>CALURC010000019.1 GCA_944323075.1 uncultured Alistipes sp. | reverse complement strand
CACTGGTATCGGTTGGTGTACTACAGATAACTTGCCTCAATCTGCTAAATTTGCAATGCAGCGTTATGAGTTCATTAACAAACGAGCTCTATTCAACGCACAAATTAACGATAAAATTAGAGCCTCTGTACAAATTGAAATTGAGGACGATAAGGGTAATGATTATATAATAGAGCGCTCTGTCAATGCATTAAGACTTGAAGGAGAAGAATGGGACTCTAATGATGCTTGGCAAGTAGGAGGTAATATGCTGAAGGTTTCTTTTGATTCCACCACAGGAACAAAAGTGCTTAATGATTTATTAGCTGAGGATAAAATTAATGAGTTATTCCCAGATGGTATTAGAAACTATATATGGTTTCAAGGAGAGTCACTCGAAAGTCTTATAAACTTCAGAAATAAAGAAACATTAAAAGCTGCTGTTAAGCATATTTCATATTTCCCTTATTACGAAAAACTTTCTGAAATAATCAGCAAGTCTAAATTGAAGATTACAGGAATTGAAAGTCGTAAATTAAAAGAGGTTAATAAACATAATTCAAGCGTTAAGGGGTTATTATCAACCATTGACAACTTAAACTATAAGATTTCCAGAGAAGAAGAGAACAAAAAGCAACTTGAGACTCACATTGAGACTATTAAGATAGCTTTAGCAGATGGAGAAACAAAGATTTCTGGATTAGCGAGCTATTCAATGTTAGTAAAGAAATACAAGGATTGTGAAAACGAGATAAATAAATTATTGTCAGAAACGACTCGTATAGATGAGTTTCAAAGAGAGAAACTTCCTTCTTTGTGGATCCATCGTGGGATTGAACCAATGATTCAACAATGTAAAGAAATTATTGAAAAGCACAAGGAGGAAGAGTATACTGTTCCAGAAAAGAAATATCTAGATAATCCTAGTCGCTCAAAGTTAGAAGAGATACTTAAAGATAAGAAATGCTTTGTATGTGGCACTGAATTCTCTGAAGATGATGCCCCATACCACTACATCACCGAACGATTAAGATTACAGGAAGAGTACTTAAAAGAAATGGAAGAGTATACCAGCAATATGCAGCTTTCTAAACAGTTTAACATGTTTGTTGGTAAGATTCAAGATTATCCAGATTCATTACTGATTTCTTTGTCAAAAATTGACAAACAATGGAAAGATAGTGAAGATGAATTGGAAAGATATATGGCTCAGCGAAGAAGAAAGCAAGATGAAAAACGTAAATTGGATGAGCAAATAGAAGATATAAAGAAAAAGTATGGCGTAGATCCTGTAACCCAAGCAGAGACAGCCGGTATTATCAATTCTTCAATTCGAGCAAGCAGAAGTAATTTGGAAACTCTACAACGAAAGTTGGATGTTTCCAAGCAGACACTTAGTAATTACAGGAGTGAATTACGTATTGCTGAACGAGAATTGGAAAAATTAGGAGCAAAAGATACTACTGTTGCAAAAGTTCCAGAGACAGAATGGAAACACATTTCAACATTCCTAGAAGATATCTGCAAAAGAGTCCAGGAAAGTGCAAGAAAAGATTTGCTTCATAAAATTGAAGAAAGAGCAAATCTCTTTTATGCGAAGTTTACAGAGCATGATAACGGATACAAAGGTAATGTAAAAATAGGTGAAGACTACTCTATAGAATTTGATGCGGGTCTTAATACTAGCCATGAGGATAGAAAGAAGATGAGTATTATAAATGCTTTACTATCGTTGAATCAAGAGGCTATGGGCATTTATTATCCATTTATAAGTGATGCTCCAACATCTAGTTTCGATTTGGAAACGACTCATAAATATCTGCTTGGTATTAAAGATATATTTGGTCAATCCATTGTGCTAACTAAAGATGTGGATTTGGAAAGTGATAAATATATTGATTTGCAGAATCAAAGTAATGTGTCGAGAATTTACAATTTAGAGAGCAAGATATATAGTGGAGATTCTAATCGTGGACAACACGAAGTTTCTACGCAAATAACAATCTTAAAATAAGGCAACATGGAAAATATATTTGAAATTAGATTTTCATTTGAACAATATGTTAAGGATAATGTAATCCTTAAATTCTCAAATAAGCAAGGTGGTGCCTATAATGTATTTTCTTATCATTGGCAATGTTTTGTTTGGGCTGCGGTTGTTGGTTTTATACACAATGAACGTAGACCTCTTCAGTCTCCTATTGCTGATCGCCCTTTTAGTTTGAATACAATGTGTAATGGTGGTGGTGAAAAAGATGCGGAGGCATTATTGTGTATGTGTATAGCCAAAGCTGGTTCACTTGACATTATGAAAGAGCCAACAAAAGCTATTGATTTAATAAATGAATATGCTAATGGTGGGTTTTATTATATAATGAAAATGATGCAAGATCAGCCAATTACTAATGATTTGGAATGGGTTAAGCAAGAAATATTTGGAAGATCATTATGAGCAAGAAGTATACCATATTAGAGGCTGCAAAGGAGGTGTTGTTATCTTTTGACAACCAACCTATGTCTGTAGCAGAAATTTATGCAAAGATTCTTGAACGATCTTTATATACATTTCGAGCCCAAGCCCCTGTATCTGTATTAAGAAGTGAACTTAGAAGTCATTCATTAGGTATAGATTTTCCAACTGCATCATCGAAGAAGTATTTCATATATGATGAATCTAGCAGAAAATTCCGTGTCAATGAGGAAAATAAAGAGCGAGTAAAGAATACTGCAAAGGAGATGGCTTCTCTACGGACTGTTCGAGAGTTATATCATGAGTATGTAGAAGCATTCCAGCAAAAGATCCTTCGTCAATTGAAGAGTCTCAATCCATACGAATTTGAGAAGTTCTGCATGAATCTTTTGGACGTCTATGGTTTCTCTGATTTATCAGTTACTCAAAAGAGTAAGGATGGAGGTATTGATGGATTTGGCAAATTAAAAATAGGGTTGGCGCATATGAGTGTAGCGTTCCAATGTAAAAGATGGAATGTTGGCTCTGTTGGGAGAAAAGAAATAGATGCGTTTAGAGGCGCCATTCAAGGGGAGTATGAACAAGGAATATTCTTCACTACATCGTCGTTTACCAAAGATGCTATGGGCTGCTCTATTAAACATGGGGCAGTACCTATAATTCTGATTGATGGCGAAATGATTGTAAAGTTTATGATTGAGAAACAATTTGGAATCGAACATGAAAATATGCCTATCTACATAAATGCACTAGATCAAGTATTATCATAAAAAATAATAATATTATGAATACCAATGTAATAGAAGGAAATCCAACGAAAAAATTCTTTATTGAGATGATAACTCGGGATATATCCATCGAAGATGCCATTGTTGATTTATTGGATAATTCGATTGATGGTGCAAATCGGATTAATTCCGCGATATACGATGGATTGTGGATTAAGTTAACAATAAATGATAAGGAGTTTTCCATAGAGGATAACTGTGGAGGTTTTTCTCTGGAGACAGCTAAAAAGTATGCTTTTAGATTTGGTCGGCCAGAGGATGCCCCCAAAATGCGAAATAATACAGTAGGCCGATTTGGAATCGGCATGAAACGTTCTCTATTTAAAATAGGTAAGCACTTCTCTGTTGAGTCGTTATGTGGTTCTGATCATTTTTTAGTAGATGTAAATGTTGAAGAATGGGAAAAGAAAACAAAGACTGTGACATTGCCAGGTGAAGATACTCCAACCATGATCGATGATTGGAGTTTCAATTATCACGAGCTTGATAGGGGCGGCGCTTTACAGAACGATGGAACCTTGATCAAGGTGACAAGCCTGAACCCCGAAGTTCAAGACCTTTTCTCTGACACTCGCTTTATTAGTGAGTTAGCGGAGGATATTCAGCGTTTATTAAATTTCAGCCTTTTGCGTGGACTCCAAATATATTTAAATGGCACAGCTTTAGAAGGTAAAAAGGTTGAGTTATTAATATCTGATGAATGTATGCCTTATTACGATGAAGGCGAAGTAAGAGATGTTAAATATAAAATCGTTGCAGGTTTGGGAGAAATAGGCGAGCCTAAAAAATCTGGATGGTATATATACTGCAATGATCGGCTTGTTGTAGAGGCAGATGAAACAACAATGACGGGCTGGGGACTTTCTTCGATTCCTAAATGGCACGTAAATCATGTGATGTTTAGAGGTATCCTATATTTGGATTCCCAAGAGACCATGAATCTCCCATTGACAACAACAAAAAAAGGCATTGATACAACTTCAGAGATATATAAGGCCATATTGCCGAGGATGAAAGATGCCATGATTAATATATTGGATTATCTGAAAAAGATATCATTAATGGGAGATCAAGCTAACAGCTATCGTCGTATGTTATGCGATACGACGGAGAGAGCCTCAGCCGTTGAGTTGAAGTCTCTATCTTTCGCTGTTAATGGAGAGCCTTTAGTGCATAAAAACTTCATATCTCCTCCGCTTGATGAAGATGTTATTGCACAAAAAAAGAATACAGTAAGAATAGCATATGATGTTAATAAGTCTAAGGCAAATGACGCAAAACATCATGCTGAAGCAAGTAGTTATAAAGAGCTTGGGAGTATAACATTTGATTATTATTTACGAATGGAGGACATCTAGTATGAAAAGTCCAACAGTTTTAAATTATGAAGTAAGACCCTGCAAATTTGTCGAGAGACGGATGTTACTATCTGTGCTCTCTCGCATTATACCATTATTTCAACAGGAGTATCAATATATTGGTTTTGGAGGATTGTCTTTTACAGATTTTAAGATGTTTCATCGAGAACTCCATATCAACCAAATGTTCAGTATAGAATACGGATATCCCAAGGAAAAATTAGAATTCAATAAACCGTATTCTTGTATACAGATCCACCCTGGTAGAAGTATTGATGAATTGAGTAAAATAGATCTAACGAAGCCAAGTATTATATGGCTTGATTATGATGGATGCTTAAATAGCGACATATTTGAAGATTTGGAAATTATTTTCAATCGAATTCCACATGGCAGCATATATTTAATGTCTTGCAATCGTCAAATGAGGAATGGAGACAATCAAGAATATACCAAAAGCGAACTTAAAGAGGTATTTGGGCCGCTTGTTCCATGGGATATAGAAGATAAATGCTGCGTAGATTCTAAAGCTCCGTATACAATTCGAAGAATGCTAGAACTCGATTGCATAAATACTATTAAGGATAGGAATAGGATGTTGGAACATAGGTTGAAATTTGAGCCTATCTTTAATATTACATATGAGGAATATAGAGGAGCCAGAATGTTTACATACGGAGGTGTTGTTTTGAATGAAAGTTTCAATGAAAAGTTATTGCATTTCGAAGAATTTGATTTTGTAGGGACACCAGATCCTTATAAAATAGAGATTCCTAATCTCACTTACAGAGAAGCAATGGCTTTAAATCAAGCATTAAATATTGAAGATGAAGAAACACTTTTAATCTCAAAGAAGATACTCAAAGAAGAAGACATTAGAAAATATAAGAAATGCTATAAGTACCTACCTAATTTCTATGATGTTAGAATTTAGTAAAAGGCTATGAATATGGAAAATATGGCATGGGAAATAAATAGTAGTTTCAGGGCATATAGAAGTAAGAACATTCTGAAAACAATAAAAAATAGAGAGACTGTTTCAAGGTCCTATTTGAAACAGCCTCTTTATTAAGAAGTCTACATTACACCTCCAGCTCCTTCAACGGCAATCCATAATTATATTGTCTGAAAAATCCTCTGTGGATAAGTTTCAGACCAAGAGTCTGATAATACTTGTAGTCATCATCCTCGGTACAGAGGTATTTGTAACCGTAACGTGGGGCGTACTCCTTGAAGAATCGGGCAAGGTCCTTCAGGTTTTCCTGCTGGTTTCGTTTGAAGTTGC
>CALURC010000018.1 GCA_944323075.1 uncultured Alistipes sp. | reverse complement strand
GGCAATATCCGGCAGCGGATGCAGGAGCTTATGAAGGAACATAAAATTACCCAGGCACAGCTGGCGACCCGCATCGGCAGCACCGAGAGCGCCATCAGCCGGTTTGTCAGCGGCAAAACCGATAAGATCAGCACAGAGCATTTGATCCGTATTGCCAAGGCATTTAATGTCTCCACAGATTTTCTTTTAGGTGAAGTCAACACGCCTGACCGAACAAACTTCGATATTGAAGAATTGGGCCTGTCGGTGCAGGCAGCGCGGAATCTGTACACCGGGAAAGCCAATGCGGAAATCGTTAACCGGCTGCTGGAAAGCCCGCGCTTTGCAGAAGTCACCTACATGATTGAACAATATTTTGACGATACGCTGGCCGCTGGTTTCGCCGGGCAGAATCAGATGCTTACCACCCTCAGCGCCATGCTGCGCGGGAATGTGAAAACGGATGCCGCTGTGCAGGCGGCCAGAGCTGTCAACAGACAGAAAGTCCCTGTATATCAGGCCGACCTGACGATGATCCAGAACACGTTCATGGCAGCGCTGCGGGAAGTGAAGAAAGAGATTGGTAATGATTTCACGGCGGCACAAACCTTGACCAAGGGCATCACCCAGCAGATGTTCTCCGAGTTGACAAAAGGCCAGGATGCCTAGGCACCGACCATCACGCCGGAAATGATTTCTACCGCCGTTACCCAGAGCGCGGCAGGGATGGACGGTGTGCAAAAGGACGCGTTGGACAAGTTTGGTCAGGCGTTGACGGAATTTCTCCAATCCACCTTAGACCACGCGCAGGAGAAACAAAATGCCGGCCCTGAGCAATGAGCGGCTGTGCAAGCTGGCGCAGGCAGGGGATACGGCTGCCCGTGATATTTTGCTGGAAAACAATCTGGGATTCATCCGAAAAATCGCGTTGGAGCAATACCGGAGCATGGGTCTGGATGAAAATGATATTGGAATGGATTTAGATGATTTAGTGCAGGAGGGAAGTATCGGCCTGCTGAACGCAATCCCTTTGTTTGACGCCGGACGTGGCATGAAATTTCTGACTTATGCAGCACCGGCGATCCGCAACGCTATGACAGACTGTATCCGCGCTGCCCTCGCTCAGTTTGAGCAACGGATGGTGGATAAGAAAGACGGCACCGGCTTCCAGAGAGTATATCTGGATGACGTTCTACCCGATGATGAACGGATGCTGCGGATCGAAGCTATAGCCGATCCTCACACCCAAACGCCGGAGCAAATCTATATCAACAAAGAACAGCTGATGGAATTGTACGGGGCGCTGGACAAGCTGACTGCCAGAGAGCAGACCTATCTGCTGTATCGCTATGGCTTTACCGATGGTATTGAGCATCCGCTGATCGGCGCAGCACTCCATTTCCATCTTAGCGAGAGCCGGACAAAGAAGGTGGAGAGAAAAGCGATGGACAGCCTGCGCGGGAAGCTGCCGTGGTGGTTCTGAGACGATGGGAAGCAGCGACTGACGGGGGCATTGATATACCTTTGTTCCGCAGATGACACGGCTGGCAGACAGTGCATATCCGCACCGCCTGCCAGCCTTTTCTGTCGTTTATGCTGCCCCATAAGGGGGCAACCTTTCCCGCCAGAACGCCGCAACTGTAGCCGCACTTTCCAGGGTGTGCTACAATTCCGGCTGCCATCTGCTCCACAAAGGTATAACACACTAGACTTTCCAAGGGAAAGTCGTGTGCCAACAGGGATGCTGCTCGCCCCTATTGGAAACCCAGAGCCAAAGGAGCTGCGCCCCTCTGGACACCCCTTTATGTTCGTGCAGAGGCCATCTATCTCATCTGGGGCTGTTGGATTTTTCCTGCCGAACATGAAACCGTCACACAGATTTAACAGCTTATCTACATGGAAATCTGTGTGCTGTTTCGCTGTTATGATGCTACTATCTGAACCGCATTCTCACGAATCTGATTTATAGTTGCTATCAATGCGGTTCTAGTCTTTGCATCAAACAGCTTAATAAAGCTAACAGGTTTGTCAAATGGCGGCTTTGTAAGTTCTGAAACGTTTTCCATATACCCGTTCAGCTCTATGTGATTGATGATTTTTTTCACAAAGGCAATCTGCTTCTGATTTAAGGATTGGTCGTTGATAAAAGCAGAAAATGCCTGCATGGCCGCCTCATGGTCCAACTTGGCAATCTTGCGAATCAACAACCCAAAAGGTGTATCACCAAATTCCCGTTTATAATCTTCTTTGCTTCCAAGCTCACTTGTCAGCACTCGTTCCAGCTCCTGATAATCGCCCGCGGCCAACGGAATATTGTGGGTCAGCTTGTAAATAGCCAGCGTATTTCCGTGCTCATTGACATAGCGGTTTACTTTGGCACGGTAGTCTTCAAAGTCATACGCTGTATCCAACTGAACCCCTTCTTGGCTATCTATAATTGGATCAGTAAGTTTGGTAATAATACGTTTTTGCCCTCCGTCATCTTCGTCCAAAAAACGAATCAAACCACGAAGCTCTTTCCGAACCTTTTCAAACAGCAGAATATCATTAGCGTCCCAAAAGACATCGGTATGGATTTCCTGTAGAAGCGGCAGCTTTTCCTTAATCTGCGGAATATTTGCCTTGCGCTCCAGGAGCGAAGCTGTGTCACACAACTGCTTTTTGGCATACTTGAAAGCAGGCATCTGTTCAATATGTGCCAATATCAGCCCGTACATAAAGTTATCAAAACGCTTGGCGAATTCATCCGTTTCTTCCGATTGAACAAGCGGTGCAATCTGTGTCAGCAACTCGCCTTTATCACCCTCACTGATAGAAAGAAAGGCGTCCTGCTTTTTATATTTTTCCACATACTGCATCCGCAGTTTTACGGAAATCAACTCTGGGCTCAACGCTGTAACTTGCTTATGGCAGGTTTCGACAAGTTCGTTTCGCCATAACTGATAGTTTTCTCCTGCAAAGGTGCTTTCTTGTAAAGCCATAGAAATTTTAATCTGCTTGCCGAAAATATTCTCCGACAATGTCTTTGTTTCCCTGGCTTCATATCCTTCCTTGTGTTCCCGGAAATATTCAAAATTGCCGCAGTAATCGAAAATCAAGAAGCGCCGTTTATTCGTATATACTCCATCAATCTGATCTACGCAGGACAATCCCTTGCACAAACGAGTGCCACGGCCAATCATCTGCCAAAACTTTGCTTTGGAACGCACCTTCTTGAAGAACACCAGATTGACGCATTCCGGCACATCAATACCTGTGTCCATCATATCCACGGACACAGCAATATGTGGCTCCTTTTCCGGCTGTTTGAAATCATCTATGATGGTCTGAGCATAACTATCGTCACAAATCACGCGCTGGGCAAATGAACCGTGATACTGAGGGTAGAGTTTATTAAACCGCTCCAGAATGAATTCGGCGTGGCGCTTATTCTGTGCAAAAATAATGGTTTTACCCAGCTGGTCCCCGCCTGCAACCTTGATGCCCCGCTCCATCAAATCCTGTAAAACCATGTCAACCGTTTTCTCGTTAAATACAAATTTGTTCAGAGCTGCGGACGGGATAAAATCCGGCATCATGCCATCTTCAATGAAGTCATCTTCGTAACGCTCTTTGTCTTCGTCAGACAGGTCGTCGTAGGTAATGCCTTCATCCAAAAACTTTGTTTTGACCTCATAATTATAGTATGGTACCAACACATGGTCTTGGTAGACCGCTGTTTCATAATCGTAGGCGTAAGTAGGAACACCATGTTCCATTTCAAAGAAATCGTAGGTGTTCCGATCTACATCCGTTTTCGGCGTAGCGGTAAGGCCAACCATCAAAGCATCAAAGTATTCAAAAAT
>CALURC010000017.1 GCA_944323075.1 uncultured Alistipes sp. | reverse complement strand
TGATACGAATGTTTGCTCCTATTTATGAAACGAACGAGTTTGCAATACCAACTATTTCAAATGGCAAATAGAGTTTATAACGAGGTCGAGACAACAGCTAAACGCTGTTGCTCACCAAACCATTAGCATCGAAGAATAAATTGAAATAAAATGAAAATATTTAGTACAGCGCCAGAAGGTAATGAAATGGCAGAATTAGAAAATGCTCGATACATCAATTTGGCATTAAAGCAGATTGACGAAAATATTGAATGGCTAAAAACGGCTAATAAGCCAACTCAAGCAGTCTTAACTCATATAGATATATTAGTTATGTTAGCTAAAAGATTTACGGTTGATGCTAATTTGCTAATCAAAAAAGAGAAAGTTCAGGAATGGAAGAATGTTTTTAACGATTGGTTTGAGCGTTGTGGCAGTAAAATTCCTGCTAAATTTAGAGATGGCATTAAAGCAAATGGAGATGAGCTTTTTAATGAATTAGAACAATATGGGCACTAATAATTTTGAAGAAAAAATAATTCAACCTTTCTTTTGGGTTGAACATGAATCGACAGCTTCAGTATGTCTGAATGTTGGAGAATACAAAGTAGAAATTTTTCAAGCAAGAGAAGACGAGGGCTTTGAAGGCAACGGTTATGATTGGGAATCTTTAGCTCGTGTCTTTGTGGAAGAACAAGTTCCAGAATTATCGGATAAAATTGATTTTGATTCTGAAGGCAGTATGTTCTGCGCCTACTCAAAAGATAAAGAGGCCTTGAAAAGATTTATTCTACAATTCAAGGAAGCGTGTGAAAACCATGTATTGATTATGGATTTGTTTTCTCGTGCTGAACTTGATTAAGAAACGATGCTAACAAACACCTGTGCCGCCAAACGGCGGCAAGCTGCATCCCATTATCAACCATAAAGCACATAAATATGTACGAAGAATTTTTAGAAAAGAGCCTCAATAATAAGAGGCAGGCAGTAGATGATACTTTTATTGCCAAATATGCTGATTTGTCTTATCCCGAACTGAATATTTTATGGCAGGAGGTCGGGCTGGGCTGTTATTGTAATGGGCTGTTTAAGCTTATCAATCCGTCCGATTACCAAGATGTGATAAACTCCTGTTATGAGAAGGAGGATGACAAATCGTTTCTGCCATTCATGTGTACGGCTTTCGGCGATGTCTTTGCCTATGTAAAGAACCCAAGACTGAATAATTACGTTGTTTATCTGAATGTCAGATACGGAACATATTTAATACTTCCTGCCAATCTTCGTGCAATTTTTAATAAGGTAATGGTAAATCAAAGTTTCTTGAAAGGTTGGTTTGACTTAGAAAATTATCCTGTAATACAAGAGAAACTCGGAACTCCCGACTATGACGAATGTTTCGGGTATTCCCTGCTGTTGGCTATGGGGGGAAGTGAGGACATTGAAAACATCAAGATAGTCAAGACTATTCCGTACATTGACATCTGTACACAAACAATCGGTGAATTTGAAGTTGCAGATAAATATTAGAACAGGTTGATAACAACGCAGGATAACGGGCAAGCCGTTCCCTGCTAACCCATTATCGGTAAAATAAAGAAAGATGAAAATAAAAGATTTAACAACAGAAATAGGCTTCATTGGTGGACGAGATGCTATAATGATTGAACATATCAATATTATAAATTCTCGGACCATTGAAATCTATGTGGATGTAGCTAACAATAATTTATGTAGTTTCTTTGATAAAACCAAAGAAGGTTACAAAATGAAATTTGGATTCGTGGGAGTTGTTTATTACAGTCTATTTAGTTATGAACTGTTTGAGAAGTCTATGTTTGATAGCTTGATAAACATAGATACAAAGAACCTAATTGTAAAAACTGATTCAGTTTCTTGCATACAAGAAATTATTGGTTCTTCTTTATCTGAAAATGCGCTGCATCACATTGTCATAACAGCTTATGACAATATAATAGAGGTTGCATGCAAGGAATTTACCAATGAAGTAATAACCGATAACAATCACCTAAACAGCTAAACGCTGTTAGCTGAATCCTATTAGTTGCCAATATAACAAAATAATAGAAACATAAGAAGAATAAATTATGAGTTACGATTTAATGGTTTTCGAGCGGACAAAAGCTCCGCAAAAGCGCAAAGAGTTTCTTGTATGGTATGGCAAAGAAACAGAATGGAGTGAAGAACACGGTTACAACGACCCTGCCGTCACTTCGTCTGCCCTGCGGGAATGGTATAAAGAAATGATTAAGACATTTCCAAACATGGATGCTTCTGACGTAGAGGTGGAAGACGATGATGCCGAAGCACACTTGACCGATTACAGCATAGGGCATAATGTCATTTATGCAGCATTTGCGTGGTCGGTAGCAGAAGAAGCATACGAAAAGATGAAAGCCTTGGCGCAGAAATATGGTGTTGGCTTCTTCGATGTGAGTGGTGATGACGAAGATATTATTTTACCTGATGGGAATTTAATGGAATAAGGCAACTAACACGCAGATAGCACCTCTAAGAGGTTGCTATCTGCATCCCATTACTAACAATCGTGCGATGAATAAAACCGTCCAATCCATAGTATCATTGACAGCTTTCAGTGTTTTGCTGATAGTCATAACATTATTTTGTGGTGGTTTAGGTCTTGGTCGCCTATTCGAAATATATAGCATTATGGAATATAGCTTTTTAGGTATGCTTATGGTTATAGATATGCTGGTAATCTACAAGGTTTATAAGCTATATTTCAGTCAGCCCAAAGCTATAATGTTATTGTTTGGTGTGGAATGTTGCTCTGCTCTTATGTGGCTTGCCTTTATTTGTATAGACCAAAGTCTATTGGATTGGCAATTTACAAACTTCATATTGGAAGCTGTCAGTTTAGAGGGCTTCACTGGAGATGAACGAGGATTGAATATACTCGCTGTCTTATGTGGTATTATTTATCCTCTTATTGGGATTGGGTGTTTATTCATCGGAGTGGGAATTATAAATAAGTTAGTAACAACGAAAGATAGCATCTGACGATGCTCCTTTCTAACCATTATGAACAATTAAGTAATATCAATATGATACAATGGATAAAAAAAATACTCGGTCTGGCTCGTTCTGAACAGATAACAAAGGAGCAAATAGAACAACTTTCGGCGGCTAAACTATGTCGGAAATTTATAAACGGAGAGTTGGCGAGTGATGTCGAATGTAAAGCATTCGATAGTATTATGTGCGCCGTAGAGCTACATGCCGAAGTTATTAATGGTGGTTTCAATCAGTATTATTATAATTCCGATGGAGAACGGGCAGAACGGGCAAGAGAAACATTTATCAAACTCGGTGCAATGGAAGTGGCGGACTTGGTAAGACGTGCCAATGCACAGTTTTCCTCCTGTCGTAATGAATTACATTCCGAATGGGACGGGACGATGCAAGGTTTTGCTCACGGCTACAAGAAAAAAATTTTCGATGCTTTCGATTGTGAATATTACGCCTTAATGAAGAATGACAAACAGCTTTACACGCTGATAGGCACATATATCAAGCAAAAACCGCAAGAGTTTCTAACCAAAGGAGCAAAATAGGTTCATAACAATTCAAGTTAGTTGCTAACGCAGCTCCTTGTTGAACCATTATGTGCAACTAAAAAACAATGTAAATATGAAAACTGAAAATAATATGAACTATAAACTGTTTGTGCCGCTTATGGCGATTGTTTGTTTGCTCTTTACAGCCTGCGACAAGGATGATGTTTTACCCGGTGAACCGATGCTCTTGACGCATGAAATTCTGACACCGGAAAGTGTAAAGTATGAAGGTGGCTCTGTAGATTGGGTTCCCAAATATTATTTCAAAGCAAACGGTAATGAGGGATATATCGTGATGACTTGTGAGAATTTCGATGTGCTCAATCCTTTTCCGGGCGGTTCTTACACATACGATTGTGGATGGGCAACGCTCAAGGTGGAAGCCAATCTGTTGAAGATTCACTTTCCCCGTCATGTTTCGGAAGCCCCGGATGCATACGAGGAGATTACAATCTCGACAAATGATGGAAATAGAACTGCAAGGGCAATTATCTGTTTGTCCAGAATCTTTAAAGACGAAGGACAGCCTGATCCCAAACCGGAAGTTTTGCCTGAAGAAGCTAAGTTCAAGATAATTATGGCAGAGTTTACTCCTTTAATGAATATTGAAAGTCCGTTGCCAGCACCTCTTGACGTGATAACGTTCAGAATCACAGATATAAACGGTCAATATAGGCCTGTAGGTTTTCCTGAATTCACACACTATTACGATTCTATTGTGTGGAGTGCTGATGATTTCCCTCACACATTCAAAGTGTATGAAAATAAAGTTACAGCAGGAGGACCAGAAGAGCATCTTTCTACACAATGGAGTTCGCACTTCTTCAAGAGTGGCACAATAAAGAGCCATCTTAAAGGTTATCGTCATGGAAAAGTGAAATATGAGGCTTCACTCCATACAACGCTTTATAATCGCGATTTCTTAGGGCTTCAATGGGGCACAATCGTCTTACAGAAGCCGGAGAATCTAACAGCCTATTGTCGATTGGATAGAGACTATGAATATAAGGTATATGACATCGTTGCAAAGAATGGTGCTCCCTATTCTCAAATTATTCCGATGAATCATAAATTGCTATCAGACGCAGACTTTCTGCCAACAACGAAAAAGGCCATCAAGACACTGATGGAAAACAATGTTGGCGAGGGACAAGATGGCAAAGGGAAAGAAAACCTGTTCAAATGCCTCCCTGAAAAAGGAGTGACAGCCGAATGGTATTGGGAAAACAAAACCACTCGCATGTTGATGTTGCATCGGCTTTATGATGACACAGGCGAGTTGGCGCAAGAAATATACTATTTGCATGTAGAACCTATATGACGACCCTATGAAAAAAGTAATTATCACATTCCTGCTTTTCTTCGGCATAGTTGCATCATCCTGTACAACCTCAAAAAGTGTTGTATCGCAAAATGATGATTTGTCGAATTATGTATAACAAGCACCTGTTCCGACTAACAGCGGCAAGGGGTAAACCATTAAAGGACAATGAAAAAATTTCTTCAAGGAATACAATATCTTATAGTAGCAATCTGTATCATTTTAATGATAAGTTGTGAAATTGGTCCTATCTCAAGATTATTTTATCTGTGTTTGACAATAGCTATGATAACTAATTTATTTTCAAGTAATAAATATATCAAATGGGGTGGGATGATTTTAGGTCTTGTCTGCATATTTATTCTCATAAGGTATTATTAGTGAAATCCACAGATTAACAATCGGTAACTATTTGAATTGATAGGCATAACTTAATAGTCTATTTTTAACAGTCAATAAATAGAAACATGCCGATGATGCAAAATCTCGTAGGGATGGTATTTTCAGCAAAATTTGGAACAGCTCTTTATTTCATAACCCCGATATTTGCTGCAAAAATGACAAGATGAGATTGACAACACAGTTACGGCATACAGCCGATACATACCCCGCCTTGTCCGAGAACCTGCGCTGCATTACGGACAAGGCGGAGGTGATTATAAAGAAACGATATTCAGTGAGCAGGACTGTCCGGGAAATGGACGGTTTTGCCCGCGACAAGGATGTTGTGCGCCTGATAGTGGACACGTTCAGGGCGATGCCTGAACTGCCCTCGCTCGCCATGCGCGACTACAAGCCTTACATGGCTCTGATAGCCTGCTCGCCGGAAGATTTTGCATTCTGTTATCTGAGCAACGACCTTGTTGCCGTCTATGAAACGGAATACCGCACGACGGAACTTCTGTTTTTCTGCGACCTGCTGCGCTGCATGAGGGGTAGGTCTTATCTCAATTGCGTGACCAACCGCGTGTGCGACTACTTCTTCCGTGCGCGGCGCGACACACTCCGACATATCGACACGCCATTGAGAGAGATTGATATGCAGTATGCCGAAAGCCGCCTGAAAGAACTGGAAGAGGCTGTATTCCGCTGGAAAGTGAGGATATACAAGTGGCGCACTTTCACGGCGGATGAACTGGCGGAGATGTGCGGCATGAGCTATTCCCATTTCCGCAACCGCTTCAAGGAATATTACGGCTGTACCGCCGCCGACTGGCTACGGCAAGAACGCATCAGCCGTATCAAGGAAGATATGTCCTACCGACCGGAACTCGGCATAAAGGAGGTGGCGGAGCGTAACCGTTTCCTGTCCGCCAGTAATTTTTCCGATTTCTGCAACCAACAGATGTTGAAAAATCCGGGAGAACTGAAACAGGCGGGCTATGAGGAATGGTGCGAGAGAAGGATGAAATTCTGGAACGACCAATTATGAATACATTTTCGGCAAGATTTGGAAGTCGCGGCTATAACGGCGCACATATCCCTGACAAATGAGAGCATCCGCAAGTAGTATTATCATTAAATATGATGTATGAGATTATATCGCATATTATTGGCCTCCGGCTATTTGTCCATATTCCTCATGGCTCTGTTGGTGGCTTACACATGCCACAACGAACAGCGCACGTTGAAACTTCAGGAGGAAGGGAACCAACGTATAAATGAACTGCGGCAAGACATTAACCGCCTGAACATGCAGATTGCCGGATTGTCCTTTCAAGGGGAAACCGTTGCTGAATGGGATGAGGACGATATGGCACAATATCACATGCAAAGGCTGGTGATAGACAGCACTCTGTATGCTTTCAGCGACATATTCCAATCCAAGCGCACGGAAATAGACACACTCCGTATGATGTTGGCGGACAAGGAAGCCCGGTTGAATGAGCTTGCCGGAATACATTTGCGCCAAAGGACACTTAACAGGCGCATAGCCGACATAGTCCCCGTCATAGCCCGGCAAAGTTCTGAAGAAAAACCAAGCAAGCCGAAACGTAAAGGTTTCTTGGGCATCTTCGGCAAAAAAGAGGAAGCGAAGCCAACGGTAACAACTACCATGCTCCACTCGCTGAACAGTAACGTAATCAGGGAACAGAAAGCACAAAGCCGCCGGTTGTCGGAACAAGCCGACAGTCTTGCCGCTCGCAATGCGGAACTAAACATGCAACTACAAACGCTTATCAATCGGATAGATCGTGATGTGCAGAGGGGGCTGCAAACTCAGGAAGCCCAAACAGCCTCCATGCGCAGGAGGTCTTTCATGCAGATTGGAAGCCTGACCGGATGCGCTATCATACTATTGCTGTGTCTGTTCATCATCATACATCGTGACACGAACCATATCAGAAGATACAGGCGGAAGACCGGGGAACTAATCGGGCAACTGAAAAAGTCCGTGCAACAGAACGAGGCACTGATAGTCTCTCGGAAGAAGGCGGTGCATACCATTACCCATGAACTGCGCACACCGCTGACTGCAATAACAGGTTATACGAAGCTGTTGCAGAAAGAGTGCAGCAAAGGGAATAATGTGCATTTTCTTCAAAGCATACAACAATCCTCCGACCGTATGCGGGATATGCTCAACGCTTTGCTGGACTTCTTTCGATTGGACAACGGCAAAGAACAGCCCAGACTGTCACCCTGCCGTATTTCCACAATCGTGCATACCCTTGAAACGGAGTTCATGCCAATAGCCATGAACAAAGGGCTATCGCTGACAGTGAAGGACGTAAGTGATGCCGTTGTATTGACCGACAAGGAGCGAATAATCCAAATCGGAAACAACCTACTGTCAAACGCCATCAAGTTTACGGAGGAAGGGGGTGTGTCGCTGACTACCGGCTACACCGATGGAGTTCTGATAATTACGGTTGAAGATACGGGTACAGGCATGACCGAAGAGGAACAGCGACGTGTATTTGGTGCATTTGAACGCCTGTCAAATGCCGCCGCTAAGGACGGCTTCGGACTTGGACTTGCCATCGTGCATAATATCGTAACGATGCTTCATGGAACAATACAGTTGGATAGCGAGAAAGGAAAAGGAAGCCGTTTCACGGTGGAGATACCCATGTCGAAAGCCGAAGAAGTGCCGGAAAAAGAGATACAGACTTATATCCACCGACAGGATAGAAACCTCAATGTTGTCGCCATCGACAATGATGAGGTGCTGCTCCTGATGCTAAAAGAAATGTATGCCCAAGAAGGGATACATTGCGATACTTGCACCGATGCGGCGGAACTGATGGAGATGCTACGCCGGAAAGAATACAACCTGTTGCTGACAGACTTGAATATGCCCAGCATGAACGGCTTTGAGTTGTTGGAACTGCTGCACTCATCCAATGTGGGCAATTCTCAGACAATCCCCGTGGTCGTGGCAACCGCTTCGGGCAGTTGCGATGCGGAGGAACTTTTGGCAAAAGGATTTGCCGGATGCCTGTTCAAACCTTTCTCAATATCAGAACTGATGGAGGTTTCCGACAAGTGCGCCATAAAAGGAACACTGGACGGAAAACTGGACTTTTCTGCCTTGTTGTCATATGGCAATGAAGTCGTCATGCTGGAGAAGCTGATAACGGAAACAGAGAAGGAAATGAAGGCTGTACGGGATGCGGCAACAGAAAAAGACCTGCAAAAGCTGGATGCCCTGACACACCACTTGCGCAGCTCGTGGGAGATACTCCGTGCTGACCAGCCGCTGAGGGAACTTTACGGATTGTTTCATAGCAATGTAATCCCAGATGAAGAAACGTTAAGCCATGCCGCGACCGCCGTGTTGAACAAGGGAGCGGAAATAATCCGGTTGGCAAAAGAGGAAAGGAGAAAATACGAAAATGGATAAGACAAGAATAATAGTGGTGGAGGACAATATCGTGTATTGCCAATATGTCTGCAACCTGCTGATGCGAGAGGGATACAGCACCGTGCAGGCTTACCACCTTTCGACAGCAAAGAAACATCTGCAACAGGCAACGGATGACGATATAGTTGTTTCGGACCTGCGTCTGCCCGATGGCAACGGGATAGACCTGTTGCGTTGGATGCGCAAGGAGGGAAAATTGCAACCCTTCATCATTATGACCGACTATGCCGAAGTGCATACGGCTGTCGAAAGTATGAAACTCGGCTCTTTGGATTACATACCCAAACAACTTGTGGAAGACAAACTCGTCCCCCTTATCCGCTCCATACAGAAGGAGCGTCAGGTGGGACTCCGCCGTATGCCCATGTTCGCCCGTGACGGTTCAGCCTTTCAGAAAATCATGCACCGGATAAGGCTGGTAGCCGTCACTGATATGAGCGTAATGATATTCGGTGAGAATGGCACGGGCAAGGAGCATATCGCCCACCACCTGCATGATAAAAGTAAGCGTTCCGGCAAGCCATTCGTGGCGGTGGACTGTGGATCACTTACCAAAGAACTTGCGCCGTCTGCTTTTTTCGGACACGTCAAAGGTGCGTTCACGGGCGCGGACAGTGCCAAGAAAGGATATTTCCATGAGGCAGAAGGCGGTACGCTTTTTCTTGATGAGGTGGGCAACCTCGCGTTGGAAACCCAACAGATGTTGCTCCGCGCCATACAGGAAAGACTGTATCGCCCGGTCGGTGACAAGGCAGACAGGAGTTTCAATGTCCGCATCATCGCCGCCACCAATGAAGATTTGGAAGTAGCGGTGAATGAAAAGCGTTTCCGACAGGATTTACTCTACCGCTTGCATGACTTCGTGATAACCGTGCCGCCCTTGCGTGACTGTCAGGAGGACATTATGCCGCTTGCGGAGTTCTTCCGTGATATAGCCAACAAGGAGCTGGAATGCAATGTGAGCGGTTTCAGTTCCGAAGCCCGTAAAGCGTTGCTGACCCACACATGGCCGGGCAATGTGAGGGAGCTTCGACAGAAAATCATGGGAGCCGTATTACAGGCGCAGGAAGGCGTTGTCACGAAAGAGCATCTGGAGCTTAGGATAGCTGAAACAAATTCTGTTGTCGGCTTTTCCCTGCGTAACGATGAGGAAGATAAAGAGCGGATTATACGTGCTTTGAGGCAGGCTGACGGCAACCGGAAGGTTGCTGCAGAACTGCTTGGAATAAGCAGGACAACACTTTATAATAAACTTGAAGAGTATGGACTTAAATATAAATTTGAGCAATCATAGCCCGCAATTCGCTGAAAATGGCTATCTTTGCATGAAATATTAGAAGGTAACGGCGATTGGCAGATCCTTTTGCCGCCTATATATAACATAAGACCGCAAGGCGTTTCGAGCGAAAATCTGGTAAATTGACACTACGGAGACGATTGCGTGATGCTTATGCTATGCCTACGCATAGCGTGCATTCACGTACT
>CALURC010000016.1 GCA_944323075.1 uncultured Alistipes sp. | reverse complement strand
GGGTCCCGGAGGTTTGTCGCGTGAGCGTGCCGGTTTCGAGGTGCGTGACGTACACTACACTCACTATGGACGGTTGTGTCCGATTGAAACTCCTGAAGGTCCGAACATCGGTTTGATTTCTTCTCTTTGTGTCTATGCGAAGATCAGTGATATGGGATTTATTGAGACTCCCTATCGTAAAGTGGTCGACGGTAAAGTAGATTTGACTGATCAAGGCATTCAGTACTTCAGTGCTGAAGAAGAGGAAGGTTTGACAATTGCTCAGGCAAACGCTCCGTTGAATGATGCCGGAGAATTTTTAGTGCCTGATAAAATTAAGGCTCGAGACGATGCGGATTATCCGGTCGTAAGTGCAAAGGAGGTCGATTTGATGGATGTGGCGCCAAATCAGATTTCATCTATTGCGGCGAGCTTAATTCCGTTCCTCGAACACGATGACGCGAACCGTGCATTGATGGGTTCGAACATGATGCGTCAAGCTGTACCTTTGGTAATGCCAGAAGCCCCGATCGTCGGTACCGGGTTGGAAAAGGATATGATTGCCGACAGCCGTATTCAGATTGTTGCCGAAGGTGAGGGTGAAGTGGTATTTTCTGATGCAACGCAGATACAGATCAAATATGTACGGACAGAAGACGAGAAGATCGTTAGCTTCGATCCTGAAGTGACGACTTATCGTTTGCCCCGCTACAGGAAGACGAACCAAAGTACGTCAATGACTCTTAAACCGTTGGTGCGCAAAGGCGATAAGGTTGTAAAGGGTCAGATTTTGACCGAAGGATATTCGACTCAGGCTGGAGAATTGGCCCTCGGCCGTAACCTAAAGGTGGCATTCATGCCATGGAAAGGGTACAACTTTGAGGACGCTATCGTGATCTCGGAGCGTGTCATTCGTGAGGATATATTCACTTCGGTGCATGTCGATGAGTATATCATGGAGGTGCGCGATACTAAACGTGGCGTAGAGGAGTTGACCTCGGATATTCCGAACGTCAGCGAAGATGCAACTAAAGATCTGGATGAAAACGGTATTATTCGTATCGGTGCTAATGTTGCTCCGGGTGATATCCTGATCGGTAAAATTACTCCGAAAGGAGAGAGCGATCCTTCGCCAGAAGAGAAACTGTTGCGTGCAATCTTCGGTGATAAGGCCGGTGATGTGAAAGATGCTTCATTGAAGGCTCAACCTTCGTTGTATGGTGTCGTAATCGATAAAAAACTTTTCAGCCGAGCCAACAAGGATGGTAAAAGAAGTAAGGCTGCAGAGAAACTCCAGCTCGAAAAGATGGAGGCCGAATTTGCAGTTCAGGCCGAAGCTTTGAAAGATAAGTTGATCGAAAAGCTCTGGGTGTTGGTTAAAGATAAGACGGTCAATAAAGTGTGCGACTATTTCGGCACGGAACTTATTCCTCAGGGAACGAAATTCTCGCAGAAGATGCTCGGTGAGTTGGATTATCTGAACATCGGTACAGACAAGTGGACCGGAGATGCGCATTTGGATACGTTGATCGAACAGACGATCAATAATTATACGATCAAGTACAAAGAATTGGATGCTGTTCTCAAACGAGAGAAATATAATTTGACCAACGGAGATGAATTGCCTACGGGAATTATACAGTTAGCTAAAGTTTATATTGCGAAAAAACGTAAGCTACGGGTCGGCGATAAAATGGCAGGTCGTCACGGAAATAAAGGTATCGTGGCGAAGATTGTCCGCGACGAGGATATGCCTTTCCTCGAAGACGGTTCTATCGTCGATATCGTGTTGAACCCGCTGGGTGTGCCTTCACGTATGAACTTGGGACAGATTTACGAGACGGTTCTGGGTTGGGCCGGTCGTGAGTTGGGGCTGAAATTTGCGACTCCTATTTTTGACGGTGCTTCGCTTGATCAGATCAATGAATATACGGCGAAAGCAGGTGTACCTCGTAGCGGACGGACCTATCTGCACGATGGTGGTACCGGTGAGCGTTTCGACCAGCCGGCAACTGTAGGTGTGATCTATATGCTGAAACTGGGTCACATGGTAGACGATAAAATGCATGCTCGTTCAATCGGTCCCTACTCGTTGATTACGCAGCAGCCGTTGGGTGGTAAAGCTCAGTTCGGAGGTCAGCGTTTTGGAGAGATGGAGGTTTGGGCACTCGAGGCATTCGGCGCAGCTAACATCCTGCAGGAGATCCTTACGATCAAGTCGGATGATGTGATGGGACGTGCAAAAGCTTACGAAGCGATCGTGAAGGGTGATAACATGCCGCAACCCGGTATTCCCGAGTCGTTGAACGTGTTGTTGCACGAGTTGCGGGGTCTGGCAATCAGTGTGAAACTCGACTGATGATATTGTATTGAGAGGGAAGAAGGTAAATTAACTAAGGCCCTTATTTTGAAGACAATATATCGAGTCAGACTCGATGGTTTTACCGAGATGGAGAATAAAATAAAAGTTAAAGAATATGTCATTCAAAAAAGATAATAAGAATCAAGCCGGATTTTCCAGAATATCCATTGGATTGGCTTCTCCGGAGGAGATTCGCAACAACTCGAGCGGTGAAGTGCTCAAACCCGAAACGATCAACTACCGGACGTATAAACCGGAACGCGACGGTCTGTTTTGCGAACGGATCTTCGGACCGGTGAAGGATTATGAATGCCATTGCGGTAAGTACAAACGTATCCGTTATAAAGGGATCGTTTGCGACCGATGCGGTGTCGAGGTTACCGAAAAGAAGGTGCGCCGTGAACGAATGGGACATATTTCGTTGGTGGTTCCGGTCGCTCATATCTGGTACTTCCGTTCCTTGCCGTCTAAAATCGGTTATCTGTTGGGCATTCCGACGAAAAAGTTGGAAGCAATTATCTATTATGAAAGATATGTAGTTATTCAACCGGGTGCTGCAGCTGCGAGTGGAGTCGCTGAACTCGATTTACTTGCGGAAAAAGAGTATCTGGATATATTGAATACGCTTCCGAAGGGTAATCAACAGTTGGATGATAGCGATCCAGAGAAGTTTATTGCTCAGATGGGGGCCGAAGCAATCCTTACCTTGTTGCAGCGGGTCGATCTGGACGAACTCTCTTATTCATTGCGTCACAAAGCCAGCACGGAAACTTCGCAACAACGGAAAACGGAGGCTTTGAAACGGCTTCATGTAGTCGAGGCATTCCGTGAATCACGAGATATAAATAAGCCCGAATGGATGATCTTGAAGGAGATTCCTGTGATTCCGCCCGAACTGCGTCCGTTGGTGCCTCTGGATGGTGGACGTTTTGCAACGTCAGACTTGAATGATTTGTATCGTCGTGTAATCATTCGGAACAACCGGTTGAAACGGTTGATTGAGATCAAGGCACCGGAGGTGATCCTGCGTAATGAAAAACGTATGTTGCAGGAGGCTGTCGACTCGCTGTTTGACAACTCGAGAAAGAGCAATGCGGTAAAGACCGAATCGAACCGTCCGCTGAAGTCTCTCTCCGATAGCCTGAAAGGTAAACAAGGCCGTTTCCGTCAGAACTTGCTCGGTAAACGTGTCGACTATTCGGCCCGTTCGGTGATCGTCGTAGGTCCCGAGTTGAAGATGCACGAGATGGGTATTCCGAAGGATATGGCGGCCGAACTGTATAAACCGTTCGTGATCCGGAAACTGATCGAACGGGGTATCGTCAAGACCGTAAAATCAGCAAAGAAGATTATCGATCGGAAAGATCCGGTGATTTGGGATATTCTCGAAAACGTGATCAAGGGTCACCCGGTATTGATGAACCGTGCCCCGACCCTGCACCGTCTGGGTATTCAGGCCTTTCAGCCTAAATTGATCGAAGGTAAGGCTTTGCAGTTGCACCCGCTGGCTTGTACGGCATTCAACGCCGACTTCGATGGTGACCAGATGGCTGTGCACTTGCCGCTCGGAAATGCCGCAATTTTGGAGGCACAGATCCTGATGTTGGGCTCTCACAACATCCTGAACCCGGCCAACGGTGCGCCGATTACCGTCCCCTCGCAGGACATGGTGCTCGGGTTGTATTACATCACCAAAGAGCGTGCCGGTTCATTGGGTGAAGGACTCTGTTTCTATGGACCCGAGGAGGTGATTATTGCCTACAACGAGAAACGTGCCGATCTGCACGCGAAGGTGAAGGTGATGGTCGATACGGTGGATGAAGCCGGAAATAAGGAGCGCAAGCTGATCGATACGACGGTAGGTCGGGTGATCTTCAATCAGGTCGTTCCGCCCGAAGTGGGATATATCAACGAAGTGTTGACCAAGAGGTCCCTGCGTGACATCATCGGTATGGTGATGAAAAAGGCCGGAGCTGACCGTACGGCAGCCTTCTTGGACGATATCAAGAGCATGGGATACCAGATGGCATTCAAGGGAGGATTGTCCTTCAACTTGGACGCCGTGATCATTCCCGAAGAGAAAGGCGCTTTGGTACAGGAGGGTTACGACCGTGTTGAAGAGGTGATGGAGAGCTACAACATGGGTCTTATTACCAACAACGAACGATACAATCAGATCATCGACATTTGGACGAACATCAACATGAAGTTGACCAAGACGGTGCTCGATCATCTGACCAAGGATATGCAAGGTTTCAATCCGGTGTACATGATGCTGGATTCCGGAGCCCGTGGTTCTAAAGAGCAGATTCGTCAGCTCTCCGGAATGCGTGGATTGATGGCGAAACCGCAAAAGTCAGGAGCCGAAGGCGGTCAAGTTATCGAAAACCCGATTCTTTCGAACTTCAAGGAGGGTCTTTCGGTGTTGGAGTATTTCGTCTCGACGCACGGTGCGCGTAAAGGTTTGGCCGATACGGCCTTGAAAACGGCAGATGCCGGTTATTTGACGCGTCGTCTGGTCGATGTTGCACAGGATGTGATTATCTGCGAGGAGGACTGCGGAACGCTCCGTGGTTTGACGGCAACGGCGATCAAGCGGAATGAAGATGTGGTACAGACGCTGTATGAACGTATCTTGGGTCGTACGACGGTACACGATGTCTATGATCCGCATACGGGAGAGTTGATCGTGGCAGCAGGTGAAGAGATCACCGAAGCGATAGCTGAAGCGATCGATGCAGCACACATAGAGTCGGTTGATATTCGTTCGGTGTTGACTTGCGAGTCTCGTCACGGGGTATGTGCGAAATGTTATGGCCGTAACTTGGCAACCGGACGTATGGTTCAGAAGGGTGAAGTCGTAGGTGTGATTGCGGCTCAGTCAATCGGTGAGCCGGGTACTCAGCTGACTCTGCGTACGTTCCACGTCGGTGGTGTTGCCGGTGGTGTGGCAACCGATAACAGTGTCGTTTCCCGTTACGAAGGACGTCTCGAAATTGACGATCTCCGTGTGATCAAGAGCGAAGCGAATGGTAAAGAAGTACAGACCGTTATCAGTCGGTTGTCAGAATTGCGTATCGTAGATGTCAACACGGATATCGTACTCTATACACACAACCTGCCTTATGGATCGACGCTCTATTTCAATGATGGAGATTTGGTGAAGAAGGGCGATCTGGTTTGCGAATGGGATCCGTACAATGCGGTGATTATCTCTGAATACGATGGTAAGGTGGCATTTGACAACGTCATTGAAGGTGTTACCTATCGTGATGAGTTCGATGAACAGACCGGTTTCCGTGAAAAAGTGATTACCGAATCGCGTGATAAGACGAAGAACCCGGTTATTAAGATTCTGAACAGTCAGGGCGAAGAGCAGAAACAGTACAACTTGCCGGTAGGAGCACATATCGTCGTTAAAGAAGATGCTGCGATTAAAGCTGGTGAGATTCTGATCAAGATCCCGAGAGCCGTAGGTAAAGCGGGCGATATCACGGGTGGTCTGCCTCGTGTCACGGAGTTGTTCGAGGCTCGTAACCCGTCGAATCCCGCTGTCGTTTCGGAAATCGATGGTGAGGTTTCATTCGGTAAGATCAAACGTGGTAACCGCGAAATCGTTATTACCTCTAAAGCTGGTGATGTGAAACGCTATTTGGTTCCGTTGTCGCGTCAGATATTGGTACAGGAGAACGACTATGTCCGGGCTGGTATGCCGTTGTCTGATGGAGCCGTGACTCCGAGTGATATCTTGGCTATTCAAGGTCCGACCAAAGTTCAGGAGTACATCGTCAACGAGGTTCAGGAGGTGTACCGGATGCAGGGTGTGAAGATCAACGACAAGCACTTCGAAGTTATCGTTCGTCAGATGATGAACAAGGTGAAGATCGAGGATCCGGGAGATACCCGCTTTATGGAGGAACAGATTGTCGATAAATGGGAGTTCATGAATGTCAACGACGAACTCTACGACAAGGTGGTTGTGACGGATGCCGGAGACTCAGAAGTGATGAAACCGGGTATGATCGTTACCCTGCGTAAGTTGCGCGACGAGAACTCGATGCTTAAACGGAAGGATTTGAAACTCGTTCAAGTGCGTGATGTCGTTCCTGCTACGTCGAACCAAGTGCTTCAAGGTATTACCCGTGCAGCTTTGCAGACAAGTAGCTTTATGTCAGCTGCATCATTCCAGGAGACAACGAAAGTGTTGAATGAAGCGGCAATTCTTGGAAAGGTCGATCCATTGGAGAACCTGAAAGAGAATGTGATTTGCGGTCACTTGATTCCTGCCGGTACAGGACAGCGTGAGTTCAATTCGATTATCGTCGGTGCAAAGGATGATTATGATAATATGGTCTCAGGAAAATAATTGATTGTTAGATAAGAACGAGAGAGAGCCGGAAGAACAAACTTCCGGCTCTCTCTCGCTTTGTATATATAGAATTTATCGTATTGTTTTAATAGAGACTTTTTCGACGGTTAACTCTGGTGATGTGGATGAAAAAGAGATATTGCCGTCCGTTAAATCGTAAATGCGCATAGTGAAACAGTAGGCGCCGTCAATAAAGCACTCGACAATCGATCCGTCAAGAAAAATTTGAACCTGTAACGGTTTTTGGGAATCGAAATCACAGGTTCGGTTGAAGCTTTTGTATTTACTCCCGATAGTGATCTCGCGGGTATTGAAATCGATCGTCAGATGATAACTGTCGTTGCGATCTGGAGATTCCCGAAATCTGATCGTCGCTGTCGATTGTGTCCCGTTAGGATTCAGAGTGGCTGTAAGCATACAAGTCTGTGGGGCAGATATCGGAGTGTCCAGATTTACGTTTCTTTTCTGAAATGTCGTTTCGGAGAAGAGTTTCAGGACCTCTTTTACCGGACGTTGGCATAATTGTCCTGTGTTGTCGGCATACAATTCGCGAGGCATACTGAGGTCACCCCCCCATTCATAAGTGCCGTTATCGGAAGAGTCCTTATAGTCGCCGATCCAACCGATTAGGATGCGGCGTCTCCCATCGTACATTGTCTTGGCAACACGAAGATCACCACAATCGTACGGGCGTATTTCCGGATTGTGTATTCCTGTTGTATTGACTTGCATGTAGTGGTAGTCGGCACAATTGACGTTCCACAGGCCTTTCAGTGCGAATACGTCCGGACAATCTCCTGAAACAGAATTCGGATAGATGATGAGAGGTGTGTGTGGAGTCCAATGTGTCAGGTCGGAAGAGGTGTAGAGTCCGACATTCGGGGAAGAACCGTCTGCCGCAACAGAGTGTAGTGCAAGCCACCAGACCTTTTCTTCCTGATTCCATATTACATGTGGATCCCGAAATGCTTGATGATGATAAATTTGTTTGTCGTCGATCGCTCCGTTTATGGTTTTGTTCCAGTAGATTTTTCCATCGGCATAAAAAGTATACTCCGGATGTTTTTTCCAGTGAATCAGATCTGTACTTCTTGCCTGCATAACTTTTTGGTCTCCGAGCGGATCGCTGCTGTTTTTGCCGGTATAGAAGAGGTAGAATGTTCCGTTGTGTTCGACGATACTTCCGGTCCAGATACTTTCCCAGTCAGGGCCTAAGGGGTCGTCGCCTTTCTCTAAAGCTTTGGGTAGTTCTTGCCAATGTAAAAGATCTTGGCTGACGATATGTCCCCAATCAGGACCTTTTAAATAGAAAAGATGGTAGGATCCTTTCCAGAAAAAAGGAATTACATCTCCGGCTTTCATACCTTCTGGCCGGAAGTGTAGCATTGCTTTTGTAGTTTGCGTAAGTTTGTTTTGATCGGTTTTAGCGGATAAATAATGGGGAGAAACTATTCCACATGTTACAAGGAATATTGTGGAATACAACAGATCTCTAAAATGTAGAGTTACCATAATCTTACAAAGATTTTTATCTAAAGTTATTATATTTTTGATACTTATGGTAACTTTGTGTAAAATTAATTTTTATAAGATGGATCGTAAACAGGTAGTTTTCGATTATTTGGACCGGCATGGTCTGAGGTATGAATATTATGAGCACCCAGAGGCTCCGACTATCGATATAGCCAAGCAATATTGGCGTAATGATGGCTCGAAACATTGTAAAAATTTGTTTTTTCGGAACCATAAGGGAAATCGTCACTATCTGGTCGTTTTCGATTGCGAACAGAGTTTGGCGATCCATGATTTGGAACATCTGTTACACCAAGGCAAGCTTTCATTTGCTTCGGAGCAGCGTATGGAACGATATTTGGGTCTGAAACCCGGGTCAGTTTCTCCTTTTGGACTGATCAATGATAAGGAGAATCACGTGTATCTCTTTTTAGATGAGAAGCTGAAAGAGCAGAAATCGTTGAGTTTTCATCCGAACGACAATACAGGGACTGTAGTCATTTCGTTGCAAGACTTTTTGTCTTATCTGGATGGCGTAGGAAATAGTTATGAGTTTATCTCGTTGTATTGATCTTACGGACGGTTAGAAGCGGTTATTCAGACTCGTCGAGAACACCTTTTTTATTGAAATAGAGTCTTGAACCGTTATCCAGAGATATTTCATAACTCGATTTGTCTCGTTTAATTGCACATATCTTGTCACTTGCGTGGATACTGTCGAGATATTTTCCGATGTTTTCAGGTAGAAACGAAGCGGGGATATTTTCCGTACTGCCGTCAATACTTGTCCAATTTCCTCTTTTGGGAAATATAATGGAATATCCGTTGCTGAGAAGTACCTCGTAATGCTGTTTCGGATCTGAGTCGATTTTGATGATTGTGATTCTCAGACTAGGGAAATGTGTTGCGATAAAATTTTGTACCGGAGGTGGAAGCTTGTCCTGATTGGCCGTAATGATGCGTGCGTCAAGAGAATTGAAGATTAAACAGAAAGCAGAGATTAAGCTGAATATGATAAACTGTTTCATTACGGGTATATCGGGAAAAGGGTGTAATACTTTTTTCTGCCGCACAAATGTTATGCCGAAAGTATAACGAAAAAAAGAGAGAGAAGTTACATGCATGCCGGAGTAAACTTCTCTCTCAATGTATAGAGTTGTAGTCGATTCTTAGTTTCCGAAATCAAGAGGCTGTCCGGCATAAAAATCGAGGATCTTCCGCCGGAAGATGAATTCAAATTTTGCCTGCACCATTTCTGATTCGGAGCGAACCATACGTGTTTTGGCATCGTTGTAGTCGAAGATTGTCGATCGTCCGGCATTTGTCTTCTCTTCTTGGTAGCGGAAAGCCTCGCGTGCAGCTTCGAGTGATTTTTCCGACGATAGGAATTTCTGGTAGGCAGCATCCGCATTGTAGTAGCTTTGTTCAATCTCTTTGCGCAAGTTTCTTTGGGCCTCAGTGACAGCCAACTCCTGTATTTTTATGCTGTTTTGAGCAGTTCGGATGTTGTTGCGTGTAGAGAATCGATTGAAGATCGGAATGCTGACATTCAGTCCGATGTACTCGCTGCCGTTATATTTAAGCTGTTTGAAGAAGGCAACATTTTGCGCATGTTCTGCGATGGAGTAGTAGTAACCGTTGTTGTATCCGAATCCCAAGGTAACTGATGGATATCGAGCTGATTTGGCGGACTTCAATGCTGAATAGCTGCTCTCCAATCGGAGCTTTTCAGCCTGTATGCTCGGACGGTTGCCTACTGCATAGTCATAGATTACGTTCGGTTGTTCCATTCGACTCATCGACGCTAATGTGATTGTTCCTAAGTCGGGTGTCGTGATGTCGAAACCCTCTTTATCTTCAAGATTCAGTGCTTGACTCAGATCGAGCAGTGCAAGTTGTAGAGAATTGCGGGCTTGAGTCAGGGTCAGTTCGTCGTTGGCAAGTAGGGCTTTGCTTTCGTATAACTCCGAGTCGGGGCTTTTCCCATTTTTGACCAACAATTCGCTCCGGGTAACTTGTTGTCTGCTCAGTTCGACCTGACTTTCGGCTACTTTTACCAGCTCTTTGTTCAGCAAAACCTGAAGGTAAAGTGATGCGACATTCAGTGCAACATCCTCTTTGGCCCGGTCCAGGTCTTTCAAAGCAGCCTTGAGGTCCAAGGTTCGGCCCGCAATGTTGTGCTTGATGGCCATGCCTTGAAAGACAGAGACACTTGCGGATGCTCCCATCGATGTGGATATCTGCGTGTTGTCGACAATCCGGTCGTCACGTCCGGCTCCTCGTCCGAACGAAACGTTTTCTCCCAAATTGACGTTCAGATTTGGCAGCCGGCTGTTGCGTGCAGTGTTCAGTCGTATCTCCTGATTCTCGCTGTTGATCTGTAATTGTTGGACGGTGATGTTGTGCTCTATGGCATAATCGATGCACTGTTTCAGTGTCCATGCCGTTTGAGCATGGATACCTTGCAGTCCGATCAGTGCCGAAGACAACAGGATGAGTATGTTTTTCCGCGTCATGTTCGAAAATTTTGTACGATATGAAAAAGGTTGTTCGTGAAGATTAGCGTGGAGTTGTGATCTTTTCACCTTTAAGACTTTCATCCCCCGTAAGACCTTCCTTGATCTCGATGTTTACGCCGTCTGACATGCCGAGAGTAACTTCTTTGCGTTCAAAGGTCTGTTCCACGGCGGTAGAGTCGCTGGTAAGCAGATTGACATAGGTTTTGTTTCCTTCGAATGTTACGGAGCTTTCCGGAATGGTCAATACTCCTTCGCGACGTTCGATAACGATATCTGCGTTTGCACTGTATCCTGCGCGGATAAAGATATCGGCCGGCACTTTTGTTGCGGCTTTGATTTCGAACATGACTACGCCATTCTCCTCTGTTCCTTTCGGAGCGATATATTCGAGTGTGGCATCCAACGAGATGTCTTGCAAGGCTCCGATGGTCAGCTTGACAGGCATCTGTTCTTTGAGACGTCCTACTTCGGTTTCGTCTACCTTTCCGCGGAAAATCATGTCGTTCAGGTCGGCGACCGTAGCGATGGTCGTTCCGTCGTTGAAGGTATTGGACTGGATGACCGAGTTTCCGACCTTCACCGGAACGTCGAGAATCATACCCGTGATGGTGGAACGTATTTGCGTGTTACTCATTTCGGCATTTCGGCTGGCGATACCGTTTTGGACGATCTCCAGATTATCTTTTGCGTTCTGCATCTCCTCTTCGGCTCGTGAAAGAGCGGTTTCGCTCTGTTCAAACTCCTCTTTGGAAATAACTCCGGAGTCAAAGAGCTCTTTGACCCGGTCGTAGTCGCGCTGTGTCTGTTCGAGGCTGATTTTGGCTACGTTGACCCGCGATTCGGCGCTGTTGAGCGTAGCCATTTCGGGAATCACCTTCACCTTGGCAATAACCTCTCCCTGTTGAACCAACTCTCCGGCCTCCTTGTAAATTTCGGAAATGATACCCGAGATTTGCGGTTTGATCAGAACCTCGTCGCGGGGTTCCACTTTACCTGTTGCCACGGCTCGTTTTTCGAGGGTGTCGATGTGTGGTTTGACGATGGCGAAGACCTCCTTTTCCGGACGGGTCTTATTCCATAGAAATACGAAAGTGCCGACGAGCAGAAGCAGGAAAAGCACTCCGAGCGAGATTTTCAAAACTTTTTTCATATCATCGTTTTTAGTAGTTGTTTATTCTTCACGTATGGCGTCGACCGGTTTTATGCTGAGAGCCCGATTTGCGGGAAGAATTCCGGCCAGCAGACTGCCGAGAATCAGGATGCCGGTAGAGCCGAGTGCAAGGCCAAACGATATTTGCGTGTTGATTTGCATTCCACCTCCTCCCGGGGATGCCGTCATAGCCGTAAGTAGTGTCTCGGCAAGGGATAAAATGCCGATTGCCAAAGCCAATCCGAAAATACCAGAGACGAAAGTCAATACAAAACTTTCGCTCATGATCTGGGAGATGATCGTGCGCGGTTTGGCTCCGAGGGCCCGTCTGATTCCGATCTCTTGTGTTCGTTCACGGACCGTAACCAACATGATGTTGCTGACTCCGACGATTCCGGCCAGCAGAGTCCCGATTCCTACGATCCATGTCAGGATGCTGATGCCGCTGAAAAGGCCGGAAAACTTATTGAACAGATCTCCCAAATTAAATCCTTGTACTGCTTTATTATCATCCGGAGAGAGAGTATGCCGGGCTTGGAACACCTTTTTTACATTCTCTTCCACCTCTTTGATGTCCCAGTTGTCGTATGCGGCTACTGCCATCCCGTCGAATTTGTTTCCCTTATTATACATTTTTTGCAGGGTCGAGAAGGGTATCAGGACTGATGTGGAACTCTGGAATTGTACGCCGTTCCGGGGTGGAATACTAACGCCAACGACCGTCAGATACATGTTGTTCATCCGGATGGTTTGCCCTACCGGGTTTTCCCGATTTGGGAAAAGCTCTTCCCATACCTGTTCGGTAATCACGCAAACTTTACGTTGTTGGGTCATGTCAATGTCGTTGATGTATCGGCCGTAACGCATCGTCTGGGGAGATATCTCTTGGAATTCAGGCGTGTATCCCATCAGTTGGTAATCTCCCTTTTTATCTTGCCTGCTGAATTTGTAGGTGCTACCCCAGATAATGCCCGCTACGCTTTTTACACCTGGAACCTGGGTCTTGATTGCTGCCATATCTTCATTCTCGAGTTGCCACCGGCGGCCCGACGGGAGCCCTTTGTAGGGAAGTGAGGTTTGTCCTCCCCAATAAAAACAGGAGTTTACGGCCATATTCCCAAAATTGGAAAGCATAAGGCGTTTTAGTCCCAATCCGGCTCCCATCATGATGGTTAGCATGAAGATCCCCCAAAAGACTCCGAATGCCGTCATAATACTGCGTTTGCGGTTTCGGTTAATGGTCTGCCATATCTCTTCCCAACGGTCTAAATCGAACATCTTGTTATAGCGGGTTAATCGTATTCGTACTTTTTTCGTTATTTGTTGTGCCTCATGGCATCGATCGTTTTGATTTGTGCAGCTCTTCGAGCCGGGACGTATCCGGCGATCATACCTGCTATAATCAGAACGAGGGTTGCACTCAACATGGTCGACAGGTCGAGCGTCGGGTTCTTAAACATTTGGAATCCGTCGGGAGAGGCTGCTGCCGCTCGTTCGACAAACAGGTTGACTACCTCCATGATTCCAACTCCGCCGATCATGCCGATGTATCCGAATGTTCCTGTAATTAAGATCGATTCGAGTAAAACAAGTTTAATTAGCGAAGAGGGTTTGGCTCCCATCGCTTTACGGATGCCGAACTCGAATGTTCGTTCGCGGACCGTTACCAGCATAATGTTGCTCACTCCCACGATACCAGCGATTAGTGTTCCAATACCGATGATCCATATGAAGATTGTTATTCCTCGAAAAATCAACATCGTATCTTTATAATTTTCCATTCTGTCGCTGATCCACATGGCCTGGCGGTCTTCTGGATTAAAGCTGTGGGCAGCCCCCAACCGTGCACGGATTTTCTCTTTGAACGCATCGCTTTGTTCGGTCGTTTCGATTCCCTCGACCGTAAATGCGATGTTGTTTACCTCCCGTTTATCGCCCATATAGATCAGGAACATTGTTGAGAGAGGTACGTATACATTTGATGATTGGAAGTATTCGTTGCTTTTGTAGGTACCCACTACGGTGTATCCCATTTTGTCGATTAACACCGTTTTCCCTACGGGATCTTCGTCTTTGAAAAGTGTCGTTGTGGCGAGTTTGTCCAAAACGACAACTTTTCGACGCTCTTTGACGTCCGTTTCGTTAATAAACCGACCCGACGTAAGTGTGATTCCATCGATTGAAGCATAATCGGAGGTGACGCCATACAGATTGGTCGAATAGTACTCTTTTCCGTAGGCCATTTGCGAATTGCCGTGGTAGGCGCGTGCTGTAATGTCTTGAACCTGATTTGGGAAAGTTGTTTTCAGAATTTCCATGTCGCGTTCATTAAGCCGAATTCTTCGTCCGTTCTGAAAACCTTGATAAGGCATCGATGCATAACCTCCGTAGAGGGTTATTGTATTGAGAGCGCCATCGCTGAAGTTGTCTGTAATGCCGTGTTTTAATCCGTTTCCCGAACCCAGCAGAATAATCAGCATGAAGATACCCCAAGCAACGGAGAAGCCGGTCAGGAATGTCCGCAGTTTGTTGCGTTTTATTGTGGCAAATATCTCTTGGAGCTGTTCCCTCATGATTTCAAGTCGGTTATCGAGCCGATGAGGCCGTCTTTGATACGGATAATTCTATCGGTTTGATCGGCTACCTCTTGGGCGTGAGTGACTAATATGACGGTCATGCCGGTGTTGTTCACTTCTCGCAGCAGATCCATAACTTCCTGTGAGGTTTTGCTGTCCAATGCTCCAGTCGGCTCATCGGCCAGAATAATTTGAGGGTGGGTGATTAAAGCTCGAGCAATAGCAACCCGTTGTTTTTGTCCACCAGAGAGTTCGTTAGGCATATGTGTGGCCCAGTCACGCAGCCCGAGCGTGTCGAGAAATTCGAGTGCGATTGCATTTCGCTTCCGGCGTGATACCCCTTGATAGTAGAGCGGAAGTGCGACGTTTTCTTGGGCATTTTTGTAGTTGATCAAATTGAACGATTGGAAAATGAATCCGATCATCCGGTTTCGATATTCGGCGGCTTGAGTTTCTGTCGGATTTTTGATAAGCTGGCCGTTCAGATAGTAGGTTCCGGTATCGTAGTTATCGAGGATTCCCAAAATGTTCAGTAAGGTAGACTTTCCTGAACCAGAGGCTCCCATAATGGATACCATTTCACCTCGTTGAATTTCGAGGTCTATGCCTTTCAGAACATGTAGAGGACTTCCGTTATTGTAGGTTTTGTTGATTCCTTGAAGTTGGATGATCGAGTCCATATTTTTAGATCAGTAGTTCTATTTATTACAAAGATATAATTTTTATTTTTTACTATGCAAAATATGTTATATCTTTTTTATGTATAAGATAACTATTTCTTTTGTTGTTATTGGTTGGGTTCTTCTGTGCTTGTGTAAAGAGAGAAAAGTGAATACCGAATATATTTTATATCAGGATGTTGGTGATAGTTGGATGAATTCTATGTTAAAACGACTTATTTTGTCTTTTATTGTTGTGTGTCAGAAAAATATGGAAAAGACAGGTTGTTTTTGAAATTATTCCGTATCTTTATCGAATGAAAACCTATGACTAACCTAAATTACCGTTAATGATGGATCGAATGAAATTGTATTTCAGAAATTTTGTCTCTTTTTTTCTGTTAATACTTTGTCTTGTGCCCTTTTCTGCAGGCGCACAATCCATGTCGTTGATCTTGACAAGCGATCAACAGTTGAACGATTTGATGGATCCCGATAAGAAGATCGATGCCTCTCTCGGGTTTAATCCATACATCGTTAGTTTGCGCGATATTTGTGAGAGCGGGAAACAACGAGGATGCAAAGAGTTGATCGTAGCCTTTGATGAATTTTTCAGACAATATCGAAAAGATACGGGATCGGAGCGCAGGTTGACTCCCGATATGGATGAGTACGTGGATAAAATTCGTGTAATCAGTGATTTTGCGAAGAAATACGATATGGGAATCTGTCTCAGTTTGCTTAGCCCGTTGGAATTGGGGCAGGCCTATAAGCGGCAGACTGGGCATGCGGGCCGTTGGCTTGCATATAAAGTTGGATTCCGTGATCCGATGACGGGAAAATTTGACATTCCGATTTGGCAGCAACTTGCCTGGACGAATAATAAAGGAAAATCTCCTGTAGAACTAAAAGGTGTTAAGGTATATGCTTTCAAAGAAAAGCCGATTGGAGACAGTCCTTTCCGTGCAGTCAATCGAGACGACATTATTCCGATTGAACAGATTCAATGTGATTCGTCCGATATATTCTATGTCGGAGCAGATGGAATGGTGCGTTCATGGGATAAATCAGGTCCAGAACCTGCCGGGACGCCTGTGCGCAATTTGCAAATTTCGGGAGAAGGGGCTCCTGTCGGATATGACCGGGTTTTGGTACTGTTGGAATACGAGACCAATGAGATGGATTATTTCAATCAGGATGCTCCGGTGTTCCTTCATGAACTGATGGATAAATATCACGAAAAAGGGGTGAACTTGACTTCGCTTTATTCTGATGAGATGCACATTCAACAGGACTGGAACTATTTCGGACATCATGAAGGAGGGCAGTTTGCCGTGCGCTATTTGACTCCGAGTATGAGTGAAGCCTATCAGAACAAGTTTGGACGTCCGTTGGAGGATAAGGATATGCTCTATTTTGTATATGGAGCGCCTTACTTCGAACCATCTGCCAGAGCTGTAGTAAATGTACAGTATGTCATGGGCGAAACGCCGGAGGATATTCACCGGACTTTCTTGTTGCGCGACCGCTATTATCGGTTGTTGAACGACGGAGTGGTTGATCTGTTCCGGGAGGCTAAAGAGTATGCCGAAAATCTGTTCGGGCATGAACTGCGGACGGCGGCACATGCTTCATGGGCCGAGAGTCCGACGATTGATCTGTGGAATACCGAGAAGTTGCACGACATGGCCTATCAGTATGAGTATACGCCGAATTTTATTTGGGGTAATACGGTGCATCAGGCGGCTGCCGCTTGTTATGACTACTTTAAGTGGAGCGAATATCTGCAACCGACGGGCAACGATTTTGCCGAATGCGGTTGGAATGATCGGAATTATTATGGAGCTGCAATGGCAACGTCGATCGGTGTGATTAATAAATATCCCAATGCATATGCTGCAGCTTGGGGTATGCCCGATCCGGTGTATGAGTGGAAGATGTCGATCAATAGTGCTTTTGGAGCGCAGGCTTCGGCTCCGATTGATCTGATCACAGGACATGTCCATCGGGATATAGATGTATTGGTTTTATATCCGATGAATTTGGTCGCAGCCGAACCCAGATTTGGTAGCTGGATGGCTCAGTACGGTTATGCCAATTATTTGACAGCTGATAAATTGCTCGAAATGGGTAAGCTGTTGCCCGATGGACGGATTCAAGTGGCTGATAAAACTTATGGAACCTTGGTGGCCATGTTCGAACCGCTGCCTGAAAAGGGATTGTTGGATATGATGCGTCAATTTGCCGAGAACGGAGGTAAGGTCATTTGGTTTAGTACGCCTCCATTGGTTGATGTGTCAGGTGAACGTTGTGATAAACAGTGGCAGGAGCTGTTCGGGGTAGAATATCCCCACGATGTTTATATGGGAGAAATTGCGGCTGGGAAAAAAGTGTCTTTCTACGGTAGTTATGCATCGATTCCTGAACAGACGATTCTTTCCGATTTTTTGGTGGACCGGATCTATCCGGTGCGTAACGTCTCATCGGATTGCGAAGTTGTTGCACAGGCCGATGGTATGACGGTAGGAACTATCCGGAAGGTGGGAAAAGGTATGGTTGGTTATTTCGGATTTCGGCCGCGAGACGATCAGTCTGCAAGTTTAGGTTATGAAACCCGGACATTGTTCGAAATCTTAAATGCATCAGGAGCCTATCCCGCTTCGGGAAAATTCGAAGGGGTGAATGACAATCCGTCGGTTGTTTCCCGTACGACGGACTATTTTGTGACCTCGTTCCCGAATACGACAACAGTTGTCGTGAAACATTACAGAACGCATCGGGAGAATTGGACTGGAGGATTTTCGCGAAATCAAGAAGAGGATAAGCGAGCTTTGGCAGCCAATCCGCTGCCTTCGGACCGGATTGAGTTGGTCGATGCCAAAATCAATGGTCATACGGTTACCTATGAAGGTAAAATGAGTGTGGCTTTCCGTACAGATAATGAAGGACGGTTGATCGGTTTCGTTGGCCGGGATTGTAAAGGAATAGATCTTGATAATAAGGCGTATGTTTTCGCAGAGAAACCTGTCGCTCAAATTACGTTTGCACCCGAAGCCGAAGGCTCATCGAATTATCGTGTGCAGATTTATGGAGAGGGTGAGATCGCTCTGCCGATAGCTCAAAGTAAAAAAGTCAAGGTTCGTTTAGGTAAGAAAACCGTTCCTGCACAATATGTTGATGGTGCGGTTGTGTTGAATATTGACTCGTCACTTTCGGGTCAATGGTTGACTGTTGAGCAATAAAATTCGGTGAAAGGTCGTATTTTCGACATACAGCGTTTTTCGACGCACGATGGGCCTGGTATACGTACAACGCTCTTCTTAAAAGGGTGTCCGTTGCGGTGTGTTTGGTGTCACAACCCCGAATCCCAGAGAGCGGAAGATGAGTTGCTGTTTCATCGAGTAAAGTGTATCGAATGTGGATGTTGTGAGGCGGTGTGTCCCTATCACGAGGCAAAGCGGACGCTTGAGGATTTCCGGTTGCGTTATCAGCGATGCAAGGGATGTTCGGTGTGTGCGGAGGTTTGTGTGGCAGGAGCTATCGAACGGGTAGGACAAGATATGTCAGTCAAGGAAGTGGTTGAGGAAGTATTGAAAGATGTTTCGTATTTCCGAAATTCGGGGGGCGGGGTGACCCTTTCAGGAGGAGAACCAATGGCGCAACCCGAATTTACCATTGCCTTGTTGGAGGCTTTTCGAAAGGAAAAGATTCATACGGCGATGGAAACCTCAGGACAAGGTAGAGCAGAAACATTTCGAAGGGCTGTATCCGTAACAGATTTATTCCTGTGGGATATTAAGACGTTGGATAAAAAGCAATATGCCGAGTTTACGGGAGGAAATCTTACGGTGATGCTGGATAATCTGCGATTGGTGTATGGACTTGGAGGAAATATCCTGTTGCGGTCGATATTTATTCCTGAGCTTCACGATAATGAGGCGCATGAACAGGCTTTGGCAAAACTATTAGATGAGATGAAGGGTGTACGGATTGAATATATCCCGTATCATCAGTACGGCAAATCGAAATTCGAAAAATTGGGACGGGTGGATGTCGGTCCCGATTTCCGGCAGCCTAAACCGGATGAAATAACTGATTTTGCACGTCGTGTCAATGTGAGAAGAATAAAATAGTGAATAATTTACATTTGGGAAAAATGAAGAAAAACAGATTTTTGGGTATTGTTCTGTTGGGATTAACCGTAATATTGGGACAGAGCTGTAAGGATTCAGTGCAGACACCGGAGTTGGGAGAATCGCCTCGAATTGTGAATATCATCAATTTTGTTCGACAAACCGAACCGAGACCCGTCAATATCTCGGATGACGATCTCTTTCAAGCGACGGCCGCTCAACTCGATTTACTTAAAAAGTACAACTTGCGGGGAACGTTTTTGCTTCAGTACGATGCGTTGATTAATCCGCGTTATCAGGAATTGATGCGTGAAGCGATAGCTGCAGGTTGTGAGGTCGGCGGATGGTGGGAAATTACGCAACCACATGTCGAAGCGGCAGGAATGACATGGAGAGGAGAGTATCCATGGGACTGGCATGCTAATGTAGGCTTTTCTTCCGGGTACACTGTTCAAGAGCGAGAGGTGCTGGTTGATACCTATATGAATAAATTCAAGGAGATTTTCGGGACCTATCCTACGGCGGTTGGATCGTGGTTTATCGATGCGCATACGTTGCAGTATATGGCCGATCATTATCCGGTGGTAGCTTCTTGTAATTGTCGAGATCAGGTGGGAACGGACGGCTATACGTTGTGGGGCGGTTATTGGAATCAAGCTTACTATCCGAGCAAGTTGAATGCATATATGCCGGCTCAAACGGAAGAAGGGCAGATCGATATTCCGATCTTTCGTATGTTGGGCAGTGATCCGATCAATCAGTACGACAGCCGAATCGGGGAGCCGGTTCAGGGGGTAGAGACGTTGGAACCCGTGTATACTGAAGGTGGTGGTAATCCTGTGTGGATCGACTGGTTTTTCGATATGTTGACTTCGGGACCTTGTCTGGCTTTCCAGTATACACAGGTCGGACAAGAGAATTCGTTTACATGGCCGCGCATGCAGCAAGGTTTGGAGTATCAGATTCCGTTGGTAGATTCGTTGTCAAAAGCGGGAAAGGTAGATGTTCTGACCTTGTCTGAAGCTGGAAAATGGTTTAAAGAGAACTTTTCGCTGACTCCTGCGACCAGTGTAGTGGCTCTTGAAGATATAAAGTCGGCTGGGCGTAAAAGTGTTTGGTTCGACAGTCGGTTCTATCGTGCTAATCTTGTCTGGGAAGACAGTACGTTACGTTTCCGAGATATTCATATGTTTGATCAGCGACTCGAATCTCCTTATGCCAAGTATCCCGGAACTTCGACCCAATGTAAATATATGACTTTACCGGTTGTTGATGGATTTAACTGGAGTACGGCTACGCAAATTGCAGGATTACGTTTAGTAAAGCAGGTGGGTGATAGTTTGGTACCCGTGTCGGTTGGTGCTCCTCAGGTGGAACAGACCGCACAAGGAGAGTTGACGACCTCTACTCCTATTCAGGAAGGCGGTACTTGTCGGATTGTGTTTAACGAGGATTCCATACAGATATCTCTTTCTGATCTCGCGCCTGAGGCATCGGGGTATTGTTTCGTTTTGTCGGCATCTAAAGAGAAAAACGCACCCCTGCCATTTACAGGTGTAGATAGCCTTGCTGTTCGTGCTCGGGTTAAAAAAGTGGATTATCGTATTGATTGTCTTGCAGGAGTTGCCGATCAGGCAGATTTGGCATGGGATCGGTTGATTACATTTATTCCTGATGCAACAGGACGTTTGGTGCTCGGCATGTCGCAACGCGATTGATGTTTGGAAAAATATTAAAAAAATAGAGGGTGGAAATACTGTCTAATTTTCCACCCTCTGTTTTTTTGTGATGTTTTTCGTGATTAGAAAAATTGTTTTCCCCAAATAAATAGCAGGGCCCATCCTACGAAGCGAGCTCCTTTACCGATCAGCATCAATAATGCCGATTTGCGAAAATCGACCTTGTAGAATCCAAGAGCGATAGCAAATACGTCGCCGACGAAAGGCAGCCATGTAAGTAGGGCCAACCACGCTCCGAATCGGTCGATCTTGTCTTTGTGTTTGATGAGGGTCTCGTGTTTGACCTTCATGTAACGTTCGATCCACTCCCATTTGCCAAGCCAGCCCAAGCCGTAAGAGGTCAGCCCGCCGAGCCAGTTGCCGAGTGTCGCTACGGCTACGCTCAGCCATATGTTTCCTCCGGCGGCAAGCATCCCTACCAATAGGACATCGGAACTGAAAGGAACGACCGTTGCTGCAACGAATGATCCGACGAACAGACCGAAATAGCCGAGACTGAGCAACCATTCCATAAGGGAAACGTTTCGAATTTTTAGAGGCGAGTCAACCTATAACAGGAATGTCCCTGCGGTGACCTCTTCGATTTTCTTACGGATGTCGGCCCACCTGTGTTCATCTATTGTCGGTCCCACAACCTCGATGACATGTCCCGAAACGACGGCTCCGATTGTACCGCACTGTTCCATTGTCAGGCCTCGGCATAGTCCGGCCAGAAATCCGGCTGCATAATAGTCTCCGGCACCGGTTGTATCCACACGTCGTGCGGATGCGACGATTCCTACATGTTCTACCTTTCCGCGATATTTGATGTAAGCTCCGTGTCTGCCGACTTTAACGACAACAATCGGACAGTATTTTCCTATTTTGTCCAGTGATTCGAGCGGATTTGAATCACCCGTGAAGACAGCTGCTTCTTGTTCGTTGGCAAAAAGGATATCGACTTGTCCGGCAATTAGATTGTGGAGAAAATCGAGGTTTTCTTCGACTACGTTGAAACTGGCCAGGTCGAGAGCAACCTGCAATCCGCAACTCTTTGCGGTTCGAACGGCTTGCGTAATCAATTTGTGGTCCTGAACCAGATAACCTTCGATATACAGGCAGTCGTATCCGGTGAACAGATCGGGCGTAATCTCCTCATCCCGCATTTCGAGTGCTGCACCAAGAAAGGTGCACATGGTTCGTTCTCCATCGGGTGAAATAAGCGACATGCAACGTCCGGAGGGTGATTCGCCTTGTAACAGGTGTGTCTCTATGTCACAGCCGGACAGAGCCTGTTCGAAAATATTTCCGGTTTTGTCGTGACCGATTTTGCCAATATAGCCACAGGATATTCCCATTTGGGAAAGTGCACGGATCGTATTCGAGGCTGATCCTCCCGGGGAAAATGCCATCGGAAGATTTTTTACGGATTCTTCGAGTTGTTCCAGCTGTTTGCTGTCGACCAGCGACATGCTTCCGCGACGAAGTCCGAAACGAGAGAGTATGTCGTCGCTTTTCAGATTGACCAGCAGGTCGGTCAGTGCATTTCCAATGCCGATAATACGGTTCATCGAGTCAGAAGTTTTGAATTGTTGATTCGTAATGAAGACAAAGGTCTTCTTTTTTCGCCGGATTCACAAATCTTTTTCGGTTTTGGAAGACGTATGGTGTGAGGTCGTGTCCGAATCTGAAGTATTGGAGGCGAAATAGTGGAGTACGGCAAGGGCGCGTTGGTGTCCTATTAGTTCGGTCAGCTCTTTTTCCGTGGCTTGCCGGATTCGGGAGAGAGTATGGAAATGTTGAAGCAGTTTTTCTACAGATCGGGAGCCGAGTGTAGGGATCGATTCCAGTTCGCTTTTGATGAAAGCGAGCGAGCGTTTTTTGCGGTGGAACGTGATGCCGAACCGATGGGCTTCGTCCCGGATGTGCATCAGTACCTTTAGTGCCTCACCGTTGCGATCGAGATAATAGGGCGTCGGATCGTGAGGAAAATAGACCTCTTCGATCCGTTTGGCCAGTCCGACGATCGTGATCTGTTTCTCGATCCCGAGTCGTTGCAGGGTCTCGTAGGCGAAACGGAGCTGCCCTTTACCTCCGTCCACCACGATCAGTTGCGGTAGTTCGGCACCTTCGTTCAATAAGCGGCTGTAACGACGTCCGATGACTTCCTCCATCGAAGCAAAGTCGTTGGCACCTACCACCGTTTTGATGTTGAAATGGCGGTACTCTTTGCGGGACGGTTTCGTGTCGCGGAAAACGACGCATGATGCGACAGGATTGGTCCCTTGCAGGTTGGAGTTGTCGAAACACTCGATGTGGCGTGGCGGTACATCCATATGCAGGGCCTTTTGCAGATCGGAGAGAATCCGGTTAACGTGGCGCTCGGGGTCTTTGATTTCGATTTGTTTCAGCTTTTCGAGTCGGTAGAGGCGGCTGTTTCGTTCTGAAAGCTCCAAGAGGCGTAGCTTGTCACCCCGTTGGGGAACGGTGAATTGTGTTCCCTCGAAGAGCTCTTGGGCTTCGGGGTAAAACGGTACGATCACCTCGCGTGCGAGTCTTCGTCCGGAGAGCTGTTCCGATATCTGTTCGATGGCATACCGCAGGATGTCTGCCGGTTGGTCCTCCAGACCGGGTTTCAGCTCGACCGTAAAGGTATTCACGATAGCACCGTCGGCGATGTGCATGTAGTTGCAGTAGGCTGCGTCGTCGTCGGTGACCAGCGAAAAGACATCCAGATTGGTCAGTGTGTTGCTGACCACGACCGATTTGCTCTGATAGGCGGCCAGCGTCTCCATTCGTTTTTTGTAGAGGGCGGCCTCTTCGAACCGCAGTTCGGCGGATGATTCATTCATTTTCGATTTCAGGTAGTCCATCGTGGCGTGGGTCTCTCCGCGAAGCAGGGAAGCTACCAATGAAACGTTTTCTCGATACTCCTCTTCGCTTTGCAGACCGACACAGGGCCCTTTGCAGTTCCCGATGTGGTATTCGAGGCAGACCTGATATTTCCCTTTGGCAATTGCGTCGGCGTTGAGGTTCAGGGAACAGGAACGCAGTGGGTAGATGCTGTGCACCGTATCTAGGACCATCTTTTGAATGTAGACCGAGGCATACGGCCCGAAGTAGGAGGAACCGTCACGAACCCGTCGTCGGGTCGATATGATTCGCGGAAAGGGTTCATTGCGAATGACGATCCAAGGGTAGGTCTTGTCGTCTTTGAGCAGAATGTTGTATCGGGGTTGGAGGCTTTTGATCAGACTGTTTTCGAGCAGGAATGCTTCATTTTCGGTAGCGACTACGGTATGGCGCAAGTCGGCTATTCGGGTAACCATGACCCGCACCTTGGGACTTACGTTTGCTTTTGAAGTGAAATAGGAGGATACGCGACGTTTGAGATTCTTGGCCTTCCCGACGTAGATCACCTTGCCGTCGGCTCCAAGAAACTGATACACGCCCGGAGATTCGGGCAGAAGCGATACCTTCTCTTTCAATCCTGCTATGCGTTGCGATGAAGTCATGAAATTAAAAAGACGTTAAATTTCTGTTTCAAAAAATAAAAGTATTAATTTTTTATCATATCTTTAACTCCGTCGAACGAAAGTTTTTTCGGAACGTATTTTGTCAGTATTGATCGGTACATTAAAATATTCTGATTATGGAGCTGATTCGACAGAATGACCTTTGTTTTGGTCAAACCGGTAGCTGGGCTCGTGCTCGTGCCTCCTTGATTATGAAAATTGCCGCGATCAAACAGGTCAATCGGTTGTATGATGATACGCTGTCTTATCCGGGACCCTATCCCGAAGGACTTCTGCGTAATCTGCAGGTTTCGTACGAAACTTTTCCTGAAGAGTTGGAGCATATACCCCGATCTGGAGCGGCGATTGTCGTGGCCAATCATCCGACAGGCGCATTGGATGGAATCGTGTTGATAGATCTGCTGTCGAAGTTGCGTCCCGATGTGCGCTTTATGGGGAATTTTCTGCTCTCTCGCATTGGCCCGCTGAATCGTTTCTTCATCAGTGTCGATCCGTTCGATTCGAAAGCTCAGAGCAATATCTCCGGTCTGAGAGAGTCGATCCGACATCTGCAACAGGGAGGATTGCTCGTGATTTTTCCGGCTGGTGAAGTGGCGACGTGGCAACGGGGATTCAAGGAGGTGAAGGATCGGGAGTGGCCGATGTCGGTCATGAAATTCATCCGGCGGGCTCAGGTTCCCGTAATTCCGCTACACATCGAGGCCTCGAACAGTGTATGGTTCCGTCTGGCCGGGAAGATCCATCCGTCGCTGCGGACCCTGTTGTTGCCCCGCGAGTTGATGAACAAGTCGGGGAATCGGGTCCCGGTGCGGGTTGCCTCGGCCGTACTGCCGCAGAAAACAGCGGTACTTACCGATGAGGCCTATGGAAACTACCTGCGGGCAGGAGTTGAATATATGAAACCCGAGCGGAAAAAACGCCGTCGTCGAATCATAGCCCGGCGTCCCGGTTCTTCACCCGAGCGTATCTGTGACGAGATCTCTTCCGAGGCGTTGGCTGGCGAATTAGATCGTATCCGGAAGCAACGTCTGCTGTTTTCTTACCGCGAGTTCGATGTGTATTGTGCTCCGTATGAAGAAATTCCGTTGATGATGCGAAATATCGGAGCTTTGCGAGAACGAACTTTCCGCGAGATTGGAGAGGGGACCAAGCGTGAAATCGATACGGATCGCTTTGACCGGTATTATCTGCACTTGTTTATCTGGGACAGTGGAGCGAAGCGCTTGGTCGGTGCCTATCGGTTGGGGTTGGGAGATGAGATTATTCGGCAGTATGGTGTGCGTGGTTTTTATACATATACGCTTTTCCGGATGTCGCGCCGTTTGGTGCCGATTTTGCAACAGACCATCGAGCTGGGACGCTCATTTCTCGTAAAGGAGTATCAGCGGAAACCTGCCTCACTGATGCTTCTGTGGAAAGGAATCCTGCATGTTTTGCTGGCTAATACACAGTATCGTTATTTGTTGGGACCGGTGACGATTTCGGGAAGCTTTCATCCGATTTCTCGCCGGATAATTGCAGCTTACGTGGGCGGATGTTATTTGGATCGGGAAAAGTCGCGGTGGATCAGGCCGCGGACCGGACTTGACATCCCTGTCCGGATTGACGAGTCGCTGATTGCCGAGGTGTCACAGTTCGATCTGATCAACAAGCTGGTTTGCGACATCGAAAGGAACCACTTTTCGGTACCTGTATTGATCCGGAAGTATTTACAGTTGAACAGCTCTGTACTTGGGTTTAATACAGATCACGATTTTAATGGCTCGCTCGATGCACTGATGTTGCTTGATTTGAAACAGGTGCCCGAAGATACGATCCGTATGTTGGCTAAAGAGTTGGACCATATCGATGTGCTCTCCCGTTTTCGCACGTATCAGGAGTCCTAAAAATCACTCATGAATGAGTCCGCATCGATGCTTTCGATCGTATGTCCGTCGACTTCGATTTGGTCCGAGAGGTCACGTGTGACGATGATTCCGCGTCTGGATTGTGTGGTAGCCAGGGCGTGCGTCAGCCCCTCGATTTTGGTTTGCATACAGTCTGGGTCATCATCGTAGCAACTTTGGATGCACAGTGTCGTTCCGTCGCTGTCGGTTGCAATGAAGTCGCATCCTCCAAGTTCATTGGTATAGTGGATGGTATATCCGGATCTTTTCAGGTGGTTGAATACAAGTGTCTCGAACAGTTTCGGTTTGTCGATCTCTTTCCAGCTGACCGCTTGGGCCATTGCTGTGTCTGTTGCATAGACTTTGCGGGGATTTACGGCTTGCCGGGCCGGGTTGTCGCTGAGAATCGATACGAAATGGACCAGTCCGGCTCGTTCAGCACAGGACATGTGTTCGGCAACGGTACTTACTGCTTTGATCCTAAGTTGGTCACGAAGCTTGTTGGCTGTTACGGATTCGCCCGTGTGAGTCATCAGGTGCAGCAGGACCCGTTGCAGGGTGTTATGGTCGCGGATTCCTCCTGCAATAATAGCATCGCGGTTGACAATCTCCGTATAGAGTTGACGTAACGCTTCGGTATTCTCCGGGCGTAACATTCCGGGAAATGTGCCACGAAGCATGTATTCGTTGATGGTCTGTTCGCTTCCAGATTTGCGGGTGTATTGCAGGTACTCCCCGTAGGAGAGTGGATATAGTCGCATTGGAGTGAAAAAACGTTGTTTTTTGTCTTGACTGTTGCGTGAATCCGGCAAAAAGTCGTACAGGGTGTCAAGAGATACCGTAGAGATGATTTTGACTCCTTGTTCGATTTTCTGAATACAGAAATCTGTCCAGCCCTCTGCAAGATCTATCCGATTGAATAGCAAAGTCCCTTTTCCGGAGTCTTCGATTAATCGGTCGAGCTTTTGAAAATCGAGGCTGTCGAATCCGGCCATACGGGGGTCGTCGAAATCGGTGAACCATGCTTCCGGGTAGTCGTTGTGAAACAATCGGCCGAGTAATGTTGTTGATCCGGATCCTCTGGTCCCACCGATCAGAAGTACGCGGTCTGTCAGGTAGGGTAGCCGGTTTTCTATGTCACGGGCTTGTCCGATAGATTGTTCGGACAGCGCCTTAATTTGTTTGATAACAATTTGTTCTATGGAATTTTTGGGGATCATGGCGTTGTGACTGCTGTTTGTTTTGAATTTATGACTGAAATTTATGTTAGGAACAAAGATATTTATTTTTTTGTAAAAGATGAATTTTTTGACGCTGCGACTCGTGATTTATATCTTATTTTTGCGGCGTGTTTTTAGGGTTGTTTTAAATTGAAAATGATGAGAAAAAAGATACTTTTATTGACGGTTGTTGCTTTGATGTCAGGATGGTCGGCTGTCGCACAGTCAGAAAAGAACCAAAAGGATACGACGGTTGCATCCAAGCCTGTGTCGTACGTGCCGAAAATCGATGGAGCGGTAAAGGTAAAGCTCGAGGTGGATTTGCAGGATGCAGCCTATCGTTTTAATGTGCGTAATTCTCGGTTTGGCGTGCGAGGAAATGTCAGCAGGAGTATGTATTATAGAATTCAGGTCGATTTTAATAACGAGGGTAAAATATCTATACTCGACTCGTATGCGGGTTATACGATTGGCGGTTTCGATGTGAAGTTGGGGCAACAGCAGTATCATTTCAGTACGGACTTGGATCGAGGTCCGACTACCAATATGTTTGCCAACCGGTCGTTTCTGGCAAAATATCTGACGAGCTATTATGGAAGTGAGGTCTCTGATGGAAAGATCGTTTCATATGTAAAAACACTCGGTTCACGGGATCTTGGTCTTTCCATGTCATATCGTTTTAAAACTTCGGTTCCGTTGAATTTGATAGCCGGGGTTTTCAATGGCTCGGGTACGAATAATCCGGAGTGGGGTAAACGGGTCAATCTGATGGGACGTATAGAGCTCGGAGGAAGTGAAGGTTTGCAAGGTTCGGTGGCTTATTACCATGGCTACTCGCCCCAGCACGTTAAGGTCGAGGAGAAAAATGGCATGTTTGTGACGGAGGATTTCGAGCAAAAGCTACGTATGGTCGGAGGCGAACTGAGATATGCGCATGGAGGATTGTTGTTAGAGGGTGAGTATGCGCGTCGGTATCTTTGTATGGAAGGGGCTACTGCAATGATGGCAACAGCTTTGGTGCAGGGATATTATCGATTTCAACTTCCCAAATGTCCGACAATCGATTACATTGCCCCCATTGCGCGTTGGGATATGGGAAACAATGTCGATTATCTGAATGTGCAAAACAATTTGCGAGAAACGTTTAATGCGAATCGTATTACGATTGGGGTGAATTTCGGTTTTGGTAGTAAATGGATCCAATCCGAAATTCGTTTAAATTATGAAAAATATTTGCTAAAAGAACAGCCTTCTGATTTTTGGGGTAACAAGCTGTTGCATGACAAATTTACCCTTGAGGTGGTTGCGTCGTTTTAATCGCTTCGAATAGTATCCGGTATATTGTAAATCTGTTTTTTTTGTGGATTTACAGTTTGCGTATGTAAACATCGTTTTGGAGGGTTATTCATAGCGGAGTCCGATTGTCTGAGCTCCGCCCCAACGGTTGATCGATAGTTTTTTAGAGTCGATCTTTTCTCCGTTTTTGAAAATTTCGTAGGTTAAAATAAAATTCGGATTGTCGGCGACAAGATCCGATATGGGATTCGTCTGTGGTACGGCGTAGATCGAAACAGCGATGGAAGAGGCTCTTACTGAAGAATCTACTGAATATATGGTGTTTTGCATTATGGGAGTTGCATCTGTGTAGTCGACTTTGTGTAGGGTGCCTGTTTTGTCGTATGATGCAATACTCAAGTGTAGATTGGTCTGTTCGCAGGCAGGGTCCGAACAATGTGCCTGTATTTGGAATAGCGCTTCTTCCATGTGTACCGGAAAATATTTTCTGTTTGAGGCAAAAATAACTAAAAATCGAATCTAATATTCAAAACCGCTTTTTTAGTGAGTTTTATGTTGTTTAAATTTCATTAAATCAATTATTTAGTTTGTTTTTTATAAGTTTTTGTAATTTTATTTAAAATTTGATAAGAAAATGTGATTGTCAAAAGGATTGGTTGGGGGTTAAAATCGACCTAAAAACACGGGAAATCAGCGAAAAAAGATCGGGAAACCTTGCTGTTTCAAAAATAATTGGTATCTTTGCAGGCCGTTTTGTATAAATGGAACAGAATTTTTAACCAAAAAGTAAAGGAAAAAGTAAAGTAAAATGCCAACTATTCAACAGTTAGTACGTAAAGGAAGATTGGCGCCGGTCTTTAAAAGTAAAGCTCCTGCGCTGGATGCATGTCCGCAACGTCGTGGCGTATGTGTTCGTGTTTACACGACCACTCCTAAAAAGCCGAATTCGGCGATGCGTAAAGTTGCCCGTGTGCGGCTGACCAACGGAAAAGAGGTGAATGCCTACATCCCGGGAGAAGGACACAACTTGCAGGAACACTCGATCGTGCTGGTTCGTGGAGGTCGTGTGAAAGACCTGCCGGGTGTACGTTACCACTTGGTGCGCGGTGCGATGGATGCAGCAGGTGTAGACGGTCGTAAACAACGCCGTTCCAAATACGGAGCCAAACGACCTAAAGCTGCAGCAGCTAAAAAGTAATCGGACAATTTTCTAAACACAACAAAAACAACAAAGATTTTTTAAAATGAGAAAAGCGAAGCCTAAAAAGCGAATTCTACTTCCAGATCCCAAGTTCGGAGACGTGCTTGTGACCAGGTTCGTCAACAACCTTATGCTGGATGGTAAGAAGAGTATTGCCTATACGATTTTTTATGATGCCATTGAAATCGTAGGTGAGAAGATGAAGGATGCAGACAAGGCTCCTCTGGATATCTGGAAAAAAGCCCTCGAGAATATCACTCCTCAGGTGGAAGTGAAATCTCGTCGTGTGGGTGGCGCAACGTTCCAGGTGCCGACCGAAGTGAGACCTGATCGTAAAGTTTCAATTGCAATGCGGAACCTTATCCTTTACTCTAAAAAACGTGCAGGTCGATCCATGGCAGAAAAAATGGCAGCAGAAATCCAAGCTGCTTACAACGAAGAAGGTGCTGCCTTCAAACGTAAAGAAGAGATGCACAGAATGGCTGAGGCCAACAAAGCATTTGCACATTTCAGATTTTAATTCGTCGGGAGAGAATAATTTATGGCAAGGGATTTAACATATACGAGAAATATCGGTATCATGGCTCACATCGATGCCGGTAAGACAACCACTTCCGAACGTATTCTTTTCTATACGGGTAAGACGCATAAGATCGGTGAGGTGCATGAGGGTGCTGCTACGATGGACTGGATGGTACAGGAACAAGAACGTGGTATCACCATTACTTCGGCTGCTACAACCGCTTTCTGGCACTATAAAGACAAAACCTATCAGATCAACATTATCGATACCCCGGGTCACGTGGACTTCACTGCTGAGGTTGAGCGTTCATTGCGTGTATTGGACGGTGCGATCGCTACGTTCTGTGCAGTCGGAGGTGTTGAACCCCAGTCTGAGACGGTGTGGCGTCAAGCTGATAAATACCGTGTACCTCGTTTAGGGTATGTCAACAAAATGGACCGTACGGGTGCCGATTTCTTGAATGTTTGTGCTCAGGTTAAAGAACGTCTCGGTGCGAATGCATTGCCGATCGTTCTCCCTATAGGTTCTGAAGATAAATTTGCCGGATTGGTAGACCTTATATATAATAGGGCTATCATTTACGATGATGCGAAGAAAGCAGAACTGGTAAATTATACCTACGAGGAGATTCCTGAGAACATGAAAGCTGAAGCAGCTGAATGGCGTGCAAAGTTGATCGAAGAGGTTGCTTCGGTTGATGAGGCCTTGATGGAAAAATTCTTTGAAGATCCAGATTCGATTACTCCAGACGAGTTGATAGCTGCAATTCGTAAAGCTACGATCTCGATGACGATCGTTCCGATGCTTTGCGGTTCTTCGTTCAAGAACAAAGGTGTTCAGTTGTTGCTCGATTACGTGATGGCATTCCTGCCTTCTCCGCTGGATATCGAGGCTGTAGTTGGAACCGATCCTAGAACGGGCGAAGAAGTAAGTCGCAAACCAGCTGAAAGCGATCCTTTCTGCGGTTTGGCCTTCAAGATTGCAACCGATCCGTTCGTGGGACGTCTGGCATTCGTGCGTGTATATTCGGGTAAACTTGATGCAGGTTCATATGTGCATAACAGCCGTTCAGGAAAGAAAGAACGTATCAGCCGTATCTATCAGATGCATGCCAACAAACAGAACCCGATGGAGGTTGTTGGTGCCGGTGATATCTGTGCAGCTGTAGGTTTCAAGGATATTCGGACTGGTGATACGTTGTGCGACGAGCAAAATCCGATCGTACTCGAATCGATGACCTTCCCTGAACCGGTGATCGGTTTGGCTATCGAACCGAAAACTCAGAAAGATCTCGATAAACTCGGTATCGCTTTGGGCAAGTTGGCTGAAGAGGACCCGACATTTACTGTGAAGACTGACGAAGATAGCGGACAAACCGTGATCAGCGGTATGGGTGAGCTTCACTTGGAGATCATCGTTGACCGTCTGAAACGTGAATTCGGAGTAGAGATCAATCAGGGTGCACCTCAGGTGAACTATAAAGAGTCTTTGAAATCTACTGTTCAGCATCGCGAGGTATTCAAGAAACAGACCGGTGGTCGTGGTAAATTCGCCGATATTATTTTCGAAATCGGTCCTGCCGATGACGGAAAAGTGGGTCTCGAGTTCGTTGACGTGGTTAAAGGTGGTAACATTCCTAAAGAGTACATGCCTGCAATCCAGAAAGGTTTCGAATCTTCAATGACTAACGGTCCGTTGGCAGGATTCCCGCTCGACAGCATGAAGGTTACGGTATTGGATGGTTCATTCCACCCGGTCGATTCAGATGCTTTGTCGTTTGAAATTTGTGCTCGGAACGGTTTCCGTGAGGCAGCCCGCAAGGCATCTCCGGTAATTCTCGAACCGATCATGAAGGTCGAAGTGGTAACTCCCGAAGAGAATATGGGTGATATCATCGGAGACTTGAACAAACGTCGTGGTCAGGTAGCCGGTATGGAGGCTCGTGGTAATGCGCGCGTCGTAGATGCCAAAGTACCTCTCTCCGAAATGTTCGGTTATGTAACCGTCTTGCGTACGATCTCTTCTGGCCGTGCAACCTCTTCTATGGAGTTCTCTCACTTCGAAGAAGTTCCTGCAAACTTGGCTAAAGAGATTGTTGAAAAAACCAGTGGTAAAAAAGAATAATCAATATTATGAGCCAAAAAATAAGGATTAAATTGAAATCGTACGATCACAATCTCGTAGACAAATCTTCCGAGAAGATCGTAAAGACGGTAAAAAGCACTGGTGCAGTAGTTAGCGGTCCGGTGCCTCTGCCTACTCAGAAAAAGATTTTTACCGTAAACCGTTCGACATTCGTCAACAAAAAAGCACGTGAGCAGTTCCAACTCTGCACGTTCAAACGGATTCTCGACATCTACAGTTCGACTCCGAAAACGATCGATGCCCTGATGAAACTCGAATTGCCCAGCGGTGTTGAAGTAGAGATCAAAGTCTGAGCGAAATCGTAAGGAAGGAGGCAGACAAAGGGGAAGTGTGAACGTGAGTGGTGATGCCGCCTCCTTATGAAAACTAAAGATTTGAAACATTTTAACAAAGATAAGGCTTGAAAAGCCGGATTTGCTCAAAAGAGAATATCGAGTGCTTTTCAAGTGGACTTGTCTCCAATATTAACTAACAAGACAAAATGTCAGGACTAATTGGAAAAAAAATCGGAATGACTTCCGTATTCGGTGCCGATGGGAAAAATATCCCATGCACCGTAATTGAGGCTGGTCCCTGTGTGGTTACGCAATTGAAAACCCCTGAGAAAGATGGTTATTCAGCGGTTCAAATTGCCTATGACGATACGACTGAAAAACACACCAGCAACAGTTTGATGGGCCATTTTAAGAAGGCCAACACCACTCCTAAACGGAAACTGGTCGAGTTTACTAACTTCGAAGGCGAACTGAATCTGGGCGATGTGCTTACAGTAGACGTGTTCGAAGAAAATGACTGGGTAGATGTTACGGGAATCTCTAAAGGTAAAGGATTCCAGGGCGTTGTGAAACGTCATGGTTTTGCCGGTGTGGGCGGTCAAACGCACGGTCAGCACAACCGTCAACGTAAGCCCGGTTCGTTGGGTGCATCTTCTTATCCGTCACGCGTGTTCAAAGGGAAACGTCTTCCCGGTCGTACTGGTGGCGTACAGGTTAAGGTACTCAACCTCCGTATTCTTAAAAAGCTTCCCGAAAATAATTTGCTCCTTGTGAAAGGATCGATTCCGGGTGCTAAAGGTTCATATTTAATAATCGAAAATTAATCATGGAAACAGCAATCTATAACATATCGGGTAAAGAGACCGGCAAAAAGGCACTCCTGATGGATGAAATTTTCGGTATTGAACCCAATGATCACGCCATCTATCTTGATGTTAAGCAATATTTGGCTAACCGTCGTCAGGGTACCCACAAATCAAAACAACGTAACGAGGTTGCCGGTTCGACTCGCAAGCTCAAAAGACAGAAAGGTACAGGTGGAGCTCGTTCTGGTAGTATCCTCTCTCCGTTGTTCCCAGGTGGAGGTCGCGTATTCGGTCCGGTTCCGAGAGATTACAGCTTCAAGTTGAACAAAAAACTCAAACAACTGGCTCGTAAAAGTGCCCTGACCTATAAAGCTAAAGAAGATGCGATAAAGGTAATCGAGGATTTCTCGATGGAGGCTCCCAAAACCAAAGAGTTCATCGCTATTACGAAAAATCTCGACCTCGAAGGGAAAAAGATCCTGTTGATTCTTCCCGAATCGAACAGAAACATCGCTCTCTCTGCTCGCAACCTTCAAAACGTGAAGATCATTCTTGCTTCGAATATCAATACGTATGATGTGATGAATGCAGGAAACATCCTTATGGCTGAAGGGTCTGTGAATGTAATTAATCAAATGTTCGGACTGTAAAAAACAGAAAAAACAATGGATATTTTAATTAAGCCAATTTTAACCGAAAGAATGGCGGCTCAGGGCGAAAAGTTGAACCGTTACGGTTTTATCGTAGATCCGAGGGCGAACAAGCTGCAGATCAAAAATGCAGTTGAAGCGATGTATAACGTGGTCGTCATGGATGTGAATACCCTGAACTACATGGGTAAACTCAAAAGCCGCTATACGAAGCATGGTCTTTTGGTAGGACGGTCGAATCATTTCAAAAAAGCGATCGTAACGCTGAAAGACGGAGATAAGATCGATTTTTACAGTAATATCTAAGCGAAATGGCAATAAGAAAGTTTAATCCCATAACTCCGGGTACTCGTCATAAAATGATCGGTACCTTCGACGATATTACTTCGTCTGTACCGGAAAAATCGTTGCTCAGACCCCTTAAAAGTACGGGTGGTCGTAACAACAGCGGTAAAATGACCGTACGTTACATCGGTGGCGGTCACAAAAGAATGTATCGTATTGTCGACTTCAAACGCGACAAAGATAATATGAGTGCAGTGGTTAAAACGATCGAATACGATCCGAACCGCTCTGCACGTATCGCATTGCTCTACTATCCTGACGGAGAAAAACGCTATATGCTTGCTCCCAATGGATTGAAAGTGGGTCAGACCGTATCTACGGGCGCCGGTGTAGCTCCCGAGGTCGGTAACACGTTGTTCCTGTCGGAAATTCCGCTGGGTACCGTGATCCACAATATTGAACTCTACCCCGGTCAAGGCGCCGTGATGGCGCGTAGTGCCGGTACCTACGCACAGCTTTTAGCCCGTGAAGGTAAATTCGCTATTATTAAGCTTCCTTCGGGAGAAACCCGTATGGTGCTTGTAACTTGCCGCGCAACTGTCGGCGTGGTTTCGAACCCCGATCACAGCCTCGAATCGCACGGTAAAGCCGGACGAAAGAGATGGTTGGGTCGCCGTCCTCGCAACCGAGGCGTTGCAATGAACCCGGTAGATCACCCGATGGGTGGTGGTGAAGGTCGCGCTTCAGGAGGTCATCCTCGTTCGCGTAAAGGTCTTCTGGCCAAAGGTTACAAGACTCGGAATCCTAAGAAGACTACTTCTAAGTTCATCGTATCCAGAAGGAAAAAATAATTTTAAAATAGTAGCATAATGAGCCGTTCATTAAAAAAAGGACCATACATTGAACCCAAACTGGAAGCGAAAGTACTCGCCCAGAATGAGAGTGGCAAGAAGACAGTCATCAAGACATGGTCGCGTGCAAGTATGATCTCGCCCGATTTCGTCGGACATACGATCGCCGTGCACAACGGGAATAAGTTTATTCCTGTGTATGTAACAGAGAACATGGTAGGTCACAAATTGGGCGAATTCGCACCAACGCGTAACTTCCGTGGTCATTCAGGTAATAAGAAAAAATAGTAGGTAAAAATGGGTGCAAGAAAAAGCATAAGAGCCGAAAAATTGAAGGCAGAAAAGAAGCAGAAGGCTATCGCCGTACTTCGTGACTGTCCGACCTCTCCGCTGAAGATGCGCATCGTTGCCGATCTGATTCGCGGAATGGAGATTAATAAGGCGTTGGGCGTGTTGCGGTACAGCAAAAAAGCCGCTTCGATCAAATTGGAAAAACTGTTGCGTTCGGCAATCGCCAACTGGGAACAGAAAAACGAAGGGCAACGTTTGGAAGATAACGTACTCTGCGTGAAAGAGATTTTCGTTGACGGAGGTAGAATGCTCAAACGGATTCAACCAGCACCTCAAGGTCGTGCTCACCGGATCCGTAAACGCTCGAATCACGTGACAATCGTGGTTGATAAAATGGTAGTTAAAGAAGATAAAAAAAGCAAAGCAGATGGGACAGAAAGTTAATCCGATAGCAAACAGGCTGGGGATCATTCGCGGCTGGGATTCCAATTGGTACGGCGGAAAAGATTTTTCCAGCAAACTCGTCGAGGATGCTAAAATTCGTAAATATCTGAACGCCCGTCTGGCTAAAGCAAGCATCTCGAAAGTAATTATCGAGCGTACTCTGAAGCTCGTAACGGTTACGATCTCTACCGCACGTCCCGGTATCATTATTGGTAAAGGCGGATCTGAAGTTGATAAACTTAAAGGTGAGTTGTGCAAACTGACCGGAAAGGATGTTCAGATCAATATCTTTGAGGTTAAACGTCCGGAAATCGACGCTGTGATCGTAAGCAACAACATCGCTCGTCAGCTCGAAGGCCGTATCTCATATCGTCGGGCGATTAAAACAGCTATCGCATCGACCATGCGGATGGGGGCTGAAGGAATCAAAATTCAGATCTCTGGCCGTGTGGGTGGAGCCGAAATGGCACGTAGCGAAACCTATAAGGAAGGTCGTATTCCGTTGCACACGTTCCGTGCAGATGTAGACTATGCACTTGCAGAAGCTCTTACGAAAGTAGGTCTTCTGGGAATCAAGGTTTGGATCTGTAACGGTGAGGTTTACAATAAACGTGATCTGTTCCAAGTGTCTGGTGTCAATGCTCAAGCATCGTCCGGAAATCAACAAGGCGGATTCCGTGGAGACAGATCTCGCGGCGGACGTGATAACAAAAAAAGAAAAAATAATAAATAGGACTTCTTAAAGCGATAATATCATGTTACAGCCAAAAAGAACCAAATTCAGAAGAATGCAGAAGGGGCGCATGAAAGGTAATGCGCAACGCGGAGCACAGCTGGCATTCGGCTCCTTCGGCATCAAGGCAATGGAATCTACTTGGATCACCGGTCGCCAGATAGAAGCCGCACGTCAAGCTATCGTGCGCTGTATGAAACGTGAAGGTCAACTCTGGATCAGAATATTCCCCGATAAACCTATAACGAAAAAACCTGCAGAGGTGCGTATGGGTAAAGGTAAAGGTTCTCCCGAAGGATTCGTAGCACCGGTAACTCCGGGCCGTATCCTGTTCGAAGCCGAAGGTGTGCCTTTGGAAGTAGCTCAAGAAGCACTCCGTCTGGGCGCCCAGAAGCTTCCGATTACGACTAAATTTGTTGTGAGACGAGATTACACTGAAAATTCGATTTAGAGATGAAAGCTGCAGAAATAAGAGAACTTACCGTTGCTGAAATTGAAGAGCGTATCGATGCAGAAAAAAACAACCTGCTCCGAATGAAGCTCAATCATGCAGTTTCTCCGGTAGAGAATCCGACTACAATCAAAAAAACGCGTAAAGATATCGCCCGTATGATGACGATCCTCGCGGAAAAGAAAAATGTAAAAAGTTAATTACCCATGGAAAGAAATCTCAGAAAAGAAAGAATCGGGGTAGTTGTCAGCAATAAGATGGACAAGTCCGTAACGGTTGCCATCAAGAGAAAGGAGAAGCATCCGATCTATGGTAAGTTCGTCAACAAGACAACGAAATTTGTCGCACACGACGAAACCAATACCTGCAACCCCGGCGATACCGTGCGGATTGCGGAGACTCGACCGCTCAGCAAAACAAAGCATTGGAGATTAGTAGAAATAATTGAAAGAGCTAAATAGCCATGATACAACAAGAAAGCAGACTAACGGTAGCCGATAACAGCGGCGCAAAAGAGGTGCTTTGTATCCGTGTGTTGGGCGGAACGGGCAAGCGCTATGCGACGATCGGCGATAAAATTGTAGTGACTGTCAAGAGCGCTTCCCCTTCAGGAGACATGAAGAAGGGTACCGTCTCCAAGGCGGTCGTAGTCAGAACTACCAAGGAGATCAGACGTACCAACGGATCCTATATCCGTTTCGACGACAATGCAGTGGTGCTTCTGAATAATCAGGGAGAGATGCGCGGAACTCGTATTTTCGGGCCGGTTGCTCGTGAACTGCGTGATTCATACATGAAGATTATTTCGCTGGCTCCCGAAGTATTGTAATTTTAAAAAGATTTCAAGATGTCAGTAAAATTGCATATCAAGAAAGGGGACATGGTAATCGTCAACGCCGGCGAAAGCAAAGGCCAACAAGGAAAGGTTCTCCGCGTATTGGTCGATAAAGAGCGCGCTATCGTTGAAGGGGTCAATATGGTGAGCAAACACACCAAACCCAATGCCAAGAAACCGCAGGGTGGAATCGAGAAGCAAGAGGCTCCGATTCACATTTCGAATCTGCAGCCGATCGATCCGAAAAGCGGAAAAGCAACACGTATCGGTCGTAAGTTGAATGCGGATGGAAAATTAGTACGTTACGCTAAAAAGTCCGGGGAGGAGATCAAATAATGAATTACGTACCTACACTGAAGAAAATGTACAAGGAGCAGGTGGTGCCTGCACTTGTAAAAGAGTTCGGTTATACCAGCGTAATGCAGGTTCCCGTACTGGAGAAAATCGTAATCAATCAGGGTTTGGGTCAGGCTGTGGCTGATAAGAAGATTATCGAAACGGCTATCGAAGAACTTACGAAAATTACCGGTCAAAAGGCCGTTACGACGAAATCTCGTAAAGATATTTCGAATTTCAAACTTCGTAAGGGAATGACCATCGGAGCTCGTGTGACGTTGCGTCACAACAAAATGTACGAATTCCTCGAACGTCTGGTTGCTGTAGCTCTTCCTCGTATTCGTGATTTCAAGGGTATTAATGATAAGTTTGACGGCCAAGGTAACTATACGTTGGGTATCGCTGAGCAGATCATCTTCCCCGAAATCGATATCGATAAGATCACGAAGATTCTGGGTATGGAGATCACGTTTGTAACTTCAGCCAAGACCGATGAAGAGGCTTATGCACTGCTCAAACAGTTCGGCCTTCCGTTTAAGAATCATAAAAAGAACTAATAGAATATGGCAAAGGAATCAATGAAAGCCCGTGAGGTGAAACGCCTCAAACTCGTAGAACGTTACGCTGCGAAACGGGCTGCGCTGAAGGAAGCCGGCGATTACGAAGGTTTGGCTAAACTGCCCCGTAATTCGAATCCGATCCGTCTGCACAACCGTTGCAAACTGACCGGACGTCCGAAAGGATATATGAGAATTTTCGGAATCAGCCGTATCCAATTCCGTGAAATGGCGTCTAAGGGATTGATCCCCGGCGTGAAAAAAGCGAGTTGGTAAAGGTTTGCAAATTGCGGATTAAAAATTAGGTGTTGAAAATACGATTTTTTTTCGTATCTTTAGCGCCTGATTTTTAGTCTGTAAATTGTATTTTTTATAACTAATCGATTCAAAAAAGATGACAGATCCAATTTCGGATTTTCTGACGAGAGTCAGAAACGCGGTGAAAGCCAACCACAAGGTGGTTGAAGCTCCCGGCTCAAAAATGAAACAGGCGATTACAAAGATCCTGTTCGAGCAAGGTTATATTTTGGCCTATAAGTTCGAAGAGGACGCTAAGGGACATCCTGTAATTAAAATCGCTTTGAAGTATCATCCCGAAACTAAAATTTGCGCAATCAAGGGATTGAAACGTATCAGCCGTCCCGGTTTGCGTCGTTATGCGAGTGCAAGCGAAATGCCCCGCGTATTGAATGGTTTGGGTATCGCTATTGTCTCTACCTCGAAGGGCATCATGACTGACAAAAAAGCCCGTCAGGAAAATGTAGGTGGCGAAATTTTGTGCTACGTTTATTAATCGGCCGGAATAGACAATGTGAGTAAATGTCTGTATGTCGTTTGATAACGAAGGAAAGACGAGTAAAAATTAAAGAAACAAAAAAATGTCAAGAATTGGAAAATTACCTGTAGACCTGCCCGCTGGTGTGACCGTGACGGTCGGAGCCGATAATGTGGTCAGAGTGAAAGGGCCTCTGGGTGAGTTGTCCCAGAAGGTGGATCCTGATATTAAAGTGCAAGTGGAGGGAAATGCCGTACATGTAACCCGGCCGACCGATCAACCTCGCCATCGTTCAATGCATGGTCTGTATCGTGCCTTGATTCACAACATGGTAGTCGGAGTTTCGAAAGGGTACGAAATCAAACAAGAGCTTGTCGGTGTCGGTTTCAAAGCCGAAGCAAAAGGTCAAGTTCTGGAATTGAGCCTCGGGTATTCGCACGATATCCACATGATGCTTCCTCCCGAAATCAAGGTAGAAGCGGTGACAGAGAAAAAAGGAAACCCCATCGTTACCTTGAAAAGTACTGACAAACAGTTGATCGGTCAGGTTGCCGCCAAAATACGGTCATTGCGTAAACCTGAACCTTATAAAGGAAAAGGTATTCGGTTTGTTGGCGAACAGCTTCGTCGTAAGGCCGGTAAATCTGCTAATGCTAAATAGTAAAATCGTACAGTTATGTCATTGAATAAGATTGAAAGAAGAGGACGTATCAAGTTGCGTATCCGTAAAGTGGTTAACGGAACGGCCCAGAAACCTCGTATGTCGGTGTTCAGAAGCAATCGACATATTTCGGTACAGCTTATCGACGATGTGAACGGCGTTACATTGGCATCTGCTTCGTCTCAGGACAAAGAACTTGCAGATAAATTGGCTGGCAAGACAAAAATCGAAGTCGCTGCATTAGTTGGCAAACTGGCCGCAGAGCGTAGCGTTCAAAAAGGTATCTCTGAAGTAGCGTTCGATCGTAACGGATATCTTTATCATGGTAGAGTTAAAATGTTAGCGGACGCCGCCAGAGAGGGTGGCCTTAAATTCTAAGCGATATGTCAAATACGAATATAAAGAAGGTAAGAACGAGTGATCTCGAATTGAAAGATCGGCTCGTAAGTATCCAACGAGTTACGAAAGTAACCAAGGGAGGTCGGACATTCAGCTTTTCGGCAATCGTCGTAGTAGGTAATGAAAACGGAGTGGTAGGCTACGGTCTGGGAAAAGCTGGTGAGGTTACGGCTGCCATTGCTAAAGGTGTTGAAGATGCCAAGAAGAATCTGGTGAAGATTCCGGTGTTGAACGGTACAATCCCTCATAAACAAGAGGCTCGTTACAGCGGTTCGTTGGTGATGATTCGTCCGGCAGCACCCGGTACGGGAGTAATCGCCGGAGGTGCTATGCGTGCCGTATTGGAGAGCGTGGGCGTACGTAACGTGTTGGCGAAGAGCAAAGGATCGTCTAACCCACACAACTTGGTGAAAGCAACGATCGCAGCATTGCTCGAACTTCGCGATGCATACAGTGTTGCTCAAGTGCGCGGTGTATCGCTCGATACAGTGTTTAACGGATAAATAACGTCGAAGAAATGGCAAAATTGAAAATCACGCAGATAAAGAGCCGTATCGGAGCATCTGCAATTCAGAAAAAAAACCTCGATGCGCTTGGACTTCGCAAAATCAATCAGACCGTTGAGCACGAAGATTCAGCCGTGATACTCGGTATGATTGCGAAAGTGAAACATCTGGTTAAAATCGAAGAAGTAAAATAGTTATCAAAACCAGCCGGAACCGATGGCAAGTAGGTCGTTCGGTTTCGGCAAATAACAGCAAAACTAATGAATCTGAGTAATTTAAAACCTGCAAAAGGATCGACCAATAAAGAGAAACGTATCGGTCGGGGTCAAGGCTCGGGATACGGTGGAACCTCTACGCGCGGTCATAAAGGTGCGAAATCGCGTTCCGGTTACTCTTCAAAATTGGGCTTCGAAGGAGGCCAGATGCCTTTACAGAGACGCTTGCCCAAATATGGATTTACCAATTTGAAAAGAGTCGAATATAAAGGAATCAATTTAGGTGTATTGGATGCACTTGCCGTTAAAAAATCATTGAAAAGTATCGATATCGAGACGTTGATCGAAGCTGGTTTCGTTTCGAAAAACGATCGCGTGAAGATTTTGGGTAACGGCACGCTTTCCGTAGCACTTGAGGTAAGCGCTCATGCTTTCTCTAAGTCGGCACAGGCAGCTATCGAGGCTCAACAGGGCAAAGTAATCAAACTTTAATTTTTCAGCAATGAAAAAATTCATCGAAACCATAAAGAACATATTCAAGATCGAAGAGTTGCGTAAAAGAATCCTCTTTACGCTCTCGTTGATTCTTGTATATCGTTTCGGTAGTTTTGTGGTGATTCCGGGAATCAACCCCGTCGCGTTGGGCGAACTGGAGAGTCAGGTTGACGGCAACGGTTTGCTCGGATTGTTGAATATCTTCTCCGGAGGAGCATTCAGCAATGCGTCGATCTTCGCTCTCGGAATTATGCCCTACATTTCTGCCTCGATCGTGATCCAGTTGTTGGGTATCGTTGTCCCCTATTTCCAGAAATTGCAGAAAGAGGGTGAAAGCGGTCGCCGCAAAATCAACCAGTGGACGCGTTATCTGACCATTCTTGTATTGGTCTTCCAAATCCCGGCTTATTTGACTAATCTGCAGAAGACATTGCCCTCTTATGCATTCGTTATGGAATCGTCTACGCTGTTCTACTTCAGTTCGACGGTGCTGTTGATTGCAGGTACAATGTTCGTTATGTGGCTTGGAGAGAAGATTACTGACAAAGGAATCGGTAACGGTGTGTCGCTTATCATTATGGTAGGTATCATTGCTCGTTTACCTCATGCTTTGTTGGCCGAATTCAATACGCGTTTCACCGAATCTACCGGTGGTTTCGTGATGTTGGTTGTTGAATTGGCCTTGCTCTTTTTGGTCTTCGCTGCTACGATCGCATTGGTGCAGGCCGTACGGAAAATACCAGTACAGTATGCAAAACGAATTGTAGGTAATAAGCAATATGGTGGTGTGCGTCAGTACATTCCATTGAAGATCAACGCAGCCGGCGTTATGCCGATCATCTTTGCTCAAGCTCTGATGTTTATTCCTGCGCTCTTCTCATCGAGTGCAATTGGTACGGCTTTTAGCAATTATGCCGGTTTCTGGTATAACTTTACCTTTGCGCTGTTGGTCATTGCCTTTACCTATTTTTATACGGCAATTACAGTGAACCCCAACATGATGGCTGAGGATATGAAACGTAATGGCGGTTTTATTCCCGGTGTTAAGCCTGGAAAGAAAACGGTCGAATATCTTGATACCATCATGACGAGAATCACGCTTCCCGGTTCAATTTTCTTGGCGATCGTAGCGATTCTTCCTGCTTTCGCAATGAAATTGGGAATCAATAATCAGTTTGCTCTCTTCTATGGAGGAACTTCGCTTCTGATTTTGGTGGGTGTAATTCTCGATACTCTTCAGCAGATCGAAAGTTACCTGCTTCTGCGTCATTACGACGGTCTTATGAAAACCGGTCGGATCAAAGGACGTAATGCTTAAAAGTTAGAGTCGGTTTATGATATACCTAAAAACAGACGAAGAGATCGAGATACTTCGGGAGAATAATCTTCTGGTAAGTGCAACGCTTGCAGAGGTAGGAAGACACGTGAAAGCGGGAGTTTCTACACTCGAATTGGATCGTATTGCCGAAGAGTTTATCCGGAGTCATGGTGCTGAACCGAGTTTTTTAGGATATGAAGGATACCCGAATACGCTATGTGTATCAGTGAATGAACAGATCGTGCACGGGATTCCGTCTGCCAAAACCATTTTGAAAGATGGTGACATTGTTTCGGTAGATTGCGGCACATTTATGAAGGGGTTTTGTGGTGATTCTGCATATACGTTTGCAGTAGGGCAAATTTCCTCTGAATGGGAAAAGTTGCTTAATGTAACCAAAGAGGCTCTTTATAAGGGTGTAGCACAGGCAAAAGCAGGAAATCGCATTGGCGATATCGGAAATGCCGTACAGGAACATGCCGAAAAACACGGTTATTCGGTCGTCCGGGAGCTTGTGGGACACGGACTTGGACGCAAAATGCATGAAGATCCTCAGGTCCCCAATTATGGAGCGCGCGGACGTGGCCCTCTCTTGAAAAAGGGAATGGTTATATGCATCGAACCCATGATCAATATGGGAAGCCGTGAGGTCGTTTTCGAGCGAGATGGATGGACGGTTCGCACACGGGATCATAAACCAGCCGCACATTTTGAGTTTGCAGTTGCAATTACCGAACATGGCGGTCCAGATGTGTTGACTGATTTCGGGATCATTGAACGAGCACTTAAAAATTAAGCATTTATGGCAAAACAGGCTGCTATCGAAAAGGACGGTACGATTATCGAGGCGTTGTCGAATGCGATGTTTCGCGTCGAATTGGATAACGGTCACGTGATTACCGCCCACATCTCCGGAAAGATGCGGATGCATTACATCAAGATCTTGCCGGGAGACAAAGTGAAAGTGGAAATGTCGCCCTACGATTTGACAAAGGGACGGATATCGTTCCGTTATAAGTAGTGAGACCCTCCACAAAGATTCCGTTTTAAAGGCGTGATGCCGGAAAAATGTATCGTGATTTGTTACATACAAACAATTAAGATGTCTGAAAAATGAAAGTTAGAACATCCATCAAGAAAAGAAGCGAGGATTGCAAGATCGTAAAACGCAAAGGACGGCTGTATGTGATCTGCAAAAAGAATCCTAAATTGAAAATGCGCCAAGGTTAATTGAAAATTTAAACGTAATTATATTTATGGCACGTATTGTCGGTGTAGATTTACCCAAAAATAAAAGAGGCGAGATAGGTTTGACCTATATCTACGGTATCGGAAGAAGTACCGCTCGCGCAATTCTGGATAAGGCTCAGATCAGTTACGATCTGAAGGTTAAGGATTGGAGCGACGAGAACGTTGCAGCGATCCGTAATATCATCGCCAGCGAAGGTTACAAGGTTGAAGGTGAACTCCGTTCGACCGTTCAGTTGAATATCAAACGTCTGATGGATATCGGTTGCTATCGCGGCATTCGTCACCGTCTTGGGCTCCCCGTACGCGGACAAAGTACGAAAAACAACGCCCGTACCCGGAAAGGACGTAAGAAAACCGTAGCCAATAAGAAAAAAGCAACTAAGTAATATCAGGGAATTATGGCAAAAAAGACAGGAACAGTTAAAAAGAAAGTTGTTAAAGTTGACGCACAGGGGATGGCTCATGTGCACTCGACTTTCAATAACGTGATCATTACGCTGACCAATGCCAATGGTGAAGTGATCAGTTGGAGTTCTGCCGGAAAAATGGGCTTTAGAGGTTCGAAAAAGAACACGCCCTATGCTGCCCAAACCGCAGCTACGGATTGTGCCAAGGTTGCATACGATATGGGACTCCGTAAGGTGAAAGTATATGTAAAAGGTCCCGGAGCAGGTCGCGAGTCTGCGATCCGCACGATCCATGGTGCAGGTATCGAAGTGCTCGAAATCATCGATGTTACTCCACTGCCTCACAACGGATGTCGTCCACCCAACCGTCGTCGCGTGTAATTATTATATGTGATGCGTCGAACCAATGGTTATCCGAATGAATGATAGTTCGAATAGTGTCGGTTTGACAAAGGTTTGAAGAAGCGAATTCTGTTAAGATTTAAGAAAAATTTCTAAAAATGGGAAGATATATAGGACCAAAAACAAAAATTGCCAGAAAATTTGGTGAGGCAATTTTCGGTACGGATAAGTCGTTCGAAAAGAAGAATTATCCTCCGGGACAACACGGACTTGCCCGTAAACGCAAGAAGGTCTCCGAATATGGAACGCAGTTGCTCGAAAAACAAAAAGCAAAAGCGATCTATGGAGTACAGGAAAAACAGTTCTCCAGAACTTATGAAGCAGCTGCCCGTTTGGGCGGTATTACGGGTGAAAACCTGTTGAAATTGCTCGAGTGCCGTTTGGATAATGTCGTATATCGTTTGGGACTTGCTCCTACACGTGCAGCTGCCCGTCAGTTGGTTTCTCATCGGCATATTTTGGTAAACGGAAACGTTGTAAACATTCCGTCGTATTCTCTGAAAGTAGGGGATACTGTTGGAGTCCGCGAAAAATCAAAATCGTTGGAGGTGATTCAGGACGCTTTGGGTAGCGGTAGACGCAGCCGTTTCGCTTGGTTAGAGTGGGATGGCAGCCAAATGTGTGGCAAGTTCATTTCAAAACCTGAACGTGCTGACATCCCTGAAAACATCAACGAACAGTTGATCGTCGAGTTGTACTCTAAGTAGTAATCTAAACTGAGGAGCAATAATTATGGCAATATTAGCATTTCAAAAGCCTGAAAAGGTAATAATGCTCGAATCTACTTCTTCCTTCGGACGGTTTGAATTCCGTCCGTTGGAACCTGGATTCGGTATGACAATCGGTAATGCACTGCGCCGTATTCTTCTTTCTTCGCTCGAAGGATATGCAATCACTACGGTGAAAGTGGCCGGCGTAGACCATGAATTTGCTGCTATCCCCGGTGTTATGGAAGGAATGCTTGAAATTATTTTGAATCTCAAGCAAGTACGTTTCATTAAAACCGTCGAAAATGTCGACAGTGAAAAAGTTACGGTCAATGTGGCCGGACAAACTGAGCTTACTGCCGGTTATATTTCGAATTTTCTGACCAATTTCAAAGTGTTGAATCCAGAATTGGTGATTTGCCGACTCAACGACGACGTTAAGATGCAGATGGATTTGACCATCGGTAAAGGTCGTGGTTATGTGCCGGCAGAGGAGAACCGTCCTGCTGATGCAGAGTTCGGCTTGCTCCCGATCGATTCGATCCACACGCCGATCAAGAATGTGAAATTTACGGTGGAAAATTACCGGGTGGAACAGAAGACCGACTACGAAAAACTGAACCTCGAGATTACGACGGATGGATCTATCCACCCGAAAGAAGCTCTCAAGGAGGCGGCTAAAATATTGATTCATCATTTTATGCTCTTCTCTGATGAGAAAATCACGTTGAATCTGGAGGAAAACAATGCGACCGAAGAGTTTGATGAAGATGTTCTGCACATGCGTCAACTGTTGAAAACCAAGCTCTCCGATCAGGATTTGTCTGTACGGGCTCTGAACTGTTTGAAAGCGGCAGAGGTCGAAACAGTCGGAGATTTGGTGCGGTTCAATCGTAATGATTTGTTGAAATTCAGAAACTTCGGTAAAAAATCTCTGTCGGAGTTGGACGATTTGTTGGCAAATCTGAATCTCCACTTCGGAATGGATGTGTCGATCTATAAATTGGATAAGGATTAACGACGTCGGCCGCTGAGACAGCGGTGTAAAAATTAAGATTACGTAATTATGAGACATAACAGAAAAATTAATCACCTTGGCCGTCAGGCAGCTCATCGGAAAGCGTTGCTGGCCAACTTGGCAAATTCGTTGATTATGCACAAGCGGATCAATACGACGGTTGCCAAAGCTAAGGCTCTGAAAATGTATGTTGAGCCCTTGATTACCAAATCCAAACAGGATACGACTCATTCCCGTCGTGTGGTATTCAGTTATCTGAAAGATAAAAAGGCTGTTGCTGAACTTTTCCGTGAGGTAGCTCCGAAGATTGCTGATCGTCCGGGTGGATATTGCCGTATCTTGAAAACAGGTTTCCGTTTGGGTGATGCCGCTGAAACTTGTTTCATCGAGTTGGTTGATTTCAATGAAACCTATACGAAAGAGGTTAAGGTTGCTGAAAAACCGAAGACTCGTCGTAGCCGTTCTGGCGCTAAAAAAGCGGCTCCTGCTGCTGATGCAGCTCCGGTTGCTGAAGCTGAAGCAGAAAAGCCAGCAGCTAAAAAGGCTCCTGCTAAAAAAGCTGCAGCCAAGTCTGCCGATGAGGCACCAAAGGAAGAGGTTGCTGAAGAGAAGAGTGCTGAAGCTGAAAAAGAGGCTTAGGCTTTTTATATCTGGTTTAAGCGAGAGGGTACATCCTATGAGGATGTACCCTCTCGCTTTTTTGAAATGAAGGTGTTGCCGCAGAAACGATTTTTTTGTTAAAACAGAGCAAATTGTCCGGTTCAAGATAATGTTTAAACGATCAGAGAGGCATGTGGTAAAGTAATGTGTATAACATATAAACTAATCTAAACATTTCGTAGAATATTTTGTGTTTATTTTACATAATAGATGTGTTTTTATTGAATAAAACAGTATCTTTATTGGCAAGTTGCTTTGTTGGAAAGATAAAGGTAAACAGAAAAAGATATCTGTGAATTTAACAGTACCTAGTAGTTGTACGATAAAATCTGCTTATGAATATTCATTTTAATAGAGTTGTTGTTCGTGTCGTTTTTGTCGCATTGAGTCTTGTCGTTTTTCCGATGTCATTTATTCAGGCGAAAGAGTACCATGTCTCAACCAGAGGAGATGATTCTGCAGAAGGAACATTTTCTGATCCGTTCCTTACAGTTTCACATGCTGCACAGATTGCGCGCCCGGGTGATACGGTGACTGTTCATGAAGGTATTTATCGGGAGTGGATCAATCCGGCTCAAGGAGGAGAGGACGAAACGTCGCGAATTGTCTATCGTGCGGCAGAAGGTGAACGAGTGGAAATTAAAGGATCGGAAATTGTTCCGGGAAAGTGGGTGAAGACCGAAACGAAAGGAGTGTGGAAAGCTGTGATCCCAAACTCTTTTTTCGGGGATTACAATCCGTACAAAACGGTGTTAGAGGGGGATTGGTATGTAAATCCCGGTTGGCCGAGACATACCGGAGAGGTTTTCTTGAATGGGATGGCTTTGTGTGAACAGTCCTCTTTGGAGCAAGTGATTCATCCGGTTTCCGACTCGACCTTGGTCGATCCCGATCGTACCCTTTATGCATGGTATTGCGAAAGCGATGAACAGTCGACGACTCTTTGGGCTAATTTCCAACAGGAGAATCCCAATCGAGAGTTGGTAGAGATTTCCGTACGTCGCACCTGCTTTTATCCGTCGAATCCCGGGGTAGACTATATTACGATCAGTGGGTTTCGGTTCAGTCAGACCGCTACGCAATGGCCGGCTCCTACGGCTGAACAGATCGGAATGATCGCAACGAACTGGAACAAAGGTTGGATTATCGAGAATAATATCATTCATGATTCCAAATGTGCGGGCATTACATTGGGTAAAGAACGCTCGACCGGACACAATGTGTGGTCAGCAAATCCTGTCTTCGATGGTTCGTTGCACTATATCGAGGTCATATTTAAAACGCTGAGAAACGGATGGAACAGAGAACATATCGGGTCGCATGTGGTAAGGAACAATACGATTTATGATTGCGGACAGAGTGGAATCTGTGGCAGTATGGGGGCGGCATTCAGCAGGATTATTGGTAATCACATCTATAATATCGCTTCGAACAAACAGTTGAGAGGACCTGAATTGGGAGGAATCAAGTTTCACGGGGCCATTGACGTATTGATTCAAGGCAATCGGATTCATCATACCGAGAAGGGGTTGTTCCTCGATTGGATGACGCAAGGAACACGAATTACCGGTAATTTGTTTTACGACAATGTAGTGGAGGACCTCTATATGGAGGTGAATCACGGTCCATACATTGTGGATAACAATATCTTCGGTTCTCCATTCAACTTATGGGACATGTCGGACGGAGGTGCATTCGTACACAACCTGTTTCTTGGAAAAATTCGGTTTCAGCCCGAGCATAGCCGTTATACACCCTATCATTTGCCCCATTCGACAGAGGTTGCCGGTATCTCGATCATTATAGGCGGTGATGATCGATTCTATAATAATGTGTTTTTACCGTCTCGCTTGGCCGATGGGGAAAAAATAACGGGAACCTATGGTCTCGCAGAGTATGCGAAGGCAGGTTATCCGGTAACGGCCGAAGGAAATGTCTATTTTGCGCCGGCACAGCCTTTCCCTGCCGATACGCTGGGTGTAGTGCAGCAACGGCCGGATGATGTGATGAAGATTGAAGAAACTGCCGATGGCGTTTTCATCGTATTGCCGGGTGTGGTGATCCCGACATCGGGTTCGGGTGTAGTAAGAGGTGATGATTTGGGAAAGACGATATTGGCAAAAACCGGATATGAGAATCCCGACGGTTCGTCAGTCGTTTTCGATACCGATTATTTCGGGCAAAAGCGATCCGAAGGTCTAGTTATGCCCGGACCTTTTGTCGAATGGAACCGGATGGGTGGAAAAATTAAAATTTGGTAGATTGTATGCAATATTCTTTTGTATTAGCGGTTATATAGAATGAAGATAATTGGGTAATCTGCATCTTTATTTTATTCGTATTCCCGAAGGGTGTTTTATAGGGAGAGTCCCATGTAAAAGCCCGGACGGTCTGAGACCGAATTTTTTCACAGACAGTGCATCTCAGTGAAAATGATACGAATTGAAAGGGAAATTTAACAGGATCACGTGTTGCAGAACTTGTTTAATCCGATGCAATGCACTATCTTTGTGGCGTTTTTTGGGACACCCTTTTTTCGTGCCGGAGGCAATGATTGAAGAGAGCTTTCGGACGCTGAATGAAAAATAAGGAAACAATAAAACAAACTGATTATAAACCAAATTAAGAGAAATTATCATGGGACAGATTATTGGTGTTCATGCAAGAGAGATTCTCGATTCAAGAGGTAATCCTACGATCGAAGTTGAAGTAACTACCGCAAGTGGTGCAATTGGCCGTGCTGCCGTTCCTTCAGGAGCTTCGACCGGCGAGAATGAAGCACTCGAGCTTCGTGACGGAGATAAAAATCGTTATGGAGGAAAAGGTGTATTGAAAGCCGTTCAGAATGTTAACGAGATTATCGCAAAAGAGATTATCGGCATGCAGGTAACCGATCAGGTGGGTATTGACAAAACGATGATCGCTTTGGACGGAACTCCGACTAAAAGCAATCTCGGTGCCAATGCAATTCTGGGTGTATCGTTGGCTTGTGCACACGCTGCTGCCAATCTGCTCGGAATGCCGTTGTATCGTTACATCGGTGGAACCAACGCCAAAACTCTGCCTGTTCCGATGATGAATATCATCAACGGTGGTTCTCACTCTGATGCCCCGATCGCTTTCCAAGAATTCATGATCCGTCCTGTTGGCGCTTCTTCTTTCAAAGAAGGTTTGCGTATGGGAGCTGAAGTGTTCCACGCTTTGAAAAAAGTGTTGCACGACAGAGGTTTGAGCACTGCAGTAGGTGACGAAGGTGGTTTTGCTCCAGCTTTGAAAGGTACTGAAGATGCTTTGGAATCGATCATCGAGGCAATCAAGAAAGCTGGTTACAAACCGGGTCGCAAATGTGAAGGCGGTGATGTAGCAATCGGAATGGACTGCGCTTCATCAGAGTTCTATAAAGACGGTATCTACGACTATACGAAATTTGAAGGTCCTAATGGTGCAAAACGTACCTCAGCTGAACAAGTTGCCTATCTGGAAGAGTTGGTTTCTAAATATCCTATCGACTCAATCGAAGACGGTATGAGCGAAAACGACTGGGAAGGATGGCAAGTATTGACCGCTAAAATCGGTGATAAATGCCAGCTAGTCGGTGACGACTTGTTTGTAACTAACGTAGAGTTCTTGAAGAAAGGTATCGAAATGGGTTGCGGTAACTCGATCCTGATCAAAGTAAATCAGATCGGTTCGTTGACCGAAACGTTGGATGCTATCGAAATGGCTCACCGTGCAGGTTATACTTCGGTAACTTCTCACCGTTCAGGTGAAACCGAAGACGCTACGATCGCCGATATCGCTGTAGCTACCAACTCGGGTCAGATCAAGACCGGTTCGTTGAGCCGTTCAGACCGTATGGCTAAATATAACCAGTTGCTCCGTATCGAAGAGGAGTTGGGTGATGAGGCTATCTACGGTTATACCAAGATTTACAGAAAATAGTCGAAAGGACGATTTACTGTTCTATTATAAAATAAGCGGGTTGCTCATTCGAGCAACCCGCTATTTTTGTTATGTTGCGGAGTGGTGTTGTTTAGTGACAACCGCAACCGGAGTGATCGTGGCCACATCCGTCGTCACAATTTCCGTTACATCCGCAATCGCAACCGCCCGTGTGTCCCATCATCATGTCTTCCGGACGGGCATCCCGTACTTCAACAATAGTTCCCTTGAATTCGAGTGCCTTACCAGCCATCGGATGGTTAAAGTCCATTGTAACGCTCTGGTCTCCTACGGCTTTAACTGTTCCGACCATACGGTTGCCCTGATTGTCGCTCATGGGAAGTTGATTACCGACTTCAAGCATACCGTCTTCTATCTTTCCGTCAATCATAAATACCTCTTTCGGAAGATCGATAACCGCTTCAGGCATTATCTCTCCATACGCTTCTGCAGCTTCGAGCCGGAATGCAAACGGATCGCCAGGTTGGAGTCCGGCAAGGTGTGCTTCGAATGCCGGTAGCAAAAAACCGCTTCCGAATACGAATTGGAGCGGACGTTCAGCGGGTACGGTCTCGACGATCGATCCGTCGACTTTCAGCTCATAGCTAAGACCTACAAATTTTTTTTCTTCAATTTTCATGATGTCGTTTTATTGAGTAAAATGTTTTTCTATTTATTGGTATCCGTGTTGGGCCAAACGCAGCAGAAGTGGCGGTCGCCATATCCGTTGTCGATCCGGCTGACGTACGGGAAAAACTTGTTTTCGGCGGTCCATTTTAGCGGAAATGCTGCGGTTTGGCGAGAATAAGGGTGTGCCCAATCGTCCGAGCAGCACTCTTCGGCCGTATGAGGAGCCATTTTTACGGGATTGTCTTCCTTGTCTATTGCTCCGTCACGAATCGCTTCACATTCGCGTTTGATCTGGACAAGTGCCTCCATGAAATGGTCCACGGCCTCTTTGGGTTCGCTTTCTGTCGGTTCAATCATCAGCGTTTCGTGTACCGGGAAAGAGAGTGTTGGAGCGTGGAAACCGTAATCCATCAACCTGCGTGCAATATCTGCACACTCTATGCCGTACTCTTTACGGAAATGCCGTAGGTCGAGAATCATTTCGTGTCCGACACGGCCGGTGTCGCCGGTATAGAGAACGGAAAACTCATCTTTAAGTGCGGCTGCCATGTAGTTTGCATGTACGATAGCAATTTCGGAGGCTTTACGCAATCCTTGTGCACCCAGCATGCAAATATATCCATAAGTGATTGGCAGGAGCAGGGCATTCCCGAACGGTGCTCCAGCTACGGCCGTAATGCCGTTTTCTCCCCCGGTTTCGACAATGGCGTGTCCCGGTAAAAATTCTGCCAAATGTTTTGCTGCGCAGATCGGCCCGACACCGGGTCCTCCTCCACCGTGTGGCATGGCGAATGTTTTGTGCAGATTCAGGTGGCAGATGTCGGCTCCGATGTATCCGGGCTGGGTCAATCCGACTTGGGCATTCATATTTGCACCGTCCATATAGACCTGTCCTCCGTTGTCGTGGATGATTTCTATCATGTCACGAATGCGGCTCTCGAAAACGCCGTGAGTAGAAGGATAGGTAATCATCAGGCAACACAATTCGTCGGCATATTGTTCGGCCCGTAACTTTAAATCTTCCATATCGATGTCCCCTGAGTCATCGCAGGCAACCGTTATAACTCGCATTCCGGCCATGACTGCCGAAGCCGGATTGGTTCCGTGAGCCGACGCTGGGATTAGAATGACATTGCGGTATCCCTGTCCTTTGTTTTGATAATAGGCTCGTATGACCATCAGTCCCGAGTACTCACCGTTGGCTCCTGAGTTGGGTTGTAGTGAGACGGAGTCAAATCCGGTGATTGCAGCCAAATCGTGGGAGAGCCGGTCGATCAATTCCGTATAACCGTCGCGTTGATCGACGGGGGCGAAAGGGTGGATTTCAGTGAATCCGGCCAGGCTCAACGTCATCATTGTAACGGCAGAGTTGAGCTTCATCGTACACGATCCGAGTGGAATCATACTTTGTGTCAGCGACAGATCGCGGCGTTCCAACTCTTTGATATAACGCATTAGTGCGGTCTCGCTGTGGTATTTACGGAAGACGGGATCGGTCAGGAAAGGAGTTGTCCGGATTAAATTTTTCGGATAGGCGACCGTTTCTTCGATTTTTTTCAACGTAACCGTTTTTTTCCCGATAGCTTTGGCGAATACGGCTATGATATCGTTTGTTTCCTTGAGATTTGAGAGCTCGTCGAAGGAGATCCTTATGTGATTTTGGTCGGGGTAGCAGAAGTTCAGTTGTTGCTCGAGAGCTAAAGCCCTGACTTTTTCGGTGTCCGCTTCAATTTCGATTGTGTCGAAAAAGAGAGTCCCAGTTGTTTTAAAGCCTAACTTCTTGAGAGCCTCTGATGTTGCGACAGCATGGCTGTGTGCATGTATGGCAATTCGTCGAAGTCCTTCTGCTCCATGGTATTGTGTGTAGAATGCAACCATGACAGCAGGCAGCGCTTGCGCCGTGCATATATTCGAGGTCGCTCTTTCTCGTTTGATGTGTTGTTCCCTTGTTTGTAAAGCCATCCGTAATGCCCGGTTTCCGAGACGGTCGATCGATACGCCGATGATACGACCCGGCATGTTGCGTTTGAACTTTTCCCGTGTAGCGAGAAATGCTGCGTGTGGGCCTCCGAATCCTAACGGGGTGCCGAATCGTTGGGTCGATCCTACGGCGATGTCCGCACCCCACGCGCCCGGCTCTTTTAGTAGTGCCAGACTCAAAGGATCGACGACTGCTGTGACAAGTACAGAGCGGCTGTGGGCGGCTGCGGCAAAATCGTCGTAATCGCGGAGCGCCCCGTTGGCAGCAGGGAATTGTACGATAGCTCCGAATTCTCGTCCTGAAAATTCATAGGTTTCGAAGTTGTCGCATACGATTTCAATCCCTTTCGGTTCGCTTCGGGTAAGCAGTAGATCGAGTGTCTGCGGAAAGATGTTTTCATCGACGAACAGGATGTTGCGTTTTTCGTATTGTGTGTCGTGTGGACGCAACGAGTGCATCATCAACATGGCTTCGGCCGTGGCGGTAGCTTCGTCGAGCAACGAGCAGTTACACACCTCCATTCCAGTCAGTTCTGCCATTGCAGTTTGGAAAGTAAGTAATGCTTCCATGCGACCTTGTGAGATTTCAGCCTGGTAAGGGGTATATGAGGTGTACCACGAAGGGTTTTCGAGAACGTTGCGGATAATTACAGCAGGGACAGCCGTCCGGTAGTAACCCATACCGATCAAACTTCTGAATATTTTGTTTTTGTCGGCAATCTGTCGGATGTGTTGGGCGAACTCAGCTTCGCTCATTCCTGTTTCGGGGAGATCCGGTATCTTTTTTATTCGGATGGAGTGGGGGATGACTTGTGTCATCAGCTCATCGACGCTGGAAACTCCGATCACGGAGAGCATCTCAGTAAGTGCAGATTCGTCTGTGCCGAGATGACGATTGATGAATTGGTCCTGAGACATACGAAGTATATGGGATTGAAATAACGGACAAAAGTAACAATATGAGAGGAAATAATACAAACCAAACCTCTTTCCGTCCCGTGAAGTTTTGAATATTTTATAAACAATCTGAGTGAGACGGAAAGAAATCTGATCCTTTGTTTGTTCCCCGGTTAGTATTCAAAAGCACTACCTCCGATAAATTCCCGCAGAATAGAGGTCGGAGGAATTTCCGTCCCGTCCATTGCGGTAAACAGATCGAGGAATTTGAGCAGCCTGCGGGCTTCGCCGAATTCGTGAGTCGTGTCGGGTACTTCACGCAATAACGGACGGACATAATCTTTTAGAACAGCCAATTCGTAGAATAGGGAGGAGTTGAAGATCATATCGGCCTGTTCCTGATTGGGGAATATGTGTTTGTCCTCGCCCCTTCGGACACTTTCCCAGCGGCGTAGTGTATCGGTAGCGTTGTTTCCGCGTGTACGATAATCCCGTACAATGCGCCGGATCAGACGGTTGTCCGTTGTCGCGACCCGATTTAAGTTGTCGATCGAAATGGAGGTCAGAGCTGAGACATAGACTTTGAATTTCATGTCGGCATCGATATGCGGGGTCAGTTTCGGATTGAGCCCGTGGATGCCTTCTATGACCAGGACCGAATTGTTTTTCATTTTTAATTTTTTTCCGGGAAATTCCCGTTTCCCGGAAATGAAATTGTATCGAGGCATGTCCACCTCTTCACCTTGCAGTAAACGATTCAGGTGGTCGTTGAACATTGGAACATCGATCGCTTCGAGTGCCTCGAAATCGTATTCTCCGTTTTCGTCACGCGGAGTCTTTTCCCGGTCGATAAAATAGTCGTCCAGCGAGATCAAAACAGGGTCCAGACCCCATATACTTAACTGGATGCCTAAACGTTTGGCAAAAGTCGTTTTGCCACTTGAAGAGGGCCCTGAAATCAAGACGATTTTTGCTTTCCCCTGTTTGTGTCGTTCTGCAATGCGGTCGGCAATGTAACCGATACTTTTCTCGTGTAGCGATTCTGCGATACGGAGCAATTCGCCTCCTTTGTGGTTGAGGATTTTCTCATTTAGAGCACCGATATAGGCAACACCGATGATTTCGACCCAGCGATTGTATTCGTTGAATACTTCGAACATCTTGTCTTGCGGAACCTCTTCTTCGATCCGGCTGGGGTCTGTACGCTGTGGTGTGGCGATGCGGAACCCCTTATAGTATTTGTGGATGTCGAACATGTGGATGTATCCGGTTGATACGGCAAGCACTCCGTAAAAATATCCGACCATGTCAGCCATGTTGTAGATCGATACGTAGAGGTGGGGTCTTGTCTCAAGTAGTGATAACTTGTCGTTGAGCTTGTTTTTCTTGAGAATTTCAGTGGCCTCGTCAAAGGTGATTCTGTTTCGAACGATTGGAATATTCTGGTTGATAATGGCTTGCATTCGCTCTCTTAACCGATCCAATTCTTCGTCCGAAATATCTTCCATCCCCTCGATCTCGCAGTAAAACCCTTTGGCTACGGCATGTTTGATATGGAGGGTCCGGTCGGGATAGAGGTCGTGAGACGCTTTGTAGAGAATGAAAAATAGGGTTCGCTGGTATACGCGCATCCCTTCGAAATGAGTGATGTCGATGAAACGTAACGTGAGTGGAGTGTATATTTTGAAATTCAACTCACGTAACCGGTTGTTTACGTAGCAAGCCAACAAAGGAGCATGTGGACGGGTGGGAATCGATAGCATGTCAGCAACTTGCATTAAAGAAGTTCCTTGCTCGACGAATAGGCTGCTGTTTGTGTTTTCACAATATATTTTAACGGTTTCGGCGTTCATAAACGTTTGATTGATTTTGTGTTAAGTGGAAATAGAAGGTAGTCTTCTCCTTATAAAGATAGATTTTATTTATGAAAATCCCAAGCAGATAGTGCTTTTTATCTGAACAAAACCGTGCTGTTTTTTGTTAATCGCTGATAAATCATTATCTTTGCCCTGTTTTACTGTGGTGCAAACCGTATCCGGTAAAGCTCTATAAATAATGTCTAACACATTAATTGATAAACAAAACAACATGACAACAAACAACGAAAATCAAGAAGAAAAGAAAGTAGCTCAACCGAAAGCTGCAGCTCAGGTTGATCTCGCTACGTTCGATTGGGATGCCTATGAACACGATCTGGGCGTTTATGACGACACGAAAGAGCACATCGAAGCAGAATATGATCAGACTCTTTCGAAAGTTCAGGTGGGTGAAGTAGTCGAAGGTACAGTGATCGGCGTAAACAAACGTGAAGTAGTCGTAAATATCGGTTACAAATCAGAAGGTATCATTCCGATCGGCGAATTCAGATATAACCCCGAACTGGCCGTAGGGGAGAAAGTAGAAGTTTATGTTGAAAGTGCAGAAGACAAAAAAGGTCAACTCGTACTGTCACATAAAAAGGCTCGTCAGTTGCGTTCATGGGATCGCGTGAACGAGGCTCTCGAAAAAGACGAAGTGATCAAGGGTTACATCAAATGCCGTACCAAGGGCGGTATGATTGTCGATGTATTCGGTATCGAGGCCTTCTTGCCAGGATCTCAAATCGATGTTAAACCGATCCGCGATTACGATATCTATGTTGACAAAACGATGGAATTCAAGGTGGTTAAGATCAATCAGGAGTTCCGCAACGTAGTCGTGTCGCACAAGGCTCTGATCGAGGCCGAACTCGAGGCACAGAAGAAAGAGATTATGTCCAAACTCGAAAAAGGACAGATTCTCGAAGGTACGGTCAAAAACATCACCTCTTACGGTGTATTTATCGATTTGGGCGGCGTAGACGGTTTGATTCACATCACCGATTTGAGTTGGGGCCGTGTGAACCATCCCGAAGAGATCGTTCACCTCGATCAGAAACTCAATGTCGTAATTCTCGATTTCGACGACGCAAAGAAACGTATCGCACTCGGTTTGAAACAGCTCTCTCCGCATCCGTGGGATGCTTTGGATGCTGACTTGAAAGTGGGCGATCGCGTAAAAGGAAAGGTTGTCGTTATGGCCGACTACGGTGCATTTATCGAAATCGCTCCGGGTGTAGAAGGTCTGATCCACGTTTCAGAGATGTCTTGGAGCCAGCATTTGCGTTCAGCTCAGGAGTTCATGAAGGTGGGTGACGAAGTGGAAGCCGTAATCCTTACACTGGATCGCGAAGAACGCAAGATGTCGTTGGGTATCAAACAGCTGACTTCTGATCCTTGGGCAAATATCGAAGAGCGTTATCCGGTTGGATCGAAACATACGGCTAAAGTGCGTAATTTCACAAACTTCGGTGTGTTTGTTGAGATCGAAGAGGGTATCGACGGTTTGATCCACATCTCGGATCTGAGTTGGACCAAGAAGATCAAACATCCGGCTGAATTTACTCAGATCGGAGCTGATATCGATGTAGTCGTACTGGAAATCGATAAGGAGAACCGCCGTTTGAGCCTGGGTCATAAACAACTGGAAGATAATCCATGGAATGCTTTCGAAGCTCAATTTACAGTAGATTCGATCCATAAGGGTACGATTACCGAAATGACCGATAAGGGTGCTGTTGTATCGTTGGGAGATAACGTAGAAGGTTTCGCTCCTGCAAAACAGCTCGTTAAAGAGGACGGAACGACAGCTCAAGTAGGTGAAACACTCGACTTTAAGGTAACCGAATTCTCTAAAGCAACCAAACGTATTCAGTTGTCGCATACACGTATTTTCGAGGATGTCAAGAAACAAGAGGCTCAGGCTGAAAAGGCAGAGCGTCGTAAAGCCGACGATGCTGCTAAAGAGTCTGTGAAGAAAATCAACGCATCGGTAGAAAAGACGACTTTGGGTGATATCTCTTCTTTGGCTGAATTGAAAGCCAAGATGGAAGAGAGCGCAGCTGAAGCTGAGAAGAACGAATAGTTCTTCACCAAGTTGTGAACTATGACGTTTCGGGTCACCATATTGGGTAACAGTTCGGCTACGCCGACTCCCGAACGTAATCCTTCTGCTCATGTACTCAATGTACATGAGCAGTTTTTTTTGATTGATTGCGGGGAAGGAACCCAGCAACGTCTGATCCGTTGCGGAATCAATCCGATGAAGCTCCAAGCCGTTTTTTTATCCCATCTGCACGGAGATCATGTCTATGGAGTATTTGGACTGATCTCGACATTGGGATTGATGGGAAAAAAAACTCCGTTACAGATTTTTGCTCCAAGGCCGTTCGATGAAATTCTTGCCAATCATCTACGTTATTTTGACTCGGAACTCTCTTATGAGGTCCAGTGGCGTGAGATTGAGACCAGAAAGCATAAGCGGTTGTTTGAAAACAAGACGTTGGAGGTATGGTCTGTCCCGCTGCGACATAGGGTACCGGCTGCTGGATTCCTGTTCCGGGAGAAAGCTCCGGCCTTGAATCTTCATAAAGAAGCGATAGAACGATATGGATTGGGAATTGCCCAGTGTAGGGCGGCTAAGCGGGGAGAAGATGTAGTTTTGGAGAGCGGAGAGACGATTCTCAATACGGAGTTGACCTATCGGCCCTATCGAGAGCGTAGTTTTGCCTATTTGAGTGATACGCTCTACTCGCATCGGGCGGCAGAGTTGGTGTCCGGAGTCGATTTGATGTACCACGAAGCGACCTTTGCGGATGAAGACCGGGCTTTAGCTAAAAAGACAGGGCATTCCACGGCCAAACAGGCTGCTCAAGTTGCGCTTACGGCAGGTGCCGGACGCTTGTTGATCGGCCATTTTTCCTCCCGGTACAAAGACTTGCATCTGCTTGAAACGGAAGCTCGCGAGATTTTCCCCAACAGCGAGGCTGCGATTGAGGGTAAAAGTTATGAGATACCTTGTATGAGGAAGGTGCCTCAAAAATAAGAAGGGAAATAAATTTTTAAAGCGGAGACGATCGGACGAGGAGACGTCTCCGTTTTTATTTGGAATGCAATGTTTGGCTGTCGAAGAAGCGACGGGTACGACGGTAGTAGAGCCAAGCAGCAATACTGAGTCCGAAAATGAACCCGAGCCACAAACCCGGAGCGCCCATTCCCAGAACGAAAGCACAGAGATATCCGACCGGTAAATTGATGACAATGTAGGAGATGAATGCATAGCGCATCAAAACGGATACGTCTTGTATTCCTCTTAAAATCCCGACTAAAATAGTTTGCAATCCATCCGATATTTGATAGAGTCCGGCGAAGATGAAGAGTTGTGCTGCAATCGAGATGACGATCGGATCGTTGGTGAACATCAGGGGTAGCTGTTTACGGAGCAAAATCAAAGCGATCATAGTGATCAGGCTGACAGCTAATGCCATGTGGCAGGAGGCGACGGATATTCGTCGGATTTTGCGGGGATTGGCACTTCCGAAAGCGTGACTGATGAGGATGGTGGTTGCTGAGGCGATACCCACTTGGATCATATAGGCGAATGTTGCGATCGAGATCACTACTTGGTGGGCGGCTTGTTGGTTCGATCCGATCCATCCCATCATAATTGAGGAGAGGGCGAAAGCGAGTACCTCCAGCACGACCTGAATGGAGATAGGAAATCCGATCGCGAATAACTGACGGAATCGGGCGAGGCTATGAGCTGCACGAGAGAAGAAACGGAAATATCGGCGAGCCGATAAATTTGAAATGAAATAGATCGGCATAAAGAACAGCATGCAGATTCGTGAGATCAATGTTGCTGCACCGGCTCCGGCTGTTCCCATTTCGGGGAATCCGAATTTTCCGTAGATCAGTAAATAGTTGAAAAAGATGTTCAGTAAGTTGGCAGAGAGTACGATGATCATGCCGGTACGGGTATTCCCGATGCCTTCGAGAAATTGTTTGAAGGCCAGAAAAATCATATAAGGAATGATGGACCACGCCAGATAGAGAAAGTAGGGACGGGCGAGTGCGGCGACTTCGGGTTCTTGTCCCATGTATGGGAGTAAAAAGCTGAGTCCGTACAGAATACCGAAAAGTAAAACTCCGATAAAAAAGTAGAGTGTCAGGGCATTTTGAAATAGTTCGGCTGCAATTTTCGGACGTCTGCATGCATAGGCTTCTCCTATTAGTGGAGTGAGCCCTAGGGCCAGCCCTGTTCCCCAGAAAAGAAAAATTGTAAACAAGGCTCCGGCAAAAGAGACTGCAGCTAAAGCTGTCGAGCCCAAATGGCCGACCATGGCGCTGTCGGCGAGTTGGACGATTACTTGACCGATTTGTGCGAGAATAACCGGGTAGGCCAGTGTGATGTTGGCTTTGTATTGTGGCATGTATCGCAGTATGCGGGTAAAAGCAGACATAGTCGGAGTGTTGAAAAATGTGCGCAAAGATAGGGTAAATTTCGTAATGTCAGAGAAAATAGAACGTTTTTGATCGGCCGGGGCGTTGGTTTATGTCACGGATTTCGCTATTTTTGTTAGGAATACGTAAAATCTGTTTAAAACATACGAGGATGAAGAAATATTTACTTTTTGCGATTTGCCTATTCGGATGTTCATTACATGCCTTTGCGAAAGGGTCATATACCGATTATGTAGATCCATTTATCGGAACTGCAACGGTAGGGCATACTTATCCTGGAGCGACGCTCCCGTTTGCTATGGTCCAGGTCAGTCCGGACACCGGAACACAGGGGTGGGAGTATTGTGCGGGCTACCACGATGCCGACAGCTCGATTATCGGGTTTTCTCACACCCATTTGAGCGGAACAGGTTGTCCCGATATGGGCGATATACTGTTGATGCCGATTACCGGAGAACCCTGTTTCGAAGCCGGCTCAAAGGAGAATCCCGATTCGGGTTACCGCTCTCGATTCGATCATGCCAATGAAACGGCCCGTCCCGGCTACTACTCCGTACGTCTGGATGATTACGATATTTTCGCGGAGATGACCGTAACACCTCGCACAGCTTTTCATCGGTATACCTATCCGGAACGGAGCCAGAGTGGCGTGATTCTCGATTTGGGACACGGAATCGGCGACGAGACGATGCAGAGTTCGATCCGGCAGATCGACGACCGGACTTTGGTCGGGGTGCGACACTCCGCCGGATTCGTCAAGGATCATCAATACTATTTCTGTATCCGTTTTTCACGTCCGATCGAAGAGATTGTCTCCTATTGCGACGGTACGGTCGGTGAAAAAACAGAGATTGCCGGAAAAATCTGCAAAATGTACGCGGGCTTCGGAGAGGCGGAAAGCAAGCCGTTGTCCGTAAAGGTTGCCCTGTCGACAGCGAGCGAAGAGGGTGCTCGCCGTAATATGGAGGCAGAGATTCCGCACTGGAATTTTAATAAAGTGATGAAGGCTGCCGATCGGGTCTGGAACGAGAATCTCGCCATGATGCAGATCGATCCGGTCGACGATAATCAGCTCGTGTCGTTCTATACGGCGCTGTACCATTCGCTGATCATGCCGAATCTCGTGACGGATGTCGACGGAACCTACTCCGGTTGGGATCATAAGATTCATCAGAGTACAGAGGGGGATCTCTATACGAACTATTCGTTGTGGGATACCTATCGGGCGCTGCATCCGCTCTACACGATCTTGATTCCGGCCCGGAACGAAGAGTTTATCCACTCGATGTTGCAGCGTTATCGTCAGGTCGGAGCGTTACCGACCAACGAGTACGGACTCTGTGAAACGTATGCTATGATCGGCAATCATGCGATCCCCGTCATTGTAGACGCCTACCTGAAAGGAGCCCGTTCGTTCGATCCGGAGGAGGCCTATCGGGCGATCAAGGATGCTTCGACGATCAGCCACGTGAAATCGGACTGGGAGAGTTACACGAAGTACGGTTATTATCCGTTCGATATTGTTGAAGTGGAGTCGGTCTCGCGGACCCTCGAAGCGGCCTATGACGACTGTTGTGTGGCCCGTATGGCAGAGGCTTTGGGGAAGAAGGAGGATCAGACGCTGTTCGAACGTCGTTCGAATTTCTATAAAAATCTGCTCGATCCCGAAACCCGTTTCATGCGGGCGCGCAATACGAAAGGTGAGTGGCGGACGCCGTTCGATCCCTTCTCCATTGCTCACGAGTTGTTGGGAGGAGACTATACGGAGGGAAATTCGTGGCAGTACACGTGGCACGTGCAGCACGATGTTCCGGGGCTGGTCGATCTGATCGGAGGAAACGAGGCTTTTTCGCACAAGCTCGACTCACTCTTTTTCTTGGATGAAGAGTTGCGTGGTGTGGCTTGGGTGTCGGATGTGACCGGACTGATCGGACAATATGCACACGGGAACGAACCGAGCCACCATGTGGCCTATATGTACAATTATGTCGGTCAGCCCTATAAAACGCAGCGGCTCGTTCGAGAGGTGTTCGATCGGTTCTACATGGCCCGTCGTGACGGATTGTGCGGAAACGATGATTGCGGTCAGATGTCGGCTTGGTACCTCTTCTCGGCAATGGGCTTCTATCCGGTTGATCCGGCCTCGGGAGAGTATGTACTAGGTGCGCCGCAAGCGAACGAGATCGTGATGCTCCTGCCCGGAAACAAAACTTTTACGATGCGGGCCGAAAACCTTTCGCGGGAGAATAAATACGTGAAGTCGGTTTCGTGGAATGGAACACCGTTGGAGGGTTTTACCATCCGTCATGCAGATATTATGAAGGGTGGAGAGTTGGCCTTCGAGATGACTGATCAGCCCGTAATGTAGTATCCAGTCTCCGGACGGGTATCCGATAAACTGGGTCACAACCTTTTGTAGTTGAAAAGTGTGCGGGCTCATGTTGAAAAAAGAAAGAAAAGCCACAGCAAAAGAAGGGTGTGACGAACAGGGGGGTGAAATGTTGGTACCTCGGTGGTAAAGAGGGGGAGGAAGAAAAGAGAGGGACAGAGAGAGAAGAAGAGAAAAGAGAGCGGAAAGAGAAAAGGAAGAAGAAGGTGGAAACAAGGAAGAAAGAGGAGAAGAAGGAGAAAGGGAAAAAGGGGGAAAAGGAGGAGTGTAAAGAGTGGGCCTTTTCATCGGAAGAAGCTTCAATTTTCCAGCCGTCCCGTTTTGTGTAAAGACCGGAGATTTTGAATGAAAATAAAAAAGAGAGGCGATCCCAACATGCAGGGATCGCCTCTCTTCTCTTTATTGAGCATCAGGATGCAATTCCGTTCTTTTGGTCTGGAGAGGTGACGGAAAAGAATAGCTCACCTTTGCGGTATTCGATCAGGATCTTGTCATTCGGAAAGATCTTCCCGCTGATGATCCGTTCAGCTAGGGGATCCTCAATCCAGTCCAATAGGGCACGCTTCAGGGAACGTACGCCATAGTGGGCATCGTACCCTTTCCGTATCAAGTGACGTTTGGCCGTTTCGCTCATTGTGATCGTGCAGTTCATCAGGGCTCCTCGTCGATTGAGATCCTTAATTTCGAGGTCGATGATTCGGTACATGTGCCGTTCGGAGAGCGGTGTAAAGGTTACGATATCGTCGATCCGGTTGATGAACTCCGGAGGGAAAGTCCGTTCCAAACTTTTGCGGTAAAACGATTCGCTGTACTCCTGCTCGCCTGCGGCTTTTCGCGTTGTGTTGTAGCCTACGCTGCGGCTGTGTTGCATCGCTTCGCGTGATCCGACGTTGGAGGTCATGATGATGATCGTATTACGAAAATCGACCTTGCGCCCCAGACCGTCGGTCAGCCACCCTTCATCGAAGACCTGAAGCATCAGGTTGAAGATGTCGGGATGGGCCTTCTCAATCTCGTCGAACAGCAGCACGCTGTATGGATGTCGACGTACCTTTTCGGTCAGCTGTCCTCCCTCTCCGTATCCCACATATCCCGGAGGAGCTCCGATCAGTCGGCTGATGTTGTACTTCTCGGAGTATTCGCTCATGTCGATCCGGATCATCTCCTCTTCGCTGCCAAACAGATGTTGGGCTAATTGCTTGGCAACATGGGTCTTCCCGACTCCGGTCGGACCTATAAAGAGAAAAACACCGATCGGACGGTTGCTCTCCTTGAGTCCGGCTCTGCTGCGAAGAATTGCACGAGAGATTTTCCGAATGGCTTCATTTTGTCCGATAACTACGGAGTTGAGGCGTCTCTCCATATCGAGCAAACGGGTCTGTTCGTCTTCGGCCAGACGTGTGACCGGAATGCCGGTCATCGAAGCGATAACCTTGCGGATCGCCTCTTCGTCGATTTCGACTGGAGTCTCGGCCAACTGGTTCCTCCATTGGGTTTCCTGCTCTTCGAGACGACTGCGAAGGGCACTCTCCCGGTTGCGAAGTGCGGCGGCAACCTCATAATGTTGCATCTTTATCGCCCGGTTTCGGTCTTGAGCGGCCTGCGACGCTTCACATTCCAGATCGGTCAGCGATTCCGGGGTTTTGCCCGAGAGGAGTTGAGCGCGACTGCCCGCTTCATCCATTACGTCGATCGCCTTGTCCGGAAAAAAGCGGTCTGAAAGGTAACGATGGGTCAGGTCAATGCAGGCTCGTAGAGCCTCTTCTGTATAACGAACGCAGTGGTGTGCCTCGTACCGGTCCTTGATGTTGGAAAGGATACGGTAGGTCTCTTCGTCGGAGGGCTGTTCAACAAGAACTTTTTGGAAACGACGTTCTAAAGCACCATCGGCTTCGATGGCTTCCCGGTACTCGTTCAGTGTTGTGGCCCCGATACATTGCAGTTCGCCCCGAGCCAGAGCCGGTTTCAGAATGTTGGCCGTGTCGAGCGATCCTTGGGTGCTACCAGCTCCAACGATCGTGTGTATTTCGTCGATGAAGAGAATAATGTCGCTTCCTTTTAGCTCCTTGATGATCGTATTGATCCGTTCTTCGAACTCTCCCCGGAACTTTGTGCCGGCAACGAGTGAAGAGACGTCGAGCGAAAAGATCCGTTTGTGCAATAGCGTATACGGAACTTTTTTCTGGATAATTCGGAGGGCTAGTCCCTCGACGATGGCCGATTTGCCTACGCCGGCCTCACCGATCAGTACGGGATTGTTTTTCTTGCGACGTCCGAGGATCTGGATGACACGCTCGATTTCCGCTTCGCGTCCGACGATCGGATCGAGTTCGCCATCAGCGGCTGCACGTGTCAGGTCGGTTCCGAATCTCGATAACAGCTCCTCTTTTTTCTGTTTCCCGTCAGTGATGGTAATACGCATGACACCAGACGTGAGTCGGTCGGAGGGCGATTCGGCATCCGGATCGGGAAGTTCATTTTTTGCAGACAGAGAGTTCATCTCTTCGTAATAATCTTCGTTCGGGGGCATGTCGTCTAAAAACGGAGCGACTGTATTTGAAGAGATGTTATATAGGGCCAGCACTTTTGTGCTGATCAATGCAGGGGTGTTGACAATGGCTTGCAGCAGATGTCCGGTATTGATGTATTCGTTAGTTTTTTCAGTGCTGGATTGTCTGATCTTTTCCAGCAGTTCGGTACCGTCGAACCGGTAGGTTTGTAGCCTGTTCGATCGGTCGTCGTCCGGTTGGAGCGGTCCGAGTTCCCTTTCAATCCGGATCCGGATCTGTTCAATTTCCCAGTCCCGGAGTAATTTTTTTAAGATGTATGCAGCATGTCCGCCTTCTTGTTTCAAGACGGCCAAAAATAGATGGTCCAACGTCACCTTGTCCGAATGACGCCGGAGGGCTTCGTAGCATCCGGCCGCAAAGACGGCTGTAAGCATTTTAGTTTCCTTTGTTCGCATCATTTTTTCGAAGTTGATTTCCGAAAAAATAACGCCGGAACGATCGCTTTAGTATGGAACCGGTCGTCTGGGCCATTCGCCGACCTCCAAATCCCGGATGTCCGATCCGTCGATCGTGAGCCGTACGGCTGTCCTAACCTGGTGGAAACCACTGATCCCGGCAGCTCCCGGATTGATGTGAAGCAGATCGAGCGATTTGTCGTACATGATTTTCAAAATATGGGAGTGTCCGCAGACGAAAATTTTGGGTCGGTGGATTCTTAATTGAGTCTCGACTCCACGTGCATAGTGATTGGGATACCCTCCGATGTGGGTCATCATGACCGGCACTTGTTCGCAGTCGAAAAGTATCCATTGGTCGAATTCCGATCGGACTTTTTGACCGTCGATGTTGCCGTAAACCCCGTGTAGTGGTCGGAAAGCTGCAATCTGGTCGGCGGTTTCGATCGATCCGAAGTCGCCTGCGTGCCAAATCTCGTCGACCTCTGCGAAAAAGTCCCGAAGTGGCCGGTCGAAAATGCCGTGTGTGTCCGAAAGTATACCGATGCGTTTCAAAATTGATGTGAGCTGAAATAAATCTCTTGTAAAACGATTACCTTTGTAAAGGTAACGAATTTTTCTATGCGAACAAATATTCCATTGGCGGAGCGGATGCGCCCCCGTTCGCTCGACGAATATGTCGGACAGACCCATCTGGTTGGAGAAGAGGGGGTATTCCGCCGTTTTATCGAGACGGGGAATGTTCCGTCGTTTATTTTGTGGGGACCTCCGGGTGTGGGGAAAACCTCGTTGGCCCGATTGGTAGCGACGGTGCTCGATCGGCCGTTTTTTACCCTGTCGGCCGTGAGTTCGGGGGTCAAGGAGGTGCGTGATGTGATTGAGCAGGCCCGCAAAAGCCATTTCTTCAACAGCCCGGCGCCGTTTCTCTTTATCGATGAGATCCACCGGTTCAATAAGGCCCAGCAGGATTCTCTGCTCGGGGCTGTCGAACAGGGGGTAATCACATTGATCGGTGCGACAACCGAGAATCCATCGTTCGAAGTGATTTCGCCGCTGTTGTCCCGTTGTCAGGTCTATACGTTGCAGGCGATGGAGGATCGAGATTTACAGCGGTTGCTCGATCGGGCCGTGTCGACCGATACGGAACTCAAGGAGCGGGGTGTCCGGATCGAACAGACCGAAGCGTTGTTCCGTTTTAGTGGGGGGGATGCACGCAAGCTGCTGAATATCATCGATATATTGTGTAATGCTACTGAAGGAGAAATCGTTATTAACGATAAAAACGTGACCGAGTGTCTTCAGCAGAACATTGCCTTATACGATAAAAATGGAGAGCAGCATTACGATGTAATCTCCGCTTTTATCAAATCCGTGCGGGGGAGCGATCCGAATGCGGCGATCTACTACTTGGCACGGATGTTGGCAGGGGGTGAAGATCCCAAGTTTATTGCCCGCAGGTTGGTAATTCTGGCATCTGAGGATATCGGATTGGCCAATCCGAATGCGCTGTTGTTGGCGAATGCCTGTTTCGATACGGTCCACAAGATCGGGATGCCCGAGGCGCGGATTCCGTTGGCCGAGGCGACGATCTATCTGGCAACGAGTCCGAAGAGTAACTCGGCCTATATGGCCGTTGATGCAGCGTTGTGGTTTGTCGAACACGACACGACGAATCGTCCGGTCCCGCTCCATATCCGCAATGCTCCGACCCAACTGATGAAACGTCTCGGATACGCCAAAAATTACAAGTATGCGCACGATTTCGAGGACCATTTCGTCGAGCAGGAGTTCATGCCGGCGGGTATGGAGGGTAAGAAGTTTTACACCCCGGCGGACAATCCGAAGGAGCGGGAGATCGGGCAGCGGATCGAAAAGTATTGGAAGGGAAAATATTGATCTTCCGTTCGCCGTTCTTTCTTAGGACGGTTTTGGGAAAAACGGCCGAAATGGTTAACTTTACCCGATTAAATTTTTGAATTATGGAGAGAAAAGAGATATTGAGCCGCATCCCGAATCTGCGGCATGTCGACAGCGGGATGTTTTTTCTGATGGCGGGACCCTGTGTCGTGGAGAATGAGTCGATGCTTCACGAAGTGGCTGAAACGGCGTGCAGGATCACCGAAAGACTGAAAATCCCCTATATTTTCAAAGCCTCTTACCGGAAGGCGAACCGTTCGCGACTCGATTCATTCAGTGGAATCGGCGATGAGAAGGCCCTGAAACTGTTGGCCGAAATTCGGCGTGAGTTCGGCGTGCCGGTCGTAACCGATATACATAATCCGGAGGAGGCGGCTATGGCGGCCGAGTATGTGGATGTGTTGCAGATTCCGGCGTTTCTGTGCCGTCAGACCGATCTGTTGGTGGCAGCTGCCCGGACGGGAAAGGTGATCAACATCAAAAAAGGGCAGTTTTTGGCACCGGAGGCGATGGCGTTTGCTGCAGGAAAGATCGTCGAAGCGGGCAATCCGAACGTGATGCTGACCGATCGCGGAACGACATTCGGCTATTATGATCTGATTGTCGACATGCGGGCGATCCCGACGATGCAACGGCTCGGTTATCCGGTTGTGACCGACATTACCCACTCGTTGCAACAACCCAATCAGAGTTCGGGTGTAACGGGTGGACAGCCTGAAATGATCGAAACCATTGCCCGGGCTTCGGTGGCGGCGGGAGTCGATGGACTCTTCCTTGAGACCCACCCCGATCCTTCTATTGCCAAGAGCGATGGGGCCAATATGTTGCGGCTCGATCTGTTGGAAGGCTTGCTCGAACGGCTGTGTCGGATTCGAGAGACGATCAACGCATTTTAAGGTGAATTGTTGGCCTTGGAGCCAAAGGAAAGAATAAAATAGGTAAGAGAAAAAGAGAGAGAAACGTATGAAGAAAGCGTGGAAGATCGGCGGCCTTGTGGCGGGTGGAGTCGTCGTATTGCTGGTGGTGCTGTTCGTGTTTGTACTGCCGGATCGGGAGCCGCAGCACGGAACCGATCCTGTCGTAGAAGAACCGCAGGAACCGACAAAGGAGCTCCTTTACGGTATAGCGATCGATGATTACGATATTGCGGAGAATACGGTTCAAATCGGAGAGACGCTCGGGCAGATTCTCGGTCGGTTTGGGGTCAGTGCGGGCGTGGTCGATCGGATTGTCCGTGCATCCGAACCGGTGTTCGATCTGCGGGGCATCAAGGCCGGACAAAACTATATGACTTTTCAGACGAAAGATTCGACGGCACGGCTCGCCTATTTCGTTTATGAGAATACCAATATTGAGTATGTGGTTTTCGATTTGTCTCAGGTCGATTCGGTTCGGGTCTACAAAGGCGAGAAAAAGGTCGATATCCGGCGGGTGAAGCAGCAGGCTACGATTACCTCGTCGTTGTGGAACAGCATGATCGATAACGGAATGAGTCCCGTATTGGCGGTCGATATGGAGAATATCTATGCGTGGACGGTCGATTTCTTCGGACTTCAGGAGGGAGATAATTTTACGTTGATCTACGATCAGCAGTATGTCGATACGGTCAATATCGGACACGGAATGATCTGGGGTGCACGTTTCGAACAGGGAGGCAAAACCTATTATGCCATTCCGTTCGTTCAGGATGACAAACTCAGCTATTGGGACGAGAAGGGACAAAGTCTGCGAAAGAACCTTTTGAAGGCTCCGTTGAATTATAGCCGTATCAGCTCCCGGTTTTCGAGCTCGCGGTTGCATCCGGTCTATCGGGTGCGCAGACCGCACTATGGAGTAGACTATGCGGCCCCATCGGGAACTCCGGTTGTTGCCGTGGGGGACGGTGTGGTGATTGCTAAAGGATACAGTGGAGGTGGTGGTAATACGATCAAGATCAAGCACAATTCCGGGTCTTTGGTTTCGGGATACCTGCACCTGAAGGGGTATGCCAAAGGAATCCATAAAGGAGCTCGGGTGCGTCAGGGGCAGCTGATCGGATATGTTGGTGCGACCGGAGTGGCAACGGGTCCCCACCTCGATTTCCGTATCTGGAAGAATGGAACGCCGATCGATCCGCTGAAGGTGCCGACCGAACCGGCAGAACCGATTCGTGAGGCCAATCGGGCCGAATTCGAACAAATTCGAGACCGGATTGTTGCTGAGTTGAACGGGGATTTGCCGGACAGTTTGAAGGTGACTTCGCTGGTGCCGGTAACCGATTCATTGGCTCGACCTGTTGCCGATTCGTTGACTTCCGTCCAAAACAGTACCGATAGCGAGGAGGAGTAGAGAGGATGATGGATCGGAAAATAGAAGCCTTTATTGAAGAACATCACGTAATGACGCTTGCCACGGGGGGAGCGGATACGTTGCACTGTTGTAACCTGTTTTATGTCTATGTCCCTGATGCCCGAGTTTTTGTCGTGACCTCTTCGGCCGAAACGTTTCATGTCCACCAGTTGGAGAAGAGTGATCGCATTGCGGCATCGATTGTGTTGGAGACGTCGGTCGTTGGACAGATCCGCGGCCTGCAGATTCGTGGAACCATGCGTCGTCCGGAAGGCGAACGTTTGCGGAGCGCACGTAAGGCTTATCTGAAACGTTTCCCGTTTGCTGTATTTATGGATGTGGATGTATGGGTGATCGAACCCGATTATTTTAAGTATACGGACAACCGGCTCGGATTTGGGAAAAAGATTGTCTGGGAAAAGGAACGCGAAGGTCATGAAGCAGAGTGAAATGTCGGGAGTGTTGCAAACGAAGCGGATTGCGGTCACCGGAGGAACCGGACTGATCGGCAGTCATTTGGTTGCAGAACTGTTGAAACGAGGGTGCCGGGTGAAGCTATTGGTGCGGGATATGCGGCGGATAGGACAGCTGCGAGAGACACTGAGTCGCATGGGGGCAGAGTCATATTATGGCCGGATTGAGTTTTGTGAAACCGAGCTGAATAATCCGCACACATTGACTTCGGCTCTTACGGATATAGAGGTTGTATTTCATTGTGCAGCCCTCGTTACGTTAGACCCCGAAGAGGATGAAAAAGTTGTCTTGGTCAATACGGAGATTACAACACATGTTGTCAATGCTTGTTTGCGGTGTGGGGTAGAGTTGTTGGTCCATATTAGCTCGATAGCTACGCTTGGGGAGTGCCGGATTGGTCAAAATACGGTCGACGAGATGTGTATTTTAAGTAATCCGGTCGGACGTTCTTCTTATTCGGTCAGTAAGATCTATGCCGAGAATACAGTGCAACGCGGGATGGTTGAGGGATTGCGTGCCGTAATTGTCAACCCTTCGGTGGTTATCGGTGAAGGAGATCTGAACAGCAGTAGTTCTCGTTTGGTGGCTTATGCCATGCGTCGCAGGTTATTCTATACGAACGGGGTTAAAGGATATGTAGATGTACGGGATGTGGCACGGGCTGCGGTTGGTTTGGCTGAGATGCCACAAGCGATCGGGAAGAGGTTTATCGTATCGGCCGAGAACCTGACATTCGGAACATTATTTTCGATGGCAGCACGGATTTCCGGCCATTGGCCTCCTCTGATTCCGGTGGGACGAAGGGTGCTGACAGGAATTTATAAGGTAGAGAAATTACTCAATAAATGGTTCGGTAGGCGTCCGATTTTGTCGGAGACTTTGATCGCCAACGCTTGCGATGAGTCGTATTACGACAACAGTCGAATGAAAAATTTGGTAGGTTTTACTTATACGCCGATTCGGGAGACGCTCGAACGGGTGATACATTATTATAAAAGACAGACGAAGTAATGAGCCGGATTGCTGTAATTGTTGTGGCGGGCGGACAGGGTACGCGCATGGGTACGGAGGTGCCGAAGCAGTTTTTGCTGTTGGATGGAGTACCCGTGTTATTCCATACTCTGCGGGCATTTGCGGCGGCTTTAGGTGATCGGGCCCGGCAAATTCTTGTTTTGCCGGAAGAACATCGCGAATTGTGGGACAGTCTGTGTCATCAGTATGTATTGGATGTCCCGCACGAAGTGTGTTCGGGAGGGGAAACCCGGTTTGAGTCAGTCCGGAACGGTCTTGAACAAATTGGAGATGCCGAATGGGTGGCCGTGCATGACGGTGTGCGTCCGTTGGTTAGTCGAGAGGTGATCCTGCGGACCGTAGAAGAGGTACAACGGCACGGAGCGGTGATCCCGGTTGTGCGTCCGGTGGATTCCTTGCGTTATCTCGATACCCCCGATACTTCCGGACGAATTGTCGATCGGTCGCGATTTCGGGCTGTACAAACCCCTCAGGTGTTTCGGACCGATTGGTTGCGGGAGGCCTATGAACGTCCCTACTCCCGTGAATTTACGGATGATGCGAGCGTTGTCGAGGCATCGGGTCGAACAGTTGCTCTCTGTGACGGAGACTATGCCAACATCAAGATTACTACGCCGATCGATCTGCTGTTTGCAGAAGCCATCTTGCAAAGTCGGAAATTAACTTTGGAAAAGTAAGCTCTTTTGTCTGCAAAATTTATAGAAGCGGGTCAGGCAAAAACAAATGTCGGCAGCTGAGAATTGGTTTTTTCGAGTAATGAATGAGTGTAATTTTGCTAAAAACCGATAAGGTGTTATCTCGGCAATCGGAGCATCTCTCGAAAAGGTTAGCTTTCTGCTTTGTGTTTTTTCATGAATTTCTGCTTGATCCAACGCGGGAAAATAATCACACCGATGGCCAGATAGGGGTAGTAGGTGACTCCGCGCCAGAGCAGGGCGATGAGGGTCGCTGCACCCAGTTGGAATTCCGGAGCAATGTTGATCAGGTCGCGGCAGTAGGAGCTGAATACGTATTCAGCGAAGCCGCTACCTCCGGGGGTAGGCATGATCAGCATCATGATCCACATGACCAGTTGCCGTGCGAATAGCAGAAATTGATCGCCGACCGAGAAGAAAGCCATGATCAGGGCGTTGGCTACTAAATACCGCGAGCTCCACGACAGAAAGGTCGAGGCTCCTGCTTTAAGCCAGAATTTGAATCCATAGTGACGTATTTCGTGCGACGAACGGATGATGTCGGTTCCGGTCCGTTCGGCGCCTCGATACCACCTGCGAAGCAGTTTCAGTTTGAAGATTTTTAATAACAGCCATTTCAGTCCACGAGGATTGACAAACAGTCCATAGGACAGGACAATAACAAATCCCAATTTCAGAAAATATCCAATCAGGGCGATTCCCATCAAACTATGGGTCAGAAAGCCTCCGGAAGCTGATGCATCGAATAGTTTTTCGGGTCCGACCAGTAGGATCAACAGCGGGAACATGACGATGAAGTAGAGTTCGTCGAGGAACGAGGTGAGCATGACGATTGCCGAACTGCGTCCGACGCTGATACCCTCTTTGTGGACATAAATAATCGCAACACTGGTTCCTCCTACGGCTGAAGGGGTAATGGCCGAGGTAAACTCCCAAAGCATGATGACCCGGAAAGCCTGATACCACGAGAGCTGATTGTTGCTCAGAATACGGATTCGGATGATGTAGCCGATGTCTCTGCCGAACATGAACAATACGGCCATAAAGAGCCAGAATACCGTATGCCACGTAAAGGAGATTCCTGTAAATACCTCCTTGTCAAAATCCTTCCAGAACATGTATCCAACGACACCGAGTCCGATCAGAATCGGGTAGATGGCATTGGATATCCGGATTTTACCTAATGGACTTTTGGTAGATTCGGTTGTTTGTTGTTTCTGTTCGGTGTCGTTCATGTCGTTTCAAGGGTTAATCTTCTTTTCCGGACGGAACCATTTTATACAGTTTGTCTCCCCGTCGTACGGGAACCGGTGTTTTGACCGAGCAGTAAACTCCTTGTGGGGCCATTTCTTCGGGCTTCAGGGCGACGCGTATCTCTTCGACATCGAATTCGACCACACCAGTGGTTTCTCCGGTGATGAATACCGACTCCCCTACATGAAGCGGCGCGGCTTCGACATGAATCTCGGCAACTCCGATCCGGGCGAAAAAGTTCGTGATCTTTCCGACGTACATCTTTTTCATCGTGGCCGATGAACCGTAGTGCCGGCTCCACTCTCCGGCACGTTCGCCCATGTAGTATCCGTGCCAGAACCCCCGATTGAAGACTGTGCTTAACCGCTCTTTCCATGCGGTTGCCCGTTCCGGAGTATAAGTCCCTGCTTCGATCGCCCGCAGCGCTTCGTCGTAGCATTCGACGACCCGTTTGACGTATTCGGCCGAACGGGCCCGTCCCTCGATCTTCAAAACCCGTACGCCGGCATCCAGAAACAGGTCGAGAAAGTCGATCGTACAGAGGTCTTTGGGGGACATGATATAATGGTTCTTGATTTCCATCTCTTCTCCTGTCTCTTTATCGCGGACGATGTACGAGCGGCGGCATATCTGTCGGCAACTACCCCGATTTGCCGAGCAGGTATTGTCGTGCAGGCTCAGATAGCATTTTCCCGAGATTGCCATACAAAGAGCTCCATGAGCAAACATTTCGATGCGCAGCAAGTCTCCGTGTGGCCCGCGAATGTCGCGTTCACGAATCGCATTACTGATCGCTTTGACTTGTGGAATAGTCAATTCCCGAGCCAGAACGACAACATCGGCATATTGGGCATAAAAAGCTACAGATTCGATGTTCGATAGATTGAGTTGGGTCGAGATGTGTACTTCGAGTCCGATCGAACGGGCATACAGAATGGCGGCTTGGTCGGAAGCGATCACGGCATTGATTCCCTCGGCAAGCGCCCGATCCAGCACACGGTGCATCTCTTCAAGGTCTTGGTCGTATAGGATCGTGTTGACTGTCAGGTAGGTTTTTATTCCGTGTTTCCGAGCAATGGCAACGATCCGGGCAAGGTCGTCGAGGGTGAAATTGGCTGACGATCCGGCCCGCATGTTGAGTTTCTCGACCCCAAAGTAGATCGAATCGGCATGTGCCTGTATGGCGGCCATCAAAGATTCGTAGCTCCCCACCGGAGCCATGATCTCAACTTCGCTTCGTTTGATTTTTTGTTCCATGTGTGTCTCGTCTCGTTGAGGCGATTCGTGTTGTTACTCTCTATTTTTTTCGTTTCAGCAATTTTTCGGCCAATTCGTGCAGTGGAACAATACGCTCCTCGGGAAGATCCAGATGATGCAGGATCAACTCTGCCTCACGGAAATACTCGGCAATGGCTGCTTCGGTGGTTTGTCGGATAGCGAGCCTATCGTATATGGCTCGGACAGAATCTATTTTTACCTTAGCGTCGATCTGCTTGTTGTGGATAAGAGCCAGAATTTCGTTGCGCGTCGGTTCGTCTGCGGTTTTTAATGCGGAAGTCAGCAGGAAGGTCTTTTTCCCGGCAAGAATATCGCCACCGATCGGCTTCCCGAATACGGAGGCATCGCCGTATGTGTCGAATAGATCGTCTTGTAACTGAAATGCGAGTCCGATCACGATTCCGAATTTGTACAACAGTTCGGTCTGCCAATCTTGCGCACCGCCGCAAACGGCTCCTATTTTCAGCGCTCCGGCCAACAGAACGGATGTCTTCAGACGGATCATGTTGAGGTATTCGTCGACCGTTACTTCGTCGCGCGTTTCGAAATCCATGTCGAACTGTTGGCCTTCACAGACGCCGATTGCAGTTTCGTTGAAAATATCCAGCAGTTGTGGAAGAATCTGTTGTTCGCACGAACAGAGCAGTCGGTAAGCATAGATCATCATTGCGTCTCCTGAGAGGATTGCAATGTTGTCGTTCCAACGGGTGTGGACAGCCGGTTTTCCGCGCCGCAGATCGGAGTGATCCATGATGTCGTCATGGAGCAACGTAAAGTTGTGGAACACCTCAACGGCCAATGCGGCAGGTTTGGCCTGTTCAATCCCTTCGGAAAAGAGGTTGCATGCCATCAGCAGCGATACCGGACGGATCCGTTTGCCTCCTTCCTCGAGCGAGTAGGCGATCGGTTCGTACAACAGACGGGGATCCTTAGGGTATTTCAGATGTTTGATTTCGTTTTCAATGATGTCGGTTAATTCGCGAAACGAGTACATGTCGAATATTTTTTATGTTACCGAAATTTTCAATGGATCGGGCCCCGTTTTGGTTCGGGATTTGATCCCGATAACAGAAGTCACAAAGGTAACAAAAAAGCGTTATTCATTCAACGACGGTGGTTATAATTCTGTATGCGTGCAGAATCTTAAGAATCTAGGACGATAGATCCTAATCTTTATTTGTGGATAAAGGTGGGAGAAGTAAGGAATGAATACTCTTGGATGGGGGATGTCGATCTCCAGTTTTCCTTCGATTTTGAACAGTAATTTTATCCAAGCGAATATGAGTGACGGAATTTTTTTTATATATTTGTAGAATATAGGATGCGTCTTGGCACAAAGCTCAAACAAATTTCGTTTTCTGTCTCCGACCTTTCCTATATTGAAAATAGTGTTGATTAATCATTTATTAAAACAAATTGAACGATATGAAAAAAGTAGCAGTCGGTGTCGATATCGGAGGAACCAATTCGGCTTATGGTTTGGTAGACGAACAAGGTAACATCTTGTGTGAAGGTGTATTTCCTACCCGTAATTTTCCGGATGCGGATCTTTATATTGAAGAGCTTTATATCGGGATTCAGAATTTGTTAAAAACTTCTAACGAAGAGTTCGAACTGATCGGAGTGGGAATCGGTGCACCGAATGGTAATTATTATAAAGGGACGATCGAGTTCGCTCCCAATTTGCCGTGGAAAGGGACGGTTAATCTTGTTGAAAAGATGGGTCGCTTCTTCCCGACGTTGCCGGTAATCGTTACCAATGATGCGAATGCGGCTGCTGTGGGTGAAATGGTATACGGCGGTGCCAAAGGAATGAAAGATTTTTTGGTCGTTACTTTGGGGACTGGGCTCGGTAGCGGTTTTGTCGCCAATGGCCAGCTGATTTATGGACACGACGGGTTTGCCGGAGAGTTGGGACATGTGACCGTGAGCCACACGGGACGTGTGTGCGGATGCGGACGGAAAGGATGTCTTGAAACCTATGTTTCGGCAACGGGAATCAAACGTACGATTTTCAAATTGATGGCAGACAGCATTGCCGACAGTGAATTCCGCCATATTACGTACAACGACCTGACGGCTGAAATGATTACTAAAGCAGCGTTGAACGGCGATCCATTGGCTATCGAAGCATACGAATATACGGGTATGTTACTCGGGCGTGCATTGGCCGATGCAGTAACAATTACCAGTCCCGAGGCGATCTTCCTCTTCGGAGGGTTGGCGAAAGCAGGAAAATACATTTTTGAACCGACCAAAAAGTATATGGAGATGCACATGATGCCGATCTTCCGCAATAAGGTGAAATTGTTGCCGTCGGGAATTGATGGTAAGAATGCGGCCGTATTGGGTGCGTCGGCATTGGCTTGGCAGCATGTCCGTGAGAAAGGCGAGAAGAAATAAGTTGTATGATTAATCGGATCTTGTAGCTTTAAAAAAAGAGCAGGGACGGTTTTATACGAGACGAAAATATCAAAGAGAGAATCTGCAAATTATATGTGGGTTCTCTCTTCTCTTTTTGTTGCAGTTGGGTTGAATACGAAAAAGCGAGTATCGGTCGTTTTTCTTTTATAAGAAGGGTGATTTCGAGAAAATAATGTATCTTGCGGAATCAGTTGTGCAATATAAAAGAATAATTGGCACTCGACTTGCGAGTCGGAGCCGAAAGAATCCTAAATAAAACGAGAAGTCATGAAAAGTGTGAAAGAGACATTGTTGGAGCGTCGATCGATTCGTCGTTATGAACGTCAACTGATCGAACAGGAGAAAATGGAGGCTATCTATCAGGCTATACGTAATACGCCGACCAGTTATAACGGACAACAGTTTTCGGTTATCGAAATATCCGATCAATCAATGAAGGAGCAGCTGTATGAAATTACCGGACAGAAACAGATCAAAACGTCGGCTGTATTTCTTGTATTCTGTTTGGATTTTCACAAATTACGTGTTGCAGCCAGATTGAAAGGTGTCGAGTCCCCGTCCTTCGAGGCGACGATCGACGGGTATACCGTGGGGGTCATTGATGCTTCGTTGGCTATGATGAGTGCGCTTACGGCAGCCGAATCGATGGGATTGGGTGGATGTTGTGTAGGGTATATCCGTACGGCCGATCCGGTGAAGGTGTCGGAAATGCTCGGCCTGCCTAAAGGAGTGGCTATTGTTTGTGGTTTGGCGATTGGCTATCCTCGTGAAATGCCGGACCTGAAGCCTAAACTGCCGCAATCATTGGTAATTCATAAAAATCATTATACGCCAGATGCGGAGATGGAGCCTTTGTTGCGTGCCTACGATAAAGAGGTGTACGATTATAATCGGCATCGGGCCGGAGATCAGACCGAAAACGATTGGGCCGAGCATATCGTTTGGTATCATAAACATTCGATGGAGCATGGTATTAAGGAGTATCTGAAACGACAGATCGATTTGGAGTTTTAGAAGAGGGTCTGAACCTTTTTGGATGAAAGCAGGCGGTAGCCATTTGTTTTATACGAAAAATAGAATTGAAAGCAAAAACGGGAAGAAGGCCTTAAAGAGGTTAACTGGGTGTAAAAACGGGAGGAAAAAGTCCTCCCGTTTTCTATTTTTTCTTGAAAAGAATGTGTATCCAGATCGGTTTCCGAATACCGTATAATTTGTATTGAATTTGATTTAGTGCTCGGGCGATGAAGCATGCTGTCCATTGTATTCGGTTGATTGAAGGGCGTATCAACTTTTCTCCGCAGTGGATGCATCCCTCTTCCTGGTCGTAACTTCCGTATGGATAGCCGCACATGCGGTATATCCATACGGAGAGGGGATTGGTAACGGCTTGTCCTTTGCCGACAACTCTTATTTTGCAAACTTCCATATTGGGAAATAGGGTGAGGAGGGTCTTCCGGTCGAAACGGTTGAGGTGTCCGGTTGTCGGATTGACCGTGCCGCAATGAGCGCAACGAGTACGATTGGCCCTTAGGTCTTGTCGATAAGGAACTCCGATAACGGCATAGTGTGAGGTAACTCGTTCGATTTCGTGACAGGCCTGGGCGAGCTTTTGTGGCGGAATGTGTTCCAAAACTTCGGTACAGAAAACGGTGTCGAATGTATTATCGGCAAAGTCAAGTGCCGTTACGTCTCCCTGGACTGGTGTGATTCCCGGTTCGTCGATCTCGGGTTGTGTCAGGTCGAGTGCCGTTATGTGTGGATAGAGTGATGTCAACTTTCGGGTAATGTAACAGTCCCTCGCTCCGATTTCGAGGAGACGTTCCCCTTGAGGGGTAAGTTGCATCAGATCTGCGATGCGGAGCTGTTCATTTGTACTGCTGCGCTGTCGGGCAAGGTCAAACATGGAGTTTAAATTTCAAAAAGTGTAACCTGTAGTGTCCGTCCGTCGATCGAAAGCAAACGACCGTCCAATCCGGTTCCGATGCCGGTGAGCAATTTTATCGTTTCGAGAGCTTGGAATGAGCCAACGATTCCAACCATGGGAGGAAGTACACCGACCTCACTTTTGGGTGCCGGAGCCGTCGGATAGAGCTCTCGATAACGGCCTGCTCGTCCGGTATTGAAAATCGATACTTGTCCGCAGATCTGTTCAGCACTGCCGTAGACCATTGGAATCTGTCGTGCGGCACAATAGTCGTCAATGACATATCGGACGGTGTAGTTGTCCGTGCAGTCGACGACGATGTGGCTCTGAGACAGTAGGGTTTCTGCGTTTCCTGCGTCAAGTCGGTCGGATACGGTTTCGATGCGGCATAACGGGTTGATTTTCGATAGCCGTGTCGCTGCGGCTGTAGCTTTTGCTTTCCCTATATCGCCGGTCGTGTAGAGGATCTGGCGTTGTAAATTGCTGAGGGATACCGAATCGTTCTCGATGATCCGTATAAATCCTATACCCGTGGCAACAAGGTAGCTTAATACGGCAGAGCCCAATCCCCCGGCTCCGACTACCGTTACACGACTGTCTGCAAGTCGTTGTTGTTGTGTGTCGGAAAATCCGTCAACCAGCAGATTGCGTCGATAACGTTCGCTTTCACTTGTACCATTCATTGCGTTGAACTCTATGAAATGATATCCCTTGTTTTTACAGATGTTGAATCGCGTGGAAGTCTATTGGTGTTTTTGTTTTTTGTTGTAGAGGAACCGCTTGATTTTGTAGGTTGGAGTCTTTTCAAATTCATTCGGCTTCTCGATTACCTCAGATATGCGCGAGAAACGGTTCACTTTGGAGTTGACGTAGTTAATTAACTCTTTCTTTACGTGTTCCATACGGTTGCCCAACTCCTCCTTCATGTTGTGGTATTTCCGTTCGAGCTCCTCCTTGTTGAAATAGACGATGGCAACCAATTTACCCATGCTGTTCTCCTGTACCAGCGAATCATTGACTAATGCGTGACTGTTGATAACATTTTCGATCTCTTCGGGATATATATTCTCTCCGCTTGGTCCGAGAATCATGTTCGAAAGCCGGCCTTTGATGTATAGATATCCGTCTTCATCGAAAATGCCAAGATCTTTCGTGCGGAACCAGCCATCGGAGGTAAATGAGTCAGCTGTAGCTTCCGGGTCTTTGTAGTATCCCATCATGACGTTGGGGCCTTTGACAACGATTTCTCCCTCTCCGGATTTGGGGTTTATGTTGTCGAGTCGGGCCTCTATGCCTTCCAGCATCGGACCGGTAGACTGATGTCGGACCATGGTCGGATTCACTCCGGCAAGAACAGGGGCTGTTTCTGTCAGTCCATAGCCGATAGCATATGGGAATCGGGCTTCGAAAAGAAATTGTTCTACGTCCGGATCGAGTTTGGCTCCTCCGATACCAAAGAACCGGATGCGTCCCCCGAATAGTTTCATTAGTTTTTTCCCGGCTACGCGGTGCAGCCATTTGCGTCCCCACTCCTTTTTATAGAGTCGTTTGAAAATGAAGTTGGAGGATAGTTGGGGTAATATCCGATTTCGGTAGATCTTTTCGATAATCAGAGGAACACTCAACATGATCGTGGGACGGATGGCTTTCAGAACCGGAATAAGGACAGCTGGTGTCGGAGCTTTGTCGAGATAGACGACCGATGCTCCCCACATGAACGGTAATAACATCCCCAATGAACATTCGTAAGTGTGAGACAGGGGAAGGATCGATAGAAATATGTCGTTCGGGTAGACGGGTTGCAGAATACTTACCATATGCAACTCGCTACACAGATTGCCGTGAGAAAGCATGACGCCCTTGGGTCTCGAGGTAGTTCCTGAAGTGTATATGATTGCTGCCAGATCTTCCTTCTTCGGGTCGGGCAGGACGCTCCGTTGTACATCGTCTTTTTTATGTTGTGCGATTACGCCTAAATTTTTCGAACGGATGACTAAAGTAAGTTGTGCAAGTACTTCTTTGGATACTTTACTGTATAGTTTGTCGGAGGCGACCAGAACTTTGGCTTCTGAATGGAGAATGATGCGATCGATCTCTGTCCCTGAAAACTCAGGAAGTATCGGGACGATTACCAACCCCGATATGGTGGTGGCAAAGTAGACGACGCCCCAATTAGGCATGTTACTACTTAATAAGGCTACTTTATCACCACTAACGAGACCCGCTTCGGTGAATGTCCCGATCAGAGAATCAACTCGTTCGGAGAATTCACGATAGGTAAGCGTTTCGCCTCCGTACAGAGAGGAACAGGTGTTGGTACTGTATGCGTGGATGCTGTGTCGATAAAGTTCCAGTAAGGTATTGAAAGGCATGATCGGATAGATTGATTAACAGAATGCAGCTCTTCCTGAAGACAAAGATAATTTTTTTTGTCGAGAAATTATATTTTTGCGGAACAATAACGAACGAAGAAGTTTGGTTTCGTCACATGTCGCTTTCCGAAAAAATACGTTGTCGTGCCTATGAACTGGGGTTCGATTTGTGTGGAGTTGCAGCATGTCGTCCGTTAACAGAACGGTGTGATGACTTTCAGAGATGGCTCGATTCCGGTTATGATGGAGGTTTGGAGTATCTGAAACGCAATGTTCAGAAACGGTTTGATCCGTCGCTGTTGTTTGGACAGGCCCGATCGGTTATCGTTTGTGGAGTCAGCTACAACCGTCTTTCCTCCGTGGGAGAGGTGTCTTCGCGTATTGCTACATATGCCCATACTGTCGACTATCACATTACGATCAAACAACAGCTTTTCCGACTATTCGATTATTTAAAGGAGCTTGATCCTCAAGCTTCGGGACGTGTTTTTACCGATACGGCTCCTATTTCGGAAAAATCGTGGGCTGTGGAGGCTGGTTTGGGGTGGATCGGTCGCCATTCCTTATTGGTTCATCCCCGTTTGGGCTCATTTTTGCTGTTAGGGGAGATTGTGACGACGGTTCAATTAGATCCTGATGAGACGAAGATGCGGGACGGATGCGGTAATTGCAGGAGATGTGTAGAGGCTTGTCCGGCTCAGGCGATCCTGGCCGACCGGAAGATAGATGCGGGAAAATGTATTGCCCGTCGGACAATCGAACGGGAAAACGGAGAAGAGACGGAAGGGAATTTGCATGGATGGGTGTTCGGGTGTGATGTCTGCCAACGGGTGTGTCCATATAATAGTAAAGCCCCGATTCTCGATCATGAACAGTTTCGACCGATTCCGGAACTCGAGCAGTTGGATGCAGTTTCGTGGCTTGCGTTGGACGATTCTGATTTTGATCGGCTGTTTGGAAAGACTCCTCTTGCGCGTTGCGGATTGCGGCGGTTGCAAGACCGAATCCGAAAGATGGGCAATAAAGATTCAAAATAGGATAAGAGAAGTGGTGTCATCGAAAAAATCCTGCGACGATTGTTTGCCGGATTCATAATAAAACGTACTTTTGTGAATCGACAAAATATCGGTTCGGAGAACTGAAAATTAAAAAAACTAATTGAAAAAATATGATGTTATTGTTGCAAGCAAGTGAACCGGCAGCGACGGCGACTCTGGCCGTAGAACCGGTGGCCGAAACGATGAGTTTCGGAGAACTATTTCTCGCCGGAGGTTTCCTGATGTGGCCGCTTCTGATTCTCGGCGGTGTGGCTGTGTTTATCTTTTTCGAGCGCTTTTGGGCGATTCGTAAGGCTTCGGCTGTCGATCCCAACTTCATGAACAGAATTCGTGAGTTGATTTTCGATGGGAAGATAGCAGCTGCAGTCCAATTGTGCCGGAGTTCCAATACTCCGATTGCCCGTATGGTTGAAAAAGGAATCGAACGTATAGGACGTCCGTTGAACGATGTGAATAACTCGATCGAAAATGTGGCGAACCTCGAAGTGTCGAAACTCGAAACCGGTCTGCCGATTCTGGCAACAATAGCAGGTGGTGCCCCGATGATCGGATTCTTGGGTACGGTTGTCGGTATGGTGCAGGCTTTCATGAATATGTCGCAGGCTGGAGGTACGGTGGATATGACGGTTCTTTCGAGCGGTATGTATGTGGCGATGGTGACTACCGTAGCAGGTTTGACGGTCGGTGTTCCTGCCTATTTCGGATACAACTACCTCGTGGCGCGCATCGAAAAACTGGTCTTCCAGATGGAAGCCAACTCGATCGCTTTTATGGATATTTTGAATCAACCGATCGAACAATAAAGTCGAGAACGGGAATAAAAGATTAAAACGTTATTAGTTATGGCTATCAAACGAGGGTCAAAAGTGGAAGTAGGATTCAGTTCGTCGTCGATGACCGACCTGATCTTCTTGCTGTTGCTTTTTATGATGCTCTCTACCACGTTGATCAATCCCAATGCCGTGAAGCTGACGTTGCCTAAAGCTACCAATCAGTTGAAAGATAAACCGGTAGCTACGGTGTCTATTACGGCTGATTTGAATTATTATGTCGGGACGGATCCGGTACCCTTCGATCGTCTGGAGGAGGCATTGGTCGCTGCCGTAAAGGATGCGGAGATCCCTTCGGCTTCACTCCATTGCGACAAAAGTGTGCCGATCGAAGAGGTTGTCAAAGTGATGAAGATTGCAATAAAGAACAAGATAAAATTGACATTGGCCACTGCGCCGGAATAGTAAGATGATCGATTTTCAAACAGAGGACCGAACGCAACAGCGTATGGTGGGAACTGCCGCAACGGTTGTTTATGCGGTAGTTGTGCTCTTGTTGTTGCTTTTGGTGAAATTTACGATCACCCCGCCGTTGGATGAAGGGGAGGGGTTGTTGGTCGATTTTGGTAACATCGAGGCGGCTGCGCCGGGGATCGATCCGGCAATGAACGACCAGATTGCCGAGGAGGTCCAGCAACAGCGGCCAGCAGAGCGGGAACAAGTGGATGAAGAGCAGTTGACGCAAGATTTTGAGGAGACAGATGTTGAAGTCCAAGAGAAAAAGAAAGAGGAGAAAAAACCTCAGAAAAAGGTAGATGCGGAAAAGACGACACCAAAGCCGGAGCAGAAACCGGTAGAAAAGCCTCGTGAAGTGAATCGAAAGGCGCTGTTCCCGGGACGGACGGCGAACAGTACGTCGACGAGTGAAGGAACCGGTACAGGCAGTGGAAATCAAGGAAACCTTGCCGGATCTCCCGAAGGGTCTCATGAAGGGACTGGAACCGGTACGGGTGGAAACTCGGCAAGTTTGGCAGGTCGTTCTTTGGTCGGGGCGTTACCAGCTCCTGATTATAGTGCTCGTGATCAGGGTAAGGTCGTTATCGAGATCTATGTCGATCAGCAAGGACGTGTTACCAAGGCCGATTATCGGTCGCAGGGATCGACGACAGGAAACAGTTCGTTGGTGGCCTCTGCCAAACGAGCAGCTATGCAGGCGCGGTTTAATGTGGACGAGAATGCTCCGTTATCACAGAAAGGAACAATTACATACAACTTCCGGATGCAGTAGCAGTAAGGTGGTCGCGATATAAAATCGGGCGATGATTTTTTGATCATCGCCCGATTTTTTTTAAGAAAGAGTTTGTCCATTTCAGGGATAAAATGGGAGAATGATTCGACTTTTTGATTCAATATTATGGAGTTGGGAAATGATAAGTTGATAGCGGTTGTGGTTATGTGACACAAGTATAACCTGTAATGTTGTGTCGACCGTCTAAGACAAAGTGTTGTGGCGTACGAAATAGACTTGTCCCGCCCGAAAGTTTTCGTTACCTTTGTTTAAAGAGGGTCTATTGGCAGATCTAAATATCGGATCAGATGAGCGGCTTGTTGATTAAAAATTGTCGAATTTTTTCGTTGACCGAACGGACTGGGGAGACGATCAGTTATAAGAATGGAGCGGTCGGAATCGCAGGAAACAGAATTGTGTATGTCGGGAACGATCCAGATGCGATTGTGCGGTTTGAGCGGGAACACGGGACGGGATTGGAAGTGCTGGATGCACATGGTATGTTGTTGATGCCCGGTCTGATCAATCTGCATAATCATGTGGCGATGACCCTTATGCGGGGATATGCCAATGATATGGAACTTCAGTCGTGGTTAACCGAAAAAATCTGGCCTTTTGAGGCAAAACTCCTTCCTGAAGACGTCAGCCGAGGAGCTGCTTTAGGAATTGCCGAAATGTTGTTGGGCGGGACGACGACTTTTGCCGATATGTATTGGCACACTGATCAGATTATCGAACAAGCGATTCGAAGCGGTGTTCGAATGGTAGCTTGTCCTGCGTTTACCGAGCATGTCTTCGATGGATATCTCGATCGTATGGAACAGATGGTCGGACGGTATCATGGAGCTGCTGCGGGACGTATTGCTGTTTGGATTGCCCCGCATGCCCCATATACGTGTCGTCCGGAGCAAATTCGAGAGTCTCTTTCGTTGTGTCGGAAGTACGACATTGGAGTACATATCCATTTGAGTGAGACAGCTTCGGAAGTTAAAACCGTGCAGGAACATTACGGACAGACACCGATTCGTTTGATGCAAGAGCTGGGTGTATTCGATTATCGGACGCTTGCAGCCCATTGTGTCTATCCGACCGATGAGGAGTTGGAAATTTTGCGGAACGATCATGTTACGGTTGTCTATAATCCGCAAAGTAATATGAAGTTAGCGAGCGGAATAGCTCCGATAAGTCGTATGTTGGCCCAAGGTATTAATGTTTGCATGGGAACAGATGGCCCGAGTTCAAATAATGATTTGGACATGTGGGACGAGATGCGGACCGGTGCTTTGCTCCAGAAAGTGTCGACGGGAGATCCTCGATCTCTTCCTGCGGAGACAGTACTCCGTATGGTGACGGTCGATGCTGCAAAGGCAATCGGACATGCAGGAGAGTTGGGGGTGGTTGCTGAAGGGGCTTTGGCTGATCTGATTCTGATCGATCTGGATCAGCCCCATTTAACGCCGGATTACGATCTGATGAGTAATCTGGTCTATTGTGCCCGAGGGGCTGATGTCGATACTGTTTTGATCGACGGACAAGTTGTGGTCAGGGCAAAGCGGTTGGTGACGTTGGATTTCGAAACGATCAAACAAGAAGTTGATCAAACACTGCAAAATCTTGCACAAAGAGCGTGATGCTATGACTTTTTAGATAGACTACAATAAATGAGAAACTACAATAATTATGAAAAATTACAGAATGTTCGGTTGGCTTGTAGCTTTGTTTTTGGCGTATTGCCCTCTGTTGAGTATTGCCAATGATAGAAATGGAAGGATACCTGGTGTACATGCCATCGGAAACGGCGCATTGTGTGTCTACGGAAAGGGAGTCGAAGTGTTGCAGATTTTTGGTCCTCCCTATTCATCGCCTTCCATGTTGGGTATGCAGTTGACCGACGACGGTTACAGGATCGAATCTTCCCGGATTCCAGAAACGGCGGTTTGGGAACATCGAATGATCGGAAGCTCGGAGACGGAAGCTCGATTGACCGATTTTATTTCGGATGCAGGATGCAGTTTTGTACGTTGTATAGAGGCGGAATCTCCGGTGCGTTTTCGGATCGGTGTGTGCATGGAAGATCGGTATGCACCTTATGCACAGGATATAACGGTCAAAAAGGATGATCGGGTGTCGAATCGATATAATGAGGTGACTTCCAGCTATCGGGTGTCGATTGTATCCGGTGTGCCGTTTTATAGTAATTACAAATCTCCGAAAGGGTACGAATATCAAATTTTAACGACAGGATCGGTTTCGCTTCAGCCAGATCCGAACGACTCTAAGCAGTTGATTATGGAGGCGAATTCTGGTGAGGGGGTGTTGTATGTTGTGGCGGGTCCCTCTGCCTCGGAATTGAAGCAGCACGTGGAGACTGTATTGGAAACGTCACTTAACAGTCAGCTCAAAAAGTGCGAGAAGGGGTGGAAAAGCTACTCCGCGGAGCAATCTAAATTTAGGGTCGACCGTCTCACGGGAGAACGTTTGCAGGAGTTTAACCGAGCTGTGGATGATATAGGGGTATTGATTCGGAGTCAGCAAGGACTTCAAGGTGGTGTCTTGGCTGGAATTGTATATCATATGGCCTATGTTCGTGATCAGTATGGTGTATTTCGTGGATTGCTGGCCATGGGACATGAGGCGGAAGCCCGAAAGATTCTGGAATTCTATTTCGGCATCTGGCAGGAGTTCGGATATATCAAAAATGCACAGGCAATCGGATACTCCGGCATTTTCCATCGTCATGAAAATGATGAAAGTGAAATTACCGGATACCTTGTCGTACAGGCTTTCGATTATTATCGTAAAACCGGCGATGTAGCTTTCATAAAGAGGATTTTACCCATGTTGGAGTGGGCGACGGCAGCGCAGCAACGGAATCTGATCGATGGCATGATGCCCTTTAATGGCGATGAAACCTACATTGCCGGCGGTGTGGTTCCACGCAAGGTGATGTATCACGGCTCGGCTGAAGCGACATTGCTGTTCATCGAAGGAAGCAATCGGTTGTTGGATTTCGTGAAGGAGCAGGGACTGTGGAGCAAAGAACAGACGAGCGATTTGGAACAGGATGTCGCCGAATGCTCAATGCATTATCGTGATAATTTTTTCCAAGATGGTCGTTTGTGGATTAATAATCCGGAACGGGAGAAGAAGGTTGTTTATCCGGAGACTCGTCCGGGTGTGTGTCTCTACCCCGGACATGTCGATTATTTCCCAAAAACATTCCATTTCAGAGGGTCGCTCTATTTTTGCGAAGCGTGCATGAAGCGCGACACGACCGGAATCGAACTTCCTACGGTGGAACGATTCAATATTCCGTCGGCAAACCTTTTCCCGATCTATATCGACGCTCAACTTTTGACCGATGAAGAGAAACAAGATCTGCTTGAACAGGTCGTCGATCGTTATCGGAGTACGGGACGTATCTCGACGCAGGATCGGATACTCGGATATGATTACGGTATGTTTCTTTATGCCCTGGCCCGATATGACCATCCGTTGGCAGGAGAGGTGTACGATAAGATGATGGCTTTGCGGGACAGCGCGGGGGCGTGGGTCGAGTATTATGTCGACGGAGTGCCAAGCGGGTGTCCGTGCCGACCATGGGAGAGCGGTATCAATATCGAGGCGGCGATCGCATACGCCACGAAACCGTTGAAACTGGATTGACAAGGCGGAAAGTCTGTGGAAAAGTTGTGAGAGCGGGGTGCGGCGCCAGGTGCGAGATGGTTGATGGATAGTCAGCGCGGGTAAGTGTGGCCTGTGACGAAACGAATTACCGAAGCAGTCCGTTGATTCCGGCGCCGAAAAGGGCGAAATCGTATTTGATCGGGTCAAGTGGGTCCAGTTGTCGGAGGGCATCTGTTACCTCCTCGACAGCCCGCCAATCGTTTTGTCGGCGATGCAGCAGACCTAAAGCTCGGGCCGTATTCCCCGTATGTATGTCTAAAGGGAGGTAGAGGGCCGAGGCGGGAATCGTTTTCCAGAGCCCGAAATCGACTCCCCGTGAATCGTTGCGGACCATCCATTTGAGAAACATGCAGAGCCGTTTGCAGGCAGCTCCGCGATCGATCGAGGAGAGGTGCTTCTCTGCATGCGGGCGGTGTTCCGCTTCGAAGAATCGGGTCCGGAATTGCGACAAGACCTGACGGAGATCGCTATTCGCTGCGTATTCCGTCTCGAAAAAACGACCTAAAGAGCTGTAAATGCGGCAGATATGTCGTGATCCCCGAATGAAGTCAATGCAGTCACCCCCGTTGAACGTGCGATGGGTGAAGTCGCACAGGCGGTTCAGCTCCTGCTCCGTAGCGTTGCAAGTAAAGTCGAACGGAGCCCGATCCATCCGTTCCATCAGGCGGAATGCGTTGCGTACGATCATTTTGCGGTTCCCCCATGCGATCGTTGCCGACAGAAATCCGCTGAGTTCTATATCCTCCTGTCTTGAAAACGAGTGCGGAATGGCGATCGGATCGTTCTCGATGAAGTCGGGCGAATCGTACCGATCGTACAACTCGTCAAGCCACTCTTTGAGTTCGGATGGTTCCATGTTTACGGGTGTATCACTCCGTCGACCATCTGAATCTTCCGGTCAGACATCTCGGCCAGTTGTTCGTCGTGCGTTACGATAACGACCGTTTGCCCCAGCGTGTCGCGGAGCGTGAAGAAGAGCTGATGAATCTCCTCCCTGTTTTTCGTGTCGAGGTTGCCGGACGGTTCGTCTGCCAACAGTACGGCGGGTGAATTGATCAGGGCGCGGGCTATGGCTACGCGTTGTTGCTCGCCGCCGGAGAGTTCGGCGGGCTTGTGGGTCAACCGGTGCTCCATACCGAGCATTACCAACAGCTCTTGTGCCCGGTTCTCAACCTCTTTGCGTTCCCTTTGGGCGATGTATCCCGGAATACAGACGTTTTCGAAAGCGGTGAACTCGGGTAGCAGGTGGTGGAACTGGAAGACAAAGCCGATCTTTCTGTTTCTGAACCGGGAGAGTTCTCGATCGGAGAGGCGGTCTACTGCAATACCGTCGATTTCGATCTCTCCGGAGGTCGGACGGCTCAAGGTTCCCATGATTTGAAGTAGTGTCGTCTTTCCTGCACCGCTCGGGCCTACGATGGAGACCACTTCGCGCGGTTTTATGATGAGGTCGATTCCTTTGAGTACTTCAAGTGTCCCGAAACTCTTATGGATGTTTTTTGCCTGTATCATCATGATCGATCATTTTTTTGCGAAGATACGAATTGTTCGTAAAGTCGTATAACTTGTGCAGCTTCCCGTGTGTCGTGAACTCTGAGAATCGAGCTACCTTGACGCAGACACTCCCAATGGAGCGCGATGGTTCCGGTGAGCGCTTGATCGGGAGTTGTCTCTAAGGTTTTGTATATCATGGATTTCCTTGATATGCCGGAGAGGATCGGACAACCCATCCCCTGAAAGACTTCGGACAGGTGATTTAATAGAAAAAAATTCTGTTCTACAGTTTTCGAGAAGCCGAAACCCGGATCGAGGATGATCTGTTTGACACCCGATCGACGGAGAAAATCGATTTTCGAGAAAAAGTACCGACGGATTTCACCGAGAAAATCATCGTATTGGGTTAACGACTGCATGTTTTGCGGGGTACCTCGCATGTGCATGGCGACGAAGGGGAGGTGATTCAGGGCGGCCACTTCGGCTATTCTCGGATCCGCACTGGCTGCCGTGATGTCGTTGGTCATACATGGTCCGAAATGGGACACAACCTGTTCCAGAACCTCCGCCCGAAACGTGTCGATCGAAATCGGTATGTCGGGAAACTTCCTGCGGATGGGCTCCAATGCGGTGGCAATACGACGAAACTCCTCTTCTGCCGGGACATCGGCTGCACCCGGACGGGATGAATATCCTCCGATGTCCAGAATGGCGGCTCCGTCGGAAATTGCCTGCTCGGCCCGGTTGAGGATCTCGTCTGGAAAACGAGTCCGGCTTTTTTCATAAAATGAGTCGGGCGTGACATTAATGATGGTCATTACTACAGGTCGTTGTAATGACAGTTCTGTATGTCCGATTCGGAGTTTCATAGACGATTGAAAATTTCGTGAAGTTTCAGTATCTGTGCAATGACGGGAGTCTGATCATCGGATACAATGACATAATCGGCTCGGGCGACTCGCTCCTCTTCGCTCAATTGGGCGGCGATTCGTTGCCGGACCGACTGTTCGTCCGTACCATCGCGTAGGCAGGTACGTCGGATTCGCTGTTCTTCGGGAGTACTGACCGTTACAACGGCATCCATATTCCTGTAGGCTCCGCTTTCGAACAGAATAGCTGCCTCTTCAATGACATAATGCCCTTTTTGGCGTTCGGCCCATGTGTCAAAATCCATAGCTACAGCGGGATGAACTATATGATTGAGTTTTTCTCTCATATCCGGTTGGTGGAAAACCAGTTCGGCAATATAGGAACGATTCAGGCTTCCATGAATATAGGCATTGTCTCCGAAAAGTTCGCGAATTGCTGCAACGACTTCAGGGTTTGAGTGCATCAATTTACGTGCGCGGGAATCGGAGTCATACACTGCAACTCCTAATACGGAAAATACACGGCATATCGTGCTTTTCCCGCTTCCGATACCTCCGGTTATACCGATTTTAATCATTGTTTTGTCGACGAATTTCGATCTCAATGGGGGAATCGACCGAACGAATTTTTAAATCGCTTATTTGTGTCGAAATGATGTTTTGCAACGAAAAGGGTGAAATGTCGTATAGTCCGGCTTTGGTCGCGGAAGGAATGACGGCGACATTGTCGGATGAGATAACAACACCGTTTTTTCGGGGGGCGATTTTGTGTAAAAGAATATGATAGCCGACACCTTCGACATTACAACGCACTGAAAAGAGCGTGCTGTCGATTCGGACAGGAATATTGATATCGGCGGAGTAGGTGTAGCTTAATTTGGTGACATACCAAAGAATGAGCGACAAAGCCAACAGCATAAAAAACACCGGATTGCTCAATCGGCGAATAGTCACTTTCAGATATAAAGTGAATTTACGACGCATTTTCTTGGTTGTTGTATCTGCAAAGTAAAAGAAAAAAAAGGAGAATTAAAAATCTCCGTAGGAGGTGATGGCCGGTGGTGATAATAAAAACTCCGGAACGCGAAAAGCTCCGGAGTTTTTCCATATGATGATTGGATCTAATTTTATTTCTTTTCAGCTTCTTTGTCGGAATCGGCAGCAGCCTTTTCGGGAACATACTGGCTGTTTAATCCTTCCAATACGACGTTTGTAATGTCCAGTTCCGGATCAGCATTCAAAATCGGTCCACCTGCAGATGTGCTTAAAATAACTTTGAAACGGTGGTCTTTGTTGAATTCCTTGAGGTATTCCGTGATGTTGTAGTGGATTTTGTTCAACATAACTTGTTCCTCTTCCGCCAATTCGTTCATAACTTTGTCCCGATGAGTGAGAAAATCCTGTTGTTTCTTTTCGAGATTTTCCTGCATGGTGGCTGCCTCGGAACGGGTTACCAGACCTTTGTCAATTTTGTTCTGGAAATCTTGTACATCGTTCTGCAGGCTACGGCCTTTAGAGCTCAGCTCGTTATCGGCTTTTTTAGCTTTCGCCTCGTATTCGGCCTGAAGATCTTTATAAAAGTTATATTTGCTGACCAGCGTGTCGATGTTGACGTAGGCGATCATTCCTTCGGTGATGGTGGAATTGCTGCTGGTACTCGTTGAATCGGGAGCAGGGGCTGCTTCATTTCCGGACGCATTTTTGTTTTGGTTACAGCCGGTTGCCATGATCACGACGGCCAACAAGGGGAATAAAACTTTTTTCATGTGAATTAAGCTAAAAATATTTTTTAATGTTTTTCATTGGAAATTTTGGTCTTTCAGCAAAAGCCTTTCCGACCGATTGTTGTGCAAATATATTAATATTTCTTTTCATTTGTCTATTTTTGTATTAAAATCAAGATGTGATATTCTATGTATGAATATATAACCGGACGAATTGAGTCGTTGACTCCTGCTTCGGCTGTCGTAGAGGCTGGCGGAGTGGGCTATTTTTTGAATATCTCGATTCAGACTTTTTCGCGGATCGGATCCCAGACAGAAGTTAAGCTTTATACACATTTTGTTGTACGAGAGGATGCTCAGGTGCTTTATGGGTTTTATGACCGGGCAGAACGCGATATATTTCGTCTGTTGATCGGGGTTTCTGGAGTAGGGGGGAATACAGCACGGATGATTCTGTCGTCGTTTACTTCCGAAGAGGTGACCCGGATTGTCTCCGCCGGACAGGCCGAAGTGTTGAAAACAGTAAAAGGACTCGGTTTGAAAACGGCACAAAAGATTATTGTTGAGCTGCGAGATAAGATCGGTTCAATCGGCTCCGATTCTGCCATGACAACAACATACAATAACAGTACGGATGATGTCTTTGGTGAAGCCGTGTCGGCTCTTACTATGTTGGGCTTTGCACGTCAGGCGGCAGAAAAGGTCCTTCGAGAGATACATAAAGAGTCTCCCGGGGTTTCGGTGGAGGAACTGGTCCGAATCGCATTGAAACGGTTGTAAATTAAAGGATGTTACAAAACGGTTATTTTTTGACAGTACGTCTCGGAATGTTGCCGAATTCTTTTATTTTTGCAGCCGAAAATGTGTAACCGTTTGATTTGGTGAGCGAGAAGGTGAGAGGTTGGCGAGAATAAATGATATTATTATAAAAAAAATTAGAAATCAAATAATAATCAATTATGGATTTGTATCTCGTTATCGTAATCATTATGTTGGCGCTTGCCGTATCCGGTTTGATCGTCGGTGTCGCGAATGATGCGGTGAACTTTTTGAACTCGGCGTTGGGTTCTAAAGTTGCCCCCCGTTATGTTATTATGACGGTTGCATCCGTCGGAATCATTGTTGGAGCGTTAACCTCCAGCGGAATGATGGAGGTCGCTCGTAGCGGTGTATTCCATCCCGAAATGTTCACATTCTCAGAAGTCATGTTGCTTTTCCTTGCCGTGATGTTTACGAATGTGATTCTGCTCGATATTTTCAATACGCTTGGTATGCCGACTTCGACAACGGTCTCTTTGGTTTTCGGACTGTTGGGTGCTGCTGTCGGAATCTGTATATTTAAGATATCGAGTGGTGCGCTGGCAACTTTACCGGATGGTACGAAGGCCACGATGGGAGATATGATCAATACGGGAAATGCGATGGTGATTATCGGCGGAATATTACTCTCCGTAGTGATTGCTTTCGTATTCGGAACAGTAATCATGTATATAACTCGATTGATCTTTTCGTTCCGGTATAAGAAGAATCTGAAAACTTTTGGGTCAGTGTGGTGCGGCATAGCTCTCACTGCGATTACCTATTTCGCCGTCTTTAAAGGATTGAAAGGAACGAATATCATACCTGCAGACTGGATGGCGTGGATGGAGACTCATAAAATGATCTTTTTGGGAGTCCTGCTGGTTGGCTGGAGTTTCATAATGTTCCTTTTGTATCTGGTGAAAGTCAATATATTGAAGATAACGGTTCTTGCGGGAACTTTCTCGTTAGCATTGGCTTTTGCAGGAAATGACCTGGTGAACTTCATCGGGGTTTTCGTTGCGGGTGTCGATGCATATCAGATTGTTCATGCTTCCGGTGATACGAATATGTTGATGAGTGGTTTGAATGAACCGGTCGTAGCCAATCTGTTGGTCCTTTTCATTTCGGGCGCTATCATGGTGGTTACCTTGTGGTTCTCGAAAAAGGCACAAACTGTATCCGATACCGAGATTAATCTGGCTCGGCAGGATGCTGGTATCGAACGATTCGGATCGACCTCTGTGTCTCGTGCTATCGTCAGGACAGCGATTAATTTCAATAAGAACTATGAAAAATATATGCCTGAACGTGTTCAACGTTTTGTTGCCAGCCGTTTCGTGCCGGTTCGAAACAAGGATAAGGCTCCTTTCGATTTGATCCGTGCGACAGTCAATTTGACGGTGGCCTCATTGTTGATTTCGGCGGCTACATCCTTACAGTTGCCTTTGTCTACAACCTATGTAACGTTTATGGTGGCAATGGGTAGCTCTTTGTCAGACCGTGCATGGGGACGTGAAAGTGCCGTGTATCGGATCACCGGAGTGTTGACCGTGATTGCCGGATGGTTCTTTACGGCATTGATCGCATTTACGATTGCATTTATCGTAGCTGCAATTCTTGAATGGGGTCAGGCTATCGCTGTTGCGGCATTGACTTTGCTCTGCGGTTATCTGATGATTCAAAGTACGTTGGTTCACAATCGTAAATTGAAAAAAGAGGCAGAAAAACAGGCCGAGCATGAAGCGATGGACGAAAAATCGATTGTCGGCCGGAGTGTGAAAGAGGTGACGGAGACGATGAGTAAGGTGACTACGATCTATAACCAGACGTTGATCGGGTTGTTCAATGAAGACCGTAAGTTGTTGAAAAAGATGGTCCGGGAGTCAGAAGAGCTCTATCAAGTCGCTCATGAGCGCAAACACGAAGTTCTGCCGACTTTGATTGAACTGCAAGAGAACTATGTGGAAACGGGTCACTATTATGTTCAGGTGGTTGACTATCTTGACGAGGTGGCTAAAGCATTGGTTCATATTACGCGTCCGAGCTTCGATCATATAAACAATAATCACGAAGGTTTCCGTGTCGATCAGTTGGAGGATTTGAAACGGGTTAATGATCAGGTGAGTGCAATATATGCCCGGATTAACAAGATGTTGAGTTCGAATAATTTTGCCGATCTGGATGAGATTCTGCGTATGCGGGACGAATTGTTCGATACCCTGGCCGCTGCGATTAAGAGTCAGATTAAGCGGGTGAAAGCGAAAGCTTCGACGACGCGAAGCAGTATCCTCTATCTGACCATTATCAATGAGACTAAAACCATGGTGCTTCAGAGTCGAAATCTGTTGAAGGCTCAGAAGTACTTTCTGGCCTCAGAGCAATAGGTGAACTTTCGAAATAAATGATTGATAGGACAGGAGCTTGGGGGCTCCTGTCTTGCATTTGAAACGGAAATAAATCAACCTAACCATACAATATTTTTGCGGTAAATAAGTTCTAATAGTGAGGAAACAGAGCAATCTTTTGTTTTTGTCAAAATAGTTGTAAATTTGTTCCCTATTTTGTTTTTATAAGTGAATTATTTACTGAAGATAATCATAGGAATCTGGGTCTTCGTTCTTGTCGGCTGTAATAAGGAGGAAGACTTTCTTATAGATCAACGAGACTCGTTCGAAAGTTACCTTTCCCGTCAGGAAGGAGAATATACTGTTGAAGGAGGGGTGTACCGTTATGTCGTTAATGCCGATCGCGAAGGGTATGAAAGTGATCCGGTAATCGAATACGGCGATTCAGTGACATTCAATTTCGCTGCCTATACATTCGGGTCTCCGTTGGGTACTCTGTTTTATACCAATGTTCAGGAGTGGTTGCCATCAGGAAGCGAGACACTCAATACGGCGTATTGGGATATGACTCCTCGCCGTATTAGGTTGGGGTATACACCGCTCTTGAAAGGAGTTGAGTCGGGTTTGGTCGGTAATAGAATGAATGATTCATTACTGTTATTCGTCACCTCGGATCTGGCTTATGGAAGTGTGAATATGGGGGCTTTAGGGCCTGATGAACCGACCGTATGGTCTGTTAAAATTAATAATGTAGTAAAACCATGAAAGGAAAACTGCGTTTATGGGGAGCGATTTTTTGTGTCGCTTGTGTCGTTGCAGCTTGTGCGGAAAAAGTTGAAGATGATATAGAAGCCAAAAGGAAATTGGCTTTCGAAACCTGGATGGAATTGTACGGAGATGGTGCTACGCGTCTTCCATCTGGCGTGTATGTCAAAAAACTCAGTTCGTCGTCAGAAAGTAGTGTGGTTAAACCTCCGGTAGATGGTAATTGGGTTTCTTTGAATTATACGGGACGAGCTCTTTATTCGGGAAACATTTTTGTGTCTCGCGATAGTGCAACAGCTCGTTTGATGGGATCATTTGAATATTATACTCATTATGAGCCAGAATTTGTGAAATTTAGTAAAACCGATACGGTTGGAGTGATACAAGGTGTATATGACGCTTTGGCAACTATGAATGAAGGCGATGTAGTTAGAGCGTATATTCCTCCTTCTTTGGCCTATGGTACGAATGGGGCTTCATTTACAGGTGGATATGAAGGTCAGGTTTCTGCGATAGGAGGAGATGTCGCAATTATTATGGATTTGGAGCTTAAAAAAATAGTCCCGGATCCTGTTGCATATGAGACGGAACAAGTACAACAGTTTGCTTATAATAATTGGGGAAAACGGGTCGACGATACCATTGCTAAAAATGTATACCGGCAGACTTTGGAGTTAGGGAAAAAAGATACATTGACCGTATCGGACGACACGACGGTGTGTGTATATTATGTTGGACGATTCCTTGATGGGTTTATTTTCGATACAAATATTGCTGATACGGCGAAAAAGTATAATATCTACGATACCTCAATCGGAACCAAGTATGATTCATTGAAAGTTTCTACCAATGGAACGGATACGAGTTACATACAAGGCTTTTATAAGGCTATTGTAGGCATGAAGTATGGAGAGACAGCAGAAACGGTCTTCACATCGTTGTACGGTTATGGGAGTCGATCTCAAACTCCCAGTGATGGAACATGGATCAATCCATATACACCGTTGCGTTATACGATAGAAGTGCTCCATCCCAATGGAGAGGGGACGACTTTACATCCTTATAACGTGGCTGGATTTAAGGAACAAAAAGAGTTTGAAAAAGGAGTTTGGGTGCGAGGATATATAGTCGGAGCTGTGGAAGGAACGAATGTTGCGACGGATGCGGTTTATTCGGATACGATTAATGTGAAAACCAATATTTTGATTGCAGATACTCGAACCGCAAGTGAGGCTGAAAAAGTAATTGCTATTGAATTGCCCGAAGGACCCATGCAGGACAAGTTGAACTTGAAAGATAATCCTTCGGTCTATCGCGATCAGATCGAATTTAAGGGCGATATGGCTAATTATTTGGGCCAGGTCGGAATGGTAAATGTCGAGCAATACATAATGAAATAACAGGTCATTCACATTCCATTTTTTGGACATAGAAATAGCGAGGGGGAGGAAAATTTTTTCTTCCCCTCGATTTTAATAATAACTTAGGGGACATCAAGATTGAAAAAATGGCCAACGATTCTTTTGTTTTTAAGCAGTTTGAGATTCGACAGACACGCTCGGCGATGAAAGTTGGAACGGACGGTGTTTTGTTGGGGGCTTGGTTCGATATTGGAATGGAGGCATTGCGCGTGCTGGATATTGGAACAGGAACCGGGTTGATAGCACTCATGGCCGCACAAAGGAATGCGTTGGCTCGGATAGAGGCGGTTGAGATTGACTTGGATAGTTGTGTAGATGCGGCCGAAAATTTTAGTAGGTCTGTTTGGCATGATCGCCTTGTATTGCATGCATGCTCCTTTTCTGAATTTTGTAGTCGGAGTACCCCGGGAATCTATCAACGGATCGTTTCTAATCCACCCTATTTTGTCGATTCGTTACGGGCATCAGACGCAGGGCGTAGTCGAGCACGACATGCTGATGCGTTGCCTTACAGCGAGCTATTGAGTGGTGTGGCAAAATTATTGTGTACAACCGGGCGTTTTGCTGTTGTGTTGCCGATAGAAACGTATCGGGATTTTGTTATGGAAGCTGCACGCAATGGGTTGTTTCCTATTCGTCGAACCGATGTGGTGACTCGTAGTGGTAAAGCGCCCAGACGTGTATTGTCTGAGTTTACAGCCGAACCAGGACGTCTCTACATCGATACTTTGACCTTACTCGAGAGTGGATCCTCCGATTACTCCGTTCCTTATAAAGAACTTGTGGACGATTTTTATTTGAAAATTTAGTCGGAGTTCCGAAATATAGTGTAACTTTGTTTCGAGTCGGATCACGACGATTGAAATTAACAGAGGTGAATTATGAAAAAACTGATCGTTACATCGATGCTCTCGGTTTGTATAGCAACGGGAGTGTCGGCGCAAGTTAAAGCTTATAAAACGGATAATCTGTCAAATCCCAATTCGGTGGCTTATGCTTTACCTCAAACGGTGGTGAAAGTCCGCATTGTTGCCGAAAAGGAGTGCGTGAAGGTGGGCCCGTATGCTCGGTTTGCTCAGAAACTGTTGGGCGTTATGGCTCCTCTATCCGATAAAAATGTTTTTTCGATCAAACAAGCGACGATAACCAGTTGTCAGGAGGCTGATCCTTCAGAAGTGTATGCTCTTGACAATCCAGACAAAGGTCCTGCCGGTCTGTATGTTTCGACTCCGGAGGGGCTGATGGCTCCTCCATTGGATGGAATGCCTGCGTTGAAATTGACTCCTGCAAAACCTGTAAAACCGGGAGCTAAAGACGGTAATGTCGATGTCGTATCTTATGTCGCATGTGATACTGCTTTCCTTCAGGTTCCCGTAGACAAGCAAAGCACCATGAACAAGAGCCTCGAGACCTTGGCTTCTGAGGCAGCTGAAATGATCTTTTCGTTGCGTCGGCACCGGATCGATCTTGTGACAGGTGAAGCTGGCGAAAATGTATTCGGGGGCGGTTTGAAAGCAGCGTTGGATGAAATCGATCGTTTGGAACAGGAGTATCTGTCGCTGTTCTTGGGCAAGCAGTATCGGCAACGTGTTGTTGAGGAGTTTAGTGTCATTCCTCAGGCCGGCGAGAACACGGTGGTCGTATGCCGTTTTTCGGAGAACGGAGGCTTGTTGCCCGCATCCGATCTTTCGGGCCGCCCCATTACGCTGGAGCTTAATCCCGAAGGAAAGACAGCCAACTCTCCGTGGGTAGGACAGAAAAGTAATGCCAAGGGCTCGATTTACTACCGGATTGCCGATATGGTGAATTGCCGGTTGACGGACGGGAACCGCGAAATTGCCGTTGAAAGGATGCCCATCTACCAATACGGAGTGATCGTTCAGATGCCCGTTTCGGCGATAAAGTAGCGAGCCGATGGACGATACTGCGTTGATGATCCGTCTGCTGAGCCGTTTGCGCAAAGAGATGAACGGGGCAGTGGTCGAGGCGATGCAGCAGCGGGGGGTGAATTATCCGCTCAATTATGGCGTCTCTTTCCCGACGATACGCGATATTGCGAAGCCCTATGCTCCGAATCACTCGTTGGCGCAGTTGCTCTATAAGCAACAGGTCCGGGAGTTGAAGTTTGCGGCAGCGTGGGTCGATGATCCGCAGCAGGTCGATGCGGAGCAGATGCGGAAGTGGGCCGAGGATTTTGTCTATTCGGAGCAGGTAGAACAGACGGTGTATGCGCTGTTTCGGTACGTGGCGCCATCTGTAGCCGGACCTGTCGCAATGGAGTGGATGGAGTCCGATGCTGCGATGAAGCGTTATGCGGGTTTGCTGACTGCGGTGGCGGTTGTGCGTCCGGAAAGCGAGGGGGATTGGATCGAAGCTGTTTTCAATGCGGCGGATCGGATTGCCCGAGGCTCGGGTGAGTTGGAGGGTAACCTTGCGCGAGGAGTCACATCTCTTTTTATCAAGTTAGCCAAAACGTTCCCGGCCTATCGGGAACGAGTACAGAAAGCCATTGTTACATACGCATCGACGGACGACGCGGCTCTAAAATCCCTTGCCTCGGAATTGGAGTGGCAGTTGGAGTATTTGTAAGTTTTAGTAGATAGCGGGAAGAGTCGATTATCTGAAATCGATAACTTCTACCTCGGGATGTGCTTTCCGGTTGAAGATAAACGTATCGGAAGGTATCTCTGTAAGCGGGACGACCTTCTGTATTGTGATGGAGATTGGGGCGGCTCCCTCGGTCAGATACTCGATAGCTACGGGCAGCGCATTTTGATCCAAAGCAAGTAAAATCGATCGACAACCGCCGGCTTGCTGTTTGGCAGGAACCAACTCGATCCGTTCGACTTTTTTCCCGTTTACGGTTCCAGTCCCTTTGTAGATACATTGAAAATCTTTCAACCCCGATTGAAAAAATCGGGCCGGATTGGTCAATGGAGATGGGTCGGTCGGATCAGCCTTCTCGATCGTTACCTCGTCCTCATTCGTGTTATAGGTATAGAGATTCTTGCCGTCGCAGGAGACCTCATAATCATTAATCTCTACCCGGTAACAGGATCCGCCTACAATGATCTTTCCGGGAAGCTCCGAAAATTCATTCTCCATGTCGGCCGTAAATTCGATCCGGTAGTTTTTGTAGCCGGTCATTTTTTTTGCAAGGGCATCGACGAGGGTTGTTCCCCGATCCTGTGCCTGCATACTCACCGCCGTCAGGCAAAGTACAAGCGCAGTGAGATAGTATAGTTTGCGTTTCATGTTTCCGATCAATCGTTTTTGAAGATAACGAGTAAGGGGGACCTATTCGTATTTAGAAGCGTTATTATCACCTGTCGAGTGACGAGAGTATGTGTTCCAACGACATCATGTCTTGAATCAGAACCTCTCTCGGTTTGCTACCTTCGGCCTTTCCGACGATACCGGCCATCTCCAACTGGTCCATGATTCTTCCCGCACGGTTATATCCGATAGAGAAACGGCGTTGGATGGAGGAGGTCGATCCCACTTGATTCTGTACAACGAATTGTGCCACCTCTTCGAACATACTGTCTAATTGCGACATGTCGCCCGATTTGCTTCCTGCAGCACCCGATGAATCACCGTTTTCCGGAGTATATTCCGGAAGCTCATAAGCTCCCGTGTAGCCTCGTTGGTTGGCAATGAATTCGGTAATCCGTTCGATTTCGGGCGTGTCGACGAATGCACACTGAACACGGATCAGGTCATTACCGGTCGAGATCAACATATCGCCGCGTCCGATCAGCTGGTTGGCTCCGGGTTGGTCGATGATGGTCCGTGAGTCGACCATCGAGGTAACACGGAATGCGATACGCGCCGGGAAGTTGGCCTTGATAACTCCGGTAATGATGTTGGTCGTAGGCCGTTGTGTGGCGATAACCAGATGGATTCCCACGGCACGTGCCAACTGTGCAAGACGGGCGATCGGTGTCTCGATTTCGCGTCCCGCCGTCATGATCAGATCGGCAAACTCGTCGATAATCACCACGATATAGGGCAGGTAACGGTGTCCCTTGTTGGGATTGAGCCTGCGGTGAACGAACTTGTCGTTGTATTCGGTGATCTTGCGGACCTCGGCTGCACGCAACAGGTTGTAGCGTTCATCCATCTCGGTGCAGAGCGAATTGAGCGTATAGACAACCTTGTGCGTATCGGTGATGATCGCCTCTTCTTCGCCTGGCATTTTGGCCAAAAAGTGCCGTTCCAGTTTCGAGTAGAGGGTCAGTTCGACCTTTTTGGGATCGATCAGAACCAACTTGAGTTCAGCCGGATGCTTCTTGTAGAGCAGAGAGGTGATGATGGCGTTCAGTCCGACCGACTTTCCTTGTCCCGTAGCTCCGGCAACCAGCAGGTGGGGCATTTTGGCCAAATCGATGACGAAGGTTTCGTTCTGGATCGTTTTTCCCAAAACGACAGGAATATCGTATGTCGACTCTTGAAACTTGGCCGATTTGATGACCGAATACATCGAGACGATCTTTTTATCCTTGTTGGGGACCTCGATACCGATCGTTCCCTTTCCGGGGATCGGGGCAATGATTCGGATTCCCAATGCGGCAAGGCTTTGGGCTATATCATCTTCCAGATTCTTGATCTTCGAAATGCGGACACCCGGAGCCTGAACGATCTCGTATAGCGTAACAGTGGGCCCTACCGTAGCTTTGATATTGACCGTTTTAATGCCGAAATTTTCGAGGGTCTCCTTGATGCGGTTCCGGTTTTCGACTAACTCCTCGCTCGAAACGCTCACCTCGACGCTGTGATCTTCGAGAAGTTCAATCGGAGGTCGTTGGTAAGTGGAAAGCTCCAAAGTCGGGTCATACAGCGTGCTTTCGATCTGGTCGTCGCTCAGACTCTGGTCTTCGGGCAGTCGTTCGAGTTGCAGATCGCTCCGCTCCTCGATCTGCATGCTCTCCGGAACGGATGCTACAAAAGCATTTTCGGAGTGAGAAATCTGTACATCAGTGAGTTTCGGCGCCGGAGTCGGTGTTGGTGCCGTGAAAGTCGGGCGGTATTCCGGCTGTACGTTTGGTGTCGGTTGCGTCGAGGGCGTATCCTGTTCGTCCCCATTGGCGTATTGGACGACAAATCCGTTTTCATCTTCTACCGGATCGGGAGTTGGTGTCGGTGCATTCAGATCCGTAATGACAAAACCGGCATCGTCCACTTCGACCTTTCCTTTCCGGACAGGTCCGTGTGAGTCTTTCTCCTCGAATGACGGGACTCGTGACCGGTCGACGATCGTAAATCCGTTGTCGTCGATTAGTTCACCCGGATAGAGCGGAGGATCGTCATCCGACCCGTTTCGGACGATAAATGGATCTTCATCATCTTCTTCCTGTTGTCGTTGTGCCTTCTGCTTCTGGTCGGTTGATTTCTGTACGTTGTCGCTTTTTGCGGCAGGATGTGACTTGTCGTGGGTACCGATGAGCTCGGCTGCAGTCGAGGATACAGCTTCTCCGACCTTTTCTCCAACTTTTTTGCCATTGTCTACAAGTCCTTTTCCTACGCGGTTAATCAGCGAAATTGTATTCCGGTTGATGTATATCGCATACAATATGATCGAGAGCAGTAGCAGCAAGCCGGTACCTAAAGTCCCCAATATCGAGACTAACCACTCCGATATTTCGATTCCGTGCCGTCCACCCAATCCGGTGCCGAAGACCTCCCACCGGCCATTGAAGAGCAGTCCCAAAGTCAGAGAGCCAAGGATCATCAGAATCAGAGTCAGTCGGACCGATTTGCGCAACAATGTAGGGCGGAATCGCATGATGCGCAACGACAGGATGATCAGTACGACCGGAATACACAGTCCAAAGAGGCCGAATCCATCAGCTACCAGCAAACGTGCCAGAAGAGCTCCTAACTTTCCACCCCAATTTTCGGCTTCTCCTAATACGGGATCGCCTCCACCGAAGAGGTGACTCCACGTAATATTCTGATCATCTTTCCATGAAAAAAAGAAGGAGATGACCGATATGGTGAGGAACAGAGCGAAGAACAGCAACGCGAATCCATAGATCCATCGCTTCGTATCGCTTATTCCCTCGGCCTTCTGTTGTTTTGCTGTATTTTTCTTTGCTGCCATGTTGCGTGTTTGCTGTCGGGAATCCTTCGAACGTTGAACGTAGAATTGCTCTCCCCGTTACAAAGTTAAAAAATCATTTGTTTGGCCGTCTCGCTTTTGGCGATTAATCGTTGGCGGTAGGCCTCGTTGGCGCAGGTACAGAATTCATAAGTAGGAAGATGTCCGCTTTCGGCCCGGAGGTCGAATTTTTGCATGACGGCTTCTGTCTGCCGTTCGACAGCTTCAGCGGGTTGGATCAGTTCTACGTTACGGCCGGCGATGATTTGCCGCATGACTCCTGCAAGAAAAGGGTAGTGCGTACATCCCAGAACAATCCGGTCGGCTCCCGCTTCGAGCATAGGACGAAGCAGTTTTCCTACGATCTGTTCCGCTTCTGGACTCTGTTCCCGATTCTCTTCGACCAGCTCAACGAATCCCTCTCCGACTTGAGCCAGAATTCGGACCCGGTCGGCATAGCGTTGTGAAGTCTCTCGAAACAGCCGTCCCTCTAATGTCGCCTTGGTAGCCAGAATGCCGATCACGCCGCTCTTCGACGAAAGAGCCGCCGGTTTTACGGCCGGTTCCAATCCGATAAACGGAATGGGATAGGTTTTTCGCAGATAGTCGATGGCGACGGCTGTCGCAGCGTTACAAGCGATCACGATCATCTTGACACCCTTGTCGATCAGCCTCCGTACGGCATCGTCGACATAGGAGATCACCTTTTCGCGCGGTTGATCCCCATAGGGGCAGTTCTTTCCATCGCCGAAGTAGATCAACGACTCTTCGGGCATTTTCCGGTAGAGCTCGCTCCATACGGTTAGTCCACCCAGACCCGAATCGAAAACCCCTATCGGAGCATTATTCATGGCTTGTCGCTTTTTTCCGTTCGATCCATTTGCGGGCGTTGACGAAGGCCTCGATCCACGGTGTAACCTCGTCTTCGGTCCGGTTTTCCGGATAGTAGGGCCAGTTCCACGGACGGATGGCACGTTCGAGGTGGGGCATCATGGCCAGATGACGTCCGTCGACCGAGCAGAGGGCTGCGGCGTTGTAATCGCTGCCGTTCGGATTGGCCGGATATTCGGGATAGAGGTACTTCATCGGAATGTTATAGCAGCTCTCTTCGTACGGGAGAGAGAATTTACCCTCTCCGTGTGCAATCCAGATGCCGAGTTTGCTACCTGCCAACGTTTTCAGCATGACCGAATCGTTCGGTTCGATGGTGACTCCGACAAAGGTCGATTCGAACTTGTGGCTGTCGTTGTGCAGCATGCGGGGTTTATCTTTGTGGCCTGGAGTGATGAGCCCCAGTTCGATCATCAGCTGACAACCGTTGCAGACTCCTAACGAAAGCGTGTCGGGACGTGCAAAGAAGCGGTCGAGCGCCTCTTTGGCTTTCGGATTGTAGAGGAACGCTCCGGCCCAACCTTTTGCGGAACCCAGAACGTCGGAGTTTGAGAATCCGCCCGGGAAGACAATCATATTGACCTCTTCGAGGGTTTCACGTCCGGAGATCAGGTCGGTCATGTGTACGTCCTTGACATCCATTCCGGCCAGATATATGCACCATGCCATCTCCCGGTCGCCGTTGATTCCCTTTTCGCGGATGATGGCCGCCTTGATTCCGGTCGGTTTTCTTCGACTGGGTTCTATATTCCATTGAGCCAGTTTTCCTGTAAACGATTCGGGGAAGGAGTAGACGAGCTCCTGCTTCTTGTAGTTGGCAAACCGTTCCGAAGCCTTCTGCGTACCGCTCTGACGACGGTCGAGCAGGTAGGAGGTCTTGAACCACGTGTCGCGCAGGTCGTCGATCAACAGCTCCATGTCGAGACCGTTGTGTGTGAAGCTGAAACGGCGCTCTTGATTTACGTCGCCGATCACGTAGGCGTCGACGCCTGCAAATTTCAGATCCTCACAAACCTGAATACCGTTTTCGACTTGCAGCACCAAAGCCGGTTTTTCGCTGAACAGCACCTTGATCGTATCCGGTTCACCGAGAGCCGCGAAACTCAGGTCCATACCACTGACGTTGTCGGCAAATGTCATCTCCAGCAATGTAGTGATCAGACCTCCGGCCGAAATATCGTGTCCCGCAAGAACTTTTCCTGCGTTGATCAGCTCTTGTACGGCGGTGAATGCCTTGATAAAGTAGTCGGCAGACTCAACTGTCGGTACGTTCGATCCGACAAAGCCCAACGTTTGTGCGAAGCTACTGCCACCGAGATTGAATGCCGAGCGGCTCATGTCTACATAGACCAATTGGCTCTTGGTATGTTTCAGTGCAGGGGATATGGATTTCCGAATGTCCGAGACTTCGGCTGCTGCGGTGATGATAACCGTTCCCGGAGCATAAACCAACTCGCCGTCACGGTATTTCTGGGTCATCGAAAGCGAGTCCTTGCCGGTCGGGATGTTGATTCCGAGAGCCTGTGCGTAATCGCTTGCCGCTTCAACGGCGCGATACAGGCGGGCATCCTCTCCCTCGTTCTTGCAGGGCCACATCCAGTTGGCACTCAACGATACGGAGTGGATACCTCCATCGATTGCTGCGAACACGATGTTGGTCAGCGCCTCGGTGATAGCCAGAACCGAACCTTTGGCAGCATCGGCCAGTGCGGCAGCTGGAGCGTGTCCAAGGGAGGTCGCGATTCCGTGATTTCCTTGGAAATCGAGAGCCACTACGGCACAGTCGTTCAGCGGTAGCTGAATGCTACCGGTCGTTTGCTGCATGGCGATACGACCCGTCACCGAACGGTCCACCTTGTTGGTCAACCAATCCTTGCAGGCTACACCTTCGAGTTGGAGCACGTTCTGCAGATATTTAAGCAGGTTTCCGGCCTGATATTCGGGTTCTGCAAAGGTCTCCTGTACCGTATGGTCGTTCATGATCGTACGCGGAGCTTTGCCGAACATATCCTCGAGCTTCAGATCGATTGGCTTTTCATTCGTCTTATGGTTGACGAAGGTGAATTGCATGTCTCCGGTCGTCTCTCCGATGACATAGAACGGGGCCCGTTCGCGTTCTGAGATCAACCGCAACTGCTCGATATCCTTCTTGTCCATCACCAGACCCATACGCTCTTGGGATTCATTGCCGACGATCTCTTTGGCACTGAGTGTAGGATCACCGATCGGCAGGCACTCCATGTCGATCCGTCCGCCGGTTGCTTCGACCAGCTCACTCAGACAGTTGAGGTGACCTCCGGCTCCGTGGTCGTGGATCGAGATGATCGGGTTGCGAGACTCTTCCGAGACGGCGCGGATTGCATTGTAGACCCGTTTCTGCATTTCGGGGTTCGACCGTTGTACCGCATTGAGCTCGATGGCTCCGGCATACTCTCCTGTGGCAACCGACGACACGGCACCACCGCCCATTCCGATGCGATAGTTATCACCACCCAGCAACACTACTTTGTCTCCGGGTTCGGGTTCGTCTTTGATACTGTCTTGTTTGCGGCCATATCCGATGCCACCGGCCTGCATAATGACTTTGTCGAATCCGTATTTCTTTCCGTTTTCGAAATGTTCGAATGTTTGAAGGCTTCCGCAGATCAGCGGTTGCCCGAATTTGTTACCGAAATCGGAGGCACCGTTCGATGCCTTGATCAGAATATCCTCCGGTGTTTGGTAGAGCCAATCACGGGCTTCGGTCTGTTTTTCCCACTCACGGCCGCCGTCCAGACGGGGATAGGCGGTCATGTACACGGCGGTTCCTGCAATCGGGAAGGCGCCTTTACCGCCGGCGATACGGTCACGGATCTCACCTCCCGTACCGGTTGCTGCACCGTTGAAGGGTTCGACCGTTGTCGGAAAGTTATGGGTTTCGGCTTTGACCGAAATAACGCTTTCGAAATCGGAGATCTCAAAGTAGTCCGACGTGTCGTGACGTGCCGGTGCGAATTGCTCGATCTCGGGTCCCTGTATAAAGGCACAGTTGTCTTTATAGGCCGATAGAACGCGTCCCGGATGCTCCTTTGTGGTTTTTTTGATCAACCCGAACAGCGTTGAATCTTTCTCCTCTCCATCGATGATAAACTCTCCGTTGAATATTTTGTGGCGGCAGTGTTCCGAATTGACCTGTGAAAATCCGAACACTTCGCTGTCTGTCAATTTCCTGCCGAGACGACGGCTTAATTCTTCCAAATATGCGATTTCATCTTCGCTAAGGGCAAGTCCTTCCTGTTTGTTATAGGCGACCATGTCGTCGATGTAGACGATCGGGTCGGGCTGTTTGCTGATTGTATAGACATCCTGATCGATCGTATGGTATTTTCTGCGTAACATAGGATCGAACGGAGTATCTTCATTATCTGTTTCGACGAACTCTTCGATTCGTATGATTCCTTGCAGGCCCATGTTTTGGGTGATCTCAACGGCGTTTGTACTCCACGGAGTGATCATTTCACGACGTGGACCGATGAAAATGCCTGAGATACTTTCCGTATCGATGTGGTCGGCACCTCCAAGTAGCCATTGCAAACGGGAAAGCTCTTCTTCCGAAAACTGTACGGTTGTTTGTACCGCAAAGATCGTGTTGTCTTTTTTGAAAAACAGAATCATCTCAATCAGGGTTTATATGTGGCTAATTATAATTACTCGATAATAAATACGTATTCAAAATTATTTCCGAACTATTTTTTTAAGAACGGGTTTTGCATCGTCATACGGGATGTAATATTGCATTTCTCCGATAAACAGGGGGGCGATCTCATTAGGATCGTATTGCATGTTGATACCCGTACTGTCGACACTGATCTTCTGGGGCAAAGGTAATTCATCTATCGGAACAAACAAAGTCTCTTCCGAGATCACTCTGTCGATCAGATAATAGGAAAAATATATTTGATTCAATTCTTTGAGACGGATTGTGTCCGAGATGATTTCATCTCTTGTGAGTATACGGCCATTCCGACGATCTATGTTATAGACGTATGAATCGATATTTGTGCTGCTGTCGTTGGTTTTGCGGTAAACCATTCCCCGTAAAGCGATGACGTTGCCACACTCTTTGGTGATACAGTGAGAGCGAAGATCATATGGAATTTGATTCAGTATGGAGTCCCGATTTTTCCAAGAGAAGAACGAATCGATAACCTGTTTCATGGTTATGTTGGCAAATCGGGGGTCATCCCCGACAAGGTGTTTACGGATTAAGGAGTCGATACGGATATTGATCAGATCGTAATTCGGACCCTCCGTGTATAGAGGATAAATAATTTCGGCATAATTTTTTTCTTTGGCCGTGTCATTTATTATGAAATAGTTCTGGTGCCAAATTAGTGGATCCGGAGAGGAGCATCCTGCAAAAAGGGTTAATGAGAAAAGTATGGATAGAAAATTTTTCATGAGTTCGAAGAATTAAGTAGATGTTGTACGTAGTGGACGATGTGCTCGGCGATATACTCATCAGATACTCCGTCACACTGAATAATTAACTTGGAACGAAGATAGTATGTTTCTCTCTTTTCTACATTAATGCGGATAAAACTTATCAACTCTTCTTGAGTTTTGTCTTGCAATAAAGGTCGTTTGGCTTTCCCGTGTTCGAGCCGTCCGGCAAGTTTTTCCGGGCTCATTTGGAAATAAACGGTTATTCCGGCTCGGTTCATGACTTCCATATTGTCGAAAAAGCAAGGGGCACCTCCTCCTGTAGCCACGATACAATCCTGCTGTTCTGTTACGATCTCTGCCAATACCTCTTTCTCATGAAGACGAAACCCCTCTTCTCCTTCTGTCGCAAAGATCTCACGAATACTTTTTCCACAATGCTGTTCGATTAGCGGATCCATATCCAAGAAGTCCATCTTCAGACGACGTGCAAGTGCTCGTCCGATGGTACTTTTCCCGCATCCCATATATCCGACTAAAAATATGATCATGGTTACTCTTTTGCGTCTATGTTTTACTGTTTATTTATATCTTCTTCTCCGAAAAGATCCATTTGTTTCGATTCGGACTCTTCATCGTCTGCTCGGAATTCGATATTGTTTCCAGTCGCATAACTTTGTTTTATCGGTGTTTTATCATCATTCGGAGCTTCGGATTCCATTTCTGTGAAATTTTCCGATAGAGGTGCATCATCGGCTGTTTCTTCTTCCGAAACCGAATCGTCTTCTTTTTCGAGCGGTTCGATAAAGGCAATATGCGCGATTTCAAAAGTAGAAAGTCGTTTCCCTTTTGCTCTATGGCTCTTTACTCCGATAAAACTCTCCACATCGATTCGATCCTCTGGACGATTGGCATGAACGCCTCCATAAGATATGGCGAGTTGAGGATACCGGTCTTCACTGATCGCAATCAGTTTTGACCCAGACGCTTCGTCAACGAAACTCTGTATGCGATCGCTTTGTTCGGCGGTGAAACGTTTCAGATAGTAATAGTTTTGTGTACTGTCGAAATATACTACCGAATAGATCCGTTGACAATCATATTTTTCGACCTGCATCGTATCTTCCGCAAAGTGAAGCCCGAGATCGAAACCAATCGTGTAGTAGGTTCCCTTACTCGAGAAGATGATCAGTCGGTCATCTCCGATAAATTCGCCTAACAGGATTCCGCGTCCGTCGGTGTTGAGCCTGCGGATTTCGTCGTCGTACCATGCATTTACTCCGCCAAGTGTCGAAGTTCCCCGCTCCTTAAGTACGATTTTGTGAATGGCATACCGCGAGAACAGATTTCCTTGTGACTGCCTTCCCTTGATAGCAAGGTCGCTGAAATTCAGGTCGACAATGAGTTTTTTCAGGCGGGGTCTCGGTTTGAAGTAGATCTTCAGCACTTCTGCCTCCCCGTTCGAATTGACGCTCATGTAGAGAATTTCGCTGCGGGGCGTTCCACGGGTGATGTCGTACTCCCGATCACGGGTAATGCTCTTGATTGCACACCGTTTCATCATAATCGGTCCGTTTCGACCGTCGCGATAAAGGATGTTGTAGATGGTTCTTTCGTCGTTCTTCTTGAAAACCCCTATATAATAGATGTTTTTCGCAAAAAAGGCTTTGTCCGTAACCTTGGTAATGATGTATTTACCCTCTTTGGTAAAGACGATTACGTCGTCGATATCGGAACAGTCGCAAACGAACTCGTCTTTTTTCATCGAAGAGCCTATACCGAAAAAGCCTTCCTCTCGATTGACATACAGTTTTGCGTTGGCTACAACCACTTTGGTCGCTTCGATCGAATCAAAGGCCCTCAGTTCGGTTTTCCGGTCATAACCTTCTCCATATTTGGCTTTAATCCGTTCGAAATAGGCAATGGCATATTCGGTCAAGTGGGCCAAATCGTGTCGCACCTGTTCGATCTCCGATTCGACGTTTTTGATGTGCTCTTCAGCCCGGAATGAGTCGTAACGTGAAATACGGATCATCTTCAGCTCGGTCAGCTTGATGACATCTTCGCGCGTGATGTCGCGACGCAATAGAGGGCGGAACGGTTGTAATCCGTTTTCTACCGCTATATAAGCTGCCTCTCGTGAATCGCACTCCTCCATCAGTTGATAGATCTTGTTCTCGATGAAGATTTTTTCAAGCGAGGAGAGGTGCCAGTCCTGTTCCAACTCCTCCATTCGGATCTCCAGTTCACGCTTCAGCAATTCTTTGGTATGGTAGGTGCAACGTCGCAGAATTTCGCAGACGCCAATAAAATGAGGTTTGTCGTCGATGATCACGCAGGCGTTTGGCGAGATCGAAACTTCGCAATCCGTGAATGCGTACAGGGCATCGATGGTCCGGTCGGAGGATTCGTCGTTGCTGACGTGGATGATGATTTCCACCTTGTCGGCCGTATTGTCGTCGACCTTTTTGATCTTGATCTTCCCTTTGTCATTTGCCCGGATGATCGAATCCTTGATCGACTCGGTTGTCGTACCGAACGGAATCTCGGTGATGGAGAGCGTCCGTTTGTCGATCTTGTTGATTTTGGCCCGCACTCTGATGCTGCCGCCTCTCAAACCGTCGTTGTAGCGGCTGACGTCGGCCATACCTCCGGTAGGGAAGTCGGGGTAGAGCTCGAATGGTTCGTCGCGCAGACAAGCGATACTTGCGTCGATCAGTTCATTGAAGTTGTGGGGCAGAATCTTCGAGGCCAGACCGACCGCGATGCCCTCTACGCCCTGAGCCAGCAGTAACGGGAATTTGACCGGCAGTGTAACCGGTTCCTGATTCCGTCCGTCGTAGGAGAGCATCCATTCGGTGGTTTTCGGGTTGAAGACCACCTCTAACGCAAATTTTGATAACCTTGCCTCTATATAACGCGGTGCGGCAGCCCCGTCTCCAGTAAGGATATTTCCCCAGTTTCCCTGGCAGTCGATCAGCAGCTCCTTTTGTCCGAGTTGCACCAAGGCGTCTCCGATCGAGGCGTCACCGTGCGGGTGGTATTGCATGGTCGATCCGATGATGTTGGCCACTTTGTTGTAGCGACCGTCGTCCATCCGGCGCATGGCGTGCAGGATACGGCGCTGTACCGGTTTCAATCCGTCTTCGATGTGCGGAACGGCTCGTTCCAGAATGACATACGAAGCGTAGTCCAGAAACCAGTCCTTATACATGCCGGTCAGCTTTTTCCGGTCGGATTTCTCACCCGTCAACCGATCGTATTTATCGTTGGTTTTTACCGGGATTGAAGTTTGTCCTTCAATATTTCTCGGTTGTGTTGTGTCGTTGATAAACTCTTTGTTCGAATCGGTCGGATCATTACGATCCAGCTCTTTGTCGTTCATTATAGATGGTTGTTACTTTCCTATATTAAATCTTCTACATAATCGGCCTCGACCCGCAGGTTGCCGATGATGAATCCCTGCCGTTCGCTGCTGTTCTTGCCCATGTAGAACTCCAGCAGGTCGGATATGGGATCCTCTTTGGTCAAGCGGACTTTGTCCAGTCGCATATTCTCTCCGATAAACTCCTTGAATTCGTCGGCCGAGATCTCTCCGAGACCTTTGAATCGGGTGATCTCCGGGTTGGGACCCAATTTTTCGATGGCCTTTTGCCGCTCCTCATCGCTGTAGCAGTAGCGGGTCTCTTTTTTGTTGCGGACACGAAACAGGGGAGTTTGTAGGATGTATAGGTGCCCCGACCGGATAACTTCCGGGAAAAATTGGAGAAAAAAGGTCATCATTAGCAGACGGATGTGCATCCCGTCCACATCGGCATCGGTTGCAATGATGATCTTGTTGTAGCGGAGGTTATCCATGTCCTCCTCGATGTTGAGGGCCGCCTGCAGCAGGTTGAACTCCTCGTTTTCATAGACGATCTTTTTGGTCAGTCCGTAGCTGTTAAGCGGTTTACCCCGTAGGCTGAAGACCGCCTGCGTGTTGACATCCCTCGACTTGGTAATCGATCCGCTGGCCGAGTTTCCCTCCGTGATGAAGATCATCGACTCCTCGGCACGATCGTTTTTGTCGGTCAAGTGAATGCGGCAGTCGCGTAACTTTTTATTGTTCAGGCTCACTTTTTTTGCCATTTCGCGCGCCTTTTTTTGAATGCCCGATATGGCTTTCCGCTCCTTTTCGTTCTCCTGTATCTTCTTTTGAAGTATATCGGCCGTTTCAGGATGTTTGTGGAGGTAGTTATCCAATTCCGTCTTCAAAAAATCGAGTATGAAGTTCCGGACGGTAGGACCTTCAGGACCCATCTCCTTTGATCCAAGCTTCGTTTTGGTCTGCGATTCGAATAACGGCTCTTCCACCTTGATACTGATGGCAGCGATCACCGATGTGCGTACATCGGCCGGATCATAGTCTTTTTTGTAAAACTCTTTCAGCGTTTTGGCAATCCCTTCGCGAAAAGCGGCCTGATGTGTTCCGCCTTGTGTCGTATGTTGACCGTTGACGAATGAAAAGTAAGTTTCGCCGTATCCGTGTCCGTGTGTAACAACGGCTTCAATGTCTTCCCCCTTCAAGTGGATCGGAGGGTATAACGGATCTTCGTTCAAATTCTCTTGCAGCAGGTCGAGCAAACCGTTTTTCGAGACGAAAGCCTGTCCGTTGATCCGTATGACCAATCCTGCATTCAGGTAGGTGTAGTTTCGGATCATGGCTTCCACATACTCCATATGGTAGTTGTAAGGCCCGAAAATAGTTTCGTCTGCATGAAATCTTACTAAAGTTCCATTTTTCTCGGAAATGCCGCTCTCGGAGCTCTCGTCGATCTCTTCGCCCCGCTCGAAGCGAACACTGCGGGCCTCCCCGTCTCGTACACTGCGAATCAGAAAGCTGTCCGACAAGGCATTGACGGCTTTGATACCGACGCCGTTCAGCCCGACCGATTTTTTGAAGGCCTTTGAATCGTACTTGGCTCCCGTATTCATTTTCGAGGCAACGTCGGCCAGTTTACCCAACGGAACGCCCCGTCCGTAATCCCTGACGGTAACTGTTTTGTCTTCATCAATGGTAATGTCGATGTTTTTGCCGAACCCCATCATGTATTCATCGACTGAGTTGTCCAGCACCTCCTTGATCAGAATGTAAATTCCGTCGTCGGCAGAAGTACCGTCACCCAATTTCCCGATATACATACCCGGTCGGCGCCTGATATGCTCTTTCCAGTCCAGTGTTTGAATGTGTTCGTCTCCGTAATCTGCGACCATATATTTTTAGTTTATTTTTTCGTTTCGTTCCGCATGGCAGCGAGTTCGCTCCGCATCAGTGTCTCCATCTCTGTTGCAAGTTCTCTTGCTTGTTTCGAGGCCACATACTCCGAAGAGAGCGGGTCGAGAATCCGGACCCGGAACGTGTGTGGCATACGCAGTTTCCATCCGTTGATCAGGCTCCATGTACCGTCGATCACGACGGGTTGTATTCCCGTACCTGCATGCTGAGCTGCAAAAAAGGCTCCATCTTTGAATCGGCCGATTTCTCCTGTTTTGGTGCGAGTCCCTTCGGGAAAGATGATGACCGATGTGCCGCGTGCAATCCGTTCGCTGCACTTCTCGATCATCTGTTTTGCACTGTCGCGAGAACCTCTTTCGATGGCGATATCGCCGTGCATGCGCAAAACCCAGCCGAAAATCGGCATCTTTTGTACCTCTTTTTTTGAGACCCATTTGAAGGTTGTCGGAAGGACGTACATTAGTGGAATGTCGAGCATTGACTGGTGGTTAGTGATGATGATGAAGGGTTTTTTACGGTCTATCTTTTCTTTACCTTCGATACGAATGTGCCAAAAAGGGCAAATCCTGAAAATTCCGTAAGACCAAAAACGGGAAGCTGCATGTAATATGACTCGCTCTTTGTCGAACGCTACGGTTGCGAAAAACAGCAATGAGAAGGGTATAAAACTCACTATCGTAAATATCGATAAGAGTATATAATATAGTATTGTAGCCATAATGATCATTCCTGGTTCAAGCACAATGGCGTGCTCCACAAAAGTAACATGAATTTTCGTTTTTGTCGATTGTTTTTGTCGACCATTTATCAACAATTAATCATAATTAACCTGTGCAAGAGCGGTCTGTTGTGGGGTGTTTGTTGAAAAATGGGGGTGAAAACGAAATGTAAATTTTGAGGATTCAAAAATTTCTCAGATATTTGTGTCTTAATGGAAGATTCAGGCAAAATTACTCTCGAAGAGATTCAATACCCCATTGCTGCCTATGTGCGTAGCTATGAGGCCTATATTGCATCCATACTCCAAAGTCCGAATCGATATGTATCCTCCATAACCGACTATATTCTGAGCCATCGGGGTAAGCAGTTGCGCCCATTGCTGGTTCTGTTGTCTGCCGGACTTTTTGGTCCGATCAGTGAAAGGAGTTATGTAGGGGCATCGCTGGTTGAGATGATTCATACTGCGTCGTTGATTCATGACGATGTGGTGGATGAGGCCTATGTGCGGCGGAATGCGCCGTCGGTTAATGCTTTGTGGCGTTCCCGCACTGCCGTACTGATCGGTGACTTTATTTTTGCCCGTTCCTACCATACCTGTTTACAACGTCAGGGGTGGGATATGTTGACGGAGGTGACCCGTTCGATTCACGAAGTGAGCGAAGGAGAGTTGATCCAGACCGAGCAGAGCGAAAAGTTGGAGATGACCGAAGCGATCTATTACGATATCATCTATAAAAAGACCGCAGCATTGTTAGGAGCGTGTGCGGCGACCGGTGCGATTTCGGTCGGTGCCGATCCGGAACATGTCGATAGACTTCGGCAATTTGGAGATCATCTGGGAATCGCTTTTCAGATTAAGGACGATATTTTGGACTATTCGCCCATGTCCGAGACCGGTAAACCGTCGGGTGGCGATATGCGAGAGCGGAAGATTACCCTTCCATTGCTCTATGTATTGGATCATAGTTCGGTGCGGGAGCGGGAAAAACTGATTGCAAAACTGAGTAATGTGCGACAGGCTCCCGAAAATGTGGATTATCTCTGTCGTGCCGCCATCGAGGGTGGGGGAATTGAGTATGCCCGTAAATGCATGACCGAATATAAGGATAAGGCATTGACCTATCTGGAAGGTTATCCCGAGTCAGATATTCTGCGGTCGTTGCATTTGTTTGCCGAGTTTGTCTTGTCGCGCAATAAATAGCGAACGGCTTTTCTGTTGTCGAGAATCTAAATCTTATGCATAGATAATTATGGACTCGATCCTGAAATATTTTCCGGAGTTGACCACACTTCAGCGTGAACGTTTCGAGGCGTTGGGGCCGTTGTATCGGATGTGGAACAGCCGGATCAACGTTATTTCCCGGAAAGATATGGACCAGTTCTATCTGCATCATGTGCTGCATTCGTTGGCGATTGCCAAGGTGTGCAGATTTGGTCCCGGAGCCCGGGTGATGGATGTAGGGTGTGGCGGTGGGTTTCCCGGTATTCCGTTGGCCATTCTTTTCCCCGAGGTGCAGTTCACGCTGGTCGATTCGATTGGCAAGAAGATTCGGGTCGTGGATGAGGTCGTCCGTTCCTTGGGCCTCACGCAGATCGAGACGGTACATGGTCGGGCGGAACAGGTCGACGCTCGTTTCGATTATGTGGTCAGCCGGGCGGTGACGGAGATGACACCGTTTATAGCTTGGGTATGGAATAAACTGGACAGTGGAGATGGAGCAGGAACCATGCCTAACGGGATTCTCTACCTGAAGGGAGGGGATTTGCAGACAGAACTTTCGGTGACCGGCAAGCGATACAAAGTGTTCGATATAGCCACATTTTTCGAGGATTCCTTCTTTGAAACCAAACGGGTCGTCTATTTTCCGCGGAATCAAAAGGTGGTTTTGTAACAGATTGAATTAATTTTACGTAAAAGATTTTGTGTAAAATCAAAAATGTTTTACCTTTGCACTCCGTTGCGTGTGGAACATGTCGGCGCGGCAAAGATTCGATAGCAAAAATAAAAATATAGGAATGCAATGAAAAGGACTTTTCAACCCTCTCAGAGAAAGAAGATCAATAAACACGGTTTCCGTGAAAGAATGTCTACGGCTAACGGCCGCAAAGTGCTTGCTGCCCGTCGTGCTAAAGGACGTAAAAGATTGACGGTTTCGGACGAAACCCGTTGGAAATAATTCTCTGACGAATAGAGATCGATAGGCTGCTGGGGTATAACGGCAGCCTTTTTTGATTTGATAATTGAAAAGGAGGAGTATCTGCTATGATCGATCTGTTTGGGGCGTATCGAGAACCGGCCGAAAAGGTGCTTCGGCAGGAGCGTATCTCACGAAGTGAAGCCCAATATCTGGCTTCGGCTCCGCTGTCGTTGCTGTCTGTACTGGCTACGTCGGCCAAGGAGCGTAAGAGCGGGAAAAGTGTATTCTATAACCGCAATTTTCACGTAGAGCCTACGAATCTGTGTGTGTTTAATTGTCGGTTCTGTTCCTACCGTCGGCCGGCCGGAGCTCCCGATGCATGGGACTATTCGGTCGAAGAGATTATGGAGCAGATTGAGGCACATTGTCGGAGTGGGGCGACCGAGATCCATATTGTCGGTGGGGTGCATCCGCGTAAGGACCTATATTATTACGCCGACCTGATCCGAAAGATCCGGGAGCGGATACCTTCGGTGGCGGTGAAGGCATTTACAGCAATCGAATTGGCTTACATGATTGATAAGGCGGGACTGAGCTATCATGATGGACTTGTGATTTTAAAGGAGGCCGGCATGCAGGCGATCCCCGGAGGCGGTGCAGAGATTTTCGACGAAAAGATCCGGAAGCAGATTTGTCCTGAAAAGGGGTCGGCCGAGACGTGGTTGGCCGTGCATCGCGAGGCTCATCGGATCGGACTGAAGAGCAATGCGACGATCCTGTACGGTCATATCGAGCAGTGGGCGGATCGGATAGACCATCTCGATCGGCTGCGGAGTCTGCAGGATGAAACGGGAGGTTTCGATGCCTTTATTCCGTTGAAGTACCGCAATCTGCACAACTCGATGTCGGAGTTGGGCGAAGTAAGCGTCGTGGAGGATATGCGGATGATGGCCATGGCACGTATCTATCTGGATAATTTTCCTCACATCAAGGCCTATTGGCCGATGTTCGGGAAGACAACGGCGCAGCTGGCGTTGGCTTTCGGAGCCGATGATATGGATGGAACGATCGACGACTCGACGAAGATCTATTCGATGGCGGGAGCCGAAGACCGGAAGCCTTCGATGAGTGCCTCCGAAATGGAGCGGATGATTCGGGATGCCGGTTATGAGCCCGTTGAACGGGATACGTTTTACCATCCGGTGAAAAAATAGTATATTTATCCCCGAATTGATCGACTGCGTTGATCCAATAATGTGGAATTTATGGATTTTTTAATAAAACTGGCCCGAAAGATCAACGGGAATGTCATATATAAGAATTTGGTGTTGGCTGCATGCGGAATCATCGTTTTCGTGTGCGTGGTTAATTTGCTGCTCAATCTTTTCACCCGGCACGGGCAGATTCGCGAGGTGCCCGATTTCAGCGGACTGACTGTTGAACAGGCCTTAAAGGCAGGTAAAGGGGCTTCGCTCAAGATTGAGGTTAATGATTCGTTGTATGTTCCTGATTGTGAGGGTGGAGTAATTCTTGAACAGTCTCCTGCCCCCGGAGCACGCGTCAAGTCAGGACGGCATATCTTTGTGACGATCAATTCGTTCCATCAGAAAATGGTGGATGTGCCTTATGTTACGGGATTCTCGCTGCGGCAGGCGAAGAACAACATCGAGATGGCCGGACTGGAGATTGAAGAGCTGATCTACAAACCGGATATGGCGACCAACTATGTGTTGGAGGAGCGTTGCGGAGGTAAGACGATCCGTTCGGGCAGTAAAGTTCAGGCGGAGATCGGATCGGGTGTGACGCTTGTGGTTGGAGTGAGCGAGGATGCTTCGGTACAGCAGGTGCCGAAATTGGTCGGATTCCCGCTGCGGGAGGCCAAAAGTCGATTGTGGGAGGCCGGATTCAACGTGGGAAAAATAACACGTGACGAAGGAATCACATCGAAAGACGAACATAAGGCAAGAGTTTATATGCAGACTCCCGGAGCTGGAAGTCCGCGACGTCTCGGTACGAAGGTTGATTTTGCCCTGACACTTGATTCCAAGAAAATTGAGCAGGGGGCTGCTCAGTCGGAGAAGAGTATGCGGGCAGCAGCAAAAGCGATGGCCGACAGTCTTGCCGCAGCAGAAGAGCGAGCTGCCGATGAGAAACGAGTTGACTGAGAAAAGATCGATGACGGAGAACGAAGTGTGGACAGACGAGGATGTCGTGCTGGACGAGGACGAACAGCAGGAGGAGCTCTATGAGCATTACAGCGTGACGGTCGACAAGGGGCAGAGTCCGTTGCGGATCGATAAGTTCCTGACCAACCGAATGGAGCAGGTTTCCCGAAACCGGATCCAGACAGCTGCCGATGCCGGTAATATTTTGGTGAATGGGACGGCGGTTAAATCGAGCTACAAGGTAAAACCACAGGACCGGATTTCGATCGTGATGCCCTATCCGGTACGTGAGATCGAGATCATTCCGGAAAACATTCCGTTGGATATTCGTTACGAGGACGACGATCTGATCATTGTCAATAAGGCTGCTGGAATGGTTGTCCATCCCGGACACGGCAACTACTCGGGTACGTTGGTTAATGCCTTGACCTATCATTTGAAGGATGAACCCCTGTTTCAGGAGGGGGATATGCGGGCCGGTCTGGTCCATCGGATCGATAAAAATACTTCAGGTATATTGGTGGTAGCAAAAAACGAGCGTGCGCATGCCCGTCTGGCCAAACAATTTTTCGATCACACGATCGATCGGGTGTACCATGCGTTGGTGTGGGGAAACATGGAGCAGGACGAGGGCACGATCACGGGCAATATAGGACGCAGTACAAGGGACCGGTTGAAAATGGCTGTATTTCCCGACGGAGAGAGCGGTCGACATGCGGTAACGCACTATCGGGTACTCGAGCGGTTGGGATATGTCAATCTGATCGAATGTCGATTGGAGACCGGGCGTACCCATCAGATTCGGGTCCATATGGAGTATATCGGTCACCCGTTGTTTAACGATGAACGTTATGGGGGCGATCGTATTCTGAAAGGAACGACTTTTTCCAAATACAAACAGTTTGTCGAGAACTGCTTCCGGATTATGCCTCGTCATGCACTACATGCCCGCAGTCTGGGCTTCATACATCCGACGACCGGCAAGTATGTATTTTTCGAGAGCGATGAACCCAATGATATGAAAACGGTGCTTGCGCGTTGGCGAAACTATATCGCTGGCAGAACCGAAGAATAAGGGGAAAAGTTCATGGGTTGTGTGTTTTAGTTCTAAAAATGTCTGGTTTCTGATAATTTAGTTCCTTTTCTTGACAATATAGTTCAGTGGAATTGTGGGCTTCGTTTTTTCGGAGTAATTTTATATTGTCTGGCGATATTGTCAGACATATAGAATAATCGGTTTATTTTATGAGTAAGAGAGAATCGATCCGGAAAAGAGGAGCGTTGCTTTTGCTTTCCGGAATTATGGGCATATCGACAGCATGTGGAGCATCTGACAGCCGTTGGTTTGAAATGCCATTCCGTGCAGACGGAGCGGGTGTTTCGGGTGAATATATCTATTTCATTGGAGGATACAATTCGATCGATGCCGGAACGCCTCCTTGGGGAAGTATCGTAGAGTCGGAAAATTTGTATGTCGGGGATAAGGGAGGAACGATCGAGATTGTTTATGAGGATGGTAGTTGTGATGCCGTGCCATTGGTCTTTGGATATACACTTTGGTTCAGGGCGCATTGGATGGATGGCGGAGCTCCGTTCAAAACGTCTGAAGCAGAACCGGAAATGGCCGAGTGTTTGCGTGAAACGCTGCACCTGTGTGGCGGATACGAAGGGAACGAGCACCCTGTGTTGAGGGTCAAAGTTCAGCAGAAACCGATCCGTGAAATTCGTCTGGTAGACAATCCCGATAAACGGGGTGAACCTCAGTTTTTGGGAGGTTATGTTGTTGGCGGGTCGACTCAAGAGGATGAACTTACGGGAGGCCCTGTCTCAGTAAAATCTGACGATACTTTTTTTGAAACGCATACGGTAGATAGCCGTCGTGATCGAACACCCTATGCTGCTTTAGATAAGCTGTGTGAACGGCTTTATACATTTGAGTCGGATTTTAAACGGATTGAATCATGGAGCTATCCATCAGATTTCGGATTGACCCGGATCACTTTTACCGGAAATAATTATGCAGATATTCTGACTCGGGTATATTACGAAAATCTCGAAGATATCCGTACGAAAATGCAGGATGACGGAATGATTAACGAGTCGTCACCCGGAGCTCCCTCGTGGAGATATGATGGTTTTGGAACATGGGTTCCCGAAGCGGGCAGCTATTATGGATCGATGTATTCGAGAAATCGGCCGTTGGGAATTTTATCGTATATCGGTTTGCTGAAAGAGTCACAGCGGTCGGTTGATTTTCTGAATCGGTGTTTGATGTACTATCCGGAACATGGATTGACCCTGTTGGGACATCGTATTCCGGGCCATTGGAGTGTTATCCCCAACAAACCGTTTATTTACTCCAAAGAGTTGACGGTTATAGCCGGATGGCCGACTCGTTATACGAAAGAGCGTTTCGGGGAGGATTATCAGAATTTCGGGAATGCCGAACCCGACGGGCATGGATTGACCATGATGAGCATAGCCAATGTTTGGGCGAATGGAGGATATTCTACCCAGTGGATTCTTGATAACTGGAAGTATATTGATGAGGCAGTCCATTATATCGATTGGGCGATGAAGAACCCCGAACTCTCTTTTAATGAACATGGATTGATGTATGGGGAGACCGAAGGCGGAATGATGGAGTTTACGATGTTTAACAATATGCCGTGTTATCTCGGAGTGCGTATGTATACGGAGATGGCACGTCGGGCAGGGAAAAAGAAAGAAGTAGCAGAGTGGACCCGTTTGGCCGATGAGATGGAGCGATCGATCGAAAACTATTTCATAAAAGGAGGTAAGTGGCGGATGGATAAATTCGGGTTTTTCCATGATCCTACACTGTCGATGTATGCGGATTATGTCGGATACGATGTCGTACGGGATGTTCCGAAGAAATGGTTCGAATTGAGTCAAAATACATATGAGGATGATTTGAATCGGTATATTGGTGATACGTATATGGGAGTACGGGGACTGGGGTATGACCATAACATCATTTCTCAGACAGCTCTGTTGTTAGATAAATGTGCGGACTACGATAAGTTCATTACTAATTTGGCCAAATTGTGCTATGCCCCGCGATTGCCGAAACCTTTTATTGTGCCGGAGGGTGCTTCGTATAGTCGGGAAAAGGGTATGTATCGACGTCAGGGTGATCTCGGAAATTTTGTTCAGCAAAATGAGACCGTGAGAACGATTTTGATGGTAGCCGGAACATCGAAAGCCCGTGATAATGAGATTACGATAATGCCTCGTCTGCCGAAAGATTGGACGGTCGATGTGTCTGGTATGACGGTGAATGGAAGTGATGCTAAGATCTCTTATCGGGTAAACTATCCGAAAAACAGAAAACAGACAGCTGTATTTTGTATTGAGGACCGGGCGGATATGGATCGTTTGAAGTTCCGGGCAGGACCGTTCAGTATGGATACAGAGACAGTACAAGTGAATGGTAAGGAGATCCAGACGGAACAGGTTGGCGATGCTCGTTGGGCATGGGTGACGATCGAAGGTCTGGAGAATGGAAAGGAATATGTGATCGAAGTTCGATAGGAAAAAGATACAATCGAAACAAAGAAAGAGCGAAGAGATCAAGAATCTCTTCGCTCTTTCTTTGTTTCTTTCTGTAATTGAGAATATTGCTTATCGAATTCTATCCAACGAACGTACCAGTTTTTCGTCGTGGATAATTCCTTTTCGGGCAAGAATTATCATAATGAAAGCAATGATCGGAAATGCACAGATCACCGAGAGTTTGAATCCTTCGAAAAGAGCGGAGGTCTGCACCAGATACGCGACCAGTGTGACACACAGCAGGATCAGCAGAACCAGCAAAATGTGACACAACTTTTTTTGCAATATTCGTTTTTTGTATAGAAAAATCGTTACTATGGCCAGTAAAGCTGTGATGATCGATACGAAACCTGCAGCAAGGTTCAGCCAGCTTCCCGAATAAGAGTCGGGACTCGGTGTCCGATTGACGAAACCCCAGATCGACACGGGGTAAGAGATAGCATCTGAAGCTATGCCGTGTGCAAGCGGTACGATACAAAGTGTGCCGACAAGTATGGCGGTTATTAATAAATATACGGTCTGAATACGTTGTATCATGTGGTTTTATGTGTGATGGATTTTCTCTGCGCAGGACTACTCATAGTTGAACGTAAAGGTCCAGCGTTCGTTTTCATTGTTGCTGATTTCGATACCGGTAACGTATTCATCGGCATCGAAAGTATAGTTGACTTGGTATGTTAACTGTCTTTCACCAATATGTTCTTCATAGATCGATGCTTCTATTTTGTTGATCAGATTATCCCCCCATTGGCGCATGTAACCGGCTAAGAAAAGTGAGGATAAGGGGCATTGGGGAGAGAAAGTTTCGACACAACCGAGCACAATACTGTTCGGGTCGATGTTGCATAGCGGAGAGTCGTTCTCTGTGTTGCAGTTGAATATATCGCTGTATGACAGGGAAATCTCGCTCGAAGTCATGCCGACTTGGTCGCTTAGGTATCCATAATAACTGATTCCCAATATGTTGAATCCTCTCCGGCCGAGTTCTTTATCGTCAGAAGAGGGATCGGTCGGATCAGTTGTTCCCCACGTGTAGTCCCATACGCCGGTCTCGTAGATGATCTGTTCATCGGTTCTTTTGGGAGTAATGGTCAACCGGTCCAACCCTGTGTGGTTATTTGCCTGAATATCGAATGAGTAGTCAAATCTATAGCCCTCTTCCTCCTTGTGGCTTTCATAGAAAAGGATACCCGAAGAGCCATAACGTTCTGTGTCGTTCCAATAGTTGATGGTCATTTCCCACGGTTCGTTGGATAGCTCTCCGTCTCCGTTTCCACTGACGATCAGGTTCGTGTAATGGCCGCCCCGGTCGATCGTGTATGAGAAGGTATCCTCCCCATCGGTAATTTGGGAGACAAAGTGATCTTCGTCGTAGGTGTATCTGATTGTTCCTCGATTTGTATTGTCATCATCCCCAGATTGGTACGTGTAGTCCATCGAGCTCAGGTAACGGACTGTCCGTTTGTCTATGTTGGGATTTTCGCTTGGCGTATCTCCGTCGTCGACACCTGCCTCTTCGCGGGTTTGGGCTTTTTGCTCGATCCTAAGACTGAGTGTCGTCTCACCACTAACGATCCATATTTCGGCTACACGATCCATTCCTGTGTTATTTTCATCGATCGAAATGGTCATTTGTACCGAGCCGGCACCTCCTGAAGAGGGATCGACCTTAACCCATGTGGGGGTGGAATTGGGAGCTTTAGATGCGGATTTGGTGGATATGTCTCGAATTTGGGTGTACCATGACTCTTTTGCCGTGAAAGCAAACCCTCCATTGGAGGTTGTCGTTTGATCTGCGTAGATTGTCTGATCCAGCTGTTCTGAATCAAAATCTGTAATTGAATCGGAGGTCGATTCGTTTTTATCGCATCCGGCGATCAGCAAAACGAAAGAAAACAGAAGCAGTTGAAGTGTTCTCATAACAAAAGGTATTCTATTAAAATTTGTCATCGATCAGGTAGCGGTTGCGGTCGCTCGAATTACGTCCGATCAACTCTCCGATGAAGCCTGCCAGAAACAGCTGGACTCCGATAATTGCAGCTCCCATAGCAATGAAGAACAAGGGTTGATCGGTGACAGCACGTATCGGAAGCAGATTGGCCTGTTTGTAGAGTTTTTCGATAATCAGGTAGATTGCAGTGGCGCCTCCGATAAGAAACATCAGCGTGCCGAGGCCTCCGAAAAAGTACATCGGACTTTTCCCGAAACGGGTCATGAACATCACGGTTATCAGGTCCAGATAGCCTTTGATCATCCGTTCCCATCCGAATTTCGAGACTCCGTATTTCCGTGCCCGATGGTGGACGACTTTCTCTCCGATTCTTTTGAACCCGGCATTTTTGGCCAGAACCGGAATGAACCGGTGCATCTCTCCGTAGACCTCGATGCTTTTGACCACCTTTTTGCGGTAGGCCTTGAGACCACAGTTGAAGTCGTGCAGCTTGATTCCTGAAGCCAACCGTGCTGTTGCGTTGAAAAATTTGCTGGGTAAAGTTTTCCCTATCGGATCGTAGCGTCGTTTTTTCCATCCGCTCACCAGATCGTAACCCTCTTCGGTGATCATCCGGTAGAGTTCCGGAATCTCATCCGGCGAGTCCTGCAGATCGGCGTCCATCGTGATTACAACATCGCCTTGTGCCGCTTCGAATCCGCAGTAGAGTCCGGCCGATTTGCCGTAGTTGCGTTGGAAACGAATGGCTCGTACGGCCGAATTTTTCTCTTTTAACGAACGGATGACTTCCCATGAACGGTCGTTGCTCCCGTCGTCGACGAAGATGATTTCGTATGTAAAGTGATTCTCCGTCATGACGCGTTCGATCCATGCCTCTAATTCGGGCAAGGATTCTTCTTCATTGTATAGCGGAACGACAACGGAGATATTAGGATTGTTGGTATCCATGGGTAAATTTTAGTATTAATGCCGATTTAGTTATTGAAGGGCGTTTGCGATCCCGGGCTTCTTCGGCGGACAAACAGCGAAACGATAATGCCCATCAGTCCTCCATAAAGGATCATCGAACCGATACCTCCAAAAACAACGAACAGTGGATTAAGCATCAGTCGTTCGGTCATAGAGACGCTTTGATCGATTAGTTGTGCGTCCCAACCTTTGTCGATATAGAAATCGCGCATGACTTCGAGCTGTTGTTGGATGATCTCCGGAGCGATTCGGTTCTGGATGAACATGCCGATCCCGGCAATCACTCCGGCAAACATCGACATTTTCAGAATAAACCTCATACTCTGAAAGAATGTGTACCCCTGTACTCCGTATTGTCGGGACATTCGGCTTGCATAGGCGAACAAAAATCCGGCCACAGAAAAAAAACTGATCGCGCTGATTACCGAAACGATCTGTTGGTTCGCCTGCAGATATCGAGTGGCGATTGATAGTGCGGCGTAGACCACGCCCATATAGAGACCGCCCGTAGCAGCCTCTCTCCACTCGATTTTGTTCAATATTTTTTTAGAATCGTCCATAGTAGCTATTGTAATATTCCGATCCCCTCACGAGCAATGACTGTTTCTTCAGGATCCGTGCAGTCCACAATGGTAGTGGGTATGTTGTTCCCATACCCTCCGTCGATGATGGCGTCGACTGCATTACCGTATCGTTCGGCGATAAGCGACGGATCGGTCGTATACTCCTCCTCGTCGGAGTCTTTTACGGATGCCGTAACCATCGGGTGTCCCAATTCCTCAACCAACGCCATCGGAATGGCGTTGTCCGGAATCCGCACACCGACGGTCTTCTTTTTCTCTAAAAACTTATCGGGGATCTTGCCCGAGGCGTTGAGTAAAAAGGTAAAAGGCCCGGGTAGATTGCGTTTCAGCATTTTGAAGGTGTCGTTGTCGACTTTCGCGTAGGTGGCGATTGTGCTGAGATCGGGACAAATAATTGAAAAGTTCGATCCTGTTTTTCCGGTGAGCGAACGGAGTCGTTCGATGGCTTTATTGCTTTTAAGCGAACAGCCGAATGCATAGACGCTGTCGGTCGGATAGATGATCACTCCATCGTGTGCAAGGATCTCGACAACTTGAGCGACAGCCTTTTCGTTCGGATTCTGCGGATAGATTTTGATGATCATGCCCGTGAAGAGATTATGCCGTATTCTGGCAGAAAATAAAAAGGGGTAAGCTACTTATATCGCACCGCTACAACCACCTACCCTTGCTGTCTTCCGACCCTGGGGGATTCAGCAGGAGCTGGTCGTATAAGACTTACCCGCCACAAAATTAAACAACTTTCGTATATTTGCAAAAATAATTTTTCGAATGAAGGTAAAAAAATGGACTGTCTGGACGATTGCGGCGGGACTGTTTTGTTGCATTGTCTTGGGAGTAGGCGTGTGGCAATATTATGGGGCAAGTGCGGTGAAACGGGATGCGGTGGTGTTGATCCCTACGGGAAGCGATTTTAATCGGTTGATGGATTCGTTACGTGCCGGTGATCTGCTGCGGAACGAAACGCTCTTTCGGACAATGGCTCGGGCGAAGGGACTCGATAAGAGGGTGTCCCCAGGACGTTATGAACTGAAACAAGGGATGGGTTACTCCGACGTGATCAACCGGATCCAGTCGGGGTTACAGTCGCCGATGCGGATTACGTTCCATAATATCCGAACGATGGATCGGCTGGCTGCAGTGCTTTCCCGTCAGATCGAGCTCGATTCAATGACGCTGATGGAGGCTTTTATAAACGATTCGATTGTTGCGGCATACGGCTATACTCCTCAGACCTTCATGGCGATGTTCATCCCGAATACCTATGAGGTCTATTGGAATTGTTCGGTCAATGATCTGTTGCAGCGGATGAAACGGGAATCCGACCGTTTCTGGGCTTCCCGGGATGCGAAACTTGCCCGCTGTGGATTGACTCGAAACGAGGCGATCACGTTGGCTTCGATCGTTTACGAAGAGACCAAACGCCAGTCGGAAATGCCTGCCGTAGCGGGGGTCTACATCAATCGACTCAGACGGGGCATGCCGCTTCAGGCCGATCCGACGGTCAAGTTCGCTTTGGGTGACTTTTCGTTGCGGCGGATTCTGCATAAACATTTGGAGGTGGATTCCCCATATAATACCTATCGGGTTGTCGGATTGCCTCCCGGACCGATCTGTATGCCGTCGATAGCGGCGATCGATGCCGTGCTGAATTATCAGGAGCACGACTATCTCTATTTCTGTGCAAAGGAGGATCTCTCCGGCGCGCACAACTTTGCCCGTACCCTTGCCGAACACAACCGCAATGCACGGGCCTATGCCGCGGCCTTGAATCGGCTGAAAATTCGTTAACCGATGCTTCAAAGGGGCCGGGAAAGGGGGCTGCGAATCGGCAGTCGCGGTAAGATCGAACCGTGGTAGACTATCGGTCGAATTGCAGCGAACTACTTCCCATGTCGCGAGAGGTGGCTACGGCGATGCCGCGTTGATCCCGATCGTTAACGGCGCAGTAGAAGTGATAGACGACTCCTTTGTAGTGAAGAACGAACGATTTGTGGGCGAACAGGTTGTCGTATGGTTCGGAGGGTGCGATCAGGTCATCGCCCGTCCAGTCGGTCCAGTGCTTCAGATCGTAAGAGCAGGCAAAACGGTTGAACGCCTGAGCCTGTTTGCCTTCCCAGAACGCTCCGAAATAGAACATGACATAAAGTTTTCCCATTTTGACAATTTGGGCGTCACCGGTGATCCGTCCTTGGGGGTGGTCCAGAACCGGACTCTCCGGATAGCGTTTCCAGTGCATCATGTCGTCGGAGACCGCGATGCCGATACTTTCGCGTCCTGCTGCATCGCCCTTGGCATTGTAGAACATGACGAAAGGTGATCCGAACAGATGGGTCGGAACCCGAAAAACCGAACTCTTGTATAGGGTGTAATCCTCCCATGGCTGTGCATCGGGGTCTTTAGGAGTCAGGATGGGACCATCGAAGCTTTCCCATTCGTGGACTTGGTTTGCAGACTGTTTCGTCCGGGCCAAGCCGATGTTCAGTTGTCCGGCCTCGTATCCTTGGGTCGCACCTCCGATGTAGGAGAGCCAGTAATAACCGTCGTATTTTTTCGGGCGGTGGTTTCCGTTCCAACGATAGTCTGTCAGGGCAAGGTATCCACCTCGCTGGGCCGCATCCCATCCGTCGGATTTGAACGAAAGAATGGGGCCGAGCACCCGCCACTCCAGCAGGTTGTCACTCTCTGCCAACCACGTTTCGTATCCGGTTCCGTCCGTAGCGGTTTTACCGTCGTATCGGACATAGGTCATATACCATTTGCCTTCCATCCGGAAAACAGTAGGGGAGTCTAATTTGCAATTATCGTTTTCCGGAGTGAGAACCAGTCCGTATTTGTAGGGGGTTTGGACGGTTTCGTAGGTTTTTTGCATGATCTCCGGCGAAACAGCTTTTTGGGCTTGAACCGTCAAATGGACTGTGAATCCGAACAGAAGCGTCGATGCGACTCTGAAAATTGGTTTCATGTCGAATAAGTTCATGGAATGAGTAGTTTTATGTGTAGACAAAAATAGATGATTGACGTGATTTTTCAAATTCGGAGTGAGGATCGTCTGGTGGATAGTGCCTGAAATTTTGAAGAATCATTTGGTGGATTAAGTTGAGGAAGGTAATAGGCAGAAGATTGTTGGTATGGTAAGAAAATTTGATGGTCTGAAAAGAGGTCGATTATGGCGGCAGATGTTTGGAAAGACCGAAAAAACGGAGTACTTTCGACATTGGATTGAAAACGGTTGCTGTTTTTCGTTTGGAAGGATCGAATTATGAAAGGAATTGTTCTTGCAGGAGGATCGGGTACACGGCTGTATCCGGTGACTAAAGGGGTGAGCAAACAGTTGTTGCCCGTTTACGACAAGCCGATGATCTACTATCCGATTTCGGTATTGATGCGTGCGGGGATTCGGGAGATTCTCGTGATCTCTACCCCGCAGGATTTGCCTGCTTTCCGTCGTTTGTTGGGCGATGGCTCGGATTACGGCGTGCAGTTCACCTATGCGGAGCAGCCTTCGCCGGATGGATTGGCGCAGGCCTTCCTGATCGGTGCCGATTTCATTGGATCGGATGCGGTCTGTCTGGTACTCGGAGATAATATTTTTCAGGGAGTTGGATTCGACGAATTGTTGCATGAGGCTGTCCGAACCGCGACTGAGCAACAAAAGGCAACGGTTTTCGGTTATCGGGTCGATGATCCCGGACGTTATGGCGTAGCGGAGTTCGATCGGGAGGGAAATTGCCTTTCAATCGAGGAGAAACCCGAACATCCGAAATCAAACTATGCGGTCGTCGGGCTCTACTTCTATCCGAATCGTGTAGTCGAGATCGCGAAGACGATACGTCCTTCGGCGCGTGGGGAGTTGGAGATTACGGCGGTTAATCAGCAGTTTTTGCAAGATGGCGATTTGAAAGTGGGGGTGCTTGGACAGGGTTTTGCATGGTTGGATACGGGAACGCACGATTCGCTCTCCGAGGCCTCGATCTATGTCGAAGTTTTGGAGAAACGGCAGGGCCTGAAAATCGCCTGTCTCGAGGAGATAGCTTTTCGTAAAGGGTGGATCACGGAGGACACGTTACGATCAGTTGCCCGGACGATGAGCAACAATCCCTACGGGCAGTATCTGCTGCGGTTGGTTGAGAAGGGCTGATGAAAAGACAGCGTAGACAATCTATTTTGAGAAAGAGAATAGAGGGACAGATTAGAGTAGAAGAAAAATGAATGTGATAAAGACCGAAATAGAGGGTGTGGTGATTTTGGAACCGAAGGTTTTCGGAGATGAGCGGGGCTATTTTTTCGAGAGCTTTTCGCAACGCGATTTCGATGCGGCGGTGCGTCCGGTTCGGTTCGTACAGGATAATGAGTCGAAGTCCCGCTACGGCGTTTTGCGCGGGTTGCACTTCCAGTTGCCCCCATTCGCACAGAGTAAGTTGGTCCGGGTCGTCAGCGGTTGGGTTTTGGATGTGGCGGTAGATATTCGTCGCGGATCTCCGACTTTCGGACGTAGCGTTGCCGTGGAGCTTACGGGTGAGAACAAACGGCAACTCTTCATCCCGAGAGGCTTCGCACACGGATTCTCGGTGCTGAGCGAAGAGGCCCTATTTCAGTATAAGTGCGATAACTTCTATGCCCCGCAGCGTGAAGGGGCTATTGCATGGGACGACCCTGCGCTTGGAATCGATTGGCGATTGAAACCGGAAGACATGATTCTTTCCGAAAAAGATAAAAAGCATCCGTTATTGGCCGAAGTTTCGGAGTTGTTCGATTACGGGAGGGATTATTATGCGGAGTAACGATACGAAAATGATCTGGGTGACCGGAGCCAATGGACAGTTGGGCCGTAGTCTGCGTCGGGTTGTGGGGGATTCGGATTGCTGTTACCTCTTTACGGATGTTGCCGAGGTGGATATTACCGACCGGGCGGCAGTCGATCGGTTTGTGGATGAGCATCGTGTCGATGTGGTGATCAATTGTGCGGCATACACGCAGGTCAATCGGGCAGAGAAGGAAGAGCCTGCGGCGGACCGTATCAATCGGGAAGCGGTAGGGTATCTTGCCCGGGCGGCACAGAGATGCGGAGCTTTGTTGGTGCATATATCGACCGATTATGTTTTCGGCGGATCGGGAAACCTTCCCTATCGGGAGGAGGATCCGGTTGCTCCGTTGGGGGCCTACGGTCGGACAAAACGGGCAGGAGAGCGGGCGGTTATCCAAAGCGGATGTCGCTATCTGATTCTTCGTACGGCGTGGCTCTATTCGGAGTATGGAAATAATTTCGTGAAGACGATGTTGCGGCTGATGTTGGAGCAGAAACAGGTGAAGGTGGTTTTTGATCAGGTCGGGACTCCTACCTATGCAGGTGATTTGGCTCGGGCAATCCGGTCGCTTGTCGAGAGTGAGGCGTGTGACGGCGAAGAGGGCACCTATCATTTCAGTAACGAAGGGGTCTGCTCGTGGTTCGATTTTGCGTGCGAGATTGCCCGGATGAGTGGTGCTTCCTGTGAGGTCTCACCGTGCCGCAGCGAGGAGTATCCTTCTGATGTGGAGCGTCCAGCCTATTCGGTGCTCGACAAAACGAAGTTCAAGCGTACGTTCCGGCAGAAGATTCCCTATTGGCGGGATTCGCTCCGGATCTGTCTCGATCGTCTTGGCGTGTTGAAGAAATAGAGAGAGGAAGCGCAAGGTACCCTGTTGTTTGATTACGAATAGGAAAAATTATGGGAAAAAGGAATCTGTTGGTGACCGGAGGTGCGGGTTTTATCGGTTCGCATGTGGTGCGGTTGTTGGTGAACAAGTATCCGGACTACTGTATCATTAATCTCGATAAATTGACTTATGCCGGTAATCTGGCAAATCTGCGCGATATTGAGCACAAGCCCAATTATCGGTTCGTGCGGGCGGATATTTGCGACTACGACAAGATGCAGGAGGTGTTTGCAACCTACAAGATCGACGGGGTGATCCATCTTGCGGCGGAGAGTCATGTCGATCGTTCGATCAAGGATCCGTTTGTGTTTGCGCGGACCAATGTGTTGGGAACACTCACGCTGTTGCAAGTGGCCAAAGAGTATTGGAACGGCGATTACGAAGGGAAACGGTTCTATCACATCTCTACCGATGAGGTGTACGGGGCATTGGATTTCGACGGAACGCTTTTTCAGGAGACGACCAAATACGATCCGCACAGCCCCTATTCGGCGAGCAAAGCATCTTCGGACCACTTTGTCCGGGCCTTTCATGATACGTACGGTATGCCTACGATCGTGACGAACTGTTCGAACAATTACGGGCCGTATCAGTTTCCGGAAAAGCTGATCCCCCTGTTTATCAATAATATTCGGCATGGTCGTCCGCTGCCTGTCTACGGAAAGGGCGAAAATGTCCGCGACTGGCTCTACGTGGAGGATCATGCGCGGGCGATCGATCTGATTTTCCACCGGGGCAGGATTGCCGAGACCTACAACATCGGGGGTAACAACGAATGGAAGAACATCGATCTGATCCGTGTCCTTATCAAGGAGGTCGATCGGCAGTTGGGCAGACCCGAAGGTACGAGCGAGCGGTTGATTACCTATGTTACGGATCGAGCCGGTCACGATTTGCGGTATGCCATAGACAGCAGCAAACTTCAGCGCGAATTGGGATGGAAACCGCAACTCTGTTTCGAGGAGGGTATCGAAAAGACAGTCTCGTGGTATCTCGAAAATCAGGAGTGGTTAGACGATGTTACTTCGGGGGCCTATCGTCAGTATTATGAAAGTATGTATCACAACCGATAGGCGGAGAGAGGGTAGATAGCAGGCGGGGTGGAGTGAAAAGAGTGGTAGCAGTGGTCGCAGGAAGGGTAGGTGTGTGAGGTGGGTTGTCGGAGCAGTTGCTCGGTACGGTTGTTTGCCGGATAAAGTTGTGAAGGTGAAAGTAGAAGATGGAGTAGAGGCGGAGCGGGGTGAGAGATGTATCTTGCGGCCGATTTGTCACTCGACAGTCGGAATCGACCTTTTTTGAGAAGGCTTCAGCGTCATAAAACAAAAAAGCAATGTACTCTCACCGAATACATTGCTCTCTTTCTTAGTAGCGGGGGGAGGACTCGAACCTCCGACCTTTGGGTTATGAGCCCAACGAGCTGCCAACTGCTCCACCCCGCGATTTGCAGTGCAAAGATAATCAAAAAAACGATAAAGCAAAAATTTTTTTGGTTACAAAAAACCGAAATGACCCCTCGGTATGCGGATAACCAAACGAAAAATATGGGCTAATGCTCTCTTCCGCAGTCGCATTCCGGAGCGTCACAGGTCTCCTCCGGACGTTCGAATTCCAGCGTTGCATGAAGAATGCCCTCCTGTTTCAGTCGCTCGTGCAGGGTATGTTTGATCTCGGCAGTGTGTTGTATATCCTCCGTAACGATATGTGCGGTCAGAGAGTTTTCGGTGGTGCTGATGGCCCAGACGTGCAGGTGATGAATTTCCTGAATGCGGGGATCACTTTTCTGTAACCGTAGACGAAGTTGTTCGATGTCGATACCTGCAGGAACTCCATCCAAAGAGAGTCGAAGACTGTCATGCAACAGACGGATGCTCGAAATCAGAATGACGACTGAAATGATGATACCGATCAGCGGGTCGATAATGTACCATCCCGTATGGGAGATGATGATTCCGGAGATGACCACTCCGACCGAAACTAACGTGTCGGCCGCCATGTGCAGGAAGGCTCCTTTGACATTCAGGTCATGTTTCCTGTCCTTGAGGAAGAGCCAAGCCGTGAAAGCGTTGACGAGGATGCCTACTCCTGCCACCCATGCGATGCTGTTTCCTGCAATGGGTTGTGGATTCCGCAGTTTATCAAAGCTTTCCATTAAAATGGCACCGACCGCGACCAATAGGATACAGGCATTGAACAGCGAGGCCAGAACCGTACTCTTTTTGTATCCGTACGTGTAGTGAGGAGTTGGTTTTAATCGTGCCAGACGGAATGCAAATAGCGAGACAACGAGGCTGATCACATCGCTCAGATTGTGTCCCGCGTCGGAGATCAGGGCGATCGAGTCCAAAAATAATCCTGCCGTAAGTTCGACGATAACGAATATCAGATTCAGCAGTATGCCGATCAGAAAGGCCCGGTTCAAATGGTCGATCGAGTGAATGTGGTGGTGATTGTGATGATCGTGGTGTCCCATATGTAATAATAGAAGAGTTGTTAATGCCGATTTGTTGTATTGATGCACGTAAAAGTAATAAAAAAACCGGATGGTTTTTTGAAATCATCCGGTTCTTATGAGAAGACCTGTTGTGTTATTAAATCGACAGCGTTTTCAGTGTATTTAGAAGTTCGTGTTTGATGGGTTTTTGGTTTTTGATCGCCTTGCTAAATGGAATGTAAACCAACTCGTCGTTCTGTATGCCAATCATGACATTCCGTTGGTCTTCGAGCAGTGCGTATATAGCAGCTTCTCCCATTCGACTGGCAAGAATACGGTCAGTTGCAGTTGGGGAACCACCCCGTTGGATGTGTCCGAGAATCGTAACTCGGACATCGTATTGCGGGAACTCATTTTTGACCCGTTCGGCCAATCCCATGGCTCCACCGGTCAGCTCGCTTTCAGCCACTAAGACAATACTGCTGTTTTTTGATTTACGGAAACCGTGTTGGATGAATTCCCCCAGCTGGTCTACTTCAGTTGCGATTTCAGGGATGATTGCAGCCTCGGCTCCCGATGCAATGGCTCCGTTCAGTGCCAAGAATCCGGCTTCACGTCCCATGACTTCGATGAAGAAGATTCGTTCGTGAGAGGTCGCCGTGTCGCGGATCTTATCGACCGACTGTACGATTGTGTTCAGAGCGGTATCGTATCCAATAGTTGTATCGGTACCGAACAGATCGTTGTCAATAGTACCCGGCAGTCCGACGATCGGAAAGTTATATTCGGTGGCGAAAATACGGGCTCCGGTAAGCGATCCGTCTCCTCCGATTACGACAAGAGCCGTAATCCCGTGTTTTAAGATATTTTCGTATGCTGTTTTTCGGCCCTCTGCTGTACGGAACTCCTCACTTCGCGCAGTCTTCAGTATCGTTCCGCCCTGTTGGATAATGTTGCTGACGTTTTCGGTCTGAAACGGAATGATCTCATCAGTGATCAGTCCTTTGTAGCCTCTCATGATTCCTCTTACCTCGAATCCGTTGTAGATTGCGGTACGGGTTACGGCACGGATTGCTGCATTCATTCCCGGAGCGTCTCCTCCCGAGGTCAAAATTCCTATGCATTGTTTTCCTTCCATAAATCAACCTCCTCTGATTTTATCGTTTTTTCTTCGCCACAAAAGTAGTAATTATTGTGAAGCGGATTTCATGAGGTCTGGTTTTTTTATCTTGCGAAAGGTTTACTCTTTGTTCCGAATGGAAGAAAGGAAAGCGATTCCGGTACAAAAGAGTAGTAGTGGAACGAAAATCTTGTCCAAGGGGAAGTGTAGATGCATCGTTCGAATCAGAAGGAGAAGAGATCCTACGAATGTGACTATACCTCCTGTTATGTATTGCCGCATTGTCAGCAGGTAACCTCCGACCAGAACGACCAACATCGGCCAAGAGAAGATCGCATCGAATATGTCGGGAGGAAGTATGTCGAAATTACGCAGTAGCCAAATGATGCTGGCAAGGATCAGTACGGAGCCGATGTATGTATTCCGAGCACGGTTGAATGAGATTTTTTTGCTCTTGCGAGAAGATTTATCTGAGATGATTTCCATAATTCGATTAGTTGGTTAAAAGTTCTGTATTTGTTTCCGGCTTTATTGTGTCGCTTGCTGTTGGAGCTGCTGTTGTGACAACCGGGGAACCGGATGTTATTGAATCTTCGATGGCCGTCGGTGTAACAATCGGAGTGCTTCCCGTCGTGTTTGCCGGTAGATCGATTACGGATGAATTCTGTTGTTGGAGCCGTTCGAAATACCATTCCTCTATTCCGTCATTCTCGAGCCAGTTCTCGATTCTTGGATACTCTTTCAGAAGAGCTATACCGAAATAGATCAAAATCAGAATCCAGATGCCCGTCAATATGGAAAAGGTTTTGTCTCGTTTCGGTGCCTTGAACAACCATCTCAAAATCAGATAAACGATCGTGGCGGTAGGGAGCAGTACGATCAAAGGCAACAACAGAGGCAATACCAGAGGATGCTCCCACGATACGTTGAAAACCAACAGACCGATTATGAATGCGATAAATGCTATGCCAGCGAATAGGACGATCAAACTTAAGACGATCGCAATGACTAACATGAACGCTTTAAGGCAGAACAATACGATACGTCCGGTCGTGTAGAGAAGTTCGGCTATGATCGGAGCGCTGCGGCGACTCTTTGAAGAAGAGTCGCCACTGTCGTACAAATCGCTGCTGAGTGTTTGGCTGATGGAGGCAACCGTGATTGGAGATCCGGTCATTTCGAGTTTTTGCCGGGGGGTGCATGCTTTAGGAACTGCGAACCAAAGAATCAGGTAGAGCAAGATACTTACTGAAATCATAACACCAAAGAAGGGGCAAAGCATGTTGATGACCGGAATGACGCTGACGCAGATCAGCAGCAGTAACGGGGAACAAAATAGAAGACGGATGATCGTCGGTTCTATTTGAAAGTAGGTTGCAAGACCGCTACACACGCCACCGATTTTGGCACCGTCCGGATTGCGGTAGAGGCGTTTGGTGAGCGTCTCTTTGGAATATTCGGTTTGTTGAGGAGCACACTTGTCGTCCGAAAAACCTGCCGCACCGTCCGGAAGCCCGAGTTGTCTGATGATCTCTTTGATTCGTGGGGCCGAGACAATGTTTTCGGGGCTCTGTTCGTCGAGAATCAGCTCGCAGATGCGAGCTTCTATATCAGATATAATTTCTTTTCTGTCCGGATTTTCGTGAAGCCGGACTTCGAGCTGAACCAGATACTCCTTTAAAAGACGATACCCCTCCTCTTCTAGAGAAAATCCGATGCCTCCGATATTGACGTGGATAGTATTCATGTTCGTAAATCTGTTATTGTTCATTACGGATAACCGCGATCTGCGAAACAAGTTCGCTCCATGCCAGATCGAGTTGAGCCAGACACTCCCTGCCTTTCGGTGTGATCGAATAGTATTTTCGCGGAGGCCCCTGTGGCGACTCCTCCCAGCGGTACGTGAGCAAACCCTGATTCTTCTGGCGGGTGAGCAGTGGATAGAGCGTTCCTTCGACCACGATCATTTCGGCTTTCTTCAGCTCGGCGATGATCGATGAGGCGTAGGCGTCCTGACGCGAGATGATCGAAAGAATGCAGTACTCCAGGATTCCTTTCCGCATCTGGGCTTTGATGTTGTCGATATTCAGTTCTGTCATAACGTGAACCTCCTTGCCTTAAAAGTTCGATGTATTGGGATAGCGGGTTTCTGGAGCCTTCGGGATGATGATCCACAGTACAATGTAGACGATCAGTCCGATTCCGAAGATGATGAACAGGGCCATCAGAATACGAATCAGCGTAGGGTCGATCTCGAAGTATGCTGCGATACCTCCGCAGACGCCTCCGACAATCTGGTCGTTGCGGCTACGATAAAGTTTGCGGTAACTTGGGGTGTTTGTCGGTTCTTCCGGTGTCAAACTGCGGCGGGGTTCCCCGAACTCCTGGGCGTTTCCGATAATGGCTATGGCTCGATGGACCAGTGAGAGGTCGACTACTTGATTGCGTGAGGTGAGTGTTTCGTTGAAGATGTCGGCAATGCGAGTCTCTATGTCCTGCATGGTCTCTTTGTCGTCAGTGCCGTCCAGTCGGATTTCGATCTCGGCGAGATATCTTTTTAACGACAAATAGGCATCCTCGTCTAAAATGAATGCGATTCCGCCGATATTCACGTTTACTGTCTTTTTCATAGCGGTAGATTTTTTTAATGATCGGGTCGAAAAACTCTTTCGTACCTTTTGTTAGTTGTCACTTTGTTGTTATAATCATGATTACGATTTAGAACTTCCAGAAATCGGGATATTGACATTTTTAGACTTCTTCATACCCGGATATTTGGATTGTTATATTATTTGTTTTTGCAAATATATAAATTTATTTTTATACTATGCAATGCAAAGTATATATTTTTATGTCACTCCGGATTTTTTTTAGAGGTAAACGACGTTTGTAGGGCGGTTCATATAAAAGCTGTCGACAGTTGGTTTTTGAGGATTACTTTAGAATGAAAGAGAGTATTATGGAGATTCGCGATAGCGATAGATCTTTGAGAAATTAAATGTATTTTTGAAAATTGGATTTAAAGGGAAATAATGAATAGGGATAGAAAGAAGTTGATCGATCGTCTTGTAGAGGAGAATAGCTCATGTGTGGTAGATAATGGTGTTGAAGTCAGATCATTCTATGGTCGAGGCGTTTCAGATCTATACCGTTTGCTGACAGAAGAGCCTGAATTTCTGACCGGGGCGTTCATTGCAGATAAAGTCGTGGGCCGAGGTGCTGCAACCTTAATGATTTTGGGGGGAGTGAGCGCGGTGTTTGCACGCGTGATCAGTACTCCTGCATTGGAATTTTTTCGGACATATGGGATCGAGGTGGAGTATGCTGTTGAGGTTCCTCATATCATCAATCGACAAGGATCGGATTGGTGTCCGTTAGAGAAGCGGTGTATACATGCGGCTACGGTCGAAGAGTGTCGTGTCATCATCGACCAGTTTATGCAGGAGCTATCTCAACATACGGTAATGCAGAAGATATGAAATTTATTGGGGTGTGCTGAGTGAAGTGAAATGTACGAACGGAGATTCAAAATGGAATGATGATCTGCTTTTAAAAACAATCTCAAATAGAGGAAAGCTTTTGAAAAAAAGTCTGTGTAATCTGTGATATCGGTTGAAAAATCTGGAATAGAGGTTATCGATTACGACGGAGAATCAGTAATTTTGCCGAGGTGAGCTTACAAAAAATATTTAGCTATAATAAATCTATGTTAAGGAAAATAAGAATTTTGCTGGCAGCGATCTGTTTTGTGCTGATAACGTTGCTGTTTCTTGATTTTACGGGAACGTTGCACTCGTGGTTCAGGTGGCTGGCGAAGGTGCAGTTCTTGCCTGCCGTTTTGGCGTTGAATGTGGGAGTGATTATCGCTCTGATTCTGGTTACGTGGCTGTTTGGTCGTGTCTATTGTTCGGTGATCTGTCCGTTGGGGGTGATGCAGGATATTGTGTCGTGGTTGAGCGGTCGACGTAAAAAGAAACATAACCGGTTTTCTTTTTCTCCTGCTATTTCGTGGTTACGTTATACGATGCTAGTGTTGTTGGTCATTGCACTGATCGCCGGTGTCGGTTCGTTTGTGGCTTTGTTGGATCCCTATGGCGCGTACGGAAGAATCGCACAAAACCTTTTTGCTCCGCTATGGGGTTGGGGTAACAACCTGTTAGCCTATGCAGCCGAGCGTATGGATAGTTATGCCTTCTACGAAAAAGAGGTGTGGATCAAGAGTCTGCCGACCTTTATCGTTGCGGTCGTAACCTTTGTTGTTGTTGTCATTCTGGCGTGGCGCAATGGACGGACCTATTGTAATACGATTTGCCCTGTCGGGACGGTTTTGGGCTTCATCTCGCGTTTCTCTCTTTTCCGTCCGGTAATCGATACGGAGAAATGTAACGGGTGTACGCTTTGCTCGCGGCGTTGTAAGGCTTCTTGTATCGACTCGAAGGCTCATCGGATTGATTACAGCCGATGTGTGGCATGTATGGATTGTATCGAGTCGTGTCGGCAAGGGGCGATCAGTTATCGATTGCGGCCGATGCGGAGTGTCGAGAAGCCCGATTCGGCAAAAACTGAGCCCCATTCCGATAATAAGGAAAAAGTTGATACAGCCCGTCGAATGTTTCTTTCGGGTGTAGGGCTTCTGACTGCGACGGCAGCGGTTCGGGCACAAGAAAAGAAAGTCGATGGCGGGTTGGCCGTGATTCTGGATAAAAAGATTCCGAACCGTGCTACGCCAATCGTGCCGCCCGGTGCCCAGAGCTTGCGGAATATGGCGGCTCATTGTACGGGTTGTCAACTTTGTGTGTCAGTGTGTCCGACGGGCGTATTGCGACCTTCGACAGGATGGACCGTATTGATGCAACCCGAAGCCTCTTATGAAAAAGGGTACTGCCGACCCGAATGTGTGAAGTGTTCGGAGGTGTGTCCGACAGGAGCCATTCTGAAGATTACACCGGCGGACAAGTCGGCCATACAGGTCGGTCATGCGGTGTGGGTGAAGGAGAACTGTATTCCGTTGACCGATGGCGTGGAGTGCGGAAACTGTGCACGTCACTGCCCGACGGGGGCTATTTCGATGGTCCCTTCCGATCCGGCGAATCCCGATTCTCCGAAGATTCCAGTTGTAAATGAGGAGAAGTGTATCGGCTGCGGAGCCTGCGAAAATCTCTGTCCGTCCCGTCCGTTCAGTGCGATTTATGTCGAAGGGCACGAGAGACACCGGATGATATAGAATGTTTAAAAGAAAAATTTACGGATATGAATCCTAAACAAAAAAATATATCGCGTCGTGATTTTTTGAAGATCGTAGGGATCAGTACGGCAACGACGACGGCTGCCCTCGTGGGATGCGATTCGAAGAAAAACCCGATCTCGGGTGATCGGACGGCACAGGGTGAGGTTCCTACTGATCAGATGACCTACCGGACCAATCCAAAAAACGGGGAGCAGGTGTCGTTGTTGGGCTATGGGTGTATGCGATGGCCGACACTGCCTTCGCCTGACGGGGATGGTAATGTGATCGATCAGGATGCGGTCAACGAGTTAGTCGATTATGCCATTGCACACGGGGTGACCTATTTCGATACGTCTCCCGTGTACGTACAGGGCTGGTCAGAGAAGTCGACGGGTATTGCCCTGAAGCGTCATCCGCGCGAAAAATTCCAGATTGCGACCAAACTCTCTAACTTCTCTAACTATACTCGGGAGAACTCGATCGCCATGTACAAAAAATCGTTCGAGGAGCTTCAGGTGGATTACATCGACTACTATCTGCTGCATTCGATCGGTAATGGCGGGATCAAGACGTTCCGGGCTCGGTATATCGATAACGGGATTTTGGATTTCTTGTTGAAAGAGCGTGAAGCAGGACGTATCCGGAACTTGGGCTTTTCGTTCCACGGTACGGTCGATGTCTTCGACGAGGTGTTGGCGATGCACGATACGGTGCACTGGGACTTCGTGCAGATTCAGCTCAATTATGTTGACTGGGAGCATGCATCGAATAATAATGTGGATGCCGTGTATCTGTACGATCAACTGGAAAAACGCAATATTCCGGCCGTTATCATGGAACCCCTGCTCGGCGGACGGCTGTCGAATGTGCCGGACCATGTCGTGTCGGAGTTGAAACAGCGGAATCCGGAGACCAGTGTGGCGTCATGGGCTTTCCGTTTTGCCGGTACGCCCGAAAAGGTGCTGACGGTACTCAGCGGCATGACCTATATGGAGCATCTGCAGGATAACATCCGTACCTACTCTCCGTTGGTTCCATTGGACGAGGATGAGCAGGAGTTTTTGCAACATGTGGCGGATCTGATGATGCAGTATCCGACGATTCCGTGTAACGACTGCAAATATTGTATGCCGTGTCCATACGGCATCGACATACCTGCCGTTTTGCTGCACTATAACAAGTGTGTCAACGAGGGAAATCTACCGGCTTCGTCGCAGGACGAGAACTATCGGCGGGCACGACGGGCTTTCCTTGTCGGGTACGACCGCAGTGTGCCCCGTCTCCGTCAGGCAGATCATTGTATCGGTTGTGGGCAGTGTATCGAGCATTGTCCGCAGAGCATCAATATTCCCCATGAGATGCATCGTATCAATGCGTTTGTGGAGACGCTGAAGCAAGGTAAGGAGTTTGGTGTGTCGGAAAATGAGTAGTGAAATTTAAACGTTTTATGTAAGATGGAAGCAACAACAGTAAAATTCTATTCGCTGAAATACAACCGGGTGAAGACCTATTGGGTTGCCGCATTGTTTGTTGTGGGGAATATCGTTCTGCCGCAGTTGTGCCACCTTGTCCCGCAAGGAGGGGTGAGATGGCTGCCGATCTACTTCTTTACGCTGATCGGGGCCTATAAATATGGATGGCGTGTCGGACTGTTGACCGCAGTCTTTTCGCCGTTGTTGAACTCGATGTGGTTCGGAATGCCTCCGGTGGCAGGACTTCCGGCTATCTTGTTGAAATCGGTTCTGTTGGCACTGGTTGCAGGATATGCGGCTTCGCATTTCAAACGGGCATCGTTCGGATTGTTGGTTGCCGTCGTTTTGGCTTACCAGATTCTCGGAACTTTGGGCGAATGGGCGATTGTAGGTGATTTTGCCCTTGCCGTACAGGATTTCCGGATCGGGTTGCCCGGAATGGCGCTGCAGATTGTCGGTGGATGGTTCTTTATTAATCGGCTGATTCGGAGATAAGAGAGTATCCGTGATTTCCAGATAGGGATCGGAGTCGAAAGCGAAGAATCCGATCCGATGGTAAATCGGGAGGAAAATAGGGTAGGGCCGTCTTCATTTAACGAAGACGGCCCTACTGTTCGGAGACTTCCTGGTCGAAGTGAATGTAGCATTCATTCAAGTCGGGAAAAGTTTGGAGGATCGATCTGATAAGTTTATCTGGTCAGTTGTCGGATCAGATCGATTTCGGTTGGGTCGTATGGGGTGAAATCTCCGTGGAAAATGTCGCATTGCCAAACTCCGGTGTATGGCAGATCCTCCGGCCGGTGCCCCCACGGTAAGTGGGTTTGTGTCTTTCCGTTGACCAGACCCCAAATGATGCTGCCGACATGTAACTCCTTGAATCGGGGCATTATTGCTTTGATGGTTGAATTTTGCGTGCGGAGCATCCATTCGGTACAGATTACCGGTCGGCCGTATTGTAACATTTTTAACGTTTGCTGCTCGGTGTATTCCGGATCGGCATAGCAATGGAATGTGATGATGTCGGAGTTTTCGATCAGAAATGGATTGATCTCCATGTCGGGTAGATAGATTCCTGTGGTAATGGGTTGTGACGGATCGATCGTCCGTGCCCATGCGAACACCTTTTTCAGGAGTTTGAAATGGTACTCTTTCTGGAATAATGTATTGGCAGGTTCGTTGTAGAGGTCCCAGAACAAAATGCGGGGATCGTCTTTGTGTCGTTGCATGATATCTTTGACGTAACGTTCCAGTTTGTCGTGTTCCCGTTCGTCGGCTACTTTCGTGTATCCCGGAGAGGGCGACCATGCCCAAGCGTACCATCCTTCGAGCGGTTCGGGCTGTTTTCCTATGGTCGGGTCTGTATTGACACCAAAAACGCAGTCATCGAAAAAACAGGGAATGACCCTGATTCCGTGTTTGTCGCAAATCGACAAAAAGCGTTCGAATGTTTTGCGGAAATAGCTTGGGTCGTCTTCGTAGACGGCATATTGCAATACGACGCGGACACTGTTGATACCGATACCTTGCGCAAGAGCCAGTTCCCGGTCGATGACTTTGGGCGAGAATCCGGTTTTGTCCCACATCTCGGTGTAATTGATCGCGTTGGCGGGGATGTAATTTACTCCGCAGATCCAGTTCTGTTTTTCGTACCACTCTTTTGCCTTTTCTGCACTCCATTGTTGTCCCTGTGCGAGCAGAGATCCGTATGCCCAAAAGAAGATTCCGATTAGAATTATTTTTTTCAACATTTCGGTAGTAGTTTGTGATTCGGTTTTGTTCAATTCAATACAGCTCGACAAGACTCCGTATCGTGTATGGCTAAAAGACGATTGTTCCTGATTTGTCGCAGATACGTGTCTCTCTGTTTGCAAAGGTAATGTGTTGAAGAATATGATATTTTTGCTATAATTGCCAATTCTTGTGGTATATTTGCATGTATAAGCAGTGTAGTGATGACTCAAATGGAATTCGAGCAGGTCGTTCCTGATCGTGACAGCTCATTTAAGGTCGCTGTTTTCGAGGCGGCACACTTTACGGCTCCGCTTCATTTCCATCCGGAGTATGAGCTTGTTTTGATTGAAGAGGGTGACGGGATCTGTTTTTGCGGAGATTACAATGGTAAATTTTCGCAGGGGCATCTTGCTCTCTTTGGAAAAGGATTACCACACTTTTATTTGAGTGAAGACCGCTTCTATAAGGCTACTTGTCGGGAGAGATGCAGATCGATATACGTCCAATTTGGCGAGCATATTTTACCGGAACAGTATGAACGGATGCCCGAGTTTCGGACGGTTAACAAAGTGTTGAAGGATGCCGATCGAGGAATCGGTTTTCAGATTCAGGATCGCGATGAAATAATCGGATTGATTCGATCGATGGCGGAAGCAGAAGGCATTGAAAAGGTTCTGACGTTATATCGGATTTTGGACCTTTTGGGACGATCCAAATATATGTTTTTGGCATCATCCCGATTTCAGCATCATTCAGAAAATTTACATCCGGTATGTTCGAAGGTTATTTCTTATTTGAATACTCATTATCAACAGCCGATATCGCTTGATATCTTGGCTCAAAACGTATGCATGAATCGATCCGCTCTTTGCCGTCGTTTTAAAAGTATTACGGGAAAAACCATTGTGACGTTTTTGAACGAGTTGCGTGTAGCCTATGCCTGTACATTGATGGCTAATACGAATAAACCGATTTCAGAAATAGCTTACGAATGCGGATTTCGCAATTTGTCGCATTTTAACTCGGTGTTCAAAAAGTGTACGCAGCAAACGCCCTGTACATATCGTAATGTATATGTCGTAAGATATCGACATCCAGATCGGACGTGAATCTTTTCTGGTTTTAATGGTTGTTTCACAGGAAGTGAAATGAAGGGCGAACCTGTCCGGTGTCGAATGGTTCGCCCTTATAGCTAAAGATCAAGGGAGTTTTATTCTCCATATATATACTCTACTGGCGATTTTTTGAAACGAAGGATACGGGTATCTTTATTTCCCGCACCGTTTTTCTGCAGGTGGAGAGCAGACATGTTGCCGGCCATGTACCATCCCGTGCCTTCCGGTGAATGTACTGCAAACAAGATGTTGTTGTAGTGGTTGGCGTGTTTTATGCCGTCCGCATTCCATTGGGCTCCGGGACCGTACCAAGTGACCGGTTCGAAGTCCGGAAAGTCGGGACTCGACATGCCGATGTAGATCAGGTCGGGAGTCTGTACTGTGCCAACACTTAGGTCGTTGCGGCGACGTTGCTCCCGGATGACCTTGCTGTGCCCTTCCCACGGGTTTCGCAGCAGGTGAGAGCCACTCCACATCATCCAGACATAGTCGGTTGCGTCGAACATCCGGTTGAACTCCTCCATCGAGGGAAGTTCATATCCGTCGGGAGCCAAGGCGTCGGCCGGAAGCTTGTTGATGTGGGCAGAAACGGATGATGAGAAGCCCTCCATCACGACTGTGTCGTTCTGTTCGACCACCCGCAGGCCGATTCCGCTATCGCCTTGGTAGGCCCAACCCCACAGATCGTAGAACTCCTCGGGCGAGCAGTCCCGGAGGTAGTCGAGAACGCTTTTACCCGCAGCAACTGCTGGATCGGAGGCGCAGAGAATCTGATCGTCGAAACTTTTGGAGTTGCCCCGAGCGTTGTATTTGCACCACCAGACACCATGGAACCATGTGACCGGCAGACCGTAATTGCGTCGAGAGATCTGATACTCTTCCCGTTCAGAACCGTCGGTTGCATTGCAGATGACGAGTGTGGCCCGTTGAATCCGGCCGTCGGCTGTCGGATCGTTCGGCTTCCATCCGCCCAGTACGCGGAGTGTGTGACTGTCTTCGTCACTGGGAGCGAGTTTGATCCACGGATCTTCACCGGCCTCGAACTCTACCGTGAGTTTTTTGTTGGACGGCACGGTGAAACGTCCCAGCTCATTGTCGACGTAGCGATCGAAGTCGAAAGAGTAGCTCTTCGTGTCGAAGGAGATTTCCCCTTCGAGATCGACAGGATTGGCCGAAAGGGTGACCAAAATTCGGTCTTCGGGATAGACGTTGTTTAACCCTTTCCGTCGGAATTTGAGCTCAACCGTTCGGGTGGGCATCCCGGGTGCGAACAGCGGCTTCTGGATCCGAAACAGATTTACGGCATACGTCTCCTGTACGGAGCCCAGTGGCTCGATGGTCAAATCGTCGTTGTCGGGTGGAAGAAGCTCCAGCTCATCGTCGCAATCTAAAGCCAAAAGAAAGTCTGTAAGGTTGTGCGGTAGAATCAGCTTTGTTCCGCTGTCGGTAACGGTAACGGTTTCGGGGAGCTCCGACCGGTCGGTATCCACCGTGATGGTGCCGTCCAAACAGGGGTGCATTCCGATCTGGTCGCCCTCCTGCCATGCTTCGACAGTCAGTTGAACAGCCGCGTCGGACTCCTCTTTCGTTACGCTTACGACATATATGCAGTTTCTTCGGATGATTTCCGGAAGTTTTGTTTCGAGGTGGGTCCGTTCTCCATCGATGATCGCTTCGGCAAAAAGCGTTGCCTCGGTGTCCGTCTGTTCGTAAACGTACGCGAAGCCCGGAGTGTCCTGGGTGTACGGCTTGTCGGGCTGGATCGTCAGATTACCCGATTGGGGAGCCGTGGAGCCCGAATCAGTATCGGCAAAGAGAGGGGTTGAGAGCGTACAGTTTCCCAAAGTGAGAGATTCGATTGCTGTCTCTCCCGAAGTGCGGATCTGTAGATCGAAGCGGGCAAATCCGCGGGTCATTTTGACCACTTTGGACAAGCTTCCCGAAAGGGAGGTACTGCCGGAGAAGAATCGGATCGGTAGCCCCTCCTTCGTGCCGGTCGTAAGTTTAAGCCACTCCTGCTCGGAAATCCCGGAGCCTTGCAGGTTGTTGAGGGCGGAGATGTCGTTTGTGTTCGATACGACGTAGAGCGTGCCGACCGGGCGATCGAGTCGGAACCCATAGCCCTCGGAGCCGGTGGTCGGACGGTCGAGAATTTGGACCAGATGTCCGTTCTCGAACCGGTAGGCCCGGAGCTCTTGCAGTTCGTTCTCCCCGGCGATCTCCTCGCCGGCAACCTCGTAGTCGGTCGTCTGAAGGGTGACGAATGTGCTTGAATCGGAGGGCGGTATGTGGGGCGGTTCCGTAGTGGACTCCGATTTCGAACAGGAGTTCATGCCTGCAAGGAGAACTATTCCGCAGGTTATTATTGCACGAATCTTTATACTCATTTTATTGATCTTTTTCATGGTTCAGAAAGCGGACTTAGTTAATAAATATACTCTACCGGACTCTTGATGCAGCGGATCGTTCGGGTTTTGGTTGAGTTCTGGTTCATGAATTTCAACCAGTTTTGGTTGGGACGGTCGCTCTGGGCATAGCCCTCCATCACCCAGCAGTTTGCACTGTTGCCGTAGGTCGCGAGCAACAGCATCTTGGTCGAAATGTTGCCGGGTGTGGTGTTCCACTGGTGTCCGAGACCGTATAGAACCCAGTATCCTGTTTCGGTTTGAAATTCATAAAACGATACGTTCCCGTAATGTTGTCCCAAGAAAGTGACATCCCGTTCGATAATCCGTACGGTAATCTCCTGTCCCGCTGCATTCTTATAGCTTCGGGAACCGACTCCTCCGAGGTTGAAATTGTTGTTGGCACTGAAAAAGGCGTAGTCGTTGTAGTCCGGAATCTGATACCCGTCGGGAGCCATGAGGGTGGGGTCCAGAGTGCCGAAGTTTCCGCCTGAAGAGCGCATCCCTTCGTACAGAAAAGCGGTTCCATCGTACCCTAACGGTAGTCCCTGTTGTGTACCTCCCTGATATTGATCTCCCATTAATCGAAGCAATTCGTCCTCGTCGCACGTGTTCAGGTAATCGGCCAGTTCACGGTCCGAAGCAGGATCGGCCTGAATCGAAATCTGGTCTTCGAACTTTTTGACGCTTCCCCGGAGGTTGTATTTACACCACCATGTACCGTCGATCTCGACCACCGGAAGACCCCAGTTACGCCTACGGAGAGAGTAACTTTCCGAGTTCGATCCGTCGGCATCCGCAATGATGATTCGTCCCTCTTGGGTTCGTCCGTCGGCTTTCGGATCGTTGGGTTTCCAGCCTCCGAGGATGCGCAGTTCGCCCTGATCGTCGACAAGTTTCATCCATGCATCCTCTCCCGAGTCGAACTCTAAACGGGCGGTTTTCCCCTCCGGAAGTTTCATCCGGCCCAGTTCTCCGTCGACGTATTTCCCAAAATCGCAGATGCCGTTTTCATCGAAGGTGATCGCTCCGGTAATGACAACCGGATTCGGTTCGAAGACCAGCACGATGCGTCCGGAGTAGAGTCCGTCGCGGTGAAGGTTCAGGTAGAGGTAGGCCTGTTTCTCTCCGGGAAGCCGTCGATCGCTTGCTACTGAAACGGCAGCGACCGGTTGCAGGGACTTGGTCAGTGTCTCAACCTGTGTCGTTACGCCCCGTACGGTACCCTCTATCGCTACATCCGATTCGGCTTCAGCCCGCAGTACCAACTGAAATTCTACTACTTGGGAAGAGATATAAACCGAATCGCAGGATGAATTGATCCGAACCGATTCGGGAAGGACCGAAGCTTCGACGTCGATCACTCCTTTGAGGTCGGGAGAAGACTCTACTGAATCACCCTCTTCCCAATTGTCGGCGACAACGGAGAGAGAGGCGGAGGCTCCGTTCCCATGCACCTGTATGGTGTATATCCGGTTGCGAAGGATCTCCGAGGGGAAAGTTGCGGTCATCCGGTGCAAGCCTCCATCGATGTCGGCGATCACCTCCACGCTCAAGACGTCTCCCGTCTGTTCACAGAGGTACAACAGCGTTTCCCGGGAGTTTGTCAACGGAGTGTCGGCGTACTCTTTGAGGAAGTCCGTTCTCTCCGATGCCGCCGGATTGCTCACGTTGTTACGTTCGTTGAGGTATCCACGATCCGCAATGCCCCGTATGGTTACCTCGTGGACGGCTACTCCTCGCTCTTGTACTACAAGGTCGATGCGGGCAACCGTACGGCGAAGCCGAATGGTCACTGGTGTTGAGGTGAGCTCGTCCAAGGAGGCCTTCCCGGTCATCGTGAATCCCGATGCGGTCATCTCTTCGTCCGTGGCGTAAAGTTCCAGAAATTCATCCTGTGTGGATACATCCGGTTGCAGTTCGCTGGACATCTCCGAAGGTCCGTTTGCAATAAAGTAGATCTCTCCCAAACGTGAGCTCGGATGAAACGTGTAGACTCCATCCGTTCCGGACGGTTCGCCAATAATCGATTCACGGAATAAGCCTTGTGTAAAACGGTATCCGATGACCTGTCCGATTGCTTGATCATTCGTCTCTCCCTGTGCTGTTTTGGATAGAGTGAAGGATTTGGTAGCCGGTTCTTCAGGGATAAAGCGGACAGAGATCGTTCCCGCATCGGGTGTCGGCAGGTCGCTCTCCGGAGATTTATGGCATCCCGACAGGAGAAGTATGCCGCAAAATACGATATTCAAATATTTCAGATAGTTCATTGTCGTCGGTTTTTTAGTATTTATTAGGATTCTGTTCGCTTTTCAGGTAAGATGGCGAATCGATGGGCATTTCGGTGATGTGTTCGACATAGAAGCGATTCATCAGCTCCTGTGCCCACGGCCCATAGGTGAATGAGCTGCTGTGGTTGTATCCCATGACGTGTCCCAACTCATGGAAAAGAATCTCGCAGGAGTAGGTGTTGAAATAGTGTTGGAACCAAGCCTGCTGGTAGGCTCCGAATACATTTCCACCCCCGAGTCCAATGACACCGTTACCCGGATAGACCAATCCGACCTGTAAAGTCCGACGTTGTCGCATCTGTTGCAGGACTGTCTCGACGGAAACTTTGTCTGTTGGACCTCCGTTGCCGTAGAGACGGTCAACGTTCGTACGGAGAATCTCTTCATGTTCGGGCATGTCGATCATGTAGGTGAAGTTCAGGAACAGGGCTACGGCTTCCCGACAGTGTACCGGTCGGATTCCCATCCAGTTGCCTACCGGGCCTCCGTCCGGAAGTTCAGGATTCCCTCCGTAAAGAGAGAAACTTATGTTCCACCCATGTTCGATGGCTTCGAGCTTACTCCAGAAGGGATCGTTCGAGGTGATGCGGAAAGTTGCAGCTGTCAGCTCGGAGAGGAGAATCGGACCGGTCTCGACGATGCGTCCCGACTCCGAGCGGAAAAAAGTTTTGTGTTGCACGGAGCGCAGCTCGCCGTAAAAATCGGCAAATGCGGGAATACGGTCAAAATAGGCCAGATCGATATACTCACTGCTTACCGAAGGAATCAGAGCCTGAATCAGCACATCGCTCAGATCGCGCGGAGAGTAGAACCGGACGTGAAGTTGTCCCTCTTCCGTGATGGATACCTGAAGCGGTGCAGACGTGTTGAATGAGCGCAACGAGGAGTTCGTGTAGATGGAGTGCGGCTCGTCGTCTTGCAGGATATAGCTCAAGTCGGCCGTTTTGAGCACCTGTTCGGTAATGAACGCCGTGCCGGAGGGATCATCCGGATGTATGAGTGTCGTGTGGATCTTTCCGATACGGTTCGGTGTGATCTCCCGCAACGTGAAGTCGTACGTACGGCGTACCGTCTCTCCGCGATAGTTGCGGGTGGTCAGTTCGATCTCTCCGCCTAAAGGGTTTCCTTCGGTGGTGGGAGGAAACAGGTAAGAGCAGGTCGAGAGGAGATCCATCGAGACATCCGTTCCGTCTGTTTCTCCCGAAAATGATCCGGATCCGGAAAAATCGGTCAGGAAACGGGGCGCGTGCAGGATGACATTCCGGGTCGAAAGGGCACTCTCGACATACGGATTGTTGAATGTAAACGAGAAATCCGTGCGTCCGATGATCCGGCGTTGTACGACCTCTTCTTCGAGCTGAGCGGTCAGCTCGTCTCCAGAGGGACCGGAGCTCCGGACAACCGAAAAAGGTGTCTGTGAGTAGAAATATTCTGCTTCGAGCGGTTTGTGCAGGTCGGCTGGAAACTGTAACCAAGTTTCGTCGATGTGTCGTATCGGCGTGATTGTGACACCATCGGCAGTTTCGTCTCCCACGATTCCCAAGATCAAAAGTCGGTAATTGCCTTCACGTAGTCCTTCGATTCGTATCTCGGAACGGGACGAATCATAAAGACCTTTGATTCCGTCTACTACGTCTCCACTTTCATCGACGATGCAGAACTCTACACGATCATAGTCTGTGTCGAGAAGCGAAGCAGATCGGTTGCTCGCCTCCTCGAACTCTTCGTATCGCAGTTTGAAGGCGATACCTTGTCTTGCACTGTCCGGAGAAACGGGTTCCATCCATGTGTCCGAACGACAAGAGCTCAAGATAATGAGGCAGAGCGATAAAACATACACAATTCTGTTCATTGGTTTCGATGTTTTGTATATTTGTACTTGTCGGTTCCCAATAGTCATATTGGAATTTGTCTATTATTCATTTGTGCGCAAAAGTATAAAGGCGAAATACGATTTGGTGTAACATTTGTTACGTATTCCGCTATTTTGTTGTAAAATAGTGTTTTATGGATAGAAGAATTTATGATACGCTTCTTTTTCGGGGTTGTGATCAGACGGTAGTGGACGGTATACTCGAAAAGTATCCCAGTCGTTTCAGCTCCTATCGTAAGGGGGAGTTTATTGCCATGCAGAACAGCGTTTGCCGTTCGCTGTATGTTTTGTGTGAAGGAAGTGTTTATGCTCGGATGATCAGTGATGAAGGACGTGAGTTCACGCTCGATACCCTATCGGCACCGGATGTTTTGGCTTCTGCATTTCTTTTTGGTACAGAGAATATTTTGCCTATCACTATGATTGCCCATTCGGACTGTAAATTGTGGATTATTAATAAAGCCTGTGTATTGTCGCTTATTGAACAGGATCGGGCGATTCTACACAATTTTTTGGCGGTACTTTCGGATCATAGCCTCTTTTTGAGCCGTAAACTGGAGCAATTTGCTCTGCAGACGTTATCCTCTCGATTGATCGGCTATCTTGAAAATAACGGTTCGATTCAGAATCTTCAGCAGACCGCATTTATTCTTGGGGTCACACGTCCGTCCTTATCTCGCGCAATCGCTCAACTGGTGCGACAAGGGGTTCTTGAAAAGACAGGAAAAGGATACAAATTGAAAATGAAGCATAATTCTTAGTAGGTAAGCTCTTGTAATGTTATTCAACAGGTTTAATTTCTTCTTTGCAGTATTTTATATGTGGATAGTTTGCCCTTTGTAGAAAAAGAAAATAATTACGTAACTTTGCCGTCTAATAGCAGCTTGTTGAAAAGTAAGTTTAGATATTGTCCCTTAAAACAATACCTAACATAGAAGAGATGGAAGAAAGCTGGTATATTATGATAGATTATAAATAGAATCAAATAACTAAATATGAAAGCTTGTTTTATGGGGTTGGGGTACATCGGATTACCCACATCTATTATTGCCGCCAAACATGGAATTCAGATTGTAGGAGTCGATATAAATGAGCAGGTTGTTGCAAAAACAAATGCCGGGGAATTGCATATTATTGAGCCAGGCATGGAAGATCTGTTGCGCGAGGTTGTGCAAAACGGAATGTTGTATGCAAAAACCACACCGGAAGAAAGTGATGCTTATTTTATAGTAGTACCGACGCCATTTAAAGGCGATCATGAACCTGATGTTTCATATGTGGAAGCAGCAACTCGTTCAGTAATACCGTATTTGAAGCCCGGAGATCTGTTTGTTATAGAGTCTACATCTCCGGTCGGAACAACAGAGGCAATGACCGAAATTATTTATGCAGAGCGTCCAGAATTGAAAGATAAGCTCTATATTGCTTATTGTCCAGAGCGAGTCTTGCCGGGAAATGTCATTTATGAACTTGTACATAATGATCGCGTGATTGGAGGAATAAACTCTGAGTCTACGGATAAGGCTATTGAATTTTATTCGCAGTTTGTGCAGGGTACATTACATAAAACCAATGCACGTACGGCAGAAATGTGCAAATTGACGGAGAACTCGAGTCGAGATGTGCAGATTGCCTTTGCAAATGAACTTTCTATTATTTGTGATAAAGCAGGTATAAACGTCTGGGAACTTATTCGACTTGCAAACAAGCATCCACGTGTAAATATACTGCAACCGGGATGTGGTGTCGGAGGACATTGTATAGCGGTCGATCCATATTTTATTACAGCGGATTTTCCTGCAGAATCAAAATTGATTGCAACATCAAGAGGAATAAATAATTACAAATCATTCTGGTGTGTGGAAAAGGTGAAGAATGCGATGTTGCAGTTTGAGTTGAAGACTCATCGTAAACCGAAAGTGGCAATGATGGGATTGGCATTTAAACCAAATATAGATGATTTGCGGGAAAGCCCTGCCAAATATATTGTGTCTAAAGTGATGCAAGGTTGTAACAATGCGGATATTTTAATCGTGGAGCCAAATATTAAAGAACATCAGGTGTTTAAATTAACTGATTATCAAGAGGCATACAGTCGAGCTGATATTGTAGTTTTCCTTGTCGCACATGATCCTTTTAAGACATTGCCGTTGGATGAAAGCAAAGTAATTTTGGATTTTTGCGGTATTTATAAAGACGTTGTTCAGTAAAATAAAAAATGACAAAAAGGATAACATATTTTGATTTTTTAAGGGGGGTAGCAGTGCTTATGGTTGTTGGAATACATACTTTTCCCCAAAGTACATTCGGCAGTATAAGTGGAAATATGGAGATTGTAATTCGTCAAATGATTAATTGTGCAGTCCCTTTATTTCTTGCAATCTCTGGTTTTTTTTTAGGCCAGAAACAGTTTGATGTCAACAGTGATAGAATAGTTTTTTGGAAGAAACAGATACCTGCAATATATATACCTTGTTTTATTTGGTCGTTACCATTATTTCTATTTGCGTTGATTAATCAAGAGCAAAATCTTATTACGAATGTGGTGAGATTGTTTCTTTGTGGTTTCAGTGTTTATTATTTTGTTATATTAATTATTCAATTATATATTTTTTTACCTTATTTAAAAAGACGTAATATATCGCATATGTTGATAATCTCATTGGTCATTTCTTTAGTTTCGGCCGTATTGACGACATATCTTTTAGCGATTAAAAACTATCCAATTCCATTGACTGTATATGCAGGTCCTTTCCCATTATTGTGTTTTTATTTTATATTAGGTATGTATTTAGGGCAAAAGGACCGGAATTATAGTCTTGTATGGCCCGTGTTCTTTTGTATTATAGGATTGTTGTTGGAATATCTGGAAACAAAATTTTTGATAGGCTTCCATGGTGTGGGTTACGGTAACAAAATTTCATTTTTACCATATTCGGCAGCAGTCATAGTTCTGTTGTTTTCTAAACGATTAGAGCTTTGGTATGAACGAAAATCAAGATGCTTACAAATTTTTCAAAAAATTGGCGGAATTTCGTACGGAATATATTTAATCCATTGTTATGTAATCATTTTTATATCACATGTTATACCTGTAGAATTGTCATGGGGTGTTAAGTGGCTTTGCGTTATTGTAATTACGTCTATAGGAATATTAATTGTAAAAAAAATGATGCCATTGGTTTCTGTAAAATATTTGGGATTCAGATGAGTTTTTTGTAAAAAAAAATTGCATTTCGAAGAAATGTTCGGTCGACTGATATAAAATTCGAAATATAATGGCAATTAATCAATTGAAAGCAGGAACAGTTTTATCGTATGTACTGATCGGTTTAAATACTTTGATCGGGCTGTTATATACACCGTTTTTGCTTAGAATGTTAGGGCAGTCTGAATATGGGCTTTATTCGTTGGCTGCATCAGTAATTGCTTATTTGACTGTACTTGATTTAGGGTTTGGAAATGCAATTATACGTTATACAGCTAAATTTCGGGCCGAAGATCGAAAAGAAGAACAATACGAGATGTTCGGAATGTTCTTTCTGTTGTATTTGGGTATAAGTCTAATTGCATTTATACTTGCTATGGTGTTAGCATTCAATACAGATGCTATTTTTTCAGCGAAAATGACTGAGGACGAAGTTCTGAAAATGAGAATTATTCTCATTTTAATGGCTTTTAATTTGGCGTTTACGTTCCCCATGAGTATTTGGGGGTCTATAATTACAGCTTATGAAAATTTTGTATTTCAGAAATTAGTCAATATAGTTCGGACAATACTTAATCCATTAGTGATGATTGTACTGTTATTAATGGGTTATAAAGTAATAGCTTTGGTTGTAGTTACGACGCTATTCAATGTTGCGACGCTTATTATAAATTGTATTTATTGCTATCGGAAACTTGATGTAAAACTTCGTTTTAGACGTTTTAAATGGGATTTTTTAAAAGAAGTGACGGTTTATTCGATATGGATATTTCTAAATGTGATAATGGATCGTGTATATTGGAGTACGGGACAGTTCGTTTTGGGTGCTGTGGTGGGAACGACGGCAGTGGCAGTATATGCTTTAGCTGTTCAATTGGAACATATGTATATGGCGTTTTCATCAGCGATTACAGGCGTTTTCTTACCTCGTGTTACGACATTGGTTACTAAACAAAAGTCTGACAAGGAGATATCGGATCTTTTTGTTAAAATAGGGCGCATTCAATATATTATCATGGCGTTCATATTAAGTGCATTTATCCTATTTGGTCGTCAGTTTATTCGATTTTGGGCAGGCGAAGGATATGAAGATACATACGTAATTTCGTTGATGTTTTTTGTTGTTACGTTAGTGGCTTTGATTCAAAATATGGGTATAACGATTCTTATGGCACGGAATGAGATGAAATTTCGGTCAGTATTATATTTGGTGGTGTCGGTGGGAAGTTTATTTCTGTCTATTCCTGCTGCGATGATATGGGGAGGAGTCGGTTGTGCTGCAGCCACATCGTTTGCTATTATTGTGCAGCATGTTATTATGAATGTATATTATCAGAAAAAACAGCATATCGATATTAAACTATTTTGGCTTGAAATTAGCAAAATGAGTATTGCTCCTATTTTGTTGTGTGTTTTGTGTGGATTATTGCTTTCGTTGACTGATATAGATATGTCGCGAATGAGAAATTTTATTATGGTCGCAATGCTGTTTTGTGTTGTTTATTTGCCATGTATATGGTTTTTTTCAATGAATGAATACGAGCGGAATCTTTTTGTAGAACCGTTAAAAAAGGTATTGAAACCTGTTATATCTCGTAATTGATAAATATGGAGTCCAAATTCTTGAAAGATGTCATTTAAAAGTAAAATCAAATCCGCGATTAAGTTTACTCTTAATAGTATTCCTGCGAAAAAATTCAAGATACAGATTGTGAATCTTGCGCCAAATGAACTTTTAAAAGATCGTACGGCATTTATAACAGGAGGAACTAGTGGAATAGGGTATTGTATAGCTCAAGCGTTTTTACGGAGCGGAGCAACAGTTATTATTACAGGTAGAGATAATGTAAAAGTGCAACAAACGTGTGATAGACTGAATGAAGATCACGTGTATGATAATCGGGTGTTTGGTGTTGCCATGGATAACACTTCTGTTTCTTCATTTAAAAATTGTTTTGAACAGGCTCTAAATTTAGTGAAGTCGGCGAAACGGGATTGTATTGATATTCTAGTGAATAATGCGGGGATTTTAGGCGCAAATATTTCTAATGCACAAGAAAAAGATTTTGACAAGGTTATAAATACTAATTTAAAAGGAGCTTTCTTCTTATCTCAATTGGTCGGAAGATATATGAAAGATAACCATGTTGAAGGAAATATTCTTAATATTGCTTCATCTTCTGCATTACGTCCGGCTATTTCTGCTTATACATTGTCTAAGTGGGGAATACGTGGTTTGACTCTGGGGTTGGCAAAGGCATTATCTCCTTATGGAATTACAGTAAATGGACTTGCACCCGGTCCAACGGCTACACCAATGTTGTTGGGAGATGATACGGAGAATATAACGAACAATGGAAATCCGATAGGACGTTATGCATTGCCTGAAGAGATTGCGAATATGGCTGTGATTTTGACAAGTACTATGGGGAAAACTATTGTTGGGGATATCGTTTATATGACAGGAGGTGCAGGGCTTATTACATATGAAGATATGGATTATTCATTCTGAGATAAATACATATGGAAGGAAAATATTATACTAATGAGCGTAGTGTGCAATTGCTAATCTCATTGCTTAAACAATATAATATAAAGAAGATAATTGCATCGCCAGGAACGACAAATTTGTCGTTTGTAGCAAGTTTACAGCAGGATGGTTTTTTCGAAATGTATTCCAGTGTCGATGAGCGTAGTGCTGCATATTTGGCGTGTGGTTTGGCTGCGGAATCCGGAGAGCCTGTGGTCCTGACATGTACTGGGGCTACGGCGTCTCGAAATTATGTTTCGGGATTGACAGAAGCTTTCTATCGCAAATTGCCGGTACTGGCAGTGACTAGTACACAGGATGTAAGTAAAGTCGGGCATTATATTCCTCAAGTGATAGACCGTAGTTCAATACAGAATGATATAGCGTTATTAAGTGAATATGTTCCTGTGACGCGAGATGAGAATGATGAATGGAGTAATACTGTAAAAATTAATCGAGCCCTGCTTGAATTGCGCCATAGGGGAGGGGGGCCTGTACATTTGAATCTGGCTACGACGTATAGCAGGGATTATTCGGTTAAAGAATTGCCTATAGCTCGGTTGATAAAAAGGGTGTGTCTTCAAGACGAATTTCCTCAAATACCGCAAGGTAGAGTTGCGATTTTTATAGGATCACACGTCAAATTTTCAAAGAGTGATACCTCCTTGCTGGATAATTTCTGTGCGACATATGATGCAGTGGTTTTGTGTGATCATACGAGTGGTTACAATGGTAAATATAAAGTTCTTGTTCCGATTTTGTCTTCACAAGAAAAAGCAATGTCTTCCTTGTTGGATATAGATCTGTTGATTCATATAGGAGAGGTTTCCGGAGGGTATATTTCAATGCGGCCACATGCAGTATGGCGTGTTAGTCTTGATGGCGAGTTAAGAGATACATATCGGAAGCTAACTTATGTGTTCGAGATGTCAGAATCTGTTTTTTTTGAACATTATATTGATCCATCTACTGAGCCGAGAGATTCATATTGGAAGATGTGTAATGATGAGTTACTGTCTATTCGTGCAAAAATACCCGATTCGCTTCCCTTTTCGAATGTTTGGATTGCATCTCAAACCGCACATCGTTTGCCTCATGGTAGCGTTTTACATTTAGGAATTCTTAATACGTTACGAAGTTGGAATTATTTTGAGATACCGAATGATGTTTATGGCTATTCCGATACAGGAGGTTTTGGAATAGATGGATGCGTTTCTGCTCTTATTGGAGCATCATTGGCGCATTCTGATCGTCTTTATTTTGGGGTGGTAGGAGATTTAGCATTCTTTTATGATATGAATGTTCTTGCTAATCGTCATGTGGGAAGAAATGTTCGAATTCTGTTAGTAAACAATGGAAGGGGAACCGAATTTCGGAATTATATGCATCCTGGTGCTGCATTTGGGAATGACGCAGATCGTTTTATTGCAGCAGCCGGCCATTTTGGAAATCAATCACCTACTTTAGTTAAACATTATGCAGAAGATTTGGGATTCGAATATTTGACCGCGAGTACAAAAGATGAGTATTTACATGGGTTAGATCGGTTTGTCGAGTTGAAATTGACAGATCGTCCGATGATTTTCGAAGTATTTACTGACAGCAATGATGAGAGTGAAGCCATTAAAATAATGAATAATATAAATTATTCTGTTGTTTCAGTACTCAAGAAGACGGCAAAAGCTGCATTGGGAGAAACAGGAAAAAAGATTGTCAAAAAGATATTGAAAAGCCATTAAGTATCGTTATGCGGATTTGTATATTGACCCAACCTCTAGGTCATAATTATGGAGGCTTGCTTCAAGCTTATGCTTTGCAAACTGTTTTGAAACGAATGGGCCACGAGGTGTGGACTGAAGACCGTAAAGAGAATAAGAAAAGTCTTTTTCAGAATGTAAAATATTTTACAAAGATTGTTCTGGGGCCAATACGTCATATTTATTATCCAAACTCAAAAGAACGAAAAGTAATATCACAATATACAGATTCTTTTATAAAGAAATATATTACGACAACAGAGCCGGTGTTTTCACAACAAAAAATTGTGTTGGAAAAATATGGATTTGAAGCGTATATTGTAGGAAGTGATCAAGTGTGGCGCCCCCGTTATTCGTATGGATTGAGGAACTATTTTCTTGATTTCACGGAAGGAAAAGATGTGAAACGGTTAGCTTATGCAGCATCATTTGGCACAGATGAGTGGGAGTTCTCCCCGAAAGATACACGAGAATGTTCTAGATTGGTTCAAATGTTTGATGCAATTTCTGTAAGGGAAGATTCTGGAGTGATATTATGTAAGGATTATTTAGGCGTTAATTCTGTACATTTACTTGATCCGACAATGCTTCTTGATAAGGAAGATTATTTAAAGATAGTTCGTAAGGAGCACGAAAAAAAACATAAGGGGAAGTTGATGATATATATTCTGGATACGACTTTTGAAAAACAGCAGATTGTGCAATATGTTTCGTCAAAGTTGAATTTGCTGCCTTTCTCTGTTATGCCAGAATGTAAATTTAGAGAGGTCGGATCGAAAGGACTAAAAAAGTGTATTTTCCCATCTGTTACAGAATGGTTGAAAGGTTTTGAAGATGCTGATTTTATTATAACAGACTCTTTTCATGGGACCGTGTTTTCGATAATATTCAACAAACCATTTATTGCTATTGCCAACCAAAAAAGAGGATTAAGCCGCTTTACATCTTTATTGAAAATGTTTAATCTGGAGAATAGGCTTATTTTTTCGGATAGCAAAGATGATCTTGATGTTTTAGTGACAGCGTCTATTGATTATGAAAGAATAAATTTAAGTAGAAAAGTAGCAAAAGAAAAAGCATATGATTTTTTAAGTAATGCGTTGAATAATTATGTTGAATCCAAAAATATCAGTAATAGTTCCTGTTTATAAAGCTGAGGCGTATCTATGTCGCTGCGTAGATAGCATTTTGGCTCAGACATTCAAAGATTTTGAACTTCTTTTGATAGATGATGGAAGTCCAGATAAAAGTGGAGAAATCTGTGACGGATATGCTAGAAAAGATAGCCGTATTAGAGTATTTCATAAGAAGAATGGAGGTGTAAGCTCAGCTCGGAACGTTGGTCTTGATAATGCTTGGGGTGAATGGATTGCATTTGTAGACTCTGATGATTATATAGAAAATGGATATTTAGCGACATTAAATTTTGTGGAGCAAGGTACAGAGGTTATTCATTTTGGGTTTAAAAAAGAAACTTCGGATAAAAGCCTATATAATTGCTTTGAATTTAAACAGCCGAAATTAGTTCCGCTTGAACGATTTTTTACAAAAGAATATTTCAGTTCATGTTCTGTTTCATATTTTTTTGCGAAATCATTAGTCGGTAGTATCCGTTTCAATGAAAACCTGAAGTATTCAGAAGATCGTCAATTTATAATACAGGTTCTACTTCATACAAAAAGTAATATACAACTAGTGAATAATATTTGTTATATATATACATATAACGAAAATTCAGCTACGAATACAAAACGCTCGTTAGAGCATTGTATTGATGATTTGTTAGCATTTCAAAATATAATTGAATATATTAATATTAATAATATCAATGTGCGGCATAGTGTGATTAAATATATGTATAACTTGTTCGTAGATAGTTTTTTTATGATGTATTCAATGTGTGATGAACGAGATAAGAGTTTTACATATGTCGCTCAAAAGACAATCAAAAGAATCAATTCTTTGAGTAAAATGTCTAATTTTGATAGCGAGATTTTTTTTATAATACCAAGTGTGATATATATTAAGTATAAAATCTATAGATTGTTGCGTATTCTGTATTATAAGATTAAGAAATGAGGCTATGTTACAAAGCATCTTGGTGTATGGTTTTATGATTGTCACACTATATCAGACCTTTCAAATACGAGTGTTGTCAATTAATAATAGAATTACAGCCAATGTTACCCCGTTATATAATTGGAGTATATGGATTGGGGTAATAGTGTTTACTTTTTTTTCCGCTGTTAGATGGGATGTCGGTATAGATCATTTAAGTTATCTCGAAGATTATTCATCAATATGTAAGTATGGTAGTCTCGATAGGGAGGATATGGAGATTGGGTATGTGTACTTGCAACTTTTTTTGGCTGAATTAGGTGCTCATTTTACGATATATTTTGGACTTGTCGCCTTTATGCAATTATTCTTTTGTGTAAATTCATTTCGTAAAGAATTATATATCTTACCATATTTGTTGGTTTTGATAATGTGTGGCGGAGATTATTTCTTTTGGATGAACGGAATGAGACAAGCTTTGGTATGTACAGCTTTCTTATTTGTAGTTTCTTTAACAATAGAAAGACGTAGAGTGCTATTGTATATATGTATGATATTATTATTATCATTTATACATACAAGTGCTGTGTTTTTGCTGCCATTCTGTTTGTTGTATTTTTTTAATCTAGAAAAATTCTTTATTCCACGTTGGCTTCAATTGTCCCTATTTTTTGCAGCCTTATTTTTGTCTCAAATGTCCATATGGGAATATTTATTAAAGTATGTAGATATTATTTCCGCTGCTATTGGATATGATCGGTTTGATGCAAATACTTTAAATAGTCTTGAAGGACGTGAAATGAATTTTGGAGTAAGGAGGATCCTTATGCTTATTGTTGATATTTGTTTGATATTCTCGTCAAAAAAATTACACAGTGTATTTCCGTCAAAAAAATTTGGCTTTGTATATATTATGTATGTTATTTTTTTTGTTATTGAACCTTTATTTATGAGTAGTTTGGTGCTTAGTCGTGTAACTGCTTATTTTCATATATTTAGAGTGATTGTTGGTTCTTTTTTTCTTTTCTATTTGTTTAAAATACATAAAACAAAGAATGGTGATTTGGTGGGGGCTGTGTTTGTTCTTTTATTTGTAATGCATCTTCTCGTACAAATATATGCTGATGCTGGTAATCATACAGATTGTATTCGTTATCAGTTTTGTTTTGGGAAAAATTTACCGATATTAATTTAATATTTAGATGATAATGAAGATACTTGTAATCTCTAATATGTATCCTTCAACAAAAGATCCTGTTTATGGAACTTTTGTTAAAGAGTTTATGGATTCAATTGTAAAGAAGAATCGATCAGGGAAAACAGAATTAATCGCTATTAAAGGTAGAAGTAAAAATGTTATAGGGAAAGTGTATAAATATTTTATTTTTTATTTTAGGAGTCTGTTTGTGTTATTGTTTTTCCGATATGATTTAATATATGTTCATACTATTACTTATCCTATTATTCCGATAAAATTTGTATCGATTTTTAAAAAACTTCCATTGGTTTTCAATACACACGGTGCAGATTTGTTAGGAGGAGGAAAGGCGTCGTATCTTCGCAAACTGTCAAAACCTATATTGAATCAGGCTATATCCATAGTTTCTCCTTCAAATTATTTTAAAAAAGAAATAATTAAGTTCTTGCCAGATTATCCTGCGGGAAAAATATTTGTTTCTCCATCTGGAGGAGTTAATACAACTTTGTTTTCTCCTTTAAATAATCGAAAAGATCGAGAGATGTTTGTTCTGGGTTTTGTGTCAAGAATAGATAAAGGTAAAGGATGGGATTTATTTCTTAATGCAGTAAATAATATGAGACAAAGATATGGAAATATTAGAGGTATTATTGCAGGAAGAGGGGGAGAAACCAAGGAGATGTTAGAGCTGATTTCTCAATTGGATCTTAGTAATATTGTTGATTATATAGGACCTATTCCACATGATAAACTTCCTTCTATATTTTCTCAGATGGATTGTTTTATATTTCCTTCTACTCGGAAAGAGGAATCTTTAGGTCTGGTCGGACTTGAAGCAATGGCCTGTGGTATTCCTGTTATAGCAAGTGATTCTCATGGACCTACCGATTATATTGAGGATAGGAAAAATGGTCTTTTTTTTAGTACAGGGGATATCTCTAGTCTGATTGATAGGATAGATTGTTATTATAATCTTACAGATAGTGAAAAAAATATTATTTCGGGTAATGCAAGGAAATCATCTTTAAAATATGATACAGATTATATTATGGATAAATTATATGATTATTTACGAACATTATAATATAAAATTGGTGTTATAAGAATAATCGGGGTTGTAAAGTGAATTTGTTTAAGGTGTTAATGTGGTGATAGTGGTTGATTAATAAAATGATTTTTAGTTTTTTTGAATGTAAATATTAATACAATCTGTCAAATTCTTTAAATTATGATTATTGTTAAAGCTCGTGAATCCATTCGTTTGTTAGTACTTTTCTTCTGTCATTTGTTTTATAGAAGAATCTATCACATGGATATTGAGCGTACAGCAAGGATCTCTTTGGGGGCGAGGCTAGATAAAACAAATCCAAGAGGAATTCATATTGGGAAAAGTTCATACATCGCTTCTGGTGCCGTTATTTTTAGTCATGATTTTGCTAGACATATACATACAAACACATATATTGGAGATAACTGTTTTATTGGGGTTAATGCAATTATTATGTGTGGTGTACGGATTGGGAATGAAGTTGTGGTTGGAGCAGGGAGTGTTGTAACTAAGTCCGTTCCTTCAAATTGTATTGTCGCAGGAAATCCAGCTCGAGTAATTCGAGTGGGTATCCATACTGGTAAATATGGTCATTTAGTTGAGTGATGAATATTTTGAATAAAAAAAGGAGTGCGTAAAAATAATTATTTATTTGTAGATGCTCTGATTGTTCTATTTATTATTGTATATTGGGAGAATGCTGTGAATTTTGTGTGGTATAGTATTTAAAATAAGGGATAAAGTATTGATAGTATAAAAATGGGTAGATATTTATTGTTTGGATACACGAGTGTGGACCTAAGCTGGCCATGGAACCAACAAGATGAAATTAGTATGTATATTTGTATCATTGTATAATGGTATTTGTCTCGATAGTTGGAGTAAAGGAGATTTTTTGAACAAAAGTAATCGTTGAGTTATAAAAACTGAAAAGGGATATACAAATTAGAATAGTTGTGAGTATTATAAAAAGAAGAGGCGAACATTTGATAAATATGGAGGCGGTATCACTAAATGGAGTAAAAGTGTATCCTTATAATTCAGCACAACAGTTGTTGAAATATATAGATGTTCATAAGGGTATTCTTGTTGCAATAAATGCAGATAAGATTCTGCATGCAACCGATCAGACAAGAGCTATCATTAATAGAAATATCGGATATTGTGACGGAGTCGGAGCGATGTTGGCTCTAAGAAAAAAAGGATATAAAGATTCATGTAAAATACCAGGTTGTGAATTGTGGCTGAAAATAGTAGATGCTTACCACAAAAAGAAAAGCTTTTATTTGGTAGGCGCTAGGCCGGAGGTTATTAATGAAACTGTATCTAAATTGAGACAAGAGTTTAAAGGCATTCGAATAGTTGGTTATAGAGATGGTTATATTAGAACGAACGAGGAGAGGTTGAAATTAATTGAGGATGTTGAAAAGAAGAAACCAGATGTGATATTTGTTGCAATGGGGTCACCGAAACAAGAGCTTCTTATGGAGGAGATGCAACGTAGGCATAATGCTATATACCAGGGGTTAGGAGGAAGCTTTGATGTGTATACAGGACATGTAAAACGGGCTCCGCAATGGTGGATTGATCATAACTTAGAAGGAGCTTATAGACTATTCAAACAGCCGTATAAAATTAAACGCTACATTAAGGCATTGCCATTTTGGATTAATTTGTACTTAAATAAATATTAAAAGATTATGGAGCGCTTGTTACAGATTGTCAATACGATTTTGGAAAATCGTGGTAAAAACATTGTGGATGATATCAATCCGGATACAAATTTGAGAAATGATTTGGGGTTTGATTCTTTGGATTTGGCAGAATTGACAGTAAGGATTGAAGCAGAATATGATGTTGATATATTTGAAGATGGGGTGGTTATGACTATTGGAGATATAACAAAAAAAATCATGTAATGGTGCAAAAGCTTTTCTTTGTAGATAAGAGAGAAAACATCTACAAATCATATGAGGATTTATATTCGGATATAAAGCAGTCACGTTCTTATAACAAATATTGCTTCGAACATTCCTATTATGAAATCTTCAAACGAATAGTATTATCTTTAATTCTTGATAAAGAAATTATATTATTGGATTCAGATTTTTCCATATCAGAGGTGGAAAAATTGATTGAAGATAGTTCTTTGATTGAACGTTCGGAAGAAAAGATTGATTTATCCAATTATTCCTTTGATTTAGAACGAATATTGAAGGGAACACAACTACATAATTGGAGAATAACATTGTTTACATCAGGGACAACGGGTTTGCCCAAACGGATTTCCCATACATTCGCATCAATAACCCGACAAGTTAAAAAATCGGGAAACCATATCAATGATATATGGGGGTTTGCATATAATCCAACCCATATGGCTGGCCTACAAGTTTTTTTTCAGGCATTATTGAATTGTAATACGATTATCCGAATATTTTCATACTCAAGAGAAGAGATATATACATTAATTGAGGAGTATGGTATTACTAATATTTCTGCTACTCCGACTTTTTATAGGCTTCTTTTGCCTGTTGAAAAATCTTATGGTAGTGTTGTGCGGTTGACGTCTGGTGGAGAAAAATTTGATGCCAGAACACAGTACAATTTGTTGACAGCTTTCCCAAATGCAAAGTTGATAAATGTCTATGCATCAACGGAAGCAGGAACATTATTTGCGGCGAAAGGAGATGTGTTCCAAATAAAACAGGGAATGGAGAATCTTTTTAAGATAGTTGGTAGTGAACTCTATATTCATCGGGATTTAGTGGGGTTTTCTGACAGTATAAAACTTCAGGGAGATTGGTATCCGACCGGTGATTTAATTTCAGTTGTTTCGGAATGTCCATTTACATTTAAGTTTATATCGCGGAAAAATGAAATGATTAATGTTGGAGGATATAAAGTAAATCCGCATGAAGTCGAAGATATGATAAGAAGCTATCCAGGAGTAAGTGATGTAGTGGTTTATGCGAAAAGAAACAGCATATTAGGTAACATCATATGTTGTAATATAGTATCGGAATCAGTATTATTAAAAGAGAAAGATATTAGGTTGTATTTGTCTCAAAGATTACAGGAGTTTAAAATTCCGAGAATTATTAAATTTGTAGATAAATTAGAGGTGACCAGAACTGGAAAAATTACGAGGGATAGATTATGAGAAATATATTGATAACGGGTGTTTCAAGAGGTTTGGGACTAGAGATTGTAAAATCTATATTAGAAGAAGAGGATACGGTTGTGTATGGAATAAGTCGATCTAAAAGTCAAGGATTGGTAAATTTGATGGATCAGTATCCATTTCGGTTAAAATGGATGTCGTATGATTTAAATGATGTGGATCATGTACGTGCAAGAATTTTTAAAGACTTCATTGGAATTCAAACACCAATACATGGTTTTGTAAATAATGCAGCAGTCGCTTATGATGATATTGTAACGAACTTGAATTATGAACCTTTGTTAGATATGTATAAAGTAAACGTTTTTACTCCGATGTTTGTGACGAAATATGTCATTCGTCATTTTTTATTGCATCAAGTAAAAGGGAGTATAGTGCATGTCTCATCCATAAGTGTACATACGGGGTATAAGGGTTTGGCTATGTATGCGTCTAGTAAAGGAGCATTAGAAGCATTTTCAAAAAATACAGCTAGAGAATGGGGAGAAAAAGGTATTCGTTCAAATATATTGGTCGCAGGTTTTATGGAGACGGATATGAGTGCAACTTTGACAGAGGATCAGAAAAATAGAATATACAAACGAACATCTATGAAAACCCCTACAACGACGAAGTCAGTTGCAGCGACAATTAGATTTTTGTTATCGGATCTTTCAAGGTCTATTACAGGCCAGAATGTATATGTGGATTCAGGTACGATTTAAAGATGGAAATAAAAATTTGTAGTACACAAGAATGGTCCTATTGTGAATGGGAAAGTTTTGTCTCAAGTTTCGAAGCCATATTTCATAAAGGATTCACAAAGGATTATTTTAATAATAAATATCTTTCTGTTTGCGACAGGCAATCGTATCATGCATTGTTATTGCATGAAGATAAGGTTGTGGGGAATATATCTGTTATTCCATATTGGTATAGACACAATGAAGATGAGTTGATAAAAATAGGCTTGGCTGCAGATGTTTTTATATTGGAAGATTATCGGAGCGATCCTTTTACGCTTCGAAGAATGTATAAAAGATTAACGACACTATTGATTGAGAAAAGGATTGTGTCAGTAATGGCGGTACCTAATGAAACAGCTTATTCATATTGGAAGAATGTTGTAAAATGGCAAGATGTTGGAATGATTAAATATTGGGGAATGCCAGTCCGAGTGGGTAATATTATGCGTAAAAGTAAGTTACTCAATGTGTGTTCTTTGATATACGTATATATAGCTGTGAGTATATCTTTTGTTCTTAGTGCGTTGTGTAGGAGTAGCCAAAAAAAATTTCAGTATGAGATAGTAGATGATGAATCCTTTCTCCAAGGCCGTTTCTCACATGATGATTATGTGCAGATACATCATAGAAATTGCATGAATTGTTTTCGGATAGTAGATGAACAGGGCGTTAGGACAGCATATTTGATTTATTCTAGGCAAAAAAAAAGGATGAGTTTCTTATCCTTATATAAGGGCGTATTTTCAATTTTAAAAGAACATAAAGTTGATTTAATTCTCTATGTGGGCCCGCTGAAATTATTCCAGACACTTTTCCTTTGTATTCCACAAAACTTTGAACCGAAATCATTACCTTTAACTTGTGATTTGCTAATAAAAGATGATGAAATTCATAAAGATATGCTCGATTTTGATAAGTGGGATTTTGGGTTACTTAATTATGATGTAAGGTAATGAATATTTTGACAATTGATGTAGAAGAGTGGTTCCATCTTTTGGATAATGATTCCACACGTTCTGAAACACAATGGCGGAATTATGAAGTGCGTATCTATCAAAATATGGAACGTATTTTCCGTATTTTGGAGGATACCAATACAAAAGCGACCTTTTTTATAATAGGGTGGGTTGCAAAAAATTATCCAGATGTTGTTAGGGAAATTGCTGCTAAATATCAGATAGGAAGCCATACGATGAATCATCAATTGGTTTGGCAGCAGTCCGTCGCCGAATTTAAGGAAGATGTATCCTCATCGATTAAATTGTTAGAAGATATTAGTGGCCAAAAGGTTGAGGCTTTTCGGGCTCCGGGTTTCTCTATCCGGGAATCAGAAGTATGGGCTTTTGAAATTTTACATGAACTAGGAATAACGATTGACTGTTCAATATTCCCTGCACATCATGCTCATGGAGGAATGGCAACCTATTCAGCAAAAGGTCCGTCTATTATATGTAAAGGTGGGATAGAAATAAAAGAGTTTCCGATAACATATAAAACGATATATGGAAAACATATAATTTTTTCGGGAGGAGGATATTTTCGTTTTTTCCCATATGGTCTAATAAAAAAATGGACTAACGAATCTGATGGATATTTACTAAGTTACATTCATCCTCGGGATTTGGATTATTGCCAGCCGAAGATTCCAGATTTGAGTCTGTTAAGACGTTTTAAATCATATTATGGTCTACAAAATGCGGAGAAAAAAATGCGAAAGTGGCTTACGGATTTTAGATTTATTGATCTTATGACTGCCGAAGAAATGATAGAGTGGAATAAAGTCGAAAAATTGTTGATTGATTAAATTGAACGAATAAGTTTATGAAAAAGATAATGCTTGTATTTGGGACACGTCCAGAAGCGATTAAAATGGCACCGTTGGTGAAAGCTTTGCAAAAGGATACTGAGCACTTCGAGACAATAGTATGTGTCACGGGGCAACATCGTGAAATGTTGGATCAGGTGTTGGATATTTTTGATATCAAACCCAATTATGATCTGAATATCATGAAACAAGGGCAAGATTTGTATGATGTCACCGCAAAAGTTTTGATCGGAATGCGCGACGTTCTGAAAGAGTGCCACCCGGATATCGTCTTGGTACATGGAGATACGACAACTTCCATGGCTGCTGCATTGGCTGCTTTTTACCAACAGATCCCGGTAGGACATGTCGAAGCTGGACTGAGAACTCACAACATATACAGTCCGTGGCCGGAAGAGATCAACCGCCAATTGACAGGACGAATAGCCACTTATCATTTTGCACCCACCCCCTTGAGTAAAAAAAACCTGCTTGCCGAGGGCGTCGATGAAAAACATATCTTCGTAACGGGGAATTCGGTTATCGACGCACTGTATTGGGTTGTCAATAAGATCCAACAGGATAAAAAATTGCAAACCGAACTGGTCGGTATTCTCTATCAGGCCCGGTATAACATCCATCGGCTTGATGCGGGAAAAAAGCTGGTCTTGATTACCGGTCATCGTCGTGAAAATTTTGGCGATGGGTTCATCTCAATGTGTAAAGCCATCAAAACATTGACCGAGAAGTATCCTGATGTGGATTTTGTGTATCCGATGCACTTGAATCCAAACGTTCGGAAGCCGATTTACGAAGTTTTCGGAGAGGATTTATCAAACTTGGGAAATATGTTTTTTATCGAACCACTCGAGTATCTTTCGTTTGTCTATCTAATGGAAAAATCAACGCTGGTACTGACTGATAGCGGTGGAATTCAAGAGGAGGCTCCTGGATTGGGAAAGCCTGTGTTAGTTATGCGTGATACGACGGAACGTCCGGAAGCGCTAGAAGCGGGAACTGTTAAATTAGTTGGTACAGATTACGATAAAATTGTGCATGAAGTTTCCCGATTGTTGGAAGATGATATATATTACGAAAATATGAGTAAGGCAGTGAATCCTTATGGCGATGGCTTAGCTTGTAAACGCATTGTGGAGGAACTTCGAGTAAATGATTCTTGTCTGTCTTGAATAACGTATTAGGTGTATGAGTTTTGAGTGTATTTTGTTTTTATACATAAAGGCTTGTTGATAAAAGATTACATTTTGATGCATATTGGGTGATTGTTATATCAATTAAGACACAATACAGAGTTGTGAGGATCAACTTTTTTTGATTAGTTGTTTGTTTCGTATAGTTTAAAACCATGTGTTAACATGGTCATGAGTGAAAAGCGAAGGTGTGATTTTGGGTGTGAAGTTATGAGTATAGTATTTATTATTGTCTATTGTTGTGGTTTAAAAGACTTTCTTGATGCTATTTAGGCTTGTCCTATAGTTACTACATCTTGCTCTGTATGTGTTATTATTAGATACGCATTTCTCTCAAAATGTTGCCTGCCAAACCAAATATGTGTGTCAGTCTGTTAATAGGTGGGTTGAAGAGTGATACTTGAAAACTTTGATGTCAAAGGAAGCATTGAGATAATTTCATTATTAGAAATTTACAAGCTGATCGGTACAAACAGACTGTATGCTTTCAATGCTCACAATATATTAATGAAATCAAATATTGTCAAGGACATAATTTTGGCGACACAAAGAGATCAAAAACACATTTCTGGTGTAGAGGTAGAGGATAAGCATGATTTGATGGGAAGTTTTTGGCTGATATGGAGAACTTAGTGAAGCTATTCTGGAATTTTGAAACTTTCACAAGATGTTTTTGGAAAAATAATAGTTGATGCAGTTTAGTTTATATTATTGCGGCATCCGAATTTCCGAATGCCGCAAATTATTAATTATGTAGGTAATTCTATAGAATTATTTCTCCGTCGATTGTTCCTTGGTCGCCCCATTGATCAATGGGGCTCCCTTCGAGTACGATACTTCCATCTTTTACCGTGAGGTTAACGGTTAATTGCATCCCGCTTCCCAGATTGTCATGCTCTGTGACAAGGTCACTGAGGGCAAATTGTTTTGACATCTGTCCTACAGTTACGAATAAGGAGACATCCGAGACCTTTTGAGGAATGATCATGAAAACAGCCTTTGGACCGGATGCTGAAAAATCGGCATAGTTTGAAGAGCTGTTGTCTAAAGACTGAGTATGAAGATTCACCTCGCAGGTCGATTTTGCTGTACATACTGTATTTATTTGATCAATCTCAATGTTGGATTGTGTCGTAAAGTTTATTACGAGTCGATGCATGACATGTTTAAACAGCAGGTCTACAGTAGCTTCCGATTCCGCAGGAATACTTTTACGTTGTGCCCACAGAAGATCTTTATTAGGTGTTGTCTCGAGATCAAAAGTAAATTTTCCGTCGCTCAGGGTCTGGTGGGGAAAGCAGGCCGAGAAATCGACATTGTTGTCTTCGGGGTTGAGACTGATATCTCGCCAGTATAAATTGGTAGTGCCTACACCGTATTTGATAATGGTAGCTTCCCCTGATTCAGACAAAACATGTAGTGTTATTTCGTCGCCATTGGCAAAATTGCCGCTACCGTCTTCGTTCAACTGTGGAGATTTTACCGAGCTAGATAAGGAACTCGTATTAGCGATCGAAGTGTTGATCTCTATTTTTTTGTTGGGTGCAGTGGTTGATATGCCGTCGTTCTCTTTTTGGCAACTGCTTGTGGTTAATATGGTGGAAATCACCAGTATGTAATACGCGTTTCTCATTTTTTATGGTTTTAATATTTTTAAAATTCAGTTGTTGTAGTTGACTCAAAATATTGTTTCCAATATGTTTCTCCCAGATCCAAAGTGAAGAGCCTATTTATTACGATGGGCTTGATGCTGCCTATGAATCCTGTTGTGTAACATGTATAAGTTCCTCCTTCCGGATAGGTTTCATAGATGATCTGGTTTCGTATGCATCCTACACCCCATGTTTCGAATTGATCTCTGTCGTTGTTATCTGCGAGGTATATGTAGGACACATCGCCATTTTCATCGAATTCGGCACCCCAGACGGTGAGAATGTGACTTGAGCGGACCGGTCCTTTGGATAAGGCTATGGCTTTCTTATTGGTCAGAGCCTCTTTTATGGTGCTGTTAAACCGTTCCTTACTTAAACCTCCAATGTTTTTACCCAATTTTACGCCTGGTGGGAATACGTCTTTGAAATATCCGCCATCGTTATATGGATAATCGCGTGCAGGAGCCGTTGGTATCTCGCCATGTATAAACCAGTTTAGCCCAGCATCTGTATATCCTGCCTCATCGGCGAATGCGTCGATAAAACATTGAAAAATGTCGCTCTCTTGACGCTTGGGTTGTGGATAATTATAGGATGGTCCTTTGTATTTTTCACCGTACATATCGATGTATGTTTTGTTTTGGTCGAACCACCAGTGTAACATACTCGACCCAGATGCAGCCCAGCACATCATGCCGTCGGGAATACCTTCTGGTCTGGCCGAAGGGTTTAGTTTATTGCAATCGTACCAGCCATATGACGGATTCCATGCCAGATAATATGTCGAATATAGGTCTGGGTAAAGCTGTTTCCAAGCGTTGTCTTCCGGAGGATTTATTCCGTATACCCATACCTTTTTATTGGCCCATTTAGAACCGGCAGACTCTTTCAGGGTTAATTTGACAGTAATTTGTTTTCCTGCTTCGAAAGTTTCTAAATTACTTCCGTCGGTTTGTACTTCAGGAGCTTTAAAGTAATAATCTTTATTTTGTACTGAGATTTTCAATAATGACCCATCGCCGTCGCGGAAAGACGCGGCCTCTTGAGGATAGATCACTGCTTCGAAGCAGCTGTCTGTAATGCGTTTGGGTGAGATCCATTGGAATTCTTCGTCGGACAATGAAGTCTCTCCTGTGAGTAGGTTGACGATACCTCCTATTCGGCTTCTGACTAATACCTCTGCTTCATTGGTTTGTCCGGTTAGTTCTACGCGCAAACGATGCATGGCATGACGGAAGTAGAGATCTGCCCGATTTTGTCCATTCTCGAGTGAGGCTTGGGAAACAAGTAAATCGGAAGACTCAAAGCCTGTGTTGCTTTGATCGAGTGCAATTTTGAACTCGTATTGACTTTCTGCGTTTTCTGATACACCCTCGATGACAGGATAGTGGGCAGAAATAGTAAGCCGACCGCTTCCAAAATCTTGGCGTTTGAGTCGAGGTTGCCAATCGCCGTTTACAAAACGCAGTTCGCGATATTGTATCTTCGAGCCGTTGTCGAGGTATAGACCTATGCGATCTCCTTCACTGAAATATCCTGACCCATCATCGCTGATGCTGGCACGAGTTTCAGCTTTTGTAAAATTTAAAAGAATATACTTCTCTTGTTCTATGTCATCATTATATGTGTCGGTTTGACATCCGGAAAACGAGATGACGTATACACTAAGAAGAATTATGGAGAAAACAGTCCGCAGGTTGTTTATCATGTTTCCGACTTTAAATTTATACTGTGTGAGTAGTGGGTTGTAGTATTCAAGTCAGTTGGCCCTGTCGGTAAACTTCGGGCTGCAAATATACATTTTTTTACAAATGTAGGGTCGTGTCAAAGTACGTTTTTAGTTTTTTATGATCATACAAGTAACGTGGTGAAGGTTTGGCTTATTGTGTATTGTTTCAGTTGTACGGTTTTTTGAAATGAAAAATGTTGTCTTGTTATTGATACATAGAGGAAGATGGAGTCTGTTCTATCTTGTTTATTTATAGTTTTATATTGATTGAGTGTTGCCCTTTTTTGTCTTTTGGTAAATTTTTGATGGTTTGAGAACTTTTTTATAATAACATACAATAACCCGTCCGTTTTTTATGGGATGTGAGGATTTTCGGCGTAGAAGATTCTTTATTTATCTGGCCAATCTCGCGGTGATACTGTTGCTTTTGTTTCTTCGACGACGTAAGAAAAATTCAAAATCGTGCAGATGGGGATAGGGAGATCTCTTCAAATCGCATTTTCTGAGGATGAAACTGATGCCATAAGGAACATGTAACTCGATATGTCGAGGCAATCCCATATTTGTCAATGGATTCCAGTTGTTTGATCACTCGACGAAAGTAGCTGTCTAACGTACTGTTGATCCGCTCTTCAGAGGGGGCAAACCGCGTTTTGAAGTTGATATTAATATCTAGTGTATCGAGCCGACGAATCTTTTTGTGATGTTTGTCAACTAATCGCAGTTGCATTTCACGGTACTGCGAACTATGGACTGTTAGCCGTTGTGATTTCTTGTCCTATATTTCAGGGTTGACGATGATCTTGGAGAAGAGGAGGCCTCGGTGGCGGAACTTTACCCAGACTGTTGCGTGCATCTTTGCGGCACACGACTTTGATGTTCATGATGCGTGACGTGTTGCGCAAACACCAGTCTTACATTTTTGTGTAAAACATTCTGTAAAACATTTGGGGGCGAAACGGCCTTTTTCGGGGAATTTTTCGGATTTTCAACGAGGTGGTTGAGTCTCCCGTCTTGTCGAATAAGTGTTGCGAAGATATTGCAACCGATTGACATACAAAAGAAAAAGGCAGTCTGAAAAGACTGCCTTCGAGAGCGGAAAACGAGACTCGAACTCGCGACCCCAACCTTGGCAAGGTTGTGCTCTACCAACTGAGCTATTTCCGCAATATCCCTTTTTCGAAGAACACTCACTGTGTTCCGTTTGGGTGATGCAAAAGTACTATTAAAATTTTATTCTGCAAATTTTTTTGAAAGAAAATTTATCGATCTTATCTGTTTATTTAATCCTTATTTATGACAAACGACAGGAAAAACATTGATTCCCTGTCGTTTGTAGAAGTATCCCAGTGCGGGGATTTTGTCTATTTGCAAAGTTCCTTTATCGGAATTTTGTCAATACGAGTTTGATGACGTCCTCCTTCGAATTCTGTTTCCAAGAAGGTATCGACAATTTTACGTGCTGTTTCAGTGTCGATAAAACGAGCCGGCATTGTACATACATTGGCGTTGTTGTGGCGGCGAGCCAATGAGGCGATTTCAGGCTCCCAGCAGATTGCTGCCCGAATGCCTTGATGCTTGTTCAACGTCATGGTGATACCGTTCGCGCTGCCGCACATGGCGATACCGCGAGGCAACTCACCCTTTTCGATCGCTTCGGCAAGCGGATGGGCATAATCCGGATAGTCGCAGCTCTCTTCGGATTTACATCCGAAATCGTATACGTCGTAACCTTTTGAATCGAGATATCCGATCACGAACTCTTTGAGTTGGAAGCCGGCATGGTCGCTGGCTATTCCGATTTTTTTGTTTTCCATATATGGTTTTCGTTTTAGTGGTTAATGTATGTCGCTTCGGTTCTATTGATGACGTTGGGCGAGTTCCTCTTCGATGTCAGCGATTGTGAGTCCTTGATTCTCCATCAGAACGAGCAGATGGTAGATCAGGTCGGAGATTTCGTAAACCAAATCTTCGTTGTTGTTATCCACTGCCTCGATGATGGTTTCTACCGCCTCTTCTCCAACTTTCTGAGCAATCTTTTTAACGCCTTTCTTGAACAGTTTGGTCGTGTATGAACCTTCGGGCATGTCGCGGTGACGCTGTTGGATCACGCTTTGTAGTTGTCCGATAAAACCTTCGCTCTCCCGTTCGGCAAAGCAGGTTTTGGTTCCTTTGTGGCAGACCGGACCTACCGGTTCTACGCGAATCAACAACGTGTCGTCGTCACAATCTTTCGCAATGCTCTTTACATTGAGAAAATTACCGCTGGTTTCACCTTTCGTCCACAGACGGTTCTTGGTACGGCTGAAGAAGGTTACGCGGCCTTCGCTGACCGTTTTGTTGTAGGCTTCTTCATTCATGTAACCCAACATCAGGACCTGGCGGGTGTTGTCGTCTTGTATAATGGCCGGAACGAGGCCTTCGCAACTCTTGGTTGTGTTCAGTTCTTTGAATTGTATCATAATCTGACAGGTATATGCATTTTGTTTAGTTCTTGTTTCAGGTAGGGGATCGGGATCTCGCCGTAGTGGAAGATGCTGGCTGCGAGAGCGGCATCGGCACACCCTTTGGTCAGTACATCGGCTATATGCTGTACGGTTCCGGCTCCTCCGGAGGCGATAACCGGGATTGAAAGCATTTGTGACAGGCGGGCGTATGTTTCGCACGGGTATCCGTTTTTCGTTCCGTCGTGATCCATCGAGGTAAAGAGGATCTCGCCGGCACCACGTTCCTGTGCCTCCCGTGCCCACGAGAACAGCTCTTTTTCGGTTAACCGATGTCCTCCGTGTGTTGTTATTCGCCAGACGCCATCGATTTGTTTGGCGTCGATGGCTACTACGACAAACTGGCTGCCATATTTCGAGGCGATTTCGCTGATCAGATCGGGGTTGTTGACTGCAGCGCTGTTGACCGTAACTTTATCGGCTCCGGCGGTGAGCAGTCGGCCGGCATCCTCTATGGAGGCAATGCCGCCGCCGACCGTAAACGGAATGTTGATGTTGGCGGCTATGCGTGTAACTAATTCAGCAAAAGTTTTTCGGCCCTCCATCGAGGCGCTGATGTCGAGGTAGACCAGTTCGTCGGCACCGTCCTCAGCGTAACGCTTCCCCAGTGCGACCGGATCGCCCACGTCGCGCAGTTCGAGAAAATTGATCCCTTTGACCGTCTGGCCCTCCTTAATGTCCAGACAGGGTATGATTCGTTTTGCTAACACGTTTAGAGTTTTTTATCGGTTGATGCGGTTCGGGAGTATTGGGCGAGTTGCTCGAAGGTGATGCGTCCTTCGTAGATAGCTTTGCCCACGATGACACTCTTTAAACCGTTGCGATCGAGATTTTCGATGTCGTCCCAAGAGCTGATTCCGCCGCTGACGGTAATTTCGATCTCGGGAAAGAGTTTTTGAAGTTTAACGTATAACGGTACCGAGGGGCCGGAAAGCATGCCGTCCTTGGCGATATCGGTGCAGATTACTTGGCTCAGGCCTGCGTTTCGGAACGATTCGATCAACTCCTCGACGCCCATCTGTGCAGCCTCGAGCCATCCGTTGATGGCGATGCGGCCGTCACGCGTGTCGGCCCCCAGAACCATCCGTTCGGGACCGAACTCGGCGAGCCATTCGCGGAACGATTCGGGTTGTTTTACGGCGATACTGCCGCAGATAGCCCGTTTGGCACCTGCCGCGAACACCTCTTTCAGCGCATCGCTGCTTTTGATTCCCCCTCCGTATTGGATCTGTAGTGAAGTCGAGGTTGAAAGGCGTTCCAATACCTTCAAGTTAACCGGATGCGATGCCTTGGCTCCATCCAGATCAACCAGATGCAGCCGTTTGATACCGCAATCCTCGTAGCGCCGTGCCACATCGAGCGGATCCTTGTAGTATGTCGTTTTTCGGTCGTAATCGCCCTGCGTGAGGCGGACACAACTGCCGTCGATCAGGTCTATGGCCGGAATAATGGTAATCATAGTCTTAAAAAGTTTTGTAAAATGTGTTCGCCGACCGATGCGCTTTTTTCGGGATGGAATTGGGTTCCGAAGAAGTTGTCGCGTCGGATGGCAGCGCTGAAGGCCTCTCCGTATGTAGTGACGGCAATCGTATCGGCATTGACTGTCGGGGCGAACGAGTGCACGTAATAGACATAGGAACCTTCGTCGATACCGTCGAAGAGCGGGGATTTCAGTTGTTCGATGCTGTTCCATCCCATGTGAGGAATTTTCAGCTCGTGTGTCCGGAACTTTTTGACTTCGTTGTCGAAGATGCCGATACACTCCGCTTTGCCCTCTTCGCTGCGGCGACAAAGCAGTTGGACGCCGATGCAGATGCCCAGAACCGGTTGGGTCAGGGAGCGTATCACCTCGACGAGTCCGCGTTCCCTGAGTTTTTGCATGGCCGTTGAGGCTTCTCCGACTCCCGGAAGCAGGACCCGGTCGGCGGAACGGATCTCTTTGGTATCGGCCGTGATTTTATATTCGGCACCCAAACGTCCCAAAGCGTTGGCTACCGAGCGGAGATTTCCCGTGTCGTAATCGATAACAGCAATCATAATACTCCTTTACTGCTTGGCAGTTCAAATTTAAAACTATTTCTGGCAATCGCCATGCGCAGGGCTCGAGAAAAGGCTTTGAAGACGCCTTCGATTTTGTGGTGTTCGTTCTCTCCGTTTGCGGCGATGTGGAGGTTGCAGTGAGCGGCCTCGGCAAAGCTTTTGAAGAAGTGGCGGAACATCTCGGTCGGCACGTCGCCGACACGTTCTCTGTGGAATTCGACATCCCACTGAAAATCGATTCTCCCGCCGAAGTCGAGCAGAACGACGGCCTTGCATTCATCCATCGGCAGGCAGTAGCCATACCGTTCGATCCCTAACTTTGAACCGAGAGCACGGAAAACCGCTTCTCCCAGCACGATGGCTGTATCTTCGATCGTGTGGTGTTCGTCGACCTCTAGATCGCCTTTGGCCTCGATAACTAACGAAACGCCTGCATGGTGAACGATCTGTTCGAGCATGTGGTCGAAAAACTTCAGCCCCGTGTCGACGTGCGATTCCCCGCTGCCGTCCAGATCGATGGCAACACGAATGTCCGTTTCGCGGGTTTTGCGGTGGATTTCGGCGGTACGCGCTCCAGCTCTCAAAAATTGCCAGATCCGGTCCCAGTCGTCCGTAATCAGCACGCAGCTGTCGAGCAGTCCCTGTTCGGCCAATAAGGCGCGGCCGCTTTCGGTCGGTTGCAGCAGGATACCCTTTGCCCCGAGGTTTCGGGCCAGTTCGATGTCGGTCGGACGGTCGCCGATCACGAAAGAGTTTGCCATATCGTACTCTCCGTTGAGGTATTTGCCGAACATGCCGGTACGGGGCTTACGGGTCGGAGCGTTGTCGGCCGGCATCGAGCGGTCGATCAGAATGTCGTCGAACTGGACCCCTTCGCCCTCCAAGGTCTTTAGCATAAGGTTGTGTGCCGGCCAGAATGTCTCTTCGGGAAACGAGTCTGTTCCCAGTCCGTCCTGATTGGTCGCCATCACCAGCTCGTAATCGAGCGAGGCGATGCGGTTCATCGAGGTGATAGCTTTCGGAACGAAAGCCAGTTTCTCGAGTGAGTCGACCTGATAGTCAACCGGCGGCTCTTCGATCAGTGTTCCGTCCCGATCTATGAATAGTACTTTTTTCATGATTTGCAGATTACATGTTTTTTAGCGTGTCCAGCAGTACGGTATTCTCTTCCGGTGTGCCGATCGTGATACGCAAGCATCCTTCGCAACCGGCGATACGCGAACGGTCGCGGACGATGATTCCGGCCGCGATGAGCGTTTCGTACACTTGGCGCGGTTGATCAACTTGAACCAATACAAAGTTTGCATCAGATGGATAGATTTTCCGGATAAGCGGAAATGTTTTCAGCGCTTCGCTTACTCGTTTCCGTTCGGCAATGATTGTTTGGATCTGAGTATCGGGACGGGTCTGGAGCCGGTCGTAAACGATTTTTTGCGTAACGACGTTGATGTTGTACGGATATTTGACCCGGCTCAGGGTCTCGATGATGAACGGTTGGGCAAAGGCGAGTCCCAAACGTAGTCCGGCCATTCCCCACGCTTTCGACAGGGTCTGGAGAATGATCAGGTTGGGAAATTCTTCCAATCGGCTCAAGAATCCCGGTTGATCGGCGAAATCGATGTAGGCTTCGTCCAGCACGACGATTCCCTGAAAGGTTTTGAGAATCCGTTCGATCGTCTCTTTCGGGAAACAGTTCCCCGAAGGATTATTCGGAGAGCACAGGAACAGCAATTTCGTATGCTCGTCTGTAGCAGCTAACAACTTGTCGACATCCAGTGAAAAATCGGGCTCTAACTGGACCTCCCGCATCAGTACGTCATTGATCGCAGCGGCAACCTTGTACATGCCGTACGATGGGGCGATCGAAACCGCATTGTCACGTTTGGGTTCGCAAAAGAGCCGGAACACCAGATCGATCGGTTCATCCGAGCCGTTGCCGATGAAGATCTTCTCGACCGGAACGTTTTTTACTTCCGAAAGTTTTTGTTTGAGCACTTTTTGGTGCGGATCGGGGTAACGGTTGTAACCGTTATCGTATGGATTTTCGTTGGCATCGAGGTAGATTCCCAGACTCCCCTGATATTCATCCCGTGCAGTGGAGTAGGGGGATAATGTACGTATATTTTCTCGTAATAGTTCTCGGACTTCCATGATTTCGTCTCGATTCTGTGTTTATATATCTTATTACTCTCTATGAGAGGTGTTTCAACCGGAGGGTTACGGCGTTCTTGTGCGCTCCAAGGCCTTCGGCTTCGGCCATCGTCTCGATTGTTCGCCCGATCTTCCGTAATCCGTCGGGCGTGATCTCCTGATAGGTCATTTTGCGCATGAAGCTGTCGAGGTTGACTCCGCTGTAGGCATGTGCCCATCCGTAGGTCGGCAGGGTGTGGTTCGTCCCCGATGCGTAGTCTCCGGCACTCTCCGGTGTGTAGTTTCCGATAAAGAGGCTCCCCGCAGCCGTGATCCGGTCTGCGATTTCCCATGGGTTTTCCATCGACAGGATCAGGTGCTCCGGACCGTATGCGTTGCAGAAGTCGATCAGGTCATCCACCGTATCCATAACGATGATTCGGCTGTTCTCCAAGGCTTTGCGGGCAATGTCGCTGCGGGAAAGTTGTTGGAGCTGACGTTCGGTCTCAGCAATGACCTGTTCGGCGAATCCACGCGATGGGGTCAGCAGCACTACTTGTGAGTCGGGGCCGTGTTCGGCTTGCGACAGCAGGTCAGAGGCAACGAACTCCGGAACGGCTGAAGAGTCAGCCATCACCAACACTTCGGAGGGACCTGCCGGCATGTCGATCGCTGTGGTTGAGAGTCCGACCTGCTGTTTGGCCGTAGTGACATACTGGTTACCCGGGCCGAAAATCTTGTCGACTTTAGGTACGCTCTCGGTTCCGTAGGCCATGGCAGCAATCGCTTGGGCTCCTCCGACCTTGAAAATACGGTTGACTCCGGCTTGTGAGGCGGCGTACAGGATGGCCGGAGCGATTTTCCCCTGCTTGTCGGGTGGTGTGCAGAGAATAATCTCGCGGCAGCCCGCTACTTGAGCCGGAACCGCCAGCATCAGCACCGTAGAGAACAGTGGAGCCGATCCGCCCGGGACATAGAGTCCGACCCGTTGAATGGGTACGGCGCGTTGTACACACCGTACGCCCGGCATGGTCTCCATATCGACCGGTTGGGGTTTCTGTGCCGCGTGGAACCGTTCGATATTTTGGGCAGCTGTCTCGATCGCTTCTTTCAGAGTATCCGGAATCAGAGACGCAGCCTCCTCGATCTCGTCACGGGTGACGATGACCGACGTGAGTTCGGTCTTGTCGATCTCCCGAGTGAGTTGCAGCAAGGCCCGATCACCCTCTGTACGCACCGACTCGAGAATGGCGGCTACCCGCTCCCCGATTACCGATCGTGCAATTTGTGGCCGACGGAGCAGTGCACTCCATTCGCTCCGTTCGGGATTTACCGATATCTCCATTATAGAATCATTTTTTCGAGTGAAAGGACCAATATGTCTTCTGCACCGATCGCCTTGAGCTGTTCGATCTTATCCCACAGTTCGCGTTCGTTGATAACTACGTGGATCGAGCTCCAGCCCTCTTGAGCCAGAGGTAGGATGGTGGGGCTCTTCATGCCGGGCAGAATGCGGATCGCTTCGTCGATCTTTTCGTGAGGCAGGTTCAGCAGTACATATTTCATGCCCCGGCTCCGTTCTACGGCCTCGATACGGAACAATAGCTGGTCGAGGATCTTTTTCTTCTCGTCAGACAGGGATTTGTTGGCGATCATGACAGCCTCTGAGAAGAGTACTTTCTCAACCTCTTTCAGCCCGTTGGTAACCAATGTGCTGCCCGAGCTGACGATGTCGAAGATCGCATCGGCCATGCCGACCGAAGGAGCGATTTCGACCGAGCCGGCGATTTCGTGAATTTCGGCCGTGATACCTTTCTCCTTAAAGAAGCGGGAAAGTATGACCGGGTAAGAAGTGGCGATCCGTTTCCCGTTGAAGTAGTTCACATCGACGTACTCTTCGGTCTTGGGTACGGCCAACGACAAGCGGCACTTGCCGAAACCGAGTTTGTGGGCAATCTCAACGTCGAACTCTTTCTCTTCGACCTCGTTAAGTCCGACGATTCCGATGTCGGCTACTCCCATCGATACGGCTTGGGGAATGTCATCGTCGCGCAGATAAAGAACCTCCATCGGGAAGTCGTTGCAACGGGTCAACAGTTTTCGTTTACTCTCTTCTGCCGATACGCCCGCTTCGGCGAGCAGTTCGATACTCTCTTCATTGAGTCGGCCTTTGGCCTGAATAGCGATTCGCAACATATTTTTCGAGTTTTTAATAGTTTTCTGTACGGTTTATAACTAAAAAAGAGGCCCCGATTTCGGTAAGCCTCTTTATGCGATAAATATCTCGATCAGTTCGGACAAACACGCGACAAGCCTACCGTGATGGAAGCAGGTGATGATGGTGCCCGTGAATGCGACTGAACTGTATCATAATCTATTTCGATTTTGTACCGTACAAAGGTAAGTTAAAAAAATCAGAAACAAAACCTTTTTTCCATATAATTCAGTTTTTGCCTCTATTTTTCGGCGGGAGTGTAGCGCAGAAGCAGTGATCCGGGAGCCTGATCGATCGCAAGGGTCACTCCTTCGGCGAGTTCGCGTCCGGTTTTGTTCGCAATTGAGCCGTCGTTGTCGTTTTGTATTGCGTAAGTTGTTTCGGGGTCGAGTCCTTGCAATTTGACTTGGATGTTGTTTGTCGCATTGTCTTTACGCCGGAAGGCGACTACGATTCCGCTCCGGTCTGACGGGCGGTTCAGCTGATAGGCCAGAAAGGCATCGTCTCCGGTCTGGTCGCCGTATCCGGTCAGTGGATAGTAGTCTTCATAAAAATAGGGTTTCAACTCTTTGTACTCGGCGATTACCCGTTGCATGTCGGGAATCGAGCCGCGGATGCTGAAAATCTCCCAGTTGATAACCATCGTGCTGCCCAGGCACGACCGGAAACTGTAATCGTCCGTGTTGTATATCCCTGTTCCGTGTAGTGGGAGGAAGAGGTTCAGTCCGTAGGTATGGCATTGGTAGCCGTTGACCTCGCCATACTGGTAGTCTGTTCTCCAAAGCGGGGCACTGCGTTTCATCGTTTCGAGGTCGAGCCGGCGGCCGCCCGAGGCACAGTTGTCGATCAGTAGGTTCGGAAAACGTTCCAACAGGTAGTCCCAATAGGCATACAGCCCTTCGACGTGGCGGATTTCGTTGATTCCCATTCTGCCGGGCTCTTCGTTTACGGCCCAGTAAGGAGCAGTCGGCATATTGAAGTCTTGGCGGTAGTAGTCGATACCGTTCTCTTCGATCATGTCGCCGATGTATTTGGAGAGCCATGCACACGCCTCTTTGTCGCCCAAGTTGAACAGGTAACAGTTATCGTTGGGCCTCTTGAGCATCCATTCGGGGTGTAGCTTGGCGAAAAGGGTACTTCGGTCGACGCGTTCGGGTTCGAACCAGACCATGAATTTGGCTCCGACCCGATGAGCAGCGTCCGAGATCGGTTTCAATCCGTCCGGGAAACGGGTGGTGTCGACGGTCCAGTTACCGACATTGGTCGACCAGTTGCCTCCGGTGAAGTCCGGACCTCCGCATCCCGTGTACCATCCGGCGTCGAGCCAAAAGAGTTCCGGAACGATGCCGAACTGTTTGTAGCGTTGGATCATGGCGATGGCCAGCTCTTCGGTCAGACAGCTGTATTCGTTGCAGGGAGCCGGATCGCCCCATTCGAAACCGGCCGAGAGCGGATATTCGGCAAACTTGCCGTCGATTTTACGCGAATTGTGGGCCAGCATGAAGCGGCGGAAATGGTTGTTGCCGGTTAGCGGGTTCTCTCCTTCCCAAAACAGCAGGCAGATGCGTGGGGTCCGAATCTGCTCTTCGGGGTAGAGGAAAAGGTCCATGTATTTCATGCCGCTGGTCAGTGATACCTCTTGGTCTGCCGTGCGGTGTACATCGGCAAACCATGTCCCGGTCCAGCCGATGCCAACTATAACGCCCTTTTGGTCGGGAGTTTCGATGTTGAAAAACGGGAAGGCACTGTTGTCCGAAGAGCGGCCACCGTCCGGAAACATATAGACCGAATCCTGAACTGACAGCGTGCTGAGGATCGGTTGGAAATCGGCCCGGGAGCCGCACGACCCTCTGAGCCGCAACAGATTGAAATCGCCTTCCGTTTCGCTTTTCCACGTCAGGTCGACAACGTTGACCGCTCTCAGTTGGGCTGAATTTTTATCCGATCCGTTGCGGAAATTCAAAACCCATTCGACGGCGTTGAATTCGGGAAATCCGTCGACTACGCACTCAGCCGTAAGCCCTGAGATGGGGTCTGTATATGAAAATTGATACTTAATGACATTTGGATCGTCGCTTGTCAGTTTTGATGAGGAGTGTTTCCATTTGCGGATGAACTCGGCCGATGGGCGATCGTTGTAAATGAATGAAAACGGGGGAATTTTCCCTTTGGCAAAGGTTGTGGTGATCCATCTCTCCAGATTGTTTGGAACCGTAATCTTCTGTGCTGTCTGGGCTCGAAGAATAGCAGTGGAGCAGGCCATGCAGAGAAACAATACGGCAATAAGGTACATCTTTTTCATGGTTCGAGTAGTTTTAGCAGGTGGTTTTTAGGTGTATTTTCAAAGATACAAATTATACATGAAACCCCAAAGTCGGATAGGTTGCAGCGTAAAAAACGATGTTGAGCCGATCGTCAGGAAGTATCGAAGGCGACACGGGATGCCCGAGCAGCGATCCTGAGATAAGATTGCGGGCGAAATCGATCTGGTCGATCGTCATGTCGTTCACGAAATTCAATCCGGGGATTTTAGCCCATTTGTAGAGGCACTCTTTGGCGCACCAGATTGTTCCTGTTGTTTTTTGTTGCAGGCCGGAATCGTTGGCCTCGATCAGTTTGCATTCGTTGTCGGAAAGAAACCTCGATGCGGCGTGTGAAAAAACGCGGGTCGGAAGCTCAATATCGATGCCGCACGGCTGATCGGAAAGAAGTAGCGCTGCATATCCCGAGGTATGGCTTACGGCAATCTGTTGCTCCTCCCCAACCAGAATCGGGGCTCCGACAGAGTCGTAGGCAGTTGTTACGTTCGGGAGAAGTTCGTGCAATAAGACATGCCATGCGAGCCACTCGCATCGCCGACGGGCGTTGGTGAGGCTTTGGGCATACTCCTGCTCTTCACGGCTGCATCGGGCTGCCAGCTGGGGTTCGGATTCGTCGATTTGCCATACGGCCAGTTCGCCGCAGGAGAGATTTTTTCGGATAATCAGAGGCATAATAAAAAGTTACGCCATAAAATTAAGCATTTTATGGCGTAACTGAACTTTCGTAAGGAGAAAAGACTAATACTCGTTCCAGCTTTTGATTTTGATGTCTTCTGGTTTGATACGGCAGAATGCCGTGATGAAGGCGCTGGCCAACCGTGCATTGGTGATCAACGGAATGTTGAAGTCGATCGCACTGCGTCGGATCGTATAGTCGTTGTTCAACTCGTCTTTCGACAGATTCTTCGGAATGTTGACGATCAGGTCGATCTTTTTCTCCTTGATATAGGTTAACGTATTTGGCTGCTCGGGTTGGTCGGGCCAGTGGAGTACCGTTGCGTGCACCCCATTGGTCTCGAGAAACGCAGCTGTACCCCGGGTCGCGAAGATGTTGTAGCCCTTCTCTTGCAACGCTTTGGCGGCCGAGAGCATATCCATCTTCGAACGCGAATCTCCGGTCGAGAGCAGGATGTTCTTTTTCGGAATTGCATAGCCCACCGACATCATTGCCTTCAGAATGGCTTCATGGAAATCCTCGCCGAGACATCCGACCTCTCCGGTCGAAGCCATCTCTACACCCAATACCGGGTCGGCTTTCTGGAGCCGTGAGAAGGAGAATTGCGGAGCCTTGATGCCGACGTAGTCGAGTTCGAAGGCCGATTTGTGCGGCACATCGGGTTCTACGCCCAACATGACTTTGGTGGCTATGTCTATGAAGTTTACTTTCAGAACTTTCGATACGAACGGGAAACTTCTCGAGGCTCGCAGGTTACATTCGATCACCTTGATGTCGTTGTTCTTGGCCATCAACTGCATGTTGAAGGGACCAGAGATCTTCAGCATGCGGGCCACCTCGCGAGCGATGATCTTGATGCGGCGCATGGTCTCGACGTACATCTTCTGCGGCGGGAATACCATCGTCGCATCGCCCGAGTGTACACCGGCAAACTCGACGTGTTCCGAGATTGCATAGATCAGTACTTCGCCGTTGCGGGCCACGGCATCGATCTCGATCTCTTTGGCGTGTTCGATGAACTCTGTAACCACGACCGGATACTGTTTCGATACGTTGGTGGCGAGGGTGAGGAAGTGTTCGAGCTCTTCGCGGTTCGAAACGACATTCATCGCTGCGCCCGAAAGCACGTACGAAGGCCGGATCAATACCGGGAAGCCTACCTCGTCGACGAACCGATAGATGTCGTCCATCGTGGTCAGCTCTCGCCAGCGGGGCTGGTCTACGCCGATTTCGTCGAGCATGGCCGAAAACTTGTGCCGGTCTTCCGCATGGTCGATGTCGGTGGCTGATGTTCCGAGGATCGGTACGTGTTCGTTCTGGAGCCGCAGGGCCAAGTTGTTCGGAATCTGGCCTCCGGTCGATACGATAACCCCTTTAGGTTGCTCCAGATCGGTGATGTCGAGCACCCGCTCGAGCGTCAGCTCATCGAAGTAGAGCCGGTCGCAGGTGTCGTAGTCCGTCGATACGGTTTCAGGATTGTAGTTGATCATGACCGAACGCAACCCCTGTTGACGGATCGTGTTCAGCGCACTGACGCTACACCAGTCGAACTCCACTGAACTTCCGATTCGGTAGGCTCCCGATCCGAGTACGATTACCGAGCGGTTGTCGCGCGGGAAGTCGATGTCGTGGGCACACCCGTTGTACGTAACGTAGAGGTAGTTGGTCATGGCCGGATATTCGGCGGCCAGCGTGTCGATCTGTTTGACGTACGGGGTGATTCCGCGCAGTTTCCGGTACTTGCGGATGTCCAGCATGTCGCGCTCGATGTTTTTTGCCGAGCTTTTCGACACGGTCCGGGCCAGCTGGAAGTCGGAGAAGCCCCGTTGTTTGGCCTCCAAAAGCAGCGTGTCGGGAACCTGCGTGATGTTGTTATATTGCTCCAGCTCGTTTTCGATCCGGATGATGTTTTCGAGTTTTTCGATGAACCAGCGGTCGATGCGGGTCAACTCATGGATACGCGATACGGAGTATCCGTTCTTGAGTGCGTGTGCGATGACGAAGATCCGCTTGTCGGTCGGGTGGCTCAGTGCGGCATCGATGTCCTCGACTTCGAACTCCTTGTTGGCGACAAAGCCGTGCATGCCTTGTCCGATCATGCGCAATCCCTTCTGGATCACCTCCTCGAAGTTACGGCCGATAGCCATCACCTCGCCGACCGATTTCATGCTCGAGCCCAATTCTCGCGAAACGCCTTTAAATTTTCCGAGGTCCCAGCGGGGAATTTTGCAGACGATATAGTCGAGAGCCGGTTCGAAGCAGGCCGTCGTACTCTTCGTGACGTTGTTTTTCAGTTCGTGGAGCCCGTATCCCAATCCTAATTTTGCGGCGATGAAGGCCAACGGGTACCCCGTTGCTTTGGAGGCCAAGGCCGAAGAACGGCTCAGTCGTGCGTTGACTTCGATCACCCGGTAATCTTCCGATTCGGGATCGAGGGCATACTGCACGTTACATTCGCCGATCACTCCGATGTGGCGGATGATCTTGATGGCCAGCCGGCGCAATTTGTGGTACTCCGAGTTCGACAGCGTCTGCGAGGGGGCGACTACGATACTTTCTCCGGTGTGGATACCCAGTGGGTCGAAGTTCTCCATGTTGCAGACCGTGATGCAGTTGTCGTACCGGTCACGGACCACCTCATATTCTACCTCTTTCCATCCTTTCAACGATTTTTCAACCAGAATCTGTGGCGAGTAGGAGAAGGCCTTGTTGGCCAGTACGTCCAGCTCCTCGTCGTTGTCACAGAAACCCGAACCGAGTCCTCCGAGCGTATAGGCGGCCCGGATGATGATCGGATAGCCCAACTCGTGAGCCACACGTTTAGCTTCAGCCACACTCGTTACGGCCTCGCTTTTGATTGTTTTGACGTTGATTTCGTCCAGTTTCTCGACGAACTTTTCTCGGTCTTCGGTGTCGATGATCGCCTGAACAGGAGTTCCGAGAACCTTTACATTGTATTTTTCAAGAACGCCACTGCGATACAGTTGAACGCCGCAGTTCAGTGCGGTCTGTCCACCGAAAGCCAACAGGATGCCCTGCGGACGCTCCTTTTCGATCACTTTCGTTACATACTCCGGCGTTACGGGCAGGAAGTAGACCTTGTCCGCAATGTTTTCCGAGGTCTGTATCGTGGCAATGTTCGGATTGATCAGAACGGTGTAGATTCCCTCCTCTTTCAGGGCCTTGAGCGCTTGCGAACCCGAATAGTCGAACTCTCCGGCCTCTCCGATCTTAAGTGCTCCCGAACCCAGCAGGACCACTTTTTCTATTTTGTCTATCGTGTGCATTTTTCGATGTTTTGGATGAAGTCGTCAAACAGAAATTCGGTGTCTACCGGACCTCCCGACGCTTCGGGGTGAAACTGTACGGAGAAGAAAGGTTTGTTTTTGTGGCGGATACCTTCGCTGGTGCCGTCATTCAGGTTGATGAAGTAGGGTTCCCACTCCGGATCGAGCGTTGCGGTATCTACGGCGAATCCGTGATTCTGCGAAGTGATTACCGCACGATCGGTACCGACCATCAGGGCCGGCTGGTTGTGGCTCCGGTGTCCGTACTTCAGTTTGAATGTCGAGGCTCCGGCTGCAATCGAAAGCAGTTGGTTTCCCAGACAAATTCCGAAAATAGGTTTACCTAAAGCGATGGCCTTTTTGATGTGGGCGATGGTTGCCTGGCATTGTTGAGGATCGCCCGGGCCATTCGAAAGCATCAGTCCGTCGTAATCGATCTGGGTAAAGTCGTAGTCCCATGGAACGCGGATAACTTTTGCGCCGCGTTCGCAAAGGCACCGGATGATGTTGTACTTACAGCCGCAGTCGACCAGTACGACGGTGTATTTGCCGTCGCCATAGGTGGTGACTTCTTGGGTACTCACTTGTGCAACCAAATTTTCCTTGTTCGGATCGATGAATTGCGGTGGCTCGGGGAGTCCGTCGATTGCGATTTTACCGAGCATGACGCCTCGTTCGCGGATGGTCTTGGTCACTTGTCGCGTATCGATACCCCATATGGCGGGTACCTGGTTATCGGACAGCCATTTCCCTAGACTCTCTACAGCGTTCCAGTGGCTGTATTTGAAGGAGTAGTCGGAGATAATCAGTCCGCGTACGTGGATGCGGTCGGCTTCGAAAAAGCGGTAGACACCGTTCTCTTCGGTGAACTTCGGAACGCCGTAATTACCGATCAGAGGGTAAGTAACGACTAAAATTTGACCGCTGTAAGAGGGATCGGTGAGGCTTTCGGGATATCCGGTCATCGCCGTATTGAAAACAACTTCGCCGGAAACGGGATTTTCTGCCCCGAATGAATAACCCTGAAATTGGGTTCCGTCTTCAAGAATGAGACGGGCGGATTTTTTGTCAGACATTGTATATCAGTAAGTTATGTATTCAAAGTACTTGCTGAAACTGTCTTCACTTCAGAAAGAGTTTCTGAGCTGCAAAAATACGGATAGATTTTTGATTGTGCAAATCGTCGTCAAAAAAGTTTTCGATATTGCTCGCTAGGTCGTATCTTTGTTTGTGTGAAAAGTCAGGAATAAGATGACAAAGGCTGAAATATCATTTATCCGTTCACTCTCATCGCGTAAAGAACGGTACGCAGCGGGTGTTTTTGTTGCAGAGGGGGAAAAGTTGGTCAAAGAGTTGCTTGCCTCTTCATTTACTGTTCGTCGAGTCTATTTGTGCGGCGATGGAATTCAATTACCACAGCAGGTAACGGTTCCTTCGGAGCGGATCACATCGCGCGAGATGGAACGCATCAGTTTGTTGAAAACCCCTTCAGATATTTTGGCCGTGGTAGAAATGCCGGATTACGGCAGTACGGAAACTTTTCTTCCGGAAGATTGGGTATTAGCGTTGGATGATGTACAGGATCCGGGAAACATGGGAACCATCATTCGACTGGCTGACTGGTTTGGAATCCGGGATATTTTCTGTTCGAAGGCCACAGTAGACTGTTTCAATCCCAAAGTCGTTCAGGCTACGATGGGAGCCATTGTGCGGGTTCGTGTTCATTATGTTCCGTTGCCGAAATTTTTACAGCGTATGTTATCCGAAGGGATTCCGGTTTACGGAACCTTTTTGGAGGGAGAGAATATCTACGATGCGGAACTGCCAGCAAAAGGTATTTTGGTAATGGGAAACGAGGGACAAGGTATTTCTACATTAGTCGAACAGCAAACCACACGCAAACTCTTCATTCCATCCTATCCAACGAATACGGAAACTTCCGAATCGTTGAATGTGGCGATTGCTACGGCAGTTGCTACGGCAGAAATTCGTCGCCGGTTACGGTAGTCGTCCGAAAAGTCCGATCTGATTGAGGAATAGCAGCAGAATCACGACGGGTATTACGAATCGAATCATGAATCGGATCACCGGGAAAATGGTTATTCCATATTGCAGATGGTTGGTCATTTCATTTCGTAACTTGATGGGTGAAAGAATCCATCCGGCAAAGAGAACGATGAATAGGGCGCCCAGTGGCATCAGGATGTTTGAGGAGAGGCTGTCGCACAAGTCGAACAGGCTTTTCCCATCAACTGTAAGAATAGAGTTGGGAATCATCGAAAGTGCACAGAGGCTTCCCGTGACGCAGATCGCCGAAGCTGTATAGGCAATAGCCCGTTTGCGGGTAATGTGCAGTTCCTCGGTCATATAGGCGACAATCACTTCCAACAAAGATATGGAAGAGGTGATGGCAGCGATGAACAACAGGAAAAAGAAGATGATTGAGAGCAGATGTCCACCAGACATTTGCGTGAAAATGTTCGGAAGAGTTAAAAATACCAAATCTGGGCCTGAGCTCGGATTGATGCCGAATGAAAAGACGGCAGGGAAAATGGCAAGTCCCGATAAAATGGCAACCGTAATGTCGGAAAGAGCGACGAGTGCTCCGACTTTCATCATTTTTTCCTCTTTTCTCAGATACGATCCGTAGGTGATCATAGCGCCCATACCGAGACTCATTGAGAAGAACGATTGGCCGAGAGCCTGTAATATTGTTGATCCGCTGACTTTTGAAAAATCGGGCTTTAATAAGAAGGTTACCCCTTTTTGAGCGCCCTCAAGTGTGAGCGAGTTGATCGCCAATCCGAGTAGCAATACGAAAAGTATCGGCATCAAAATCTTCGTATACCGTTCGATTCCTTGTTGGACTCCGGCTAAAATGATTGCCGTAGAGGCGATAATGAAGAGAACGGTCCAGATGATGGGTCTCCAACCGCATGCAATGAACCCTTTAAAAGAGGCTTCGATCTGCTCCGGAGTTTTTCCTTGAAACTGGTTGAGGACAGATTCTTTCAGAAATTCGAAAGCCCAGCCTCCGATGACGCAATAAAATGAAAGAATAATGAATGCGGTGATAATTCCTGCGTATCCGATCCATTTCCATTGGGTCCCTGGGGCGAGTTTGGCAAATGCTCCCATCGAATTACGTCGGGCTGCACGGCCGATACTGAATTCTGACAACATGATTGGGATGGAGATCAGAAAACTGATGGACAGGTAGATTAGAATGAATACAGCTCCGCCGTTTTCGCCGGCTATATACGGGAACCTCCAGATGTTACCTAATCCGATGACAGAACCTCCAACGGCGGCTACTGCGCCAAATCTGCTTCCGAAAGATCCCCTTTTTTCCATCCTAATGAGTTGTTGTAAAACAATATTGTTACAAAATTATCAATTTTTAGAGACAACACCAATACTCCGTTATAAAAACATTTGTCGTTTTTATGGAGAGTTGCGCTGATAAAAGTTATTACCTTTGTACGCATGAATCAAAGTTTTCCGTTATCAAAGAAATCGATTGAGCTGCTTGCGCCTGTGAAAGATTATGAGTGCGGCTGTGCGGCTGTCGATTGTGGTGCCGATGCGCTCTATGTCGGTCCGCCTCGATTCGGTGCGCGTGTCGATGCGGGTGTGCCGCTGTCGGATATCGAACGGCTGTGCGGCTATGCCCATCGTTTCGGAGTCCGGGTTTTTGCTACGATGAATACGCTGTTGTATGAGTCGGAATTGAAGGAGGCGGAGCGGTTGGCGAACGATGTTTGTCGGGCCGGAGTGGATGGTCTGATCGTGCAGGATATGGCTTTTCTCCGGATGGATTTGCCTCCGGTCGAGTTGCATGCGTCGACCCAGATCTTTACGATGACACCCGAACGGGCCCGATTCTGGAGCGATGTCGGTTTTACCCGGATCAATCTGGAGCGGGCGGTCACCTTGGAGGAGATCCGGGCTGTGGTGCAGGCGGTTCCCGAGGCAGAGATTGAAGTCTTCGTACACGGGGCGATTTGTGTGTCGTACAGCGGGCGGTGTTACATGAGCCGGTCGATGTCCCCCCGCAGCGGAAATCGGGGAGCTTGTCTTCAGGCCTGCCGGCTGCCCTTTGATCTGTATGATGAGGCGGGAAAACGACTGATGACAGGAAAACATCTGCTTTCGGTCCGCGACATGAATCGGGGTGAATACCTTGAAGCGTTGATCGACGCCGGTGTGACGTCATTCAAGATTGAGGGTCGGCTGAAAGATATCAATTACGTGCGAAATGTCGTGGGCTACTACCGAAATCGGTTGGATGCGCTGATCGAAAGGCGGAATGATTTGCAGCGGGCCTCTCAGGGGCGGACGATGCTCGGCTTTACGCCCGATCCCCGAAAAAGTTTTTCGCGGGGGACGGTGGCCTACTACCTGATGAATCCGCAGGAGTCGGTAGCTTCGTTCGATACGCCGAAGTCGATGGGCGATCGGATCGGAACGGTCGAACAGGTCGGACGGGACTATCTGGTCTGTTCGGAAGCCTCGCGGTTGGCTCCGGGCGATGGGATCTGTTTCAAGAACCGGAGTGGTGTTCTGAGTGGGACCTCGGTGAATCGGGTAGAGCCTCCTCGGGTCTATCCCAATCGTATGGAGGGGATTGAACGAGGTACGGAGCTCTATCGCAATTATGACAGGCGTTTTGTTCTGGAGTTGGATCGGGCACGGACCGAACGGAAAATTCCGGTCGCGGTGACGGTTGAGATCGGGCCGGATCAGGTGACGCTTTGGTTGGATGATTCGGATGTGTCGGTTTCTTGTACAGCGGCAGGACCTTTTGACGAAGCCCGCGATGCCGATCAGGCCGAAAAGAGTATCCGGACACAGGTTGCGAAGATGGGAAATACGATTTATGAGGTCGAACAAGTGACGGTGCGGTGGGATCGACCCCGTTTTGTGCCGGCCGCGCGGATAAATGCCCTGCGGCGTGAAGCGGTCGAACGATTGGATACGGCCCGGGTCGCCCGGCATACGATTCGCCGACGCAAGGAGGAACGCCGTGAAGTGCCTTTCCCGTTGTCGGAGCTTGCTGCAGAAGAGAATGTAACCAATTCGTTGGCTGAGCGTTTCTATCGGGAGCACGGTGTCACCCAGATCGAACGGGGCGAAGATCTGTCGGAGTCGTTCGAAGGGTTGCGGGTGATGCGGATGCGTTACTGCCTGCGGCGGGAGTTGGGGTGGTGCCTGCAGAAACGTCCGAAGTATACGGGGCGGCTTTTTATTGAGACAGGGCCGAACCGATACGAGTTGAAGTTCGATTGTCGAAGGTGTGAGATGAGTGTAGTCTGCCTCCCAAAACGAGAAAAAAACGATAAAAAAAGAGCATAGAGATGTTGAAATCCGAATTGTTGTGTCCGACCGGTTGGAGCGACTACGAATTGTTGGATAGTGGAAATTTTGAAAAGCTGGAGCGCTTCGGTCGTTATGTTATAGCCCGTCCGGAGCCACAGGCGATCTGGGATCGGTCGATGCGTGTCGAAGAGTGGGACCGTTTGGCCGATGCCCGATTCCGGAAAGATCGCCGCAGCGACGATCGGGGCGAGTGGATTTGTCGGAACGGAATGCCCGAACAGTGGTTTGTCGGGTACGAAAATGAAGGGCTTCAGCTGCGGATGCGTCTGGGACTTACTTCGTTTAAACATGTCGGAATTTTTCCCGAACAGTCCGAGAATTGGAATTTTATCTATCAGCAAGTCCGGAATAGTTATCCTGGAGCGAAGGTGTTGAATCTGTTTGCCTATACTGGAGGGGCTTCGTTGGCGGCTCGGGCAGCCGGAGCGGAGGTTACGCATGTCGATTCGGTGAAGCCGGTAGTCAGTTGGGCCCGTGAAAATATGGAGGCCTCCGGATTGGATGGTATCCGCTGGATTGTGGACGATGCGTTGAAGTTTGTACGACGTGAACTTCGTCGAGGACATCTTTATCAGGGGATTATACTCGATCCTCCGGCTTATGGACGAGGCCCCGACGGCGAAAAGTGGGTACTCGAAGAGCATCTCAACGAGATGTTGCGAACGTGTGGACAGCTGCTCGACCGGAAAGGATTTCTGGTATTGAACCTCTATTCGATGGGGCTTTCGGCTCTGTTGGCACGTAGTGCGGTCCGACAGTTGGTTGGAAATTGTAATCAGGAACAGTTCGGAGAGCTCTATTTTACCGATTCTTACGGTAAGTCGTTACCCCTTGGTGTTTATTATAGATGTGTGCGATGAGGGTTCTGAAACAGAAGAGGTTTCTGTTGAATGGGCATCTTTTTGCCGTTTGAACCACAACTGGCAACTGTTGATCGTATTTTGCCAGATGACATAGGAGGCCGGACCGATTGAGGCAACCGGGTCGAGATAGGTCAGAGCCATCCAGATGGCAAGCACCGTATTTTTTTGTCCGAGTCCTTGTGCTCCTGCGATTTTGTTGTGAAAACGGCCTCCGAGACGTCTGCCGATGAGAAATTGTAGGCAGCAAACAACCAGAGCGCTAAGCGCAATGAATACTTCGTTCCGATAGTTTGGATTTTGCTGATTGACGATAAAGGCTACCGTATTGCCCATGACAATAGTTAGCGAAACGGCCCACAGATAGAATGAAATTTGTTGTCGGCTTTTGAGTTCGTGGTGCACTTTGGGTACGAACCTTTTTAAGAGCATAGCCAGTACAAGAGGTAAAATCAGCAGAGGAATTATTTGCCTGCAGATGATTCCGAATGATTCGAAGAAAGGCATGGAGGTGTGTTCTCCGATCAGTGAAAAGATGAAGGGTGCAAGCACGGCGACAGTCAAATTGCTGATCAGCGTGTAGGTGGCCAATGTTGAGATACTGCCTCCGAGCATTCCTGTGATTACGGCTGCCGAAGTAGCTGTTGGGGCGAGGATGCATATGAACGTACCCTGAGCCAATACCGGGTCGAACGAGGCCAATGCCGCATAGATTCCTAAACTTCCGAATATCTGGATCAGAATCAGCAGGACATGGAGGCGGGTGATGCGCAGCCGGTCATACGAAAGCTTGCAGTAGGGTACCAGCAGCATCATGAAAATCAGATAAGGCGTCAAAAATTTTAACGACGAGAAAAACGGATAGAATACGCCGCCAACGATCATGGCGATCGGAAGCATCCAATTCTTAAATTGTTGTAGAATGTAATGATTGACAGCTTCCGGTATAAAATTCATGACCTTCTCCTCCTAACCTGATTTTGTGACTGCAAAGGAACGGAGTATTGCGGTCAAATCAAAGATTTTTTTTAACTTTTAATAGAGAATGCGCTGTTCAAATGGTGCAAAATATCTTATTGATAAAGATTTAATCCTGTTCAGAATCTGTCGGAGCTGTCGAGTATTCAATAGAGGGTTCGCTTGTTGTTATATTTGTATCGTTTGCCTTTTTTGCAGCTTTTTGCATTCGTTTGGTCGCTTTTCTCTGTCGAATGCGCTCAATCCGCTCCTTGAAGTTCTGCACCAAATCTGAAAACGAGTTGAAGTTTTGACGGTATGAGAGTCCGACACCACTCTCCTGCAGACCCTGGTTTTCGTCGAAACGGTCGATGGTCCGGGTGAATGCCTTGACTTTGAAATTCCCCACATCGTCCAGTAGAAGGCTTAGTGTGACATCTCCTGTCAGGCTCCGTGCCGTGCGGTTGTTCATCTGGATGTTGTTCCCCGAATCGTAACTTACATCGCCTTCGACGATCAGCTTGTTTTTGATCAGTTCACCGTAAAATTCGGTTCCGAATTCGTCGGAGGTCTCTTCGCTTTTCGGTCGGTAGGTCGGTGCCAGCCGGAACCGCTCGGAAGAGAGTATGTTGCTTAGTTGGGTGGAGAGGAATTCGATACCGGTCGTTGTCGCACTTTGTGCCCCGATGTTGAGGTTTTGTGTCGAGTTGATATTTTCCGTATAGAAGCTATGTGTAGCCAAAAGCCACAGAAACTGGGTCGACATCATCTCCTGTGTATTCATTGTGTTGAAAATGGCACTTTGGATTTCGGGATCGGTGTTTGGGACATTGACATCGAACGTGATGGTCGGTTGGCTCAACCGGTCCGAAAGGCGGATGATACAATCGACCGGAACATTACGTCGGGTATTTTGTCCACTTCCTTGAAGGATCTGTGCCAGAGAGGCTTTCAGTTTGTAAGCGGCTTCTATGTCAACTAAGGCATTGATCGGATCTCCGGTCCATTGGATATGGCTGCCGTCTTCGATAGTAAAAGTCCGTGTGGCGAAATTTTGTAGTGAAAAACGGTAACTTCCTTCGGTGATGTTGTAGTCTCCATAGATCGTGAAGTCTTTGTTGTTCGGATTAACATGGAGGTTAATCGAACCGGAACCTCGTCCTTTCAGCAGGTTGTCGCCTGTCGGGTCGAGCATGAGCTGCATCTCGACATTGGGACGGACATCCAGTGTCATGTTGATATCCATTTCTGCACGGAGGTTTTCCATCCGATGTCGAAATCGTTCGCGACGGCTTCGGTTGATTTGGGTCAGACTGTCTTTGACTGCTCGTTGTTCGGGCGTTTGGAATACGATAAAATCTGCTGCAGAGATATCTGTCCCATTACCTAAGGGCATGAAGAATCGGGAATTTCCTGCTGTGGAGGCAGTGATGTCCATGTTTACTCGGTTCCGGTTGCCGCGGATCACCGCATTTCCCGATGCATAGATTGTTCCGTAAAAGAGATCATTTTGGCGTTCGGTAGTATTTAAAACCAGCGTGTTGGTCGGACGAACACGGATTGTGTAGCTGAGATTTTTCAGGTTTTTGAAGTTGAAATCCATGTCAAAACCGACTTTGTTGCCTTCCGGATCGACCAGTTCCGTAGGACGTAGCGTAATGACATTGTCTTTTACATCGGCGACACTTTCAGTGAGTGAATAACCGACATTCGTGTAGCTGACGTTGCTTTCAAAATGGTCGACTTTTATGGTACCGTTCAGTATGGGTTTCCGGTTGCGGCTTGTCAGGGTTAATTGGGCACGGGCGGCTCCCTTTATGTTATCCAAAGCGCCTTCCAATACGGGTGAAAGGAGTGCCATGTCTATGTGGCGAATATTTAGGTCTGCAGCATACCGGTGATCGTTGGGGACATAGTATCCGATAGCGATTGCGTCGCCCGATTCCCGTTCGACCAGTGCGAACCGGGCGTATTGTGCGATGAAGTCCCAGTTACAGGTGAATCGTGTCGCTTTCCAGGGGATACCGTTGACTCGGAGCGAATCGAATCCGATATCGGCATTCATAATTTTGTCACCTTGTACTGCTATCAGGTCTGCCGTTCCGTTTGTATAACCTTCTATGTTGTAACCTTTCTGTCCGGTGATTTTGGAGAGCGGGCGCAGGTCGAAATTTTGAAGTCGGAGCCGAAGCGTATCTGTTGTTTGGGAGGAGACAGCTCCGTTAATCGAAAGACGTTGAGAACCGCTTTCGATGGCAAACCGATCGATCTGCGTTCGGGTTGAGTCGATAATGATTTTACGGGCACCTATTCGCCATGTCTGGTTTCCGGAAGTATATGTCGATGGATTGAACCGGATGAGTGTTTGCGGTAGACCGCTTAACGAATCGACCGATAGAGTGGAGGTCGTACTGAGCATTGCGTAGGTTTGGTTCTCCGTATTGTTGAACCGCATGGCCAGATTGATTTTGTTCTCTTTGGCTCCACCGATAACGGAAAAATCGGGCATATACACACCGCGTAGCAGGGTCTCTTCTGCTGTTACGAAGAGCGATATTGAGTCTGCCTGATTCCTTGCGGAAGCCTTCAGGTTCGAAACGAAGGAGTTTTCGGTTTCGATGAGTGCGGAGTTTAGTGTAAGGGAAAAGATGTTTTGTTCGGGATTGAACAGAAAGGCAAGATTTGTTCCTTGTGCCAGTTTGAGTCCCGGGTAGAAGATTCCGGCAACATTGTTGGATTCCTTGACATTTACATTGAGCAGGTAGTAGTTATCGATCGATGTTGCCGTATTGGGGGCGGGTTCGGATATCTTCTCTTCCGGAGTACGGTCTGAAATGGAGGGTAGATAAGAGACAAGCGTGTTGCGGAAATAGGCGAACATTTTGTCGTAACTCAATTTCCCTTTCAGTTCGATGTCGGCAAAAGGAGAGTAGAATCCGAGCAGTTTGCTGGCTCCTTTGTTGTCGGCGATCATGCGGATTTGTCCGGTCCGGACCGTGTCGATGTGGTTGATGTAGGTCATGTCGTTGATCTCGATAGACCCGTTCGCATCGTCAAGCCGGATACCCGAACCTTCTGCTTTCAACGTGCAATGTATCTGTGAAATGGAATCACGTTGATTGAAATTTAGTTTGGCGAGATTCGCATTCTGGAGGTTCAGATTGAAGTTGTAGGCCGGTAATGAGTCGTTGAAATCGAGCCCTCCATCGAAAAGAAAAGTCAGATTCGGATCTTTCGAATCAATGGAACCGGTGAATTTTTTGTTTTCGATGTTTCCGTTCAGGGCGATCCCTTGGTAAGTGTAGTCGTTGTAGCCTAAAGATCGGATATCTGCGTGGGCCTGCATTTTGAGATCTTGTCCCCATATGCCTTGCACGGCCGAGGTGAGGGTCAGTTTTCCCAGTTTGGTTTGTTTGAGCAGAGATCCGACTCCGAACTCGCGGACATTTAACGAACCGTTGAATGCGGTTGTCCGGGTTGTTCCCGCAAGTGGATTTATGTGTAATTTTAAGTCGGCATTTCCAATAGAAGTACGCAATTCCCCATTGGAGGTGAAATTATTGTACAAGCCGTCGAAATGTCCCGAGAATACTATATTCCCGACTTTGCTAAGCATCTCTTTTTTGCGGATATCCAGGGGTTTACCCGTGATATCCTCTATGATGTAAGAGATGTCGTCGGCACGGGTTTCCAAATTTTGTATGTAGAATGAGAAGTCGGTTTGTCTTACGTCAGGTAATCCGGTGATGTCGAATTGCAGTTTGATGCGGGTGTCACGCATTGTGGCATCAGTTACTTCGCCGCTGAGTGCTGCAACCGGTCCTTCGACCCGCCCCGATGCATTATGCAGGACACTTGTCCAATGTTTCAATCCCTGCGCGAAATAGGCGATGGTCTGAAAACTGACTGTCGAATGGGTGAATTCGGAACGGATCGTTACCTCTTGTAGAAAATCTTTATAACCCTTCCATGTGTCGTAATCGAAATAGAGGTAGGGTAGAGTGGCGTCCGATTCGGCCGTCGTGAGTCGCAGTTTGTCGAAGTGCAGTCCTGTTCCCGAGATGCGGAATCGGTCGGTCGATAGGTTGCGGATGTCGAGGCCGCAACGCTCTTTCAAACGCAGCGAGTCGATCGAAAGGGTCACGCTGTCGTTGACAACCGAGATGTTATGTACGGCAAGGTTGAAGTCGTGTACGTCCAGATCGGTAAAGTTAACACCGTAATTTTTCGGCCGTATGTCGTATTTCCGATGACGAAAATCCATGTTTTGAATCTGCACGGCACTGGCCTTGAGACGAAATGGTTTTTTCTCTTTCTTTTTCTCCTTTTTCCTGAGTTTCAGGAGAATTTGTTTCAGATTACTGCGGTAGGTACTGTCCTGGATTAAGTTGAACTGAACGTCGTTCAGTCGTATATCGCCTAAATATACGGCACCAGTAAGTAAATTGAGATTTTTGATCGGGACGACCACCTCTTTGGCATAAAAAAGCGTGTCTCCTGCATAATCTTCGACGTATAGTCCATTGAAAACAAATCGATTGAAGAGACTGAAACGAACATTTTCGACAGAGAATCGAGTCTCGGCCTGTTCACTTAAATAGTTTAACCCTGTATCGACTACATAGTTTTGTATCGACCGGACATGAAGTAACAGTGTGATCGCTACGGGCAGGAGCAGCAGTACGAGAAGTACGGCGAGTATAAAAGATCGTATTATTTTTATAACTTTGCCCATTGTACGATGCACACAATGTATTGTTTCGGTGTGGGACGTCCGCTTCGGTACGGTTACCCCATAAATAAACTACAAGTTTACTAAATTTATTTAAATAATAAAGTCGAAAAAATGGATATAACGATTTTGGGAATCGAATCCTCATGCGATGACACTTCGGCTGCCGTACTGCGTGGCGGAACGCTTCTGTCGAATGTCATTGCCAGTCAGGAGGTACATCGCAAGTATGGAGGAGTGATTCCCGAGTTGGCTTCACGAGCACATCAACAGAACATCATTCCTGTTGTGGATGCAGCGATCAAAGAGGCCGGGATAGAGTTCCGAGATATCGATGGAATCGCTTTTACACGGGGACCTGGTTTACTCGGTTCGTTGATGGTGGGAGTCTCTTTCACGAAAGGGCTCTCTTTGGCCCTGGATGTCCCGATTATGGATGTCAATCATCTGCACGGGCATATTTCGGCACATTTTATCGATCTGCCTGATCGGAAATTACCTCATCCGGCTTTCCCGTTTTTGTGTTTGCTGGTTTCGGGCGGACACTCGCAGATTGTGCGTGTGGAGGATTACGACCGGATGGAGATTGTCGGAACAACAATCGATGATGCGGCGGGTGAGGCTTTTGACAAGTGTGGCAAGGTGATGGGGTTGCCCTATCCGTCAGGTCCGGTTATTGATCGTCTGGCAGCGGAGGGAGATCCTAAACGATTCCGATTTGCACGGCCATCTGTCGACGGATTCGATTATAGTTTCAGCGGACTGAAAACCTCGTTTCTCTATTTCTTGCGGGATGCAGTTCACGAGTCGCCGGATTTTATCGAGAACAACAAGGCTGACTTGTGCGCTTCCTTGCAGGCTGCGATCATTGATATTCTACTCGTCAAATTGATCCGGGCCGCAAAATACTACGATATCCGCGAAATCGCTATTGCAGGAGGTGTTTCTGCCAATTCCGGTTTGCGGCGAGCTATCGTCGAGGAGGGAGAAAAAAGAGGATGGAAAACTTATCTTCCTGAGTTTAAGTTTACGACCGATAATGCCGCAATGATCGCCATGGCCGGTTATATTAAGTATCAGCACGATGAATTTGCATCTCTCGATGTAGTTCCTGTTGCTCGTTATAGTAATATGTAGACGCCTGTTCAGGAGTAATAAAAAAGAGGAGGAAGTGTTGCGGTCGCAATCCTTCCTCCTCTTTTTTATTCAATAGAAAGTTTTATAGTTTATAGAATTCCTCCCAACCGTCTCTCGGAGTCATTTCCCGGAGCAGGTTGTTTGCAGTTTCGTTATTTGTGATCTGTTTTTTCTTCGTGTCGAACAGCAATTTCGTGTTGAGACGTTGAGCCAATACACCCAGATTGAATACTTGGCACAGCGGACCTGCAATACTAAAGGGAGAACGGGTCTCCTCTTGTCCTTTGCAGGCCAACAGGAAGTTTTTGTAATGGTTCGACGGGCTGGGCGGAACTTCCGGCAGTTGCGAAGCCATCTCTTTGGCTTTCTCCTCCGGTATGATCGATAACGTACTGCCGTGTGAACCGCCTTTGAAGGTCAGTTCTTTACTGTATATGATCTTACCAGGATTAAGCTGTGCCGGTTGCAGTTGACCATTGCTTGGAGGTGGAATGTTGGGGTCCAATTCGGATACACCATATCCTTCCGGGACGGGCGGAATGTTCTTCTGTCCCTCATACCAAGTCACTTCGACCGGTGGCATATTGCCCCGTTCCGCGAACTTGAATTTCAGTGTAGAGGCCTGTGGGAAGAAGAAGCTGTTGTGTCCGTCGATACGTACCGGATCTACTTCGTAAGGAAGACCCAGCTCGAGGAATTGGTGGGCTGTGTCGAGAATGTGTGCTCCCCAGTCGCCCAATGCGCCCATACCAAAATCATACCAGCAACGCCATTGTCCGTTGACATAGTCCTTATTGTATTCGTGGAACTTGGCTGTTGTCAACCAAACGTTCCAATCGAGCGTTTCGGGAATGGGTTGTCCCGGAGGATAGCTGTGGATATTGGTATCCCAACCGTGCCATCTTCTCGCACCGTTCATGTGGGCCGTGATTGCCGTTACGTCTTTGATAATTCCGGCTTCGGTCCAAGCCTTGAATTGGAAATAGTTTGCTTCGGAGTGGCCCTGATTACCCATTTGGGTAACGACTTTATATTTTTTAGCGGCTTTCATCATCAGTTCCACCTCGTAGAAGGTACGGCCCATCGGTTTTTCGACAAAAACGTGTTTTCCTTCCGACATGGCAAGCATGGAGATCGGGAAGTGGGAAAAGTCGGGGACACTGACCAGAACGGCATCGATCTGACTTCCCATTTTATCGAACATAGTTCGAAAATCTTGGAAGCGAGGTACGTTGGGGAATTGTTGTAGAATAGGAAGCGTGTGTTTTGCTCCCATGTCGACGTCGCAGAAGGCAACGATATTCGCGTCTCCTGTTTTGTAGAGCTCACGGATGTCGAAAAGGCCCTGGTTTCCGATTCCGCAACAAGCCAGATTGACCCGTTCGTTCGGACCAACGATTCGGGGCTTCGGACGAGCAGCTGTCAGTGTGTTTTTTGTGAGGATGGTAGGCATTGCCGCTGCTGCAGACAATGCGAGAATTCTTTTCAGAAATTCTCTCCTCGAAAGTTCGTTCGAATTCATATTAACCGAATAGATTAGTAATTTATAGTAAAAGTTTTCTGTATTCAGCTTATTGAAACGTGTTCCGGTACCGTACACGGAATGCTTTCAAAAAAAAGGCTTTTGTTAAAAAACCGCTTAATTGAGTTCGATATGTGTCGACGGATTCCACGCTCGATTTCTCTTCAAAGTTAGAGAAAAATGTTGAAAAAAAAAGCATTTTTAGAAAAAACAGATTATTTAGTTGTTGTGAAACAATAGTAGACGAGAAGAGTGAGTGATAAAACGATCATCAAAAACGATCAATTAAGAAAAGTCAAAAGGCTTACTGATAACCAGTAAGCCTTTTGACTTTTGTATAGTGTTCCATTATTTTTTTGCTTCGACTTGCTCGTATCCTTCGACAATATCACCGATGTGGATGTCGTTGTAGTTTTCGATGTTCAGGCCGCATTCAAGACCGGAGGTGACCTCTTTGACATCGTCTTTGAACCGTTTCAGAGATCCGAGTTTGCCTGTATATACGACAATACCGTCACGGATAACACGCACATTGGTGTTTCGGGTTATTTTGCCTTCTCGCACCAGACATCCCGCAACGGTACCGACCTTCGATATTTTGAAGACTTCCATTACTTCAACTGAGCATACGATCTCTTCTTTCATCACAGGAGCAAGCATACCTTCAATTGCATCCTTGATATCATTGATTGCATCATAGATGATCGAGTAGAGTCGGATTTCGATCTCTTCTTTTTCTGCTAATTTACGGGCAGAAGCTGAAGGTCGTACCTGGAATCCGACAATTACGGCATTAGAGGCTGCAGCCAGCAAAACATCCGATTCGGAGATTGGTCCTACGGCTTTGTGGATGACATTGACTTCGACCTCCTCTTTCGAGAGTTTGATTAACGAGTCGGCCATAGCCTCGATCGAACCGTCTACGTCGCCTTTGATGATAATATTTAGCTCTTTGAAGTTGCCAATGGCAATACGACGTCCGATTTCGTCCAATGTGATGTGCTTTTGGGTTCGCAATCCTTGCATGCGTTGCAATTGTTCCCGTTTGTTGGCAATGTCGCGGGCCGACCGTTCGTCGTCCATTACATTGAATGTATCTCCAGCCTGAGGGGCGCCGTTGAGACCCAATACAAGAACAGGAGTGGATGGCGGAGCTTCTGTAATCCGAGTGCCTCGTTCGTTGAACATTGCTTTGACGCGTCCGGTATGAATTCCAGACAGCATGACATCTCCGACATGTAATGTTCCATTTTCTACCAAAACCGTAGCTACGTAACCACGGCCTTTGTCCAATGTCGATTCTATGACTGCACCTTGGGCCTTACGGTTCGGATTGGCTTTCAGATCGAGGAATTCGGCTTCAAGCAAAACTTTTTCAAGAAGTTTGTCGAGGTTAATACCTTGCTTTGCGGAAATCTCTTGGCATTGGTATTTTCCACCCCAATCTTCAACCAGATAGTTCATTGCAGCCAACTCCTCCTTGATTCGTTCCGGATTGGCTCCGGGTTTATCGATCTTGTTGATAGCGAATACGATCGGTACTTGAGCGGCTGCGGCGTGGTTGATTGCTTCGACCGTCTGCGGCATGACGTTGTCGTCGGCAGCCACGATGATGATCGCTACGTCGGTGATTTTTGCACCACGTGCACGCATGGCTGTAAATGCCTCGTGCCCCGGAGTATCGAGGAAGGTGATTTTCCTACCGTCATCCAGCGTTACGCTGTACGCTCCGATGTGTTGGGTAATACCTCCGGCTTCGCCCGCGATGACATTCGTTTTTCGGATGTTGTCGAGCAACGAGGTTTTACCGTGGTCGACGTGTCCCATGACCGTAACGATCGGAGGACGCGGAACGAGATCTTCTTCCTTGTCGACCTCTGTATCGATTGCTTCCTGAATCTCAACCGAAACAAATTCGACTTTGAAACCGAACTCTTCTGCGACAATGACCAGAGCTTCGGCATCGAGTCGTTGGTTGATCGAAACCATCAGCCCCAGGTTCATACAAACGGTGATCACATCGTTGACGCTGACGTTCATCATGGTTGCCAATTCACTGACGGTGACAAACTCGGTCACCTTCAGTACACTCTTCTCCTGTTCCTGACGTTCGATTTCTTCGTTGAGTCGAGCTGAAACAGCTTCTCGTTTGTCGCGGCGGTGTTTGGCCGTTTTGAATTTGGGGCCTTTAGCCGTCAGTCGAGCCAATGTGTCTTTGATTTGCTTTTGTACCTCTTCCTCGCTGATTTCGACCTTGACAGCCGGTTTGGGTGCTTTGGCTTTACGTTTCTCTTTGGCTACATTTTTCCCGCCTTGAGCAGCGTTCGCCGTGTTGTCTGTTTTGCGAGTATTATCTTTTGCTCCGGGCTGATTCTGTTTTTGGGTAATATCGATCTTGTCTTTGGCAATTCGTTTCCGTTTTTCACGTTTGCGATGACTCTCATCACCTTTTTTCTTTTCGAACGATTTGACATCGATCTTCCCGAGTACCTTGGGCCCAGAGAGTTTGGTTACGTCTCCCGGACGGAATAAATTGCTCTCATCAGCAGCCATTCGTTCATCGTAAGTCTGGCTTTGAATGATGACTTCCGGCTTTGTTTCTGCCGGAGTCGGGACGTTGACAGCAGGTTGAGCTTCTACATTCGGTTTCATTTTCTCCTCTACCGGCTGCGTATCGACCTGTTTTTTCTCCTCTTTTTTCTCGAGCTCAACCTTTTCTACTCGGATCTGCGGAGTCGGTTCCGTTTTCTTCTCAGCGGGTTGTGTTGGAGAAGAATGTTTTTTCTTTCCGTTGTTTGACAAATCGATTTTTCCTAAAATTTTAGGTGCGGCAATCGGAGATACTTCGTCTTTGACGCTAATAACTCCGCTTTTGATAATTACTTCGTTTTTGAAATCCGAACCATCGTCCGACGAAGAGGTCGGACCTTCCTTCTTATCCCCTAACGATACGGTTTCGTGTTTGAGATTGATCTTTTCCCGTATATTGACTTTCTCGATCTGTTTGTTGCTTCCGAACTCTTTATCCAAAATGGCATAGACCGCCGGCTCTATGATTGAACTGGGGCTTTTGTCCACCTTTATCCCTTTTTTATCGAGGAATTCGATGATCGTTGTTTGTCCCACTTTTAATTCTCTGGCAACTTGATGGAGTCTAAGTCTTTTTTCGTTTGGCATATTGTACTTTTTTTTACGGGTTCGGATTGTTTCTGCGTTATCGGTGTGTTAGAGGGATTCGTATGAGATGTTGTGTACGGGTGTTATTCGAATTCAGATTTCAGAATATCGATTACTTCGTTCAGGGTCTTTTCGTCAAGACCGGTCCGTTTGATCAATTCATCGGTCGGAAGATCGATAACGCTTTTGGCCGTAGAGAGTCCGGCCTGTTTGAGCTTGTCGATGATTTGTTCGTCGATCTCGTCGCGGAATTCGTCGAGCTCTACATCTTCGTTTTCGGACTGCAGGATGTTGATAATTTCCTGAGCTGTTTCGATCTCTAAATCGGAGCGTTTAGCCAGTTCGTCAGCCGACAGAACAAGAGTACTCTTCACCGTATCGCAACCGATACTTTTGAGCTTGTCGATGATCCAGCCGTCGATGCGGTCTTTGAATTCGTCCAGGGATACATCTTCGTCTTCCAGTTCGCGGTAGACATCGATGTCGTATCCGGTCAGCATACTGGCCAAACGAATGTTCAGACCTCCTTTACCGATTGCCAACGAAACCTCGTTGGGCTTGAGGTAGATGGCTGCTGTTTTCGATTCTTCGTTGATTTTGATCGAAGAGATTTTAGCCGGATTCAGAGCGCGTTGTATGAACAGTTGCGTATTGGTCGTGTAGTTTACCACGTCGATATTCTCGTTGCGGAGCTCTTTGACGATTGAATAGATTCGGGAACCCTTCATACCTACGCAGGCTCCTACCGGATCGATACGGTCGTCGTATGATTCGACAGCGACTTTTGCGCGTTCACCCGGGATACGGACAATTTTTTTGATGGTGATGAGTCCGTCGTAAATTTCCGGAACCTCCATCTCGAACAACCGTTCGAGGAATTCCGGAGCGGTACGAGATAGAACAATGTAGGGATTGTTGTTTCTCATTTCTACTCGGGAAACAATAGCTTTGATGCTGTCTCCTTTGCGGAAGAAGTCATTGGGAATCTGTTCCTGTTTCGGGAGAATCAGTTCGTTGTCTTCATCATCGAGGACAAGAATCTCTTTTTTCCAAGTCTGGTATACTTCTCCTGTAATGATCTCACCTACTTTTTCGGTGTATTTATTGAACAAGCTGGCCTTTTCGAGATCCAGAATGCGTGATGCAAGATTCTGGCGTAACGACAATACGGCCCGACGACCAAAGCTGGCGAGCTTAATCTCTTCGGCAACCTCTTCGCCTACTTCATACGTCGAGTCGATTTTTCGCGCATCGCTCAATGAGATCTGTTGGTTTGGGTTTTCGACCATACCGTCTTCGACGACGGTGCGGTTTCTCCATATTTCGAGATCCCCTTTCTCCGGATTGATGATTACGTCGAAATTCTCGTCGGTTTCGTACGTCTTGATCAACAAGTGGCGGAACACGTCTTCAAGCACACCGATCATGGTACTTTTGTCGATGTTTTTCAACTCCTTGAATTCCGCAAACGTGTTCACGAGGTTGAGATTGTCCATAGTTTTGTACTAATGAAAATTTTATAGGTCTGCCTGTTTTGTCCAGCGATGACCTGTTGTTTTTATATTCAGTGATCTATTTTCGTGCTACCTTCAATCTATTTGAAGCTCAAATATTCTTTTGTCGTTTTAATGTCAGACCGCGAGATGCTCCGTTCGACTTCTGTCGTTACCTTGCGTTTTTTTCCTTCTACAGCGACCTTTTCCGTATACGAAAGAAGCAGTGTGTCATCAGCAAAGTCTTTCAATGTTGCGGTAATCTTGGTCCCGTCTTTCAGTACGACTTCTACCTCTTTCCCGATCATTTTCATGTATTGGCGGGGTAGAACGAGCGGTTGTCCGATTCCTGCAGACATGACTGTTAACGAAAAATCCTCTTCTTCCCGATCAAACGCTTCATTGATTTTACGTGTCAGACTCGCGCAGGTGTCAATGTCCACGGAAGTGTCGCTATCGACGGTAATCTCGATTTCGTTTGCCGTATTTTGTTTAATCCCGACCAAGAACAGGTCTGTTCCTTGAAACTGCTCTTCGATGATAGCTTTTATTCGTTCCGTATCGATCATGGTTCCGACAAGTATTTTATGGGTAACAAAAGGGGGGACTTACCGTCCCCCTTTCATTCGTTCGCAAATATATACCGGATTTTTCAAAAAACAAAATAAAATTTCGAAAATCCGTTGTTTTCGTTTTTAGTGGTTCATTATTCGACTTCGTCGCTGCTTTTTTTCGGATTATAGGGTTTCAGAATACCTCGTTTCGAACTGCGGATGAAGTCGAGTACCATATCGCGTTCCGGAGAGGGTGCGATTTGATTTTCGGCAATTTCACAAGCTTTCGTATAATTATATCCCGATTGGAACAGAATCCGGAAAAGTTCCTGTATTTCATGGATCTTTTCTGCTGTGAAACCTCTACGGCGCAGGCCGATGAAGTTGGCTCCGACGAATGATAGCGGATTGTGTGCAGCCTTAACGAAAGGAGGCACATCCTTGCTGACCAAAGATCCTCCGCCGAGCATGGCATGAGCTCCAATTCTGCAGAACTGATGCACTGCCGTGTGGCCGCCGAGGATAGCCCAATCCTGAACTTCGACTTCACCTGCGAGCGACACACCATTGACGATAACGCAATTATTCCCCACGGTACAGTCGTGTCCTACATGGGCATAGGCCATAATCAGGGTGTTGCTTCCGACGCGGGTAACGCCTTTAGCCGCAGTACCCCGATTGACGGTAGCACATTCACGGATTGTTGTGTTGTCCCCGATTTCGACGGTTGTATATTCGCCTTTGAATTTCAGGTCCTGAGGGACTCCGGCAACTACGGCCGATGTGTGGATTTTACAGTTTTTCCCGATGCGGGCTCCATCCAGAACTACAGCGCCCGGACCGATGTGACAGCCGCTTCCGATTACGACATCGCCTGCGATATAAGAGAAAGGTTCGATAATGACATCTTCACCAATTTGTGCCATTTCGGAGACCTGTGCCAATTTGCTTATCATAGCTGCAAAAGTGTAGTTTTTACTGTGTCGATATTGTGTGTGTTGTATGTGCCGATTATTTATTGTGGACAATCTGTGCCATCAGCATGGCTTCCGTCGTGAATTTATTGCCTACGAATGCCTTTGCTTCCATGACAACGATTCCTCTCCGGATCGGTTCGGAGAGCCGGAGCTCGAACTGTAGGGTGTCACCGGGAACCACTTTGTCGCGGAATTTGACACCGTCTATTTTCAAGAAATAGGTCGAATAGTTTTCCGGATCGGGAACACTGCTCAACGCAAGGATGCCTCCGCATTGTGCCATTGCTTCGATAATCAAAACTCCGGGCATAACCGGTTCGTTCGGGAAGTGTCCGACAAAGAAAGGCTCGTTCATCGTGACGTTTTTGATTCCTACGACGTTTTGGCTGTCGAGATGGATGATTTTGTCAACCAATAGGAATGGTGGACGGTGCGGAAGAAGTTTGCGGATTTTGTTTATATCATACAGCGGTTCGATGTTGGGATCGAAATGGAATTTCGGTCGCGATGCATCCCGTTTGATATTTTTGCGAATGGTGCGAGCCAACTGAGTATTGGCAGAATGTCCCGGTCGGTAGGCTACCACACGGCCTTTGATGCGCACACCGATCAGAGCCAAATCTCCGATCATGTCCAGCAGCTTGTGGCGCGAGGGTTCATTGGGAAACCGCAATTGGATGTTGTTGAGGTATCCTTCGTTGACCTGAACATCTTTCTTGTTAAACAATTTGGAAAGCCGGTCGAGTTCTTCGTTGGAAATCTTGTTTTCAACGATTACGATAGCATTGTCCAGATCACCGCCTTTGATCAGATTATGAGAAATCAGTGGTTCCAGCTCGTGCAGAAACACAAATGTACGGCATGGGGCGATCTGTTCGGCAAACTGGTCGATAGAGTCGAGCCGAGCATATTGGTTTCCAATGATTTTTGAGTTGAAGTCGACATTGACGTTCACTGAGAAGTCGTCATCTGGATAGACAACAATCTCAACACCACGTTCAGGGACTGCCACTACTGTTTTTTCCCGTACGGCATAATATTCGCGGTCGGCATCCTGTTCGGTCAGACCTGCAGCGAGGATAGCTTCGACGTATTCCCGTGCGGAACCGTCCATGATCGGCGTTTCAGGAGCATTGATATCGATCAGGGCATTATCGACACCGCAACCCCACAAGGCTGCCATGATATGTTCGATCGTGCTGATTCGGGTACCTCTTTTTTCGATAGTAGTTCCACGGGAGGTATCGGTGACGTAATCTGCGAGAGCTTCAACAACAGGAGCTCCTTCTAAATCGATTCGTCTGAATTTGATCCCGAATCCCGGTTCTGCGGGATTGACCGTCATCATTACATTAAGTCCGGTGTGCAGACCTTTCCCCTGAAAGGATATGGGTGTATTTAAGGTTTTCTGTTTTAGAGACATACGTGTTAAAAACATTATTTTACGTGCAAAGGTATGAATTTTTTGAAAGAAATCGTACTTTTGTTCGGTTTTTATCGAGAAAGGATGCGAGAATCAAATCAGTCGAACCCAGCAGAATCGAGAAGCGTACCTAAAGCAGGATCCGCACCGCGACGAGTACCGCCCAAAGGTGGACGGCGCCCGCAGCAGATGAGACTCCCGTTTGAGCATCGTCCGTTTGATATCGGAACGTGGATCTATGAGCATCGTGTCGGGTTGTGTTGTATGGTAATTGCCTATCTTGCGTTTGGTATTGTTTTCGTTTCGACCAAGATTGTGCTGAATAATCAAAAATACGATAATACGTTGTATGTCGACTTAACTGAGCTTCAGCAGCAGCTGATGGAAGAAGAACGGCTGAATCAACAGTTGCAGCAGGAGGAAGAGGAGGAGAGCACACCGTTGCGTAATCGGGTTTCCGATGTACATGGTGGAGCAGAGTCTGTGGGGCGATGGGATGAATCATCTCAGGAGGCATCAGAATCCGAATCTGATTTTCAGGAGAGTCTCGACGAGGAGGCAGCAGCGGTAGCGAGTCGTCTTCGGGCTTCTCGTGAGGCGTTTGAAAAGGGGCGTCGCGAGGAGCAGGAGATGATCGATCGTCACAAGGCTCAACGGGAAGCAAAAGAGGGGGAGCAGGAGAGCGGTGTGAAGCAGCAGGGAAACGTGCTGGTCGAATATGATTTGCCGGGACGGCGAGATGTGTCGTTATTCATCCCTGCATATTTGTGTGAAGGAAGTGGACGGGTAGTTGTCAGCATAACGGTTAACCGTAACGGTAAGGTGACGTCGGCATCGGTCAAAGAGGGGTCGGGAAGTACCTGTATAAACGATTCTGCAGTTCGCGCGGCACGCAATTCTACGTTTAACGTCGATCCAAACAGGGATAAACAGTCGGGAACGATAACTTATCGTTTCGTGCCGCAGTAAGAGCCCTGTTCTTAGAAAGAGATAATCAACAATGTAGGTATTTGATACGGGACGAGAAGTTGCCCGTATTTTTTTGTGCATGTCAGATGTTTATTGGACTATAGTGGTCGCCTGCCTAAAATTTTGTCAGTCCGGTGCATGTCGATTGGTCTGGGGGAATGTTTTATAAAAAGGAGCTGCATCGATAGATCGAATGTCTCGATTTGCAGATAACCGGATTTACACTACCTTTGCCCCCGCATTAATAAAATGAAAAAATGGCGTATAATTTATTAAAAGGGAAAAAGGGCTTGATTTTCGGAGCCCTGAACGAAGATTCGATCGCATGGAAAGTGGCTCAACGGGCAGTTGAAGAGGGTGCGGAGATAGTATTGACCAATACTCCGGTATCTATTCGTATGGGCACCATCGATCGTTTGGCAGAGGCTTGTAATGCAATAGTCGTTCCGGCCGATGCAACGAGCGTTTCCGATCTCGAAAATCTAATCGATAAGACGATGGAGCACTTCGGCGGAAAGTTCGACTTCATTCTGCATTCGATCGGTATGTCATTGAATGTTCGTAAAGGACGTACTTACGACGATCTGGATTACGATTATTTGGCCAAAACGCTTGATATATCTGCAATTTCGTTTCATAAGGTGATTCAGGTGGCCCGCAAAAAGGATGCACTGAACGATTGGGCTTCTATCGTGGCACTCTCCTATATCGCTGCACAACGTACGCTGTACGGTTATAACGATATGGCCGATGCCAAAGCGCTGTTGGAGTCTATCGCCCGTAGTTTCGGTTATATCTATGGCCGGGAAAAACATGTCCGTATCAATACCGTGTCGCAGTCGCCGACTCCGACAACGGCTGGTAAAGGCGTGTTGGGGATGAGTGATTTGATGGATTTCGCGGATCGTACCTCGCCGCTGGGAAATGCGACGGCTGATGATTGCGCAGGTTATGTGTTGACGCTCTTCTCGGATTTGACTCGCAAGGTAACAATGCAGAATCTGTTCCACGACGGAGGTTTTTCGAGCATGGGTATGAGCCGTCGTGCAATGAAACTTTATGAGAAAGGTCTCGAAGTTGAGTATCGCGATATTTCTAAGCGGGAATAATATTTCGAACAGAATAGTTTGAAGATAAAAAGAAGAGGACACCTTCACGAGTGTCCTCTTCTTTTTATTTATAATATACTTTGTTGGTTTTTATCTTGCGTCGTCCCACGTATCTGTCCGGAATGGGAAGGCCGGCAGTCCGCCGCAATTATAGAGTTCGGCAGCTTTGGGAACGTTGCGGAAGGCGTAACGTACGGCTACGGGTTCTGCTACAATTTCCGAGCTGACGACGATCTCCTGCTTGCCGGGGACGAATTCGGCATGAGCCGGAATGAAAACCTTGTCCGCACCGGCGATTTCAAATCCGAGGATGCGTCCCGTGTAGTCGGGTCCCAGAGTCGCATCGCTGGTAAAGGTGACATAAGCTTTTCCGTTTTCGAAACGGGCCTCTTTGAAACGGGGACTGTGTGCTACGATTCCTCCCTGTTTGTAGGTCTCTTTCAGTGCGAGCAGGGCCAGCCGTTTGCCGACAGTGGGTTTGTCCGAAGGGTGGATGCAGACCTTGTCGCCGATGTCGGTCGTTGCCGCCATTCCTGAGTAGGGAATTTTATCCGTTGCATCGAGTTGTTGTTCTACGATCAAAGGAACATCGAACTGATCTGTTCCCCAATATTGGTGAGGTGCGATCTGAACGAAGTAAAAAGGCATCGTGTCATCGCCCCACAGGTTGCGCCACAGCGAAACCATCTCCTGCATGAATTGCGAGTAATAGGGAATGGTCCTCATGTGCAGATTGGATTCGCCCTGATACCAAATAAATCCTTTTGCCGTATAGTTGATCAGCGGATGAATCATGGCGTTAAAAAGCCGGGCTGTCTGGTTGGCCTCTCCCCACTGCATGTCCCGGGTCTGGTCCGGGTTTACCTTTTTGGCCGACTCTTCCGACATCCAGGCTTCGATACAGGTTCCACCCCAGTCGGCTTCGATTAGGCCGATCGGTATGTTCAATACGTCATACAGATTTTTTCCGAAGAAGTAGCCCGTCGCACTGAACTCCGCGATACTTTGTGTCGAGGCTTCTCTCCATCCGGTATCGGTGTGGCAGTCGTCGAGCGGTGTCTGGCTGACTTCGCGTTTTACGGTAAACATCCGGATGTTTTTATCTTTGGCTCCTCCGAGGATCGCATCATTTGAACCGGCTACCGGTTGTCCTCCGAATCCGGCTACGGGCATCTGCATGTTCGATTGTCCGGAGCAGATCCACACCTCGCCGATCATGACGTTGTTCAGTTCGACTTTTTCGCCGTCGCTGATCGTGATCGAATAGGGGCCTCCGGCAACGGGGGTTGATACAGCCACTTTCCATGCACCGTTTTCATCGGCCTGAGTGTTGTATTTTTTCTTGTCCCAAGAGGTAGTTATGGTAATTTTTTTCTGCGGATCGGCTTTTCCCCACAGATTTGCTTCAGTTTGTTGTTGTAACACCATGTTGTCCTGCAACAGAGCGGGAAGTTGTACTTTTGCGGAGAGAGTTGCTGCCGCAAATATACAGGCGGTAAATAGGAACAGTTTTTTCATAGCTATTAAGTTATAAGATTTTAGGTATAGTCGTGTGTCGTCTTGATTTTATATTCGCTATTCAATTCGTGTGTACTTGAAATTGCGGAAAGCGACCTCGCCCTCACCAGCTGCATAAATACCGGGTTGAAGACTCATAAATCCTTCAGCCATGTTGTGGTGGTATCCCGACGTGTCACATGCTTTTGGTATTTTTATCCATTGTTTCCCGTCGAAACTATACCATGCTGAAACGATGTGGCAATCATTTCTCAGTCGAAACCATATGCGGTGTGAGGTTGCTGGTATGTCGAATGTCTGACTGCGGCCGAGTAGATGGAATACGATCTGACCTTGTTGTGTTCCGATTCCGGCGTATAATTTAGGATTGTAAAAAAGAATGAGTCCCGCTGAAGCCTTGTCGCTGCATGTGGTTTCTATCTCCATTTCGTAAGCGTGATCGCCAGTCAAGAAGAATAGAGAGGACGCATCTGCCGGAGAATCTCCTTGCGCTTGAAGTACTAGAGCATTGTGCTCATAACGGAAATCGGGATGTGTATAAGCTCCGTGAAACCGCCATTGGACTCCAATTCGATTAGTGGAAAAATCGTCGGAGAAATTGCGCGAGGCTCTTTTTGCTTTTTTGCTGAGTTTACCTTTGGAAGAGGGGACGAACCAACCTTCTTTATTCATTTCTACAGGTTCTATTAAAGTTTGGCGTCCTAAGGTGTAGAAGTCACGCTCATAGGCGTGATAAACGACATACCAATCTCCTTCCGGGGTGTCGATCAGTGTGCCATGCCCTTTCGACCACCAGTGCTCATCATTGTCGTAGGTGTGGACCAATGGGTTGTAAGGACTGTTCTCCCACGGACCATATAAATTTTCTGCGCGAGCAACGACTACCATGTGGCTGGTTGGAGGACCTGCAGTTCCTCCTTCGGCCGAGAGCATATAATAATATTTACCGATCTTTTTGATTTTGGGTCCTTCCAAGCAAAAACCTTCTACATTCCAATCTTCAGGAAAAATCCAACCGTCGTAGACTTTTTTTGCAGGACCTGTTATGGATAATCCGTTGACAGCAAGCGGAACGAGCATCCCGTTATCCATCATTAGGAAACGGTTCCCGTTTTGGTCAACGGCATGCCCCGGATCAATCCCACCTATCTTGAGGTCGATCGGATCACTCCAAGGGCCACGTGGGGTATCGGCCCATACAACCATGTTGGTGATACCTTTGGCAGTAACGGCCGGGAAGTAGATATACCAGCGGTTTTCGTGCTTGACTATGTCTGGAGCCCAGATTGATCCTATATATTGGCGGAGAGCATTGGTGACAGGAGTCCAGTCGATCAGGTTTTTCGATTCGAAAATTAGCAATCCGGGCGTATACTCAAAAGACGAGTGGACCATATAGTAGGTATCCCCGTCGCGAATGATCGAAGGATCGGGATAGTCACCTCCCAATAACAGTGTTTCGGGCCCGTCTTTTTCTGTCGGTTTTGCCTGTATCCCTGAGAATGACGAGATAATAATACAAAATGAAAGCAGTAGTTTGGGTAGTAGGGTTTTCATAATAAAATAACCTGTCGAGAGAAGTGATCTCGACAGATAAGCAAATTTACTTTTTTTTAGGGAATTTCCGCTATATCTTCTCGGTAAGTTTTTGTACGACGCGGAAGTTGTTGAAAAATTCTTTTGCAAAGACCCGGATTACGTTATAGGCAGGTATGGCCAGTAGCATACCTAATACTCCGGCCAATGATCCTGCTATCAGGATAACCAAAAAGATTTCGAGAGGGTGTGCCTTAGCGCGGTTCGAATAGAGTACAGGCTGTAGTACAAAGTTGTCGATACCTTGAGCGAAGAGGATTGTTCCTGCGATCTTGATGGCGGTCACCGATCCAGTCATGTCGGGATAGCCTCCTGTTACTCCGATAAATATACCGATTGCAATACCGATTGTCGGGCCCACATAGGGAATAACGTTCAGAATACCGACAAAAAGTCCGATGACAAGTACGTCCTGTCCTGGTAGTCCCCACAGCAAAAGTCCCAGTGAAACGATGATGGTCATCAGTGCTGACTCGAAGACTATTCCCGTAAAATAGCGGGTGAGTAGATTCATTGCAGAGTTGAGAGCCCGTGAAATGTTTTCTTCATATTTTTTGGGAAACATGATGATTACCATATCGTAAAACAGGCTACTCTCTTTTAGAAAGAAAAAGGTGATGAATGAGATTGAGAAAGCGGCGATGACCGTATCGCTTACCGTATTGACTATCGAGGAAAGCAGATCGTTTATTACGTTGACGTCGAATAACGGTTTGATTTGGTCACTGATGGCGTTGATGATCGAGAAAGAGTTGTCGTCGAGTGCAAACGTGTGTTTTATGAAGTGCTCGAACGACATGAGAGGCTCGTAGAATGAGTTGATGATATGAGGAATGTCGAGCGCCGAGAATTCATTGATTTTTTTGAAAACGATCGGGACGAAAAGAGCAAAAATGCCGATGATTACAATCCAGATGGTTAACAGTGTGCATAATGCAGCAAGCCATTTTGGAAAAGGAATTTTAGTTCGTCCGATATGGATCCGACATAGCATGTCGGCCATTGGTTTTCCGATCATGGCCAATACCGCAGAGGTCAGAATATAGGCAACAACGGCACTGAAGTACCACACAAGAAAGAGTACGATTGCCGTGATGGCTCCAGCGACGATATAGCGGTATATTTTCGACATGGCCTAGTCTGTGTTGTCGTTGGCTGTACCAATAAACATCTATTGGCTTTGGCTGGTTTTGTCTGTTTGGTTCAATCGAGCGATCAGGGTTTGGGTCCCGACGACTTTGTCTCCGAGCTTGACACGGATGTCTGCATCCAGCGGTAAGAAAACGTCTACCCTTGATCCGAATTTGATGAATCCGCACTGCGTATTCTGTTCTACCTGATGTCCTACGCGGGCATAAGAGACAATTCTCCGAGCAACGAGTCCGGCGATTTGCCGGAACATGATTTTCTCTCCGCCCATATCGACAACGGTTGTTGTCCGTTCATTGTCTTCGGATGATTTCGGATGCCATGCCACCAGGAACAGTCCGTGATGGTGTCGGAAATAATCGACTCTGCCGGCTACTGGAAACCAGTTGATGTGGACATTCCATATCGACATGAAGACTGAAACAACAATACGTTTACCCTGGAAATATTCGTTTTCTTCAACCTCTTCCAATGCGACGATCTTCCCGTCGGCAGGAGAGAATACGGCACCGGCATCTGTCCGTATCACTCGGTTCGGACAACGGAAAAACGAAGTGATGAACAGCGTAAATCCCCATACGACAATGGTTACGATCCAGGCTGTTAAAGCGGGAAGCAATAAGATGGCCGCTGTTGTGATGCAGGCGGAAGCGATTGCTGCACATAGAATGATCGTTGTACCCTCTTTATGGATTCTCATTACAGTTCGGATTGTTTTTCGTTTTTCAACACGTAAATATAACAGTAAAATAGGTGTAAACAAAGGGGGCTGCCAAAATTAGGGCATCAAATCGGTCGAGAAAGCCTCCGTGTCCCGGAAGAATGTTTCCTGAATCTTTGATTCCGACCGAACGTTTGAGCATGGATTCGATCAGGTCGCCAAAGACTCCGCTGATAGCGATAACGGCTCCAGCTCCACCCCAGATGAGGATAGAGTTCGGACTGGGGGCTAAAGCATAACCGCATATTCCACCGACAAGAATGGCACATGCGACACCTCCGAAAAAGCCTTCCCATGATTTGTTCGGAGAGATACGTTCGAACAGTTTTCGACGGCCGAATGCCACTCCGGTCAGATAGGCGCCTACGTCGTTGGCCCATACGATGAATAGAATACTGAGAAGGATCGACGGCGTATATATGATTGTTCCATATACTCCGTTTAAAGGCAGGGCTGTCAACAACGCCATAGGAACGGCGATGTAGACGATTCCTCCTATTTCCCAGACGATATTTTCTACGTGTGTATCGTTTTTGTCGTAGAGACCGACGATAAACAGAGCAAAAACGGCGGGAAGGGCCCATGCGAAGACACGGGGAGATGCGGCCCCTGTCGCAACGAAGAATGAAGTGATAACGATTCCGGCTCCAATTATTATCGGATAGAGTCGTAGCGGAGTTACCTGTTTTAACCGGGCGATTCGGTAAAATTCATTCATTGACCCGATTGTCAGTAACAGCATCAACGCCAACATCGAATATGGAGACCAGAGAACAGTCCCTAGAACGACGATCAGTAGCCCTGCACCACTGAGGGTTCTGATATATAATGTTTTATTCAGCAGCCGATTCACTACTTTCCGTTTTGGTTTCTTGGGCGATTATGTCATCTCGGCGGACTTCTCCTTTACGTTTGCCGAAGATTTTTTCGAGGTCTTCGGAGAAGATGACTTCCCGTTCGAGGAGCAGTTCGGCCAGTTGAATCATACCGGCCTGATGTTCTTTCAATGTATCGATAGCTCTTTGGAATGCGCTGTCAACGATCTTTTTGACCTCAAGGTCGATCTCCTGTGCCGTCTTTTCGCTGTACGGTTTTGATAAAGCCATGTCGCTCTGTCCGGTGGAGTCATAGAAGCTCAAGTTTCCCACTTCGTCGCTCATCCCATAATAGGCTACCATGGCATAAGCTTGTTTGGTTACCCGCTCCAGATCGTTCAAGGCACCGGTTGAAACTTTCCCAAAATGAAGTAATTCGGAAGCACGCCCTCCGAGTATGGCAGCTAATTCGTCGAGAATTTGCTCTTTCGTGGTGATTTGTCGCTCTTCGGGAAGATACCATGCAGCACCGAGGGCCTTGCCACGAGGAATGATTGTTACTTTAATCAACGGATTGGCGTGTTCGAGCATCCAGCTTACCGTGGCATGTCCTGCCTCATGATAAGCGATGGTTCGTTTCTCAGTTGGCGTAATGATTTTGTTTTTACGTTCCAGACCGCCGATAATACGATCGATGGCACTCAGAAAATCATCTTTCTCCACTTGAGTCTTGTTGTTCCGGGCAGCGATCAGCGCCGCTTCGTTGCAGACATTAGCGATGTCGGCTCCGGAGAATCCCGGAGTTTGGCGGGCCAGAAAATCACGGTCGATGTGCGGATCGAGTTTTAAATTCTTGAGATGCACATCGAAGATTTCGCGACGTTCTTTGAGATCGGGCAGTTCGACATTGATTTGGCGGTCGAATCGGCCGGCGCGCAGCAATGCTTTATCCAGAATATCCGCCCGGTTGGTTGCAGCCAGGACAATGACTCCTGCGTTCGTCCCGAATCCGTCCATTTCTGTCAGCAGCTGGTTTAAGGTGTTTTCGCGTTCATCGTTCGACGAGTAACCGATGTTTTTGCTTCGGGCCCGTCCGATGGCGTCGATTTCGTCGATGAAGACGATGCACGGGGCTTTCTCCTTGGCTTGGCGGAACAGGTCACGCACGCGCGATGCTCCGACGCCGACGAACATTTCGACGAAATCCGATCCGCTGATCGAGAAGAACGGAACATTGGCTTCTCCTGCAACTGCTTTGGCTAATAGCGTTTTACCTGTACCCGGAGGACCTACCAACAGGGCTCCTTTCGGAATTTTACCTCCTAAGTCGCTGTATTTGTTCGGATTTTTCAGGAAGTCGACGATCTCCATGATTTCGACCTTGGCTTCTTCCAATCCGGCTACATCTTTAAAGGTGATTTTTACTTTGGAATCTTTGTCGAACATTTGTGCTTTCGCTTTTCCGACATTGAAGATACCGCCTCCGGCACCTCCATTGTTCCCGCGTGACATGCCTCGCCACAAAAACCACCAGATGCCGAAAAAGATCAGAATCGGGAATAATAACGAAAAGGCATCGCGCCAGAGGCTATTACTTTTTCGGAATTCAATGACAACATCTTGTCCGTCCTCTTTCTGTACCTGGTCGACCTCATCAAGGAAACGGTCTAACGAGCCGACATTGAAGGCGAATTGCGGTCCTTGTTCGGAGATGCCTTGAAATTCTCGTTTTGAAGAGTAGTCGGCCACTTTCTCTTTTTTTAAGAAGACTTCGGCAATCTCTTTGTCGTAGATGATGATTTTCTGCACGTCACCTTGTTCGACCATGGTCTTGACCGAATTCCAGTTCGTACTGTGCGTGACATTTTCGTTTCCTAAAATTCCCCACGCCAGAATAGCTACGGCAAGTGCCATCCAAATCCAATAGATGTTGAAGCGGGGCATCTTATTCCCGGATGGCGATATTTTATTGTTTTGATTGATTTTCATGTTTCGTTTTTTAGAGTTTTATCGTACAGGCACGAACATCTTTTAGGATTCCGATTCGTAACGAGTCATCGGTGCGTCGGCTCTGAGTTGTTCGAGCTTATAAAAATCGCGTAGTTCGGTTTGGAAAATATGTACGATTATTTCCCCGTAATCCATCGCTACCCAAACACTGTTGGTCAGGCCTTCGATTCTTATCGGTTTTTCTCCGAGAACTTCTTCCGTTTTCTCCTCAATGCCGTGTGCGATGGCTTCGACTTGCGTGGTCGAATCGGCGTTGCAGATAACAAATGCCGAGCAGATCGTTCCGTCGAATCCGCTCAAATCCAGAGATATAATGTTTTTGCCTTTTTTGTCTTGTATGGCTTCTACGATTGTGTTGATTAACTTATCCATTTTTTTGTCTTTATTCAAAGGGGTAAAGATAGTAAAAAGTTACTAAACCAAAATTTTCGATTGAAAAAGCTCCTCTTTTGTGACCTTTTCATCCCGTAACGTACGTTTTGTGAGAGGATAGCAAATATCCTGCAAAATCCGGTTATTTATTGGTGACGGAGAGGATAGATTCTTTTAGTGCCGTAATCAGAGATTGTTTCGCATAAGTTCTGCGTACGGCGATCGATATTTTCCGTGAGACCGCTCCTTTGGCCAATATTTTGAGTTGAGACCGGTGGGGGTCGTCGATGAAATTCGAGACCATTTCCGGAACGACCGTCAATGAATTGGGCGTATTGTCCACAATGCGCATGAGCGTTTCGATCGAATTACAATCAAAGGTATACTGACGGATTGTCTCTTTGCGGAGCATACACAGTTCAAGAACTTGATCCCTTAAACAATTACCTTCCGAGAGTAAGAGCAAACGTCGGGGGTCGATCTCTTCGATACGGATATTGTGTCGTTGAGAAAGCGGATGATCGGGGGATACGTAAACGTAGAAACGATCGTTGAACAACTCCTCTTCCTGGATATCATCGGGGATAGTTCCTCCGGTCATAATAGCTGCATCGAGCATGTCGTGTCTGAGGGCACGGATGATGTCCCGGTTCATCATTTCTCGGATGTGCAGGTCAACTTTCGGATATTTTTTTGTGAAGTTAGGGATAAGCCGGTGTAATAGGTATGGTGCGATGGTTGGAATGACACCCAAACGCAGAACACCTGAAATATCATTTTTTAGATTAGCGACGATTTCTCGAATCGCATCGAATGATTTGACCGTTTCACGGGCCTGTTTCAATACGGCTTCTCCTGCATTGGTCGGAACGACCGGTTTCCGAGTGCGGTCGAGCAGTACGAGACCGAGTTCTTCCTCCAAATTTTTTACTTGCATACTCAATGAAGGTTGTGTAACGAAACATTTTTCAGCCGCTGCCGAGAAACTGCCGTAATTAGCAACAGCCAATAGATATTCGAGCTGGATGATCGTCATAGGAATAAACCGGATTTTTATACAAATATTATAAATAAAATTTATATTTCCGAGTTTTCCTTGCGAAATGAGGAACAGTTGTAGAACATTTGACCCAATGGGAGAAATGAGATTTTTGGGAGCACTCCTGGTAAGATGGAATGTTACCCCTTTATATGTTTAGTGGTGCGGGATAGAGGCGCCCTTGCCATGTGTCTCGCTCTTCGAGTCGTTTTTCGAACAGATTCCAGAGCTGTTCGTTGCGGATCAAACCCCAACAAGGGCCTGCGTGGAATCGGGGTGGAGCCTCTCCGGCAAAACGTTCGACAACCAGATCGGGACGTAATCGTTCGAGAATGTCGATGAAAAAGTCGATATACTCCTCTTTGTCAAAAAAATGGAAATGTTCCGGATGGCGTGTGTATTCGTCGGCCATCGGGGTGTTTTTGAAAAGCTGCAGTTGGTGAAACTTAACTGTGTTCAGGGGAAGATTGTTGATCGTAGTCGTTTGTTCAAGCATCATTTGCTGCGTTTCACCTGGTAACCCAAGAATAAAATGTGCTCCGGTGTGAATACCTCGTGCCGCAGTCAGCTCCAATGCTCGTCGGGCACACGCGAAATCGTGCCCCCGGTTGATTGAGGTTAAGGTCGTGTCGTAGCACGATTCTATACCATATTCGATGACAATGTAATGGCGTTCGGCCAGCATCGCAAAATAGTCAAGCTTGCGCTCGTCGATACAGTCGGGACGTGTGCCGACGATGATTCCTGCAATTTGGGGCAGTTCGAAGGCTTGCGAAAAAATCTCTTGCAGCCGTTCCAGCGGCGCGTATGTGTTAGAATACGACTGAAAATAAGCAAGGTATTTTTCTGCACTGCGGTAGCGCTTTTGATGAAATTCGATCCCCTCTTCGAGTTGTTGGCGAATGCTTTTTTGTGGCGTGCAATAGGAGGGGGAAAAAGCATCGTTATTGCAGAAGGTGCACCCTCCGGTGGATAACGAACCATCCCGGTTAGGACAGGTGAAACCTGCATTGACCGACAGCTTTTGCATGCGGGTTCCGAAAAGCCTGCGGAAGTATCCGGAATAGCTGTTGTATCTTCTTCCGTCTCCCCATGGGTATATTGAACGTGTCGCGGGCATAGTATTGGATTTGCCGAGGATATCGGTCATTAGCGATGATGAGATTAACTGTATGATCTGGTGTTACCGGAGTGTATTGGAAAGAGGACAAAGCGATGTGTCGTAGTAAAGGTACATACGACAAGGTCTTCTTCCCTTATTGATTTTAGTGAGACGTCAGAGCTTCGATAAAACCGGGAAACAAGTGCCACAGATGTTCGGTCTGTAACCACAATTCACGGGCCAGTGTCTGACGAGTCGGTTTCTCACTTTCTATGTCAGTCAGGTATTCTGGGGTTACTTCGTGGTGGTTGGCGATAAATTCGGCATAGAATATCGGAAAACTCTTTTTGAAGTGGATCAGCTCTCCCTGAGGAAGTTTCCCGGTCTGACGGAATTCGCTCCATAACTTTAAAATCTCTTTCTCCGGATATTTGTCGCTGATGTCGTTGATTACTTCGCCGAACAGCTCATACTCCTCCAGAGCCACATAGCTGAATGCCAGCGGAGTTGTAGCTTCGAGGTGGTCTTCGGGGTCCAAATCGAGTAACATCTCCATCAGTCCGGCGGCCATTTCGAAGTCACCCACCAGAAAGTGGTCGATCGCCGACCGCTTCAGCAGCTCCAAGACGGGATGGTTATCCTCTTCATCCCAGTCCAGTTGCACCTCGTCTTCGTCCGGAATAAGGTCAACCAGCTTTTTTACAGCGTCATATCGCAGGTTGCAGGCACGTTCGATGTCGCCGTGTCGTTCGCAGTTGCGTGATTGATCCAATATGGCTGCGAAGTCATACGCAGCATCGGTACCTTCCGGGTAGTTAATCACATAAGCATTTCCGACAGTCGGAAGGAAACAGGGTGTGTTCGCCATTTTGGGTAGAGTTAACTTCAGATCGGCATGTAAAACCGCCTCAAAGATACGATTTTTTATATAAAGACTACATGATCGCGAAAAAATCATAATTTTGCGTTCATAAATCAGTCGAGTGAAGAGTTATGGCAGATGTCCGTTGTAATAATGAATCCAAGTATCTGATATCTACGGAAGAGGATGAACTGTGGGGATTGGTGGTCACCAGTGTGGGAAGTCAGCAGATCTCGGCTAAAGAGGAGTATCCGCCGGCCGGACACCCCCAAGGATATGCGTTCAATGTCGACGAAGGTCGGATTCTGAGTGAGTATCAGCTTCTGTATATCACCGATGGTGAAGGAATCTTTACCTATGGTGATTCGCGCGAGTCGCAGCTGATTACGGAAGGTAAGATGTTCTTTCTTTTCCCCGGAGTGTGGCATACCTATCGTCCCTTTGCCAATAGCGGATGGAAAGAGTATTGGATCGGTTTCAAGGGGTCGATGATCGATCGTATCGTAGAAGAGGGATTTTTCCTGAATCAGGCTCCTGTTTTCAACATCGGGTTGAATGAACGTATTGTCGACTTGTATATCAAAGCATTGGATATTGCCGGAGAAGAACGGTCGGGGTTTCAGCAGGCGTTGTCCGGCATCGTGATGCATATGTTGGGGCTGATGTATTATCGACATCGCACACGTGACTTCGTCGACGAAAATACGATTCAGAAGATCAATAAGGCTAAAATCATTATGCGCGAAGGAGTTTATGAGAACCTTTCGGCTAAGGATGTAGCCGACCGTCTGCATACCAGTTATTCCGGATTCCGCAAGGCTTTCAAGGAGTTTACCGGTACCTCTCCGGCCCAATATATGCAGGAGCTTAAACTCAATGAAGCTAAATTGTTGTTGACGACTACTACTCGGCCGGTTAAGGATATCTCGTACAGTCTCAAATATGAAAATCCGGAGTATTTTTCCATGTTTTTTAAACGACGGACTTCCAAAACGCCGCTCGAATATCGTAATCAGAGCCGACGACACGGAAAAACGGAGCAGGATGAGTCCGAAGAAAAAATGTCAAAGTAATTTTATATATAGGTAACAGCAAGCAATAATTAAGTGAGAAATATGGCAGAACAAAATAAACAACAGGTCGAGATTATACAGATTAATATATCGGGGGAGGACAAACCCGGTTTGACCTCTTCGTTGACAGAGATATTGGCACGCTATGATGCAATGATTCTCGATATCGGACAGGCTAATATACACCAGACGTTGTCGATGGGTATTTTGTTTAAAACCGATTCCGAGCGTGCTGGAGATATTATGAAAGACCTCCTTTTCAAGGCGTATGAACTCGGAATACAGGTACGGTTCAAACCGATCTCTTCCGAAATGTATGAACAATGGGTCAGCATGCAAGGTAAGAACCGATATATTATTACGGTATTGGGTCGAAAATTGACAGCTCAGCAGATCGCAGCGGTAACAGGGGTCGTCGCAGAGCAAGGCTTGAATATCGATTCAATCTTGCGGTTGACCGGACGGGTACCTTTGAAAGTCGATGCACGTACACCTAAATCTTGTATAGAACTTTCTGTCCGGGGAAACCCTCATGACCGCCAGGGAATGCAGTCCCGTTTTATGCAGTTGTCCACAGAGATGGGGGTGGATATTTCTTTCCAAGAGGACAATATGTTCCGTCGTTCTCGAAGGTTGATCTGTTTCGATATGGATTCGACGCTGATTGAAACAGAAGTGATCGATGAGTTGGCCGAACGGGCAGGAGTCGGTGATCAGGTCCGCGCCATTACCGAGAGTGCCATGCGTGGTGAGATCGATTTTCAAGAGAGCTTTACGCGTCGTGTGGCTATGTTGAAAGGCCTTGATGAGTCTGTACTTGAGGATATTGCAGCCCATTTGCCCTATACGGAAGGATTGGATCGTCTGATGCATATTCTCAAACGGCTCGGATTCAAGACGGCGATTCTCTCCGGTGGGTTTACCTATTTCGGTAATTACATGCGTCGCAAATATGGATTTGACTATGTTTATGCTAATGAACTGGAAATTGTCGATGGCAAACTAACCGGACGTTATGTGGGAGATATTGTGGACGGGAAGAGAAAAGCAGAATTGTTACGGTTGATTTCGCAGGTTGAAAATGTCGATATCGAGCAGACGATAGCCGTCGGAGATGGGGCTAACGATTTACCTATGCTCAGCGTGGCGGGACTTGGAATAGCTTTCCATGCGAAACCGAAAGTTAAGGCGACAGCCGGTCAGTCTCTTTCTACGATAGGGCTGGATGGAATTCTGTATTTCTTGGGGTATAAGGATTCTTATCTGGATGACAAACGTTTTGTGTAATAGTTTGGTATGCAGATTATATTAAGGTGTAGATATTAAATTGTCGATTTATTGCAGAAAACCCGAAAACTTTTTTAGTTTTCGGGTTTTTGTATGTATCTTTGCGGCGAAATAGTAAAAACAATTATGATGTTGCGAGACCGAATAATTGAAGAAACGACAGCTCTGTTTGTTCATAACGGATTGAAATCGACGCGCATGGATGATATTGCCTCTGAGTTGGGTATTTCTAAGCGTACGATTTATGAGCAATTCAATGATCGAGAAAGCTTGATCGAAGCATGTGCCCGTCATTTTTTTGAGACGAAGGATGCGCATCATCAACAACGTGTGTCTGGTGCACACGATATTATCGAGGCCTTTATTTTGTTGTTGGAGGATTGGGACGAAATGATGAAGACCGATATGAACTTCATGAAGGATCTGGCTCGTTTCTATCCGGCTATCCATAAAAAGATTCAAGAGGAGAATCATCTTCGGGGACGCGAACGCCTGAAAGCTTCTTTACAGCAGGCGGTGGATGAAGGAATCTTTAAACCGGGCCTGAATTTGGATTTCACGGTAGTGGCATTGATGTCATCGATCAGTACGGTTTTTACCACACCATCGGTATATGAAGAGGTAAAAGTGTCGATGCTCGACGCGTTCAAATATATTACGATATTGTTTTTCAGGGGTATATCGACGGAAAAGGGGATTCAGCTGATTGATGAAACTTACGGAAAATATTTTTCGAAAGAGTTGTTCAGTGTCGGGATCGCAAAGCCGTCTGAAGAGAAAACGATAGGTATTTAACTTCTGCTTAAACCCTAATATTAGGTATTTTGTATGGGTGTTCGGAGAGCTACCTTTGGGGTAACTCCGAAGACCCGTGAAATCGTATATCTTTGTAGTGAGAATTAAACATTAAGAGGTGATTTATGTACAGATTGGGAAAATACAATGCTGACGATCGGATGAGCGATTTGGTATGTGCGAATTATCCTATTTTGCTTGTAATGAGTCGTTTCGGTATTGCATTAGGCTTCGGGGACAAAACCATAGGACAGGTTTGTAAAGAGAGTCGGGTCGATACGGATACCTTTTTGACGGTGGTCAACCTGTTGCTCGAGGAGGAACATCCGGTCAGTGCCGGAGATTATGTTTTTTCGATCGACGCTTTGGTGACCTATCTGCACAACTCGCACGACTACTTTTTGGGATTCAGACTACCGAAGATCCGAAGCAAACTGGTTGAGGCGATTGATTGCCGGAGCGATGTGTCGCAGGCAATTCTCCGTTTTTACGATCAGTACGTGGAGGAGGTTCAGAAGCACATGAAGTATGAAGAACAGGTTGTGTTTCCGTATGTCCGAGCATTGCTCGAGGATGGGGACCGTGGTGGATATAGCATCGACATTTTCCGGAGCCGCCATGATCAGGTCGAAGCCCGATTGACTGAACTGAAAAATATTATTATCAAGTATTATCCGGCAGACAGCGGTAATGAATTGAACAGTGTATTGTTCGATATTTTCACTTGTGCGCAGGATTTGGCTTCGCATAACTATATCGAGGATTACCTGTTTGTGCCGAGTATTGTCGAGCTGGAGCGTCAAAAGAGAGGCGATCGATGAGTGTTGTAGTAAAAATAGCTGTGGTGGAACCCTCCGTGATTATTCGTAGTGGGTTGTTGGCTGTATTGAAACGGTTGCCGGCCTTCGAAGCTGAAATCGTCGAGATAGCCGACCTTACACAGTTGATCTCGACCTTGAATTGGAGAAAGCCCGATGTCTTGATTGTTAATCCGGCTTTCTTGGGTGTTTTTTCTCTTCAGCAGGTCAAGAACGAATCAAAATGCAGGCAGATGCGCTGTATTGCTTTACAGAACGGATCGATTGACAGTTCCGTATTGCGACCGTATGACGAGACGATCTCGATTTACGATTCGGCCGAACAGATTCGGGAAAAGCTCTTTCGGGTGACACACGATACGGTACGGGAAGAGTCGAGGGAGGAGAGCCTCAGCGATCGGGAAAAGGAGATTGTTGTCGGTGTTGTCAAGGGATTGACCAATAAACAAATTGCCGATCAGTTGTGCCTTTCTACCCATACGGTTATTACTCACCGAAGAAATATTGCAGCCAAGCTTCAGATACATAGTCCGGCTGGATTGACGATTTATGCCATTGTGAATAAGTTGGTGGAGTTGAATGAAGTGAAAGATATGATCCGACGCAATGAGTGAAAAGGTGCTGGGGCGGAGATCAATAGAAGAAGCAATAGGAAAGAAAAAGGATTTGAGAAAAAATGTAAGGGAGATCGTCCTTGATGAACGGTCTCCCTATTTGTGTTGGGCAGAATGTATCTGGAGGTTGATACGAGGATCAATAGGGTAAAAATGCAGAATCCCCGTTGCCTGTAATGGCGATGCACTCTGTCTCGATCAGCCATCCGGGACGGCATACCGGTGCGAGTACGATCACGTGTGGAATCTCGTCGAACCGCTTTTCGAAAAGTCGTGCTACGTAATTGTAATCGGCAGGGTCCCTCAGGTAGATGACCATCTGCATCAGATCAGAAAAAGTAGCTCCGGCTTCGGCGAGTAGTTTTTCGATATTTTCGAGCATGCGTTCGGTTTGCCCTGCGATATTGCCCGGAGCGACGATTTCTCCCCTATTGTCGATACTTGCAGTTCCGGAGATGAAGATGTGGCTTCGGTCTCCATAAATCACTTTGGTGCCTCGTTCGAAAGTTACGCCGTATTCATACGTCGGGTTCAGGTGGGTAGATGCATAAAGGAATTGCTGTTGTCCGGGTTTCAAACCTCGAACCGAATAGGCGTCGAACAATACGCTGACTTGTGGGTCGGCATGTCGGCCTTCTATTCCCGTACTGGCGATGAAATGTGTTTGGGGAGTCAATCCGTGGCGTTCGAAAAGTTCGCGGCGGGCTTTTACCACGCCTCCGTAGTTGACATCGACATTCTGTACAAAAAACCATGTCCGGATGCAATCGTTGTATAGTGTACAACCCGAGGCATATAGATCGGTCACATATTTTCCCAGAATGGATAGGGTTTCGTCGTATGAATTTTTCAAAGGTGTACACCGGCCTGCCGTCCAAAGATGACGGTATCCGTTGGCGGTTGCGATTGTAGTGTCGTAATCGCCCGACGTATCCGCATCGGTACGCAGGTATACCCATAGTGCGATCTTGCTACCGTCCATCGGAGCCTGTTGTACGACGGAAGTGGCGCAATGTTTCGGAAGGGACGGTTCGAGCAATGGAGTTTGGTTGGCTGCGTCGCTTAGAAAGAAGCGTCGGAACAGCGGTGTAACCTTCTCGCCCAAAAGGTCAGGCAGACGGTCGAAAGTTGTTGTCAGGTCCGACAGCTGATTGCCGAAAGGCAATTCTTTTCGGACTGTGTGCAGTATGGCGTGGTATTCACAGCATCCTTGATCGGTTGCGAATCTGCGGGCTTCGATCCGGACACCGCTGTCGTATATCAGATGGTAGGAACAGTTCATGTTTTAATGGTTTTATGTGATTAATTTTCGGGACACCCTTTCCCGATCCAGCAACGCAGTAACTCGAGATCGTCGTTTCGTGTAATCAATCCCGTGTGGGGGTAGGAGATGACCTCGCTTTGGGTCACTACGTCGAGCAGAAAACTGCTGTCGGGTTCGTACGGTACAACCCGTAGCTTTTCGGATCGTGTAGAGGGGTGATTGACCAGTTGTCTATAGCTTTCCCCTTCGGTCAGCAAAAGATTGGCGGATCCGCTTGTCCCTTGATGGCACGAAACGCAGTTGTATTGTTGGAATACCAACTGCTGGATGCGGTTGTATTCGAGCAGGTCGATCTCTTTTTCGGGAAGGATGATGTCGCCCGAAGAGGTGCGATCGATCGTCTGTTCGAAAAATGTGTATTTGACCTGTCGTCCCATGTCGGTAAAGCAGAGTCGGATGCGGGTCGCCTCTTCCGGAATGTTTTCGAGCCTGATATCGATGTTCCCCTCATCGTCTGGACGAGGCAGGTTTACGGATACCAGCGGTGAGCTTTCTGCATCGGTAAATGCCCCGAACGTAAAATTGTAGTTATCGGGGTATAATTCCGGATAATTCAGCCGGAATGTGGCCGAAAGGGTGACTCCCTCGTCGTGAATGTACTCCGATTCATGGATGTCGCCGCTGTCGCAAGAGGCAAAAAAGCAGAACAGACCGGTTGTTAGCAAGATGGAGATCGATGGAAGTTTTCCGATAACACTGAGCATGGTTCTGTCGTTTTAAAATGAAAATTGCATCATGACAACGGCTCCGTGTTGGGCCAATCCCAAATCATCGAGTTCACGATCGTCCTGTGTCGCGTGACCCCATCGGCCGAGAAATTGGTACATGGCCTGTAACTTAAGGTTGTATCCCATGATGTAGTAGTTGAGACCGACGGCCGGCATGTTCAAGAATCCGTCCATGCCCAGTGAGTTTCGGTCGAGGAAATCCCAGCGTACGGCGGGTTGGAGCTTTTTCGATACGAAATAACCGGCTTGGACGTATCCGCCGATATAATTGTAATAGGCACCGGAGCGTTGGCGTTCGACAAAATCGGAGTTGAGGAAGTAGGCTTCAGCTGAGAGGTAGAGTCTGTTTTTGAGGTAGGTGAACTCGAATCCGAGTCGAAAATCGTTGGTCGTCTGCCAGTTGGCCTCTACATTGTAGGAGGCCGAAAGGGCGAACATCAGTTTCTCGCTATGCAGGTCGTCGATACGTCCCTGATGTCCCGGAATCGGTCCGTTCGGCATGTAGGCGATACGTCCGGCGTAGAGCAGAGAGGGGATGCCCAGATCGTCGCTGAGGGTCTTTTGCGCCAGATTGACGTCGATGCCGGTCCCGTTGAAAATGCCGACGTTGTATTCCCATTTACCGCCGAGCAGACCGTGCATCATGACGCCCAGATCGAATCCCGTAGCAAAAGTGGGCGGCGTCGAGTTGATACTCCGGTCCATGTAGAGCGACGTGGTGAGCGATGTGGGAAGGGTCGGGAAGAGTGTTTCTCCCAAAGTGACCAGATAGGCCTGATTGAACGGCGTTTTGAATTTTCCGACCCGGAAGCGGAGCTGGTCTTTCAGGTTGACGTCTACCCAAGCCTGTTGCAGCAGCGAGGCTCCCGTTTTGGCGGCATTGATCGTCAGGTTGAAGGTCAGCTTGTTGAAAGCCCGCCCCGAGAACCCTAAGATGGCGTATGGAATTTCGAATCCGCTGTTGGCGACATTGTCCTGGTCGTCGAGTCCCAACTGTTCGTCGTCATAATAGTTGAATTTTCCGGCAGTCTGCAACAGCACATAAGGCTTGAGCATGAATTCGCCGTTTTTGGTCTCGAACGAAAACCCTTTCCGTCCGGCCAGCGGAACGACATCGCTTTCGATGTATTTGTCTGCGTCATAGGGCTCCGGAACCATCGGAGATTCGGCAGCGGCGAAAAAAACACTGCCAAGCATAAGAATAAAAGGTAGTAAAAATTTGTTTTTCATAAGATTTCGATCGGTGTTCGGTTACAATGATTCGAGAAAACGGATCAGGGCATCGCGTTCTTCCCGGGGCATGTTCTTGAAAATTTCACGCGAGACGGCTCCTTCGCCACCATGCCAGAGAATCGCTTCTTTCAGGTTTCGGGCCCGCCCGTCGTGCAGGAAATAGGTGTGTTGGTTGACTTTGTATTGCAACCCGATCCCCCAGAGCGGTGTAGTGCGCCATTCGCAGCCCATGGCGAGTCCGGAGGTGTAGTGGCTGTCCAATTCCGGCCCCATGTCGTGTAGCAGGAAGTCGCTGTACGGGTGGATTGTCTGGCTGGCGAGCCATGGTAGACGCGTCCCGTTGATCAGCGAGGGTGCATCTTGGCGCGTGTGCAGCGTGGGGACATGACAGAGGTCGCATCGGGCTTTATAAAAGGCCTGTTCTCCCTGTTTTACAATAGGGTCGTTGACATCCCTGCGGGCGGGAACTCCCAAAGCGTGCAGGTAAAAATCGACATGCTCCATGTCCTGGGTTGAAATCTGGATGCCGTAGTGGCTGTATCCGATCATCTGCGACTGTCCTTCGGCCACTTCCAGCGGATAGCGGTCGTTGGTAACCCCCATGTCGGATGAAAATCCCAGTTCGATGGTCAGGTCGGCATGCTGTGCTTTATTTCCCGAGATGCCGATATAGGTCTTTCCCCGCTCCTGGATGTAGTTGAGCCGGCCCGAGATGCCGTATTCGGGGTAGTTGCTTCGGCGAGCCAGCTCTTCGAGTTCCGTTGGATCGAGTGCCATCATCTGCCCCATACCGACATGCCGCAACGGGATGCGGACGTCGATGATCAGATCTTCCGGAGCGATGTCGTCTGCATACCACTCGGAGATGGTGTAGGTCGGTGTGAGCAGTGAGTACTCCTCTCCGTCGGGAAAAGTCAGGAACTCTTCGGTGTAGGTGACACTCAATTTCCCTTCGGGCTCTACACCTGTAATAGCCTGGTCGTGAAGGACACGTCCATAGTTGCGGAAAAAGCTGCCGTTCTTTTTGGTGATGTAGATCAGGTGGGAAGAAAATCCTCCCGTTCCGGTTCCGCCTTGCGAATAGAGTGTCGGGAAACTGCGCCCTGCATTCGAGTGGCAGCTTCCGCACGAAGAACCGGCATAGAGCGGACCTTTCCCTCCCTGATTCGGGTCGTCGCCGCTGACCCGTGGGTTGTCGTACAAGGCGTCTCCTTGATAGAACCGTGTGCTCAGGTTTCCTTGTACCCAGTCGGCCGGTGTATCGTATGCCGTGACTCCTGTCGCGAAGATAGTCGAGGTGCCGGCTGAGAGCTCGGCCGGATCGGCTACATCTCCGTACTGGTTAAGGATGGGGCTCTCTTCGTGTTTGTCGCAAGCGATACATGTGACGGCACTCAGGAGCACCGCCACATGAAGGATCCGCTTTGTTAATAGATGTGAAAAAACGTTCATACGAATCCGGTTTGAAACTCAATGATTGTGTCTTTTTGCATTAGGTTTATTCACTGCGTACGGTTCTGTTGCTTCCGTCTTTGAACAGCAACAGTTCGATGGTGTGGAAACCGCGGACCGATTCGCTGCCGATCGCCCCGATGTAGTCTTCGACCGTAGAGAGGTTGGTGTCGGTAATCATCGTTGCGATGTCCTCCTGATCCAGCGGCCAACTGTCGAGTGAAGGGTCGAGTCCGAGCCCTTCCTCCTCACCGGCAGGACCGAACAGTACGGCTTCGCTCTCCTCCCAGGGTACGCGTACCTCCCGCCAGGCGGCACAAGCGGCATCGAGTTTGCTTTGGTTCGTCGGGTCAGCCTGGAAAGCTGTGATGGCGTTGTAGAGTGCCCATGCTTTCGTCTTCATGTCTTTGTAGGTGGGAACAACGACTTGGTCGGCATACTGGGTCAGGATGGCAGTGAAGTCGTAATCCCCAGTCTCTTTAAACTTACCCAACGCCTCGTTCTCGAAGAGTTGCGTGAGTGTCGCACAGGCCTCGATGGCGGCATCAACCTTGCTTCCCGTGAGGTTGTTTCGGAAAGGCGATTGCATGCTCGTGATGGCGTAATACGTATCGTCGATGGCTTGGGTGATTTTGGTGTCCAGTTCCGGATCGACACTTTTTATATAGGCCGAGATGCTGTGCTCTGATGCTGCGTCCGAGATATTGCCCCGACGTCCGGCATAACCGTTTTTGATACTGATGATGTTGTCCGAGTAGTCCTTGATCGAATTCCAGCTGTACCACGACTCCACCTGAAGTACGGCAGCTGCCGTATTGCCTTGTTTGGCCAGTGCGTTCGGTGTGCCGATTTTTGATGTGCCGACTTCGTTGGCGATATTGGCCATACCGTCGACCAGAATCGTCCGGATTGCATCAACGCCGCTGGTGAAGGCCCGATTACCGGCTTCGGCGGTTCTCATGTATTCGGCATAACCGTTCGAGCCGACCATTGTGTTTTTGGTGAAAAAGTCGCGTCCGATGCGCTCCCAGTCTTCGTCCGGAATGCCGGTCGGACCATTCCATGAGGCCCACAGGGCAATACAGTCATCGAGTAGTTCGGATGAAGCGGCAACCGTGTAGTTGATCCATTCGGTCGTCATGGAGTAATCTTCGAGTTTGTCGGCCTGGCTTTTTGAGGTGTCGTTGCCGTCGTTTTTACTACAGGCCGATAGCATGACCGTACAGGCCATAAGGGCTACGGGAAAAAGTTTTTTTTTCATAATGTATTTTTAAGAATTTGTTTGTATTGTTTGTGTTCGTTATTTCGAGGAAAACCATCCGGTGTAGGCCAATGTCACGCCGAAGGTGTCTTCACTGTTGTATGTATTACCTCCGATCCGGCGGTGCGAATAGTCGAATTTGAGCACCAGGGAGGAGAGCAGATAGTAGTTGAGACCCACGGTGATCAGGTCACGTTTGTATCGGGGAAGTTTCTGTGCGCCCGATGCGATCTGTTGTCCGGTGTTGTAGTATTCATACCGGATGAAGGGGAACAGCCGTTCTTTGGTGTTGAAAAACGAGAGGATGTTGTATCCGACTTCGGCACCGTATGCCATGGCAGCCTTGCCGAATGGGGTAATCGGATATCCGGTGCTGTTGAAATATTTCCGGTTGATGTCGTAGATCTCTTTGGAGTCGGTTATCGTTCCGTAAATAAAGTTTGCCCGGGCGATCAGGTTACGGCTCATGTATTGGGCGTCGAATGATCCGATTGTTACGGTACCTTTGACTCCGGTCATTGCATAGGGTTTGGAGGAGTTCTTGGCGGTATTCCCGTAGTATCCCGAAGCGGCGAGACGCAGGTTACGGACTCCGCTGTATTCGAGTCGTGCGGCAACGGCAGGGTTGGTGAATGTCGATTTTTCGAAAATCTTTTGCCGCCCGCTTCCGATCCAGTTTTCGGACGAAAAACCGTTGGGATCGAGTCCGCTGACCAGCATCGCTTCGTACCGGAAGTTGTTGAAGTAGCCTAAAAAGGCGATACCCGTTTCATGCCATGTGGAGGGCAGGATCGTCGTTTCGCTTTCGGGCCGGACTGTGCCGAAATAGAGGTTGGGTTCGTGGTGCGAATTGGTTAGTCCCACCGGTACGATCATGTGTCCGATACGGACGTTGAAGGCATTGACGATCCGTTTGGTGATGTGCAGCTGTTCCAATGCGACCTCACCGCCCTTTTCGATCTCTGATTCCACCTCGCCGCCCTCTTTGTTGTACTCGATGTCCATGGCGGCTCCCGTTCCCCCGTATTCGAATTCGATCTCAGTGCCTAAATAGTAATTGCGTCCGAGATGGTAATCGAACGCGAATACAGCGCGGGGCAACGAAATCTCGGACCGACTGTCCCTTGTGGCACCCGAAGGATTGGTATATCGGTCTGTCCCGTAGTTCATGTGTTGGAACAGGATCTCTCCGTAACCTCCGAAACGGTATTTTTTAAAATTCCATTCATAAGGTGTTTTTTCTGTTTTGAGCGAATCTGTCTCCGTGTCCCGTGCCGTTGCCGGTCCGGCAATCGTACAGCATGCACATGTAAATAAAATAGAGTAGATAGTTTTCATTTTCAGTAATTTTGATGTTGCAAAGTTAGATCGGGCGGGAGGGCGTGACAATCCCCACTACTGAGTAGAATTGCAGGGGGGCTTCACCCCGAATAGGTATTGGAAAAGAGAATTTTGTATAAAATGGAGCGGGTTTGTGAATGTGCCGAAAAAAATAGCTACTTTTGTACTCCGTTTTGTCGCAAAACAAGAGAGTGAATCATGAGCAATTTAAAATTCAAGGAGTATAAAGGTCTTGATCTTTCCCGGATCAATGAAGATATTTTGAAACAGTGGGATGCTGACGATACGTTTCATCGGAGCATCGAGACCCGTGAGGGACATCCGACATTTGTTTTCTATGAAGGTCCCCCTTCAGCTAACGGCAAACCGGGTATTCACCACGTCATGGCGCGAACCATAAAAGATATTATCTGCCGGTTCAAAACGCAGCAAGGCTATCTGGTACATCGGAAAGCGGGTTGGGATACGCACGGACTTCCGGTCGAGCTGGGTGTCGAGAAGAAGCTGGGTATTACCAAGGAGGATATCGGTTCCAAAATTTCGATCGAGGAGTACAACAAGATCTGTCGTCAGGAGGTGATGACCTATACCGATATTTGGGAGCGGTTGACCCGCAATATGGGGTATTGGGTCAACATGGACGATCCTTATATTACTTATGATAATAAATATATCGAAACCCTTTGGTATCTGTTGAGCGAACTGTATAAGAAAGGTTTGCTCTATAAAGGGTATACCATACAGCCCTATTCGCCGGCTGCGGGAACCGGACTCAGCAACCACGAGTTGAACCAACCCGGGTGTTATCGCGATGTAAAGGATACAACTTGTACGGCACAGTTCACCGTGATTCGTAACGAACGCAGCGAATTCCTCTATGACGGTGTATTCGGAACGCTTTACTTCCTGGCGTGGACGACCACCCCTTGGACCCTGCCGTCGAATACGGCATTGGCCGTAGGGCCGACGATCCGGTACGTGAAGGTGCAGTCGTATAATCCGTATACAGCCGAACCATTGACCGTAATTCTGGCTAAGGATTTGTTGCATAATTATTTCCCGAAGAAAAACGAGGAGCTCCCGATGGAGGGGTACGACGGAAACGGAAAGAATATTCCGTATCGTGTCGTAGCCGAATATACGGGAGCGGATTTGATTGGAGTGCAATATGAGCAGTTGGTTCCGTGGATCAAACCTGATGGCGATGCGTTCCGGGTGATCGGCGGTGATTATGTGACCACGGAGGACGGTACGGGAATCGTGCACATCGCTCCGACGTTCGGTGCCGACGACGACCGGGTGGCCAAACAGAGCGGCATTCCGCCGTTGGTTGTTGTGGATCGGGCCGGGAAACGGCAGCCGATGGTCGACCGGACCGGAAAATTCTTCCTGCTGGAGGATATGGATCCCGAATTTGTTAAGACGCATGTCGATGCAGCGGCTTACAAGGAGTATGCGGGTCGGTTTGTGAAAAATGCATACGATCCGAACCTGACCGAGAACGACCCGACACTCGATATCGATCTGTGCATGAAGTTCAAGTTCGAAAACAAGGTATTTAAGATCGAGAAGCATGTGCATAACTATCCGCACTGTTGGAGAACCGACAAACCGGTGTTGTACTATCCGTTGGATTCGTGGTTTATCAAGACGACCGCTCTTAAGGATCGGTTGATTGCTTTGAACGAGACGATTAACTGGAAACCGGTCAGCACGGGTGCAGGACGGTTCGGTAAGTGGCTTGAGAATTTGGTCGACTGGAACCTGTCGCGGTCACGTTATTGGGGTACACCGCTGCCGATTTGGGCTACGGAAGACCACAGCGAGATGAAATGTATCGGATCTGTTGCTGAATTGAAAGCCGAAATCGACAAGTCGATCGCTGCGGGCTTTATGAGTGAAAACCCCTTTGCCGATTATGTCGAGGGGGATTACAGCAAGGAAAATTATAAAAAGTTCGATCTGCACCGTCCGTATGTGGATCAGATTGTATTGGTGTCGGACAAGGGCCGAAAGATGGTTCGGGAGAGTGACTTGATCGACGTGTGGTTCGACTCCGGAGCTATGCCCTACGCTCAGGTGCACTATCCGTTCGAAATCTCCGGAGATGCGTTCCGGAAGGTCTATCCGGCCGATTTCGTGGCAGAAGGGGTAGACCAGACGCGCGGTTGGTTCTTTACGCTTCACGCCTTGGCCGTAATGCTGTTCGATAGCGTGGCGTTCAAAAATATCATTTCGAACGGTCTTGTGCTCGACAAGAACGGCAACAAGATGAGCAAGCGGCTCGGTAATGCGGTCGATCCGTTTGAAGTGCTCGAAAAGTATGGCACGGATGCCGTGCGGTGGTATATGATCTCCAACTCGCAGCCCTGGGATAACCTGAAGTTCGATGTGGATGGCGTGGACGAAGTACGACGCAAATTCTTCGGAACACTTTATAATACGTACAGCTTTTTTGCCCTGTATGCCAACGTGGATGGCTTTACGGGTAAGGAGAAAGAGATTCCCGTGGCGGAACGACCCGAGATCGACCGGTGGATCATCTCGTTGTTGAATACGCTGGTGGCCGACGTGACCCGTTATCTGGAAAGCTACGATCCGACACCGGCAGCACGTGCAATACAGGAGTTCGTAGGCGAAAACCTCTCGAACTGGTACGTGCGGTTGAATCGGAAACGTTTCTGGGGTGGTGGCCTGTCGGACGATAAGTTGGCGGCCTATCAGACTCTTTACACCTGTTTGGAGACCGTCGCCCAGTTGTCGGCTCCATTCGCTCCGTTTATCTCAGACCGGATTTTTACCGACCTGAATGCTGTGAGTGGCCGTCACTCCGAAGTGTCGGTACATCTCAGTTTGTTCCCGGTGGCAGACGCTTCGCTTGTCGACCGCGATCTGGAGGAGAAGATGGCTTTGGCCCAGAAGGTGTCGTCGATGGTGTTGGCCCTGCGGCGTAAAGTGAACATCAAGGTGCGTCAGCCGCTGTCGAAGATTCTGATTCCGGTGCTCGATCCGGTGGTCAAGGAGCATATCGAAGCCGTACGCAGTCTGATACTGAGCGAAGTGAATATCAAGGATCTCGAATTTATCGAAGATACGACCGGAGTGATCACCAAACGGATCAAACCGAACTTCAAGACGCTTGGGCCTCGATATGGAAAGCAGATGAAACAGATTTCGGCATTGGTAGCTGCCTTCTCTCAAGCCGATATCGCACAGTTGGAACGGACCGATTCGTGGACGACGGAGATCGACGGGGTGAAGATCGAGGCTACGGCAGCCGATTTCGACATCACATCGGAAGATATGCCGGGTTGGTTGGTTACCACGGAGGGTAAATTGACCGTAGCGATGGATATTACGCTGACCGATGAGCTCCGTAAGGAGGGTCTGGCACGAGAGTTGGTGAACCGTATCCAGAATATCCGAAAAGATAGCGGATTTGAGGTGACGGACAAGATTCGGGTGACTTTCGAGAAGAACGACGCATTGCGTGCCGCAGTGTCTGCCTATCGGGACTATATCGCCACGCAGGTACTGGCTGTCGAAATTCTCGAAACGGAATCGTTGACCGACGCAGCAACACAGGAGCTGGATCTGGACGACATGACGGTTAAAGTTCTGGTAAAGCGTGTGTGAAAAATAGCGGTCGACGGCAAAAATTGTTTGTAACTTCATAAAAAAAAAACTATTTTTATAACGAAATCCTAAAACAATTAGAGCCATGTCTGGAGTTGAAAAAACGCGGTATTCTGATGAGGAATTGCAAGAATTCAAGCAGATCATACTGCAAAAGTTGGAAAAGGCAAAGGCTGATTACGATTTGCTTCGGTCGACCATAACGCATACGGAGAGCAACGATATTGAGGATACTTCTCCGACGTTCAAGACCCTTGACGAGGGGGCTGCTATCTTGTCGAAAGAGGAGTCGGGGCGTTTGGCTCAACGGCAGTTGAAATTTATTCAACATTTGGAGGCCGCTTTGGTTCGTATCGAAAACAAGACTTATGGCATTTGCCGTGAAACAGGAAAGTTGATTCCCAAAGAGCGTTTGCGTATCGTGCCTCATGCTACTTTGTGTATCGAAGCGAAAGATGAACATAAGTAGTCTTTAATGATGAAATGTTATTAAAACTAACAAGGAGGGATAACTATGCCCTCCTTATTTGTTTATTATGGGAGTTCAGATTACAATTTATACAGACGGGGCTTCACAGGGAAATCCCGGACGTGGGGGATATGGAGTCGTTTTGTTGAGCGGGCCCTATCGTAAAGAGTTGAGTGCGGGTTATGCGCTGACGACGAACAACCGGATGGAGTTGATGGCTGTGATCGTCGGATTGGAGGCATTGAAATATGACGGGTGTGAAGTTACGGTATACAGTGACTCGCAATATGTGGTACATGCGGTGGAGAAGGGTTGGCTTTTTGCCTGGGAGAAAAAGAATTTTAAGGATAAAAAGAATGCTGATTTGTGGCAACGTTTTTTACAGGTGTATCGACGGCATAGGGTTCGTTTTGTGTGGGTGAAGGGGCACGCTTCGATACCAGAGAACGAACGGTGTGACAGACTGGCTGTTGCAGCAGCCTCTTCAGGGCATTTATTGCAGGATGTCGGGTATGTTTCGGAGGTTGGTGCTGAACAATAAAAAGAAGAAAATAGAGATAGATGTAAATAAAATTCATTTTCTTTTTGGTATAATAAAAAAACTGTCTATCTTTGCACCACCAAAAACGGAGATTCAGTAGCTCAGCAGGTAGAGCACAACACTTTTAATGTTGGGGTCCTGGGTTCGAGCCCCAGCTGGATCACGAAAATGCAGGATAAAAGAGACTGCGGGTGTATAACTCCTACAATATGAAGTATTGTAGGAGTTTTTCTTTGTAGTATGTCTTTGATCTGGATGCTCTTCAGAATTTCAGGTTGCGGAATATTCAAGATTGACGGTCCTTGTCTTCTAATGTAGTAGTATAAATATCTCCTTTTTAGTTGATAAACTAAAAAGGAGACTGGGAAAAGTACGTTTGACGGAACGCAAGTAAAGAAGAAAGATGACGTACGGATTATCGCACTATAATATAATGTTATAAAGATAACCTAATATAATAATAAACAAGGTTATCAATCCAAAGAAAATGCCGATCAACCGCCATGTCATTACTTTCTTTAGCAACGTGGCTTCGGGAAGAGACAGTCCTACTACCGCCATCATAAAAGCGATTGCCGTTCCTAAGGGAATACCCTTAGCTACGAAAACTTCAATCACCGGCACTATTCCAGCTGCATTGGCATACATGGGAACGGCTAGGACAACTGAAAGAGGAACAGCAAACCAATTGTCTTTGGCCATATATTGTTCAAAAAATCCTTCCGGGACATAGCCGTGCATAAACGCACCGAGACCTATGCCGATGAGAATATACAAAAGTACACCTCTGACAATTCTCCACGCTTCATGTATGATGGTTGGTAGTCGTCTGAAAAATGGAGTATGCTCTTTTGCCCATGTTCCAGAGTCGGAATTTGAATTTTGCTGTATCTGTTTGACCCAATCACTCAGATAAGATTCCAATTTCATCTTACCTAAAATAAATCCTCCTATCATACCTAACAGAATGCCGCTAATCACGTAGATAGTAGTAATACGCAGTCCAAACGTGCCGATAAACATGGCGACAGCAACTTCATTTACCAGAGGTGAGGTTATCAAATAGGCAAATGTTACACCCAAAGGAATACCTCCTTTTACAAATCCAATAAACAGCGGTATGGAGGAGCAGGAACAGAATGGGGTAATAGCACCGAATAGGGCGGCAAAGAAATATTGTAATCCATAGAGTTTGCGCGAAGTCAAATAGTTGCGTAAGCGTTCTATCGGGAAATAGGCATTGATAATGCCCATGATTACACTGATGAAAAATAATAATATCAAAATCTTTATCGTATCATAAAAGAAGAAGTTAATAGCTTCTCCTAAAGCTGTTGAAGCATCCAGACAGAAGATGTCATACACCAGCCAATCTGCGAACCTTTGTATCATAATTCTATTGTTGTTTGTAATAATACGAACAATGCGCCTAAAAAATTAGTGGCTACAAGTACATTTAGGCAGTTCCTGTTTTTTAATTTCCGTAATGTAGAATTTGGTAAATTCGTTCTTGATAGCATTACGCACTCTTGCAAATTCACTTCTGATGAAGTCAACGGTTCCTACAGCTGTCGAAGGGTCTTCAAAACGGATATGCAAACGTTTCCCTACTTTGCCTGCAAAAGCGGGACATGTTTCTTTAGCACTGTCGCATACTGTTATCACATAGTCCCAAGTGCCGTCTAAATACACTGCTACATCGGTTGGGATATGTTTGCTTATGTCAATGCCAACTTCTGCCATTGCTTCAATAGCCAATGGATTGACTTTCTCAGCAGGATGTGTACCGGCAGAGAACACTTGTATATTCTTATCAAACGATTGCAGGAAGCCGTGTGCCATTTGACTGCGACAACTATTTCCTGTGCATAAAATCAAAATTTTCATAACAGACCCAAATTTATCAATCCATAATAAATGCCAATCAAAATAAACAGTACAGCAACCAGATAATTAAACCACTTCTGAAAAGCTTGTACTCGATTATAGAACTTTCCTATTCCTGCTACACTGTATGCCAGAATCCAGGCGACAAACATGACAGGAAGCCCTGTCGCCAATGCAAAAATGACAGGCAACAAATACCCCTCACTTTCCATTGCCGACATGGGAATAAGCATGCCAAAATAGAATAGCCCACTGGTCGGACAAAATGCCATGGCAAACAATATCCCCAGTAACAAGCTACCCCATGAGCCTTTTAGTTTCTCGGTCTTTCCCGTTGCGGAGAATCCAAATTTGGGTAATTGTAATTTATTACCGAATAGCATAAACAATCCTATCAGTATCAGAGCAGGAGCAATCAGTAGTTCGCCCCATTCGCTGATACCTTTCTGTATGGCAAACATATCTGCTCCCTTTCGGAGTATGGCGATAAGTGTTGCCCCTAATACAGAATAGGCCAAAACACGACCCAAAGTGTATAGAATACCGTTTGTAAAGATTCGGTTGCGGTTATTTATATCTTTGCTGATAAATCCGATAGCGGTAATATTGGTAGCCAGCGGACAGGGACTTACAGCCGTCAGCAGACCGAGCAGGAAAGCAGTGATAATAGGTATCTCGCTATTATCCAACCACGTTTGCAAGTATTCCATAAAACGGTCTTATTTTAGCAACTGAGTGATTTTCTGTTTTAATTCCTTTTTGAATGCCGCTGTATTGTTTCGGGCATTTTGAAAGCCGAAACGTGTCATATCGTTACGTTTTTCTTTGCCGTTCTTCCATTGGTTAACAAAGAGCGAAGACCAGCTTACACGATATTTTTCTGCCAGTTTTTCTCCTTCAGGAGTTGAAATGTCAACTTCTTTGAAACGAAGTTGACCATTTTTGACCCATTCCGACAAATCGGTATTAACTACTTCTTTCGTGTGTTCCTCGATGGCTTTGCAGGTTACACAGCGTTGTCTCCCATGAAAATAAAGAATTTCTACATAGGTGGTGTCCGTTGCTGTCTGGGCCACACCCAAAACAGAGAACATACAAGCGATAGCGAGCAATAGAAAATATTTCATCGCATTCTGATTTACTTGGTTAATACATCTTTTACCTCTTTTGCTGAAAGTTTGCCCTTTGCCACAACCTTACCATCCACGACAAGAGCGGGAAGCGTCATTACATTGTACTCCATAATCTTCATCAAATCTTCTTCTTTGGTGACCTCTGCTTCCAGGGCTAACTCTTTTACTACTTGCTCAACTGTTGTGTACAGGGCCTTGCAACCTGCACAGCCGGTTCCTAATACTTTAATCTTCATAATCTGTGAATTTATGATTTTGTTAAACGTAATTCGCAAAACAACGAACATTGATAATAAAAAAAAGGGGCTGTCAACAGCAATCCCCCGATTTGCAGATACATTGCCCGAAAAACTCCTTAAAGAGTTCGCGAGCCAATTGCCAATTTTCCCGATTGATACAATATTTTACTTTGGGCGTTTCCACCTCACCCTGTATGAGTCCAGCTTCTTTCAGCTCCTTCAGGTGCTGGGATACGGTTGCTTTGGCAATAGGAAGTTCTTCGTGAATATCTCCAAAGTAACACGTTTTTTGCTTTGCCAAAAAGTGCATAATAGCAATTCGGGCAGGATGTCCCAACGCTTTAGCAAATCTTGCCAACTGCTCTTGTGTAACTGTATAGTCTTTCTTTTCTTCCATGTTCACATGTGTTGTTCGCAAATATACGAACAATATTGTAAAAGGCAAATTTTTTTAACATGTCATGTAAAAGTTCATAGATATATACATGTGGGTCATTTCTCTGAGCGTACTCAGTAATAAGGTAAGAATCAAGAGACATATGGGCGAAGCACAGTCCGGATTTAGTGTGGCAGAGAAGCTTTGTAGCTCTGTTTTGTCTTGTATTTTCTTGATAAATGGAACAACAGAATGACAAGTGTTGTGGATATTTCGGATAGGGGTAAAGCCAACCAGATGCCGGAAACGTCGGCCAATATAGACGGTAGTAGGATGAAGTAGGGCACGAGGAAGATGATACCGCGCAACAGTGCAAAAACCGTTGCGGGGATCATGTTTTCTATGCTCTGGAAATATCCGACAGCCGTAATGTTCACGATAAAAAAGATGAATCCGGTGGCGAAGTAAGGAAATCCGTTTATAGCGATTTGTGCGGCATTGTCCTTGGTGTCGATAAAAAGTCCTACCAGAAGATCGGGGTAGAGCGAGAACGTTAAAGTAACGATCGTACCACAAATAATGGCTGTTATTAAGGCAATTCTCTCCGTGGCAGCAACTCTTTCTGTAAGTCCCAAACCGTAATTGTAGCTGATGATCGGTTGTGCGGATTGTGCTATGGCATTTCCGACCATAAAAACAAAAGGGATATAGTAGCAGGCTATTCCGAATGCTCCGACACCGTCGTCACCTATGTAATGCATGAAAACCTGGTTGCCGACAAACATGAGAACGGCCAGTGTGGCTTCACCCAATAATGCAGAGGAGCCGATGCGGCATTGGTAATAGAGATTTCTTATGGAAAGTCGTAAGCTCTTGATGCTCCATTTCGGTCGGTAAAGTCGTAAACGGTGAGCATAAAAAAGCAGGTAGGCGATTGCGATGAGTGCACCGGTAACTATACTGATCGATGTGGCGAAAGCTGCACCCATGATTCCCCATCCAAAAGGAAAGATAAACAGCCAGTCGAGGATGACATTGATTATGGCTGATATCAGACTGCACATCATGGCCAGTTTAGGAGAACCGTCTAACCGGATAATAAACAAAGATACCGTTATCCATATTTGAAATATCCATGAGGGAACAGACCATAGTAAATAAACTTTTACCAGAGGGAGCAGATGTTCGGAGGATCCGAGCATTCTGCCGGTGTGTTCCGGATAGGTTAGGATGAAAATGGAAGGGATCAGAGCAATTATTGTTACAAATAACAGAGCTTGGGTCACATTCAACCGTGCAACTTTGTCTTTACCTCTGGATAGGTGGATTGAGGCAACAACCGAACATCCGGCGCCGACCATAAGTCCGACTCCGGTGAAAAACATCAGTAACGGAATGCAGATGTTGATTGCGGCAATTCCGTCGCTACCTACACCGTGCCCGACAAATATTCCGTCAATGGCTGTTACGGCCGATATGCTGAGCATGCCCAATAGGGTCGGAATGAAATATTTTCTGAATAGCACGGACACATTCAGTGTACTTAAATCGATCGCATCTCTTTTCATACAACAAGGCGAGTTTTGGAATTTTATATGGTATCCTCAGAAGAAAAAAGCCGGATAAGCTGATTGGTTTTACCCAGTCATCTTATCCGGCTTTATAGGGCCCTCCGATGAGGATTACAAAACGTTCTGTTTGGTTATGTCGCTGCGAAAGTAGGATAAAGATTTCATCTATCCAAATTTAGATGCTGTTGTTGGAATGAGGAGTGGGTTTCAGTTTGTTATCGATCTGAAAAATAGACGGATGTAGTGTGAACGAGTATTGCGTATCCGGATAAAACAAAAAAGCTGCAGATCATTTCTGAAATGCAGCCTTTTTGAGTACTCGGAACGGGAATCGAACCCGTACGGACATTTCTGCCCACGGGATTTTAAGTCCCGCGTGTCTACCTATTCCACCATCCGAGCCCCTTAAATGTGGGAATCCTTTTTTAGTCAAAGAATCGAGAGGCAAATATACGGATATTTGAAAATTAAACAAATTCCCGTACGTACTTTTCGATCTTTTCTGCGCAAAAAGTATCTCCGTCTATCCACAATGTGTCGGGGTCACGTCGAAACCATGTCTCTTGTCTTTTGGCGTAACGGCGGCTGTTGCGTTGGATCAGGGATACGGCCTCTTCTCGGCTTATTTTGCCGTCGAAAAACTCAAACAGCTCTTTATAGCCGACGGTTTGCAGGGCATTGTAATGACGTAGCGGGATCAACGAACGTACCTCCTCTTCTAAGCCTTGCTCCATCATGTGGATAACCCGGCGGTCGATCCGTTCGTAGAGTTGTGTCCGGGGCATTCGTATGCCGATTTTGAGAATACGGAACGGTCGTTGTTTGACGGTCTGTTTGCGTAGGGAACTGTATGGCTTTCCGGTTTGCAGACAAACCTCGAGGGCCCGGATGATACGTTGCGGATTGGCCCGGTCGACCTGTTTATAATAGACGGGATCGAGATCGCGAAGCCGTAAGGTCAATGCCTCGAGCCCATGTTGCTCGAGCTCTTGGGTGAGCTGTTGCCGCAGAGAAGGGTCGGTCGAAGGAAGTGCGTCCATTCCGTTACAGAGGGCATCGATGTAGAGCCCCGATCCCCCGACTAAAAACAGGATATCGTGGTGGCGGAACAACTTCTCGATACATTGCAGGGCATCCTCTTCGTAACGACCGGCAGAATAGTCCTCGGTGACGCTTCTTGTCCCGATGAAATGATGAGGAACGGTAGCCAACTCTTCAGCGGTGGGCTTGGCCGTACCGATACTCATCTCGCGGTAGATCTGCCGCGAGTCGGAGGAGATAATTTCACTGTGAAATGCTTGTGCGAGACGGATTCCGATGTCGGTTTTCCCTGTGGCGGTGGCTCCGAGAATAACGACCAGCGTTTTCCTTTTCGGTGAATCAATCGTCATAGTCGTCGTAAGTGTCGGATCCGTTGAAGTCGTTGAATTCATCCATGGCTTCATCGAACATCGAATGGCCTTCGTTATCTTCCGGATGATCTTGATTCGGGGCATCACTCCGGGAGGTGACGGTTCTGGGATAATCCATGTTGGGGTCTGTTTTCTTTGCTCCTGTCAGTTCCAGGTAAAAGGCCCGGTCGCCGAACAGGTCGAAGCAGTAGATCAATCGGTCGCGATTGTTGTGGAGAATTTGCGAAAGGAGCGTGTCGGACATGACACGAGGGCCTTCGGCATCTGTTTCATCCATATTCATGTCGACCGAGGTAAACTCCTCCAGTTTGTTCCATTGACTGTCTGCCGTGAAAAAGGAAGTGATAGAGTCGGACCGATAGTGTACATCTCGGTCGATGAATTCCCGAAAATCGGAGAGAGTCATGTCGTAAGGGACTTCGTATTCGCGCAGGAAGTAATCGTCTTCGTCGCAAAGCATTCTGAATCGAAAGATCATGGACATATGCTGAGTGTTTTTTGTTGAATCAAAGATACGGGAAATTTTCAGATTCGCAGTAAAAAATCGATTACGTCGATTCCGTCCGGATAATCGGTCAGCGAGGGGTGTTGTGCCTGCCCGAATCCCGTACGCCGAGGGTGTTGGAGGATTTCCGAAACGATGCATTGGATGCGGTCATCGTGGTCGGCGATCCAGTGTTCAACTTCATCGAGTGTGTTGTAGGTCGAATAGGCGATCTCGCTGATCCGGTTGTCATCTCCCTCCTCCTTGCAAAGCAGAAAAAATCCGCCGTCGATCATTGGGGTGCCGGTCATCGTACGGATGGCCTTGCTTTGCCGGTAGTTGTTCAGGTAGGGGCGGTGCGATACGGGATGTTGAGCGAGTTGGACACATAGGGTATTGAGGTCGTATCCGGTGGGAACGAAAAGCCGGCTGACGTTGCGGCAGCCCAATCCGAAATAGAGAAAAATATCCTCGGCGAGTCCGTCTAATTGTTCGGAAGACTCCGTGCCGGAGAGGACGGCGAGGCTGTGTCGGGTTCCGCGCAGCAGGCAGGGGAGTTCGTCGCGCTGCTTTTGAAAATGGAGCAGGGTTGAGTCGCTGCCGCTGACGATCAGGGCGTCGATCGGGGTATTTGGGGCGAGCGGTTCGATGTCAATGTTCGGATCGATCTGTCGGAGGGTACGGACGATCCACTCCATCAGCACCCGGTCTTTCGATGAATATTTGACCCGGCAGCGGTGTCCGCAAATACAGACGCACATCAGATCGAAGAAACCGACCAGCGGAATGTTCCCGGCCATGACGACTCCGACGTTTTTCGAAGTGAAACTGTTCGGGATAGGGTAATTAGCGAGCCAGCGATTCAGAGTCTCCGGTTGCAGCATGTTTTCGCAGATAGCCTGAATGGCCGTTCGGATAGAGGCCTGTGTAAACCATGCGTTCTCTTCGGTAGCCTTTTCGAGAATCGGCTTCAGTATCCCAACACGAAGAGCATTGGAAAGTTGCTCTCCGAGCATGATGAAGGTGGATATGCGGTAATTTGTCGACATAATGATCTGACAAAGCTATAAAAAAGTTACATTTGCAGAAAAGAGTTTTTCGGAATTCGGCGACCGATGGCGGATGTAGCCGGCTGGTTGCGATACGATCGATGGACGAAATCAAAATAGATAATAAAGAGATGGAATTTTTAGCCTTGATTCCGGCCCGTTATGCCTCTACCCGTTTCCCGGGTAAGCCGTTGGCCGATTTGGATGGACGCCCGATGATCCGTTATGTTTATGAAACAGCAGCTTCATTTTTTTCTGCATGTTATGTGGCGACGGACGATCAACGTATTTTCGATGCTGTGAAAAGTTTTGGCGGACAGGCCGTAATGACCGCATCGACGCATCGTAGCGGGACGGATCGTTGTCGTGAGGCTCTCGACCGGGTGGAAGAGATGACCGGACGTCATTTTGATGTGGTGGTTAACATACAGGGCGATGAACCGTTCCTTGAGGTCGAACAACTCCGGCGTATCGTGGAATGTTTTGATGAGGCCTCTACTCAGATAGCGACACTGGTCAAGCCGTTTGGATCCGGAGAAGATGTCTTTAATCCAAACTCTCCGAAAGTAGTCTGTTCGGCTGATGGACATGCCCTCTACTTCAGCCGTTCTCCGATTCCGTTTTTGCGTGGAATTGAACGAGATCGCTGGCAGGAGTCGTACCGCTTCCTGAAACACATCGGGCTCTACGCCTATCGGAGCGATGTGTTGCGACAAATCACCAAATTGCCGCAAGGCGTGCTCGAAAAGATGGAGTCGCTCGAACAGTTGCGGTGGCTCGAAAACGGATTCCGCATTCGGGTGGCGGAGACCAATAGTGAAAGTCTTGCGATCGACACCCCGGAGGATTTGGTCGCTGCGGTTGCATTTATGCGCGGGAAAGGGAAATAGAGACGGATATTTTGCGGTTGTTGAAAAAACGCTTACATTTGTGATGTCGTCGAAGTCGTTCGTCGGCTGCTTCCCATTCGGGAAACAAGATATCATGAATTATATATCCCGTAAAAAAAATAAATATGTACGACGCCAAAGCGTTAGGTGAGAAAAATCTCGTGGAATTACGCGAGATTGGTAGAGGTTTAGGTATTAAGGCCCAGTTGCGTAAACAAGATCTGATCGAGCGGATTCTTTCATTATCTTCTGAAAAAATGCAGGATGATTCAGTCCCCCATCAGGAGGTGCGGACGGCGGATGTAAAAAGTGTGCAGGAGACTTCCGAGTCGATGCAGAAACGCCGGGGACGCCATCCGAAAGTACAGATGACAGAGAGTTCGGATAAGCAGTCTGCGGAGCCGGATACTGGGATGCAAACGGAAACGCATCAAGCGTCAGAACGTGTTAATAAACCAGATGATAATCGTCCGGAACAACAACGTCGCGGACACCGTTCGGATATGCAGCATCAAGAAGACGGTGAGCCTGCCGTGAAAAACTCGGATAGAGCGGAAAATCCTGTTCCGGCGGTTCCCGATACAGTAATAGAAGCTTCTCGACAAGGAGGAGAAGGAAGAGTGGAACAGAAACGCCGGGGACGTCGTCCGAAAAATTCTGGACGTATGGCTGAGTCCGTTTCTGTGGCACAAGAGAACGGAGTCGTTTCGGATGCGAGTACTAAAGAGCAAAACAATCCGGAGCAGACTCCAACAGAAGGGACTGCTACTGCTTATACGGCAAGTCCCGAAAAGAATCGACAAGGAGCCGATCGGAAACGCGTGCGAGTTGGATTCGGGCGTCCTGCGTATGAGCAGAATGTGTCAAACGGAGCCTCTGCTTCAATGAATAAAACGCCTGCTGGTGGGGAAACGAATAATACCTCGGTCCCTCAATCAGCCGTTACGGGATCCAATGATCTCCGAGAAGAGGGGAAAAATGCTCCTCGAAAAGAACAACACGAAGATTTTCTCGGAACTATTCAGGGTGAAGGGGTATTGGAAATTATGCCGGACGGTTATGGCTTCTTACGTTCGCCGGACTACAATTATCTTAACTCTCCGGATGATGTCTATGTTTCGCCTTCCCAAATCAAATTTTTTGGATTGAAGGCTGGAGATACGGTTCAGGGCATTATTCGGCCACCGAAAGAGGGTGAAAAATATTTTCCGTTAGTTAAAGTTAATAGGATCAATGGATTGGCTCCGGATGAGGTGCGGGATCGGGTTCAGTTTGAGTTTATGACCCCGCTGTTCCCTTCAGAAAAATTCAATCTGACAGGAAACGGACACAACAATCTTTCGATTCGGGTGATCGATCTCTTCTCTCCGATAGGCAAGGGTCAGCGCGGTTTGATCGTGGCTCAGCCGAAAACCGGAAAGACAATGTTGTTGCAGGCGATTGCAAATGCGATAGCTGATAACCATCCCGAAGTCTATTTGATCGTTCTGTTGATCGACGAACGACCTGAAGAGGTGACGGAAATGGCTCGAAACGTGAAGGCTGAAGTCGTGGCATCGACCTTCGATGAACAGGCATCCCGTCATGTGAAGGTGGCAGAGATGGTCCTTGAGAAAGCGAAACGGATGGTCGAGTGCGGACATGATGTCGTTATTCTGCTCGATTCGATTACTCGTTTGGCCCGGGCCTACAATACGGTGCAGCCGGCATCCGGAAAGGTGCTCTCCGGAGGTGTAGATGCCAATGCATTGCACAAACCGAAACGCTTTTTCGGTGCGGCACGTAATACAGAGGAGCGAGGTTCGCTGACGATTATCGCTACGGCATTGATCGATACCGGTTCGAAAATGGATGAGGTGATTTTTGAAGAGTTCAAAGGAACCGGAAACATGGAATTACAGCTTGATCGGAAACTTTCGAATAAACGTATCTATCCGGCAGTGGATATTACGGCATCAGGCACTCGTCGAGAAGACCTGTTGGTGAGCAAAGAGGTTCTGCAGAAGGTGTGGGTATTGCGCCGCTATCTTTCCGATATGAACTCAACGGAGGCGATGGAGGTAATAAAGAAACACATGGAGGGAACTCGCTCGAATGAAGAACTGCTGGTAACGATGAATCAATAAATTTTTAACATTAACGTGTTATGAAAAAAGTGATTGTATTGATCTGTGTTATGTTGTTATCCATAGGGGTGACATCTGCTCAGTCTCGTTTTTCGTTTGGACCCAAAGTCGGTGTCAATTTGTCGAACCTTTATATTGATGCAGAAGGTGTTGATGAGGGGGATATAGTAGGAATCAAACCCGGGTTGTTGATAGGGGCCTTTGCTGAGTATGATTTTACTCCGGCAGTCGGGATTTCGGTCGATCTTCTTTATTCCCGCGAAGGAACGGAAAGTAATCGTTTCGATTATCCTTCTCAAAAAGGTTATTCTTACGAACACAAATATTCGTTGCAATATTTAAATATTCCGGTACTCGTTAACTTCTATTTGGCTCGTGGCCTTGCTATAAAAGCAGGTATACAACCCGGAATACTTTTGGGAGCCATGTATCGAGTTGACTGGGAATATGGTGCAGAGAGTGGAACGGAAACTGAAGATATTAAAAACGATCTGAGATCGTACGATATATCCATTCCTATCGGTTTGTCCTATACTTTCGATTACGGTCTGTTTATCGATGGTAGATACAATTTATCGTTGTGCGATATCATGAACCAATCGACGAAACATGAATTGGAGCTCGATGGCGTAAGCTATCATAAATTGAAGAATCGTACGTTTTCGTTTTCAGTCGGCTGGAAATTTTAGTCTCTTCTCCCGTCCTTTATTTGATGTGATAAAGAATCAGGGAGAAGAGAAGGTGGCAAAGCAACCCGTTATCCGATTTCGATCGGTATAACGGGTTGTTGTTTGATTTCATCAAGAGGAAGAGCCCGATATTTGACCTTCTCGAAGTCAATGTTGTTGAGGTCTATCTTGCGGATAGCACTGTTGTACATGGTGCGGAAATAGATGATACGGTGGGTGACATCTGTCGCAGAGGTCCATTGTGTGGCACTTGGAATGTCGGTTGGAGTGCTTCCCTTACTGAATTCGATGCCGATGGGAATGTCGAAATTATTCAGGATCTGGAAACATTGGAGTACGGTATTGAGGCCTGACTCTTGTTGCGGAGCCGAGTTTTGGTAAAAAGCTGCACGGACAAAACGAGAAGGAGGAGTTACGTCGCCCGGAAGTCCAAGGAAACCGCTACCAGCTCCAAATGCAGCGAGATCGATACCTCCGAATGATTGTTGAGGTGCAGCCCCTGGTATGAGATTCACATAGTTGTTCAGGTTGGTCAGTTGCCATTCAAAGCCTGGTGAATTAGTCAGAACACCCAGCTTGTTTTCGTAAAAAACGGGAGTTTCGTCAATGATTTCGAGTACGATCTGTCTTCCTGAAGCATCCGTGAAGCGCCAATGAACGGTTGATGCTTGGGGATAGGTTGCGATAACCCGAACTTTTTGAAGTTCAGCCTTTACGTCATCGACCGTTTTGCATTGACCCAGAACCAATGAAACCAGTTGTAGGTCTGCTATGCTGTGCTCTTTCTGAGAGGGATCGAATGGTTCATATTTTCCATATCCGGGGAAGTAGAACAATCCAGCAGACAGGCCTACTTCGTTTATCCCTTCAGCAACGAATGTCTCACGTTCGACCGCAAGGCCGACATATCCGTAACGGGCAGAAAATTTCATTCCGTCAATTCCCTGAGGTGTGTAGGACTGTTGTTCGTATCCGCGAGGGACAACGACATAAAGACTGTTTAGATTACTTCCTCCCCATTCGATTGTACGGGCGACAACGTGAGAGCTATCTCGAGAAGTCAAAGATATTCCTGTACAGGCGATGGATTCTTGTAGAGAGGTTGAGCCCAAGAGCGTTAAAATCAATGAGGATAAAAAAAAGCGGTTCATGGCAGTGTTGTTAAATATTTATAATCGATGAGCTTTGAGAGGTCGGTAGGGTTTGTCCATATCAACCGGTCCCGAAATGAAAGTGCAAAAACCTTGCTTTTATTATAGGTTATGATGGATTATTTCGTTTGTTTTCTCATAGTTCCCGTTTTGGGAAAGACGATTGTTTTGATTGATTAGTCCTTTCGATAAAATATCGAGTGGACTTATATTGTCTTTGCAAGATAGGAAAAATATTAATTCGTGAATCTGTTTCGTTTTGAAATTTAAATATATACCATTCTGAATGGGACTGTAAAGAATTTATCTGAGATGAAAAAGAGATATGTGTAAAGTGTGTGTGGAGGGAGATGGGATGTGATGGAATCTGGAGATTGTTAATTCCAAGAAGTGTACAAGGAGGAAAAGGGGGGGGAGATGAAAGATGAAATTTGTCCTGGAGTATATGGGGTGAGAGAGAAATGATCAATAATTCTTTCGATTTTCTACAAACAAATTTGCAAATACAGAATAAAACGCTACCTTTGTCGTCCGGAAAGAGATCCAAGCCCAGATGGCGGAATTGGTAGACGCGCTGGTCTCAAACACCAGTGGAGCGATCCGTGCCGGTTCGATCCCGGCTCTGGGTACAAAGGGAAAGATTAAGTATTTGATTGTTGAATACTTAATCTTTTTTTGTTTTAAGATGTTCCCGATTCGTTTCCAATGGTTCTGTGAAAAGTTCTTAGGGGCTATTGATATTAAGTCAATTATATAACAAACTGATAAGTCTTGTCTGAGGGGGGAAGAGGCGAATTGCATCATTATATCACTTTGGTATAGGTGAAAAACACTCAGTTTTTCTGTTCATCAAGATTATGTAGATGTGTCTAACTCATAGATCTCGTAGTTTTCCATTTGAAATGATTTGTCACAATCAATAGGTCGGGTTGAACTTTATGTTGCTTGTCTTTGAACGATAACACTTTCAAATTATATATAGAAACCTTGTTCCGCTATATCCATGATTGCCAAATAGAACGAAAAAAACAGTACATTAACTATCTATATGTAAAATTTTATACCCCCAAAAACTCTAAAGAACACGTTAAGCCCCAAGTAAAGTCCTTTGAGTTGTTTTAAGTCATGAAAGACTGTCGGACATAATAAGTTTGGTAGACTTTTTATAAAGTGTAGTATCGATAAGATACTTAGACCTAAATATATTGCCGCATGCAGAGTTACGTTCCAATGAATAACTATAAAATTGGTCGCTCATGTATGCTTGTATAGAAACTTTAGCCATAATGATTTTCCCAAAAATTAAATGAATTCATAAAATGAATTACCTTTGACATAAGATTATAAATGATATGTCAAGGATTCTGATTATAGATGATGAGCAGCAATTAAGGAAGTTATTGGCCCGCATCATCAGTCTTGAAGGTTATGAAGTCCTCGAAGCGGAGGATTGTGCCCATGGTATGAAAATGCTCGCGCAATATGACTTTGAAGTTGTATTGTGCGATGTCAAGCTGCCTGATGGCAATGGAGTTGAACAGGTTGGCAAAATCAAAAAAGTAGCTCCATTAACCGAGGTGATCTTGCTCACGGCATACGGCAATATTCCGGATGGAGTACAAGCGATTAAAAACGGAGCTTTCGATTATATCACGAAAGGTGATGACAACAATAAGATTTTACCGTTATTAAGTCGGGCTGTCGAAAAGTCCGAATTGCAGAAACGATTGGCCAGATACGAAACAAAATCTTCTGCTGAGTATTCTTTCGATCGTATCATCGGCTCCTCTCCTGCTATGCGACAAGCTGTAGAATTGGCTCGAAAAGTGGCTGGTAGCGATACATTTGTCCTCCTTACCGGCGAAACTGGAACTGGGAAGGAGATCTTTGCTAATGCTATTCATCATGCAAGTGCCAGAGCTAAAGAGGCTTTTGTCGCAGTAAACTGTTCGGCTTTTTCAAAGGAATTGCTTGAGGGAGAGCTCTTCGGACATAAAGCAGGAAGTTTTACAGGGGCTACTAAAGATAAAAAAGGATTATTGGAGGAGGCTGATGGGGGAACATTGTTTCTTGATGAAATCGGTGAAATGCCGATGGATCTGCAGGCTAAATTATTACGGGTATTAGAAAACGGTGAATTCCTGAAGATTGGAGACACAAGACCTAAACGTGTAAATTTGCGGGTAATCGCTGCTACGAATCGAGATCTGGAAAAAGAAATCGCACAAGGAAATTTCCGTGAAGACCTTTATTTTCGTTTATCGGTTTTTCGTATTCACCTTCCTGCATTAAATGAACGGCAGGAAGACATCGAAGAGTATATACATTTTTTCGTCGAACAATTTGCTCGGAAAATGGGGAAGCGAATAGATTGTATTGACAAAGAATATATTACAGCCATGAAACAACATGTGTGGCATGGAAATGTGCGGGAACTTCGGAATGTTGTCGAACGCAGTTTGATCATGACTGACGAAAATACGGTTACCATCGATGCTTTGCCTTCTGACTTTATAATGTCTCAACAAGCCGGATTCTCTGATTCGCTTGCACTGGAAGATATGGAACGTAAGCATATACTGAAAGTGATGGAGTACACGCGGGGAAATAAGGCGGAAGCAGCACGTTTGCTAGGAATCGGTATCGCAACTTTATATCGCAAACTGGAAAGTTATGGCATAAAATAGCCGGTTGTCTATCATTTTGAGAGAGGAGGCTTGTCATATTGATAAGCCTCCTCTCTTTTTATTTACTAGATATTGATTTTTAATTAGTTGGTAATAAGTGGTTTGTGTTTAGTTTGGCGTGTCTGGCATCCTCTTCGCTAAGCTATGGCACAAACTTAAAATACAAAAACAATGAATGGATGGGAAGCGGTATTGATTATGATTTTAGCCGGGTTTGTATTGTGTCTGTTTGCGCATATGGTAGATTGCTTCGTAAAAAAACTGAACGACAGCAAAAGAAGTAGAATCAAATGGTAACTCTAAAATAAAAAAAGATGAATGGGATTTTAATGTTCTTAGCCATGTTAGCGTTGGGTGCATTGTGCTGTTGGTTTTACTACAAATGTGTGGATTGGTTTGAAAAAATCTAAAACGTAAGATTATGTTCATAGGACTTCTGATATTGAGCATACTTGTATTCATCTACCTGATGTATGTGCTCATCAAACCCGAAAAATTCTAAGTGTGAAAACATTTTACAAAAACGTAAATAAATGAATACCGAAATTTTAGGCGTTATTCTGCAATGGGTCGCTTTGGTGGCACTCAGCTATCCCCTGGGACGCTACATTGCCAAAGTATATAAGGGAGAACGTACTTGGCTTGACTTTATGACCCCTGTCGAACAATGGATCTACAAGGTGTGCGGAATCCATCCCGAAGAAGAGATGAACTGGAAACAGTTCCTGAAAGCCCTGTTGACCGTCAATGTATTCTGGTTTGTCTGGGGAATGGTCCTGCTGGTCTGCCAAGGCTGGCTTCCGCTTAACCCCGATGGAAACGGAGGCCAGTCCCCCGATTTGGCGTTCAATACGACGATCAGTTTTATGGTGAACTGCAATCTCCAGCATTACAGTGGAGAATCAGGTCTTACCTATTTTACACAGTTGTTCGTCATTATGCTTTTCCAGTTTGTTACCGCAGCTTGTGGCATGGCGGCACTTGCCGGCATTATGAAGGCACTCGCGGCCAAAACCACAAAGACCATCGGAAACTTTTGGGTTTTTATGATAAAGAGTGTAACCCGAATCCTGATGCCGCTTTCTTTGTTGGTAGGTATTTTGCTGGTAATCAATGGAACTCCTATGTCGTTTGACGGCAAGCAGTCGATTGAAACGCTTGAAGGCAATGAACAGGTGATCAGCCAAGGTCCGACGGCAGCAATCGTATCCATTAAACAACTCGGAACAAACGGCGGAGGATACTTCGGAACGAACTCTTCTCATCCGCTTGAAAACCCCAATGCATTCACGAACATCCTGGAATGTTGGTCTATTCTGATTCTACCAATGGCCATGGTTTGGGCTGTCGGGTTCTATATTCGCCGCAGGAAACTGGCTGCATGGATTTATGGAGTTATGCTTTTCGCTTTTACGGTTGGCGTATGTGTGTCCATCCCACAGGAAATGGGTGGTAATCCCCGGATTGATGACATGGGTATTGCGCAGGATCTCGGGTCGATGGAGGGCAAAGAGATCCGTATCGGCTCGGGGGCTTCGGCCATGTGGGGCATGGTGACTACCGTTACTTCAAACGGATCCGTAAACTCGATGCATGACAGCCAAACTCCGCTCAGCGGAATGCTCCAAATGCTCAACATGCAGATCAACTGCTGGTTCGGCGGTGTCGGTGTCGGTTGGATGAACTATTTTGCTTTTCTGATTATTGCCGTATTCATCAGTGGTTTGATGGTCGGGAGAACTCCCGAATTTCTCGGCAAGAAGGTGGAGGCCAGGGAGATGAAAATTGCGACGCTGGTGGTGCTCATGCACCCGCTTCTCATTCTGGTCGGAACCGGCATCTCCGCGGCTGTCGCCGCAATCCACCCGGAAATTGGGTGGCTCAACAACCCCTCGTTCCACGGACTGAGTGAAATGCTTTATGAATATACATCTGCAGCGGCGAACAACGGATCCGGTTTCGAAGGTCTGTCCGACAACACGCCTTTCTGGAATATTTCGACCGGTATCGCGCTGATTATGGGGCGTTATTTCCCGATCGTGGGACAGGTGGCCATTGCCGGCCTGCTTGCCTCGAAGAAATATGTTCCCGAGAGTGCCGGTACGTTGAAAACGGACACGTTCACCTTCTCGCTGATGACTTTTGTGGTGGTCATTATCGTTGCGGCGCTTTCGTTTTTCCCTGCCTTGGCATTGGGACCGATCGCGGACTATTTAAGTTTATAATTGCGGAATAATAGGATGAAAAAACAAATCAATAATACGCTGTTTGATAAACAGCTTCTGAAAACGAGTTTCGTGGAATCTTTCCGAAAACTTGATCCACGAAAAATGATCAAGAATCCGATCATGTTCACGGTGGAAGTAGTAACAGCCGTCATGTTGCTGTTGCTAATCTATATTGCTGTCTCGGGAGACAATTCACAGGGATCGTTCTGGTACAATCTGGTTGTATTTGCGGTTTTACTGCTAACTGTTCTATTCGCCAATTTTGCAGAAGCAATTGCCGAAGCTCGCGGTAAGGCTCAGGCAGATTCTCTCCGTAAGACGAGAGAGGAAACTCCTGCAAAACTGGTTGTGAACAATGGAAAAATCAAAATTGTAAGTAGTTCGGAATTAAAACGAGGAGATGTTTTCGAGTGCGTGGCGGGCGATACGATTCCGGCCGATGGCGAGATTATTGAAGGGCTTGCCTCCATTGATGAAAGTGCCATTACTGGTGAATCGGCTCCAGTTATACGTGAAGCGGGTGGCGATAAGAGTTCCGTAACGGGTGGTACCAAAGTCCTTTCCGACCGTATTCTGGTCAAGGTAACTGCCCAGCCCGGAGAGAGTTTCCTTGACAAGATGATTGCTTTGGTGGAAGGTTCTTCTCGTCAAAAAACACCGAACGAAATTGCGCTGACCATTCTCTTGTCTGGTTTTACCCTTGTTTTTGTGATTGTCTGCGCCTCCCTGAAACCCTTTGCGGACTACATCGGTGCCAACATTACGATTGCGGCTTTCATCTCGTTGTTCGTCTGTCTGATTCCGACGACCATCGGTGGTTTGTTGTCGGCGATCGGCATTGCCGGAATGGATCGGGCCCTGCGGGCTAATGTAATCACTAAATCAGGGAAAGCCGTAGAAACGGCTGGGGATATAGATACGTTATTGCTGGATAAAACAGGGACCATTACCATCGGTAACCGGAAAGCGACTCGATTTTATCCAGCTCGAGGCAAAAATTCCGGATCATTTGTCCGGATGTGCGTCCTTTCATCCGTTGCGGACCAGACTCCGGAGGGTAAGTCCATTGTAGAGCTCGGTTCGGGACAGGGTATCAAAGTGGATCCTTTGGAAATGGTAGGTATGCGGATGGTGCAGTTTACGGCTGAAACCCGTTGCTCTGGCGTGAATATGCCAAACGGAATCCGGATCCGTAAAGGGGCCACTGAAGCAATCCGAAAAATCGTTACCGAAGCAGGGCATACTTTCCCGCAGGAGGTTGATGAAATTGTTCAAAAGATCTCTGCTAACGGGGGGACGCCTCTGGTGGTTTGCTCCGACGAACAGGTACAGGGGGTAATCGAATTGCAGGACATTATCAAGACTGGTATTCAGGAACGTTTTGAACGTTTGCGCAAGATGGGCGTAAAAACTGTAATGGTAACCGGAGATAATCCTTTGACAGCTAAATATATTGCTGAAAAAGCCGGGGTGGACGACTTTATTGCCGAAGCCAAACCGGAGGACAAGATGGAGTACATCAAGCGTGAACAACAAACCGGTAAACTGGTTGCCATGATGGGTGACGGTACGAACGATGCTCCGGCTCTGGCCCAGGCCGATGTCGGTGTAGCTATGAACAGCGGAACTCAGGCAGCCAAAGAAGCCGGCAACATGGTTGATCTGGACAACGACCCGACTAAATTAATTGAGATCGTAGAGATCGGAAAACAGTTACTTATGACTCGCGGAACATTGACCACTTTCTCTATTGCCAATGACGTGGCCAAATACTTTGCCATTGTACCGGCACTGTTTATCTCTTCGATTCCGTCGTTGCAGGCCCTTAACATTATGCATCTTCACTCACCCGAAAGCGCCATTCTGTCGGCGGTGATCTTCAACGCGATTATCATTCCGTTGTTGATTCCGCTGGCGCTGCGAGGTGTAACCTACAAACCGATCGGAGCCTCCGCTCTGTTGCGCCGTAATCTGTTTATCTATGGGCTGGGTGGTATTGTCGCTCCGTTCGTGGGAATCAAACTGATAGATGTTTTAATTAGTGTGTTTTTTTAATTGAAAGACAATCATGAAAAATTTATGGATATCGCTTAAGTTTACCTTGGTGATGTGTATGGTACTTACCATAGGGTATGTGTTGATCCTGCGTCTGGTGGCAGCGGTTGCTTCTCCGAATGACGGAGAAGCTCCGGTTGTGGAACTGAATGGGAAAGTAGTCGGAGCCGCCAATGTCGGGCAGAGATTTACCAGCAGTATCTACTTCTGGGGGCGCCCTTCTGCCGTTGACTATAATGGCGGTGGTTCGGGGGGCAGCAATAAAGGAACCAACAATCCTGAATATTTGGCCGATGTTGAGGCTCGCATCGATACCTTTTTGAAAGCTCATCCCTATCTCGAAAGAAAAGAGGTACCGGCCGAAATGGTTACTGCTAGTGGATCGGGATTGGATCCGGATATTTCGCCGCGTGGGGCCGAAGTACAAATTCGTCGTGTGGCCGAAGCCCGCGGCATGACGGAAGATCAAGTGCGTGAAATTGTGGAGAATACAATCCAGAAACCCTGGATGGGACTTTTTGGAACATATAGAGTAAATGTTCTGAAGCTTAACGTCGCTCTTGATGAAGCGCAAAAATGATAACATACAGAGTAGCAAATTTGATATGTAAAAAGAGAAAAGAAGACATCGAAGTTATGAGACGTACTATAATAGCCTGTGCATTAGTTGTAATGGCTTTATCGATTGCCGGCCATGTTTTCGCACAAGATAAAGGTATCTCTTTTAGTGGCGGAAGCGACTTGGTGAGCAGTTATATTTGGCGAGGCGTGTATGAAGCAGGCGTCAGCCTCCAACCGACAATGACCATGAGCGTCGGTAAATTCTCGGCAACCGCATGGGGTTCGGTGGACTTCGCGTCGACTTCGTACAAAGAGATGGATCTTACACTGGCCTATACCACAGGGCCCGTCACCCTCTCGTTGGCCGACTTGTATTGGGAAGGAGGGGCCGGCTCTCGGGACCTGATTGAACGGAATTATTTTACTTTTGACGGCAATTCTCCCCATCGTATTGAAGTCGGTGCCAATTGGATAATCTCGGAAAAAATTCCATTCACACTCTCCTGGTATACGATCCTCTTCGGGGCTGCCGATGTCAACAGCCGGGGCGAACGGGCTTACAGCTCCTATTTTGAAGTTGCTTATCCGTTCCGGATAAACGGTGTTGATATGAAAGCGGGTGTCGGCATGGTGCCTTGGAACGCGTATGGTACCTATGGGATCGATAGGAATTTCTATGTACAGAATATTTTTCTCAATGCGGGGAAAACGTGGTGCTTCGCGGAGAAAAGCGATATGAATATCGGACTATTCACCCATTTGATTTGGAATCCGGCGCTGGACGATGTTAATTTTGTGGGCGGCATTTCTTTCAGGATGTGACGTAAAAGATGAATAGCGATACGCGACAAAGTGCACAACATTTTCTCGAGCTGATAAAACAATCGCATCGGGGTAAATTTAAGGTCTACATCGGCATGAGTGCCGGTGTAGGCAAAACTTACCGTATGTTGCAGGAGGCACATCAGCTGTTCGAAGCGGGGGTCGATGTCCGGATCGGATATGTGGAGACGCATGGCCGGGTTGAGACTGAAGCGTTGGTCGAGGGGCTTACTTTGATTCCCCGAAGAAGGCTTTTCTATAAAGGGAAGGAGCTTGAGGAGATGGATACACAGACGATTATCAATCAACATCCGGAGATCGTCATCGTGGATGAATTGGCGCATACCAATATCGAAGGAAGTGCAAATCCCAAACGTTGGCAGGATGTCATGCAGATTCTGGATGCAGGAATCAGTGTGATTTCGGCTGTCAACATACAGCATTTGGAGGGGATCAACGAGCAGGTTCAAACAATTACTGGTGTTGAAATTCAGGAACGCATTCCGGACAATGTGTTAGCCGTGGCCGACGAGGTGGTTAATATCGATTTGACTGCCGATGATTTGATTGAACGTTTAAAAGCCGGCAAGATTTATCGTCCGGATAAAATTGCAGCGGCATTGGGAAATTTTTTTACATATGACAACCTACTTCAGCTCAGGGAATTGGCGCTGAAAGAAGTTGCCATGCGAGTAGAAAAGAAAGTGGAGACTCAGGTTGTTGCCGAAGGAAAACTGTATCACGAGTATTTAATGGCCGTGATCGACTCCTCTGAAAAACGGGCACGCCGGGTCATCCGAAAAACGGCCCGTCTGGCCACATACATGAATGCAGCGTTCATCGTTCTGTATGTCCAGTCGGACAAAGAGGACATGGATCGCATCCCGTTGGCAAACCAACGGTATTTGATCAACAATTTCAATCTTGCTTCGGAATTGGGTGGAGAGGTTGTACGGATCCATTCGAACCGTCATATTGAAACGATCGTAGATCTCTGTCAAGAGCGTAAAATCAGTACGGTCTGTATCAGTGGACCCCGATTTTCTCTATATTCGTTGTTTGTAACGACTTTCAGATTTCGACATTTGTTGAATCGATTAGCCAAACTCAATGTGGATTTAATTATTTTATCGTGATGAATCTTCGTAACAGATTGACATTAGGTATAGGCGTATTGTTCGTGCTGATTCTTTTGCTGGGCCTCCAATCGGTCCGATCGGTCCGACAGCTTTCCGTTGCATCGAAAGACATACTTGCCGATAACTATAATTCCGTACATTATGTGGAAGAGATGCTGCGTTCGTTGGATCGTCTCTCGCAAGACTCCACATCGCGGGGCATTTTGATAAACAGTTTAGGACTTCAGCAACAAAATATTACTGAAGTGAATGAAAAAGAGGTGACGTCTGCTCTATCTCAAAAAATCGATGTACTGACGGATTCGGTTTCCATCTCTCAAATTCAGGAGATCCGAGATGATCTCTATCGGATCATGGAATTGAACATGAACTCGATACGATCCAAAAGTTCGGATATGGAATCCCGTGCAGAAGGGACGGTTCAATGGCTTACTATACTGTCCATATTGTGTATCTTGCTGGCAGCAGTTTTCCTAATTCGTTTTCCGGCTATTATTTTGCGGCCGATCGACAAATTGAAGCAGGGAATCACCCAAATTGCCAACTACAACTATGACGAACGTCTCGATTTCGATGACAACAAAGAGTTTCGTGCCGTAGCCACTTCATTCAATGATATGGCCTGCAAACTGTCGGAATACCGACGCAGCTCCCTCGATCGGCTTATGACGGAGAAGAAAAGAATCGAAGCCATCGTAAACAGCCTGCATGAACCGATCATCGGTTTGGATTCGGAACGCAATATACTTTTCATGAATGACGAGGCTTTTTCGATCCTGAACCTGAAACGAGGTAATATCATAGGACGTAATGCGGCTGAAATAGCTTTGAATAATGATTTGTTGAGACGACTCATCCGGGAAGTGTATGCAGAAAATGACGATAATCATGAACATGAACCTTTGAAAATTTACGCGGACAACAAGGAAAGTTATTTCCAGATGGACAATATTCCACTATACATAAATCCCGTAGGTGAAACCCAACAGCAGTTCGTCGGGAATCTGATTATTTTGAATAATGTCACCAAATATAAAGAGCTGGATTCTGCCAAAACGAATTTCATTGCGACGGTCTCTCATGAGATGAAAACTCCCATTTCGTCGATACTGATGAGCCTGCAGTTGCTCGGAGATTCTCGGCTTGGATCTCTCAATGAAGAACAAACCCAATTATTGGGTAGTATCCGGGAAAGTAGTAATCGGTTGTTGAATATTACCGGCGAATTATTGAATTTGACCCAAGTAGAATCAGGAAAATTAACCTTAAAACCTAAAATCGTCAAACCTGTTGAGTTGATAGAATACGCCATAAAAGCCACGCAAGTGCTGGCTGAGCGTTTCCATTGTTTTGTAGAGGTAGAATACCCCGAAAAAATCTCTAAATTATTTGTGGACAACGAAAAAATCGCTTGGGTTATTACCAATCTACTTTCGAATGCAATTCATCACTCTCCGGAAAATTCTCATATTATCGTCGGAGCGGCACAACATGATAAACAAGTGGATATTTATGTGCAAGATTTCGGCCATGGTATCGATCCTCGTTATCATAAAAGTATTTTTGACCGCTATTTTCGAGTTCCAGGTACCAAAGTTCAAGGAAGTGGATTGGGGTTAGCCATATCAAAAGAATTCGTGGAGGCACATGGAGGGACAATTTCGATTGAAAGTGAAATTGGGAAAGGGTGTAAATTTACGGTGTCACTTCGTGTCTAATTAAAAAAACGAAGAGGGTAAATTTTATTTTCTTTGAAAAAACAAAACGCTGTTTTTGTTCTGGGTATTCTTTATCCTTGTCGCCAGATAGAGTAATGTGTGTTCTCTGATAAAGGAAAAGAGAATGAGGGCTCGTGTTGCGTAGAATTTAGAGTGTAGTATGGCGAAATGTACTGATTGCGGTAGTACTCTATATAAATGTTACGGACGAGATATTCATGTCTTGTATCTATCAGAGACTTTGTCTCATCGATTGAGATATGGTTTGTTATATAGGGTCAAATGAAGTTGTGCCTGACAGTTTTGTAGCATGTGTTTGATAAATCAACAGATGTTATTATTGTTTGTGTTGTTTTATGTATTTGTAAATTAAGTTGTTATATGCGGAGTGGTGTTGAGTGTTTTTCAAAAATAATTTCCATTTTTTCTTCTAATGGAGATTATATTCCGGATAGGGATTTCTTATGATGCGTTATTGGTTCGTCTTTCCTTTTTCTCGGTCAGGTGTATTGTCCTTGCAGTCACTTCTTGAGACTTTCGATCGAATGTCAGTCGTGTGTTGTTTGTTGGCTTTCGATGATCTGTAATCCAGATTACTTAATATTAGATTTTCTGACTTAGATGAAACCAAATAATAAATTATTAATTGTTAATTAACAGTTTTTTGGGGGCGTGTATGCGATTTGTCTCTATTGCAAATATAGACTGAGAAATTTTGGGCGTAATTTAGTTCATAACTATATCGGTAATGCAAGGATTATATAACTATTTTCGTTGTTGTGTTTTGATGATCAAATATTTACAAGAGAAAGGCTAAGAGGTGTATCTCCTCTTAGCCTTTCTCTTATTGAAGTTTACTGCTTTGTAAGATTAGCGGTATGTAAATGTATAAGTTATCGAATTGGTTCCACGATCCAATTCTGTATCTTTTTTATTTCTGATTTCGTATTTGTATCCCGCTTCCGGATGATTGGGGTCGAAGAGTTCTTCTCCCGATACAATTTCGTATTCATGTCTGATTTTGACTATAGGCATATCCGCTACGACTGAAGCAACTGAACCATTCTCATTGAGAGTGTAATTCAAGTGTATTTCAACATCTTCATCGTAGGCGTAGTCGTCGTAACTTTTGGGAACAGTTACATTCGGTTCCGGCCAACCACCCATGTGGCTCAAATTACCCTCAACCTCATCAACTCCTCCCAAGAACATACTTATATAACGGTCCGTACCACGTCCCAAGAAACGAAGCAGAGCCAAACGGCCCAGACGACCCGGCACATCTCCACCTTCCGGCTCTTCCGACAGAAGGCTGGGCATAAACAGCAAATTGATGTCCAAGTTCATTTTGTCGTTTGGAATCTGATTGAAATATTGCTCAAAACCAGACGTTTCATATACTTCATTTCCATCAAAGTCTGCTCCGCCCGACATTACCCCATCTTTATAGGTAAACGAGGTCCAATAGAAAGAGTAGGCAATGCGTGAAAGACGATCCTCATTGTCGTATTCCAATTCGTAGGTGTAGATTTCATTGTCTTCCTCGTCGTGGGTATAGAGATACGACTCACTCTGTATACCATATCCTTTTTCATTGAGCAGAACCTCATAGGTTTCAATTCCTGTATCAGACCATTGATCTTTAATGCGGAGACGATCAGCAGAGGAGTAGTCGATTGTGCTGACAAGTTGACATGCTTCTTGTTGATCATTGGTGGGACGAATATCGACCGTATATGATGAGACGCGATTTTGGTCGTCATATTTGAACATGTAGGTAGCCTCTTCTTCATAGTACTTCGAAGTAGGAAGTTGATCCCAATATGTTACCGTGCGCTCAATTTCACTTATAATAGCTATAGGAGCAACGGGCTCGTTATTTCCGACAGTTACTACACAGGATGCTGACACTTCCTTGTTGGACGATGAGGTTGCTGTAACTGTCGCTGTTCCGTCTGTTATGGCGGTTATCTCGCCTGTTACAGGGTTTACGCTCACAACTGCAGGATCACTGCTCGACCATACCACGGATTTGACCGTAGCATTGTCGGGTTCTACCGTGGCAGACAGCGTTGCCTTGGCTCCGGCATCCATTGAGAGTTCGGTTTTGTCGAGGGTGATCTTCGTTACTTTGACAGGAGGTTCATTCTCGCTTCCGTCTTGTTTGGTTCCCTCTTGAATAACCGTTACGATAAAGGTATTGTTGCCCGAACGTATTGTAATCGTAGCTTCACGTCGTTCGCCCGTATAGTTTTGTTCGATTTCGATACGGAGCGTAATTGTTCCTGCCCCGCCGCTGTATGCTTCACTGTTTCCGTTGTAAAGTTTTAACCAGACAACATTGTTTCCTGCTGTGCGTGTTGCGGATTTTACCTGAGCTGAAGCAGCACTTTGCGCTTGTACTTCTTCTACAGTTGCTGTCCATGGGGAGTCGGTCGTGAACGAGAATCCGCCTCCTGTATTTTCATTGTCTGCAAAAGCGTTTTGTGTGAGTTGCTCTTGGGCCGGTGGGGTGAATGAGGTTCCTCCTCCGTCGCCATCTCCATCTTCTTTACTGCAACTGGCCAATAACGTTATGACCATGAGTGCGAGGATAAAAAGTTTGTTTTTCATGGTGTAAATCATTTCCACCTGTCCCTCAGCGGAAAGTTAGTGATATCCATAAAAAGACGTGGGACAATACCTTTTATCGGTTTCTGAGGTCTACCACAACCTTTGCACCCTGATAAACGAGTAAAGCCCACGTTACCGCGAGCGTTTCGCTTTACTCAAGGGTGCTCTAAAATGTGGTAGTTTCAGAAACCAGAATAAAAGCTAACGCTTTTTTAATTAGTTGATTTGTCGAGGCAAATATACGAAAAAATGGAGACGTGTTAAGATAAGTCGGAAAAAAGACTGTAATTAGGATTTTTCTCATTTCTATTTACCTTGTCTCAGTTTTTGATGTTTATTTCGATGTAATCTAAAAATTCTTTTGCCTGAATCATTACAGAATTGGTTGTGTTGTCAGAGAACCCGGAAAAATGGTTTTGCTCTTTGGGGCTTGATGAACAGGACTGTATAGGATAGATACGGAATAGAACATTGTTATAACACAGACAGCGATTTTGAGGATAAATAAATTTCGAGTAATAAAGTAATAATAAATAAAGCAAATTATTTGGGATTTTTATTTCGTTAGCCGTGTCCAAATTTGGTAGCGCAGTCTCTGCAGTTGCCTCACTGATATCATTTTTTGTGATCGATACAAATGTTCAGAACTCTTTCAGATCGGCAAACCAATAGGTGAAGGATTTATCCGATCCATCATCAAGACGAATGTCGTAGCTTTGTTGAAAAGGTTTCCCCAAACGAAATGGGATAGGATGTCGGAAGATAGGTCCGTCGTAACAGAATGTATGGTATTCTCCATTTTCTCCGTTTGGATCGACCTCTTTCGGTAACGAATCGATAAATGTACGATCGATTTCGTGACCTATAGCGGAAGAGCCTAATCCGTCATCCATAGTGGTTACGATGATGGTCCGTAACCCTGAGGTGAGAAAATCGTTCATCACCTCATCAGATGTTTTCCCCCAGAGAGGCTCAACAACTTTTATGTTATGCGGAGCAAGTTGTTGTTCTCGGTATTTGCGTACATCGTGTAGGAAAATATCTCCGAAGATGAAATGGGTAACGCCTTGTGTCTTGAAATGCTCTACGGCCCGCAATATGGCAGCGTCGTAATCTTCCATATTTCCTTTCGGTGTCAGGTCTACGACATAAAGAGGGATACCGATACTGTCGGCTTGTGCCTGTAGCAACGGTAGTGGGATTCCATGCATTGTTGAACGGTGGGTCGAGCGGTTTACAGTGGTCAGCAGTGCAACGATTTCATACATATCCGATTGTTGTGCACGTAACAGGGCATGAGCGGAATCTTTCCCTCCGCTCCAATTGAAAACAGCTTTTATTCGGTTCGTATAGTGTCTTTCCATGATAAAAGGTTTGGATAAATATAGTTAAAATATTTTTATGGAACTTGTTTGATTCGAATATAAATGGCGTGTCAGAAGTAAAGAAGAGAGGTTTTATTTATCGTTATAAGTAAAAATCAACTCATAAATGTGTGCGGCTTTTTTAAGCGATTTATCTCCCTTTGTTTGCAGAATGTTTTTCTTTAATGACTTTTATCATCGAGACGGAATGAGATGCGGAATTGAGTCAATCCATTTTGAGAGGTGAGGCTGAAGGGTAGCCGGTGGTTATTCAAGACTTCCCGGACAAACATCAGTCCGATTCCCTGTCCCGACGGTTTGGTCGTGAAAAAGGGTGTGAATAAATTTTCGCGTACTTCATCCGGTATATCGGGGCCATTGTTCTCGATCAGTATCGATGGGGGATTTGCCTCTCCGACGATTCTGATTCTGCCGTTGCGATCGATGGCCTCGTAGGCGTTTTTGATGATGTTGACCAACACCTGTTCCATCTGAATGCCGTCTACGCAGATATCCACCTCCGGAAAGCAGGGTTTTAAAATTAATTCGATTTCTCTTTCTATACAGGCACTACGAGTCAGTGCTTCAGCCGAACGGAGCAGCTCGTTTAAGGGAAGATATGTAAGAACAGGTTGAGGAATCCGTACCAAATCGGCCAATTTACAGGTGAACCGGGCAAGGTTCTCACACCGTTCGGCCGAAGCCTTGACGGCGGGTAGCGCCTCCTGTCGGTCGTCCTGTTCCAGAATATCGGATAGGACGTTCAAGGTTGCCCCTATGGCACCGACAGAGTTATTGACCTCGTGCGACATCATGCGGATGATCCGTTCGTAGGACTCTTTTTCGATGCGCATCAGTTCGCGGGTCAACTCTTCGACCAATATGAACGGGTGGTCGAAACCGTTGTCGATGAATGACGAACGTATGCAGCGGAAAATGGCCTGTCCCGGAATCCGTATGATGCGGTCTTCTCCCGGTTGCATAGTACCCAGCTCTGTTGCCATCCTTATTCCCGATTCGGCAATACGCAGGCCTTTTATTTGTTCGGTATCCTTAATCTGTAGGAGACTTTGCCCGGCCGGATTGATTTCGGAGATTTTGTCGTCAAAGTCCAGAATGATCACTCCTTGGGGGGAGGCTTGGATCAACAGGTCGAGAAACCTGTTCTTTTCCCGTACTTGCAGGCGCTCGTTTTTGAGCTCCGTAATCATGCGGTTGAATACTTCGATCAGTTGGTTGGCCTCCCGGTTGGCAACAGGGCGTAGACGGCTGGAGAAATCCTGCTCGTGGAGCAGCCCTATACCGTCCAGCAGAATCCGGTAAGGCCTGACTAACCTCCGATAGAGGACGATAAATAACACAAGAGCCAAAATTGTAATGCCTTCAACTGTCCATAACAGAGCCGGATCCGTTTTGAAAAAGACAATTCCGGCTGTCGCCAGTGACCCGAAAACCAGTACGGTCAATATCCAAAAAAGCCGTTTTGATTTCATACCCTGAGCTATTCAGACAAATGGATGTCGTATTTTTCCAGCCTGCGGTAGAGTGCTTGCCGGCTCACTCCTAAAGCTGCTGCGATCCGCGACAGGTTGTTGCCGTAGAGTTCGGCGGCTTTGAGAATCATATTCCGTTCAATCTCCTCCAACGGGTGTATAGAATCGTCCGATGGGGCGTTACGTGTAGGAATCTCTGCGTATTGGGCTTTAAAATCTGCGGCTTCCAGTCGTCGGTTTCCCGATACGAGAATGGTTCGTTCCACCAAGTTCTTCAGTTCTCGTATGTTACCGGGATAGGGAAGTCGTGTCAGGAATTCGATCGCTTCGGATGAGATTTCAATCGGGACACTCCCTCCTGTCTGTTGTCGGGTGAAATATTCGACCAGCAGGGGAATATCCTCCGGTCGCTCCCTGAGTGCCGGCATACGGATCGTAATCAGGTTGATTCTGTAAAAAAGGTCTTCACGAAAACTCCCTTCACTGACCATTTCGGGCAGGTTGCGGTTGGTGGCACTGATGATTCGGGTATCCACCTGTTTCGGACGGCTCTCTCCTAACGGCTCGAATGTCTGATCTTGGAGAACGCGCAGGAGCTTGACTTGACTGGCCATATCCAGTTCTCCGATTTCATCGAGAAAAATAGTGCCTTTGTCGGCCATCTCGAAACGTCCTTTGCGTTCGTAAAGGGCATCTGTGAAGGCACCTTTCTTGTGGCCGAACATCTCGCTTTCGAACAGGGATTGTGAAATGCCTCCCAGATTGACCTTGACGAAGGGGGAGGTGCTACGGCTGCTGTTGCGGTGGATGGCTTCGGCGATCAGTTCCTTGCCCGTTCCGCTTTCTCCCGTGATGAGTACGGGGGCCGAGGTTGCAGCGATACGGGCTGCCGTATCGAAAACTTTTTGCAGCAGAGGGGAACGGCCGATGATGTTCTCACGTCGGAAAACAGTCGATTTCTCCGATGCGGCGTTTCTTTGCTCTTCCCCTGTAATTTCCAGTGCCGTGCGGATCGTGTTGAGCAGCGTGAGGTTGTTCCACGGCTTGGTTACGAAATCGAAAGCTCCTGCACGGATTCCCCGTACGGCCAGATTGATCGATCCCCAAGCTGTGATCAGAATGACGGGGACCTCCGGTCGGAATATTTTTACCTTTCTGAGAAGTTCGAGTCCCTCTTCGCCCGAGGTGGTTTTCGAATAGTTCATATCCATTAGGATCAGGCTCGGTGAGTGGTGTCGGACGAAATCGACGACCTCGGAAGGTGTGTTTGCCGAAGCGGTCTTATAGCCGGCACGTCCTAAAACTAAACTCAGTGAAGAGCAGACGGTTGTATCGTCGTCGCAAATGAGAATCATGTGGGAGTATATGGTTTTATGGGTAAATATACGAATAGTTGTGTGAAATTTGAAACTTTTGCAGCGGGGTACGATGATGAATCTGCTTTAAAACTGCCCCTCGGGTGGCTCTGTTTTTATGGGTTTGTCTTCGATGAAATCGTAGAGGGTCAGGCTGCGAATCCGGAAATAGTAGTCCCAGAGCCGGTACATTTGTTCGATACAATCTTGCAGCGCTGCGTCTTTGGAGGATTGGGCATCGTTCAGGGTAAGAATGTCGGTTTTGCCCCGTATGAAGGCTTCGACAGTAGTTTCGTAACGTTGTACGGCCAGCTCCGCATTCTCCTCCGCCAACTTTAGACGGTGGGGTTGGCTGTTGAAATATTGTACTTGCAGAAAAACATTCTGGTCGAAATCGGTCTTCTCCTTTTCAATCTGGGAGAGTGTCAGTTCTCGATTAGCTTCGGCTATACGGACCTTTCCCTTTCTTTTTCCCCAATCCAGAATCGGTATGCTGATTCCTAAGGAGACCACCTGATCGTCACGCCAATCGTGTGGGTCGTATGCCCGTCCCAGAGAGCGTGCTTTACCCGACATGCCGAAGGAGGCGAAAAGGCAGATGTCGTGCCGTTCGGCCTTGGCCTGGCTTACATCGCGCGAGGCTTCCAGACTTCTGCGTTGGATGTTTTGAAAGAAAGGATGGTTTTGGTGGGCCAGATCGATCACTTCCCGATAGGAGAGTGTGGAGATCTGTTCGGTAATGAATTTCGGAAGCTCGGCTTGCAGAATTTTGTCCTCGTCAATGCCGAGCAACGATCGCAGGGTAAACATACGGGATTCGAGCGAGATGACCGCTTCGCTCTGGGCGGCTTCGGCACTCAGTAATAAGGATCGCATCCGCATCAGGTCGATTTCCGACAGCCGGCCGATACGATGTTCTGCTTCGGAGATGCGATAGAGCCGTTCGGCATTCCGAAGGTTTTGTTCGGCAATATCGAGATTGGTCCGGCCCATCAATAGGTCGAAATAGCAGCGGAGAACGGTCAGCGATACCTCCTCCAGATTGCTGGTTAACTGCTGGGTCGCTTCGTGGTATTTGATGGGCTCGATCCGTTGCAGCCAGCGAATGCGGTTGAATCCGAAAAGCGGCTGTTCGAGGATGATCAATCCCGGAACGGATTTGTAATTGGTGTAACCGTTTTCCCCGTATTGGTGGAGCTGCTCGATGGAGCTCTCTACGGTGATCTTCCCGCCTGTCCACGGAATGTTCTGAGAGATGGAGACTCCTCCGTCGATGCGGTGGTAGTTATTGGCGACATATTCCCAACTGCCGTCATCGTTCTGAAGCGAATTATAAGATTTGGAATAGTAGGGGAGTGTCCCGCTCAAGGTGATTTCCGGAAGCAGTTCGGTCCGGAAGGTTCGGTATTCCCAGTAGGCGGATACATATTCGTTCCGGGCGACGAGCGCATCGACCGAGTGCTCTTGTCCCAAACGGAGGGCTTCGGTCAGGGTCAGACGGAGAGTGTCCTGCGTCCGGCAAAAACCGGGCGCCAGAACTGAAACGAAAAGCAGTATCCGAAATGGGATTTTCATGGTGTGGTACGTTTCATTCGCTTCGTAGCGCTTCGGATGGAGAAATTTCCGAGGCTTTCCGTGCAGGATAGAGTACGGCTCCTATGGAGGTTATAGTGAGGAAACCGAATACGATCAGAAAGTTCAACAGGTCTTGTTCCCAGCCGATGCCCCACTCGTTACGGTCGATGGTCGGAATTCCGAGTGTTCCGATGAGGTTTGTCGTAAACAGGTTGAGGCAGATGGTCGTTCCGATGGTTGCGGCCAAAACGAGTAAGAGCAGCGTCTCCCCTACGACTAGTTGCTGTACTTTGCGTTTTGATGAGCCCAAAGCGATGCGCAGTCCGATTTCGCTGCGACGAGACTGGATGCGGAACCAGAAACTGCCCAGAATGCCCAGAAAAACATTGATGATTACGAATCCCATGATGACATACGTGCTGAAAAGTTGTCCTTCACCATAGTTCAAGTCGTCGATGTTTTCTTGTCGGTATTTTTGTGTCGGGACAACGGATACAAGGTAATAGGGGCCAATATTCAGTTGGTCGCGCATCTCTTTTATAAACCGTTCTGGAAAGTCGTGATCGGCTTCCGGTGCAACACGAATGGCGATTTGATTCCAGTACAGATCATACCCTTCACGTGGTAGGGGAATACATACATAGCTTAATGGCGACCACACTCCGATTTCTTTGATCGGTCTCTCCGTGATTCCCGAGGGAGGGGCCAAAATTTGTCCCCTGCGTTGGTCGGTAAGGATGGTCTTGATAGAGTCGATGTCGACCGATTCGTAAAAGTTGCCGAAGCGTTTGCCTTTATGGTCGAAAGGAGTAATGATGATTTGTGGCTGAGTGGATTCCTCTTCGGGTTTAAAACCGCTGCCTTCTCTGAGCTTGATACGGAATACGTCGGAAAAACCGGATGAAACCTGAGCAGCTCGTATCCGATATATGGGTATGTCGGCACCGGAAGAGTCGGAATTTATGATGGCCTCCCCCGAACTGTAGCATCCGAAATAAGGAAATGCACAGATGGCAAAAGATATGGCTTCGATGCCGGGATAACGTTTGACGCGTTCTGTTAAAGTTTGTGCATAAAAGTACGCTTGGCTTTTTATCGTGCTGTCGTCCGATTGGCAGTCGGGTTTTATCCCCATTTCGATCCTGTAGGTGTGGTTTATGTCGAATCCATCTTCTCGCATATAGGTGCGCAGGGCTATAAATGTATAATCACAACAGAACCAGAGCACACAGAAGACCACAATGTATTCGAGGAGGATCCAAGTATTTGAACGGCGTTCGTTCCAGATGATTGTAAAAAGATGTTGTATCATTTTTTGTCGTTTTGCATGAGTGAATCTACGATGGGCATTCGGGCAACCCGATAGGCCGGAATACCGGCCGAAAAAAGGTTGAGCAACAGACATGCGGCGAATACGGCCAAAAAGACCGGAAACGAAACGAGAGCCTGCCCAGGTATGGTTCCGTCCGCGGAGATCTCCAGTAGCCAACGGCGCAGTGAGAATATGGCCAGATAGGAGAGAAGCAATCCGATAGCCCCTCCGATCAGGGTGGTAATCAGGTTCTCGAACAGAACGTGGATTAGGATGACGTGTCTGCGAGCTCCGAACGCTTTGCGTATCCCGATTTCGTCCAGCCTTTTGCGAAGCCGCGAGAGACTGAATCCCGATAAATTCAGAGCTGGCACCAACAGCAGAAGGGAGAAGAGTAAAACCGTTTTTCTTTTATGAACGCGGAGGGCGTGTTCGGTTTTGGTCTTGTGCGGATAACCCGGATTCAGCACTTCATGACGATGTTCTAAAGGACCGTTGAGATCAAGAACAAGCGGAGGATTTGCCAACGTATATTTTCGCTCGACATCTGCAATCTCTTGTTTGATTTTTGGGAAATCGCTTTTGTCGCGGGCCAGTAGCATAATTCGGAAAATATCGTTTTCGTATTGGGGTAGAGATGTGTAGGGAATCCAAAAAGCGGCGTTCGATTCTTTGGCCAGAGGCGATATCTCCTTGACGACACCTACAATACGATAGGGTAGAAAATTGACTTCCATGCTCTTCCCGATGGGGTTCTCGTCTTTGAACAACATACGGGCCGTGCGTTCTCGAAGAACGGCTGCGCGTAATCCCGATTCGAACTCTTCTTGGGAATAGGGCTTGCCTTGCACAAACGTAAAGGTGTATAGCTCCCAGAAATCGGCATCGGTTCCGAGGGCTTCCAAAAGGTGGATATCGTTACTACCCTCCGGTTTGACAATCGTTTGACATAAATCGGTTTCTACGATTAATTCGGGCGTCTTGATCGGGAGAATATAATCCTTGCAGAAAGAGTAGGGAATTCCAGTCGAGTTGCTGTTTTGTATATTTGTAATTGTGTCCCATGTGGTAAAGGTGTGCAGGTAGAGGGTACGGTCCCGATTGACTTCGGGGGCAAAAGAGGCGTTTTGGATCTCGCTCGTTACGATGACCGTCATGATCATCATAATCGCGAGCGCTGTTCCAAGTATGGATATAATGCTGATGAAGGGATTCTGTTTCAGCATTTGGAGGGCCTGTTTGAAGTAGATCCGGTACATACTCGTTCGTTTTTGTATTATTGAATCCTTCTGCCGTCGAAAAAACGAATCACCCGTTGTGTCCTTTGGGCGAGGCGCTCGTCGTGTGTGACCATAATGATGGTCGTACCCTCTTTGTTAAGATCGAAAAGCAGATCCATGATCTCCTGACTCATGTGGCTGTCGAGATTTCCGGTAGGTTCATCGGCCAGAATGATTTTGGGAGCGCCGATCAGTGCACGGGCAATGGCTACCCGCTGACACTGTCCTCCGGAGAGCTGGGAGGGAAAATGTTTCATCCTGTGCGAAAGCCCCACTCGGGTCAGGACCTCAACGGCTCGCCTTCTTCGTTCGCTGGCGGTCGACTTGCGATAGAGTAACGGTAACTCGACGTTGTCCAGCACGTTCAGCGAACGGACCAGATGGAAACTCTGGAACACGAACCCCAGCATGCGGTTCCGGAAACGGGCCAGTTCACCGTTTCTCATGGCGACGGTTTCGATATCGTCCAGTATGACCCGACCTTCGGTCGGTTGGTCCAACAGCCCGGCGATGTTGAGCAGGGTGCTTTTGCCACATCCAGAAGGGCCCATGATCGAGAGGAACTCGCCCTGCTGCACCTCCAGATTGACGTTTTCCAATGCGACGGTCTCGACCTCTTTCGTGCGATAGATTTTGGTGATGTTTTCTAAACTGATGATTGCCATATTTAAACTGATTTATCGTTTTTGTCTGATTCTGACGGTTCCTTTGCCGGTGAAACGCTCCATATCGGAGAGAATGACACGGTCGCCTTCCTGGAGCCCGTCCACGACCTCGACATATTCGAAACTGCTCTCGCCGCACGAAACATGTCGCTCGACGGCTTGGTCGTCCTGTATGACCCATAGCGTGTAGACCCCTTTCCCGTATTTGAAAAAATTCCGGTTCGGGAGTCTCAGGACATCAGGCCTGAAGCCATATCGAATATGGATATCCACGCTGAGTCCGCTTTTGAGTTCGGGACGGTCCGTTTCGTCGGGGATCACCGTAAAACGGACAACGCCGTCAGTTACAGATGGATCGACGGTCGTGACTGTTCCGGGTATCTCTGTATCTCCTATTTTAATGATGGCCTTTACTCCGATGGATAGTCTGTCGCGGTAGCTTCCGGCCAGCTCTCCTTCCGTTTTGTAGTAGTCAGGAACGGAAACGACGGCCAGTTGGGTTCCCTGTGCGACTTTTGCCCCGATCTGACGGTTGATGAAGGTCAGTACAGCATCGCGGGGCGACAGAATACGGGCATCGTTCAGCAGTCTCGATTGTTCGGCCAGCTCTTTCCCCAAAACGGAGAGTTCCAATTCCCGGATGCGCATCTCTGCATCGGCATTTTTTTGTTCGTTCAAGATCTTCTGGTCCAGCTGTTGCAACTGAAGTCGGGCTTCTTCATAATTAAGCTCGGCCTTGCGTACCTTATCGGGAGTGCCTGCCCCGATGCTGTCTAGGTACCGTTCCCCTTCCAAATCGGTTTTCAGTTGTCGGACCTGTTTCTCTGTGATGAGACGTTGCATTTGTAGCTCTCCGATAGTATTGTCCAGGGAGATATCGGCCTGGATCAGTTCGCTCTTTTTCATCTCTCTTTTGTCGAGCATCTGCTGGTATTGGGTTTCGGCCGAAGTCAGTTCGAGTTTTAGCAGGGCCTCTCCTTTTTTGACGGTATCGCCCGGATATTTATAAGCCTCCATGATACGGGAGTCGATCGGAGATACGACGATCTCCTCGATTAGCGGGGATAGTTTTCCGGAGGCGCTGACACTCATCTCAATGGAGCCTCGGTCTACTATGGCGATGTCGAGATGTTCCGAACCTATACTCTCTTCGAAAAGACGGGGAAATACCCAAACGATCGCAACGACCGCTATTATGAAAAGAGCGAATCCCGCGAGCCTGTTCCGTATTCTTCGTTTTCGTACCGATGAGGGTATGTTCCGGTCCATGTTGGTAAATGTTTTCGGAGAGCTTTTGCTCAAGTGGTGTGCCGGAATTTATTTTGTGTTCTTTGTCAGGGTTTTGCTTGTTTTGGGGGTGTCCGTTTCCGGACATGGTTGTCCGCAGAAGGTTTTTTTTCAATGGTGTTTATGGAGTTAATATTGATGTATGTGACGACAACTATTGATTTTGGAAAATTATGTTGCGTAGGGATTGAAAATCAAGTTCTGGAGTCGTTTGTGGATATATGTTCTGCATTTCTACGTTTAATAGATACAGATAGCACCGATCCCACAAACTATTGGTTTGTGGGATCGGTTTGGGATAATTATTGTCGGAAGATAAATTTTTATTTACTTTTTACCGAAGTACTGTCGATCGTCTTGATAATTTTGGCAGGGACTCCGGCTACGATGACATTTTCGGGAACGTCGCGCGTAACGACCGCTCCTGCTGCTACGATCGAATTGTCGCCGATCGATACTCCCTGTAAAATCGTCGCGTTGGATCCGACCCATACGTTTTTCCCGAGTCGGATGGGGGCAGGGTAGGTCGTACCCCGATCTTCGGGAGCCATTCCATGATTGAGTGTAGCGAAAACCACGTTGTGCCCGATCTGACATCCGTCACCGAGGGTTACGCCTCCATGGTCTTGAAAATGGCAGCAGGCATTGATGAAAACATTCTTGCCGATGTGGATATTTTTCCCGAAATCGGTGTAAAACGGAGGGAAAACCCGAAGTGAAGAGTCGACATCATGTCCGAAAAGGCGAGAAAGCAGAGCCCGAACCTCTTCTTGTGTATGGTAACTTCCGTTCAATTCAAAAGTGATGCGACGTGCTTCGTCGCTCATCTTGTCCATAAAACGATGAATCTCTTCCGTGTTCAGTGCTTCCCCTGTTGTAACGTAAGTTAAAAAATGATCAAGTTCCATCTCTTATTTGATTTTAAGTTCCGGAATCAACGGTGTGGTCTCGATCAGTTCGAGTGATTGGACCATATCCCGTGTTCCTGTTTTGTATTTCTGAAAATGTGGGCTTTCAAGGTGTTCCCGATAGGCTGTTTCGTCGGAATAGATCTCCAGAATGGTTATCCGGTTCGGTTGTTCTTTGTCGGATACGGCATATAGTGTCCGTACTCCCGGTTCCAAACGCATCGAGGCTTTGATCTCCTCTTTCAAAAAAGCATGGTATTCTTCTAGACGAGACGGATCGACCGTAATGCGGGAGAGTTGTACTTTGCCGGGATCGTTTGCGGATGTCGCATTTTGTCCTGCGGTTTTGATGGCGTCCAATGCCTTCATGGCAAGCGGGAAACCGACATAAGGCAGGCATTGAATCACGGCTGCTGTCAACGTCTCACGGCTGTTGCCGAGTTTCAGATTGCCGTTGACGTGGGCGGAGAGTTGATTGTCGGCTCCAATAGCGGTGAGGATACAGTATATCAGCAGTTCCCGGGTTTTCAGGTCGAGGCCGTTTCGTGTGTAGATATCGCCGAAGCAGTATTCTGTCAGAAAACGAGCGACTTCTTTCCCCATTCCTCCCGGTAGATCTTCCATCTTTTGAGCGATTTCGTCACCGTAGAGCGGTTGTTGGATCGCTGTGCCTTGTTGGTGTCTGGATTCTTCCGTTACGCGTCCCTGTGCTTCGAGCGGAAGGGCAAAACCGTGCTCTTTAAAGACTTCATTGATGACGGATACGGCATTCAGTGTCTTCGGAAAGCCGATGAACGGGGCACATTGGTAAACAGCCTCGCGTAATTCGATGGGGGTAACCCCTACATTGAGAGCTGCACCTGTATGTGCTTTGAGTTGGGGCAGGGTCTGCATGGCCGCCAATGTCGTACAGGTGATCAATTCCCGTGTTTTGTGGTCGAGGTCACCGACAGCAAATACTTCGCCGAAAATGAATTTTTGGAGTATGTCCATCAATTCCGGATCGGTCCCTTCTCCCGTCAGAGCTTCACCTCCGAACAGTGCAGTATAGGTCTCTTTGCAACGTTCTGTTCTCTCCATAACTTTGTTTTCTTGTGTTTTATCTTGTGCCGCTATTGGAATAACCCAGATGAACAGCAGAAAAACGATTATCAATTTTTTCATCTTCGGTCGGATCTGTTATTTGCACGCTTGGTCGATCCAAGAGGCGAGCATCTCTTTCGATATCCGGCCGTTCAAAAGTTTCCCTTTCCGCCAGATGAAATCCGGATAGGCAGAACGAAGATTTTTTTCACAATTTTCGATTCCGCTGCTGCCGGATGTTGCGAAAGGGACAACGATCTTTCCCGAGAAATCGTATTGCTCTAAAAATGTATTGATGATTGTCGGGGCGATATACCACCATACGGGGAATCCGACAAATACGATATCGTATGATTCTGTATCGATAGCTCGATCGGCGATAGCCGGACGGGATGATGGATTGCGCATCTCGAGGGAGCTTCGGCTTTGCGGGTCGTGCCAGTTCAAATCTGCTTGGGTATAGGGCTCTTTCGGGACGATTTCGTACAGATCGGCATTAGTAGTTGCGGCTATCTCTTTCGCCGCTGCTGCTGTCCTGCCGCTACATGAGAAGTAGGCGACTAATATTTTTTTCTGGTTCATGATGTTCTTTTTTTTAGAGTTTTGTTTGTGTAAGGAGTGGTTATTTGACCGCATCGGCGTATTCCTCATCGGTTACTGGGTCGAGCCATTGATTTTTGTTTTGTTGTAGGTTACACTCGATAGCCAGATGCGAGAACCAGCTGTCGGGGGCTGCTCCATGCCAGTGAACGACATCGGGAGCAATCTCTACGACATCCCCAGCTTCGAGGCGTCTGGCCGGTTGTCCCTTCTCCTGATAGTAGCCGATGCCTCCGACGGCGATCAGTATCTGTCCTCCGCTGTGGCTGTGCCAGTTGTTACGGCAGCCGGGTTCGAAGGTTACGTTCGACATCGGAACGTTCAACTCTTTCATCGTGGTCAAAGGTGCCAACCACGATTTGCCGGTAAAGTATTGTGCATAACCCGAATTCTCTTCTCCGGTCGGGAATGCACTGATGTTTTTTGGGGCTTTTTCTGTCTTTTCCATATTGAATGCTGTTACGCTACCGGAGACACATAAAAGTGCTGCCGATGCAATGAATATTTTTAGAGGCTTCATCTACAAAGATATTTTATGAGATTGAAATGGAGTATGTTTTGAAGAGTAATTTTCAGAGATGTTTTGTAGGTTTAGGGATGTTGGAATGTGACCCGAATGTCTCCGGACACACTCAATGTCTCTATACCATCTCCGTCGATACGGCCGATTTTGATGAGTTGGTTGCTTTTCGAGCCGTTTTTGCAGAATATCGCTACGTTTTCCCATGGGGTGTAGATGGTAATATCGCCCCGCATGGGTGTACAGCCTTGTGTTACCCCTTCGGTGTTCAATGGCGGGTTCGGATAAAAAATCTTTTCGGTGATGTTGTTGAAATCGTTCAGTGTGACCTCTAACGGTAGACGCGAGAGGAAGTCGTGGGCAGCGGCATTCGGCTCCATCGTGGCTGTGATCGTTTGATTTCCGACGATGATGTTCATTTTCAGTGATGATGTGCTCGGTACTTCCGGATTGGTTTGGGTTGTCCCGAGTTTGTCTAGCCACTCCGTAACACGCTCTTCAGCCTGAGATAAAGTGGAAGAGGTCAGCAATAGTGACGGTTCGATAAAAGTCGCATCCGGACAAAGTCGTTTCGCCTCTGCGACCGAGGAGGAGATTCCGCTGCTGCCGCTGGTAGCAAAAAGGGCGATTCGTTTCCCCGCAAGTTTCGAGGCGTGGGTATGGAGAAAAGTTTGTATCGGCGTTGCGATGCTTCCGTACCAGATGGGATAACCTATGAAAATGGTGTCGTAATCGTCGAAGTTTGCAACATTGGTCTTGATCGGAGGAAAGTCGCCTTGTCGGATGGCGGACAGCTCATCTTGTGCACGTTCTAACATGGCGTTGTAGTTTTCGTCATAAGGTACGGTGGGTTCAACCTCCATTATGTCGCAACCGAGGGATGAGTGGATCAGTTCGGCAACCTGTTCGGTATTACTGGTTCGAGAACAGTAGAGGACGAGATAGCGTTTGCTGACATCGGGGGTAGTGATGTTGTCGGAATTGTCTGTGCCGTTCTCTTGATCGTTTCCCTCTTGGTCGTTCTCATCTTGTCCGTTGTTTTCCGGTTTTTCCGTCTCATGGTCGGATTGTCCCGGTGTTTCGGGTTGTTGCGATGTCGGTGTAGTGTTGTCGGAGCCTTCGCATGCGGCCATTGCAAAGATGGTTGTCAACACCATACAAAAAATTAAAAATAGTTTTTTCATGGACTTTATTATTAGTGAAATTTTAGGTACTGTGTTTGATGAGACAGTTCAGTTCGGAAACGGGATTTTCTTTTGTTCTTATTATTCCCGATAATCGGTAACGATAGCGAGTCTCCGTCTGATTGCAAAAGTACTGTGACCGACAGGGGCGGTTGTATATGATTTACGGATGTTTGTACCTCGATTCCGGATTCCATGTTATGTGTGTTTCTTTTCCCGTTGGAACGAATTATATTTGTACAAAACGAATAACAAGTGTGTTATGGACGAGATTATTAAAATAGATAGTGTAGATCGCTATAACAAGATTTTCGGTCTGGAGACCCTCCATCCGCTGGTTAGTGTGGTGGATTTGTCGCGGGCGACGACGTGGCCCATGCGGGCGTGGTTCAACTACGGAGTGTATGCCTTGTTTTTGAAGGACGTCAAGTGCGGAAACATCAAATACGGTCGTCAGTATTACGACTATCAGGACGGGACGGTGGTCTGTTTTGCACCGGGGCAGGTGGCCGATCTGGAGATGTTACCCGATATACAGCCTGCTGCGCACGGATTGCTGTTTCACCCCGATCTGATTCGTGGAACCGCACTCGGACAGGAGATTCGACGATATACCTTTTTCTCTTATGAAACCAACGAGGCGCTGCACCTTTCCGAAGAGGAGCGACGGACCGTCATGGACTGTCTGCACAAAATTGAGGCTGAGCTGGAGCATGCGATCGACAAGCACAGCCGTCGGCTTATTACGGCCAATATCGGATTGTTGCTCGACTATTGCATGCGGTTTTACGAAAGGCAGTTTACGACCCGATGCGAAGTGAATAAGGACATAGTCGCACGTTTTGAACAGTTGTTGGATGACTATTTTGATGGGGAAGCTCCGCAGCAGGAGGGATTGCCTTCGGTCAAATATTTTGCCGATAAGGTCTGTCTGTCGGCCAACTATTTTGGGGACATGATCCGTCGGCAAACCGGACAGACGGCATCAGAGTATATACAGAATAAGCTGATCGATCGGGCGAAGGAGGCTTTGCTGTCTTCCGACAAGACGATGAGCCAGATTGCCTACGACCTCGGATTCCAATATCCGCAACATTTCAGCCGGATGTTCAAACGGATCGCAGGCTGTACACCCAATGAATTCCGGTCGAAAAACTGACGGATTGTAAGTTGTTCTATTAAATTATGGAGTCGGAGGAGATTCACTCATGGGTCAGTGAAGAAGAGGGGCCCGGGGCTGATGCCATGGTTCCGATTTTCAGGGAATCGGGTTATTACACTATCGTGTTGTATACGTATTCGGGTCGAAGTAGGAGATATGGTTGGCAAAAGGATGATTATACGGACGGGATGCTGCTCTGTGCTGCACCGATTGATCCGAAAACAGAAACGATCCGTACAGCGATACGTGCTCTATCATTAAAGGGGAAATTACTTGCATTCCGACCTGATGTTTTTCGGGGTACACCTCTTGAAAAGGATTTTTTGCGTTATACCTTTTTCTGTTATCGGGAGAGCGAGGCATTACATCTCTCTTTGCGGGAGAGAGGGGTGATTGAAGAGTGTATGGGGGCGATAGGCGATGAGACACGAAACGGAGTCGACGAATTTAGCCGATCGCTTCTTGCGAAACGGATCGGATTGCTGCTCGATTATATTGTCCGGTTTTACGAGCGGCAATTTATCACTCGTTGTCTGTCTGTACAGGAGACGGTCGAACGATATGAGTCGATTATTAAGGAAGGTATTGCGGAACAAGGGATGGGAATGTGCGACAACTTGTCGTTACGTGTATGTGCCGGACGGCTGGGTATTTCTGAGGCCTACCTGGAAGACCTTCTCCGTGAAGAAACGGGGCTTTCGCATAAGGAATATGTCAATCGTCAATGTGTCCTTTTTGCGGAAAGGCTGCTCCGCGAAACGGATTTTTCGCTTGCACGAATCGCTGTTATGACTGGTTTCCCGACCGTGCAGAGTTTTGTCCGTTTTTTTCAAAAAGCGGTAGGTTGTTCTCCTGACCGATATCGCTATTCTTGTTGAATCCGGTCTCTTGACATCTTAATAATAGAGGTGTTTTACAGTTTTTATTGTCGGCTATAGTGTTGCAATATATAGTGATAGAGATAGTTTACATCGGTGTCCTTTGTCATGTCGACAAAGGACATGTATTTTGTAAAGAGAATGTCATATCGTTAACACAGTTTCGTAACATCTGTTCTTCATCTTTGCAGCCGGAAAATAATGAGGAAAATGTTGCAAAAGATGATTCGAAACGTTGTAATTACAACACTGTTCTTATGTTTGTTTGAAGTAGCGTCCGCAATCACGATCAAAGGTGTGGTTGTTGATAAGTCGACGCAAAGCGGGCTGATCGGAGCGACTGTTGCAGTCGAGGGTACGACGATAGGTACGGTAACCGATCTGGAGGGCCGTTTTGAGATGGACCTTAAAAAAGGCTCGCATGTTCTGGTAGTCTCTTATATCTCTTATGTCTCTCAACGGATAGAAATCGATGTGACGAAAGACGATTCTGAACTTCGTGTTGAGTTGGAACCTGATAATCAAATGTTGTCCGCCGTGACGATAACGGCCCAGAAGGACCTTGAGTCGGAACACAACATGCAGGTCGAGCGGATCGCATCGAACGTAGCCATCGAAAATATGGGTGCGAAGGAGATGACCCTGAAGGGGTTATCCTCGGTGCAGGAGGGAGTCAAGAAGATGACGGGCATTTCCGTCGCCTCCTCCGGACAGTTGATCGTGCGCGGACTCGGGGATCGGTACAGCATCACGACGCTTAACGGACAACCCATCGCCTCCCCGAATCCTGATAACAAGTTAATCCCTTTGGATATCTTTCCCTCCTCGACGGTGCGGAATATTACGGTCAGCAAGGTGTATGAGGTGAGTTCTTACGCCGACTATTCGGGAGCACACATCGATATCGATACAAAAGAGAATGCAGGGAACGACTTTTTCTCTGTGGACCTCAAGGTCGGTGGCAAATTCAATACGCTGGGACGCGATTTCTACCGTATGGACCATCGTTCGTTGTTTACCCAGCCGAAAGTCGATCCGCACGCCGTGTCGAGTGACCTGTCCGATTTTCGTAACTATGTGAAGACGAAAGATATCTTCGATACGGATTTCTCGGTCGACCGGAAAAAGGCCTTGCCGGCTTTCGGAGGGAATCTGGCGTGGGGACACGATTTCAAAGTAGGTAACCAATGGTTAAGTGTACTTGCTTCTGCCGGTATGAGTAACGATTATCAGACGATGAACGATGCGGATTTTCGTTTGCTCGAAGCGACCGGCCGGATTACGGACGAATATGAATACGATAGTTATGCCACAGAATTGAAGATGGCAGCATTGGTAAACCTGAGCCTCACATTGCGTGACGAGGATCGGGTGGGGTATACCTTTTTCTATGCGCGCAATGCGATCGATACCTACATGCGTCGTGAAGGATATGATGAGGAGAAGCATCAACTCATTGGAAGTAACGATGTGATGCACGTCTATAAATTGATGACTCATCAGATAAACGGTATCCATGAGTTTGGTTCGCATTGGGATTTGCGGTGGAGTGGATCCTATTCGGGAACGGCTTCCGACGAACCCGATCGCCGTCAGGTGATGTTCCTTAAGAACGACGACGGATCGTTATCGCTGTTTGACCTCAATCAACAGGAGACCATGCGTTACTTCGGAACACTCGACGAAAACGAGTGGAACGCACATATAGCCGCCGACTACCGCTTCGATGCCGGACATCAGATTACTTTCGGGGTCTCCTATAAAGATAAAAGCCGCAATTACGATGGACTTCGTTTTTACTACGATGTTTCAGGCCTCTCTCCTGTTATAGAGGATATATATCATACCGACTCCTATCTGAACTTCGGAAATATAGCAAACGGATCGCTCGAAGTTAAGCGGGAGAAACAACCCAAGGATACCTATGATGCAGGCAATACGATCCTGGCCGGTTATCTTTCGGTCGATCTGCGTCCGATCGAAGCGTTGCTGATCAATGCGGGTGTCCGCTATGAGATGTCCGATCAATGGGTGAATTATTATAACGACCAGCGTTTCAAGGAGAGACGAAACCTGAACCGGAACGATTTTTTCCCGGCACTGAATGTCAAGTATAACTTGAATGATGAGCATCAGCTCCGTCTGGCCGCATCGAGGACCATAACCCGGCCTTCATTCATCGAGATGGCACCGTTCCTTTATCAGGAGTCTTACGGTTCGGTTCAGTTGCGGGGTAATGAGGATTTGCAGAACAGTTACAATTACAACATTGATTTGCGTTATGAGTTTCTGAACCAGCGGGGCGATATGATCTCGGTTACCGGTTACTACAAATACCTCGAAGAACCGATCGAACGGGTCCAGATGCTGTCGGGTGGCGCTGCCGTGCATACCTTCCGTAATGCCGATAACGGTATGGCGGCCGGTATAGAGGTGGAGGTTCGTAAGGTGTTGACCCCCGATCTGCGCATAGGGGTTAATGGAACCTACATGTATACCAACGTGAAACTGCCCGAAGGCGGAGCCTATACCAACAAGGAGCGGGCTTTGCAAGGTGCTTCTCCCTATCTGGTCAATGCCGACTTGACGTGGACGCCATATTTCGGGGATCAGAAACGGCTCAATCTGGCATTACTCTATAATTTGCAGGGGCCTCGAATCCATGCAGTAGGTATTTCGGGATTGGGAGATATCAAACAGCGTCCGGTGCATACGCTCAATTTTACGGCTGGATATCAATTCAATCGTCGTGTCGAATTGAAGTTGTTGTTGACGGATCTGTTGAATCGGGCGATGGTGTTCGATCAGGAGGTGCCTCAGACCGGAAATACCGTGGAAGTAGAACGCTATAAAACGGGAACCGGATTTGAAATCGGACTCGGATTGAAGTTCTAAAACACGGAAAATAGTCATAAAATACTTTTCTAATTCATTTTATTTTTTCTCAAATTTCTAACAAAATGAAAACGTATTGGAAATTTTTAACAGTAGCCATGGTGGCAAGTACTGCGCTTTGTGTCTCTTGCAGTAAAGAAGACAGCGGAGATGTGATTCCCAACCTCGAAGGCAATCTGGCCTCTGGAACTACTTTGGCTGGTAATGTGGTGGGTAATGCTTACCTGGAAAAAAATGGTACCTACTTGTTGAGCGGAGGTCTGCATGTCAAGGCCGGAGCCACATTGAATATTGCCGAAGGTGTGCGGATCGTAGCGGAGGATGACGATATTTCCGACTATATTTTGATCGAACAGGGAGCCAAAATCAATGCGGTAGGAACTGCAACGAATCCTATTGTGATGACTTCCGAATTGAAGAAGACAGGAGCATGGGGCGGTATTCATATCTGTGGAAGAGCTCACACCAATGCAGGAACGGGTGTGTTGTCGGAGATCGGAAACGCCCCTTACGGAGGAAATGATGACGCAGATAACTCGGGTGTGTTGAAGTATATTCGTCTTGAGTATACGGGTTATGCACTTGATGAAGAACACGAAGCAAACGGTATTTCGTTCTATGGTGTCGGTAGTGGAACACAGGTAGAATACGTACAGGCTTACAAAGGATCGGATGACGGTTTCGAATTTTTCGGAGGTTCGGTGAATGTAAAACACATGGTTGTAACGAGCTGTACGGATGATTCGTATGACTGGACTGAAGGTTGGGATGGTAAAGGACAGTTTCTCGTAGCTTATCAGGAACCCAGTGCTACGCTGGGTGATAACTGCGATTGTCTGATGGAGTGTGATAACAACGGCAAGAATGCAGCGGCAACACCGGTGTCGCATCCGGTTCTTGCAAACGTGACTTTGGTCGGAGCGCAGGATGGAGGTGACAACGGTGTGCTGTTACGGGCAGGAACGGAAGTCGAACTCTACAATGCGATTATTACCGGCAAGAAACAGTGTCTTGCCGTAGAGACTCCCGAAACGGAAAACTCATTTTCGAAAACCCAGCAACCGTCGAAACTCGAATATGTATCGCTCAGTACGGAACTCGTTTCGGAAGAGGGAATTTACACCAATGATCGTTTCGCAGCTGCTGAAGGTAATGAGACCGATTACATCAATGATTTGACGAATAATTATGTAGGAACGATCGATGGGGGTAAAGTTCTTACCGATAGTTTCTTCTCTCCGGCGGATTATAAAGGAGCGGTTTCAGCCGATGATGATTGGACTGCAGGATGGACGTTACGATAGACTGACAGAGATCTGTTTGATATGAGTTATCATGATGCGACCCGATTCTCGGGTCGCATTTTTTAATGGGTATTTGGTCGATGCAAATGCGGGAAACGATTTTGTACCGCCAGAGATGTGAGTTGATTTAATGTCCTGTTTTTTAATAGAATATTAATACAATGTTCATAATATCATAATATGCGGCCGATATTTTTGCCCGCGAATCAATATTAGGTTAATTTATGAAACGATTTGTACTTTTGCTTTTGTTTGCGATTTTCATCCAGAACCTGCCGGCCCAGAATGGAGGTTTGATCTCGGGGACGGTTACTGAAAAAAGTTCAGGACGTACTCTCCCCGGGGCGATGTTGACGCTCAATAAGTTGAACCGTTATACGATTTCTGATAAAAACGGATATTTCGAATTCCTCAATGTTCCGGAAGGTGATTATCAGATTGAAGTCTCCTATCTGGGATACCTTACCGAGAAGCAACAGGTCGCTGTAAAATCCGGGGAAAATGTGAAGATCGTTTTTGCGATAGTGGAAGATGTGAAGACGCTCGGTGAAGTGGTGATTATGGGTGACATGCTCCGGGGACAGGCGAAGGCCTTCAATCAGCAGAAGACCAACCGTAATGTAACCAATGTGATCTCTTCGGATCAGGTCGGCCGTTTCCCCGATGCGAATATCGGCGATGCACTTAAACGTGTACCCGGAATTACGATGCAGAACGACCAGGGAGAGGCCCGTAATATTATTGTGCGAGGTTTGGCTTCTGAACTTAACTCCGTAACGCTCAACGGAAACCGGATCCCTTCGGCGGAGGGAGACAACCGGAAGGTACAGATGGACCTGATTCCGTCGGATATGATTCAGACGATTCAGGTCAACAAAACCCTTACGCCGGATATGGATGGAGACGCTATCGGAGGATCGGTCGATCTGGTGACCCGTGCTGCATCGGGAGGACAACGCATCTCCATTACGGGATACGGTGGATACAATCCGATTCGGGACGGTGCGACCGGTGCGGGATCGATCGTCTATTCGAACCGTTTTGCAAATGATAAAGTCGGCATTGTTCTTTCGGCCTCTTACATGAATAAGGATTACGGGTCGGATAATATAGAAGGGGTGTGGACAGAGGACGATAACGGGAACGTTTACCTCGAAGAGATGGATGTTCGTAAATACGATGTACAGCGTATCCGGCGTAGTTTTGCCCTCAATACCGACTGGAAGATCAATGACAATAATACGTTGGCTCTCGATGCTATGTATAATTGGCGGGACGACCGGGAAAATCGTTACCGTATTACCTATCAGGATATAGAGCCGGTTTATGGTAATAGTGGAGCTATTTCGGGATATACGGGTGCCATTTCGCGCGAAACCAAAGGCGGTATCGATGATTGCCGCAACAAGAGACGTCGTCTGGAAGATCAGCGTGTACAGTCCTATGCCCTGACCGGAACGCACCTGATCTCGCCCAAATTCGACCTCGACTGGAATTTGAGCTATGCGAAAGCCAGCGAGAACCGGCCGCATGAGCGGTATATCGAATATCTGCAGGAGGGTCTTGCCATGACGCAGAATCTTTCGGATACCTATAAGCCCTATATAACGGCTCCCGGTGAGAGTTCCGAGTCATTCGTTTTCGATAAGCTGACCGAACAACACGACTATACCGATGAGCAGGAGTATGCTGCGAAGATCAACGCCCGTGTGCCGCTCAGCGTGATTGCCGGACAAAAAGGACGTTTGCATTTCGGTCTTCGTGCCCGGATCAAGACCAAAGAGCGGAATAATAATTTTTACGAATACGATCCGGTATCGGGACTTCCCAATCTCGATCAGATGGGGACTGTTACTTACAACGAACCGCTGATTCAAGGCAGTCATTATGTGCCGGGTACTTTCGTGTCTAACAAATGGCTCGGTAACGTCAATCTGTATAATACTTCCGAGTTTCAGGCGGAGGCAGACCCTTCCGAATATCTGGTCAGCAACTACAAGGCGAATGAACAGATCTATGCCGGTTACCTGCGTTGGGACCAGAACATTACACCGAAATTGATGTATATCGTCGGCGCCCGCGTGGAGTATACTCATGTGGATTACAAAGGTGCCTATTCGCTCAATGAGGAGTATGACAATACAGGTGCAAACGAAATGGAAAACAACTATGCCAATGTCCTGCCCAGTTTGACCGTGATGTGGAATGCCAGCGATCGGATGGTTTTGAGGGGAGCCTTTTCTACGGCTATTGCACGTCCGAATTATTATACCTTGGTACCGTTTGCCGATGTCAATGTGGAGGATCGAGAAATACAGGCGGGAAATCCCAATCTGAAAGCGACCTACTCCTATAACCTCGATCTTATGGGTGAGTATTATTTCCAGTCGGTAGGCATTGTTTCTGTCGGTGCTTTTTATAAAAACTTGAATAATTTTATCTATAACTATTTGGACGCCAATTATACGACTGAAAAATTTGCCGCCGATTTCCCCGACCTGCCCAATCCGATTCCGACCGGTGAAGAGTGGCAGATGGTCCGTCCGCTCAATGGCGATAACGTCGATCTGTTTGGATTCGAGGTGGCTTTGCAGCGTAAACTCGACTTCTTCAATTCGAAGTTTTTGAGTAATTTCAGCGTAATGCTCAATTATACCTATACACACTCAATGACACAGGGTATTTACAACGAAGATGGCGAGGAGCGGACCGATGTGAAATTGCCCGGAACGGCACCCCACATGTTCAATGCTTCGTTGGCTTGGGAAAACAACCGTTTTTCGGCACGTGTTTCGCTCAATTTCACCGGTAATTATATCGATGAGGTAGGTGGAAATGCTTTTGAGGATCGTTACTATGACCGTCAGTTATTTCTCGATGCCAATGCTTCTTATCTTATCGGAAAAGGTGTACGGATATTTGCAGAGGCAAATAATTTGACAAATCAACCGTTGCGTTACTATCAAGGTATTCGCAGCAGAGTCGCTCAGTTGGAGTATTATCAGGGAAGCTTCAATCTGGGGGTTAAATGGGATTTTTAATTGCTATGGGATAATTTTAATATTGAAAAGAGATGAATGTGTCAAGACAGATTTTATTGGTCGGGTTCCTGTTCGGTGCGGTTCTGACCTCTTGCCAACAGGGGACTGCACCCGAGAGCGCGGTATCTTATGAACAACTCGACTCATTGTTGGATGACCGTTTTAATTTTATCGTTGCCAACGACTTGGGACGTAATGGCTACTACGATCAGAAGATCATAGCCGAGCGTATGGGCGAGTTGGCCGAGAATACCGATATCGAGTTTGTTGCGGCTGCAGGCGATGTGCATCATTTCGAGGGAGTTGCCAGTGTGGAGGACCCGCTTTGGATGACCAATTATGAGTTGATTTATAGCCATCCCGAGTTGATGATCGAGTGGCTGCCTGTTTTGGGAAACCATGAATATCGGGGGAATACTCAAGCTGTAATTGATTATAGTCAGGTCAGTCGTCGGTGGTGTATGCCGGACCGGTATTATGCGAAATCATACCAGTTGGACGATAGTGCGACGCTTAAACTGATTTTTATCGATACGACTCCGTTGATCGACAAATATCGGGAAGAGTCGGAGGAGTCCTATCACGATGTGGCAGCTCAGGATATCGACCGTCAGCTGCATTGGCTCGACTCGACGCTCTGTGCTTCGAACGAGACGTGGAAAGTGGTGATAGGACACCATCCGATCTATGCGCAAACTTCAAAAGATGATGTTGAGCGGGAAAATCTGCAGCAACGTGTCGACCCTCTGTTGCGTAAGTATGGAGTCGACCTGTATGTCTGCGGGCACATCCATAATTTCCAGCACATCAAACCCGAGGGAAGCCATGTCGATTATGTGGTCAATACGGCAGGGTCGCTCAGCCGGAAGGTGTCTCCTGTAGAGGGTACGGTTTTTTGCAGTTCAGAAACGGGATTTTCGGTAATTTCAGCGTCAGATAAAAACTTGAAACTGTATATGTTAGATAAGGATTGCAATATCCTGCATACCGTAGAGCGGTCTAAATAAGCATTAGCCCATGTTGTAAAAAGAGACGGGAACGATTTTTCGTTCCCGTCTCTTTGATCTGTTCGCTTTTTATTTTTTGTTAAGACGATTGCCTGTTCTTTTACTCTTTGTTGTTCATCTCTCGGAGCCGGATCGCTGTTATGACCTTTTTGGTATATAGCGGGAAATCTCCGTTCATCATCCATGAATAGTAACTCGGTTCGGTCCGGAATACTTCGGCAACCGGACGACCCTTGTGTTTTCCGAAATTGAATACTTCTCTCTTTTTGTCGTCATAGACGATTCGTCCGGCGTAATCGACACTCTGATCGCGGCTGGAGTAGTCCGATAGGAAGGTGACGTCGTTCTGCAGGTCAGGATAGCGGTCGAGCTGTGCCTTTAGTACCTCTAAAGTGGCCTTTGTGTCGGCTTCGGCCGAGTGGGCCTCATTCAGGTCCTTGTCACAATAGAATTTATAGGCGGCCACCAACGTACGCTGTTCCTTCTTGTGAAAAATGTTTTGTACGTCGATGAAATGCCGTTTTTTGAAGTCCGCGTCAATTCCAGCCCGCAAAAACTCCTCGACCAGTACCGGAATGTCGAATTTATTCGAATTGTATCCTCCCAGATCGCACCCTTCCAAATAGCTCCACAAGGATTTTGCGATCATCGGGAACGTGGGGCAATCTGCGACATCCTTGTCGTAGATGTGGTGGATGGCCGATGCGGCTTCAGGAATGTGCATCTGAGGATTCAGTCGTCTGGTTTTTACCTCTTCGCTGCCGTCCGGCATTACTTTGACCAACGATATCTCTACAATCCGGTCTTTTGACGGATCCACTCCGGTCGTCTCCAAGTCCAGAAAAACGATCGGCCTTTTCAGATTCAAATTCATCTTCGTCGATGGATTGAGTACCTTAAGTTTCGTGATTAAGGGGTTATGCGTTGATCATCATCGGCATCAGCAGCATCAGGGTGTCGGAACTCGGGGCCTCGTCATAAACGGGTTTGAATACTCCGGCACGGGTGGAGTCGGCTAACTCGAGCAGAACATTTTGTGTGTCGATGTTGGAAAGAATCTCGATCAGGAAAGTCGATTTGAAACCGATTGAAATGTTGTCGCCTTCATATTCGCACGGAATCGATTCCTGAGCCGATACCGAGAAGTCGAGGTCTTGCGCCGTCAGATGTATCGTACCGCTTTCAATATCCATTTTGATCAGGTTGGTTGCCTGGTTCGAGCAGACAGCTACACGTCGGATGCCGTTGAGTAGTTCTACCCGGTCGATTTGTATGCGGTTGGGGTTATTGGCCGGGATCACCGCATTGTAATTGGGGTAGTTACCTTCGATCAGACGGCAGATCAATGTACTGTTCTTGAGCTTGAATACCACATTCTTGTCATCGAACTCCATCGAAATATCCTCTTCCTCTTTACCTAAAATACCTTTGAGCAGGTTGGCCGGTTTTTTGGGGAGAATGAATGATGCCGTGATATCCGTTTCGGCCGGAGCAACGAATTTGACCAGTTTGTGGGCATCAGTTGCGACGAAGGTGAGGTTTCCTGTCTCGAAGTGGAAATAGACGCCGTTCATTACGGGACGCATTTCGTCGTCGGCCGTAGCGAAAATCGTTTTGTTGATTCCGCAGAGCAGGGTCCCTGTATCGATCGTAAGACCTTGTTTGTCGTCGGATTTCAATTCCGGAAGGTTCGGGTAGCTCAGCCCGGAGGTACCCGGAATCGTCAGTTTCCCGGTTTTCCAGCTGATGTTGATCTCCCAGGTCGATTCATTGGCTTCGATCGTCAGCGGTTGTTCGGAGAACTCCTTGAGTGAGTCGAGCATCAGTTTGACCGGTACGGCCATAAGACCCTCTTCTTCCATGTTTTCCACCTGGAGCGAACCGATTTGTGTGGTCTCGAGGTCCGAAGCTGTGATTTTCAGCACTCCGTCTTTGAGATCGAATAGAAAGTTGTCCAGAATAGGAAGCGTATTTTTGTTGCTGACAACCTTGCTTAGGGTTTGCAGTACATTCAGCAATGCGGTAGATGATACGACAAATTTCATAGTTATTTATGGTTTTATATGTTTTGATGCAGGTTTTATCCATTCAAAGATAGGATAAAAAATCAAATTCCTGCCAGCCGGTCGAGAGACGTTGTTATCATCTTATCAACAAAAGGCTGATAGTCGGTCTCCATATCGAGTGCAACACGCTGAGCAATAACCGTACAGATGGTAGCGGCGTCGTGTCCCATGAGCAGCGAGAGACCGGCCAAAGCCGAACCTTCCATCTCGAAATTGGTGAAACGATACGGACCATAGCGGAATGTCTCGATTTTTTCGTTCAACTGAGGATCGGCCGGAGACAGACGGAGATGTCGGCCCTGAGGGGCGTAAAAACCCGGAGCCGAAATGGTCATGCCGCAATGTGTACAGTCTGAAAAAAGCTTGGCCAGTCGGTCGGAGCAGCGGACAAAGTAGGGGGTTGTCAACAGCTTGTTCCAGCCCGTATGCTTGAGGAATGCGGTTTCCATCTCTTTGTCGCATACCGAGTCGCGTCCTTGGTAGAAGTTTAACAAGCCGTCGAACCCTACCGAGATACGGGAAAGAATCAGGTTGCCGATCTTCAGGTCGGGCTGTATGGCGCCACAGGTGCCGATGCGCAGTAGCGTCAAACGGGTTTTATCCGCTTTTTCGGTACGTGTCTCGAAATCGATGTTGAACAGGGCGTCCAGTTCGTTGAGGACGATATCGATGTTGTCGGTACCGATGCCGGTCGAAATAACGCTGATGCGTTTCCCTTTGTATGAGCCGGTTACCGTGACGAATTCGCGGTTCGCTGTACGGTGTTCGATCGTATCGAGATAGCCTGCAATCCGGTCGACGCGTCCCGGATCTCCGACCAGAAGAATGGTTGGAGCAACCTGTCCGGGTTTCAGGTGGAGATGAAAAATCGAACCGTCATCGTTGATTATTAGTTCGGAAGAGGGAATTATTCTCATAAATTTGTGTCTGAGGATTTTTATTATTGGCATAAAAATAATTATTTTGTGTCAAAATTCATAAAACGATAGACTGTTATGACACTGATAAAATCGATATCCGGAATACGCGGAACGATCGGCGGAAATGCCGGTGATAATCTGACCCCGCAGGATTTGGTTAAATTCACGGCGGCTTATGTCGAGTGGTTAAAAGAGAAGAACGAAGAAAAACGTTTGCGGGTTGTGATTGGACGTGATGCAAGACTCTCCGGAGGTTGGGTCTCTTCGATTGTTGAAGGAACGTTGTGCGGTTGTGGTGTAGATGTTGTAAATATCGGGTTGGCAACCACTCCGACAGTCGAGCTGGCGGTGACCGGTTACAGAGCTGATGGTGGAATTATTCTGACGGCGAGCCACAATCCGAAGCAGTGGAACGCTCTGAAATTATTGAACAATCGGGGAGAGTTCCTGAATGATGCCGAGGGAAAACGGGTCTTGGCGATTGCTGCAGCGGATAGTTATCAGTTCGCGGATATCGATCATATCGGGAAGGTGATTTCTCGGGAAAGCTACGATAATGAGCATATTGAACGGGTGCTCTCGTTGAAATTGGTTGATCGAGATGCAGTTCGGGCGGCTCGATTCAAAGTGGTCGTAGATGCCGTTAATTCGGTAGGAGGTGTTGTTATTCCTGCGCTGCTTCGGGAGTTGGGCGTTGAGGTCATTGAGCTGAACTGTACCCCCGACGGCCACTTTGCCCACAACCCGGAACCTATTCCCGAACACCTGACGGAAATATCGGCTCGGGTTGTGGCAGAAAAGGCAGATCTGGGTATTGTTGTCGATCCGGATGTCGACCGTCTGGCCTTGGTTTGTGAGGACGGGACTATGTTTGGAGAGGAGTACACGCTGGTGGCCGTTGCGGACTATATTCTTTCGCATACGAAAGGGACGACCGTGTCGAACCTCAGCTCTTCGCGGGCTCTGCGCGACGTAACCGAAAAACACGGCTGCACCTACTATGCCGCTGCGGTGGGCGAGGTCAATGTCGTAACGCGTATGAAGGAGGTTGGAGCGGTGATCGGAGGTGAAGGTAACGGTGGGGTTATCTATCCCGAGTGTCACTACGGTCGGGATGCCTTGGTCGGTGTAGCACTGTTCCTGACGCATCTGGCCCACTCGAAGATGAGTGTTTCGGCGCTTCGGGCTACATATCCGCAATATTATATCTCGAAAAACAAGATTCAGCTTACGCCGCAGATCGATGTCGACGCAGTTTTGAAGCAGATCAAAGAGAAGTATGCGCACGAACAGGTCAACGATATCGATGGCGTGAAGATCGATTTCCCGACCGAGTGGGTGCATCTGCGTAAATCGAATACGGAACCGATCATCCGCATATACAGCGAAAGTAAGGATAAGGCGTCGGCCGATGCTTTGGCAGAGAAGATTATGGCTGACATTCGTGAAACGGTAGCTTCGTCCCGATAGGTACAGTGGATCGAACACAGGTTTACAAGACGGAGGGGGAAGACTGCTTGTAAAGGAGGAGTTTTTCTCCCTTTTTTATATAGATTGGAAGGATCTGCTTTCATGTAATGATTAACTATTAGAGTAGACGATAACAGATGGTAACCGATTTCCGATTGAAAGTGTTCCGTGTGGCGGCCGAACGGCTGAGTTTTACGCGTGCAGCGGAGGAGCTGTTTATTTCGCAGCCGGCTGTTACGAAACATATCAACGAGTTGGAACGTCAGTTGGGGGTGCCGTTATTTGTACGTCGTAGCAATTCGGTATTTTTGACTACTGAGGGTGAGGTGTTGCTCGGATACGCGCGGCGCATCTTGGCATTATATGCCGATCTGAATGATGCATTGGGCGATGAAAATGGTGAGCCGGTTGGGATGTTGCATGTCGGAGCCAGTACGACAATAGCACAGTATCTGTTGCCTGCCGTATTGCCGCATTTCAAAAAACGTTTCTCTCAAGTGGGAGTGACGTTGACGGACGGCAATACAAGACAGATCGAACGGATGGTTGCCGACGAACGGTTGGATTTCGGCTTGATTGAGGGAATTGCACGTGATCCGCAACTCCATTACGAACCCTTTATGGAGGATGAGTTGGTATTGGTTACCGCAGCAAACAATCGGTCAATAACGCAAGAGGAGATCGGCGTGTCTGAGTTGGCAAAATTGCCATTGGTAATCCGTGAGACCGGTTCCGGAACACTGGAAGTTGTAGAGCGAGCTTTGGTAGCACAAGGTATCCCGATGCGATCATTATCGGTTGAAATGCAGCTGGGAAGCACCGAGAGTATTAAACACTATTTGTACGGTTCGGAAGCTGTGGCTTTTGTGTCGATCCATGCCGTGCTGGAGGAGTTGCGCCACAATATGCTCCGAGTAATCGATATTCGCGATTTTTCTGTGACTCGGAATTTTAGCTTCGTTTCGCGGCATGGACACAACAGCCGCTTAAGTAATCGTTTCAAACAATTTTGTGAGGAAAAATGGAGGAATTTTCCTGGCGGTAGGAGTCGTCTATCCGGAAAGGAGAAACGATGAAAAGAACCGATGAATATCCGATGCAAATATTCTTAAACCTAAAAGATATTGAGCCTATGAAAAGGAAACAAGTTTTTCGGATCGGTATTTTTGCACTTCTCGGATTTGTTGGTGTGATTAGCCTTTTGTCGGGGTGTTGCCGGACAGAGAAAGAACAAACTGTTTTAATACCCTGTTTGAGTGAATCGTGGTCGGTCGAAAATCGGGTTCTCGGAACAGATACGGTTCCTCCAGTCTTTTACAGTGACTTTTTATTGATCAAGGATAAGATGGCTTCGCCCCGGTGGCACATGATCGGCATCCATAAACAGGGAAACACACTGTACCATGCGGTAAGCGATTCGTTGACAGGTGGATGGGTTCTGCGTGACGATATTGTGAGCCCGGATTCAATTGTTCGAATGTGGGCACCTTTTGCCATATGGTCTTCACAAGGGAATGAGGCCTATATGTATTATCATCACGGATTGGGGCTCGACACATCGGCTATGTTAAACAGTATGCGGGTACTTGTGGCTCAGGGTCCAGGTTTGGATGAGTGGCACAACTGCAATATTTACGAGGAGAGCGAGTCGATTCCCGGAATAAAGAATATAGTGTTCGAAGGCGCTGTGCCACGCGATGCCTGTATCTTTTTTGACGAACAGTTAGGAAAATATATCATGTATTATGCGGACAACACTCCCCGTGCGATTTTGGCCCGGACCTCCGAAGATGTATTGCATTGGTCCGATCCCGTTGTCGTGATGACGACACCTGTTCCGATTTCAGAATTTGTTTCGCCCGAATCACCGTTTGTACTCTATAAGGACGGTTTGTATTATTTGTTTGTGTCCGGATTCGATTATGCACGGGTTGCACTGTACGTATCGGAGGATCCTTTCAATTTCGGGGATGCAGAACAAAATAAGATTTGCGAGATGAACGGGCATGCTCCCGAAATTGTAGAGGAGAATGGGAAATACTATATCGGCTGTGCGCATATAGCTTCAGCTCCCGGTATGGGCTGGGGGGTAGCCGATCTGTGGGGAACCTATATTCAGGAGTTGGCATGGGAACCCGCCGACAGTATGGCTTGTTCGAAAATTGTTCGTTTGCCGAAGAAGTGATTGTATTTTCTATGTATAGTGAGCCAGTTCCGTTAAGAAAATCGAAGCTGATATTATTTCTTTGGGCAAAGTCGAGATAAAAAAAAGAGCCGTAAAATCTACGGCTCTTTTTTTATCTATAGATGTAATAAAATTACTCTTCAGCAACAACTTCAAATTTAATCGTAGCACCGATGCCTTTGTAGATTTTTACAGAGGCTTCGTAAGCACCGATCGTCTTTACAAGATCTACGCTGATGCTTTTGCGATCTACTTCAATTCCTTGAGCTCCGAGAGCTTCTGCCAAGTGGGCAGAGGTAACTGAACCGAAAATACGTCCCTCTTCAGCTTTCGCTGTAATTTTCAAAACGGTTTCAGCGAGACGTGCAGCCAAAGCTTCTGCATCGGCAACCAATTTAGCCTCTTTGTGAGCCTGTTGTTTCAGATTTTCAGCCAGAACCTTACGAGCAGAAGCCGTTGCGTTTTTGGCAAATCCCTGAGGGATCAGGTAGTTATTGGCGTAACCGGGGCGAACCTCAACGATGTCGTTGGCATAACCCAAGTTCTCGACGTCTTTGATAAGAATTACTTGCATGATTTTTCCTCCGGTTTAAGATTATTTGAACATATCGGTAACGAAAGGCAGCAGCGCCAAGTGACGGGCACGTTTTACGGCGGTAGCTACTTTCTTCTGGAATTTCTGAGAGGTTCCGGTCAGACGGCGGGGCAGAATTTTACCTTGCTCGTTGAGGAATTTTTTCAGGAATTCAGCGTCTTTGTAATCGACATATTTGATGCCGGCTTTTTTGAAACGGCAATATTTTTTCTTTTTAACCTCTACGGTAGGAGGATTCAGATATCTGATTTCGGATTGACTTTGTGCCATGACTGTTACTCCTGTTTTGATTTGTATTTGTTTCTACGTTTTTCTGCGTACTCGACAGCGTACTTATCCATTTTGAAGGTGAGGAAACGGATGACGCGTTCGTCACGACGATACTGGGTTTCGAGAATGTCGACAAGGTTGCCTTCGCCCTCGAATTCGATCAGGAAATAAAAGCCGGTGGTCTTTTTCTGGATCGGATAAGCGAGTTTTTTGAGTCCCCACTCTTCGCCGCTCACGATCTGACCGCCGTTCTCGGTGATGACACCTTGGAATTTGCTAAACAGTTCTTTGGTCTGAACATCAGAGAGAACCGGTGTAGCAATGAAAACGGTTTCGTAATGATTCATAACGTTTGTCGTTTTAATTTTTGTAAAATGTGCCGCAAAGGTAATAAAAAATGACGAATCGGCAATTTTTCGTTCGAATTTTCTTCGGAAAGTGTTTGTCGGAAAGAATTTAAAGGGAAAAAGGTTTGATTTCAGATGTTAGCCATTGCCTGCCATAAACCTGTATTTCTGTTTTCAGGCAAACTATTGTTGCGGAGAGGTTCTCGGTGTGATCTTTGATGCGCGACCTCTCTTCTTATCTTATACTCCCGAAGCATGTACATTCCGAAACAATTCTTATCTTTGTGGAATCGAAATCTTATCGTTAAACGAATCTATAAACGTTATGGCTGAGTTCATTTATCAGGAGCCTTTCCCGCTCTCGGAAGATACTACGGAGTATCGCTTGCTTACAAAAGATTATGTTCGAGTGGTCGAGTGTGACGGCCGTAAAATTTTGAAAATAGACCCTAAAGGCCTGGAGTTTTTGGCCGAAGAGGCTTTTTCGGATGTGTCGTTCTACTTGCGTTCGGCCCATTTGCAGAAATTGGCCGATATCCTGAAAGACCCAGAAGCCACCGACAACGACAAATTCGTTGCCTATACCATGTTGTTGAATCAGGTTGTGGCGGCTGACGGAGAACTGCCTACATGTCAGGATACGGGTACTGCCATCGTAATCGGAAAGAAAGGCGAGGATGTCTATACCGGAGCCAACGATGCAGAAGCTCTCTCGAAAGGGGTTTATGAGACATACCGCAAACGGAATTTGCGCTATTCACAGGTGGTCCCGTTTACCATGACCGAAGAGAAAAATACCGGAACGAACCTGCCGGCTCAGATCGATCTGTATGCTACGCAGGGCAATCAGTACAGCTTCCTGTTCATTACGAAGGGAGGTGGTTCGGCCAACAAGACGTTCCTCTATCAGCAGACCAAAGCACTGCTCAACGAGGAGTCGTTGACCAAATTCATCAAGACTCATATCATGGATCTGGGAACATCGGCATGTCCTCCGTACCATCTTGCGTTGGTCATCGGGGGTACGTCGGCCGAGATGAACCTTGCTACCGTGAAAAAGGCTTCGGCCGGATACCTCGATCATCTGCCTACCTCTGGAAACGAGGGTGGTCGGGCATTCCGCGACCTCGAATGGGAAGAGAAGGTGTTGAAAATCTGTCGTGAGAGCGGAGTTGGTGCTCAGTTCGGTGGTAAATATCTGGTACATGACGTACGGGTGATCCGTCTGCCGCGTCATGCAGCCTCCTGCCCTGTTGGACTCGGAGTAAGCTGCAGTGCCGACCGAAACATCAAGGCAAAGATTACCGAAGAGGGTATTTTCCTCGAACAATTGGAGAAGAATCCCGCACGCTTCTTGCCGAAATGTGCACCGAACATGCAGCCGCCCGTCGAGATCGATCTCGATGAGGGAATCGACAAGGTGCGTGAAATTCTGACGAAATATCCGGTGAAGACGCGGTTGAATCTGAAGGGAACCCTGATTGTGGCTCGTGATATTGCGCACGCCCGTATCAAACAGATGATCGACGAAGGCAAACCGATGCCCGAATATTTCAAGAAACATCCGATCTACTATGCCGGACCGGCTAAAACGCCGCAGGGTATGGCTTCGGGAAGCTTCGGTCCGACGACGGCAGGGCGTATGGATCCCTATGTCGATCTTTTCCAGGATCACGGAGCATCGTTGGTCATGGTGGCCAAAGGAAACCGCAGTCAGGCGGTGACCGATGCCTGCAAGAAGCATGGTGGCTTCTATCTTGGGTCGATTGGTGGCCCGGCTGCCGTATTGGCGAAGAACAGCATCAAGAGTGTCGAGGTAGTCGACTTCCCCGAATTGGGCATGGAAGCGGTGCGCAAGATCTATGTAGAGAACTTCCCTGCATTCATCATTGTGGACGACAAGGGTAACGACTTCTTTGCTGAATTTAAGAAGTAATTTCGGGACTATCGAGGCGTCAGGTTCGGGCCGCGTCAGTTGGGCGAAATCGGATCGGACGGACTCTTCGTTATAGATTTGAGGGGGTGCTTATTCAGATATGCACCCCCTCAAATGTGTTTATTGCTCATCTTCCTTCTCGATGGGGATGAACCGATCGGGAGTATTGCCTGTATAGCGGATGATGTCGTATCGGAAGTAGGTGTCGGCCGGAACGGCATATCCCATCTGTTTATAGAAAATGCCGTCGAGGGTCATTCTGTACAGATTGCGGTGTCCTTTTACCGGCGTGAAGACCATCTTCTCTTCGGTCGTTTGGAACATAAATCCACCATCGGTGAGCTCCTTGAATGAAACGATCCGTACCGGACGGGGACCGTTTTTCGTCAGATTCATATAGAGTGAGTCGTTCAAGTGCCAAGCATATTTCCATTCGGGATCGTCTTCCAGATAGAACTTTCCGTCGTGGGGATATACGTGGATCCAGAAGCCGGTGTAACGCGTGATCGAGGAGTCTATGTGTGTCTCGACCTTTTGTGCGAGGCATTGTTGTAAGGTCCGCTCATAGGCAATTTTTCCCCCTCCGACTTCTGTCATGAAACGTTCGAACCGTTTGCGCAGCGAATCGGCACTGAACCACTGTTGTGCGGAAGAGGAGCGGCTGTGGTCGATGTAGGTGTATTGGCGGAACGGAGTACCGCTCTTTTCCCCGTATCGGGTTTGGATTACGGTGATCGAATCGAACGGGGTGGGGGGCGTCGGAAAGTCGTTGAAGGTTCCGCTCGGTTGGTTGCGGATCGAGTCTGCTACGGCTTGCCGGAAGGCCAGTTCCGCGGCACGGATTGCTTCCCGACGTGCTAAAACAGCAGAGTCGAGTGTAACAGCTGGTTCTTCCTGTGGATTGACGATCCGGTTAAACCACGTCTCGATTTGTTGACAGCTGGTTAATAGAAGGGTGGATATTAATAGTATATGAAGTGATCGGTTCATGTTGTTGGGGCGTCTATTCTTCTCGAATCTTTTCGAACCCTTCGATCGGGTGATGGAAAGGGGTGGCGTATCGGATCATGTCAAACATGCGGCAATTTGCTGCGGGAGTTACGTAACAGGGAAACTGATTGTTCGTTGTTTTCCTGTATAGGGCACAACGTTCGTCCACCAGACGGAAGTCGATCTGTTCGTCCCCGATACGAATTCGAAAATTGCCCGAAGTGTCGGCTTTGAGCTCCTGCATGGTGCGGCGTTCGCATGTCGACCCGTCGAAATGGGTGTAGGTGGAATCGGTAATCTGCCAGAATTCGGTTTGTCGGTTCGGAAAATCGATGTATAAGCCCTGTCGGTCCGGATATTTATAAACGGGGATCCAGAAGCCTCGGCTGGCGGTCAAAGCGGTGGAGTCGATGCCGGCAGGTAATGCAGGTCTTTGGTTTGTGTTTGGCGTAGCGGGAAGAGGTCCGGTATGCCCCGCTGGTGGAGTACTTTGACTTCCGGGAAGGAGCCTTTTTAGCGAATCGTTTTCGAACCATCGGTAGACCGGATGGGCCCGGTTGTGCTCGATGTAGCGGTAGCACAGGGTTGTGTCTTCGGCATAAATGTTGCGTTCGATTTCGAGCAGGGTGATTGAGTCGTCGGGATCAGGAGCCTCAAAGAGAGTGCCGTACAGCTGCAGACGCAACGAATCGGCTGATGTGTAAATCGGTTCGATAAGTTCATGGGGAAGAAGGCTGTCGAGTCGGAGAGTCGAATCAGAAGCTGATATGTTGCTTTTTCTGGCAAACGGATTCGTGCATCCGATATAGATGCTGACCGATAAAAGGAGAAAAAGTAATCGACCCTTTGTCATGAGCCATGAAGTTTTACATTCTGGACAGGATGTTGTTTTCAAAAATAGCGAGAAAAAGGGGTTTGTGCAAATCCTTTTCGTGTTTTTTGTTCAGCTGGACAATATGCGGATTATGCGTCTCGTTTTATTATGACAGTCAGGTTTAAATGTCAGTTATCTGTTTCACAATATTATAAAAACAGTTATTTTTGCAGGCGAATTGATTTTATAAGGTTTATGTTACGTTTGATGAAATATATAGGAGTCGCGGTATGTCTGCTGTTATCGGTAGCCGTGAAAGGTCAGGATGTCGAGTTCAATGTGGACGCCCCCTCCGTGGTAGCTTCTGGGGAGGCGTTCCGGATAGAGTTCTCACTAAATGCAAAACCGTCGCAGTTTACTCCTCCCGCAACTTTTTCTGGAGTGGAGGTGTTGGCTGGGCCTACCTTATCGGAAGGTACCTCCGTATCGATCATCAATAATAATGTGACAAAAAAATCCTCTTATACATACACTTATGTATTGCAGGCCAATGCAGTGGGGAATGCGACGATATCCGAAGCTACGGCTACTGTGCAGGGTAAAACCTATTCGACCAAGCCGATAAATATCGAAGTAATCGATGGCGGAAATCAGAGTACGGGAAGCGGAGGCGGACAGAGTTCGGATGCCGGATTCATGCCTTCGAATAGAGTAGGGGCTGATGATCTGTTGGTGCGGGTTTCGGTTGACCGTAATACAGTCTATAAGGGACAGCCTGTACGCGCGGTGTTTAAGATCTATACGCGGGTCCAGCTTGGCCGAATCGAAAATATCAAATTTCCCGCGTTCAACGGTTTTTGGACCCAGGAGTTGGATGTCAGCGGATATGATTGGCAGCGGGAAACACTGAATGGAAAAGATTACAGTTCTCGCGTGATAAAAGAGGTGTTGCTTTATCCTCAACAATCGGGACAGCTTCATATCGAGCAGTTCAGTGTGACGGCGATTGTTCAGGTGGTTATCCAGTCTCAACGGCCCCAATCGTTGTTCGATGACTTTTTTGGCGGCGGACAACAGATTCAGGAGGTGCGTAAGGATCTTGTGTCATCTCCAATAGCCATTACAGTCAAGGATTTTCCTGCCGGAGCTCCCGCTTCGTTCAATGGTGCGGTCGGACAGTTTCAAATGAGCGGCAATATCGATAACCAGAGCGTTGCGGCGAATGCGTCGAATAATTTCGTCTTGAAGCTTTCGGGTGTGGGTAATTTGCCGTTGATTCAGGCACCGGACATTCAGATGCCCTCTTCGTTCGAACAGTATAATAAGAAAACAACCGAAAGTTTGACGCATAATGCGAACGGAATTACTGGTTATCGTCAGTTCGAATATCCGTTCATCCCGAGAGCAGAAGGTCGTTATACGATCGGGCCTGTCGAGTTCAGCTATTTTGACCCTTCTGCGGCAAAGTATGTGACGTTGTCGACAGCTGTGTTTAATGTCGAAGTCCGGCCAGACTCGACTGGAACGGGTCTTTCAGGAGGTGGTGTTATCAGCGGAATCAATAAGGAAGATTTAAAGATTCTGGATCGAGATATTCGATTTATTCGGCTTGATAATCCGGGATTGAGACGTATTGGAAATGTATTTTTCGGAAGTTTCGGATATTTTGTCGCTTTGGTGCTGATTCTGGCGGCATGTGCGGCAGGGTATCTCTTCTTGAAAAAACATATGCGGGAGATGCAGAATGCAATCCTGATTCGGAACAAAAAAGCCAACAAAGTGGCTTTGCAACGGTTGAAGATGGCTTTGCAATATATGGAGAATGGTGAGGAGAAACCGTTCTACGAAGAGATGTTGCGTGCTTTCTGGGGATATATGAGCGACAAGTTGAATATTCCGGTTTCGAATCTTACAAAAGACAATATTCGAGAAGAGTTGCAGAAACGGGGTGTCGCCCCTGAGCAGATCGCGCGTTTTATCGATACGATATCAACGTGTGAATATGCACAATACTCACCCTCCTCTTCAGGACAAATGAGTGAGGTGTATAACTCGGCAGCGGCTATTCTGTCGAAACTCGAGTCGGTAATAAAGAAGTAAAAGCAGGGAGATCTACGATATGAAAAGAGTAATAGCGGCCGTAATTGTATTTTTTGCCGCATTGTACTGCACGCCTGTCGGGGCAAAAGATGAAGCTTCGGCTGCTGTGTGGGACAGTGCCAATACTGCTTATATCGAGGCGGATTATGCTACGGCGATTAAAAATTATGAACAACTGCTCGATTCGGGCTATGAGAGTGCAAGGCTTTATTTTAATTTGGGGAATGCCTATTTCAAGAAAGGTATGAATGGCCGTGCCATCTTGAATTATAACAAGGCTTTGAAACTCGCTCCGGGGAATGACGATATCCGATATAATCTTTCTATAGCCAATGCTTATGTGCAGGATAAGATTGAAGAGGTTCCTGTGTTTTTTGTTAAACGCTGGCTGATTGATTTGGGAAATAGCTTGAGCGGAAATACATGGGCAATTCTGAGTCTGGTATTTTTCGCGTTGATGTTGATAGGTGTTGGGGCCTATTTATTGTTGCGAAGAATGATCTGGCAGAAAATAGGCTTTTATGGAGCTGTGATTTTTACTCTGTTTTTTATAGTTTCTGTATTTTATGCTTCAGTAGGGCGAAAGGCGCAACTTGATCCTAAAGAGGCTATCATTATGGCATCTGCAGCACCTGTAAAAAGTTCTCCAGATGGGGGTAGTAAAGATATTTTTGTCTTGCATGAAGGAACAAAAGTCCGGGTGGAGGGATCTCTCGGAGACTGGCGTGAAATTCGTATCGCAGACGGAAATAAAGGTTGGGTCGAAGCAGCTTCGATCGAGATGATCGATTAATAGAACGGAATAATCGACGTATGGCAAAACTGCTCGATGACGTTGTGGGAGAGTTTTCCCGATTGCCTGGAATCGGACGCCGGACCGCTCTCCGGTTGGCGATGCATCTGTTGCGTATGGAAGAACATGACGTGGAGCTGATGAGTCGTGCGATTCTTCGGTTTCGGACGGATATCCGGTACTGTTCCTGCTGTAATAATCTTTCTGACAGCGATAAATGTGAAATATGTTCAGACCCGACACGGGATCATTCGCTGGTGTGTGTGGTCGAGCAGGTTAAGGATGTGTTGTCGATCGAGCAGACCCGGCAATATAATGGGGTTTATCATGTGCTTGGGGGTGTTATATCACCGATGCAGGGAATCGGTCCGTCTGACTTGAAAATCGATCTCTTGCTGGACCGGATAGCTCGAGGTGAGGTGCAGGAAGTGGTTTTAGCTCTGAGTACTACGGTTGAGGGTGAAACGACTTCGTTTTATATTGCGCGGAGAATTCATGAATACGGAAATGTTAAGTTGACATCGATTGCCCGGGGAATCGGTTTTGGAGATGAGCTTGATTATGCGGACGAACTGACCATTGCGCATGCCTTGCATAATCGTCGTCCATTATGATTATAGTTGTTGGAATTCTTTATAAAAGAGAATAAAAAGGAAAATCCTAAACAGATATGGGCGTGCCGTTAATGGAGAGCGTCTGAGGATATTTATTTTCGGTGTATAAAAGCAAACAAAAAAGAGAACGTTCTATATGAACGTTCTCTTTTTTGTTTGTCGGGGTACCGGGATTCGAACCCGGGACCTCCAACTCCCGAAGCTGGCGCGCTAACCGGACTGCGCTACACCCCGTAACAAATCGGGTGCAAATATAGTAATTATTTGTTCATTGTCAAAAAAAAGAACGATTTTATTCGGTATAAAGAATTCAGCTTTTTTTTAGCGGAAAAATTGGGGAATTGTTGAATAATAATGTATATTTGTATTAGCAAGTGAAGTTTGTCTTTATGCAAAGATGAAGATTCGTGCTGATTTTTTAGCTTTTGGCAGTTTATTTGAAATAGAGAGTTGAGTACGTCAATGGTTTTTCGTGAGGATACGGCCCGAATGTCATAATGCAGGTGCGCCGGATGTTTATGAAACCTTGAAAGTGTTGTGAAATGTATTAACAGTATTTTTAAACTTTAAATCAGTTGTATTATGAAAAAGTATCTGATCGCAACTATGGCAATGTTGGCTGTTTCAGCAGCTCCGGCTCTTGCTCAAGACGACGGACTGATGGAAGCTCAAACCAAAAGAGGTCCTTATCTGACCAATCGCTTATTCGATAATATCTTTATCGGAGTTGCCGGTGGTATTAATGTCTATCAGGGAGAAAGTGATAGCTATGGAAATCATGTTGCTCCGGCTTTGGATGTTTCTGTTGGTAAATGGGTGACTCCATGTGTAGGTCTGCGTTTGCAGTATTCAGGTCTGAAAGCAAATGGATGGGACAATGCGCGTAGTCCTTATGCAGTCTCTTCTAAAGGTCCCGATTCGAAAGGTATGTACCAAGAAAAATTCAATGTAATGAATCTGCATGGTGATGTGATGTGGAACATCTCCAATGCAATTGGTGGATACAAAGAGACTCGTACTTGGAACTTTGTACCTTATGTAGGTTTCGGTTGGGCTCGTTCCGCTGCGAATCACCTTTACAATAACGAGTTCGCCTTTACTTACGGTTTGTTGAACAACATTCGTTTGGGTAACTTGGTAGATTTGAACCTTGAGGTGAAACAGATGGTTGTTAACCAAGGTTTTGATCAAGTTGTTCGTGGTGCCAAAAGCGAAGGAATGTTTACCGTTACTGCCGGTTTGACGTTCAAACTGAACCGTCGTGGATTTAACCGTCCTACGGTTGCCGTTCCTGCTGATTATACTCCTTATAACAACAAGATCGCTGCTCTTGAAGATGAATTGGCTAAATCGAAAGCCGATGCAAAACGTCTTGCTGATGAATTGGCAGCTGAAAAGAATAAAGTGAAAGAAGCTCCTGCTGCTCCTGCTATTGAAGGTCCGATCATGGGTACCTTCTTCAATATCGGAAGCTATACGATCACTCCTCAGGAGATTATGAATCTGGGTTATGTAGCTAATTATATCAAAGCTTATCCGAACAAGAAATTCACGATCGTTGGTTATGCTGATAGCGCTACCGGTTCTGCAAAACGTAACCAATATCTGAGCCAACAACGTGCTGACGCAGTTTGCAAAGTATTGGTTGATCGTTTCGGTGTAGATGCTTCTCAGTTGGAAGTTGTTGCTAAGGGCGGTACCGATAAGTTCCCGGAAATTCCGTTGAACCGTGTCGCTATTGTTGAAAGCAATAAATAATAGTCGGGTAGGTAAATAATCGACGAGAATAAAGAGAGGAGCAGTTTAACTGCCCCTCTCTTTTTATTACATAGATTCACAATGTTTTATTGAAAGTATGTATGGAAGAAAGGAATGATTAAGATTCGTAAATAAAGATTGTTTGGGAAAACACTGAGATAATAAGAGTGTCGAATTTATTTATAGGTTGTTAACCTGTCGTTATTGATTTCTCAATTTTAAATGGTATGAGATTTATAGTTGCTGTCTGTTACCTTGTTGTTTTATATGTAATTGTGGTAATTATAGAGGGGTAATCGATATTCGATGTTTTGGGGTATAATGAATAAACAAAAAGAAAGTCGGGCGAAAATTGTTCTCGCCCGACTCTTTTATGTTGTTTAAGAAATTTTTATTGTTGTGCTTCTTGAGCCAACTTTCCGAAGTCTTCTGCAGATACAGACTGCTCGTTGACTGTAATCTGATCCAGAACGGCATTGACCACCTTATTCTCGAACAGTTTCTCGTAAATCTTGCGATTCTCTTCTTTGTTCGACAAGATGTTGTTGGCATAATTGCTCAAGGTCTCATCGTCGACTTTCGGAATACCGTAATATGCGAATTGTGCAGCCGCACTCTTCTTAGCCTCTTCGGTTGCTTCATCAGCTGTTACTTCGAGCTTCAACTCGTTGATATAGTGCTTTTGAATAAGGTTCCAGCGCATCATGTCAACGAATTGAGCAAAGTCTTTTTCGATCTCTTCCATAGAGAATTTGCCTTCGTTGATCGTGTAGAGCCAGTTTTTCAAGAAAGCTTCAGGCATAACGAGATCGGCCTTTTTCAACAAAAATTTACGAACATCGATATGCAACAAGAATTCGGTCTCACGAGAAAGATCACGAGTGATCTGTTCGTTGATGTAAGCATCGAATGCTTCCGGAGTCGTAATGTCGCCATCGGGGAATGCCATTTTGAAGAACTCCTCGTTCATTTCGGGGGCTTCGAACCGGCGGATTCTCGTTACGGTGAGTTTGTAGTTCGGATCCATGCCTTCCAATTCGTTCTCTTTTACTCCGAGTGCAGCGGCACGTTGTGAGGGCGTTTTGTAGAGTTTGGTAACGTCTACGTCCATGGTATCACCTACCTTTTTGCCCAAAAATGCTGCCCGTTCCTCGTCGTTCATGCCGACCAAACCGACATAAGCCTCTTCGACTTTATGCTCGCCTTGTTCGAGAGTTACTTCAAGAGCATCTTCTTTTTCGATGCTGTCGACATCAACCAGCTTACCATAGCGGTTCATGAAATTGGAGCGGTAACCGTCCCGCATTTTATCTTCGACCTGGATGTCGTATTTGGTAATTTTGTCTTTTTTGCTGAGTTTGATAGCAATTTCAGGAGCTATGCCCACTTCGAATACGAATTCATATTCGGTGTTGTTGTCGAAATCGAGCGGTTGTTGTTTTTCGCTCGGGATCATATCGCCTACGAGGGTGAGTTTCTCTTTTTCGATGTAGTCGATGCAGGCTTTCGATGCCGCACGGTAAGATTCTTCAGCTACAACCCCTTTGCGGTACATTTTATTGATGATACCCATCGGAACCATACCCGGACGGAAACCCGGAATGTTGGCTTTGCGTTTGTAGGTGCGCAGCGCTTTGTCTACCGCTTCGTTGTAGTCGGCCTCTCCGACGGTTACCTTGAGCAGAGTGGTGAGGTCCTCAAGATTTTCTCGTACAATATTCATCGTTTCAATATTTTGTAGTTTTCTTAGTCAAAAAGAGGACCGCCTTTTGAAAATATTTCGGCGGTCTCTTTGGTGTGCGGATAAAGGGACTCGAACCCCCACGCCCGAAGGCATCAGATCCTAAGTCTGACGCGGCTACCAATTACGCCATATCCGCATAAGATGGGGGCAAAGATAATATTTTTTTCGGCTGACTGCAAATTTACGAAAAGATTTCGATTCGTTTCGATGATCCTTTTCTTGCAGTACGATAGAACATTTGCGATGTCGGTGGAGTTATCGGAGCAGGATGAAGTTGACATGCGCATTGTCCACGCTTAGTTGTGGAATCCGATGCAGGGTAATATCTGTAAAGTTTATCCGCATCGAATCGACATCATATTGCAGGAAACGGTTTGCTTCTCTGTCGAGCCATTGTTCGGGGATTGTATCCGTCCGGGCATAAGGAGTCCCGGACAGTTGTCGGTCGAGCATTTCGTTCAGGTTGATGTGCCACGTCGTGCTGTCTTCGAAAAGTTGCAGCGTTAAGGTGTCGTTGGCACATGTTTGTTCCCAAACTTCGGGTAGGTAAAGAAGACGGGTGTAGCCCTCCACAGAAATGCATTGTTTTTTGTCGTTGTTTAAATAAACATAAAAGGACTCTTCGGCAACGACGGTGTCGAAACCTCCCCATGTGACATACTGTTCCAATGTGCGGGGAACAATCTCTGTCTGGAAGGAGTAGGAACCTGCGATGCCGAATCGCTCTTTAAAGGATTCCGATTTGTCGTGTTCTTCGAGATAGCAAAGAGCATTATATAGGTCTCTGTAATCCTTTTTATAGATCGAATCTGAATCGGGGCGTTTAATCGGGGAGATTTTTCCCGTTGCGTCGGCCAGTTGCAATCGGTCGATGAGCCGTTCGGCCCGGAGGTTTTGCGAGATGAGGCCAAGCTGTCCGGCCCGGATCCCCGGTATATAAGTAAACAAAGCGAGCAGGGCTACTGCCGACAGGGTGGCGTAAAGGTATCTGCCCCATTTCTGGCTGAAAAAGAGTCCGATTGTCAGGGTCATGATCGCTCCGCAGACGATCAGATAAATGCGGTCTTCTGTCAATCCATACTGATTGATCCGGTATCCGACTCCGATCCAGAACATGATCAGTGCAGGTAGTGAGATCAGACTGAACCGTTCGTAGAACCATTTGCACGGCTGTTTCTGAAGAAGTGGCTGGAGTGCCTTGATGATTGTGGCAAAGAGTATGAATCCGAATACGAGGTATGCGATCCCTCCTCGCGGTAGGGACCAAGTGACCGCAATGCGGATAAAATAAAGGTACAGGATGACCGTATAGATCCATACTGCTGGAGTCAGAACATACCGGGCCAGAATATTGAGAAAGGAGTTGCCCGGAATCGGACGGTCTGGAGCTTGTTCGCTCTGTCGGTTGAAGGTTAGGAAGCAGAGCGGCGTCAGTAGGATGGAAGCCGATAGAAATGCATAAAAGCTGAATTTGGACGGAATATGGAGATCGAAAATATATCCGAACGAGTAGACGATGGCGTTTACGAGCAGATAGGCGACCAGCGATAAAAGACCGGCTGCGATCCAATCGACCAGATAGCGGATGATCCGTACTGCAAAGCGTTTGTTCTCTTTGATCCAGTCGCTAAGGATGACGGCCAGCGGGTAGATCAACAACGCGATGATGTACTCGGTCGAGGTGATCCAATCCTTGAGATCGGTCTTGATGAAGAGAACATATACGAGTGGAGAGAGATAGTAGATCAGGCGCCATTTCCCGTGGCAGAGTCGGTTCAGAATAAAACTGAGACCGAAGATCAGTGGAGCCAGAGCAATATACTCTTCCTGAATCGGGAACACCTCTTCGTGAGCTAACGTAAAGGTGACGAATGCATAGACGGTCGTGAAAATTTCGGCAGGGGCGAAACGTAGTGTCTCTCCGAGTTTTCCGATGAAGATGCGAATATTTTGCCAAAGGGTTTTGAACGAGGTCTGCATATCTGAATCGATTTATTTGAAAATTGATAAGGCAAAATTAGGTGGAAAACATACTCCTTTTTTGTGCGAAGTATGTTTAGAGGCTGAGAGTGGCTAAGCGGCTAACGGTCGAAGGCCAGTTCGCGTCCGCGTACCGTCGGATCGACACGTCCGTTTTCGTAGGCGATCTTTCCGTTTACCAGAGTGCGGACCACCCGATGCGAGAAAGTCGTTCCCTCAAATGGTGACCATCCGCATTTGTACAGGATGTTTTCCGGTGCGACCGTCCAAGGTGCATTCGGATCGACCAGAACGAGATCGGCGAAAAATCCCGGACGCAGAAATCCCCGTTCGTGGATGCGGAAACGTACCGCCGGAGCATGACACATCTTTTCGACAACCTGTTCCACCGTGCAAACGCCTTGTTTGGCCAACTCGAGCATTGCCGTGAGCGAGTGTTGGATCAGCGGTCCTCCGGAGGGAGCATTCAGGTAGGGACGCTCTTTCTCCTCCCGTAGATGGGGCGCGTGATCCGTTGCGATCATGTCCACCAAGCCGTCGGAGATACCCTCTCGCAGGGCTTGACGGTCTTCGGCGCTCTTTACCGCCGGGTTCCATTTGATCCAATTCCCTTTGGCCGCGTAATCGGCGTCGCAGAACCACAAGTGGTGTACGCATATCTCGTTTGTAATCTTCTTTTCGGCAAGAGGCTTCTTCTCGAACAGCGTGAGCTCCCGAGCCGTACTCAGGTGTAGTACATGCAGGTCGGTTCCGTAGCGTTGGGCCAGCCCCACGGCTTTTGAGGTCGAGCGGTAGCAGGCTTCGGCCGAGCGGATCAACGGATGCATTGACGCCGTGATGTGATCGCCGTATTTTGCACGGAAAAGTTCCATGTTGTTCCGTATCGTGGCTTCGTCTTCACAGTGCGTGGCAACCAATACGGGCGATTCGGCAAAGATCGCGGCCAGTGCCTTTTCATCATCGACCAGCATGTTCCCTGTGGAGGAGCCCATGAAAAGTTTGACTCCGCAGATACGTTTCGGATCGATTCGGCGGATTTCGTCGAGGTTGTCGTTCGTGGCACCCAAATAGAACGAGTAGTTTGCGGCCGAAGCCTGTGCAGCCCGTTCGAAACGCTGTTCCAGCAGTGCACGGCTGACCGATGGCGGTTTGACGTTCGGCATATCCATAAACGAGGTGACCCCTCCGGCAACGGCTGCTGCCGATTCGCTTCCTATGTCCGCTTTGTAGGTCAGGCCGGGTTCGCGGAAGTGGACCTGATCGTCGATCACGCCGGGCAGCACAAGCAGACCGGCGGCATCGATCACCGTCCCATCGAACGAACCGGAAGAATAGTTTCCGGGACCGATCTCCGCTATGCGTTCGTTTTCGATGAGAATATACCCTTTGTAACGTTCGTTTTCGTTGACGATCGTCCCGTTATGGATCAACAAACGAGACATGGCTTAGGCATTTTGTTTCGGGTGAACCGAACGGAAACGCAATTTCATAACGCCGAAGAAGGCTTCGCGGAAAATTCCGCCGCTCATTTTCGAGGCACCCTGCGTGCGTTCGGTGAAGATGATGGGCACCTCTTGTATCCGTGCACCGAGTTTCCATGCTGTATATTTCATTTCTACTTGGAATCCATATCCCTTCATTTGGATCGCCTCCATGTCGATTTTGCGCAGCAGGTCGGCGCTGTAACATACGAAACCGGCGGTTGCATCGCGTACGGGCATTCCGGTGACGAGCCGGACGTAGGCCGAAGCGTAATAGGACATCAGCACCCGTTTCATCGGCCAGTTAACGACGTTGACTCCCGTTACATAACGCGATCCGATAACCAAATCTGCACCTTTGACGGCGGCTTCTGAGAGCCGGACCAGATCGTCCGGATTATGCGAGAAGTCGCAGTCCATCTCGAACACGTAGTCGTATCCGTGATCCAGAGCCCAGCGGAATCCGGTCAGATAGGCGGTTCCCAGTCCCAATTTTCCCGAACGTTCGATCAGGTGCAGCGAATCGGGGTGGACCTTCTGTTGCTCTTTGACTATGTTGGCAGTACCGTCCGGAGAACCGTCGTCGATAATAAGCAGATCAAATTTTTCGGGCAGGGAAAATACCTTGTCGATCATCGGACGTATGTTGTCCAATTCGTTGTATGTGGGAATAATAACCAAGTTTTTCATACCGCGTCAGGATGTAAAAAGATTCATTCTATCAAACAAATATACGAATTTTTTACGTTTTGCCTATTTTTGTCCCAAGATTGTGTTGGAAATACGATCATCTGTGTGGAGTAAAGTCTTGTACCTGAGTTCTCTCTCGTGTCTGACGGAGTGATAAGGCAGTACGAATGTGGATTTTCGACAATGGTAAAAGAGACTTTCCCATATACGGACAAGGGATAATTACGTAATCTTAAATTCGAATTTTCGGTCGATATGCCTGTTGAATTGTCGTTGGTTTTGTCTCCCCGAGAGGCTTCCGATTCGGCTTATTACCTTCCGGAAGTGGCTCGTCGGCTTTCCGTAAAGCAGTCGCAGATTGCTTATGTACGTGTCGTGCGGCGTTCGATCGATGCGCGTGGCCGTGCCGTGCGGGTCAATCTGGGCGTGCAGGTCTATGTAGACGGCGAACAGGCTCCTCCCGAAATCCATTTCGACTATCCTTATGTAGGAGGGGCTACGCCCGTTGTGGTGGTCGGCTCGGGTCCTGCCGGTCTGTTTGCGGCGTTGAGGTTGATTGAACGGGGGTATCGTCCGATCGTACTTGAGCGCGGGAAAGATGTTTCGGCACGGAAACGGGATATTGCCCGAATCAACCGCAACGGTCCGGTCGATCCCGATTCGAACTATGCGTTTGGAGAGGGCGGAGCCGGAACCTTTTCGGACGGAAAACTTTTTACCCGATCGAAAAAACGGGGCGATTTCCGGAAGGCTCTCGAGGTTTTCCGGTTTCATGGAGCCGACGAATCGATCCTGTACGACGCGCGTCCGCACATCGGGACCGATCGGCTGCCGCGAATTATTTCAGCCATGCGGCGGACGATTACGGAAGCTGGGGGAGAGATCGTTTTCGGAGCGAAAGTTTCGGGCTTGTGTGTCAAGCAGGGGCGAGTGACCGGTGTCCGGTTCGGCGATACGCAGGTCGAAGGGGCGGCCGTTATTCTTGGCACAGGGCATTCGGCTCGTGATATATATGAAATGTTGTATGCGCAGGGTGTGCGGCTTGAGGCCAAAGCGTTTGCTTTGGGCGTACGGGTCGAGCATCCGCAGGCGTTGATCGATGCTGCGCAATATCACATGCCCGAACGGGGAGAGTACTTGCCAGCTGCGGCCTATTCATTGGTTGCACAGTGCGGCGGACGTGGGGTCTATTCGTTTTGTATGTGTCCGGGCGGCTTTATTGTGCCGGCCATGACCCGCGCCGGAGAGTCCGTCGTGAACGGGATGTCGCCGTCGGGACGGAATTCGGTGTTTGCCAACTCGGGAATCGTTACCGAGGTTCGGCTCTCGGATTTCGAATATTTGCGCCCCTCTTTTGGCGAGCTGGCGGGACTTCGTTTCCAACAGATGGTTGAAGAGACGGCCTACGCTCAGGTCGAAACGGCGCAGATGGCTCCGGCTCAGCGCTTGGCGGATTTTGTGGCAGGGAAAAAATCAGTAGGTCTGCCGCGATGTTCCTATGTGCCGGGTGTGGTTCCCTCGCGGTTGGATCGATGGCTTCCCGATTTTGTCTCGGATGCGTTGCGGAGCGGTTTCGTTGCGTTTGGACACAAGATACGCGGCTTTGTGACTCGTGAGGCCTTGGTGGTCGGGGTCGAGTCGCGGACCTCATCCCCCGTGCGGATTCCCCGTGATCCGGTGACCCTGATGCACCCCGAACTCGAAGGACTCTTTCCTGCTGGTGAAGGGGCAGGATATGCCGGAGGAATCATTTCGGCAGCAATCGATGGGGAGCGTTGTGCCGATCGGGCGGCCGATTTTATCGAAAAGCGATGAACCGGAAGATTTTAGCACTTGCACTACCGAATATCATCTCAAACATTACGGTCCCGTTGTTGGGACTGGTCGATATCGCTATTGTAGGTCATCTCGGAGATGATTCGTTAATCGGGGGCATCGCCATCGGAACAGCGGTTTTCAACTTCATCTATTGGAACTTCGCTTTCTTGCGTATGGGAGCGAGCGGATGTACGGCTCAGGCGTACGGTGCGCGAAACTTTACGGAGATCGCTTCCGTGTTCGTACGAGCCCTGATCTTGGCTCTGGCGGCTGCACTGTTGCTGGTGGTGTTCCGACGACCGGTGGGACATGCGGTATTTCTGCTCATGGACGGTACGCCGCATACGATGAGCTATGCGGCAGACTATTTTTATGCCCGGATCTGGGCGGCTCCTGCAACGATCTCGATGTTTGCCTTCCATGGCTGGTACATCGGTATGCAGAATTCGCGCTTCCCGATGTACATTTCGATCGGGGTCAATGTCGTCAATCTGATTTTCTGCCTCTGGTTTGCTTTGGGATTGGGATGGGGGATTGTAGGTGTAGCGTGGGGAACTGTCGTTGCACAGTACAGCGGTTTGATGCTCTCCATTATTTTGTGGGGCGTTTATTATCGACGTTTTCTGCGGTATATCCGGATTCGCGAGTGCCTGAAGCTGGATGCTCTGCTCGCCTTCTTTAAAATCAATCGTGACATATTTCTGCGTACTGCGTGCATCGTTGTCGTCTACACGTTTTTTACCTCCGCATCTTCCGGAATGGGCGATACGATGCTTGCCGTCAATACGTTGCTGATGCAGCTCTTTACGCTCTTCTCCTATCTGATGGATGGTTTTGCTTATGCGGGAGAGTCACTGGCCGGTCGCTATACGGGTGCACATAATGTACAGGCACTCAACCGATGTGTACGGTTGTTGCTTGTTTGGGGCGGTGTTGTGGCTGTGCTCTATACGGGAATCTATACTTTCGGCTGGAAGGCTGTCCTCTCTCTCTTTACTGAAAGCCCAGTAATTCTTTCTGAAGCCGGTGACTATGTCGGATGGCTGATCGTGATTCCGCTCGTCGCGTTCATCCCGTTTACGATCGACGGCATTCTGATCGGGGCAACCCGCACGGCCGTGATGCGCGACTCGGTATTTCTCTCCACCGCACTCTTCTTTGCCGTCTATTACGGATTCCGCTCGGTGATCGGGAATAATGCTCTGTGGGCGGCTTTTTTGTTGTTTCTGATCGCCCGGGGCATTCTTCAATACTTCATGACGCACCGGCTGAAAATTATCGTTTGATCGAATCGAAATAGAGGGTTAAAAGCTCTTTGGCCGCAACAAACGAACTTTTCCGGTCGGCTAATACCAACTGTTCATACCGTTCGATCTCGTTTTCGATTAGCTCGTTCCGGTAAAAACTTTCGCGCAGTGCCTCGTTGATCGATTCGTACATCCAGTATTTCGATTGGCGGTTCCTGTTCTGTTGGTAATATCCGTTTTGTTTCGTGAACTTTAAAAAGTCTTCGATGCCGTTCCAGATTTCGGGAAGTCCATTGCCTTCGACAGCAGAACATGTGTAGACTTTGGGTTTCCAGCCTGAATCGGGCATTGGAAAAAGATTCAGCGCATTGGCGAAATGGCTTCGGGCAACTTCTGCACGACGTTCGTTACCGCTGTCGGCCTTGTTGATCGCAATCATGTCGGCCATCTCCATGATGCCCCGTTTGATGCCTTGCAGCTCGTCGCCGGCTCCGGCGATCTGCAGCAGCAGAAACAGATCGACCATCGAATGAACGGCCGTTTCGGATTGTCCGACACCCACGGTCTCGATAAAAATCACGTCGAAGCCGGCAGCTTCGCAAAGGATGATGCTCTCTCGGGTCTTGCGGGCCACACCGCCGAGCGAACCGGCCGACGGGGAGGGACGGATGAAGACGTCGGGATTGTGGACGAGGGTCTCCATTCGGGTCTTGTCACCCAGAATAGAGCCCTTGCTGCGCTCCGAACTCGGATCGATGGCCAAGACCGAGAGTTTGTGTCCGAGTCGGGTCACCATGTTGCCGATTGCCTCGATGAATGTCGACTTTCCAGCCCCCGGAACTCCCGTGATGCCGATCCGGATCGATCGGCCCGAGTGGGGCAGACAACGCTCGATGATCTCTTGCGCTTGATGGTAGTGTTCGGGTAACAGGCTTTCGACAAGGGTAATGGCTTGTGATAGTATAGTGATGTTTCCCTCAAGGATCCCCTTCATGTATTCATCTGTGGAGAGACGATGCCGTTTTACCCGGCGAAAGTGTGGATTTACCGCAGGAGGTTGTGAAACGCCCCGATTGACGGAGAGTGCGCTGTCGTGTTCTTTGCCGTGTTGGTCTTCAAAATGTTCCATCTTCGTAGGTTGTATCGGTCAGGACGAAGATACCAAATTTATTTTAACATTTTACAGCATGATAGATTTGTTTGCAATAAATATTTGCAAATCGAAGAAAAGGTATTATCTTTGCACTCCGTCCGGCGGATCTTACGCCGGGGCCGACGGGGTGTAGCGCAGTCCGGTTAGCGCACCTGCTTTGGGAGCAGGGGGTCCCAGGTTCGAATCCTGGTACCCCGACGATAGAGGGTGTTGAAAAAGAGTTATGAAAGAAGTTCGTAACTCTTTTTCTTCTATTTATTCAGATTGTTTTAGTTACTCAGCGTCTCTCTCCATATCTATAACTACGAGATGTTGGATACGAGTAGTCGGAGATTCGGAAATCATTAGTTATTATATTCATTTTCATTGATGAAAAATAAATTAAAATAGTAAAAGTTTAGTTTTTACGTTGAATTCAGACCAGCACAGCACAGGACAGACAACGACATGGAATTGAAATTTACACAGCAAATATCGAAAGTAAAACAGTTGGCAGATGCCATCAGTGAGGCAATTTCGAACAACGAATATCGTGAAGGGGAACCATTGCCTTCGATCAACCGATTGAGTAAAATGTATAACGTTTCGAGGGATACGGTTTTTAAAGCGTTCGGCGAATTGAAGCGGAAAGGAGTTGTTGATTCGACCCCGACAAAAGGGTATTATGTGTGTAACGGGATCAACAAAATACTTTTGCTGTTGGATATATATAGTCCGTATAAATGCGAACTTCATCAGGCGCTGACGCAAAACTTACCCTTGAATTACAAAATTGACCTCTATTTCCACGATTACAACGAAGAAAAATTCAATAAGATTATTCTCGACAGTGTCGGACGGTACAATGCGTACTTGATCATGAATTATTGCAATGACCGATATTCCGAAATTCTTGACGAGTTGGACGCAAATAAAGTGATGTTGCTCGATTTCGGTAAGTTCGAAAAAGAGAGGTTTGCCTATGTGTGTCAGGGGTTTGATTCGACGCTGTATGATTGTCTGAGTGATGGTGTAGAGCTATTTCGAAAATATAAAAAACTGGTGTTTGTGTATCCCGATAAAACCGAACATCCGTCAAGCTGTATTCCTTATTTTGAACAATTCTGCCGTGATTTTCGTATGGATTATGAGATTGTACCTGTCGTGGGAGAGGAAAAGATCGAGGCGGGGACGGCTTTGCTTATCGTAAAGCATGCGGATTTGATCGATGTCGTTAAGACGGTCCGTCGGAAACGATATCGATTGGGTAAGGAGGTAGGAGTTGTCGTATTTAATGACGAGCCAATGTTGGAGATCATAGATAACGGTATTGCTGCTATATCTACCGATTTTCGCAGAATGGGCGAAGTAGCTGCCGGGTTTATCAGGACTAAGAAAAAAATACAGACCTACATTCCTACAACACTGATTAAACGTCCGTCCTTGTGATTTTCGTTATAAGTATAGAGTCGTATTATCTCATATGTTTTGGAAAGAAACAACTTTACTAACCATAAAACTGTTTGAATTATGAAACGTATCAATCATTGGTTGTTGATGATTATTCTGCTTTTGCCTTTGACAGGAGGGGCAAAAGAGGTGGTTTCCATCGAAACTTTGCTTAAAGAGATGGTGGATCGGGAAGAGAAGGCCCGTTTCCCGATGCCGTCATTTACCTGTGCGCAGTTCAGTAGCTATGACCGAGCGACCGTAGCCCGAGATCAACCGGGGTGGTTTGCGAATTGGGACCGGTCGCAATTTTACGGAGTAGACAAAAGTAATGGCCGAACGGAATATGTCATGGCTGATGCACAAGGACCCGGAGCGATTGTGCGATTCTGGACGACATTTGCCGGACCGAATTGCGGGAAAGGTATTTTGCGTATTTATATAGATGACATGACTACTCCGGTTATTGAAGGCAAGGCATTTGATATAATCAGTGGTAACTTGGTGTCAGGCTATCCGCTTGCGGCTTCGGTTTCCGAGGCAACGCCTTATGAACAGCGCGGACATAATCTCTATTTCCCGATCCCCTATTCGAAACGGTGTAAAATCACCTACGAAAGTGAAGCTTTATCCGAGGATGACCCCGGTGCCTTAAATGGACATGAAGCGGTCTATTATAATATCAATTACCGAACCTATGAACCGGGAACGCAGGTGATTTCTTATTCTGCACAACAGATTGAAAAGAATAAAGCTCTGATTGAAAAAACGCTGAGTCAGCTTAAAGAGAAGGACCGGGGATTGTCGAAAGTTAAATTGAACAAAGAGGGTCTCAGTACGGAGTTAGCGCCTCGTAGTGAGCAGACATTTACCATTACTGGGACAAAAGCGATTCGTTGTCTGAGTATGAAAATAGATGCACCGGAGATTGAGCAGGCCTTGAGGTCAGTAGTGTTGGAGATAGCGTTTGATGGAGAACGGACCGTGTGGGCACCGGTTGGTGATTTTTTCGGTACTGGGCCTCGCAAGCTCTATACCAATACGTGGTATACATCGGTAGACAATGAGGGGCGGATGAGTTCTTTCTGGGTTATGCCTTTCCGTGAAAAGTGTGAGATTACGTTGCATAATTATGGATCGCAAACGATCGCCATCACCGATGCCTTTGCGGAGTATTCTTCGTGGAAATGGGATGAACGGTCTATGTATTTTGGGGCATCGTGGCATCAATATGATGAAATCTATACACCAGGAGCGACTCCCGGGGTGAATGAGGCGGATGCTATTGATTTAAATTTTGTTACACTCTCTGGTAAAGGCGTATATATGGGCGATGGGATAGCACTGTTCAACCATTCCTATACTTGGTGGGGTGAAGGAGATGAAAAAGTTTATGTCGATGGAGAAACATTTCCGTCTCATATTGGAACCGGATCAGAGGATTATTATGGCTATGCATGGTGTATGCCGGCAACCTTTACCGATCATCCATTTATCGCACAACCTTGTGGAAATGGTAGCTTTGCTCCGGCGTTTACAGCCAATACACGTTTGAGATCGTTGGATGGAATCCCGTTTACTAAGTCGATCGAGTTTGATATGGAATTGTGGCACTGGGGACGGGGCTATATGGATTATGCACCCACGACATTCTATTACATGTTACCGGGTGGTACGTCCAATATTGAACCCGATATAGTTAGTGTCGAACGGAAAGTCGCCCTGAAGCGCAGTGATATTATGAGTGATAAAATAACTATGGCGATCGAGGGCGAGAATTTGGTGGTCGATTCCGTCGCTGGTGGAAATATTTATTACCAGTATGATCTTCCGTTACCGTTGAGTCAAGGAATGCAATTATTTTGGTTCGGCTTACAAAAAGAGAACAAATTGTTTTTGACGTTCCGGAGTGATCGGACGATGGATTGTGCCTTGATTGCAGATTGTCTTATTGCTTCGGATTATTGTACGGTGGATTTGGTATTTAATGGTCGTGTAATTTATAAGGATTTAAATCTTTATAATGCGCGGTTAAGCATGAAAAAGGTGAATCTCGGGGATGTAACTGTCGAAAAGGGAGAAAATCGACTGGAGGTTATTGTTAAAGAGGTCCCAGGTTCTGCTACTAATGGAGGAGCTTTCGGAATTGACCGATTAGAATTTGTAGAAAAGTAGCAATATACAGTGAGGGGGAGGAATGGTGTAGTTTGATTCTCCTGAACTGTTAATAAAAAGGACCGATATAGCGTCATTAATACGCTATATCGGTCCTTTTGTTTTGGGGGAGAGAGATTGGGCTTTCTCTTTGTTTTATCTTCATTTTGGTTTTTTATGATAATTTTGTTGGAAAGTTTTTGAACTAAAGGTTGTGGGGTAGAACAGATGATTTATCAACCGATATGTTGTGTACAGACAGGAGAGGCGCAAGGTGATCACCGATTTGTTCTTGAACTGGCCGGAAAGCATCCGTTGATTGTCGTAGGATTGAATCCGAGTACAGCGAATGAGGTACATCCCGATCCGACAGTACGCAAAATGATGGGATTCGCCGAGCGAGCCGGATATGACGGTTTGATCATTCTGAACCTCTCTTCGGAACGGGCGACCGATAAACAGGAACTTGCGGTCTGTCTGGATGAAGAGATGCATCAGGAAAGTCTGCAAATCGTGCAGAAAGTTATCGCGAGATATCCCGATACTGATATCTGGGCAGCATGGGGAGATGGAGTGGCGGTTCGTCCCTATTTAAAGCAGTGTGCACGGGATCTTTTCGGGATTTTTAGGATGAATCGGGGCAGGCGTTTGCAGATCGGAATGTTGACGGCCAAGCGGAATCCCCGTCATCCGCTTTATGTTCCTTATGGGTGTCGTTTCGAGCCTTTTAATGAGGCTGAGTATCTGGTAGGATGATACGTACAGTCTGTCGTATTGTCTCTTTTCTTTGTGAATAGAAGGTGTAAATCAATAGGAATTTTGTTTCGTTTTCCTTCGCGACTATATAAAAGACGAAAGAGAGAGGGGGAATTGATAGGTTTAATTGTAACACGGAGGCAGGATAGTGGTATGCTACAACAAGCAATCCGAATCGACCGATTGCGAATCTGATTTATGGTTTATCTTTCTTTGAGACTTGTTTTAAACAGTTGAATTTCATATATTTGTTAAAATGAGTGTAATCCTGGAAAATATTCTTATTGTACGTGTGATGAAGATTCCCGAAAGAATATCGTTCCGGAAGCTGGTGTGCTGTCGGATGATTGGTTGTTTGTTTTGTCTGTTGGGTCCGATATGGAGTACGGCTCAGGTGCGGATCGATATGACGGACAAAAGCGTAGATGTCGACCGGTGGATCAATACCCGTTTTGCCAGAGGAAAGGTCCCTCCATTTTCGTTCGATTATGGTGGAGTCGCTTCGGATCGGGTAATTCGGTCGTGGCGCTACGGCGTTGAAAATGTGGTGTCCGGAGACTCTTCCGTTGTCGAGAAAGTTTATACCTATCGGAGTCCGGATGGATTAGTGGTTTCTTGTCGCGTAAAAGGTTTTAAAGAGTTCGGTGCGGTGGAGTGGTTGCTCCGGTTTAAAAATACGTCGGCGCAAAATTCGGCTACGTTGTCACAAGTCAAGACGGTGGATGCCGAGTTCCGGTATACTGAAAGCGGCCCGTTCAAGCTGCATTATGCCGAAGGAAACCACATCTCGAAATCCGATTATCATCCCCGTACCCGAGTTTTCCAGAGCGGAGACTCGTTGACGATCAAACCGGTCGGAGGGCGTTCTTCGGAAGGAAATTTCCCGTTTTTTAATATAGAATCTCCGGCGGAGCAGGGGATTATGGTGGGGATCGGATGGACGGGAACGTGGTTTGCCCGTTTGGATAACCGGAACGAAAACAGTATGCTCTTTGAAGCGGGGATGGAAAATCTCGAAACTTACCTTTATCCCGGAGAGGAGATCCGTACGCCGAGTATCTGCCTGATGTTCTGGCAAGGGGCAGACCGCATGACAGGGCACAATCAGTTCCGTCGTTTTGTTCTGGCACACCACTCCAGAAAAATCGACGGGAAATTCGCTGAATATCCGTTGTGTAGCGGATTTAACTATCGTGATCCGGCTCCCTGTACCGAATACTCCTGTATAACGGCCGACTGGGCTGTTGCGTTGATTCACCGTTATGCCCAGTTTGGTCTGATTCCCGATGTGTTTTGGCTCGATGCGGGTTGGCACACCGGTGCCTCCGACTACCTGAACGGGAAGAGTTGGGCGAATACGACGGGAAACTGGACGGTCGATACGACGCGGTTCCCTGAGGGGCTGAAACCTGTGGCGGATGCAGCTCATCGGGTCGGGGCTAAATTTATGGTTTGGTTCGAGCCCGAACGGGTTATCAAAGGGACCCAGTGGGCGGTCGAACATCCCGAGTGGATGCTCGAACTTTCGTCCGATCCCGATACGGATTACCTGTTGTTCGATCTTGGAAACCCTGAGGCATGCAAGTGGCTCTGTCAGTATATCGGTGATATGATTGAGGAGAACGGCATTGACTATTATCGTCAGGATTGTAACATACAGCCAGACCGTTACTGGCGGGAGTACGATGAACCGGGGCGTTCGGGGATCAAGGAGATCCGTCATGTGGAGGGGCTGTATGCCTTTTGGGACTATCTGCTTGAACGGTTCCCGAATATGTTGATCGATAATTGTGCCAGTGGTGGCAAGCGGATCGATCTGGAGACGATCGGACGGAGTGCCCCGTTGTGGCGGAGCGATTACTACCACTACGATGATCCGGATGGCTATCAGTGCCATACCTACGGGCTGAACTTCTTTTTGCCGGTGCACGGTACCGGAATCCTGCAGACCGATCCTTATTCGTTCCGTTCGAGTTTGAGCAGTACATTGATCTATAACTGGAAAATTACCGATCCCGACGAGTCGATTCTGGATATGCAGGAACTGATTCACGAGTATCGGGATATTCAACCCTACTATTATGGCGATTACTATCCGTTGACCGGAATCGGGGACCAGACGTCCGATTCGGTATGGCTGGCCTATCAGTTGCACCTACCCGAGAAGGATCAGGGGATTATTGTAGCATTCTGCCGTCAGCATTGCGAACAAGAGAGCTTAACCGTGTGTTGTGGCGGATTGGATGCGGCGGCCGATTACGAAGTGTTTAATGTCGATACGGGGATACGCGAGACCTATAATGGCGCAGCATTGGCAAAAGGATTTGTTTTGAAGACAGAGCAACCGAGAGAGTCCGTTCTGCTGAAATATAAGCGGGTAGAGCATTGAACGATATCGGAGAGAAGTTTGAAAGGAACAATAATTCGGAGGTTTGCCCGAGTCGGTTTGTGATGGAGAAGCTATGTGTACTTAAGTCAAAGGTCGAACCGATAAAAAAGAACCGTATTTTCCCGATGAATGCGTTATCTTTGCAAACGGTTTTATGTACAAAATAGATGCGATGAGAGGTGTCCTGACGTTTTTGTTTTCGGTAATCATATTGTTCGGTTTTTCGCCGTTATGGGGCGGAGATACTTTGCGGCTGAAAGTGATGACGTATAATCTACGTTTTGGAGAGCGGGCTTCTCTCGAAGAACTGGCTGAGTTGATCCGGTCGGAACAACCTGATTTTGTCGCAATTCAAGAGGTCGATTGTCGTACCCGTAGGAACGGGGTCAACCACCAGCACGATAAGGATTTTTCGACGGAGTTGGGCTTGCGGACCGGAATGTTCCCTTTGTATGGAAAGACGATTCCGCATGCCGGAGGATGGTATGGGATAGGTATTTTGTCGGCATATCCCTATGTAGAAGTTAAGAAAGTCATGCTGCCCCAGGCGACGAAGGAGGAAGAGCCGAGAGCGCTGCTTGTGGCTTTGTGTGAGGTGGGAAATGATACGGTTGCATTTGTGTCGACCCATTGGGCGTTGACCAAAGAGAGCCGCTTGATGCAGGCTGAAGCGGTGATACAGGAGGCAGAGACGTGTGAGTATCCGTTGGTGCTCGGGGGAGATTTCAATGCCAAACCGAAAGCTTCCGAGATTCGCAGAATGTGCAGATGTTGGAGCGTATTGACCGGTAAGGAGCCGACTTATCCATCGGGTCATCCGACAGTAAAGATCGATTATCTGTTTGGATATCCATCCTCTGCGTGGGTGCTGGAATCGACCCGTGTCATTCCGTCTGAACTTTCGGACCACTGTCCGGTTGTTTCTGTGATTCGTAGAGCGGATGTCAGGTAAAGGAACGGTGAGAGCGATGGTGTGTGGAAGCGTTCGGTGCGATCGGATATTTTGGTTCAGGTTTTGTAAAGAACAGTAAAATAGAGATAACGAAACATAGTTTCTTGTATAAGGAAACAAATCATAAAAAATTATGGGAAAAAGTGAATTTGAAAAGTTTGCGATGGGACATGTCGGCATCAGCAGTTTGGCCCTCCATCGGTTTAATTCGGCAGTGCGGGATTCGATCTCGCCGACCATTATCGAGGAGCGACAGATGAATGTTGCGGCGATGGATGTATTCTCGCGATTGATGATGGATCGGATCATTTTTCTTGGATGTCCAATCAATGATGATGTCGCGAATATTATTCAAGCACAGCTGTTGTTTTTGGAGTCGACCGATCCCGATAAGGATATTCAGATTTATATCAATTCACCGGGTGGTTCCGTGACGGCTGGACTGGGGATTTATGATACCATGCAGTTGGTCAGCGCCGACGTGGCAACGATCTGTACGGGATTGGCTGCCAGCATGGGGGCCGTGTTGTTGACGGCTGGTACGAAGGGTAAACGTTCGGCGTTGCCGCATGCCCGGGTGATGATTCATCAGCCGTTGGGTGGAGTCGAGGGACAGGCCTCCGACATAGAGATTACGGCTCGTCAAATTTTGCGGACCAAACAGGAGCTTTATGAGATTTTGTCGACACATTCCGGAGTGAGTATCAAGAAAATTGAAAAAGATGCGGATCGGGATTATTGGATGACGGCTCCGGAGGCGATGAAGTATGGACTGATCGACGAGGTGTTGACGCCCCGCAAGAAAAAATAGAGAATTTTATTTGAGACAAAACTGACACAAACACAATGGCTGTCGGCGAGTGTCGGGGTCATTGTCAATACGAAGAAATAAAGGAAATGGAGAAAGAAAACGGAAGACGAGTCGATTATTGTTCGTTTTGCGGGCAACCTCGCACGGAGGTAGCGGTTATGTTCGATGGAGAGGATGGCAGTCATATATGCGATCAGTGTATCGAACGGGGACATGTCATTTTGGAAGAGACGATGGAACGAAACCGACGGAAAGCCCCGAATTTCAAAATGGAAGAGTTGCTTAAACCGACCCAGATCAAATCGTTTCTGGATGAGTATGTTATCGGACAGGATCGAGCCAAGAGAAGTATGGCGGTGGCTGTTTATAACCATTATAAAAGACTGTTGCATGAGTCGGCTGGCGACCGTCAGATTGAGATAGATAAATCGAATATCATGTTGGTGGGGCCTACGGGAACCGGTAAAACACTGATGGCCCGGACGATTGCCAAATTGTTGAAGGTGCCCTTTACGATTGTCGATGCGACGGTGTTGACCGAAGCCGGATATGTCGGAGAGGATGTCGAGAGTATTTTGTCGAGGTTGTTGCAGGTGGCTGACTATGATGTGGCGCAGGCGGAACGGGGTATTGTCTTTATTGATGAAATTGATAAGATTGCCCGTAAAAGTGATAACCCTTCCATTACGCGGGACGTTTCAGGAGAGGGTGTACAACAAGCCCTGTTGAAAATATTGGAAGGCACGGTTGTGAATGTTCCGCCTCAAGGAGGTCGGAAGCATCCGGATCAGAAATTCATCCAGGTGAATACGTCCAATATCCTGTTTATATGTGGAGGAGCTTTTGATGGCATTGAGAAAAAAATCGCACAACGTCTCAATACGCAGGTGGTCGGATACGGTCAGTTGCGGAAAGAGCGGATCGATCAGGAGAACATAATGCAGTATATAATGCCGCAGGATTTAAAGGCATTCGGATTGATTCCCGAGCTGATCGGCCGGGTTCCCGTTTTGACCTATCTGGAACCGCTCGATCGGGCGGCGTTGCGTTCGATTTTGACCGAGCCGAAAAATGCGATTACCCGTCAGTATGTTAAACTGTTCGAGATGGATGGCATCAAGTTGACCTTCGACGATGCGGCGTTGGATTATATCGTGGATAAGGCGATAGAGTATCGTTTGGGAGCTCGCGGATTGCGTTCGATTTGTGAGACGATCATGATGGACAGCATGTATGAACTTCCTGGACAGGCCGATCGCAAGTCGTTGCGGATCACGGCTGCCTATGTGAAAAGTCGGCTTGAAAACGAGAACAGCAAGCGATTGCAGGCAGCAGGGTAGTTTGATTTATCAGGAGCAGGTCTGACCCTTGGAGATTGAAGTTTTAAGTCAGACCCTTTATTTTTTGAAAGGTGAGACGTGATTGAAAATCCTCTTGAAAAAGGAGGTGGTAAATATAGCTGTTAAAAAAAGAGGGGGCTGTTATGAGCTCCCTCTTTTTTTATTCTGTTTTCCTGTTTAATAGACTATAATAATTTTCCTTCTCCGGTCATGAAAATCCGCGTCGAGATTTTATAGGGTTTTCCATCTTTCCCTTGATAGATTAGGTTGACATAACAAGCCTCATAGTCTTTATTTGTCAATGGAATTTCGAGAAAAAGATTTCCTTCTTGCGGAAGTTCAATGGGTGAGGATGCCCATGTCGATTGCCGGAAATCGCGGGATGTAGCCGATGCTTTCCATAATTCGGCTCCGATCAAATCTTCACGCGACATGTCTACCTCGATCTTTAAGTGATGATTTTGTACAGAGCTTGTCCAGGTACACATCGGGAAAATCCGATCCGAGAACAGTGAAGCGAAAAAGGCTCCGACAGTCTCCATCGCCTCTTCACCTCCGTTCATGTCGTGTCCTGCATTCGGAATGTAATGCAATCGGTTGATACCGGGAATCGAATCGATGTAATTTTTTACGTTGTCTGTAACCCAATAGTGATCGTTCGTGGCCATAATCAGGAGTTTCGGCATGCAGAGCTGACTCCGATAACTGTACGGATCGATCATCTGGACGATCTGTTTGCCGGGTTCTGACTCCAACAGTTGCAGAACGCCGGCTTCGTCATAATCATTTATCTGATCGCTGTATGAACCGAAGACCTGAGTTTGGTAGAGCATACTGGCCGGTATATTCAGCATGTCGATCACCATCGGTGCCGCAGCCATCACCCGATCGTCCTGGGCAGCTGTAAGCCATGTGGTCCATCCCCGTTTCGAGCCGCCCGTAACAAAAAAATTGTTGATTTTGGTCTGCAATTTTTCAGCGCAGAACTCCGTGACGGCATCCATGGCACGGACGGCGCTTTTGGTCATCGGAAATAGCAGCGGCCATGTCATATCGCCGTCTTTTATGTAGTTGTATAACGTATAGGCGACTAAAGGATCCTCTTGCAGGCTGTCGAACAGCGGTTGGTTGGGGACTTGACGGACCAGGGCCGTGACGGCATGACTCTTCTTGGCGATCTGTGACAGCAAGTAATGTTCTCCGGTTTCTCCAACCCAATCGGGAGTTCCATTGCTGTTGGACCCTCCGGTAATCATCAGAAGCGCACCCTGGTGGGCGATCTCCGCAGGAACAAAAACCGAAAGCTGATGTGTCCAAGCTATTCCTCTCCACGTTTGAGAGGTCAACAGAAGGTGGTAGGTCGTAATTCCAGCTGTTTGTGTTGTCTCGATTACTTCCCATCGATAGGTAAGATCACCGTTATGCAGGTAGCTTTCCAATGCGGTGGCAGGCGAAACGGCAGCTGTACTGTCGGTAGTTTCCTGTCCGAAAATTTCGGAATGCGAAAGAACGGCGAAGAGGAAAGTTATGAGGAAAGATAACCGGCGAAGAGAACTATACATGGCGAAGCGTTTTTAATCGGATGAATCAGGAGGTCTGGAATCTATTTTTTCGATAAGGCGGCTTGTAACTCTTGGTCTCCGAATTTCGAAGAGTTTCCAAACCAAAGGACTTTATTTTTATCGTCGAGCAGGACCCCGAAAGGAACGAATTCTGCTCCGTAGGCAGAAAATGTTTTGTTGTCGGTGTCCAGTCCGACCGCAAAAATATATTTCTCAGTAGCCTTGAGTACCCGTTCTTTAGGCTCACAGGCGATAACGATTACATTAAGGCTGTCTCCGTATTTTTTTGCGAAAGAATCCATAACGGTCAGCCTGCGGCAACTCGGTTCGCTGCGCGAGAAAAAGAATTCGATCAACGTGGGCTTCCCACTATTCGGTTGTTGGTCGGTGATCCACTCTTTGATTTTTAGATCGGGGGCTTTGACGCCAATGATCAGTTTTTGGGCCAAAAGAGTGTTGCTCATGAGCAATACCATGCCTAATAGGATAACGAACTTTTTCATAGGCGGACAATTTTAACAAAAATAATCATTTCTTTTAGATAAAACGTTCAGACGGTCGAAAAGTTGCAACATGGCGTTCGTTTTGTCCAGATTGAGTGTGAGAACGGTGAATTCCGATTGTAATTTCTTAAAAAAAATATTAATTTCGCAGGAAGGGATTAAGATGTATGGACATGAACGGATCGGGTTTGATGTTGCGGCAGGACGAACGGATCGGGTGGATCGATCTGTTGCGTGTGGTGTCGTGCTTCATGGTCGTATTTGCCCACTGCTGTGATCCGTTTGTAGCCCAGTTCGACCAAGATAGAGCTTCGTTTCTGGCCGGAGTGTTTTCCGGAAGTTTGGTGCGCTCGAGTGTGCCGTTGTTCGTTATGATGACGGGAGTCCTGCTGCTGCCCGTGCAGAGTGGTATGGCCAATTTCTACCGGAAACGAATAGGTCGGATTATCGTTCCGTTAATCTTTTGGTCGATCGCCTTGCCCATCCTTTTTTTTGTCTATTTGAATTATATTCAGCCGGAAAGTGCGAATCCGGCGCTCCCGGCCGATGGATATACACCGCAGGCAACCGGTATCAAACTCTATACATTTATCTTTAATTTCAATTTTGATACAACACCATTGTGGTATCTTTACATGTTGGTTGGGCTTTATCTGATCCTACCGATTCTGAGTGCTTGGCTTGAGCGTGCGACGAAACGGGAAATCCGGCTTTTCTTGTGGGTATGGGGCGTTACGCTGCTGATGCCCTATCTGAGAATGCTCGCTCCGATGCTCGGTTATGCCGGAAATTACGGCCACATGGGACTCTTCGGTGAATGCGATTGGAATCTGTACGGAACTTTTTATTATGTTTCCGGATTTATCGGATATTTGGTTCTTGCTCATTATCTGGTGCTATATCCGCCTGCATGGAGCTGGCGGAAAACGCTCTGTATTACTGTGCCGATGTTTGTCGTGGGTTATCTGATTACGGCATTGGGCTATGTTTGGGTACAGAAACTCTATCCCGGGAATTATGCTTATTTGGAGATTGTTTGGTATTTTACCGGAATCAATGTCTTTATGATGACCTATGCGGTGTTCGTCGTTATTCGAAAGTTGAATCTTAAACCGTCACGTTGGTTGGCCGATTTGGCGTCGTTGACTTTCGGTATCTATTTGTGTCACTTTATTTTCGTGCATATAGCATACGATTGTTTCGCCATGTTCGGAGCGATGCCCTATTTTTTGCGCATCGTATGTATGGCCTGCTCGGCGTTTGTAATCAGTGCAATAGTCGTGTGGGTGATGAAACGGTGTGCTGTGACACGGCGGCTGGTGGTGTAGGAGTGGAAAACATCTCTGTCGAAATCAAAAAAAGAAACATAGTTACTAATCTAAAAAACTGAACCGTTATGAAAGTATCTCACATTGAACATTTAGGTATTGCTGTTAAAAGTCTGGATACCGCAATTCCTTATTGGGAAAAAATGCTTGGAACCAAGTGCTACAATATTGAGGAGGTAGCTGATCAGAAGGTGCGTACTGCTTTCTTTAAAGTAGGGCAGACGAAAATAGAGTTGCTCGAATCGACCTCACCAGAGGGATCGATCGGAAAATTCATTGAAAAACGGGGGGAAGGAGTACATCATGTTGCCTTTGCCGTTGAGGGAATTGAACAGGCGTTGGCAGAGTGTGAGTCTAACGGTATACAGTTGATTGATAAGGCACCTCGTGGGGGCGCAGAGGGTTTGAGCATTGCCTTCTTGCATCCCAAATCCACAGGCGGCGTGTTGACCGAACTGTGTGAGGATAAAAACAAGTGAAATTTAAAACCGAAAGAAAATGAGCGAGATTCAAAATAAAATCAAGGAGTTGATGGAGTATCGCGAGAAGGCGAGACTCGGAGGCGGTCAGAAACGGATCGATTCCCAACATAAAAAAGGAAAAAAGACGGCACGCGAACGGATTAAAATGTTGCTTGACGAAGGTTCGTTCGAGGAGTTCGATATGTTTGTGGAACATCGTTGCAATAACTTCGGACTCGGAGAGGAGACCTACTTCGGGGATGGAGTAGTGACCGGACGCGGAACGATCGACGGCCGTCAGGTCTATGTCTTTTCTCAGGATTTTACGGTGTTTGGAGGATCGTTGTCCGAAACGTTTGCCGCAAAGATCTGCAAAGTGATGGACATGGCCATGAAAAACGGTGCTCCGGTGATCGGAATCAACGATTCGGGCGGTGCCCGTATTCAGGAGGGGGTAAACAGCCTTTCGGGATATACTGAGATTTTTCAACGCAATATCCTTGCTTCGGGAGTGATTCCTCAGATCTCCGCTATTTTCGGACCTTGTGCCGGAGGTGCGGTCTATTCGCCGGCCTTGACCGATTTTATCCTGATGAATCAAGGTCACAGCTACATGTTTGTGACGGGACCGAAGGTAGTGAAGACGGTGACCGGAGAAGAGGTGTCGCAAGAACAGCTGGGCGGCGCATCGATACACGCCACCAAGAGTGGTGTCGCTCACTTTGCCGTGGATACAGAAGAGGAAGGAATCGAGCTGTTGCGTAAACTGTTGAGTTTCTTGCCGTCGAACAATATGGAAGATGCTCCTCGTGTGGAGTGTACCGATGCGATTGAACGGATGGATGATGTGCTCAACGATATCATTCCTGACAATCCGAACAAACCGTACAACGTATTGGATGTAATCCGTGCAGTGGTTGATAACGGAGATATTCTGGAAAGCCAGCCCCGCTTTGCTCCGAACATCGTAACCTGTTTCGCCCGATTCAACGGACAGAGCGTCGGAATCATTGCGAACCAGCCGAAATTCCTGGCCGGAGTGCTGGATATCAACGCTTCGCGTAAAGCAGCACGTTTTGTCCGCTTCTGCGACGCGTTCAATATTCCGATCGTGACGTTTGTCGACGTACCCGGATTCCTGCCTGGTACGGCGCAAGAATACGGAGGAATTATCGTGCATGGTGCAAAACTGCTCTTTGCATACGGCGAAGCGACAGTTCCCAAAGTTACCGTCATTCTGCGTAAAGCCTATGGCGGTGCCTATTGTGTGATGAGCTCGAAACATCTGCGTGGCGATATTAACTACGCATGGCCGACTGCCGAGATTGCCGTTATGGGTCCCAAAGGAGCGATCGAAGTGTTGCTCTCTAAAGATATTGCCGCTATCGAGGATGAAAAAGAGAAAGCGGAATTCATTGCCAGCCGTGAGGCCGAATATCGTGATAAACTTGCGAATCCATACGTTGCAGCCCGATTCGGTTATATCGATGATATTATCGAACCGCGTAATACCCGTTTCCGGATCATTCGGGCATTGGAATCATTGGTAAATAAGCGAATGTCGAATCCTCCGAAGAAACATTCGAATATTCCGTTGTAGCGATGAAAGGGTTTTTGTGTAGATTATTCTCGGGCCGTCGCTCCGGAATGGAGGAGGCAGAGGTGGCTGCCGCAATCGCCGTAGCGTTGCAGTTGTATGAAACCGAGTGCAAGGCTGTGAAAAATCCGGCAAAGGGATTGGCTATGCAGTCCCGTACGGCAAAGTCGGAGTGGAGCAGCAAACGCTTTGCGATGACGCCGATGCCGCAGCGGAATCGCCGGTGGTCGTAGCGTTTCAACGCAAGGAGTGTAACGTGTTAAACGAAAAAAGTATGAAAGAGTATAATTTAAAGATAAACGGAAACGATTATCGGGTCGTGATCAAAGGCATGGAGGGGGTTCGTGCCGATGTCGAGGTCAACGGGAAACCGTATGAAGTGGCCGTCGGCGAAGAGCCCAAGGCAAAACAGTCGACTGCTGCAGCTCCGGCTGCCGTATCGGCTCCGGCGGTACAGGCATCCGCCGCACCGGCTGCTCAGTCTGCGGCGGCGGGCGGAACCATTAAGAGTCCTCTACCCGGTGTGATTATGGATATACGTGTTGCAGTGGGTGATACGGTTTCCGTCGGACAGTGTCTTATGGTCCTCGAAGCCATGAAGATGGAGAATAATGTCGATTCGGATAAGGCGGGTACTGTCCGCGAGATTCGGGTGGCGACAGGAGATTCCGTTCTCGAAGGCGATGTGCTGATTGTTATTGAAAACTAGAGTTCGGAAAGATTGTTTTTTAATGTTTAATGATTCGGCTATGTGTAAAAATAACCGTATAAAAGGGTTGTGTGCTTTGTTGGTCGGAGTAGCTTGTCTGATCGGAACTTCGCTTGAAGCACGGGGCCCGCAAAAGATATCCGAGAATTCCGGACAGGTCGGAGAGTTTTCCCGAGAGGGAGAGTACATGAAGGATTATTTCGTCTTTAAAGAGGGACGGACATTCCATCTGTTTTATAATGTGGGAGAAGCCAATGATACGCAGGATTGGCAGGAGCCGAATAGTGAAAAGGCGTTTGGGCATGCAACTTCGACCGATCTGGTACATTGGAAGCACCACCCGCGAGTTATGGCCGTTATTCCCGGAACGTGGGAAGGACAGGTCGTATCGGCTCCCTCGATCTTGAAGTACAAAGGGACTTATTATATGGTGTATACCGGGTTCGACGATCGCTATCTTGGCAAACAGAGTATCGGTTTGGCGACCAGCAAGGATTTGTATAACTGGGAACGGTGCCCTGAGAATCCGATCTTTACCGCACCTGAATGGGCAATGCGTAACCCGACTGGATGGGAAGATTGCCGTGACTCGCATATCTTGCGTTACAAAGACCAATTCCTGTTGTTTACGATGGTGACGACCAGTGATGGAAAGGGTGCCATTGGTCTGGCAACATCGGATGATGCGATTCATTGGGAGGACAAAGGTCCGGCACTGATTACGTTTACGACTCCCGAGAGTCCACGCGTTTTCGAACACGACGGGACCTACTACATGTTTGCAACTAGCGGGCACGGCAAAGTGCTCTGTAAAACCAAGGATCCGTTGTCCAACAAATGGGAAGAGATCCCGTTTAACTGGCCTTCGGACGGCTTGTGGTCTGGATGGGAAATTGTCGAGAACAAAGGAGAGTTGATCTTTTCTGCTTTTAAATGGAAAATGAACGGTAATTTTATCCGTTTCTGGGAAGTGGAATGGGATGGCGAAACACCAGTGATCCGTTATTGATCGAATCTTGAAATTTGTTGAAAACCTTAATTTACCTAATTTATAAAAAACGTTTTATGAGAAAAAAATTGATCGGGCTGTTCGCAGCGGTGTTATTATTTGTGGGAGGAGTACAGGCCCAGGAGAATACCATTGAGGTATTGCCCAAACCGGAAAAGATTACCAAATTTCAGGATGAGATCGTATTGAGTGGCGAGACCGCAGTCTATCTCGATCCGAAAGCCGGACTGAATCAGGAGTATGTAACCGAGGTGCTGACCGAAGCAGGATTCCAACCGGTTTATGTTACCAAGGCAAAGAAAGCGGCTATCGTTTTTCAGTTAAATGAGGTTCCTTCATTGGGAAATGACGAAGCTTACGGATTATATGTAAAAGCTCCGGGAAATCGCAGAGAGCAGATCGTGGCAAAGGCTGATACCCGTTTTGGCTTGCTGTATGCGTTGCAAACGTTGCGTCAGCTGACGAGTGTTGGATCGGACGGCGTTACAGTTCCGTCGTGTATTATTGCGGATAAACCGGCCTTCTCGTGGAGAGCCTACATGCAGGATGAAAGCCGCCATTTCCAAGGTGCCGAGACGGTGAAAAATCTGCTCGACGAGATGGCACGTCTGAAGATGAATACGTTCCATTGGCATCTGGTCGACGATCAGGGTTGGCGGATTGAGATCAAGAAGTATCCGTTGCTGACGGAGGTGGGTTCGAAGCGCGATTTCGACCACATGGATCTGACTCCGCAACAGTGGGACAGCCTGTTCCCCTACCGGACCTATTATACGCAGGACGAAATTCGGGAGATCGTACAATATGCCGACGATCGGGGTATCAAAGTGATTCCCGAAATCGAGGTGCCGGGTCACGCTTCAGCATCGATTGTTGCCTATCCATGGATCGGATCGAGCAGCAAAAGGGAGGGGAAACCGGTTCACGGAGATCTTTATGATGTGACCGACCCGAAGGTTGAGGAGTTTTTGCACGATATTCTCGATGAAGTGGTCGAGCTCTTCCCCTCGAAGATTGTCCACATCGGTGGCGATGAGGCGAACTATACGCATTGGCAGAATTCGCCCGAGATCGTAGCTTTTATGAAAGAGAACAACCTGCCGACCTGCTCTGACCTTCAGGTGTGGGCGATCAACCGGATGTCGAAATACCTCGCCTCCAAAGGTTGTCGTATGATCGGATGGAACGAGATTACGGGCGATAACGTACGTGGCGAAGCGCATGTGCAGGCAAGCCAGTCCGAGAAGCTCGCCCCGGGGACGATTGTTCAGTTCTGGGATGGAGATATCAGTCTGGTGAATAAGGCGATCGAAAAAGGGTATGATGTGGTTAACTCCAATCGGTTCTTTACCTACCTCGACTATCCGTATGAGGTGACCCCGTTGGAAAAAGCCTATTCGTTCAATCCTATTCCGGACGGTCTGGCTGAAGAGGATAAAGTGAAGATTCTCGGAACGGGTTGCCAAATGTGGGGTGAATATACGCCGAATCTCGATCGGTTGTATTATCAGGTCTTCCCGCGTATTGCCGCCTATGCCGAATGTGGATGGACCCCGGCCGATAAACGCTATTACGAAGATTTTCGCAAACGGTTCCGCAAGATCGAGAACATCTGGAAAGAAAAAGGGTATTTGAAAACCCAGTTGGATAAATATTAGATTTTAATTATAATAATATTTGTTGATTATAAGGTCCGAGGCTATTATAGTTTCGGACCTTATAATTATATATGAATAAAATATATCCAAAAAAAGACGAAATAATTGCATAAAACAGATTAAACTATTAATTTTAGTTATAAAAAGATGTGTATTAGTTTGTGTGAATAGTAGGAGGTGTTTATAGAGTGAGATGGTGGTCGTTGCTGGAGCGTTTTTTCCTTTTTCTGGGGGTATTTGGGTGTGTGGCTGTTGATCTTAACGGTCAAGGAGCCGCAGTTTCTTTTTGTGAACTTTGGAGAGTAGATGATGAAACAGAATCCGATTTTGGAAGAAGAGAGATGATGGATGAGGCTCAACTCTCTATCCCATTGACTGCCTATGATTCGCCGTTTGCCTCGATGTCTCGGTATAATTTCTCGTTCGTACGCTATTCCCGTCGGGGATACGATTGGAGTTTCAGCCGCAGGACGCTGAATGGGATCGATCTGTATGACCCTGTAACCGGAAATTCGTTTTGGGGTATCCTTTCTGCTCTGAACGAAACGCCCGGGAGGGAGATCGAAACTGAAGGGTTTGCGCGGGCTTTTACCTCCATAGGAAGTGAGGGCGGGATCCGTGAATTTTATCTCGATCCTTTGGATGAGCCCCTCTCTTCCCGCATTGGGTGGATGTTTACCGACCGTCGGTTTCGGCATGGGTTCCGGGTGAGTGCGACGACGGGCGAGATGGAGGGTGGCTGGGCGGTCCTCGCTGCCGGGTCGCGTCGTTGGGGACGTGACCGTCACGTCGGAGGCGTTTATGCCGATGACTGGTCGCTCACGCTGTCGCTTTCCAAACGTTTGGGGAAACGTAGCAGTCTGTCGGTGTCGTTCCTTGTGGCCCCGACCGAGCGCGGATTGAGAAGTGCATCGGTGCAGGAGGCGTTCGATGCAACGGGAGATCTGCTTTACAATCCGGCTTGGGGCTATCAGCAGGGGCGTGAACGCTCTTCCCGTGTTCGGGACAATACCCAGCCGATGGCCCTTGCAACATGGAACTATCAGCCCGACGAACGATGGAAGGTCTCCGTAAGTTATGCCGCACTGTGGGGAACTACCGCTCAGTCGATGCTCGATTGGTACGATGCGAACTCTCCGACTCCCGATTATTACCGTTATTTGCCGAGCTATTTTGATAATCCGCAGGTGAGCGAGGCGGTACTCGAGGCGTGGCGGTCGCGCGATCCGAAGGTGACTCAGATCGCGTGGGAGGAGCTGTATGCCATCAATCGGAACAGGGACTCATTGGACGCAGCCTATGTGTTGGGCAGTGCCGTGCGGCGCTATTTTAATCAACAGCTTGTCGGTTGTTTCAGCTATACGCCTTCCCGGATTCTGTCGTTGAGCGGCGGTTTGCGGGTGCGGGCTGATCGTATGACGGCCAGCAACCGGATCGACGATCTGCTCGGTGCCTCCGGACTGTACGATATCGACCCCTATCTGATCGACGATCAATATTTCGGAGACAAGTTGCAGAACGATTTGCGCTATCCCGATCGTATCGTGAGAGTGGGGGATGACTACGGATACCACTACGATATTCGTTATGCGTCGTGCGAAGGGTGGTTTATGGCCGATCTCCGGAACCGCCGGAACGAACGGTTCGGCGGATATGTCGGATTGCGGGCAGCATTGATCGGATTCGATCGCGTGGGACACTACGAAAAGGAGCTGTTTCCGGGTACGGCCTCTTATGGAGCTTCCGAGCGGCAACGTTTTACGGAGTACACGGTGCAGGGTGGGGTGAGCTACCTTTTTTCTCCGAAACATCGGCTCGGAGTGGATCTGTTGTACGGGGACGTGGCCCCTGCGGCAGAGGATGTCTTCGTCTCCGTAGAGTACCGCAACCGGACGATCGATCATCCACGCCCGACGAATCGGTTGGGCGGAGAGTTCACCTATCGTTTTTCCGGACGCTTCGTCGGATTGGAAGTGCGTGGCTATCTCCTGTCAACGCGTGGGGAGAATATCGTGAGGCAATACTACGACGATGTGGCGTCGGTGTTCTCGGATATGGTCATTACCGATATGGACAAGCTCTATGCAGGGGTCGAGTTGGGTTGCGACATTGCGTTGACTGATCGCTTTGCGCTGCGGACCGCATTTGCTCAGGCGTGGAACACCTATCGGAACGATCCGATGGTTCGCATCTATTCGGACAAGGACGGGTCGGTGATTGCTCCCGATGCCCGTTCCTATCTGCGGGGATACCGTCTGGGCGGATCGCCTCAACGTGTGGCGGCTGCGGAGTTGAGTTATCAAGGCGTACGGATGTGGCGGGTAGCGGTGTCGGTGAACTACGTGGCCGACAACTACGTTTCGCTCAGTCCGTTGAATCGCATGTCGCGCGTGTTCGACTATGCGGCCTCACCCGAGGATCTCGAACGGTTGGTCACTCAAGAACGTTTCCCGGAGGCGTTTACGATCAATCTTTTCGCCTATAAGACGTTTCGGTTGGGGCGCGGTTATCTGACACTTAGCGGATCGGTCAACAATCTGGCCAACCGTCGCCGGATCGTATACAGCGGTTATGAACAGATGCGGTTGAAACGTACCGGAACAGGTGTGAACTGCAGCATCGAACCGTTTGGATCGAAATATTTGTATGCCTATCCGAGGACCTATTATTTGACGATGAGTTTTCGGTTTTAATGAGAACAGGGACAGGGATGATGAAGAGTATCTATATATGTGTGGTTATGTTTGTGCTGGCCGTGTCGGTGACGGCATGTGATTACAATAGCTTCGATGAGGTCGATCCGTCGGACGGACATGCACCGCTGCCGAATCTGCAAATCGGGACGCTGCGCGAACGCTGCCTATCGGGAAGTGTCGAACTCTCCGACGAAATGGTGTTGTCTGGATATGTGACCTCTTCCGACCGGGCCAATAATTTCTACCGGACGTTGATGATCGAGGACAACACCGGTGCAGCAGAGATACTGGTGGGGTTGTATGATCTGCACAATCTCTATCCGGTGGGTGCGCAGTTGGTTGTGAAGTGCGGTGGTTTGGCAGCCGAATTGGACGACGGCCTGTTGCGGATCGGATTGGCCGATCGTCTGACGTCATATACGGTGACCTATATGGAGAGTCGGGTGGTAGTCGATCAGCATCTGTTTTTATCGGGCGTACAGGTCGATCCCAATCCGTTGAAAACGACGATCGACCGTTTGCAGTCGGAGCGGATCGGACGTTTGGTGCGTATCGAAAACTTGCAGCTTGATCCGGTTGCTGATACGACATGGGCTTTGCCAGTCGCCCAGACCGGAGAGGAAGACCCGCGCAGTGCGGCAATCAAGTTCCGCGATGTTTCAGGACAGGATTCGATCTATGTATATACGAGCGGATACGCCTCGTTCGCCGGAGATGCGGTTCCTTGTGTCCCGGTGTCGATAACCGGAATTTTGCTTTATGGCAAGATCGACGGCAGAGAGGTATATCAATTAAAAATGAGGGATGAACAGGATGTGCAGCAGATGGATCGTTAGCGGAGTGATTGTTTTGCTCGGATGGTTCGGGTGTAGCGAACCCCGTGATTTTGCTTTGAACGAGGATGGGGTGGATGACGAGTCGTGGATTGACGTCGTATCGATCGCTCATGTCAAGTCGTTGTACCGCGGCTATCCGTTGCGCATCGACGACGAAGTGGAGATTCGGGGCGAACGACAGCTACGGAGCCTATCGCTATACGTTGGTCGTTCAAGATGAAACAGGTGGGATCGAGATCAAGGCGGGAGGCGACGAACTCTATACGCTCTATCCCATCGGTCAGGAGATACGGGTTCGATGTCAGGGGTTAGTGCTCGGAGATTATGGCGGTGTGGTTTCGTTAGGAGTGGTGTCGGAGGATGCGGCCTACGAAAACGGATTTATTCCGGAAGCGGAGCGTTCACGTTATCTCAAGAAAACGGGCGATGTCAAATCCGTTTTTCCCGACACATTGCGGATCGTTGAGGCTACCGCGGATCGGGTCGGAACCTATGTTGCTTTCGAAGAGGTCCAGTTTATCGATGCCGAAATCGGACTCAGTTGGAGCGAAGCGGAATCCGATACCGACCGTCACCTCGTAGACCGTTCGGGCGATACGCTTGTGGTCCGGACTTCACATAATGCAGATTTCGCCGCCTGGACATTGCCGGAGGGGAGCGGATATATCGAAGGCATATTGAGCTATTTCAATGGAACTTGCCAGTTGAAGGTGGTCGTGCCGAAAAATGTGGTTATGGAGTCTCCTCGATTTGGAGGAGAGGAAGTGGCTATCGACTTTCCTGATTCTCCCGTTGCAGCATGTTCCACAACATATCCTTGAGCTTCTGTATGTTGTATCCCGATACGGAAGAGATGAAGATCACCGGAACATTTTCGGGCAGATCGCATGCGATAGCCTCTTTCAGCTCATCGTCGAGCATGTCGCATTTGGTAATGGCCAGCAGCCGTTGCTTGTCGAGCAATTCCGGATTGTATTGTTCCAGTTCGTTGAAAAGGATGCCGTACTCCTCTTTTACATCCTTCGAGTCGGCCGGTATCATAAACAATAGAATCGAATTACGTTCGATGTGGCGCAGGAATCGGGTGCCGAGTCCTTTCCCGGTGTGTGCTCCTTCAATGATTCCCGGAATGTCAGCCATGACGAATGAGTGATGGTCGCGGCACTCGACAATACCGAGATTGGGTTCAAGGGTCGTGAATGCGTAGTTGGCGATTTTGGGTTTTGCCGCTGAAACTGCCGCGAGCAGGGTCGATTTTCCGGCGTTCGGGAAACCAACGAGTCCTACATCAGCCAATACTTTGAGTTCCAGTATGAACCATCCTTCGACGCAGTCCTCTCCGGGCTGGGCATAACGGGGGGCCTGATTGGTGGCGGTTTTGAAGTGCCAGTTGCCGAGTCCTCCACGGCCTCCTTTAAGCAGTACGGCGAGTTGTCCCTCTTCGGTCACTTCGCAAACGATCTCTCCCGTTTCGGCGTTTCGGGCCACGGTGCCCAGCGGAACATCGATAATGACGTCAGCTCCGTTTTTCCCCGAACAGCGGGCCCCGCTGCCTGCTTCTCCGTTTTCAGCAAAGATGTGGCGTTGATATTTCAGGTGAATCAAGGTCCAATATTGCTTGTTTCCACGAAGAATGATGCTGCCTCCATTTCCTCCGTCACCGCCGTCGGGACCTCCGAATTCGATGAATTTTTCTTTTCTGAAGTGGCGTGAGCCGGCTCCTCCCTTACCGGAGCGGCCGAAAATCTTGACATAGTCGACGAAGTTGGATGATGCCATAGTGTATTTATTCGTGGAGTTGGATGATGTGTCAAAGGTAATATTTTTTATCTTTGGATCGGTTTATCGGGAATGAAAAAGCGAAACTCTGTCAAAATATCGAAACGAAGATATCGTTGGATCGTATTGTTATTGGCCGTTTTAGTCGTTGTGTTGGCTGTTACATTGCGACGTGCAGCGACAACGGATCGAGGTACGACTTTACGTTCACGAACGGAAGTCCGTTCCGACAATAATTCCGGAACCAAAAATTCTGCCGGAAAAAAACGAAAAAGTTCTGAAGCTCCAGTCCATTCGAGAGAGGATAAGGGGAAAAAACTTTGTGAAGAGGCTACGATAGCTTCGGTTGATCGGAAGGGGCTTGAACTTCCTGCAATAGATAATGAAGAGTTTGTAATTCGTAATCAGGAAGGGAGATACACGTTATTTTATGATACGATGTATCGGCAAGCAGTATGGGTTGCCTATCGATTGACTCGCAGTGAATTGGAAGCGGGAAAAGCGAAACGCAGCAATTCGTTCCGTAGCGATCCTCAGGTCTTGTCACACGGTTGGCCATCGGCATCCGACAGTGACTATAAAGGTAGTGGATATGATCGGGGACATCTTCTTCCATCGGCCGATCGCTGCGGTTCGTCACAGGAGAATCGGGCTACATTTTTCCTGTCGAATATTTCACCGCAGTGTCCGGAACTCAATAGAGGGGTGTGGCGGCTGCTCGAAGAGCAGGTACGTCGCTGGGTGCAACGGTGTGATACGCTTTATGTCGTAACCGGAAGTGATCTGACCGGTTCTCTACCACGGATAGAAGGGGGTATTGGAGTTCCCCCGAAATTTTTTAAGGCAATTCTTTTCTGCAGTGATTCGGAGTGTCAGGCAATCGCATTTCTTATTCCTAATGAAAAACGGTTGTCGAAAGATTTTTTTACCTATGCATTGAGCATTGATAGTTTGGAGACCCGTGTGAGAATGGATCTCTTCCCGAATCTTCCGGATGATGTGGAGCTACGTGTCGAAGCCCAAACCGATCGTTCATTCTGGCACAGCATGCGATAAATGTTTATTGTGTAGAAACCGGGAAAAATTCGCCCTCCCTTCCGGTCGTTTCCCCTCTTCTTTGATCCGTTTCACCTTTCTCACGACAATAAGACGCCAGAAAACGGTGTTATTTTTGCAGTACGGGTCACCGTTATAGTATTAATTAAATTATGTGAGAAATGAAAGCAATGAAAATTGTAGTGTCGACTTTCGTTGTATTGTTTTCGGCGATCGTCGTGGTGGCGCAGCCTCCCAAACGGGAAAAGATTGATCCGGCAGAACGTGCCGATCGCATGACAAAGCAGATGACCGAGCAACTTGCCTTGTCGGATGAACAAGCTGATCAGATTCGGCAAATTTTGACGGATAACTTCACCCAGATGGAAGCAGATAGACCTCAAAAACCCGCAATGGGAGAACAGAAAATGGATAAACCTAAACGGGAAAGGATGTCGATTGATTCGACAAAAGCCGATTCGTTAAAAAATGTTCGGATGGAGCGGATGTCGAAAATGGACGAACAGATCAAAGGTGTACTTACAGAAGATCAGTATGCCAAGTGGACTGAGCAACGTGCTGCAATGCAGAACAGAAGACCTGAAGGAATGAAACGTAGACCGGCACCAGAAGGAATGAATATTCCTGATGGACCAGAAGGCGATATGTAGTACATGGTGAAAATGAAAGAAGGGGGCGAGGAACGTATCCATTTGATGCGTTCCTCGCTTTTGTGCATACTGATCAATCGGACACTTTTTAGTGTGGCATTTGTTGAATATAATATATCTTTGCGTGAAAGAAGATTTTTGTATGCATAGATCAGGGTTTGTCAACATTATAGGAAATCCCAATAAAGGGAAGTCGACGCTTATGAATGCTTTGGTAGGTGAGCGTCTTTCGATTATAACCTCAAAAGCTCAAACAACGCGCCATCGGATTATGGGAATTGTAAACGGTGATGATTTCCAGATCGTGTATTCTGATACCCCCGGAATCCTTCGGCCCAATTATAAGCTGCAGGAGTCGATGATGCGTTTTGTTATGGGGGCTTTGGCTGATGCTGATATTTTGTTGTATGTGACCGATGTAACGGAACATCCTGATGTGTCGAATGAGGTGTTGTCGAAAGTAGCAGCGGGAGGAGTGAAAACATTACTGGTAATCAATAAGATTGACCTGACGACTCCCGATCAGCTTGAAAGCCTTGTCGAGGAGTGGCGAAAGGCTCTGCCCGAAGCGGAAATCATTCCTGTTTCAGCATTGAATAATTTCAATATAGGAGGACTTTTCGACCGTATCTTGGCAGCTTTACCCGAAGGTGAACCCTACTATCCGAAAGATGCCTTGACCGATAAGACCCTGCGGTTTTTTGCTTCTGAGATTGTTCGGGAGAAGATATTGTTGAACTATCAGAAGGAGATTCCTTATTGTGTGGAGGTTGCGATAGATGAGTATCATGAGGAGTCGACGATCGATCGTATTTCGGCAACGATATATGTGGCTCGGGAGAGTCAAAAGGCGATCCTCATTGGACATAAAGGGAGCAAGCTGAAGAAGGTGGGAACTGAAGCCCGTGAAGAACTTGAACGCTTTTTAGGGAAAAAGGTTTTCTTGAAATTATTTGTTAAGGTTAACGAAAATTGGCGGAACGACGATCGTCAGTTGCGACGTTTCGGATATCTTGATGTTTAGTTGTTCGGAGACAGAATAAAAAAGAGAACGACCACTTCAAAAGTGGTCGTTCTCTTTTTAGTCGTCCCATCGGACTTTATTGTTCATAAATCGTTAATTGATCAGCTATAGCATCTCGTTGTGATTTCCCTTTCAAAATCTCGACGAGAGTCAGGGCAAAATCGATCGTTACTCCAGGTCCTCGACCGGTAGTTACATTTCCGTCTATGACCACTTTTTGGTCGGGGCACAATGTCGCACCTTCCAGATATTTTTCGAAGCCAGGATAGCAAGTCGCTTTACGGCCATTCAATATACCTAAAATTCCAAATACCATCGGTGATGCACAAATCGCAGCCACTTGTCCGTTTTGGTTGTAAAATGCAACAATCTCTTTCTTCAACCCTTCGTGTTGGCTGAATGCGGGTGTTCCGCCGGGTATAACTAACATTTCGGCAGTATCGAAAGAGACCTCTTCGAAAAGCATGTCGGCTTTAACAGGAATGTTGTGGCTTCCCATGACGGTTGATTCTCCGGTAAGCGATACGGTAAGAACGTTCACCCCGGCACGACGTAGAATATCAACCGTAGCAAGAGCCTCGATCTCTTCGAAATGCGTGGTCAAAAATACAAATGTAGTTTTCATACTATCTCGTTTACTAATTGTGAGCTACATATAGAAATACGAACATTATTCGATTACAATGTCATATTGTCCGGATGGGAAGCTGTACCATGTGAGTTCTCCACTCTGTTCAGCGACTGGATAGGCCGTTGCATCGAAAGCCACGCCATTGACAGTTATGGTTTTGTTGGACGGAAGAGCTACCAGTCCTGAAGTGTTGGCAGGAATCTCAATCTCCCAATCCAATTTCCCGTTTTCATTTTTCCATTTGCTCGATACTTCTCCGTAAGCTGATTCAACCGAACCCTCAGCCCAATCCAAATAGGCTGTCATTGTCGGATTGAAACGGGTTACTTTGAATCCGGGGCCAGAAGCATCCGGGCGGATTCCTAAGATATCTTCATAGAACCATACATCGTATACACCTTGCATCGGATGGTTCAAAGAAGCTCCAGCTCCGACTTTTGTGCTGGCCGTATTGGTCGGGAGTATCTCCCAGAGGGTTGTTGCATCGGCTTTTTCCCACATCCATGAGAAGCTGTTTTCACCTTTTTTCGTAAAGGCGTTCCATGCAGCTTCACCATTGCCGTAGCGCGATAAAGCTTGTCCGATATGTCCTAATCCGAAGATACCGGTATGGAAGAAATTGTCGTATTTTTCCTGCATGTTGCGGACCGTTGCGTCTGAAAGTGCTTTTTCTTCACCGGCAGGAACCAATCCATAAGCAAGTGCCATCGAGTTGGCCGTCTGGCTGCCGTATGTGTGGTTCTCTTTGTCGTAGAACTTCTCGATGAAAGCCGATTTGATGCTGTCGCGTAATGCGGTATATCGTGCTGCATCTTCCGTTTTACCGAGTACGGCAGCGGCTTGTGCTACCAAATCTGCATCGTGATAGTGGAAAGCGGTTGAGCTGACCGGAATAGGACAGTCGATCGTCGCATTGCCTTCCGGTGGACACCAGTCACCCAGTCCGTAGGGAACAATATGATTCTCGGTCAAAGCATTAATATGATCCACCCACTGCTTCATTTCACCGTAGTAGATGTCCAGAGCCTCTTTATTACCGAAATAGAGGTAGATGTTCCACGGAATCTGTACAACGGCTGTACCCCAGTCGGGTGAAGCCACACCGCACAACCGACGTCCCGGAGAGATCATGAATGGAATACCGGGCTGTTTATCGGCAAAATAGAACTCTGAATTGTGTAATTTCTGATGTAATGTGTTTTTGAGGAATACAGAAGATGACGAGCTAATATCAGCCATATACTTCATCCAGAAGTTATTCATGTCGTAGTTGAAACTTTCGAACGGGAAAACGGCATGCGCGTCACCCAGCCAGCCGCAACGTTCCCGGTGCGGACAGTCGGTCGGTAAGCCGTGAATATTGCTGAGCATTGTTCGTACAGCCATTTCATGGAGACGATTAATCGTTGGATCGGAGCATTCAAATGAACCGCGTTCGTCTACATCCGTATATACGGTAATGACTTTGATCCAAGAGGGATCGGGTTGAGTGGTTACACCAGAGAGTTCGAGGTAGCGGAATCCGTGATAGGTGAAACGTGGAGTCCAACGTTCTTTTCCTTTGCCCGTACAGATGTATTCATTCGTTTGGATTACGCCCGTAGCAGCAGGACCTGTTGTGTTGTAATCGATCGTTCGGGCCGAATCGAGAATTTCGCCCATTTGCATTTTGAGTCGGGTTCCTTGAGGAAGCTCAACTTCCAATAGTGGAATACCGGCAATATTGACTCCGAAGTCGAAGATCCAACTTCCGGATGGAGTCTGCCACATGTCGACAGGATCGATCGTTTCCTGCATGCGGATCGGCTCGATCAATTGGGGCTCAAGACGCTGCGGGATAACACCCGTTGCAATTCGGGCCGGTTTCCAACCTTCGAGTTGCGTGTCGGCTTCAGCCCAACCTTTGATCTCTTTATTGGCATCGTATACCTCTCCGGCATAAATATTCGTACTGAGGATCGGTCCCGGGGCCCATTCCCATGTTTCGTCGGTAGCAACAGTCAGGGTCGAACCGTCCTTGTAGGTGATATCCATTTGGGCGTACAGAATCGGTTTGCCATAGCTGAATCCTGGACCCCAAACTTTTCCTTGGTTGTACCATCCGTCTCCGAGCATTACACCGATACAGTTGTTTCCTTTTTGTAGCAACGGGGTTACATCGAACGTGCTGTACAGAGCATATTGCTCATAGTTGGTTTGTGCTGGATCGAGAATACGGGTCGAGTCGACGCGTTGACCGTTAAAAAACAGATCGCTGCATCCCAATCCGGACAGATATATAACGGCACGGACAGGTTTGGTTCCCGCCTTAGATACGTCGAATGTTTTACGGAAATAGGGCAGAGGGGCTCCTTCTTCCCATTCTGCCGTGATCCATTGACCTTTCCACTGAGAAGAGTCCGGACCTAAAGAGAAGTAGGCTGGGTCGCTCCATGAGGTTACTTTGTCCTCGCCGGTCCATACCCGGACGCGCCACCAATAACCTGCTCCGGGTTGTAATTGTGCACCTTGGGGCTCAACATTTAATTGTTGATCAGAGATTTGTTTTCCGGATTGCCAAACATCGGCTTTCCCTTTTTTCAGAGCTTTTTTTGTGCTGGCAATTTCGATTTCCCATGCGTTCTGTGCTACATTGGGCAGATCTGTTTCGATTTCCCAGCTGAATGAGGCACGGTCTACGCCTTCTGGATTTTCCAGATTCCGGCAACGTAAATCGGAAACTTCGACGTCGTCTCCTTTTTGAGAACAGCAGGAGGTGACTGCGAAAATTGTTGCGACAGACACAAACGTCGCGACAATGTGATTTAATTTATTCATGTTCTGATGTTTGGATTAGTTGTTATTTTATTTTTCGGATAATCAGACCTTCGTATGGGCCAAATGTGAGCGTGGTCTCGGGTTGGATGTTTTGGATATCTCCGGTTTGCGGATTCCAGCATTCCAATGTTTTTGCAAACGGGAACTCTGCTTTGACGCTTTTCGGAGCGTTCGTATCGTTGACGATAAAATAGACCTCTTTTGAGCCGATTTTTTTGTGGCTGTGTAAAATACCGGTGTAATCGCTCAGGATAATATCCCGATTTAGAAGTCCTTCCAACATGAGATTGAGGATTTTTGCGTCAAACGTCTCTTCGAAGTAGACAGCCGGATAGACCGATTTGTTTTCGAGCATTCCTTTGATTTTGGATTCGCAGAACGAGGAAGGAAATTCTTCCGGTGTGTTTTTCGGCAAAGCTTCGAGCATGATGATGGTTCCTCCGGCTTGAGCGAACTCTACGATCCGTTCCATGGCTTGTTGCGACAACGTTTCGACACCCGGAAGAATCAGAACATCCCATTTCAGGTTGTTGTGGGCCAGAGAGGTTTTGTCTAGTTTAGCCTGTTCGAGACCTTTGGAGTCGATATAGGAGAATTCCCATCCATTGTCGTAAAGGCAGTCGCTTACCCGGTCGAACAGGACCGAAAGTTGTTGGGCTTTCGGATCGCCTCCGGCCACGTTGTCCCAGCTTTGCAGTCCGGTAGCTAACGGACGGTATTTGGTCCATAATGTTTCGATCGGATAGTAGACGGCAATTCGAGAGGCTCGTACTCCCTCCGAAATCATCATGGCGACGCGGGCGATGTAGTCATTGAACGCTTTTCGTCCCGTCGAATCCTCATGTTGTAACTCCAGATAATTGTTGAAGTCGGTAACACCTCCGATCATCTGTCGGTTCAAGGTCCCTTTGATTTCGATCGAAGGAGCCTCTTTACCGTTGTAGAAATTATAATCCGAGATAGGGCATGATTCAGTCATGACTCTTGTGCTTCCATTAAGTTCGGCGGCAGAGGAAGCCAAACGGGATGAGTATAGGTAGCGTCTGGTAAAACTCGGCATACCGGTCAGTACGTCGATACCGGGAATGTCCATCTCCCGATAGCAGGCCATGATGTCTCCGTAGAGTGGTACGTGGGCCATCATCGACTCTTCAACCAGCAGATGTCCGCCCGAAAGAAGCTTTTGAGAGGCGCAATACTCCCTGATCTGTTTGAAGTAGTTCTGGCTCATGCAGTCGGCAATGATCTTGAAGTATTGATAGCGGAGCTGCTGTCCTTTAGCTCCTTCGTCCAGCATCATTGGAAGAAGTACATCGTTCAGTACTACTCCATAACGCTCTTCGAACATTTCGGAGACCACCTCTTTCCATGGGTAGACTCCATATCCGAGATTCGGGAAGGGGAGTGCCATTGAAGAGGGCTCGTCCGTAAAGGTTGAGGTAAAAAGCGTTCCGAGCTTTTCGTTGAAGTGGGCTGCGTATTGTTTATGAGTCAGTTCGATGAAACGTTTGGTTACCTCGGGCATCAGCAGGCTGGGGTAACGAGGGATTACCCCACCGCGTTCCGTACCGGCTTGAAATCCGGTATAAAGCGCCGAGCGGGAAATTTGAGCGATCACCCATTGGCCTTCCGGGACGCTCCAACGGAGGGTGTCTCCGACGAGGTTAGCCGTAAGGTCCATCGCTTCATCGTAGCATAAAATGCCTTCCTTTACGGGTACGGCTTGGGTCAACACCCGTGAACCCGGCAGCGGATTAAACAGAATGTTTTGTCCTCCGCTGACAGTCGTATCTTTGAAAAACAGGCCTTCGGCTTCCCATTCGGGGTGTTCGTCCAGGACGTACGTATCAGCCATTCCTGAGGGATAGAGTTTCTCGTCGTACAGCCACAGGTCGAGCCCCCGTTTCTTTGCGGCATGAACGAAACGGTTGAACACCTTGAATTCATCTTCACTTTTTAGATATTCGTTCGGATTTACATTGGTAGCCATACCTCCGTATCCGTTGGAGATTACCCACTGGATCATCGAATCCTGGGCCTGTTCGTCGTGAGGCATGCTGTGCCGGTTGACGTTCATTCGATACTCAAGCCCCGGTGTCTTAAAACGTTCGCGCAATCCCTTGTCCCATTGTACGAAACCTGTTGAGCAGGTTATCAGTAGCGCTGCAATACAGAGTTTGTGTCCTGTTTTCATTGATATACTGTTTGGTTAAGTCGGTTCCGATAGCGGTCAAATTCCGCTCGGGGTGTTATTTAAAAACTTTTTTGATGGCTTTGAGGTAACCCATACCATAGTTGATGTCCGGTTCGATATAGCTACCTTCGGTCCATTCGTTCCAGCTGTTGATATTCAGGATGCGGGGACCGTTCGGATCTGCTAACAGACGTTCTTTGGTTATTTCTAACACTTTTTGAAAATTTTCGGGCGTGTTGTTACAGATGGTATTGGTTACGAGATAATTTTGTACTCCATTGGGAGTGAGTTCAATGTATCGTGGTGACGGATCCCAGCCCATGGTGACGTTTGGATAGTAAGGGACGCCGTATTCCGCTTTAGCCTTGTCCCAAAAGACGAAGTAATCCTCCATAGCCTTGAAATAATCGGTCTGCAACTCCGGCAGCGGAGTGTGGTGAATCCATACATAGGAAGTTCCCGAATCGAAACCCAGTTTTTTCAATAATTCGGGGGTATTCTCGGCGGCTTTCTCGCCGGGAAGTACCGGATTGCCCCAAGTGACCAGATTCCAATGTACTCCTTCAAGACCGGCTTCCTTTGCTTTTTCGCGCAGACGGTCCATCGCGGCACGGGTGGCTTCGACCGATCCGAAGTTTTCTACGAATTTCTGTACGTCGTAAACTGAAAAGTAGGGTTTCCCGTCGATTTTCCAGTAGTTCGGTTTGCTGAAATACTCTTTGATGATCAGATCGCCGATCTTTTCGAAAGTCTCCGGAGTTACGCGGCCCGGATAAAGAATCTTTTGTTCGTTGCCTTTGGTATAGGGGTGAATGTCGAGCCAGTCGTGATTGGCCCACATCAATGCGAATTGTAGTTTGTCACAGTTCTTGGCACCGAGAAAACCTTCGTCCAAGGCACGGTTCAAGAAGGGGCCATCATCGTAGTAGTACCAGTCGAAGATGAAGACGTCGATCCCGTTGTCGGCAGCGGCCTTGATCTTGCGGGCCATCTCTTTGGGATCCTTCTCGTCGGTATATCCCCATGCGGGAACTTTGGGCTGTTGATGTCCTTCGAAGCAGGGCCGAGCCTCTTTGACTAATTTCCATTCGGCCCATCCGTCACCTTTGACCCGATCGTTGCGGGCATCGTGTGTGTGGTAGTTGGGAAAGTAGTAGCATGCGACGGTAATGTCGTCGGAATCATCCGATTGAGCCTGTCCCATAGACGGAGCGAAAAGGCCTGCGGCAAACAGACAGGCAATCACAGAAAAAGTTCTCATTTTAGTCGTGTTTTTGGTCAGTAAATACAGCCCGAAGATACGAAGAAAAAAGCAATTTTCCTATTCGGGATCCTACTGGAGGACCGTTTACGCGCCTAAAATAAAAATGGTGGGTCGTTTATGGATGTCGGGAGTTTTGTTTTTCCACGCGGCGATGCGTTCGGTTCGGATCAGCTGATCGGGTTGGAGCAGATCAGCTGCGATAGTTAGCCGCGTATTATCGTTGCAAGTGTTGATCAAGTCTTCGAAAAGCCGCAGGTTCCGATATGGTGTTTCGATGAATATTTGGGCTTGATTCTCGGTCTGTGCCCGTTTTTCGAAGTGGCGAATGGCCCGTACACGTTCGGGCGGTTTGACCGGCAGGTATCCGTTGAAGGCGAAGGATTGTCCATTTTGGCCCGAAGCCATCAGGGCCAGAATGATGGATGAAGGGCCCACTAACGGAACGATCTCGATTTCATGTTGATGGGCAAGTGCGACCAGATCTGCGCCCGGATCGGCCACTCCCGGAACTCCGGCCTCGGATAGTACACAAGCATCTGTTCCGTTCAAAATCGGAATGATTAGCTCAGCTACTTGAGCGGGGGTCGAGTGTTCGTTCAGTTCGGCGAATTGCAGCGAATCGATCGGACGTTCCACACCGGCTCGGCTCAGAAAGCGCCGGGCTGTCCGGACGTTCTCGACAATGAAGTAGCTGACCCGATTCATCACATTCCGGTTGAACATCGGAAGGACATCCCACACGGGCCGGTCGCCGATCGGCGTGGGAAACATATATATTTTTCCTTTTGTTGCAGTCGTCATGCGTTACTCCTTCGTATAGATTCGTTTGACGCGTCCCGAAACGGAGGTCATGATTTCGTAGGGGATGGTGTCGAGTACTTCGGCCATGCGGATGATCGAAGCGCCTTCGCCGAAGATGGTTACCGTGTCGTTCTCTTTGGCGTCGATCCCTGTGATGTCTATCATGCAGGTATCCATGCAGATGTTTCCGACGATCGGGGCGGGTTGCCCTTTGACTATAAAGCTCCAGCGCTCTTGACTCAGGTGTCGGTTCAGTCCATCGGCATATCCGATCGGGACGGTGGCGATCCGTATGGGGTGATCCGTAACGATTTTGTGTCGCCCGTACCCGATCGAATCGCCTACGGGAATGTCTTTGATTTGTACGATGCGGCTACGGAGCGTGCTGACCGGAAGAAGCTGTTCCTGATCTACGGCACTGATGCCATAGAGTCCGATGCCGAGCCGCACCATGTCGAATTGGGCTTCGGGGAAGCGCTCGATGGCTGCACTGTTGGCTATGTGGCGCAGGATGTGGTGGTCGGGAAATGCGGCGGTCAGACGGCTGCTCAGTTCATCGAACAGGGCGATTTGTGATCGGGTAAAATCATCGAATCGCGATTCGTCGCTTCCGGCCAGATGACTGAATATGGATCGTATGTAGAGTTCGGGAGTCTCTTTCAGAGTATGGATCAATGAATCAATGTCTTTGCGTTCGAAGCCGAGTCGGTGCATCCCCGTGTCTAATTTAATGTGGATCGGGTAGGAGGCTTCTCCATGCCGGCGGACTGTTTCAGCGAACGACAGCAGCGACAGCCGGTTGTAGATCTCCGGCTCCAATCGGTAGTCAAGCATCAGTTCAAAGCTGTCCGAATCGGCATTCAGTACGACGATCGGCATGGTGATTCCCGCTTCGCGCAGCGTGACGCCTTCATCAGCAAAAGCAACGGCCAGAAAGCTTACCCCCTGCTGCTCGAGCATATTCGCCACTTCGAACGTTCCGGTTCCATATCCGGCAGCCTTGACCATGGCCATCATCTGAACGCTTTCGTGCAGCAGGCTGCGGAAGTAGTTCAGATTGTGGATCATGTGGTCGAGGTTGACCTCCAGCACCGTGGTGTGGATCTTGTCCTCGAGCATGCGGCCGATCCGTTCGAAGTGAAACCTGCGGCTTCCCTTGAGCAGAATACTTTTTTTCGTAAAACGCGAGCGGTCTACGGCTCGCAGGAAGTTTTCCGACGTCAGGTAAAACTCCTTACGGCAGTCGAAATCCCCTGCATGGCGGAAAATTTCGTCGCCGATACCGATCAGTTCGGTGATGCCGTTGTTACGGATCAGTTCTGCGACCCGTTTGTATAGTGAATCGGACGAAAGCCCGCTTTGGTCGATGTCCGAGAGAATCAAGACCTTTTCGCGGTTTCCGGCTACCGAAGAGAGATATTCCAACGCGATTCCCAGCGAGTTGATGTCCGAATTGTAGCTGTCGTTGACGATTTTGCAACCGTTGATGCCATCTTTGAACTCCATGCGCATAGCCACATTTTGCAGAGAGGGGAGTCTTTTTCGAATCGATTCGGAGTTGTAGCCCAATTCGTCGAACAGTGCGAGAGCTTCGGCGGCATTTTCCCGGGAGGCTGTGTCGAAGAAGGGAATTCCCCGCAGGTCGCGGTGCGCGGCGTCGACGGCTGAAAGGCGTCGGTCCCCATACCGAAGCGGAACCAACCGTTGTAGGATTTCGTCGTTCTTATTGTAAATGATCGTTGGGGTGTGGGCGAAAAGTTTCAATTTCTCTTCAGCCTTTTCTTCCAAGGAGGCAAAATTCTCCTGATGGGCATCACCGATGTTCGTGATGATTCCGATGTCGGGACAGACGATGCGTTCGAGCCGTTCCATTTCTCCCTTTTCCGAGATTCCGGTCTCGATGACGGCGATCTGTTCATCTCCGGCGATCATCAGCAGGGATAACGGAACCCCGATTTGTGAATTGTAGCTTTTGGGGCTGCGGAAAAGTTTTACCCCCGGAGGACAGAGCTGTGCGATCCACTCTTTGGTGACGGTTTTACCGTTGCTGCCGGTGATGGCGACAACCGTACCGTGAAAACGGTCACGATGCCGGGCGGCCAACTCTTGGAGAGCTGCAACAGTATCATTGCAGAGAATAAACCCAGCTTCGGGAAAAGGTTTGGTGTCGAATGATTTACAGACCATAAAAGCGCGTACGCCCTTTGCATAGAGGGACTCGATATAGGTGTGCCCGTCCCGATTGTTTCCGTGTATGGCTACAAAGAGGGTTTGAGAGGGGTCAGTTGTTCGGCGGCTGTCCGTGCTGACAAGAGCGACTGTTATATCTTTGCCGGAGAGTTTACTTCCGGTATCTCGTGCGATCTGGCTGAGTGAATAGTTCATATTCGAAAACAATTAAGATATACAAATGTAGTCGATTTTCCGTAATTGTTTTCGGGAATCTGGAGAAATTAGGATATCTTTCGTTTCGAATCGGAAGTCAGCGATTAAAGGTCGAGTTTGACAACGGTGATTCCCGCGCCGCCCAAGTCTTCCTGTTCGTCTTTGGCACTTTTTACCAGATCGACTGTGCGTAAATAGTTTCGGATCTCTTCTTTGAGGGCGCCTGTCCCTTTGCCGTGTAGAATTTGCAGGTCGGGATAACCCAGCATGATCGCCTGATCGACAAGCTCTTGAACCTTTTCGAGAGCTTCTGTTACCCGCATGCCGCGAAGATCGATGCGGGGTGAAAATTGCATCCGTTGTTCGATAGTGCTGTATGAGGAGAGTGGTCGGATCGTCGGTTGTTCGCTGCGGGTTGCTTTTTTGTATTCGGCGTTAGAGATGGCCTCGAGTCGGTCGATTTGGATTGTCGTCAATATCTGACCGATGGCGACCGTCGCCCGTTTCCCGTTCAGCGAAACAATCTCTCCTGCACCTTCCTGGCCGATAATCCGAACCTTGCATCCCGGTTCGAGCGGACGTTTCTTTTCGGGTATGGGTTCTGTTGCCGGTTGTCCGGCTGCCGTTTTTTTGTTCCGTTTTTCGGCTCGGCGTTGTTCCCGTTGCCGGATTTGTTCGATCTTCCGGTCAATGGCTTCGTCGTTAACCGTAGACTCTTCCGATTCGAGCGACTGTTTGAATGCTTCCATTTTCCGTCGGACGATCAATGTCTTGTCCCGGTCTGCCTGCGACTCGCGGATCACCCGGATCGTATTCTCGATCTGTTTGTTGGCCTCGGATGTGATCCTTTGAGCCTCATCTTTGGCCTCTTTGATCAGGCGGGACCGTTCGCTTTTCAGAGCCTCCAACTCGGTTTTGTACTTTTCGGAAAGCTCCTCCACTCGTTTTTCAGCGATCCGTATCCGGTCGCGTTTCTGTTCCCAATACCGGCGGTCGCGGGCAATTTCCCGTAACTGGCGTTCGAGGTTGATGTGGTCGCTTCCCGCTTTGTCCGCAGCCCGACGGATAATCTCCTCCGGTAGTCCGATCTTGCGGGCAATTTCGATCGCAAACGAGCTGCCGGGACGTCCCATCTCTAACCGAAACAGCGGACGTATGTGCTGAACATCGAAGGTCATCGCTCCGTTGATAACACCCGGGGCATCGTTGGCATGATATTTCAAGTTGGAGTAGTGCGTTGTGATCACTCCGAAACAGCGTTTCTCTTCCATACGTTCGAGAATAGCTTCGGCGATTGCCCCTCCGATGATCGGTTCGGTTCCTGTACCAAACTCGTCGATCAGGATGAGCGAATCTTTTCCTGCATTGCGCAGGATATTCTTCATGTTCAGCAGGTGGGAGCTGTATGTACTCAAGTCGTTGTCGATCGATTGTTCGTCGCCGATATCGATGAATATATCTTGGAAGATCCCGAATTCGGAGTTTTCCGAGGCGGAAACCAAAAATCCCTTCTGGACCATATATTGAAGCAGTCCGACGGTCTTCAGACAGACCGATTTTCCTCCTGCATTCGGACCGGAGATCAGCAGTATGTGCTTCTCGGACGTCAGGGTCAGGTCCAAAGGAACGATTTCGCGTCCTTCACGGTGGAGGGTCTGTTCTAGCAGGGTATGACGTGCCTTTACGAGGCGAAGTCCGCTGTTGCGTTCGAGGATCGGGAGTGTACAGTTGTTTGCGAGAGCAAAACGGGCTTTAGCCCGGATGAAGTCCATCGTCGTGAGAAAATCTCCCGATTCGCGGATCTGCGGCAGGTCAGGACGGATCATCTCCGTAAAACGGGTCAGGATCCGGACAATTTCGCGTCGTTCTTCGTGTTCCAGTGTTTTGAGTTCGTTATTTAGTTCAACGGTCTCTATCGGTTCGATGTAGACAGTCTTGCCCGAAGCAGATTCATCATGTACCAAACCTCTGATTTTTTTCTTGTTGGAGGCGGCCACCGGAATTACGGCACGTCCCTCGCGGATCGAAATGGAGACGTCGCTGTCGACCAGTCCCGACGATTGTGCCTGTTGCAGGATCTGCTGGATACGGCGGGAAATTTGGGCTTCGCGATCGCGTATCGTTCGTCTTAACGCAAACAATTCGGCCGAAGCATTGTCTTTTACCTTGCCGAACTTGTCGATCAGCGAATCGATGTGATTGATGATCTCCGGAAAACCCGATATACCTCTGCTTAAAGCCCTGAGTCTCGGATAGGAATCCTCTTCTTTGTTTTTGAAGAATGCAATCAGGGAGTAGACCATTGACAATCCTTTGCGCAACGATACGATCTCTCCGATTTCCAGAAAAGTTCCTTGGACGGCAGCTTTTTTTAGAAACTCATCCATGTCGACGAATGTACCGTCCGGTAATCCGTTCTCCATCATCAGTACGTTCCGCATCTCGAAAGTCTCTTCCAAAAGCTTACGTATCTCCTCGATGTCGGTAAGGAAAGGAGCTTCAAACAGCTTTTCTGCGGCCTTTTGGGTTACACAGAGAGCCTTGATCTGACTTTTGACGCGGTCGAAACCGATCTTATGTTCGAAATTCTCAGGATAAACCAATGTTTGGGTTGAATTTAGTAGCGGTAAGATATGTTTAGTTCTTGTCGCGACGACCGAATACAGAAATATTGACGTATCGTGACGGGTGAGCCTTGATGTCGGCCAGCAGAGCGGCAAGGTCGGAGGATGCCTGTACCAGAGAATCGTACAAGGCGTCATCGTTAATCAACTTGCCTACGGATCCGTCGCCTTGTTCAATCTTTCCCATAACAGTATTCAGTCGGCCGACGGTTTCGTTCAACTGGGTTACCAGTGTCGGAATCGAAGCCCGGTTCAACGAGTCGCTGAAGGTCTCGACGTTCGTGATGATGCGATCAATCTGCCCTGACTTTGCACTCAGCGTCTGAGTTAAATGATTCAAATCGGTGACGATGGAGTGTATCGAGCCTTTTTCGTTCTCGACCACTTCGTTAAGATTACCCGACAGGTTGGCAATGTTGTTGAACGTCCGGTCCAGATTGTCCTTGTTGTCAGCCAACAGGGTGTTGATATGGCCCAGCGTCGTGACGAGTTGGTTAATCACATCGTTTGCACGTTGTTTGATAAATTCAAATTCGCTGCCGGCAACTTCCAGAAAGTCTTTGTTGATTTCGGAAAAGAGCGTATCTCCTTCTTGCAGATATTGAGTCGATTTTCCTAAAACAAGCTCAACGGCTTTGCCGCCCATAATTCCGTCACTGAAGATTCGTGCTTTTGTATCGTCAGGAATAGGGTATTTTGAATCAATTGAAAATTCGACCACAACGTTTTGAGAACGAGTAGGATCGTATGAAATATTGCTGATCGATCCCACCTTGAACCCCTTAATCAGAATGGAGGCCGAAGACTCCAAACCGTTAACCTGGTCGTATACCGCGTAATATCGTACTGCGGAGGAGAAAAGGTCGGTTCCTTTCAAAAAATTGATGCCCCAATATAACAATCCGATCATCAAGATTCCGAAAAAGCCGATTTTAAATTCTTTGTTCAGTTTCATCTCTGTTTATTTTTAATATCCGGTCTATAGTCCGGTTATTCGTTTTCTCTTTTGCGCGCTTCCTCAACGGATACAGGTTTACCGTCGATAAACGGAACCATAAAGGCGTCTTTGATGGATTTGCGAACGCGTCGTTGCAGGGTCAAGGCCTCCGAATAGGTCGAAGCCTCTTCCACATAGTATTTATACATGTTCCCGATGCGCATTTCGGTCACTTTCCCTCGATACTCTTTGAACTGAGCTGCATTTTTTGGTAGTTTCCGGTCGGCCGAAGCAACCTGAATGCGGTAGATTGGGGACGAATCTGAATCGTTTGATGTATTAATGTCTTCTTGGTCGTTGTTAGTCTCCCAACATTCAGTAGCAGTGCCTTCTTCTTGTTTATCACTATTCAACACAATCAGTGTGCCATGTCCTTCACATCGGGTTTTATATTCGCTGAATGCGTTGAACAAGCATCTTGCATAAGCATCGCGGCCTTTTTCGGATCCGATGAATTTTTCTTCGGTAGAGTTGGAAATGAAACCGAATTCAGCCAGAATACTTGGCATGGCAGCTGACCACAACACAAGGAACCCGGCTTGCCGGACTCCACGATCTTTCATGTCCGTGTTTGAGTTGAACTGTTTCTGGACCATATCAGCCAGCAGAATGCTCTGGCTCTGGTGGGAAAACTGCATCAGTGAGAAGATGATGAAGGATTCGGGAGATCCGGGAGTATACCCTTGATATTTTGATGAGTAATCCTCTTCATAGGTGATTACGTCATTCTCTTTCATTGCGACTTTCAAGTTGGCTCCGGTTTTGTCCACACCCATTACATATGTTGAGGTCCCGGTTGCAGATGAAGATTCCGCCGAGTTGATATGAATCGAAATAAACAGATCGGCGCCTGCTTTGTTGGCGATCTGTCCCCGCTCGTTCAACGGAATGAAAACATCGGTTTTGCGTGTATAGACCACTTTTACGTCTGGATAATGTTCGTTGATTAGCTTGCCGAGACGAAGGGCAACTGCCAGATTGATGTCTTTCTCTTTATAGGTCCGACCGACTGCACCGGCATCCTTCCCTCCGTGTCCTGCATCTATTGCAACGGTATTTATACCTATTTTGGTATTTTGTCCGTTACTTTTACATAACGGTCCGAAGAGAAAAAGTAGAACGATCGAAACCGTTAAGATCGTGTGATTTGAAACTTTCATTACGGAGAACGTTAGGGAACTCTTTTTTTTTAACTATTTTTGCGAGCAAGTTCGGATGACCTTGCAAAGTTAACATTTGTTTGAAAATTGCGACTAAAAAAAATAAAATATATCTTTTTCGTTTTGTTCTGTCTGGTTCCCTTCGGGCAACTGGTGTTTAGTCGCGATGTGTATGGCGACGGGATGTCAGTCATTTCGCAACAGCCGGATTCGTTACGTCCCGACTCTTCGATGGTCGATTCTGTCTCCGTAGAGCCAGACTCTTTGGCTAAAATTGAAAGTGGGCTGGCCGTAGATGTATTAGGGGACGGGCAGCAAAACATAAATGATTCTCTGGGACACGACTCTCTGGGACGTGACACGACAACTCATAAATCGTTTTTAGAGGATCCGATTTCCGGAAAAAATCAGGACTCATTAGTTTATGATGTTCGGAATAAACGTGTGTATATTTACGAAAAGGGCGATATCACCTATCAGGATAAGAACCTGAAGGGGGATTACATGGAGATCGACATGGATAAAAAGCTCATTTTCGCACACGGACGGAATGATACGGTTGCCGGGAAGCCGACACGCCCGGAGTTTACCGACGGAGCGGCTGCCCCCTATCAGATGGATACGATCTATTACAATATTGATACGGAAAAGGCTAGAATTCGAGGAGTAACAACCAGCGATGGGGATGGCTATTTGCAAGGATTCAAGGTCAAGAAGATGAAGGACAATACGATCAATATTGCTAACGGTAAATATACCACTTGTGATGCGGATCATCCTCACTTCTATTTGGCGATGACCAAAGCAAAGGCGATCCCCGGAAAGAAAACGATTATCGGCCCCTCCTATTTGGTTATGGAGGATGTGCCGATCTATTTTTTAGGTATCCCGTTTGGCTTTTTCCCCACGATGAGTGGGCGTCATTCAGGGTTCATCATGCCGACATGGGGTGAGGAGGCTGTGAAGGGCTTTTTCTTACGGGATGCAGGTTACTATTTCGCGTTCAACGACTATATCGATATGACCGTGTTAGGCGGTATCTATACGTTGGGATCATGGCAGGCCAGTCTCTCGTCGCGTTACGTCAAACGCTATAAATACAGCGGAGGTTTGAGTTTTTACTACTCCAAAGATATCGTGGGAGACAAGACCGATCCCGATTATGTCAACATGAACAACATCAATATACGATGGACTCACCAGCAGGATCCTAAATTCCGGCCCAATTCGACTTTTTCAGCCAGTGTCAACTTCTCGACCAGCGGATATTCGAAATATGGCTCCGAGACACTTAGTGATTATCTGAATACACAGACCAACTCGAGTATTTCATATTCGAAATCGTGGGCCGGAACACCGTTCTCGTTTTCTACCAATATGCAGCACTCGCAGAACTCGAGTGACACGACAATTTCGTTGAGCTTTCCGAATGTGGTGTTCAATGTGTCGCGTATCTATCCATTCCGACGAAAAGAGGCTCAAGGCAAGCAACGATGGTATGAAAAAATTTCGCTCAGTTACACGGGAACATTAGGAAATAACGTAACAGTCAAGGAACGCGATTTGTTTACCGACAAGATGTTCCGTCAGATGCGAAATGGTGTAAATCATAATATTCCGATTTCATCTTCGTTTAACCTGTTGAATTACATCAATTTGAGCCCGTCGGCAACCTATCAGGAACGGTGGTATTTCCAGAAAATCGATCGGGCATGGGATCCGGTGGCAAAACAGGTGGTTAACAGTGATACGACTTCGGGTTTTTATCGTCTGTACGACTATAACTTCTCGGTTAGCGCAAGTACGAAACTTTACGGAATGTATGATTTTGGAAAGGGTAAGGCGCTGGAGAAGATCAGACATACTTTGACCCCTACGGTCGGGTTTACTTACCGTCCCGATTTTAGCGATCCGAAATATGGATACTACAAGACCGTACAGAGCGATACTCTCGGTAACACGATGCAGTATTCCCCTTTCTCCAATGGTTTGTATGGCGTGCCATCAGCGGGGAGGAGTGCTTCATTGTCATTTAGTTTGGTGCAGACATTGGAGATGAAAGTGAGAAGTCAGCGAGATACATCGGGAACGAAAAAAATCTCTTTGATCGATAACTTCAGCATCTCTTCTTCTTATAATTTTGTTGCCGATTCACTGAACTTATCTCCTTTTTCGTTGAGTCTGCGGACAAATATTTCTCAAAGTCTGGGATTAAACGTAAGTGCCACGTTAGATCCCTATCAGGTAGATGCCAATGGTCGAAAGATCAATAAGTTTATGTGGCAGAAAGGCAAATTGGGCCGGTTGACGAATGTCAGCACTTCATTTGGTTATTCGTGGGATCGTTCGAATGGTTCGCCTGGAGCGATGAACGACATCAATAGTGCAGCGGCAGCGGTCCCGGCTGCATATACAGATATGTTTGCCCAACAGCAACCTTATGATCTTTATGATCCGGCAACTAGACGGCAAATGATGTCATCCATGTACTATGATTTCAGCATCCCCTGGAATTTCGGATTCAACTATACATTTAGGTATACGAACAATGGGATACGAAGTGATATCGTACAAACGCTCGGATTCAACGGAAGTGTGACGTTGACACCGAAGTGGGGTTTGCAGTTCAGTGGAGGATACGATTTCGAGGCGAAACGGATTACGCCAGGAACATTTACATTGACTCGTGATCTGCACTGTTGGGAAATGGTCTTCGACTGGGTGCCGATCGGGTTTCGAAAGAGTTGGAGTTTTACGATTCGGGTAAAAGCTTCGATGCTGAAGGATTTGAAATATGATCGGAACAGCAGCTTCTACGACAATTTCTATGACGATTAATCGTTCAATCATAATATGAAGCGAATAATTTTTTATTGTATGGCAATTACTATATCCATTGCAGGCGCATGCAATAAGACGACGAATCCATTGTTGACGGAGTCTACGGCACCTTATGGTGCGCCGATGTTTACGCAGATAAAAAATGAGGATTATGAACCGGCGTTCGAACAGGCTTTGCAGGAGGCCCGAGAGGAAATAGCTGATATTGCGAACCGGACGGATGAACCGACATTTGCCAATACGATCGAGGCGTTGGCGTATAGCGGCGAGCGTCTGGATTGGGTAAGCAGTATTTTCTTCAATCTGAACGAAGCGCATACGAACGATACGATGCAGGCGTTGGCCGAAAAGATTTCGCCGGTATTGACCGAATTCAGTAATGACATTACCCTGAATGCGGCACTGTTCGACCGGGTCCGGAGGGTGTATGCACAGCGCGATTCGTTGCAGTTGTCGCCCGAACAGTCCCGCCTGTTGGAGAAGACCTACAAGAGCTTTACGCGTAACGGAGCGGCTCTTTCCGAAGAGGATAAAAAGAGATACCGCGAGTTGACTGCAAAATTGTCTCAACTGACCCAACAGTTCAGCCGGAACGTTTTGGCAGCGACGAATGCCTATACATTACATATTACCGATTCGGTTCAGGTCGCCGAACTACCTGAATTTGTCCGCGAAGGAGCAGCGGCCGAAGCAAAGGAGCGTGGGCAGCAGGGATGGGTCTTTACGCTTCAATACCCGAGTATGTCGTCGTTTCTGACCTATTCGTCGAATCGGGAACTCAAGGAGCAGCTCTGGCGGGCCTACAATTCCCGGGCTTTCGGCGGAGAGTCGGACAACTCGGCAATCGTCGAGGAGATTGTCAATACGCGTTTGGCTGTTGCCCGGTTGCTGGGGTATAACTCCTATGCAGATTATGTGTTGGAAGAGCGTATGGCCGAGAATGTCCCGACGGTCGAGTCGTTCCTCACCGAACTGCTCGGACGGACGGTCGATGCGGCGCGCGGAGATGTGCGGGAGGTGGCGGATTATGCGGCTACGCAAGGCTTTAGGGGCGAACTGATGCCATGGGATTTCGGGTACTACTCCGAAAAGTTGAAAAGCGAAAAGTACAATATCAGCGATGAACAGACCAAACCCTACTTTCGATTGGAGTCGGTGCAGCAGGGAATTTTTACGCTGGCGGAGAAGCTGTATGGTATTACATTCCGCGAGAACGATCGGATTCCGGTGTATCACCCCGACGTAAAAGCCTACGAGGTGTATGATGCGGACAGTTCGTTTTTGGCGGTGCTGTATATGGATTATTTTCCCCGGGCCTCGAAACGAGGCGGGGCGTGGATGACCGAATTCCGGAGTCGGTCCGTGCGGGATGGCAAACCGGTTTATCCGTTAGTGTCTTTAGTTTTCAATTTTACCAAACCGACCGAAAGCTCACCTTCGCTGTTGACATTTAACGAGGTGACGACGATGCTTCACGAGTTCGGGCACGCTCTGCACGGGATTTTTGCCGACGGAACCTATCCCGGCATGACAGGAACCTCTGTCTATCGCGATTTTGTCGAACTTCCCTCCCAGGTCATGGAGAATTGGGCGACCGAAAAAGAGTTCCTCGATCTGTGGGCCGAGCACTACCAAACTGGCGAGAAGATTCCTGCTGATCTGGTTCAGCGGATTATCGATGCGAGAAACTACTTGGCAGCCTATGCCCATGTGCGTCAGGTGTCGTTCGGCCTGTGCGATATGGGGTGGCACACCCTGACGAAACCGACTGCTGAACCGGTCAACCAGTTTGAGGCACGGTCGATGGGGACTGCTCAGGTCCTGCCCTATGTCGACGGACAGTGTACGTCGACTTCGTTCAGTCACATCTTTGCAGGGGGATATGCGGCCGGATATTACGGTTACAAGTGGGCGGAAGTACTCGAAGCCGATGCGTTTGCACTGTTCAAGGAGCGGGGCATTTTCAATCGTGAGGTGGCGTCATCGTTCCGTGAAAATATCCTTTCAAAAGGAAATTCCGAACATCCCATGACGCTTTATGTGCGTTTCAGAGGCCATAAGCCCGATGTAGATGCATTGTTTAAAAAGATGGGAATAGAGTAGGTTATAGTATCGAGGCGGAGAGACCGCCTGTTCTGATCTGTCTTATTTCGGTGTGACAGCATAATAAAAAAGAGAGAGGGAGGCCAATCGCCTCCCTCTCTCTTTTGTGTGAAAAACTTTTCGGGAGTATCCGAAAAGTCTGTCGATTCGGCTATACGTCGAGTGAGTATCCCGGACGGTATTCGTAGTGGAGCAGTGCGGTCGCTTCGGGATCGTTCATGAACTTCTCAACGATCGGATTCCATACGACAGGACGTTTCAGCTCGTTGGCGATGTTACCCAGATTACATACCGTACAGGAGGTGTGTCCTGTTTCTACCGGAACGTTCGGATCGATACGCGAACGGATCGAGTTGATGAAGGTCTGGTAGTGGCCTACTTTGGTTTCATATGGCATGTCGGATGCCTCTTTCTGTGCTTTAGGCATGAATTTTGGATCTGAAGCAATGAATTCACCACGACATACTTGAATCCATCCATTATCGCCGTAGATTTTGACACCTTGTTTTGCTCCGTCAAACTCCTGTTCGGTAACGGTTGTTCCGTTGTCGTATTTGTAGGTCAGGTGATCGTAGTAGCTATATCCGGCCGGAATGATCTCAACCGGACCACCGTTACCATCCTTGCCCATAGCCCACTGAGCAATATCGAACATGTGTGCACCCCAGTCGGTCATGAGTCCTCCGCCCATACCTTTGTACCAACGCCAAGCTCCCCAAAGCTGTTCGTTCTGTTCCGGTTCGAGGGTGATGATCGGATTCAGGTCCGAATTGTAGTAGAACTCTTCAGACAGCGGGCCTAGCCATTTGTCCCAATTCAGACCTGCTGGAACTTCTTGCTTGGGCAGTGTGTATGGAGTTGGTGAACCTCCTACGTGTACTTTGATCAAGTTGATTTTGCCCAGTTCACCTTCACGGCACAAATTGGCGGCGTGGATGAATTCGGCGTCGGAACGTTGTTGGCTGCCGACCTGGAGGATGCGGTTGTATTTCCGAACGGCTTTGCGCAGCTGTTGACCTTCGTAAATGGTCAGTGTCAAAGGTTTTTCGAGGTATACATCTTTACCGGCCTTGCAGGCAGCAATGGCGATCAGGGCGTGTTGGTGGTCGGGCGTAGCGATCACAACTGCGTCGATGTCGGGACGGGCCAACAGCTCTTGATAATCTTCGTAAAGATCAACGGTGCATTTTTTCTCACCTTTATTGGTATAGTAGTCTTTAACTCTTTTCTCAAAACGGGCACGTTTGATGTCGTATACGTCGCATCCGGCTACGACCCGTACACCTTCGATGGTAATAAATCCGTTTAGCAGGTGCATGGCTTGCTGGCCGAGACCGATGAAGCCAATGTTGATCGAGTCATTGGCAGACGATTTGCTTTTCGAACTTTTGGTGGAAGTGGCTGCTGACAATCCGGTTGGAACCAGCAGGGCACCAGCTGCGCCGATAGCTGAAAATTTCAAGAAATCGCGGCGCGAAATTTTTGATTCGGAACTCATTGTTGATCGTATTAGTGTTAATTTGAGTAAAAAAAAGAATTTTTTACATGTGCAAGTTACGGATTTGTTACCGAAAAACCAAGCGTTCTAAAAAAAGGATGGAAATTTGTATTTCTGGAGACGATTGGCTATTTTTGTTAGGATATATTTCCAAAAATTGGCTATTATTATGAAAACGTGGGCGATTGTTCTGTTGGCATGTTTGGGATTTGCTTGTGCAAAACAACAAGAGAAACCGGTGTCGTTGATTTTCGATACGGATATGGCTCCCGATTACGATGATGTCGGAGCTTTGGCGGTGCTTCATGCATTGGCCGATTCGGGTAAAGTAAATATTCTTGCAACGGTATCCTCTAATAAATGGGAGACTACCGTACCTTGTATCGATGTAATAAATACATATTTCGGACGTCCTGAAATTCCGCTGGGCGCAGTTAAAGGCGAGGGCGTGTCTCAGGATACGTGGCATCAGGGATTGAAATGGACCGAGGAACTTCCGGCCCGTTATCCGCATCAGGTCAAAAGTGCATCTGAGGCGGAAGATGCGGTGAAGGTCTATCGGAAGGTGTTGAGTAAGCAGCCCGATACAAGTGTCGTGGTTGTTACGGTAGGGTTCTTTACCAATCTGAAAAATTTGTTGCTTTCTCAGCCCGATGAGATTTCTCCTCTTTCTGGACAGGAACTCGTTGCTTCCAAAGTGAAAAAACTGGTTTCGATGGGCGGATATTTTCCCGAGGGAAAAGAGTTCAACGTAATGATGGATGCTCCTTCAAGTCAATATGTTTTCGAACATTGGCCTACGCCTGTTTTGTTTAGTGGTTTTGAAATCGGAGAAAAAATCATTACCGGAAAACAAACCGCAGCGGCTGAAGGAAAAAGTCCGATCAAAGAGGCTTATGAAATGAGTTTGGCTCAGGATAACCCGAACGGACGTAACAGTTGGGATCAGTCGACGGTTCTAGTGGCGGTATGCGGAACAGAACCTTGGTTCGATGTGGAGCGAGGCGTGATGACGGTTACTCCTGCTGACAGTTTGGATCATTGGACACCCGATCCTAATGGAAAGCATGCCCGGTTGATCATGAAGGTTCCAGTGGAACAGGTGACCGACACCATCGAGGCGTTGATGATGCACCGACCTGTAAATTAATCAATAAGTTCCGGGAGGCTGTTTTGTTACAATTTTAAATTCAAAATCGGTCGTTCATTATGAAAAAGTATCTGTTTTTATGGATCGTGGTGGCGCTGTTTTCCCAGTCGCTGCAGGCGCAAACCATAGGATTCTATTATCAGGGAGGTAATGGAGACCTTTATAGTTTGGGGTGTGCGATAAATAATTATGTGTCAGTAGATGTCGATCGTTTTGTGTTGGAAATATCCCGTGATTTTGGATTACCGGCGAACGATATCCGGTTTTATCTCCGTAAAGGATATTCTCCGAGCGATTTGCTGATGGGAATGGAGCTGGCAAAACGAACGAAGGTTCCCTTAAAGCGGATTATGGCTTACTATAAAAACAGTCGCAAAAAAGATTGGATCGAGGTGTCGGCGTATTTTGGCATTGGTCCTACGACGACGGCTTTCCGAATTATGTTGGATCGATTCAGAACTTATCATCGTTTTTGGAGCGGTGATTATATGAAACGCCACCCGGGTGCACCTAAACCTCCGATCTATAAACACCAATGGTCCTATTTCCGTCCTCAGGCACCCAAACCTCACCCTGTTGGTCCCGCAGAGGTTCGGCCACCACATCAGCAGCCTCCTTTGCTGATTGAAAAAGAGAACAAAAACAAAAATAGCTGGAGACAAGAACCTCGAAAGAATACAGGAGAATTTTTTAAGGCTCAGCCACCTAAGCCTAAAAAAGATAAAAAGGGGCCTTCACCGAAAAAAGGTCGGAAACATTCGGAAAGACCCTAACTTTTGTGGCAGTTGTGGAACATTGACGAGATCATGCTGACGGGGTCATGAGATAAAAATGGAACATGTTTTTCCTTAAGAGCCTCGGTTGTCGGTTCATGTTTTTTGATTTGTCAGACTTAACTTTTAACCTTTACGCTAAATTTATGATGAAGAAACTTGTGTTTTGTATGGCTGCGGCATGCCTGATGGGTGTGCAGGTCCAGGCTGGCTCTTCTGGGAAAAAAGAGCAGAAGAAATTGCCGGTTCTGATCGAAAATAAATTGAATCCGGCTCCGTATGGAGCAACCCATTTTGGAGGATATTTAGGCAATAAGATCGATTTGTGTATTGAAAATCGGTTAATGGCTCAAGATATTGAACGGATTATTCAACCGTTTCGCGATAAACCCGACGGAAGTTGGGGCTTCCGTTCTGAATTCTGGGGAAAGTGGTATACGGCGGCCATGCAGGGATATGCGTATGCACCGACTGAAGAGAATCGGGCTGTTGTGGATCGGGCGGTGCAGGAGCTGATAGCTACACAGGATTCGGCCGGATATATCGGAACCTATCTTACAGAGAATCATCTTGGTGAATGGGATATCTGGGGAAGAAAATATGTGATGCTTGGATTGTTGGCCTATTATGATCAGACACAAGACGCATCGGTTCTGGATGCAGCTTGTAAAGTGGCTGATAATCTGATTGAGGAGGCAGGTCCTGAGAGTGGTGTGAATATCGCTGCTACGGGATGGATCGGTTGGAAGGGTTTGGCTTCTTCTTCGGTACTTGAACCGATCGCTCTGCTGTACCAGAAAACCGGTAATCCCCGTTACCTGGAGTTTGCCGAACACATCATCAAATCGTGGGATACGCCCAATAAATTGACTCCTACCGGAATCCGTTTGGTGCAGGAGGCTCTTTCGGGTACTCCGTTGTGGAAAATGAGTGGAGCTCCGAAAGCCTATGAGATGATGTCCTGTTTCGAGGGATTGTGTGAGATGTATCGTATTACGGGAAATCCGCTCTATTTCGAGGCTTGCCATAAACTGATTAATACGATTATTCGCGACGAAATTATGATCGTAGGTTCTGCTTCGATGATGGAGATTTGGTGTCACGGTAAGATGCGTCAGACCGAACCGATGTATCAGGGAATGGAGACTTGCGTAACGGCAACATGGATGAAATTTCTTTATCAGATGCTCCGCCTTACAGGCGACAGCCGTTATGCTGACCAACTTGAAACGAGTCTTTATAATGCCTTGCTTGCCGCAATGGCTCCAAAAGGGGAGTGGTGGTCGTATTACTCCAGCTTGATGGGGGAAAGAGTACATAGTCATCAGCAATTCCCGGATGTAGTGATGAGTTGTTGTGTCGCCAATGGCCCGAGAGGATTAATGACGACCCCGTCGTGGGCTGTGATGACCTCTTCTTCAGGCGTGACAATCAATTTGTATGGAAAGATGAATAGTACCGTAACGACGCCTGTAGGTCAGACGCTTGATTTGACAATGGATACAGAGTATCCGGTTCAGGGTGCGATTAGTACAACGTTGACATTGCCCGAGAGTGAAAAGTTTGCGGTTGCGTTGCGTATCCCGGAGTGGAGTAAAGAGACGAAGGTAAGGATCAACGGGGAACCGTATGACGGTTATCTGATTCCCGGAACATACGCGTCGATTGAACGTCAATGGAGTACTGGGGATAAGATCGATATTGAGCTCGATATGCGTGCCCGTGTCGTGGAGGCTCCTTCGGGAGTTGGTGATGCCGCTATTGTTCGTGGCCCGATAGTGTTGGCATTTGATTCGCGTCTGATTCCGCGGCGTGACGGCGTGACCGAACCTCCGATGTATCGTTATGAGTTTATGGGTGATGAGGAGGGATATATCGATGTACAGCTGGTTGAGCAGACCGATGTCCCGGAGATATGGATGACGTTCGAAGTGCCGTGTAAGGATGAGGCGGGTGGTAAGCATTTGATGCGTATGTGCGATTATGTGTCTGCCGGAAACTCCTGGAAAGAAGGAAACATTTTCCGCGTATGGACGCAGCAACCGTTTGATTACCGCCACCTGTATACGAATAATTTGGATTGGCGGGTTAATGTGACCGTCGGAGTAGGTCGTCCCGAGGTTCCCGATATTTATAAGAAATAGAGTTGGAAAGATAGAATTTGATTGAAGCGGCGTGTATAAAGATATACGCCGCTTTTTTTGTCAATCTTTTGTGCTTTTTTCGGAGAAATTTTTGCATCAGATCTTGTGGTGGTATTACTCGGTTCGATCTTTTAAGCGAGAGGGAAAGGTGGAACTTAATGCTTGTCATTATAACAAAACGCCAGGAGTTTTTTGTTTGAAACTCCCGGCGTTTTATTTTTTATCGAAAAAGACGTATATAAATACGTGCCTTGCTTTTAGTCGAACAGCTTATTGACCTTTTCAACGACTTCGTCGACATTCGGATCGATATGGAATACCAGCGAAGGTTTCAGATAGTGCAGCTTCTTACCTGTCATGAAGCGTTTCTCGCCGCCACCCGTTACATTCAGCATGATGATCTTTTCTGGGTCTATCGTACCGGATTGAACGCATTGGATCAATGTGGCTAAAGCTACTGCAGGTGCAGAGTAAATATCGATACCTTCGGTCTCGGCAAACAGCTTTTTTGCAGCCCGCGCTTCTTCGTTCGTCGCTACCAGAATATCGCCTCCTGTATCGGTGAGAGCATCAAACAAACCTCCCTTGATACCATAAGGGGGTTTCCGGTTCGACAGCACCTTGGCATCGATCGATTCGGCATCAATGCGTGCCTTGTCGTCGTCGTAAGGGAGCATCTCCCGAGAGTGGGCCTTCCATGCATGATACATCGGGACGAAAGGTATATTCTGTGATACCATCAGTTTCATTTTATGGGTGCCAAATCGGCCGTCTTCGATCAGTCGAAGATTGGCTTCCCATGCGGCGATTGCCCCCGTGCCGCTACCCACTGCCTGAAAATAGTAATCGGGAATTCGACCGATGTGGGTGACTGCCGAGAGAACGGTTGTAGCCATACCGTCACGTCGTGCTATATTTTTGGCTCCTCCCTCTGCGAAGAATTTATCCGACTTTAAAGCCAGATTACTTAAATGGATTGCGTCGAAATAGTCGCTGCCCTTTTCAGAAACGATCAGTTTGACGCAGTCGTTCAATGGTTTCTCGAACCAAAGTGCGTCGATGTTGTCTTCCGGAACGCTCAGTAGCAGCGGAATGTGGTTGTCCGAGCATACCTTGGCAAAAGCACGTGCCGTGTTACCGGCCGAAGCGACCACCAATACTTTGCCTTTATGACTTCCGTTCAGTCGTGCACAGACTGAGTAGGCTTCGGTCTCTTTGAACGAGCAGGTTGACATGTGTGCGCCGATTTCGGGGAAATATCCATTGAAAGTAATATACAGATTTTTGAGTCCCAATTCTTTAGCTAAAGCCTTGCTCTTGTATGTGACTGGAGCACAAGAACCTTCGAGAGTTTTGTTGATGGGGAGCCATTCGGCGAAACGATAGATACCCATCTCTTCTTCGTGGGGATGAATCTGTTTCGATTCGTATACGGCCCGAATCAACGACGGGCGAGAGGATTGTGTGTCGTCGAGCATCCATCCTTCGTCTTCGAAAATGCGTTCGGTGTCGACGTTTTTGAGTTTGTACTTGGTAGCGTTTATTGTTTTCATGTAGTGAATAAGCTAACCGGTTGTTGCCTGAATTTCGGACATACCCGGATAGACAAAAGTAGGGCAATTTTCATAAACGGACAATAAAAAATCCCGATTTGAAAGTCGCAACGCCCACATAGAACGTAAAATACGACTTTATACTTATTGGAGTGGGTGTATTGTCGTATGCTTCGTTTCGGGAGGTGTCGGGACCTGTTAAGATTTCATCAAAAAATGCGTCGAATCGCTGTTTTTTGGAGAGGAAAAGCGTATCTTAGCGAAGAATTCAGATTAATGAGTTGGAAGTTATGGAGACGAGAAAGTTATTGGATCGGGATTTGAGTTGGATGTATTTTAATCATCGGATATTGCAGGAGGCCCAACGGGAGAATGTCCCGTTGCTCGAGCGATTGAAGTTTTTGGGGATTTATTCCAATAATTTGGATGAATTTTTCCGTGTTCGGGTTTCTACGATGAAACGTGTGGCTGAATATCAGGGAGAGTCTGGTAGCCAATTTAGGGAGTTGCAGAAAATTACCGAACTGAACCGGATATATTCGGAAGAGTTCGATGCGACGTTCGAAATGCTTAAAGGGCGCTTGAAAGAGGAACGTATCCGGATTATCGATGAGCAACAGCTTACTGAGGAACAGCAACGATATATTCGGATGGTCTATCAGAATGACCTGAACAGCGCGACCTATCCGTTGATCATGACGCAAGGATCACAGTTGAGCGAGTTGACCGATTCGAGTATCTATTTGTGTGTCAAGATGACCAAATACGATGAGATCGCCGGCAAGTCGGTGCGCGATCTGGCTCTGATCGAACTGCCGACCAAAGAGTTCAATCGGTTTATCGTGTTGCCTTCAGAGAGCAATGAGGTGTCGATTATCTTTCTGGACGATGTAGTCCGTTTTTGTCTGCCCTTTATCTTCGCAGGATTGGGCTATGAATCGTTCGAAGCCTATACGTTGAAGTTTACCCGCGATGCAGAACTCGAACTCGACGGAGACATCGATGAAGCGTTGGTTGAAAAGGTGGCGCGTGGGGTGAAACGCCGTCGGAAAGGAGAAGCTATCCGACTGGTGTATGACCGCGACATGCCCGAGGAGATGCTGCGTTATTTGAAGTTGAGGTTCATGATCGACCGTTACGATGCGTGTGTGGGTGGTTCGCGTTACCATAACATGAAGGATCTGATGTCTTTTCCCGACTGTGGACGCAAAGATCTGAAGTTTGCCAACAGTGACCCCGTTCCGGTACAGGCTTTCAATACGCTGGACAGCTCGCTCGATCTGATCCGGAAGCGTGATTTCTTTGTGCATTATCCCTACCACAGCTTCTCGAACTACATCAAGGTGTTGCGCGAGGCGGCGTTGAGTAAGGATGTGCAGAGCATCAAAACGACGGTTTATCGTCTGGCGAAAAACTCGAAAGTGGTCAAGGCGCTGATCTGTGCCGCAAAGCACGGGAAACGGGTTACGGTGATGGTCGAGCTGTTGGCCCGGTTCGACGAGACCTCCAATATCAACTGGTCGAAAAAGATGCAGGACGCCGGAATTCAAGTCTTTTTCGGCGTCGAAGGATTAAAGGTTCACTGTAAGTTGACGCATATCGGGTCGTCTCGAGGCAACGTGGCATGTATCAGTACCGGAAATTTTCATGAAGGCAATGCGCGTTCCTATACCGACATCACGCTTTTTACGGCGAATAAAGGGATTGTAGATGAGGTAGATCGGGTTTTCGAGTTTATCCGTCAACCTTATAAGACAATCGATTTCCGTCATTTGATCGTTTCTCCACAGCAGATGCGGACCAAACTTTCGACCTTGATCGATCGCGAGATCGAAAATGCGATTCGGGGTAAAACGGCATACATTATGTGTAAGGTTAATCATATCACCGATCCGAAGATGGTACAACGGTTGTATGATGCGTCGGCAGCCGGAGTTGAGGTGCGGTTACTTGTGCGCGGAAACTGCTCTTTGGTGATAGGGCAAGGGGCGGCAACCGAACGAATCGAGGTGAGGGGTATTATCGACCGCTATCTGGAGCATGCGCGTATTTTGATTTTCGGTAATGGAGGAGACGAATTGTGTTATATTGGTTCGGCGGATTGGATGCCACGAAATTTGGATAACAGAATCGAGGTCTACACTCCGGTGTATGATCCGATGATTCGAGCCGAGATGAAACGGGTTGTCGAGTATGGTTTGGCTGACAATCAGGCGGCTCGGGTTGTCGATGGAACAGGTGAGAATCGATTGTACGAAGACGGATGTCCTCCGTTCCGTTCTCAACAGCGGCTTGCTGCTTATTATAGAGATGTGTTTATTGATCAAAAATAATATGGAATAGTTATGCAGAATAATAAATTGAACTTTGCGGCGATTGATGTGGGCTCTAATGCCGTACGTTTTTTGATTAAAAGTGTGAATGCAGGAGATCCTCCTGATCGGTTGACTAAAACGGTTTTGTTGCGTGTGCCTTTGCGTCTGGGTGAGGAGGTTTTTAGTGTAGGGGAAGTCTCTGCATCCAAAAAGAAGCAGTTGCTACGGACGATGAAGGCATTTCGACAGTTGATGAAAGTATACGATGTGGAGTCGTACCGGGCGTGTGCTACATCGGCAATGCGGGATGCTGCTAACGGTGAGAAAATTGTTCGTGAAATTCACAACAAAACAGGGATCAAACTTGAGATTATAGATGGTCAGGAGGAGGCTCGCATGGTTTACGATAGTCACATTGCCGACCTGTTGGGACATGACGGACATTATATCTATGTAGATGTCGGGGGTGGTAGTACTGAAATCAGTCTGATCTCACAGGGTAATTTAGTCTGCTCCGAGTCGTACAACATCGGTACGGTGAGATTGCTGGGAGGATCGGTGAAGAAGGAGGATTGGGAGACATTACATCGAGATTTGTCTGAACTGTCAGCCGATTATCCAGATCTTAAGATTATCGGTTCTGGGGGTAACATCGGTAAACTCTATCGGTTGAAAGGGAATAAAGATGATAATTGTTTGAAAATTACAGATTTGGAGCAATTCTACGAGGAGCTCAAACAAATGTCTGTGGAGGATCGAATCCGGAAATACCGTTTTAATCCGGACCGAGCCGATGTGATTGTGCCGGCTGCCGAAATATTTTTGGATATCGCGCATCGGGTACATGCTGATGCGATTTGGGTTCCGGCGATTGGAATCAGCGATGGAATCATTCATGCTCTCTATATGAAGTATTTGGCTGAGGAAGAGTGTGAGGATTGATCGATGGTGATCCTGATCTTCTGAAACGGATATGGAAAATTTCAGAGGTTGCCGAGAAATGGAGGGCTGCGGTCCGCTTTTCGGCAACCTTTTTATATGCGTGGAGGTGAGTCGTGTAGTCTTCTTAGGGCTTTACGATTCGAATGCTCATATTCCGTACTTCGAGACCTGCGTCGAAAGTCCCCGGTACCTCCCATCCGAAATTCATGCCCGTCAGGACCAAGTCCTTCGGAACGGTGTGTGTGAACACTCCCTTTTCCTGCATGGCTTCGAGGCTGCGAAGAATCAATGGCAGCAAGTCGATCTGTGTTTTGTGCCATTGATGGTCGTGGAAAGATATGTCGCCCCAAATAGTACGGGGAGGAATGGCATAAATGTACGTGGCTGTACCGATGTCCCATTGTACTCTTTCGGTCGAATCCAATCGGGGGTAGCGGTAATCGAACGAAGGAACACCTACCCATAAAGCGAGTTGATAATCCGGTGATTCTGGGTTTTCGTTGCGCATGAAAAAATAGAAAGGCGATTGCGCTGTATGTAGATTTTCGTCGAACTCATCCTCTTTCATGCGGTTTTCGCACCGGACGATACGCAGCTCCATCGAAAAGTCGAGGCGTTCGATCTGTCCGATGTTCGGCCGGTTGACGAAATCCTGTTGGATCAGCAGATGAGGCCATGCGTCGGTGCTGGTGCGAGGACGGTCGTATTCGGTGCTGGTAGTGATGTCAAGCAACAGGGTGCCGTTCGACGAACGGGCGATCTCTTTCCCTTCGTTGCGGTAGATGATGGTTCCGTGTTTGCCTTTCTCGGGAAGAGTGCCGCCGAGATCGTATTTGCTGGCCCATTGCGCCATTTGCCAATCGGGAATACTCTCTTTTTTACGGAAACGGATCGTGTCGGTGTTGGTTTTTTCGAACCCTCCGTTGTTTTGTACGATGGCGGGCCACAAAGGGGATATGGCGAATCCGTTCTCGAAGTGTGGATCCCGAAGAATCTCTTCGCTACGGGGGCCTTGGGACTTATTTTTCGGATTGGCGCTTAGTGTTTCAGGACAGCATGTCGAAACAGTGCTTACAGATAAGAGTAGGAGGCCCATTGCTTTGAGTGCGTTCATAGGTGTAGTAGTTATGAAAAGTTTGTTCCGAAAAATTTCAGATAAAAGTACGGATAAATTTTGTTTTTGGTGTTATATGATGGGGTAAAGCCGTTTTTAATCGGTGAAAGCAATTTTCTTGTGAGTAGGAGGGTTGGGGTGTGAAAAATGGGCTGGAAAAGTAAGGAAAGACGGAGAAGAATTGGGGGCCCTGCAGTGCTTACTCTATCGTGTGGCAAGAGCCCCTCGAATCGTAATGACACAAAATAAGCACCGACAGACGACGGTGCTTTGCTCTGTGGAGCTGGAGGGAGTCGAACCCTCGTCCAAACAAGGAACCCGAAAGCTTTCTACACGTTTATCCTTCGTTTGATCCTCCTGTCGCAGCCTGGCCGAAGGCGGCCTAACTACGACCCCAGCCTATAGGTTTTCGCGAATCTGTATAGGCGTCGGATCCGCTATTCCCGTTTGAATGATACCCCGTTGCTCATCCGTTACGGAACGGAGCGGACGGGCGGGGTACTCGTCTGACGACCTCCTTGGGCCGCCGGATTAAGCCGTTTTACTCGGTAAAACTAAGCAGCGAGTTGATAGCTATTATTGCCATTTGTATTTTGAGCATTCAGTTTTACGAGAGCCCACACAACGCTCGACGTGCTTACAATCAGACTCTGCCTGCTGTCAAAACCGGTCAGCCCCTGATCTTCCCGGATTGGTCGGCAAAAACCGATCCGAATTGCAAAAGTAGTGTTTTTTCAATAAAAACGGGGTTTTGTGGCAAGATATTTCGAACTCTGCGAAAGTTTAGGTATCTTTGTTCATTAAAAAAGATGAGAGGGATGAATCCGAATGCCGTAATAGAACTTCATAATGTAGCGATTTTTCATCAGGAAGATGAATTGAAAGAGGCCAATTTCGGACGACATGGAAGAATGGGAGACATGGTGCTCTCGGATGTAAATCTGGAAGTATATCCGGGTGAGATGGTCTATTTGATCGGTCGGGTCGGATCTGGAAAAAGCTCTTTGTTGAAGACGCTCTATGCTGAATTGCCTCTGAAAGAGGGGTTGGGGCGTGTGGTCGGATTCGATTTGCGACGGATTCGCAGAAAAGATGTGCCCTATTTGCGCCGTAGGATCGGTATTGTATTTCAGGATTATCAGTTGTTGACCGATCGGAGTGTGTTTAATAATTTGCGTTTTGTATTACGTGCGACCGGCTGGAAAAATGAGTTGCAGATCCGTAGTAAAATAGCGGAAGTGTTGGATATGGTAAGTCTGCAAAACAAAGAGTACAAGATGCCGTATCAGTTGTCCGGAGGTGAGCAGCAGCGTTTGTCGATTGCTCGGGCCTTGTTGAACAATCCTCAAGTGATTCTGGCGGATGAGCCGACCGGTAACCTCGACCCTGCAGCGGCAGATGGTATTATGCAGCTTTTCGCTTCAATCGTGTCACGCGGATGTTCGGTCCTGATGTCCACGCACAATATCAGCAACATTCAACAATATCCTGCAAAAACTCTTCGTTTTCATCAGGGGCGGGTGACTGAAATTGACCTGCATTCGGTGCTTGGTATTTAGATAAAAATTGCTAACTTTGTTCGAATGATTTCGCCTTCGAAAACAGGGCTGAAAAGGGCTTTGCAGGCCGTTTTGGAACGGTTGGCGGTGGCGAAGAATTGACAAAATAACAGATATTTTTTGGACGAAATATAGGATATGAGTGTAGAAGAGAAAGATCAGATTCAACAGGCCGAAGAGACCTACTCGGCATCGAGTATCCAGGTGTTGGAAGGCTTGGAGGCGGTACGTAAACGTCCTGCGATGTATATCGGGGATGTCGGAGTACGAGGATTGCACCATTTGGTATACGAGGTGGTCGATAACTCGATCGATGAGGCCTTGGCTGGGTATTGTACCCATATCGAGGTGTTTATCAATGCAGATAATTCGATTACGGTTAAAGATAACGGTCGTGGTATTCCGACCGATATGCACGAAAAAGAGGGTAGACCGGCTCTCGAAGTGGTTTTGACGGTTTTGCACGCCGGAGGAAAGTTCAATAAAGATAGCTATAAAGTATCGGGCGGTCTGCACGGTGTGGGCGTATCGTGTGTGAATGCATTGTCGACGCTGTTGATTGCCGAAGTACACCGTCAGGGAAAGATCTTTAGAGAAGAGTTCAGCTGCGGTGTGCCTCAGGGCAAAATGGAGATTGTCGGAGAAACGACTGAAGACGATCACGGTACGATCATTACCTTCAAACCCGATACGTCTATTTTTACTGTCTCTGAATATGACTATGAAACGTTGGCTTCGCTGCTTCGTGAACTGGCCTATCTGAATAAGGGCGTACGTCTTAGTATTACCGATTTACGTTCGAAGAATGAACAAGATGAGTTCCCGCATGAAGAGTACTATTCGACCGAAGGGTTGAAAGAGTTCGTCAAGTTCTTGGATGCCAGTCGCGAGTCGTTGATCGACAATACGATTTATATTGATACCGAAAAAGACGGCGTGCCGGTTGAGGTTGCGATGCAGTACAATACGAGCTTTTCAGAGAATGTCCATTCGTATGTCAACAACATCAATACGATCGAGGGCGGTACACATCTGACCGGTTTCCGTCGGGCATTGACGAGGACGTTGAAGAAATATGCCGAAGATTCGGGTATGTTGGCAAAGTTAAAATTCGAGATCAATGGCGACGACTTCCGTGAGGGATTGACGGCGATCGTTTCAGTAAAAGTTCAGGAGCCGCAGTTCGAGGGACAGACCAAAACCAAATTAGGCAACGGTGAGATTGCCGGAGTTGTCGATCAGGCGATTTCGGGTGTGTTGTCGCACTATCTGGAGGAGAATCCGAAAGATGCCCGTGCGATTGTGTCGAAGGTCATTCTTGCTGCAACAGCACGTCATGCCGCACGCAAGGCCCGTGAATTGGTACAACGTAAGACGGTATTGTCGGGATCGGGATTGCCCGGAAAGTTGGCCGATTGTGCGACTCGCGATCGGGAAAAGGCCGAGATATTTTTCGTCGAGGGTGATTCGGCTGGTGGATCGGCCAAACAGGGACGTGACCGTAACTTCCAGGCCATTATGCCGTTGCGGGGTAAGATCTTGAACGTGGAGAAGGCTATGGAACACCGTATTTTCGATAACGAGGAGATCCGTAATATCTTTACGGCGTTGGGTGTGACGATCGGTACGGAAGAGGATAGCAAGGCATTGAATCTCGAGAAATTGCGTTACCAACGGGTGATTATCATGACCGATGCCGATGTGGACGGTAGCCATATTGCTACGCTGATGTTGACTTTCTTCTTCCGATATATGAACGATTTGATCAAGAACGGACATGTCTATATTGCGAAACCGCCCTTGTATCAGGTCAAGAAGGGGAAAAACAGCCGCTATTGTTGGACGGAAGAGGAACGTGAAGCGACTTTGAACGAGTTTGGAGCTAAGGGTGCGCACGTACAGCGCTACAAAGGTTTGGGTGAAATGAACCCCGAGCAGTTGTGGGAAACGACGATGTCGCCCGAGACCCGTATCTTGTATCAAGTGACGATTGAAAGTGCGGCGGAGGCCGATCGAATTTTCTCGATGTTGATGGGTGATGATGTCCCGCCGCGGCGTGAGTTTATCGAGAAACATGCCCGGTACGCGAATATCGATATTTAGTCTCGAAGGACGTAAAAAAACGTTGTTTACATAAGTCAATTATATAAAACGGATAAAAGATGAGTCTGGAGAAAGATATCAATGATGGAATCAAAGCTGCGATGTTGGCCAAGGAGAAGGTCCGTTTGGCAGCTTTGCGGGCCGTTAAGGCAGAGATCCTGTTGGCGAAGACGGCGGATGGTTCGGAAGATATATCTGATGACAAAGTGTTGAAAATCATTCAAAAACTCGTAAAACAGAGGAAAGAGTCGGCGGCGGTGTATAATCAGAACGGTCGTGCAGAGTTGGCTCAGAATGAGTTGGATGAGGCGGCTGTGTTGGAGGTGTATATGCCGAAGCAGCTTACGGGTGCAGATTTGGAAAATGCATTGAAAGCTATCATTGAGCAGGTAGGAGCTACTTCACCAGCCGATATGGGTAAAGTGATGGGGGTTGCAACGAAGCAACTTGCCGGTCAGGCTGACGGGCGTGCAATTTCTGAAGCTGTAAAAACCCTATTGAAGAAGTAATATATATCTTTAGTGTGAGAAGGTAGTCCATAAAATATCTGCATACGTTTTGTACAGAGATAAGGACTTTTCATAAAATCATAGATCCTGTATTACTAAAAAATATGGATATCCGGCAATTGACGGATATCCATATTTTTATGTTTATGGTAACAAGGGTGGGTAGCCCCTATTTGTTTTTCCAGACCCAGGTTTGTCCTTTTTTGAGCTCTTTTACCGGAAGATAAGCATTGTTGTACCAGGTACGGAATTTGTTGCCTAATAATGATTTGATACGAAATTCGACGATACGCCCCGAACGCCATTTGACCGATACATCAAAGCCTCCACGAGCTCTCAATCCTGAAACCTCTCCATCAGACCACGCTTCGGGCAATGCCGGCAGAAGTTGCAACGTGTATGCCCCGTCCTCATAGACATGGCTTTGCAGCAACATTTCGGCTATTCCGGCTGTTGTTCCAAAATTTGCGTCTATTTGGAACGGAGGGTGCTGCATGAAAAGGTTTGGCATCGTACAGCGCTTCAGTATGGTGTCGAGACTTCCTTTTGCCTGTTCGGCTTGCATCAGTCGCGCATATTGTATAACAAGCCAAGCTGAACTCCATCCTGTATATCCACCTCCGTGCATTCTGCGGTAATCGAGAGATTTTTGTGCGGCTGCAGCCATATCGGGACTGTTTAGTTTGTTGATTTGGGCTCCAGGATGCAGGGCAAACAGGTGCGATATATGCCGATGGCCGGGTTCAACCTCCTCGAACTCTTGAGCCCACTCCTTAATGCGCCCGTCGCTTCCGATCTGCGTGGGTAAAAGGTTGTTTTTTGCGTTGGCTACTTGTCGGACTAACTCATCATCTATGCCTAATATGCGACTGGCCATACAAAAATCGTCAAAAAGTTGCCAGATGATTTGCTGATCGTGTGTGGGACCCATACTGATTTGTGCATGGCTGCCGTCGGGTGCTACAAAAGTATTCTCTGGAGATGCAGCTGGACCCGATACAAGTTTTCCTGTCAGAGGATCAGTGGTGAGCCAATCCAGATAGAATGTGACAGCACCTTTCATTATGGGATACATCCGAGAAAGAAACTCTTTGTCGCCGGTAAAGCGATAGTGCTCTCCGATGTGCTGGCACATCCACCCCGTACCTCCCGGATGCATACCCCATGATGATGATTCTCCAGGAGAGGTATAACCCCATATATTGGTTATGGGATGTACGACCCAACCGTCCATGTCGTACTGTATATTAGCTGTTTTATGTCCGGGTTTGACAAGTGACTCGACCAGGTCGAAGAAGGGTAGGTGACAATCCGACAGATTGGTAACCTCTGCCGGCCAGTAATTCATCTGGATATTGACATTCGTGTGGTAGTCGCTGTTCCATGGTGTTTTTGTCTTATTAGCCCAAATTCCCTGAAGATTGGCCGGCATGGTTCCCGGTCGAGATGATGATATGAGCAAGTAACGTCCAAATTGGAAGATCAGCTCACATAAATGTGGATCCTCGGCTCCGTTTTTGATCCGTGTTATACGTTGATCGGTAGGAAGATTGTCCCCTCGGGTGCAGAGTGACAACGTACAACGATCGAAGTATGAGGAATATTCCTTGATGTGTGCTTTCAGTAATGAGTTGTACGACTTTTTAGCCGCTTGTGATATGGCATTACGTGTGAGATTGATATAGTCGCGACCCTTGTATTGCGGATACTTGAGTTTATAGTCGGTCGATGCGGATAGCAGCAGAACGACTTCGTCGGCATTGGATATGGTGATTGAATCGCCTCGATATAACACTTTTCCTCCTTTTGTTAAGGCTTTAAGTCGGGCCATGTAGTTGAGATAGGTTCCTCCTTTGCCATCATCTAACGAGCCTTGCATAATTAGTTGATCGTCTTCACATGAGGTATTGTAATGTTCGGGACGCGTCATGCGACATGAGAACGATAACGCGCCACGACGGTCGGCGGTCAACCGTACGACCATAACTTGATCCGGTTGGCTGACGAATACCTCCCGACGGTATTTTATTCCATTTTGTTCGTAACAGATCGTGGCTTTTGCGGTCGACAAATCGAGTTCTCGATAATAATTCGTATAGGGCGCTTTGCATTTGAAGTCTATCCATAGGTCTCCGAGAGTCTGGAAGCAGCCGTATGGAATGTTTTGGCCTAAACCGGCACCAGAACCTAATCCGGTACATATCTGTGTACGGTTGGTGAGTTCCGTGGCTTCCCGATATTTACCTTCGAAAAGGAGTTGTCTTATTCGTTTCAGATTTTTCGCTGCTTCGGGATTGTCGCTTTGTTGCGGGCTGCCCGACCACATGGTCTCCTCGTTAAGTTGTATGCGCTCCTGTGCAACATCTCCGAACACCATGGCTCCAAGAGATCCGTTGCCCAGCGGTAATGACTTCAACCATTCTGAATCGTCGATCCATGCATTCGGGTTGTCTTCAACAGTTGCGTCAGCAGGAGTTGTGTACCACAATTTGAGTCCCTGCTTATAGTTTTGAGTTGCCCAGACAGAGGTGATGCAGAAAAGCGTAAGGGTTAATAGGGTTAGTTTTTTTCTCATCTGTGACAATGTTTTGTAGGTTAGTTTTTTTAAGATTTTTGCTGCGACACTGACAGCAAGATTTGCAGGGTTGATACCGTGCAGAAACAAAAAAAGTATCTATCGTAATGACTACTTTAGATACTTTTTGTTTACAGATCGTTATTTACTCTTTTAGAAGTTGCCTGTATGGATGTCGTTTGTGGAACGAAACAGATCTATTCCATGTAGAAAACCTCTTTCAAAGGAATGGATACAGGCGAGTTGTCCGGATTAACGTCCATGATATCAGCCATGTAATCCCACCATTTTTTTACGATCGGATTGGTTCCAAGATCTTGCGACCCGCTTTCACCAGCTTGTTCCTGAACTGCAAAAAGCAGATTCGTCTCTTTATCCCAGAAGATGTAGTAATCACTGACTCCGGTTTCACGGAGCAGTTTAACGAGTTCGGGCCAAATGGCGCGGTGACGTCTTTCATATTCTACTTCACATCCGGGTTTGAGTTTCATTTTAAATGCACATTTCATAGCTTTGAAGTTTTATTGGTTAATGTCTTCCGGAATCTGAAATTCCGGAAGACAGATTAGGTTTTTGTTTTAAAAGAACGTTCGTCGCTGAATATTATTCGAAAATCATTCGAAGTACAGGTTCTGCGAAAGCAGCAAATATCAGTACAACCAATCCGATAACCAGTACGGTGATGGTTTTCCTGTTGCAACCTTTCCACTCTTTGAGGATAATTCCCCATACGTTGCTGAATACGACGTTGAGCGCCATCAGGATACAGAACGACAGCGTCATGAGCGCTTCAGATGAAGTAAGGAATCCTTTACCGATCGAAAGCCCGAAGAACTGGCTGTACCAAAGAGCACCTGCCAGAAGGCAGAACAGAGCGTTATTGGCCCATACATCGGTCTTTTTATAGTCGCCCCATGTGTGATTTTTCTGATTCTGGTAGAAACAGTAGATGGCGTTTGTAACGAATCCTCCCAGCGTTACGAGGAACGTAGCCGGCAAGGTTTTAAATATTTCAGCCGATTCGGGGAATGAGACACTCTTACCGAATTCCAGACCTACGTTGAAGCAACCGCTCATGAAACCGGCCAACAGTGCTATGACAATACCTTTCGGGAAGTTGAAATCCTTAACGGCAGCTTTTTTCTCCTCTTCAGAGAGTGATGCGGATTTCATCGATCCTGCGATACCGATGATGGCAATACCGATCAACGTGATGACTACGCCGGCAATTACCGATGCGGTAAGTTTGGACAGCGCACCCATCTCGGGGAAGAAGATATTAAGCAGTACGGGGGCCATGATGGTTCCCAAACCGGCACAGGTACCGAGTGCAATACTTTGTCCGAGGGCAACACCCAGGTAACGCATAGAGAGTCCGAATGTCAATCCTCCGACACCCCAAAGTACGCCGAAGAAGATTGTCATCCAGATGTTGAAAGAGTTGTCAGCAGAGAACAGTTCGAACAGACTATGTCCAGAGGGGACTGCGAGCAGCGCTCCCAAAAATGGTAAAACGAGCCAAGCAAATACACCCTGAACGATCCAATAGGATTCCCAGCTCCAGTTTTTTATTTTGTTGATCGGTACGTAGCAGCTCGACTGGCCGAAGCTACCGATCGCAATGATCAATAATCCCAGTAGAATTTCCATAAGATCAGTAGTTTTTTATAACGAACCATCCGTACGAGCGATTTTCTAGCGAAAATCACCCGTACGGACAGATCATTTCAGTTCAACGGATGTTATCGTTTCGAAGTAACTTCTTTTTCGTATTTTTCTACTTCAGCGATGTATTCTTCAGCAACAGGAACGTTGTTGATGTAGCAGAAGTAGTCGTATACAGCATTCCAAGGCATGCTCTTAGCCTCTTCGAGGACAGCAAGACGTTGGAAGAATTTACCGTTTGCTTCGTAGTCGCGCAGTTTGCTGATCGGGGTCAACAAAGCTTGCAAGAAGGCTTTTTGAGTAGCACGGCTACCGATAACATAGGCACCGATACGGTTGATTGAAGCGTCGAAGTAGTCGAGACCGATGTTGGTTTTGTCAAGAGCGTTAGCCCATACGATCTCTTGAGCGAGCAGTTGAACACTGTCGTTCAAGATAACTACGTGGTCGCTGTCCCAACGAACTGGACGGCTAACGTGCAACAAAATCTCCGGAGTGAAGAGCAACAGTGACGAGATTTTGTCATAAGTCTCTTCGGTCGGATGGAAGTGTCCCATATCGAGTGTGCACATCAGGTTGTTCTTTACTGCATAACCCATGTAGAATTCGTGTGAACCTACCGTGTAGCTTTCGAGACCAACGCCGAATACTTTACTTTCAACACCGTCTTTTACATTCGGACATTTTACTGCGAAAATTTTGTCCAAAGAATCTTTCAACAGAGAACGGTACAAGTAACGATCTACAGTCAGGTCTTTCGAACCGTCGTGGATCCACAAGTTGTGGCAAGCTTTGCTTCCGAGTTGTTTACCCATCTCTTCAGCGATTTTACGGCTGCGAATAGTGTGTTCGATCCAGAAGTCACGGATACCTTTATCACGACTTGACAACGATTGATCGCCGCTCTTCGGGTGAGAGAAGCTGGTGCTGTTGAAGTCCAGTTTCATGTTGTTGGCTTTAGCCCAGTCGATCCAGCTTTGGAAGTGTTTGGGCTCGATCTGATCACGGTCTACTTTCTGGCCACCGAAATCTCCGTAGATAGCGTGCAGGCTCAAACGGTGGTTACCCGGCAGCAAGGTTTTAACTTTTTCGATGTCTTTACGAACTTCGTCGATATTACGAGCTTTGCCAGGATAGTTTCCGGTTGCCTGAATACCGCCAGAGAGTTGGCCATCAGGATTTTCGAATCCGGTTACATCGTCCGTTTGCCAGCAGTGCAGAGACAAAGAAACGTTAGCGAGTTGTTTCAGAGCAGCTTCAGTATCGACTCCGATCTCTGCATAACGAGCTTTAGCGGCTTCGTATGCCTGTTTGATTTGTGCTTCTTTCATGGTTCTTTTGGTTTTGTTTTAAGTTAAAGAATGAATTTTTCTATGCGTTTTGAAAAAGGAGACTCGCCGGAGCGATCGGTAAGTCTCCTTTCTGTGATTTCAGTTTATTTAATCAACGATTTGATCCGGTCGTATGCGGCATTCCATGCATCCGTATCTTCAGGAGTGAATGTTTCGATCTCGATTGCGTCGCTGATCATATCGCGCATCTCTTGGAGTGAGTTTACGCAACCTGCTGCACGAGCCTGCAACATGATGTTACCGATAGCGGTTCCTTCAGAAGGTCCGGCTACGACGGTTACTCCGGTCGAGTTTGCCGTAAATTGGTTCAGCAAGCGGTTTTTGGCACCACCGCCGATGATGTGCAGCCGTTCGATGGGGAACGGTGCCAATGAACGGAACTTGTCGAGAACGTTTTTGTATTTCAGCGCCAGACTCTCGAAAATACAACGGATCAGTTCCATGTGGTTTCTCGGAACCTTTTGTCCGGTCTTCTGGCAGAACTCTTTGATTGCCTTGATCATGCTGGGCGGATTGGCAAATGATTCGTCGTCCGGATCAATGAACGATTGGAACGGAGCGGCATCGCGAGCCATTTTGACGATTTCCGGATAAGTATATTCGATTGCCTCTTTTCTCCACTCTTTGATACATTGTTCGAGAATCCACATACCCGTGATATTTTTCAGCAGACGGGTAGTTCCTTCTACACCTCCTTCATTGGTGATGTTGAGGGTTGAAGTCTCTTCAGTGATGATCGGATCTTTTACTTCGATACCCATCAACGACCAGGTACCTGAGCTGAGGTAAGCGAATTTTTCGTTCTTTGCAGGAACAGCGGCTACAGCAGATGCGGTGTCGTGTCCGGCTACGGCGACAACAGGCAGTTTGCCCAGTCCTGTTTCAGCTGCCAATGCATCGGTCAAAGTACCTATTACATGACCTGGCATTACGATGGCTCCGAAGAGATCGGGTTTAACGCCCATTTTTTCGAGCAGCTGGGTCTCGAATTTTTTGGTTTTAGGATTCAGAATCTGAGAGGTCGAGGCGATCGTATATTCAACGACCTTTTTGCCTGTCAACATGTAACTCAGTGCATCCGGAATAAAAAGAGCCTCTGTAGCTGCATTCAACAACGACGATTTGTCGCGTTTCATTGCGTAAAGCTGGTAGAGACTGTTGAAGTTGAGGATTTGGATACCTGTAAGGTCATAAACCTCTTTACGGGACATGACGTTTTTGAAATACTCTTCGGGTGCACCTACTGTGTGTTGATCCCGATAAGCGTGGGGAATACCCAAAATCTGTCCGTCTTCGCCCAAGAAAACGAAATCGACGCCCCATGTATCGATACCGATCGATGTGATTTCGACATCTTCTTTGGCTGCGGCGATCATACCTGCTTTCAGATGTTCATACAGAGAGAAGATATTCCAGTAAGCGTGTCCGTTCAGTTCGAGAATCTGGTTGGGGAATCTCGTGAGCTCTTTCATCTGGAGTTTACCTTCGTTCAGCGTTCCAAGGATGGAACGGCCACTGGTGGCTCCCAAATCGAAGGCCAGAAATGAGATTTGTTTCATCGGTTTTCGTTTTAAGTTTTATGTATGAAAGAAAATTGTTTTAAATTCCACCCTTTACATTTGGCACAGAAAGACTCCAACTCGGAGACCGAATTAGGCCTGAAATCGCGTTTTGAGGCTATTTCTGGTTCCCGTTTTGAAGTTTCGAGCCTGTTGTGACCCCCGATGATAAATTATCGGATTAATCACGAAACAAATATACCTAAAAATAGGGGTTGTCCGGTGAAAATATTGATATAAAAAATATGTTTTTTGACATCGATATTTTCACCGGACAACAGACCCGGATTCTTCTATTTCTTGATCACTTTAACGCCTTTCGGAGCTTCGATCTTCGATTTGATCGAGCCGTCGGCCTGTTTGTCGTGACGGACCTTGATCACACCGTACGGAGTTGGAACAGTTCCTTCTACCCATTGCAGATCGCCCAAATGCGGTTCAACCTTGACTACCTTACATCCAGGTTCAACAATCGATACCCCCAGAACGTATTCGCTCAGCCATGCAGTAGGACCTGATGCCCATCCGTGAGCGAAGCTGTGGCGGTATCCTTTGTAGCAATAATCGCCGTATGTTTTGTGTACGTCGATTTTACCTGCAGGGGTCAATTCATCGATGCGGGCAGCATTTTTCTTCCAGTCGATGTTAAAGTCTTCCCAGAACGTAGTAGCGCCCAAATCGAGCATACCACCCCAGTAATCCTTCATGTTGTTGATTGCTCCGGTATAGTCGCCGGCCAATCCTTGTGCCTGGAGCATGTAGTATCCATAGAATGTCGAGAAGTTCTTGGCTCCGCCGACACTCAGTACCTCTTTGTTGGCTTGTTCTGGTGAGATGATACCTGATAAGGCGATCAGTGCGGCAGATTGCTTAGAGGTAGTGTAGTCCGGAGTTACTTTTTTCATCCGGTTTGCAGTTTCGGTACATTGTGCTGCGAGCTCTTCGTCTCCGAGTGCTGTCATCATTTCCGCTCCGGCTTCAAGGGTCATCAACATCAACGCATGCAGTCCGGCATCGATGGCTTTTTTATCTTCACTGGTCGGCCAGTCGAGGAACCGTCCACCGCCGTCGAGGTGTTCGTTACCCTGCTCGTCGACTTTCGACATCAAAATCTTGAGCAGATCACCCAGGTATTGTTGTTGCTCTTTGAGGTATTCCAGGTTACCATGATATTTATAGTAATCTCTGTGGATCAACACCCACCACAACGAGTAAGAGCACATGCCGTTCATCCAACCCGGCAGCGGAGTTTCGTCACGGGCGAAATCCAGACCACGAGAAAGGGCTTCGTTGTCGCCGAATACAGCCAATGCTGTACGGACTTCCGGATGAAGGTCTCCCAACCATACCAGACGGTCGCGTTTAGGAGCTTCAACCAAATACTCCTGCAGATTCAGGTGCAATGTGTAGGCGCCTGTCAACCAGATGCTGTCTACGCGCGGATCGCTCGAACGGAATGAACCCAAATAGGGAATATCGCGGTAGAGCAGGCTTGCGCGAATCTCTTTGATCGGAAGTTCGACGTCATCTTCCAACAGGTCGATGCGGACAAAACGGAAACCTGAGTTGCCCACTTCACATACGCCCAACCATGGCAGTTCGATGGTGTAGTCACGCATGGCATGGTCGTTCGTTGCTCCATTCTCTTCGGTGATTTCGCACATGGCTTCACCGACCGATTCGCCCAGACGAACACGGACCTTAATCGGATCTTTAGAAGCGCGGATGCAGGTTACGAATTGCAGCCCACCGTGTATTTCACGACCGAAGTCGAGCAGAATCGAAGGACGTTTGCCCTCTTTCGCTGTAAAGACGCATTTTGGGGTGTTGGCTGTTGTTGCTTGGCCGTTACCTTGAAGTAGCAGATTTTCTGATCCGGAGATCAACTCTTCGTTCTGCATCCACATGACGCGTACTGGTGAGATGTAGGCACGAGTCCGGGTGTCGAACTGGGTCTTTTCTGCCACGTCTTTCGGGAATACGGGAGGCAATGTCCCTTTACCCATGGGTTGCGCCTGGAGCGAGGTTGCATACAGGGCTAATGCACAAATCAATACTTTTCTCATTGTTGTTTTGAAATTGATAAAAATTTAATTGGTGTTAAGTAATGTAGTTTATGTATGTAAACATTTATTTTGTTGGTGTCAGAACAAACTCTTTATTTCCCGATCCGGTGTCGGGTATTTTTATGAAATTCCCTTCACGGATAGCATGTGTTACGGGAACACCGTTTTGTGTCAGTTCGTATCGTTTAATCTTGGCGTCCAGCGGCAGATAAATATCGGCTTGTGTGTTGGCAGGAATAGAAGTGTTCAGGGTGAACCGGTCTGATGTGTTCATGAACGAAACCTCGACGTTGCCGCGGATAGTCGGCATGATTAAGGATGCTTCGCGCAAGGATGCGGGTTGGGGTTTGATACGCATCTTGGCAAAACCCGCCTCGAGCGGTTCTATCCCCATCAGCTTTCTCGGGATAATATTTGCCGGAGCGGCACCCCAGGGATGGTTCCAGTCTTGGTTGGGTTTGAATTTATTGTCCCATGCCTCCAGTGAGATGGTAGATCCTACCCGAATCATGTTGTACCAGCTGCGTTCTGCGTCCGATGTGAGTAATTCCAGAGCATAGTCTGCAGCATCGACATCGTATAGTGCGTCCAACAGGAATTGGGCTCCATATACGCTGCATGCCATGTCGCGTGAACGGATAAAATCGACAACCGTTTTATGCTCTTTCTCTGGAACCAGTCCGAAAGCGAGCGGATACATGTTGGCGTGCAGGGATTGGTGGTCGGTTTCAATACCGTCACGATATGCCCCTGTCTTTTTGTTGAAGAGTTCTTTGTTGAAGTTTTTGGCTAAAGCCGCAGCCTGGGCTTTGTATGAAGCTGCATCTTCCGTCTCTCCAATTATACCGGCGATTTTTGCCATCAACGCAAGGGCGCGATAGTAATAGGCATTGACAACTGTATTGAAATCAGTCATGACGTAACCATCGCGCTCTCCACCCGGCCAATCGACAAGATTCTGTATTGTTCCACCATAGAAAAGATGGATCGAAGCGAGAAATTCCGGGGTCTGTTTTTCTTTGGTGATTTTCAGAAAACCGTTCTCTTCGACCATTGAAGGGAGAGTCTTGTTTTTCAGTATTTCATAATATTTGGATAAAGAACGTTCGTCTCCGGTGTAAAGATAGTCTTGCCATGCGGAAACGACCGACTGCAGGATCCACTCCGTCGGCCATGTGGCATGAGTCAACATGTATTCATGGCTTTTCCGAGCCAGGGAAAACTCTCTATCGGTGGCGTAGTGGGCCAATTGATTGATGACTACATCGCCTTCATATCCGATCCGTTCCCGATCGCCGTCGACGTAGAGGCCGGCGAATGAAGTGGCCTTTATCGAGTATCTACACAAGTCCCACACTTGTTGCAGGGTGGTGTCGGAGCAGGTGAATGTCGTGGCAAAGTCATTGAACGGGTAGTGGACGGTCTGTCGGCTCACACTGATCGCTCCTTCCTGGACGGTTTTCCCTTCGACTTCACAGTAACGGAAAGGGTACACCTCGCCGATGTAGTCTGGCATGAGCACCGCATATTGTCCGGTGTTGCGCGTATCGGCCGGAATTTTTATATAATAGGTGTGACGGCCGGGTAACAAAGGAATTTGTTGACTCAGAAAACGACGCGATCCGCCGGGCGCCGGGTCGATCCGTCCCTCTTTCAAGCACTCGCCCAGACGTACTGTCAGGGTATCCTCCTGCTTAGCAGAAACCGTAATGCGAAGTTGTCCGAATGCATCCAGACCGAAATCTGCGAAAAGTAGATTGTCGGAAAGAACATTGCAGTTGGCGGGAGGATTTTGGTCGCTTTTTTCAGTCGGGTAATAGGCACATTGGTATTCTGAGAGGCTATCGGCGGTTTTGAAGACCCGAATGGCTGACCATTCTTGGGGCTCATCGTTGTTCCATGTCATGACACGCCAATAATAAAGCGTTGCCGGTTTTAGCTCTTTACCCCCGTATGGGACTGAAGAACTGTTGTTCCCGCTCTGCTGTCCGCTGTCCCACATATCGGCTGAATCGGCTTCGAGAGCTTGGCGTGAGGTGGCCAACTGGATTCTCCACGCGGTTTGCATCACGTCGTTTCGCTGGTCGTTGACTTGCCAGCCGAAACGAGGGTGTGTGCTGGCGATTGATGCGTATTGTGCTCTTTCGATAATTTTTCCTGTGTAGTCTATGGGGAGCTGTGAAAGCGTTCCGTCGATCCATACTCGGTCAGTATGTTCGATCAGGTCGGTGGTAAGTCGTGTTGGTGCGCTACCGAAGGTACTTTTGGTGTTGCAAAAAAGCGCAATACAAGTTATGAAGGGAATGATGGATCTTCTCATAGGTCCAAAAATAGGCAAAAATTCATATTCTACAAAGAAAGCAATCATTTGTCAATAATACAAATCGAGCTCACGAATCCGGAAATTTTTGCTACTTTTGAAAAATGGAAATGATGTAGTGTGAAACCTACGACATAAAATATAAATAAAAACGGAATCAGTATGAAAAATCTTTTTTGTGTAAAGGATCGCGTCGTGGTGATTACCGGAGCGACCGGAGTATTAGGTCGTTCGATGGTACTGCACTTTGCGGAAGAGGGGGCCCGTGTGGTTCTGATCGGTCGGAAGGAGGAGGTCGGACGCGCGTTGGAGCAGCAGGCGATTGAACAGGGCGGAGATGCCATGTTCCTTGCAGCCGATGTGCTCGATCGGGAGCAGTTGGAACGGGCCTATGAAAAAATCATGGAGCACTATGGGCGAATCGATGTGTTGATCAACGGTGCAGGCGGTAATATGGCCGGTGCAACGATTGCTCCCGATAAGACGATCTTCGATCTGAGTATGGAGGCGTTTCGCGGTGTGGTCGATCTGAACCTCTTCGGAACAGTTTTGCCTACGATGATCTTTGCCCAGGCAATGGTCGCTCAAGGCGGAGGTTCGATCATCAACATTGCTTCGGAATCGGCTCTGCGTCCCTTAACTCGAGTGGCCGGATATGGTACGGCTAAAGCTGCAGTGGTGAATTTCACGAAATATCTTTGTGGTGAGCTGGCATCAAAGTATGGTGACGGTTTCCGGGTCAATGCCATTGCTCCGGGATTTTTCCTTACGGAGCAGAACCGAACTTTGCTGACCAACCCCGATGGAAGTCTGACTCCGCGGGCCGAAACGATTTTGGCGCATACCCCGTTCCATCGCTTCGGTCGTCCCGAAGAGTTGCTCGGTACGTTGCAGTGGTTGGCGAGCGATGCTTCGTGCTTTGTTTCGGGTACGGTCACGGTGATCGATGGAGGATTTGATGCTTTCTCTATATAGTTATTATTCAGGTTAGTAAATCAAAATCAGTAAATATATGGTTTATCTTTGCAAGCAGTCTTGGCGTTGGTATGGACCGAACGATCCGGTGAGTTTGTGGGACATCCGGCAAGCGGGAGCTACGGATGTGGTGACAGCATTACATCATATCCCCAACGGAGAAGTGTGGACGGTCGATGAGATACGGAAACGGCAACAGGAGGTTGCGGCGGCCGGTTTGGAGTGGAGCGTCGTGGAGAGTGTACCGGTACACGAACATATAAAGACCCGGACGGGCGATTTTGTCCGATACATCGAGAATTACAAACAGAGCATCCGCAATCTGGCGGAGTGCGGAATCCGTATCGTTACCTATAACTTTATGCCGGTACTGGATTGGACCCGAACCGATCTGGCCTACACGATGCCCGACGGATCGAAGGCGTTGCGATTTGAACAGGCGGCTTTTGCGGCGTTCGATCTGTTTATCTTGAAACGTGAGGGAGCATCCGATGAATACACACCCCAGCAGCGTGAAAAGGCTGCAGCCCGTTATGCGCGGATGGATGCGGCGGAACGGGAACGCTTGACCCGCAATATGATTGCCGGGCTCCCCGGTGCGGAGGAGAGTTTTACGTTGGATCAGTTCCGTGAGGCGTTGGCCCGCTATCGTGACATCGATGCAGAACAGTTGCGTCGGAACCTGATCGCTTTTTTGCAGGAGGTGGCTCCGGTAGCCGATCAGGTGGGCGTTTCGTTGGTTATCCATCCCGATGATCCGCCCCGGTCGATATTGGGCCTTCCGAGGATTATGAGTACGGCGGATGACTTCCGGAAATTGATAGCGGCTGTTCCCAATCTTTCGAACGGGTTGTGTCTCTGTACGGGATCGTTCGGTGTGAGAAGCGATAACGAACTGGCTGCCATGATGGAGGAGTTCGGCGACCGGGTCGGCTTCGTCCATCTGCGCAGTACGCAACGCGATGCGGAGGGAAATTTTGTAGAAGCGAATCATCTGGAAGGTGACGTCGACATGTACGGCGTAATGAAGGCGTTGTTGGAGCTTCAGCAGAGACGGAAGGTGTCGATCCCGGTGCGTCCCGACCACGGACATCAGATGTGCGACGACCTGCATAAAAAGACCAATCCGGGTTATTCGTGTATCGGACGTCTGCGCGGATTGGCTGAGCTGCGTGGATTGGAGATGGGTATCGCCCGAAGTCTTTATGGTAAATAAAGAGAATGTTTAATTGCAAAATACCAAAAGTGATGAGACGATTGCTGATGTGTGCGTTGACGCTTGTTCTTGCGGCTGGTGTATCGACGCTTCAGGCCGGGAAACGGCTGAAACGGGTCAAAGGACCGATTGTCGTGTTGACCTTCGACGATGCGACCGAGAGCCAGCGTTCGGTGGTTGGACCGCTGTTGAAGAAGTACGGGTTCGGTGCGACATTCTACGTTTGTGAATTTCCCGGCTTTGAGGATAAAACGAAATACATGACGTGGGAGCAGATTCGTGAGTTGAGCGATATGGGTTTCGAGATCGGGAACCACAGCCGCAGCCACGGTCAAATGAGCCGGATGAGTGCCGAAGAAGTTGAGGCCGAGACGGCATACATCGAGGAGAAGTGTGCCGAATATGGAATACCCCATCCGGTGACCTATGCCTATCCGGGATACGATAACAGTCCGGAGGGAATCGCCGTGTTGCAGCGTATGGGGTACACGTTAGCCCGTCACGGAGGGGATAAACCCTACATGGTAGGAAGTTCCGACAAAATGCTGATGCCGAGTTATGGAGTGGTCGATGCCCGGTTTGAAACGGATGATTTCATTCGGCAGGCACTCGATGAGGCCCGTGACGGACAGATCGTGATTTTTTGTCTGCACGGGGTGCCCGATTTGGCGCACGATTTTGTCAGCACCTCTCCCGAAAATTTCGAGAAATTGCTCAAAGAGTTGAAAGCACGCCGCTGCAAAGTGATTGCGATGCGCGATTTGTTGAAGTACGATTTGTAAACGGGACCTGGTCTATAGATCGAGGGAGAGTTGGCGGAACAGTTCGTGCGGGATGGATCGGCTCGGGTTGCTGACTGCAAGACCGAGCAGACGGACTGGGCGGACGACGGCATCGGATTCGAGCAAGAGGTGCCGGGCCAACGGAAAAATATCGGAAGATGGGTTTAATTCGTAGTCGGGGGTGATGCTGCGGCTTTGTCGCTGGAAATCGGAAAACTTGATTTTCAACGTTAGCGTGTGTCCCGAGAATCCGGCTTGTTTGATTCGTCGTTTCAACAAATCGGTGAGGCGGTGTAATGCTTCCGTGAGAACCTCGGTGTCCGAAAGGTCTTGTTCGAAAGTTGTTTCACATCCCACTGATTTCCGGATGCGGACCGATTCGACCGGACGCGGATCGATTCCGTGTGCAAAGTCGTAATAGAGCTTTCCCGTTTTGCCGAAACGTTCGGTCAGATAAGCGAGGGAACAGGCCCGGAGGTCGGCTCCGTTATGGATGCCGAGCTCATGCATGCGGTGAGCTGTGACCCGTCCGACGCCCCAGAATGATTCGATCGGAAGGCGAGCGATAAAAGTTGCTGCCCGTGCGGGATGAATCGTGCATAATCCGTCAGGTTTGCGGAAGTCGGAAGCGATTTTCGCTAAGAATTTGTTATAGGATACACCGGCGGAAGCGATGAGGTCCAGTTCTTTTCGGATGCGGTATTTGATTTCACGCGCAATGTCGACCGCCAATGGAATGTTCCTTTTGTTCTCGGTCACGTCGAGAAAGGCTTCGTCGAGGGCTATCGGTTCGATCCGGTCGGTGTAGTCGTGAAAGATACGGTGGATTTCGCGGGAGACGTTCCGATAAGTCTCCATATGCAGCGGGACAAAAATCAGATCAGGACATAACCTTCGTGCCGTTGTCGAGGACATAGCCGAGTGGATTCCATAACGGCGGGCTTCGTAGCTGGCTGCTGAAATGACTCCGCGTTTTTCCGGGAAGCCTACGACCAACGGACAGCCTCGGAATTCTGGATGATCACGCTGTTCTACCGAAGCGTAGAACGCATCCATATCGATGTGTATGATTTTCCGTTCGGTGGTCATGACAAGACGTATGGGACTTAAATATTTTTTTGTCGCCAGTTCGCTTTTTTCAGGTAAAGCACGACCAAGAGCAGTAGAACGAAAGAGTAGACGTGTTCGGTGGTCCAGCATACGGCGACGTCGGCCTTGAAATGAAAAACGATGACAAAGGTGTAGACAGTATATAAAGCCAGTGTGAGCATTTCTAGCAACAGGGCGTGTTTCGTATTACCGGTTCCGGATACTGTATTGAAGAGAATAACGGCCGGTACGGTCAGCAGATAGGAAGAGAGCATGACCCACAGTGAGGGTATAGAGCTTCCTACCAGCGACAGATTATCCGTGTAGATGCGCAGCAGTATGTTGGGAACTGCAGCAAACAGTATGACGGCGGGAATGATAACTGTATAGCAGAGTTTTATGGTCTTGATCGAGGTCGGGATGACCAGATTCGGTTTTCCGGCCCCCATCTGGTTGCTGACCAACGCATTGGTTGTGGAGGCAAAGGCGCTGACGATCATAAAAATGAATCCCGATGTGTTGCGGATAATGTTCGATATGGCGAGTTCGCGCTCTCCGAGATGTTCGATTGCGGCGAAGAAGAGGAACCACACCGACACCGAGATGAAGGCTTGGAACATGGTCCAGATCGATACATCGAGCATCTGTTTCAGAAGACCCGGACGAAAACGATGGAATTGGAAAAGTGTATATTTCCGGTGATCGATTTTAGTTCGGGTGTAAATCAGGAAAAACAGAGCGGAAGCGAGTTCAGAGACCGTTGATGCGATGGCGGCACCGGCAATGCCGAGTGCGGGAAAGCCCCACTTGCCGAAGATCAGTGCGTAGTTCAGTACGATGTTGACCGAAAGCATAACGAGTGAGTTTGCCGTGAGAATTTTCGTATGAGTGATACCCACGTAGAATGCACGGAACATGATGGCGATAAACGAAAAGAAGAATCCGTAGACCCGCCAGTTCGTATAGTCCACAGCCGCTTCGTACACCGGAGTGGAGGAGATCATTTTCCGCAGGATGGAGGGAGTGAAGGCATGGGAGGCGATGCACATGACGGTGGCCAAGAGTATCAGGAAGAGGACTCCTTGCTGCAGTATGGGGCCGATTTCTTGGAAGTTCCGTTCGCCGTTTCTTCGTCCGATCAGAATCTGTGTTCCGATGCTGAAGCCGAAACCGATCATGAAGATTGCCATGTAGTAGACTCCCGCAATGGCCGATGCTCCCAGTTCAACCTCTCCGACTCGTCCCAAAAAGGCTGTATCGGTCAGTCCGATCATGTTTTCCATCATCAGACTGATCAGGATCGGGTAGGTCATACTCCATATTTGTCGGCGATTCGGTTGCATAACAGTTTCCAAATAAATTACAAAAATACATCGTTTTTTCTGATGTAATCCGATTTTTGTTTTGTTGATCGGCCGATTTGCGGTGAAGTGTTCGGACGTTTTATGGAAAAAAGTAATTTTGTATAGATACATTTGGAAACAGAGCGAATAAAAACAAACGTATGGAGATATTTGAATATGGAGAGCGAGAGATTGATTATCTGAGCCGATGCGACGAAGCATTGAGAAGTGTAATCGAACGGGTCGGAACGATTGAACGAAGGGTGACTCCCGATCTGTTTGTTGCGTTGACGGAGTCGATCATCGGACAACAGATCTCCAACCGGGCGATGGAGCGGGTTGTCGGGCGTTTCCGTGCACTACTCGGGACAGTAACTCCAGAACGTGTGTTGCGGACTGGTCGTTCGGCGATCAAGGAGTGCGGCATGTCGTTCCGTAAGGCGGACTATATCTTGGCGGCGGCGCAGGCATTCTTTGAGGGGGAAATTAGTGAGTCGGATTTGGTCGGTTTGTCGGATCAGGAGGTAGTTGCCCGGTTGACGCAGCTTCCCGGAGTTGGCGTGTGGACGGCAGAGATGTTGTTGCTTTTTTCGATGCGGCGTCCTGATGTGTTGAGTTACAACGATCTGATTATACGCCGCAGTCTGATGAATTTGCACGGTTTGTCCGAAATGACACGGGCCGATTTCGAACATTATCGTAAGCTCTATTCGCCTTATGGTTCGGTTGCCTCGCTCTATCTGTGGGTTGCGGACAAATTGCCTATTTAGGGTAGCTGTGAAGACATGAGTGAGCGGAAAAAAGCGGAACGAGTGGGTATGAATAAAGAAAAATTTGAAATAACGTCCGACGAGAAGAAGTCTGTTTTCCCGATGTTGGAGTCAGTCCTTGAGAAGTGTCGGGATGGGCGGGTGTCGTGGATCGATGCGGCGAAAAGCTGCGGGATTGATCCGGTCTGTTTCAGATCGCTTTTCAACACGTGGGCCGGAGTAGATCCGGAGCGTTTTATTGGAGCCATGACACCTGAAAACCTTCGAAAAAGATTGGATGTCGGTAGCTTAGGTCCCGACCTGTTCTCTTCGATGTTTGACGGGAGACGGTGTGAACCGGATTCGAAGATCGATATTGTGCCGGTTTCACCGGAAACAGTTTCTGATGTGACGTTTGAGGTGAGGTGTGCTTCTTATCCGACTACTTTTGGTCGGGTATTGCTTGCATCGACTTCTGTCGGGATCTGCTTTGCGGGTTATGTCGATACCGATAAAATCTCCCTTCCGGTTGAACTGTTGCGTCTGTTCCCTCATGCAGATTTTTTGCTGGAATCCGATGAGATGCACTGCCGAGCTTTGCCCTATTTCAACGAAGGATCACGAATCTCCGATCCGATTTGTTTGCATTTGAAAGGGACACCGTTTCAACTTGATGTGTGGAGACACCTGCTTCAGATTCCGAGGGGATGCCTGACGACTTATGGTATGTTGGCCCGAGAAATCGGAGCTTCCTCAGCCTCCCGTGCTGTAGGTGGAGCGGTGGGGAGTAATCCGGTCGCTTACTTGATTCCATGCCATCGGGTAATTCGGTCGTCCGGCGCGCTCGGTGGATACCATTGGGGGGTGACCCGAAAATTTTTGATGCTCGGTAAGGAGCTGATCGGGCCTGTTGCTCCGTAAAATTTTTACGGACGGACCCGAACAGGAGGACTAGTCGTTCCGGAAGTGTCCGGTAGGCGTTTGTTCGCATTGATTCTTGTTGAATCGGTTCTGAGTGAGTCGGGAACGATGCCAATACCTCCGATAAGTGCCGTACTGTCTTCTGCTGGGGGCTCGGCCAGTCCACGGGCTACCATCATCGGAAGAACTTGCGGCTCGCGTCCCATGAAATTTTTGAATAACGTCATGCCGTCAGAACTTCCTCCCGGCTCGAGAATCGTACTTCGGAAAGCTTGAGCCACTTCACGATCAAACAGGTCTCCACTCGTGGTAAAGGCTTGAAAAGCATCTTTGTCGAGGACTTCGGCCCACAGGTATCCGTAGTATCCGGCTGCATATCCTCCGTCAAAAATGTGGACGAAATAAGGGGCCCGGTATCGTGGGGCGATCTGGGGAATAAGACCTCTCTTTTCGTAAAGAGCCTGTTGTTCGAACGCATCGAGGTCGATCGTTTCATATTCTGTGATGGAGTGTAAGTCCATATCCAATAGTGATGCGGCTATCATTTCTGTTGTCGCGAATCCCTGATTACTCGATTTGCTCGAGTGGATTTTCCGGATCAGATGCTCTGGAATCGGATCTCCTGTCTGGTAGTTCCGGGCATAAAATCGCAATACTTCGGGCTCGGTTGCCCAGTTTTCCATAATTTGCGAGGGTAGCTCCACAAAATCCCATTCGGAATAGGAGGTGCCATTGTATTTTGTTTTGCTGAAAAGCTTGTGGAGTGCATGTCCGAATTCATGGAACAAGGTTTTTGTTTCATCTAAGGTCAACAACGGAGATTGACTTCCTGTGGGTGGAGTGAAGTTGCAGACTACCGTAACGATTGGGAAAATACGTGTGCTGTCTGTTGCGTAAAGACCGTTGCGGAAAAGTCCACACCAAGCACCTCCACGTTTCTCTTTACGCATGTACGGGTCGAAGTTGAGTACTCCCAACGGAGCGTCGTTGCGGTCGAGTACCTCATATACGAAACACTCCTTGTTGTAGGTCGGTACCGAAATAGGCCGGAACGAGAGTCCCCACAACCGGTTGCATAGTTGAAAAACACCCGTTTTTACATCTTCCAAGGCAAAATAGGGTAGTAATGTCGATTCATCCAACCGAAAGTCACGGTGTCTCAGCTTTTCGGTATAAAACCACCAATCCCAAGCGAATACGGTCGAATCTCCTGTATCGTTTTTTTTGATTGAGGTGATCTCGGTCAACTCTTCCTTGGCCAGCTCAAGGGCAGGAGTCCATAACGTATCGAGCAGCCCGTAGACCTTTTCGGTATTTTGTGCCATACGGTCATCCAGCACGAATGCGGCGAATGAAGGATAGCCCAAAAGATGGGCCTTTTCTGTACGAAGACGAAGAATGTCGTTGACAATCTGCCTGTTGTCGTATTCGTTGCCGTTGCGTCCCCGATTGGTGTAGGCCGTGTACATCTTTTGGCGCAGGGTGTCGATTTCGCTGTGGGTCAGAAAGGGAATCAGACAGGAGTTGTCGAGCGTGAAGACCCATTTGTTGTCCAAACCTAAATCATTGCCCCGTTTCATGGCCGAATTTTTCAGCTCATCGGGCAGACCGTTGAGGTGTTTGGCCGAATCGATCACCAATTTGAAGCTTTTCGTTTCGGCTTGCAGGTTATTTCCGAAGCGGATGCTGAGCGACGAGAGCTCTTGGTTGATCTCTTGAAGTCTTTTTTTCTTCTGAGGATCGAGCCGGGCTCCGCTGCGAACGAATTTGTTGTGAATCAGTTCGGTTAATCGTCGTTGCTCTGCGTCGGTGATACGTTGTTCGCGTGTGGTATAGACACTGTCGATGCGGGCAAACAGTTTTTCGTTCTGATAGATACTGTCGTAATGGGCTGTGACTTTTGGCGCGATCTCCAATTCGATCTGCCTCAGTTCGTTGCTGCCGTCCGCCCCTAATATTTGGTTGAATGTTGCATAAACGCGATCGAGCAGTTCGCCGCTTCGGTCGAATGCAGCGATTACATTGTTGAAATCAGGTGCCTGTGTATTGGAGACGATCGAATCGATCTCGGCCGAATGAAGTGCAATGCCACGTTCGATGGCCGGTTTGTAGTGTTCCGGGCGGATCTTGTCGAACGGAGGGAAGGCATAGGGAGTATCCCATTGTGTGAAAAACGGATTGGGAGGAAGCACCTCTTTCTTACACCCTGTTGTGGATATTGTGAATGTGAACGCGCTGATGGCAACAAAAAAAAGCGTGACGAAGCGTGACATGTCGTTGTTAGTTCTTCTGGGTTTCGTATCTTTGCATCGAAATTCGTTATCCCGCAAAAGTAACGATAATCCCGTTAAATGCAACGTTTGTCTCCATGCAATTATTTTATGCTCCAGATATAGATTTCGATTCGGATTGTTATACGCTTTCCGAGGAGGAGTCTCGTCATTGTGTACGGGTACTTCGTCTGCGGGTGGGTGACAGCCTTTATGTTACTGATGGTGAAGGAACGTTGTGCAGGGCTGAAATTGTTGAAATTTCTCCGAAAAACTGTACCCTGTTGCTGCGGGAACGGACTGAGGCATTCGAGAAACGCAATTATCGGCTGTGCGTGGCCATGGCTCCGACGAAAAATACTGATCGTTTGGAGTGGTTTGTCGAGAAGGCTACCGAGATTGGAATTGACCGCATTGTCCCGTTGTTGACCGAACATGGAGAGCGTCGGGTATTAAAGACCGATCGGCTGATGCGGGTGGCGACCGGGGCGGTCAAACAGTCGTTGAAGGCTTACCATCCGCAGATCGATGAGCTGACTTCGTTTAGGCAGGTGGTCGAAGAACTGTCGTTTGAAGGCCTGAAATTTATTGCTTATTGTGGAGAGGAAGTCGAGCGTACTCCGTTAAAGGCATGTGTGCGGCCCGGGGAGGATGTACTGGTGTTGATAGGTCCCGAAGGAGATTTTTCCCCTGAAGAGGTCGCGATGGCGCGTCGGAACGGTTTTATTCCGGTTTCGCTGGGTCGAAGCCGGCTGCGGACCGAGACAGCAGGAGTCGTAGCAGTACATACCGTGGCGTTGCTTAACGATTTTTAAGGTATCATGTTTGTAGCGGTTGATATGTGTGAGTTTTGGATATGAGTATTGTCTTATGAAATATTATAAACCGTTTCAGCTTTTTTGGTCTTTTTTTAAAATCGGCGTTTTTACGTTCGGAGGTGGTTATGCCATGATCGCACTGATCGAAAAGGAGGTCGTCGGCCGGCGGCAATGGGTCGAGCAGAAGGAGTTTCTCGATTTGTTGACCCTTGCTCAAACCTCTCCGGGCCCTTTGGCCCTGAATACCGCCGTGTTCGTCGGATATAAGGTGGACGGGTATCGGGGCGGCTTGAGTTCGGTGCTGGGGGTGGTTGTTCCTTCGTTTACGATCATTCTGACCATTGCGCTCTTCTTCTCGGCGTTTCGGCACAATCATGTGGTCGAGGCGGTTTTCATGGGAATGCGCCCTGCTGTCGTGGCTTTGGTGCTGGCACCAATTTTCGGCTTGGCCAAAGGCTTACGGGCTTGGCAACTTGCGTGTGCAGCAGTGGCGTTGGCCGTGACGTGGTACGTCGGATTCTCTCCGGTGTGGTTGATTGTTGTAGGGGCGATCGGCGGGTTGTCCTATGCTTATTATGCGAAAAAGAAGGGTAAGGAATCATGATCTATTTGCAGCTTTTTCTCTCCTATTTGAAGATCGGCTTTTTCGGTTTCGGAGGCGGATATGCCATGCTGTCGTTGATCCAGCACGAGGTGGTGATCCGTCACAACTGGATATCGAACAGTGAATTGACCGATATCATCGCCGTGTCGCAAATGACACCGGGGCCGATTTCGCTCAATAGTGCCACCTACATCGGATACGTCGTGACGGACAGCGTGTGGGGGTCGGTCGTGGCGACCATAGCGGTTTGTTTGCCCTCGATGACCTTGATGATTCTGATTACCCGGTTCTATCTGGCCCTGCACGATAACCGCTATATCAAAGGGGCGATGACCGGAATGCGCCCAATGATCTTGGCGATGATCGGACTGGCGGGTGCTGTGCTCTTTACGCGCGATACCTTTTCGGATTGGATCAGTTGGGTGATCTTCGGTGTCGTGTTTTTGGCTTCGCTGAAGCGGGTCGATCCGATTCTGTTGATTGCTCTTTCGGGAGTGGCCGGTTATCTGATATACGCCTGATCTGTGCGGGCGGGTAAATGTGAACAGCACTGTTGACAAACTGTCAATATCCTGTAAATAATTTGTCAATACCCGATCCGCTTTTTTTACTTTGCAGGTGCTGCTTGTGCCGAAAACTATCGGCTCGCCTGTTTCTCGGCGCGCTCCTTGAGTATGTCGTCCATTTCCGTCAATGCCCACTCGACCAACGATTCAAGATGCGGAATCAAACGCTCTCCCCGTGGACTGAGCCGGTACTCCACTCTGGGCGGAATCTCGGCATAGGCCTTACGCTCGATCATGCCGTCGTTCTCTAATGTCCGCAGGGTTACGGAGAGCATCCGGTGGGATATGTCATCGATGGTTTTCTGTATCTCTCCAAACCGCATCACTCCATTGGCATGCAGGGTGATCAATACCAACATCGACCATTTGTCTCCCAAACGGCACAACACGTCCCGGATCGGACAATCTCCCGAATGATGAAAATTTTTCATTTTTTATCTGCCTGGTTTTTACGGTTAGTTATCTCCTTGTAACTATCTAACAATTAGGTTATTTCTTGGTTTTTGGTGCGATTTGCACTATGTTTGTAAACAAAAATAATAAAGTTATTCTTTGTAACTGATGTTTAACCGTAAAAAAACGACTATGGCAGCAAAAATTGCAGTGTTGGCCGTAAATCCGGTCAACGGTTCGGGACTTTTCCAGTATCTGGAGACGTTTTATGAGAATGGTATAGATTATCGGGTCTATGCGGTAGCTCCTACAACGGAGATCAAAACCAATTCGGGAGTCCGGTTGATCGTCGACGATGTCGTCGCCCGGCTGAAAGGGCATGAGGATGAATTCGACGGAGTGGTCTTCTCGTGTGGCGATGCCGTACCCGTATTTCAGGAACACAGTGCAGAACCCTATAACGTGGATATGTTGCAGGTTCTTCAGAATTTCGCACAGAAAGGGAAGATCATGATCGGACATTGTGCCGCAGCCTTGCTGTTTGAAAAGGCTGGTGTTACAAAGGGACGGCGATTGGCCGTACATCCGTTGGCCAAACCGGCAATCGTTCACGGCACAGCGACGGATGAAGCGGCTGAGGTTGACGGAAATTTCTATACTGCCCAGCAGGAGCATGCGCTTCCGGTGCTGTTGCCTCGTTTGATCGATCGGTTGAAAGCGTTGTAAATCGAAAGATTCCTCAGTGTAAAGTGTGTGCGCTTGGCCCGAATACGGCGATGATCAGCTGGTTCTGGTTGGCCGCAATGCAGAACACGCAGAAAAAAGAAAAGAGGATCGCTCATCAAGCGACCCTCTTTTGTGTATTTTACCTCTGTCGGAATAACGAATCAGGTGTTCATAGCTCCGCAGACGTTGATCACCTGTCCGCTGACATAAGAAGAGAGGTCCGAAGCGAGGAACAGAGCGACCTTGGCCACGTCGTCCGGTGTACCGCCCCGACGCAGCGGAATCTGTTTGGCCCATTCGGCTTTGATCTCGTCCGAGAGCGCATTGGTCATATCCGTGATGATGAATCCTGGTGCGATGGCATTGGCCCGTACACCACGTGGACCCAACTCTTTGGCAATCGATTTGGCAAGGCCGATCAGTCCGGCTTTCGATGCCGAATAGTTACATTGTCCGGCATTACCCGAAACACCGACGACAGAAGCCATATTGATGATGCTTCCGCCTTTTTGTTTCATCATGATCGGGGTTACGGCGTGTATGAAGTTGAACGCCGATTTGAGGTTCACGTTGATGACCATATCCCATTGCTGTTCGCTCATACGCATCATCAATCCGTCACGGGTGATTCCGGCATTGTTGACCAATACGTCGATCCGTCCGAAATCCTTCATGATTTGGGCAACGACATTGGCCGTGTCTTCGAAGTCAGCGGCGTTCGAGGCGTAGCCTTTTGCCTTGACTCCCAAAGCCTGCAACTCTTTTTCCGTGTTCTGGAAGTTCTCATCGACTTTCAGATCGGTGAAAACGACGGAAGCGCCCTCTTCGGCAAATCGCATGGCGATGGCCTTTCCGATACCTCTTGCGGCGCCGGTGACGATAGCGACTTTTCCTTCGAGTAATTTCATTTGTTATGGTTTAAGTTACTGATAAATACGACTCCGTTTCGCACCGGAGTATCGCAAAGATACGAATTTATTCGAGATGGCGTATAAAACCTCGGGTTTTCTTGCTCTTTTTTACTACCTTTGGAGCGTCGTTGAGACGGTGAAACTTAAAACAACAGAACTTATGGTGAAGGATACAAAACTATTCGAACTGCTGGAAGACGAAAAGCAGCGGCAGTTGCATGGAATCGAACTGATTGCTTCTGAGAACTTTGTGAGTGAACAGGTGATGCAGGCAATGGGGTCTGTACTGACCAACAAATATGCAGAGGGTTATCCCGGTGCCCGTTATTACGGAGGATGTGAGGTTGTCGATCAGGTCGAACAGCTGGCGATCGATCGTCTCTGCCAACTTTATGGTGCCGAATATGCCAACGTACAACCCCACTCGGGAGCTCAGGCTAATATGGCTGTCTTTCTTACGGTGTTGAAACCAGGGGACACTTTTATGGGACTCGACTTGGCTCACGGCGGACACTTGTCACATGGATCTCCAGTCAATACGTCGGGTATCCTTTACAAGGCTGTAGGTTACAAACTGAATGAAGAGACCGGTCGGATCGATTACGACGAGATGGAGCGTTTGGCTCTGGAGTGTAAACCCAAATTGATCGTGGGCGGAGCTTCTGCCTACAGTCGCGAATGGGATTACGCCCGTATGCGTGCAATTGCCGATAAGGTAGGGGCACTGTTGATGGTCGATATGGCTCATACTGCAGGACTGATTGCTGCCGGTCTGTTGGATAATCCGGTCAAATATGCGCATATCGTTACCTCTACGACGCACAAAACGCTTCGTGGTCCGCGTGGTGGTGTGATTCTGATGGGTAAAGATTTTGAAAATCCATGGGGAATCAAGACCCCTAAAGGTGAAGTGAAGAAGATGTCGGCCATGATCAATTCGGCGGTTTTCCCGGGTATTCAGGGTGGTCCGCTGGAGCATGTGATCGCAGCCAAGGCCGTAGCTTTTGGTGAAGCTCTCGATCCGTCATATAAGGTTTACCAGACACAGGTTAAGAAAAATGCACAGGCAATGGCTGCCGCTTTCTTGAAACGTGGATATAAGGTAGTCTCAGACGGAACCGACAACCACCTGATGTTGATCGATCTGCGAACAAAATTCCCGGAATTGACCGGTAAACAGGCTGAGAAGGTGTTGGTTCGTGCAGACATTACGACCAATAAGAATATGGTGCCTTTCGACAGCCGCTCTCCGTTCCAGACATCAGGTATTCGGGTTGGAACTCCGGCTATTACCACTCGTGGTTTGAAAGAAGAGCAGATGGAACTGATTGTCGACATGATTGATCGTGTTCTTTCTGACATTGAGAACGAAGCGAATATCGCAGCTGTCCGTAAAGAAGTAAATGAACTGATGGCTCAATATCCTTTGTTTGCTTGGTAGAAATATCTTAAATAGATAAACATTGAAGATCGGGTCGCCTTTAAGGCGACCCGATCTTTTTTTGTATGAATCTTGTTATTTGCGATTTAAGCCCCGATAGGTAGTGGCTGGGAAGATCGGTAAATGTTGATATGGTATGTGTTGGGTGTTTATTATAACTTTTGGTTATAATACATAACAAATTGTGTCTGGTCTGAACGAAGAAAAAAAGGTTCTTTTGCAAAGTCAAAAACAGTTAAACGTATATCGGTTATGATGAAATTGAGTGAACAGAGAGGGAATATGTTACACGGCGTGTTGTTGATCGCCCTGTTTTCGTGTGCTGCATTTTATATCAGTGACTTTTCGGTGATGAAGCATCTATCGTTCAGTCCGCTGATTATCGGAATCATTTTGGGTATGCTTTATGCAAATAGTTTGCGCAATCGCCTTCCTGCTACGTGGGTTCCCGGAATTCTGTTTTGCTCGAAGAAAATATTACGATTGGGTATTATCCTTTACGGATTTCGGCTTACGTTTCAGGATGTCGTGGCAGTGGGCCTTCCGGCTATATTGATTGATGCGATTATCGTGACGACGACTATCTTGTTGGGAGTACAACTCGGGAAGTGGATGAAAATGGATCGCGGTATTGCTTTGTTGACCTCGATCGGAAGTGGAATATGCGGGGCTGCAGCGATTCTCGGAGCTGAGTCGACGATTCATAGCAAACCCTACAAAACCGCGGTAGCTGTTTCGACGGTTGTCATTTTCGGTACGGTGTCGATGTTTCTCTATCCGATTCTCTATCGGAACGGGGTATTGTCTCTTTCGTCTGATCAAATGGGGTTATATATAGGCTCAACACTTCATGAAGTGGCTCACGTGGTCGGTGCCGGTAATGCACTTGGCGAAGAAATTTCTGGTTCTGCGATTATCGTGAAGATGATTCGAGTCATGATGTTGGTTCCGGTACTGTTGATTGTGGGGTATTCTGTGTCTGCTGTACGTGCAGCGAATAGAAGGCGTACAGGTCGTAAACCGGTTTCTTCAGATGCAAAGGGTCGTTTAGCTATTCCTTGGTTTGCTTTGGGATTCCTTGCCGTAATCGCTTTCAATTCATTTGACCTGCTGCCTCATAGTCTTGTTGACTTTATCAACTCGTTCGATACGTTTTTGTTGACAATGGCCATGACTGCTCTCGGGGCCGAGACCAGTATCGAAAAGTTCCGTAAAGCAGGAGCGCGTCCTTTCGTGTTGGCCTTATTGTTGTACGTATGGTTATTGGGTGGAGGATATCTGATGGTTAAATATTTGGTTCCTGTGTTGATGTAGGTTCAGGATAACCGGATCTATCGAAGAAAGACTTTGTTTCGGTTGTTATGTCGGAACAGTTGATGATAATAGAGTGTTTTGATTAGTTAGGTTGATTGAAGAAGCGGGGCGCAATCTTTTATCGATTGCGCCCCGCTTTCGTTAAGAGTCTTTTAGATAAAGATTACTTGTGGATCCGGACGACCAGATCGTATGAATCGCGGATCCATTCCCGGATCAGTTGTGCGGGCAAGTCTCCATCGATACGGATGGTATTCCAATGCCGTTTGTTCATGTGCCACCCTGGAGTCACCTCTTCGTAACGTTCGCGCAGTTCGATGGCCCGATCCGGGTCGCACTTGACATTGATCCACTGTCCGTTTTCCATATCGGTGAGCAGGAACATTTTTCCTCCGATTTTATAGACGAGTGTTGTTTCGTCGAATGGAGTCGTTTCCGTTGCTCCGGGAAACGAAAGGCAATATTCCCGAATTTCGAGGATGTCCATGTCGCTCTTCTTTTCCGTTTTTTCCGGCCTTTCTCCTTCTTTCTCCGGTTAAAAAGATTCTGAAATTGATTGGACCGGATATTCTTTATCCTTTTGTTGAGCTAATAACAGGGGTGAAATTTAAAGCAATTTATTGCCCGTTATTTAGTCACACTATACTCGCCTGCTGTGTACTCCTTGGCTTCGGTTTCACCGGGAAGGGTAACGGATGCCGTACAGCCTTCAGGAATAGTGAAATTCCATATCCATTTGTCACCCTCATATTTCCACGAACTTTTGATGCACCCGGATGCAGAGTTATACACAGCATCGACCGAACCGAGTCTCTTGTCCGGAACCGGTTTCATGATGATGTGTTTGAAACCTGGATTTGCCGGATCTGATGCGATACCCGCAACGCTTTCCCAAATCCACTCGCAGACGACTCCGTAAGCATAATGGTTGAAGCTGTTCATACCTCTCGGTCCCATACCGCTTTCAATCATGTAGCTGTTCCATCTCTCCCAGATGGTTGTTGCGCCGTTATCGATGGAGTAGAGCCAGCTGGGGTTCTTTCTCTGAAGCAGCAATTCCCATGCAATGTCTGACATGCCGTTTTCCGTAAGGGTAGGCATAAGGATAGATGTGCCAAGGAAACCCGTTTGCAGGCAGTTGTCATGCTCTGCAAAGTTTTGTCTCAGACGAGCGATCATATCTTCTTTAGCCTTTCCGTCCAAAATTCCGTTCTTCAGCGCAAATAATGCCGGAGTCTGCATTGTATTCAGGATTTCGGTCTTGAATTTACCTTCAGGAGTAAAGAATTTATCCTTGATATATGCTTTGGCATCAGCGGCCATCTTTTCATACCGTGCAGCGTCGCGTCCGGTTGCGGCAGCCATATCACGCATCATTTCTGCATCAATTACCCAATAAGAGGCACTCAGGTAATTCCAATAGTCGATGGTTTCGGGAAGAGGACCATCCTTACCGAATGCTCCGCCTCCGCAACTTTCCAGCGGCTCATAGCTCAACCAGTCAGCCCACTGATAATTTCCGTTTTCTGGAATCAATGTGTTGTGGTCGTATTTGGTATCGTTGATATGGTTCATGAATTTATCCATTGATTCCCAGCACTGGTCGATAATCTCGGTATCGCCGAACTGTTTCCAAATCGTCCAAGGAACGATGATCCCGGCATCAGCCCATCCTAAACGCATCATGTCATTTCCATATTGGCTGAGCGGTGCAACGCCCGGGAAACCGCCGGTTTCACTCTGGGTGTCCATCATGTCGCGCATCCATTTGTGGAAGAAGGATGCGGTATTCGCAAAGAATGAACCTGTTTCGGTGAATACCTGTGTGTCAGCCGTCCAACCCAGTCGTTCGTTACGTTGCGGACAGTCTGTCGGTACGGAGAGGTAATTGGAACGTTGTCCCCACAGGGTGTTGGATATCAGTTTGTTCACCATGTCGTTTCCGGTGGTGATGGTTCCGCACTCCATTTCTTTTGAAATGGAAGTAACCGGAATAGACTCGATCTTTTTAATATTTACCTCGTCAGAAGCGGTGATCGAGACAAAACGATAGCCGAAGAAAGTACATCTCGGACGATAGGTGGCGTCGCCGGCACTATTCCCGAAGGTATATTTCAATTTCATTCCACTGTCGGGTATTCTGAGGTTCAGGCGGTGTACGCTACCTTCCGGACCATCCATTCCACGACTTTTAGTTCCGTTTCCGTCATTCAAAAGCTCGGATGTGATGCACTCCAAAACTGTACCCTCGGCTGCGTCAAATACAAATGAAGGAACACCTGCACAGTTCTGACCGAAATCGATTACCAGATTTTCACCCGGTTTAACGGTCATTGGTTCTCCGGCTTTGTATTCTTTTTTAATCACGATTTTACCGAAAGCCTCGTCGCTTGCATCCGTAACGCCTTCCCAAACATAGGCTTTTGCAGGAGCGAGGGCCAAGTCGTCACGGAAATAGATCTCAGCTCCGTTTGAAGGTACCAGCTCGCCTTTGAACTCTTCGTTTACTTCCGGGGTAGAGAGCTTGTCCGGTGTGTCAAAACCGGGAAGTATCCGGGCGTCGTACTCCTCTCCGTCAAATATGGCGGCATGGGTGACCGGACCGGCGATTCCTGCTTTCCAGTTCTGGGTGTCGGTCCCGAAAAGCTGTTTGCTACCGTCTTCGTAAGTCAGTTCGAGGACACCACGGAATGCACACTTCTTGCCGATCATTCCGTCGTGGCCGGCAGGGGTGACGATCTTGTCTGCCCACCATCCGGGAGTAACCTGTGCCGACAATACATTTTCTGCATTTGCACCTTTGTTGAAAGCATCGGTTATATCGTAGGTGAATGACAATTTTGTTTTATCATGATGGGTGAAACCGGGTTTCAGTATTTCGTTCCCGATCAACTCGCCATTGATATATATATCATATACACCGAGAGCCGAAGTCATCCATCGAGCGCTGGTCACCTTTTGAGGATTTTTAATTGTCGATACAAACCAGTTGGCTCCATCGGCAGCTCTTGTTCCGTCGACGACGGTACCCGTTACTACCGGTGCATCAACAACAGAAATCCATGTCGAAGATTCCCATGCCTGGTTGTCCAGTGCATCAGTCCGACAAATTTCGTGTTTCCCCTGCTTCGCGCAACAAGAGAAAGTAAAGAGTATTCCCAAAGCTAAAAGGTTGGGAATAGTTTTTTTGAATAGTCTGAATTTCATCCTTCTAATGATTTATTGGTTAGTATAAAACAAATGTACAATATTTTTCTAAAATAACGCTTTCTGCCGACTCATTTCCCTTCGGCCTTTTATGTATCATAAACCGTGTTTGGGTAAACACACAAAGCCCTTATCTTTTTTGGCTTTCTGTTTTATTTGTACAATTTGGTGTGTTAAAAATGGCAATTTTTTGATAATTATTTATTTAAGCATGTTCTTTTTCGACGAGGATATGGATGGATTGGTTTACAGATTGCTGAGGAAGTGGCTCCACGAGCCGAGAGCGCTCTTTGTGATGGATTTTTGTCTTTGTATGGTTTTTGCAAGGATAGAACCAAGTCGGTCGCTAACCGGCAAAATAAGGGAAAACAATCTTTTAATAACTTTAATTTAATCGATCATGAGAAAAATTATCTTTATTCTGGCAGCTGTGGCGTTGGTCGCATCTTGTAGTCAGAGCCGTAAATGGACCGACAAGGAGCGTGAAGAGCTTCGTGAGCTTGTCCGTACTCACAAAGATCGAGTTGCGATTCGTCATATGGAAGAGGCGAATTATCAGAATCTCGAGCAGTGTGTGCTGACTACCATCGAAGGAACCTATCCTGATTACAATCAGTACAACAAACTGACCGGGAAAACCGATACGCTGAATGCGGTGATTCTTTCGTGTCTGGATTATACGATAGGTCCGAATTTCGAGAACTTGCCGTTGCTGTTTCCCGTTGGCCAGTTGCAACAGGCGGGAATATTACCGGATAGTGTTACGGATGCTCAGGTTGCAGCTTTTTATGGATGTTTGGCCGGAAAGATCAAAACAATTTATGGAACGCCCGCGAATTTTACCAGCGCATTGTTTAATGATATGGATGTTCCAATGGAACTTTCCGGAGCAATGCAGGAGTGTGTAAAATCTGCAACATGTTGTGATTCTACGGCTACCGCTCAACCCAATGTCCCGATGAAAAAGAAGTAGATTGTCTGATTTCTTACGTAAAGAAAGGGTGTGTTCTCTGAACACACCCTTTCTGTTTGCAAGAATAGAAAAAATCGGTATTTGGTGAATACAGAATCTTATCCTATTACGGTGACGTTGACAGCTTGTTCTCCTTTTTTGCCTTCACCGACTTCGAATTCGACATGCTGTCCCTCTTCCAGGCCACGAAAACCCTCTTTGTTGATACCTGTGTAGTGCACGAAGATGTCGTTGCCTGCTTCGGTTGTGATAAAGCCATAACCTTTGGCTGAATCAAACCATTTCACTGTTCCTTTCATAAAAAATAAATTAAAGATAAATCTTTACAAAGGAAAGAAAAAAGATCGGATAAACAAGCTTTTTCTCGTTTTTTATTTGGTCTTGAATGAGTGGGGAACGTGTGGCTTTTGTGTTGTTGGGTTTTGTTCGTCGTTCTCTTTTGGAAAAGTGTATGTAAAAATTTTTTATTTTGAACAAATGTTCATTATATTTGCAACAAACCAAATAGGGAATAGCTTTGGGGCGAGAAAGAATATCCAGAAAAATGACTTGCGTACCTGCTGTGTCGGGTTTTAAACCTTATGGGAAAAACCTGTCTGATGAGGAACGAGAAGTGGTTTTTTTGTTGTGTGAGGAGTATGAGTCGATTCGTTTGTGCGATTATGAACGTTTGACCCAAGAGGCGGCCGCTGTTGAAATGGAAGTTTCTCGTCCGACCTTAACCCGTATTTACCGGTCTGCCCGGGAGAAGGTGGCAAAAGCTTTTGTCGAAGGACGACAGCTTGTGATTGAAGGTGGAAAGGTCTATTATGCGAGTGGATGGTTTGTCTGTAAAGAGTGTGGGTCGTTGTTTAATGATCCGAGTGGACATAACGGGGGTGACGGTTGTCCGTTGTGCGGTAGCCGGTCTGTGGAGAAAACGGAAGATGGAACGAAACGTGAAAAACAGAACGAGGAGAGATGAAAGTAGCGATTAGTAGTGCGGGGTATTCGCCGGAAGCTTTGGTCGACAGTCGTTTCGGTCGATGTGCTTGTTTTGTAGTTTACGATACCGAATCGGGGCAGCGAACCTTTGAACCGAACCCATATCGGATTACGGGAGAAGATGCCGCCCTGAAAGCTGCCCAGATGCTTCTGTCGAGTGGGGTAAAACGGGTTTATGCCGGTCAATTCGGAATACGGGTTGAGGAATTTTTTCAGAAGAAAGGAGTCCAGATGGTGGTATTGACCCGACCTTTTGTTGTGGCGGATATTTTAATGATGTTCGAAAAGTGTCGTGGAGCCACAGAACAGAACATCGACCGTAATACGAGGAAAGAATAGGAGATGTATATGTTTGATTAATTTAGAAATACAGTAAAAATGATGAAAATTGCAGTTCCAACAAGAGATGGTGTTGTAGATAGCCATTTCGGTCATTGTGCTTATTTTACGGTATTTACCGTGAATGATCAGAAACAGGTTACCGGCCGAGAAACGCTGCCGGCTCCACAGGGGTGTGGTTGTAAGTCGGGGATTGCTACCGTACTCCATGAGATGGGTGTCGAGGTGATGTTGGCAGGTAATATGGGTGATGGTGCGGTCAATGTTTTGGCCCGGAATGGAATTGTTGCCATACGGGGATGTGTCGGAGACATCGAGCAGCTTGTTGAAGCCTATCTGGCAGGACGTGTCGTTGATTCAGGACACGGGTGCGCTGCTCATCATGAAGGTGAAGCCTGCCATCACCACACGCTGTAGCGTCATAATGATACTTTTCCCTGTGTTCGGGAAAACATCTGGGAATAGTATCGTGTGTTAATCCTTCCCGGTGTTGGATTTTGACGAGTGTTTCTTCTGGTCCTGTAACTTTCGGTTCAGATCAGCGAGAAGCGCTCGTGACATTTTTAGCGGAGCTACGAAACGGCTTTGTTCCGAAGGATCGATATCCTTCAACTCTTTCAATATATCAATGGAGGTCGTGTAGCATTTTTTTGCTTCGCTGAATCGGTTTTGGGCTTCAAGCAGACGTCCGAGGCTACGGTAGCATTGTGCTGTTCCCGGACGGTATCTACCCTTGTCTTCTTCGTCGAATTCGGCACGGGTTTTCAGTGATTCCCGATACATCTGTTCTGCTGCCTCCGATTTATCCATGGATGCATAAAGGTTTCCCAACTCCCATTGAATGATCGCTACATTTTCGCTGTAGATCCACCAATATTTTTCTGCTAACGGTCGGTAGATTTGAAGTAAACGGAGGAGTGTGGTCTCGATTTGCTCGGTACGGTCGGTTTTTCGATACAGGTTGACGAGCTGACGCAGCGTCTCTATTTTGTCGAAGGTCGGTTTTTCGATGTGACCGGTGTAGCGGTCATAATACTCGGCAGAACGTGTCAAATATGCTTCGGCACGTTCCAGATCGTTACATTCATATCCATACAGCAGTCCCAGTTCATATAACTTTTGGGCCAATTTAGGCAGATAGGTATTGGGACGGTTTCCGAGTATTTTTTCTTCTAAAATAGCGATATCGGATTCGAGCCGTGTTATTTGTCGGGTCAGCAATTCGTCCATAGTGGCTTGTCCTTTCTTTTTTTGAGAGGTTGATGAGCGAAATTTAGTGATAAATCAGGGAATCCCAAAACGATCGCACCACTATTCGTATAGATGAATTCTTACATTTCGATTGGCATTTATTCTGAAATATTGTGAACTTTGCATGCGTATGGAAAAATTATAGGATAAATTTATGAAAAAAGGTGAATTATCGAGACGTTATTTGCTGTTTTTATGTGCAGTTTTTATCAATGCATTCAGTATTGCTGTTATCACCAAGGCAATGCTCGGAACATCTCCGATTTCGAGTGTCCCCTATGTACTGAGTCTTTTTACTCCATGGTCGATGGGGGTGCATACGATTATTTTTAACTTTTTGTTTATCGTTCTGGAAATGTTGATGATGAAACGGAACGAGATCAGGGAGAAAAAATACGAACTGTTATTGCAGGTTCCGATTACGATCTGTTTCGGATTGTTTATTGATCTTTCGATGTATGCATTGGGGTGGCTTCAACCGGAAAATTATATCGTTCAGCTGCTGACGTTGCTGTTGGGATGCTTCATTTTAGGATTGGGTATCAGTTTTGAAGTAAAGGCGAATGTGGCCATGGTGACAGGGGAGTATCTCGTACAAGTGTTGTCACGGTTCGTACATCGGGAGTTCGGATGGGTAAAGGTTTGTTTCGATGTCACGTTGGTAGCCATTGCTTGTCTGTTGTCATTCCTGTTTTTGCCCGGATTGCAAGGGGTTCGGGAAGGAACCGTGGTTGCGGCTTTGGTCGTTGGCCCGATTGTCCATTTTTTGAATCCCTATATGCGGATTTTCGACAAATGGTTGACGGGAAATTCCGATACGGAACCGCATTTGCAATCTCAAACCGAAGAAAAATATCCCCTTGTCATTACGATTGCCCGTGAGTATGGTAGTGGAGGAAGGGAGTTAGGACGAATATTGGCAAAAGAACTGGGAATAAAGTTCTATGATAAAGAGCTGATTGCTATGGTTGCGAAAGAGAGCAGAATGCCAGAGTCTTATGTCTCACAACATGAACAGACCGTCTCGTCGAACTATCTGTTGCGGTTGATTATGCAGGATTACGAAGCGCCGATCGAAAAAAGTCTGTCTTCGGCAGATGCGCTGTTTGTTTCGCAGAGCAAGGTAATCCGTAAGATAGCAAAGGAGGAGTCGTGCGTAATTATAGGTAGGTGTGCAGATTACATATTAAAAGATTGGCCCGAGCAATCGATTGTCCGGATCTTCTGCTATTCCGATATCGAAAGTGCTTATCGTCGTTGTGTCGAAGAATATCATCTGGATGCGGCAACAGCCAGGTCTGAAATTGCTCGAATCAATCGGGCTCGAATGAACCACTATCAGCATTATACGGGACGCCGTTGGGATGATCCGCAAAACTATCATCTTATGGTGCATACCGGCGAGCATGGTGTAAAATTGTCGACAGCGTGTGCACTGATCGCGCAACTGTATCGTGAAAAAGCATAAATTTCAGTTTCTCTACAAAAAGCAGAGGTAGTTTTGTACGATGAAAATATTGATAGTCGAAGATGAACCATCGTTGCGGGAGATGATGCAACGTGTACTGACGGAGGAGCACTATGTGGTGGAGACCGCCGCTACCTATCTTGAAGCCGATGATAAAATATCGGGATACAGTTACGATTGTATTCTGCTCGATATCATGTTACCGGATGGAAACGGATTGCGTTTGCTTGAACGCCTCAAGGAGTTGCACAAGCGGGAGTCTGTTATTGTGATTTCGGCCCGAGACTCGTTGGATGATAAAGTGGCCGGATTGGAGCTTGGAGCGGATGATTATCTGCCCAAACCGTTCCATATGGCTGAGCTTAAAGCCCGGATCAGAAGCGTCCTGCGGCGGGGTATGGGAACGGGAAGCTGGAACCTGACGCTGGGTAATGTCGAACTTGATCCGGACCGTCGCCGGGTGATCGTCGGTGGAATCGATCTGCCTCTGTTGAGAAAGGAGTTCGATATTTTGCTTTATTTCATGCAAAGGCCCGATCATTTGGTGGATAAAGCGGTTTTGGCCGAAGCCGTTTGGGGCGATCATGCCGATCAGGCAGACAATTTCCATTTTGTCTATGCTCAAATGAAAAACCTGCGGAAGAAACTTGTCGATGCCGGAGCCTCGATCAGCTTAAAAGCTGTATATGGTTTCGGGTATAAACTCGTATCTTCTGAATCCGAATAAATTCTACTGTCGATGAAACTGATCTATCGTCTTGCCATACGTTTGTCGCTCGTTCTGGTGCCGTTGATCGCTTTATGGGGCGTGTTATTTTATTTTATGCTGGAAGAGGAGATCAACGACGAAACGGACGATGCCCTGGAGGAGTATTCGGAATGGATCATTGTCCGTTTTTTGGCAGGACAGGAACTTCCTCCCCAGAATATGGGATCGAACAACGGTTATACGATCCGTCCGGTCGACGAAGTGTATGCCGAGGGACAAAAACGTATTCATTATTATGATGCGGAGTTCTATATGGAAGAGCAGAACGATGAAGTGCCTGCGAGGATTCTTTCTATGATCTTTCAGGACGGGGAGGACCGTTATTATGAGTTGAAAGTTGCGACTCCGACATTCGAAAAAGACGATCTGTTTCAAGCGATCATGAGTTGGACGGTTGTGTTGTACGTGCTGCTTATGGTTACGGTAGTGGGGTTAACGGTTTGGGTATTCCATCGTAACATGCGTCCGCTGTACGGTTTGCTGCATTGGCTCGATGGATATGTGCCGGGACGTGCACATGCACCCGTGCCGAACGATACGCGGATTACGGAGTTTCGTCGGCTGAACGAAGCAGCCCAACAGGCGGTGGATCGAGCCGATGATTTGTTCGAGCGGCAGAAGCAGTTTATCGGCAATGCTTCTCATGAATTACAGACACCATTGGCCGTTTTGGGAAACCGGGTCGAGTGGCTGTTGGATAGCCAGGGACTCACTGAGGAACAGATGCAGGAGTTGTTCAAGATACAACGGACGTTGCGACGGGCAGTCCGGCTCAACAAAACCCTGTTGTTACTTACACGGATTGAGAACCGACAGTTCCCCGAATGTGTCGATGTGGATCTTGTTCCGATGATCCGCGAGCAGGCTTTGCTCTATGATGAGGTTTATGCTGACTCTGAAGCAGTGGCCCGGGTTGAAACGCCTGATACTTTTGTTGTTCGGATGAACGAATCGTTGGCTTCGACGCTCGTGTCGAATCTGTTGCGGAACGCTTATCTGCATCGCGAAGGGGGAGAGGTACATATTGTGCTGCACGGGCGGAGCCTGACGGTATCAAACGACGGAACCGAACCGCTCGATGCCGACCATATTTTTGACCGTTTTTATCAAGGAAATAAGCGCGAAGGATCTACAGGACTGGGACTTGCATTAGTTCAAGCTGTTTGCCGATATTATGGTTTATCCGTTCGTTATCGATTTGAAGATAGAAGGCATATTTTTACGGTGGAGTGGCCTTAGCGTGAAAAAATCAAAAAAAATACGAAAAACAGGGAAATTTCAAATTCATTTCAAAATCGAGTCTGAATTTTGTATCAGAAAAAGGAACTTGTTTAATTCTTAAATTTGAAATGTTATGAAAAAGTTTGCAGTTTTAACCGTTGCTTTGTTGTTCGTATTTGCATTGACCGGCCGTGCCGACAACGATCGTCCGATCACCGTGGACCAGCTGCCTCAAAAGGCACAGCAATTTATCAATCAATATTTTCCCAAGGCTAAGGTAGCCTATGCGAAGGAGGAGCGAGAATTTCTCGATACCCGTTATGAGGTGGTTTTTGCCAATAGTGTGAAGATCGAGTTTTTGAAGGATGGAGAGTGGAAGGAAGTCGATTGCAAATATTCAGCTGTACCGGCAGCGATCGTACCGAGTGCGATAGCGAAATACGTAGAAGAAACTTACGAAAATGTACAGATTGTAAAGATCGATCGCAGCAAACGTGAATACGATGTTGATCTTTCGAATAAATTGGAACTGACGTTCGATTCGAAATTCAACTTGATCGATATTGATGATTAAGTATTGAGTGTTTAATATTGGCTTCTATATAAATATGGGCGGCAGGGAGTTGAATTTTCTGCCGCCCATTGCGTTGTTTGCTGTTATATTTCTGAATAATATTACACTCTTAGGAATCAGGGATTGTAGCTGTCTCCTTCAATCAGTCCTCCGTCAGCAGGCCGATATACGGCCCGAATACGGAGTGATTCAGTTCTTAAAGCTTTCCCGTGGGAACTCGCTGACCCCAAATTAGGATCGTAATATTCATCCGCTCCGCTCGGTTTGTGTACTATGGATCCCGACGAATCAAGGGTTGCCATAGTTGCCCGGGCATATTCCGAGGCTTCTTGTGTTCCAATAAGGTAGTTTTCTTGTTCTGCAGCAGCCGAAGACCAATAAAAATTTTCCTGAAATTCTCTGTAAACGGCGTAATAAGTGGTGAGGGTTCTTTCCAATTCACGGATCGCAGGAAGAAACCAGCAGGTATTTGACTCGGAAATATATCCATCGGCATCGGTCTTGTTTTTCCGGTAGCAATATTCGGCTGCGGTTTGTGGAACTTTGTCCAAAATCATTGCTTGGGCTGGACCATCGGGTTGGTAACCTTGAAAAATTGGGCGTCGGCGATTAAATATATTTGTTGCCATTAATATGGCAATAGTTCCTCTATCTCCTTGATAATAATTTTCAACGGCATCATATTCCGGTAGGTATCCTCCATACCCAAGATAAGAAGTATTGATGTTACCCATATTTGCAGGTCCCCACGGTAAACCGTCGTAGACCTGTTCGGTATTCCACTGAGAGAGTGGGTCATAGTAGTTCAGGTATTCTTCATAAGCCTCTACGTAGATTGTGTGATGATAAATAAACGCTCCATTTTCTGTTGCACCTACCCGAACAGGCATTAATCCATGCTGGATAAGCGTGATGGTCCGTGTGTCCTTGACTATTCCGTTCTCTTTATATTCTAGAATCAGATCCGCCTGACGGTTTTCCAAACTGATATTTTCATCGACATAAATATAGAGTCTATCCCGATTGTTTAAGGTTGTAGACGTATTATTTCCTAATTGCCCGGGATCTGTAACTAAATTTTGTGTGAAAAATTTCCGTTTCCCCGTACCCGGAGCAAATGCTTCTCCCGGATGACTGAGCTGATTGCTTGCCGCTTGACCACTTTGCATCACATCGGCAGATACTCGTTCTATACGGACCCAGTTATTAGTTTGTGGAGCATCTATTTGAATGTCCATTTCGCTGGTTGCTTCGCCATCAAAAATGTAAAGGTCTAAAGGGACAACGTTATAATGTGCATCCAGATCTTTATGACGCAGTATGGACACATAGTAGGGGCTGGTGTGTTCGACATCGATACGTGCGTCGAACGTCACCACGTCGGATGGTGTATTTCCTGCTGCGGTGATTCCCGATATGGTTACATTGTTTCGATAGAGATGATTGCGTTTGACATTGAAATCGTTTTCAGGATTGCTTCCTAAAAAAATTGTACAGGTTGCTTCGTAGTCGATATCATCGGCATCGGTAAACATGCCCTTGAATACGACATAAGTGGCCGGTATCGTATCGTTGTTTGCATCAATAGCCAATAAAGGTTTGTAGCGTTGATAATGATCGGGATCGGCGCCTGTGGGATATTCATAAGCATTCGGATAGCCTGGATAACCCGGTTTGCGTCGATTTTCATAGACGTAGAATGTGAAATTCGCTTCGTTTTGTTTGTTATACAGGATGTTGGAGGAGGGATCAAAATAGAGTGGAATGGAGGTTACTGCATCGGTTTGACCGTCGTTATTTATGTCGAGATTACTCTCTTGGTCGTCTTCGAGAGGAAGGAATGAAACGGCAGTCGCTGCATTCCGAACTTCACATTCGGTTAAAATTAACGAGGGAAGTCCACCGATTGTTCCACTCGAGGCATCGATTTTAAAGGTGAAATCGATACGTGACATCAGCGCCTTCATTTCGATAATTACCGAACCATTGGTTTGTGTCAGGTCGATTCCCGTATCGAAACCGAACATCGGCATTCCTGATTCAGGTAGAACCGTTACGGTTGTACGGTGGGTGGGCTGGTAATAAAAAGCTTCGAAATCCGCCTGGTTTCGTATCTTTTCCGGGTAACCTTCTGGCGTAATCGAGCCGAATGTCCCGGCTTCGACATTCGCAACAACATATATTGTAGCGTTAGCAGCTGCAGTCGGATTGGCAAAAGCGTCGCCGTTGATGTGTAGTGTGGGTGACCCAATGTATTGATACCCTTGGTAGAGGTCATCTTCTGTTTTTCTGGTGAGGTAATTTCCATCCGATCCGAACAGAAAGACGTGTAAAGAGCGGATCTCGCACTCTGCATCATTTTTCGGATCGGACGCACGGGTGATTACACGTTCGGGTGACATACTCTCGGCAACGGCTGTTAGCGTAAACCCTCCTCGATGGTCATCCGTACGATTTAATTCTTCCTCTTTTGTACAACCGTTCAGTAATAAAGTTGAGGCTGAGATCAACAACAGACTCAGGTATAGTTTTCTCTGTTTCATATTTTTCTATTCGAAATGAATGCCGCTATCACCGCCGTCTTCCCATACTTGGTTGTTGTCGACGACGAAGTTCAGAATGAATGCGTCTCCAATGAAATTTAGCTCTATAGTATAGATTGTACCTCCTTGCGGAAGATAGCCGGTCGGAAGCGATAAGGTTGTATTCGTTATTCGATGCCCCATGAATGAGTAGTCGATGTGGAGATTGATTTCATTACCTAAGTAGTTCGGCCCTGCTTCCAGATTCGAGATCAACATTAATGTGTTGTCTCCGGCCTTTTTTACTGTCTTGTGGTGTTCGATTATCAGATCGTCCGCATCGTCGTTACCGTCCAAAAAAGTGAAGGTTCCGGCAAAAGTTTCGGCAGGATACTCCAATCCCTGTTTTGTATGGATACGGATCGATCGATAAAAATTACCCGAAACCCGTAGCCCGTGAATCGTGAGGTTATTGGTTTCGTTATGGTTGTTGATCGTGAAATTGATTCCTGCCAGCAGATGATTGAACTGAAGGTTGACATGTCCGTCCTGGCGTGTTGCATCTATCGTTGCTGCTGCCATTGCATCGGGAATATCATCGACCTGGCGGAGTGTAGAAATGTCACCTCCGGAGAAGGGCATGGTGAAAGTCATGGCAGGAAAACCCAATCCCGATTGAGAGCTCGGCTCGATGGTGAAGTAATTGTCTCCGTATGGGTAGTAAGCAAAAAATGTATAAAGATAATCGCTCGGTTCGTACCAACGTTTCTGTTCTCCGGTATAATAGCAGGCCGTACCGTTATATTTCACCTCTTTTTTGTAAAACAGATGAGGGGTACAGAGTACTGCTTTTGATTCCCATTGAGAAGGACCTGTTGTCGGATTGAGTTCATTCGAACCATCGTAGTTGGCTAAACAGTAGCCTAAAACGCCAAAAGAGCCGTTGGTGGGGAAAAGATCTACTGGAGCTTTGGTTTGTGATTCGGTCGGATTACCGGTTACAACTACAGGAGAGGCAAAACTTATGGGTTCGTTTGACAGAAGCGTTGTGTTTGAACCCGTCTCTTTTTGACAGGCTGTCATCAGAACGGAAACGGCAATGAGTAGATATAGAGGATTCTGTTTCATCATGCGTATGGTGTTTATTCTACGGTAATGATACCTCCCGATGCCGATCTCCATGGGAGTACTTCAGGTTTTTCGAAAAGAATATATTCGTTTCCTATCGTAAAAGTGTAACGGTATCCTGTTGTCGGTTGCCATTCGGTCAATCCAGTGTCGGCGAGTCGGATACTTTTGGTAAAACGATTTTCTGTGTAATGGGCATCCGTGTATTCGTAAACTATGTCGAGACGAAATGCATCGCTTACAGTCTGAGGAAAGAGCAACATTTCACCGAAAACCGATGTGCCTGTTTCAGATAGAGGTATGTTGGTTTCCGTGTCGAATGGAGATGTTACGTCAGTAGGGTCTCCGAGACTCCATGTCCCGTATGTTTGGGGCTCGATTGTGCAATCTCCGGTTGTCGGCATTCCGTAAAGTGAGGCTGAAACTATTCGGACTGTTACACCGGCTGCTGCGAGTGCGGGATCGATCCGTCCGATGATCTCTACTTTCGAAAGCAGATGTCGGAAAGTAAATATCACCGGAGACGGATTCCCTATGTAGTGAATGCCTGCTTGTTCGGCGGTCATCAGATCAACGTCGTTACGGACGTCGAAATTCGTTACGACAATTTGCGGGGTTTCTCCTGATCCGCTGTTTCGAAGCTCTACGTTTGGAGTATCATGAGGATAGAGGGCATAAAAATCGTATGTTTTCCCGGATTTCCAATAGCGAAGGTTGTCGTAACTCCAATTTCCATTTATACAATGTACCTCTTCGTTATTCAGAATCAGGTTAGAGATCCCGTCACCGCTTTCTCGTGCCCACACGGCAAAAGAGTCGCCGTCACCCAACGAAGTTACAGCAGAACGTGTAACCAGTGGGGTAAAGTCGATGGCATCTTTAGTGGTCGAAGGAAGGGTATTATTTTCGCTTTTGGCACAACCTGTTACGAGAAGAGCCAAAGTTACGCTTGCTCCGATCGACCTGATGATTTTTCCCGTCTCCATGTGTATTGCGTCGTTTGTCGTTCGAATTATGGTTAAATAAGGAGGAGGTTCTGCCGCTTTTCTTTGTGGATAAAAGGTGAACCTCTTCCTTATTGATCATTTAATATTTTGTTTCGGATTTAAATATCTTCGATTGAACACTTCGTTCTGATTCAGATTATATCGTGGGTAAAACGATATCGTCGCTTCCATCGAAATTAGCATTGGTAATACCGGTTACGTTCGGAGCACCGAATTCGATGGGGTAAAGACCGACATGTCCACCATTGATCGTTACGGTGTAGTTGTAGCGATTTCCTGCTGTCCAGGTGTAGGCTGGCAGTGTCGCCGAGACATTTACTCCAGCACCATCTTTTGTGCCAATTATGTTATTACCTGAATTATCTTGTACCCAGACATCAAAAGATATGGTCACAGTCTTACCCGCACCTCCGATCTCCTGTGGAATAACGGCGAAATCAACACTCGATGCAGATGTATTTCCACTGCTTTGGTTGACGGCCGTATTACTTGACATTTCGGTAAAAGCTGCTCCTGGGCTTACCGTTTCGGATCCCAGAGCCCAGTTCCCTGTATTTCCAGTATAATCACCTTTAGAAATCATGCCCGAGACATTCAAGTTGTCGATGGTTACAGTGATGTCGTTTCCAAATCCACTTTTGAACGTAAACTTGATCATCGAAAGCAGGTGGCTGAATCCGAACTGAATCTTTCCAAGATCTGAAGTTATGTCGGCTGCTGTTTCTTTCCCTGCCGTTGCGTAGATCAAATCGAATTGATTCGAAGGATCCGATACATAGTTAGTGAAGTTCAGGGCTCCATTCTCGAAATCGGTAGCAACGGGCCCATTTATGCCGCTCGGGGCATAAGCTGCAAATTTGTAGGTTTGTCCAGCAACCCAGTATCGTGTCGTCGAATAGCTCCAGTTGTCCGTATTGGCATCCCCCGTTACCGAGACGGCATCGAAAACGTGAGTCATGTCGTTATATCCGCCATAGACAATAAATTCGTCGATGGAGGCTTGTTCGATAATACCGACTGCTTTCGAGTCAACCGGATTGCCGATATAGGCATTCGTGAAACCGATAGCTCCGCCTTGAGGTTGATCGACTGTTTCGGTTTTGCTGCAACTTGTCCAAACCGCTGCGGTTGCGACAAGTAAGAGTAGACTCTTTTTCATCTTTTAATTGTACTTTATGAGGTTTATAATGTTATGATTAGTTTGAGTAATTATTAGTTCAAAGGCAATTCGATGTCCTCGTACTCGCCCCAACCTTCAACATCGACCTCGAAACCGGCATCGCCTCCAGCCTCTTCGTCCGTAACAGAAAGGCCGCTGACCGTAATGACACCTCCTCTCGGTTGTGATGCCAACTGATCGGTTACGTCGAAATCGAAAGTTTTGATTTTACCGTTCTTAAGCAAAACTTCCAGATTCAGCCCTTGCTGTTGAACGGTGCTTTTTTGAACGTAATGATCTCCCGGAAAATCAGGAATACCAAATGAGGCAAGCTGTATTTCCGCGCCGTACTCTTTTAGCTCACATTCGAAAAGAATCGTAGCGGTCTCTGCGCTGGTATGCCCGTCTTGTAAGAAAACAGACTGTGCCATTCCGGAAAGTGCTCCACGTGCCAGGGTTACATGTTCTAATCCCGAATCGAACTCGTAACGAATGAGATATGTATAGACTAAAGGACGCATGGTTACAGGTAGAGGATCGGGGTCAGCAGTTGGGGCCGCGGTATAGCTTTCGATCCATGCTCCATATAGCATATCGGGTGCGTTGACAGTGGTCTCATCCGTATGATCATCGCTGTAGGTTGCGCGTGTCCGTGTACGGGTTGTGGCTGAGGCTGTAGCGGAGGTGTCCAGATCGTTAAATACGATATAACGCGTGTCGTTGTTGTAGAGTAAAATTGATTTTTCGCCTTCACTCATCGGTAGTTCGCCTCCTTCGGCAGGAAGATGTCGTTCCGTACGGGAGCCGTCTTCGTGATATACGAACGATGCGATTCCTGTGGCAACATCCGGACGAAGCGAGTCGTAATGTATCCCGTGTTTGTCTGGCCAGTTATCTTGCCATGACATACCGTAGTCTCGCTCCCATTCCTGTTCCCATTCAGGTTGTAGCAACGCTCGCGTAGACTGTCCATGTAGGTTGTGGTCGTAGCACAAATCTTTACGACAACCTCCGGACAATATAATGCTGCTTAATAAAAGTATGGATATGGTAAACCCTTTGTTCATCGTGTTCCTCCTTGTTTGTTTTGATCCCAAAGTCTCCATACGAATGCGAATTTGAGTTTTACCGGACCGATCCAATTCGTGCGACTGGTCTGTTGATAGACGTAGTGGCCGTCTATGGGTAAGTATTCTTCATAAACCGTGCGTAAAAATCCTACGCCTATACCTGTTTCCAGAGAGAGAGAACGACCGATCGGGAACATGTATCCATAACTGATACCTGTCGTAAAGAACTCTCCTCTATATCCTCGAGCTCCGTTTTCCAGATCATACCAGCTGCCGCCTGCAAAAAGACCTATATAATGTCCATGCCACGGCTTTTTCGTCCCAAACCAATAACGCCCTTCTGGAATGATCGTTGCAATCTGGTAGTATTTATGTTGTTTATCTTTTTTCCACCATGCGACACTTCCTTCGACTGCCACGGACCAACGTTCATCGATACGGTATTCTGCTTCCAGAGAAGGCATCAAGATGGCATCGTAGAGTAGATTGGTTTTGAGCGCAATCCGATGTAGAGGTGTTGTGGTACGATCTTCCGTCTGATTATCAGGCGAAAGGGTCGACGTGGTCGTTTGGTCTGTCGAGTTTACGATGTTATTCCCTTTTTCTGATGTTTGGTCCGAAGTGGAGTTTCGTGTTGAGTCATCGGCTTTCGTACCAACGTTTTTCTCTTTTTCTGTAATAGGGGGTACGGTCGTTGTTTTACAATGGATGGTTATAGTGGCATTTCTCAGCTCGGGGAAAATTTTTTCGGACATATAGTTATATGGAACTCCACCATGAAGGTCCATTAATTGTTTTTTGCGGCCGTCGACGATTTGGTTATTGTGATCGTAGATCCATTCGGGAGTATGTTCTATAATGTATAGAATCTCCTGTTGGGAAGGACAATTTGGATCATTTTTTACCAATACATCAAGACCTTTCCAGTCGATGCCGTTTGCCGTAATATAGATCAGTGAGTCGGGTATCTGAATCTTTTCTCGCAGAAGACTTTCAATTGTAGCAACACGTTTTTCGGTCAGTTTTGTATTGGCTGAAGTTAAACCGTCAGGGGAGGCATTTCCTTCCATATACAGTTCGATTCTACACGATACAGTATCAGTGTAGACCTTCTTGAGTTTTATAATCAGATCGTTAAGTGTTTTGTCGTTGTCGCGCAGGGAGGGATCCCATGTAGCATATCCTCGCTGGAAGTAGAGACATACCGAGTCATTTTGCGGCAGTGCAGCTAAAGGAAGACTACAGGCAAATAGGATTAGCCAACTCCATATTTTGTATTTCGTTCGCATTTTAGTCGGAAGTAAAAAAGCATCTCTTTAGAAAATACATAACATATTGTGTGCCTAAAGAGTGTGAATGTTTATTTTTGGGGTTTAAACGTTCGTCTTTATATGATACAAGATTAAAGTCCCTTATAAAGCAGAAAAGAGTATTTATAATGTGCATGAAAAACACTGGGGATAATATATTTCGTTTTTTTTTGGAAGAATAAAAAGTTTCATTACTTTTGTGTTTATAAACCAACGTTTTAACGAACATAAAAACACGACGCTACAAAATTTCTTGCAGCGTCGTTGCTTTTTATCAGTACGGAGAGAGCCTTAGTGCTCAAGGAGGGGTAATTATTTCTGAGTATTTTTTCGTCGTGCTTCTTTTCTGTCTACAGCTTGTTGTACTGAAGGGTAGTTTCGGCGGAATTTGTCGAAAGTATCACGGGATAGAGAAAATTTTTTGCAGATGTAGGTAATGGATCTGTTTTGATCTAACATGCGGATAACGGATTGCCGGTTCCTTATAAGTATATTGTATTTCGTGTAGCTTCCTTTTCTTCGTCCCAGAACCATACCTTGTGCTTTGCGTAGTGCGAGAGCCTCTTTTGTCCTCATTGATATGAGGTTACGTTCGATTTCGGCAACTAATCCGAATGCAAAACAAAGTACTTTACTGTTGATCGAATTGTCGAACGAATAACCCTCTTTGGTTGCATAGAGGTTAATCTCTTTTTTCAGACATTTTCCCATAATGGACATAATGTCTGTCAATGTTCGACTGAGTCGGGAGATTTCGGTAACGATTAATGTGTCACCACGTTTCATGTGTCGTAAAAGATTTCCGAGTTTACGTTCTCGTTCATGTTTGCTTCCACTAACGACCTCTGTAACCCAACTGTCGATCGTTAGATTCCTGCTTTCGGCAAAACGTCTGATTTCGTCTTGTTGATTGGCCAGATGCTGTTTTTCTGTACTGACCCGTAAATAACCTATTGTCATGATTTAATGTTTTTTAGTGGGGCAATATTGCCCTACGTGTAAAGGTAATTTACGATGATGTTACTCCATTTGTCAAAAAAATATCCGGATAACTCTGTTGGGTAAATTGCTCTTTACTGGATTGATTAAATCATTTTCAATACCATGTTCTGTTCTCGTTATTTTTTGAGAGTATGGTTGTTTCTGTGTATCTGATGACTTTATTTTGTATGTAATAGTTATTGTTCGGATCAGAATTGAGCCGAATGAAGTATCTGTATTGAAGGGGAGACAGGAGATGTCGAATTGATGACGGATTATCATAGAATGGTCCGTTCCCTGAGGATAGAGAGAAGAGTTTTGGTTTAGCAATCGAGATGAGGCAGAAAAACCGTTTCCGGAAGAGATGTCGATGGCTATTGATTATTTCTATCTCGAATGATAGCTTCTGTATTACGGATCACTTCGTCCGAAATAGGTTGTATTGGTTCTGTTTGATAATAATCTTCGAAAAAATTACACAGAAGGGTTAAGAATTCTTCCGTCGTTTCATTCTTGGGACGGAAAACGGATAAATTGATTACGGGACTGGATACGGATGCGACACTGCGGCCGCGTAGAGAATGATCTCCTTGAAGAGTCTGCTTAAGTACGGTCAGATCGGTTCGATAGAGTAGTGTACCGTGAAATAGCTGGCTGTCTCGGGTGATGTGGGCCGCTGTTCCCGATATTTTATATCCGTCTGTGGTCAATAACTCTTTGCGTGCTCCCACTGTCGTCGGAATACCTAAAGAGGCTAAAGCTGCCGTTAAGGGAGTTCCGAAGTCGCGATCGAGAACTGCAGATCCGGTTTTGTCGACGATAAAGGAGTAGTTGATGTTCCCGTAATCATGGTAAACGGTTCCTCCTCCTGAGATTCGTTTGATTACTTCAATGCCGTGTCGATGGCAATATTCTGTGTTAACTTCGGCTTCGATTTTTTGATTCCGTCCGACTACCACAGATGGACGATTAATATAGAATAACAGAACGTCCCGGAAAGGACGTTCTGTTAAAAGGAACTCTTCCAAAGTACAATTAAACTCGGGAGAGTCGGATAAACTTCTTAAAAGATGCATGAATCCGATTATTTTACGTGGAATGCCACGCGCAGATCCTCTACCTCTTTGTCGGTAATCGGTTTCAGTTCACCGATCGGTGCAGCCATGATCAGAGATTTGGCACTGAATTCGGCAACTTCCAACCGGTCGAAAGTCTGGAGCAGTCCGTCACCGGTAATCAGCACGGAGTCGTTGGCCAACAAGACAGCCGGTACATTTTTCAAAGCGTCCGAAATCTTCTTGTTGTCTTCATACTGTACACCAAACGGAATGATCGGGGTATCTTTCAAGAAGATCCAGCTTTCCGGGATGGTCCGTACGTTGAATTTAACACCAGAAGTACAGAAGCCCATCAAGTGAGGTGGCTGCGTGATGATGATCGAGTTGATCTCCGGATGGCTTTGGTAAATCTCTTGATGCAGAGCTACCGAACGGCTCGGGATTTTACCGGCTTCGACCATACCGTTCTTCACCTGTACGATGTTGCTTGGTTCGATGTCCCAACGGGGTACGCCCGGAGGGGTGATCAAGAAGTCGTTACCTCTCCAACGAACAGATACCGTACCATAAGAACTGATCATCAATCCTTGGTCGCAGGCGCGACGTACCATATTGACGATCAACGTACGGATTGCACGTTCGTCTGACGGATAGGTTACACCCATGAAGTGAGGATAATCGGTCGGCAGTGATTTTTCGTGTTGTTCGATTTGTGCATCGGTCAGGTAAGTCGGTTCACCAAGCGTTTTGGCGTTGATTACCGTACGGGCACAGAATTCGAGCGTTTCGAAACGTTGGTATGCATCCATCAGGTCTTCACCGCAGAGTACCACACCGTGATTTTCCATGATCACCGCTTTGTAGTCTGGGTGATTCTTGAATTCGGTAGCGATCTTTTGACCGAGACCTTGGCTACCCGGTACATCATAGGGTGCAAATCCGATCGTTCCGCAGACCCGTTTTGCCTGGGGAATGATATTCGTATTCGGAATCTGGTGGGTAATACTGAACGATACCAATGCGGGTGGGTGAGCGTGGATTACGGCGGTCATTTTCGGACGCATCTCATAGATGGCCTTGTGGAAGGGGAATTCCGAAGAGGGTTTGTGCGGGCCGATGATTGTACCGTCGGCTTTGACGCACATGATGTCCTTCGGAGTTAACGATCCTTTGTCGATACCACCGGGAGTGATCCAGATATCACCGTTTTCGTCCTTGATCGAGATGTTTCCACCGGAAGTGGTTGTCAAACCGCTTCGATAGATACGCCCGATGACGACCGTGATCTGATCGGCAGGGTGCATCAGTTTCGTGTCTAACTGTTTCATAACCTAATTAAAAAATTGTTTTTGTTAAGCTTTATGCTAACCTTTTGTCTATATAACTAACCTTTCCTAATACTCTTTTTTGTCGATCCGTGACGCTCTCCGTAAGAGAGCGTTCGGATCGTTTGTATTTTACAGTTCGACGCTGACGTTGCAAAGGAACGCTGCGAGGTCTGGTTTACAGCTTATCGGCGTTTGCCAATAGGTAAGCCTCGGCTTCAGTATTCCACAACCCTTTGTTTTTAACGCAGAGCTTATGCAATTCGGCGTAAACCGGATTTTCTTTACCTTTTGCTTCGAAATCGGCAATCGGCGTCAGTGGCATGTCGATATGGGTGTAGATCAATTTCTTTCCACCCGGAATGCTGGGCAGGTTCAATGTCGTATCGATAACGGCATTGATTCCTCCGACGTGGGTAACCAATCCGGCAGGGTCGAGACCCTTGCCCATCATGGTGATTGCCTCTTTCATGTCATCGGTGTTACCACCGCTCGTGCCTACGACATGCGTGTAGGCATAGTGTACGTTATAGAAGTTGAACTGTGCCTTGAAGTCCGTTTTGGCCGGGCCTGCAAAGAAGTTGAGGCATCCGTCGAATGCGAGGATCGCATCGGCTTGTTCAACTACCGGAGCTACAGGAGCGAATACAAATACGTCGTTGTAACCTTTCCCGTCGGTCAGGGCCTTGAGTCCTTCCACCGGATTCTCCATTTTGCCAGTATTGACATATTTCAACTCGATTCCGTTTTTCGCAGCCTCTTCGGGTGAGTAGAGCGAAGCTGCACGGTCCAGACGTGCCTGATCGATATCGGTAACCACGATCATCTTAGGCTTTCTGTCGGTACGGTGGATGGCGTAGTTGATTGCGGCCAGTCCCATCGGTCCGACGCCTGCGAGGATTGCCATATTACCGCCCTCCTTAATCTCCATCGTGTGTTTATACGATCCTGGAGTCGTATGGTAGTTGGCATGCATGGCGCCGATGACGCATGACAGCGGTTCAGAAAGCGATGCGGGGTAATATCCGTTTCCTTCATATTTCAGCAGACAGCCGTTGGCCATCACTTCGTTTGGAATAATGACATAGGTCGCATCGCCGCCGATGAATTGGTATGAGTAACCCGGGGCACTCAATACACCTACGGGACCTTGTTCGTAGTTCAGTGCGGGTTGGATTGAGAATTTGTCTCCTGCTTTGAACTGACTGCTCCATTTGGAACCTACCTCGACCAACTCACCTGCAAATTCGTGACCGATGATTACCGGTTTTTCAGCAATGTTTCTTGGTACGCGTTTGTGTATGTCGGCTTCATGAGAGGCCTTGTATGACGACATGCAGATGCTGTCGCATACGACTTTGGCCAGGATTTCGTCCTCTTTTATTTTCGGCAATTCGAACTCTTCCAAACGAAGATCGTTTTTACCGTATAATCTAACTGCTTTTGTTTTCATGTGTTTTAGGTTTTAAAATTTCAATGCTGACATACAATTCACATGAAAAGTCTAAAATTTTCGGCAAAGATATATATTAAATTCATTCCATGCGAATTTTTGTCACATTTCTATCGGTTAAATAGATGTTACATGTAAGGAACGAGCGGAAAGTCAATCGATACCGACTTGAATCGTTGGTTATTTCCGCTCGTTGCCCGTGTTTTAGCTGAGCATGACCTGACCTCCGGTGACCGGAACGGCCTGACCAGTTTCACAAGTCTGTTCGATCAGGTAAAGTACGGCTTTAGTGACATCTTCCGGTCCGGTACCTTTGCGCATCGGAACCTGTGCCATGTAGTAAGCTCTTACATCTTCTACGGTCTTGGCTCCCGGAACCTTACCTGCATGGAGGTATTGGAGGAAGAGTCCGTTTTCGGGGTTCGACCACAGCGGGCCTTCGTAGAAGTTACCCGGACATACCGAGTTGACCTTAATCCGGAACGGAGCGAGCTCCAGTGCGAACGATTGGGTCAAACCGATGCCACCGAATTTTCCGCCGGCGTATGCGAAGTTGGCCTTCGAGCCGCGCAATCCCGATTTGGAGTTGATTTGGATAATATCGCCGTAGTTCTCTTCTGCATATTTGTTCTGCAGCTTCATGACACGGGATACGGCCTTGGCGCAATAGAAATATGCGTTGTAGTTGATCTTCGTTACGAATTCGAAGTTTTCGGGAGTCATATCTTCCAAACCTCCGGCACGAAGTACGCCGGCATTGCTTACGAAGACGTCGACACCCCCGAAGTTGCAAATCGTTTCGTGCAGCAGGTTGTGCAGACTGTCCAGATCAGCCACATTCGTTTTAACGAAGATGGCGCGGTTGCTTTTGCCGAGTTTGCTCAGGTTTTCGGCAGTTGCTTTACCAACTGTTTCGTTCAGGTCGGCAACGACGATGTTGGCTCCCTCCTTGATCAGGCAGCGGGCGATACCTTCTCCAAAACCTTGTGCGGCTCCTGTAACGATTATTGTTTTGTTTTCTACACGGCCCGAGGCTCCACCGGCACTTACTTTGCGGCGGTAGTTCTCGACTTCCCAGTTGTCGATGAAGTCGATCTGTTTTGGAGTCATCGGGTGTTCGCCTCCGAAGGCTTGGGCGATCGTTGCGATCTTCATCATGTCTTCGTAGACATCCAGAATGATGTCGCAGCCGGCTGCATTGTCGCCTACGGCAACCAGTCCGATACCCTTGATCACAAGTACTTTCGGCGTGTAACCGTTCTTTTCAACATAAGCTTCGATCTGTTTTTGTGCTTCGTCTAGCAGGCTCTCCTTGTCGGCGCAGTCGAGGTAGATGTACTTCGATTTGCAGTATACGATTGCATCCGGTGAGAACGGAGCAGCCACTTTGGCGAACTCTTTTTCTGACGAAGCAAATGTCTCGATCAGCTTGTTGTTACGGATTTTGAGGGTTTTCAGTCCCGATTTGCTGAGCATCATCCGAATAGCCGGAATCACCTCTTGTGCGCAGTTGCATACGGGAAGTGTCTCTTCGGGAAGAGCTACGCCGGCAGCTTTTTCGATCGTACCGAGCACCCGTTCGTAGATTGCCTCTACTTCGGCGGTCGTGTCGGCTCCGACGAAGATTCCGTGGTTCTGAAGCAGCAGGATCGAGGGCTCTTTCCCAAAGGCTGCTTTGTAGGCGTTGATGCGGTCCAAAACCTCTTTGAACAGTACGTATCCCGGATCGGTGTAGGGAACATATACGGCATCGTTACCGAACAGCTCGGCTGTTTTCGCCTCTGCGTTTTGTGCACACATCAGACCGTTGACCATGGTCGGGTGCAGGTGTACGATAAAGCTTGCACTCAGTGCGTTGTGCATCGAGGTCTCCACCGACGGACGGCGGTCTTTGGTCAGACAGGCAGCGGCCAAATCATTCTTTACCTCCTCTTCGCGGGTGGCGGTATCGCTGCTGTATGTCTTTTCCGAAATAACGTTCAATTTTTTGCGGTCCAAGACGGCAAACCCGTCCTCTGTGATCGTAGCCAGAGCGCATCCGCTGGCTTTGACCCACAGTTTTTCCTCATTTTTATAGGAAGTGTTTCCACCCCCGGCGATCACATAGCGGCTGTCCTTGCCGTATTTCTGTGATATTTCGATCAGTTGCTCTATCTCTTTCATTATGATTTTCTCTTTTTCGCGATGGCTGTAGGTGCCATCTAACTAAATTATAAAATGATGGATTTGATGACGTTGTCACCATGTTTGATGTACTCGTCGCGTTTTTCGATGTCTGCTTTTCCTCGGCTGTCGATGTATCCCTGCATACCGCTCTGGACAATGTCTTGATGGGCTGCAACGACGCATGCACCGCAATAGTTGATGTATTTCAGCCGGTCGGTCAAAGGTACACCGCCGCGGGCGAAGAGTTCGATCGGCTCCATGGCCGGTGTATTGTGCTCCGAACCGAACGTTACAACGAAACCGTTGTCGTGCAGATAGCCGGCATATTTTTCGAGTACCTCGACGCTGTTGCGGGTTGTGATAAACTCTACGGAGAAGATTCCCCGTTGTTTCAGCACTTCAGCGGTCTTGACCACATCCTGTTCGAAGTCGGTAAAGCCGCCTTTGGCATCATCTGCCAAGAATGGGTAGGTCGGGATACCGCCGGCTGCCAAGATGATCTTCCGTACCGTATCCATCGGTAGAAAAGCTTTCGGGTCTTCCGGAACGAAAGCTGCTCCACCCGCTTTGAGCAGGTTACCACGGATCTCGTTTTCCACGGCCGCGTGGTTGTTGACATCCGATTTCAGCGCTTTGCCTCCGAAAATCTTTTCGAAGAAGGCCCGGATAGCTACTTCGTCGTTTTTCAGGTGATCGTATGCCGAGATGCGGAGTGCTTTGGCCAGATGGCGTTCACGAATCGAACCTTTGGTCAACGTCTGTTCGATCAGGTCGAAATCGAGGCGGAACCCGGCGTCATAGGAAGCGAGTACGTCGTTCAGTTTGCCGCACATTGTTTTCACCTGTTCGTTCGATTCGTTGCGAACATTGGCTAACTGTGTGGCGTAAGGTTCGGGCAGATCGACCGGATAGGCGAGACCCTTTCCGCTGAGGTAGGTTCTGCCCGGATTGTTCGGGTCGTTGACCCGGATACCGGCAGCTTGATCCTCTTCTTGGAGACTGATGAACTCGATGTTGAACAGCGGGAACAGTTTACGAGCGATACAGCCGTCGTTCCACTCCTTGTATCCGTCCATCGAGTAAAAATCGTTAATGCCGACCACCTTGACGTTTTCGTTTACGGCACGATCGAGTGCGTCGGTCAGTTTGTCGAATGCACTGAACGAATAGGGGGTGTGCAGATGTGCGTTGACATTAACACAATCCAGTTTATTTTTTTTGATGCAACTCATTTTAATTAGCAGTTTTACGTTGGTAAGAGTAAGAAAGGCCACATCGATGAGGATAATCTATGCGGCCTTTCTTAAAAGAAATGGGTTGTATGTGTCTACAACGAATTAGATACCCTCTTTTGCACGACGCATCTGTTCAGCTTCGGTGAAGTTACGTGTAGGAACGTGTCCCGGCAGCGGAACGATCTTTTCGTGAATAATGTCGATGAAGCTGTCCACCTGTGGGAAGAACGCGTACTCCAGTTCGTATGCCGGAGTGATCCAGTCGCGCGAACCCAGAACTACGGCCGGTGCATCCAAGTAGTCGAAGGCCATCTCCGAGATGTTGCGGGCCAAATCGTTCAGGAACGATCCGCGGGCCGTTGCGTCGCCTGCGATAACGATCCGTCCGGTCTTCTTCACTGAAGCGATTACCTTCTCGTAGTTGAACGGTACCAAACTGCGGGCGTCGATTACCTCTGCGCTCATGCCGTATTTCTCTTCCAGAATCTTGGCTGCGTCCAAAGCGCGGTAGAGCGTAGCACCAATCGTCAGGATGGTGATATCTTTACCTTCGCGTTTGATATCGGGTTCACCCAGCGGAATTTCATAGTATCCTTCCGGTACACCGCCTTCGTGGAATTGTTCTCCTACGTCGTAGATTCTCTGGCTTTCGAAGAAGATAACCGGGTCGGTTCCTTGCAGAGCGGCGTTCATCAAACCTTTCGCGTCGTAAGGCGTTACAGGGAATACGACTTTCAAGCCGGGGATATGTGCTGCCAGTGAGGTCCAGTCTTGAGAGTGCTGTGCACCGTATTTCGAGCCGACAGATACACGGACAACAACCGGCATTTTGAGTATGTTACCACTCATAGCTTGCCATTTGGGCAGCTGGTTGAACACCTCGTCACCACAACATCCGAGGAAGTCGCAGTACATGATTTCCGGAATTACACGGCCACCGCACATGGCATAACCGATAGCGGTTCCGATGATGGCAGCCTCTGCGATCGGAGCGTTGAACAACCGATGGTAAGGCAGTGCTTCGGTCAATCCACGATATACGGCGAAAGCTCCGCCCCAGTCGCGGTTCTCTTCTCCATAAGCAACCAACGATGCATCTTTGTAGAAGCGGTCGATGATGGCTTCGAAGATACCGTCACGCAGCTGGAACTGTTTCATCTTCGAGAACGGTTTGCCATCTTTGTCGAAAGCGAAACGCTCTTTCTTTGCGATTTGCTGTACACGCGGGTTTTCGCTCATCGGATGGTTGACTTCCGGTTTAGCGTCTGACAGAGAATCGATCGATTGGTTCGAGAACATCATCGTTCCGAGCAATTCGGGATCTTTGTGCATGTCCATACGCGGAGAGAGTTCGTCGTCGATAGCCAGTTTGAAGGTATCGAACATGATATCTTTGATCTCTTTGGTGATGGCATCCAAGTCGGCTTGAGTAGCGACACCAGCGTCGATCAACTCTTTGCCGTAAGCCTTGATACAATCTTCAGCTTCCCATGCTTCGATCTCCTCTTTGGTACGATAAGAAGAGGCGTCGGAAGGCGAGTGTCCGCTGTAACGGTAAGTCAGTACGTCGATCAATACCGGACCGTCTTTCTTCTCTTCGAGAATGGCTTTTTTACGGCGGTAGCAGTCGATTACGGCCAGCGGATTGTATCCGTCTACACGCTCTGCGTACATCTGTTCGGGGTTGACACCGGCACCGATACGGGCTGCGAAGTCGAAGCCCATCGTTTCACCGCGGGTCTGGCCGCCCATACCGTATTGGTTATCCATGATGTTGATGATTACCGGCAGTCCGCCTTTCATATCGTCAGCCCAAAGTTTTTTGAACTGGTCCATAGCGGCGAATGTCATACCTTCCCATACGGGACCACGTGCCATAGAGGCATCACCCAGGTTAGCTACGACAATACCCGGTTTGCGGTTAACTTTTTTGTAGAGGGCTGCTCCCACTGCGATACTTCCGCTACCACCTACGATGGCGTTGTTCGGATAGATACCGAAAGGAGTGAAGAAGGTGTGCATACTTCCTCCCAAACCTTTGTTGAAACCGGTCGTACGGGCAAACACTTCGGCCAATGCTCCGTACAACAAGAAGCGGATACCCAACTCTTTTACGGTACCTCCTTTGAAAGCTTTTTTAGCGACGTTCAGGGTTGCTCCGTCCCAGAACTCGTTCATGATCTTTTCGAGTTCTTTGTCATCGAGCAATTCGATGGCACGGAGACCTTTGGCCAAAATTTCGCCGTGGCTGCGGTGAGAACCGAAAATGAAGTCGTTTACGTTAAGCGTATAGGCCATACCGACAGCAGCTGCTTCCTGCCCTGCAGAAAGGTGTGCCGGACCCGGGTTGTTGTATTCTACTCCATTGTATCCACCTGTAGTTTTTACCAATTGGAGCATGGTCTCGAATTCACGGATGACAACCATGTCGTGGTAGATACGTTTGAGATCTTCTTTTGTGAAGTTTTTCTCTTTGAGTTCGTCTTTGATCGTCTTTTTGTACTGATTGACGGGAATCGGGGTGAAAGTGATTTCACCAGCCTTCCTCATCTCTTTCGGATCGATAAACTGCGACTTAGGCATGATATTAAAGTTTTAAATTAGTTTTCGGTTATTCGTTGAATGAAAAAATGGTTTCTTTGAAAATTTCGGAAACGGTCGGATGCGGGAATACCACCTCTTCCATCTCCTTGAGGGTCATCTCCTGCTCGATAGCCATACAAGCTCCGTAGATCATTTCGCTGCAAGGATTTCCGAGCATGTGTACGCCCAGAACCTCACCGTATTTTGCACCTACGATCACTTTGCAAAGGCCATTACCGCCTTCGTTTTCAGCCACGAAACGACCTGCATAGGCCATAGGCAGTTTTGCGATGCGGTATTCGATACCTTCGGCTTTAGCCTGTTCTTCGGTCAGACCTACGCCAGCTACTTCAGGATTGGTGTAAACCACACCCGGGATAGCGTTGTAACGCATTACGTCGGGACGTCCCGTCAGGTTGTTCACAACGACTTCGCCTTCGCGGCTGGCCGTGTGGGCCAACATCGAGAATCCGGTGATATCACCTGCTGCGAATACGTTAGGAACGTTCGTGCGCATCTTCTCATCGACCTTAACGGCTCCACGATTGAGCTCGATACCCAGATTCTCCAGACCCAGACCTGCGGTTACGGCGCGACGTCCGACACTCATCAGAATCTTGTCACCCTTGGCAGAGGCTGTCTTGCCGTCTTTGTCCGTATAGATGACTTCGTTACCGCGAACTTCGGTTACCTTGCACGAAAGGTTGAATTTGATTCCACGTTTTGCGTAAATGTCCTGCAACATCGAGCTAATTTCGCCGTCCAGATTGCCGAGAATCTTCGGCAACATTTCGACAACGGTCACCTCTGTTCCCAGACTGTTATAAAAACTTGCGAACTCCATACCGATTACCCCGCCGCCGATAATTACCAGCGATTTGGGTTGCTCTTTCAGGTCCAGAATTTCGCGGTTGGTCAAAATGACGTCTCCAGCCTCTTTTACGCCTGGAATCGGCGGAACGAAAGCTTCCGATCCGGTGCAAAGCAACAGGTTAACGGCATAGAACGTTTCACCATTGCATTCGATTTCGATTCCGTTGGCCGAACGGCCTTTGATCTTGGCTTCACCTTTGACCACTTTGACTTTGTTGACTTTCATCTTGGTGCCGACACCGCCCACCAGTTTTTTGACTACCTTATTTTTGCGGTCCATGATCTTGCCGAAATCGAACGAAGCTCCGCTTACGTTGATTCCGTATTTATCGCCATGTTTTGCGTAGTCATATACTTTTGCGCTGTACAGCAGGGTTTTGGTCGGGATACAGCCTTCGTTGAGGCACACACCGCCCAGCTCCCGTTTTTCGAACAATACGACGTTCAATCCTTTCGATCCGGCGCGCTCTGCGGCTACATAACCTCCGGGACCTCCGCCGATAATTGCTAAATCTATCATCGTTTTTCGGTTTATAGTTTTGTTTAAGTTAAAGTTGAGCAAAGGGAAGGTAGTCTACCACCCTCCCTTTGTGGTATTATAATTCGAAATCGAGGTTTTCGATCTCGGTTGCGATCTGTTTTACGAAACGAGTTGCTTCGCCGCCGTCTAATGCACGGTGGTCGTAGGTAAGGCTCAATCCGATGTGAGGTACGAACCCGTATACTCCGCCGCCCAGATCTTTCGGACGTGGAACGATCGTGTTTACGCCGAGAATAGCCACCTGAGGCAGGTTGATGACCGGCGTAAAGATTTCGACACCGTAGTTACCGAGGTTCGATACGGTGAATGAAGCTGCTTCTGAAGAGAGCAGGTCGGGATCGATCGATCCTTTCTTGCAGGCATCAGCAACCTCTTTAAGCTGATTGGACAAACCTTGTATTGAGAGGTCGTCGGCATTCTTTACGGTAGGAACCATCAAGCCGCGTTCCGTGTCGACAGCCAGACCCAGATGGACTTTCGAGAAGTTCCGGGTGCAGTCGCCCAGGAAGTGAGCATTGACCTGCGGGAATTTTTTGAGGGCTTTGATAACCGCCATACATACCATGTCGTTGAGGGTAATGTTGGTTGGATATCCGTTTTCGACCGCTTTTTTGACCTTCTTGCGCAGAGCCATGATGCGGCGAGCATCGGCGCTGAGGTGGTGGGTAAGCTGTGCTGAATTCTGTAATGATGCGTGCATAGCTTTTGCGATGATCTTCCGCATGTTGGTAAGCGGTTTGATTTCGCTGTCGCTTGCATATACGCTGTTTTTCAAAGCTCCGATATCTGAACCTTTTACCTTGCCAGCCAATCCGCTTCCGCTTTCCGGAGCTGCTGCACCGGTCTCTTTCATGATGGCCTTTGCCAATGGAGTGGTCTTAGGAGCAGCATCGATAGCGGCCTGAACGTCGCGTTCGATTACACGTCCGTGAGGACCTGTTCCGCTGAGTGCGGATGCATTGATCGCCTCTTTGGCGGCGAGGGTCTTTGCGCGAGGAGAAACGGGGGATACGCTACCAGCGGGTGCTGCTGCGGGAGCGGCTGCTTTGGCTTCTGGCGCTGGGGCAGCGGCGGGGGCTGCAGCTGCAGCAGGAGCTGCACTTTCGGCTGCTGGGGCAGCGGCAGGTGCTTCGGCAGCGGCTCCGCCCGGGCGGAACTCTTCGGTCGATTCACCTTCGTTACCGATGACCATCACGTTGGTCAAAACGGGAATTTCGTCTCCATTATCGAAAAATACGTCCAATACGGTACCGGCTACTTTAGCCTCTTCTTCGAACGATGCCTTGTCCGTCTCGTAAGAGAAGAGGATGTCTCCTACGGCTACGGTATCGCCTTTTTTCTTTTTCATTTCGGTCAGGATGCAACTCTCTACGGATTGCCCCTGTTTCGGCATGATAACAACTGTTGCCATAATTTAGGTTTAAGTATTTTTGGTTTTAAATTAATGTAGTCGAGTCGTATGATAAAACGAAACACTGCAAAGATACTACAATAAGTCGGATATACAAGTTTTTTTAGTAAAAAAATATATGCATTGATATTGAGGTAGTTGTTTGTTGTTGGTGGTGTTTACAAGTTGGTAACTTGTACATACAAATTTGTTGTCAGGAATTTGGAATAACGAAATGGTTTTGCTACTTTTGAACCTCCGTCGGATAGCGAAGTTTTATGTATTCAGAAGGTTGCGAGAGGGTGTGTTGCTGTGTTGTTTTTGGGGCTGGCTTGCGTAACGGAGTTGATACATTGGATAAAAACGAAGGAGAGAAGAAAGAAAATGAACTTACCGCAATACAAGCAGGTTTACGAAACCCTAAGGAAGCAGATCTCTTCCGGAGAGTATGCCGCTGGAGATTTGTTGCCATCCGAACATGAGTTGAGTGCACTTTATCGTGTGGCAAGACCGACGGTGCGTAAGGCTCTCGATCAATTGGTGACAGACGGATTTATTGTCAAGCATCAGGGGAAAGGAAGTATTGTGAAGGGAGCTCCGAGGGGTATCGGTATTCTCTCACTGACGGGAACTACGTCGGCCTTGGGAAGTCCCAATCTCTCGACGCATATTATTCTGAAGCCCGAGCTCAGAGAGTGGACCGAAGCGTTTTCGTTTCCTGTTGAACCGCAGGAACAGCGGGCCGGTTGCATCTATTTCGAACGGTTGAGGCTGTTGAACGATATGCCGGTATTCTTTGATATTACGATGTTGCCGAATATCAATTTGCCCCGTTTCGTGGATTATGATCTCGAGAATTGCTCGTTGTTCGATTCGTTGCGACGTCAATATCAGATCGTAGTGACGGGGGGTACGCAACAGCTTTTTGCTATTCGAGCCGATAAGCGTTTGCAGGAGTATCTGAATGTGCGGGCCGGGCACCCGATTTTGCAGTTGAATCGTAAAATCGAGACCAATCGGCCGGGCTTCCATATATATAGTCAGGTCTTCTGTGCTACACAGCGTTACGGTTTGATCGGAACTTTTTGAGAGTGTTTTTTAATGATAGGAAGAAACAGGTACTTTAGGTTGGAAATTAATCAGAAAATTGAGATATGGAAAAAGACAAGAATCAGATAAAGCAATATGCGATCGATACGTTTGAAGCGGAAGCGGCTGCGGTTCGTAATTTGAGTAATTTGTTGACAGATGATTTTGCCCAGGCGGTGGAGGCTATATTGAAGTGTACGGGAAAGGTTATTGTGACCGGTATGGGCAAGTCGGGTATTATCGGAAAGAAAATAGCTGCAACATTGGCCAGTACGGGAACACCTTCGTTCTTTTTGCATCCAGGAGAAGCCTATCATGGTGATTTGGGTATGATCTCCTCCAACGATATCGTATTGGCGATTGCTAACTCGGGGCAAACGGATGAGATTCTGCGGTTGATCCCGTTTATGCAGAATAATGGAAATACGATCATTGCTATGACAGGCAATCCCGAGTCGACGTTGGCTAAAAATGCACATCTGCATTTGAATATATCGGTGGAAAGAGAAGCATGTCCGTTGAATCTGGCTCCGACGTCGTCGACGACCGCCATGTTGGTTATGGGGGATGCGTTGGCAATTGCATTGATGAAAGTACGGGGATTTCGAGCAGAGGATTATGCCGTGTTCCATCCGGGAGGAAGCCTCGGGCGTCGTCTGCTGACACGGGTGAAGGATGTGATGCGGAAGGATGCGCTTTGTGTGCCGAAGACGATGACACTCGGTGATGTGATCATTGCGATCAGCGACGCCCGATTGGGAATTGCGGCAGTTGTTGAGGATGGAAAGTTGATCGGTGTGATTACCGACGGTGATGTGCGTCGTGCGATGGCGAAGTACAAGGAACGGTTTTTCTCGATTCAGGCCGAAGAGATCATGTCGCGGACTCCCAAAACCATATCTCCTGAGGCTCGGATTACGGCGGCTGAAGAGATGATGCGCTTACATAAGATACATTCGATTATCGTAACGGATGACAACTCGGCTGTTGTGGGCGTAGTCGAGTTCTTCAATGTTTCGGTGTTGGGATAGAATAAAGAGAAGTCCGGAGAAATCTGGATGTGATGACGGGGCGGTGAAGAGAAAAGAGGTCAAGTAGTGATGGAAGTGGGGGATTAGGCTCGTTGTTTGCTGATGTTTTGGGTTAAGTAAGGCGCTTATGGGAAAAAGAAAGATAGTATTGGCAATTATATTGGTGGTGGTAGTCGTGTTGGGAGGAATGGCTGTGAAGAGGTATGTGGATAGCAAGGCGATTGCCCGACAGGCCTTACAGTTGCAAGTTGAAGAACCGGTATTTAATTTTGAACAGAATGTCAGAACCGATGACCGTCTGTTCTGGGATGGAAAAGAGTATCGTATCGATCACTCTCCGTTGAGTGTTTTTGGAGGGTATAAAGAGTTGTTTGGAGCGAACGAGAAAAATACGGTTGGATCGAAAGGAGATTCCATAAGTTCTGTTCGGCAGCAGAATAAGAGTAAAGGTTGCAGAGCTGAATGGGTGATTATTAATGATTCGCTTTATTTGGCCAATATTGTGATGGAAGGAGAAACTTTCGGGGATGCGGATTACGTGAAATTGGAGCAGATGACGGGGGCTTCTTTTCGGTCGGGCTCGGTACAAGGAAAATTGAAAGTGGATCGAATCATGCCAGCCCAATGGGTTTCAGGTCCGTTTTATGTGAAAAGCTATTTGTCGGGCTCATCTGGGAAAGATGCAGATGATCGGAAAAATGAACAGAGAAAAGAGCAAGACGCTTTATATAAAATAACGTTTGAAGCAGGAGTAATAAGTAAAATAGAGAAGACCCGGAAAATGTCTACCCTTTAAAATCTTGTTGAAAAAGATGTCATAGTAAGGGGTGATATAATTGTACGGGATGTTTGAAATAATTCGGAGTGGGGTGAATGTGATTGACCTCAGGTTGGTAAAAATAGGGTTGTAGGACGACCATGAAAGCGGATCGAAGTGAGTTTAAATATCTGGTGGCGAACGAAAGGGATCGTTTGTGGGGTATTGTGGCTACTTCGGTAGGTTTTCAGTGTGTCCGTGCCGGTGAGGCTTATCCTCCCGCCGGACATCCTGAAGGGTATCGTTTCAATGTATCGGTAGGTCGTGTGCTTGATGAGTATCAGCTGATTTATGTCGTTGATGGCGAGGGTGTTTTCGAGTCGGGGGGGCGGCGTTATCGTCTGACACCGGGAATGATGTTTATTATTTTCCCAGGACATTGGCATACTTTTCGTCCCTCGCCCGAGATGGGTTGGACGGTTTATTGGATTGGATTTAAGGGACATGTCATAGACAGCCGCTTGAATAATGGTTTTTTTAACGAATGTATGCCGGTGTATGATGTGGGAATCAGTTCTTTTGCAATCGATATTTTCCGCAATGCAATGCTGACAGCTGCGCAGGCTGGACCGAACTACCAGCAAATGCTGGCTGGAACGGTTTCGCTGTTGACGGGTATAGCGCTTAATGTAAGCCGTACCTATTCGTCGAATGAAACTGAGGCAAGGGATCGCATTGCACGGGCAAAAGTGATGATGCGTGAGGGGCTTTCTGAAAACCTCAGTGCGCAGGAGATTGCCGAACGGTTACATGTAAGTTATTCGTGGTTCCGATCTGCGTTTCGTCGGCAGACGGGGATGGCTCCCTCGCAGTATATTCTCGAATTGAAGCTGTTCCGGGCCATGGAGTTGTTGTCCGACCCGGCCATGACCATCAAAGAGATTGCCTATACGTTGGACTTCAGTTCTGCGCGTTATTTCTCCGGATTCTTCCGCAAACGGATGGGGTGTAGTCCGCAAGAGTACCGAAACCGGATGTATAAAGGTGTGGTCGAATAGTGGATGACCGATTTTATCGGCGGATCAAAAATCAGAACATATATATCATTTTTGGAACACGGTCTCTGGTCCGATCGCTCTATCTTTGTAATAGAGCGAAGAGAGATTGTGCGGAGCTACTAACCTGAAACTTATGAAAAGAACCCTGTTGATTGCCGCATTCGTGTCGGCATCTGTCGTATTGTCGGGAAAGCATTTCGGCGATGCATATAAGCCCATTTCCGAGCGGGATTCGATCGTGCGCATCGAGGTTGTCGGATGCGAAGATACCGTTATCCGCCGAGGATCACCCGATACGGAGGAGATCAAATACGGCTTTGAAGGTGGCCGTGTCGTAAAGATAGGGGATACCTATCATATGATTACTTCCGAGATGGTCGGCGATCCCTATTGTGTTCGGATGCGAACCGGTTACTGGACCTCCGAAAACGGAACCGATTGGCACCGGAGAGCTACGATTCGCGAGTCGGATGCCGATTTTACCGGCACCTCGCAGCGGGCGGCCATTTGGGGCCCGATGATGGTCTATCATAAAAAGGATCGGCGATGGCATCTCTTTTACGTCTGTTATAAGGCGCTGCCACAAGAGCCCGATGTCAACAATCTGAATTTCGATGGCGTGATCCAGCATGCGGTCTCCGACGTGAAGGGGATCGAAGGAATTGGCGGACCCTATACGGATCGTGCCGTTCTGATGCGTTACGATGTTGATCCCGACCCTTGGGAGGGGCATCAGGGCGTCGATTCGTTCTTCCCCTATCAGATCGGGAAAAAATGGTATGCGCTCTACGGAAGTGCGACGACACAGCAGATGTCGACTTGCCAATGGATGGTAGGCATGGCCTGTGCCGATCGGATCGAGGGACCGTGGACGCGGATGAGCGAACTGAATCCGGTGGGGCTGGGAAGTTTTGCCGAGAACCCGATCGTTATGCAGTTGGAAAATGGAGTCTATATTGCGATCGTGGATGGAGGACCTTGGGTCAATAAACTGGGATATACGCTTTCCTGGGATGGGGTGCACTGGTCGAAATTGCGTCATATCGATCTGGAGCCGACCGTCACGAAGTGGTGGACTGCCCTGCGGACGCCGATCTCGCTGATTCCCGAAAAAGACGGCACCTACACGATGTTTTTCACGGCTTTTAAAGATTACGACGGCTTGTCGTACGGTGTGGTCAGTAAATTGAAATTGAAACTAACATTTTTAGATAAATAGCGGACAAGAGAAAACGAGTGTATGGTCGAGTAGGGGGAAATCCGCCCAAGTAAAACACGTATAAAACATTGTATGATGAAAAAAAATCAACTTGTCGCATGGTTTACCGCGTTGGCGTTCTGTGGTTTGACAACTGCATGTTCCAACGAAAAGTCTGCCGAGTCGTCGCAGGCGCTTTTTGATCAATTTGCCGATCCGAGCAGCGAATTCCGTACGAAACCGTTTATGGTTTGGAATACCGAGATTACCCCCGAAAGGATCGATCGTATTTTGAATGAGTATAAAGAACAGGGGTGCGGAGGTGTATTCATTCATCCGCGGCTCGGACTGATTACAGAATACCTTTCACCTACGTGGAACGAAATGGTGAAGTATACGGTCGATAAAGGACGTGAGTTGGGCCTCGAGGTGTGGCTGTATGACGAAAACTCCTATCCGAGCGGCTTCGGAGGGGGACATGTGCCGCGTGAGATGCCCGAAGCGTACAATCAGGGACAAGGGCTCAATCCGACTGTTGTGGACCGGATGCCGGATGATGTGTCGGCCTATTTTGTCATCGTTGCAGAGAAGGATGGAAAATTGGAAAACGTTACCGATCGTGCGGCTTCGATGAAAGGTGAATCCGGAAAATTTTATCTCTATGAGAAGACACAATATCAGCCGTCGCCGTGGTATGCCGGAGGCCCCTACGTCGACCTGCTGGCCCATGGGGTGACCGACAAGTTTATGGAGATTACGATGCAGGGATACGAGCAGACCTTCGGGGGTGACCTGAAAGGAAACGTGAAGGGTATTTTTACCGATGAACCCGAGATCGTTTCGCCCGGAGGTGTACGCTGGACGCCTGATCTGTTCGATGTCTTTTTCAAGGAGTATGGATACGATCTGAGTGCCTGTCTGCCGCAGCTGCACGAGCAGATCGGGGATTGGCAGAAGGTGCGGCACGACTATTTCCAGTTGCTCAACCGGCTGTTCGTTGAGCGCTGGGCCCAACCTTGGTACAACTACTGCGCCGAAAAGGGAATTTCATGGACCGGGCACTATTGGGAACACAACTGGCCGACGGTCACCGGCGTGACGGACAACATGTCGATGGCCGCGTGGCAGCAGGTTCCCGGCATCGATATGCTGTTCAATCAGTTTAACGAGAGCAGCACCGGTGCGCAGTTCGGAAACATCCGTTCGGTCAAGGAGGTAAGCAGTATCGCCAATCAGCTGAACCGTCCGCGTATTCTGAGCGAGACGTATGGCGGTGCAGGGTGGAACGTTACCTTCAAAGATATGAAACGGTTGTGTGATTGGCAGATGGTACTGGGTGTCAATCTGGTCAACCAGCATGTGGGGCACATGAGCATGGCCGGTGTGCGTAAGTTCGACTATCCGCCGATGTTCAATCAGAGTGCCGCATGGTGGGACAACTATCGCGTCCTGAATGACTATATTGCCCGCATTTGTACGGCGATGAGTTTCGGAGAACAGTATAACGACGTGTTGGTGTTGGAGCCGACTACCTCGGTTTGGATGTACAACCAGTATTGCGGGTCGGGGACTCAGGGCCGGGCGATGGAGATCGGACAGGCTTTCCAGAATCTGGTGACCGAGTTGGAACATGCTCAGGTAGAGTTCGATTTGGGCTGTGAGGATATTTTCCGAAGATACGGATCCGTACGGAACGGAAAGTTCGTGGTCGGAGAACGTGCATACGGGACCTTTGTAATTGCCCCTCAGACTGAGAATCTCGAACGCGAAACGTTCGATCTGTTGCGTGAGTTCGTACAGAAGGGAGGCCGTCTGATCGCTCTGGGTAAACCGACACGTGTGGAAGGAGAACTCTCTCCCGAGGTTGAGGCTTTCTTCGCATCGGAACAGGTGATTGTTCCGGAGAGTTTGACGCAGGAGATGATTGACAGCTATTTGCAGTCGGAGAAGATTCGGTTTGTCCGCAAAGAGGGGGGGGACCTGCACCACAACCGTCGGGAGTTTAAGGATGGACAGACGTTGCTGTTGGTGAATGCCTCACTCGACGAGGCTTCGGAGGTTGAGGTGGTTCTCGATGGAAAGCATGTGGTACGGATGAATGCCCTCGACGGAAAGATCTATGAGATGCCGGCCGAGGTGTCGGACGACAAAGTGACTGTGAAACGTCGGATCGAGCCGGCCGAAAGTATGTTGTTGTACGTTTCCGAAAAACCCGTGGCTGCGGAGAAAGAGCGTGTCCTGACCGGAGGAACACCGTTGACGGCCAAAGATTCCGAGCAAATCGAACGGGTGCGGGATAATGTGCTGCTGATCGATTTTATCGATTTGCAGAGCGGAAATGAATTCAAAAAGGATATCTATTACAACAATGCAGGAACCGAGGTGTTCCGTAAGGCAGGGTTGAGTGGAAATCCATGGTTCTGGGCCATGCAGTACAAGCAGGACATCGTGAATATGGATCTGTCGGCAGCTCCCGGCTTTACGGCCTTCTATCGTTTTACGGTTTCGGGTTCGGAGGTGGACAAGGAGTCGATGAAGATTCTGGTAGAGCGCCCGTGGTTGTACACGGTTAAGGTGAACGGTACGTCCGTACAAGCCGGAACCGATGCCGAGTGGCTCTTGGACGAAGAGTTCAAGCTGATCCCGATCGGAGAGTACGTCCATGCAGGCGAGAACACCATTGAACTGATTGCCGACAAACTGACGGTGCATATGGAGTTGGGGGCCGTCTATGTATTGGGTAATTTCGACGTAAAGCAACAGAATGACCGGTGGACGATTGTTCCGGCATCGCGTTACGACGGGTTGCAGGATTGGCAGTCGCTCGGGGCTCCGTTCTATCCGTGGGAGATGAAATATACGAAACGGTTCGATGTGGAATCGATTTCTGGAAAGAGTTTTTATGTTGAGGCAGACGATTGGACAGGATCGCTTGCAGAGGTATGGGTCAACGGACAAAAAGCAGGTGTGATTATGGCCGAACCCTATACGCTCGACGTAACGTCGTTGATCCGTGACGGGGAAAACGAGGTAGAATTGCGTGTGGTCGGCAATATGGAGAACATGATCGGTCCGCATCACGTGGCCTATAACGGTATTGTCGATCCGAACCGATGGAATGTACCGACGTGGCGGAAAGCTTCGGAATACATCCTGACACCGTTCGGACTGAAAAAGGATTTTGAATTGAAAGAACTATAATAGTAAAACATAGAAAAACAAATTGAAATTATGAAAATTGGACTTTTTGGAATTGGACTCAATACGTATTGGGGACAGTTTGATGGATTGCTCGATCGTTTGGATGGATATCGTCGGCAGATTGCAGAGAAAATGGGTGAAATGGATGCGGAAATCGTCGATGCCGGCATGGTGGATGATCCGACCAAGGCGGCAGCAGCAGCGGCTTGCCTGAAAGAGAACGACGTCGAGTTGGTCTTCCTCTACATATCGACCTATGCTCTCTCGTCGACTGTACTACCTGTCGTACAGCGGTTAGGCGTTCCGGTAATTGTTCTGAACCTGCAACCTGTTGCGGCAATTGACTACGACTATCTGAACGGTATGGGGGATCGCGGCGCTATGACCGGTGAATGGCTGGCTCATTGCCAGGCTTGTACGGTTCCCGAAGTGGCGTGTGTCTTCAATCGCCTCGGGTTGAAGTATGAGATTGTAACAGGTTATTTAGAAGAAGAAGCGGTCTGGAATCAGATCCGTGCGTGGATCGATGCGGCTCGGGTTGCCGAAGGGATGCGTAACAACCGGATGGGGGTACTCGGCCACTACTATTGCGGCATGCTCGATGTTTATACCGATCTGACGAAGATGTCGGGAGCTTTCGGGACACATTTCGAGTTGCTCGAGATGTGCGAACTGCACGAGCTGCGCAAGGGGGTTACTGACTCTGAAACGGAGGCAAAGATTCAGGAGTTCGAGACCGTATTCAATGTGGATGCAGCGTGCGCCCGGACCGAACTGGAGCGTGCAGCCCGGACGTCGGTCGCTTTGGACCGACTGGTGGAGCATCATCGGCTCGGCTCGATGGCCTACTATTATGAAGGGGCCGCGGGCAATGAGTATGAAAACATCGTGACTTCGGTTATTGCCGGCAATACGTTGCTTACCGGACGGGGCGTTCCGGTAGCGGGTGAGTGTGAGGTGAAAAATGCCCATGCGATGAAGATCCTTGCCGAGATGGGAGCGGGAGGTTCGTTCTCAGAACCTTATGCGATGGATTTTGAGGATGATGTTGTGCTTTGGGGACACGATGGACCGGCCCACTTCGCTATGGCTGAGGGGCGTGTCGGACTGGTTCCGCTGCCTGTATATCACGGAAAACCCGGAAACGGTCTCTCGATACAGATGAGCGTTCGGCCCGGACCTGTGACCCTGTTGTCGGTTGTGGAGGGTAAAGACGGAATCTTCCTGCTCGTTGCTGAAGGAGAGTCGGTTGTCGGGAAAACGTTGCAGATCGGTAATACGAACAGCCGTTATCGTTTCTCGATTGGTGCCCGTGCCTTTATGGATGTATGGTCCAAAGCGGGACCGGCTCACCACTGTGCGATCGGAATCGGACACGTAGCCGATAAAATAGAGAAGCTCGGGTTTATTTTGGGACTTCCGGTAGTTAAGGTTTGTTGATGAATCACGGAAAGGAAAAAATCTTTCGAACAGAAATATAAAATTCATATGAACGGAAAATTTGTTTTGCTGTTGCTGGCGGCTTTATCGTGGTTCGGTATTTCACGAGCCGATGATATCGGGTCTCAGTTGATGTGGACCGATACAAAGATGGCTGAACCCGATGTGCATGTAGGTTTTCGCGGAACCTTTTCGTTGGTGGAGGATGCGACGGTAGACCTGCAGCTGAGCGGGGCTTCTTGGTATGTCGTATGGATCGACGGAAACTTTTATACAGAGGGTCCTGATCGGTATACGGCCGCTTATCCGGAGTATCAATGCCGGAAAGTTGATTTGAAAAAAGGAACGCATACCGTTGCCGTACAGGTGCAGTATGAAGGTGTGGCTACAAGAATTTTAAAGGAGATTCAGCCGTTCTTCTACTTCCGTGCATCGGTTGGAGAGACTGAGATACCCGTTACGTGGCGTTGCCAACGGTTGAATGGGTACACATCCCAGTTGCGGCGGATTAATCCGCAGTTGGGGTGGATCGAGTGGGTGGATACCCGTCAGTTGCAGCCCGATTGGCAAATGCCCCAATACGATGACTTTTCGTGGAGTACTCCGGTGTTCGTCGAACGTTCGTTGGGCGATTTTGCACCTTCTCGCATAGCGCCGGTGAAAAACCGGTTGATCGAACCGAAGGTGATCGGTTCCGGAGTGTTGACAGAGACGTTCGGTTATCCGGGAGACAATCCGGGTGCAAGTTTTTATTTGCGCGATCTTGTGGCCGACAAACATCCGGCACAGGGCGTGTGGCGGCGGTACGACTTGGGGCGGATTCGGCTGTCCCGACCTGCGATGGTCATGGACCTGCCTGCCGGTGCGGTTGTCGAAATCGCTTACAGCGAGTCGTTGATCGGAGGACGTGTCTCTCCGTGGGTTACTCTTTCGGCCGGAGATTCATATAATCTCTATCGGTTTGTGGCTCGGGGTGGACGGCAGACGTTTTTCCCGTTGGTGCCGCGTGGCGGACGCTTCGTTGAAGTGCATGTGCTTGCTCCGAAAGACAGTGTACGTTTCGTTGAAGAGCGTTTTATGGAGCGAGGGTATTACGACCGTGCGGATGCGACGTTCTCGTGTGGCGATCCGTTGCTCGACCGGATCTGGCAGACGGGAATCGACACCTATATGGCATGTAGCGAGGATGCGCTGATTGACAATCCGACACGGGAACGAGGACAGTGGCTCGGCGATGTGGGAATTGTCGGAATGGAGATCGGTGCGGCCGGATTTTCCGACATCGCAATTGTCCGCAGAGGGTTGGTTCAGTCGGCACAGTGTGCCAATACGGAAGGTTTGGTGGCCGGATTGTGTCCGGGTGGAGAGTCCTATATGGCTTCGTATGCCCTGCAGTGGGTACCGGCTTGCCTCAACTATATGCGCCTGACGGGAGACCGAACGCTGTTGACGGAGCTGTACGATGCGGCAGAACGCAACATTGCGGCTTTCGATCCTTACTTGACCGCAGAGGGGATTACCTCTTGTCCCTATTGGAATTTTATAGATTGGGGGTATGTACCCAATGAAGGTAACAGCGATATGGCACTCAACCTGCATTATATGATTGCTGTACAGACGATGGCGCGTTGGGCGGACCTGATGGATCGTCCCGATCGGGCCGATTTCTATCGGAAACAGGCAGAGCAGTTTGGGAAAATACTGGAAGCATATTATGCTCATAACGAATACGATTGGTCACGTATCGGTTATCACCGGACAGTATTGGGATTGAAGGCTGATCTGATTCCTGAACAGTATCATGCCGAGGCGATTCAGTTCATCAAGACACACATGTTGAATTGTTTCCCGAATAATCCGCAGGCTCCGCGTCTGAGCGACCCGTCAGCCAATAGTTCACAGCTGATCACACCCTATTTTTCGCATTACGCATTCCCGTTTTTGTATGAAAACGGAGAGACAGACTTCGTATTGGATCAGTACCGTACGTGTTGGGGCTGGGCGTTGCAAGAGGGACGCACGACGTGGGTCGAAGTATTCGATACCCGGTGGTCGCACTGTCATCAATGGTCCGGGGCTCCTACATGGCAGCTCTCCCGATATGTTTTGGGTCTTGATCCGCGGTTTGATCGTGAAATCAATTCGTTCGATCTGATTCTTCATCCCGGATCGCTTCAGCAGGCGAATGGACGTATTCCTTTGCCTTCGGGTAAATGTGTGTCGGTATCATGGAATCGCGAGAACGATGAAATTCTGTATACAGTAACAGCTCCGGATGAGGCGTTGGAAGTTGTTCTTCCGTCAGGAAAGACGGTTCGGATTAAGCCGAATGCGCCTCGCACAATTCATGTAAAATGATTTTGAGTTTATAGAATTTTCGAAAGACAAAAGGGGGTTATCTGCTCTTTTGTTCAAAATAGAAGTAAATGTAATAAAAAGGAAGTATTTGTCGTATCGATCGGAAAAATATTCGCTTATCGTAGTACTTTTGTAAACGGAACAAGTTCGTGAAGTTTCAATGAAAGTACGATGCTTATGAGAACGGTATTTTTTCGATCGATATCGACTTTATTGTTAACGGTCATATCGGCAGGCGCTATGGCGCAGACACAAACCGCGTCTGTAGGAACAAAAGTGAAACAGACCAAAGTATGTGATCCCAGTAATAATCCGGTTGAATTACCCTATTTTGGTCAGAAAAATTTGATGATCTTTTATGTTGATCCGGATCATGCAAGTCAGAACAGCGCTTTTGTCGAAGAACTTGAAGAAAATCAGGTTAAAAGCGACAAAATCTACGGTTTCGGCATTGTCAATTTAAAAGATGCCCCACTATTGCCCAATTCCATTGTCCGTATGATGGTGCGGAAAAAGGTGAAGAAAACCGGAGCCGCGATTTATACGGATCCTGACCATATGTTGCGCGATGCATGGGGACTGGGTGATGTGAACGATCAGTTTGTGTTGCTGTTGATCGCAAAAGACGGAACAATAGAGTTCATGTCGAAAGGAGAGTTGTCTAAAGCACAGATCGAGGAGTTTTATCGGGTAGTCGATAAACTTAAAAAATAGACTGAATTTGTGAGTACTTCGATAATTTATTACATTTGTCGGTTAGACAAACTAAGCGTAATGTTGTATTTTACAGTTTGTATGTGCCGATGAATAAGAATTTTTTTCCCTTTGTTTTTGTCAGTTTGATAATGGGTGTGGTGTTGTTAGGAGGCAACCACGCAGCCGGAAGTACGGGTAGTGCTACATGGGAGCATGTTGCGGATTCCATATTAGGCTTTTCGAACGATACGATCTTTAAAGATAATGGAGATACCGTCGTTAAGCATTACTATATGACGCGTATGCGAAAAAACGGCGATACCGTAGTCAAAAAAAACAATCTATTCCGTAAGTTTTATACCTATTTCCGGACTGCCAACGAAGACAAAACACAAGTAAAAAATTTTGATTTCAGCATCATCGGAGGACCTCATTACTCAAGTACGGTTAAGTTGGGTTTGGGAATTGTTGCCGCAGGACTTTATCGGGTCGACAAAAATGACTTGAGTATTCCCCCGTCAAATGTATCGTTTTTTGGAGATGTGACTACGACGGGGTTTTATTTACTCGGTGTGCGGGGTAATACTTTATTCAAAAGCGGTAAATACAGACTCGATTTCAATACCTATTTCTTTTCTTTCCCGAGTGCCTTCTGGGGAATTGGTTATGATAGTGCTACCTATGGTAAAGCAGGAGCCTACAAACGGTTGCAGAATCAGGTCAAGGTGGATTTCATGATTCGTGTTGCTGACGATTTTTATGTGGGAGCCAATGCCAGTTTTAACTATATAGAAGGTAAAAACTTTACGAATATCGAACAGTTGCGGGGTGAAGATCCGCTCAATATCAATACCGGTGTAGGTGTTTTTGTGATGTATGACTCGCGCGATTTTATAACTAATGCCTACCGGGGAATATATTTCAAGGCGGAACAGCGCTTCTTCCCTTCGTTTATGGGAAACCGTGAGACATTTTACAGGACCGAAATACAGTGGAATGCCTACCATCCTTTATGGAAAGGTGCTGTAATGGCGTATGATGTGCACGGAATGTTTAATTATGGAAATCCGCCGTGGACGATGTTGGCTCTGATGGGAGGGTCGTCTCGAATGCGTGGCTATTATGAAGGCCGTTACCGGGATAATAATTTGATTGAAGCTCAGGTGGAATTGCGTCAAAAGGTTTATGGACGAAACGGAATTGTGATCTGGGGTGGTGCAGGAAATGTGTTTCCTTCGTTCTCGAAGATTAATGGAGCCCATACGCTGCCCAATTACGGTATCGGATATCGATGGGAGTTCAAAAAACGGGTAAATGTCCGTCTCGATTACGGATTCGGATTGAAGGGACAAAAGTCGTTCATGTTCGGAATCAACGAGGCGTTTTAATGATAATGACGTAAGAGCGGGCTGAAGATATATTGTTGGCTGTCAAAAAATAGAGGGGGAAGCCGTATTTATAACGATAGATTGAAAGAGATGTTAAAGAGAACGAGTCGGTTTATTCGAAAACAAGAGGCGACAGTATATGCTTATATTTTTGCCATGTTGCTCCCGAATCTGCTCTTAGCCTGTACAGAACCCTATTCGTGGAGTACGATTCTTGCATCGTTGATGTTGCCAGCTGCGATTTATATGGCTATTGCAGTCTCACGTCCCAGACCGGGTATTGTGATGCTGTGCACATTGCCACTGATGGTACTGAATGCTTTCCAGATAGTGATTCTTTATCTCTTTGGAGGATCGATCATCGCTGTGGACATGTTTACCAATCTGTTTACGACAAATGTGTCCGAGGCCGGCGAATTATTGCGTAATCTCTGGCCTGCTATTGTCTTCGTCTGTATCATTTACGTGCCGATCCTTTTCGCCAGTATCCGATCGGCTTTGATTAAAGACCGGTTGAGTTTTCTGTTCCGCCGCAAAATGATTTATGGAGCCCTGGTGGCTTTGCTCGTCGGGGGTATGGCAACGGCTATCTCGACAGCTGTTCGTCCCGATTTTGGAATCAAACAGCAAATATTTCCAGTAAATGTAATATATAACATTAAGTTGTCGCTTGACCGCTGGAAACAGAGTGAGGCTTATCCCGAAACCTCGAAGAATTTTTCCTTTGGTGCGGTACGTACCGATCGTGCTGAGGGGCGGGAAATTTATGTTATGGTAGTGGGTGAGGCTTCTCGTGCTACTTCATGGAGCCTGTTCGGGTACGACAGGGAGACGACGCCACGTCTTTGTCAGCGAATAGGTGCAGGTTTGGTTCCGTTCGGTGATGTATTGACGCAGAGTAATGCGACACATAAGAGCGTGCCGGTGCTGCTTAGCCCTGTTTCTGCACTCGATTTTAATGATATATACAAGGAAAAGAGTATTATTACAGCTTTTAAGGAAGCTGGTTTCCGGACCTTATATATTTCTAATCAGGTGCCTAATCGGTCGTTGATCGATTATTTTTCGGAGGAGGCTGACCGACGGATTGATATCAGCCCGAGGGAGGGCCAGTTGTATACGGATAACCGTCCCGATGGAGAGATGTTGCCTTATTTACGCGATGCCATCCAATCGACCGAGGAGAACCTTTTTATCGTTCTGCATACTTATGGCTCGCATTTCGATTATACGAAACGCTATCCGCATGATTTTGCAAAATTCACACCGGATCGTCTTACTTCCGTGAGCAAAGAAAATCGAGAAATGTTGCGGAATTCATACGATAATAGCGTGTACTATACTGATTATGTATTGGATCAGATTATTCGATTATTGGATAGTACAAAGGCATGTACAGCGTTGTATTATTGTTCCGATCATGGGGAAGATCTTATGGATGATCGCCGGGAACGGTTTCTCCATGCCTCGCCTACTCCGACCTATTATCAGTTGCATGTAGCGGCGTTGGCGTGGTTCTCGGATCGTTATCGAAGCGAATTTCCGGGTAAATATGAGACGGCATTGGAAAATAGTTCACGTCCGGCTACTACGGCATGTATTTTCCATTGTATAGCGGATTTGGCTTCGATTCAAAGTCCGTATGTGGAGAGTACATGTGCGTTTACCAGTCCTGATTTTCACCCGATAACTCGACGGATGTATCTGACCGACCATAATACGCCGGTTGAGTTTTACAATTCTGGATTACGGCCTGAAGATTTCGAAGCTTTAGACAAATACCACATCGAGTACGACAAAAATCATGTGCATGATATTCGCTATTAGATATTAGAGAATAGCGTTATACGAAGCAGCGGGTAAGAGGGTGTCTTGTCGGTCGAGGCTTATATTGCGGAGTAGGCGGCAAACGAGGGGAGATGTATTGCTCTTCAAATCGAAGTAAATCATGAAAATAGGATAGTATCGAGACGCGGTAGCCGTTCCCTGTCCGGAGGACTGGTTGTAGCGTGTCGAGTGAAAAAGTGTGTCGAAAAAACCGATTATTGGCAGCTTTGAGATACGGCCTGTTCGGCGAATTGCCATAGACTGTCGTTAGCGGGTACCGGTGCAGTGATACAAATCCGTTCTTTACGTACGGGATGGATAAACTCGATACTTCGAGCGTGTAATGAGATACTTCCATCACGATTCGATCGTCGGGCTCCATATTTCAGATCGCCACGAATGGGACATCCGATCTTTGAAAGCTGAGCACGGATCTGGTGGTGGCGCCCGGTCTCCAGATCGACCTCTAAAAGGTAATAGTGTGTACTTTGTGTCAGAACCCGATATCGAAGTCGTGCTTCTTTGCTCATTTCTGTCGGTCGGTCATAGACGCGCGACCGGTTTGTTTTCCCGTCACGGACAAGAAAGTGGATCAGCTTTCCTTCGTCTTGTAGAGGCCGGTTTTCTGTTAGTGCCCAATAGATCTTTTTGATCTCTCGATTTTTTACCTCTTCGTTCATCCGAACCAATGCCTTGCCTGTCTTGGCGAAAAGGACCACACCGCTTACCGGTCGGTCGATCCTGTGGACTACTCCGAGAAAAACATTGCCCGGCTTCTGGTCACGAACTTTCAGATAAGCCTTAATCTCCTCTTCAAGAGCTGTATCACCTGATGGATCGGGTTGGACGAGCTGTCCAGCCTGCTTGTTGACGATGAGCAGGTGATTGTCTTCGTATAAAATGGCTTGTGGATCGAACATAGGATAAAGTTTTGAGGAATCGGGATGTAACTGAATCGGGGCGTAATTTATGGATTCGAGGCTTATTCTTTTGTCGCAGGCAGTGTGAAATGAAAGGGGAGTAGAGCTTGAGCCGATTCGATGACAATTGTACTTTGCGCTCCTCCCATAAGGATACGTATTGGAGTTTTCTGGCGCTGTTCCGTATCTGCAATGACTTGTCGGCAGGCTCCGCACGGGGTACACTCTGTCGGAGACGGAGAAGATACGATAGCCAGTGTCCTGATTTTTTTCTGCGGGCGGTTGGCTTGCACGAAGTAGAGCAGACCGCGTTCAGCACAAATGCCCGAAGGAAACGCTACGCTCTCTTGGTTACTGGACGTGAGAATCTCGCCATCGTCGAAGCGTACGGCTGCTCCGACCCGAAAGTTGGAGTAAGGCGCATAGGCTGTCGTACAAGCTTTCTCTGCTGCGACAAGAAGAAGTCGATCTTCATCCGAAAGGTCGTTCCGATCGGAGCAGTAACCATAATCAATATCGATATGACGTATTTCCATGGGGTGTGTGATTTAGCGAAAGGAGAATCGTATGGGACCTACCGATTAAAATGGGTCAAATGGGGTGGAACATCTGTTGTCAATTCCAGAATCAGACTGATAATCAAGATTACGGCGATACCTATGCTTAGTAACAGGAGCAATAGATTGACGTATTTTCGTTTCGGTTTAGATGCGTCATCAGTAAGATGGCGAAGGTAGTAATCCCGAAAAAACAGGTAAAGAGCCGGAATCATGGTCGCGACCAACAAAAAGTCTTCAGGAATATTGAAAAAATAGGTTTTCGAGAGTCCGATCATGGCCCAATGGCTCAATAGTAGAACGATGAAAAGATTGACTTTTCTGGACATCATCAGCAACAGACCGAAAGTGAAGACAACCACCGAACAAGGCATGACCGGAGAGGTAATTTCGGGGAAAGACAATCCTCTTAGCCAGGATAGAAGCGGGTAGAGGAACGGCATGACCAAAAGCAGAGTAGCCAGGCCGGCATATTTACGGTTGTATTCGAATTGTGTATACCCACGAGCCAAATCCCATATCCATGTTGCAGCAAGAAATCCCCAGTAGATAGACATGATGATGTTGTAGCTTCTGGCTGCACAATAAATGTGGTAGTAGACGATAGAGATCCATAAATAGACCAAAATCAGGAAAACTTTCATTGCGATTTTGACCCATCGGTCCGGGCGTCGCAACAGCAACAACGTCAATCCTCCGCCGATGAGGATGATGATGAGTTGATAGATCCATGTAGCGGAGTTATATTGGCTTATAGTCGACCAGAAAATATCCATCTATTTGATCTTTTTGTCTCGAGTTAACGAGAAAGCATATTTTGGGAAAATGAAAATCGGTAGGGTCGCTCCGGCTGCCAGCATGAATACGACTGTACACGAAACCATGCTGTTGGAGAAAAACATATCCATATAGATCGCTCTCTGGGCGGGAGAGTCGATGTTTTGTAGAAACATGATCTGCGAAAAGACCACATTGTAGGCATACTTTCCGGGGATCATGGGAAGTAGAGCCGGGATATAGAGTACCGTCATCGGACACCTGACTTTTCTTCCGAGCCACAGGCTGCCGAATCCGATCAGCAGAGCTCCGATAAGAGAACCGGTCGAGATGTCGACTCCAGCATAGGTGATCAGACAGAAGCGGCAGGCGTGTCCGATCGCTGCCAATAGTGCGATGTAGCGAAAAGCTTTCAATGGAGGATCCGATATGGCACCGAATCCGACCCCTGCCAAAGCCGCAAAAAAACCGTCGGAAAGAATATCCCAAATGTTCATATCAAACTATCTTTTACCAGAAACAGAGTGAATGAGAGTCCGATTGCGATACAGATGATCAACAGTGCCGCCTGGGCCAGACGTGAGAATCCGGCGAGTACGTATCCTTCGACGATGTCGATCACCCCGTTTATGAGCGGGACGCCGGGAACCAGAAACAAGACGCTGGTTGCGATGGCGATCTCGGAGGTGGTGTCGAAGATGAGTGAAGTGGAGGCGCTGAGTGAGGCTACAAATGCGGAAACGATAAAAATAATGTAATGGTTGATACCGGCAGCGGTCATCCGTTGTCTGAGGAACATGCCGATCAGCGTGGCGGAAAAGACAATGCCCATGGAGTGCCAGTCGCCTCCGAACAACCGACAGAACGATGCGTTGGCAATTCCGACCCAGATCAATACAAAAAGTGGATTAATATGCGGAGCGTTGACGATCCGGTCATATTTGCTACGTAGATCGTGTAGCGATAAGTGTTTATCGAAGGTTTCCCAACTCAGCGCACTCAGGCGTGCATTGTGCTCGAAACTGATCGGTAGAGCCGGGATGTCAATGACCTCGTTGTAGAGCTCCTTGGTCCCCTTATCGGCCAAAGAGAGAATAATGTTTTTCTGAAATACGCTGATCTTTACGGTGTAGCCGAAAGCTACACCAATTCGTTTCGCACTACGTATGACCCGTGATGTGTGTACGCCACATCCCATCATGTGTGCCGAATATTCGGCGATGAAACTTCCTATATCCTCTATCTTTTCTCGCTCTTCATTCATTCGTTGGTTCGCTGTTTTTTGTTGCTCGTACCATATGGTGTTTTCCCAAAGCGCCAGGACGCCGCTTGACCGTGAATCCGGCACTTCGCAGATGCTCTTTGACACTCCCTTTGGCCGAGTAGGTAACCAATACACCTCCGTCGGAAAGAGCTTCATAAAGCCGTCTGAAGATCGTTGTGGTCCACAATTCCGGTTGCGTATCCGGTGCGAATGCATCGAAATAAATCAGGTCAAAGGTAGTGTCAAATCGACAATCTTCCAATGACAACTCTCTTTTTTTTAAGACAAACCGGTCGTTGATCGTGACGGGGCAGTTCCATGAGGCACGATGTAGCTCTACAAACAGCGGATCCTGAGCATATTCGAGCTGTGAGGCGGTTTGCAGGTCGATCGGGTAACGTTCGATCGTTTCGTAATAGACCGTACGATTTTGCTCCGAGGCGGCACGCGCTGTCAGCCATGCATTCAGACCACTGCCGAAACCTATCTCCAAAATGCGGATATGTGACAACGGGAGGGATGAAAATCCCTCCCGTATGTATATATGCATCGATTCGCCGACAGCTCCGCGTACGGAGTGGTAAGTGTCGCCCGATATGGGAGACTCTAAGGTCTGGGAGCCATCGTCGGTCGTGAGGATTCGTGGTTGAATCATCTATTTCTCCTTCCCTGATCCGTTTGAAAATACACTCGTTCCCAGTATGAATCGGGCCATAACAGAGTGCTCGATCTTGATTTTTTGGAATTCTAATTGTGGCATTGGAGCTGCGACTACAGCTTCATCCATTGCGACTTGTGCACTCTTAGCAAACATGACGTTTGAATAAGGACGCATGTTGAATCCGTAATCTTGAATATAGATGGCCCAACGGGCTTTCTGACCGATAGCTTCAGCCAATACTTCGGCATTTTTCTTTGCGGCTTGGATAGCTTTGACACGCACCTCTTGGCGAAGTTCGTCAATATTGGATATGTCGGTCCGTTCTATCCGTACGTCCGAGATGCCGGCTGCTTGCAGCGCTTGGAATGCCTTGCCGAGCTGTGTAGCGCTATTGACCTTCAACTGATACGATTTTGAAGTGAGGATGGCATCCTTACGTAGAAAGAACGATTGAAGGTCACTTGACATATCCTGTACGACAAGGTCCTTTTCGACATCTATTCCGATCTCTTTGAGTTGTTTAAACATCTCCTGCTCCTGCTGGTCGACCGAGATTTTGCCTTTGTTGTCCTTCTCATTGATCGTGATCCCTACGTATATTTCGTCAGGAACCACCTCCATTTCGGCTTTGCCGGTCACTTCGATATAGGGAGTGTCGATGAAGTTTTTTTCTTGGGCCGAAACGATGTTCGCCGAAAACAGCAGCAGTGCCGCTACCGTACATACCATTAAGTTTTTCATGACTGTAGGTTTTAAGTTTTTAGATTATAGCCTCACATATCAGAGACTTTCTTCTTTATAGACGGTTGCTTCGTCTGATTTGTTGCATCGGCGTACTAATTGTACTACATTTTCTACGTGATGTGTATGCGGAAACATGTCGACCGGTTGGATCTGTGTGACCCGGTAATCCGTGTCGAACAGAGCGATATCTCGCGCTTGAGTGGCAGGATTACAGCTCACGTAGACGATGCGTTGCGGGGCGGCTCGCATTACTGTGTTGACCACATCTTCATGAAGTCCTGCCCGCGGTGGGTCGAGAATTACCACATCCGGAACTCCGTTTTGCTCGATGAACCGGTCGTTGAGGACATCTTTCATGTCACCCGCAAAAAACGAGGTGTTGTCGATGCCGTTCAGCCGCGAATTGTTCTTTGCATCCTCGATGGCTTCGGGAACATACTCCACTCCGACCACTTTTTTACACCGACGGGCGATGAAGTTGGCGATGGTTCCAGTTCCGGTGTAGAGGTCGTAGACGGTCTCCGAACCGGTAAGTTCGGCAAACTCACGGGCTGTTTTGTATAGCTCGTAGGCTTGGGTCGAGTTGGTCTGGTAGAACGACTTGGGCCCGATCTTGAACCGTAATCCCTCCATCTCCTCGAAAATGTGGTCACGGCCTTTGAAACAGAGAATCGGGAGGTCGCCGATCGTGTCGTTCAGCTTGGTGTTGATGACATACATCAGCGAAGTGATTTGCGGGAAATTCGATGCAATATGGTTCAGCAGGGCCTCGATTTTCTCCTGACTCGCTTCACCGAATGCGACGATCACCATGATCTCTCCGGTCGATGCCGTACGGATGATCAGGTTACGTACTTCACCCCGGTGCTCCCGGACGTTGTAGAACAGATAACTGTTGTCAATACAGAAGGCCCGAACCGAGTTCCGGATGGCATTGGAGGGCTCCTCCTGAAGCCAGCATTTGCGGATGTCGAGTACCTTGTCGAACATGTTCGGAATGTGGAATCCGAGTGCGGGTTCGGGGGTAATCTCCTGTTGCGTGGCAACCTCTTCGGCGGTCAGCCACCGTTTGTCGCAAAAGGTAAATTCCAGTTTGTTGCGGTAGAAAAAGGTCTTTTCGGAGCCGAGTATCGGGCGGATCTCGGGCAATTCGACCTTCCCGATGCGGGAGAGCTGGTCGACGACTTGCCGTTGCTTGAATTTCAGCTGTTCGGCATAGGGCAGATGTTGCCATTTGCATCCGCCGCAAACGCCGTAGTGTTCGCAGTGCGGAGTTTCTCGTAAAGGCGATTTGCGGAGGTATTCGGTGATGTATCCCTCCATGAATCGCCGTCTTTTGACCCGTATCTGGACGTTGACCACGTCACCCGGTACGGCCATCGGCACGAATACCACCATGTCGTTCCATCGCCCTATGGCCTTTCCTTCGGCCGCGATATCGACAATTTCGAGTCCTTCGATCAACGGATAGTTCGCTTTTTTTCTTGCCACGTCGGTTGGTTTTGTTTCGTGCAAAAGTAGTGATTTATTTTTTAGTGGAACGGAGAACACGGCGTTTTCGGTTTTATTCCGTATATTTGACCAAATTTTGGAGTTGAAAAACATGATGACAGTAAAGATTATCGTTTCGAACCCGTTTCAGGAGAACACGATCGTGTTGTCCGACGAATCGGGCGAGTGCATCATTGTCGATGCCGGCGGATATACCCCTCAGGAGAATCGGGCTCTTTCCGACTATATAGCTGCAAAGGGTCTGAAGCCTGTGATGGCGGTCAATACGCACGGACATGTCGATCACATGCTGGGGGTGAACTATGTAAAGGAGACTTATGGTATTCCGTTCGCCATTGACGGAAGGGATGCCTTTTTGATCGAATCGGCTCCGACCCACGGGGCAATCTACGGTTTCAAGGTGGATTCTGTTCCCCACATCGATATCGACCTGCAGGGACAGAAGGAGATTCATTTCGGAAACACCACCCTGTCGATCATCGAGACACCGGGGCATACGCCGGGACACATCTGCCTGTATAATCCGAAAGAGAAGATCCTTATCACCGGCGATACGCTTTTCAAAGAGAGCATCGGGCGGACAGATCTTCCCGGAGGGGATTACAGCTGGATCATGCGGAGCATCCTCGATAAGCTGATTCCACTGGGTGATGATGTACATTTCTATCCGGGACACGGGCAGGACAGTACGATCGGACATGAAACGCTCTATAATCCGTTCGTTACCGAAGTGCTCGGCGGAGAGGTAAACTGTTGATGAAAAACAGAGTATGGGAAAGATCGGAACGTGCATTCGTCGGATGCTCTATCGGAGCCTTTCGTTGGAGAACTATCTGAAGGTGCTGAGCGGTGCCTATTTATGGGGGTATCGGTTGGGGCTCTCTCCGCATGCGGCTGCTTACGAGTATCCACGGTTTCTGAAATATTTGATCGCTTCGGGCGATACGGTGATCGATATCGGGGCCAATTTGGGCTATTACTCCTACGCGATGGCCCGGTTGACTGCTCCGTCGGGCAAGGTGTATGCCGTAGAGCCTGTTGCCCCGATTCGTCGGGTTTTGGAGCACAATTTGCGGCGGTTCCGGAACGTGGAGGTTCTGGCTTGTGCGTTGGGGGCGGAGGATAAACGGATCCGGATGGGAAACGGAACGGTGGATCGTAACGGTTACTTCGGAACGGGACAGAATTTCGTAGTGGACCGTCCGACCGAAGGGCTTCAACTGATGGAGTTCGAGGCCGAAATGCGTCGAGGAAGTCAGCTGTTTGCAGATCTGACGCGTTTGGACCTGATCAAATGCGATATAGAAGGATACGAAGGGGTGGTACTGCCCGAAATGAAACCCCTGATCGAACGCTTTCGTCCGACGGCGCTGGTCGAAACGGGTGGAGAGACCCGTATGGCGATGCTCGCGTTTTTCAGGGAGCTGGGGTATGTGGACTTTACGTTACAGAATGGGCATTTGGTACCGGATGCCGGGCACTCCGAAAAAGATATCATTTTTATACACGGTTCGAAGGTGAAACCGTACGAAAAGTGGATTGAACCATGCGCATAGATATTCTTACGGTTGTGCCGGAGCTGTTGGTCAGTCCGCTGAACGAGTCGATACTGAAACGGGCCCAGAAGAAGGGGTTGGTCGAGATCCATGTGCACAATATCCGGGATTACACCTACGACAAACACCATCAGGTGGATGACTATCCGTTCGGCGGTGAGGCCGGAATGGTGATGAAGCCCGAACCGATTTTCCGTTGTGTGGAAGCTTTGCAGGCCGAACGTACCTACGACGAGATTCTCTATACGTCGCCCGATGGGGTGCGTTACGACCAGCACGAAGCCAACCGGCTGTCGACCCTCGAGAACATTATTATTCTGTGCGGACACTACAAGGGAGTCGATTACCGGGTACGCGAACATCTGATTACGCGGGAGATCTCGATCGGAGATTATGTATTGACCGGTGGTGAGCTTGCTGCGGCTATTATTGCCGACAGTGTGGTTCGGATCATACCGGGTGCGATCGGTGATGAGGCGTCGGCGCTGACCGACTGCTTTCAGGACAATCTGTTGGCTCCGCCCGTCTATACGCGTCCGGCCGAGTTCCGGGGGTGGCGTGTGCCCGATGTGCTGCTGTCGGGAAATTTCGCGGAGATCGAAAAGTGGCAGGAACGCCAATCTTGGGAACGGACCGAGCGTCTGCGTCCCGACCTGCTGCAGGATCAGCCGGAAAACTCCGTCGGAGTACCACCGGTAGAGGAAAAGAGATAAACAACGAACGTTATGAGATACTATCTGATAGCAGGTGAGGCGTCGGGCGATCTGCACGGGTCGAACCTGATGAAGGGGATTTTGGAGGCCGATCCGCAGGCCGAATTCCGTTTCTGGGGCGGCGACAAGATGGCTGCCGTCGGCGGGGTGGAAAACTTGGCCATGCACTACAAGAAGGCTTCGTTCATGGGCTTCGTCGAGATCGCGCGGAATGCCCGAACAATTTTGAAGCAGATCGATATGTGCAAAAAGGATGTAGCCGATTATCGTCCCGATGTACTGATCCTGATCGACTATGCCGGATTCAATCTGCGGATGGCCCGGTTTGCCAAGGAGTCGGGCATTCCGACCTACTACTATATTGCACCGAAAGTGTGGGCATGGAAAGAGGGGCGTGTGAAAAAGATACGCCGGTATGTCGACCGGTTGTTCGTGATCTTTCCGTTCGAACCCGACTATTTCCGTAAACATGGTGTCGAGGCGATCTATATGGGCAATCCGCTGATGGACTCGATCGAGGAGCGGAAGGCGTCACTGCCGACACGCGAAGCATTTGTGCAGGAGCATGCGTTGGATGAGCGGCCGATCATTGCCCTGTTGGCGGGCAGCCGTCGGTCAGAGATCAAGTATAACCTGCCGTTTATGGTGGATCTTTCACGCGAGTTTCCGCAGTATCAGTTCGTCGTGGCCGGCGTATCGTGGCTCGACAGGGAGGTCTACAAACCCTATTTGGAGGGGAGCGACGTGCGCTATGTCTGTGACAGGACCTATGAACTGTTGTCGATCAGCGAGGCGGCGGTGGTGACCTCCGGAACCGCAACGCTCGAGACGGCTCTGCTGGGTGTACCCGAAATGGTGTGTTACCGGCGTGACCTGCCTACGATGCTGATCGGAAAGATGTTTTTGAAGATTCCCTATGTGTCGTTGGTCAACTTGGTATTGCGGCGTGAATGTGTGCGGGAACTGTTGCAGTTCCAGATGAATATGCCCAATGCCACGCAGGAGCTTCGAGATATTCTGCCGGGAGGTAAAAAACACGATCGGATGCTGGCCGATTATGCGGAGCTGCGCCAGTTGATCGGTGATGCCGGGGCGTCGCATCGCTTCGGGAAACGGATGGTTGAACTGTTACGGGAGGAGAAAGGACGATGAAAATCATTTGTATCGGACGAAACTATGCGGCGCATGTCGTCGAGCTGGATCATACTCGGGAGCTGCCTTCGGAGCCCCAGTTCTTCATGAAACCCGATACGGCGTTGCTGCGGAACAATGATCCGTTTTACGTCCCCTCGTTCAGCAATGAGGTGCACTACGAGACGGAACTCGTCGTGCGGATCAATCGGGTAGGGCGTGCGATCGAGGAGCGTTTCGCTTCACGCTATTACGATGAAGTGGGGCTGGGGATTGACTTTACGGCGCGCGACCTCCAACGGGAGTGTATCGCAAAGGGATTGCCTTGGGAGCGGGCGAAAGCGTTCGACTATTCGGCGGCTCTCTCTCCGGAGTTCATTCCGTTGTCGGAGTTGGGCGGTGATGTGCAGCGGTTGCACTTCAGTATGTCGCTGAACGACGAGTTGAGGCAGCAGGGCGACACTTCGCAAATGATTTTCGGGGTGAACCGTTTGATCGCATACGTCTCTCGTTTTGTTACGTTGAAGATCGGCGACCTGCTCTACACGGGTACACCCGTCGGGGTAGGGCCCGTACGGCCCGGAGACCGGATCCGTGCCTCGCTCGAAGGGCGGCAGTTGCTCGATTTTGATATCAAATAGGAGTAGCGCTTCCCTTTCGCATTTCGTATTATTCCGTACTCTATTCATATTGTTTCTCTTGTTGAAGGATGAGCAGTTTCAACCGATATGCCGACGCTGCGGAGCTCCTCGTGCTGAAAAAACTCTTCGAGGAGGAGGGCGAAGCGTGTCGGTGGAGACGGGGCGAGGTTTTCCAGTATAGTGGGGAGTCGGTGCGGTGGATCGTTTATGTCGAAAAAGGAATTTTCCGACATACATGTTCCGATGACCGGGGCGAATCGCACGTGGTGGGCTTTACGTTTGCCGGTGAGTATGCCTGCGACTACCGCTCCTATCTGGTCGGAACCCCGGCGGTAGTTGAGATTTGTGCGGCTACGGAGGTCGCCGGCTTTCGGTTGTCGGTTGACCGGATTATGCGCTATTGGGACGAAAACGCTGAAAACCAACGTCTCGGACGTCGTTCGGCCGAAGAGCTTTTCGTCGTTGTGTATGATCGCCTGCTCGATTGCTATACCAAAACTCCGGAAGAACATTATCTGAGTCTTTTGCGTCGCTATCCCGATCTGAAAGAGGCGATCTCGCTCAAAGAGTTGGCTTCGTTTATAGGTGTGACGCCCGAAACGATCAGCCACATCCGGCGCCGATTATCCTCTAAAAAGTCTTGAACCGGTTCAAGAATCTTCTTGCCTTTTGACCGTACTTTTGTCCCGAATCAAAAAGTGTATTGTTATGAAACAAAATGTGATGCGTGCGGCCATAGTCATTGGCGCAACTTCAGGGATTGGGCGGGCAGTAGCTGTGCGGTTGGCGGCGGCAGGATATCGGGTCGGTATCGCCGGACGTCGGGAGGAATTGCTTCGGGAGCTGGCACAGACCATGCCGGATTGTTATGAAAATGAGGTACTTGATGTAGAGGATACTGGCGTCTGCGAGCGGCTCGAGAAGTTGGTGGAGCGGCTCGGATCGCCCGAACTGATCCTGTTTTGTTCTGGGACCGGTGAGCTGAACGATGCGTTGGATTACCGGCTCGAAGAGGCGACCAATCGGGTCAATGTGGCTGGATTTACACGGGTGATGGATTGGGCGTATCGCTATTTCGAACAGCGCGGCGGCGGTTGCTTGGCTGCCATTACTTCCGTGATGGGATTGCGAGGCAGCCGCACGGCACCCTCCTATGCCGCGTCGAAAGCCTATCAGATCAACTATTTGGAGGGATTGCGCCAAAAGGCCTTTCATCAAAAGTTGCCGATTCGGATTGTTGATCTGCGTCCGGGTTCGGTCCGTACGGCGATGATGAAAGGGGAGGGGCACTTCTGGATCGCTTCGGCAGAAGAGGCCGCACGGTGTATTTGCAAGGCGATAGAGGCTCGCCGTGCAGTCCAATACGTTACACCCCGATGGCGTATCGTAGGCCTGTTGCTTCGGTGGATACCCGAACGGCTTTATCGCCGGATGTAGCTCTGCGGGGAAAGCTGTATGTCGTCGCTCTATCTCTGCTCTGTTGTCCTGATAGAAGCTGAGGAATCTTGGTCCTGTACCAGTTATGATTCGAGGATTTTGCTATCTTTGTCATGACGTAACCCATGGCTGTGGGGCAATCTTTATAAAAATATTGGGAGGAAAAGCGATGTTGTTTTTGGATCGATTGAGCGGCTGCCGGTTAATTTTGGCGAGTCACTCTCCACGCAGGAGAGAGTTGCTGACCGGTTGTGGTCTGCAATTTACCTTGGCCGATAATTATGAGGTCGACGAGCGCTATCCCGACGATTTACCGGCCGATGAGGTTGCGGCCTACCTCTCCCGTCTGAAATCGGAGTCCTTCCCCAGAGAGTTGTCCGACGGTGAAGTATTGATTACGGCCGATACGGTCGTTTTGCTTCAAGATCGCATATTGGGCAAACCTTCCGGTCGTGAAGGGGCGATCGGGATGTTGCGGGACCTCTCCGGCCGGAACCATCGGGTCATTACGGGGGTCACCCTGCGGCGTCGCGACAGGATCGAAACATTCGACTCCCGGACAGAGGTCTGGTTCAAATCGTTGACCGAAGAGGAGATACTCTACTATGTAGATACTTTTCAGCCCTATGACAAGGCTGGTGCGTACGGTATTCAGGAGTGGATCGGGTATATTGGGATCGAGCGGATCGAAGGCTCCTTTTATAACGTCATGGGACTGCCTGTACAGAAACTGATCGCACGTCTGGAAAAGTTCATCTGATTGCATGGTCCGTATCTCTTTTTTGTTCAGATCTGTTGAGCCAGTTTTTGAGTGGTTTGTCGGCTTGCCGTTTTTACGGACAATCCTCGTTTAGCTTCGGCGCACCGTGATCTGTTTTCTGCTTTCACTCCTGCGTCTTATTCGGGTTGCTTTTGTCTCGCGTAGAGCTGGTTAGCTACATCTGAATTTCAGTATGTAGATTTTACCGGGTCATTAGCGAGTTTTGCCTTTGTCTGCATTTGTAGCATATCACTCCTCCGTCGGATTTAGTTCGAGGAGCTGACACCGTATTCTTCGATCAGACGGTCGACTAATTCGGGAACACCTTCCGATGCCCGCATCGGGATATATTCTAACGGGTTGCGGATTCCGAAGAGATCCGGACGGTTCGGATCGACCAGAAAAACGGGAATATCCGGACGGATGTAGCGAACCAATGCAGCGGCCGGGTAAACGGCCAGCGAGGTGCCTATGACGACGAACAGGTCGGCCGTTGCGGCGATTTTGGTAGCTTGATCGAACATCGGGACCCCTTCCCCGAAAAAGACGACAAATGGCCTCAACAGCGAGCCGTCCGGAGCCCGGTCGTCGAGCTTCTGCTCCCAGCCATCGATGGGAACGATCAACGATTCGTTTTTGCTGCTGCGGAGTTTGCGCAGCTCGCCGTGCAGGTGGGTGACGTGGTGACTTCCGGCCCGCTCGTGCAGGTCATCGATGTTCTGCGTGATGATCTCCGTGTCGAAATATTGTTCCAGACGGGCCAGTGCACGGTGTCCTGCATTCGGCTCAACCGTCAGCAGCTCTTTGCGACGTATGTTGTAAAAGCGGATGACCGTTTCCCGATTCCGGATCAGGGCCTCCGGTGTGCATACATCTTCGATGCGGTATTTGTCCCACAATCCGTCCGAATCCCGAAAGGTCGACAGACCGCTGTCGGCACTCATTCCTGCTCCGGTGAAGACTACGAGTTTTTTCTGCTTATTCATTACGATCGTTTTTTGAATTTTAACTAATAAAGAAGGTCGGTCAGACCGATTATTTGTTTCCGGTTGAAGAGACCGGACGGCATTCGATGGAGTTTAACTGAATGATCTTCCCTTTCTCTATGGTGATGTATCCGCCGTCGGTGAAAAGCTCTATCGTGTCGAACGGCTGCCCCGGAAAAAATACGTTTGTGAAGACGAGTACGCCGTCGTCGACAAAGAGCTCCATCGAGGCTGCATCGATCAGCATCTTCCACGTCGACCGACCCTTTATCGGTCGGTACGGTACGCGCTGGATCGAGGAGAAGGGTTCGGAAAACTGAACGTAGGTCGCATGGGAACGATTGACTACTATCTTGCCGCTGCTCTTGTCGTATTCCATCGAGACGTATTCGCCCGAAGGACTTTTGAGCCGGATACCGAAACGTGCGGCTGCATCCGGAGCTTCCGTATCTCCGAATTGGAGATTCATCTCGATCGGCGCTTTATCAAACGGAATCTTTTCGGAAAGTGTCAAGGTTTTGTCAGTTCGGATCTTTTTGATCTTGACCTGTTGGCCGTATAGCTCTGCGATCTCTTTTACGGGAAGTGAGGTGAGTCTGTATGTGCCGTTGCGGCGGACAATACTCATTTCGCGCGGGAATGTGGCGGCTCCGGACCACGATCGGGTCGTGTACGATTGGGCAGTGGCGGCATATTGGTGCGAGTGCATCCATCCGACGAAGATTCTCCGGCCGTTCGGGGCGTTGTCGAAGGTGATTCCTGCGTAGTTATCCTTGCCGTAGTCGATCCATAGCGTATCCCGTTGATCGCTGGTAAATTTTGTGCCGTCGAAATCACCGATGAAGTATTGCGTGGCAGTAGCGAGTTTGTCGGGCGAATCGGTGAAGTTCACCACGCTTGCTAACAGAACCCATTTCGTCTCTCCGCTCCCCTCTACCCGCAACGGGAACAGATCGGGGCACTCCCATGGGCCAATGTGTGAGCCTCTGTCACTCCCGAATGCGCTGAGGTAGCTCCATTGCAGGCAGTTTTTTGAAGCATATAGGTGTACCTCCTTTCCCGCGGTTACGATCATGATCCACCGTTGGGTCGGTTCGTGCCAGAATACATGCGGGTCCCGGAAGTCGGCGATGCCGGGATTCGGCAGGATCGGATTTTTGTCGTATTTGATCCAGCTTCGACCCTTGTCGAGGCTGTACGCCAGACCCTGCGATTGGGTTTCGATACGCCCTTCGGCTGCGGCTACCGGATCATAATAGGTAAAGATGGCCAGCAGAGGTGTTTGCCCGGGAGAACCCAAGCCGGACGTATTGTGCAGATCGGCGACGCAGCATCCCGAAAAGATGTACCCCAAACTGTCCGGGGCAAGAGCAATGGGCATGTGCTGCCAGTTCAGCAGATCGCGGCTGACGGCGTGACCCCAATACATCTCTCCCCAAGGCAGGTTGCCGTTTTCGTCGAACGGAATGTGCTGGTAGCAGAGGTGGTATTCACCGTCGAGATAAACCAATCCGTTGGGGTCGCTCATCCATCCCGATTCCGGATAAAAGTGTATCTGGGGTCTGAACTGTTCGGGAGAGGGCGAAAGCGTATTCCCCGGTTGTGCCGACAAGGCTGTGGAGCTTAGTAGCCACAACGACAAGAGTATCGATCGCGTTTTCATGGGGTGCGTTTTGTTTCCGTAAATTTACATAAAAATATCCCGGAAAGAAAGGACTCTCCGGGATGTTTTTATTTTGTTGTAATATTTTATAGAGTGACTACTCTTTTGTTTTGATTTCTAGAGACAACTCTTCGAGTTGGGCCTCTGAAATAGGTGACGGGGACTCGATCATCACGTCGCGGCCCGAGTTGTTTTTCGGGAAGGCAATGTAGTCGCGGATTGAATCGGCACCGCCGAACAAGGCACACCAGCGGTCGAATCCGAATGCGATTCCGCCGTGTGGAGGTGCGCCGTATTTGAAGGCATTGATCAGGAATCCGAACTGCTTTTCGGCCTCCTCTTTGGAGAAACCGAGTACTTTGAACATCTTTTCCTGTAGTTCTGCGTCGAAAATACGGATGGATCCACCACCGACTTCGACACCGTTTACCACGAAATCGTATGCATTGGCACGTATTTTCCCGGGATCGGTATCAAATAGTTCTGAGTCGTCGCTGTTGGGTGAGGTGAAGGGATGGTGCATGGCATAGAAACGTTGTGTCTCATCGTCCCATTCGAGCAGCGGGAAGTCGATGACCCACAGCGGTGCAAACTGATCGTGCGGACGCAGTCCCAATCGGTTTCCCATTTCGAGCCGCAGCTCACACAGCGCGCTCAAGGTGTTTTTGCGTACTCCCGAAAGAATCAGCAGCAGGTCGCCGGCCTTGGCTCCGCAGGCTGCAGCCCATTGTGCCAGATCCTCTTGTGAGTAAAATTTGTCCACACTCGATTTATAGCTGCCGTCGGCTTCGCAACGGACATATACCATCCCCTTGGCGCCGATTTGGGGCTTTTTGACAAATTCGGTCAGTGCATCCAATTGCTTGCGCGTGTAGCCTGCACAACCCTCTGCACAAATGGCTCCAATGTATTCGGCCGAATCGAACACGCCGAATCCCTTGCCCTGAGCCAGTTTGGTAATGTCGTTGAAGGTCATGCCGAAACGGATATCGGGTTTGTCCGATCCGTATTTCGCCATCGCTTCGTGCCATGTGATGCGTGGAAAGTCTCCTTCAAATGTTTTTCCGAGAATCGACCGGAAAAGGTGTTTTGCCAAGCCTTCGAATGTAGTCAAAATATCTTCGCGATCAACGAACGACATTTCGCAGTCGATCTGTGTGAATTCGGGTTGCCGGTCGGCTCTCAAGTCCTCATCGCGGAAGCAGCGGACAATCTGGAAGTAGCGGTCGTATCCTGCAACCATCAGTAACTGTTTGAAGGTCTGCGGAGATTGCGGCAGTGCATAGAATTCGCCTGCATTCATTCGCGAGGGAACGACGAAGTCACGTGCACCCTCCGGTGTAGACTTGATCAGATATGGAGTCTCTATCTCCAAAAAACCTTTGCTATCAAGAAAGTTACGAACTTCGTGGGCCATCTGGTGACGCAGGATCAGCGCCTTTTTCAGTGGATTGCGTCTCAGGTCGAGGAAGCGGTATTTCATTCGCAATTCGTCGCCCCCGTCGCTGTTGTCTTCAATGGTAAAAGGCGGTATTTGCGAAGCATTTAGAATTCGCAGTGTATCGACGGCTACTTCGATCTCTCCTGTTGGAATTTTTGAGTTTTTCGAAGATCGTTGGATTACCTTGCCACTGGCTTGGATAACATATTCTCGGCCCAGTTTGGCTGCGGTTTCGCGTACTGTTGTATCCGAATGCTCTTCAACTACAAGTTGAGTGATACCATAACGGTCGCGTAAGTCAATAAAGGTCATGGCGCCCAGATTTCTTACTTTCTGAACCCAGCCGGCCAAAGTTACGTTTTGGTTCAGGTTGTCGATGCGGAGTTCGCCGCATGTATGTGTTCTGTACATTCCTGTTTTTTTATAGTTTTGTAGTATGAAGCAGGAGTTTTATTACTTTACTTCCTGCTAAACAGGCTTCAAAGATAGTGATTTCTGATGAAAGGTATGCAAGCGAAAGATGAATTTTTCATGCGTCAGGCGTTGTGCGAGGCACGCAAGGCTTACGAACGGGATGAAGTCCCCATCGGGGCTGTGGTTGTGTTTGGTGATCGGGTTGTAGGTCGGGGACACAATTTGACTGAGACGCTTTCGGATGTTACGGCGCATGCCGAGATGCAGGCTTTGACGGCGGCAGCCGGAGTGATAGGTGGAAAGTATTTGAACGAATGTCGGTTGTACGTAACAGTCGAACCCTGTGTTATGTGCGCGGGTGCATGCTTTTGGAGTCAGATAGGAACGGTCGTCTATGGAGCGGCCGATCCGAAACGAGGTTCTTCTCTCTATCAACCTTCTTTATTTCATCCTCGTACGGTGGTACATGCTGGAGTGCTTGAGGCGGAGTGTCGCGAGTTGATAGAACAGTTTTTCAGAGAAAAAAGAAAATAATTTTGGGGCCCGTGAAATTGTTTATATGCAATATCGGCTTAATGACAAACTAAACATGGCAGTTGTTTTAGGTGTTAAAGTAGTTGGTTAATTGAATTTTATAGTTATATTTGTATATATTAGAAACAAACAAAGTTAAAACAATAAAAGATATGAAGCATTTGACCAAACGAGAAGAGGAAGTGATGGATCGATTCTGGACGGATGGACCGCTGTTCGTTCATGATGTTATTCGGGGATTACAAGGTCCAAAACCTCATTACAATACGATCTCGACCATCGTGCGCGGACTGGAAGAGAAGGGGTTTGTCAGCCATGAACAGTTCGGGACGACCTATCGCTATTATGCGATTATCTCGCGAGAGGATTATAGTCGTATGTCGATGCAATTCGTTGTAGATAAGTATTTTAAGCATTCGTATGCTTCGGTGCTTTCGATGTTTGTCGAAGAGGAGAAGTTGTCTCTGGATGAGATCCGAGAGTTGGTGGCTATGGTGGAAGAAAAGAGAAAAAATGGCCACAACGAAAAAGCGTAAAATATAATGTAGTTGGTAGATTAATTACAGAATAGAGATGGAAACCGTATTGATTTATCTGGTGTTTGCAAATATATGTTTTGCTGTGTTGTTCCTGTTCTATCGATTGTTGATGCGAAATCAAGAGAATTTTGCACTTAATCGATGGATTATGGTCTCTATTCTGTGTGTATCGGTGTTAATTCCTCTTATCCCGGTACCCAATGGAGGTTGGTTCAATGTGTCGGACAGTCGGTCCCTTACATTACAAAAGCAACAGGATGCGCCGATACGTGTGGTGCCGGAGGGTAGAAAAAATGTTTGGGAAGAGAAGTCAAACCAAGAACAGGTATCGGTGGCTCATATCTCGGGAAAACAGGTGGAAACAAAATCATTCTCGGATAATATACATAATACGCCACAAGTAACGATTGTAACACAGCATTCCAATGTGCAACAAATTTCTCTGTTGCAAGTTTTGTTTTGGTTCTATCTTGCAGGAGTTGTTTTTCTGTCGGGCCGTTTCCTGTTCGGGCTCATTAAGATAGGACGATTGTTGCGGCGAGCACCAAAAGAACAGGTTGATGGTATGTATGTAATCGTTGTTCATGGGGAGTTTTCTCCATACTCATTAGGCCGGTATGCTGTACTTTCCGAAGAGGATTATCGGAATAATCTGCATGAAGTCGTGCTCCATGAGAAGGCACATTGCGGGCAAGGTCATATTTATGATTTGTTTTTGGTTTCCGTTGTTGAAATTTTGTTTTGGTTCAATCCATTGCTTAAACCTTTCAGACGTGAACTTAGTGAATTGCACGAATATCAGGCCGACCAGCAGGTATTGGCTCAAGGCGTCGATGTGGCTGACTATCAAATGTTGATCATCAAAAAAAGCGTTGGAACACAAAAATTCAGATGGGCTACTCATTTAAGTAATACGTATCATCAAACAAAGAAACGTATTGTCATGATGAATCGAGAGAATGGGCAGAACCGGAGTCGGTGGTATGCACTGTTTTTGGTGCCCGTGGTGGCAGTATTGCTGATGTCCTTCGGAAACAGAAGTGAGGCATCTGTTCAGACTGCTGTAAAAGGAGTACCCGAGGGTTGGGTTATGACTGGATCGGCTCCAAAAGATTATCAGGTATCGGTATTGCCTGAAAAACGGGAGGGTAATAACGTGGTGTTGCTGGAGTCTGTAGCCAATGCAGATCCCTCAAAATTCGGAACGTTGTCTCAATACTGTTCGGCGGATCAGTATCTGGGCAAGCGGGTACGCATGGCGGGTTATCTGAAATCCGAAAATGTGAAAAATTGGGCCGGAATGTGGTTCCGCGTGGATGACAGCAAACAAAAGGACCTATCGCTGTCGTTTGATAACATGTCGGATCGTCCGATTAAAAATACGACCGATTGGAGAAAGTATGAAATTGTGCTCGATGTACCGCAAGAGGCGGGTGCGATGGCCTTCGGTGTATTGCTTGGAGGTTCTGGAAAGGTGTGGATCAGCGGTATCTCTTTTGAGGTAGTCGATCAGTCTGTGCCTACGACCAATATGGTGAAGGAGAGAGCTGCGCTGCCTCAGGGTCCGGTGAATCTTGATTTTGCCGAATAGAGTTTTGAATCAGTCAGTGTTTTATATAAAATATTGAAAATAAAAGAGTCTGGCGAAGAGGTTGCCTTCGTCAGACTCGGTGTGTTTTCTGTTTGACGTACGTTTATTCAATAGGTGTGAGTATTTTGCGGGCTTTTTCGGTAGGCATGATGTTGAAGTGCCACCACTCTTCGGTGATGGTGGTGAAGCCCGCCTCGGTCATGACTCTCCGCAGCAGCAACCGGTTTTCGAGTTCTCTGGGGGTGATGCGGCCCTCGTCGACGAGAGTCTGTTCGTCGGTCGTGCGGGATTCGTCTCCGAAATAGTCGAATCCGGACCCCATTGGAAGAGGTTGTCCGGTGCAATCCATCAGGGTCAGGTCAACGGCGGCTCCGAAGTTGTGCATGCCCGGCCCGTTGTTCGGATTGGCCACGAAATTGCGCATCTCAGTTCCTTTGACCATATCCCACATCTGTTGCTGAACCGATAACGGACGGGCTGCATCGTAAACCAACAGGTTGAGGTCCGGCCGCAGGGCCTTGAGCCGTTGTTTCGCATCTAGGAGCATCTGGGCTGCCTGAGGGAGCATGAATGCCTTGTTGAGGCCGGTGTAGAGGCGTTTGCCCACAAAATTGTAGGGTGTCGCATAGACTAAGCGAACCGCGATTGAAGAGTCCATTTGAGCGATGTCGACTAATCCCTGTTCCCTCAATCGCTTCTCTAACGGCGTATCGGTCGACGTGTGGTTGCTGAAGACCGATTTGATAGTATCGGCAGTCGTTGTTTCCAACGGGGCGGAGGATGGACCGGACGAGGTCAGATTGCATCCACCGGTGATGATGACCAAAGCGGCAAAGCCTGTTGCGCAGAAGAGACGGAGCGATTTCATATTGAGAGATTTTTCTCTGATTAAAAAAAACAAAGATAACCGGAAAAATCCGGTTATCTTCATTATCGTTGGTTTCTTTCTGCTAATTATAGAAGCGAAATTCGAAAGGAAGAGTTGTGGCGCAGTCAACCGGTTGGTTGTTTTTCATTGCGGGTTCCCACTTTGGCATGTGTTTCATCGCGTTCAAAACAATATCACTGAGGTATGGAGCGGGACTCGATTTGATGGTTATCTCATCCACTGTACCATCGGCCCGAACGATGAATCGGCATACAACCGTTCCTGATATTTTTTCCTGAGCAGTTCTTTCAGGAAATATGAGATTCTCGTTCATCCACTGCATGTAAGCTTCTTGACCGCCCGGAAACTTAGGCATAGAGTCCGGTTTCTCGATTTTTGTGTTTAGTGTGTCGGTGCGGTTCTCCGTTGTTGTTTGTTCTGGTGCTTCTGGTTGTTCCGTGAACGAAAAGCAGAGCATCAACGCACCGATCAGGGGCAAAGACCACAGGACCCTGTATCTTGCCCATTTCGATCTGTTTTGTGTAATCATGGTTAAACGTTTTTTGGTGAGTGAATTGCAGAACCCATTGGCAAACTCCGGATATTTGACTTTGAGTCCGTTTAGATTGAGCATAAGCGTTATGTATTGTTGTGCATCGCTGCCGTTGTTCAGGACGAAGTCGTCCGCTTGAAATTCGTGCACTTCGCGCAGCGAACGTCTCCACAGCCACACGAACGGATTCCACCAGAAGAGAGTTTGCAGTACACAGATCAGCGAGATGTCCCGACTGTGGTGGAAGTGGATGTGTGCGGTTTCGTGTGCAACGATCTGTCGAAGGGTTGTTTCGTCGCGGTCGGCCGTCGAGAGGTATATGCGGTTGAAGAGCGAAAAGGCAAGGTTTGGAGCTTGTAGGGAGTAGATGCGGATTTTACCGTTTTGGATCGGTGTGGCATGATGGGTAACCCGCCGTAACCGGAGGATTCCTACAACCAGAAATGAAAGGACTGCCGTGCTGCCGATCAGTTGGATAAGGAGCAGGGCTTTTCCCCAGTCGAAGGAGGAGGGTGATGAAACTTCTTCTTGGGGGGTGACGGTCTCGATCGGTTGGCCTGCTGCATCGAACATGATGCCGTAGGGTTCTGTAACCGGAATGGAGAGGGCTGGAATCAGAAACGACAGGGCGACCGACGTGAGCAGGAAATATCGGTTGAGCGCTAATGTTTTTTTGGGGGCAAGCACGATCCGGTAAAAAATCCAGAACAGAGCAAGGCAGATTTGTGTCGCCAAGATATAAAAGAGAAGTTCGGTATACATGATGTCGTAGAATTAGGTTGTTTGGTCATTATGATTGTTATGGGAAGGGGAGATGTCACTTTTCCCGTTGCTTTATTTGAGCGATGGCTTTTTGGGCGATGGCTAATATCTCTTCCGATTCGGTAACCGAAAGATGTTCCTTTTCACAAAAAAACGAGACCATCTGTGCATACGAGTTGTTGAAAAAGTTTTGCACGACCCCGTGCATTACCCCGCGTGCGTAGGTTTCGCGTCCGAAAGTCGGGTAGTACCGGTGGCTTTTTCCGCAAACCTCGTGGGCTACGGCTCCCTTCTTTTCGAGAATCCGCACGAATGTCGATATCGTGTTGTAGGCTGGTTTCGGATCCGGCATGCACTCCTGAATTTCGTGGACGAAGGCACTCCCCTTATCCCATAAAATCTGCATAATTTCGAGTTCGGCTTTGGTAAGCTCGCGCACCTCTGTGTTGGTCTCTCTCTTCATAATTTTAGTCTATCTTATCGTTTAGGACAAATTTAAAACTAAAAATTTAGTTGTGCAAGATTTTGAACTAAAAATTTAGTTGACAACTGAAAAATCGTAAATTTTCTGTTAAAAGCAGGGTAGGTGTGTAGCGATGACCGGTGTTTTTTGGAGTTTTCCGTATTTTTGTCACTTGTCGGGCGGATGAACGGTTCGCTTGTGTAAATGAAAAGATTAAAAATATTTGTTATGGAAAACGAGATGTATAAAGTGTTGTTCGTGTGTTTGGGTAATATTTGCCGGTCACCGAGTGCGGAGGCAGTGTTCAAGGCGTGCGTAGCTCGAGCTAGGTTGGAAGACCGAGTCGAGATCGATTCGGCTGGTATTATCGGGTATCATGCTGGAGAAGGGGCAGATCCACGTATGAAGCGCCACGCTTCACGACGGGGGTATCGGTTGACCTCGATATCCCGGCCCGTTGTTGCAGCGGATTTTGACCGGTTCGATCTGATTATCGGAATGGACGACCAGAACATCCGCGACCTGCAGCGTAGGGCTCCACGTGGACAGCATCGGGCTGAGATCCGGCGGATGACCGATTTTTCCGTACGTTTCGACGAGACAGAGGTTCCTGACCCCTATTACGGTGGGGCCGACGGATTTGAATATGTACTCGATCTGCTTGAAGATGCATGTGAAGGGTTGCTGCGCTATGTCAAAGAACAGTTGGGGATGAAATAATTTTTATGATTTTGAACTGTTGTTGGGTGTGTTGTAATGGGGATATTAAAAGAATATGTCATTTTTTTTTGTAAGCTGGATTGTAAAATAAAAATATTATATATTTGTAACTATTTGGAAGTGTATGATTATAGTGGAGGGTGGAGCTTTTGAATAAATGGTTATGAAATCTTGTCTTTGTTTTATTTGTTTGTTGTTTTGTATCCCGAGTGTATTACTTGGGCAAGATCGTAAACAAAATTCGTTCTTTTTTGTACAACTTACTGATCCTCAGTTGGGATTTTATTCTCAGGATGGCGATTTTAGTCGGGAGCAGGAACAAATGCATGTATTGATTGAAACAATCAATGTTTTGAAACCGGAATTTGTTGTAATTTCAGGAGATTTGGTCCATGATAAGGAGAACGAGGCTCAATTAGATGGTTTCGATGCTTTATGCGATGAACTCAATTCAGATATACCCTTATATTTGGTTCCCGGAAATCATGACGTCGGAAACGATATGACAGTCGAAGGGACTCAAAAGTTTATTCGTCGTTATGGATCAGATCGTTTTGTGTGGAGGAAGAAAAATTGTTGTGTAATAGGATTCAATACTTCAGAGATACGGTCGGGGGATCCGAAACGTGAAGAGGCTGAATTTCGCTGGATAGAAAGTCAGTTGGCTGGTTCTCGAAAATATGAACATATCGTTTTAGTCGGCCATCATCCGTTTTTTGTCGAGTCTGTGGAGGAGGCGGATTCATACCACAATATACCTTGCTCTGTACGAAAAAAATATCTTGATATGTTTTGCCGTTATGGGGTCGATGTGGTTCTGTCAGGACATCTGCATCGTTGTGTTCAATCCTATTATGGGTATCTTCGTTTGGTGTCATCCGGTGCGGCAGGGCGTGCATTAGGTCAAAATAAACCGGGAATGATGGTTGTCACGATACTACCGGAGATTGTTCATACGGCTTTCTATGAGATCGGACATTTACCTAGGACTATCAATATGTTTGGTCGTTAGGATTATATCCCGAAGGTTATAAAAAGTAGCCTTTTTTTTATAAAAAGTGTTGTAATCCGGAAAATTATGTAAATTTAATGCGGAATTACAATTTCTTGTCTGGCACATGATACGCGTGTGAAAACGACAGGAAAATGTAGTTCTGTGCTGTTTGTTATCCGGACAGGATGAAAGGCTTGGGGTACATAACAGCTTGATTTCATGGTGTATGTTTTAGGACTTAATATATAAATGATATGAAACACGGAAAGACATTAGGTGTTGCTCTTACGGCATTACTTTTAGGTAGTTGTGGAAAAACGGCACTGGAGGTTCCTGTTGTTGAACCCGGTTGGGATATTTATACAGGAGGTGTGTATCGGTACGGTCCTTCGATCATTGTCGGAAAGGACGGGGCTATCGATGCCTGGTTTGCTGCTCCCGGAGGTTATCACGATGCGAAAAATTTGAAATATGATGAAAATGCATCCGTGAAAGCCGTTGAGTTGAACAAAGGAACCGTAGCGGCACAACGTTTTTCGGAAGCACAGCCATTTTATGCACTTCGTGTTGTTTGTCCGAACAACGGGGGACAGGACGCTTCTTTGACCTTGAGTTTGTATCGTTGGGATACGGATTACAAAACTACATTACGGCATAATCCTGTTGCGACGCAAAGATTTGATAAATACGCCGACAATCAGAGCCTTGAACTGGTCAATCCGGATAAATTTCCATATGGCGAATATCTATGGACGCTCAGCGAAGGGACAAATGGTAATTGCATGGTCTGGTTATCCGAATCGAATGTCGAGGGGGTGACCAATTATCTGAATGGCGAAGAGATCGAGGGAAGCTTTAAAGCACGTGTGTCGCAAGAGGTGTCTGATGGAACCTTCTTTTGGGATCAGGCTTCATACCAGCATTCGGAGGATGGCGGTCATACATGGACTCCCGAAAAAATGGTGCTGTTGCCGACGGAATTCTCGTCAGATCATTTTTCGGTATGTGACCCGGCTGTTGCTCGTTGGGGTGGTTATTATTATGTAGGCTATACCTCGACTGAAAACGAAGGCATGGTCGAAAATCATGTTTATGTAGCGCGGTCTCAATCGCCTGAAGGACCATGGGAAAAGTGGAATGGGACGGGATGGAGCACAGGAACCGATGTACAGCCGATGATTCGGTATACGGATAATCCCGAAAAATTCGGGGCAGGCGAGCCGTCGATTGTAATATGGAAAGACAGTGTTTATTTCTACTATACATGGAATGCAGATGGAGATGAAGCAACAACGACCCGTTTGGTGACGGCTTCAGCCGATGATCCGAATTGGCCGGCTCATTTGACCTATCATGGTACGGTGATCAATAAGAGTGATATCAACGGAGCGGACCATTGTGATGTAAAATATAGGGACGATATTAAAAAATTCCAGGCGATTCATTCAGCAGAACGCATGGGGCCCAACAGCTATATAGTTTTGTGGGAGTCTGAAGATGGTATTCATTTTACACGAAAAGGCGAAATCCGCGAGAATTTGAAACCCTATCTGCACAATTGCGGGTGGAGCGGTGACGAACAGGGACATATGCGTAAAGGTGTTCAGCAATATATTTCCTATGCATACGGATGGCCTACGGCTCGATGGGGACAGTGGAATACATGGTGGAGTCCATTGAAGTTGACGGAATAGCGGAGTGTGATTTATAGAGAAAGCAACATGCGAATCAAAAATATTTTGTACGCTGCATTGATTGGGCTATGTGGTTGCTCCAGTACCGAAGTTATAGAGAAAGGAGAAGGTACGCTACGAGTAAAATTGCAGTTGGATCCTCAAGTTGTTATTGCAGTAAAAAGCGCGGATGTAGCCACCTTTTCTCTTGAAATATCACAAGATGGACAAGTAGTCAAAAAAGTTTCGCCTGTCGGCACTGAGGTGGAACCAATATCACTGACGTCGGGAAGTTATTCGGTTCGTGCATATTCACAAGATTTTACTGTTCCTGCATTTGACACGCCGGTTTATGAGGGTAGCACCTCTGCCACAATAGCTTCGGGAAATGAAACAGCTGTTGCAATAACTTGTAAACAGTCCAATGCCGGTATTCAGATTGAGTTTACCGATACGTTTTTGACAAATCACACTAATTATTTTGTGACAGTAAGTCAGATTGCGGGAGTTTTGACATTTTCATCTGAAGATGTGATTGCCGGACGGGTCGGGTATTTCTTGCCTGGAACGGCCACGATTACGGTAACAGCAGATGGGGTAGAGTATGAGCAAGAAATCGATCTTGAAAGTTGCAGACTTTATAATGTAACTATCGATGATGCAGCTCCTGTAGTGTCCGGCGATTTGAATGTCGATATTATTGTCGATACGAATGTTGTGACAGAAGATGTTGCGGTTGTGTTCCCTTCCGGTGTTGTTGATTATAGTGAAACAATGGGAGGTATTGCCGTATCGTCTCAGGTTGTTGTGGCAGGATATACGGGATGGGCCAATAAAAAGGTTACCTACGATGGAATCAATGTTTATGTCGCGGCAGAATCGAATTTCTCCGATACATATTCAGGTGCTTCGGGTGGAAATTATCTTTTGTTAAGACAGAGTGGAGCCTGGTTCTCTGTTTCGGGAATCAATACCTCGGCAGCCGCATCCGATATGGTACTTTCTTTCGGCTGTCGGGCTGAAAGTTCGTGTGATTTAAATACGAGTTTGGTTGTCTCGGTTAGTCAAGACGGAGTCGATTTTACACAAATTACAGCCGAAGAACAGCAGATCAACGCCAGGTGGAAAGCTATTTCGTATACAGAGAATATTCCCCGTGCGGAAAACTTGACAATCCGGATCGAAAGCAAGACTTCGGTCCGGTGTATGATTGACGATCTTTCGTTGAAGACTTTATAAAAAAGTTCACGGGTTTTATTTCCACCCTTGAGCGCGGAGCTCGATCTCTTGTCCGTCAGGGGTAACAAGCATCGCACCAGAGTCAGGAGCCGTGACGTGTCCTATGACATCGATACCCATGGCAAATACTTCTGCCTGTTTTGACAGCGGAACGGTGAACAGCAATTCGTAATCGTCGCCCCCGTTAAGTGCAGCTACTACGGGATCACTGTGTAACTCTTCTGCCATTGCGTAGGTTTGTTTCGCAATCGGTAACCGATTCAGGTAAATTCGTATTCCTTTGTTCGAGGCCTTGCATAGGTGAAGTGCTTCTGAGGCTAAACCATCTGAAATATCGATCATTGAAGTTGGGACAATATTGTTTTGTGCCAATCGTTCGATGATGTCTATACGGGCATCGGGCTTGAGCTCGCGGCGAAGTATGTATTCATACCCTTCGAATTTGGGTTGTGGATTGGGTTGTCCGTTACAAGCCCGTTTTTCTCGTTCGAGCAGATGGATTCCCATATAGGCGGCTCCGAGATCTCCTGAAAGGCAAACCAAATCGTTGACGTTGGCTCCACTGCGGTAGACAATCTTGTCTTTATCGACATCGCCCGTAGCTGTGATGCTGATGGTCAGGCCATTGACAGAAGCCGATGTGTCGCCTCCCACCATGTCTACATGGTAGTCTTTGCATGCGGCGTGTACCCCTTCATAAAAAGAGTCGATCATCTCGACTGAAAATCGGGATGATATACCCAAAGCAATCAAAATTTGGCGAGGGGTACCGTTCATGGCCAGAATGTCGGAAATTCCAACGACAACACTCTTGTAACCCAAGTGTTGAAGTGGAAAATAGGTGAGGTCGAAGTGAACCCCTTCGAGCAACAAATCATTCGATAGCAAGAGGTATTTATTCCCTGCGTCGATGACAGCAGCATCGTCGCCTGCTCCTTTGACCGTATTTTTCTGTTCGGTTTGAAAGGATGCACAAATCCGGTCGATTAATTTAAATTCACCAAGTGCGGAGATTTCTGTACGTTTGCTTTTGTCCATAGCCATCTTTATTTGTAGGCAAAGGTACTTTATCTTTGTCGTGAAAAAAAATAATGTTACTTTTGTTTGATCATTATAGTGAAGTAAATTTATAAACGCATGTTAAACATTGTGTTATTCGGGCCTCCGGGTGCAGGAAAGGGTACTCAGGCTGCGAAACTGGTGGAAAAGTATGGATTTCATCACCTTTCAACGGGAGAGGTGATTCGTGAGGAGATCCGTCAGGGGACCCCTCTGGGGATGAGTGTCAAAGGGTATATCGATCAGGGACATTTGGCTCCCGATAATTTGGTGATCGATATTATTGCTGATTATGTAGCCCGTCACAAAGAGTGTAAAGGGAACATTTTCGATGGCTTTCCCCGTACAACCTTACAGGCTGAAGCGTTTGACCGGATTATGGAACAACACGGAACGCCTGTCAATTTGATGTTGTCACTCGAAGTGCATGACGAAGAGTTGATTCGTCGTATTTTGATTCGTAGTAAGGATAGCGGGAGAGCCGATGATTGCGACGAAGCTGTGATCCGTAATCGGATTGATGTGTATAAGGCTCAGACTGCGATTGTTGCCGATTATTATAAGAAACAGGGTAAATATCATGCGGTAAACGGAATCGGGACCGTAGATGAAATCTTTGCAGCCCTGTGTTCGTATATCGATCCTTTGTTGTAAGGTCGCTGATTATTATTCAGAAATTGAAAAGCGCGTGGACATTATTATAGAAAATGTCCACGCGCTTTTTTGTATCAACTATATTTCCGATTTCGAATCTTGACCGATCGGATTTAAAGAGTCGGTTTAGTCCGGCTGATTGGTTGAGAGTGTAGCCGAATCGGAGGTAGTTGTCGTATTTGCCTGTTGTGTCGGTCGATCCAATGTTTCGAGTGCTTTGTCGATTACTGGATCGATCTTTTGAATGTTGTGGTAGAAAGCATTGTCTTCCAGAGCCGAGTTTCGTCCGATATATGCTTTGATCTGTGAAAGTATCAATGCTTTCGATTTTTCGATGTCTGCAGCATTGGGTGCGACTCCCGAACGTGTGGCAAATGCAATGAAATCATTGAGCAGATTTGGCTGTTCTGCAAAGAAACGGTCGAGCTCTTCTAATGAGGTAATTTCGTTCAACCGAGCGCGGTTTCGATCTGAAAATTCCAGTGTAAATCGGTATAGAATATTTTTGTCCCAATCTGTCACAGCACGGAAATAAGAGGTGACGTCTGAAGTGTCGATTGGAACGAAGATATCGGGCATGATACCACCTCCTCCGTATACGATTTTTCCACCCGGAGTGGTAAACTTAAGACTATCATTGAAGTGGATGCTGTCTGCCGTAAACATCTCGTCATGTTCGTAACGGTCGTAGACTTCATTGTAATAACTTTCACGTCCCTTGTCATAAGGTTTTTGGATCGACCGTCCAACCGGTGTGTAATAACGGGCGATGGTAAGCCTCAGTGCCGATCCGTCAGGAAAAGGAAATTGTCCTTGCACTAATCCTTTACCGAAGGATCTTCGGCCTATAATGGTTCCTCGATCGTTGTCCTGAAGTGCTCCTGCAAGAATCTCACTGGCCGAAGCGCTGTTTTCGTCGATCAGAACGACCAATTCTTCCGCAGTAAACGAACCTTGTCCGTCGCTGTATTGAATATCTTTTTGCCCTTCTCTGTTTTGTGTATATACAATCATCTTGTCTTTGGGCAGAAATTCATTGGCGATGATGATCGCTTGGTCGAGCAATCCACCTCCGTTTCCACGGATATCGAGAATCAGTTTTTTCATGCCCTGCTCTTTAAGCCCGGATATTGCTGCGATTAATTCGCTGTGTGATGTTCCTGAAAATTGTTCGAAACGGATATATCCGGTTTCAGGACGGATCATATAGGCGGCAACGATACTTTTGATCGGAATAGCACCACGTGTAACGGTTATGGGGATCAGTCCTTTGTGTCCGTAACGTTCGATGCCGAGTTTGACTTGACTGCCTCGGGGCCCTCTGAGTCGTTTGACAACACTGTTCTGGGGCATTTTCACTCCGGCAATTATCGAATCGTTGACTGTAATGATACGGTCTCCGGCCTGTATGCCGGCTTCGGCACTTGGCCCTCCGGAGATAACGTTCAATACGATAACCGTATCGGTCAACATGTTGAATGTCACTCCGATTCCATCGAATTGAGCATCATATATTTCATTGGCTTCCAATACTTCCGCTTTTGTCAGATAGGAGGAGTGGGGGTCGAGTTCATCGACGATCAACGGAATAGTGTTTTCGATCAGTGAATCGATCGATACGGTGTCAACATAAGTACTGTTAATGAGCGACAACAACATGTCAATTTTGTTGTCGTTTCGTGAAATCATACTTTGTCCTTGCATGTTTTTGGAACGGTCGTTTCGGAAAACTTTACCTCCGAGTAGAATGCCCAAAGCGATGGAACATGCGATAACGGCGGGTAGTATGATGGTAAATTTACTGTTTTTATACATGAATATGTTTTTTATGTTCATTAAATTATCAACACATAAATCGTTCCTATTTGTTTTTGAACACGTACGTCAGCCCTAATCCGAACGAGTAGTTCCATTGCAACGGTTTATTGTATGGCGTTGCTTGTACCTCATTGTATATCATTCGGTTAAATACCGTAGCTGCAACAATCTTGGTAATCCGTATCGTTAACGTACCCTGCCATTCGACATAGTTGTTCTGTTCGTAGTTGGTCGAATAGAACAAATACAAAACATAATTGAGTTTTCCTTTGGCAATCGGTTGATTCAGGTCGACACGGAGCGAAGAACCGAACGTAGTCTTCTGGTGTTTTCCTGGTTCGACGCCATAAGCTCCCGTTTTGGATAACGTGTCGCTTAACACTAATGTTGTACTGGTATTGAGAACATTCATCGTTAATTTTATCGGCACTTTTTTGAGTGCTTGATAGGTCAGACCGACTCCGACTGGAATATATGCAGGAGAGAATATATTACTCACCATTGTCGCGTGGTCGGCAGTCCATCCTTTGGACCATTGGCTGTTCAATGCAATGTTGGCACTGTAAGACCAGTTTTTTGAGATAGCCCACGCTGCCGTGAAATTCGAATTGAAATAGTCGTAGCCTTTGGTTGTTTTACCGGCTATGGTGGTCATGCCGTATTTAGAATCGAAATTGGTGGTCAGAGTAACTTTGTTACGGGCATATACGTGGTTGATGGTCAAAGCCGCATAACCGGTAAATGTATTGGTACCGCCCGGCGCCCAGTTGTCGAATTTCGTTTGGGTGAGATTCAGTCCCGTTGTGATGGTGAGAGTGTTGCGTTCCTTGCGTAGCCTTTTTTTTTCGGCTTTATTGCGGGCTTCGCTTTCGTATATGGTTGTCAGAGGTCTGGATAGCGGATTGGGTATTTTCGGCGTAATCTTCGTTCCGGCACTGTCGGGTGTGACGCGCGATATGGAAAACTGAGCGATACCCGGTATGGAAATCAGCATAAACAGCGTAAGCATACAGAGTAGATATATCCGTTTCATGATCGAGCCGAATGGGGTTGGTTCCGGACAAAGATATACAATATTTAGTCAGGGTTTTGTTTTTTTACGGAAATTCTGTTAAAAAGTGTAGCTTTGTTACGTGAACCTTGGATAGAGGTGATACGGGATCTATCGGGGTAAGATATCTAAAAAATAGTTACGTGTATGAAATATTTCGGAGCTCATGTGAGCGCATCGGGGGGTGTTGAGAACGCCCCGTTGCATGCAGCGGCGATCGGTGCAACGGCTTTCGCCCTTTTTACAAAAAATCAGCGGCAGTGGAAAGCGGCTCCGTTGTCGGCTGCAAGTATCGAAGCTTTTCGGAAAAATTGTGAGGAAAATGGCTATACCCCGGCTCAGATCTTGCCGCATGACAGCTATCTGATTAATTTGGGCCATCCCGAAGAGGAAGGATTGGCCAAATCACGAGAGGCGTTTCTCGACGAGATGACACGCTGTCAACAGTTAGGGCTCGATAGACTGAATTTTCATCCCGGAAGTCATCTCGGAAAAATATCGCTTGATGAATGTTTGCGTCGGGTAGCCGATTCGATCAATATGGCGTTGGATGCTACCTCTGGAGTCACGGCTGTGATCGAAAATACGGCGGGTCAGGGGTCTAATGTGGGTTTTGCATTCGAACATCTGGCGGCAATCATCGATCGTGTGGAGGACAAAAGTCGGGTAGGTGTCTGTATCGATACCTGTCATGCTTTTGCCGCAGGATATGACCTTTCGGATGAGGTGGCTTGTGAGCGAACATTTGCCGAACTGGATCGGATCGTAGGATTCTCCTACTTGCGGGGAATGCATCTTAACGATGCGATGAAACCGTTAGGTAGTCGGGTCGACCGCCACCAGAGTCTCGGAGAGGGAATGCTCGGCATGCCTGTGTTCCGCTACATTGCTCGAGATGCCCGTTTTGACGGAATTCCATTGGTTCTTGAGACTCCTGATGAGGCTCGTTGGCCAGAAGAGATCGCTTTGCTGAAAGGTTTGTCTCAGGAGTAGTGTCTGTTTGCCGGGAGTGATGAATTTTGTTACCTTTGCGGGAAATCCGGACTGTATGGTACAGCCGTAAGTCGAGGAGGAGCAGGACATCTACCTCCTTATTTGAAAAAGAGTATGTGCATGAAATCTATTGCGGTCAGAAATCCTGAAACAAGGGTCTGGATGTGGCTTGGCCTATGGTGGATCATCAATGTGATTCAGGCCGGATGTACCGAACTTGCCAACGACGAGGCCTATTACTATATGTTCTCCCAAGATCTGGCGTGGGGCTATTTCGATCATCCGCCGATGACGGCACTGCTGGTATGGCTCGGACATTTTTTGGGGGGCGAGTTGGGCGTTCGTTTCTTTTTTACGGTTTTACAGCCGATCTACTTGTGGGTGCTGTGGCGGATCATCCGACCGGAATGTCCGACCGTCAGGGATGCCAACCTGTTTGCGCTGGTTGCGTCTGCGATGCCCATCCTGCAATTGTATGGATTTATCGCAGTTCCGGATGGTCCGTTGATGCTCTTTACGGCGCTGTATCTGCTCTTTTTCAAACGTTTCACCGAAAAGGGTCGGTGGAATGATGCGTTGTGGATGGGGATGACGATCGCTGCATTGGCTTACAGCAAGTATCACGGGGCATTGGTTGTCCTGTTTACGGTACTCTCGCAGATCAAAATATTTAAAAGTCCGAAGTTTTATGTAGCTTGTCTCCTGGCTCTGCTACTGATCCTGCCCCATCTGTGGTGGCAGTATGACCACGATTGGGTCTCGTTTCGCTACCATCTGGATGGTCGGACCCGGGATTTCGAATTTTCTTTCGTGACGGAATATTTGCTGAATCTGTTCGCTATCTTCAATCCGTTCCTCTTTCCGCTCTTTCTGGTCGGTTGGTGGAGGATGCGCGGAGAGACTCCTGTGCTTCGGGCGATGAACTGCATGTCGGCCGGATTCATTCTCTTTTTTCTGGCTTCGACAACGCGGGGCTACGTACAGCCTCAGTGGGAAATTCCGGCCACGTTTGGCGTGATCGCCGTGCTGTTTGCCTATGTGCGGGGTCGCGAGAAGTTGCGCCGTTATGTAGTGCGGGTCGGAGTGGTGACGTTGGTACTGATAGGGCTGGTTCGTGTGGAGATGATAGCCAATCCGCTGGGCCTGAAGTTCGAAGTTTTCAATAACCGAGAGTCATACCAGACGATTGCAAAGGCTGCCGACGGGGCCCCTGTGATATTCGATGGAACCTATACGGGTGCGGCGAAGTATCTCTTCTATACCGGGGAACGCTCCTATGCCCAGCCGTCAATCTATTATCGGACCAGTCAATATGAGCTGAAAGACGATGACGATCGAATGGCAGAAGGTAGGGTTCTGTTGCAGGTCTGGGACAGTGTGCCCGGAGCGCATCATTTGGAGCTGGCGAACGGTAGTCGGTTCGATTACATCGTTTGCGATCGGTTTATTCCGGTCCGCCGGATCGATATAACGTATGATTCGTTGCCGCGTGAGGTGTGGGCGGGTGACACGCTGCATCTGAAATTGGAGCTGCACAATCCTTATCCATACGACTATCGGATCGACGGGGATTCAGTTGCGGTCAGTATGGTATGGCGGCATCGGAGCGAGCCGACGCACAAGTATGTGCTTCCGTTGACCGGCGATCTTCCGGCAGGAGGCGTGTTGTCCCGAGAGCTCGATTTCGTGGTACCGGAGTTGACGTCGCGCACCTTTCAGGTTGGATTTACGATAGCCAATATGCCGGTATCGACGTGGTTTAACGGCAAAACGGTCAAGATAAAAACTAAAAAGTAGTCAGAGCGTATGTTCAGTCAGTTTATAAAATTCTGTGTCGTAGGTTTTACGGGGATGGTTGTCGACTTCGGCATCACCTTTTTATGTAAGGAAAAACTGCGGCTGAATAAGTATATTTCCAATTCACTCGGATTCGTAACGGCGGCTTCGTCGAACTACTTTCTGAATCGTTTGTGGACCTTCGAAAGCCACGATCCGAAGATCGCGGCGCAATACATCCAGTTTGTCGGAATCTCTGCCATTGGATTGATATTGAATAATATAATTATTTATCTGCTGAACGATAAGTGCCGGATCAATTTCTATCTGTCAAAGTTGGTGGCTATTGGTGGAGTGACACTTTGGAACTTCTTTATGAATTACTTTTTTACGTTCAATGCTTAAACGATAGCAATGACCCATAAGGAAAGAATGTTGTCCGGCGAGTGGTTCGAATCGTGTGATCCACAGTTGAGTGAGGAGCGTCGCAACGCGGAACGGTTGTTGTTGCAACTTAATGCGGTTGCTATGGAGAGCGAGGAGTATCGTTCGGTTTTTTGTCGGCTTTTCCCTCATGTGGCTCAGAATACACTGATCCGTCCCCCGTTTTTCTGTGATTACGGCTATAATCTCTATATGGGAGAAGGCGGCTTTGTCAATTATAATTGCGTCATGCTGGACGGTGCGCCGATCCGAATCGGGAAACATGTTCTGATTGGACCTTCGGTACAGATCTATACCTTTATCCATCCGATGGATTATCGACAGCGGCGGGAACCGGTTGAAGCCTGTCGTCCGGTAACGATCGGGGATGATTGTTGGATCGGAGGTGGTGCCGTGATCTGTCCGGGCGTGACCATCGGCGATCGGACGGTCATCGGAGCCGGTAGTGTTGTCACGAAGGATGTGCCTTCGGATGTGGTTGCAGTGGGTAATCCGGCCCGGGTTTTACGCAAACTTTGACCTCTTATCGTTTACACACTTTTCTGAAATCGCAATAGGTACAGTATTGGGTATCGCTGCATTGTTCAAATGGAACGTTGTAGTCAAATAGATTACGAAGCGTTTCTCGAAGTTTTGTTTCGAACTCTTCCTGAACAGTGCTGAACCGGAAAATTTTCTCTTTCCCTCGTTGTAATAGTGGACTATATCCCTTTTTTTGCATATCCCGGACATAATAAAGTGTCGGTTGAATCTCTTCGTATCCGTTCATGCGGAACATAGATGAGTAGAGTAGGGTTTGAAAAACGGCAGCGCTATGCTCTTGTGGGGTTCCATTAAATAGTGAGTCGATATCGCGAAACTCGATGTGTGATTTTCCTGTTTTGTAGTCGACGATACGTAGAATATTGTTTCCCAAACGGTCGATACGGTCCGATTTTCCAGTGAATGAGACAGTATGCAGTGCACCGTCGATATCTTCGAATGGGAATTGACACTGGACGGGAATTTCAGTCCCTATGATGGTAAAGTCAGGTTGAGATGCATCGAACGGCAATATGCAGCGGGTTATGTATTGGGTCACGACATCCCGAACGAGGATCATGTTACCACTGTACTCCTCTTCTTCTACGTTAGGTTCCTGAAGGTACTCTTCGTTGATCGCCTGCATGGTCAGACGTCTAACCTGTTTCGGGTCGATTCGTGAAATTGCGGTCTGAGGAGCAGCCTGTCCAATCAGCGGTTTGTAAAGAAGTTCCATCGTCCGGTGGAGGATAGTTCCGAACATGGGTAGATCGATCTCCTCTGCGATTTCTTCCTCCTGCGAGAGTTTGGCAATACTCCGGAAATAGAATTTAAGCGGACATTCGAGATATTGATACAGAGAGGTCGGTGATAACCTTCCGGTCGAATTGTCTAAAAAACTTTTCAGAGTCTCGGCTACGATTCCCTCTTTGGCTACCGATATCGGTTCGGTCCGGGAAAGGTTGACCTGTAATTGCAAAGGCTTGAATTCCAGTTTGTGAGGCGATTCGTAGAGTAGTTGGTAGATGTACCGGCTCGGTTCACCGCTACGTTTGTCGTCGCTGTTCGAGCAGTAGGCTATATGTACCTGTTCGGCTCGTTGCAGCAACCGGTAAAAGTAGTAGGCGTATACACCTTCGTGGTGTTGGGCGGTAGGAAGACCGTAAGCATACCGCAGGTTATATGGAATAAAAGACGACCCTTCCATCCGATTTCCGGGGAACGTATCATCATTGGCTGAAAGAATCAGCACGTTTTTAAAGTCCAGGTTTCGAGTCTCCAGAATTCCCATGATCTGTATTCCTTGCAGCGGTTTTCCTTGAAACGGAATCCGTAGAGACTGGAGTGTCCTTCGAAGCAGAGAGGCAAAAATTTCGGGTGTAATATCAACTCCTGATCCGGTGAGTGAGTTTTCGATCCGGATCAGGTGGTCCGTGATAAGAGAGAAATAGCTCTTCCTTTCATTGTCGGAATCGGGAAAACTGGCAATGGACGATAATGTTTCTCGGAGATATTCGGCGAGCTGCTGCCATGTTTCAGTGGGGGTGAAAATACGTTCAATAACATTGTCGCGATGGAGCAGTTCGGAGCGAACGTAAACGATCTTTTTTCGCCGAATTTCCTGAATCAGTTCATTGGCGATTTCAGCTTGACACTCCTGAATATAAGGATGGTTCAGCAGCCCTATGACATCGTTGTGATAGAACCGTACGTGTCCCTTCTGTTTCCGCTTTCGGCTTTGCAGTTCGATCAGACGCTCGACAAACGAATAGGCTGTGGTCTGTTGCAGCGGAAAGCCCATAGTGACATTTAGGCTCTTTATTTCGGCAGGAATGGAGTGTAAAACGGAGATCAGCAGTGACTCATCAGTTAAAACGATAGCGGTTTCTTTATCCGGTTGTTCGTTTTTATCAATCAGTTGTTTCAGAAACGTGTAGACGTATTTACATTGTAAACTGTCCGAAGGAGCGGCGATACCGACCAGATGTTTGGGCTTGCAGAAGTGGTTATGGCTGATTCGGGCCATGTCGGGAGCAGGGTAGTCCCGCAGGTTGTCGCGTAAGAACATACCGGCTTCGAAGTCTTTGTTTCCCACATAATAAGAGTCGTAGTCCCAGTAAAATTCGGCTCGTCCACTCTTTTTCAATGTGTCGAAAAGCCTTTTTTCGCAAGCCGACAGAGCATTGAATCCCACAACGATAAATCGACTTTGATCGTCTGTCAACAAGTCGATGGCAACATCCGAGTGTAGTTTTTCGGCAGCGGTTCGGTAGACCATCCCTTCATAGGCCAAACCTTGTGTAGTCAGTGTCTGACGGAATTGGTGGTAAATTTCAGACAGTGATTTCCAGATATCCCAAAAGTGTTTTTTCTCTTCGGAGAGTGTCTCTTCTGAGCCGAAATTTGTCCAGAATCGAGTGATAATAGCCCTTTGTTCCGGTGTCAGGTACGAAAGGTCGCTTTCGAGAATTTTCAGGTCGTGGATGTTGACGAACAGTGCATCGGCCGGAATCAGATATTTGTCGATCTGATCGAAGTCGGAGAGCAACATATCACCCCAAAAATAGAATGAATCGAAATTTTCCCGATGATGTTGCGAGTAGATCTTGTATAATTCGACGATCAGTTTGATCCGATCGCTCGTATGGAGACCGGAAATGTTCTCCATAAGTTCCTGTATACTCACGAATGTGGGTTGCCATACCGGACGACGAATCTTTTTCATGAGCGCATCGCAGAAAAAGAGTTGTGCTCGACGGTTGGGGAAAATCATTTTCAGCGACGAAATGTCGTCGCCATATCGGTCATAAAGATATGAGGCTACTTCGGATAGAAAGCTGTTCATCGTATCCTCGTTTGGGATGCATTCCGGATAGCAGCATGTAGGCTGCGAGAACCTATTCTCCGATGTTGTTGATCGAACCCATCATTTTCGAGGTGGATCGGATAATCTCTGGTGAACCTTTGTAGAATACAGCAGCTCCTGTACCCGATGATATTTGCAGGCGTTCCGAAACATAAACGTAAGTTTCAGCAGCCGATGCAGCTTCGACACGAACATCTGTAGCTTGAAGATTTCGGCAATCCACTTTGGATTTGGCTCCAGCAATCAGCGTGAGGTACTTTGTCGTGCCGGAGATGTCGGCAGTTGAGTTTCCACCTATTTTCAAATATAAATCCTTTACATCGACCGGAGCGGATACTGTTGCTCCCGACTGCAGCTCGATATCCATCATCAGTGCATCTAATGTGTCTGTACTGGTAATTTTTGCTTCGGAGGCTTTGAGTGCATCAATGTTATTGTAGTATACGGTTACATTTCCGTTGCCTTTATTTTGTGTGCCGGGTTTTAATCGCACGGTGAGACAGCTGTCTTTGATTGTCCAATTCAACTGATTGATTTGAGCGTCATTCAGTTCGATTTCGATACGGGCCGTGTCTGAATGGATCAGACGCACGCTCAGATTCCCGCTGAATTCGGTTTTGGAGAAGTACAGCGGTTTTTCGCTCTTGATCTGTTTCTGGGCGGAAGCCAGCTGGATGCAACTTCCTAAAATGAGGCTGAGTATCAACAATCGTTTCATGACATCGAAAGTTTATTCGTTTACAAATATAACTCTTTTCGCTCGGATTTTCCAATTTATATTGTACTAACGTATATTTTGGTGATTTGTTACATGAGGAGGTATTTGAAAGTGCTGCAAGTCCGATTCCGGTAGCGCGTACAAAAACTCCTTTGATAGATTGGAAGTTGTTCGGATCTTTTTCTCTATCTTTAAAGCCTGTAACGAAAGGTTCGCGTCATGGCAAATGTGAAAATATTACGCGCATCGGCAGGTTCGGGTAAGACTTATCAATTGGCATATGCCTATGTGAGGAGTATTGTCCGAGATCCGATGTGTTATCGGAATATTCTGGCGGTTACTTTTACGAACAAGGCGACTGAAGAGATGAAACGACGCATTGTCGAAGAGATCGACCGTTTGGCATCGGGTTCGAAAAGTGATTATTTGAAGGATCTGTGTCATGATCTCGAGTTGTCTGAACCAGAGGTCCGCAGACGTGCTACACTTGCACGTACCTATATTTTACATGATTATAGTCGGTTTTCCGTGTTGACAATCGACAAGTTTTTTCAGCGGATCATACGTGCTTTTCTTAGAGAGCTGGGAATTGACATCAATTTCAATCTCGAATTACAGACGGAATCGTTGTTGGACGGAGCTGCAGATCGGCTTATCGATCGGATTGCGACGGATGACAGGTTACGTAAATGGCTTGTAAGGTTCGCAGAAGAGAAGATTGAGGATGATGGAAAGTGGGATATACGAAGCGAGATCGTTACTTTGGGTGGGGAACTTTTCAGGGAACGTTATAAGAGTATCGTTTCGTCAAATCCTGATGCAGAAACGTTTATCAATGCGGTACGGACAATCATCAAACAGAGTGCCGCAATCAGAGAACAGATGCGGAAAATAGCTTTGGATGCTTTGACGACGATTCGTAGTGCAGGTTTCGAGCCGTCTGATTTTGCTTACGGGAATCAAGGATGTACGAGCTATTTTGTAAAAGTAAACAACGGAGAGATAGCTCCTTACGGAAAGCGGGTTAGTGATGCTCTGGAAAATGAGGATAAGTGGGTGTCAGCGAAGTCTAAAAACAAAGAAGAACTACGGGCACTTGTTCCGCATCTACGAGATTTGCTTATACGTCTGTGTCATTTGTATGACAAGCAGATCCGTTTTTTGAATTCGGCCGAATTGGTTCGTTCCAATTATCGTGGATTTGCTTTGTTGCATGACCTTGCCGAATGTGTTTCGGAGTTGTGCAGGGAGCAGCATGTTGTTCCGATCTCTGAGTCGGGATCTATTATCGAAAAGTTGATAGAAGGGAACGATACTCCATTTATATATGAAAAAGCCGGGAACATGTTCGATCGTTTCATGATTGACGAGTTCCAAGATACTTCGTTGCAACAGTGGAACAACTTTAAACCGTTGTTGGAAAATGCTGTGGCGCAACAGGAAGATATGCCCGTATTGTTGGTGGGGGATATTAAACAATCTATCTATCGGTGGAGAGGGGGAGATTGGCGTATCTTGGGACGTTATGTAGAGGAAGGATTCGGAACGGTGGATTTTCGTTCACTGGATACGAATTATCGAAGTGCGGAGCGGGTGGTAGAGTTCAACAATCATATGATCGAGTGGTGTGTGTCAGAAGACAATCGGATTCTGAATGAACTTTTACAAGAGGCTTCAGATGCCGGATTCCTTTCAAAAAAAGATCGTGATGCGTCAATGGATATGCTTCGGCAAGCCTATGAAGGACATATGCAACAGCCGCATGCAGCGGCGGGTTCTGGATATGTGCGTGTAGTCTCTTACGATCAAAGCATGCATACGGCTAAGCCTTACGTTATTGAAGTTATCGAAGAGTTGCAGCAGCGTGGATATATGCCGGGCGATATAGCTGTATTGGTTCGAACGAATGCGGAAGGGGTTGCCGTAGCTCAGCAATTACTCGATTACAAGTCGGAGCATTCCGATGCCCCGTATGTGTATGACGTAGTTACGCAGGAGGCTTTACAGATTGGCAGTTCTCCTGTAATTGGATTTATTGTAGCTGTTTTCAGATTGGTTCTTGACTCTGAGGATACCGTCAGCAGAGCCGTCTACAATCGTTTTCTTGGAAAACTATTTGAAGAGATGCTCTCGTCTGGGGAGGTGGATTTTTTCCATGAACTGCGCACAGACTCCATCGAAGAGGCCTTTGAAAAGGTTGTCATACATTACAATCTCTCCGAGCATACGGGAGAGATTGCTTATTTGCAAGCATTCGAGGATCAGATCCATCGCTTTGCAACTTCGCGTGTTGCAGATTTGCCGTTGTTCGTTTCGTGGTGGGAGGAATCGGGGGCGGCGCAATCGATAGCCCTGCCTCAAACGCGTAATGCAATCAACGTAATTACGGTTCATAAATCCAAAGGATTACAATATAAAGCTGTAATAATTCCATATTGTAATTGGAGTTTGGAGCCTCGTAAAGGAAGCTTGATCTGGTCGAAAAGTGATACGGAGCCTTTCTCTCATTTGGGTGATCTCCCGCTTCGTTGGAACAAAAAACTGTTGTCCGGTTCATATTTTGCGCGTGACTATTTTCAGGAATTGATATTGTCTCATATTGATAACGTTAACTTATTGTATGTCGCTGTGACACGGGCTGTTGATGAGTTGTATTTGATGCAGCCCCAAGTGAATCGAACGAACCATGTCGGAGAGTTGGTCTACCAGGCTATTCGGGAGAACATGCAGCAGGATAAAGTTAAGGTTGGTACGTTGGAAGGAACCATTGAACAGATTAACAATGATGTAATTTATCATTTTGGTCAGCCGATGTATCTGAATGATACAGAGAGCACCCAAATACATTATGTGACGGAGTATCCGATTATGCCATATGATAAAAAGTTGAGCTTTAGTTTTGAGACAGACCGTTATTTTGATATCGAAAAACAGTTAACGGAAGAAACAACGGAAAATGCCGATCTTGTTGCTATATCATCTGAAAAGGAGGAGGCATATAATCAGGTGTCGGGTCTGCGAAGTTATGGAATACTTATGCATAAACTTTTTGAATATGTTTCGGATAGGGAAGAGGCAATGAAAAGGTTGGAGCAGATGTGTCTAGAAGGTGTGATTTCTGAAAGTGAAAAGGTTCATATCCAAAGGCGTATTGATAAGGCTTTACAAGATCCGATTATCGCGTCATGGTTTGATCCGAAGTGGACAGAGGTTCGAAATGAGCATGCAATTTTATTACCCGGAGGAGGGGAGACACGACGTCCGGATCGGGTTTTAATTAAAGGGAGTGAGGCTGTTGTTATCGATTATAAGTTTGGTCGAAATGAACAAACCAAATATGTTCGGCAACTTCAAGAATATATTAGATTATTGAAACAAATGGGATATAGGAAAATACAAGGATATTTATGGTATGTTGAGTTGGAACGTGTAATATCAGTTTCTCTTGATTAGTTAACAGGCATAAATATCCATAGAAGTAGATTTGGTATTTGAATAGTATTTGACTTATTTCCTGTATATTTGAAAAAAGAAAAGGACCTCGATGAGGCCCTTTTCTTTTTTATGGTTCTAGTTTCAAAATCTAGTCTTCGTAAGAAGCTTCCACGAACCGGATATTACGATAGATGATTGATTTACCAGCTGTTCCAATATCTTCCGGATCCCAACGGATCGAGTTATTTCCAGCACCTGCATCACTGTGTGCACCAAAGACAACGCTAAATGCATAGCTTGCATCGAAGTGGACGCAAGTCCATATGTCAGAAGGCTCATATGTATAACGTAATCCAGGCTTCTGTTCTGCTTTATCGTAAGTTACAGCTTCCTCACCTTCTGCGAAGCGGAATGACCACGTGTCATCAACAGCACGCATGAATACTTGTTGAGTAAACGATGTTTCACTCTTATAGTAGAAATAAATTTGGTTCATATCTACCGTGATATCTTCTTCGTGAGTGACAGCTGGTTGATATGGGTCTTTTCCGTCACCCGTAATGCTAAACTGAACGGTTGGGAAAGCATCGTCAGTGGTTAGGTTGGTGACATCACAATTATTTTGTCCTTTACCTGTTGTAAATAAAGGCCAATAACCCATTTCAATTTGCATTTCTTCATTAAAGTTACGTTCGCGGATAGTAAAGTTTCGGATCGAAATATTGGTTCCTTCAGGAACATCTTCACCTAATGCCATGTGGATTGTGTAACCGCTACCCAATACTTTGGCTGCATCGAAATAAAGTGGGCTGATATCAATGGTAATAGTTTTCCAGTCACTTGTTGCATCAAGTTCGTATCCTCTAATCTGAAGATCTTTATTATTCAGGTCGAGGCTAAATACCGGCCGGCCCAGATCGGCATCCGATTTGTATTCAAATTCCATTATCATACCGTATGAAATCGGATATCGATTTGTAAGAACGGCTGGATTCGTACCTGTAGTTTGAATTTGATATTCACCTTCAGTTCCTTCAGTAACAGTTACGTCAGAATATTCATTGATATTCATAATTCCACCTGCAGGATAATTCCAACAGATTACTTTATATTCAATTTCACCCTTAAATTCGTTATAAACGTTGATGTAGGAAGTGTCGGCGGTAAGATCCATTGTTGCTGTAGGAGTCGATGGACTTACCATTGAAGAAACAGGGGAAAGATCAAATTCAAGGTTTACATTACTGAGATCTACTTCGTTATCTTCAAAGCATATATCAATTAATTTGCTTGCTTGATTGATACTAACAATACCCTCAACTCCATTGGCTGTCGCTTTTAATCCGTTTAACGCTTGGTCTTCTTGTGCGATAATTTTATAGCAGACAATGTTATCTCCTGTTGCGATATTTACTCCTGTTTCGTCTGTCAGATCCATGAGTACAGGGTTTGTTACGTATGGCGAGTACAAATATGCTCCATTTACAAGATCAAAAGAAACTGGAACTGCAGATAAATCGGTTACAGTTTTGCTTAATGAAATAGTGACAAGTTTATTAGCTTGATCAATATCTACAAGTGCGATGGCTGTAGAGTCTATTTCTGTTAAATCAACTTGTACTCCCAATAAAGGATTGGGTGACCCGCTGCCTTCGTTCTCGTCTTTACATGAACCTAATGAGAAGCCCATGGCCAAGACGACTAAAAACATTAAACAGAATTGTAGGTACTTTTTCATAGACAAGGTTTTTAATTTAGTATAATAAATTATTTATTGGTTTCAATCCAGAACCAAAGTTATATTATTTTTTCCTTTCAGACAAGATATTCGCAAATTATTTTGTCGTTTCTCATTTAAAAAAGATTTGTAATGGTTATTTTAAGAGGGGGGGTAAAGAGAAAAAGGGACATAACATTTGTTATGTCCCTTTTTCTCTTTATGTAGTGTTACTTATTTCAGAACGCCTACACAGCCAATTGATTTATGTGCATCAAGTCCTTTTTGGGGCGTAATAGTCGGTTGACCATTTACGTGCATTGATGAGCCAGATCCCCCTTGTAAATTGATTGCATTATAACAGCCCCATTCAGCCATAATGTCGCCAACTTGTTTTACGGTTACCCCCGGGGAATTATTATACATTTCAGAAACAAAGAATACATAGTATCCCGGGTCATCGTTCGTGATAAGACTGCGGCCAATTGCTGAGCGTGCATCTAAGTCTACATTGTTTAAGTTACCGGATCTTGTACCATCGGTAATTAAAGCATTGGTGCCATACATTGCGTAATATGCAACAGAATCGTTTTGTTTTGCTTCTTGCCATGATACTTTCCATCCTGTGCCCCCAATTAATGTGTTACCATATTTTGTAACACCGAATGCTGTCGGAGAACCGCTTGTCCCTTCATTAACAATTTGCCCTTCCACGACAATTAAATCATCTGTTGCACTACCATTGATAATGACAGTTGCAGTTGGATCTTCTTCATAAAACTGGGGAACTGTCATTAGATTTTTGATACCTTTGCTCATTACAGAAAAGTTAGCACGTGTATCTGCTATTAAAGCATAGGCATTATTTCCATGAAAATCATTAGTCATATAAAGAGCCATATAAGAAGGTAGATTACGATCTGTTACTTCTTCCCATCCTGCCGGTACATTGTCTTTCGGTGATGACGCTGGTTTAATCGTATAGGTAATCGTTCCACCTCGTGTTGAAGAACACGTAACCATATTTGATTTTGTCATATCTAATGTACAAGTTGTTGTTTCAGGGGATACCATAGCACCTCCATTTTTACTAACAATATATTCACAACTAACGTTAGTAAGATCAGCAACATTTCTAAATTTGACGGTAATGTTTTTTAGGTTTTGGTCGATTGTTGCCACACCTATTGCTTCTCCATTATCGGCAGTAAGATTCATTCCCATCAAAGGATAATCAATTTCTCCGTATACATTGTAGTAGACAAGATCATCTCCTGTTTGGATAACGATAGTTGATCCCCAAACTCCAGAAAGGTCCAATGTTACAGGATTCTTACCCAGCGGAGTATACATTGAAGCTCCGTCTACCAATTTGAACGTTGCTTCTACTGCATTTAGCGAACGATATTTATAAAACAAAATGTCGATTCGTTTGTTCTCTTGATCCAAAAGTACATCCGCATCTTCTACTGTGACGGAGATTATCGGATTTGGATTTCCTTTTTTTGCGTCATCCTTACAAGAACTGAACAGAATGGCCGCAAACAAAAGTGGTAAAATGCTAAGTCTTAGGCACTTTTTCATAAACAAGGTTTTTTGAATTTAGTATGTAAATTAATTTGGTTTCTAACTACGAACCAAAGTTAAATCTTTTTTTTTATTTGACAATATTATGTGTGTATAATTTTATCAACGATCTGCAAAAAAAAATGATCGCTAATATGAGTTATACGGTGATCGAAAGCCTCTGGGGTTTCGATATAGAATATCAAAAAGTATAAAAAAACAGAAGGTACTCACAAAGAATACCTTCTGTTTTTTGAGTTTATCAACTTAACTTTAATCGTTCAGAGAGAAGCGTTTGTATGCAACAACTGTAGCTTCAGCGTTATCTTGTTTGATATAGGCTGCAACTGACAATTTGTTGTTTTTTACCAAAGGCTGACTCAACAACGTATTTTCTGTCAAGAATTTATTAACCTTTCCTTCGGCAATTTTATCCAACATGGCTTCAGGTTTGCCGTCCAAGCGAGCTTGTTCGCGTCCGATTGCACGTTCGTGTTCGATGATTGCAGGATCGCAGTCTTCGCGGCTGATCGAAATCGGAGCCATAGCGGCAGCCTGCATAGCTACGTCTTTGGCTACTTCCATGCTGATCTCTTTATTGAAACCGATCAGGGTTCCCAACTTGTGGTTGGTGTGGATGTAAGTGACACACATCGGAGCTTGAATTTTCGAATAGTGTACCAATTCGACTTTTTCTCCGGTTTGACCTGACTTCTCTGTTACTTTGTCTGCTACTGTGCGTCCGTCTACGGCAGTTGCTTTCAAGGTATCGAGGTCTGGGGCGTCGACTTTGATTGCGATGTCCAAGATTTCGTTGGCCGATGCCGCAAATTCAGCGTTTTTAGCTACGAAGTCGGTCTCGCAAGCCAGACAGAGCATGTAACCTTTATCTCCTACGATCTTGGATACAACAACACCTTCACTTGCTGTACGGTCTGCACGTTTGGCAGCGACCAATTTACCTTTTTCGCGGATGATATCCTGAGCTTTGGCATAATCTCCTTCTGCTTCGATCAGGGCTTTTTTACAGTCCATCATGCCGGCTCCCGTCATTTTACGGAGCTTGGCTACATCGGCAGCTTTGATTTCCATAATATTCTTTTTTTTAAGTTAATTACTCGGCATCGGCCGGCTCTTTTACCTCGTTTGCTTCCGAAGTTTCAGATGCTGGTGCAACCTCTTCTTCGGCTGCGGCAGCATCTTTCCCTTCGTTAACCTTTACGGCTTCGGTTTTAGCTGCTTTTTTGATGCGAGGTTTTGCATCTTTTTCTTTTTCGTTTTTAGCAGCCTCTTTTTCCTTTTCTAATTTCCGTTCTGCGAGACCTTCTGCAATGGCTGCTGTAACGGCATCCAATACGACGGCGATTGATTTCGTTGCATCGTCGTTCGCAGGAATCACGTAATCGATATCTGTCGGATCACAACAAGTATCAACCATTGCGAATACAGGAATATTCAACCGTTTAGCTTCTTTAACAGCATTGGCCTCTTTTTGGATATCAACGACGAAAATTGCAGCAGGAAGACGCGTCAGATCTGCGATGGAACCGAGGTTCTTTTCGAGTTTGGCACGTTGACGGCTGATTTGCAATTTTTCTCTTTTGGAGAAGTTGTCATAAGTTCCGTCAGCGGTGAATTTGTCGATGGTAGCCATCTTTTTGACGGCTTTACGTATTGTGGGGAAGTTTGTAAGCATTCCGCCCGGCCAACGTTCGGTAACATAAGGCATACCGATGGCCGAAATTTTTTCAGCCACGACCTCTTTGGCCTGTTTTTTCGTCGCTACGAACAACACGCGACGGCCACTTTTAACGATTTGTTTGAGGGCGGCAGCGGCCTCATCGATCTTCACGATACTTTTGTGGAGGTCGATGATGTGAATCCCGTTTTTCTCCATGAAGATATAAGGAGCCATTTTAGGATTCCATTTTCTTTTCAAGTGACCGAAGTGTACTCCGGCCTCCAGTAATTGATTAAAATCAGTTCTTGGCATTGTTTCTGATTGTTAAATCTAATTTTAATTAATCTCTTTACATCAATCGCATCGGTAGTGTATCGAACAGTCCGAGCGATTTTCCGCAGAAGGGCAATCTCAGAGTAGTGCATAATATGATGCAGTCTCTGGAATTTGTACCCGTTCTGTGCTCGGCGAACGTATTAACGTTTGCTGAACTGGAACTTGCGACGTGCTCCGGGTTGACCGGGTTTCTTACGTTCAACTTCGCGTGGGTCGCGAGTCATGAAACCGTTCTTCTTGAGGATCGGGCGCATTTCTGCATCGATTTCGCAGAGTGCACGGGCGATACCCAGACGAGCGGCTTCTGCCTGACCTTTGATTCCTCCACCTACGAGGTTGATGGTGATGTCATAATTTTCAGCTGTGTTGGTAGCCAACAGAGGTTGTTTTACGACATACTGGAAAATTTCCAGAGGAAAGTAAGCGGCCAGCGGTTTGTGGTTGATCGTAATGTTTCCCTTACCGGGTTTCACGTAAACGCGAGCTACAGCAGCTTTTCTACGTCCGACGCTGTTTACAACTTCCATACTCATTACTTAATCTCGTTTAAATTGATGGTTCTCGGAGTTTGAGCGGCGTGAGGGTGTTCGTTGCCGGCATACACTTTCAGGTTACGCAGTTGAGCGGCTCCCAAACGAGTGCGAGGCAGCATACCTTTCACGGCTTTTTCAATGAGAAATTCGGGTTTCTTTTTGAGGTACTCGGCGGGTGTAGTGGTCCGCACGCCTCCCGGATAACCCGAATGACGAACATACTCCTTATTCGTCAACTTTTTACCGGTGAGTCTCACTTTGTCGGCGTTGATAATGATGACATTGTCACCGCAATCGACATGGGGAGTGAAACTCGGCTTGTCTTTACCGCGCAGGATTTTGGCTACCTGTACAGCGAGACGACCCAATACCGCATTCGTTGCGTCGATCAGCACCCATTCTTTGGTGACGGTCGAGGCATTGGCGGAGATTGTTTTGTAGCTTAGTGACTCCACAGTGTTTAGTTGTTTAAATTAATACTTAATGTTGTGATCCATTACCCGATTTTACGGGCTTGCAAAGATAGTGATTTTCTGCAAAACAAAAAAATAGAGCGAATTCTTTTTGTAAATAATGTTTTTTCAGGGAGTTTGGATTGTGATAAAAGGGTAAAAAAAGAGGAGGCTCCTGATGGGGCCTCCTCTGCATTTGAAATATTTAATACGTTATTTAGTAGGGAATGTATACAAACCTTGTGTACCTTCGGTTATTGCATAGATCATGTGAGCATCGCTAGGAACGACTCCGTTGGTTTCGCTTACAGAGTAGCTGATACCTTTGGCTCCAGCCCACATGTAATATGTTTCCAGTGGAGTGAGTGATTTTCCAAGTTCGAAGTTTGTTCCGTCGGTCGAAGTCAACGTTCCGATAGAGCGAACGGCATCTACATAAGTAGCAACAAAATTGCCACCTGTGTGGACTTTTACGTCGATTTCACTAGGATAGTTCCATACCTCTTCGGCGTCTTCTTCTGTATCTTCAGCTGCATTTGCGACTGCGAATTCATATGCAGTGGAAGAAGATGATAAGTTTGCAGGCCAGTTGTTGTTATTGCTTGCGGTTGCTACTTTGAGAGCAGGACCATCCATGTAATAAACGTATACTGTTCCGTTGTTGATCACCAACGATACGGGAGTTTCGCTTTGCATAATCGGAGTCATTGTTGTTGTTTCATACCATGCTACCCATGCAGAACCGTTCCACAATTTCCATTCGCCGTCAATTGCATCTGCTTTTGCAATGTAAACATTGTTATCGCCCATATCGAACGTTGCATAGTAGTCGCGTACGTTGTGAATCTTGATATTTTTTGCAGAGGCTTTGTAGTTAAGCAATACTCCGTTTACAGATGATGCACATGCTTTTTGATCGGACCATGTCTCGCCCTCGTCATCAGAAGTCCGGTATGCAACCTGTGGAATATCGTTGACTTCTGTGTCATATACGAAATAGAGTTCTGGAATACGATCGCTGATTACAGAAGTTCCACTCCAGATTCCTTTAACAATGTCTTTATTGACTGCATTCCATGACCAATAGCCGAATGTGCCATCAACAGAACCTTTCAGTGCAACGAGAATATCTACGCAGCCAGGTACGATCTGACCTTTTTCAAGGAATTCTTTGTGAATAGAAGCTTCGTGTTTAATAATATTGTCAATGATTGGTTCAGATTTCATAGAGGTTGTCACATCCTTATTCCATGCGTATACTTGGAATCTCATGTCATTGCCATTCCAGCTGTTAGATGAAATAGATAATTTTACGCTATTGGCAGGAGCAGGCAAATTCATACGGATATAAATAGGTTCTTCTTGAGTCCATCCTGCATCTGAGTAAACCGTGCCGCTGTATACATTGGCCTGTCCAGATACGGATAATGGGTAGGAGTAGAATGCGTACAGTTGCTTTCCTGCATGCACCATTGTTGGAGTTGGAGTGTCGGCTACTGCTCCTTCGTAAACATAATATCCGTTTTCAACACCTTGTTCAGTCTGTTTGATGACAATTTCCCGGATCATCGTATCTGCTTGAACTTTGTAGATCGCTGTACGTGCTTGGGTGATTGCCTCTTGACAGTCAAACGTAATTTCATGTTCACCTCTTTCTCCTGAAGTGATGTCAATCGTACACCAGTCGTAGTCATCTTCGGGAGTAATGGTCCAGTCCATACTACACAATAATTCGACTGTTACAGATTGCTTTTTGCCATCTATTTCTGGAGACGCAGGAGTTACTGTTAATGATGGACCAGGAAGCTGTGAAACGTATATTACTTGTTCCATACCCAATTGGGAGTTGCTCAAAATAATATTGGCTTCACGAATATCCAATCCACTTTGGTAAGTTGCTATTTGGAAATAGAGTGTGTCCTGAACAGGAGCGGCTTTTGAGTCAACAGGGGTAATCCAATCTTGTGAAGATTCCGGATCATATTCGATGGAATAGTCGATATTGCTTTCGACAGGTATAGAGATTATGGTCTCTTCGAAAGATAGATCGGCGAATGTCGTCGTATCTGCGTTTAAGATATATTTATAGTTTTGGGTGAATTTGTACGTTTTGGTTGCACCTCCGGCATTAATTACAATCTCTGCTACTTGTGTGTCGTAAGATTCTGTAGGTGCTACAGTAACTGTAATTTGATTTTCTCCTGCAGGACCGCTTGTTGGAGAAATTGTACACCACGTTTGATCACCACTTCCGTTGACATAATTAACCGTCGCATTCCAAGCAACAGTCGTATTGAACGTGAGGGTCTTTGTCCCTCCAGATGATGTCATAGAGTACTCCAGATCTCCCAGACTTCCGATGGCTGGTTCATCCCACACTTTGTCATCATTACACTGCCAAGAAATTGCACCTGCGAGCAGTATGGCAGCCATGTACGAGATTTTAGGTAAAAACTTTCTCATAATTAGTTTATTAGTTTGTTAATAGTATAATGTTTGATTTAATGGTTCTTACGTGTTAGTAGTCTTAAAGTGTTAGAAAATTCATTGAGTAAATATATATTTTTTTTAAATTAAAAACAAATAGGCGTATTGGGAAAAGATAATTTTGTTAAAAAATAATCAAAAATAGCGATGTGTGTATTTCGGTTAACATATATATTCGTTTATGATGAATGACGTAAAGCTGTTTTTTGTTACCGAACATAACATTCGTTAATGGCTCCGATGTAGAGTTTGTGGTCTCCGCCGTGAGTCCCTCCATACCATTGTTTGTAGATGGCTGGATCTATGAACGAATCCTTTTGGATCGGTGTAGTATAGATTTTCTGGCAATCGAGAGTGAGACGAGCCTCTTCGAACGTTACGAGACCCGAAGGTGTTACAAGCGGATGTAAATTTGCTTCTTCAATTTTGTTTGTGTTGCGGCCGGAACGAGAACCACATATTTTATAGGCTTCACGGTGTGTGTCACCGAGGAATGAGAGGGTGAACCTGTCGTTTCGTTCGATAAATTCAAACGTATAGCGTTCCGGACGAACGAAAATAAAGGCGACGGGACGGTTCCATAAGTAACCAACTGCGCCCCACGATGCAGTCATCGTGTTAAAAGAGCTGAGGTTACCTGCTGTAATGAGCATCCATTCTTTGCCAATGAGGGAAATGAAGTTGTCTGTTACTTGTGTGGGGTCAATTTGCTGCATGACTTATATAATGATAAAGTTTTATTTATGGTTGATACTTTTCGTTTTTCCTGATAGATGTTCGATGTCCAAACGGAGAACAAAGGTGCGGTGAAACGACTTGGCGATGTATCGGGCGGTCTGTTGTTCGTATCCTGGGTTATATTTGGCACTCAGCAGTTCGAGTGCGTGTTGTTTCTCTTCCGGAGAGAGGTTAGTGTTAATTTTACCGAAGACCATTACGCATTCGTATTCGGTGGTGAAGCCACCTATGATGACATGGGTATGGCCAACTACGGTGAAACAGACTCGATTGTTGGCTCGCAGACAATCGAGTTTGTAGCCTTCTGGTGCACAGTGAAAATAGATCGAATCGTTTTCCGTGACATAACTGATGGGGATGCCATAGCCATATCCGTTGGTTCCATACATTGAGAGCGTCCCGAACTCACCGGAATTTAGCAGCTCTCGGGCGGCTGTTTCAGACCATAGCCGGTCCTGTCGGCGGACAGGTGGAAATGATGATGGAGTTTTTTCCATAAACTTATCTTTTGTTTCTGCAAGTTAATAAAAATGTGGTTAAAATATAACGCAAGGGGTGAAAAATGTTTAATTTGCTGTTGAAAAAGAAATTAAAGGGTGTATGGTTTGTGATGCTACTGAAATGAGCTATATTTGTATGTAACAATTTTTTTGTGTTTTTAGGTAACCTAAACTTAACGAAAATGAAGAAAAAAAGAAGTATTTATTTCGTTGCGGCAGGTTTGTGTGCTGCCGTATCGGTTTTCGGAAGTTCGTGTACCCAAGGCTCTCAAACAGCAGCGGAAGATTCGTGTGAATATCGCGATATTTATCCGGATACTTGGGTGGCGACCGATGCACTCGGGCGTACGATGCCCTCTTATGAAGAGGTCGGACCAGTCAAAAATGACCAACGTCGTGTAGTCGGAATTTTTTACATCACGTGGCATACGCAAGGTTTGGCCAATTTGAAGAGCCCCTATACGGCTGATGTGACAAAAATTTTGGAACAGGATCCGAAAGCTCGTCTCGATGCAAATCATCCGTTGTGGACAGAAGGATCATATCACTATGCAGAACCTGAAATGGGCTACTTCCTGAGTCAGGACGAGTGGGTGATCCGTAAGGATATCTCGATGTTGGCCGATGCCGGTGTGGATGTGATGATCATGGACGTGACCAATGCGGTGCGCTATTGGGATGAATGGGATGTGATTTTCCGTACCATGCAACAGATGAAAGCCGAAGGAAATAAAGTGCCCAAGTTCTGTTTCTGGGCCTTCAACGGGCCGGTAATTACGGTCGTTCAGGATCTGTACGAGCGCATCTATGAGAAGAATCAATATCCCGATTTGTGGTTCTACTGGGATGGCAAACCGCTGTTGCTTTACAACGGCCGTCCGAAATATGACGCTAACGGACAAGATACCCCGAACCCCAACTTGCACTACGATGAGGATGCTGTCACCAATAAAAATAATCCTCACTACGGAGATCCTTACTATACCGAAAAATTCTATAAGGATTATTCGGATGACGTGAAGAACTTCTTTACGTTGCGGACCATGTGGTGGGGTTATTATGAATGGGCCGGAGAACGGTTTGTCGGAACGGAAGACAACTGGAGTTTCGGATACAGTTTGGCCGATCCTAAAGTTAAGGCGATGAAACCCGAAGAGCTGTTGTCGTTGCACAACGGCAAGCGTGAACAAGCGGCTGTAACTCCAGCTCAGCACCCCGTAACGATGGTTCCTGGCGATCCTGTGGGGGTAGGAAAATCATGGTCTCGTGAGTTTGGTGAGCCTGAACTTGATGAGTACGATATGCCTAAAGAGGCTTATGTGCCCTGGCTTGGAAAAACCGTAAAGAATCCGACTCACTATGGAATCTATTTCCAAGAGCGTTGGGATGAGGCGTTGGCTGCAAATCCAGAATTCCTCTATATCAACGACTGGAACGAATGGACGGCAGGAAAATATCAACCCGGAGGACCGACCAAAAAGACCTTGTGGTTGGGACGGGAAAATCCGTTCTTCTTTGTTGATCAATATAATATGGAGTTCAATCGGGGGATTCAGCCGATGAAAGGCGGGTACACGGACAACTATTACATGCAGATGGCACAGAATCTGCGTAAGTATAAAGGTGTACGTCCGATTCCGGAACATTCGGGATATACCAAGACGAAAATTGACGGTAAATTCTCGGATTGGAACAAGGTGAAGATTGAATTCCGGGATACAAAAGGTGACGTAACGCACCGGGACGCTAAGGGATATGGCGGACTCCACTATACGAATAATTCGGGACGTAACGATATTATTACTGCAAAAGTGGCTGTAAATGAAGAAAATGTATCGTTCTTTGCCGAAACGGCTTCACCGTTGACTCCATGTACTGATTCGAATTGGATGCTGCTTGTGATCGATGCGGATAATAACTCTTCGACAGGTTGGTATGGATATGACTTCCTGATCAATAAACAGATTAAAGATGAAGAGACGACAACATTGATGCGTTACGATGAGTCGAAATCCGAATGGGTAGAGGTGGCTGAATTGCCGATGGCTTATTCTGAAAATAAGTTGGAGATTTCAGTGCCGCGTGATTTGCTTGGTTTGACCGCCGATGCCTTTGTTTTCGATTTCAAATGGAGTGACAATCCGGCTGAATTGAAAGATCCTATTTCGTTCTGTACGGATGGTGATACAGCTCCGAACCGTCGATTCAATTATCGCTTTATTTGGAAACGCTAAAAAATTGAAGGCCTTTATCAAAAAATAAAGGCCTTCAATTTTTTAATTCAAGATATTTGTTATATTTGCATCATTGAATGATTTAGAGGCATAAAAGCGGACCTATCTATTCTTGAGGGTTCTATCGGGTTTTGCATTTTAAAGATTCCAATAAAAAAGACGTGTTTAACTATTAATCTTAATGAACTATGAAACAGTTGGTTGATCAGATCAAAGAGCAGATCGCATTGTTTACGGAAAATGCTGATCTTCAAGTTGAAAAGAACAACAAAGCAGCTGGAACTCGTGCTCGTAAAGCAGCTTTGGAGCTTTCTAAACTGCTGAAAGAGTTCCGTAAAGTTTCTGTTGAAGAGGCTAAAAAATAGTTTTTAAGGACTGTTTTTTACATTATTGTATAGCGGAGTATCCCGGAAGGAAAGGATACTCCGCTTTTTTGTGATTGGAGAAACGATATGCGATTGTGGATTCTACGACGGATCAAAAAATTGAAAAATTGTCCTGATAACTGACAACAAGTTATCCGTGCTTTGGGAACGGTATTTAGTTATAGATTCCCTGTTTTATTCGGTCGTCTTGTCAATAGGTGGGGTAGTAACGGCCGTTGGGTCTGGAGAAAGTTGTGAGGATTCCGTATCCTCGTAATCGGCAAATTTGGCCGGCATACTTTTGGTCGCATTTAAAAGGTCCTTGAGTTTATTGGCTCGTCGAATCAGGTTCCCCCTTCCCGTTTTGAGTTGATTGATAGCCTGTTCGTATTTTTCTCCTGTCTTGGTGATACTGCGGCCCAAATCCGTAAGGGTTTCTGTGAAGCCGACTAATTTGTCGTATAGGTTGGCTCCTTCTGTGGCGATGGCAATGGCATTTTTGTTTTGACTGTCGCGCTTCCAAAGGTCGTCGACCAGTTTCAGTAGGGCGAAAAGGTTCGTCGGGCTGCTGACAATCACCTTTTTATCGTAGGCTTCGTTCCACAGTCCGGGTTCCTGTTGCAGGGCAAGCAGAAAGGCCGGTTCGTTCGGAATGAACATGATTACGAAATCCGGAGAGTTGACTAATGTTTGGTAGCGTTTGCTGCCCAGTTCGTTGATGTGGCTGCGGACTGAACGAAGGTGGTTTTTTATTGCTTTGGAAGCATCTTCGGCCGTAGTACTTTCGGTATAAGCAACGTAGTCTGTGAGAGATACCTTTGAGTCGATGACGATCTGTTTGCCGCCCGGAAGGTTGAGGATCACGTCGGGGCGCAGGTTGTTCCCGGCTTCGTCCTTGAGGTTTTCCTGTGTGAAATAGTGAATTCCCTTGATCAGATGGGAGCCTCCGAGAATTGTGTCGAGGATCATCTCGCCCCAGTCGCCCTGCACTTTCGAATTTCCCTTGAGGGCCTGTGTCAGGTTGTTGGCCTCTTCGGACATGCGAAGGTTGGCTTCGTTCAGCCGACGGATCTCCTCTTTCAGCGAAAAGCGTTGTTGGGCTTCGTTGTCGTACACCTCGTCGACCCGTTTGCGGAAACTTTCCAGATTTTCTCGGAAAGGTTTTAGCAACTGTTCGAGCGATTCGCTGTTGGTCTGTTTAAACTGGCGGCTCTTCTCTTCCAGGATGTCATTGGCCAGATTCTTGAATACCACCTGCTGTTGCTGTATCCGGGTGGTCTCTTCCTCTTTGCGGCGAAGCTCCTCGCGTTCGTAGGTTTGCTGCATAATGGCGATTCGCTCTTCGAGGGCCCGGCATTGTGTACGGCTCTCGGCGACCTGACGGTTTAAGTCAATCAGTTGTCCGTTTTTTATGTCCAATTCGTTTTTTAATCCGCTTTCGGTCTGTTCGTAGCGTTTCAATGTCGGCCGACTGGCCAAAAAGGCTACGATCGCTCCGATTACGGCTCCGGTCAATAACCATATCGTATAAATCATAAGTCTGTTTTGTTTTGGAAGATGAATGTTAGAACAAAAATAACGAAAAATCGGGAGAGTTGATTTTGAATATTTGTTGTACCGCTTTTTTGTATAGTTTTGCGAATGGTACCGGATACGGTGTTGAAAATATAGTGAAATTTTATTGTAGAATAGAGAAAAATGAAAGTGAAATCTTTTTTGGCCATATTGTTGGCCGGTTTGATGAGTGTGGTGTTTGTCTCATGTGATAAGGAGGATGACGAAAAGTCCGAGACGTATCTTTGGAAAATGACGATGGCTCTGACCGATCCGGGAGATCTGTCGGATGCAGAGATTGAACAGATTAATATGACTTTCGATGTATTTGATAATCAGTCTTATCTAACAACTGCAGAGGCGAAAGCACTGTTTGACGAGTTGATTGTCTACTTTGAGGATACGTTCAGCAAGTTACAGGTCAGCGACATAACAAAACCGGTCAAAATTACCATGACACTTGCATCGGATGAAGTCAGCGGAGGGACGATGACCCATACATTTACCATTAATCCCCAGACTGGAAACTAACCGTGGAGCATTGACGCATAGAGTCGGACGGCCGGACCTGTTCCCGCCGTCCGATGTTTTTTCAGAGAGTGCGTATCGGAGTAGGAAGGTAAGCGAATAATGATAAAAATCGTTACCTTTGTGCAAATTTGACAAACTGTAAAACCAAAACTTCAAACAACATGAAAAGAATCATATCACCTTCGGTGCTCTCAGCCGATTTTGGGCATTTGGCTGACGACATCGCCATGCTCGATCGCAGTGAGGCCGAATGGATCCATATCGACGTGATGGACGGTGTGTTAGTCCCCAATATTTCGTTCGGATTTCCGCTGATGCCACCGATGCGTAAAGGAACCAAAAAAGTGCTCGATACGCACCTGATGATTGTCAACCCGGAACGTTATGTCGAGCGTTTTGCCAAAGCCGGGGCAGATATCATCACGTTTCATCTCGAGGCGACGGAGGATCCGCTTGCCGTGATCGAGCTGATCAAAAAAAGTGGTGTAAAAGCCGGTATGTCGATCAAGCCCAAAACTCCGGTATCGGACATCGTTCCCTATTTGAACGATCTGGATCTGGTGTTGATCATGAGTGTGGAGCCCGGTTTCGGAGGACAGTCCTTTATCGAGGGTTCGACCGAAAAGGTAGCGGAACTCAGACGCGAAATCGACCGTTGCGGATCGCACGCGGTAATCGAAATAGATGGCGGAATTACGTTGGATAATGCCGCTGAGGTCTATGCGGCCGGTTGCGAGGTGTTGGTTGCGGGAAGCACCGTGTTTGCAAGTCCCGATCCCGAAGCAACGATCCACAAGCTGTTGAATGTATAACGTGTAAAAAAGCGAATTAAGAGGCTTTTCGAATAAGGAGAGGAGACGATGATTTCGGTAGATAATCTGACGGTCAGTTTTGCGGGATGGGATCTTTTTAAGGATGTATCGTTCTTGATCAACGAGAAGGATCGGATCGGGCTGGTAGGGAAGAATGGAGCCGGTAAGTCAACGATGCTGAAGGTGTTGATCGGGGAGCAGCCGCCTACATCGGGTACCGTTTCCCGTAACGGGGAGTGCACGGTGGGGTATCTGCCCCAGCAGATGAAGGTAGCCGATACGACAACCCTTTTCGACGAGACCGAATCGGCGTTCTCCGAGGTGCTTGGATTGGAGCAAGAGATCGACCGGCTGAATGCCGAGATTGCCGAGCGGACCGATTACGAAAGTCCCGAGTATGAAAAACTGCTGCATCGCCTCAACGACGCGACGGACCGATTCAATATTTTGGGTGGAATGAACCGTGAGGAGGAGGTAGAAAAGACACTGCTCGGTTTGGGTTTCGAGCGTTCCGACTTCTCTCGCCCGACCAGCGAATTCAGCGGGGGATGGAGAATGCGGATCGAGTTGGCGAAACTGCTGCTGCGCCGTCCTTCGGTCTTCCTGCTCGATGAGCCGACCAACCACCTCGACATCGAAAGTATCGGGTGGCTCGAAAATTATTTGAAGGATTATAACGGGGCGGTTGTGCTGATCTCGCACGACCGGGCCTTTCTGGATAACGTCACGACGCGGACGATCGAAATATCGCTCGGGAAGATTTACGACTACCGGGTGCCGTACAGCAAGTATGTAGAGTTGCGCCGCGAGCGTCGTGCCCAACAGTTGGCGGCCTACCAGAACCAGCAGAAGATGATCGAGCAGACCGAGGAGTTTATCGAACGGTTCCGTTACAAGCCGACCAAGTCGAATCAGGTACAGTCGCGGATCAAGCAGCTGGAGAAGATCGAGCGGATCGAGGTGGACGAAGAGGACCTCAGTCGGTTGAACATCAAGTTTCCTCCTGCGCCGCGATCGGGGCAGATCGTTGTGGAGGCCAAGGAGGTCGGAAAGAGCTTCGGAGAGAAACATGTCTTCTCCGGTGCGACGTTTACGATCGAGCGGGGGCAGAAGGTGGCACTTGTCGGAAGAAACGGCGAGGGTAAGACGACCTTTGCCCGGATGGTGATCGGTCAGTTGGAACCGACCGAGGGAAGTATTCGGATCGGGCATAACGTCAAGATCGGCTACTATGCGCAGAATCAGGATGACCTGATGAACGGGGATTTTACAGTATTCGATACGCTCGATCGGGTGGCCGTAGGGGAGATTCGGACCAAACTGCGTGATATTTTGGGGGCGTTCCTGTTTCGGGGTGAAGACATCGACAAAAAGGTACGGGTTCTGTCCGGCGGTGAGCGGGCTCGGTTGGCGATGGCCCGGCTGATGCTCGAGCCCTATAACCTGTTGGTACTCGATGAGCCGACCAACCACATGGACATGCGGTCGAAAGATATTCTGAAGAATGCGGTACAGCGGTACGACGGAACGGTCATTGTGATTTCGCACGACCGGGAGTTTTTGGACGGTCTGGTGGAACGGGTGTACGAATTCCGGGACGGCCGCGTCAAGGAGCATTTGGGAGGAATCTACGACTTCCTGCGCGATCGGCAGATCGAGTCGATGCGGGAGATCGAACAGAAGAAACCGTCGCAGGCAGCTGCTCCGAAGACGAATAAGGGCGGACTCTCCGGCAAAATGTTGTATGAGCAGAAAAGGGAGGCCGAGAAGCAGTTGCGTAAGGCAGAACGGGACGTTGAACGGGCCGAAGAGGAGATCATGGCGCTCGAAAAGGAAATCGCCGAGATGGATCGCAAGATGGCCGATCCTGCGGCTTCCGGCATCGACCTGACGGACGGAACCTATTATGCAGAATACAATAAGAAAAAGGAAGAGCTTACGCGGTTGACCTACCGGTGGGAGGAGCTCTCGATTACGTTGGATCGGATCAAGGAAACGATGAATGGATAGGGTTCGGCGAGTGGTTATTTAGAACAGAGAACTTATGGAGAAGCAGAATATACTCTTTGGGTTGAGGCCCATTATCGAAGCGATCGAGTCGGGGACCCAGTTGGAGAAAGTCTATCTGAAAAAGGGTGCCGACGGCGTGTTGTTGACGGAGTTGGCCGATTTGTGTCGCGAACGTCGGATCCGTACCCAGTGGGTGCCGGTCGAAAAGTTGAACCGCATGGTGCGCGGAAATCATCAGGGAGCCGTTGCGCTGACGGCCGTGATCGATTATGTCGATGTGTATGAGATGTTGGCTGCCATTCCGGAGGACGACGTACCGTTGCTGGTCGTATTCGACGGGGTGACCGATGTCCGGAACTTCGGGGCGATTGCCCGGAGTGCGGAGTGTGCCGGAGCTCACGGGCTGATCCTGTCGATGAAGGATGCGGCGCCGGTCAATGCCGAGTCGATGAAGAGCTCGGCCGGAGCCTTGAGTCTGATTCCCGTAAGTCGGGTCGGGAGTATCCGCAATACGTTGAAAATGCTGCAGCAGGAGGGTTTCCAGCTCGTGGCTGCGACCGAAAAGAGCAACACCCTTCTGTTTGAGGCCGATCTTACGGGCCCGACGGCAATCATTATGGGCAGCGAGGATACTGGTATCTCCCGTGAGATACTGAAGATGTGCGACGTGCAGCTGGCGATTCCGATCGTGGGCAGCATCGAGTCGCTGAATGTTTCGGCTGCGGCGGCCGTCATGTTGTTCGAGGCGGTACGGCAGCGGGTGAACAGTAGATAACGACTAAAAACAGAGATAACGATCATGAATAGCGAGGGTTTGTATCAGGATGCGGTGGAGTTGCTCAAGGCGATGATCCGTATTCCTTCGTTGAGCAAGGAGGAGGCGGGAACGGCCGATCTGTTGGCAAAATTTCTTACCGAACGCGGCGTAGAGGTACACCGGAAAAAGAATAACGTGTGGGCGTTCAACAAGTATTACGATCCGGCCAAGCCGACCATTCTGCTCAATTCGCACCACGATACGGTAAAGCCGAACAGCGCCTATACGCGCGATCCGTTCGAACCGAGCATTGAGGGAGACCGTCTGTACGGTTTGGGAAGCAACGATGCGGGGGCGAGCGGCGTGTCGCTGATCGCTGCATTTTTGTATTACAACGATCGCTCCGACTTGAAATATAACCTCTGTGTGGCGATTACGGCTGAAGAGGAGAACAGCGGGCACGATGGACTCGAATGTGTGATTCCCGAGCTCGGACCGTTGGAGTTTGCAGTGGTGGGCGAACCTACGCTGATGCAGCTGGCCATAGCCGAACGGGGATTGATGGTGCTCGACTGTACGGCACACGGCCGTGCCGGACATGCGGCCCGTGAGGAGGGAGACAACGCCATCTACAAGGCGATGAAGGATATCGAGTGGTTTCGGACCTTCCGTTTCCCGAAGGTGTCCGATCTGTTCGGGGCTGTCAAGATGAGCGTAACGATCATTTCGGCCGGTACACAGCACAATGTAGTTCCTGCCGAGTGTCGGTTTACGGTCGATGTGCGGGTTACGGATCGGTACACGAACGAGGAGGTGCTGGACATCATCAGACAGCATGTCGCGTGTGATGTGCAGCCGCGTTCGACCCGTCTGCGTCCGTCGAGCATATCGCCCGACCATCCGATCGTACGGGCCGGCATAGCCCTTGGGCGGACCACCTATGGTTCTCCGACCACCTCGGATCAGGCGCTGCTGGACATCCCGTCATTGAAACTGGGGGTAGGCGACAGCGCACGTTCGCACAGTGCCGACGAGTTCGTCCATCTGAGCGAGATTCGCGAAGGGATTGACCTCTACATCAAGATGCTTGCGGCCGTATTGGAATAGAGTCAAATGAAAAATAAAAAACGATAGTACGATGAAATTGTGGCAAAAAACGAATGACGTCAACAAGGCGGTCGAACGATTTACCGTAGGTCGGGATCGTGAAATGGATCTTTATCTGGCCGAAGCCGATGTGCTGGGGTCACTGGCCCACACGCGGATGTTGGAGTCGGTGGGGTTGCTCAGCTCGGAGGATCTGGCACTCGTACAGCGCGAGTTGAAAAATGTCTACCGGGAGATTCAGGCCGGGAAGTTTACGATCGAGGAGGGTGTCGAGGATGTCCATTCTCAGGTCGAGTTCATGTTGACGCAGCGTATCGGTGATGCGGGCAAAAAAATTCACAGCGGCCGTTCGCGCAACGATCAGGTGCTGGTCGATCTCCGGATCTTCCTGCGCCATCAGATCAAGGATATCGTTTCCGATTCGATGGAGCTCTTCCGATTGTTGCAACGTCTCTCGGAGCAGTATAAGGAGGTGTTGATGCCCGGTTATACCCACCTCCAGATCGCGATGCCCTCCTCTTTCGGACTGTGGTTCGGAGCCTATGCCGAGAGTCTGGTCGACGACATGGAAATGATGTTGGCGGCCTATCGGGTCTGCAACAAGAACCCGCTGGGTTCAGCTGCCGGTTACGGATCCTCCTTCCCGTTGAACCGGACGATGACTACCGAACTGCTTGGTTTCGACACGCTGAACTACAATGTGGTTTATGCGCAGATGGGACGAGGCAAGAGCGAACGGATCATGGCTCAGGCCATGTCGTCGGTGGCTGCGACGTTGGCCAAACTGGCGATGGACAACACGTTGTTCCTGAATCAGAACTTTGGATTCATCTCCTATCCGGCCGAACTGACGACCGGTTCGAGTATCATGCCGCATAAAAAGAATCCTGACGTGTGGGAGCTGATACGCGGCAAATGTAATCTGATCCAGGGCCTACCGAACCAGATTGCCATAATGACGACCAATCTGCCCTGTGGTTACCACCGCGATTTGCAGCTTCTGAAAGAGGTGCTTTTCCCGGCAATTGCCGAGTTGCGGAGCTGCATCCATATGGCGGCCTATATGCTTGAAAATATCCACGTGAAGGAAAATATTCTGGATGACCCGAAATATGACTACCTGTTCAGTGTCGAGACCGTAAACCGCATGGTGCTCGAAGGCGTACCCTTCCGTGAGGCCTATAAAAAGGTGGGCATCGATATCGAACAGGGTAATTTCAAGGCGGAAAAACAGGTGCATCACGTCCACGAAGGAAGTATCGGCAATCTGTGTACCGATCGGATTTCGGCATTGATGCAGCAGACTTTCGACCGATTCGGTTTCGATCGGGTCGATCAGGCAGAGGCGGATTTGGTCAAGTGAGAACCCTTGTTTCAGAACGCTCGGAGTATGACCATGCCGTGCTTGGAAAGGTTACGGTCATCCGCTCCGTACGGGCTCGGCGGTTGAGCCTTTCGGTCCGGGCGGATGGCGAGGTGCGGTTGACCGTACCGGCGGGTGTCGGAAGCCGGGTTGCCCTGCAATTTTTGCAAGAGAAGTCCGATTGGGTACTCCGGGCAAAAGAACGGATGGCGGAACGTTATCCTAAACAGATCATTGCATTACCCTATGCGACGCGGGCACATGAGTTGCGGTTGTATCCGTGTTCGACCCTTACGAATTCGGTCCGGATTTCGGATGGTGTGATCCGGGTGAGTTATCCCGCATCGGTGAAATATGATAATCCGGAGGTGCAGCAAACAATCCGAAAAGGGATCGAGGCTGCATGGCGGATCGAAGCCCAGAACTATTTGCCCGAAAGAGTCGAGTGGCTCTGTCGGGCTTTGCATTTTCGGTGCGGCGCAGTCACGGTCCGTAATATGCGGTCGCGATGGGGAAGTTGTTCGGTGGATAACCGGTTGTCGTTAAGTATTCAGTTGATGAAACTACCTGATCATTTGATCGATTATGTCATCATTCATGAGCTTTGCCACACCCGTGTTAAAAATCATGGCCCGAAATTCTACGAACTATTGAACCGAATGACCGACGGACGCCATCCAGAGTTGAGGCGAGAGTTGAAAGAGTATTCAGCCCGTTGGATTTAAAAGAGTTGTCAGGTATGAAAAACGTTATTGAAGATAAAAATTTCAGAGGACATGCGGCGATGTTCGTTGCATGCGTGTTGTTCGGATTGATGTCGCCTGTGTCCAAAGCCTTGCTGAACGATGGAGAGATCAATGCCTTTGCGCTGACCATGTTGCGTATGGGTGGTTCAGCAGTAGTTTTTTGGATCGCTTCGCTCTTTATTAAAAAAGAGCCGGTTCCGCCACGTCATTTGTTGTTGTTGTTTTTCGCGTCGTTGCTGGGAATCGTATTGAATCAGGGAACATTTGTATTGGGTGTATCGAAAACATCGCCGATCAATGCCAGTGTCGTGACGACAACGACTCCGATTTTTGCAATGATTATTGCAGCGTTGTATTTGAAAGAACCGATTACGGGTAAGAAAGTGCTCGGTGTTGCGGTCGGCGCAGCCGGAGCCCTGCTGCTGATCTTTTCCGGGTCGCATCTGGTTTCGGAAAAACAGACCTCTTCCATTACGGGAGATTTGTTGTGCCTGTTCGCTCAATGCTCTTTTGCTACCTATTTTGTCGTATTCAAAAAACTGATCAGTCGGTATACGCCAATTACGTTGATGAAATGGATGTTCCTTTATGCGACGATATGCTGTTTGCCGTTCGGCTATGGAAATTTGCAGGCGGTCGACTGGAACGTCTTGCCGTGGAGAAATTATGCTGAGATTATCTACATCGTATTGGGGGGAACGTTCATCGCCTATCTGTTGATGCCCATTGGACAAAAGAACCTGCGTCCGACGGTGGCTTGTTCGTATAATTACCTGCAACCTTTGGTTGCGTCGTTGGTGACCGTTATGATGGGAATGGATCGTTTTACTCCGATCAAGGGATTTGCCATCATACTCGTGTTTGCTGGAGTCTATATCGTGACGATCAGTAAATCGCGGGCCCAGATGGAACAAGAAGACAAGGCGGTCAAAGAGTAAAATTAGTTATAAAACCATTGAAACCACTTGTAAAAAAGACGAAATAAATTTATCTTTGTTTAAAGACGGAGATTGGTTTGTCTCCCGATTTTACCCTTTGTGGCAACCAAATTGTGGGATTATATGAGTCGAACGAAGCGAAATTATATCATATATACAATCTTGCTGATTGTTTTCGCTTTGGCTATGGCTTGGATTGCCCGAATGGGTAAATGTTACGATGGAATGGCTCCTCAAGAGAGTACTCGTGCGGTCGAATCGATGGGAAGTATGATTTACGATACATTGACCGGAAATCTGAGCCATCCTTTGTCGCTGTTGTTGTTGCAGATCATTGCAATAATGATCGCCGTTCGGGTCTTTTCCTATCTGTTCAAATATCTCGGACAACCGGGTGTGATCGGAGAAATTGTTGCAGGTATCGTTTTGGGCCCCTCTGTTTTGGGCCATTTTTTCCCGGAAACCTTTTCCTTCCTCTTCTCTCCTGAGTCATTGGTCCCTCTCAACGTAATCAGTCAGATCGGTCTGATTCTGTTTATGTTTGTTATCGGAATGGAGCTTGACTTGGGGGTGGTTAGACGTAAAGCAAGCGAAACTTTGGTAATCAGCCACGCGAGTATTATCGTTCCTTTCTTTATGGGGATGGTTTTGGCTTATGTCGTCTATCCTGAGTTCGGAGCCGGGCATGCTTCGTTTATGCCGTTTGCTCTTTTCATCGCGATTTCGGTCAGTATTACCGCGTTTCCCGTATTGGCGCGGATCGTGCAGGAACGAAATTTGGGAAAAACACCAATGGGTATGTTGGCGATTGCCAGTGCAGCCAATAACGATGTGACAGCCTGGTGCTTGTTGGCGGCGGTGATTGCCGTAGCGCGTGCGGGAAATGTGACCAGTGCTTTGGTTACAATCCTGTTGACGGCTTGTTACATTTTCTTTATGTTTTGTGTGATCAAACCGTTTATGCGTAAAGTCGGCGAAAGCTATAACCGGCAGGAAACGGTCAGCAAAACATTGGTCGGTTTTATTTTCCTGGTGATGATCATCTCATCGTATATCACCGAAATTTTGGGAATTCATGCTTTGTTCGGCGCTTTCCTCGCAGGTGTAGTTATGCCGGCCAATCTCAGTTTCCGCAGAGTGATGACTGAAAAGGTTGAAGATGTGGCATTGGTGCTGTTTTTGCCGCTGTTTTTCGTGTTTACCGGATTGCGTACGGAGATCGGTTTGCTGAATACTCCTCATTTGTGGATGGTGTGTCTCTGTTTTATCGGAGTATCTATATTGGGTAAGATGATTGGTGCAACCTTTTCGGCTCGAATTGTCGGGGAGTCGTGGAAAGATAGCCTTTCGATCGGTGTCTTGATGAATACGCGGGGTTTGATGGAGCTGATAGTCTTGAATATCGGTTATGAAATGGGGATCATTCCTTCGTCTTTGTTTGTGATCTTCGTGATCATGGCGTTGTTTACAACGTTTATGGCCAATCCTTCATTGATACTGATCGAAAAGATAGCCAAACGCAGACACGGTTCACACCGTAATAGACGGTCTCAGCCGAGTTCCCATCCGCGGATATTGATTTCTTTCGCTAATCCGGAAAACGGTCCTGTATTTTTAAAATTAGCACATCTATTGTATGGCCATCGATTGAAGGATGCTGAACTGACGGCTATACATTATACGATCGGAACCGACACCAATCTATTGAATACGACTGATTATTCCCGTGAAAGCTTCAGCTATCTACAACCTGAAGCAGAACGGATGAATTTGAAGGTCGATATGCGATATAAAGTCACGGACCGATATACGGAAGATTTGTGTGCGTTGGCCGAAAGAGAACATTATGATTTGGTGCTGATCGGTACAGGTCCTGGATTTTTGGACAGTTATTTGGGTACTTCTCGGCGTTTGCTCTCTCCCGAAGGACGAATGAATGCATTGTTTTCGTTGGGAAGCCGTTGGTTGCCACTGGGACTTACACAGGATAAAGTGCGTATCCTGTTCCAGAACATGAAGCCGGCATTCGGTGTGTTTGTAAATCGGAGTATCGGTACAGTCGAACAGGTAGGTATTGTGTTGCGGGATGAGCGTGACCGGACACTTCTCTCTTTTGCCGAATCGATGACTGATCAGATGCGGGTTGAGATCAATTCGCTCAATGCGGAATATCCTTTTCTGGAAGGATATGTATCGGAGAAAAGATCCCGTTTCTTCTTGGGCGATCCACAGACCCCACTGTCGAACCGCTTGAAAAACAAACAATTCTTGCTTATCAGTTATTCGGCATGGCAATATATTATCCGTAATGAGCGGTCGTTGTTGCATGTTCTTCCTTCGTTTGTGATTGTTAGACCACAGGAGGATAGTGTTAGTTTGCAGAGCAAGTAGAGAAAATAATCCGATTGGGAACCATTAACCGAATTTTACGAAGGTTGGATCTATGGGTGGAGATTATTTTCATATGATAGATGAGGAGAAAAGATCGATTTCCGATTTTTCTCATGATTAATGGTAGAAACCTGTAAAGGGTAAAAGAAAAGAGTCGTATGCTTTTAACATGCGACTCTTTTTGATTGTCTGCTTGCTCGAAAAATTTATCGAAGAGTTTCTACTATTTTCAAAGCGGTGTCGTAGTCCGGTTCTTGTGATACATCTTGAACGTATTCGATGTGTCGGATCATTCGTTTGCGATCGATGACAACGATGCCCCGTCCCAGTAACCGGAATTCCTTGATGACAAATCCATATTTCATTCCGAAATCGAGGTCGCGGTAGTCGGAATAGACGTATACGTTTTCTATATGTTCCGCAGCGCAAAATCGCTTTTGAGCGAAGGGCAGATCAACCGAAAGAGAGATAATGACTACATCTTTGTCGAGTTTTGCAGCCTCCTTGTTGAAACGAATGTTTTGTAGCGCGCATACGGGTGTATCTACTGAAGGAAATACACTAATGATCACGTTTCTGTCCTTGAATTGGGCGAGCGATACAGGTTGCAGATTTTGATCTGTCACTTCGAAGACAGGAGCTCGGTCTCCTATTGCAAGATGGGTCCCGATCAGTGTGGCGGGATGTCCGCCGAATGAAATTTTCCAATTATCCATAACTTGAAATTTTTTATGATTGGATTCATGAAAGGATACTAGTTCAAAGATACAATTTTAATACCGGAATCGTCTCATTTTTCCTATCTTTGTTTAGAGAGTAGTGAAACTTAGATGTCAGACTGCGAGGAAAAATTTGCGAGTAGCCGAGATTGTATTTTTAGAGAGAGAGGTTGTCGGAATGAACGTGTTCCTGTGATTCCGGAATTCCGTGTAATGGCTGATACAGAATCAATAAATTGAAGAAGATAAAATAATGCCTGTAACCATACAACTTGTGATTGTGATTTTCACTTCGGCTTTGCTGTGCGGCGTCACACTTTGGGCGGTAAGGTGTCCAAACATTATCTCCGGAGTCAGGTGGGGGAATACACCCGAAGAGGTAGAGCAGGACAGACTGTGGTTGCAACGGTTTTATCGAGTCATGATGCGGACTACCCTTGTGATCTTTGTGGGTGGTGTCGTGTCTATCGTGCTGAAAAGCATGTTGCTGTATGTGCTTTTTTTGTGCGTTCCGGCTTTTGTCGCGCCTCTGTATCTTGCCCTTCTGGTGCCTCGACGGAAGACGGTCACGCCCGGACGTAAAGCGGTCTGTTGGGGGATCATCGTTTTCATTGTTTTGTTGCTTGTGATGCCGGCGGTTCATTTTTATAACAAGGATCTGAAGGTCGTGTTCGCATCCGATTATTTGGAGATAAAGGGCCTGTATGGACAGACGATCCGTTATGATGATATTCTACGGATTGAGGAGTGTCCGGCCCTACCTGAAATATCCTATCGGGCCAACGGTTTGAGCTTGGACGCGACGAACTTGGGCTATTTTAAAACACGGAACGGCGAAACGGTCAAGCTTTTTACGCATTCCGACTCCTGTTTTATCGAGATAGAAGACTGTCGGCATAACCGATTCTATCTGAGTAGAAAAAGGGTGGAAGAGACAAGTGAGCTGTATGATGCTATTTTATCGAGATTGTCGGAAAAATAGTCAAGAGAATGCAAGAAAACGCATGTGTGTATTGGGTATAAGACCGAAATATGAGAACTACAGAAAAACGTTAAATAGGTATGAAGAAAAAAGGTTTAATGACAGTTGTCCTGATGGCGCTGATGTCGGTTTGGGGATCGACGTCGGGGGCCGGTCCGAAAACGGTGCCGTTCGATCCGGTTGAGTATGTCAATCCGCTGATGGGGACCCAGTCGACGTTTGAACTTTCGGCCGGAAATACCTATCCGGCGATAGCCCGTCCGTGGGGCATGAACTTCTGGACCCCCCAGACCGGAAAGATGGGGAACGGGTGGCAGTATGTCTATACGGCCAATAAGATCCGGGGCTTCAAACAGACCCACCAGCCGAGCCCGTGGATCAACGACTACGGACAATTCGTCGTCATGCCGGTTGTAGGCAAACCCGAGTTCGATGAGGACAAACGGGCCAGCTGGTTCTCCCACAAAGGAGAGGTGGACAAACCCTACTACTATAAAGTCTATCTGGCCGAACATGACGTGGTGACGGAGTTTACTCCGACGGAGCGGGCTGTTCTGTTCCGTTTCACTTTCCCGGAGAGCGAGCACTCCTATGTGGTGGTCGATGCGTTGGACAAGGGGTCGTACGTGAAGGTTATCCCGGAAGAGAACAAGATTATCGGCTATACTACGAAGAACAGTGGCGGGGTGCCCGATAACTTCAAAAACTACTTTGTCATCCGGTTCGATAAGCCTTTTACCTATCGGGCGACTTTTGCCGACGGATCGCTCAAGGAGGGACGGACCGAACAGCAGTCCGATCACGTAGGGGCTGTGATCGGTTTTGAAACCGGCAAAGGCGAAGTGGTGCATGCCCGGATCGCCTCTTCGTTCATCGGTTTCGAACAGGCCGAGCAGAATTTAAAGGAGTTGGGCGACGATAGTTTCGAAACATTGGTGCAAAAGGGGAAAGAGGCGTGGAACGAGGTGCTGGGCCGGATCGAGGTCGAAGGTGGAAATCAGGATCAGTACCGGACCTTCTACTCCTGTCTCTACCGTTCGCTGTTGTTTCCGCGTAAGTTTTATGAGGTGGATGCCGACGGAGAGATCGTTCATTACAGTCCTTACAACGGGAAGGTCCTGCCCGGGTACCTCTATACGGATACGGGATTTTGGGATACCTTCCGGAGTCTGTTCCCGTTCCTCAACATGATGTTCCCGTCGGTCAATCGGGAGATGCAGGAGGGGCTGATCAATACCTACAAGGAGAGCGGCTTTTTTCCGGAGTGGGCCAGTCCGGGTCATCGAGGCTGTATGATCGGGAATAACTCCGCTTCGGTTCTGGTAGATGCCTACATGAAAGGCGTTGAGGTCGAGGATCTGGAAACGCTGTATGAGGGCCTTGTGCACGGTACGGAGAGCGTCCATCCGAAGGTCTCGTCGACCGGACGGCTCGGATACCAATATTACAACGAATTGGGGTATGTCCCCTACGACGTCGGGATCAACGAAAGTGCAGCCCGGACGTTGGAGTATGCCTACGACGATTGGTGTATTTACCGTATGGCCAAGACGTTGAATCGCCCGAAAGAGGAGATTGATCGGTTTGCCCGGCGGGCGATGAATTACCGGAATCTGTTCGATGCCGAGAGCAAATTGATGCGGGGAAAGAATAGGGACGGTCGGTTTATGGCGCCCTTCTCTCCGCTGAAATGGGGCGATGCCTTTACCGAGGGGAACAGCTGGCACTACTCGTGGTCGGTCTTTCACGATCCGCAGGGGTTGATTGATCTGATGGGCGGCAAAGAGCCATTTGTGCAGATGTTGGATTCCGTCTTTGCGGTTCCGCCGATCTACGACGAAAGTTATTACGGCGGGGTCATTCACGAAATCCGGGAGATGACCGTGATGAATATGGGCAACTATGCGCACGGAAATCAGCCGATCCAGCACATGATCTACCTCTATAACTATGCGGGTGAACCGTGGAAGGCGCAGTATTGGTTGCGTCAGGTGATGGACCGCATGTACTCGCCGACTCCGGACGGATATTGCGGCGATGAGGACAACGGGCAGACTTCGGCGTGGTATGTCTTTTCGGCGTTGGGATTCTATCCGGTTTGTCCCGGAACGACGCAATATGTTTTGGGAGCACCGTTATTCAAGCGAGCGACCCTGCACTTCGAAAACGGCAAGACGTTGGTGATCGATGCGCCCGAGAACAGCGCCGAACATCTCTACGTCCGTTCGATGAAGTGGAACGGTCGGAACTATACGAAGAACTACATCGACCATAATGAGATGATGAAGGGAGGCACTGTGGAATTCGAGATGGATACCCGGCCCAACGAACGGCGGGGTGTCGATCTGGAGGATCTCCCGTACTCCTTCTCGAACGAGAAACGTTAGATTGACGATGGATTTTTTTGTGCGGTTTATCTGGAAAGGTACAAGTGTTTTGAGCGAGGTATGAATTCGGACGGAGAAGGAGTGTTCTGTAAAAATGTGGCTGGAGCCGGATTCTGGATTTTTGTGGCAAAAGCCCTATCTTCGCAGGCATAAAATCAGATGTATCGAAGATGAAAATCAATAAGACCAATGCAGCCCGTCTGTTGGATCGGGCAGGAATCAAGTATGAGCTGATTCCGTATCGTGTCGACGAGGAGCATTTGGACGCGGTTCATGTGGCCGAGGAGCTCGGAGAACCGATCGGACAGGTGTTCAAAACGTTAGTGCTGCGGGGCGATCGGACCGGAATATTGGTGTGTGTGGTGCCGGGCGACGGCGAAGTCGATCTGAAAGCGGCAGCCCATGCGTCGGGAAACAAACGGGTGGAGATGATCCACCTCAAGGAGCTGTTGCCCACGACCGGATATATACGGGGCGGTTGCTCTCCTATCGGGATGAAAAAGGAGTATCCCGTCTTCATCCACCAGACTTGTAGGGATTACGCCTCGATCTATGTCAGTGCCGGAATCCGCGGATTGCAGCTGAAGATCGATCCGGAGGATCTGATCCGGTTTACCCGAGCTCAAGTTGTCGATCTGGAGGGGTATGCGTGAACTGAGCGATATACTGATTGCGTGGTATGAGGAACACCGTCGGGAGTTGCCGTGGCGTGAAACGACCGATCCCTATGCGATCTGGATCTCCGAAATTATCTTGCAGCAGACCCGTGTGGCTCAGGGATTGGAGTATTACAGACGTTTTCTGAAACGTTATCCCAACGTAGTGGCACTGGCCCGATCCACCGAGGAGGAGGTGTTGCGGATGTGGCAGGGACTGGGGTATTACAGCCGTGCCCGAAACCTTTATGCGGCGGCACGGAAGATCGACTCCGTGTATGGCGGAGTATTTCCGACAGATTACGATGAAGTGCGACGTTTGCCCGGGATAGGCGATTATACGGCGGCGGCGATCTGTGCGTTTGCTTACGGGACGCCCGTAGCGGCGGTCGACGGAAATGTGCTTCGGGTGTTGTCCCGGTTGTTCGACTGGGAGGAGCCGATCGATACGTCGGGCGGCAGGCGGCGCTATGTCGAACTGGCCCAGTCGTTGCTGGACCGGCAGCGTCCGGCTCTGCAGAATCAGGCGTGGATGGAGTTCGGGGCGTTGCAGTGTGTACCGCGCGGAGCCGACTGTGCGGGGTGCCCTTTGCAGCAGCACTGCCTTGCCTGCAAAAACGGGAGTGTGGCGGAACGTCCGGTCAAGCAGGGCCGGACGAACGTTTTGCCTCGCTATTTCAATTATCTGAGGATCCGATGTGGACGAACCCTGCTGCTCGGACGGCGCACGGGTAACGATATTTGGAGGGGCTTGTATGAGTTTCCGATGATCGAAACCACGGAACCAGTCGATTTTGCGGCGCTGACCTGTACACCCGAGTGGCGTTCGTGGTTCGGCTCGGTCGATCGCTACCGGCTGACGGATCAGACGGCGATGCCTGCGCATCATCTGTCGCACCGGACTATTTTTGCCAATTTTTATACGATCGACGTGGAGGAGTTTTCTGCGGCTTTGTCCGGTTTTGTTCGGGTCGAGGTGGATGCGTTGGGCGATTATGCCGTGTCGCGTTTGACTGAGCTTTATCTTGAACGGATCGGATAGCGCTTTGGCTCGACCGATCAAAATCCGCCCCGCTTCAGGATGCGTCCGGAATCCTTGACGGTCGACTTCATCCACCGCAACAGAATCTCGTTTCGTTCGGTCTCGGGAATCCGCCAGTCGACCGGAGCATTCCTGACCCGGTTTGAAAGCAGATAGAGCAAAATAGCCGCAGAGGCCGAAACGTTAAGGCTTTCGACGAATCCGCACATCGGAATACGGATGAATTCATCGGCATTGCGGATCACCTCGTCGCTGATGCCAGCATGTTCGGTTCCGAAAAAGAGGGCGAACGGTCCGGTCGTAACGTCGAAGCTCTCCGGAGTGCGGTCGTCCGTGTGGGGCGATGTGGCGACGATGCGGTACCCCTTTTGGCGCAGGTCGGCAATCAGATCCATAGAGCGGCTGTATTTGTGGATGTCGATCCATTTGTCCGTGCCGCGTACGATGTTGGTGTTGGGAGAGAAACGGCAGTGTTCCTCAACCGTGTAGATGTCCTGTATGCCGAATGCCTCGCAGTTGCGGACCAATGCGCTGGCGTTTTGCGGATGGAACGTATTCTCCATACAGACGGTCATGTAACGCGTCCGGTTGTCGAGCGTTGTCCGCATGGTCTCGGCCCGTTCGGGCAACATGAACCCCGATAGGTATTCGATCTGACGGAGCACGAGCTCTGTATCGTTATTAAGTTCGGTATTTTTTGTCATCTTCGAGTAGTTTCAAGTAATTTTCGTAGCGGGAGAGGCTCACTTCCCCGCGTTTGAGTGCCTCCTGCACGGCGCAGTCGGGTTCGTGTGTATGAGTACAGTTGTAAAATGCACATTGTGGGGCATACCGGAACAGATCCGGAAAATATCGGCATATCTCCCGATTGTCCAGATCGATCAGTCCAAATCCCTTGATACCCGGGGTATCGATCAGGTAGCCACCGCCCGCGAGCGGATACATCTCGGAGAAGGTCGTGGTGTGCCGTCCCCGATTGTTGCTGGTCGAAACGGTGCCGATACGGATCTTCAGTGAGGGGTCGACGGCGTGGATCAGGGTCGATTTTCCTACACCGGAGTTGCCCGACAACAGAGAAATCTTTCCGGAAAGCCGCTCCTTGAAGGCTTCGATGCCGATGTTTTGTGCTGCGACCGTTTCGATCAGCTCGTATCCGGCCGACCGGTAGATCTCGATGAAGCGTTCCTTTTGTTCGATCTCCTCGTCAGAGGTGTAGAGGTCGCATTTATTGAGCAGGAGCGTTACGGGAATGTGATACGCTTCGGCCGTAACCAAAAACCGGTCGATGAACTCGCAATTGGTTGTCGGCATCCGCAACGATACGACCAAAAACGCCTGATCGATGTTTGCGGCAATGATGTGCGACTCCTTGGAAAGGTTCGACGCTCGGCGGATGATGTAGTTGCGTCGGGGTAGGATCTCCGTGATGACGCCCGTCTGCTGCTCCTCGAGTTCGTAACGAACCCGGTCACCGACTACGACCGGATTGGTCGAGCGCTTGCCTTGTAGCCGAAGGTTCCCGCGGATGCGGCAGGCGATCAGTTCGTTCGTCGTGTCGTCGCACAGGGTGTACCAACTGCCTGTACTTTTGATAACCAATGCCGTACGGGTTAAATTCATAAAATCGAAGGGTTTATATCCGTTAAAGAGTGTTTCAGTTGATCGAGGTAGGGAAAAAGCAGATCAATGCAACCGTGTATGGGCTCATACAGAATACCGTTTTTGTAGGAGTTGTTGTCGGTCCAGTGTGTTGTCTGGTTGATCGTTTCGAACGCGTAAACCAGAATACTCAGGATCAATCCCATTTTCAGAACGCTCAGTAAAACTCCACCGATAGCATCGATAGGTCCCAGACCGGCAATGTGGAAGATCTGTTTGACGAGATGTCCCAATAGTGAAAGAAGGCATAGAACCACTATGATCAGGAGTATGAATCCTACGACTGTATCCAGTGGCGGGTCGATATGGAGCCATGAACCGAAATCCTGTCCGTAGCGAAAAGCAAGGTATACTCCGACAAAAAGTCCGGCAAGCCCCGCCAACTGCACGGCAGTACCTTGTCGGAATCCCTGATATGCTGCGTATAGCAATGGAATACCTACGATTATATCGAAAACGTTCATTTTTTCGTTTACTTGATAGAGTGCTGCTTGGAAAGACTCTTTTGTGTCGTCACGTCGGAACTCGGCCGAAATTTGTATCAAATATAGTGTTTTATTTTGTTATTTGTTAAATTTGCTCCAAACTACGATGAGAATGGTACGGGTAGTAATTTGTATTATAGCACTGATGCTCGGGCTACAACTCGGAGCAAGGGAGGTTATCGATATTGATAACGGATGGCGTTTCTTCTATCAGTATGAAGGAAGTAGCGATGGTGCTCAGGTGGTCAATCTGCCTCACATGTGGAGTGTAGATGCGTTGAATGGGAAACGGGACTATTTTCGTGGAGTAGGAAACTACATGAAGGAGTTGCAGATTCCTAAAAGTTGGGAAGGAAAACGTATTTATGTCCGTTTCGGTGGGGCCGGTACGGTGACCAATTTGATCGTGAACGGTCGCCATGTCGGCGAACATCGGGGGGGGTATGGAGCCTTTGTTTTTGAATTGACACCCTATTTGAGATATGGTGTCTCCAATTCGATTTGGGCACAAGTCAGCAATGCTCCTCAATTCGATGTCCTTCCTACGGCCGGAGATATGAATATCTATGGCGGTATCTATCGGAGTGTCGAACTCATTGTTACTGAACAGGCACATATAGCGGTCGATCATTATGCTTCGTCCGGAGTATACGTGCAGCAGAAAAGTGTTTTGCCCGACCTTGCCGAACTGGAGGCCCTCGTTCGTGTACAAGGAGCATCCGGCCAGATGTTGAAGGTCGATATGTCAATCCTGACTCCTGAGGGTGATACGGTAGCCTTACAACAGAGTGAATGTAAAATTCCAGAGACACAACATACTTCAGTCATCATTCCTGTGACACTGCAAAATCCGGTGTTGTGGGATGGTGTCGATAATCCCTACATGTATACGGTTCGGGTTCGCTTGTCGGATGCCTCGGCGGTGTATGATGAGGTCGCCGTGCCGTTGGGTCTGCGCTTTTTTACGGTCGATCCGAAATCTGGCTTTATGTTGAACGGTCGGCCCTATCGGTTGAAGGGTGTAAATTATTATGAGGATCGTGATGGAGTAGGACTGGCTTTACAGCCATTTCACGTAAAGGAAGATCTCGATCTGATTACCGAAATGGGTGCCAATGCGATCCGTGCTGCGGGATACCCCCACAATCCGGAGTTTTATGCAGAATGCGATCGTCGTGGAATTATCGTGTGGAGTGAGATTCCGTTTATCGGTCCGGCCTTTATGTCCGATCGGGGATACATTGATTCGGAGGCTTTCCGTAAGAACGGAGAGATGCAGCTCTATGAGATGATTTTTCAGCAATATAATCATCCAAGTGTGGTAATGTGGGGGTTGTTTGCCGACCAGAATACGGTATCCGATGATCCCACCGAATTTATCCGGTCGCTGAATGCAAAAGCGATGCAGGAGGATCCTTCCCGATTGACTGTCGGATTGAGTAATAGTGATGGAAGCATCAATTTTATAACCGATCTGGTCGTTTGGGATCATACGTTCGGTTGGAAAGAGGGGCTTCCAAGCGACCTGAAGGTGTGGATCAATCAGTTGCAAAAACAGTGGGGAAGTCTCTGTTCTGGAATCAGCTATGGAGCAGGAGCCTCGATCTATCAACAGGAAGATTCGTTGTATCGTCCTGACTTTAAAGGTAGGTGGCACCCGGAACGTTGGCAAACCTATCTGCATGAACAGTATTTCCCGATGGTCAATGAATCTCCTTTTTTCTGGGGATGGTTTGTTTCGAATATGTTTGATTACGGAGCAGCAACCCGTACATGGGGTGAAGGGACCGGGCTCGATGACAGAGGTCTGGTTACCTTCGATCGTAAGTATCGAAAAGATGCCTTCTATTTTTATAAGGCAAATTGGAATAGTTCCGAACCGATGGTTTACATTGCAGAACGAAGATGGAACGAGCGTTCGAAACCCAAGCAAAATATACGGGTCTACTCCAATGCGGCTGAAGTTGAATTATGGGTCAATGGCGTATCTATAGGAAAAAAACAAGGGGTAAACGGTATCTTCTTATGGGAGAATGTAGAGTTGAGAAAGGGTGTGAATAACTTGGAGGCGCGTGCCGATATGTGTTGGGATCAGGCATTGATTACGATCCATTGATCGGTCGGAATATTTTCCGGGCTCGACGAAAGAAAAGAAAAAGGACGAGGAAACACTCCCCGTCCTTTTTTGTATAGATCATGTCTATTTACCAGCCCAATACGTAGGCGAAGATAAGCGGTGCGACGATCGTGGCATCCGATTCGACGATGAATTTCGGTGTATCCGGAGCCAATTTTCCCCAAGTGATCTTCTCGTTCGGAACAGCACCGGAGTAAGATCCGTACGAAGTCGTTGAGTCGGATATTTGGCAGAAATATTTCCAAAGCGGAGTACCGGTCCATCCCAGATCCTGCTCCATCATCGGAACTACGCAGATCGGGAAGTCTCCGGCCGTACCTCCTCCGATCTGGAAAAAGCCAACGCCTTCACCGCCTGAGTTCTTTTTGTACCAATCGGTGAGGAACATCATCGTTTCGATACCGTTTTTGATGATGTGTGGGTCCAGTTCTCCTTTGATGCAGTGTGCGGCGAAGATATTACCTGTTGTGCTGTCTTCCCATGCGGGAACCACGATCGGAATGTTCTTTTCGCAGGCTGCCAGAACCCAGCTGTCTTTCGGATCGATTTCGTAATATTGCTCGAGGACGCCGCTACGCAGCAATTTATAGATCACTTCATATGGAAGAAGACGTTCCCCTGTAGCCTGCATCTCTTTCCAAATGTCCAAAAGATGGTGCTCCAGACGACGGAAAGCCTCCTCTTCGGGAATACAGGTGTCGGTCACCCGATTCATGTGGTTTGAAAGCAGTTCCCATTCGTCCTGAGGGGTCAGGTCACGGTAGTGGGGTACACGTTTGTAGTGTGAATGTGCGACGAGGTTCATAATATCCTCTTCGAGGTTGTTGGCCGAGCAGGAAACGATGTGAAATTTGTCTTTGCGGATCATCTCGGCGAGTGACAGTCCGAGTTCTGCCGTACTCATGGCGCCGGCCATAGCCAACATCATTTTGCCACCCTTGTTGATCAGTTCATCATAGGCTTTCGCCGCATCGACCAACGACGCCGCATTGAAGTGGCGGTAGTGGTGGGTAATGAATTTTGAAATAGGACTCTTTTCCATTTTTCTTTAGAAATTTATGACTGAATGTCTGTGGTTTACTGTTCCATTTGCCGATCTCCTGCATAGATACAAATCACCATCGATGAGTTCTTTTCGATTTTGCTCCGGACAGGGAACCGGGGGTATATCTGTGCGCAAAGGTATGAAATTATCTCGATAGTTGTCGGGCAATGAATCGATTATTGATTTTTGCCGGCTGTTTTGAGCCATCGAGCAAGTGCTGTACGTAGTTCTGTACTATATTTAAAATCGGGATTCCACCCCCAACCGTGGCCCCCGGTAGGGAAAGCGTGCAGTTCGGCAGCGATACCGTGGCGTTTGAGGGCCAAATAGTAACGGGTGCTGTTTTCAGGCCAGACGTTGTCGTCATCGTCGCTACAGGCGAGAAATGCGGGAGGAGTCTGATTTGTAACCTGTTTTTCGCAGGAGTAGTGTCGGGTCTTCAGTGTGTCCGACAGATCGCTTTTGAGCAGATTGCCGAAGGTCTCCCGGTCAATGATGTCTTGGTCGTCCGTTATTGTAGCGTAGATCAAAACCGAAAAGTCGGGTCGGTCGGTCGAATCGGAAAAGAGGGTGGATGCGGCGGCGGCCAAATGTCCGCCTGCCGAGAACCCCATAATACCTATATTGTGTGGATCGATCCCGTATATGTCTGCTTTTTCCCGCAAAATTCCGATCAGGGTCAGAGCATCGCCTATTGGAATTTCGGGATGTCCGTTCGGCATCCGGTAGCGCAGAATTGCGGCGGTAATCCCCTGCTCGTTGAGCCAACGGGCGACCTGAATCCCCTCATGATCGAAACAGACGGCTCCATATCCACCTCCCGGACAAACTACGATAGCCTGTCCGGTTGCATGTGCCGGATCTGCGGCAAAAAGTAAGTAGTCGGCTTCCGTTGTGTTGAAGGCAATCTCGTCAGTGTATCGTGCCTCTGAAGGTGAGAGTCCGTTGCTGTTTGGAGCTCCTTCTGGATAGAGCGGTTGTGCGACCGGTATCTGTGAAAATCCCGAAAAGGGGAAAATACATATCAGAAGGAGTATGGGAGTCAGCAGGTTGGGTTTCATCCTTTTCCTTGTTTAAAAGACAAAGTCTATTTTCGAATTTCAGTGAGCCAACGGCTGAGAGAACGAAGCAGTTCGTCGTGGTATTTGAACGAATCGCGCCAACCCCATCCATGTCCTCCGCTCGGGTAGATGTGCAGTTCGGCTGGGATATTGTGTCGTTTCAGGGCAGAGTAATATTGTATACTGTTTTCTGGTGATACTCCAGGGTCGTCGTCACTTAAAGCAATAAATGCACGAGGAGTCTGATCCGTGACCTGTTTTTCGTTTGAGTAGTATTCGACCAACGATTCATCGTCTTTTTGACCGATCAGATTATTGCGGGTTCCCATGTGGGTAAATGTTGTGTCGAACGTAATGACAGGGTAGAGCAAAATCGAAAAATCAGGACGGTCGGTCATATCGGTGAAATGAGTCGATGCGGTTGCTGCCAGATGGCCTCCGGCCGAGAAGCCCATGATTCCTACCTGGTTAGGGTCAACGTGCCACTCCTGTGCGTTTCGACGCATAAGTTGCAGGGCCGTTTGTGCGTCTTTCAGTGGAATCTGGTCATGACCGTTGGGCATTCTGTATCGAAGTACGAGTGCAGTTACGCCTTGTCCGTTAAACCATTGTGCGACTTGGATACCTTCGTGGGCATAGGCTACAGCTGCATATCCGCCACCCGGACAGATTACCACAGCTTGTCCTGTGGCTGTTTTGGGATCGGCTGGAAAGATGAAATAATCGGCCTCGACACCTCCGGCAAGGGATTGGGGAGTTTCGACCACCTTCTCCGGAGACAATCCGTTGCTTTCGGTTGCTCCTTCGGGATATAAAGGAAGGGCTTCTGGTGTTTGAGCGGAGAGAACCCCTGCAAATAATGATGCAGTCAACATAGTACAGATAAATTTTTTCATAGGTTAGTTTTTGAGAGTCAAGAAAAACAAAGTTAATCCATTTCTTGAACAATTCAAACCAAAACACCCCTCCACAATCGGGAGGGGTGTAAGAGTTTTAAATCCGAACTCTTTTTCTGTTACAGAATTTTGTTCAGCTTTTCGACCAATGCGCTCTTGGGGCAAGCTCCGATTTGTTTGTCGACAACCTGTCCGCCTTTGATGAAGAGAATCGTTGGAATGTTACGTACGGCGAAGCGTACAGCCAGATCGTTGTTTTCATCCACATCGCATTTTCCGATGGTCACTCGTCCGGCATACTCTGCTGCCAGCTCTTCGATCAGTGGTGCAACCATACGGCATGGACCGCACCATTCGGCCCAGAAGTCGATAACGATAGGTTGCCCCGAGTCGAGCAGACCTTGTAGATTTTCAGAAGTGATACTTAATGCCATAGCCTTATTGGTTTATGTTTGATTAGTTTTGTTTTCTCAATACAAATATCGAAAGAACGTTCGATCGGGACAACAACAAAACGTCTAAAATAATTAACATTTTATCAATAGCCGTTGTCGTGCGGTTGAATCAACCCATGAAAGAGACTCTACATCAGCGTGTATTGTAATCCATAGTCGTTCAGGAAGTGGACCATCTCTCCCGTCATGTCGATTTTTAGACTTTTCGAGTACAAATTTATTGCCACGTCGTCTGCCGCATCGTAAACTTTGAGACGCAACAGTACATTTCCCCGATTGTCGTGAATCACCCCGTTGAGCTTGTCGATAAACTCTTCGGTAAGATCGACCACCGGAACCATCACCGTAACCTCTTTCATTAGTGTCTCCTGTGCTTCGGAGAGCATCATCATCGCCGTGATGCGCGTTTCGAGTTCGTTCGGATTGTAGGTCTTCGGGGCCACTTTTCCCCGAATAAAGAGATAGTATCCCTCGAAAAGAAATCGGCGGTAGTTCTCATAATCTTTCGAAAACAGTACGAATTCGTGGGATCCGTTATAGTCTTCCAGCGTAAATCGGCCGTAGGGTTTACCGTTTTTTGTCATGAGATGGGTGACGGCTGTTACCATTCCGGCGGCTGTGAACTCCTTGCCGTTCATTGACTGAAGGTCCGACAGGTCGGATAGCGAACAGTTGCAGTAGTGCCGGACGATGATCGAATAGTCGTCGAGTGGATGGGATGACAGGTAGATGCCGATCACTTCGCGTTCACGGTTTAGGGTTTCCTGTTTTGTCCACTCCGTGTGTTGGGGCGGTTCGGGCTTCATGACCGGTGAGGCGACCGTTTCACCTCCGAACAGACTCTGTTGGGCGTTGTTGCGGTCGTTCTGGATACGGTTCCCGTAACGGATCAGGGCATCGAGGAAGGTCATGTCGTGCTGGTCTTTGGCAAGGTAGGCGCTGCGGGGGAATGGGCTGATCGAGTCGAAAGCTCCACCCAGTACCAGATTCTCAAGCGTCTTTTTGTTGACGGCCTGCAGATTGACACGTTCCACGAAGTCGAAAACCGATGTAAATTTGCCTCCCGACTGCCGGACTTCGATGATGTTCTGTACGGCAGCCTCTCCGACTCCTTTGATGGCGGCCATGCCGAAACGTACGTGCCCCTCTTCATCGACCGAAAAGCGGCTCTTACTGTAGTTGACATCCGGACCCAAAACCGACAGCCCCATTCGTTTACACTCGTCCATGAAGAAGCTGATCTTCTTGATGTCCGAGAGGTTTCGGCTCAGTAGGGCAGCCATGAATTCGGCCGGATAATGAGCCTTCAGGTAGGCCGTCTGGTAGGCTACGTAGGCATAGCAGGTAGAGTGCGATTTGTTGAACGCGTAGGAGGCGAAGGCTTCCCAGTCGCTCCAGATCTTTTCGCAGATCTTCGGGTCGTGTCCGTTCTTTTTCGCTCCCTCCAGGAATTTGGGTTTCATCTTGTCCAGCACGTCGCGTTTCTTTTTTCCCATGGCCTTACGCAGCGTGTCGGCCTCACCTCCGGTGAATCCCGCAAGTTTCTGCGAAAGCAGCATGACCTGCTCTTGGTAGACCGTGATGCCGTAGGTATCCTTCAGGTACTCCTCCATGTCGGCGATTTCGTAGGTTACCGGCTCCAGTCCGTGTTTCCGTGCGATGAAGTTGGGAATGTACTCCATCGGCCCCGGACGGTAGAGGGCATTCATGGCGATCAGGTCTTCGAAACGGTTGGGTTTCAGATTCCGCAGGTGCTTTTTCATACCTACCGATTCGAACTGGAACAGCCCGGTGGTCTCTCCACGGCTGAACAGGTCGTACGTCGGGGCATCGTCCAGCGGTATGGCGTCGATGTCGAGTTTCTTTCCGGTGGTCGATTCGATGTTCTCCAACGCATCCTTGATGATCGACAGCGTCTTTAGACCCAAAAAGTCCATCTTGATCAGACCGACGCTCTCCACCAGTTTCCCTTCGAATTGTACTACATTCAGTTCGACATCCTTAGCCGTGGCAATCGGAGCAAATTTTTCAAGATCGTCTTGTCCGATAATGACTCCACAGGCGTGTACTCCCGTTTGGCGGACCGAACCTTCCAGCTTTTCGGCGTAGCGTAGCGTGTCGCGGATCAGCGGATCGGGCGAGTCCTTCTCGGCAAGCAGTTCGGGTGACTCCTTGTAGGCTTTCTGGAAGGTCATGCCCGGTTTCTCCGGAACCAGTTTGGCCAAACGGTTGCTCTCCGAGAGGGGGAGCTTCTGGATGCGAGCCACATCTTTAATGGCCATTTTCGGTGCCATCGTGCCGAAAGTAATGATCTGTGCAACCCGTTTGCTGCCGTATTTTTCCGTGACGTAACGCAATACGTCGGCTCTTCCGTCCTCATCGAAGTCGACATCCACATCGGGGAGCGAAATTCGGTCCGGATTCAGAAAACGTTCGAACAGCAGGTGGTACTTGATCGGGTCGATACTGGTGATCTTCAGCGAGTAGGCAACCACGGATCCGGCAGCCGATCCACGTCCCGGACCGACCGATACCCCCATCTCCCGTGCGGCACGGATAAAATCCCATACGATCAGAAAGTATCCCGGAAAGCCCATCCATTCGATTGTCGACAGTTCGTATTCGATTCGTTTACGCACAGTGTCTGTCAATGTACCGTAACGTTTTTCAGCTCCTTGATACGTGAGGTGTTCCAGATAACGGAACTGTTTGGCGATCATCAGCCGTTCGGCCAGTTCCGGATGGTGCTCGATCATAGCATCGAGATCGGTGCTCTCTTCGATCTCCTTTTTCAGTTCCGGATCTTCGATCTTCTTGAGCAGGGTCTCTTTTAGTTTTTCAAGAGGAATATAGAAATCATCCGGAATAGTAAAGTTAGGCATGAGCGGTTTATGCTCCAGCGAGTAACTCTCGATTTTATCGGCGATTTCAGCTGTCGTGGCCAGTGCTTCCGGATGATCTGGAAAAAGTTCGGCCATCTCCTCCTCGCTCTTCAGATACTCCTGAAACGTATAACGCATCCGGTTCGGATCGTCCAGATCGCGTCCGGTGTTCAGGCAGATCAGCCGGTCGTGTGCGGGGGCATCGTCGGCACGAATGAAGTGCACGTCGTTCGATGCGATATATTTGACGTGGTGCTGTGCGGCCAGCTCGAGAATGGCCGCATTGACCTTTTTCTGATTCTCGTACACTTGGGCATCGATGCGGGGCTCTCCGCTGGGGTGCAGTTGCATCTCCAGATAGTAGTCCTTGCCGAAAATCGACTGAAACTCTTCGACGATCCGGTGGGCCCGCTCCATATCGCCGTGCATGATCGCCTGCGGCAACTCTCCCCCCAAACAGGCCGAGCAACAGATAATCCCCTCGTGATACTCCCTCAACAGCTCTTTGTCGATCCGCGGATGGTAGTAGAAGCCGTCGATGAAGGCGTACGATACGATCTTGGCCAGATTGTGGTAGCCCGTGAGGTTTTTGGCCAAAAGAATCAGGTGGTCGCCCCGGTCGTCTTTGTCGCTCTTGTCGAAACGGCTTCCTTTGGCAACATAGACCTCGCATCCGAGAATCGGCTTGACTCCCTCTTTTTCGGCAGTGTCGTGAAACTCCTTGACTCCGAACATGTTGCCGTGATCGGTTATCGCCAGTGAAGTCATCCCAAGCTCTTTGGCCCGTTGGATCAACGGTTTGATTGCGGCAGCTCCGTCCAGTATCGAATACTGCGTGTGTACGTGCAGGTGTGTAAATTGGCCCATAATTTGGTTTCGTAAAGAAAATCGCGTCTACAAAATTAGAGAAAATTTGGTGTGAAATAATCGCTCATGAATAGCTTTTTATTCACATTTTATTACTATATTTATGGGGAAGGAAGAGCGATGATTCGCAGATTAAACAAAGAAAATGAATCCTATTTAAAGCGAAGTAGTTATGGACAGTTCGAAATTAGTGGTAGTGCGCAGTTATGCCACGACCGGAGAAGCAGTGATCGGCCAAACCTTGTTGGAAAGCAATGGGGTGCCGTGTGAATTATTGAACGAATTGAGTTCGGACGTACTGCCCGTTCAGAGCGAATTGTTGCCGGTACGTCTTGTCGTCAATGAGGTGGATGCTCGTCGAGCCGAAGAGATCCTCTCTGCCGCATTCGATCAGGAGGAATTCGATAAAGAGAGTGTAAAGCGTCGTAGAAAACCGTAAGGAATGAGGAACGAAGTAGTAAGTCTCCGTACAGAGCTAAATCCTTAAATCAATGTCGTTCAATCGTGCGGCCACTTTGCGGGCCATGAGGTTGAAATAGCGATGTGTTTTGTAACCCATCAGGGAGATGATTCCTTGTGTCGAAGCAGTAAAGGCTTCGTCGCACTGCAGGAGCATCTCCTTTTTTATGGGAATTTCCATACAGGAGATCTCTTCCAACTCGCATGTGGCAAGAATCAGCCGGCGCAGGACCGAATCGGTTGCACCTGATGCGAGGGGAGTCGTTACCACCTCTTTGCCGAAAACGAGAAAAAGCGGTTCGTCATCGATGTGGGTCAGGGTGCCGTCGGGTTGTTCCAATACAGCGATTTCGGCTCCGGAACGTCGTACCGCGTTATGGGCGCATGCCGATGCGGCTCTTGAGGCGGCCGTCGGAAATCCGCTCCATGCGTGCGGGAACGGGAAGGTCTCCAATAGCGGGCGGGTGTTCCGCAATTGATAGCGTGGATAGAAGAGCTGTGCAGTGGCTTCGAGCATCCAGACCGCTTCCCCTTCGTCCCGAAGTCCTTGTGGGTAGACATAGACCGTTACCTGATTGCTCTCAAGAGGGTAGCGGCCGGCCTTCAAAAGGGTTTCGACCGCTGCATTCAGTTCCCGGATGTCGAGCCTGATCTCCTCGCCGAAGACCGTACGGGTCGCCTCCTTCAAGATTTCGATATGTGTGGCGATGTGGAGGGGCTTGTGGGCAAAGGTGTGCAGGTGTTGATAGACGTAGTTCTCCGAGTACAATCGATTGGGACCTACGTCCCACTCCTCGGTCCGGATCAGCTCTCCGTTGTAGTATAGCGGGTCCATGGGTCAACCTATTTCGCAAGATTATCCGTAAACACCCGCCAGAGCGAGAGATCAATCAACAACGGATAGATGAATCCGAAGATAGCTCCGCATAGGTGGGCTTCGTGGTTGATCCGGTCGGATTGTCGCCGGTTCATGTACTGTTCGTAGCCGATGTAGAGTAGGGCGAAAAGGATGCCCGGCAAGGGAATAAGGCCCATAAGGTAGATCTTGCCCAACGGATTGAAGAACACTGACGCGAAAATGACGGCCGATACGGCACCCGAGGCTCCGATTGAACTGTATTGGGGGGTGTTGCGTTTGCGGATCAGATCCGGTACGACCGATATGACCAGTCCACCGAAATAGAGCAGGGCAAAACTGAGGTATTCGTTGCTGAGGGTGCCGGCGTATTCGTAGGTTTTGAACAGCTGTTCGAGGTAGGGACCGAACGACAGCAGGACGAGCATGTTGACGATCAGATGCATGTAGTCACCGTGGACGAATCCGTAGGAGATGACGCGGTACCACTCCTTGCGATGTACGACCCGGTAGGGGATGAGGGCCATGCGTTCGAACAGTTTGTTGTTCTTCAGAGCGGTTGCCGAGAGTACGGCCGTGATGAAAATCAGTACGAAGGTCATGTTAGAGCAGGAATATTTTAAGTAACAACTCTTTGAGCAGTTCGCCGTTGTCGGTTTGTCCCGCGTTGATCCCTTTGCTCTTGAGGTCGTATTCGCGAAGCAGCCCCATGATGGCGAAGACTTTCTGGTTGGGGTAGAGCGTTGCGGCCTGTTGGTACTCCTTCAGAAAGTATGCGGCAGGGAGTTTCAACATTCTTGCCAACTCCATCTCCGACGGCATCGCCGTCCCCTTTCTGCGGCAGAGCCATTTCTGGTAGTTGAGGATGAATATCCGCTGGAAGTGGGTGAACAGCGTGCTGATCGTTACCAAAAGCGGATTATCCTTCGGATTGCGGGCAAAGTGGTCGGCGATAAGCATCGCTTTCTCCATATTCTTTTCGGAGATGGCCTTCGTGAGCTCGAAATTATTGAAATCCTTGCTGATGCCGATGTTGGTCTCGATCTGTTCTGCCGTAATTTTATGTGTGCCCTCCGGAAGGTAGGTCAGCAGTTTGTCCAGTTCGTTGTCGATTTTCGACAGGTCGGTTCCCAAGTGTTCGGTCAGCATGGCGGTCGCTTTTGCGTCGATCGTACACCCCTTCGAGCGGACCAGTTCGGTCAGCCATCCGGCAATCTCATACTCCCGAGGAGCGACCGATTCGAAAACCGTTCCGTTCGTTTCTGCCTGCTTATAAATGGCGCTGCGTTTGTCGACGCTCTTCTCCTTGTGGCACAGCACCAGAACGGTCGTGGGGGAAGGTGAGGAGGTGTACAGCGAAAGCTGGTCCCATTTCTTTAGATTTTGGGCCTCTCGTACGATGACCACCTGACGGTTACCCATCATGGGCATTTGTCGGCACAGGTTGATGATCTGGCCGGCCTCATACTCCTTGCCGTAGACTACGGTCTGGTTAAAAGCCTGTTCTTCGGGTGTGAGGATTGTTGCGGCAAGCAGATCGGTCAGCCGGTCTATGAAATAGGGCTCCTCTCCCATCAACAAGTAGATCGGAGCGAAATTCCTCTTCTGTATCTGTGCGGAGAGTGTCGCATAGTCGGCGACACTCTCTCGAAAACCTTTCTTACTGCTTTTTGCCATTTGCCGTCGAATCGCTCATGTCCGACAAAAGTAACGATAAAAACCGGGCGGTGCAACCGTTACTCGTTCTGATGTTGGGGTTTCAAAAGGTCGTTGACGGTCTTCACTGGATTGAATGTCGTGATCGGGACCTCAACGAAAAGGGTATTCCAGCGGGCCATTGCACCGTTCCACAGTCCGGGCAGCTCCAGTGCCTTGAGCGGTCGACCCTGTTGCGACTTCGAGGAGATGAAGCCTGTCTGGGGATCAGTATATTGCAGCAGGTCGAACTTTTCGCCTTTGTAGTTTTTCGTGGCACAGACCAGATCCACCGGATTGAAGTGCGTACCGACAGCCATGATTTCCTGCTTGTCAGGGGCGATTTGCGACGATTCGGCGATTTGCAGCGATTCGCTGCCGTCCGGATCGATGGCCCACACCGGACCTCCACCGGGCTCTCCTTCGTTCTTTACCATGCCGCAGACCCGGATCGGACGGTCGAGCAGATCGATCAGCAGGGCTCTTTGTTTCTCAGCAGGCAAAGTCGCGTAGGTATCTGGCAGCTTTTTGTGCAGTTCGTGGTTGACGAACGACTCGATCTCGGTTAGTGATGTGTCCGGATCGTTCTCGAGTTTTTCGAGATACCCGAAACACTTTTGCTGGAGCGAAAGCAGGATGCCTGCCAGAGCCTCCTTATAAAGAACAGTGTCGGGTTTCAGTCGGTCGGGAACGACATTGTCGATGTTTTTGATAAAGATCAGGTCGGCGTCGATCTCGTTGAGGTTCTCGATCAGGGCACCGTGTCCGGCCGGACGGAAGAGCAGCCGTCCCGCAGCATCCCTGAACGGGGTGTTGTCCGGATTGACGGCGATCGTGTCGGTCGAGCCCTTCTGCTGGGAGTAGGTGATCCGGTACTCCGTTCCGAAAAGGGAGGAGAAATAGGGTTGCACCCTTGCAACGAGTTGCTCGAAGGCCGGGCGATGTTCAGGCGACACGGTGAAGTGAATCGCCGTCTCATTCGAGGCGCTGCGGGCGTACATGGCCCCTTCGGCCAGATGCTCCTCCAAGGCGGTCCGGTTGTGGTCGGCATAGCGGTGGAAAAGGATCAGCGCTTTGGGCGAACTTCCGTAGTTGAGACCCGTGCCGACGATGGCCGCCACGTTGGTCTTGGGATCGGGGCTCCCCTTTGTATATTGTTTCAACTGTTCCGAAAAAGCGAAACGGTCGATTCCTGCCATCAAGGTTTCGATGGTAGGGGTCATTGCCCCGCTGTTGAGAAACTCGAACAGGGCCTTGAACATCCGCGTTGCGGCACCCGAAGCCGGAACGAACTTCACGATCTTCTTCTGGTTACGCATCTGCCGGTAGCGTTCGCTCCAGCTTGTCGTTTCGCTGTCGGTCAAGCGTACGATGCCGTCGCCCACTACGGCCGAGCGGCTGATGTTCAGGTAGGGAAATCCTTCACGAAAGCGCTGCAATTGTTCTTCGATCCGCTCCGGTGTGATGCCGTGTTCGGTTATCTGTTTGATATCTATTTCGTTAAACATTGTTCTGTTGTGATTGGTTTGAGGTCTTAAAGATACATATTTTTTGTGAAAGAGGTAGTGTATTGCGGCTTTTTATCTGACCGATACATAGAGACGAAATAGGTGAAAGTGTGTTGAGTAGCATCGGGGCAATTTTGTAAATTCTGATAAATGTAGTACGTTTGCTAATTAAATCGATGCGGTTTGGCGCATTCCGATCCGATCGTGCGATTCAGGACGTTGGAACAGGAGGATCGGGAATTATTAGAGATATGTATACGATAGAGGAAAACTGCTCGCTGTGCGACAAGAATAGTTTCGGGGTCGAGGCTTCGGCGCGTCGGCTGATCCGGTTCGACGAGGCTGCGGATATGCCTGCCGTTTTTTCTGAAATGGGTGAGACCGAACGATGGATGGTGCTCGGTGGGGGAAACAATATCCTCTTTACCGGCAATTTCGACGGTACATTGCTCCAGCCGACCGATCAGCGTATGGAGGTTTGTTCGGAGAATGAACAGTCGGTGCGGGTTCGGGTCGGGGCCGGTGTCGAATGGGACGACTTTGTGGCGTGGAGCGTGGCTCGCGGGTGGGGTGGCGTAGAGAACCTCTCGCTGATTCCGGGAAAGGTCGGAGCGGCTCCCGTGCAAAACATTGGGGCTTACGGTGCCGAAGCTAAAGATACGATCGATCGGGTGGAGTGCTTTTTCCCAGAGCGGAACGAAACGGGATTCCTTTCCCATGCGGAGTGCCGTTTTGGTTATCGTGACAGCATTTTTAAACGGGAACTGAAGGGTAAAGCGGTTATTCTGTCTGTGGAGTTTCTGTTGTCTCGCCGGCCGCAATTCAAGTTGCGGTATGGAGATATTGCCGATCGGGTAGAGGCGCTGGGTGGCGTCTCGTTGGAGCATATTCGCCGGGCCGTGATCGAGGTGCGACGCAGCAAGTTGCCCGATCCGAAAGAGTTGGGCAATGCAGGAAGTTTTTTCAAGAATCCGGTCGTGTTGCAGCAGAAAGCCGATGCGCTTCGGGCCGACTATCCCGACATGCCCTGCTATCCGGCAGAAGCGGGACAAGTAAAGTTGGCTGCCGGATGGTTGATCGACCGTTGCGGCTTACGTGGAAAAAGGTGGGGTGTGGTCGGTGTGCACGAGCGCCAGGCGCTTGTGTTGGTCAACTATGGAGGGGCTACAGGGCATGACGTGCTCGATGTAGCTGCGCGTGTACGGGCTGAAGTGTCGGCCCGGTTCGGTGTCGATATCGAGATGGAAGTCAATATAGTATAGATCGTTATGTTACAGGATAAGTTTCGGGCCTATATCCGGGAGCACGGGCTGTGTTCCTATCACGATCGTATCTTGCTGGCGGTGAGCGGCGGGGTCGACTCGATGGTTATGATGTCGCTTTTTGTCCGAGCCGGATACAATGTCGGTGTGGCCCACTGTAATTTCCAGCTTCGCGGAGCCGAAGCCGATGAGGACGATGTGATGGTCGAGAAAGAGGCTGCACGACTCGGGATCCCCTATTACGGAACCCGGTTTGACACGAATGCCGAAGCTGCGGCAACCGGAGAGTCGGTCGAAATGGCTGCCCGTCGGCTTCGTTACGCGTGGTTCGAACAGCTGTGTGTTGAACACGGATACGACAAAGTGGCCATAGCCCATCATGCTGATGATTCGGTGGAGACCTTTTTTATCAACCTGTTGCGAGGCACCGGATTGCGTGGATTGACCGGAATCAGCGTGATTAACGGTCGGTTGATCCGCCCGTTGCTGTTCTCTCAGCGTAAGGAGATTATCGATTTTGCCTTATCTCAGAAGATCCCCTACCGGGAGGATTCGACCAATGCCTCAACTAAATATGTGCGCAACAAGTTCCGTCTTGGTGTGATTCCCCGTATTCGGGATATTTCACCCCGGTTTGTCGATACGATGGCAGAGAATGTGGAACGTCTGACTGCGGCCCAACGATTTATAGATTGTTGTATGGCTCGGATTCGAGAGGATGTGGTGACCGAGGAGGCTGAAGAACGTACGGTGATCGACTTGAAACGGGCCGATTCGAGATTCCCATTGGATTTTGTTGTATTTGAGCTGATGCGCGGATTCGGTTTTAACGGTGAAGTGATCAACGGACTCTATCGCACTTTGGCTGAAGGTCATGGTTCGGGTAAACGTTTCTTCTCTAAAGATAAGGTCGCTTATGTCGATCGCGGACGGATTCTTATTCAGCCAATTCCCGATGACGAGTGTTGCAAAACAGAGATCGCCGTAGACGCCGACAAAGTGTGGTGCGGAGGTTGCGTACTGACCTTTACCCGGATGGATGTGGATGATGTGGAGTCGCTCCGGCAGCCCGAACACGTAGCATTGCTCGATGCCGACAAGCTGAAGTATCCTTTGGTGGTGCGACGTTGGGTCGAGGGAGATTCGTTTGTCCCTTTTGGAATGGAACGGCACAAAAAAATCAGTGATTTTTTGATTGACTGTAAGGTTCCGTTACCTGACAAGAAAAGACAGCTTGTCGTGGTGAGTGGAGACGATATTGTATGGGTGGTCGGCCGAAGGATCGATGACCGCTACAAAATCGGCTCCTCGACGGAGAACGTTTTGAGAATTGTGCGGGAGGTCGATTCCGAGGTGTGACCCGATCAGGAAACTATTGCCGGAGCGCTGATTTAATAAGAGGAGAGATAAGTCATGTATATAGCACAGAAAAAACGTAAGGAAAACATAGCCGAGTATATTTTGTATCTGTGGCAGTTGGAGGATCTGTTGCGGGCATTGCAGTTCAGTCCCGAAGCAATCTATTCGCAGTTAGTGGCAAAGAGCGCGTTGGACGATGCTTCACGGCAGCAGGTCTTTTTCTGGTATATGGATATTGTCAATCTGTTGCGCAAAGAGGGAAAGGAAGAGAGCGGTCATCTGGAACATACGCTCCATCTGATTGCCGATTTGAATGATCTGCACATGCGGTTACTGTCATTGCCAGCTGGAGAAAAGTACAGAAAAGTATTTGCGGCATTGGCTCCTGAAATGCCTGCACTGCGAGTAAAGTTGGGAAAAACGGATGTTTCCGATATAGAACTCTGTTTCCGGGCTTTGTATGCTGTTGTTCTTTATCGGATCAAGGGCGATAAAAGTCATGAGGAGGGTATTCGCAACGTGATAGATCTTATATCACCGGTTATTGCGGAACTGGCCTCGGTTTACCGTCAGGTAGAACGTGGAGAGATTGATCTCTACGGATCGGATAAAAACGACAAAACGAAGTAAGAGTTATGTCAATGCTTCTCTCTACGGCCTATTTGGGTAATGTTCAGTATTATACGAAGCTAATTTCAGGCGAGGCGGAGATCGATTTGTGGGAAAATTATCGGAAACAAAGTTATCGCAATCGGTGTGATATTCTTACAGCCAATGGGGCTTGTTCGTTGATTGTTCCTGTGCTCCATCTCTCGGGACAGAAGATTCGGACAAAAGATGTGCGGATCGACTGGTCGAAAAAGTGGCGCCACCAACATTGGCAATCCATCGTATCAGCTTACGGCAAAGCTCCTTTTTTCGACCATTATGCCGGAGCTTTCGAGTCGATGTATGCCACGGAGTATGAGTTCCTGGCCGACTGGAATCGGGATCTGCTGCAACTCACTCTAAGGTTGCTTCATTTGGAGACTCAGGTTGTCTATGCCGATTCCTACCGTGAAGCGGTTCCCGAAACATCAGATTTTCGTGACGCTCTTTCCCCAAAACCGAGATTGCGTCGCCACGATCCCGCATTCCGTTCGATGCCTTATTATCAGATATTTTCTGACCGGATGCCTTTTGTTGAAAATCTGTCGATCATTGATCTGCTTTTTTGTGAGGGTCCGGAGGCTGTGTCTATTATCAAGAACTCTATATTGTAAAAAAATATAAAAAATTTCGTATCGCGTCTTGTTTTTTTCGATTTTGTCGTATATTTGCGCTCGTAAAGTAAGACGTGTATTGAATCAAGTCAGATACGAGGGGACAATGAACCAGCTTTCGCTTTTTAACACCTATTATTTTTATTTCTACTTTAAAAAAAGTGGACTGGGATTGCATTGTCGATAGTGAGTGTCGTGAAAGATAACATAAAAGATATGAATCCCGGTCCGCAAGGAACCGGGATTTTTTGTAGAATAGGTTTAAAAGAATAGGTATGGCGGTGAGTGAAAAAATGCGAGTTGCAATACAGGGATACGAGGGAAGTTTCCATCATATCGTAGCGGAACGTTACTTTGGAGAAGATATTACAATCGTTCCTTGTGCTACGTTTCGTGAAGTGGCCCGTCAGGTCGAAAGCGGTGAGTCGACATATGGGGTCATGGCCATCGAGAATTCGATCGCGGGAAGTATCTTGCCGAATTTGGGTATTTTACATAACAGCAATCTACAGGTCGTAGGTGAGTACTATCTGCATATCCGTCAGAATCTGATGGCATTGCCCGGTGTTCGGCTCGAGGATATTCATGAGGTTCATTCACATCCTATGGCTCTGTTGCAGTGTGTCGATTACCTCGACCAGTACAAGTGGAAACTGGTCGAAACGGAAGATACGGCGTTGAGTGCGAAAAATATCGCTCAAAAAAAGAACCATCATGCGGCTGCCATTGCCGGATATCTGGCCGCTCGGTTGTTCGGTCTCGAAATTCTTGCTCCGGACATTCATACGATCAAAAACAACTGTACGCGTTTCCTGATTATCCGTCCCGATCACCAGACGATTGACGAACAGGCCAATAAAGCCTCGCTCTGTTTTAAGGCAGATCATGAACACGGTTCTCTGTTGCGTGTGTTGCGGGAAATGGAAGATTCGTCGATCAACATGACCAAGTTGCAGTCTTCACCGATTCCGAGTGCCCCGTGGCATTATATGTTTCACGTCGATATGGAGTTCGACAGCATGGATGACTACAACCGGGTGATCGAACGGATGAGACGGGCTTGCCTCGAGCTGCACGTCTACGGTGTCTACAAAAAAGGTGAAAGTGCATAAAATTAAAATATATAAAGTGTCGAAAAGATGAATCCTATAAAAATAGCGTTGGCCGACAGGATCGGTGGAGTAGAAGAGTACTATTTTTCGAAAAAGTTGCGGGAGATCGATCAGATGCGGGCTGCCGGAACGGAGGTAATCAATTTGGGGATCGGAAGTCCGGATCAGCCGCCTCATCCGGATGTGATAGCAACGCTTGCTGCTGAAGCGGCGAAACCCGGAAATCATGGTTATCAACCCTATAAGGGCGCAGCCATTTTGCGGGAGGCTTTTAGTGCGTGGTATGCGACACGGTATGGGGTTTCGCTCGATCCGAACAGCGAAATTCTTCCTCTGATTGGATCGAAGGAGGGAATCATGCATATCTGCATGACTTATCTGAATCCCGGAGATAAGGTGTTGGTACCCAATCCGGGATATCCGACCTACCGTTCGGCGGCAACGATCGCAGGAGGGGTTTGTGTGGATTATAAGCTGCGCGAGTCGAACGAGTGGCAACCCGATTTCGAGGAGATCGAACGTCAGGGAATGAAGGGTGTCAAGTTAATGATTGTTAACTATCCGCACATGCCGACCGGTGCGCTTCCTAAAGAGGATCTGTTCGGACGATTGGTCGCATTTGCCCGTAAACACGGAATCCTGCTCGTACACGACAATCCATACAGCTTCATCAGGAATCCCCATCCGGCCAGTCTGCTGTCGGTGCCGGACGCAAAAGAGGTGGTGATTGAGCTGAACTCGTTGAGCAAGAGCCATAGTATGGCGGGTTGGCGTATCGGTATGATCGGTGCGGCCCGCGAACGGATCGATGAGATCATCCGATTCAAGAGTAATATGGATTCGGGTATGTTCTATCCGATGCAAGCTGCAGCGGCCCGCGCATTGTGTCTTGGTGACGACTGGTATCGTGAAATCAATGAACTGTATAGTCGCAGAGAGGCTAAAGCGTACGAAATCTTGGATTTGATCGGCTGCTCGTATGATCCGCATCAAGCTGGACTGTTCGTTTGGGGACGTTTGCCCGCAAGTGATGGCGATTGTTATCAGTTCTCGGATAAGATTTTATACAATAGCGGCGTTTTCTTGACACCAGGCGGTATCTTTGGTTCGGAGGGACAACAATACATTCGAATCAGTCTGTGTGCTACGGAGGAGACTTTGCAACGATCGATTGATAAAATTAAAAAGGTATTATGAAAGCTGCGGTAGTGGGTGTCGGCCTTATCGGAGGTTCGTTCGCTCTGGTGTTGAAGGATAAAGGGATTTGCACGGAGGTGGTCGGTGTGGATAACTCCGAGAAAAATCGGGTCCGTGCCATGGAACTTGGCCTGATTGATCGGATCATGACCCTTGACGAAGCGGTTGCAGAGGCCGATTTGATTGTCCTGGCTACACCTGTCGATTCGATCCCGCTGTTGGCCGTCAAGGTGTTGAATCGGATCAACGAAAGGCAGGTGGTGATCGACATGGGATCGACCAAACAGGAGCTCTGTGAGGTGATTGCCCAACATCCGCGTCGGGGACGTTTCGTGGCGACACACCCGATGTGGGGTACTGAGTACAGCGGTCCGGAAGCTGCCGTACACGAAGGGTTTACCGGACGTACTGTCGTGTTGTGTGATACCGAAAAAAGCGATTCTGATGCACTTAAAATGATCGAAGAGATCTATACACGGATCGGTATGCCGATCAAATATATGAGTTCCGAAGAGCAGGATATGCACACGGCGTACGTCAGCCACATTTCGCACATCACCTCTTTCGCCCTGGCCCTTACCGTACTGGAGAAGGAGCGCGAAGAGGAGCATATTTTCGATCTGGCAGGGGGTGGTTTCGAAAGTACGGTGCGTTTGGCCAAAAGCTCGCCGAATACGTGGTTGCCGATCTTTATGCAGAACAAATATAACGTGTTGGATGTTTTGCGTGAGCACATCCACCAGTTGCAGATTTTTCGGCGAATGCTCGAAAAGGACGATGTCGATGGGTTGCGGCAGATGATGTCGAAAGCGAATCGTATTCGTAAGATTATCGAGTGATTTATCCTGATGAGGCAAAAATAGAGGAAAGTAAAAAATAGATTAAATATATGAAACCGTTTGATATTAAAGCAAAAAGGCCTCTGATTATCTCCGGACCGTGTAGTGCGGAGACTGAGGAACAGACCTTGGCGACGTGCCAATTGATTGCCGCGACGGGGATGGTGGATGTCCTTCGTGCCGGTATATGGAAACCGAGAACCAAACCCGGATCGTTCGAAGGGGTCGGACTAAAAGGTCTGGTCTGGATGAGCAAGGCCCGGGAGTTGACAGGGCTGCCCATCGGTACGGAGGTGGCCACCTCGAAACATGTTGAAGCAGCTCTGGAATTCGGAGTCGATGTCATTTGGGTTGGAGCCCGCACGACGGTCAATCCGTTCAGCGTGCAGGATATTGCCGATGCACTGAAAGGGTCCGATGTGACGGTACTGATCAAAAACCCAATGAATCCCGATATTGAACTTTGGAGCGGTGCAGTGGCCCGGATGCAGAATGCCGGCATTACTAAACTTGGTTTGATTCACAGAGGATTTTCGGCTTATGGAGCCTCGTTGTATCGGAACAATCCGATGTGGCATCTGGCGATCGAGATGCGTACACGTTACCCTGAACTTCCGATGATTTGTGATCCGTCACACATTTGCGGTTGCCGGACCTATCTGCAGGAGGTGGCCCAGAAGAGTGCCGACCTCGACTACGACGGATTGATTATCGAGAGCCACATTTGTCCGGACAAGGCATGGAGTGATGCAGCACAACAGGTGACGCCCGACGGGCTGAAGATGTTGTTGAAAAGTATTGTATGGCGTAAGTCGACGACAGACAGTCCGGATTATCAGAAAGCCCTTGCCAAGTTGAGAAACCAGATCGACCAGATCGACGAAGAGGTATTCGAGCTGCTCAGCAAGCGGATGCGCGTAGCGGAAGAGATCGGACGTGTAAAACGGGACAACAATGTGACCATCCTTCAAGGGGGCCGTTGGCAGAGTATAGTGGATCGTATCGTGACGCAGGCTCCGAAATTGGGCGTCAGCACGGAGTTTTTGAAAACGGTGCTCGAGGCTATCCATCTGGAAAGTATTAATCGTCAGAATATCGTTATGAATCAGGCTACTGAAGAGAGTGAAAACAGTACAAAAGGTAAGGAAAGTAACGAAATTCAAGACGAAAAAGAAGAACAGAAATAGTCGGAGAAGGAGTAAGGAAAGAGTTCCATAGATCAACCAGCCCGAAAAGAGGTTTTATTTTTCCGAGAGAAAGGATCTGTGGAAAGAAGAGAAAACCTATTGGCACACACCGATCTGTAATAGGCTAAGTTGATAGCGTATGCGCAAACGTCCGACGATTTGTCGTTATATGGAAGCGGTCGGAGATTCATGGCATCGCTTCAGAACATTGGGAGAGGTCCGTCCTGAGTATGATACTCATGGGCGGCCCTCTTTTCGTGCTGGAAATTATTCGGTCGTCTTTCGTATCTGTTGTGAAGATACACGCAGGTATGCGCTGAAATGTTACATGTATGCTCCGTTTCGTGCGGAGACAATTTATGCCGAATTAGCGAAGAGTCGGTGTCCCTATTTGATTGAAGCGAAATATCTGCCTGATGAATTATTGGTGGATGATGAGGCTGGAACAAACTGTCGATTCCCGGTCGTCGTTATGGAGTGGATCGATGGAGAGTCATTGGGTAGTCGGCTCGGTCGGTTGTGCCGAATGAATGATCGGGAGGGGATAAAGCGGCTTGCCGAATGCTTTGTACGGATGGCCGTGAATTTGCTTTCCGAAAATTTTGCCCATGGCGATCTCAAACAAGATAATATCTTGGTCGATAGTCAAGAGTGTCTTCGGTTGATCGATTATGATGGTGTGTTCCTTCCTGAGTTTTCGGGTCAACAAGGTAAGGTACTCGGTTCACCATTATATCAGCATCCGGCTCGGGACGAGCACTTCTTCTGTAAAGCTATCGATGATTATCCGATAGCTGTGATTGCATTAAGCCTTTATGCGTTGGCCGATGAGCCGTCGTTGTTTTTTGATTACCATGATGGAGAAAACATCGTTTTGGATGCAAGGGAGACTTGTCGGGGAACTTCGTCTCTTTTAAACGCGATGATCGAACAATGGGAGCTTGCGGGTCGGACCAATCTTGTGGCGTTGGCTCGTGTTATGTTGCGGTCAGATCCGGCAATTCCGGAGCTGAAATCTTTGTTGGAGCCTTTGATCGATATGAAAGCCGATCTGCCCGGGGATATCGAAATTGTGGATGATGAGGATCTTCATTGTGTCGTATTTCGCAGTGGAGGTTTGTTCGGATATGCCGATTGTGAATGTCGTAGGGTATTGCTGGCTCCGATCTATCTCGATGCGACCCCTTTCCGGGGAGATTTGGCAGTCGTGCGAACATCTGCAGGATACAGAGTAATCGATCGTACAGGAGCATGTCGTGTCGATTGTCGTGAGTATTCGTACGTAGGTCCGTTTTGTGACGGTCGGGCGGTTGTGTGCAGGGAGGAACGCTATGGTTTTATCGATAATAATGGCTCACTGGTTATTCCGTTGCGATATGTTTTTGCTTCCAATTTTAGGGAGGGGCTCGCTGTCGTCCGGGTAAACGATAAGTTCGGGTATGTCGATACAACGGGCAAAATGGTTATCAAAGCGGAATTTGATCATGCGGGGCGTTTCCGTTGTGGCAGAGCGCGTGTTGAGCGGAACGGAGAAGGGTTCTATATTGATCGTTGCGGGAAAAAGTGTAAGTGAGGGAGAGAGTTCATAACCGGCTATATAGAATCTGGTTAAGAATGAAAATAGTTATAACGGTACGGACAAAGAGGCCGATATGCGTTTGCTATTTTTCGAAAGGATATGTAAATTTGTTTCAGAGGGAGAAGAGACGTATTATTGAAATGATGATTTAATACCTTGATAATTAAGGTGTTTTGTAAAAGAAATCATAATTTATGTATTCAGCCAGAATAAACCGGACGCATCCGGTGGCTTTCATTATTTTGATCGATCAGTCTGGGTCGATGAGTGAGTCGACGTTTTTCATGCAGCGTAAAATGTCCAAGGCAGAAGCGGTCGCTCTGATTGTTAACCGTATGATTGCAGAGCTGATGTTCCGTTGTAAACGGGATGACGGTTATCGGGCCTATTTCGATATTGCGGTGCTGGGGTATTATGATGATCAGGTCGTGTCGTTGTGGAAAGATGCAAAACGTCGGTTTGTCTCATCACAGGATCTTGCCGATATGGAGTTACCCGAATTACGGATAGAGCAGGAGCGCCGGATGCCCGATGGTAGGACAACGGTCGTGTCGACTCTACAGAAACAGTGGGTAAAACCTTTTGCTGCAGGTAAAACTCCGATGTTCAAAGCTCTCTCTGTATGTTATGATCTTTGTAAGTCGTGGTGTGCACGGGAAGAGCATCGGGCAAGTTATCCACCCACGATATTCAATATTACCGATGGTGAATCCTCTGACGGTGATGATCGTCAGTTGCTTGATATGGCGGAAAAGATTCGTTTGCTCTCGACAGACGATGGCAGGGCTCTGTTGGTCAATATGCATATTTGTTCGGGAGAGGTGTGTGAGTCGGTGCTCTTTCCCGAATCGGAGGAGGAGCTTCCCGATCAACGATATGCCCGGTTGTTGTATCGGATGTCAAGCGAGATGCCAGAGGTGTATGAAGAGGAGATTGCCGCCTTGAAAGGTCATTCCGGAAAACATTTCAGGGGAATCAGCTATAATGCAGGAATGACTGACCTGATCGATATGATGAACGTCGGTTCGGTGAGTGTGAATTTTTTATTCTGAGAGGCTATGTCTTTATCCGTGTGTCAGGTGCTGGAGTCGGTCGAGAATGGAGAAGGCCGTTTCCGTACATTACAGAATGTCGTTTTCGAGACAGACCCTGCCGGGTGTCCGGTATTTACGGTATCGGGACGTATGATCTCATTCCCTGTGTCATGGCAAGGCCGGAGTTATGTGCTGAAATGTCTGCTTGATAGAAATCACCAACGGCTGGTTGAACGTAACAGTGTTGCTGTGGTTGTCGGTCAAAAGATACAGCAGAATGGATACCTCGTAGATTACCGCTATTTGAGTAATGAGTTGCTGGTCTTTGACGATATGGGGCAGAGTTGCTATGCCGATGTAGTATTGATGGAGATGCCTGAAGGAGCCAAACCTCTCTATATCGTCTTTGATGAACTGTGTCTGGATGAAAATAGGGAAAAGCTACGTGAATTGTTCCGTGAGTTTTGTCGTATGGCTGTGTGGTTGATCGATAGCGGTTTGGTTCATGGTGCGCTTTCTCCGCAAACCATGATTCTCCTTCCGAACGGGGCTCTTCGCTTGATCCATTATGAGCGGATGCGGATGATTTCAGAGCAGGATGACGATTATGAAGTTGTGCGGGATACGGATAACGTAATGTTGGCCAATATGGTCTTGGGTCAGAAGGCAATGATTGCCTGTCCGGAGATTTACCGAACGTTGAAAGGCGATCCGATGTTCTTGCGGCCCGTTGTCCGTTCCTCATTCTTGCCGTTGTTCCTTGAAGCAGCAGACCGATCGGGATGTGTTCCCGTACAGAAGATCATTGGATTGATTGATCCGTGTAACCGGATCTTGCGTGATCGGAATGCTTTGCGGGAGGCTCTGCTTCAGCTCATTGACACTACCACAGAGTTGGATGCCGAAGTTCTGAAAGAGTTCGTGGCAGGACGGAATGACTTTTCTCCTAAAGGGCATCAGTCGAATCCGGCAGTAGAGGAAACGTGTCGGATAACCAGCCGGAGTCTGCTCGAAGAACGATATGATTGGATCGGTCCGGTTTGTGAATCAATGATCTGTGTCAGCAAGAACGACCACTGGGGTTATCTCGATTACACGGGTAAAGAGGTGATAGCTCTTCGTTACGATTGGGCTGATGATTTTGCAGAAGGTCGGGCTTGTGTTTTGCTTGAAGGGTATTATGGATTGATCGATAAGCGTGGCGACGAAATTCTGCCTCCGGTCTATGAAGAGATTGAATGGAATTGTGTTTTCGGAACCGTCAAGGTGTCGAGTGACGGATGTTTCGGATTGTTCGATCGTAACGGAGACTGCGTCGTCCCGATGATCTATCGCTGTATGGGCAGTATCGATAATGAATTGATTATGGTCGGTGTGGATGATCGGTTCGGTTATATCCGGCACGATGGAACGGTAGTCATCCCGCCGGTTTATGATGAGGCGTATGACTTTCAGAATGGAAAAGCTGTTGTCGTTCAAAACGGGCGTTATGTAGAGATCGATTCTTCCGGTGCCGTCTTGCGGGAAGCCGTAGAGTATGGTATCCCCGAAAAGGTGCACTCATAGAGCTCGATCTCATGAGGTATAGCGTGTTCGATCGAATCCGGTCGAGAGGAGGTGTTCTATACACCTATCGGGATCTGTTGCCATGACCCTCCATGTAGCTCCATGACATGCGTAAATCCAGCCTTTTTCAACGTTTGCAAGGCCTCTTCACGGCCGCTGTTGATATTTTCGGGACGGTGTGCATCTGAATCGACCACTACCGGAATGTTTAACTCTTTTAACAAGGCGAAATGTTCGTTCGAAGGAGAGAAACATCCTGTCGATTCGAATTTTTTTGTGTTGATCTCGACCATCAGGCCTTTTTCTGCAATTCGTTCGAAATATTTACGAATAGTCTCTTTATACCATGATGTTGCGGTAATACCCGGCTGACAATATTCGGCATTCATGTAGAGCTTATCGGCATGTCCGACAATGTCGAAACCACCTGTATCGACCATACGCATCAATTTGGCAAAGTAGTTTCGCAGGAGTCGTTCCAGATCGTTTCCGAAGTGTTCCCGAAGCCTGTCGACGAGAACTTCTGGACGGGTGTCGATGTCGACGTATGTTCCGTAATCGTCGCGCATGACGTGTACCGATCCGATCCGATAATCCAATGGAAGATGCTGAAAAAACGGTGATGCCGGATTGCTCGTCTCGTCTAAATAGTCGATTTCCATGCCGGTGTAGATCTCGATCCGATCTCCGTACAGTTTTTTCACTCGGTCTGCTTCGGAGAGGTAAGCATTAACCTGGCCTCGATCCATAGTCCATTCGGTGTTGTAGGGAAGTGGTGCGTGTGAGGAGATTCCGTAGGATGAGAACCCTTGCCGGATTGCCTCTTTGATGAACTCCTCCATCGGAGCCTTCCCGTCACAGAATGTGCAGTGACTGTGGTAGTTGGTCCGGTTTGCCGGCCGATTTTCCATTAGACTCTATTTTTTGTTTTTAAACAGTTTGCGTTGGCCCAGGTCGATCGAGAAGAGGACCTTCTGTTGCCATCCCCATTTTTTGCCGTCGAAGTGGTGGACTGAAGCGACCCGAAGTTTCATGATGTCGTTGCGGATGGGCTCCCAATAGATCTCTAAGCGGTCGTAGATATTGTTCTCGGTGCGGTACCAAGGTTCTCCCCAGTACAGTCCCGGTCCGTAGTCCAGTGACGGATCGGCAATGTAATAAGGCATCAGGTTCTTGCCTGCATAGAGCGTATTGAATATACCGAGTTTCCACATCTGCACCTTGAGTTCGATTTGGGCGCCTCCGGGTGTTACGTACTCTCCGACATATTTACGGTCATTTTGGAAAGCTTGCAACCAACCGATTTGCAGCGAGAGCTTTTCCAAACCGGTCATCTTGCTGAAATCGGCTCCGATGTGCGGATGCAGCAGGATGTTGTCGACTACGCCGTCTTCGGTGATTGTTCCCGCGTGGTGGTACATCGAGAGGTGGTAACCGCCGTAGAACATGCCTTGATTGATGCGTCCGGCTGAAAATAGCAGGAATTTTTCCCTCTTGTCCGTGGATAACATACTGTTCCAGTCACAGCCGAACTCTACATATCCCCGACCTCCGGAGTATTGCAACAACAAGCCGGTGAGATTCGGATCGTAATATCGGACCGAATCGCTGAAGAAGACGCTCGGATAGTCGCCGATGGTCTTCCTGCGTGGGATGACACCGGCCCATGCCTTGAATTTCGGTCCGTAGTATTGGTAGTATCCGAAAATCTCGTTGTCCGTCTGAAAAGGTTTGGTTCCGAAGTTGGCCAGCAGATCTACACCCATCATCAACGAGTGGCGCTGTTGCCATTGGATACCGAGTTCTGGAGCGATGCGGGCTCCGAAGAGGGTTTGCGGCCAGTTGATTTCGCTTTTGTATTCGCGGTTGTCGAAAAAGAAGTCGAACGAGGCACCCCATACGACTTGTTGTGCTTGGGCTTCCGGTTTGAAAGCCAGTAAGATTGCGAGAATTGCAACGAAAATTTTGCTGTTTCTGAGGATCATTTGAGTCCGTAATTTTTCGCAAAGATAGTGATTCTCGCGAATGTTTGTTCGCAAACGTGCGGTTTTCGGACCGGGCCTATTTTGTGGAGAGGAAAAGTGCGGCCGGGGGGTAGAGGATAGAGTGACCGAGCTCCCGTTTGCGATGTGATGTGTGCTGAAAGAAATCGGGCGGTACGATTTGCTTCGTTCCGCCCGATTGAGTTGATTGCCCATGGTCTGTTGTCGGTCATCAGCCAAGTTCTCCTGCCATTTTGTCCGAGAATCTGTTCCTCCAGATTTATAATGGAGTTGCTCCTATGCTGAGGCAATTTTTTTGGAAAAAACGGAAATACAGAAAAGACTTGGCTCTGTATGTTGTTTAGACCCTCTGGCGGGAAAATTACTTCGTCTTGTAGATGTAGTTGAATCTTCCGCCGGGGGCTGCATCGCCGTTGACGTACCAATCCATCGGATCGGCCTGCTGCATGTTGTCGGACCATTTGAATTCGATGTCCGGATCGGCCGAGATGCCTTGCAATACGTTGCGAGGAATCGTTACGAACATCCTGTTCCCCTCTGTTTCGGACGCAACTTCTGAAACGTTTTTCCACACTCCGTTTTCGTATTGCTGTAATTCGGAACCGTAATTTACGCGATAATCGTAGCCGTACCATCCTGTTTTAGGATTGCGGTCGACGTCGATCCACAGCGTCATGCAGTTGTCGGCCTCTTCGAGTTGGATCGGATCTACGGTCTGAACATAAAAATAGAGGTTACGCCGGTCACGGGCCACCTTCATCAGTTCGAAGTCGTTTCGTCCGGTGTCGTTGGTATAGGTTACTGCCGGAATGGTGAATGCGGCGGGGTGGTTGCGCGGGTCGGTATCGCCGATGTAATCGCGGTATGTTGCAGAAACCTCATCCCAATCCTCCATACCTCGGATCTTCTTTTCGGGTCCCGGATCTGAAACCGCTTCGATCCCCTTGTACCGACGGACGTTGGCCACGAGCTGCATGTAGTAGTTGTCCTTCATGCCGGCTGTAAGCGTGGGCTCGAGGTCGCGGCTGTACTCGGGGCTGGCCTGATCGCAGAACCACGAGTGTTCGGGATTCTTGTCGGTACTCGGCCAACGGCCGGCTACCCATTCGTTCCATCCCGTGACAAACACGAATGGTACGTCCTGCTTCAGTGCATAGTCCCATTGCTCCTGAAAGTTGTAGCCATAAACGATGTCTTTGTCCGGATCACCCGGATTGCCGTTGTGGTAGCAGCGGCCCCAGTTTTTCGTATTGCCGTAAAAAGCCGATCCGCCCATGCCCGCTTCCCAGTCCGGGTGTTGCGACACGGATACGCTGATGATCTCGCGCTCGCCTGCGGCGTTGCTGTATACCTTTTGCGGACGGGTAAACGAAATCCATGGCCAGCCGTTGGTCTTGTCCGGCTCGTTGGGCCACTGGGATTCCCGATAAGTAAAGAAGTTCTCGTATTCGCGACCTTTCGTCTGGGCCGTTACGCCGATGATGAGCGGTTTACCATCGAGGTAGTACCAACATTCCGGGTGGTAATAGGGGGCTCCGGGTTTATAGAAGGCATCGTATGCCTGTTGTATCCGGTCTCCCGACTGCGTGTTGGTGTAGAATACGATCCTGGGCGGATTTTTCCCCTGCTTGCGGACGGCATCCATCGCACGCATCAGGACATCGGCCTGTTTCTCATAAACGAAGGCATTCGTGGCGTCGATAACCACGAAGTCGACTCCGGCATCGGTCAGCAGTTGCATGCTGCGGAGATGGACCCAATAGTCGTCCGAACGGTAGTAGCCGTAGATCGGTTCGCCCCAATAATAGAATCGCGAAAATTCGGGTGAGCCCCACCATTTGTTGTCTTTATCTTCCAATACTTCTGGGTGTTCCGCAACTATTTTTGTGAGGTCCCAATAGTGATCCGAAACCAGCGAATGTTCGTCTCCGCTCCACAGAAAATAGAACATGCCTACTTGACGGTCGGATTTCGGGTCTCCTGTTTCGTCGTTTTGCGGCAGGGTGCGGCCCAATTCGTCGGTGCCGGCCAGCGGTTGAGCGGACAGGTATGCCGACGGGATCAAAAGCCACATGAAGGCAGTGATAAGTATCTTTTTCATATTTTTAAGTGAGTTAAGGGTTTCTCTAAAAGTTCGTTCGGACCGTCGAAACCGACGGTCCGAACGAAAAGTGTATTATGGATGAGTCTCTATTTTTTCAGAATGGGCAACCACGTGCAGATTTTCGAACCGTTCCAACCGTCGACCGATGCATAGTCGACCATGTGGATGTCGCCTTCGCTGGTCGGAACCAAAAATTCCATCTTCGTACTCGGAAGTGTGGGTTGAACCGGAGTGATGGCTACGACGCCGTTCTCATCGGCTTGGATCGCTACGGGTTGATCGAAATTGGGATCGATGTTCTCGTCACGTGCCAGCACAATGGGGCCGCGGACAACTGCTTGGAAATTGTCTCCGGCACGGTTGCTTCCGAGCGGAGCATTGATTACCCGGCAGGTCATGTCGAAGTCGATTTCGATGCGGTCACCGGGATTCCACTTGCGGTTCAGCTCGGCGTAGGTTCCGGGTGTCGCCTCAACCTTCTCGCCGTTTACGCTGAGTGCTGTATTTTGGCTCCACGACGGAATACGAAGTTTCATGGTGAAATTTTCCGCCTTTTCCGGATTTACGTTGATCACCACGTGTCCGGTCAGCGGGAAATCGGTGTCGATCGTGAGCTGCAGCGGTTGGGTGCGGGTGTTCATGTTCACCTCACCGGCGTTGTATAGGTTGACGATCGGGCCCTCTTCGCTCGTCATGACGGCCACATAGGGAATATAGGCCAAGCCCATCGGTCCGTTCAGGTTGCAGCAGGTCACATAAAAATCGTCGAAGTGCCAGCCCCATCCGTAGTTGACGACTTTGTTGCCGTTCAGCAGATTGACGTAGCTGAATCCGTCGCCCGTCGGTTTCATGGCGCCCAGCAGTCCGTTGTAGACATATTTTTCGATCTCGTCGGCTGGAGTCGGATCGCCGGTCAGACGCATGATCTGTGAGCAGAATTTCATCCACGTCACCCCGACACAGGTCTCCATCATACGCGTGATATTCGGATTGGTCTGTTCGTAAGCCGTGTTGCCCCATGCCTCTCCCGCAACGTTCGGGTGGAACGGTTGGTCGGCACCGGCATTGCCGATGATCGTGATCTCCTTTTTCCGGATGTTGTTGAAGAGATTCATGAACGCTTGACGGCAGCGTTCGTCGCCCGTTACGCGATAGTACTCGACAACTCCCTCGAACATCGACATCATCTCATAAGCCTTCGGGTAGTGGCCGCTCATCAGATAGGGGTCCGTGTTGTCGTAAGCCTGTTGGATCAGGTCGAAATGTTTGGTTCCGCCCGATTCGACGATGTAACGGGCAAAATCCAGATAGCGCTGTTCACCGGTCCAGTTATACAGGCGCATGAAGGGTTCCAGTAGCGTGCTGGATTCGATGTGGCAGGGCTCATATCCGATATTTGTGGCACTCCATCCCAAATCGACAATCTCCGTTTTCGGGGCATGTCCTATCTGGTCGATGATGCAATCCGCGTGCTTTTTGAGTGCGTTCAGTACGGTAGAGTCCGGATTGACCCATTGATAATACTCTTCCAGACCGAGCATGACGTATTTACGTTCCCACAGGTCACCGTTTACACCGCCTGGCTGCTGGTCGACAGGCGTACAGCTGATACTCCCGTTTTCGTTCTGGGTCGACAGCAGGTCCTGGACCGTTTTGTCTAAAATGGTTTTAAGTTCAGGATCTTTTGTGTATCGATAAAACATGCAGCCGGAACGTACGGCTTTCCCCCACATTTCGCCTAAAGCGAATTGTGGTGCTGCCTGAGAACGAAAGAAATTAACGAACTCATGGTAGGGTAGGCGGCCTTTGTTCCAGTTGGCGATAGAATTCTGAATGTAACCTTCCAGATGGCCCGTGAGGTGGATAGAATTGGGCGGCAGGGGAATCTCCTTGTCCATGGTCTGTACGGAGGTGGCGGTATCTCCTCCGCAAGAAAGCATCAAACCCGCTAATGGAAGCAGGCAACATGTTTTTAGCAATGATCTCTTCCTCATAAATATTTAAGTTTTTAGGTAAATGCGTTATCGTGTTTTTATTCGAATTGTTTACGTGTAAACGGCTCGGAACTCTATTCTCTCTTGTGTAAATGAAGTTCAATGTATTATTGTTTGTTAATGTATTTCAGAAAATGGACATAGAGTGTCGCGCGTTTCGGTAATTTGTAAAAAGTTACAAGGCAATGTTTTCAAACAAAATGCGAGCGATGTTTTCCATCCCTTTATCCCCGGGGTGCATACCTATTCCATCGACTTTCCATACACTCCTATCTCCCGGATAGTCCCGCTCATCTTTTGCGAAATTCTCCGGATCTTCGATAGTCAGAGATGAGATATCGGCAACTCGTGCCCCCGTTTGTTCGGCAACTTTTGTAATCGCATCGTTCATCGGCTCAGAGAAAAAGAATGGTGTGGTGCACACAACCGAAAGTTTATTTTTTGTTTTAAAGTAGCTGATCAGTTTCCTGTATTGTTTTTCAAATAGTTCCAATGTCTTATGTTCGTCGATTACAACATTTTCTCCAATTTGCATGACGAGTAAATCTGGATTGAATTTTTTCAGACTTGCGAGTTGCTTAAAGTCAAACGTATCGAAGTTGCGTTCGAAATCAGCTATGTTGTAAACTAACATCTGTATTCTTCTTTCGGGAAGGGCTTTTTCGATCATGCCGAACAGTAGATGAACATAATCCCGAGAGGGAGCAGATGCAGCCATACCATGGTCATAGTTCCAGCCTATCTGTTCGGCCCGGCCGTGGTGTGAAAGACTATTGCCCAAAACGACAATCCGATAGGGAGTCCCTTTCTTTTGGTTGTCCAAAGGGACTACACTGACATCGACGTGGTTGAAATCTTTTAGAAGTTCGCTAAGCGTATCTTGTTTCTCTGCTTGATCTGGCGTTTGTCTCTTTTGGTATGTTTCGTGGCACACGCCTGTCACCAAAAATAAAAACAGCGAAAAAGCAGCGATGACTATTTTCATGAGTGCAAATATTAATTATCCGGATCCTGAGTGGCAGCATCCGAATAGTAAATTTCATAAATATGTCTCTTATACAAAGATAGACAAAAAGCCGTATGGGACAAGGGTTGAGAGTGAGAATATCATCAAATAGGATTTCAGAACATGGTATTTGGTGTATTTGAGTAGAACGATTCGGAATCAAGTGAAATGGAATTTGTGTGTGAAAAAAGAGAATGGTTATGAGGTAGTTGATACAAAATTTTGCATAATCGGAATAATTGCGTTAATTTTGTCGAGCTTTAAAAGGGGTTCCGTAGCTCAGTTGGATAGAGCAACAGCCTTCTAAGCTGTGGGTCGAGCGTTCGAACCGCTCCGGAATCACTTTGAAGGTCAGAGGTTTATATAAATAAATCTCTGACCTTTTTTCTTTTGACTACGATTCTTATATCCTATATGTAAAAATAACTATATGTTTTTTAGATAGCTCGGTGGAGCCATATATACTATTTTAGAGAGAAGGCTTTTAACTGATAAAAAGTAGTTTTTATTATTCGTATTGGAATTCTTGCTAATTTTTATCTAAAAGCTGTTTAGTGATTTTGTATGGATCTTCCTATAATAGTAAATCAAAAAACAAAATTCTGAACTTTCCAATTTTTGTGAAGAGATTATGTCTATTTAATACTTGTGTTTTCCTTTCTTAAAATAAATCTGTCCTCAAGGTTGCCCTTGATAACTTGTCTTTGATTATCCAATATTCGGAGTCTGTTTTCTTCCACTTTATAAAAACTGGAATCATTCTTTTCACCTATTGTAGTTAGATAATTGCCTTCGATCAGATATGTTCCTTGCGATTCAAATTTACTATTCCGATCAATGTAGTCATATATCAGATTGAATGTTTTATCTTTTTTGATGATTAAAGTGACATTGATTCCAGGACAATCTGCAGCAGGAATTGTTCCTTTATAAGTTCCCCAATAATCTAAGGAATTTTCAGCATTATGTAAAACGGCCATTTGTTTGTTCCCCGATTCAATTTCTTTTCTCAATTTGTTTAGATAATATGAATCTGTGAAACTTGAATCAAATTTTGATATTGCGAATTTTTTTTCATCAATTCCGTGAATAGATGTCTGATCGTATATAAGAGCCGCTGCGGCATGGCTTCTTCCTGCATCTTGTTTGTATCTCATCAAAATACTAACCACGGTATCCCTTATTTGTGAAAGTTCTTGTTGGATTTTTTTTACGCGTTCTGTTTCCTCATTGGCAGAGGCAACAGACAAATCGTTATACAGGTTTTGTACAATTTGCTGTTCTGGAAGAGTAAGCAGATATTTTACATAGTCCATATATTCTTCATGTAGAGGTGCCCCAATAAATGTTGCTTTTCTTTCATGGGCGTCAACTTGCATTTGTATACCCTTGTTTTCTACAAGAAATTTTGAAAACAGATAATTATTTCCTTGATCGTCATTAATAAATATATAGACAAATCTTGGTTGATCAACATGTCCTTTTACAATAAATTCTCCATTATTAAAAGATGTGCTATCTATAATATTTTGATCTTCATCGAGAATTTTTACTATGCCGTTTTCGAGATTTTCGACAATCCCAGTGATGATAAATCCTTGCTCTTTATGTTTTGATGCGCAAGACATTAGGAATAATGTTAGTAAGCTTAAAATTAAAATGTGAGTTTTCATATTTGTGGGTTTTAGTTAGTTGGAAATTAATTGACGTATTTGGCTTGCATCTCAAATATTGATTAGAGACGTTTTGATCCAAAATTATAATTTTAATTGTCTCAACAAACAGGTTTATCCTGAATTTGTTGTCGAAATGTTCGAGTATGACAAGACATATCTCTTATCTATGAGCGTTTTTTATGGTTTGTACCTTCTTTTCTTGTCTATCTCCTTTGTGTCTGGAATATATTTCTGAAAGCTATAATTACAAGTTTAATTTTTTATTGATTTCATTTAATCAATCCAATATTGTATTTTTGGGGTGCAATAACTTATAACAAAACTTTATATAAATTTATAGCTATGGGAGCGGCTGGAAATAAAAAACCAAAAAAACCGGGGAAAAAGCATGAAGCTGCATATCTGAAAGAAGAACAAGCAAAAGAGATGCAGTTAAAAAACAAAAAACACAAGTAATCTAAAAAGGATGCGCCTATAGGCGCATCCTTTTTAGATTACTTGTAACTATTATTATGGTTCTACGGTTTCTTCTGAAACTATAGTTACTACGTCGTTTGTGTTTTTATGACCATAATAAGAGCTTTGAGGTTGATAGGAAGTATACGACTCACCTGTTTGGTCATTGATGTAATAAACGTGTTGGGCCGGAGTACAATTATTGATCTTAATGAAAGCATTCCAATCAACCTTAATTCCGCCGTCTCCAATGTTACCAATAAATCCGGAAGATGCCGAAATTCTGTTGTATCGAATGTAGATATTTTCAGTCGAGCAATTGTCAAATGAAACCCCTCTGTCTCCTAAAACTTGTCCAACAAGTCCTCCGGCTTGATATCCGGTCATATGAATGTCATACGCAGAGCAATCTTTGAATGCTGCGCTCATAGGTCCGTTAGGTGCACCTCCGCCGGAACCTACCCAACCAACCAATCCTCCAAGATTTTGGGCTGGAGTTGTGGAGGATTTGATTTGCACATGTTTCGCATGAACGTTTTCAAATTTACTATTCATACTCCATTGGTTTCCACCTGTATATCCGATACATCCTGCAAAATATGCATATTCTTTGCTGTGATCGACTGGATTGCCTTCAACATCCTTGATTGGAAATTCTGCATCGGCAAGCCCATTGATGGTAATGTTTTCGAATGTGAGATTTTTCATGATCCCGTCGAATTTACCCCATACTCCTGTATAGGCTTCATATTGGCCTAAAGTTATCTCCCAAATTTTATATTCGTATATTGCACCAAATTTTCCGCTCATGGAGAAATTGCGCAAAGTGTGTCCATTCCCTTCGAATGTATATGTAAAATCTGTGCTTGCGGGATAAATTGGCTTCCATTCCACGCCGCTCATATCTATGTCATTCATTAACTGGATGGTTACTTCGTCTTTTGCAGCTTTTTTGGTCCACTTTTGGTTTTTTTCATCCCAATTAGCAATCATTTCATTGATATGATCTGGCAACCAAGCGAATTCTTCTCGAGTATTGATCGTATAGGTTCTTGTAGCCTCATCATAGGCAGGTTTTTGTGGGGTGATGGATTGAGAATTCCACCACTCTTCGCCTTCAATCCATTGATTGGTAAAACTTTCATCTATACTGATGTTTATGGATCCTCCTACTGAGAGTAGATTACCGATTATGGTTGTCAAATAGTTTCGCCGAATAGGAATTTCTGTCTTAAAATCCCGACTGATAATAGAAGTCGTACCTGATAATATTTCGAGGTTGAAATGGATGGCTTGCTCTTCTTGAGTCGCTATCAAATAGTCGACGAGCAAAGTTCGATTGGAGGCGCTGGCATCATATCCGTCTTCATAGAATTTTCCTCCGTTTTCATCTGTTGCAATTTGGGCCGTATAGATGGTCGAGGCATCTGCATTGGCTTCTCCGGTCGCTTCTCCGTTTATTGCATTCAGACCGGAAAAGCGCGTACAATCGTGGTATGTGACCTTAAAATTGTCCGGTTTTTCAACACCTTTGTTGTTGTCATCCCAATCCGTGGTAATGACGCGTACTTTGGCAAACGGACGTTTTAATGTCAATGATTCGTTAAACGTTTGTGTGATTGTAATGTTTTGTGTTACAAAATAAGCATCACGACTTTCGTCATTGATCGTTTTGTCTCGATCTCCTTCCGTTTTGATCGAAATATTACTGAAATCCGCCGTGTTGTAATGTAGATCCTCTGTTGAACCTTGAGTGACGAAATCGGCCCAGGCTACGAATTTATAAGTGTTATTGGGGTCAGTCGAAATTCAAAAACGGCGTCATTGTACGTGTCGTAAACTTTGGATTGAGGAGCTACAAGCAATTGGGTTCCATCGGATGAATAAATTGCAAGCTGATAACGTAGGTCATATTGCGACCAATCGATATTGGTTACAGCCCCTTTTTCACTGTTTGTACCGGGTACGCTACGTGTTAATTGTATCGCTTCCGGAGCATCGAGTTTAATTTTTACCATTTCTCCATCAGAATTCAGACCCGGTTGATCTTCCAAATCATGCGAACATGCTGAGAGTAACAATCCCGTTAAACATCCCAGCCAAAGAAGTTTTTGTGTTTTCATAGTATTAAGGTTTAGTGAGATTAATTCATTGTCTTTATCCAATTTAATCTGGGATAACCACTACTATTTCATCATCGAAATCCTCATCGATACCTATGTTCCCACTACCGATTTTTTTTGTCAAAAAAGGCCCCTTTACCACTGTTTCATGGTTCCTCATGAGCGGAATGGTGATATTTTGATAGTGATTCAGCTCTTTGTCTTCATTGTATATAAATATATCAACTAGAACGTGATCTTCCTTATCACTTGACGTCAATACATAATCGTAGGCCAGCAATACGCTTCCGTTTCCGGGAATAGTCGTGGGCGTTGTCTCCATTGTGCGTGTTTGCACAAAATGGTTAGGGGTTTCCGTGTCGACATTATAACCTGCACTGACATATTGTTTATATATGATTTTGATACGAAGGTTTTCTATTTGATTTCCACTATTCAAAAACTCTTGTAAGTCGGTAGCCCATAACCGGAAACGTCCCACGGCTCGCTCCATATGTACCGGTATCACGTGATTTGTAGTAGGAATTGCTCGCGTTTCGCTAAGAATAGTCGGAGCGCCGCTTTTACTGTGATCGAAACCTACCGAAAAATTACAGGCTCCTGCTGCTGAGTTTTTGTGGTGGTTGTCTCGAGGTTTATGGTCTATGTCTACTTCCACAACATCCAATGCCTTGGTTTTGAAATGCCAGTCTGTTACATCATCCTTTAAGGTGTAATCAGCCCATGTTAATGCTCGGTAGATTCCTGTAGGTACGCGGAATTGTAATGTATCTTGAGGTGCCTCTTTCAATCGATCTTTAGTGATAACTCGACGTGCAATTAGAACTCCTTTGTCGATTCTATCCTCGATCGATTCTATTTTATACAGCTCTGTGATCAGGCGCATGCTGAGTCGCTCGTTGGGTGTGTATGTGTCGGATAGGATTGGGTCAAGTTCAGCCTCTGTATACTCTCCGTTATTATCATATGTTAACTCTTTGTAATATTGCGGAGGTGTTCGGTCGGCGTTCAATTCAAGGTAAATGATTGATTCATCCGTTGCCGGATATTGGTGTATGGTTTTGTCACAGGATGTTAGCAAAATGACAATTCCGATTACCAATAGAGTATGTATGTAATGCTTGTTCATAATTGTCAATTTGTGTTGTTTCTGCGAGAAAGATTCCATTTGTATGAAAGTGTGATTCCGGCTCGAGTAATGCCCCAATACCAGTCTGAACCTGATTTAAATTTTGGACCATTATTCCAATTGCGGTAAGCATCGTATCGATATTTAACGAAACCGGCTCCAATGTTGAATTCCAATCCCCAGTGTTCGCTTTGACCGAGTGTCAAGGCATATCCATAACTTAGACCTAATCCCCAAAGCGCGTGATTCGGATCTTGGTAACGGGCATAATCGTTAAGAGCTATGTTGAACCCGGCAACATGAGTATGTATACCGATAAAATGTCCTTGCATTGCTTTTTGGGGCCACCATCGGATTTCTGGTTGGGTGGCCAATAAACGGATTTGTCGAGTAGAGGTAATACTATAGGGTGAATACCAGAACGGTATGTCAATAGACCAGTGAGTGCCTGGGCTAATTTCTACTCCGAGATTGGCTACTAACGCTGCATCAAACATCAGATTGGTTTTGACTGCGATTTTCCAATTCGATTTTGGAGTTTTGTCATAGATTGGAGTGGAAGTATGTATAGAGAGTGGTAATTTATCATAGCGTGATAGTGTTATAGGTGTTTTTTTTGGTGTTATATGTGGTGCGATCGGTGTCGGCAAGGGATAGACAGATATTATAGCCAAACGTGCATTTCTTAAAGGAGGAAATATGTTGTCGATAAGTTGTCTCCAGGTCTTACCTCCGTCGAGGTTTTGTATTTTGCGTTTTCGGATTTCGTTATCTTGTTCTTTGGAAAGAATCTCCAAAAGAGATTCTCGGTTTGGAAAGTCGATGGCGTGTTTCAAAATTTCGTTTAACGAACTCCAGTCTTCTCCCAAATTATTAACCCGGAGCATGTTGCCTTTCAATCCGGTTTCCATGGAAATATAATTGGCTAATGCTTCGGCTCTATATTGTCCCAATCTTTGGTTCCATTTCAAAGATCCTTCAGGCGATGCACTTCCCGCAATCCATATATAGGTAAGACGGTTCTGAATATTTTTGATCGAATCAATGGTTTTGTCAAGTTGTGGTGTCGGTTTGATATGGTATTTGTCGACATCAAAAATTACAGGGGTAATACATTGCCCGATAATGATAGATAAACTATCAGAATGTTTCCCTTGATATAATAAACTATCGGGTCCGGAAATGCCTAAATCCACATGGCTATATGATACCTGTTGCGCATGCAGATGGCAAGTCAGGCAACATATACATAATATGGCCACAATCTTTTTCATTGTCGATTGCTATCTTACGTTTTTTTGATCGTTAAATCGTTGATTTATTGCTATAAAGATAGAAAATTTATTCTGTTTTCCAAATAAAATCACTATAAAAATCATTGTCAATAATTTACTATATATATACAGCATTGTCAATCAGTATTATACGTCCTATTATTTAGGTATTATATAAATATGATCGATTTTATAGAGAGTGTAATTTTGTTGTGAAAATCTTTTGGGTATCAATAATTTAATTTGTTGTGATCGTTTGTTAGTTTTTGTAATTGGATAAAAAATATGTAGTTGTTATATTTTGTATGGATTGGGGTGTGGGTATGTTTTTCTTTTATTGTCCATGCCGGGGATCGTAGGATAACGCTTACTGAATTTAATAAGCGTGTTTCTTGAAACATAAAAACGGTGACATTGATCGGCAATGGAGAGATTTTTTTTAATATTTTATCTTTTCGTGGTGTTGTATTAAATAGTTTTGTTTGGTGTAAATACCGTTTTGACGACCAAGTATTTCTCCCTTTGCTTTGCGCAGTACAAGTGTCTCTTTTGTTTGCATGGTTTTATTTGGGCATCCCAACTAAATGCGGGCACTATATTGTATGTTGTTTTCTGTGATGACGTGTAAATATCTTGCTATCATATACTTGTGTGTTTTACTTTAAGTAATATTATTCGTTTATAAAACAAAGTATATCAAATTTTAGATTGATGGAACTGTGTTGCTAAATTGTGATGCGTCAATTTTTTGCGGATCGGGTAGTTTTTATTCAAGAATCTTCTTTTCTGTATGGTTTAATAAGGTTCACTGTATATTACATAATTATATGTTTTGATCTTTTTCTGTATACCTAATGCGAAAAGACGAAATTTACTGTGATTATTTTCCATTGGAAATTTGTTTTATTGGAAAATAGTGGTATCTTTGCATTGTAATTCCAATGGAAAATATTTCCGATAAACATTAAATTGATATACGACATGAAGCATTTGATCATCGGAGGCGTTGCTGGCGGGGCTACAGCGGCTGCCAGAATCCGTAGAGCCGACGAATTCGCTGAAATTATCTTGTTTGAAAAAGGCAAGTATATCTCCTATGCAAATTGTGGATTGCCTTACTATCTTGGTGGTGCTATTGTTGAACGAGATAATCTTTTTGTTCAGACTCCTGACTCGTTCGGGAAACGATTTAATATTGATGTACGGGTTGAAAATGAAGTGTTGAAAATTGATCCTATAGCCAAGAATGTCACGGTACGTCGGGCGGACGGTTCGATATATATTGAAAATTTTGACAAGCTGCTCCTTTCGCCGGGTGCTTCCCCTGTACGTCCTCCATTGCCCGGAATAGATCAAGAAGGGATCTTTACCCTACGTAACGTGGAGGATACGGATCGTATTAAAAACTATATGGCTGAGCATCGAATTGAGCAGGCTGTGGTCGTCGGAGCTGGTTTTATCGGTTTGGAAATGGCTGAGAACCTTCACCGGACGGGGGCACGGGTGTCGATTGTGGAGATGAGTAATCAGGTGATGGCTCCGATCGACTTTTCAATCGCATCTCATGTGCATGCACATCTAACCTCCAAAGGTGTGTCGCTCTATCTGGAACAGAGTGTCTCTGGATTCGAAAGACGGAACAACAGGCTTGGTGTGCGGCTGCAAAACGGAGAAACTATCGAGGCCGACATGGTTATTCTGTCGATCGGAGTTCGTCCTGAAACGGGACTTGCCCGTTCTGCCGGTCTTGAAATCGGTCCCGCCGGAGGCATCCAGGTTGACAAATTTTTACAAACTTCTGCGAAAGATATTTACGCTGTAGGAGATGCTATTGAGTATCCCCATCCGTTGACCGGAAAACCGTATCTCAATTATCTGGCAAATCCGGCCAATCGGCAAGGACGTATCGTGGCTGACAACATGGTCTTTGGGAACATTTTGCCTTATGAGGGTGCTGTCGGAACCTCAATTGCCAAGGTTTTTGACTTGACAGTGGCTTCGACCGGACTTCCTGCGAAACGGCTCAAACAGATGGATATTCCTTATTGCAGCTCTACCACGCATTCTTCGTCGCATGCTGGATATTACCCTGATGCCTTGCCCATGACTATAAAACTGACCTTTGATCCCCAAAACGGTCGGATCTATGGAGCCCAAGGGGTGGGGTATGATGGCGTGGACAAGCGGATCGACCAGATTGCTCTGTTGATCAAGAATGATAAGACCGTATTGGATCTCACTAAAGTAGAACACACATATGCGCCGCCTTTTTCGTCGGCTAAAGACCCAATTTCCATTGCGGGATATGCAGCTTCGAACATCATCAATAAGACGATGCCGACGGTTGGCTGGCGTGAGGTTGAAAAGCTGAAGACCGACGGAGCACTTTTACTGGATGTACGCACGGAAGCCGAGTTCTCATTCGGTTCAATACCAGGTGCCATCAATATTCCGCTCGATGAATTGAGGGAACGGTTGAAGGAGCTACCGAACGATCGTTCAATTCTGATTTTTTGTGCCATTGGCCTCAGAGGCTATTTGGCAACCCGAATCCTGATGCAGCGAGGATTCAAACAGGTATATAATCTTTCGGGTGGTTATAAGACCTATGTTACGGCAACGGCTCCGATTGTTAATCCTCAATCTTCTGTTTGTATGGATAAGAAATCGTGTTCAGAATCAAAGAAAATCAGGATTGATGCCTGTGGCCTACAATGTCCAGGCCCTGTAATGAAGCTGAAACAGGCTATGGATAGCCTTCAGATTGGAGAAAGCCTGGAGATTATAGCCACAGATGCGGGTTTTGCACGGGATGTCCAGGCCTGGTGTAATACAACTGGAAATCGACTCCTGTCTCAACAGGAGGAAAAAGGAAAGTATACAGTTGTTGTCGAAAAAGGTTCGAAAACGTGTACTCCGGTCAACTCCTGCGAAGCAAAAGGCAAAACGCTTATTCTTTTCAGTGATGATCTGGATAAGGCCTTGGCTACCTTTGTCCTGGCTAACGGAGCTGCTGCTACCGGTCAGAAAACGACTATCTTCTTTACGTTCTGGGGGCTGAACGTTCTTAAGAAGAGTGTGAAACCCAAGGTGAAAAAAGATATCTTTGGACGAATGTTTGACAAGATGCTACCCTCCAGTTCGATAAAACTTCATCTTTCGAAAATGAGTATGATGGGTATCGGCGACCGGTTGATGCGTCATATAATGAAACGCAAGGGTATAGACTCTCTTGAATCTCTCCGGCAGCAGGCTTTAGATAATGGAGTGGAGTTCATTGCCTGCCAAATGTCCATGGATGTGATGGGAATTCGTCGTGAAGAGCTGCTCGATGAGGTAAGCATCGGAGGTGTGGCTACATACATGGAGCGCGCCGAACAGGCTAATGTAAACCTATTTGTATAAACAAAGGACAGCAAGATGAGCCACTGTTTCGACAATGACTTCCCGAACTTTGTTCATCCCGGACGCAAACCAAGAGATAACCGTATGTTACCAAAAAATAACCTTATGAAAACACTGACCAGTTTAGTAATTGTTGTATTCATGTTAACGGCCTGTGGCCGCTCTCATACAAAAAATGATACTGTTATGAAACCCATTGAATTGACTAAAAGTGAATTTTTACAGAAAGTAGTTAACTATGAAACCACGCCCAATGAATGGAAATATCTGGGCGAGAAACCAGCTCTAATTGATTTTTATGCAACCTGGTGTGGCCCGTGTAAAATGGTTGCTCCGATTTTGGATGAGTTGGCTGCCGAATATGGGGATTCGATTGTCATCTACAAAATTAACACCGAAAAAGAATCCGAGTTGGCTGCTGTTTTTGGTATCCGTTCAATTCCTTCGTTGTTGTTCGTTCCCAAGGACGGTAAACCCCAAATGATTCAAGGAGCTATGGGTAAAGCTGATCTAAAACAAGCTATAGACCAAATTCTGTTGAATCGATAACCATTTTGTGTATTCTATTGTACCGATCCCTAAATCAGGGATCGGTACAATCGCTGTCTATTCAAAACAAATTCCAGAATACCGTTTATGTCCGAATGATCGGACGATAATAGAACGATTCCATCAATTCAATGCCAATCCTTATGAATGATAATGATATACACTCCTCGGAAAAGATAGCTATTCTGTGTAAAATACGGGATATTCAACGCAGTGTCATCCTTTTCGAACAGCAATTCGAGAAACAATTCGGTATCAGCCTGAATGAAGGGATGGTACTCTGTTCTTTGACCAAGGCGAAACAACTCACATCCGGTGAGCTGGGTGAAAAATTAGGGCTCACTCCGTCGAATATGTCGAAAGTAATCGCCTCGGTCGAAAGAAAAGGGTTTGTAGAACGATCTCTTGGACAGGAGGATAAACGTCAAATGTATTTTACGTTGACCGATCAGGGACGACAGCGGATCGCCTCAATCGGGTGTTGTAAATTGGCTTGGCCCGAGATATTGCGTCCGTTGCTTGAGTGAGATAGTACGGTGTTCCTGTGAAACTCAAAGGTATTATCTATTAGGTTGTTGTTCGATGAGATCGTGTCTTATAGGTATTTCAAGATATGAGTCTCTTCTATGCAAGTGTTTCGGGAGCTGATGTTAGAGAAGGATCCTCCGCCCGATAGGTTTCGGGCGGAGAGATCCTTTGTTTGCAACTTGTTACCCTTTCTATCCGGTTGGGAGGACACGCCTGCAGATGGACGGAAACCTGATGGTATATTTCCCTGTCGTTTTGCTGGAGGTCTCAGTTATAGTACCATGTGATGTCTTTTAGAAAAAGATCAGGTATGATATGAGGTCTATTTTAGGGTTTTGTTCAGTCTTTCTGTTCTGAACAAATATTCTTTTACCATACTTTCATGTCTACTTTGACTACGATTGGATTGTCGTTTGGTGAGACGCGTGCCATCAATTGACGCAGAGTGGAATCTTTAGTCTCTTTAAAATAGTCGAACAGGTATGGATCGATCGTATAATAAAAATGGTTTGCTTCATCTGCTGCTATCGGCATAAAAGGAATGGTAATATCATCTAAATCATTAGTGACTGGAATTCTGTTCCCGTTCAGATGCTCTTCGTAACTGGTGGAAGCCTCAATAAAGCGTTTGCTTTTGGGATAATAAAAACCATAATAGTAGGTTTGTCGCTTTTTGAAAAACATGTAAATCAGATTGCGAGTGGCTAGAAAGTTCATTAAGAGACATGGAGATGCATTGTTGAAAACCTCAATACTCCGGTGAACATCAATTGAATTGTTCAGGTTGTCTATGTATTGTTGTAAAAGCTGATGTTGTTTGTCTCCGAAATAGATATAGTATTTGGGAGTGGCTTTATTGCCTGTCGTTTGATAGATCGTATCGTTCATCGGTATTAGTGCGACTACACCATCGTCATCGACCGAAAAATTGTTGATAACGCCGACCACATGATCTGCGGTTAATCCTTCGTTAAAATAACACGCTGGGTGTATTTGGCCCGAATGGAAATTCCAGAACAATAAATTGGGGTATTGAGAATGTTTTGAAAACTGGGCGTTCGGAGTATATCCACAGTAACCGACTATGGTGCTGTCTCCTGCGTATGCTATGCTATGAACGGAGTATGGAAATGGAATAGTTGTGATAAATGTACCGTCAAATGTATATATAAGTATTTTCTGGCCCTGACTGTCCCAAATGAAGATCCGTTTTCCCTCAGGGTCTACGGCAATGTCTGTTAATGAGATATACTCTTTCCCACTTCGGCCCTGTCGTTTGATTTTGTGTAGCAAGTGTCCTTGTAAGTCATAAAGGTAGATGGATTGACTTTTTTCCTTGTCTACAATAATCATGCGGTCATTTAGTGGTATGAGTTTGTCTATCTGTCCGATGAGTGCATCATCTCGAGTTTCCAATGGAATATAATGTAAAGAGTCTGCAACAGCAGATAATGGTAATTTGTGTTCATCTTTATTTAGAGGAACATGGATGCGCAAAACAGTATTGTTTGTCGGAACTATTTTTTTAGCAGACTTACAACTGTATAATATTATTGTGATTACTACTAAGAAAAGTCCATATGTCTTTAAGCGAGGATAAACCATTTTGATGTTTGAATACTTTTATGATTGGACTTGTCGAATAATTCGGAAATATGAATGAAGGGTAAAAAGCACAGCTATACATACATAAATGGATAGCTGTGTGTATAAAGGATAAGGAAACAGGATAATCTTCAGTGAAATTATAGATCGAATTGCAGCCAATCGATCTGTATGTTACCTTCAGTCGGTTTCTGTTTTAGAATGATATAGAAAGCATCTTTCCCATCTTCTGACACGGAAACTTTGTCCTGAATAACTTTCCACATCCCGTTTGTATCTGGAACCGATAGGGTTGAAATTAATGTTCCATCCGGAGAACCTTTACGGATTTCTAAAATCCCACCTGCATTTTGGGTGTTCACACATAGGGAGACGCGGGATATTTTTTTCGAAAAATCCAGAAAACGGTATCCGATCCATTGTCCCGGTGCGTCGTAGAATGTGTAGGGATAATCCGTATAAATAATTTCATAAGGATTTTCAGTCGTGGTTTTTCGGCTTTTAAGTCGAATATCGGTTCTGCCTCCCGAGTATTCAACACCGCTGGAACTTTGAATTTTTTCCCCGGGAACGAAGGCTCCTTTTACTCCAGAAGAGGTCGGGACGATGGGTCGAATGGTTCCGTCTTCATTAAAATGTATCTCATCTATACATGCTGAACGGGTCAGGCGATGATCAGACAACGGCATATGATAGGATACATACCATTTCCCCTTGAAATGCTCTATGGAGCCGTGTATGTTCCCGGATGCTGGATAATCGTAGTTCGAGATTAGGACACCTCGATAGGTATAAGGTCCGAGTGGTTGTGTCGCGGTCATGTATCCCATCAGTGTCGGAACCGCTCCGTCCTTTTGGATATTTCCTTTGTTCTGAATGTAGATGTAATAGTAAATTCCGTCGCGTTTCCGGAGAGAAGGTCCTTCGAAAGGTTCGTTGTCGGTGGGCATGGATTCTGTGACCGAACGGTAACTCTCGGGAATGATTTTGGAATAATCGGACGGGTCCAGTTGACATATGAAAAATTTTGGACTGGCCAGGTATACTTTCCCGTCGTCATCAACCAATACGCCCGGATCGATTTGTGGAATGGGTTCTCCGTTGAGCGTAATGAGTCGGATGTTGGTAAATGGGCCCAATGGAGAATTACTCTCTGCAATATACATCGGTTTCCCATTTCCACAGAAAGTGAGGTAGTATTTGTCCTTCTCTGTAGGACTTTTGAAGAGGTCGGGAGCCCAAAGCCTTCGTGTATTGCCTCGAATATCGGCAGGGATATCATCTAAAGATATGGAAACACCTGCATCAGTCCAATGAATTAGGTCATCGGAGTAAAGGACGTGGTAATCGGTTGAACAGAAATCTTGTTCACCATTGGGTAGGAAGCCGTCTGGAACATCCCTTGAACCGAATAGGTACATTCGTCCGTTGAACACATGAGGTTCTCCGTCCGCAATGAACAAACCCCAGGTTGGAGGCACGATCGGATTCTGACCTTCGTAATCGACCGATACGATGCATCTGGCACTGCTGCCATCCGGTGCGATTGCCGTGATGAAAGCATCTCCGCGGGCATGTCCTGTCACGGTTCCGTTCGAGGATACGGTTGCTACGTTTTCATTGCTTGAACTCCATGTGACAGGAGTTGGATTGTCATTTTTGAGTTGGAGCCGAATTTTTTGACGGGAGTCAATCATGCACGCTACCTTGTCAAGTACAAGTTGGTTTGACTCGATAGTTGAGGCTACAGCTTGTCGGGTCCAGAAAAAAATGGCTAAAAAAACATATACGAACAAATGTACCGGGTGTTTCATGGGGTTGATAATCAATTTGTAGAGTGTTACATGTATAAGACAAACTTAATAAAAACGTCCAAAAACGCCAAATTGAGTATTGGGAAAATAGATGAAATTACGCTTACTCTCAGTTGTAAGACGAGAGATGTTTTTATGAATGAAGTATCGGTGAGTGGTAGATCTAAAAAAACAATTCGGTTGATGCGGGTAAAAATAGTTTGAAAACATAGAAATTAAAACGTGTGTTGTAGGAGTAGATTTGTCGTGGTTTCATGAAAGATGCTATGATTGGTTATGCGTGTGAGAATATGATTGACGGAGGGAGTGTGGGGCGTATGGAGAAGAATGGGTAATAGATAAATGGTTATGGAAACATTTCTGGGGATAATGGCTGCGGCCTTTGGTTCCGGATGGGCAATCCAAATCGCGTTTTATCAGTATGAACGACGGAAACGTATCGTAGATGCTAAGAATGCGGAGATCGATTTGGATACCAAACAGGATCAATTACATGACAAGCAGCTGGATAATGCTTTTAAACAGATTGTTGAATTGCAAAATATAGTTGATACAGAGCGTAATAAGTGGATTGAGCTGGCTAAAAAAGTCGTACAGCTGAAAACGGAACTTCTGGCCGAAAATGAGGCACGCCAACTGGCAGAATATGACAGGTGCACGGTGCATTACTGTGAAAATCGAATTCCGCCGAGAGGGTTAAATGATGTAGGAAAGAGTAGCTAATGATAGAGTGTAATGACAAGAGGAATAAGAAACAATAATCCGGGCAATATTCGCCTTACGGAAGATCGCTGGAGAGGTGAGATCGACGGAAACGATCTGACATTCAAGACGTTCGAAACGATGGCATGGGGTATCAGGGCAATGTTCCATCTGTTGAACAACTACCGTATCCTGTACGGATGCGACACGCTGGAAGAACTTGTCGGGCGTTGGGCCCCGTCCGTCGAAAACGATACGCAGGGCTATGTAGCTTTTGTGTCTGAACGCTCCGGAGTGTCCAGTAACGGTAAAATATCGACAACGGACCGAAACGTTATGATCCCCGTTGTATGTGCCATGATCCGTATGGAAAACGGTGTGGATGTTCCGATGGAGGATATAGAGGAGGGTTGGAGATTGTTTTGGAAGTATAAAAAATAGAGAGGAGGTGATCGACAGTATAAAATGGCCTCGATAGTGGTCTTGAAAACGATTGAGAAGAGTGTGGAGTATGGGGTTCGGAGGAAAAAGATTCGTCCGAAACTTTGATCTTGAGTGAATAGGATGTGTGTAGGAACGGGATCGGAGGAGGCTTTCCCGGATTTATCATAGAGATATAAAGAGATAGAGAGATAAAAAATGAAAGGGATTGTAGTAGCGTTTGTTGTCGCGATATTGATCGGAGCGGCGTTCGTTTGGGGAAGGTATGAAGGGAAACGGCTGCCAGAAGAGCGGCTACAGGTCGATACGGTTTTTTTTCGGGATACGATCCGCGATACGCTGCTGCTCCCCCAGAAGATTTATCTGACGAGGATCGATACGGTTTACATGCGACTACCCAATGATACGGTAAAAGTTCCGGTGTTGGTCCCGATCGAGCGAAAGGTGTATGAGACCGAAGACTATCGGGCTGTGGTTTCCGGATTCCGACCCAACCTCGACAGCATGGAGATTTTTTCGCGAACGAAGGTTATAACCCGAAGTGTCGAGACGGCAACGGCTGCAAAACGAAGATGGATTCGATTCGGTATTGGAGTGGGAGTGGGGTACGATCCGTTTAAGGGGTCGTTGCATCCGACCATTCAGGCCGGGGTCTATGTGCCGATATTTTAGCAGAAAAATAGTTCGGTTTTGCTCTCTTTCCTCTCTCTGATGTTCTTGAAGTAGAAATCGTTGTGATTTGTTTACTGTCATATATTATTGATTACCAAAAGAATGCCAATAACCGCCGGTTCGTGATCGAACCGGCGGTTGTCTTTTTGTTGTATTAGCTCATTAAAAATCCTTGCCGTCGAACATGGCTCCGGATGAGACGCGTCCCGATTGCTCTTTGTGTGCGGCGTTGAATGAATAACTCAGCGACAGCACGATGTTGGGGTATTTCGGACGGACACGGGTGGTCGAAAGCAGTGTAGAGGTCGCACGACGGTTTCGGTAGAGCGCCGTATGGAACAGGTCGTGTATGACCACGGCTGCGGAGATCCTGTTTTTACAAATCTGTTGCCGGATGGCCAAGTCGAAATAGCAGTAGGCCTCTTCACGGCCTTGGGTTAGCACCGTCGGTCCGACTACATTGGCGTCGAACTGCATGCGGGTCGTAGTGCCGAGGGTGAAGTTGTTGATCATCCCGATGGCATAACTCAGGTTGGAGGCATCCTCGCACCCCTCGTAGCGGCTCGTGAATTTATAACCGAAAAGGTTTCCGTTGAGGCTCATCTGCCACCAGCGTGCGGCCTTGATTCGGGCGGCGATCTCTAAGCCTCCCGAGCGGTCGTTTCCGGCATTGATCAGCGAATCGAGCGTTACACCAGGTTCATAAGCCACCCGTACCCGATCGATTACCCCTCTGCGGGAGCGGAAAAATCCGGTAAATGCGAGGCTGTTGTCGCTGTTGAACTGTTTGCGGTATCCGATTTCGGCGGAGTGGATGTACTCGGGGCAGATGTCGGGATTGCCGATCTGTTTGGTGTAGTAGTCTTCGTAGGTGATGTAGGGTTCCAGTTGCCAGATGCCCGGTCGGTTGGTGCGGTAGGCATAGCCGGCGGAGATCGTCTGGTCGTGGGGAGCTTCGTAAGCTACGTGTGCTGACGGGAAAAGCTCCAAACGCGAGATGTCCCGGTTGGCATTGGCAACTGCGATTTGCAGTTCGTCGAGCGTGTTGTCGGCCCGGAGTCCAGCATCGAAAGATACGGGACCGATCCGATCGGTCAGCATGGCGTAAAACGAATGGATTTGCCGGCGGTAAAAGAATGGGGCATAGAGATCACCCTGCCACTCGAACTCTTGTCGGTCGCGGTCCCAGTAGGTGATGTTGTAGTCGCCGTGTTCGCTGTACGAGGTGTACTGGTAGCCGAGTTCCAGTTTCCCGTCGGGACGGTAGTTAAGTTCGTAGGCCGCACCTCCGTCGAAATCCCAGTGGTGCTCCTTTTCGTAGCCGCGAGTCCCTTCGTAGCGGACGCCTGTGGTGTCGAACATGTTACTTTCGGTGTATTCCAGCGCGTACCAGTCGTAGCGCAAGCGTCCGTTGAGGGTAAACTTGTCGCCGCGTTTGTTGATACGGAAGGAGTAGTCCGCAGTCAGTTGGGCGAGTTGCTTCTCGTTCGAGTAGCGGTCGTGGCTGTCATAAAAGGCGTCGTTCAGCACGGTCGAACCCTGTGTTCGGTGTTCGTAGTATCCCATGTCGCCTCCGCGTGCATTCTTTGTCATGCCCGACTGCACCTCGAGCAGCAGGTTATGGCGGTCCGTTGCGTATTCCCAGCCAACCTTCCCGATGTAGGAGGCGTTGTTGCTGTGTCGGGTTCCGTCGGCGTCGGAGGTTGTCGTGAAGTCGTCCACGATGGTGGTCTTCTGCTGGTTGAAATCGCTTTTCCCCTTGATTTCCGATCCGGTGCCGCCGATGTACCAGCGGTGGGCTCCTTTGCGGTGGCTGAGCAGCAGATCGGCGTTCCATGCCCCTAACGTGCTTCCCGAAAGGCTGATGTTGCCGCTTGTTCCCTCGTCGGAGTGTCGCTTGGTGACGATGTTGATGATGCCCGCCTCACCGTCGGTTTTGTAACGTGCCGACGGGGTGGTGATGATTTCGATGTCTTCGATGGTGGAGGCTGGAATCTGTTCCAAAGCCTGTGTTCCGCTCAACATGGATGGTTTTCCGTCTACATGGACGAGGAATCCGGTACTGCCCCGAAATGAAAGTTCTCCGTCGGCATCGATGCGGACCGAAGGAATGGTACGGAGAATATCGACAGCCGTTCCACCCGAAGCAGACAGGGAGGCCGAACCGCTGATCTTTTTCCGGTCTAATTTATAGATGATAGCGCTGCGATTGCCGACGACCGTCACTTCCTGAAGCAGGCTCTCGATCGGTTCGAGGGTAACGGTTCCGATGTCGATTGGGGTGCCGTTTCGAAAAGCGATCCGTTCGCTCGTGTAGGGTTGGTATCCCATCAGCTGGATGATCAAATAGTAGTCACCGTCGATTGCGTCTGAAATGGAAAAATCTCCATTGGAAACGGTTGTCGAGGCGATTGTATGATTCTCTGAGTCGACGATGACTACATTCGCAAAGTCAATAGGTGTACCGGTTGCCGCATCCGTTACGCGACCTTTTATGGAGGAAGTTGTTGTTTGTCCGTATGAGTAGGAACAACAGAATAATACGATGAGCCAAAAGAGAAAATGTTTCATTGTGGGGTTAGTAGGTTAAGTTTTGTGGCGAGTGAGTGTATCGGCGGGAGAAAGTCACATCTGATAACACTTCGCAAATATAGCGAAAAACTGGCTGGGGATGGTCGTGTGACGATAAAGTGGATAATGGTTTGTATCTTTTTTAGTAATTTTTTTTGTTTGAAAGAGCGAAGAAATTGCAGAAAAAGATTGTAAAAAAAATGGTAGAATTGTTATCTTTGTAACATTCGCGATATAACCTAACGATACAACTTATCTAAAAACAATGAAGAAAAAATTGAAGTGGATATTGACGGCAGTGGTTTTAGTCATTGCCGGCGGTATCGGTATGTACAATTTGTGGAACCGAACTCCAGCGGGAGATCTTCCGAAGGAAGAAACAGTGCCTGTCCAAAGAAGTGGCGGACCTCTGAATGTCAATGCACTCGTGATAAAGGGGCAGTTGATGACAGATGATATCTATGCAACGGGTAGTTTGCTTCCAGACGAGGAGGTAGAACTTTCGTTCGAGACATCAGGCAAGGTTGTGGCGATCAACTTTACAGAAGGAACCGCCGTAAAGAAAGGCGATTTGCTGGCCAAGGTGAATGATGAGACCCTGCAGGCGCAGCTATCCAAATATATGTCGCAGCTGAAACTGGCCGAGGATCGGGTTTACCGTCAGAATACACTGTTAGCTAAGGATGCCGTAAGCCAGGAGGCCTACGAACAGGCTCAGACAGAGTTGGCCATGTTGAAGGCAGATATCGAATTGGTTGAGGCCAATATTCGCTTGACCGAACTTAGGGCTCCGTTTGATGGCATCATTGGTTTGCGTAATATCAGTGAAGGGGCTTATGCTTCCCCGAACAGCGTGGTCGCGAAATTGACAAAAAAATCTCCGATTAAGATCGAATTTTATGTACCGGAGCGCTATTCGAACCAGATTCGTAAAGGCACTCCTTTGACATTCGAGGTTGAAGGCGTTTTGAAATCTTTTCCGGCAGTTGTGTATGCCGTTGAGTCGCAAGTCGAGAACGATACGCGTAAGTTCCCGGTGCGGGCAATCTATCCCAATACGAACAACGAGCTGATGCCTGGCCGTTATGTAAATGTCCGTATTCGAATGGCTGAAATACCAGATGCGATTGCGGTTCCGTCCGAGGCGTTGGTTCCGGAACTGGGCGTAGACAAAGTATTTCTGTATAAAGACGGAAAGGCACAACCGGTTGCCGTTGAGACAGGACTACGAACAGATGCGATGGTGCAGATCATCAAAGGCCTTCAGATGGGTGATACCGTCATTACATCGGGAACGTTACAGTTACGTACCGATTTGCCGGTTAAATTGGATCGTATCGATTAAGCTTACCGACCATGAATATCTCTGAGTTAAGTATTCGCAGGCCGGTTATGGCGACTGTGGTGACACTGGTGATCATTCTTTTCGGAATGATAGGTTATACCTATTTGGGTGTACGCGAGTATCCCAGTGTTGACAATCCGATAATCTCCGTATCATGTTCCTATCCCGGTGCTAATGCCGATGTGATCGAGAACCAGATTACGGAACCTCTTGAACAGAATATCAACGGTATTCCCGGTATCCGTTCGCTGACGAGTGTCAGCCAGCAGGGCTCGAGCCGAATAACGGTCGAGTTTGAGCTGTCGGTAGACCTCGAAACGGCGGCGAACGACGTGCGGGACAAGGTGTCTCGTGCCCAACGTTATCTGCCCCGAGACTGCGACCCTCCGACCGTGTCGAAGGCCGATGCGGACGCACAGCCTATTCTGATGGTTGCCCTTCAGAGTGATAAGCGGCCGTTGTTGGAACTGAGTGAAATTGCCGATCTGACGGTTAAGGAGCAGTTGCAGACGATCAGTGACGTGAGTAGCGTATCGATCTGGGGGGAGAAGCGTTATTCGATGCGTTTGTGGCTCGATCCGATCAAAATGGCCGGTTATGGAGTGACTCCGGTCGATATTAAGAATGCGGTCGATAACGAGAACGTGGAGTTGCCGTCGGGAAGTATCGAAGGTAATACAACTGAGCTGACTATCCGGACATTGGGATTGATGCATACGGCCAAAGAGTTCAATGATCTGGTTATCAAAGAAGAAAACGGAAGATTGATCCGTCTGAGCGATGTCGGTAGGGCTGAGTTGGGGCCGCAGGATATCCGTAGTTACATGAAGATGAACGGCGTGCCGATGGTTGGTGTGGTTGTGATTCCGCAACCCGGGGCTAACCATATCGATATTGCCGATGCGGTCTACCAGCGTATGGAGGCCATGCAAAAGGATTTGCCCGATGACGTGAAGGTCAGCTACGGATTCGACAACACGCGTTTTATTCGGGCTTCGATCAGTGAGGTGGAAGAGACGGTGTATGTCGCTTTCCTGTTGGTGATTATCATCATATATCTGTTCTTGCGCGATTGGCGGGTGACGCTGATTCCTTGTGTGGTGATTCCTGTGTCACTGATTGGATCTTTCTTTGTGATGTATCTTGCCGGATTCTCGATCAATGTGTTGTCGATGTTGGCAATCGTCTTGGCTGTCGGTTTGGTGGTGGACGATGCGATCGTGATGACAGAGAACATCTACATCCGGATCGAGCGGGGAATGACTCCGAAGGAGGCCGGAATCGAAGGTGCGAAGGAGATCTTCTTTGCCGTGATTTCGACCTCGATTACTTTGGTCGCGGTGTTCTTCCCGATTGTCTTCATGCAGGGAACCACTGGGCGTCTGTTCCGCGAGTTCAGTATCGTGATTTCGGGGGCCGTGATCATCTCAACGATCGCCGCACTGATGTTCACTCCGATGCTTGCTACGAAAATTCTGAAAAAGAAGGAAAAACAAAGCTATTTCTATCGAAAGACAGAGCCTTTTTTTGAAGGGTTGAATCATATTTATGAAAGGAGTTTGGCTTATGTGATGCGGAAACGGGTTTGGATGATTCCCTTCATGGTACTTATGTTGGGGGCTATTTACTATTTGTGGACCCACATTCCGGCCGAAATGGCTCCTTTGGAAGACCGATCTTTGATCTCGATCAATACGCGGGGATCGGAGGGTGTGACCTATGAGTATATGAGGGATTACACGGAGGACATCAATTTGTTGGTTGATTCGTTGGTTCCGGAGGCGAAAAATATATCGGCCCGAGTATCTAGTGGGAGCGGTAATGTCCAGATTTCGCTTTTGGATATCAAGGATCGAGAACGGTCACAAATGGAGATTGCCGAACAGCTCTCCCGTGCAGTCAGAACCAAAACAAAGGCTCGTGCATTCGTGCAGCAACAGAGTACTTTTGGAGGACGTCGTGGGGCGATGCCTGTACAGTATGTGTTGCAGGCGGCCAATTTGGAAAAACTTCAGGAGGTGTTGCCCGAATTTATGGCCAAGGTGTACGACAGTCCCTATTTCCAGATGGCTGACGTCGATTTGAAGTTCAGTAAACCGGAGGCTCGGATTACGATCAATCGGGACAAGGCCAATCAGATGGGGATCAGTACGCGGAGTATTGCCCAGACGCTTCAGTATGGATTGAGCGGTCAGCGTATGGGGTATTTCTATATGAATGGAAAACAATACGAGATTCTCGGTGAGATCAATCGTCAGCAACGAAATACGCCATCGGCGCTCAAGTCTATATACATTAGAAGCGACGACGGAAACATGATCCAGATGGATAATTTGGTCTCTTTGGAGGAGGGTATCGCTCCGCCGCGTTTGTACCGCTATAACCGATTTGTTTCGGCGACGATATCAGCCGGACTGGCGGAAGGAAAAACGATCGGTCAAGGCTTGGATGAGATGGATCGCATCGCGGCCGAAACGCTCGACGATACGTTCCGGACAGCGTTGGCAGGCGACTCGAAGGAGTTCCGTGAAAGTTCGTCGAGCCTGTTGTTTGCCTTCGTACTGGCCATTGTGCTGATCTATCTGGTGCTTGCCGCCCAGTTTGAGAGCTTCAAAGATCCGTTGGTGATTATGTTGACCGTGCCGTTGGCTGTGGCCGGAGCGTTGATCTTTATGTACAGTTTCGACCAGACCATGAATATTTTCAGTCAGATCGGAATCATCATGCTGATCGGATTGGTGGCCAAAAATGGAATCCTGATCGTCGAATTCGCCAACCAGAAACAGGAAGCGGGGATTCCCAAGATGACCGCTATTTCGGAGGCAGCTTTGCAACGTATGCGTCCGATTCTGATGACCAGTGCAAGTACGATTCTCGGTTTGTTGCCGTTGGCATTTGCATCGGGAGAGGGTGCTCAGGGACGTATTGCGATGGGTATTGCGGTAGTCGGAGGTATGTTGGTGTCGACGCTGTTGACCTTGTATGTGATTCCATCGATGTACAGTTTTATATCGACGAACAGAAGAAAAAAAGAGAATTCATGAAAAAAGCTATATTGAGTATCGTGATGGTCGTTTCGGCCGCCGTGCTGCAGGCCGAACCTCCGATGTATTCGTTGAAATCGTGTTTGGAGACCGGGTTGGAGCAGAATTATTCGATCCGAATCTCACGGAACAGCGAGCAGATTGCACAGAATAATGTGACAGCAGCCAATGCCGGAAAGTTACCGGAAATCGGTTTTGTGGCGGGGTATGGAGGGGATCTGACCTCTACACGGACCCATGATCGTGCGGGGGGAGTGACCGATGTAAATGGTGTGTATGATCAGACGATAAACGCCGGTATCAATGCGGATTGGACTATTTTTAACGGATTCAGCATACAGGCCGAGTATGATCGGTTGCAGGAATTGGAACAACAAGGTGCAATACAGACCCGCATTACGATTGAAGATTTTGTCGCATCGCTGACGGCTGAATATTACAACTATATTCAACAGTGTATCCGGTTGAACAACTATCGTTATGCCATGTCGTTGTCGAAGGAGCGTTTGCGGATAGCTCAATTACGTTACAGTACGACGCGCGACTATTCGCGGCTCGATTATCTTCAGGCACGGGTCTATTTCAACGCAGACAGTTCACAGTTTATGAATCAGCAGGAGCTGGTCCACACATCGCGGATCCGATTGAATCAACTGATGGCAGTTTCGGAGGTCGACCGCTATTTTCAGGTTCAGGATTCTGTGATCACGATCGACCAAAATCTCGAATGGGGTTATCTCGAACAGAGAATGCTTGAGAATAATGCGTCGTTGCTGATGGCTGATCGCGAGCAGCGTCTGGCCGAGATTGATCTGAAGGCTTTACAGTCGCGTAACTACCCTTATGTCAAAATGAATGCCGGTTATGGATATACGTTCAATCGATACGGTTCGGGAACAACGTTCAAACGCCGCAATCTGGATCTTTCGGCTGGGGTTACCGTTGGAATTACCATTTTTGACGGTAACAGGAAACGCGAACAGCGGAATGCCCGGATCGAAATCGAAAATGCACGTCTCGAACGTGAAAACCTGGAACTTTCATTGCGGGCCGATTTGTCGAATTTTTGGCAAGCTTATCAGAACAACATTGAGGTGCTGAAACTCGAAAATGATAACGTTGCAACGGCTCGGGAAAACTATGAAAAGGCCCTCGACCGTTATATGGTGGGGGATTTGGCAGGTATCGAGATTCGTGAGGCCCAGAAGAGCCTGTTGGATGCAGAAGAACGTCTACTGACAGCTCAATACAATACGAAACTGTGTGAAATCTCTTTATACCAGCTTTGCGGAGAGGTGCTTCGTTATATGGAGTAGCGAACGGTAGCTCGAGTAAATTTTTCGTCTGAAAATTAGCATAAAAAAAGGAGCGCTTCAGTGCGCTCCCTTTTTATTTGGAAGGTTTATAGACTATTTAGAAAAACCTTTTCCGATGTTGATGAAGTCAGTAGCAACCAAAGATGCACCTCCGATCAGACCACCGTCGACATCCTCTTTAGAGAAGATTTCGGCAGCATTGCTTGGTTTGCAGCTTCCTCCGTACAGGATTGCGGTGTCGGCAGCAGCAGCACCGAATTTGTCAGCCAACACTTTACGGATGAAAGCGTGAACTTCTTGAGCTTGGTCTGCCGTTGCGGTTTTGCCAGTTCCGATGGCCCATACCGGTTCGTAGGCGATGATCAGTTTCGAGAATTGTTCGGGAGTCAGGTTGAATACGACCTCTTCGATCTGAGCGCGGATCACATCGAAGTGTTTGCCGCTTTCGCGTTCTTCGAGTTTTTCGCCGACGCAGTAGATCGGAATCAGGTTGTTTTCGTAAGCCTGAACCATCTTTTTATTCAATGTTTCGCTGGTTTCACCATAATATTCGCGGCGTTCGCTGTGGCCGAGGATCACGTAGTCTACACCCAGTGAAGCGATCATTTTCGCTGAAACCTCACCCGTGTAAGCACCTTTTGCTTCAGCAGCGCAGTTTTGTGCGCCTACTGCGATTCCGCTGCCTTTGGCAACTTTTACCACTTCTGAAAGGTGGGTAAAAGGAGGAGCTACGATGAAGTTGACACACGAACAAACCTCACCTTTCTGAGCGATTACACCTTTAATCAACTCTACACCTTCTGCAGGAGTGGTATTCATTTTCCAGTTACCTGCTACGATTTTTTTTCTCATAACGATTGCTATTTAATCTTAAAAATCCGTTGATTTCAATTTTTGTTCTGGATGTTTTTGTTCAAACCTATTCGAGACACCACTGTTTCACTTCATCCATCGTCGGGTTTTTCAATCCGAGCTTGTTCTTTTTGTTGTATCCGCACAGATCGTTGAACAGCTTTCCGGGTGACAGTTTTTTGAGTGCATCGACGGTCAGGAATCCCATTTTGTTCAGTACGGGAACCCATTCGGCGGGCACACCCGCTTCACCGAAACGCTCGACGGAATCTTTCTGTGCTGCCTTTTCTGGACGCATCTGCGGGAAGAACAGGACATCCTGTATGGTCGATTGTCCGGTCATGAACATCGTGAGGCGGTCGATACCGATTCCCATACCGGAGCAGGTCGGCATGCCGTATTCCAGTGCGCGGACAAAGTCCATGTCGATGAACATGGCTTCGTCGTCGCCCTTTTCGCTCAGACGCAACTGTTCCTGAAAACGTTCCAGCTGGTCGATCGGGTCGTTCAGCTCGGAATAGGCATTGCAGAGCTCCTTTCCGTTCACAAACAACTCGAATCGTTCGGTCAGGTCGGGGTTGTTGCGGTGCCGTTTGCACAGCGGCGACATCTCGATCGGGTAGTCGGTTACGAACGTAGGTTGGATCAGATCCTCTTCGCAGTATTGTCCGAAGATGGCGTCGATCAGCTTGCCTTTACCCATCGTTTCGTCTGTCTCTACATGCAGCTCGTCGCAGGCTTTGCGGAGCTCTTCTTCACTTTTCCCGGTGATGTCGAAGCCTGTTTTTTCACGGATGGCATCGGTCATCGTGATGCGCCGGAACGGGCGGGCGAAGCTGATCTGCCGACCGTCGATTGTTACGTCGGTATTTCCGTGCAGAGCGCGTGCTACCCGTTCGAGCATCTCTTCGACAAATTCCATCATCCAGATATAATCTTTGTAGGCGATGTAGATCTCCATGACGGTAAACTCCGGATTGTGTGTCCGGTCCATACCTTCATTCCGGAAATCCTTGCCAAATTCGTATACGCCATCAAATCCGCCGACGATCAGTTTCTTCAGATACAGCTCATTGGCGATTCTCAGATAGAGCGGAATGTTCAGCGCATTGTGGTGGGTAATGAACGGGCGGGCCGTTGCACCTCCAGGAATGGATTGGAGAATCGGGGTCTCGACTTCGAGATATCCGCATTCATTGAAGAATGCGCGCATCGTGTTGATGATCTTCGTCCGGTTAAGGAAAACTTCCTTGACCTGAGGGTTGACGATCAGGTCGACGTATCGTTGGCGGTAGCGCAATTCGGGATCGCTGAAGGCGTCGTACACCTGTCCGTCCTTCTCCTTGACGATCGGCAGCGGGCGGAGCGATTTGCTGAGCAGTTTCAACTCTTTGCAGTGTACCGAGAGCTCTCCGGTTTTGGTCAGGAAGACAAATCCTTTGACTCCGACTATATCACCTATGTCGAGCAATTTTTTGAAAACCTTGTTATATAGAGTCGACTCGGGATCGCCGTTGCAGATGTCGTCGCGGCGGATGTAGACCTGGATCCGTCCCGTATGGTCCTGCAGTTCGAAGAACGAGGCGCTTCCCATGATTCGGCGGCTCATGATTCGGCCGGCGATCGAGACGTCTTGCAGATTCTCTTTTTGCGGATCGAATTCGGCTGCGATTTGAGCCGCGGTTGCGTTTACTTCATATTTTGCGGCCGGATAGGGGTCGATGCCCAGTTTGCGGAGTTCGGCCAGCGAGTTGCGTCGGATCAGTTCCTGTTCGCTAAGTTCGGCAGTGCTCATAGGTAGTTTGCAATAAAACCATTAAATACGGCGGCAAAGGTACGAATTTTCCCGCTGTTTTTAAAAAACTTTTATTTGTGTTTCTGTTTTCTCGTTTATCGTGCGATACGGGCCGGAGTGAAAATGGTGTGTCGGATCAATTCTTTCGGTTCAGTTTGTTGAGCCGATAGCTGATGTTGAACATGAAGTAGCGTCCGGTGCGTTGGGTCCAGTTGTAGGAGATGTAGTCGGTCATGACACGAGTAGAGAAATTGTCGGTTTGGTTCAGCAGATCATGAACCGTGAAGTTGATGTCCAACTGTCTTTTCTCGAAAAATTTGTAACCGATCGTCAGATTCAGCATGTGCGTATTGACATCGCCGTCCGCATACGAAAAGTTGTGGTAAAACGAATAGTTGTAATTGGCCGATGTGTAGAGCCGTTTGAAAAAGTTGACGCGGGCAAACAGATTGACGCTTTGATTGATCGTATTGTTGTTTGTTTTGCTGGAGTTGGCCGTGTGGTTGTACGACGTGTTGCTTCCGATGCGGAACTGGTAGACGGTGGATTTGTTGCTGTTCAGTCCGACATAAAGACTTGGGGCGATCCGGTCGTTGATGTTGAGTATTTCGCCGATATATGAGGGAGTCCGGTTGTAGTTGACAGAGATGTTGAGATTGAGTGCAGACTGCAGAGCCTTGATTTGACATGAGTAATTGAAACCGAACCAGGCCGATCTTGTCCCATTGACATTTGCCGGGAGGGTTAGTGTGGCTCCTTTCGAGGCCACATATCCGTTATATTCGGGTAGGGTAGTTTCTTCTGTAAAGAGAATTTGGCGGGTCGTTATGGCATTACGTGTAATACTGGCGTTCAGGTTGAATCCGAACGATGATGCATTTTCTGTTTTGGTGTGGCTGTAGTTCACACCGAATGAGTGTGTGTAACTCTGTTGCAGGTTCGGATTTCCTCCCGAAAGGTAGAGCGGGTTGGAGTACTCCAATTCATTGCGCAGCTGTTCGACGCCCGGCTGTTGGGCGCTGGTTGAATAGTTGGCTGAAATACGGTTCTCAGGATTGATCGTATAGTTGAACGAGACAGACGGGCGGAAGCTTTGGAATACGATCCGGTCGTGGTGCTCTTCGGGAAAGAGTTCATCCTTGTTGAGCAGAGACGAGTAGTATTGCAGCGAGGCCGACAGGAAGAGTTTCTCGGTGAATCGTCCGAAGCCGATGTTGGCCGACTGGGTCGTGTAATTCCGGGTGTAGTTGTTGGTTAGCGAGGAGTCGATCTGGCCGGTGTACTGATCGATGGCGATCCGCTCCGTGCTGCTGTTTTCGTAGGCAATGTTGTAGTTGACCGAGATGTTGTTCTTCTCCTTGATACGGATGTAATACCCGATGTTGGCATTGGCGGATCGGTTGTAGCTGTTTCCTGTATTATTTAAATAGGTCCGTTCGCTGTTCGAAGCGATCGAGTCGATCTGCCATCCCTCGTCTTTGTTCCGGCTCAGCGTACCGTTGACCGAAAAGTTGAAACCGTGTTTACCTTGATTGAAAGATTTCGACCAATGGAAATTTTCGTTGATGTTGTAATTCCGGTTGTCGCTTCGCTGGCTGGTCCCGACTCGGTTCAACTCCTCTCCGTCCATCGTGTTGAGTGCACCCCGATAACTGCGTGACGACCGGGTTGAAAAACTGGCCGATGGTCTGAAACTCAGATAGCTGGTTTCTCCTCGGTTTTCAAGGCTCAGCGACAGATTGTGGTTCATGTTTTCGTTTGTCCGTCGTGAGGTGTCGTCGTATGTGCGGGTTTGATATTGTTCCGAAGGGAAGTATACCTGCCGAGAGATGGATTGGGTGCGGTTATATTGATCGTTGAAGTTGTAGTTTCCGTTGAAAAACAGTTTTTTGTTCCATGTTCTCGAGAATCCGATCGAAGCATTGGTGCTTTTGTTGTATCCACCACTTCCCCGGCTGCTGTTGTTGGTCCCTGCGTTGATGTTGAAACGCTTCTCTTCGGTAAACATGTGGTAGCCGGCATTGGCCCTGTAACGGGAGTTGTGCTTCCCTTCGGCATTTGGATCGATGTCGGCACCGTATCCGGCGCTGGCCCGCAGGTTGATGCTCCGATTGGGTTTGCTGCGGGTGATCAGGTTCATAACCGTCCGTTTCCGTCCGTTTTCGAACCCTTTGATTTTGTCCTCTTCGATCAGTTCTTCGTATACTTGGATATCGACGACTTCGCGCGCCTCTAGATATTTCAGGGCTGTTTGGGCGTCTTCGCCGAAGAGCGGTTTCCCGTCAACATAGGTACGCTCGACGGTTTTCCCGGAGACTTTGATGCCATCTTCGGTATCGAATCCGGGCAGGCGCATGATCAGCTCCATCGTTTCATCGCCCGGAAGCACAGGGATGGATTCGGTATTGAAGATCAAGGTGTCTCCGCTCATTCTCATTAACGGCCTTTCTCCTTGGATAACTGCCGCATCGAGGGTATAGGCTGTGGTTCCGAGTGCTATGGTATCGAGGTTTGTGCCTTTTTTTAGATCGACCTTGATCTTTTGGATGTAGTTTTTATAACCGAGATAGGAGATTTCGGTTGTGACGAGTGTGTCGCGGATGCGAGAGATGAGAAATACACCTTTCGAGTCGGTAATCGTCATGGTGGAGTCTTGCGGAGATCGTACGATCACCGTGGCTCCGATAAGCGGCTCACGCATGGATGAGTCGACGACTACACCCCATAATTTCCCTGCTGGTTTCTGGGCGGAAGCAATATTGCATGTAAATAGAACTGTCAACAGAAGCAGACAGATACTCCGAAAGTTCAAAATCGAAAAAGTTAGCGGTTAGGTTAATCTTTTCAAAGATATGTCTTTTTCGGAGAGCATACAAACTTTTCCGACGGAATTTAGAATTCGCTGGTAAAATGGAAGCGGATGTCGGGAAATTTTTCCTGCGCCAAAGCCAATGCGTAGGAAGTATCGGCCAGAAAGACTTCGCGTCCGTGTTTGTCGAGCGCCATGTTGTTGAATTTACGTTTCCGGAAGTCGTCCATTTGGGCGGTGTTGTCGGATTCTACCCAGCAGGCTTTGTAGACCTGAACCGGTTCATATCGGCAGATTGCGCCGTATTCGTGTTCGAGACGGTATTGGATCACCTCGAATTGCAGGGCTCCTACCGTACCGATGATCTTACGTCCGTTCAACCGGCTGGTAAAGAGCTGGGCAACCCCTTCGTCCATCAGCTGGTCGATACCTTTGGCAAGCTGTTTGAATTTCATCGGATCTCCGTTCTCGATGTAGCGGAACAGTTCGGGGGAGAAGCTGGGGATACCGACAAACTGCAACTGTTCGCCTTCGGTGAAGGTGTCTCCGATCTTGAAGTTTCCGGTGTCGTGCAGGCCTACGATGTCACCAGGGAACGCTTCGTCGATGACCGATTTCTTCTCGGCCATGAAAGCGGTCGGGGCGGCGAATTTGATGCTTTTCCCGGAACGGACATGCAGATAGGGCTTGTTTCGTTCGAACCGTCCGGAACAGATCTTCAGAAAGGCGATCCGGTCGCGGTGGTTCGGGTCCATGTTCGCATGGATCTTGAAGACAAAGCCGGTCAGTTTTGTCTCGTAGGGGTCGATGTCGCGTTGTACGGTGTGCGACGGTCCGGGTGACGGGGCGATCCGGATGAAGCAGTCCAGCAGTTCGCGGACACCGAAGTTGTTCAGCGCACTGCCGAAAAAGACGGGAGCGATCTCCCCCTTCCGGTAGCGCTCCAGATCAAATGGAGGGTAGACTCCCTCGACCAGTTCGAGGTCATCGCGCAACTGTTGCGTGAAGGGTGCGATGTATTTGTCGATGGCGGGATCGTTCAGACGGATGTCGATCTGTTCGCCTTCGGCTGTCTGCTTGTCTTGGGCAAAGAAGAGCGAAAGCCGGTCTCCGTAGAGATCGTAAACACCTTTGAAAGTCGGGCCGGTGCTGATGGGCCAGGCGAGCGGACGGACCTTGATCTTCAGCTCCTTCTCGATCTCGTCCAGCAGGTCGAACGGGTCCTTGCTCGGTCGGTCGAGCTTGTTGATGAAGACCATCACCGGAGTATTCCGCATCCGGCACACCTCCATCAGCTTTCGGGTCTGCGTCTCGACACCTTTTGCTCCGTCGATCACGATGATGACACTGTCGACAGCCGTCAGAGTTCGGTAGGTGTCTTCAGCGAAATCCTCGTGTCCGGGCGTGTCGAGGATGTTGATCTTGACATCCTTATACTCGAAGCCCATAACCGATGTGGCAACGGAGATTCCCCTTTGTCGTTCGATCTCCATGAAGTCCGAAGTCGCACCACGTTTGATCTTGTTCGATTTGACGGCTCCAGCCACGTGTATGGCGCCGCCGAACAACAGCAATTTTTCCGTTAGGGTGGTTTTACCTGCGTCCGGATGGCTGATGATGGCGAAAGTTCTCCGGCGTTGTATCTCTTGTTTTAAATCCATTGTCTCTTTTGTGAATGAAATGAGTAGTTATTGCTTGTCAGGCTCGGTGGCTGGTGATGCTGCGGCCCATTTCAGGCCTCCCAGTACGTGGGCTCTGTAATCGGGCTCGGCGTAGCAGCTTGCGTTGTGTCCCAATGCCGAGTACCAGACACGACCGCCTTCGAATTCGTTGCACCAGACGGCTGGAATGCTCGGTTGCATAATCTCAGGCGAACGTTCCGCCCATTTGACCCCATAGGTTTGCCATACGGCCAGAATGCGGGCTTGTGGATTGAGTCGTTTGAACACATACAGCTCATCGTTGCGACGTAACGTATCGGGCCACATGGCGGTTGAGGGGTGGCTTCCGTCGACGACTTTCAGGGTCAGCGGTTGTAACGGCGGATGGTAGTCGAAACGTCCGCCGATCATCTGAGTGAACCATTCCCAATCCTTTCCGGTGCAGGTGGCAGCGTGCAGACCGACGAATCCTTTACCGCTGCGGATGAATCGTTGAAAGGCAGCCCGTTTCGGTTCGTCCAACAGGGACTCGACATAGCTGGCATTGGCATAGACCAACAGGTCGTAGCGGCTGAGCGAATCGTCACAGAATACCGAAACGGCAGAGGTTGTGTCGACGATGAATCCGTTTTCGGCAGCCAATTGCTGCATCATGGTTGCCGAAGCCGCAATGTTATCATGTACGTATCCTGGTCCGTGCCCGCAGAATACCAGAACGTGTTTGCCGGTCAAATCGCCCGTGCGGTTGTCTTTCTTGTTGTCGGAACATGAGCTCCCGAATAAAAAGATAAGCAGGAGCGCAAAAAGATGTTTTAGCATTCTTCTATGTTTATCGGTTTGCTCGGGTAGTCGATCGAGTAGTGCAGACCGACGCTTTCGTGACGGGCCTCGGCCTGTTTGATGATCAGGTAACCTACGGCGATCATGTTGCGCAGTTCACACAAGTGTTGGCTCAGAGTCGATTTGAGGTAGAGCTCTTCGGTCTCTTTGAAGATGATTTCGAGACGTCTCTTGGCTCTTTCGAGTCTGAGGTTCGAGCGGACGATGCCGACGTAGTTGCTCATGATTTGCTGCATCTCTTTGTAATTCTGCGTAATGAGGGCCATCTCTTCCGGAATTGTTGTTCCTTCGTAGTCCCATGCAGGGATGTCTCGTTGCAACTGAATCGAGTCGATGACCGAAATGGCATGACGGGCAGCCGCGTCAGCATATACTGCAGCCTCCATCATCGAGTTCGAAGCTAGCCGGTTTCCGCCGTGCAGACCGGTTGACGAGGCCTCGCCGAGGGCATAAAGGTGGCGGATCGACGATTCACCGTTCAGATTAACCTTGATACCTCCACAGCAGTAGTGGGCGGCCGGAACTACCGGAATCATGTCCTTGGTCAGATCGATACCGATTGAGAGACACTTGCGGTAGATGTTGGGGAAATGTGCAGTCACCTCTTTCGGATCCTTGTGGGTAATGTCGAGGTAGACGAACTCTTCGCCGGATATTTTCAGTTCGTGGTCGATGCTGCGGGCGACGACGTCTCTCGGGGCGAGCGAGCCCATCGGGTGGTACTTTTGCATGAACTCCTTCCCGTTCTGGAGCCGGAGCAGTCCGCCGAAACCGCGCATTGCTTCGGTGATCAGGAACGAGGGCCGTTCGCCGGGGTTGTAGAGCGAGGTGGGGTGAAATTGGATGAACTCCATGTTCTCGATTACCCCTTTGGCCCGGTGGACCATGGCCACGCCGTCACCTGTTGCTACGGAAGGGTTCGTTGTGGTGTGGTAGATATTACCCACGCCTCCTGTAGCCATGACAGTAACCTTAGACAATACGGTATAGATTTCGTGCTTTTTCAGGTTAAGGACATATGCTCCGAAACAGGTGATATCGGGTGTGCTTTTCTTGACCAGTTTACCCAAATGGTGTTGTGTCAGGATATCGACGGCGAAATGGTGTTCGTAGATGTCGATGTTGTGGTGTTTTTTGACCCGTTTCATCAGGGCCCGTTCGATCTCGTGTCCGGTGAGGTCCTCGTGATGGAGGATGCGGTGCTCGCTGTGTCCTCCTTCCCGGTTCAGATCATAGCGGCCCGAAGCGTCCTTGTCGAACTTTGTCCCCCATTGAATCAGCTGTTTGATGACAGTCGGGGCGTTTGTTACGACCTGTTCAACAGCAGCGAGGTCGCAGATTCCAGCTCCGCAGACCAGCGTATCGTGGATGTGTTTCTCGAAGGTGTCGGGTTCGTACATGACCGAAGCGATACCTCCCTGTGCGTAATCCGTGTTACATTCGCCCAGTTCGCCTTTGGTGACGATCATGACGTGTCCGTGTTCGGCGGCTTTCAGTGCGAAGCACAATCCGGCGATGCCGCTGCCGATGACTAAAAAATCGGTCTCTATATTCATTGTAGTATCAACTTTTGAAATTCTTGTTCACTGCCTCTGAAAACGTTCCGGTCCACTTTCTTGCGGATGCCCGGAATCGTATGAGCATCTGTGTGCTGCCACAGTTGCCACTCCAGATCGGGACATTCTCCATAGTCGGCTATCCATAGGATGTAATCGTCCGGAGAGAAGTCTTCGGCCAGATAGGTTTGGTAGAAGTTGGTCGAGCAATAGATGATCGGATTGGTTCCGTAGTATCGTCTGATCTCCTTGCAGAAGGCGAGGGCTTCGCGGACCGATTTTTTTGGGTCAGTCATGAAGCGGTGTTTTTCGATATCGAGAACCGGAATGATATTTCCTTTTTTCAGTTTTGCGGTTTTTATGAAGTTGCGAGCCTGCTCTTTCCCGGAAGTGCGGTGTCCGAAGAAATGGTAGGCACCCCAGGCGACACCTATCTTTTCGAGCTCTTTGCGGTGTCGATCATACGTGGGGTCAACAATAAGGGTTCCTTCGGTTGCTTTGATGATGACGAAATGAGGCTTTTCAGTTTCGGCAACTTTTTCCCAGTTGATATCCTGTTGATGGCGTGAGACATCCAGACCCCATACTTCGAAATCGTCAGCGGTTTTCTCTCCGCACGCTGCAAACAACAGGATGGTCACCAGGCATATTGGGTAAAGTATATTTCGCATATATTATGGAAAAAAGTATTGTCCGAGGTGCAAAGTTACTAAAACGGTCGGCATTTCAGGCAAAGAAACCGATAAAATCGTCATTCGTGTGAGGGGAATATGATGAATTTTCGGCAAAGATCGAATGTTTACAGATGGTTTTATACGTCTGTGGTTGAGAGTAGAGTTTTTTTATCTTGTGTTTTCTGCGGTTATTGTATGGTAGTTTTGTATGTCTGGTAAGAACAGAAAGGCTGAAATGTTTTATGAAAGATGGGTCCTGTTGTCCTAAAATGAAAGAAAAGAGATTAAAATGCGATCTGTGGTTTACGTTTTATTTTGTTTTGGTTCGATTTTTGGTAGGTGTAGTTTGATTTGAAGTGTTTTTTCGAAATAAAAAGAAATTATTTTATTTCGTTTTATTTTGTTTTTATAAAATAAACCTTATATTTGCAGTAAACCAATCCATCGTCCTTATGAACAATACCTATGATGTCATTATCATCGGCGGCGGAGCTACCGGGGCCGGAATAGCGCGAGACTGTTCGCTCCGGGGAATTAAGGCTTTGTTGCTGGAACGCTCCGATATTGCGACCGGAGCTACCGGGCGAAATCACGGTCTGCTTCATAGCGGAGCGCGTTATGCCGTGACGGATCACGAATCGGCTGAAGAGTGTATCCGTGAAAATATGATTCTGCGAAAAATTGCGGCACATTGTGTCGAGGAGACCGACGGGCTGTTTATTACGCTGCCTGAAGACGGTTTGGACTATCAGGCCATTTTTGTCGAGTCGTGCAACAAGGCCGGCATTCGGACTGAAATTCTGGATCCGGATGAGGCTAAGCGACTCGAACCATCGGTCAATCCCGATTTGATCGGTGCAGTGCGTGTACCCGACGGAGCGGTCGATCCGTTTCGACTTACGTCGTCCAATATTTTGGATGCCAAGGCGCATGGAGCGGAAGTCCGGACCTATACGGAGGTGATGGAACTTATCCGGGAACAGAATCGAATTATAGGAGTACAGGCCTACGACCATAGAGCTAAAGAAGAACGTAAGTTTTATGCGCGAGTTGTGGTGAATGCCGGTGGAATCTGGGGACATGGGATTGCTGCGAAGGCCGGGATTACGGTGAATATGCTTCCGGCAAAGGGGGCGTTGTTGATTTTCGGACACCGGGTTAATAAGATGGTGCTTAACCGTTGTCGGAAACCTGCCGATGCCGACATTTTGGTTCCGGGAGATACGATCTCTCTGATCGGAACTACGTCGAGTAAAATTCCGTACGACCAAATCGATAACATGATCATTACCCCCGAAGAGGTGGATATTCTTTTGCGTGAGGGGGAGAAGCTCTCTCCGCAGTTGGCCTATACCCGTATTCTTCGGGCTTATGCCGGAGTGCGGCCGTTGGTGGCTTCTGACGATGATCCGAGCGGACGTACGGTGAGCCGCGGTATCGTGTTGCTCGACCATGCGCAGCGAGACGGTATGGAGGGATTCATTACGATTACCGGAGGAAAACTGATGACTTACCGTCTGATGGCCGAGTGGGCGACTGATTTGATTTGTAAAAAGCTTGGAGTTAATGAAGTTTGTCGTACTGCGGAGATTCCGTTGCCGGGTTCGGTTGAGAGTGAGAAGGAGGTTGAACGTAAGATGCATGGTAAACCTATTGCTCAAAAACGGTCTTCTATTGCACGACATGGGGCGTTGGCTACCGAAATCGACAGCCGGGATTCGATCAAGAATAGTTTGGTGTGTGAGTGTGAGGAGGTTTCGATCGGGGAGGTTGAATATGCAATGAAGAATCTGTCGGTGAACAATCTGGTTGACCTGCGGCGCCGAACACGGATCGGTATGGGAACCTGTCAGGGCGAGCTTTGTGCTTGTCGTGCAGCAGGTTTGATGGGCAAGCGCAGTCCGGTTTGTGCTAAAAAGGCAAAAGAGGATATCGTCTCGTTCCTGAACGAGCGTTGGAAAGGGATGGCTCCTATCGCATGGGGCGATACGTTGCGTGAAAGCGAATACACGACATGGGTATACGAGAGCGTATGCGGTTTGTCGGATGAAACGGAAAAAACATCAATGCCATGAAATTCGATACAGTAATCATAGGAGGCGGATTGGCCGGAATGGCCTGCGGCATACGGATCGCGGAAGCGGGTCGGAGCTGTGCGATCGTTTCTCAGGGACAGAGTGCGATCCATTTTTCATCGGGTTCGTTCGATCTGCTCGGGAGAATGCCCGACGGGCGGGAGGTGACGGATCCGATAGCGGGAATCACGGAGCTGGAACAGACATCGCAGGAACACCCTTATGCGGTTATGGGGGCGGAGCGTTGTCTTAAATATGCGCAACGGGTTCCGGAGTTGTTGCGGACTTCCGGTATTTCGGTATTGGGCGACTGCCGCAAGAATCATTACCGCGTAACACCGATGGGCAGGTCCAAGGCGACGTGGTTGACTATTGACGGTTATTTGACGGAGCAGGAGCCCGGGAAATTACCTTTTGAGAAGGTGTGCATCGTCAATGTGGAGGGCTTTCTGGATTTTTATCCGGAGTTTATAGCGGAAGAGTTCCGTAAATATGGGGTTGCATGTTGTTTCGAGACGATCAATTTTCCCGATTTGGAACACATCCGGAAAAATCCGAGCGAGATGCGTTCGGCTAATGTAGCCCGGGTGTTCGACCACGAGAAGAATCTGGATGCGCTGGCAGACAAGATCCGCAAGGTTGTTCCGGAGTGTGATGCCGTCATTGTGCCGGCAATCATCGGTATCAACCGCAACGATTCGCTCGGGCTGCTTAAATCGAAAATAGATATTCCTCTTTATTTGTTACCGACATTGCCTCCCTCCATTCCGGGGATAAAGGCCCAGCAAACGCTCCAGCAGTGTTTTAGAGCGTTGGGTGGGGAGTACTTTTTGGGTGATACGGTACGTTCGGCCGATCTTGAGAACGGTCGGGTAAAGCAGGTTTATACGGTCAATCACGGCAATATCCCGTTTGAGGCTGACCATTTCGTGCTGGCTACCGGAAGTTTTTTCAGCGAAGGGTTGGTTGCCACACCGGATCGGATCGTGGAGCCCGTCTTCGGAGCCGATACCGTCTATGCATCCAGTCGGACGGAGTGGTACACGTTGCGCTTTTTCGACAAGCAGAACTATCAGGCCTTCGGCGTGAAGACGGACAGTGCGTTGCATGTCGTGAAGGAGGGAAGCTCCATCGACAATCTCTATTGTGCAGGGGCCGGTCTGGTCGGATTCCATCCGGTTCAGGAGGGGTGTGGAGCCGGGATCTCCCTGTTGTCGGCTTTGTATGTTGCGGACCAGATTTTAAATAGCAAATAGCCATGAATATTCAACAAAATACCGTCAGCGAGAATAATTTCGAACAGTGTATCAAGTGTACGATATGTACCGTGTATTGTCCGGTGGCTGCCGTGAACCCGGACTATCCAGGTCCGAAGCAGGCCGGTCCCGACGGCGAACGGCTGCGGCTGAAACGGCCTGACTTTTTCGACAGTGCCCTGAAATATTGTATGAACTGCAAGCGTTGCGAGGTGGCTTGTCCGTCGAACGTACGGATCGGCGACATCATCCAGTCGGCCCGCATTAAATACGGTCCCAAACGCAACACCTCGCTGAGAAATTATGTGCTTGCCAATACGGATCTGGTGGGTTCGCTTGCCACGCCGTTTGCTCCGATTGTGAATACGGCGGTGGCGTTGAAGCCGGTCCGCTTCATGATGGACAAGGTGATGGCTATCGACCACCGCAGGATATTTCCCAAATATGCGCACGGGACCTTTACCTCGTGGTACAAAAAACATGCTGCGGAGGCACAGGCGGCTTTCCCGAAGCAGGTCTCCTATTTCCACGGATGCTACGTGAACTACAATAATCCGCAGCTCGGTAAGGATCTGATCCGGATCATGAATGCGGCTGGGTATGGTGTCCGTTTGCTGGACAAGGAGAAGTGCTGCGGTGTGGCGCTCATCTCAAACGGACTTTACAATCAGGCCAAGCGGCAGGCCGAGACCAATCTCGCGTCGATCCGTACGGCGGTCAACGAAAACGATCTGGATGTGATCGCGACCTCGTCGACCTGTACCTTTACGATTCGCGATGAGTATCCTCATCTGTTGAGCCTGAAGAATGACGATGTGCGGGATCGGGTGGAGCTTGCGACGCGGTACCTCTACCGGTTGATTCAGTCCGGAAAGGTTTCGTTCAAGTTCAAGGAGGCGGAGCCGATTCGTGTAGCCTACCATACGCCCTGCCACATGGAGAAGATGGGCTGGAGCTACTATTCGATCGAACTGCTGCGGATGATTCCGGGCGTTGAGGTGATCGTACTCGATTCCCAGTGCTGCGGCATTGCCGGTACCTACGGTTTTAAGAAAGAGAATTACCGGACCTCTCAGGATGTAGGCGAGCCGCTGTTCCGGCAGATCGAAGCCTCGGGTGCCGATCTCGTGGCTACCGATTGCGAGACGTGCAAGTGGCAGATCGAGATGTCTACGACCAAACCTTGCGAAAATCCGCTGACCATCTTCGCATCCCGACTTGCATAGATGTACAACAGACAAACATTATTAACTTAAAAAATACAAACTAAACTCTAACCTATTATGAAACAGTATATTCTTGCACTCGATCAAGGAACGAGCAGCTCTCGGGCCATTGTTTTCGATGAAAAAGGAACGGCATGCGTAGTAGCCCAGAAGGAGTTCCGGCAGATTTTTCCGAAGTCGGGATGGGTGGAACACGATCCGCACGAGATCTGGTCGTCGCAAGCATCCGTCATTGCAGAGGCCATTACGATGATGGATATCAACGGGTTGAATATTGCCGGTATCGGTATCACCAATCAACGCGAAACTACCATTGTGTGGGATTCCGAGACGGAAGAACCCATCTATAATGCGATCGTGTGGCAGGACCGGAGAACTTCGGACTTTTGCGACGAACTGAAAAATCAGGGATTGACAGAGACGATTCGCCAGAAGACGGGGCTGATCATCGACGCATATTTCAGTGCGACGAAGATCAAGTGGATTTTAGATAATGTTCCCGGTGCACGCGAACGGGCCGAAAAAGGGAAACTGATGTTCGGAACGGTGGATACGTGGCTGATCTGGCGTTTGACTCGGGGCGAGGTGCATGTGACTGACGTGAGTAACGCTTCACGAACCATGTTGTTCAACATCAATACGTTGGAATGGGATCAGGAGTTGCTCGATCTGTTCGGTATTCCGCTGTCGATGATGCCCGAGGTCAAATCTTCCAGCGAGATTTACGGACACACGAAGACCACGATCTTTGCCCATAAGGTGCCTATTGCCGGAATTGCCGGTGACCAGCAGGCCGCTCTTTTCGGGCAGATGTGTACCGAGCCCGGTATGGTTAAGAATACCTACGGAACGGGATGCTTCCTGCTGATGAATAGCGGTGAAAAACCTATCCTGTCGAAAAACAATCTGATTACGACCGTAGCATGGAAAATAGGCGACAAAGTGAACTATGCATTGGAGGGTAGTATCTTCGTTGGGGGATCGGTCGTTCAGTGGCTGCGAGACGGATTGGGGATTATCAGCTCCTCGTCGGAGGTCGAAGAGTTGGCTTCGCGTGTTCCCGATACGAACGGCGTCTATTTTGTTCCCGCATTGACCGGACTTGGAGCTCCGTGGTGGGATCAGTATGCCCGGGGAACGATCGTAGGCATCAGTCGGGGTACCAATACCGCGCATATTGCCCGTGCGGCACTCGAAGGAATTGCTTTCCAGACGATGGATATCACCAATGCCATGTCGCGCGATGCCGGTATTCCGCTTAAAGAGCTGAAGGTCGATGGCGGAGCTTCGCGGAACAATCTGTTGATGCAGTTCCAAGCAGATATTCTCGGAACGAGTGTCATTCGGCCACAGGTGGTAGAGACTACAGCTATGGGTGCGGCTTATTTGGCAGGCCTTGCTGTCGGATATTGGTCGAGTATCGATGAAATTCGTAAGCAATGGCAGATCGATCGAACCTTCGAACCGACATGGGAAGAAGATAAGATACAAACGGCTAAGGCCGGTTGGGAAGATGCCGTTAAACGGACGTTGAGTTCCTATACAAAATAACCTGAAATTCACACTAAAACCTAAACTACTATGGATGGACTGCTAACAAAATGCTTGTTCGAATTTATCGGAACGGCAATTTTAGTGCTTTTTGGAGATGGAGTGGTTGCATCGACTCTGTTGAAGAAATCCAAAGGCGAGAACGGCGGATGGATCGTCATAACGATGGCGTGGGGATTGGCGGTGATGTTGGGAGTATTCATTGCCGGACCCTACTCCGGAGCACACCTGAATCCGGCTGTTACGCTGGGGTTGGCCGCAGCAGGAACCTTTAGCTGGGCGTTGGTGCTACCCTATATCGTAGCTCAGATGCTCGGTGGTTTCTTCGGTGCCGTACTTGTCTATCTCTATTACAAAGATCATTATGACATAACGGACGATCCGGCTGCCAAACTCTCTACTTTTTGTACCATACCGGCCATTAGAAATTACGGAAGGAATCTCTTCAGCGAAATCGTAGGAACGTTCGTACTCGTGTTCGTTATCCTGGCGCTTTCGATGCAGAATAATCTTCCAGAAGTGGGCATGGGTTCGCTCGGGGCATTTCCTGTAGCGATGCTTATAGTTGCGTTGGGTATGTCGCTGGGTGGAACGACCGGATATGCCATTAATCCGGCCCGGGACCTTGCTCCGCGTATTGCACATGCCGTTCTGCCGATTAAAGGGAAAGGAACTAATGATTGGGCCTATTCTTGGGTTCCTGTAGTGGGGCCGATTATAGGAGCCTTTTTGGCTGCTGTTCTTTATTGTCTTGTTTTGTGTTAAAATAAAAATGTTTTGTGCGATGAATCTGAAACGTCTGATTCTGGTATTGACCGCTCTGATGATTACGGTCGCCTCTTTCGGGCAGAAACTTCATCTGAGCGGATCGCTTCAAAATATGCACCTTTGGCGAGGTCTGCAAGTGGCCGACGGAGGTGTTCTATCCGCTGATATGGGGCTTGGACTCATTGACGACAAACTCAAGATCGGACTGTGGGGCGGAACGGATTTTACCGGTGATTATAAGGAGTTCGATTATTATATATCGTATACTGTTGCTGGTTTTTCGGTTGCTGTGTGGGATATTTTCAACTACTCACCTGAGTTACCTTTCAGTAAGGATATTTTCAACTACAACAAGTATTCTACGGGCCATTTTCTCGATTTGGGACTGAGTTATGACTTTGATCACGCGTTTGAGGTACCCTTACGCTTGAAATGGACTACGGTATTTGCCGGTAGGGATTTGAACAGTGCCGGACAAAACAGATATTCTTCATTCGTGTATGCAGAGTACAGCGTATTCCGCGACGAACATTGGATCGTTGATCTGGGTTTGGGAGGAACATTTGCATTGAACCGCAGTGATGAGGATGGTAATCTGAATTTTTATGGTCGGGACAACATCAATCAGATCTCGATCCGGACAACCTATCGGTTAAAATTGGGACGTTATAAGATGCCGATCTTTGCTCATGCGATGTGGAATCCCGATGCACGAAAGGGATACCTTCAAGTGGGAGTTGATCTATTTGCTTTTTGATTATTTTTGCCGGATCTGAAAGTAAAGAATATTTGTATGACCCTTTTGGAACGACATAAAGCGATTTTGGAGTTGCTCAGAGAGTCCGGCAGCGTCGATGTCGGCGATTTGAGCCTGCGGTTGAGGGTTTCCGCCGTGACCATTCGCAAGGATTTGGATCAGTTGGAAGAGCGACAGCTGCTGTACCGAACACACGGCGGAGCGGTTCTTGCGGATCCGTATATCGCCACCCGGAAAGTTTCGGAGAAGGAGAAACTCAATCCGGAACTGAAGCATCGGATCGGATTGAAGGCTGCAGAACTTCTTTCTCCTCAGGAGGCGCTTATTATTGCTTCGGGGACGACGGTGCAGGCGTTCGCCCGCTGTATTCAAAATATGAAGATGACGGTCATTACCTCGGCAATGAACGTAGCGATGGAACTTCTCGATAAACCGGATATAGAGATTATTCAGTTGGGAGGTATTATCCGGCATTCGTCAGCATCGGTAGTAAGCGAGTATGCGGTACGCATGTTGGATAATTTCACTTGTGGAAAATTGTTCCTCGGCGTGGACGGCATCGATCCGGAGTATGGGTTGAGTACGACTCATTTGCAGGAGGCTTGCCTAAACCGGGCGATGATTGCTACGGCGACGAAGACCATCGTGTTGGCAGACTCTTCGAAATTCGGTCGACGAGGATTCAGTAAAATCTGCGACATCAGTGATATCGATCAGGTGATTACCGATTCGGGGGTTTCGCCGAAAATTCTCGAGGCCATTAAGGAGCAGGGAGTAAAAGTTACTGTTGTCCCTTGTTTAGAAGAGAGCTGTTTGTAGGCGTACTGTTTTAATGTTTTTTGACGGTTTATCGTAGGGAATAACAAGTCGCGTTGGTGTAATGTCCTTCGGGAATCAAAGAGAGATAAGTAAGAGCGGATACAAAAGCAATTTTGTATCCGCTCTTACTTAATGTGAGTAGGCTATACATGTGTTATCGGCCGAACTATATTGTTGCAAAAACTAATATTGCTTCCTTCCTTGAAAATATAAGGATAAGGTATATCTATTATATGATGAACAAACATCAATTTGTTTTTGCTAACCGTTCGTCTCTATTGTTTATTTATTGTATAGTCTTTGTATTTATTTTGTCTCCACAAAAAAGTTTCGCGAGGTGGATGAACGCCCAAAAGCGTATCTTGTCGCGGAATTCGGAATAGTGGTGTAATTATTTTTCGTTTTTTTGCTTGTCGGCAATTGGTTTGGGCAGATCGGCCGCTTCGTCTCCCATCTGCTCGAGATAAGCGTCATACATATCGAGTATCCATGAGTCGTTTTCATCGGCTTCCTTATTGTGTACCTTGCCCTCGGGACCCTTGAACCACTTCTTGCAGAAATCCTGCAGTCCGGGATACTTGTCTTTCATTAACACTGAATTGACCAGCGTGTAGGGGTAGACAATCCCTTCGGGATCGTTGTGGAAACGGATGCCGTAATTGGTTTGGAGAGATCTGCTCATACCGTTTATTCCTGAGGCAACCCATATTTTCCACCAGTAGGTCGTGGCATTCTTCCCCACTTTATTTACACAGAACAGCCGCTGTAAGGTATTGTAACGACTCGCGAAATTGGGCTTGGCAAGTGGACGCGATTCCCAACGAAGACCGTCCGGGTGATTCTCGGTTACTTCGACGTAGTCAATGCTAACGACATCGTCAGCCGTATATTCGATCGGTTCCTTGTCGTCGGGTGTCTTGGTTACTTTGAACGAAAAGTTCTCCTTCTTGAACATGGAATTTTCCGCATGCCACCCCCGATGAACATAACAATCGACCTTTTCGCCCGACTTGAGGGTGACGATTACATGATCAGATTCTGCATCTTCCGGATCTTTGGCTTCGGCACGGATAATTGTCCCGAAGACAGTCACCATAGTCAACATACAAAGGAAAAAATGTTTCATAGCTATTATAATTTTAATGATTTGTCGGATTATATGCTTTGAGCATCAGGATGGTTTTGCTGCGGTTTTTACTGTCGGATTGAAGTATAGTTTCAGCTAATTCCGGATCATCGGAAATGTAAGCTGCAATCCGTTCGCGAAAAACATTTTTTGCATTCCTACTGGCCGAACCTACATCATAGAATTCACTGTCTCCTGCCTTGCGCAGGTAATAAGTTGTTCGTGAACGGCTGAAAGACCGCAGTTTTACTAATACCTCTATTCCTCCATTGTTATCGATACCGTAACCTTTGTGGGAGTAAACATACGCGCCGATATATGGTGTCTCCATATAGACCCACAGCCAGCCGGCCTTCGGCGTTGGGATAAATTTGCGGAGGTGTTCGGGCGACGTAGCATGCCAGCAAACGATTGAGTCGATCTCTTCGAATCGGTAGACTTCCTTGCTTTTGTCTTTGTAAAAGGCGTGTCGTAGAAGCTTGACATCTTGTGAGTGCTTGGGAAGTTTAATACGATCTTTTTCGGCGCATTCGATGACCCGTCCGTCTTTCAGGTAGATCCGTCCCTGAACGAGAGATGAGGCCTGTGTTGCGGCAACGAGCATCATACACAAGAACGATAGAAAAAAAACTTGATTGTTTTTGGATTCATGGTTGTATTTTTTGTAAAGGTAAACAATAAAATCTAAAAGAGGAAAGGTATAAAGTATATTTTGTCGGTGAACCGGAGACGGGAAAGAGAGAGCCAATTTGATAGCGAGACGAAATGTCAAGGGGGGAGATGAAGCATATTGATTGTGTTGCAACGGATGCCGAAAAAAGGGGAGAGATCAACTATAGGTCAACATTTGTGAATTTTATGGCTCAAAATACCGACGAAAGGGTTAGTAGCGCGATGTTTATTTAGCTGTATTTCGGCTTTAGGATTAATGGTATAAAAGAAATAAGCACAAAGAGTTATGACGATTCTCTTTGTGCTTATTGGTCGAGCGGAAAACGGGATTCGAACCCGCGACCCTCAGCTTGGGAAGCTGATGCTCTACCAACTGAGCTATTTCCGCAACAGCTCTGCAAATATCGACTTTTTTATCTATTACTGCAAATCTTTTTCTACTAAAAATTATACAGTGTTAGTCTCACGCGGCCGAATCAGTAATCAATCCATCTTCAGAACGGCAAGAAAGGCTTCCTGTGGAACCTCTACATTGCCGACCTGACGCATCCGTTTTTTTCCTTTTTTCTGCTTCTCGAGCAACTTCCGTTTCCGGCTGATGTCTCCTCCGTAGCACTTCGCTGTCACATCCTTACGGACCGCCTTGACCGTCTCGCGGGCGATGATCTTCGCTCCGATGGCCGCCTGAATCGCTATGTCGAACTGCTGGCGGGGGATCAACTCCTTGAGCTTTTCACACATCTTCCGCCCGAAGTCGTAGGCATGGTCCACATAGGTGAGCGACGAAAGCGCATCTACCGGTTCGCCGTTCAGCAGAATGTCGAGTTTTGCCAATTTGCTCGGTTTGTAGCCCGTCTGGTGGTAATCGAACGAGGCGTACCCTCGAGAGATGCTTTTCAACTTGTCGTAGAAATCGAAGACGATCTCGGCTAACGGCATTTCGAAGTTGACTTCGACACGGTCCTGCGTGATGAATACCTGATTCAGCAGCGTCCCGCGTTTGTCTATACAGAGTTTAATTACGTTTCCCAGATATTCGGCTTTGGTGATGATCTGCGCCATGATATAGGGTTCCTCGATCGAGCTGATCAGAGTGGGCTCGGGCAGTCCCGACGGATTGTGAACATCCAATACATCGCCTTTGCTGGTGTGTACTTTATAGGAGACGTTGGGAACCGTCGTGATGACATCCATGTTGAATTCCCGGTAGAGACGTTCCTGAATGATCTCCATGTGGAGCAAACCCAGAAAACCGCAGCGGAATCCGAATCCTAAGGCTAACGATGATTCGGGTTCATAGGTTAACGACGCATCATTCAGATTCAGCTTTTCGAGAGAAGCCCGCAGATCTTCGTATTGGTCGCTCTCGACCGGATAGAGTCCGGCGAAGACCATGGGTTTGACATCTTCGAAACCGGCGATTGCCTCTTGACAAGGACGGGCAATGGAGGTGATCGTATCTCCGACCTTGACATCCGCTGAGGTCTTGATTCCGGAGATGATGTATCCTACGTCTCCGGTTCGCATTTCGTCGCGGGGCACCATCTTCAGTTTCAATACGCCGACCTCATCGGCCGTATATTCGCTGCCGGTGTTGAACAGTTTGACCCGATCGCCTTTTCGTAGGACTCCGTTGAATATACGGTAGTATGCGATGATCCCTCTGAAGGGATTGAATACGGAATCGAATATCAGGGCTTGCAACGGGGCCTCTTCGTCGCCTTTGGGAGCTGGTATCCGTTCGATAATGGCATCGAGTACTTCGGGGATTCCGACTCCGGTTTTACCCGATGCGGCTAAAATCGAATCCCGGTCACAACCCAGCAAGTCGACAATCTGATCCTTCACCTCGTCGATCATTGCCGCATCCATGTCGATTTTATTGAGGACCGGAATGATTTCCAGGTCGTGGTCGAGTGCGAGGTATAGGTTCGAGATAGTCTGTGCCTGAATTCCTTGCGTGGCATCGACTACCAGCAGTGCCCCTTCACAAGAGGCGATAGCTCGTGATACCTCGTATGAAAAGTCGACATGGCCCGGGGTATCGATCAGATTCAGAACGTATTTTTCTCCCTGATAGAAATGCTCCATCTGAATGGCGTGGCTCTTGATCGTGATTCCCTTTTCCCGTTCGAGTTCCATGTCGTCCAGTACCTGTGCCTGCAACTCCCGTTCAGAGAGCGTTTTTGTCGTTTCGAGCAAGCGGTCGGCTAATGTACTCTTCCCATGATCGATGTGGGCTATGATGCAAAAATTCCGGATATTCTTCATACAACCATTTTAAAGCAACGCAAAGTTAGTTATTTTTGCGAATCCTAAAAAACGACATCGATGCTTTTGAAAACCCTTTCACGATACGCCTCGTTGGTTCGGTTCAGCCACACGATTTTTGCGATGCCTTTCGCATTGGTCGGATTTGCATATGCTCTGTGTACTACCGACAACGATTTTACCTTGAAACTTCTCGTACAGATTTTACTGGCAATGGTAACGGCCCGCAATACGGCTATGGGATTCAACCGCTATGCCGACCGGAAGATCGATGCCCTGAACCCCCGTACGAAAAACCGGGAAATCCCTTCAGGGGTGATCTCTCCTCGGAAAGCCTTGATTTTCGTTATTGTCAATGCGTTGTTGTTTGTGGGAGTTGCGTGGTGGATCAATCCTTTGGCCTTCTATCTTTCGCCGGTGGCTTTGATTGTATTGATCGGATATAGCTACACGAAGCGATTTACGGCGTGGTGCCACATTGTATTGGGGGTTGCACTTGGAATTGCACCTGTCGGAGCATATATTGCTGTCACGGGGCATTTTGCGGTATTTCCCATGCTGTTGACCGGTTTGGTTATTACGTGGTGCGGTGGATTCGATGTTGTCTATGCCCTTCAGGACGTTGAGTTCGACCGGCAACACTCCTTACATTCGATACCGGCGCGCTTCGGTGTGCGGGGAGGTATTGCTATCAGTATTTTATTGCATGTGATAACAGTTTATATCGTAGTTCTTGCCGGACTTAACTATCAATGCGGAATGCTTTATTGGGTCGGTGCTGCCGTATTCGTCGGATTGCTGGTCTTTCAACACGCAATTGTCAAACCATCTGATTTATCGCGGATCGGTCTGGCATTTGGTACGGTAAATGGAATAGCAAGTCTCTGTTATGCTGCCTTTACCATTGCTGACCTTTGTTTGAAATAGCGATCAGAAGCGATCATACACGATTACACTTCTATTTCGTTCTCTTCGAATTCCGATTGAGCTGAGGGGCGTGGTTTATAAAAGGCATTTTTTTTGTATATTTCGAGAGAGATTGTTAAAAAAATCGATTATGATTGATACTTCTCCTGTTGATTCCAACTCTCATTTGCCTCATCGTACAAAATTCGAAACCGTCGTAGGTTATCTGTTGAATACGTCGGTATTGATTGGTAGTGTATTGGTTATAGCTGCACTCTCTTTCGAGGTCTTTTATGATTCTTATGGGGTGTATTATCCATTATATATGCAGATTCAGCTTTGGGTCTGTATTGTTTTTCTGGCCGATTTCTTTTTCCGACTCTATTTGGCCGAAAGAAAGATGCGTTTTTTATGGAGAAATCTTTTTTTCTTTTTAGTGGCGATCCCTTACCTGAATCTGGCCGGCCGGTTTGAACTGAATGTCTCTCAAGAGACAGAATATTTTTTGCGGTTAGCTCCATTGGTTCGAGGAGGTTACGGATTGGCCATCGCCGTTGGGTGGGTTATCCGAAGCCGTGTGACCAGTCTGCTTGTCTCCTACATTCTGATTATTCTGTCGTTGATTTACTTCGCCAGTCTGGTGTTTTTTATGGTTGAGCGGCCGGTCAATCCATCTGTCGCAACTTTTGGAGATGCCTTGTGGTGGGCATTCATGAACGTGACGACGGTTGGCTCGAATATCTTTGCTAAAACAATTACAGGAGAGATCCTTTCGGTTGTACTTGCTGCAGCGGGTATGATGCTTTTCCCTATATTTACGGTCTATATTACCGATAGACTTCAATCCCGTAAACAGCAAAATCAAAAAGAGGGACTGGGGGCAGATTGATTTTATTGACCGGGAGAGATTGGCGTACTTCTGGAGAAAGAGACGTTTCCGAAACCGGTATTGATGTACGGGGAACTATTCGCTTTTTTTGTGTGCACAACAAGAGTTGCAACCGTATGGACAAAACATTTGGAGGGGTGTTCGAACAGCTAATTTGTAACTGTTTATATCCACTTTCTCCATATGTCATAGGATGTTCGTCTTTTCGGGAATTTTAAATATGAATTTTTTTTGTAAGTTTGTTTTCAAAACAATATAAAAACAAATCGAAGAAGTGGCTGCATCCGGTAACGTTTTGATTCGAGTCTACCGTTTCTATCGAGACGGATTTCGCGAAATGTCATCTTTAGGACGTACCTTGTGGATTGTCATTCTGATCAAATTGTTCATTATGTTTTTCGTGCTCAAACTCTTTTTCTTCCCTGATGCAATGGGTCATCTCGAGACCGAACAGCAAAAGAGCGAGTACGTCATGGACCAGCTGTTAAATATTAACCGATAGATACTATGATTCTTTCTGCAAACGATTTGATGGAAGTGGTCGATTGGTCACGAGCCCAATTCGCTATGACGGCCATTTATCACTGGCTATTCGTTCCTCTGACTTTGGGGTTGGGTTTTATCTGTGCGATAATGGAGACAATCTATTACCGTACCGGAGACCTGTTCTGGAAAAGGACAGTAAAATTCTGGATGCGTATTTTCGGAATCAACTTTGCGATTGGCGTTGCAACCGGCTTGATTCTTGAATTCGAGTTCGGAACTAATTGGTCCAATTACTCCTATTTCGTCGGGGATATCTTTGGTGCTCCACTGGCTATCGAGGGAATCATGGCTTTCTTCCTGGAAAGTACCTTTTTTGCTGTAATGTTCTTCGGATGGAACCGTGTGTCGCGGGGATTCCATTTGGCATCGACATGGTTGACAGCCATTGGTGCGAATCTTTCGGCACTGTGGATTCTGGTTGCCAATGCCTGGATGCAATATCCGACAGGAACGACTTTTAATCCCGACACTGCAAGGCACGAAATGACCTCTTTCTGGGATGTGTTGTTTTCTCCGGTTGCAATCAATAAATTCTTTCATACGGTAACTTCGGGTTTTGTACTTGCTGCGGTAGTGGTCATTGGAATCAGCGCATGGTATCTGTTGAAAAAGCGTGAGACACAGATGGCTCGAAGAAGTATCGTGATTGCTTCTATATTCGGATTGTGCAGTTCGCTGTTTTTGGCTACGACAGGAGATGGCTCAGCCGCGCAGGTCGCTAAAACCCAACCGATGAAACTTGCTGCAATGGAGGCTCTTTATGCCGGAGAAAAAGAGGCGGGACTGGTCGTGTTTGGAGTGTTGCGTCCGGAAGTGGGTAAAAAGTATCTGTTCGAGAAAAATGCTGATGCTTTCTACTTTAAAGTGGAGATTCCCAAGTTGCTATCCCTGTTGAGCTTCCGTAATGCGGAAGCTTACGTTCCGGGCATTAACGATATGGTGTTTGGCAACCCTGAGCAACAGATTATTCCGATACAAGGAAAGATGGGACTCGGACAAGAAGCATTGAAAGCAATGAAGGAGTACCGGGAAGCTAAAGCAACGGGAGATGCCGTCACACAGTCCTATTACAACGATTTGTTCGATCCAAATACTCCGGATGGAAAGTATATGCATGACTTTCGGTTGAAGCATCTTGGATATGCCTATTTGGATAATCCGACGGAGGCTATTCCCAATATTCCATTGGTTTTTTATTCATTCCGTGTAATGGTGGGACTCGGTTTCTATTTTATTCTGTTTTTTGCTATCACTTTGGTTTTGTCATTGCGTAAAACAATCGGGAACCGACGCTGGTTGTTACGTCTGATGATTGTGTCGATTCCGTTGGTTTATTTATCATCCGTAGCGGGTTGGATTGTAGCTGAGGTGGGGCGGCAGCCATGGACCGTTTACGAAATGTTGCCAGCTTCGGCCTCCGTGTCGAACATTGCGTCAGGATCGCTTATGACGACATTTTTTATTTTCCTGGTCTTGTTTACCATATTGTTGATTGCTGAACTGATGATTATGTTCCGTCAAATCAAGTTAGGACCGCAACCTGCGGAAATCGAGGGTAAAACAGATTCAGAGAAATAGAATCGAAATGTAAATCTAAACCAAAACCAAAACCAAAACGAAAATTATGGATACAGTATATATCTTTTTGCAGCACTACTGGTGGTTTGTTGTATCGCTCTTGGGGGCATTGTTGGTGTTTCTGCTTTTTGTGCAGGGGGGACAAGGCATGCTCTATGTTATCGGAAAAACTGATATGGAGCGAAATCTGATTGTCAATTCGCTCGGTCGCAAGTGGGAGTTGACGTTCACAACGTTAGTTACTTTTGGAGGTGCCTTTTTCGCCTCTTTCCCGCTCTTTTACAGTACGAGTTTTGGAGGGGCTTTTTATGTGTGGATGCTGATTCTGTTGGTGTTTGTCCTGCAGGCCGTGGCTTATGAATATCGTCGTAAACCCTCAAATCTATTGGGCGAAAAAACGTATAACTGGTTTTTAATGATCAACGGTGTGCTCGGAACATTTTTGTTGGGTACCGCTGTCGCCACTCTTTTTACAGGTGCACCTTTTGTCGTCGATAAAGCCAATTTCGGAAACTATGAGGGATTCAATACCATATCTAGATGGACAACGGCATGGTATGGATTGGATGCTTTGTCTGATCCCCGCAACATCCTGCTCGGATTGTCCGTGCTGTTCTTGTCGCGAGTTTTGGGACTGCTATACTTTATGAACAACATTGACGATACGGAGATATTTTCCCGGTCGAGACGCTATTTGAAATGGAATGCAGGGCTGTTTCTTCTCTTCTTTTTGCCCTTCCTGTTGCTGCTGATGTTGGCCGATGGAGCGGCAGTTGACCCCAAGTCGGGAGTGATCGCAATTGAGCCTTACAAATATCTGCATAATCTGTTGGCGATGCCGTTGGTTTTGGCGGTGTTGTTAGTCGGTGTCGTAGGGGTTCTGTGGGGTATCTACATCGGAGTTGTTCGCGGTGGGAAGCGCGGAATATGGCCTTGTGGTTTAGGGACGGTGCTGACGGTGCTGGCCCTGTTGCTGACGGCCGGATACAACAATACGGCCTATTACCCTTCGACTGCAGATCTGCAAAGTTCGTTGACGATCTACAACAGCTCGTCCAGCAAGTTTACGCTTTACGTTATGGGGCTTGTGTCGCTGGCTATCCCGTTTGTCGTGTGGTACATCGCATACGTATGGCGGGCCATGAATCGGAAACCGCTTACTAAAAAAGAGATCGAGCAGGACGAACACGCCTATTAACAGTTTCGAGGCCGACGGATGGTCGGTCGAGGGAGTGAACGATGCGACGGCTGACGGTGGGGCCCGAGGGAATGCTGGGTGGATACTGTATTGCAACCGGTGTCTCTGTCGGCTTTACCCGAAACAGACCGAAAGTTTTTTTGAGATGTTGAGGTTTTTGTCTCTTGTATCTCCGGGAAAGGCGGGAATGGGCGTTGTCCAGTCGGGTGCGGGCACAGGAATGTCGGCATCGCCCAGCAGAGAACAGAACATAAAGAGGTTCCATACTCGTTATAATTCGGTAGAGAGAGTGTCGTTGCATCCGGTCGTGTTGGGAAGATCGGTCCTTGAGTAGAGTCGTGAGGCCGTCGTTGGGATGTATTCCACGATCAGTTACGTCTAATTTTGATTAAATGAAAAATCTTGCCAAGTGGATTTTCTGTGCGGTAGCCGCAGCTGTCGTAGGGGAGGCGCAAGCGGCGTACGGACCGAAAGATACGGCTCGGATCCGGGAGCGTGTGGTGTCGGTTGCCGATTTTGGCGCTATTCCCGATGACGGGAAGGTTGATACCCGGGCTTTGCGCCGAGCCGCAGAGTATTGCCGTACACATACCGGTACGACGCTCGTGATGCCAGCCGGGGTGTATCGCCTGCGGGATGCCGAAGCCGAACGACTCGAAGAAGAGGTCCTTTCCGGAAAGATGGGGCCCAATCCCGAAAGCGAGATTTTTAGGCCCTATTACCCTTATGTGCGGGGACTCGATTTTTCGGGCTCGGAGGACATAACGGTCGATGCACAGGGGGCGGTGCTGTTGTGTGAGGGGTGGATGGAGCCGGTCTCGATTGTCGACAGCCGGAACTTTATGCTGCGGGGCCTGACGATCGACTACCTGCGCAAACCCTTTTCGGAGGGAGTCGTGACTGCTGTCGATGAAGAGTCGTTTACGGTGCGGTTTCGTCCGGAACGAAAGATTACTGAGAAGATGCCGTTTCCGCGCCTGATGCTGTGGGACGATACGATCAGCGGCATATACCGGGATCCGTTCTATTTTGCCGAAAAGGTGGTTCTGGACGATCATTCGGTACGGTTCAAGGGCCGGTTGCCGGCACGTATGGTGGGTGCGGCGGTGGCTGCACCTCATTCTTTTCACTTCCGGCCGGCGATTTTGATCCTTCGCAGCGAGCAGACCCGGATCGAAGGGGTGACGATCCATTCGCAACCCGGCATGGGTATCGTGGGTTTCGACAGCCGGGATGTGTCGATCGTTCGCCTGTCGGTTACTCCGGCCGACGGATATACCTTTTCGACCAATACGGATGCTACCCATTTTGCCTGCTGCGAAGGGACCGTTTCGTTCGACGGTTGCCTGTTCCGCGGACAAGGCGACGATGCCACCAATGTACATGGCTACTACCACGACATTGCAGCTGTCTCGGGTGATACGGTGACCTTGGAGTTGCGGGCTCCGACTTTCACCCATGCACAGGTGCCCGATGTCCCGCGGGTAGGCGATCGCATGGAGGTTGTGCGCATTTCGACACTTGTCCCAGAGGGAGAGGTCGAGGTGACGGATGTTTTTCATCGGGAGGGTACGATCGATGTGAAGGTCCGCGTTCGGGGGACTTTGCCGGAGAATTTTGGAGATTACTATCTGTTCAATATCTCGAAACTGCCGCGTTTGGAGTTCCGCCGTTCGATCGTATGGGGTAATCTGGCCCGGGGGGTGCTCTCCAAGACCCGCGGAGTGTGCATCGAAGACAACGTTTTCCGGGGGTGCACCGGGACGGCGATTCACGTGGGAGCGGAGTCGGAGTGGAAAGAGGGAACCCATGCAAAGGATGTAACCATTGCCCGAAACGTAATCATCGATTGCGGATTGGGTGCGGGATGTCAATACGGAGCTTCAGGGATTGCCGTGGTCATCGGGGCTCCCGATACGGAACATACGTTGCTGCACGACGGCATCCGGATCGAAGGAAATACCGTGGTGGGCACGCAGGAGAACGAATGCGGCATAGTTGTCCGGAATGCGAATAACGTCATCTTGCGGAACAACCGGATTGAAGGTTGTCGCAGTGCGATTCAGACCGTCAACACCGAACATTTGTCGATAGAGTAGTCGCGTGGGCTATTTATCGCTTCCCGGAAGTTTTTACGGAGGGGAAAGGAGTGGTGACGATGGCAGGGGGGAGGTTCCTAATATATCCGATATAGAAGCAAGACGGGTTTTCGTTGCGATTTCGAGCTTTTTTGGAGAAAGATTTATAGACAAAGAGAGAGGGGCGGACATTCGCTCCTCTCTTTTTTTGAATGCATATATTTTTGGGTGTATAGACAGATTTAGAACATATCCGTTTTCCGTGCTTTTGGAGCCTATTTGGTGAGGGTGGCCTCCTTGACAAGCTCTTTCTGTGCATTCTGCACTTTGAAGTTGAGCGACTTGCTTGTGGCACGGATTGAAACCGATGCGTCGTTCGAGTTGATCAGAACCGGGAAACTGCAATCGGACTCTCCGGCCGAAATGTAGTGATAGGCATGCAGGTGTCCGCAAATCATCAGGTCGACTCCTGCCTCGTTCAAGATAGGGAGAAAGTGTTTTTTGACCTCCAGCGGTCCGTGCCATGTCGTGTTGATCGGGGGAACATGCGTGATGACCACTTTGAACGGCGCCGAACGGAACGCTTCTGTTGCGACCACCTCTTTCAGCCAAGCCACCTGATCGGCCCGGTAGCGGTCGAAATCGGCCAATCCGTAGTATTCGATGTCGCTGTCCGGTTTGTCCTCACCGCCGTCCAGTACGATAAAAAATACCGGTCCCTGCCGGAAAGCGTAATATGGCTCGTTCGTTGAGGTCGGGAAGTAGTCCAAATAGTGGTCGGAGAAGTTGCCTCGCGTTTCATGATTGCCCCGGGCAAAGTAAAACGGGATCTCAGAAGCGAACAATTTGGTCGACTTTCCGATGAATCCGTTGATCAGCTGTTGTTCGCTGCTCATGTTGTTGACCATATCGCCGTTGAAAAAGACGAAGTCATATCCCCCCTTTTTGACATCAGCAAGCAGGTTTCCCAGCATTTCGCTGTTCTCGTGGATGTCGTTGACGATAACCAGAGCGAGCGAATCCTGATCCGCGCTACGGGTTTTGAACCGGAACGGCAGGTGCCGGAATACATCGGTGCAGATCGTCGTCCCGTAAACCACCTTTGCGGGGTTCATCTCGAGTACCTCTTTCGAACAGACCCGATAGCGGTAGAAATTTCCGGGTTGTAGGTCTCTGATCCGCACGGTATGGAGTTTTCCGACCGTGCGTCGTCCGAGTTTTGTCTGAAAGAATTGCGGGCGCTCTTCGGCATAGAAGTGGTCGTTGCCGTCGGGTGCGACCTCGACCCAGGAAAGGGCATCGCCCGAAGTGCCCCATATTACGGTAGCTCCCTCTTCGGTTACGTTTTGAAGATATGGTCCGAAAGTAATTTGAAATGGGTTTTGAGCATGAAGAGTTACTATGGACAATATGGTCAGAGTGAGTAGCCAGACTTTTTTCATAGTGGTTCAGGATCGATTTGTAAATTACAACAGGGAATAGTTCTACAAATTTAATTTAATTTTTTGAATAGTAAAGGAACCGAAAATTAGTTAGAAATGTTTCGGAAAGATGTATCCGATCTTGTTTTTGTATGATTGGTACGTAAAATATGGCAGATGCTTTGTCGATAGATTCGTGGAACTGTTGCAAAAAAAATTGCTTTTTTCGGAAATAGATGTTAATTTTAAAACTCCAGATTTGTATGATGATTTTTTATTGTTTATACGAGGTGGTCGGGTAGACCTTGGATGAAAGCCATATAAGGAAGAATAGAGATAATATAGAAAATAAATAGTAATAATTTATGGAAAAGCAGAGAAGAATAGATGTCTTGGTGATAGGCAGTGCTAACACCGATATGGTAGTTTGTACGGATCATTTGCCTCGTCCGGGGGAGACTGTCCTCGGAGGTGCTTTTATGATGAATCAGGGTGGTAAAGGGGCAAATCAGGCCGTTGCTGCAGCCCGTCTTGGAGCCGAAGTCGGGTTTGTATGCAAAACGGGAAACGATATGTTCGGTATTGCCAATCGGCAACAGTATGCCCAAGAGGGTATCGATACGCGTTTTATCTTTGTCGATGAGGAGAATCCGTCGGGTATAGCGTTGATTTCTGTCGATCAACGGGCCGAAAATACGATTGTCGTCGCATCCGGAGCCAATGCTAACTTGTTGCCGCTCGATATTGCTCGGGCCGAAAAGGTACTTGATGAGTGTAATATTATCCTTATTCAGTTGGAGGTGCCGATGGCTACAGTTGAATATGTTGTTGCAGAGGGGGCCAAACGTGGGAAGCGGGTTGTGTTGAATCCAGCTCCGGCAGCAACTTTGTCGAAAGAGCTGCTTAAGAATCTCTATTTGATTACCCCCAATGAGACAGAAGCGAGTTTGATTTCGGGAATCCCTGTCTCCGGAGAAGAGGGGGCGTGGGCTGCAGCTCGTAAGATCCGTGAAATGGGGGTTGAAAATGTGGTGGTGACACTTGGATCTCATGGTGCACTTATCTATAACGACCGTTATGAGGAGGTGATTCCGGCCTACCGGGTAGAGGCGGTCGATACAACGGCTGCGGGTGATGTGTTCAATGCGGCTGTAGTCGTAGCTCTGTCCGAAGGGAAAGACCTTTACGAAGCGGTCCGTTTTGCCAATCGGGCTTCGGCACTTTCGGTGACCCGTATGGGTGCACAGCCATCGGCTCCCTATCGGAGCGAAGTCGACGGTTTTGATCCGAAGTAAATCGAAAATTTCATGCAAACTATTGATTTTTAATACTAACCTGAAAATAGAATCATGTATATTGTAAACAATTACACGCTGGCCGTAATTTTCTGTGTGGTCACGATGCTCTGTTGGGGCTCATGGGGCAATACCCAAAAACTCGCCTCGAAAAGTTGGCGGTACGAATATTTTTATTGGGATTATGTGATTGGCGTACTGCTCTGTTCGTTGATTTTCGCCTTTACGTTGGGTAGTTTCGGGTCGGAGGGGCGCAGTTTCCTTGCAGACTTGAAGCAGGCCGAATGGGGAAACATCGGCAGTGCTTTTCTCGGTGGAATCGTGTTCAATGCCGGTAATATTCTGTTGGCGGCCGCTATTGCTATCTGTGGACTGTCTGTTGCTTTCCCGGTCGGTATCGGACTGGCTTTGGTACTGGGTGTGCTGATCAACTATTTCGGTGCGGCAAAGGGTGAACCGCTGTTTATCTTTACCGGGGTCGTATTGATCTGTGCCGCGATCGTGTTGAACGGATTGGCCTATCGGAAGATGTTAAGTGGCTCGAAAAAGGTTCCGGCCAAAGGAATCGGTATCTCGATTGCGGCCGGTGTGATCATGGCCTTTTTCTACCGTTTTGTGGCGGCATCGATCGACCTCTCCAATTTTGCCGATCCCGCACCGGGTAAATTGACTCCCTACACGGCGGTCTTTATCTTTGCGGTAGGAATTTTTGTCAGCAACTTTTTGTTCAATACGATAGCCATGCGTCATCCGGTCGAGGGCGAACCGATCAGAATAGGAGGTTATTTTTGTGGGAACCTGAAAACCCACTGTGTCGGTATTCTGGGAGGTGTGATTTGGTGTATCGGTCAGTCGTTCAGTATGATTGCATCGGAACAGGCCGGGGCTGCCATCTCCTATGGACTCGGACAGGGAGCGACACTGGTATCTGCCTTGTGGGGAATCCTGATCTGGAAAGAGTTCAAAGGAGCCCCAAAGAGTTCCGACCAGTTGAATGTGATGATGTTCGTGCTGTTTCTGGTCGGCTTGGGCTTTTTGATCTATGCCGGGGCCTGATGCTGTACAGTTGTGTGTTGGAGTCAGAGTGGTATGGCGGTCGTTCTATTTCGGTGAATTACCGTGCTCAATGTCAAAATAGATAGAAAGAGATGCATCTTACGTAAAAGGTGCATCTCTCGTTTTGTAGAAAAGGGGTGTTATTTTGCGAAGGGTTTGTTTTCAGAAATTTGCTTTGAAAAGTGTAAAATGTAAGAATCTAAGAATCAGAGATTCCAAAAATTCTATACCCCATTCATTTTACCGGCGTGACAATCTCTTCGTTAAATCAGATGAACGTATGTTCAATAACGGTGATTTTGCACACCGGTTCTTCGACCTCTTCTAAGTGTGGGACATGGAGACATTGCCGTAACTTGTGATCCCTTCATGTTCAAGTCGAAGCAGAATTTAAAATATTCTACTATCAACAGTCCAGACAGTATGAAATAAGCTGTGTCCGCAAGAAATCGAGTTATTGCATTGCAGACACAGTTTAAGCATACATAGTTTGATCTATCTCCTTAAAAAACGTTAGCCATCTGCGGTCGAAGATCGCTCGGCAGTCTGAACTACGACGATTCCCGGGTCGATTCGATCAGCTCGAGCAGGGCATCGATGGCCTGATCTTCAGGAATGTTTCGGCGAACGATTTCTCGACCCTTGTAGAGGGTGATTCGCCCGGGGCCCGAACCCACGTAACCGTAATCGGCATCGGCCATCTCTCCCGGACCGTTGACGATACAGCCCATGACTCCGATCTTTACGCCGACCAGATGCGAGGTGCGTTGTTTGATCGCAGCAAGTGTCTTCTCGATGTGGTATAGGGTGCGCCCGCAACTCGGACAGGCGATGTACTCCGGTTTCGATATCCGGACCCGTGCAGCCTGTAATATGTCGAGACTCAGGGCATCGATCTCTTCGGCCGGGATCGCCGGATCGAGATTTTCGATCCATATTCCGTCGCCGAATCCGTCTAAGAAGAGCGGTCCGATATCGGCAGCCGCCTTTACCCGCAACACTTCCGGATCCTGCTCCCGATAGGTGCGTTTGATGATCACCGGATTGTGAATCCCGGCCTCTTCCATTCGTAGAAATGCAGCCCGCTGTTCGGCGATACCGTTGAGGTTTTCGGTGGTCAGGACGACGATCTTCCCGGCCGGAATGCGGTCGATGCCGTGAATATCCGTCTCGAAAAAGAGCGAGGTGGTTTCTGCCGGGATTTCGCTCCGAATGGGCGGGCGGTGTGTGCCTCCGATTCCGGCCACAGCGGTCGATTCCCGCTTGCGGTATGCGTAAGGCGAATAAAACGCTTCGTTTACCTCCGGAATCGGAGCATGGTGCTCTCGTCCGGAAAAGTAGTCGCTCAGCAAACGGGCGACCGGAATCTCCCGTTCGGGGGCTTCGGTCAACGATACGCGGATCGTGTCACCGATTCCGTCGGCCAGCAGGGCTCCGATTCCGACGGCCGATTTGACCCGTCCCTCGCGGTCGTCTCCGGCTTCGGTCACCCCGAGGTGGAGCGGATAGGCCATACCCTCTTCCCGCATGGCGGCGACCAGCAGGCGGTAGGCGTGTACCATCACCCGTACGTTACTCGACTTGATCGAGACGACCACCTGTTCGAAATCGGCCTCTCGACACCGTCGTAGGAACTGCATGGCCGAGAAGACCATCCCTTCGGGGGTATCACCGTAACGTTCGACGACCTCCGGAGCCAATGATCCGTGATTAACCCCGATCCGGAGTGCTGTGCCCCTGCGTTTGCAGATTTCGATCAGATGCGAGAAGTCGCCGCCCCGGTCGTTGAAGTTTCCCGGATTGATCCGGACCTTTTCGACCTTTTCGACGGCAATGAGCGCAGCCGACGGGAGGAAGTGAATATCCGCTACCAAAGGGACTTTGGAGTATCCCTGACGGTCGAGTTCTGTGCGGATTGCACCCAGATTTTCCGCTTCGCGGCGTCCCTGAGCGGTGAGCCGGACGATTTCGCCCCCTGCATCGGCAATCCGTTCGACCTGAGCCACAGAGGCCGCCGTGTCATTCGTGTCGGTGTTGGTCATCGACTGGACCCGAATCGGATTGTCGCCCCCGACGGCTGTACTTCCGATCCGGACAACCCCCGTGGTTCTGCGGAGGTATCGATTCAACGAATCGCAAAATTTTTTCATGGAAGTTTCCGAAATTTTTGCAAAGGTACGAAACTCTGCCGGAGATTCGGTATCTTTGATCCGGATTTACTGCGGGGAATGAACGATATTCTGAACAACGACATCAAGTTTCTGAGCGGAGTCGGCGAACGTCGGGCTTCGATGCTTCGCAAGGAGTTGGGGATCGCCACGCTCGGCGATCTGCTCTATCATTTCCCGTTCCGGTACATCGACCGTACCCGCATCTGGAAGATCGGCGAATTGGATGATGATTCGTTGACTTATATCCAACTGAAAGTCCGTATTACGGGATTCCAACACGTGGGTGCAGGGTCCAAACGCCGGTTCATTGCGACGGTTTCGGACGGCAGCGGGGTGGCCGAATTGGTGTGGTTCAAGGGGATAAGCTGGATCGAGAAGCGATTGGAGCAGGGAAGGGAGTATATCGTTTTCGGGCGTCCTGCGTTCTTTAACGGTGTGCTCAATCTCGTCCATCCCGAAATCGAATCGGCGGTTGAACAGGCCAATCGGTTTAGGAGCGGAGTGCAGGGTGTATATAGTACGACGGAGGTGTTGAACCGCAATCAACTCGGTACGAAGGCGATCTATACGCTGATGTGCAACTTGTGGCCGATGGTCGACCACCGGCTGCGGGAGACGCTTCCTGCCGATCTTATCGCACGGCTTGGACTGATGTCGCTGCACGATGCGCTGTTCAATATCCATTTTCCGACGTCGCAGCAGGCACTTCGTGCGGCTGAGTTCCGGCTGAAGTTCGAGGAGCTGTTCGGCATTCAGCTCAACATTATGAAGGAGCGCCGGGGACGTACGACCCGTAACGACGGTTTCCTCTTTCCTGTCGTAGGTGCATTTTTCAATTCGTTTTATAAAGATTGCCTGCCGTTTCCGTTGACCGGAGCCCAGAAGCGGGTGATCCGTGAGATCCGTCAGGATACGGTGTCGGGACACCAGATGAATCGGCTGCTGCAGGGTGATGTGGGTAGCGGGAAGACGCTTGTGGCGTTGATGTGTATGTTGCTGGCCTGCGACAACGGTTTTCAGGCCTGCATGATGGTTCCGACCGAAATACTTGCCGCACAGCACTATGCGACGTTTACCCGGATGCTGGCCGGATTGGATATCCGAGTGGAGTTGCTGACCGGTTCGACCAAAAAGAGGGAGCGAACCCAGATAGATGAGGGGTTGCGTTCGGGAGCGATTCATATTTTGATCGGAACCCACGCGCTGATCGAAGACGCGGTGCAGTTCCAGAACTTGGGGTTTGTGGTGATCGACGAACAGCACCGCTTCGGTGTGGCGCAGCGGGCACGGTTGTGGAGTAAGAACGAGCGGCCGCCTCACGTGCTGGTCATGACGGCGACCCCGATCCCCCGGACGTTGGCCATGACCCTCTACGGCGATCTGGACGTCTCGGTGATTGATGAGCTTCCTCCGGGACGTAAGCCCGTCCGGACGCTGCACTACCGTGATGCCCATCGGCTGCGGGTGTTCGGGTTTATCCGCGAGGAGATTCGCAAGGGACGTCAGGTCTATATCGTCTATCCGCTGATCAAGGAGTCTGAAAAGATGGATTACAAGGACCTCGAGGACGGTTACGAAGGGATCGTACGGGCATTTCCGCCGCCCGAGTACGTTACGGTTGTGGTGCACGGTCAGATGAAACCGGCCGACAAGGAGTACGGCATGAACCTTTTCAAACAGGGAGTTGCGCAGATCATGGTGGCAACTTCCGTTATCGAAGTGGGAGTGGATGTGCCGAATGCCTCGGTCATGGTAATCGAGAGTGCCGAACGTTTCGGCCTTTCGCAGCTGCACCAGTTGCGGGGTCGGGTCGGGCGCGGTGCGGACCAATCCTATTGCATCCTGATGAGTGGCGACAAGCTTTCGTCCGAATCGCGTAAACGGCTCGGGGCGATGGTTTCGACCAACGACGGCTTCGAACTGGCCGAGATGGACCTCCAGTTGCGCGGTCCGGGTGACCTTTCGGGAACCCTGCAGAGCGGTTTGGCCTTCGATCTGAAGATTGCCGATCTGGGTAAGGACGGACAGGTATTGACCCTCGCCCGAAATGAGGCCGAGCGGGTGTTGCAGGGCGATCCGATGCTCGTGAAGCCCGAAAATCGGATGCTGCGCGAACTTGCGGCTAAGTATGTTTCGAAAAAAGAGATAGATTTCAGTATGATTTCATAACTTTGCGTCGATTTTTGCGTTATATATTTAGCCGTTGTAAAACGGGGTATCGATATATATCGGAATCTAACCTCGACCCAATGAAACACTCCATTTAATTATGAAAAAAATACTGATCTTAATGATAGGCACATTGGTGCTCTCCGGTTTTATACTATCGGCTCAGGTGGGTTTAGACCGGGCTTTCGGTGATGGAGAAAAACTGGTTTATGCCGTAAGTTATAAAGTGTCGTTTGTCAATACGGATGTCGCTGAGGTGTCGTTCCATACGACTTTCAACTCTTCGAAGGAAACACCTGTGTACAAGATAGAGGCGAATGGCAAGACCTATCCGTTCTACAAGTGGTTTTTCGATCTGAACGATACCTACACCAGTACGCTCGACTCGGCAACCCTGCGCCCGATCGAGCTAAAAACTGAGCTTAAGGAGGGTAAATACCGTTATTCGAGTCGGTTCCATTATGATTGGGAAAATAAGAAAGTACATACGGCATATCGGAACCACAAAAATCCGGACAGTACCTACAAAAGTATGAACCTGTCGGAGGGAAGTTACGATGCAGTAGCGCTGTTTTTCAATTTGAGGTGCGCCGATCTTTCGCAGATCGAGACTGCCGGAGGTTCTGGTTCGATGCAATTGGTACTGGAGGATACGATCCGTACCATCGGATATCGTTTTCTTGGTAGGGAGAACAAGCATATTCGTGGAGCCGGAAAGTTTCGGACGCTGAAATTCCGGTGCCAGATGGCTACGTCGACCGGAGAGTCGTTTGAGGATGGGGATGAATTTACCCTTTGGGTTTCTGACGATAAAAACAGAATACCGATCTATATCGAATCGCCCATACGTGTGGGGTCGATCCGAGCGCGGTTGATCGAGTGGAAAAATCTGCGTTACCCGCTTGACAGCAAAATAAATTGATTATATTTGCATCTATAATCAGTTTGAATGCCATCGAATATGGAAGACTACAATCAGCAATCGTACAACAACCGTAATTACGGCAACTACGGATACGACCAAAATCAGGATTACGGTTACGATCCGAACGGTTACGGGGATGAAGGTCCTAATAAAAAAGTCAAAGGACTGAAAATCATGATTATCATTATGGCGGTAATATTGGCCGCCCTCTCTGCGATCTATTTCATGCAGGTAAAACAGATTCGTGATGATTTTGCCATCGAGCGTGATACTCTGACCCAACAGCTGATCGCATTGAGAAATGATTACGATACATTGAAGAGTTGGAACGATACGCTTTCCGTTCAATATGACAGTGCACGGTTCAAAGTCGATTCGTTGATTGAGACGTTACAGAAGGAGCGTCGATTGAGTTATGCCAAGATCCGGCAGTACGAGAAGGAGAAAAACATGATGCGTCAGATCATGGAAGGATACATCCGTCAGATCGACTCGCTGAATACGATTAACAAGAAATTGGTCGGCGAAAACAGTTCGATCCGTAAGAAGTTGCTCGACTATCGATTGCGGGCCGAATCGGCAGAAGAGAAATCGGAAGAGCTGTCGACGAAAGTACGGCAGGGTGCTGTTATCCGCGCCCGAGATATTCGTTTGGTTGCTTTGAATAAGTCAGACCGGGAGGTGTCGAGAGCCAACAGGGCAGAGAGCCTGCGTGTCGACCTTGTTTTGGTAGGCAACGAGCTGGCTACTCCGGGAGAAAGGAATGTTTATGTACAGATTATAGGTCCTGACGGTTTTGTGATGGCCAACCAGAGCAACGCTATGTTTGACTATGAAGGCGATCAGATTGTTTATTCGGCAACCCGTTCCGTCGATTACCAGAATCAGGATCTGAGTGTAAGTATTTTCTACTACGGGGCAGGTATTACCAGCGGAACCTATCGGGTGAAAATATTTACGGATGGACACCTGATCGGACAGGCTGAAATCAACTTGAGATAAACAAAGAAAATAGTATAATAGACACAAAAAGGACGCTCTGAAAAGGCGTCCTTTTTGATTTGACAGAAGAGAAATGTAAAGAAAAATGTTTCCGGGTATTCGGGAATCGACGGATGATAATAGAGGAGAGTCCGCTCGGATGAATCTTACAGACGGAATTTCGGGCTGTGTGTACGATTTTTTCCCAATATATCACCAACAGTCTGTTTCCATTTTGGATAGATGTTGTTATAACTTATTGCGGAAGACACAAGAGACTTGACGGAATCCGAATTGCTCGAAAAAGTGATGAGCCGAGTGGTTGTTGACACCCGATTCCAGAAAACAGGATTCTACTCCTTGTTCACGGAAATAGTCGAGGGCCGTACGCACCAGAAGTGAGCCGGTCCCCTTTTCGCGGAATCCGGGTAATACTCCTAAATCATATATGACTCCATAGGGAGATCCTCCGTCGTCGCGGATGCCGAAAATAATGAATCCGGCCAAAGCTCCGTTTTCGTCGTTTTCGTAGATTCGTATCAAGGTTTGTGGATCGGTATATTGTCGCTCTAAATATTGGAGCCAGATCTCTTTGAAATTCGGAGCCAATGTGTTTGAGTCGGTTGCGATACCCATTTGAAGCTCTCCGTGAGAGATATACTCTTTGTGGCCTTCGATCAAGGAGGCAAACAGGTTACACAACTGTTCCTTATCCTGGGGGGTAAATATTCGAATCATAATTTTAGATTTAATATTTTAGTTTTCTTTTTTCTTTTCTTTTACGCCGGAAATATTGGAGTGTGGCTTTCCCGAAACTGTTTAGTCCGATCACGATAACCGCAGCCGTGAGAAGTTCCAGAACGAAAGCGAATCCGATGCCCAATTTATATGACACCAGCGAAATGATCGGAACATCCTCGCTTTGGAGTAATACGCCGAACAGCGATGCGATAGAGATGAAGAAGAGTATGTACTTCGTGTCATCGGCATGTCGCAGTTCGATTACGTTGTTCACGTTGTCGAGCGATTTGTCGACCTGTTGCATGATAGCCTGCAGTTGACGTTCGTCATCGAAGACTCTGAGGTTCTTCTGTACCATGTCGAACATGTGCTTATGGGACATGTATCGCAAGTAACGCACCGAATCCAGCTCCAGCAGAATGTGAGATAGTTCGACTGACCATTGGGCATTTTTCTCGATCGAGTCCCGGATGTTTGAGTTGCATGGATCCAGGGAGTTGTTTATGTATTTGTCGAGTACGAAATTGATTGTCTGTTTTTTAGCCAAGACGATTTCGAGCAGGACAAGGTATTCGGGCCAACTGACGTGGTAACGTGAACGGCGGCGTACATGCTCTTTCCAGTTGGTTTCCGATTCACTGCCCCGACGTCCGTAGGTGCCGAATACAACGCTGATGTTCTGATTGGCCAGAACCAGATCATCGACATCTATGGCGATATTGTCTCCACATATATCTTTGAAACTTGAATTCATCCGATAGGGCCACTCTCTGGGGTAAAGGGTCATCAATCCGATCAATTCAGCCTGATGGGCTGTCTCGATGTGTTCGATGACGTCTGCTTCTCCGACGTGTTCCAGATTGAAGCCGTTTGTATGATTGATGTCTTCCCAGATGTCGATATAGACGTAGTGATGGTCCGGAGTCCGGAGTTGGTTTTCGGGTGTTTTGTCGAAGTAATTGCGGTAGCGGCGCTGCACTTCGTCGAAGGTCAGATGCTGTTCGCCAGTGCCCTCCGGGTGGTAGTTAGAGGTACTGTCCAGTGGAAAATTCGAAATTTCGATCTTCTTGAGCGAACCGTCTATCTCCTGACGGTCCAGTTTTTTATTATAGATCCAATGTTCGACGTGTTGGACGATCCCTGCAAAAAAGATCATCTGGTCCGTATTGAGCGGATGGTCGATTGTACAAAAGCGTGTGATTTCGACCTCGTGGGATCCGGGAACAAAAAAACGGTATGACAGTTCGACGGTCCGGTCGAAAAAGACGGCGGCCCATACGTGGACATAACCTTCGAGAACGGCGATCGTCGGAGGAGCGTCTTCGCCATGTTCGTGATAACTGACTTCGATCCGGATGTCGAATCCTTCCAGACGATAACGGTCGATGATCTGTTCTTTACGTGAGAATAATTGATCGTCGATGTTCCCCCTAACAACGCGATTGATGAATCCTTCCCGTTTATTTTCTTGTTGGGTTGGAGAGGAAATCCGGATCGAGGTGAGGCTGTCGGTGCAAAATGTCTGGATTTGTAAGATAGAGAAGCTGGAGTAGACAAGACCGCCTTCACAGGAGTTGAGGTTCTTCATCGTCTCGCTTGAATTAATGATTATGTACAAAATTAGCCATTATATTTTACACTTCAAACAAGATGGTCTTGCCCGATAGCATTATTTATTCTTTTCTGATTTTGTCAAGACTTATGGCCTGCAAATTTGTCCACAGGGCGTTTTTTGTAAAGAGATCGGGGTGGGTGAATGATGTACATGAGAGAAGCGAGGCCTCATTTTAGGCCTCGCTTCTCTCATGTTATTCTGAGGTTTCAACGAATGTTTAAGGTACGAAACGAACACGTTTCAGTCCGATCCAAGCATAGGAGGTTCTGTCGTTCAAATCTACGATTTCCAGACGCAGGTTCCGGTTGTGAAAACGTGAGACATCCAGTAGCCTCGGGGTGAGGTAATGTACTCCTGCCGTCAAAATATGAGTGAGCTCGTCTCCCGTGTCGGCGTCCAACAGGCGAATGCAGAGAGTCTCTTCGCCTGCTGCATTTTTCATGGCAGTTCCTCCCTGTGTGTCAAATTTCAACTGCGAACACCACTCCGGAAGCCTGAAAACGGGCGAGAGGGCCCTGCCTTGTGCTGTTTCCCCATTTTTTGCAAGCGAATTCAATGTGTATTCGTTGAACAAGGCAGGTACAGGAGCAACACTGAAAGCCTCTCCGCTGAGGGTCCAGCCTTCGAGAGCTTCGGGACTATCCATATCGAAAAGCGTTACGGGAGGAAGTCGATGCGCCGGAGGAAACCACGGTGTGCCTTCCAGTTGTTCCATGTTGTCTGCCGTATAACCGGTTACAGCGACCAATCCCAGTGCCGAAATGTCATCCAATGTTTCGAGTTCCACCCATTGGGTTTCTCTGTTACATTCCAGATCGAGTTCGATAACCGAGAATACGCCGGAACGGGTTACAACCGATGCACTGCCGCTCCATAACTCGGGTTGTGGAAAAACGGGCGGAGCACCCTGCACTCGGTCGCTGTTGTCGGCCGGAAGTAGCGGAAGGGTCGGCACGAGCAGCGGACGATTCTGCATGGAGGTTGCAAAACGGCCTACGGCGCTTGGCGGACACGACCAGTCGAGGTCTCCCGGAAAGCTGAGGATACGGGATGCACTTCCCCCTTCCGAATCTTTGACCGTGATACGGGCGACATGCGAGAACATGTCGGCATTATCCAACAGGGGCACGACTAAAAAATAGAGTTTTTTATAGTGCTTGTTGCCGAGTGGAATGCGGATGACGGGCGTTCCGTCGGAGCTGGACAGTGCGGCAAACCGATGGCCTGGAATCTGGAAGGAGAGACCCGGAATCTGTGGAATGTCAAACGGTTGTGTCGTGTCAATGGCCTGTAGTGGCGGAGGACATGAGTGCCAGGGCGGATGATAGAAGGCTTGGTATTTTCGGACGTTCTGCCACTCTTTGTCGGGCCTTTGCAACAGACTGTCGATCGATATCGGTACGAGATTGGCCTGAATGTGTCGGTTGAGGGTTTCGTCGGCGAGAGCTTGTCCTAAAACGATTTGCAACGAGATGGACTCGCCGTTGGGCAGGGTCAGTTGTGCGCGGTTGCTTCCCGGAGCGAACAGGCTCAGATCGCTTGCATCGAACGCGACAGTCTCTGTTCTTTCATTTCGTGGACCGACATTAATCTCCAGCGGGAATTGTTCGTCACTGATCCGGAGCACGGCTTTGCCTGTCAAAGGTTGGGCGGTGTTGTTGCGGATCAGAAGGTCGGTGGTGATTTTATCCGTAGTGACTTGCAGTTCATTTTGCGGATGGGCTTCGAAACGAGGCAATACGGTCAAATCCACCGGAGCGTAAAATTCGTCTCCCTGTGCAGTGCTGCAAATCAGGAAAAAGGTTCGTCGCCCGAAGTTGAGTTCGCCCAGCGGTCCGAACGAGCGATAGGGTGCGAGCAGATCGGTTTTCAGAGAGGTTTTGATAGAATTTTCGTCCATTCGGATCATGCCGAGCAGGCCATTGCGGTCTTCCACTCCTTGTAATGTGACTCCATTGACCGAAACCCGTAGCGCATCCCCTTCAGCCACAGACCCCGGTGCTGATATTTCGAACGCAATGGGCTCATAAGTCAGAACGATTTGGGATTCATTTTCGGCGGGGAGCTCAGCTACGGCAAACAGACCTCCGATTCCCGGTTCGATCGTCACGGGAATGGAGCGGCCGTGGTTGGTCAGCTTCACGTCGGTACAGACGGGCAGCGACCAGCGGATGCGTCGGGCGAGTTTGTCGGTCGTCTGGAGGTCGTATTCAAGCCGGTTGCCGTTGCGGCGGAATGCGGCTTTGTGGTTTTTTAGATCGAGCGATGCAGCGGGCCATGCGTCGGGGAAATTCGGGGATAACGAGATATAACCGTCGGGTTTATGCATTTGCAGTCCGAAAAGTGCTTCGGCAACAGCTGCGACGTAGAGTCCGGCCGGAGCAGAAAAGTAGGCGGGAACCGCCTCTTTTGAGACTTCGGGCCACGAGCCCCTGTGGTTGGCATCCATTACCCATCCGGCCAAGGCGTGGAGTGGTTCCCAAGCCCGGTCGCGCAGGCCGATGGAGGCGTATCCCCAGCTGGCCCAAGGTTGTTGGGCGGCTCCGGCCTGCATACCCCATGTCCCGACGGCGTGGTAGGGAAAATTGTTGGAGCAGTAGACGGCTCCGGTACTGTCGGTCAGCCGGTCACTCAAGTGACGCAGCGAGGTGTAGGAGTCCAACAGGTCTGTAATGCCGTATATGGCGGGATAGGTGTAGGTGTGGTACTGACCGTCCCTGCGGAGGTTACCCATGTCGTCGGAAAAGTAGGCAAAACGGCCCAGATCGTTCTGCCACAGCTTTTCGCGTAATCTGTTCCGGATTTCGTCTGCCCGACTTTTCCAGAGCAAATATTCCGAACTGTCACCCAAGCCGGCAGCCAGTTCGGCACGGGTATTCATCATGTTGACTCCTTCGATCGAGGGAGTGGTTCCGTCTCCGGCCGTAGCGACGTAATCTTCCTGATTACCGATCTGGAGTCCCCAGCCGAGCAGCAGGTTGTCGTTTTTGTCGTATTCCTCGAAGGTTTGTCCGATGACTTGTTCCAACAGCGGAGCTGTAGTCTGTGCAAATGATTCGTCAGCCGTGAAGTCCCAATAGTGGCGTACTTGCCATGCCCAGAACTGGTTCGTGCCGCCGAAATCGCGACGAGTGAAGCCGAAGGGAGCCAGATGGGGGATTGATCCGTCGGAATTGATCAGTTCCCCTTGCGTCAGTGTCGTGATCCGGGAGCGGTCGGTTTGCCCGAGCCACTCGGCGGCAACGGTCTGCTGCATGTGCCACATCGAGGTCCAGTGGTGGATACACTCCATCCATCCGTAAGGGGGAACCCATGTGTATTCCAGCGTGAGCAGGGCCGACGCAAAAGCCTGATTGAGCAGCTTGTCCGGAGTCTCGATCCGGTTGGCCAACAGCTCGCGATAGTGTCTTTCGACGTTGGCCAATTCTCTGTCCGGATTCATCTCCGAGAGTTCGAGTACTTGATCCGGATCTTCGGCAAACGTAAGCAAAAGCTCTCCCGATCCTTTGGGTAGAGAGCACTCCATGAACTCTCCCTTTTTGCCGTCGCTCTGTACCGTAACGGAGGCTTTCGTACGTACACCGGTGATCGCTCCGTGTTCGGCCGTACGGATCAGGTAGGTCGCTCCTTGTCGGGTGATCTGGTTGTCGTGGGCATCCAAAGGTGTAAAGGGCGATTTGTTCATGTCTTCGAAAGCCGAACGCTGCCAATAGGATTCGCCGACTATCAGCTTCACGGGCGTTGCCGGAGTTGTTTCGATGCGGTAGACTGCGGCTCCGACCCGAGTCGGTTCTCCCTGACCTACCAATAGAGGAGTAAACTGGGTTTCGACCCGGACTCCGCCCAACGAGAATCGGGCTATAACACCTCCAGGAAAATCTTCGACCTGAATATTTTCGGCTTGTGAGGCGGGATAGGTCTTCCCATCGATTTCTATTTGAGGAACGATACGTGCGAGCGCCGTGTACTGGATACCGTAGTTTTCACGTACATATGTCAGCAGACGTGAAACAGGAGACAGCTCGTACGTGCGGACAAGCGAGTAGTTCCACGCGGCCATACGATCCATAGGCTGACGCTCGAATTGGTCCGGAGCTAACGATTGACTCCGGATTGTGCCGAATGTCAACAGCAGGGCTGTGATACTCCCCCAAAAGAGTTGTTTGTTCATAGTAGTTTGAGGTTAGTTAGGAATAAGATTCAGTAGTATAAATAAATGGATTTTTGATGAGTTGTTTCTTGTTGAGGTAATAAGTTTATGTTATAACATATTCGTTTGTTCAAAGGTATTACAAAAAAATGAAAATGTCTAATTTTTATCGGTCAATTAAAGATTGGTTACCGTGGGTAATTTGCTGGTTAGGAGCAATGTGATAATATGAAGTGATACTGTTTTAATGGAGATCGATCGGAGCGTGAAATTTGGACGGTTCCTGTTGGAAAATATTTGCATATTCAATAAATGTGCGTAAATTTGTTGTGCATGTCCGGTGGATGTGCTGACATATTTGGATAGAACACGAAAGTGTTCGAGTCTTATTCCTTCGACGAAATCTGGTAAATTTTAGATTGGGAATAAGCTGTCTTACCTCACGCTACATCTTGTAGCGCGGGGCTGTTGCTTATTTATCAATCGTGGTTTACCAGAGCCTGTCGAAGTAAATAACAACGGCTCACGCGCTTTCTTTTTTTATCCCTCCAGAGTTTTTTATGCAAAATGAAAGGGTCGCATAAATTGCGTCCATCGTTTGAACGATATGTATAAGATTGATAAACCTTGTTTGAAAGGGATCTGTTTTTTTGATGCTCATCTTGAAATAAAATCGTGAAAGATGGCTTTATTGAAGAAAAATAGTATATTGCAATATGTTATTAATAAATTATAAGAGTGGAGGTATGTGCGTTTGGACTCGAAAATAGGTGAAGATGATGATTCGCTTGGTATTAATGCTTTTGTTGTGTTTGCTAAACATCGGGACGTATGCGGCCGAGCCGTTGTGGAACGGACGAGGTCGGATCGTGATCAGTTCGGATGGCAATGTACACGATGAGGACGACTGGGGGGCTTCAGCGCTGATGTTGGCTTTGCTCGCTTCACAAGGTATGCAGGAGGCGTTGCCCGTTTATGTCTATTGCGATCACATCTGGGAGGGGCGTTCCGATCGCAAAGGGTATGACGGAAGGGTCGAGATGATCGAGAGCATCGAGGGAGGACGCGATCGTTTCGGATTTGCCGATACCGAATTTATTTGTGCTTATGATGATCCGGAGCGGGCATACGAAGCCGTAGCCCGTGAGATCGACCGGTCGTCCAGTCGTAATCCTCTGATCCTGATTGCGGCCGGTCCGATGCAGGTTTTGGGTGAAGGTATTGCACGGGCGAACCCTAAGAAGCTTAAATATGTGACCTTAATTTCACACGGGCGTTGGAATGATATCCATTGCTCGAAGGATCGTGAAAAATACAAAAGTGATCATAAAGGATGGTCTTATGAAGAGATCGTTGAGGCTTTTGCCTCAGAGGAGGGCGGAGGGTTGAACTGTATCCATATCCACGATCAGAACGGTCGGAAATGGGATGCTTCGGGTAAGCGGTTGTTCGACGGGCTGAATACGAACAGGGATCGGTTTTCGTGGCTTCGAACTTCGGCGGCTCGCCATCTCCCGGTTTACAAAGAGGGAAGTTGGGAGTGGCTCTATTCGCGGATGGAGGCGTGTTCGAAAAATGGAGGCCGGGATTTCGATGTTTCTGATGCCGGCATGTTGGTGTATGTGTTGACAGGTTCCGATCATACCTCTCCGGAGATGGTGAAAGATCTGATGGAACACCCGAAACAGGATAATTAAAAGAGGATTCAAAAAATAAAACTAACCTAATCTAATAAACTTATTTTAATGAAAAAACTGCTTTTAACGGTTGTCGCGGGACTTGCTTTCGGTCTTTTGACAGCCAAAGAAGACATACCCAAAGTGCCGATCTGGGATCGGTTTGAGTTGACGTTCGAAAGTCCGGTAGCCTACGATCGACCGGTGTACGATGTCGCTTTACAGGTAACGTTTGTCTCCCCTTCGGGAAAAAAGTATCAAAGTGAGGGCTTCTGGGATGGGGAGAGCCGGTGGATGGTGCGGTTCATGCCGAACGAAAAGGGCAAGTGGAGTTTTCGGACCACCTGTTCGGATGTAGCGAATTCGGGATTGCATGATCAGAACGGAACGTTTGTTTGCACGAAGAACCGTTCGTCGTTGCCGATCTACCGAAACGGGAAGATTGTTCACCGGCCGGGAGATTACCATCTGTCGTATGCCGACGGAACCCCGTTTTTCTATCTGGGTTGTACGACATGGAATGGAGCGATGCGTTCGACAGACGAGGAATGGGAGACCTATTTGCAACAAAGAAAGCAGAATACCTACACGGTTATCCAGTTTGTAACTACCCAATGGCGCGGACTCCCTGCATCGGAGCTCGATCCCCCGGCTTTTTCAGGAGAAGATCCGATCCGGATCAATCCGCTTTTCTTTCAGAAACTTGACCGTAAGATCGATCGGATCAACCGGATGGGGCTTGTTGCCGCACCTGTAATGTTGTGGGCTTATCCCGGAGACGGAAATCCAGGTGATAAATTGCCGATTGAAAGTGCGATAAAATTGGCTGAATACATTAAGGCGCGCTATGAAGCCTATCATGTAATTTGGAATCTCGGCGGAGACGGCTATTTTACCGGATCGAATCTGGCAAAGTGGCAGGAGATTGGCCGACGGGTTTTCGGAGAGGATAAAAATACGGTCGATAATGTTGTGACCCTGCATGCTGCGGGTCGTCGTTGGTATGGGAATGATTATGACGGAGAGGAGTGGTTGAGTATGATCTCCTATCAGACGGGGCACTCGAACTCCGAGTCGACGATACGTTGGAAAACACAAGGGCCGGTTGTTGAGAATTGGGCTCAGCTTAAACCGCGTCCGATCATCGATACGGAACCGGTATATGAGGCGCAGGGGGAGCCCGGAAATGCTTACGAGGTTCGGAAAAGCATCTTTTGGAGTATGTTCAGTGCACCGGTTGCCGGAGTGGGGTATGGGGCATGGAGTACATGGCCTTGGCTTCGGGTCGGAGAGAAGTCGTTCAACCACGGGATGAGAAATCCGTCCCAATATGATTGGAAAGATGGTATTGAAAGTAGCGGTAGTATTCAGGTCGGTCGGTTGTATTCGTTCTTTAATCGATTGACATGGTGGAAACTGCGTCCGCAGGCTGATCTGTTGGAGGACAACGGGGCGTCTGAGCATGTCGCGCGGACGATGATGGCTGTGGCCGATGATCAGGGTAAGTTGATCCTGGTCTATGTTCCTTCGGCTCAACGTGTCGTGGTGAAAAATGAGCGGAACAGACGGTTTAAGAAGGCTTCGTGGTATTATCCTGCGACGGGATTGTACGAAAAGGCTGAGCTCTCTTATACGGAGAACCGAATCGAGACCGAGTCGCACAGCGAAGAAGATGCGATCTTGGTTTTGCAATAGGGAGTGAGTCATGGTCTTCAGCAGTCATCTGTTCCTGTTCTGGTTTCTGCCCGTTGCGTTATGTATTTATTATGCCGTACGGGGAAGAACGCGTCATGCCGTACTGACGCTGTTGAGTTACATCTTTTACGGATGGACCAATCCGCTTTTTGTTCTGTTGCTTTTCCTGTCGACGCTGATCGATTATTGCTGCGGTCTCTATATTATGCAGTATTTCGACCGGCCCAAATCCGAGCGTAGCTCCATATCCATTCTGCCGAAAGGAGAACCACGGACCCGAAAACAGAAGACGGCTCTGGTCGTATCGATCGTGTCGAATCTGTCGTTGTTGTGTTTCTTCAAATACGGAAACTTCGGAATCGAGAACTGGAATGCGCTGATGTCCATGCTCTACATGTCGGATACGTGGGTCTTGCCGGCCCTGCACATCGTATTGCCGTTGGGAATCAGTTTCTATACGTTCCAGTCGATGAGCTATTCGATCGATGTCTATCGGGGTGATGCGCGTGGAATTACCCATTTCATTGACTTTGCCTGTTACGTGTCGATGTATCCGCAGCTGGTTGCCGGACCGATTATCCGTTTTCAAGAGGTGGCCGACCAGTTGCGGTATCGGACCTATTCGTGGGAGAAGTTTGCACGGGGTATCGCTTTTTTCGTGGTGGGTTTGGGACAGAAGGTCGTGTTGGCCAACCCGTGCGGAAAGGTTGCGGACTGGGCTTTTGATGCGGCAACACGTACAGCGGGCGAGGCGTGGACCGGAGCCATTGCCTATTCGTTTCAGATCTTCTTCGATTTCGCCGGGTACTCCAATATGGCAATCGGCTTGGGACTGATGTTGGGTTTCGTGTTCCCCAAAAACTTTGACTTGCCCTATCGTTCCCGTTCGATTACCGAGTTTTGGAGACGTTGGCACATCTCACTCTCCTCATGGTTGCGCGATTACCTCTACATTCCGTTGGGCGGGAACCGGAAAGGGAAAATCCGGACCTATGTCAATCTGCTTATGGTGATGCTGTTGGGCGGGCTGTGGCACGGGGCAGCGTGGAATTTTATCATCTGGGGCGGTATTCACGGTGTGATGCTCGTCGTGGAGCGGACCCAACGGGAAAATACCTTATGGACACGGATCCCGTCGTCGGTAAAAATGTTGGCGACCTATGCGGTCGTGGTATTCGCTTGGGTCTTTTTCCGTGCGGCGACCCTACCGGATGCTTGGGCCTATGTACAGTCGATGTTCGGGGTCGGAGCAGGAGTGTCCGGCTCGGGAATCTTGTCGGCCTCGATGCTGACCCCCTATGCTTGGGTATCGATGGTGGTTGCGGCAGCGATCGTCTGGTGTGCACCGACGGCTTGGAACTGGACCCGTTGCATTTCGCGACCCAAAGCATTTGCCCTGCTCGCTCTGTTTCTGCTCTCGATAGCTGCGCTGACCTCGCAGTCGTATAATCCGTTTATCTATTTTATCTTCTAATCCTTTTGTCATGGCACAGCAGAAACATAGTCACAATAGAGAGGAAGAGGCGAATCTTGAGATTCAAAGTACACGGATCGAGAGGAAGACGGCAAAAACGATCACGATCGTATTTCTTGCATTGATCGCGATCGTACCGTTGGTAGATCTGTTTGTCTCGTCGTTTTCGTATCAGGTTCCGTCCGATACAACGGGGAAAGACTCCTTACAAGGTGTTTTGAACGAGGTTGTTGCAGGAAATAACCGATTGATCGAAGCGCGGAAAAGTTTCGAATCGGAGTTGGAAAAGGCTTCGTTTCTACGGGATGTATTTCCTTCACCGTTTCAGTGGTTTCTGACCCGATGCCTGCGGACCGGCAACGAAAAGGCGATCATGGGCCGGGAAGGTTGGTGGTTCTACGACAAGGACATCCAGTATGTGACGGGCAAGCCTTTTTTGCAGTACAGGGAGCAGGCCGGGAAAGATCCGGTTGTGGCAATTACCGATTTCTCTCGGCAACTCGAAGAACGGGGAATCCGTCTGGTGGTCATGCCGGTTCCGGTAAAGCCGATGCTCTATCCCGAGATGTTGAGCGGCAGTTGTGTCGATTCCGTATCGACAGTCAAGAACGAAAGCTATCGGACTTTCCTTTCCGAATTACAGGCACAGGGAATTCTGGTTTTTGATCCGACCTCAATTTTGCAAAGATTAAAAGCAGAAGGCATTGCCGCCTATTTGAAAACTGACACACACTGGACACCCGAAGGGATGGAGGCGGTGGCCGATTCTCTGGCACGCCTGCTCGTTTCGGAGGGATTGATGTCGTATGGTGCGGCGGGATATCTCCGTCGGAGTACACCGGTCGATCATTTGGGTGATATTTACACCATGCTCGAATACAGCGGACGAACGCTGCTCGCTTCGTCGGAACAGGTTGAGGCTCATCCGGTGACCGATGCGATGGGAAATGTATGGATGCCCGATCCGTATGCCTCCTGCCTCTTTCTGGGAGACAGTTTCAGCAACATCTATTCGTTGAACGGGTTGGGCTGGGGTTACGGGGCCGGATTTGCCGAACAGCTCTCCTATCTGTTGCAGCAGCCGGTCGATGCGATCCGCCGCAACGATGAGGGAAGTATTGCCACCCGGAAAATGCTGAGCAACGAGTTGGAGCGTGGGGTCGACCGGTTGGCGAACAAAAGTGTCGTTGTCTGGGAGTTCTCGATGCGTGAATTGTCTTTCGGCGACTGGACTCCGGTAGCCATGCATTTAGGGGAGCCGCACGAGAGCGATTTTCTGAACCTGCAACCGGGCGACTCGATAGTTGTTTCGGCATACATTGCGGCACGTTCCGCGTCACCCGACCCGCAGGAGGTGACCTATTCCGACCATGTAATCACGTTGCATCTGACCGATATCTGTTCGGAGGATCATTCCGTTGAACAGGCCCAGGCTGTAGTCTACCTGCTCGGTATGAAGGACCGCCGTCTGACCGATGCCGCATTTTTGCGTCAGGGCGAGACGATCCGTGTCGTGTTGAAGAGTTGGAGCGATTACGAGGCGCAGATGGGCGGGTTGAACCGGAATGAGCTGGACGATGTGATGTTGCAGCTGGAGGTGCCTGTGTGGGGTGAACTGTGTCCTTGACCGGATGTCATGAGAAGATTATTTTAACGAATAAAAAGATATACGATGAAACAGATTGTTTGGAAAAAGGTCGGATGGCTGATGTGCTTTTCGATGGTGTTTTCGGGGGTATGGGCCCAAAACGGTACCAATTTTCAGAATTACTGTAAGGAGCGGGCCCAATCCGCAGCCTCGATTGCAGTTGAGGGCGCCGATGGATGGTATTTCCTCAAGAGCGAGTTGCGGCATCTGGGAGCCGGAGATTTCTGGGGCGATGCAGCAGCGAAAACCGCTCAGTGCAAAGACCCCAAAGCTCAAGACCCGTTACAGGCGATCGTGGCTTACGACAAGGCATTGAAGGCGGAGAAGATCAAGTTGTTGGTCGTGCCGATTCCGCCGAAGGCCGTTATCTATCCCGAGAAACTGGCTGATGGGAATTTCACCTCCGGGACGCGGTACGATGCGTCGTTGCAGCGTTTTTATCAGGAGTTGAAAAAGCAGGGGGTTGAGGTACTCGACTTGACGCCGCTGTTTCTGAGCAAAAAGAAGGGGCTCTCCGAACCGTTGTACTGTCTGGGGGATTCGCACTTTTCGGGAGAAGGAGCAAAGGTAGCCGCACAAGCTATTGCCGGGAAATTGAAGTCGTACGGAATATCCGGATCGAAGAGCTACACCGAGAAGACCTCAGACCTTACTTTTACGGGCGATCTCTATAAGAGCCTTGCAAAGGGGTATTCCGAGACGCGTAAACTCCATTTCATTTCGGGGGATCCGGTAGTCGACAAGGCGAGTCCTGTTCTGTTGTTCGGTGACAGCCATACGTTGGTGTTCGATGCCGGAGGCGATATGTTCGCCTCGCAGGCGGGATTGGCGTCGAATCTGGCTTGTGCTCTGAAGATGCCGATCGAGGTGATCGGAGTCCGGGGCTCCGGAGCCACACCTTCGCGCATCAATGTCTATCGTCGCAGCAAGGCAGATCCGTCGTTCCTTAAACAGAAGAAGGTTTTCGTGTGGTGTCTCAGTGCGCGTGAATTTACCGAAGCCAGCAGCTGGAGCAATCAGGTTCCGTTGAAGTAAAATCCTTTATCGGCAGAAGTCATGAAATGGTTATGGATGTTGCTGCTGACGGGAATTGTCGGTACACTTCAGGCTCAGTATTCGCTGCCCGAGGGCTTTATCGTTTACAGCAAGGGAAACGACAGCCAGCGTACCTTGTATCGTGTCGACGTGCATCCGGGAGACACTCCCGAGCAGATTGCGGCAACCGAACGGAAAATCTGCGAGAAGGGAGCGATCGGAGGCGATATCGAGGGGCAGATCTCATTTGACGGCAAGTGGTTGGCTTTTGCCCGTACGGTGGCGAAAACCACCAAAGGCAAGGGAAACAACGACTACCACGATTACGACAAATGGGAGATCTATGTCGTGCGGATCGACGGAACGTTGCCGGCCGAACCCATCCGTATCGGTCCCGGATATTTTCCGTCGTGGAGCGACGATTCCGATCAGGAGGTCAAGACGCTTTATTATACCTATGAAAAGGAACGGTGTATCCGACAGGTTACGATAGACGATCGGGGGAAGGTGCTGAAAGAGGGTGTTCTCGGCGTATTACCCCCGGATGGGTATGAAGGATGTACTTTTGCCGCTCCGGATGGGACGTATGCTGCATTCCGGAAGAACGGGATGGTGTCCACCTACTTTTTCTCGGGTCCGTTGGCCGGCAAGGATGTCCGGTTGAGTGCAGGGTGCCATCCGCACATAACGGCCGACAGCAAATGGGTCTATCATGCTTCACGCAATGCGGTGCGCAACGATGGTTCTGCACGCGGTAGTGCAGGAGCTGGCGGACCCTATCATTACGGATCTTCGGCCGATATGCATTGGTTCGTTACCAAGCGTACAGGCGATTCGAACAACCAGAATCAGGGCGGCGAAGTGTGGCTGTGTCCGCTCTATACGACCGATACCCAGTTCGAGACGGATGCTTTTATGAAGATTTGTGATGACGGTTCATGGGTGGACATACATGTCTATCCGACCGCAAAGAATAAGAAAATCGCGGCAAAAAATACCAAAATTCTGAAAGAGAAATCGAAATAATTTGTGATACGAATTAAAACATACGTATGATGAAACGGATGTATCTATTTTTTGCAGTAACGGTGATGGCTCTGTTTGCAGTCGATCCCGTTTCAGCCCAATATCAGATTCCGCACGGCTTTGTTACGTACAGCAAGGGAAATGGGTACGATCGGGTATTGTGCCGGGTGGAGATTGCTCCCGGAATGACATTCGAGGAGATCCATGCTACCGAACAGCTGATATGCGAAAAAGGCAAGCTTGGAGGAGATGTCGAGGGCCAGATCTCTTTCGACGGGAAGTGGTTGGCCTTTGCCCGTTGTGCTGGTAAGACCGAAGACGGAAGCGGAGGTAATGATTATGGAGATTTCGGTCAATGGGATATTTATGTGGTCCGGATCGATGGACCGCTGCCGGCAAAACCGATCCGTATCGATCGAGGATACTTTCCATCATGGGGTGATGACTCGTACGGTGACCCGAAAACCCTCTATTACGCACAGGCGAAAACAGGTAAGGTGTTTAAAGTGACGCTCTCTTCCGACGGTTCCGTTTCGGAAAAGGAGTTTGTTGCACAGGTGCCTATTGACAGGTTGGAAAATTTTGTTTTTATGGCTCCGAATGGAATATTTGCAGCCTATCGGAAACATTCGAATGTTTACACATATTACTTTGAAGGTCCGTTGAAAGGGAAAGAGATTTTATTGACCAATGGTTGTCATCCACATGTGACGGCTGACAGCAAGTGGGTCTATCACGCAAAAAAACAGGCGGTCCGGAGCGATGGTTCTGCCCGGGGAGATGCCGGAGCCGGCGGAAACTACCATTACGGTTCGTCGCAGGACATGCACTTCTTCATCACACGGACGATGGGCGATTCGCCGAACCTGAATATCGGTAATACGGTACATCTGTGCGCTTTGTGGGCGGACGATACTCATTTCGAGACGGAGCAGATCGTGAAGATCACCGATGAAGGGTCGTTCCCGGATGTGCACGTGTATGAGGATCGGGCAAGCGAAAAGGCGATCCGGTACAATACGAAGTATCTGATGACCGGGCGGTCGAAAGAGGCAGTAGAGCGGACGAAAAAGATTGCATCGGTGACGGCAGCTCAGACGGATCGCTATCCGGTAGGGGCCGATGGTGCGATTTTCTCTTGGGGTAATAGTCTGTGCAATAATCAGATTGTTTCGGCTTCGGGCGAATTTATTCGGGCGGATGCCGTGGTGCCCCACGGATATGCCTATATCGGACAGGGCAACTCGATGGAGATTCGTAACGGATATTTTACACCGATGGACGATGAGGTGAACCGTCTGTTTACGGATATTGCCCGGAAGGAGAATCAATTTGCGTTCGAACTCGAATTTCGTGCGGACGATCCGGAGGCTTCTGGCCCAGCCCGAATGATCAGCCTTTCCGACGGAACAAGCGACAGAAACTGGACATTGGGTCAGGAAAAAGATAAGCTGATATTGCGGTTGAGAACTACCGAAACCGGACCGAACGGGACTCCGCCGGAGACAGAGCTTGGCACCATTGAGATGGGCAAGGTGTATCATGTAGCTGTTTCCTATCAACCGGGAATCCTGATGTGGTCGATCAACGGCCGGATCAATCAGACAATGAAGGTCCAGGGCGATCTTTCCAATTGGAGCGACAACAACCGGTTAATCTTCGGAGACGAATGGGGCGGAGGCCGTGCATGGCGGGGAAATATCCGCAACGTAATCGTTTACGGTTGGGCGCTGTCTGTCAAGCAGATGAAGCAGCGGGCCAAGAGCGTCATGAAACATTCGGATGAGCTGGCTTTCGTCGCTCCGATTGCGGTCAAGGCGCGGTTGGTGCGTTCGAGTACGGTCCCGTCTCCATCGGAGGTGTTGGAACAGGGCTATCGGCGGTGTATCGTATCGCGGGAGTATGAGGTCATTGAGGGGTCCGAAACGATTCCTTCTGGATACATTGTCGTGAAAGAGTGGACGTTGATGGATGGTAATTCCGTAAATAAGAAACGGGAAGGCGAAACGTATGAATTGTCCTTGTTGCCCGAAGCGGCGCGGCCGGAGTTGAACTCAGAATATACGTCAGATGATTTGCTTCTGTTTGACCTGCCGATCTATTTCAATGTGGCAACGGATGATTAGTGAAATAACGGATATATAAGCCGAAAACCAGTAGGTAAGATGTTTTTGGCAATGTAAAGAGTCCTGGAAATTCATCCCAGGGCTTTTTATATTGTTTAATGGACAGGTCCTTTTTTCGTAGGAATGAACACAAATTTCGATACCGCATGTCAAGTATCTGGCAGCTGCGGGTGTTCGATAAAGAGATATGATCTATTTGTGTCTGTGTATTAGTTTGGGAAACAGTTTCCGGAATCGTAACATTTGTGTGGTTATGTTTCCCTTGGCGATGATCAAAGTGACGGAGAAGATGATCATAACGATCCCTGTAGCAAGCTTCGGAGTGAACGATTCTCCGAATATGGTAACTCCGAAAATTACGGCGGTTACGGGCTCTAATGCTCCGAGAATAGCAGTAGGTGTAGAACCGATATACTGAATGGCTTTGGTTGTTGAGACGAAAGATATGGCTGTCGGGAAAAGTGCTAATGCTACGATGTTGCCCCAAAGAAACCATTTTGAAGGAACGATCAGCTCACTACCCATCAAGAACATAATCATGAATACCGAGAGCCCGAAGGTGAGGATGTAGAAAGTAACTTTTACGGTTGCCATATTTTTGAGTCTGGTCTGGTTTACTCCTACGATATAGATCGCATAGGACAGAGAGGATATCATGACGAACAATATACCGATGGGATCGAGAGTTACTCCGTTTTCGCCCTCATAAAGCATGGCTATGCCTCCAAGTGCCATGAGTATGCATACTATGGTAAACCATGTAATTTTTTCTTTAAAGAAAAGAGCCATTATGACGGCTACCATTATCGGGTAAACAAACAAGATAGTAGAGGCGACTCCTGCATCCATGTAGTTGTAACTCAGAAAAAGAGCCAACGAAGAGATGGCAACAAGGAGTCCCATGACGGACAGAGGGAGTAGGTCTGCTCGGTGTATCGTGAAATTTCGACCTCGAGATTTGATCATGATTGCAAGTATGGGAATAGCGAACAGATAACGGAAAAAAAGAACCGAGTTTGCATTCATCCCGTTTTCATACAGAGGAAGTGCAAAAAGGGGATTCATTCCATAGGTAGCTGCGGCTATGGCTCCATAAATATAACCTTTGGCTTTGGTGTTCATAATTACAAAATTCAGGGTCTATTTAAGAATTTAATAATTAGCAAAATCCAAACTTTACGAAATGAATACAGTCTAGTCTTAACGAGGTGTTTTGTGAAAAATTCGTCTATTGCGTATTTTGCGAAAAATAGAGATAATCATGAAAATCCTCTTCGGTCCGGCAAAATTAAGCAAATCTTTCTGATTGCTTGATTGTAGGTAGATAATTTGGGTATAATTTCTTTTTGTGTTCTATATACAGAGGTTGTATTGGGATGAAATGCTCAAGTTTATAGGATTATGTTTTACAGGGGAGTATAATGAGGTAAGAAATAAAAAAGCGTTGAAAACCATTTTCGATTTTCAACGCTTTCGTTTTGCGGTATGGACGAGACTCGAACTCGCGACCTCCTGCGTGACAGGCAGGCATTCTAACCAGCTGAACTACCACACCGTTTTTTTCAGTAGCACCTGTCTTTCTCAAATGCAGTGCAAAGATAGCGCTTTTTTTTTACCCTCCAAAAAATATCGTAAAATTTTTGTCTTTTTTTTGAGTTTTTATTCTCTGCCGAATATTGAAAAATGGACGCTTCCATAGTTCCTGCATTCGATAAAATGTGGTTCTTTGCTCAGATTCAGGTTTTTGGAATGTTCGAGTATCAGCCATCCTTCAGGTTTCAACAAATCACGTTCGAATACGGTATTGGGGATCGTTTCGCTACCGGCAATGTCATATGGAGGGTCGGCGAAGATGATGTCGAACTGTTTGGAACAACTTTTCAGATATAAAAAAGCATTTGCCTTGATCGGATGTATGTTCGTAAATCCGAAAATTTGAGCCGTATCCTTGATAAAACGGTGGTGGACCGCGTTAATTTCTACCGATACGATGGAACCTGCACCCCGGGATGCGAATTCATAACTGATCGATCCGGTTCCGGAAAAGAGATCGAGAACTTCGATTCCCTCCAGGTCCCAATGACTGTTGAGCATGTTGAACAGATTTTCCTTGGCGAAATCGGTGGTCGGTCGCGCTCTGAGATTTTTCGGAGGTTGAATTGTCCGTCCTTTTTGTGTGCCGCTAATGATTCTCATGGAGGTTTCGGATTATGTGGATGAAATGGTGATTCATGGATGTATCGTCACAGACCTTTTTGCTGATTTTCGGGACACGCACCGTGTCGGTCTTTCGGAAATAACGGGAGAGCCTGTGTCGCTCCTCTTCTGCATCGTGTCCGGTTACCCGGATTCGGAAGTGGGTCGACGGATGAGTCTGTTTTAAATAACCGACGGTGAAGAGCAGATTTCCCGGTGTACGGGGAAAGGTTTCGGCAAACTGTAATCCGTTGTTCCAAAGGGTTACATGGATGAAGTTGCGGGTGTTTGCAATTTCGATCTGTGCTTTTTGGGGGTCGGGTTCGGTGGCGGCCGTCAGCAGGGGATGGGAGAGGGCGATCCGGGAACCGAAAAGTTTTTTGAGTATATTATACAATTTTGTGTTAATAGCCATTACGGCTGTGATGCCTGCCTGTGTTGCGGAAACAACGGTCTCCTCCTGAGATTGCAGGGAGATCAGGGTTGCCGCTTCGTCGGCACGGTATCGTTCGGACGGGAGCAGACAGACGCGGTCCGTGTCAAGCAGAAGTTGTACCGGAACATCTTCCTGTTGCTGTGTAGCATTTTCTCGTTGAAATAGTTTCTGGAGTACTTCGATTTGTCCGTCGATTGATCCGTCAGGAATACCATGCGTTCCGATCCGGTCTATTTTCCCGTCGGATGAAATGCAATATAGTATTTCGTTGGGAGATAACTGTATGGATAACATGTGTTATATGTTGTTATATGTCGGAAATGAGTTTTTTTTCCGACATAGAGCCACCGCCGGACGAAATTGCCGAAAAACGGGATGCTGCGTTTTGCACGTCGGAATATTGGTTAAATTTGTAACTTTAGAAAAAGTAAGGTAAATCATGTTAGCAGATCATATCGCCTCCCAAATTTACAAGAATTTTGCGTTCGAGCCAACTTCCGCGCAGAAAAACGCCATTGATCGGCTGGGTGAGTTCCTTGCCGGAGAGACGCAGGACCGGATTTTCATCCTGAACGGATATGCCGGAACGGGAAAGACATCGCTAGTTGCCGCACTGGTATGTACTTTTGCCGAGTTCCGCATACGGACGGTACTTTTGGCTCCAACGGGACGTGCGGCAAAGGTGATGAGCCGCTATGCCGGAACCAAGGCATATACGATCCATAAGAAGATTTACCGGCAGAAATCGTTGGCCAGCGAGGTAGCATCGTTCACGCTCGATTATAATAAGGAGAGGTCTGCGGTCTTTATTGTCGACGAGGCCTCGATGTTGTCGAACTATTCGTCTGAGGGGACCATTTTCGGCTCGGGGCAGCTGCTCGAGGACTTGATCACCTACATCCGGCAGGGAACGGATTGCCGTTTGATTGTTGTGGGAGATACCGCACAGCTGCCACCGGTGGGGCACGACGACAGTCCGGCACTCGATCCGCAGAAGATGAGCGTTTACGGTACGGCCGAATCCGTTTTGCTCGATGACGTCGTACGGCAGGAGAGCGCTTCAGGCATTCTGTTCAATGCCACGCTTGTGCGCTGTATGCTCGAAGCGGAGATTGTCGACATCCCGTTGTTCGATGTGTCGTTTCCCGATGTTGAGGTGGTCGAAGGGGGCGAAATTCTGGAAAAAATACAGGATGCCTATGACCGGTATGGGATGGAGGAGACGATCGTGATTACCCGCTCGAACAAGCGGGCGAACCGGTTCAACGAAGCGATACGCCGCCACGTGCTCTTTGCCGAGGAGGAGATCGGATCGGGCGATATGCTGATGATTGTCAAGAACAACTACTATTATACAGGAAAGGAGCAGGATTCGGATGTGGATTTTATCGCGAATGGAGATACGGCGCGTCTGGTCCGGATCCGGAAGTTTCAGGAGCTTTATGGGTTCCGCTTTGCACGGGTACAGCTTAGTTTCCCCGATTACGACGATATGGAGCTTGATTGCAACATCCTGATCGATACGTTGTCGAGCGACTCGCCGTCGTTGACCCGGGAGCAGAGCAGCCGTCTGTTCTATGCAGTAGCTGAGGACTATGCCGATATTCCGTCGAAGGCCAAACGGTATAAGGAGGTACGCGAAAATCCCTACTTCAATGCGATGCAGGTGAAGTTTGCCTATGCGGTTACGTGCCACAAGGCACAGGGCGGACAGTGGAAGTGCGTATTCGTCGACCGGATGCTGTTCGGTGACGAACCCATGAGCCGCGATCTGCTCCGTTGGCTCTATACGGCGATCACCCGGGCGACCGAGAAATTGTATTTTATCAATTTCGACGATCGTTTTTTTGACGGAAAATAACTACTTTTACTCTCGATTTTCGAATTAAAACAGTGAATTTTGGCGAAAGAGAACAAAAGCGGAGCGAAAGAGATCAAGTATGTCGAAACTCCGTTGATGAAGCAATACTATCAAATCAAGGCAATTCATAGCGACGCGATTCTGTTGTTCCGAGTGGGGGATTTCTACGAGACGTTCGGGGAGGATGCGATCCGGGCGAGCCGGATTCTGGGCATTACGCTGACGCGTCGGGCAAACGGTTCTGCATCGTTCGTTGAGTTGGCCGGATTCCCGTATCATGCCGTTGAAACCTATCTCCCCAAGCTGGTGAGAGCCGGAGAACGGGTGGCGATTTGCGAGCAGCTCGAGGATCCGAAAACCGCCAAGAAGATCGTAAAAAGAGGGGTGGTCGAACTGGTTACGCCCGGCGTGTCGTACAGTGATAACGTGCTCAACAGCAAGGAAAACACCTTTTTGGCCTCGGTCTACTTCGGGAAAAAACATACGGGCGTGTCCTTTCTTGATATTTCGACCGGAGAGTTTTATGCGGCTGAAGGCGATACCTCCTATGTAGATAAACTTTTGGCCAACCTCTCTCCGAAAGAGATCATCTATCAGAAAGGTTACGAGGCGGAGTTTTCCGATGCGTTCGGCTCGAAATATTACACCTACCGGCTCGATCCGTGGATGTTTACCGAGAGTTCCGCCCGCGAGAAACTGCAGACCCAATTCGGGACCTCTTCGCTGAAGGGATTCGGAATCGACCGCATGTCCGATGCGATTGTGGCAGCCGGTGCGATTCTTTACTATTTGGAGTTTACCGAGCACCGCGATGCCAAACATATCTCGTCGATATCGCGGATCGAAGAGGACCGTTTCGTGTGGATCGACAAATTTTCGATCCGGAATCTGGAGCTGTTTACGCCGAACGGCGGTGAGGAGGGACGGTCGTTGGCCGATGTACTCGATCGGACGGCGACCCCGATGGGAGCCCGGATGCTGCGTCGGTGGATCGCACTTCCTCTGAAAGATGTCGACCGGATAAACGAACGGCTCGATGTCGTAGGACAGCTGATCGAGGATGGAGGTATACGGGAGAAGCTGGCCGAGTCGCTCGAAACCGTAGGCGATCTGGAGCGGATCATCTCGCGCATTGCCATGGGACGCGTAACGCCGCGTGAGGTCGTACAGCTGAAAAACGCGCTGTATGCGGTCGAGCGGATCAAAAAACTCCTCGAGGAGTCGGGGCGGGAACCGCTGCGGAAGCTCGTGTCGAAACTTGACCTCTGTTTGGAGGTGCGCGACCGGATCGAACGGGAGATCTATCCCGATCCGTCGAATCAGATACAGAAGGGGGGCGTGATCTCCTCAGGAGTCAATATCGAGTTGGACGATTTACGGAATGTGGCGGCACATGGCAAGGAGATTCTTGCCGGAATCCAGCAACGCGAAAGCGAGGCAACAGGGATCCCCTCGTTGAAGATCAGTTTCAACAATGTTTTCGGATATTATATAGAGGTGCGGAATACGCACAAGGATAAGGTTCCTGAGTCGTGGATCCGCAAGCAGACTCTCACCGGTGCCGAACGGTACATTACGGAGGAGCTCAAAGAGTACGAGGAGAAAATCCTCGGTGCCGAGAGTCGGATTCTGGTGCTGGAACAGGAGATTTTTTCGGCTCTGCTGGCCGAGTTGACCCGACATACGGTTCGTATACAGGAGAATGCGTCGATCATCGCCCGGATGGATTGTCTGTTGTCGTTTGCCGTACAGGCCGTCGAACGGAAATATTGCCGTCCGGAGGTTAACGATTCGCAGGTCCTCGATATTCGTGAGGGGCGGCATCCGGTGATCGAAACCCTGATGCGTGTGGGCGAAAAGTATGTCCCGAACGATGTTCGGTTAGACGATTCGGAGCAGCAGATCATCATCATTACGGGTCCCAACATGTCGGGTAAGTCGGCCCTGCTGCGGCAGACGGCCCTGATCGTCCTGATGGCGCAGATGGGCAGTTACGTGCCGGCGGATGAGGCGCATATCGGGTTGGTCGACAAGATTTTCACGCGTGTGGGAGCTTCGGACAATATTTCGCAGGGCGAATCGACCTTCATGGTGGAGATGTTGGAGTCGGCCAGCATCCTGAACAACATTTCGGCGCGTAGTCTGGTGTTGCTCGACGAGATCGGACGGGGTACGAGTACCTATGACGGAATTTCGATCGCTTGGGCCATGGTCGAGTACATCCATCAGCATCCGACGGCACGTGCCAAAACGCTCTTTGCTACGCACTACCACGAACTGAATGAGATGGAGGAGCTTTACGAGCGGGTGAAGAATTACAACGTGTCGGTGCGGGAGGTGAACCGTCGGGTGATCTTCCTGCGCAAATTGGTTCGTGGCGGGACGGAACATTCGTTCGGTATCCAAGTCGCGAAGATGGCCGGGATGCCGAAGCAGGTGGTCCAAAGGGCGTCGCAGATTCTGGCAGATCTGGAGGCCGAACATCGCGGCACGGAGAAGGAGCATATAGGAACGGCTGCCGGAACGACTACCGATAACGGTATTCAGTTGAGTCTGTTCCAGCTCGATGATCCGGTGCTGAAGCAGATTCGGGACGAAATCCGGGGGTTGGATATTGACTCGCTCACCCCGTTGGAAGCCCTGAACAAGCTGAACGAGATCAAAAAGATTACGGGGCTCTAACGCGATGACGAGTTGTCACTGACGAAGAGTGACTTGACACTGAAATAACGACCTGTTTCGAGGACAATTTGACGGAAGTTTTGTCACGAAAACAGGTCGTTTTTTGTATATTTAGGTTTATAATTATGTAAAATAATGATTGCTATCGGTTTGCGGAATTTAAGAAGGACGATAGCTGGTTGGTTTCGGATTGTGGCACATATTTTGAACTTCTTGTTATCGAATCCGGAAAGGATCCGGAAGAGCATTAAAAAATATTAAATAACTAAAATATACTAAGGAGGACAAAACTATGATGCCTGCAAGAAAATCACAAAATTGGTTACCGGGAATTTTTAATGATTTCTTTGGTAATGAATGGGTAGAAAAAACAAATTCGGCTTCTCCGGCTATCAATATCAAAGAGTCAGAAAACGAATACAAAGTAGAAGTTGCGGCTCCGGGTATGACCAAGGACGACTTTTCGATCAAAATCGATGCCGATAATCAGTTGATCGTGTCGATGGAGAAGAAAGAGGAGCACAAGGATGAGAACAAGAAAGAGAGGTATTTGCGTCGTGAGTTTGCTTACACACAGTTCCAGCAGATTATGATCTTGCCGGATAATGTGGAGAAGGATAAGATCGAGGCTAAAGTCGAAAACGGCGTATTGCAGATCGATATCCCGAAAAAACAGATCGCAGTGGAAGAGAACAAAGTGAAAGAGATTGCGATTAAATAGTCGGTAGTTGCTTTTCACCTAAATAACGGGAGGTATGACTTTGGGGTCATATCTCCCGATTTTTTTGAATTTGTACCACAAGGCGAAATTTTTGATAAAAATGGAGTAAAAACAAACAGGAATTGTTACTTTTGAAGATAGATGTCGTTCTGGCATCCGACATAGGTGTCGAAAACTCAAAAATGAAGAAACCATGAAACACCGGATTCCTTTTCCCAAGAATCTAAGAACGGCCGTACTCGTTGCATGCGGATTGTACGGAACGGCCTGTACTTCCGAAACCAAGACAGATCTGTTGACGGCGAATAACTTTTCGAAACGATGTTCACTGACGGAGACCCGTCTGTTGGCCGGATTCAATTCCGATACCGACGGTTTTGTTCCCGGAGAACATGTAACTTCGTTGGAGTTGATCGATTCGGTCCCGAACTGGCCCTATCGGTTACACGAAGGAGCACAATGTTTGCAGGCGAATTGTCCTGATTTGCCGGCTAACGTGTGGCGTACGGTGGTGTGTGACTATCCCGATGGGCTCGACCTTTCTCTGACTCCGGTCGTTTCGTTTGGAATCAATACGGTTGGAGGCGCACAAGCCGCAGACTATTATGTTCGTCTGACGTTGGAGAACGGGTCGCGCAAATTTGAAAGTGTGGCGCAGGCCACAACGAACGATTGGAACGTCACTATTTTCGACCTGAACGACTGTCCTTTTTTGGATGATATTCGAAGAGTCGAATTCGGATTTATGAACAACAGCGATTCGGTGTGGCATGATGCTGCATTTCAGCTGGACGGATTCGAAGCCGGTAAGCCGATCGATCTGTCGTTTACGATCGACGGATCGGCCGAGCAGTTTACGGCCGAGCAGGGAACGATCTCTCAAAATGAGGGTTGTCTGCTTTTCAGTTTCGAACCGGGTGGCGTGTTGACCTCTCCGTCGTTCGAAAACAGCCGGAACCGGGTGCTCAATCCTCCTTTGCAGGAGTGGAATACGCTGTTCTTCGTCATGGAGAATCGGAGTTCGGCCGATAAGGTACGCCTTGAATTCATTACGGGAGAGGACCGGAACTACGATGAAGCGAAATCCAAAACGTTCGACATGGAACCGAACAGTCCGAAAAAGGCCTATTACTTCAATCTTTCGGACATTGAAACAGCAAAGGGCGGACTGATGGGGTTCCGTCTTGTTCCGTTGAACGGGAGCGGAGAGCTGTCAATCGATCGAATCTCTTTCGAACAGGAGGAGGTGATCGAACCGTTTGCCGGAGAGATTCTCTCTTGTACAGCTGCCAACGACCTTCTGCGGATCGAGGGCAATCTGTTGCCGGAGTATGCGGAAAAGTATAAGCAGATTGCTGTTTATGTGGTTCCGATGTATCAACCTTTCAATAATCTGAGTGAGTTGAACAAACTTTACGAGGGGCCGGTTCAAGCCCACTTCGTGCTCGATACCTTGTCTTTGAAGAAGAACGACGGAATGACCCATTTGAGCAGCCGTTTCCTTGCCGTGGCCAAAAATTCTGATGAGGATTACACGAAAATAGCGCCCTATTTTTATGTCGAAAATTGGCGGGACTTTTCAAAGAATCCCTATGCCTTTACGTTGCCGGATTTGACGGTGAGTGTCCTGGATTACGGGGCGAAAGGCGATGGTTTTACCGATGATACCCGTAGCATACAGGCGGCCATCGACGATGTGGCTAAACGTGGAGGAGGCCGGGTTGTTCTGCCGGGTGACAGCAGCCGGTATGGGCGGCGTTATGTGGCAACGAACCTCATGATGCGCAGCAACATCGATCTGCATCTCGAGGCCGGTGCGATTCTCTGGCAGTCGCAGGACGAAACGGATTATACCTACCATCCGGCTTACGGTCATGATGTGGTGATTCCCGGAGTTCCTTGGACGCATAGCCTCTATGTCAATCTGCCGTTGATTCAGGCCAAGGAGGCGGAGAACATCAAAATTACCGGACCAGGTAAGATCCGTTCGGCCGATCGGTATTGTGTCGATTCGCATCTGGACCACTATGCACGGACCTGTACGGATCGGATACACGTTATCCCGATCGGCTTCTGGAAGGTGCGTAATGTTGAGTTGACCGATTTCGAGATGGTTCGTACGAACAATTATCATACGTCGTTCTATTTCAGCGAAAATATCTTTATCGGGAATATCAAGATGCATGAGGTGAAGTGTGTCAGCGGTGATGGTATCGGGATCAGTATGGGAACACATGATTTGATGGTTGACCGGATATTCTTTGAGTCGAACGACGATTGTATCGTCTTGACCAGCAGCTACGGTGATCCACGCGGGGGCGTTTGGTGGTGGGAAGACCGCGAAGCCGATCATACGGTCTACAACATAGAGGTGTACCGTAGTTACCTTAATTCGGGGGGAGGTAAGGCCATTGCGTTGATTCCTTGGGGTACGACGAATCCCGATCAGGGAAAACAGGGAATCTCCGACGTGCAGGTTTACGATTGTGTCCTGAAGGGCGGTTATTCGGTCGGAACGTGGCCTGACAATCCCTTTGACGGAAAACCTTTCGACAATACCGAGACGGATGACTACGTGGCTGTCAAAAATTTCAGAATCTTCAATAACGAGTATTTGAGTCCGTGTGATCTGTTGTGTATTAAGCCGACCAATTTCTTGACGGATTGTGGTATCCGCAGTAGCAGTACGTTCCGAAACGGTGATTTTTCAGAGAGTCACTCCTACTGGACGATAGAGAAAGATGCTGGAGTAAAAGACAGCTGTGGGTATGTGCAAGGTGGAAGATTGTATGAGGGACTCTATTTGACAGCAGGTAATTATATTTTCCATGCTGATGTGAAATCGGCAGGGACGCTCTTTGTCGAAAGTGCAGATACAGGAGAGACGGTTATTTCCGAACCGTTCGAATCCGACGATTGGACTTCGTTTTCGGTTTCGTTCGATATTCTTACGGAAGGAACCTACTATCTTGGAATTTCGGGAGATCAGGCGTTCGTGCGTCGAGTTGAGATCTCGAATCCGGGACAGACACGATAGATGCTGGGCAATCATACTATCTGAAGGGATTATAGGGGTGCGGTCCGTTTAACTGACTGCACCCTTTTGTATAGAATGGAATGAGAGAGGAGGTATGGGGTATTTCCTGGATGGAAAAGTGATTTATTTTTTGACACCTGTCGGTTTTCCGGTAAAATATATTACCTTTGTCGGACAAGGTTCTTGTAGTAGAGATGAAAAGGGAATGCCGTGCGAATCGGCAACAGTTACCGCTGCTGTATGTTCCTGCCCGTGGATGTGAGTCTGCGGGTTAAAAAGTTTTAAAATCAATGCCACTGACACATCCGAATGTTGGGAAGGCTTTAAAACAGGAATAAGTCAGAAGACCTGCCTTGAGATATAGATTTTACTTGCCTGCGGTGTATGGGTCAGTAATGTTTTGGCGGGGTCTCCGTCTTCAGAGCTCTCTGTGCTCGCATCGTTTGCTGTAAAATCAATTGAAATTTTTATTAACCTTTTTAATTTTACAGTGAAGATGAAAAGATTTCTGTACTGTTTTTTGTTATTTGCTGCGTGCGTTTTCGCATCGTGTTCTAAGGATGATGGGCTGCCTGCACCGGTCATTTCTGGCTCCTCGGTGAGTTGGGATTCAGATTTGGGTAGCGATGTCGTGGTAGGATCTGTTGTGACCTATACGGTAAAATGTGAGAATGTTGAGATCGTTCGTTACGAGTGGTCGGTCAATGGCACGGTCGAAAGCGAAGCTGACGGACCGACTTTTGTGCTGACACCTGCACAACGAGGAGAGTATTCTGTTAAAGTAGTGCTTTATAATGCCGATGGTGGAGCTACTACGCAGGAATTCAATGCGTTGCTTGTGAAAGATCCGGCTCCTGTCGTTACCATTCTTTGTGGTGAGACACAGGTGGAGAACGAAGGAAGCATTGATGTGGAGGTTTCCGAAGGGACCATGCCGATTGTTTTGAATGGAGGAGATGTGGTGATCAGTGAGTATAAATGGACGTTGAACGGTGAAGTACTTGAAAATCAGACCAAGGAGTATGCACTCGACCTGACTCATAGCGGCAGCTATATTTTTGAAGTTGAGCTGGTTAATCAGGATCAATTGTCGACAACAGTTTCGTTTACCGTACAGGTTAACGGTCCGTTCAAGACAGGGTTGTGGTTTTATGGTACAACGATGGAAGGAATTGCATTCTTTGATCCCACCAATAGCCAATTCTATCAGGATCACCTCTATCAGGAGTTAAACGGAGAGGCGATTGGTGCCGGTGGATTGAATGACCTTTCGATTTGTGACGGTAAGATCTATCTGTTGACTCCGTCTTCTGAATCGAGTCGGGCACAGATTGTTGAATGTGATGCACAGACTCTGAAAAAAGAGCGTATCATTACAGCTGAAGGTTTCAATACGAGTTCGCTTGGAGAAATTTATAATTTGCTCGCCATATCGGCTGATAAATTTTATGTAGGAAACAACAATTCCAATGCGAATAATGTGTCGGGTGTTCATGTGTTGACCGTACAGCCCGACGGGCAAAATACGTTCGTTCCGTTGGAAGGAACAACCGGTAGTATCGGTGTGGATGGACCATGTTGGGCTCGGATGCTCAAAGTGGGAAAAAATGTCTATATCGGTTGTGGAAATAAGTTGAAAATATTTGATAGTGAGACGGATCAAGAGATCACTTCAATTATGATTGCAGAAGACCGTCAGATTTCTGATGTCGTTCGAGGCCGCGATGGTAACGTATATGCTCTGGTGGCCGGAGCTATGGCAAAAACCGGATATTGGTTGTGGGGTATGGAGCCGTTTACATCTCCGGCTTCAGTTTTGACTATCGATCCGCAGACCTTTGCATATACCGAGACGTCGATTCTTATCGATGGGAAACAGACCGATGTGAACGCCGGACTGGAAGGAGCTGGAACTTGTGCTTCATTGACTAGCGATGAGATCTTCTTCAAAGGCGGAGGTGGATACAGTACGACCAAAGTTTATAAGTTCAACTACAAGACTGGTGTTACCTCGTTGTTTGTCGACATTGACGGAAAAGGATTGTATGGAATGGTTTCCAAATATATGGCGACCGATCCCGAAGGCCGTCTTTATGTGCCGACGACGAATTACAGTGAGGTCAGTGTTGGTGTGTTTAATATTGCAGACGGAGCTCAGTTGAACGATGTTCAGAGTGGAATCGGAACGATCAAAGGGGATGGAGGTATTTATTCGACCTATTCGTCCGAAGAGTAAATCGTAAAATTAGACGGAGGCATGCGGGGAACAGTCTCTCTTTCATGCCTCCGTTTTTGTTTTAACAGTAAACAAGTATCGTATGTCAAGTATGAAAAGTTATTTTTTGTGTATGGTTCTGGCCGTTCTCTGCTTAACGGGGTGCGACAAGAATGAAGAAAACGGTATGATTGCGGTCACGGGTCTTTCGGTGGTTGACACGTTGAAATTGCAGCTTAATGAAACGAAGTCGATAGCAGTGTCTTATCTTCCGGCTAATGCGACATTGCCCGTAGAGCTATCGTGGAGCAGCTCGGATGAAGAAGTAGCACTGATCGCTCAGGATGGTACCGTACAAGCATTGTCAGAAGGGAAAAGTGTTGTTACGGTTAGTCTGACAAGTAATCCGTCTGTAAAAGCCGATTGTGTAGTAATCGTTGGTTCGGAAGAGGATCCTGACGAAGAGCTGTCGTTTGTAGATAATCGTTTTGCGGCACTTGTACTCCAGTTTGATAAAAATAATGATGGTGTTTTACAACGTTCCGAGGCTGAATTGGTGACGGAAATTAATGTCGATGGGCAGAATATCGAGTCGCTTCAGGGTATTGAATATTTCACGAATCTGGAAGTTTTGGCATGTAGTATCAATGTTTTGGACTCGCTCGACGTTTCTCACAATACAAAGTTAAGAGAACTCTATTGCCATAGTAATCGGATTGCAGTGCTTGATGTAACGATGTTGCCAAATCTGGAAGTTCTGAATTGTCGGGGAAATCGCCTTTCGAAGCTCGATGTGACCAATAACCCGAAACTGGTTATGTTGAAGTGCGGCATGAACGGTGGAAGAAGTTATGAAGATCTGGGTATTACGCAGATCGATGTGACGCACAATCCTGAACTGGAAGAGTTGGATGTGTACTATCTGAATCTGTCGGAGTTGGATGTAACACATAATCCTAAGTTGAGGGTATTGGACATGGGATGTTGTTGTCATACCTACTGGGATCTGACCCCAATTGAGACGCTTGACCTAAGCCAAAATCCAGAGTTAGAGGTGCTGAATTGTGCCAGCAGTAATCTGGATGGGTTTGGTCTGAATGCGCTGGATGTGACGCACAATCCGAAACTGAAACAACTGACTACCTATGGTAATCCGAAGATCCAAGAGCTCGATTTGAGTAATAACAAGGAGTTGACGATGCTCAATTGCGGGCACAATGCGCTGTCGGCGCTCGATGTGACGGCTTGTACCCAATTGGAGACCTTGTCGTGTCCCTATAATACGATTGCCGAGCTCGATTTGACTCATTGTACGGAGTTGGTTCATTTGAATTGTGCCGACAATCGGATCGGGAAACTCGATTTCAGCCAGACGAAACTCGGCTATCTGGAGGCGCAGAACAACCAGATTGAAGAGATCAATATGGGTGACAAAACGTTTGATACACCTAGTGCAGCAAATTCGGGTTACGATCATGCGGGTGAACCCTATTTATACATGAAGTTGAACAACAACCGGCTTACGTCGATTGATCTATCGCGACAGACTTATCTCTATTGGTTAGAGATTTGTGATAATGAACTGACTTCGCTTGATGTGAATAATTGTGTGATGCTGGGTGGTTTGCTCTGTTCAGGAAATCAGCTGACGGAACTCAGTTTGGCAGGATTGTCCCGGATATGGGAGCTGAACTGTTCGGATAATCAACTGACAGGAGTATTGGATCTGGCTCATCTGAACCTGACGCGAATGGCGGCTCAAAACAATCAGTTGACTACGATTCGTGTGCCGGCCGATTTCAATCCGGATGCCACCTATTTTATGGGTGGAGTCGGAACGTTGCCTTGCTACACGAAGGATGCTGCAACTCAGTATGAATTCGCTACAAAATAGGGTAGCGACAGGAATACGAAAATATGAATAAAGGCGGTGCGGGGCATCAAGCGGTGCTCCGCATCGTTATTTTTTGCGACCCCATTTGGGGGTGATTCCGATGAACAGGCTGTAGTTGCGTTTGGCCATCGGCCGCGAAAGAACCGATACGTAGTCCTCGTTGAACAGGTTGTAGACGCATACCTTGAGCGAAAGATCCGCAAACCGCAGCGAGAGTGATTTTTCGAGATAGATGTCGCTCATGTAGTAGGGACCGATGTAGTAGAGCCGGTAGGCCTTCTCGTTGCTCGAGGTGGTGTATCGTTCGCTGTAATGGTGGTATTTGTAGGAGAACGACCAGCTTTTCCAACTGATCCGTCCGGTGATCGAGGAGGAGAACTCCGGAATGTAGACCAACTGTTTGCCGATCGACCCGTCGGTCCATCCTTTCGGATCATCCATGTTCAGTGATCGTGTCCAGGCCCAATGGGCATCCATGTAGAGGTTCCATTTGGGGGCGAGCTGGACGGCCAATTTACCCTGCAATTCGACCCCATAACTGTGAACCTTCTTGACATTGCATGGGGTCCAATAGCCTTTGTTTTCCCCTTTGGGCATCCAGAGGATCCAGTCCCGGAATACGGAGTTGTAGGCCGTACCCTCTCCCGTGAAGGCGAATTTCTTACGGTGTATGCCGAAGGTTACGCCGCCTTCGTAGGTGTATCCCTTTTCCGTCTGCAACGAGTCGTTCCCTCCCGGTTGAAAGTAGAGGTCGTTCATCGACGGATAGCGGTAATTCCGAGTAAAAGAGCCCTTCAATGCGATGTCGTATTTGGGCCACAGCGTGAAGTCGACGAATGCGGCGGGGATCGGTGGGGTAACCTTGTCGCCATAGCTCTCTTCACGCAGGTCGACACCTAATCCGATACGGGGGTGGGGACGGTAGCGCACGCTGGCATATAGCGACGTTTCGACCCTGGTGTGGTAATACCCCTCCTTGATCGTATCGTTTGCGGTTTTGTTGCGACTTTTGACGGCATGTAGATAGGCCGAGACACTTCCGGTGATATACCACTTCTCCGAAGGTGTATATTGTATCTCGTAGGAGCCGTACCCGGTGTGGATTTTGCTCGCGGCATGCAGGCTTTCCGAGAGCTCTTCGGTTCCCAGATCGTTCCACAAGCGGTAGAGCATGTCGGAGTAGGTATATCCGACACGGGTTTCCATCACGATGCGGTCGGTTGTGTGTTTCCAATTGCCGACAACGCGCAGGGTCTTTTCGCCCTGCAGGTCTTTCGATCGGTTCTCGTCCCGATAGTCGACCGAAAGCATCGGAATGCCGCGTTGCGAATTCATGAACCAAGCCGACAGCCCGAACCGATTGCGGTCGTCTTTTTTATAGAAAAACTCCTGCATCAGGTGCCAGTCCTGAAATTCACAGTTCTTGTTGCGTTCGATCGGGTAGAGCTCGTTGTCTTCACCGATTTTATCGAAATTGCGGTATTTGAAGTCGTTATCCGAGGTGACGAAGCAGAAGCGTGTTGAGGTTTGGAACCGGTCTGTACCGTAGGTCAGATGGAGAAATTCGTCGTACGTGTCGAAACTGCTGATCCCTTGTATGAAATTCAGATTGAAACCGCGCTGTTTCGGGGCTTCTGTTTCTAGCGTGATGGCTCCGCCGAGTCCGCCACCTGTCACGCCGACCGATCCGGCACCGTGGTACACGGTCGCGTTGTCGATGAAGTAGGAGGGAATTAGCGAGAAGTCGACCATGCCCAACATCGGGGAGTTGACCGCCATGCCGTTCCATTGTACCTGAGTGTGCGACGGAGCTGTGCCCCGGAATGAGGCTGTAGCCAAAGTTCCTCGTCCGTATGATTTGATGAAGATCGAGGTATTCTGTGCCAGCACATCAGCCATGCTGTGAATGACGTTTTCCCTGAGGGCCGAGGAGTCGAGTTGAGTCCGGGTAGTTCCCATTTCGCTGAGTTTACGACCCGAAACGGTAACTACGTCAAGATCATATCCAATATCCGGAGTCTGGGCTGGAGCAGTGAGTAAAGTCAGAAATAGTTGTCCGACGGCGAGTATTGTTCGTTTCATGATCCATTGTGTTTATTTGAAACAGAAGGCGCCTGGAATGATCCCGACTTCAAACTGGTCGAGCAATTCGCCATGTACGTTGTATCGGTATATGCGTCCGGGTTGCGTGTAGTCGATCGCGTCGGCCAGATAGACGTCCGAATTGTAGGGATTCACCGTCAGGCCATACCAATGGTTGGTAGTCGGATTTTCGAGGAACGGTTTGTCGGGCAGTTTGTCGCTGGTCGCCGCCATCCGCCAGATGTGTTTATTAATGAAGTAGAGCGTATCCCTTGTCCCGTTCATGCAGATCTCCGATCCGCTTTCTCCGAGTTCGAAGTTGAAGGTCTGTTCGATTTTCCGGGTCTCCGCATCGATCCGGTAGAGGGCCGGTGCTGTATGACCGTAAGGACTGCCCTCATATCCTCCGTCGGTAATCGTCCAGATCTTGTTGTATTTGTCAATAACTAAAGAGGTCGGTTGGATGCCAACTTCAATGTAGTCCACGACCGAGTCAGTCTGCGTATCGATGACCAGAATCTTATTGTCGTACGACCAGCAGTTTGTGAATATGAAATTTTTGTATTGGACCATCTGTTCGGTTGATGGCTGGTCTTTGCCGTTCACGCGGACATTAATCCGTTTGGTAATCTTGAACTCTTTCGGATTGATGACCGAGATAAAATAGGAGTAAAGATCGGTAACGTAGGCCTTTTCGTCACTCAGAAAGTGAATGTAGCGGGGTGAAACCAGTCCGCGTATCGTACCGACGAGCTGGAACGTATTGACGTTGATTACGAAGATGATGCCTGAATTGTTTACGACGAGGTACCCTAAACTGTCGCGGATGGTCATTGATTGGGCTACGTCTCCGAGTTTGATACCGTTGGTTCGGAGAAATACATAGTTTTCCACCTTCATCGAGTCGGGGTCGTAGTAGGAGAGCGATGCGTTTCCCGAGCGGAAATTCCCTTCGTTCATGATGAAGAGTCCCTTCGTTGCTTTATTCGAGTTGATGTTTTCGCGTTCGATCGGTTCATAGTGCATGCACCCGGAGAGGCCAAAAAATATTCCGATAACGATGGCGACACCGATAGCCGAGCTGACTTGACGATTCATTCGATTTCGTTTAAAAGTGTTGTGTAGCCGGCGAAGTCAGTGGAGGTACTGAGACAGATCGAGATTTCGAGAAGAACAACTTATCCGTCGGAGGTTCCGCCCATAGACCGCAGGCCGAAAATCCATGTTGCAAGGCAGGTCTTCTGACTCGTTTCCGTTTTAAGGCCTTCCCGACAAGTAGGTCAGTGGCAGAATTTTAAAACGATCTTCTCCGATCCGCAAGTGTTTCGGAGAGTGAAACATACAGCAGCGGTAACTGTTGCCGATTCTCACGGCATTCCCTTTTGTTCCGAACTCTGTGTTCGGAAACCATTGCCAGACAAAGGTAGTTTATTTTACAGAATTTTTGCCGGATTGAACGAAATTTCTTGTAGTACGTTTAGTCCGGATAAAAAAAGAGGAGGAGAACTTTTAACGTTCTCCTCCCCCCTTGTTGTATGTTTGAATAACGGAATTACAACTCTTTCACGCGGATGTTGCGGAACCAAACGTTGTCGCCGTGATCTTGCAGACCGATGTAACCTTCGTGGTTGTCACCGCCACAGTTGAGCAGCAATTCGTAAGCAACGGGCTCTTTGTCCTTGCTGAATTTGCAGCTGTCGAGCATCTGTTGCCATTTTGGAGTCCACAAGTGGTATTCCAATACCTGTACACCGTTTTGATAGTGAGCAACCGTACCGTTATAAACCATGATTTTTGCAGTATTCCATTCTCCGAACGGTTTTGCGTTCTGTGGCTTAGCAGGAATCATGTCGTACAGCGATGCTGATTTACGGTTACCGTCGATACCCAATTTTGCATCAGGGTGGTTTTCGTTATCCAATACCTGATATTCAGGAGCTGAAAAGAAGATTGGTTTATCAGGAACTTCTTGTGCGAGATAGAAGATACCGCTGTTGGCCCCTTTGTCGACTTTCCATTCGAGTTCGAGCTCGAAGTTTTTGAATTTTTTGTCGGCATAAATCAGGTCACCACCGTTTTCAGCACCTGCTTCGCCACGACCGGAACCCTGGATCTTGATACATCCGTCTTCGATGATCCATGCACCTGGAACTTCGGTTTTGTTATATCCTCTCCATCCGTTAAAAGTTTTTCCGTCGAACAGCGTGATATACTGATCTTCGTCCGTCGCTGCAGCAGCCGTTGCCGTACTGTCTGCTGAACCTGCTTTGTTCGGATTCGATCCGCATGATACTACCAACGATGCAGCAGCCATGCAGCCGATAACATACATAAATCGTTTCATTGTCTTGTTTGTTTATTAAATTGAAATAGAATGGTTTTCCATTATTTCGGCATGTCAACGAGTTTCCAACCTTCACGATAGTTGTGTTTGATCATTTCGTTAGCAAACTGCTGAGCGTTGATCGGGTCGGTGAATCGTTTGTTGAACGTGGGGTGTCCGTCGTGGATAGTAAATCCGTCTTCGACCATGATCTGAATCGTTTCGTCTGGACCGATGTTGGTGAACTTCATGTTTTCGCCGTCCCACAACAATTCGCGGTTGAGGCTTTGCAGACGAACGGCCAATACACCCATTACGACCATTTCGTTGAATGGACCGGCTTCGCTGAAGTCCGAAGATGTCTTAACCCGAGATTTGGCATCCTCTTTACAAGCACGGATCCAATCTTGTTCATGGCTTACGGTAATTTCACGATTCAACTTGGGAACCGACGGTTTACGACCCGAAACCAGCCAAGGATTGACACCGTAACATCCGCAGATAAGCGTATCTTTGGTTCCATAGAAGATGGCACCACCGCCTTGATCGTTCAGGGATTTTCCTTCGGGCATTCCTGCCGGACGCGGAGGAGTCAGACCGCCGTCGTACCAAGTTACTTCGACTTCCGGAAGGTTGACTTTCTCTTTTTTGCCACGAGCCGGGAATACATATTTTACCATCTGAGCGTTCGGAGCACAGTCGGTCAACAGAGCGGTCGAGCTTCCCTGTACACGGGTAGGATAACCTAATTGCAAACCTTTGAATACCGGATGGAGGATGTGGCAGGCCATATCACCCAAAGCACCGGTACCGAAATCCCACCATCCACGCCAGTTCCACGGATGGTAGATCTGGTTGTATGGGCGCATCGGAGCCGGACCGATGAACAGGTCCCAATCCAATGTTTCGGGGATTTGGTGTACTTCGCTCGGACGCATCAAACCTTGCGGCCAAATCGGACGATCGGTAAAGGTATCTACGCGGGTTACTTCACCGATTTCGCCGTTCCAGATCCAATCGCATACCTGACGAACGCCTTCGCCTGATGCACCTTGGTTACCCATTTGCGTAGCAACGTTGTATTTTTTTGCCAGCTTGGTCAAAAGACGTGATTCGTAAACAGAGTGGGTCAACGGTTTCTGTACATAAACATGTTTGCCTAAGGACATGGCTTCAGCGGCGATTATACAGTGCGTATGGTCAGCTGTGGCAACCAATACTGCATCGATGCTTTTGCCCATTTCATCGAGCATTTTGCGGTAATCCCAATATCTTTTGGCATTAGGATAACGTTCGAAAGTTCCTTTGGCATATTTCCAGTCCACATCGCACAAGGCTACGATGTTTTCCGTTTCCATATTTTTGAGGTTGGCAGCACCCATACCTCCGATACCCACAGCTGCGATGTTCAGTTTGTCGCTGGGAGCAGTTTGTCCGGCAGCTTTACCCAAAACTGCACTCGGAACGATGGTAAGTCCTGCCAAGCCGACAGCGCTTTTGCGCAGGAAGTCACGGCGTGAAATTTTCTCTGACATAATCGAAAGTTTTTGCTTAGGTTAGTATATGGTTATTTAACGAATTTTGCCGAGCTGAGGTATTGAGCGCTCTTTTCTGCGCACTCCATAATCGGAATAGAGTTGGCTTCGATTTCGACGTAGTAAGCTTCGAGTCCACATTTATAAGCGGCATTGAAGATAGCTTCAAAATCGACCGTTTGGCTGGCTCCGATGATATCGTTGTCTTTGATGTGCAGCAACGGGAACCGACCTGCATATTTCTGGATATATATCGAAGGATTTACACCGCCTTTGGTAGCCCAATATACGTCGAGTTCGAAGAGCACTTTGTCCGGATCAGTATTCTCTATCAGATAGTTTTCGATTACTTGTCCTTCGCGTTTTTCGAATTCATGCGAGTGGTTGTGGTATCCGAATCTCAATCCGAAAGATTGGGCAATGGCTCCGATTCGGTTGAAATAAGAACAAACGTCATCCAGATCTTTGAGAGTCGGGCCAAAAGTCAATGCCGGCAAAACGATATATTTACCGCCTACAGCAGCCTGTGCTTCGCAAGCTTTTTTCCACCAATCGTCGACACCTTTTTTATCGTTTGCATCATCAGTACGACCGAGATGGGCTCCAGTTACTCGGATGCCGAAATCCTCTGCAATTTTACGGAATTCAGCGGGTGCGAGGCCATAGAATTTACCGTTGTCGTATGAAGCAGTTTCAGCAGCTGTATATCCCATTTCCGAGATGCTTTTCAGAGAACCGGATACGTCGCTCATTTTTCCTCCGAGAGAGTAAAGTTGAAGTCCGATTTCTTTTGCTTTTTTCGATGCTGTTGCCGTTGAGTCAGCGGATGCCGGAATGGCTTTTGCCAAAAAGCTGCTTCCGACCATTGCACCAGCGGTAAGAAACATCGATTTTTTCAAAAATTCTCTTCTGTCCATAATGGTTTAGAACGATTAAGGTTAGTTTTATTGAACTCTATTGGAAAAGACCGACATGTTGTCGGCGCCGTTCGGTTAAACTGCACAAACGGCTTTGTAAAGGTATAAAAAAGTTTTTGAATGGAAAAAATAATTTAATGGAATTTTAAGATTTTTTAAAAAAGAAAAATCCGAAGTTAGCAATTTAACTTCGGATTTGAGTCTTGTTTATTTTTTAAGAGGTAATACGACTACTTTACTATTTGGTAAATCTGGGATGTAGAGTGTGTCGTCCTTTAGGGATATTCGGGCCGGTCCCATTAATTCGGTTCCTGGATCGAGAATTTCGACGCTGTGAGTGGTTAGGTCGTAATATCCGATTTCGGGTCCTGTCCAGTTGGTAAAATAGAGTCGTTTCCCGTCGTCGCTTAATGCCAGACCGTCATATTGCCCCGGACGATCGAACAGTTTATTGGCGACTGGCGTAGAGATATTGTCAATGTAATAGATCACGTTATCGGGAGTCGTTGTTCCGTCGGGTGGATAGGAGGCGATGTACATCGTGTCGTTGCGGATAACGATTCCGTTGGCTCCCGGAATAGTGATGTAGGGTTTGAGTCCAGCTGTATCCAGTTTGGCCGGAGAGCTGACATCCAATGAATATATACTTCCCGTATTAGTTACTGTAATATAAAGTGTATTGCCGTGTAGGGCCATGTCGTTGACAAACAGCTCGCCCTCGGGAAAGGGAACGACTTTCGGGGCCCCTATTACGGAGTCGGTCAGATTGTATACGGCCATTTTTCCGACGTCAGCGATAAATAGATATCCGTCCTTGATGAACAATCCCTTGGGGGCAGAAAGCGTACCGTCGTTTGGAATCAACGTGCGGGATAGAGTGTCTGTGAATTCAAGGATATATCCTTTACCTTCGTTGTTCAAAGGGTTGAGCTCTTCTGTACCGAAGCTACCCACTAACAGTTTCCCTTCGGGGGTGAGGAGAGTTGCTTCGCCGAAACGAATGTTTTTGGTCAGAAGCAAAGGAGATTCTTCGTTTGACTCTGATTGGGGCGTGCAGGCTACAATCGATGATACGGCAGCTATTGCAGCCAAAAACAATCTTTTTTTCATAACGTTAATCTTAATGAAAAGGTTCGTATTGTGAAAAAATCGATCTGAAATCTTCATGAGGGGCAGCTAAATAGGTCTCGAATCCGAGGCCTTTTCCGGTTGCGATGTTGGCGGCAGAATCGTCGATGAAGAGCGATTCTTCGGGATGGATGCCGGATTCGGATATCATCTGTAAAAATATTTCCGGATGAGGTTTAACGGCTTTCATTTTATAGGAGAGGAAGAGCCGGTCGAAATAGTCGTCGATGGTTTTTCCTTGTATGGTGAAACGTTGCTCCTTGATCAGGGACATCAGGATTGGGTTCGTATTGCTTAGCATGAATAGTTTGTACCCTTGTTTGCGGAGATCGGTGAGCATGTCGAGCTTGTATTCCGGAATGTCAAGCATAAAGCTGTACATTGCCTCGTCGATCTGTTCGATCGTGATGGGGTGAGGTGCGCTTTGTCTTAATTCGTTGTAGAATTCGTTCCGATCGATGAGTCCGCTCTCTAATTTCAGCAGACAACCGGCCGTGGAATAGGGACCTATGAGCTCATAGGCGTTTGGGAACCCCAGTTTAAGAAATTTATCTACACAAGCGTCTCTGTCGTAGTCGATTAACACGCCACCCAGATCGAATACGATGGTTTTGATTTTTTTCATCTTTTTCATCCTGCTTGGGACAAATATACGAACATTTATCGAAAAATGGGAAGATGGATTTTTCCTTCTTACGACGGATTGTTAAAAGGGAAAGTTTGTTATTTCTTGATTTGGATAATTGTTTCTGTGTAAGGAGGAAATGATTTGAAAATGAATTTTTTTTAGGGAAGTAAGTTTTTTTTGCAGGGGTTGGTTGTGTGTGTTTTTAAAGATATGGATCAGTGTGTTGGAGATGTTGAATTTCGGTTGAAGGGTATCGGGAAAATGTCGGTAAAAGATCCGTCTGGTTTGTAAGTTTTTGGCTGAATTGTAATGGGAAGATTGGTGGATTGAAAAAAAGAAAATGAAGGAGAAATTGGGGATTTCTGCATTGATTTGCTATCTCGATGATAAGTGTATAAATTTGACTCCGGATTCATTATTTTTGTTTCTGTGTCAGGAAAACGAGCCTGTGGATGTATGATTTTAATCGATCGAAACAACCTAAGTTAAACCAGATAAAAATATCAAATCATGAAAAGAGTGGTGATTGTGGGGCTGGGGGCAATCGTTGCGTCATGTTCGGCCCGTTATTCGAATGAGTCGTTTGTAGGAAACTGGATCGAGGTGATGCCGGCAAATCCTCAGATAACTCAGGGAATTACGATCGATGCCGATGGAAAGGCTCGTTCCATAGGAATGCAAACCTTGAAATATGAAGGTTGGGAGTACGATGGAAAAAATCTGATTTTGCAAGGGAAAAGTATTGGTAACGGGCAGACGATTGCTTTTACAGATACACTTGAGGTGGTGCGGTTAGATCAGGATACGATGTCGTTGGGAAAAAACGGTATGTATCGTATAGATTATTATCGGGTCGATTCGCTCGATAAGCTGATGGAGAAGACCTCTCCTAATGTATTGGATTCATTGAAAGTACAAACGGATTTGGGTGAGCTGCAGACAAGGGTATACAAAGGTCTTTTACCGGCAGCTTCGTGTACGGGAATCGAATATCAGGTGACACTCTATAATTACGAGCATAGCGGGGATGGTGTTTATGAAATGGTCATGACCTATATCGATGCAGATGAGGGCGGTAACAGTACGTATGAGACATCGGGGCGTATGTATACGCTTCGTGGTAATGCTGTCGATAAAAATGCGGTGGTTTATCAACTGGTTCCTTTTGCCGAGGGTGAAACGGTGAATTTCCTCTATCAGCAGGATAAGTTGCAATTACTCGATCAGGAACTCAAACCGATCGATTCGAAATTGAATTACAGCCTCAATTTACAGAAATAGTTTTCGGAGAGAGAAGTCTTTGTCTAATCGACTTTTCCGTTTCGGTTATATCTCGGAAAGGTTGTTTTTCATGAGTCTGTCTTTCTGGATTAAGAAAGGGCTTGAATCTTGTCGTACATAAAACGGCAAGATTTTTTATCTTTGTAATGTCTGATTTCGGAAAATTTGAGAAAATTCATACTTTTTGAAAACAAATGAACCGAAAAAGAATAAAAAATAACCTCTTTTGTGGTGCTTCATCCGAAGAAGATTTATATCTTGCGTCGGTTTAAAGGCTTTCGGAACAAACTTGTTTGGGCCGAGAACAAAATAGATTAGGGCTTGTTTAAAAAAGTATAGAGGAATAGGCGTATGAAAAGAGTTGTCGTACTGATGGTCGTAATGAGTGTGGTATCGGTTGTTTCCGGACAAACGATGGAATCGCTGACATTCGACCAGGCCATACAGATCTCACTGACTCAGAATCCGGAAATCAAGGCGGCGGCTTATGAAGAAGAGGTGGCCGTGAAGGAACGGAAAGCTACTTACGGTCTGCGTCTACCCCAAGCGAACATAACGGGAGCTTATGTTTATATGGGCGACGATATGTCGATCGATATGAATGATCTTAAGACTCCGGTTAACGGTATTTTGGGCGGTCTCCCGGAGGGGTTGCTTCCGCCGGCTGTATTACAGCAGGCGGCGGCGTTGATGTCCAAAGACTGGGCAATGAAATTGCAGGATCGGAGTTTGGGAACTGTTGCAGCCAATATCACCGTGCCGCTTTATACCGGAGGAAAGATCAATGCGGCCAATAATGCAGCCAAGATAAAGATCAACCAGGCTCAAGAAAAAGGATCACAGACCCGAAATGCATTAATATCGGAGTTGACCGAACGTTATTTCGGGCTTGCGTTGGCTCTTCAGGTAATTGAGGTTCGGAAGCAGGTGGTCGACGGAATGCATCACCATCTTTCGGATGCTGTTGCTTTGGAAAAGAATGGAATCATAGCCAAGGGAGAACGTCTTTATGCCGAGGTGCATGCTGCAGAAGCAGAACGCGAATATCTGGCGTCTCAAAAAACGGCTGCAACGTTGATCAGTGCTCTCAATAATACGTTGAATGTTTCCGATAGTACATCATACCGTCTGGTTTCCGATATGTTTATTCTGGATCAGATCGAGCCGGTCGATTACTTCAAGCAGTGTGCGGCAGAACAAAACCCATTGTTGAAACAGGTTAATTTGGCAAAGCAGCTGGCTCAGGAAAACATCCGTTTGACGCGGGCGGACTTTGCGCCTCAGGTGGCATTGATGGGAATAGCATCTCTGTATAACTATCAGGTTTCTCCGATCATACCGAAATGGGCTGTCGGGGCCGGAGTGTCGTTCAAGATTTTCGACGGTTTGAACCGCGAATATAAATTCAGTGCGGCCCGATCCAAAAAATTACAGGTGGAAGCAATGGATGTTCAGGCTCATAGCGATATAATGACGTTGATCGACAAACTGTACAACGAGATGATTACCTATTCGCAGCAGATTCCTTCGATCGACGCGTCGTTCCGCTTTGCAGAAGAGTATCTACGCATAAAGGAGGAGGCATTTAAAGAGGGAGCAGCTCCTTCGTCGGATGTTGTGGATGCCCGTCTCAATTTGGCAAAGATTAAGATCGAACGACTTCAGGCAGCTTACTATTATGATCTGATGTTGGCTCGATTACTCGAGGCCGCCGGAATAAGTGATGCGTTTACCGATTATGCCAAACGCTCGGCAGCTCGTCCGATCCGTTTCGAGGAGACTCCGCAGGCACAAGAATAAACCGAATCAAGAAACATAAAAACGAACGATTATATGAAAAAGAGCAATGTTATCGGATTGACCATCGGGATTGTCGTGGTGATCGTTGTCGTATCATTGGTCAGTTGGTTTGCTATCAAACCGGTTCCCAATTTGATTCAGGGCGAGGTAGAGGTTAAAAGCGTTAAGATTTCTTCCAAGCTGGCCGGACGTATCGAGCAGATGAATGTTCACGAAGGACAGCAGGTGAAGAAGGGGGAATTGTTGTTCGAATTGAGCACACCTGAAATCGAGGCGAAACTGAAACAGGCCGAGTCGGCACGTAATGCAGCACAGGCCCAGAGTTTGAAAGCCCGTAAAGGTGCACGTTCGCAGGAGATCGCAGCTGCCTATAATTTGTGGCAAAAGGCTCAGACGGGAGTGGAATTGGCTCAGAAGAGTTATGACCGGGTGAAGAACCTGTATGAATCAGGTGTTCTTCCGGCACAGAAATTCGATGAAGCTGCAGCCAACCTGAAGGCAATGGAGACAACAGCTGCGGCAGCCAAGTCGCAATATGAAATGGCAAAAGAGGGTGCGCGTCGTGAGGATCGCGAAGCTGCAGCGGCGTTAGTCGATCAGGCGTCTGGAGCAGTGTCGGAGGTAGAATCCTACATGGCCGATGCGAAACAGTATGCCCCGATCGATGGTGAGGTTTCGACGGTTATTGCCGAACCGGGAGAATTGATCGGAGCCGGTTATCCGGTCGTCACATTGCTCGATATGCAGGATATTTGGGTCTCATTCAATATCAAGGAGGATCTGTTGCCTAAAATCAAGGTCGGTTCCGTGATGAAGGCCTATGTTCCGGGCTTGGGCGGATATATGAATCTGAAAGTGGACCATATTGCAGTTCAGGCGGAATATGCGACGTGGTCGGCAACACGGACCAAAGGAGACTTCGATATCCGTACGTTTGAAGTCAAGGCTCGTCCCGAAACCCATGTCGAGGGATTGCGTCCCGGAATGAGTGTCATTGTCGATTGGGATAAGATCGAATAGTCTCCGCATGAGGCGGATCGTTAAAGGGTGAGTTATGAAGTATCTGAAGGCGTTCTGGCGGGTTTTCATACGGGAAATCGAGATATTCGGCAGTCATAAGTCTTTTTATCGGCTGTCGTTGGGGCTTCCCATTCTCTCGTTTCTGTTTTTCGTCGTGTTGTTCCATAACGGAATGCCGCGGGATATGGCTGTGGCCGTACTCGATCAGGACGATACGCCATTGTCGCGCCAGTTGACCCGGATGATCGATGCGACTCCTTCGGCCCGGATCGCTTACCATATTACGGGTATGGCAGAGGGCGAACGGATGATGAAGCAGGGAAAAATCGATGCGATCGTCTATATTCCCGATGGATTGGAGAAGGGTATTTACAGTGCGACCCAATGCGATGTGGTAGCCTATATCAACGATCTGAATCTCGTCAAAAACGGTATGTTGACAAAAGATATACAAACGGCCGTTACGACTTTCTCTTCCGGTATCCAGATTCAGTTTCTTATGAAGAAGGGACTCTCTGAAAAGCAGGCTTATGACCAAATGATGCCGATCTATTTCGAGAAGCACGTTCTGTTTAACCCCTATGTCAACTACACTTACTACCTGTTGTCGATCTTTCTGCCGGTGATGTTGCTGATCTTTGTGGTGATTTCTACCATTTTTACGATCGGTGTGGAATTGAAAAACGGTACGGCCGGGGAGTGGTACGCTACTTCGGGATATAATATTTTGATTGCGGTAGCCGGCAAACTGACTCCCTACACGGTTATCTTCTTTGCCTTGTGTATGTTGATGAATACCATTCTGTTCAAATATGTCGGAGTGCCGATGAACGGTAATGTGCCGCTGTTTTTCCTCTCGGGGCTGATTTTTGTGCTGGCCTACCAGGCAATCGGTGTTGCCATTGTCTCTCTGTTGGGTAATTTGCGGTTCGCGTTGTCGATCGGAGGAGGGTATTCGGTTTTGGCTTTTACCTTTTCGGGGCTGACATTCCCGTTCCTCGCGATGGACCTCCCGTTGCAGATCTTCGGATATATTTTCCCTTTGACTTTCTATGTTGACATTTTCATCGATCAGGCTATGCGGGGAGCTCCGGTAATCTATACGGTTCATTATGTCGTTTATATGGCGATCTTTTTGCTGTTGCCGTTGATTCTGATGCCACGTCTCAAAAGGTTGTGCACCGATAAAAAATTCTGGGGGAAATTGTAGCCATGAAATACGAAAATCTGAAATTAAAGTGGCGTGAATTTACCGATGTCTTTCGGAATGAATTTCACTATGTCTTTCACGACGGAGGGGTTCTTCTGATTGTAATCGGGGCAATACTGATTTATGCGACAGCCTATTCGTTGGCTTATAAGAATGAGGTGCTGCGAGATATCCCGGTAGCAGTTGTGGATGAGAGCCGTACACCAGCCAGTCGTGATTTGATCCGGATGTTCGATGCAACACCCAATTTGTTGATCGCTTACAAGCCCACAAGCCTGAAAGAGGCACAAAACCTATTGTACGACCGCAAGATCAACGGGATTATCGTTATTCCGGCCGATTACGAGAAAAAACTGTACCGCAACGAAAAAATCAACTTGTCAATCTATACGGATGCCAGCTATTTTCTGATGTACCGGCAGGTATTCTATGACGTGACACGGAGTGTGTTGCAATCGGGACTGGAGGTTGAATGGACGCGTTTTGTCTCCAGTGGAGCCCAGTCTGAACAGGCAAAAGCTCTGAGCGATCCGGTGGTGCTGACCATCAAGAATCTGTACAATCCGTATGGTGGATATGCGACCTTTATTATGCCGGCGATCATTATGGTGATCATCCAGCAGACGTTGCTGATCGGTATCGGTATGGTTGGGGGAACGTGGCGCGAGAAGAGGCTCTATCAGACGTTGATTCCGGTCGGTGAGAAGCGGATGGCTGTGTTGCCAATCGTACTCGGAAAATCAGCCGTCTACATGTTGATCTCTCTGTTCAATCTGTTGTATGTGCTTGGGGTGCACTATTATTTCTTCGGTTATCCGCAGAACGGGGCGCCACAAACACTGATTGCCTTCCTTATTCCATATGTTTTAGCCTGTATCTTTGGAGGAATCGCACTCTCTACGTTATTCAAGTACAGAGAGAATTCATTGATCCTTTTATTGTTTACCTCGATTCCATTCCTGATGTTGAGCGGGGCCTCGCTGCCCAGGGAGTGTATTCCCGATTGGCTCTATATGATAGGTAAGATCGTACCTAGCAGTAGTGGAGTAGATGGGTTCCTTCGGATTCAGACGATGGGAGCCACTCTCTCAGAAGTATCCAAACAGGTGATAACCTTGTGGGTGTTAACTGGAGCTTATTTCTTTCTGGCTTGTCTGGGTATGCGGAGCATTCTCCGTCGGATCGAAAAAAAAGCATAAAAGGTTACGTATTCAGTTGTGATTCGAATAAACGGAGGGCTATTTTGTTTGAAAAAGGTTCAAAATAGCGAAGGTCGGTTGTTTCCTGGAACGATCAATACTAGCTTGACGCGTAGTTCGATTATAAGTTTTCGATATTTTTTGTAGCTTTGTTAGCTCCGTACCCTATCAGGTAGAGAGTGATGAGGAGGAGATGTGTCCATTGATATCATGTATAAACAGAAAAATCTTTGGATGTCTTTTGAACATCCGATAAACGATAAGAGAAAGATGATAGAGATACGAAAATCGACAGTAGCCGATTGTGATACGATCCGATCGATAGCGGAGATCGCCTTCCCCGAGACTTATGCCCGCATATTGACGAAAGATCAGATCGACTATATGATGGAATGGATGTACTCCATTCCGAATCTGAAAAAACAGATGCTCGAAGAGGGGCACATCTACTATTTGGCTTTCGAGGAGGGAAAGCCGGTGGGTTATGTGTCGATCCAGCAGGAGGGCGCTGATCTGTTCCATCTCCAGAAAATCTATGTCCTTCCGGAAATGCAGGGGAAAGGTGTAGGTAAAAAACTTTTTGAACGTGCCGTAGAAGCGGTAAAAGAGTTACATCCTGAAAAGTGTTCCGTTGAACTCAATGTAAATAGAGAGAACGGGGCACTTCATTTTTATGAGAAGATGGGGATGAAAAAGCTGCGGTCGGGCGATTTCGATATAGGAAACGGATACTATATGAACGACTACATTATGGGATTGGAGGTCGGCGAATAGAGCAAAGCAAGTTATCGGTTGACGTTTTTGTTCGGAGATCCAGGTGTATTTGCTTCGGGGCCTATTGAAGGGTAACGCCTGACGGAACACGAAAGGCGTGTGGTGTGAGACCAAACCGTTTAGACGGTGAGCGGTGGACGAAATGGAACGAGCAGGGACTGCGGCTGCAAATACGGAAAAATCCCCACGGTATGGTATGGAAATCGTGATAAAATAGACTACTTTTGTGCGGTTTATACGATTGAGTTTATGGCAGAAGATCAGATTTATCAGGCTTTGGAGGTACTTCGGCGCGGAGGTGTCATCCTCTATCCGACCGATACGGTATGGGGTATCGGGTGCGATGCAACCAATGCCGAAGCGGTTGAGCGCATTTATGCGTTGAAAAAAAGTGTCAACAAGAAAAGCATGCTCGTATTGTTGGATCATCTCGATAAGGTTTCGTTATACATAAAGAAGGTACCCGAAGTGGCATGGCAGCTCTTTGAGGTGGCCGATAAGCCGTTGACCCTGATATTGCCCGGGGCTTGCGGGGTTGCCGAGAATCTGATTCCCGAAGAGGAAACGTTAGGGATTCGTATTCCTGACCATGATTTTTGCAGACGGTTGATCCATAAGCTGAACCGTCCGTTGGTGTCGACGTCGGCCAATATCTCGGGGCAGCCCACTCCTGCGACCTTCAGTGAAATTTCGGGGAAGATCATGCGGGGTGTCGATTGGGTGGCGGATCTCTCCTGCGAAGGAAAACCGACCCGGAAGGCTTCGTCGATTATCCGTGTTGGCATTGATGGTGAGGTGACGATACTCAGAGCATAAGAAAAGATATAAAATTAGTAATAAGGTGTAGAGAAGTATGATAGAGACAAAAATTCAGATGCGTTTTGCCGATATCGACATTTTGGGACACGTCAATAACGTCAATCAGCAACACTATTTCGATTTAGGAAAATGTGATTTTTACAAGCAGGTACTCGGTTTGACGCCTTTTTGGGGATCGGCCGGACTGATCATCGTGGCGAGTCAGACCCATTATATCGTGCAGACCCGCAGGGACGAGCCGATCGTAGTCTATACGCGTGTGGCCCGTATCGGGAACAAGAGTTTTACGCTCGAGCACAAATTGGTGAACTCCGAGACGCAGGAGGTCAAGACGGAGTGTACGGCTGTTATGGTAGCCTATAATTTCGACGAGCAGCACTCGTTCGAAATGCCCGAGGAGTGGAAGGAGAAGTTGAGACAGGAGATGGCTCGGGATCAGCAATAGGGTCCTCCTTGTTCGGAGCCGGATTCGAAACGCAGGTGCTTTGCGTTTTTGAAGCTTGTTTTCCGTTTCTCGGACGGAGTTTTCAATAGACGGTCGAAGGATCGTGTCGCAAAGTTCGGTTCGGACTTTGCTTTTTTTATTTAATAGGGTAGTGAGTATGTGGAGGGGTGTGATAAATCTGAATCCGAAATGAGTTTTTTGCAGGCGGCGGAGTCTCGTGTAGAGGGTTTATTTGTTGGATTGGAGTACCCCGATGAATAAGGGTACCGAAGGAGACGGATCTATATCCGATTATTGGACGTATGAGTCTTCAGACCTATTGGTTATTAATCCATTGTTTTTAATGCATCGGCTTTCATTGTTCTTGATGAGCTGATGGCAGTCGATTAGAGCCGATTTTGGAAATGTCCGGACACCAATGCAAAAAGAAGCGTCCGGTCGTGATTTGTAACCGGACGCCGCTGAAATAAATCCCGGACATAGATTTTGCCCTGTCTACTCTTGGATCCCCCCGCCTAAAGCCTTATAGAGTGCGACCATCGAGGTCCACTCACTGAGCATGGCGTCGTTTACCGCAATTTCGGCATCGAACATCTGCCGTTGTGCATCAAGCACTTCGATGTAACTGATGATCCCGTTGACATACTGTAGCATGGCCAGATCGTGATAGGAGCTGGCGGATCGGTACAATGCATCGGCCGAACGACGGATCTCCTTACACTTGTTGAATGAGGTAAGGGCATTTTCGACCTCTTTGAATACTTCCAGTACGGTTTGTTGGTAACGATGAACTTCTTGTTGGTGAGCTGCTTGAGCTGCTCTATAGGCTGCCTTTTTGCGTCCCATCTGGAACAGCGGACTCACCAGATCTCCCGCTACATACCACGTAGGACTGCTGAAGAAGGTCGACAGATCGGTATTTTCGCCACCCAGCAGTGCCGACAATCGGAGTTTCGGGAACATGTCGGTTTTGGCTACCCCCACTTCGGCATTGGCCTGTCGTAGCCGCTCTTCGGCTTGACGGATATCCGGACGCCGCTCTAACAGCGACGAGGGAAGATCGATTGGAAGTGAATCCAGAAATTTCTGCTGTTCGATTGGTCCACGCGGAATCTTTCCCGGAAACTCACCCAGCAGAACGGACATGTCATGCTCCTTGAGTTTGATCTCCTCCTCGAGTTTCGGGATGAGGGTTTCGGTCCGGGCCAGCTCCACCAAACTCTGCCGGTAGGGAATTTCCGATGTAACCCCTCCATCATACCGCAGCTTTACGAAATGTACCGCCTGGCGCCGTGCGTCGAGGGTTTGCCGTACGATCTCCAACTCCCGGTCGAGCGATTGGAGTTCGAAGTATATCTGTGCGACCTGTGCCACGACCGTAAGCTGGAGCGCCTTTTGGGCCTCTACGGATTGGAGGTATTCGGCCAGTGCTGCTTCGTGTTTCCACCGCAGGTTTCCCCAGAGGTCTACCTCCCAGCCGATGGTGAATTTGGCTCCGATTTCCGGATCGTATTCCTTATTCTTCCCTTCGTAGTTGAGGTATTCCCGATTGGCATATACATCTACACCGACGGCGGGAAACATGTCGGCAAACCGGATACGTTTGGCGGCAGCCAGCTCCTTGATCCGTTCTGCGGCGATCAGCAGGTTTTGGTTGTTTTGCAATGCGCGATCGATCAGTTTCTGGAGCGTCGTATCGGAATAGAACGTACTCCAGCCGATATCGGCCATATGGCTCGAATCAGAGGAAACACCTTCGAAAGTCTCCGGAAGATCCATCTCTGGAAGCGAATGGACTCTCCCGACACGGCATGCTTCCAATGACAGCAACAGAATTCCTATGGCTGTCAGACGAAGCAGGTTGTTATTTCTTAGAACGCTCATTTTTTTCGTTTGTTTTCTTTTTGTTCGGATAGGTCAGTTGAATTTTGGGAATTCTCTCTTTAATTCCCTGTTTCCAGCGACCAATAAAGGCAAATTCGGGCAGGTTGAACCGTTCTTTGGCCTTGTAGATCATGACATAGAAGAACGGAACCAGAACGATTCCCACCGTAATGGCGACCAGCATGCCGAAGAATACACCGGTACCGACTGAATGGCGGCTGGCCGATCCGGGTCCGGATGCAAGCACCATGGGCAACATACCCAGCACGAAGGCGAGTGAGGTCATCAGGATGGGGCGGAAACGGAGCCGGGCCGCTTCGATGGCCGCCTTGGCCGGCGGAACACCTTGGTCTGTTTGTATCTTGGCGAATTCGACGATCAAAATAGCGTTCTTTGCGGCAAGACCCATTAGGGTGACCATACCGATCTGAAAATAGATGTCGTTTTCCAACCCGATGAGGGCGATTCCAAAATAGGCGCCTAAAGCGGCAACGGGTAGTGAAAGCAATACGGCCATTGGAACACTCCAGCTTTCATACAGTGCAGCGAGGAAAAGGAAGACGAAAATTAGCACGAGCGCCATCACCTTGCCGGTCTGTCCCGAAGCCTTCTGTTCTTGGAACGAGAGTCCGCTCCATGCCAGTCCGATGTTTTCGGGCAGGTGTTCATCCACGATGCGGGTGATCGCCTCCATGGCCTGTCCCGAGCTGTATCCCGGAGCGGGTGTCGCCTGCATCGGGGCCGACGTATACATGTTGAAACGGGTGATGCTGCCCGGTCCGGTCGTGTAGGACGTTTTGCCCAAAGCCGTGAGCGGAATCATCGTTCCCTGTTTACCCCGGACGAAGAAGAGGTTGATGTCGTCGCTTGTCTCACGGAACGATTGGTCGGCCTGGATGTATACCCGGTAGATTCGGTTGAACATATTGAAATCGTTGACATATACCGAACCCAAATAGGCTTTCATCGTAGAGAAGATATCCGACAACGGTACCCCGAGTGACATGGCCTGATCGCGGTCGACATCAAAGTAGAGCTGCGGAATTTCGGATTGCAGCGATGTGGAGACGTTGGCCAGCTCTTTGGCGTTTGCCGCATAGTATTTGAACGTGTCGACCGCAGCGACCAAATCGTCCCACGTCGCATCGGAACGGGCCTGCAGCTGCATCTCGACTCCACCTGCAGCACCCAATCCCGGAACAACTGGCGGCCGGCTGGTATATACGCTTACCTCTGGATAGTTGTGGAACTCCCGTTGGATGTCGTGCATCACCTCTTCGACCGTTTGGTTCCGTTCGTTCCATGGCTTGAGAATGACGGTTAGTGTGGTCCGTCCCTGATTGGTCCCGACACGGGGGCTTTGTCCGGTGACATTCTGCACGTACTCTACGGCTTCGTGGCGGTTGATGTAGTCGATGGCCCGTTCGCTCACTTTTCTCATACGTTCGATAGAGGTACCGTCGGGCATGGCCAGTTCGACCGTGAAGTATCCCTGATCCTCCTGGGGTATGAATCCTGTCGCAATGAATTTGTTCAGGACGAAGATGGCAATCAGAACCATGCCGAAAGCAACGAGCATCCGACGCGGTGCATGGAAAATCCGTTGTAAAATTCCGGTGTACTTTTTGTTGCCCTTATTGAGCCAGATATTGATTTTTCGGAACAGGAAGTTTTTCTTTTCGTGGCTTTTTGGACGAAGAATGATTGCGCACAGAGCGGGACTTAAAGTAAGGGCTACGACAGCCGAGATCAGGACGGAGACGACGATCGTTACTGCAAATTGGCGGAAAAGAGATCCCGTAATACCGGAAAGGAAACTTACGGGGACGAATACGGCGGCCAGAATCAGTGAGGTGGCGATCAGGGCGCCAGTCAGTTCTTTCATGGCCCGGTGGGTCGCTTCGCGGGGAGAAACCCGTTCCGTTTCGATGATTCGTTCAACGTTCTCGACGACAACGATCGCATCATCGACAACAATACCGATCGCCAAGACAAGACCTAAAAGGGTCAGCGTGTTCAGCGAAAATCCCATGATCAGCATGAAGCCGAAGGTTCCGACTAACGAAATGGGGACTGCAATGATCGGAATGAGGGCCGATCTCCAGTTTTGCAGCGACAGGTAGACTACCAGAATGACCAGAAACAGCGCTTCGAAAAGGGTCTTGTAGACTTCATGGATCGATTCGGAGATGTATTCGGTCATATCAAACGGCAGAAGATATTCCAATCCCTCGGGAAAATCTTTTGAGATATCTTTCATCGCCTCTTTAACCTCGTCGGCTACTTCCATTGCATTTGCTCCCGGAAGCAGGTACACACTGAGGATGGCGGCATTTTTGCCGTTCAATCCGCTCTCCGTGTTGTAGGACGATGCTTCAAGAGAGACACGTGCTACGTCTCGCATCCGGATAAACGAACCATCAGGATTCGCCCGGATGACGATGTCCTCGAATTGCGTGACACTCGACAGACGGCCTTGTGCCGTAATCGGGATGGTAACATCGGTACTCGACATGGGTGGCTTGCCCAACTCTCCGGCAGCCGACTCCCGGTTCTGGTCGTTCAGGGCACTTTGCAGGTCCTTGACCGTAAGTCCGAAACTGGCCAGCTTGTCGGGATATACCCATATTTGCATTCCGTAATACCGACTTCCCACGTTCGAAACACGTCCGACTCCAGGAATTCGGCGGAGAACGTCCAGAACGTTGATTGTCGCATAGTTACTGAGGTATATTTCGTCGAATTTCGGATCATCCGAAGTCAAGGCGATCGTGAGCAGTTGGTTGGCTGCCTGTTTTTCCACCGAAATACCGTTCTGAAGTACTTCGGCCGGTAGACGGGTTTCGGCCAGCTTGACCCGGTTCTGCACCTCGACGGCAGCCAGATCGGCATTCACTCCGATGTCGAACGTTACGGTAATGGAAAGTCCTCCGGAGTTGGAGCTGCTCGACTCCATGTAAAGCATGCCGGGAGTTCCGTTGAGTTCCTGTTCGATCGGAGTTGCAACAGCCTGCGATACGGTCGTAGCATTTGCTCCGGGGTAGGAGGTCGAAATCTTGACGATCGGAGGCGTGATCTGTGGATATTGCTCGACCGGCAGCGAGGTGAGACCGATGATGCCGATCAATACGATCAGTATGGAGAGGACCGTCGAAAAGATAGGACGGTCGATAAAGAATCCCGGTTTCATCGATTTTTCCGTTTAGAAGTGTCGGTTTGGGACATTGTTATTGAGTCCCTTTGGAGAAGTATTTGGCTCGAATCGCCTTGCTGTGTCTCGTGAGACACTACATGTGTACTGTCGCTGACATTTCGATCAGTTGTAATTGCTCCGGATATTTTGTATGAAACCTTTTCTCCAGGTGTCAGTTTCTGGTATCCTTCGGTTACGATCAATTCTCCGGGAACCAGACCTCTCGTTACAACAATCCGGTTTTCTTGTTCAGGACCGAGCTCGATATAGCGTTTTTCTGCCACACTATCGGCTCGTACGGTGAAGATGAACGCACCGCCTTTCTCGATCACGATGGCTTTTCGAGGTACGACGGTTGCATTTTCCATGACGTCGAGCAATAACCGGACTCGCGTAAATTGTCCGGGCAGAAGAACCTGATGAGGATTCGGCAGTTCAGCCCGTACTCCGAAAGTACCCGTCTGGGGGTCAACCTGTGGCGATGCGAAATCGACGATACCCTGTTCTCCATACACCGATCCGTCGGCCAGAGTGACCGTTACGGAGGGTTGCCACGAACGAGTAGTGTCGAGTTCTCCCAGATGGACATTACGTCGTTGACTGCGCAGATAGTCTAACGCGGTCAGCTTGAATTCGACCAGCACCGTGTCCCGTTTTACGACCGTAGCCAGCAGCGAAGAGTTGTTTTTGCCGACCAAAGTACCGACGTCTACGTAACGTTCACTGATGTATCCGTCCAGAGGAGAGCGGACGACAGTGTAGCTCAATTCCAGTTCGGCTTGGGCCAGGTCGGCTTTACTCATGGCAACACTGGCTTTAGCCATGTCCAATGCGGCTTCGGCGTTGTCCAGATCGAGTCGGCTGGCCGCGTTCTGCTCATAGAGCGGAGTCAGCCGGTTGACATCGCGTTCGGCTTTGGCTGCCTGTGCTTCATCTTTTTTTAGCTGTGCTTTAGCTTTTTCCACTCGGGCTTTATAGAGGGCGTCGTTGATATAAAAAAGCGGTTCTGAAGCCCGAACCAGCTTTCCTTCATCGAAGGTGATGCGTTCCAGGAAACCCTCGACTCGGGCCCGGATCTCTACACTCTGAATAGCCCGGATCGAACCAACATAATCGCCGTAGATCTCGACATTGTCTGTACCTACCTCTTCGACCTCAACAACAGGATGCTCAATGACTGTCTCTTTACATGAGTAGAGTAAAAGGGTACAAAGAGATGTGGCACAAAGAATGGAAACGGAGTGGGAGAGTTTCTTTTTCAGAAGAGAACTACTAAAATAATCGATGTTGCTCGATTTGTAAATTTCTCTTAGTGAGAGGAATAGTTTGTTCTTTTGTTGCATAAACGTATTTTTTCAGGGGCTAAATGTAGCAAAAACTCAAAAACAAATAGCGGGATGATACTTTATTGAATTAATTTTTGTGATAAACTTCATTTGTTTATTGAACCAATTGTTTGATTTGAAGGGTTTGTGTAAAAATAAATCGTAACGGTTATATGTGTAAATTTTTGTTTTTCAGCGAATAAATAGGCCTAATTGTTATACCTTATCGTTGTATTTTGGTATTGCTAGATAAACGGAAGCAGGTCGTGTTCTATTGTTGTTTGTGTTTGTAAAATAGAGGAGGTTTTTGAAAAATCAGCAGTGCTTTTTTTAGGAAGGGTATCAAGAGTCTTATTTTTAATATTTAACGGTTAATAGATCTTTTGGCCTTTTTTGAGGTAATAAAATACATAAAAGTATGATTGATTGTTTGAGTAAACGTATCAATTGTGTATTTAAAGTGAAGGGATATTTTGTTGATTTATAGAATAGTTGCTTTGGGGAATAAAACGGTTATCGTAAAATATACGATAAGTTTGTTTTTGTGGGGGCGAAGTGATAGTTTTGTAATACAGTGTTTTCGGATTGTATTCCGATGCTGTCTGAACCTAAAACTACGATTTTATGTCTCCGCAAACGAATCACTCTTTGTCGGTCGATTGTGTTATTTTTGGTTTCGACGGGAAATCGTTGAAAGTACTGCTTGTGCGACGCGATTTTATCAATGAAGCCGGAATTCCTGTCGTCGACTATAAACTGCCTGGAGATCTGATCTATGAGAACGAAGACCTTCGGAGTTCGGCTTACCGTACTTTGGGAAAATATACGGCTACCCGGGATATCTATCTGAGGCAAATGCATGTATTTTCTCATCCCGATCGAGTGTCGGGTGATGAATTAAAGTGGTTGAATGAGTACTATCATGTCAATACGACACGGGTGGTTACGGTTGTTTATTACTCGCTTGTCAAACTTGACCGCCGGTTGTTGGTTTCAGTTGAGGAGAAAGGGGCCAGGTGGTTCGATGTGGAGTCGGTTTGCCGGCTGGCGATGGACCATAAACAAATTTTAGCCAGGGCATTAGAAGTACTTGGTAAACAGTTTCTTGCGGAGCCAATTGCTTTCGAGCTATTGCCTCGTAAGTTTACGCTTCGCCAGCTTCAATCCCTTTATGAGGCCATTCTCGGTATAGAGATCGACAACCGTAATTTTCGGAAGAAGGTGCTGTCTTCGGATTACATACGGGCAACCGGAGAAAAAGAGAAGAATGTAGCACATAAACCGGCAATGTATTATACTTTCGATAAGAGTAAATTCTTGAAAGATAATCGATTGAAATTTAGACTGAATTTTATTAACTGGCAAGTGTAAATGACCACCCTTAAATAAAATGAGTGATATGAGACGAATACTTTTTGGGGTATGTGCCGTATGGTTTTTTACTATACATTCGATGTCGGCATCCGATCTGAAACTGTGGTATAAAGGGCCTGCGACACGATGGGAAGAGGCTCTTCCACTCGGGAACGGACGTTTAGGGGTAATGGTAGCGGGTGGTCCCGCTACGGAGGAGTTGTATCTGAATGAAGAGACGATTTGGGCCGGAGGCCCGCATAATAACATCAATCCTGAGGCACGGGAGGCTTTGCCCGAAATCCGACGATTGATTTTCGAGGGACGCTATCGAGAGGCCTCGGATTTATGTGCGCAAAAGGTCTCGTTGAACGCATCGCATGGGATGCCCTATCAGACGGCCGGATCGCTGTTCCTCGATTTTCCCGGACACGAAACCTTTACGGAGTATTACCGGGAGTTGGATTTAGAGCGGGCCGTAGCGACGGTCTCCTATAAGGTCGGGGAGGTGCAATACCGACGAGAAGTGTTTTCGTCTTTTGCTGATTCGGTGATTGTGGTGCGGTTGACCGCTTCTGAAAAGGATCGGATTTCGTTTCGGATGCGTTTCGGGTCGCCGATGAAAGATTATGTGGTCTCAACGGAGAGGAACGGTCGGTTGATCATAGACGGCCGCACGGATGATCACGAGACCATCCCTGGACAGATACGGTACAGAACAGTGGCACAGATTATACCAGAAGGCGGTACGATGCAGAGTGATACGACGGGAGTCTCGGTTTCCGGGGCGGATGCGGTGACCATCCTGATCTCCATTGCGACCAATTTCAATAACTATCGGGATGTATCGGGTGATCCGGTGGCCCGGTGTGACCGCTATTTGGGACATGTTATAAAAAAGAAGAAAGGATATAAACGAATGTTGGCAGACCATTCGGCTCGATACAGCACATGGTTTGATCGCGTTTCGCTCGATTTGGGAACCAATGCTCAGGCTCAAAAGCCGACCGATGTGCGGGTTCGTGAGTTTGCAACCCATTTCGATCCGCAGATGGCGGCACTTTATTTTCAATTCGGACGGTATCTGTTGATTTCGTCGTCGCAGCCCGGAACTCAGCCGGCGACATTACAGGGCATCTGGAATCACCAGACCATGCCGGCATGGGACTCCAAATACACGATCAATATCAATACCGAGATGAACTATTGGCCGGCAGAGGTGGCGAACCTTCCCGAAATGCACGAACCGTTACTGAAGATGATCGAGGAGCTCGGAGTGACGGGACGTGAGGCTGCGGAGCAGATGTACGGAGCAAGGGGCTGGACGGTACACCACAATACGGACTTGTGGCGTATCAGCGGAATGGTCGACTCGCCGCTCAGCGGCATGTGGCCTACCGCGAATGCATGGTTCTGCCAGCACCTGTGGGACCGCTATCTGTATAACGGGGATACGAGCTATCTTGCCGAAGTATATCCGTTGATGAAGGGAGCCAGTGAGTTTTTCCTCGATTTTTTGGTGCCTGATCCCAAAACAGGGCTTTGGGTGTGTACACCTTCGCTTTCGCCCGAAAATTGGCCTGCTGCCAAGGGAATTGACCGTTCTGTGTTGGATGGGGCGACAATGGATAACCAGATGGTGTATGAGCTGTTTTCAAGTACGATCGCTGCGGCCGAAACGCTCGGGGTAGACGATTCATTGGCAGAGGAGTTGCGGAAAACCCAGAAGCGATTGGCCCCTTTGCGGGTTGGAAGTTGGGGTCAGCTGCAAGAGTGGTTGTTGCATGACTGGGACAGTCCCGACGATCACCATCGGCATGTTTCGCACCTGTGGGGGCTTTTCCCGGGACAGTTGATTTCGGCCTACCGTACGCCGGAACTGTTCGAGGCGGCCCGTACGTCGCTCATTCATCGAGGAGACGCCTCGACCGGATGGTCTATGGGATGGAAAGTGTGTCTGTGGGCCCGTTTTCTGGATGGTAACCATGCCTACAAGCTGATCACCGATCAGATTAAACCAGAAGGATCCGGAGCTGAAACAGGAGGTACCTATCCGAACCTTTTCGATGCACATCCACCTTTCCAGATTGACGGAAATTTCGGTTGTGCGGCCGGAATTGCCGAGATGCTGATGCAGAGCCACGACGGAGTGATCGATCTTTTGCCGGCGTTGCCCGATGTGTGGACGTCGGGTCGAGTGGCGGGATTGCGGGCCCGTGGCGGTTTTGAAATTGTGGAGCTGGAATGGGCCGATCGTGCGGTCCGGCGTGTGGTGATCCGTTCGACCGTCGGTGGAAATTGCCGCATCCGGTCGTCAGTGCCGTTGTGCATGAAAAACGGGAAACCGTTGCAGCCTGCGACGGGAGAGAATCCGAATCCGTTGTTCCTGCTACCCGAAGTACAACAGGTTGTTGTTGCACCACAAGCTCCTTTAAGTGGGGTAAAGCTTCCTGATAAATATGTTTATGATATAGAGACGCAGCCCGGTCGGACATACACTTTCGTTATGTTGGAAGAAAATACGGGCTCTGAAAATTAATCGAATGTTGTTGAAATGTAAAATATCAGAATTATGTATACACTGGGAATAGACGTTGGAAGTTCTTCTGTTAAGGTAGCCTTGTTAGAGGTGGAAACGGGTGAATGTCCTTGTGCCGTTACACTGCCTGCGACCGAGATGCCTATTGATGCCGTGCAGAGCGGATGGGCCGAGCAGGATCCGCAGTTGTGGTGGAAATATGTCGGAGAGGGAATTCGAAAATTGGTATCTCAAGTCGGGGCGGAATCGATTCGTGCGATCGGGATCACCTATCAGATGCACGGGCTCGTTTGCCTCGATCGAGCCGGAAAACCTTTGCGTAAGTCGATCATCTGGTGCGACAGCCGTGCCGTGGAGATTGGACAGAAAGCTTTTGAGACACTGGGACCGGAGCTCTGTCTGGAGCATCTGCTGAATTCGCCTGGAAATTTTACCGCCTCGAAATTGGCTTGGGTGAAGGAACATGAGCCGGAACTCTTTGCGCAAATCGATCGGTTTATGCTGCCCGGTGATTATATTCTGTATCGCCTGACAGGGGATTTGTCGACCACGCGGAGCGGTCTCTCCGAACAGATTTTATGGGATTTCAAGGAGGACCATCGGGCCGATTTTGTCGTTTCGCACTACGGAATCGATCCGGATACAATCCCCGCTGAAAAGCCCTCGATCGGTGTGCAGGCATATGTGCATGCGGCCGCAGCGGCGGAGTTGGGTCTTGCTGAAGGGACGCCGGTGACCTATCGGGCCGGCGATCAGCCGAACAATGCCTTTTCGTTGAATGTGCTCGATCCGGGTGAGGTTGCGGCTACCGGGGGAACCTCCGGAGTGGTCTATGGCGTGACCGACGTACCGCGACCCGACCGGCTTTCGCGGGTGAACACCTTCCTGCATGTGAATCATGGGGTAAAGGGGCCGCGTTACGGCGTGTTGTTGTGCATCAACGGTACCGGAATCCTCAATGCATGGGCCAAACGGATGATGGCTCCCGATATGGATTATGCCGAGATCAACCGGCAATGTGAAGCGGTTCCGGCCGGTAGCGACGGTGTGGTGATGTTACCGTTCGGAAATGGAGCTGAACGGATGTTGGAGAACCGTTATACCGGAGCAGTCGTTGCTGGGGTGGATCTGAATCGTCACAGCCGTTTCCATCTGTTGCGGGCAGCTCAGGAGGGAATCGCCTATGCATTCCGGTATGGAATGGACATCATGCGGGAGACGGGACTTCAGCCTCGTGTGATTCGGGCCGGTCGGGCCAATCTGTTCCTCAGTCCTATTTTCCGTAAAACATTGGCTACATTGTGTGGCGTCGATATTGAGCTCTACAATACGGATGGAGCTTTGGGTGCAGCTCGTGGGGCTGCATTAGGTGCCGGATTGTATGCTTCGCGCGAAGAGGCGTTTGCTTCGTTGAAAAAAATCGATGAGGTGCATCCTGATCCGGCGATTCGCGAGACGTTGGAACAGGGATATGCTGTTTGGCGAAACGAGTTGGAATCTCAGCTTAAACAAACGAACAAGTAAGGTATATTTTCATAAAAATGTTTCATCATAAATAATTTACGACAATGAAAGAATCGATGTTTTCAAAATTTGACAAGATCAAATACGAAGGTCCGGAGTCGAAGAATCCGCTGGCTTTTCGTTGGTATGACGAGAATCGTATCGTCGGAGGTAAAACCCTAAAAGAACAGTTGCGTTTTGCGATCGCCTACTGGCACTCATTCTGTGCAGACGGAAGCGATCCGTTCGGTACGGCGACACATGTTTTCCCGTGGGCCGGAATTGCAGATCCTGTTGAACAGGCCAAGGCGAAAATGGATTCGGCGTTCGACTTTTTCGTTAAAATCGGTGCCCCGTACTACTGTTTCCACGATGTCGATCTGATTCGGGAGGGACAGGGTGTCGCTGCTTATGAAAAGAATATGCAGGCGATCGTCGATTATGCTAAACAGAAACAGAAAGAGACCGGTATTAAGCTGCTTTGGGGAACAGCCAATGTGTTCAGTAATCCCCGCTACATGAACGGTGCGGCGACGAATCCCGATTTCGGTGCCGTGGCTTATGCTGGTACGCAGATCAAGAATGCGATCGATGCGACGATTGCCCTTGGCGGAGAAAATTATGTGTTCTGGGGTGGGCGTGAAGGTTACATGTCCCTGCTGAATACCGATATGAAACGGGAGAAAGAACATCTGGCGATGATGTTGACGATGGCGCGGGATTATGCTCGTCGCAACGGATTCAAGGGAACTTTCCTCGTTGAGCCCAAGCCAATGGAACCTACCAAACATCAGTATGACTTCGATACGGAGACCGTGATCGGATTTTTGCGTCATTACGGTCTGGACAAGGACTTCAAGGTCAATATCGAGGTGAACCACGCTACATTGGCTGGACACACTTTCGAACACGAGTTGCAGTGTGCAGTAGATGCAGGTATGTTGGGCAGCATCGATGCCAATCGGGGCGATGCTCAGAACGGTTGGGATACCGACCAGTTCCCAGTGAATTTGCAAGAGACGGTAGAAGCCATGCTGGTTATCCTGAGAAAAGGCGGATTCGGTACCGGAGGTGTGAATTTCGATGCCAAGATCCGTAGAAATTCGACCGATGTGGAGGATCTGTTCATTGCTCACATTACCGGAATGGATACGTTTGCCCATGCATTGATTATTGCTGACGAAATCTTGAAAAATTCGTCCTTGGAAGAATGGCGTGCACAGCGTTATGCCTCGTTCGATGCAGGTAAGGGAGCAGAGTTTGAACAGGGAAAACTGACGCTTGAAAATCTGCGTGATTATGCGGCTTCAGCGGGTGAACCTGCTACGATCAGCGGAAAACAAGAGAAATACGAACAGTTGTTGACTATGTATATGTAGTCTTGTAGTAGTTTTTATTGAGCGATCGTCCTTATTTTGGACGATCGCTTTCAATAGTTTAAAACTAACCTGAAATGAAAAAAAATAGTAATAGCTACCTGATGTTTCTGACGTTGGTCGCGACATTGGGCGGTTTGTTGTTCGGATACGACACGGCGGTTATTTCGGGTACGGTAAAGTATCTCGAGATCAACTTTGTCGATCCGTTGGGGTTGGATGAGACAGCAGCCAGTTCGCTGTTGGGTTTTGCCGTATCGAGTGCACTGATCGGATGCGTTGTCGGCGGAATGATCGGAGGATTTATGGCTACCCGTTTGGGACGTAAACGAAGTCTGATGATTGCAGCACTGCTGTTCGTATTGTCTGCGATCGGATCAGCTTATCCGGAGATGGGATTCCCTGCAGGGCAACCGCATGAATTCCTGGTTTGTTTTGTCGTTTATCGGATCATCGGAGGGGTTGGCGTCGGCTTAGCCTCGATGTTGTCACCGATGTATATTGCAGAAATGGCTCCGGCCGAGAAACGCGGTGGATTGGTGTCGTGGAATCAGTTTGCCATCATCTTCGGTATGCTGGTGGTCTATTTCGTCAATTACACGATCGCCCTGAGCGGTGATGAGGAGTGGCTGACCCATACGGGGTGGCGGTTGATGTTCCTTTCGGAGGTAGTGCCTGCAATGCTTCTGCTCATCTTGATCTTTTGCGTTCCCGAGAGTCCTCGTTGGTTGGTCATGAAGGGACGGATCGAGAAGGCGGAAACGATTCTAAAACGGGTCGATCCACGTCGGGATACCCAGGCGGAAGTAGAGAGTATTCGCGAGTCATTACGGGGGGTAGTTAAGGCTAAACTATTCAGTTGTGGCGTGGCTGTGATCGTGATCGGAATCCTGTTGTCCGTTTTTCAGCAGTTTGTGGGGATCAATGTTGTACTCTACTATGCGCCCGAAATTTTCCGCAATATGGGTATGGGTACCAATGCAGCTCTGATGCAGACCATTATCGTGGGTGTTATCAACCTTTCGTTCACGACACTGGCGATCTTCACCGTGGACCGTTTCGGACGTCGCCCGTTGATGATTATAGGTAGTTTGGGTATGATGGTCAGTATGATTACGCTGGGATTCACGTTCTATACGGAGCACATGGGATTGCTTTCTTTACTTGCCATGTTGGCTTACACGGCCTCTTTCGCTGTTTCGTGGGGACCGGTCTGCTGGGTGTTGTTGGCGGAGATCTTTCCGAACAAGATACGGGGGCAGGCGATGGCTTTGGCCGTTGCGGCTCAGTGGTGTGCGAACTATCTGGTGTCGTGGACTTTCCCGATGATGGATAAGTCGACCTATCTGATCGATACGTTCCATCACGGTTTTGCCTACTGGATTTATGCACTGATGGCCCTGTTGTCGGCTTTGTTCATGTATAAGTTTGTCCCGGAGACGAAGGGTAAATCCCTGGAGCAAATGGAGTCCCTGTTTGAAAAACGAAACACCTCCCAAAAATAAAAAAAACATAGAATGATGGTCACTCCGAGTATAGCTATGCTCGGAGTGTTTTTTTGTATATACATGTAATACGATTTAAAAAGAAGATTAAGATAAAGTGGGTTTGTTGTGTTTAAATAATATAGATGTGGGTTTGTGTAATTAAAATTGAAAAATTTTTGTTTGTTTTGGTGTTTTTGGTTGTATTTATCAGGCGATGTATGTTAAATATATATAATATGCCAATGAGACACCCTTGATTTCTCTATTTCGACGATGGTCCGTCATGAAAATTCTGGTCGGAATACTCTTCTTGCACTCATGTAGTGCCGACGGCGGACATGACAAAAAGACGCTGACCCTCTACTTCCCGGATTCGACCATCGAGAAAAAGGTAAGCCTGATTTATTCAATTAGAGGGATACAAAACTACCTTTACACAGATTATATTGCCGAATACGATACGGTCGGAGACTGTCTGTCTGTTACTATCCCCGATTCGATCCGGTCTTTTTGTGTTAGTATAAAATCCGATCCAAGGTTCCAATTATCCGGCAGTGCCAATTTCTTTATGAGCAAGGGGGCACAGCTTTCCATATATTTGGATACGCTACAACCTCCTCGATTCGAGGGGACGGGAGCCGAATTACAACAGCTGCTGTACGAAGTGAAAAAAGGATCAGGAGCACAACGGATAAACCGGACCATGGAGGCCTATCTTCAGTGCCGGACGGACAGTTCGTTTTATAACTTTATCGACCGGGAAATTCAGACCTATTTGCGTCGGATTGACAGTATCGAACAGGCGTGTGATATAGATTCGGCCTTCGTACGTTATGCCAAAGGGATTGTTATCGACGATTATTTGTTTCGCGCCGGGTCTATTGGGCTGTCAGTAAAGAATCTTTGTTTTCAGAAGACGGATTCGGTTACATTCTATTCCGATCTGAACCGGTTGTATGAACGTTATCCGGTACTCCAAGAGGATGGGTTATGTGTAGGAAATAAAGGTGAATTAAGAAGGTTGGGATTGATTCCAGGAGATACCCTGAATTTGGGAATAGATTATATATATGCGTCATTTAAATATCTCGATAGCAAAGAGCAAGAGATGGAGATTGCGAATACATTGATTATTAATGTATCGGCCGGAATGATGGATTCGGTAGCACTGGCCCGACAAGTGATAGGTTTCAAGAAGGCTTTCCCGAACAGTATTTATTTACCGGTATTGGAGCGGTTGAAAGTCAAAGAGGGAAAAGATTACTGTTTTGCCGAGTATTCGGAGAAGGTGGGTTTCAAGGAATACGGACAATTCGAGTTCTCTGATTTGACACAACTGACCGGGAAGTTTATCGGGCCGCGATATGTTCTGGTCGATTTTTGGGCGACATGGTGTGGTCCGTGTTTAGCCGAAATGGGCCATACGGAAGAGTTGCATGAGTTCTTGAAAGAAAACGATATTGCAATGCTTTATGTGTCGCTCGATTACAGCGGGCAGTACGAACAATGGAAAAAGATGATTCTCGATAAGAAGTTAGAGGGGTTGCATTATTTGCCGATGCCGGAGCTGGTTGCGAAATATCCATATTATGAAGGTACACACCACTATATTCCCCATTTTATGTTGATGGGTCCGGATGGGAATGTCGTTATCGAGCGGTGCGAGTTGCTCAGCAGCGGAAAACTGATTTCTCAGTTGCAGGCTGCTATTAAGAAATCGGCACAGTAGTCTGAGTCTTTTTTATTAGGAAAATTTTGACTTGGGTTTTCTGAAAACGGACTGGTTGTCCGTAGCAGATCAAGGGGGAGAAGCGACAAATTGTTACCAGTTGCTTCCCCTGTTTTTTGTATGGGGTTTTGTTCTGGACGAAAAAATCATCGGGCATGAGGGTGGATTTGCATAGCTTTTTGTTCAGGAGAGTTTTTTCGGATAGGATATTTATTAACTTTGTAGAGAAGGGGTTCGATTGATTGTTTGAATCAATCTATTTCACGTTTTGTACAGAATTGAACGGATCGATCCGGTTCTTTAAATTGCCGTCGATGGATAGATGGCATTGTGCAGACGGGATGGATGGCGGGAAAATAAATCATATGAAAGTCAACTTTAAAAGAAATAGTAATGCGGAATTTGTGGGTATTGTTATTGGCTGTTGTACTGTCGGTACATGTGTCGCAGGCTGCCGATCTGCTCGTGGAGGCGGAGAGCTTCAGCAACAAAGGCGGTTGGGTAGTCGATCAGCAGTTTATGGACTTGATGGGCTCGCCCTATCTGTTGGCGCATGGAATGGGGGTTCCTGTGGAGGATGCCACTACGGAGGTGGCCTTCCCGAAGCGGGGAGAGTATTACGTCTATGTCCGTACGTACAACTGGACTGCACCATGGAGACAGGGAGAAGGCCCCGGACGATTTACGCTCTCGGTGGGCGAGGAGAAAATTTCGCAGGTGTTGGGTTGTGAAGGTACGGCATGGATGTGGCAGGAGGTCGGAAAGGTGTCGGTGAAGGAGAAGAAAACAGTGATCCGGTTGCATGACCTGACCGGTTTCGACGGCCGTTGCGATGCGATCTATTTTACGACGAAAAAAAGGGATGTACCGCCCTCCGATCTTGCGGAGTTGGATGCTTTCCGGCGTAAGGCCTTGCATCTGCCCGATAAGGTGCCGTCGGCGGGAACGTACGATCTGGTTGTCGTGGGAGCGGGAATTGCCGGCATGAGTGCGGCGGTTTCGGCGGCCCGTCTGGGGTGTAATGTAGCCCTGATCAACGACCGTCCGGTAGTGGGCGGGAACAACAGTTCCGAAATCCGTGTCCATTTGGGCGGGCGGATCGAAATGGGTCCCTACAAGGAGTTGGGAGGCCTGCAGAAGGAGTTCGGGCCCGAGAAGGGGGGTAATGCACAGCCTGCAGCGACCTATGAAGATCAAAAGAAGCTGGATTGGTTGGCCCGGGAGGAGAGGGTGTCGCTCTTCCTGAACTATCGGGTGATCAGAGTGGAGAAGGAGGGCGACCGGATCGTTGCCGTCACGGCCAAACATATTGAAAACGGCAGTGAGTTGAGGTTCGAGGGGCCGCTCTTTTCCGATTGCACGGGAGACGGGACGGTCGGCTATCTGGCTGGGGCCGATTACCGTATGGGGCGTGAAAGCCGTGAGGAGTTCGGCGAGAGCATTGCGCCCGAAAAGGCTGACAAGATGACGATGGGGGCTTCGGTGCAGTGGTATTCGGTCGAAACCGATGGCCCGAGCACATTTCCCGAATTCGATTACGGGATCGAATTTACCGACGAAAGCTGCGAAAGGGTCACGATGGGCGAGTGGACATGGGAGACAGGAATGAACTTCGATCAGATCAAGGATTTCGAGCGGATCCGCGATTACGGGATGTTGGTCATCTATTCGAACTGGAGCTACCTGAAGAATCGGCTGAAAGGGAACGATTCGTATCGGAATCGGCAGTTGGGGTGGGTTGCCTATATGGCGGGTAAACGCGAATCGCGCCGGTTGTTAGGCGATTATATTCTGAAGGAGGACGATCTGACGAAACATGTAGCGCACGAGGATGCCTCGTTCACTACGACGTGGAGCATCGACCTGCACCGCCCCGATCCGAAGAACAGCCGATATTTCCCGAATCAGGAGTTCAAGGCCGTGACGACCCATATCCTGATCTATCCCTATCCGGTCCCGTATCGTTGTCTCTACTCCCGTAATGTGGAGAACCTGTTCATGGCGGGGCGTAACATCAGCGTGACGCATGTGGCACTGGGAACGGTGCGGGTGATGCGGACGACGGGTATGATGGGGGAAGTGGTCGGAATGGCCGCCTCGTTGTGTAAAAAATACGATACGATGCCGCGAGGGGTGTATTGTTACCACCTGAATGACCTGAAAGCCTTGATGAAAGAGGGGGTCAACGAGAAAGGCCTGCCCAACAACCAGCAGTACAACGAGGGCGGCATTTTAAGTGAGGCTCCTGTTGTACAATAAATGTATCAGGAGCTTGTTTGTTGTTACTGTTATTATTATCTTGTAGCACAAAATATTAACCCCGAAAAATGGTCGTGTTATGAAAAAGCGTATGATTCTTTCGGCGTTTTTCGTGTTGGCTGTTGCACAAGCTTCTGTACAAATGTCCGACTCGGTGAAAAGTAATCCGTCCAACTCGTTCGATCGATGGGCTCAATTCTATGACGATGTATATAACATCGAGTTGACCCAGCCCAAACAGATGATCAATCGGGAATGGCGCGATCATCTGTTGTGGTTCTGTAGAGAAAATATTACCAGCAGAGATGCGATAGCATTCATACTCGAATCCGAAGACCGGAACTTTTTGGTGACATGTAGTGTAATAGATGTGTTTAAGGAGGGATCTACCCAAGAACCATTTGCCGATTCTTCGGGGTGGTATGCCTTGCGTCCCGACAAGGATAATTGTGCACGGGCTCGTGCAGCGAGTGAAGTGGCTTCGGCTTATGGATATATAGAGTTGGAACGGAAGCCCGGATATTTTACAAATCACCGGAGAACCCCGGGTATGATGTTTACGTTGGAGGATTTCAATACTTATGTGAAGATTTGCACCGGGAAAAAGGTCCGTCGGTGGTTCAATGCCGATTCGGTTTATGTCTATACGCTGCCGGGCATTAATGTATTTTCGCGAGGGCCCGGAACGTCCATGGAACCGGCATTGGAACCTTATGTTTACTGTACGGGAATGATCATTTTCAAAAAGGGTCGAGCCGGGGTTCCTTTAAAGCTCTTCTTTACCAACGAGGGTAAACGGAACGAACAGAAATACCTTCGGATGCTCCGTAAGATGGTTTGGTACAGGGACGGTGACTGGAAGTTTGATCGGAAAAAACACGATGGTTATTGGCAGTATCTTAACTAAAAGACACTTTTGGACACAATGTAAAGAGTATTAATGGTAAGAAAAGAAGTAGTGGAATGAGTAAGCGAATTTTTATATTTTGTTTTTTCGGATTGGTGTCGTGCATTTTTCAGAGTTGTTGTCAGAAAGAAGAGTCGTGGGAATTGGTTTGGGAGGAGAATTTCAATTCCGGTCGGCTCGACACGACCGTATGGTCGGCTATTCCGCGCGGAAAGTCGCCTTGGGATACCCACATGGCGCCGTATGAGGAGCTTTACCAATTTACGGACAGTACCATACGCTTGATGGCCGTTTGCAACACCGATCATCCGGAGGATACATCGGCTTACCTTACCGGAGGGATCTGGAGCCGTTATAAAAAGGAGTTCAAATTCGGGCGGATTGAGATTCGGGCCAAAATGACCTGTGCCCAGGGGTTTTGGCCTGCCTTGTGGATGTGTCCCGATCCGATTCCCTATCCCTACGGCGGAGAGATCGATATCATGGAGCATCTGAATTTCGAAGACTCCGTCTACCAGACTTCCCATAGCCACTATACGATCCATCTGAAGCGGGAGGATCCGCCCAAATATGCTATGGCACCGATCAATCGGGACGGTTTTAACGTATACGCCGTAGAGATGTATCCGGACAGTTTGGCCTATTTCACGAATGGCCGGCGTTCGGTTTGTTATCCGAAAGTCAACGGTGGGAAGGATGGCCAGTTTCCCTTTGCTTATGACCCGTTTCATCTGCGGATGGATGCGCAGTTGGGAGGTGATTGGGTCGGCGAGGTCGATCCGACGCAGTTGCCAGCCTATCTGGAGATCGATTGGGTGAGGTATTATCAGCGGAAAGAGTAGACCGGAATGAGGGGAGGGAAAGAGATGGAGGTGAGTGTTTTTAGCTGAGAGGATCGGAGTGACAGATTGAAACGATGAATTTACCAATGATGCTGGATGTCCTTGACATTTTATTTCAAAATTGATTTTTTTAAAGATAACATTTCCTGCTATAGAGGTAGCCTGTTCTCATTTTTCGCCTTTCGCCAGAACGTTCGATGCGGAATTTTATGACGGATGCTTCGGTCGATTGTCTTCCGGTATGGAATGGGTTACGATTCATTTCAAGCAAATGTATGTTTGATTTAAGTAACGATAAGATCTATTCGAATCTATGTAGGATTGGAGGTGGTTGAGGACGATTAAAGTTGTTTTTTGTGTACTTGTATGTCAATGGAGTCCCAGAACAGGGAGAATGAGATTATAAGAAGTATAGAAAATACGGAATAATAGTTTGTGATATAGATAATTTTTTTGTGTAATGGGAGATATAAAGATAGTACAAGGCGGAATTTCGACCGATTTCCGGGGAGCTATTTCGCATGTGAATGATCTGGATATGAGTGAAGTGGCACGCTTTTATGTCATACGGCAAAGTGATCCGTCGATCATCCGGGCGTGGCACGGACATCAAACGGAGAAAAAGTGGTTCTATGCTTTGAGGGGGTCGTTCACAACGGCTTTCGTGAAGATCGACAACTGGGAGAACCCGTCAAAAGATTTGGTGCCCGAGATTTTTCATCTGTCAGCTAATGATAGTAAAATTCTTTGTATCCCGGAAGGTTACGCAAACGGAATAAAAGCGGCCGAACCGGATTCTGAATTACTGGTATTCTCTAATAAGATTCTCTCAGTGGCATTGCTGGATAGTTGGCGATATGACGGGCATCTGTGGGTTGATTGGGACCAATATTGATCGTCTGAGTTTATGTTTATCTACTTTGAATAGGACTCTTAACGAATTCGGACTCTTAGAACTTGCATGTTAGGGGGGCATGAAATATCTTTTAGTGTGGAAGACCTTTTATTTCCCAATCAATTCGAAGATGTGGGGTTATTCGGTTGATATTCAAGATAAAGAATGAAAGAGTCTGGCAACGACCGGTGAGGGTGTTACGGTTTCTTGTTCATTAGGTATAGAGTAGGAGTTGTGAAAATTCTATTGGTAATATGTGTTTATTTTATGCATTTATATTAAAGATTTTTTTTTGTGTATCTTTTTTATTTATATAATTTTGAAAAAAAATGGTAAAATAATTTACAATAACAAAAGGTCATATGTGATGAAAAATACTTTTTACCTCATGGCGTACGTCTTGATGACGGTCGGTTTTACGCAATGCGGATCAAAGGATCAGCATGTGCAGACATCAGAGGAAACGATTATTACGATCGATGTGGATCAAAGCAAAGATGGCTCTTATGATTGTGCCTTTATGTTTGACACAACGCAATGCGAAATCATTCCCATAGAGACTTCCGACGAGTGTTTGATCGGAGAGGTGTCGAAGGTGTTTTTCAAGAATGACCGGATATACATCTTGGATAAAGGTGCCAACGGTGTGTTCATCCTGCATGAAGACGGGACACTGGATCGGTCGATTTTTGCGGAGGGTCGCAGCAATCAAGAGTATATGGAGTTGGGTGACATGTATGTCACAGATAAGTTGATTTATCTGTTTGATAATATACTTATGAAGATTCTTTGTTTCGATCTTGACGGGCAATACCAAAAAACCATCGATATTTCCCCATATTGGGCAAATAGAATTCTTGTACAGAACGATAACATTTATTTGATTAACGAGTGGAGTGAAACGGAAGAGGGGCAGTATTTGTTGTTCGTTCTGGATGGAGATGGGAAATTGCTTGGCAAGTTCCTTCCGTTCGAAGAGACGGAGCGATACGGAGGAAAAGATATGGAAAGTTATACGGTGCTCGGTGATGAGGTTTTGTTGTGCTATCCATCTGACAATACCGTCTATCGGGCAGCAGACGGAGCATGCACCCCAAAGTATCGTATCGATTTCGGGGATAATGCGCTTCCTGAGGAGTATCTGACAAAGAGTCTGATCGATTGTATGAAAGAGGGACTGACAGATCGTTATGTACTGGGTATCGATGCGTTCATGGCATCATCGCGCTATCTGTTGTTCCGATTTGATTTGGGTAAAACAGGATATACGGCAATCTATGATAAAAAGACCCAAGAGGTCACATTGATAAGTTCAGACGGTCTGATCAATTACTCGACATGTAACTTGGGCCTGAGTCAGTATTTCGTGGACGGGGATAATGTGTACTCTTATTATTCCGCGTTGAGTATAAAAACGATCTATCCGTATATGAAAAAACTTCCGGAGGGTAATAAATACGGTGAGCAGTTGTCGAAAATAGTGGCCGATATGGACGAGTCCGATAACGGAATTTTAATAAAATATAAGCTGAAAGAGATGTAGTGAGTTGAAAACTGAAAAATATTTTGTTGCAATTAATAATTATGAGCGGATGTTTTTTAAGCATTCGCTTTGCTTTTTTATAAAATGTTTTATATATTTGTTATGATAGTAAATTATCTCTCCCAATAAAAAACGAATGAAAAAGACGCTGCTCTTGTTTTTAATAATCGGAGGTGTGGCCTTTGCCTCCAATATGGATGCCCAAAATCTATCTCGCCGGCTGACCCTTTTTGAAACGATATATACGGCACATGAGCAGTCTCCCAGTTCGTTGATGGCCAAACACAGTTTTCTCGGAAGTTATTGGGAGTACCGGTCCTATAAAGCACAATACCTTCCTTCTCTCAATTTGAATGCGACTTTGGGGCAATTCAACCGTTCGTTGATTCCTCTCCAGAACTCCGAGACCGGAAATATCAATTACGTGCAAAACAACAACATGTATAACAACATCAGCCTGTCGGTGGATCAGAATATCGCCCTGACCGGAGGAAAATTGTCGGTCTATACGCAGCTGTATCGTTTGGATCAATATTCGCCCCATCGGAGCATCACCTATAATTCCCAGCCGATCAACATTACCTACATCCAACCGTTGCGAGCATACAATTCTCTGAAATGGCAGAAGAAAACCTCGCCGAAAGAGTATGAAAAGGCCAAACGGGTCTATCTCGAAACGATGGAAGGTATCACCGTAACGGTCACCTCGCTGTTTTTCAGTACGATTCTGGCTCAGCAGCAGCTTGATATGGCCAACAAAAACTATCAGAACGCCGAAGCATTGTATAAAATAGCGAAAGAGCGCTACGAGATCGGCAATGTTACCCAGAGCGAGCTGTTGCAGTTGGAGTTGCGGTTGCTGAACGAAGGATTGGCCATCAACGAATATCAGTTGCAGGTAGATAAAAACAAGCTGCAACTGAAAACCTATCTCGGATACAACGATGCGGTCGAGTTGGAATTGGTCCTTCCTGATTCCATCCCGACGATCATGATGGATGTGGCCGAAGTGGTCGACCTGTCGTATGCCAACTCCTCGTTCGGATTGACGCAGGAACTCTCCATCTTATATGCGGAACAGGCAGTCGCTCAGGCTAAGGCCAATCGCGGATTGTCGGCAACGTTGAATGCACAATTCGGTCTCACCCAGCAAAACGAAAGCTTCAGATATGCATATAAAAATCCGATGGATCAGGAAATTATCAGCTTGGGACTGAGCTTCCCGATTTTGGATTGGGGATTGGGTAAAGGTCGGGTCAAGACTGCAAAATCACGAGAAAATGTAGTCCGGACACAGGCCGAACTGGATAATGCGGAGCGTCGTCAGGATCTCATGATCAAAGTGGTCCAGTTTAATAACCAGACCCGCCAGTGTCAGATCTCCTCTAAGGCTGACAGCATCGCCGAACAACGGTATGAAGCGGTCCGGGAGCGTTTCGTTAATGGAACCGCCACGGTTACGGACCTCAATACGGCCCAAAGTGAGAAAGACGAGGCCGCCCAGAGATACATCAACGAATTGAGCAAATATTGGAACTATTATTATACGCTGAGGCAACTTACGCTGTATGATTTCATCAGCCGGACGAATATTTCGGCCGAATTCGACAAAATCATAGGCGATTAGCCGAAACAGGTGTAACGGGTAGAGTCCGAACAACGATAAACTGAAAAATTATGATAAAATTCTACTATTGTCTGTCGTCTATTTTATTGGTCGGGATGGTGGCCGGTTGCGGTGGCGCGAAAGAAAAGGAGAAGGAGGGTTCCAATGCCGCGAAGATAGTGTATGTGGAGGAGCAGAATCTTGTAGACACGGTTGTCCTTCGCATGCAGCCTTTCAATAAACAGATCGTCGGAAACGGTAAATTACGGGCGGTGACCAAGAGCGTTCTCCATTTCAATGGCACCGGAGAGATTGTCGATATACGTTTTAAAAATGGTGAGAGCGTTCGGAAAGGGGAGGTCATTGCGCAACTCGATTCGACGACCGCCTATCTGAACCTCAAACAGGCACAGTTGACTCTCGACAAAAGCAAAATCGACCGGATGGATGCATTGATCGGATTCGGCTATTCGGATACGACCAATATTCCGGAGGAACATCGTAAGGTGGCCGATATCCGTTCGGGGTATGCGTCGGCGGTCAATAATTTGAAACAGGCCGAGATTGCTCTGGCCAATACGACACTCATTGCCCCGTTCGGAGGAAAGATCGCCAATCTTCAGTCGAAAGTATATGAACAGCCGCAGGGCGAATTCTGTACCTTGATCGATGATCGGGTATTCGATGTCGATTTCAATCTGTTGGAGTCGGAGATCGGTTTTGTCCGGAAAGGCCAGCGGGTCAAGGTGGCCGTGTTCAATGTGCCCGATCACTATTTTGACGGGGAAGTCACTCAGATCAATCCGCTGGTGGACGATAAGGGGCAGATCAACGTCCGGGCACAGGTGAACAATACGACGGGAGAACTTCTGGAGGGAATGAATGTCTCGGTATTGGTCGAGAATATGATCTCCGACCAACTGGTTGTTCCGAAAAGTGCGGTCGTGATCCGGGACAATCAAGAGGTGCTGTTCCGGATGAGTCCGGAGGGGCGCTCGATATGGACCTATGTGCATGTCCTGATGTCGAACAGCGATTCACATGTGGTCGCGGCCAATACGGATAAGGGTGCCGAACTGAATGTCGGGGATGTCATTATCACGTCAGGAAATTTGAATCTGGCAGACAATTCCGAAGTTGTAGTAAAATGATCCATCCGGAATAATATTAATCCCAAAGTTTCATCTTGACGGTTTTCCCGTGGGGACGAAATAATTCACTGTTGATTTTATGATTCGACGCTTGATAGAACGCCCTGTTGCGGTGACGATGAGCCTGATTGCTGTGCTGACGCTCGGTTCGGTGGCCATCGGGCTGCTCCCCGTATCGCTGATGCCCGATATCGATATCCCCCAAATCACCGTACAGGTGACCGATGACGACGCATCGGCCCGGGAATTGGATGCGTCGATCCTCAAGCCGTTGAAGAACCAGCTGATGCAGGTCTCCAATCTGAAAACCATGCGGACGGAGGCACGGAACGGTACGGGATCGATTTTCATGGAGTTCAATCACGGGACCGATATCGACTATTCGTTTATCGAGACCAACGAGAAGATCGACCGGGCTATGGGATTTCTTCCCAAGGATATGGATCGGCCCAAAGTCGTGAAGGCCAGCGCGACGGATATTCCGGCCTTTTTTATCAACATGACTCTGTCGGACGAAGAGCAGAAAAAGGCGGATGCCGTCTCTCCCGAATTGAAGGAGTTGTATCCGGTTTCGCCGAGATTTATGGAGATGTCGCGTTTTGCCGAACAGGTGATCGCCCGCCGGATCGAGCAAATTCCGCAGGTCGCGATGGTGGATGTCAGCGGGGTGGCCTATCCGGAATTGCTGATCATTCCGAACAAGGAGAAACTCGAGTCGTTGGGGATAAACGAGCAGACGCTCACGCAGGCCATCGAGAGCAACAACATCAAACTGGGGAATCTGACCATACGGGACGGGGAGTATCAATATAATATCCGTTTCGAATCGGACATCATCAGCAAGAAGGATATTGAGGACATCTATCTGAATCTGCACGGACGTCTGTACCAATTCAAGGATCTGGCGCAGATCATCGAGCATCCGCAACGGCAGCAGGGTATGGTCCGTTCCGATTCGCGGGAGGCGATCTCGTTCGCTGTCATCAAGCAGTCGGATGCGCGGATGAGCGATCTGCAAACGGAGATCAACAACCTGATGGGGCACTTTGCGGCGGAGTATCCCGGCGTTAAGTTTACGGTTACCCGCGACCAGACGGAGCTGTTGTCCTATTCGATCGATAACCTGCGGAGCAACATCATAGTGGGCGGATTGCTGGCCTGTCTGATCCTGTTTCTGTTCATGCAGGATCTGCGGACCCCGTTCCTGGTGACCATAACCATTCCGCTGGCCCTTGTCGTGTCGCTGTTGGGATTCCACCTGATGGGGATTACGATCAATATCATCTCGTTGTCGGGTTTGGTGCTCGGCATCGGAATGATGGTCGACAATTCGATCGTGGTCATCGATAACATATCCCAACACTGGGACCGGGGAGAGCCACTGAAAATGGCTGTTCCCTCGGCAACGAATGAGGTATTCGCCCCGATGCTCAGTTCGGTGCTGACGACCTGTTCGGTCTTTCTGCCGCTGATTTTCCTGAGCGGTATTGCGGGTGCCCTGTTTTTCGATCAGGCGATGGCGGTTACGATCGGTTTGTTCTCCTCTCTGCTCGTATCGGTACTCGTCATTCCGGTCTATTACTACCTGTTCTACCGCAAAAACAGTTTCCGGCCTCAGAACCGCTATTTGGCCAAACTCAATGTGATCGATTTTCAGAGCGGCTACGAACGGATGCTCAAATGGTTTTTCCGGCACCAGCGTTTCGTGTGGGTTACGTTTCTCGCGACGATACCGGCCATCTATTTCGTCTACATGGAGATCACGAAAGAGAAGCTGCCTCCGATCACACAGGATGATACGATGCTGGTCATAGACTGGAACAACCGGATCTCTCCCGAAGAGAACGATCGCCGGACGGATGAGTTGATGCAGGAGATAACGGACATTACGACGCAGCGTACGGCTATGACCGGGGTACAACAGTTCATCCTGTCGCATACCCCGGAACAGAGTGTTTCAGAAGCCACGGTATACATACGGGCCAAAGAGGCCAAGCTATTGGCTGAGGTGAAGCAACGTCTGTCGGAACGAATCAAGGAGCGTTACCCGGATGCCATGTTCCGGTTCGAAGTCTCCGGGAACATTTTCGATATGATCTTTTCGCAGAAGGAGCCGACTTTGGTGGCCCACCTCAAACCGACCAACGGTCAGGCTCCGGATCCCGACAAGTTGAATCGGGTGCTGACGGAACTGAACAAGGCACTGCCCGATACATACATCGAGCCGGCATTGTGGCAGGAGCACCTTTTATTTGTCGTCAAACCCCAGATGATGGCTTTGTACGGGGTAAATTACAACTCCGTGTTTGCGGCATTGAAACAGGCGATGAATCAATCGACGATCTTTACGATTAATACCGGGGTCTTTTCCATTCCGGTGGTCAGCGGGGATCAGATCCATCAGTCGCTCGATATTTTGTCCATCAAAGTGACCAATGCCCAGGGAACCGAGATACCGCTGTCGCTGCTTGTGGGCGAGAGCAGGGGACGCGATCTGAAGAATATCGTGTCGGGGCCGGAAGGCGATTACTATCCGGTTAACCTTACGGCGGACAACAGGGAGGTTCCCCGACTGATGGATAAAATCAACCGGGTGGTCCGTGAGAACGACGATTTCGATGTCAGCTATTCGGGGGCCTATTTTTCGAATCGGACAATGATCGAGGAGCTGATCATCGTATTGACCGTAGCGTTGTTGCTGCTCTATTTCATCCTTGCCGCACAATTCGAGTCGTTGTTGCAACCCTTCATTATCCTTTCCGAGATTGTCGTGGATATTTTCGGCGCGATTCTCGTCCTGTGGCTGTTGGGCAGCAGCATCAACCTGATGTCGCTGATCGGAATCATCGTCATGTGCGGTATCGTCATCAACGACTCCATCCTGAAGGTAGATACGATCAATAAACTGCGGAAAAGCGGTTACTCGTTGGTCCGTGCCATTATGGTGGGCGGTTCACGACGTATCAAGCCCATATTGATGACCAGCCTTACGACGATTCTCGCCGTAGCTCCGTTCCTCTATCGGGGCGATATGGGGTCGGATTTGCAGTATCCGCTCTCCGTTGCTTTGATCGGGGGTATGGTCATCGGAACTTTTGTCAGCGTTTTCTACGTTCCGGTGTTCTATTATGCGATTTATCATAGGAAAAACGGAAAATGATGAACGCCAAAGAGTCCAACATATTTTCACGCATATCCTCTTTCTCGGTTATCCTGATCGTACTCGTGCTGGTGGTGATCGGTGCGGGTATCATGCCGTTGCTGAACGTACAGTATACGCCATCCGGGGAACAACAGGGGGTCAGCGTGAACTACAGTTGGAACAACGCATCGGCTCGGGTGATCGAGGCGGAGGTCACCTCGAAAATCGAAGGGCTGCTCATGTCGATACAGGGTGTGGCGCACGTCAATTCGGTCACATATCAGGGGGGCGGCCGTGTGGATGTTCTGTTTAAGAAGCATGTAAACGTCGATGCGATACGGTTCGAAATCGCTTCCCAGATGAGGCATCTCTACCCGAAACTGCCCGAGGGAGTCTCGTATCCCGCCTTGTCGGCAGCCTCTTCGGGAGAGCAGGTTAATCCGATTCTGACCTATACGCTCAATGCGGGCATTCCCACGCAGCAGATACAACGTTATGCCGAAGAGCACATTGTCAAGCAGCTGGCCCTGATAAAGGGGGTGAGCAAGGTGGAACTCTCTGGGGCTACGCCTTACTATATGGAGATCAGTTTCGATCCGGATAAATTGACCTCTTACGGCATAGAACTTTACGAATTTATATCCGCCATACAGACGGGAGTGACACGCCAGAATGTCGTAGGAAACGTTACGGAACTGGATCGTGACAGTGTGTCGCAACAGATTACGGTGTTCTTGGGTAACGGCAGCGAGCAGGTTGATTTCGAGACGATTCCGGTCAAGAACGTCAACGGCCGGATCATTCTGTTGCGCGATGTGGCTACGGTGGTCTACAAGGAACAGCTCCCTGCGTTCTATTTCAGAATCAACGGGCTGAATACGATCAACCTGACGGTTACCCCGGATAAGTACGTCAATACGATCAAACTCGCCGATCAGGTCAAAGAGCGGATGCATGAACTGGAGAAGACTTTCCCGCAGAGCTTTTCTGCCACGTTGGCCCACGACTCTTCGGAGTATGTCAAAAACGAGTTGCATAAAATTGTACTCCGTACGGTGCTTTCGGTCCTGATTCTGTTGTTGTTCGTCTATATTGTCAGCCGGAAGCTCCGTTACCTGTTTATCATTACGGTTACTTTGGCGGCAAACATTTTTATTGCCTGCATCTTTTACTATTTGTTGAACCTCGAGATCCACCTCTATTCGTTGGCCGGAATTACCGTCTCGCTGGGGATTATCATCGATACTTCGATCATCATGGTCGATCACTACGGCTATTATCGTAATCGCAAGGCTTTTCTGGCCATTTTGGCTGCTGTCCTAACAACGATCGGCTCCCTTGCCGTCGTCTTCTTCCTTCCCGAGTACCAGAAGGCGAATCTGGTTGAATTCTCCGCCGTTATTATCGTCAATCTGGCGATCTCAATCTTCATTGCGTTGATTTTTGTCCCTGCCCTGATGGACAAATTCCCGCTCCGGCAGAAGGTGAAGAAACTGTCCCGACGGAAGGCGCGGTGTTTGTTGGTTTTCAACCGCTTTTATGGTAGGTATATTCTGTTCGGCAAGCGTTACAAATGGGTGTACATTCTGCTGATCATATTGGGATTCGGACTGCCGGTCCACATGATGCCCACACAGATCGAAGTCAAAGAGGGCGAAGAGCCGACGAAAGGGGTTGAGCTTTATAATAATACGATCGGCACCAAATGGTATCAGGATAATATGAAGTCGGTCGTGGAGAAGATTTTCGGTGGTTCGCTGCGGCTGTTTATGACCCGCACTTCGGGATCGGAATATTATCGTAATCCGGTCCGGCCCACACTGACGATCGCCGCAGCCATGCCCGAGGGGTGTACCGTTCAACAGCTCAACGAGGTTATGAAAATGATGGAGAACACGTTGAGCCAGTTCGATGAAATCGAAATGTTTCAGACGAGAATCTATGGATATAATTCCGGACATATCGAGGTTACTTTCAAGAAGGAGTTTGAACATGGCGGTTTCCCCTCCCATCTGAAGCAGATCGTTATTGGCAAGGCAGCCAACTATGGAGGGGCGACATGGAACGTATATGGGATCAATGATGCCAATTTTAACAATGCAACCTCTTCGGAATATAAAGCGCAGCGCATTCTGTTGAACGGATATAATTACGATCAGCTGTACCGTTATGCTCAGGAGGTAGTTAAGAATCTGGAAAAGAACAAACGCGTCGAGGAGCCAGCAATCTATGGGCGGGTTGAGTGGAACAATGAACTCTCTCGCAACGAGTTTTATGTGGATTTGCACGCGGATGAAATGGCTCTGCAGCAGGTCGATATTTACAGGCTCTACAATAAGCTCCAGCTGCAACTCTACCAACAGCAGATCACGACCTATTTCGATGGAGAAGCGGCGGTGCCCGTGACGTTGGTTTCGTCCAAGCGCGACCGGTTCGACGTATGGCACATGAATCACGAGTACCAGATGATCGGAGATAAAGCGATCCGTTTTTCCGAATTGGGAGAGGTGGCCAAGCGGCGGACGGGTAACGACATTTACAAGCGGGATCAGCAATACTCGCTGTATGTCGCGTATAATTTTCTCGGAGCCTATGAGTTGGCTGCGAGAGTCATCTGGGATGAGGTGGATCGTCTCAATGAAGAGGTTCTTCCGGTCGGATTCAAAGCCTCTGTCGAAAGATATTACATGTCTTGGGGCAGCGGCAGGGACCGAAGTTACCTGCTGATCCTGTTGGTGATTGCGATTATATACTTTTTCTGTGCGATTCTGTTCGAATCGTTAAGGGAGCCGTTGATTATTCTCTCTTTGATTCCCATATCGTTTATCGGGGCCTTCCTGATATTCGCATGGACCGGATTCCCGTTCGATCAGGGTGGATTCGCCGGATTCGTCCTGCTCTGCGGAACGGTGGTCAATGCAGGAATCTACATCATCAACCAGTACAACATAACCTGCAAGGAAGAGCGGGGTCCTTCATTGAGAAATTATATCAAGTCTTATAATCACAAAATCATTCCGATCATGCTGACGATCCTCTCTTCGGTCTTGGGATTGATCCCGTTTTTGCTGGAGGGGCCGTCGGAAGTCTTTTGGTTCGCTTTCGCGGTTTGTACGATGGGTGGAACCGTCTGCTCGATTGTTGCGCTGATCTTTTTCCTCCCGTTGTTCGTGCCGATGGGAATAAAAAGTAGAAAAAGGAAAAAGGTATTGCCCAAGAACGAGATGCCGGAGCAAATAGGGATTTCAGAGAATGCATAAAAGAGAAGCGGTACGATGAATCATCTCATGTTCTCGTACCGCTCGTGCTTGTGCTTGTTAGTAAAGCTGACTCGGAAATTTACTTGTCTTTATTTGGGTTCTTTAAGTGTGTAGAACAGCAGTACGGGATCGTCGTTTTCCGTCAAACCTGTTTTTATCTCTTCCTCTAACTTTTGGTATTTTTGATCCGCATTACGTATTTTAGGTCCGCCACACAACTCAACGGCTGGTACAACAGTAATAAATTGATCCTTATAAGCAAAACGGACAGATCCTACATAAATTCCAAGAACTGAAGAGGAGCTTTTGCCTAAATAATAGCATTTTTTCGTCTCTTTCGAGAACAAAATATTAGGGATGTCTCCAAAAGGTCGGAAAATGGCAAAATGGTCGTTCTCTAAAAAATCGCCGTTAAAAAAAATTTCGTTGAGTATCGTTTCATGCTTTTCCGGAGTCATTTCTTTCCAAAAATTCGCGATTCCATCGACCGGGCTCAAGTCGATCCAATATTTGGGGATCATCCTCTCCGGAGTGACCTGATAGATCGTATCAGAATAAATGTGCGATGCAAAGACTCGACTATTGAATTGTTTTACTTTTGGAGTACATGAGGCACCAAACTCTTTGCTGAATTGATTCGGCATAAAACTTTTTTTGATCTGCATAGTTGTGTCCACGCAATAAAGAAGATCATTGTTGTGGGGGTAAGATACCAATCCCGGATCATCAGCTCCCAAACCATACGTCACCATTAACATATTCTCATCATCGAGATATTTAAAAAATATCGGATAAAATGGAGTGTCCTTATGAAACAAAAAATTCCCAGCCAAATCGAAATATAATATCTTTTTGCCGTAATTATCTAAAACGGCAATTCGTTTCTGATCTGGAGTCAGGACAACGTCAAATATGGAAAGATACTCTTGGGGTCCTCGTCCATGACGGCTGATTACCGTTTGAATTTTCCCTTGACGATCGAATATGAAAATGGACTTTGCTTGATGACGATCCGCAACAATAATATGTTCAGGTGTGATAAGAAGATTGTCTATTTCGCCTACCGGATGTTCCTCCGTACTTTGCAGTTTTACATATTCGATTTTAGCTATTATGGAATCTAACGACGTATTATACTCTTTTGCACACGTAATTGTATCCATTTGGGAGACTGTGTCTTGTTCCGACATTTTAATGCTATTGTCGCATGACTCGAATAACGACACTACAGAAAAAACGAAAATAATATATATGTATTTCATGAGTAATAATCTGATTTCCATGGCTTAAATTCTTGTTTGCTGTTTTTTGTCTTTGGAAATTTGTTGCTTATTCAGGATCTTTAAGTGTGTAGAACAGCAGCACAGGATTATCCTCATCAGTAAGACCCTCTTTGATCTCATTCCACAATTCAATTCCCGGAACGTCCGGACAGAATGTCAAAAACTCAAAAGCTGGGATAACGGATATAAACTGATTTTTGTCAGAAAATTCAGCTCTTACTATATACATCCCTAAGGCTGTTTGCGAAACATACTCTATATTATAACCTTTTTTTGTATGTTTATTAAATAAAACACATCCCATTCCCGATATATGAAACAGAGCATAATCGTCAGATTCTACGTATAAATTGCCAGGGAAAAGAGGTATATTATTCATCATTGGGGCAATCTTTTCATTCGACGCATCTTCCCCAAAATTCGCAACCCCGTCAACTGCGGTCATGTCGATCCAATAACGAGGAAAAATCTCATCTGCGGTTACCTGATAAATCGTATCGCCAAAAGCTTTCCCGACATAGATGCGATCATCGAATTTTTTCTTATAAACAGGTGCATAGTAGAACTTGTTGACATCGAAAGGATTCACGATAGCACTACTTTGAATTTGTAAAGTTGTATCTGTAAAGAACAATAAATCTTTTTTATTTGGATAAGTTTCGAGTGCGGGTAGCTTATCGGCCCATCCGTCTGAAACCAACATCATCGTCTTATCGTCGAGGAACTCTATTCCGTTACAGCTAAAAGGAAGGTCTTGTTTTTTTATAAAATTTCCCTGCAGGTCGAAATACAATAATTTTTTCATGGAATTATCGACAATCCCTATGGCTTGTTGGTCTGGAGTGAGAAAAATTGTTCGTATATCTTGGTATTCTTGAGGACCGCGTCCTAATCGACTGATAACCGCTTGTGAGTTTCCTGCGCGATCGAAAATAAATACGGCTTTGGCTTGTCGTGCATCTCCGACAATAATATGATCTGGTGTAATCAGAAGGTCGGTCACTTTACCGATCAATACATCACCGGTTTCGCCTAATTTGACGTAGTCGATCTTCTCAACGATCGAATCGACCATGATTTTCCGTTGCTCTTTAATTTCCACCCGGTCCATTCGGGAGAGATCGCCGGTTGAGTTCGAAGTGCCGTCCCCCCCGCAAGAATAGAGCAGAAGGCCCGCAAAAATCAAAGCAAAAGAATAATGTTTCATAAAGATTAATAGTTAAAAGTTTGTAGATTGTATTTTCAGCTTTTTATGTCGGTTGTCTGTTATTCCGGGTCTTTAAGCGTGTAGAACAACAGTACAGGATTATCGTCAACAGTTAGTCCTTGCTGAATCTCTTCATACAACTTAATTTCTCTTTCATTTGGAAGTTTGTTCATGAATTGAAAAGCATCGACAGCTACAACAAATTGGTCTTTATAGGTGTAAATGTCGTTTAGGTTCAACAGAAAGAGGTGAAACATAGTCGATAGACGATCCGCGTCAAGATTATAACTTTTATCCTGTGTTTTACTATACATGACGAGTTTTCCTCTTTTGGGATACAAAGCCCGGAAAAGCCCGAAATTGTCGGATTCGGCATAAGAACCATTAAAGAATGCCCCGCTTTGCAATATTTGATTGTATTGTTCTGGCGTCATATCCGGGCTGAAATCCCGATTGGTTATCCCATTGACCTGACTCATATCGATCCAATAGTATGGAGTCATGCCATCCGATGTGATCCGGTAGATGGTATCGGAATATATGGGCGAAGCATAGAGTCGGTCACCGTTTTTCTTCATCGTCGGGCTCTCGACATGACCCAGTTTGGGATATTGCTGAGTGGGAAATGCACTTTTCACGACATTCATATCCGTGTCAACATAATGTAAACACATGATGGCTGGAATATCTGGGTTATTGCTTATTCCATACGTCGTAAATAGCATGGTTTCATTATCGATAAATTCTATTCTGTTTGCTGTCAGTGGAATAGTTTGTTTCTTGATGAATTTTCCCGAAAGGTCATAATAGAGAATTTGAGATCTTCCATTATCCAAAACAACGATCTCTTTTTGATTTGGGGTTACGGCGGCATCGGTAAGCCCGATATATTCTTCAGGTCCTCTTCCGAGTCGACTAATAACAGCCAATGAATTTCCTTGACGGTCAAATACAAATACGGCTTGTGATTGGCGAGTGTCGACAATAATAATATGATTATCAGTAACTATTATTTTCGAAATGTCTCCAATTAACATATTTCCCGTTGGTTTCAACTTGACATATTCAATTTTTTTTACGACAGAATCTAATGGCGTGTCGTTATCAGGTAATACGGTAACAGTGTGCAATTTTGCGTCCGGGTCATTATTGTCCTGTTTTACGGTGTTGGATGAGCAGGCCCAACAACAAATTACTACAAAAAGGCAAGCCTGAATTTTTTTTAAATTGTTCATATTAATGAGTAGTTAAAAAGTTTGTAGATTGTATTTCAGTTTTTTATGTTGATTGTCTGTTACTCCGGATCTTTCAGTGTGTAGAACAGCAGTACGGGGTTATCCTCATCGGTAAGACCCTCTTTGATCTCATTCCTCAATTCTACACCCGGGACGTCCGGACAAAAGGTCAAAAAACGGAATGCTGGAACTACAGAAACAAATTGATTTTTATGTGAAAATTCAGAAAAGAGTACATATAAGCATAAAGCAGTCAGTGACCGATTGTTTATATTATATGTTTTTTTTGTGTGTTTATTAAATAAAACAAATCCCATTTTTGAGACACTGAATAGAGCATAATCGTCTGATTCTACGTATAAATTGCCAACAAAAGTAGGCTTGCTATCCATTATTTGTGCAACCTTTTCATTTGACATATCTTTCCCAAAATTGGCAACTCCGTCAATCGCGGTCATGTCGATCCAATAACGAGGAAAAATCTCATCTGCAGTTACCTGATAAATCGTATCACCAAATCCTTTCCCGACATAGATGCGATCATCGAACCTCTTTTTATGAAATGCAACATGATTAAATATATTGACATCGAAAGGGTTTGTGATAGCACTACTTTGAATTTGTAAAGTCGTATCCGTAAAGAACAAAAGATCGTTTTTATTGGGATATGATTCGAGTACAGGTGATTTGTCGGCCCATCCGTCTGAAGCCAACATCATTGTCTTATCGTTGAGGAACTCTATTCCGTTACAGCTAAAAGGAAGGTCTTGTTTTTTTATAAAATTTCCCTGCAGATCGAAATACAATAATTTTTTCATGGAATTATCGACAATTCCTATGGTTTGTTGGTTAGGAGTGAGAAAAATTGTACTTACATCTTGATATTCTTGAGGGCCGCGTCCTAATCGACTGATAACCGCTTGTGAGTTTCCTGCGCGATCGAAAATAAACACAGCTTTGGCTTGTCGTGCGTCTCCGACAATAATATGATCTGGTGTAATCAGAAGGTCGGTCACTTTACCGATCAATACATCTCCTGTCTCACCTAATTTGACATAGTCGATCTTCTCAACAATCGAATCGACCGAACTTTTCCGTTGGTCTTTAATTTCCACCCGATCCATTCGGGAGAGATCGCCGGTTGAGTTCGATGAGCTGTTATCCCCACAAGAATAGAGCAAAAGGCTCACAAAAAACAAAGCAAAAGAATAATGTTTCATATTAGATGTTTTTAGAGTGTATTTTCAGTTTTTTATTTGGGTTCTTTATGCGTGTAAAATAGTAGCACGGGAATCGTCGTTTTCCGTCAAACCTGTACCTATCTCTTTCATTAACTTTGGGTTTCTTTGATTTACATAACGTCTTATCTGTTAACAATCTCAATTGCTTTTTCCAATACTTCGTCCTGCCTTTCCCTAATACCCTGTATGGTAGGCTTTACTTCAACATCAGGTACAATACCGATGCGTTGGGTTTCACTTCCATCAGGGTAATAAATGCCAATTCCGCTGATCCAAGTTTCTATCCCTCCCGGAAGATAAAATTTTGACACATTCCCATCTGCTCCTGCCGTTGCAGAACCGACTACCACCGCATTCGGGTGAACTCTGTATGCCATTGCCTGGAATTCTCCCGTACTTTGAGTATTTTCATTTACTAAAATAATAATTTTTCCCTTGTAGTAATTTTTATTTTTTCTACCTACATTATAACCTTTCTCAATGGTAAACAATCCGGGTATAGAATAATGCTTTGTCGTTGACTTTAAAAAGAAAGGAGTTTTCGTTGGTAATAAAAATTGACAAAAAAGTAAAACAGGGAAATCTCCGGATGTTCCATTCCTAATATCGATAATTAATCCCTTTGTATTCTTTATCTTTTTCCAAATCTTAGGTATGTGTTTGTTCTCCAGTACACTGTAATCGAGGTATGCTATTCCGTCATCAATAAATTCCAAACAGGTGTCTTTTTCTTTGGAATATATATGATATAAATCGTGTTTGTCATCCGAAAATACCCTTAAGACCTTATTTTGAGGTTTATTGTCCCGAATAAATTCGACATGGATAATCGAGTCGTTCGTTCTCAACATGTTTTTCGCAAGATTTCTCAATTTTCCGGGATAGTTCGAGGCCGGTGTATATTTTAGGAGACCATCTATAATTTCGGCAACCGGAACATGATTGATTTTTGTTAAAACATCGCCTATTTCCATGCCTGTGTCCCTGCCTAAGTTTTCGTTATAAAAACCCGTAACGACAGGTTGGTTTTCAATAAATGTCAATTCTACCGAAGCGCTGAATTTCCCAAAATGATTAGCTAATGAATAATTGTGGTTCAAGGTGATTGCATGCGAATCGTGGATCCGCTCGGTTAGTTCCAAAATCGCAAGTGCATATTCCGTTTCATTGTTCGTATTCACGATTTTAGGAACAAACTCTCTCAATACCTCTTTCCAGTCGCATTCGATTAGATTTTTGTAAGGGAAGAAATATTGAATAATGTTCCAATATCTATATAATGCCAATAATCGAAAACCGGCATCGGGATAGAGCATATTCGAATATGGCTCTTCATTTTTAAATTTAGGATTACCAGTAAAATAATATCCGACATAATGGTGCTTTCTATGCCTTTTTGAGTTTTTGACTTTTAAGAGTAAAGAAACAAGTTCGTTAGAAAACCCCGAACTTTCTATCCATCCCAAATCGGGCGCCAATTTAATCTCTTTCTTTATAGATATTTCTTTTTTATTTTCGGCAAATTTGCCAAGACCGTTTATCCATTCTATAAAAATTGAATCGCGATGAATATTGTTTTCCGCTCTCAAAATTTCAGGAAAGATCTTGAACAGTTCATAGTCCCAGTTGTAATTCCCTTTTGCGATATTGGGATGGTAGTATTTCAAAAACCCCCATATCAATCCCAAGTTGGTCAAATTTTCGATTTGCGTACTATCGAGTCGCTCAATTACTACATTCGAGCTATTCGCAAACTCCAAATAATCGCCATGGGCCGTTCCCGATTGTTCTTCGATTCGCCCATGATGACAACTTAGTATAAAAATCATTCCGATTGTGATAATAATTCCTTTCACAATTAAATCGACAATAATGATATTCGTTCAATTTCGACAGATTCCAATTCATTGATATCTTTGCCGTCTATACAAATTCTAACGTCATCGAACCATACTTTGCCTTTGCCCACTAAAATGGCACCCACAGCGAAAGCTTTTGTTTCCCGAGGATTCATTTTTAGCGAAATCTCATATTTTTTCCAATCAGTAGTTCCTTTTATTTTAACCTCTTTAACACCTATTTCCGGATCAATCCTCATCAATAGGCTAGCGTAGCCATCCACATTTTCGGATTTTACATATCCAGAAAGGGTAATTCGCCTCCCCTCATAATTGTTATGTATTATCAACCCCAGCACTCCAAATTGAGACGTTCCCTCATACATCTCGATAGAAGCGGAATATTTTCCGCTTTTTACAATGATTGAATCTGATGAAAATATATAGTCATAACCTCCTTTGGTATCCCATCCAACTGGCATCCCATTTTCCACCTGCTCAAAATCCAAATTAAATTTATCAAGGGTTGACTTAGATTGATTCTGCTCTTGACGACAACTCATGATAGATAAGCAAACAGATGCTACTATAATAATTATTCGCTTCATAATGTCTGTGATATCAAAATTATTGATTTGCCACAACCTCCTGGTAACCTCTTGATCTGGTAGTCGATTATTAAATGTATTTATCTCTACTCACTTAAAGGCTTTTCGAGTTACTCCTATTTATATTTTACTTCTTTTCAACTCTTTCTTCGATGGACTGAATGGATTCCACTTGTTTGACTGTAATATTTTTCCCTGAATTAAAATTGTAACTTAAACTGAATCTGAAATTCGTTTGAGGAGTTTTATATCTATTGTATGAGATATAATCCCTTTTATTGATTTCCCAATTCCTTAATTTGGAGAATAACGGTTGGGCTGATAACTTCACAAGAAATTTCTTCTTGAAAAAGTATTTGTAGATATCAATACTAACTCCATAGACAGGCAACATCGTTTTATCATCTATTTTCTCCCGAGTTTCGCCCACAATGCTTATGGTACCTCCCCACGTGTCATTTATACGGAAATCATTTGTAATGGTTCCAAAAAAGGCCGTACTGCTATATTGTTGGATAGTATCCGATTCAGGATAAGATATATTTCGATTTTTCATATAGAAATCACAATACAAATCCCACCATTTCGTAATATTAACCTCTCTGTCAAACCCTAATATATGGAAAGTGGACGATCGCGTATTCATTGGCATAGAATATTTTATTAGTGGATTTTCATTATCCAAGAAGGTGAAATAATTTATTTCATTTGTTGAATAATAGTAATCATAATAGAAATCCCACTTTCCCAACATGATAGAAAATTGGAAAATATTATCTATCGAAAGGGTCAGATCCGGATTCCCTTTGGTATAGGAATATTCGGTTTCGTAATGCACAGCCGGAGAAATCTCACTGTACGGAATATATCCGATATTTCTCGAATAAGATAAATTGACCGAGAAGTTCTGATTGGCACTTAGATAATTAATGTTCGCATTCGGGAAAAAATTAAAATATTTATTGTTTACCTCATCATCTGTTTTGTGTGAAATATGCCTGACGTTATCTTGCTGTACACGCAATCCCACCTCATAAAAAAAACGTTTGACCGAAGATGAAAAACTTAAATAGCCGGCAAAACCATCACCTTTCACCATAAAATTATCACTCAAATCGTAATTATCAACCCATAATTCACCCTCTCTGTTCTCATACAAAAGGTCACGTTCCGTGCGAAGAAAATAATATCGGCCTCCGGCAGACAATACGGATTGTTCTCCAAGATGATATGTAAATTTAACATCGGTTGCAAACATGCGTGTCTTATCGGTTAAATCATCTCGCCTGTTTTCGACCGAATCATATTGATAATTAGACTTTCTATTTGCCCTGTTTGTTAAATAATCAGCTTTAACAACCAAGTCTGAACCTTTGTCGTCAATTAACCATGTATAATCCAATGTCGTTTGATATAGACTATTTTTATGGGTGCTTTTAATCTCAGAGAATGAACTTTGGTTATTCGAATCACTGTATGTGATAGAATTAGAGGTGCTTTTGGGATATGATTTCCCCAAGCTGATACTAAAATTCGCACCTAAACTATGTTGCGGGGTAAAATTATAGACAATGCTTAGATTATCATGAAAGTTGCGCGCCCAACCGCTTTCATCGGTAATCATATTCAATGCGGTTTTGGAATCAGGGTAATAACTCGATATGTCATAACGAGCTATCTCTTTGAAATTTGAATAACCACCATAATTATACAGACCAACTTTCTTATATTTACCTCGGAATATTAAATATGCATTTTCAGAGCTCAATCCATATTTAGGACGTACGGATGCACTTCCTCCTAATGAACCAAAAAACCCATTTTGATACATCTCTTTTAATGTAATTTTTATCACACCCCCACGTTCCTGCGCATCATAAGAACTACCCGCGTTATATTTTACCTCCACATGATCTACATATTCCGACAATAGGGCTTCCAATTCCTTCTGGTTATTCACTTTCCGGTTGTCAATATAAATTTGGGTTCCACCAATCCCATTGATTGATATGCCGTTGTACGTAGAAACTCCCGGTAACAAACCCAATGTTTCCTGCATTGTTTTACCTTTTGTAATTTTATTCCCTCTGAGTTCAACTACATATCCATTGGGTTGGGGTTTCATAAAATCAGCCATTACAGTGACCTTGTCGATGCCATATATTTTAGGAGTCATAATTACCGTATCCAACAAAGAGTTTTGCATCAGATCTACATGAATTTCCAGTGGATTATATAGAATGTGAGAAAAATGTATAGTACCTTGCTTTAGGGACAAATTTTTCATCTCAAACCGACCTAAGCTATCCGACAAAACCGTTAAAACCATTATACTATCGGTATCAAATAAAGATACGGATGCATATTGAACCGGATTTTCCGATGTGTCTATGATCGTACCTCGTATGACCCCCTCATGATTATCTTGAGCATGCACATTTTGACTGATTACCAGCATAATAAAGAAGAAAACACAAAATACTTTTCTGTAATTAACCTGCATAAATTACCCCGTTATATACTTTAATGTACTAAAATAGAAAAAATCAATTAATACAACAACCTCTTGGGTGTCAATTCCGGTATTTTCGGAAGCCTATTTTATTATATTCGCTTTTATTATAACAAAATGATATCATCATTTCTATTATAAGATGCAATATAAACAATCTTTTTCACATTCTATAAGATTGAATATTATATTGTCACAAATATATCTATACCCATCTGACCTTAAAAAAAATCCAATTTATTCCGTTCCTACACAAAGGTCGTGAACGGCGATCGCCTCTGACAAGGTTACCCTACGGTTCGGGCGAAAAAATCGCACCCTTACGGGTGTATTTTTTCACCCGAAACCTTGCATAGGCGGATCGGGACCCGTTCTCGGCCCTTGTTTTCGGAACGGAACCAAATCCAATAAAACGTCAAAAAAATTAAAGCTTCTTACGGTTCCTTTGAATCCATAAAATATTTACTATGGAAAAGAAAAAAATCGCAAAGAGAATCGTATTGATTCTCTGCTTGTCTTTGTGCATCTATTATTGGCAACCGCTGCTACATCTGCTCTTCTGGCTTCTGTTGGGAACTGTTCTTTTCCGTTTCGTCTTACTGTTGCTTTGGAGACAACGCATCCTGATTCTGAGTTTTACGATTATCTATTTTTTATTCTGTAACGCTTAACATTATTATGTCAAACTATAACCGATACTAGAAAGCCGGATACGATACCCGAGAAGATTACCTGAATGATCAGGCTGTGCGATACAATATCAATCCGATGATCATATCGGCATTGGCTGAAATTCTGGGAGATGAGGAAGACTTCGATGGACTCATCTCTGCAATCGAAGATATGGACGATCTGATTCCGGCAGACTGATCCTGTATTTCATGCGAAAATAGACATGCAGACCGGCTTTGGATCGACTTTAACAGTTTCATAACCCTTTAATAGTTGAAATCATGGCAACTGGACAAGAAAGAAAACAGGCACACGCGACCAACTTTATCAAAACGGGCGAGGTTAAAGAGCAATCTGAAATCTTCGATGAGTTCGGCATCTCACCGAACCTGATCGAAAGCCTGCTCCGGAGGAAACAGGACGATGAAGGACATTTTTATATCACTTGGGGAGATCAAACGGTAAGTTGATGAATGTATTCTTCCGAAAAACTTTTGTTTGACTTAAAAGAAGTGTAATTTTGTGGTTGTAAATGAATGTTTAATCAGCCGAAACAAAAGTACAAAATATGTTTTACGGCAAAATTGAGGTTGCAAAAAAGCACTCACAAATTCCTTTGCAAGTGCTTGATTTTCTGGCTCCTCAACAAGGACTTGAACCTTGGACCCCCTGATTAACAGTCAGGTGCTCTAACCAACTGAGCTATTGAGGAATAATCTATCGCAACAAGTTCCTTTTCTTTCCCCCCCCCCTTTCGTTCTCTTAACCTCTCTTGGTTCCCGTTTGCGAGTGCAAATATACGCCAAAATATTTATTCTGCAAATTCATTTTGATAAAATCGATGGATTTATTTTTGTGTGATTTGTTTTCATTTTGTTTTTCAGATAATTGTCTTTGTAAATATTTTTTCACATTGTGTAAAAGAAGACCTGGTTCGGTAGATAATGGAATGGAAAGATTGGCCAATATTAATGTGTCGAAGAGAGTAGTCTTTGGAATATTTGGCTGTTTACGTCTAAAAGATTATATTTGTACACATACCTAAAATTTAACCTAATATGGGAAAAGAGAAAGAATTCAAGCTTAGCAGAAGAGACTTTTTGAAAACCTCGGCCATAGGAGCCATTGGAACATTGGGAACCTTCAGTATGCCGGCATGGATATCCGGTTGTACATCATCGGAGGATAAGAAACCTTTGAGAGAGGTATCTGTTCCCGAAATTTTGGCTAGTGCACCGGATGGTCAACCGCTCAAGGCCGGTCTGATCGGTTGCGGAGGTCGCGGAACAGGTGCGGCTTGCAACTTTTTGGATGCGGGGCCGAACTTGCAGATTACCGCGTTGGGCGATGTTTTTGAGGATAAACTGGCTGCGTGCCGGCAGACATTGGCTGACCGGGGGCAAGAGATTCCGGATGATAAGTGTTTCGTTGGTTTCGATGCATATAAGAAGGTGATCGATTCGGGTGTGGATGTGGTACTGTTGTGTACGCCGCCCGTATTCCGGCCCGACCATTTCGATTATGCGGTCGAGCAGGGCAAGCATTGTTTTATCGAAAAGCCTTGTGCTGTAGATCCGGTCGGGGCAAAAAAAATATTGGTAACGGCGAAAAAAGCCGAACAAAAAGGCCTGTCGGTAATCAGTGGTACGATCCGGCGCTCGCAAAAGGATTGTATCGAGACCTACCGGCGTGTGGCCGAAGGGGCAATCGGGGAGATTGTTTCAGCCCATGTGACCCGTCTGGGAGGGGCTTTGTGGTATGTGAATCGTCGGCCCGAGTGGAATGATATGGAGTATATGCTGCGAAATTGGGTCAACTTCTGCTGGACCTCGGGAGATCTGGTGGTCGAGCAGTTTGTCCATGAGATCGACATGATGACGTGGTTCCTTGGGGACATTGTGCCGGTTCGTGCCGAAGCCACCGGAGGACGTCAACGCCGGGTGACCGGAGATATGTATGACTTTTTCAGTATCGAGTATGTCTATGAAAACGGCATGCGGGCCCATTGTACCTCGCGCCAGATCAACGGCTGCGACACGACCCATAACGTGATGGTTTACGGGACGAAGGGCTATACGAACTGTTTTGATACGATCTATAATCTGGATGGAAGCGTTGCGTGGAAATATCCGCATCCTGCGGCTGAAGATGCCGATCAGTCGATGGCGGTGCCCGATCCCTACGTGCAGGAGCTGATCCGTTTGGTTACGGCGATCAGAACCAATACGCTGGTCAACGACGCGGAACAGCATGTCCGTTCGACGTTGATGGCCATCATGGGGCGTCAGTCGGCCTATACCGGAAAATTTGTGACGTGGGATGAGATTATGGCTTCGGAGATGAAGCTCGGTCCCGATACGTATGAATTCGGTCCGGTGCCGGACATTCCGGAGACTCCGCCCGTAGCGGGAACTCCTGCTTAAGGTTCTGTATGTAGTTAAAAACGGAGACTTTATGCAACGAAGAGAATTTCTGAGAAAAGCTTTGGCCGGTGCGGGTGCTTTGGCCTTTTCGGGTTGGAGCCTTCAGGCGGCATCCTCTCCGCTGTGGACGGGTGCCGAAGGCGATGTGGACACAGAAGGCGATGCGGCGCAGCCGTTGCGCAAATCGATCATGTGGGGTACGGTCGGTATGGAGGGGTCGGTGCTGGACAAGTGTCGGGCCATCAAGGCGGCCGGATACGACGGGATCGAGCCCAACAGCCACATGAATCGCGATGAAGTGTTGTCGGCCGTCGAGCAGACGGGACTTGTCGTTTCCAGTGTATGTAACGTAGAGCATTGGAGCAAGCCCCTGTCGCACCCCGATGCGGCTGTCCGTCAGGAGGGTATCGAGGCCATGATTGTGGCGATGGAGGATGCCAAGGCATACGGTACGGACGCGGTGTTGCTTGTGCCCGGAGTGGTCAGCGAAGAGGTGCCCTATGACGCCTGTTGGGAGCGTTCGACGGAGTGTATCAAGAAATTGGTTCCTGTGGCCGAAAAGCTGAAGGTAAAAATTTGTCTGGAAAATGTTTGGAACAACTTTTTGTTGAGTCCGATCGAGGCCTGCTCCTATATCGATCAGTTTAAGAGTCCGTATGTGCGTTTCTATTTCGATTGCGGAAACATACTGGTGTATGGATGGCCCGAACAATGGATTCCGATCCTGGGAAAACGCATCGGTCGGATTCATATCAAGGAGTTTAGCCGTGAGATTGCCGATCGAGAGGGCCGTTGGAACGGATTCAACGTGAAATTGACCGAGGGCAATGTGAACTGGGCGAAGGTAATGGAGCAGATCCGCAAGCACTATCGGGGCGGATGGTTGACGACCGAACAGGGCGGTGGAGCCTCTCCCGAAGAGTTGCAGGATCTTTGTGCCCGGTTGGATCGGATTCTTGAAATGTAATCGGTCCATATAAAGACGTTTGTAATAATGATATGTTTCATGGATTATGAAACAAGGGGGGCATTTGTGTTTATTGAAATAAAAATCAGAGGTTATGGATAAAAAAATAGTGTGTATTTCAGTCTGTTTGTTGATGATCTCGTGTATGGGTGGAAATACAGGAAATAATAGCAATACGGACTCAACGGGAAGTGTTTCACCCGAGTTAAGTGAAATAAGTTCCATGCAAGATATGGAGTTGACCTACCCCGGAAGCGACATATCTTTTCAGGTGAAAGTCACAGGGGATAGTTTATATATTATACCTAGTGGATTGACCGTAGTCAACGATACGTTGAGGCATGATATCACGGGATACAGTTTTGTCAATGCAGAAATCGGAGATCTGAATATAGACAGTTATCCTGAAATTTTCGTTTATCTCTCGTCAGAGGGAAGCGGTAGCTACGGTAAATTGATCGGTTATTCTACGAACAACGGGAAATCGGTCAGCCAGGTTTATCTGCCAGAAATATCCGAAAATGAAGAGATAAATGAAGGATATATGGGACATGACGAGATGGCGATTGTAGAGAGTACCTTCTGTCAACGGTTTCCTGTATATAAAGAAGGGGATAGCAATGCACAACCGACAGGAGGAATGCGCCAAATCCAATATAAGCTGGTTGACGGAGAAGCGGGGCGGATGCTTGCCGTAGATAAAGTAGAGGAATTTTAAGAAAATCATGGATTTATATTAGGTTGGTATGAAACAGGGAGCGATTACGGCCGTAGTACTGGGAGCCAGCGGACGCGGGAAACTGTATGGTGATTATGCGTTGGAACATCCTGATGAGTTGAAGATTGTCGGGATCGCCGAATTGGTGGATTTGCGCCGGCAAATGTATGGTGACAAATACGGTGTCCCGGTAGAGAATCGGGTAGCGACGTGGCAGGAGATGCTCGAGCGTCCCAAATTTGCCGATGCGGTTATTATCGCTACGCCAGACCATCTGCACTATGAACCATGTATGCAGGCGATCGATTTGGGGTACGACATTCTGCTCGAAAAGCCTATCGCACAAACGCTCGAGCAGTGTAAAAAACTGGTCGAATACGCACGGAGCAAGAAAAAAATCGTATGTCTGACCCATGTGCTGCGATACTCTCCCTATTTTCTGAAACTGAAAGAGATGATCGATACGGGTCGGATCGGTGATCTTGTGAGCATACAGCACTTCGAACCGGTGGACCACATCCACATGTCGCACTCGTACGTGCGGGGCAGTTGGCACGATTCGGTCAAGAGTACGCCGTTGGTGTTGGCTAAGTCGAGCCACGACCTGGATATTCTGTATTGGTTGATCGGTAAGCCTTGCCGCCGTGTCGTGGCCTTCGGCGGATTAGATCATTTCCGGTCCGAATACGCCCCGAAAGGGAGTCCGTTGCGTTGTACGGACGGATGTGCGGTTGAGTCGACGTGCCCGTTTTCAGCCCTGAAGATCTACTATCGGGACCGGACGTGGCTTTACGTATTTGATCTGCCTGAAGAGGAGCCGGCGAGAGGCGAGGCCATACTGCAATACCTGAAAACGACCGATTACGGACGTTGTGTTTACCGTTGCGAAAACGACCAGCCGGACCATTACGTGATGAGTATGGAGTTTGAGGGTAACGTGACGGTAAACTTTTCGATCGAGGCCTTCACGTCGTATAGCGGACGCCGTACCCGCATTATGGGAACGCGTGGTGATATCGTGGGCGATATGGAACATTTTACGTTGACGGATTTCGCAACCGGCGAAAAGATGGTTTACGATGCGAATGCGGAGGATGCGGAGAATTACAAAGGGGCCGGACACGGAGGCGGTGATGCCGGAATGATCCGGGATTGGATCGAGGCTGTACGTCGGCAGGATGCTTCGGTTATGAGTACTCCGTTAGATGACTCATTGGAGAGTCACATCATTGCCTTTGCAGCGGAACAGAGCCGGAAGAGCGGGCAGATAGTTGAGATAGAAAGATAGTCTTTATTGAAAACAAAAGTTGAAGAATTAAGGATATTTGTTGAAGACTGAGAATATTTCTATAGCTCTTTGGTGAATGACGTGTTGATATATTTAGTATAAAAGTTATCCATTATATATAGTGTATAATTTGAAAGCTAAAGCGCTTTATAACGGTTGGGAGTAATTCCGTGCACCGAAAATATAACTGCCGATACGTACTGCTGTTGCACCGCATTCGATAGCAATCGGATAATCGGACGTCATTCCCATAGAAAGCGTGTCGAAATCGGCATCGAAAAACTCTTCTTTTAGAGAACAGAACAGATCGTGCAGTTCTGAAAACTCGTTCCGGATCGTGTCTGTGTCATCCGTATTGGTTGCAACTCCCATCAGTCCTCTGAACCGTATGGCATCCAAAGTTCTATGTCGTCCGGACTTTAGGTATTCGATCAATTCTTGTGCCTTCCATCCGTGTTTGGCTTCTTCTTGTGCGATGTGTACCTCAAACAGTACGTCGATTGTCCGTTTGTTTTTGAGCGCCTCCTTTTGGATGGTGAGCAGCAGTTTCTCGGACTCGACCGAATGGATCATCTTGACAAACGGAGCGATGTATTTGACCTTATTGGTTTGCAGGCCTCCGATCATGTGCCATTCGATGTCGTGAGGCAACTGTTCGTATTTGGCGAGCAACTCTTGAGGGCGATTCTCCCCGAACACACGCTGTCCTGCCCGATAAGCTTCAAGGATCGTTTCGGGCGGATATGTTTTCGATACGGCAATCAGTGTAACCTTTGCCGGCAGACTCTTTTTCAGTTCGGTGATTTTATCGGCGACAGACATATCTTAAAAAGATTATCCCTACGGATTCTTCATCCGTAGGGGAACTTTAGTGTTTTTTTGAAGAATCCGATGCGGAATCAGAATTCGTATCAGACTATTTGATCAAACGATTGGTCTGAGTATCCGGAAATACGACCCACGGTTTGAACGTTTTTGCCTCTTCAAAGTCCATCATGGCGTAAGAGATAATGATGATGACATCTCCCACGACGCACCGCCGTGCTGCAGGTCCGTTCAAACAAACGGCTCCGCTACCCCGTTCGCCTTTGATGATGTACGTTTCGATGCGTTCGCCGTTATTGACGTTGACGATCTGTACCTTTTCTCCTGCGATCAGATTGGCTGCATCGAGCAGATCTTCATCGATCGTGATACTTCCTACGTAACTGAGGTTGGCCTGTGTGATGGTCACACGGTGTATCTTGGATTTGAGTACCTCTATCTGCATGTTGTTTTTTCGTTGTTCCGACACGACCCGACGGATCATTGCCGCGATTGTCGACGGCAAAATTAGTAATTATATTTAAATCCCCAATTTTATTTTCGACGGATCGTCGTTTTCTGTCTTTTACGTCTGTTTGTGGATTAGATTACATGGCGAGGTTGTCGATCAACCGGATTGTTCCGGCATGGACAACGATGCAGCCGCGTATGTTTTCAGCCTCACTCCAGTCATTGATATCCTGCAGCGTGTCGGCATTTACGATCGAGAAATATTCAACACGCAATAGAGGATTGGCGTTGATCCGTTCAATGACTCGGCGTTTGGTCTCTTCGACCGGGAAGGCTCTGTGGAGATCGACTTCTTCTCTGAGGGTTTGATAGATCAGAGGAGCTGCTTTCCGGTGTTCGGGTGTGAGCAACAGGTTGCGTGAACTCATGGCCAGACCGTCCGGATTACGGACGATGGGGCAGGGTACGATCCGGATCGGATAGTTGAGTTGGCGGACCATTTCGCGGATGATTGCGATCTGTTGAAAATCCTTCTCTCCGAAGTAGGCGGTGTCGCAACCAACGATGTCGAACAGACGACTGACGACCTGAGCCACTCCATTGAAGTGTCCTGGACGACTCGGCCCTTCCATGACTTTGTCGAGCAGTCCGAAATCGAATACGCGAGTGTCTTTTTCTGGGTATATCTCTTCGACCGAAGGCATGAACGCGAAGTCGGCGCCGGCTTTTTCGAGCAGAGCGATGTCGGCTTCGGCGGTACGCGGATAGTTCTTCAGGTCGTTTGGATCGTTGAACTGGGTAGGATTGACAAAAACGCTGACTACGACCGTGTCGCACTCTTTCCGACAACGGTCTACTAAGGATAGATGTCCCTCATGCAGTGCTCCCATTGTCGGGACGAAACCGCATGTTCCTTTGCGTTGTTTCAAGGCTTCAGAAAGCTTGGAACTTTCGGTAAAAACTTTCATCGGGTTTATCTTTTTTCAATAGGCTCAAACCTTAATTTGGTATTACAAAGGTAGAAATTAGATCAGAATATGCTAAATTTTTTTCGAAAAAAGGGATAACTTTGTCGTTGCATAGAGAAGAATCGTATGAAAAAAATTGTAAAATTATCGATACTTATGGCAGTATGTATTGCAGGTTTCGGTTCCTGCAGGGAGGACCGAGAGGTAAAGGATGAGTTTCAATGGGTCGTGGATCGTTTTGATGACATTCGCGTGTTGAAGTATCAGGTTCCGGAGTTCGATTCGCTTTCGCTCAACGACAAGTTGTTGGTTTATTATCTGGGTCAGGCGGCGCTTTGCGGACGCGACATTCTGTTCGATCAGAACGGGAAGTACAACCTGCGGATCCGGCGTACGCTCGAGTCCATCTATCAGGGATATACCGGAGACCGCGAGGACGAACGTTTCAAACAATTCGAGAAATATCTGAAGAAGGTGTGGTTTGCCAACGGAATCCATCACCACTATTCGACCGATAAGTTTCGCCCGGAGTTTCAGGAGGCCTATTTCGACCTGCTGGTGCGTGAGACACCGAGAGAGTTTTTCCCAACCGATTTCGGGGATGTCGATCAGGTGATCCGGACTATCAAACCGATTATGTTCGATCCCGATACGATGGCCAAACGGGTCAATCTGGCGGCCGGGGAGGATCTGATCGTGACTTCGGCCAACAACTATTATGAAGGAGTGACCCAAAAGGAGGTCGAGGAGTATTATGCGGCTCGGATCGACACCACCGATCCGAAGCCTGTCTCTTATGGTCTGAACAGCAAGATGGTGAAAGATGCGTCGGGACGGATTACGGAGCGGGTTTGGCGTGTCGGCGGCATGTACTCCGCAGCGATCGAGAAGATTGTCGAGTGGCTCGAAAAGGCCTCCGAAGTAGCCGAAGGACAACAGAAAAAGACCATAGATGAGCTGATCGCGTACTATAAAAGCGGTCGGTTGCGAGACTTCGACCGGTACAACGTATTGTGGTTGGAGGATACGGCTTCACGGGTCGATTTCGTGAATGGATTCATTGAGAGCTACGGCGATGCGTTGGGGTATCGCGGAGCTTGGGAAGGATTGGTCAATTTCCGGGATGAGGCGGCCACGCATCGAACCGAAACGATCAGCAATATGGCACAGTGGTTCGAAGATCACTCGCCGATCGATCCTCAGTTCCGTAAAAAGGAGGTAAAAGGTGTCTCGGCCAAAGTGATTACGGCAGCGATGCTGGGAGGGGATTGTTATCCGGCGACGCCGATCGGGATCAACCTGCCGAATTCTGACTGGATTCGCCGAGATCACGGTTCCAAGTCGGTGACGATTGGAAACATTACCTATGCGTATGAAGAGGCGGCGAAAGGGAGCGGTTTTGCGGAGGAGTTCATGTACGAAGAGGAGACGATCGATCGGTACAAACGCTATGGATCGTTGGCCGATAACCTGCACACCGATCTGCACGAGTGCTTGGGACACGGATCGGGCTGTTTGGCCGAAGGTGTGCGGGGCGATGAACTGAAGAATTATTCATCGACTCTGGAGGAGGCGCGGGCCGATCTCTTTGCGCTCTACTATCTGGCCGATCCGAAGATGGTCGAACTGGGGTTGATTCCGACGCTCGACGTGGCGAAAGCGGCCTATGCACAATATATGTTGAACGGTCTGATGACCCAACTGGCCCGTATCGAGTTGGGCAAAAACGTGGAGGAGGCCCACATGCGTAACCGGAAATTGATCGCTGAGTGGTGTTATGAAAAGGGTCGGGAGCAGAATGTGGTTGAGAAGGTTCGCCGCAACGGAAAAACCTATGTGGTGGTTCATGATTACGATAAGCTCCGGGGACTTTTCGGTGAGTTGCTGCGTGAGATTCAACGGATCAAGAGTACGGGTGATTTCGAGGCGGGGCGTGATCTGGTCGAGACCTATGCGGTCCGTATTGATCCCGAGCTGCATAAAGAGGTGCGCGAACGGTATGCGAAATTGGACCTTCCGTTGTTCAGCGGATTTGTGAATCCGATCTATCGTCCGGTTATGGAGAATGGACAGATCGTCGATGTGACGGTTGAATACACCGATGATTACGTGGGGCAGATGTTGGAATATTCTAAGGAGTATTCCTATCTTCCGTCGGTGAATTGATCGGCTGAGACTGATCGACTCGAAAAGATTTTTTGTTGATTCGACGTGGCGTGTTTCTGGAGTAGCGGGGAAATTGAGGGGAAGGAATAGAGGGGAAAGCGTATGTATGCTTTTTTCTCGTGTGGAAAAAAGAGAGTGAGTGAGTCAGTGTGAATCCGGGAAGAATCGGTTAGAGGTTTTTCGAAGGAAGAAATTACGCGATGAGATAGATAGCAAAACAAAGCAAGCGGGGAGGTCCGAAACTTCGGACCTCCCCGCTCTTTGTGTCTATTCGGAACTACTGCTCGATCGGTTCGTTGAGCCGAACTACGATCGGATCGAATCCGAGTGAACGTACATTCTCGAGCTGTGAGGCTGCATCACCTACGATAACTATGGTCATGCGGTTGAAGTTCATATATTTTTCTATGCTCTGTTTGGCCTCCTCCAGTGTAATCGATTTGAGGGTCTGTTCGCGTTGTTTGACGTAATCGTCTGGCAGATCGAACAAAGCGATTGTGCGCAACATGTTCAGTTGTGCATTGGGGGTCTCAAAGGCTCCGCACATGGTCCGCAGCATCGACTCTTTCGATTTGTCGAGCCACTCTTGTGAGTACTCTTCGCCGTAGTTCTCCAAAATGTTGCGGAACAGGTCGAGCGACTCTTTGGTCACGGTAGCCTGAACACTCGACCATGCTTGGAACGTGTTGATCCGGTTGTTCTGGCTGAAGCCGGAGTAGGCTCCGTAGGTGTAGCCGTGTTGCAGACGGAGAATTTCAAAGAGCAGGCTTCCGGATGATTCGCCCAGTCTGTCGTTGACGATCGTTGCCGGATAGGCGTCCGGATCGGCAGCAGACATCGCTTTCGAACCGATGATGATGAATGACTGCCGTGCTCCCGGGTAGTCGGCAAAATAGATTTGCGGACCCCGATCTTCAGCGGAAGCGGAAACGTTTTCGGTCGTAGAGGCAGATGGTGCGGTGCCGGCAGCTTCGGCCGATTGATCCGAGGCTTTCCAGTGTTTGGTCAGGTTGGCAAGTGCATGTACTGTGTGCTTCTTGTCCATGCCGCCCACAAAACTCATCCGAGCCTGTTGCGGTTTGATGTTTTGGGCATAGAACTGTTTCAGATCGTCGAGCGTGATGGCCGAAATGCTCTCTTCGGTTCCGATGGCGTTGTTGGCAAGCAGGGAGTCGCTTCCCGTGTATAGGGCCTTGTAGAAGAGGTCCGAAGCGATCGCCTGCGGTTCTGTTGCCCGTTGGCGGATGTTGTCGAGGGCCCGTTCCCGAACCACTTCGAACGATTTCTCATCCCAGCGCGGCTCGAGCAACATCTCTTCTACGAGCGAAATGACCTGCGGAAAATTCCGCTTCAGACAGTTGCCGCTCAGGGTCATCGACTCACGGCCCGATCCGAAACGAATCTGTGCTCCCAATTGTCCGATGGCCTCTTCGAGTTCTTCGGGTGTCCGTTTGGCGGTTCCTTCGTTAAGCATCTGTGCGGTCAGGTAAGCGGTTCCGATCTTGTCGGGCGAGTCGTGCAGCATACCCTGATTCAGCTCGATGGCGAACGAAACGAGCGGAAGTTCATAGTATTCGATACCGCGTAACGTCATGCCGTTGCTCAACTGTTCGGTCCAGATGGCAGGAGTCTTTACCTCCGGAGTATTGGGCAAAAGTTCCGGTTCGATGCTGCGGTCGAAGGCCGACGGTGTCTTTTCGTAGGGGTCATCGACCACTTTACCCGATTCGGAGTTCAGCTCCTGCTCCTCGATGCTTTCCTGATCCGAGAAGACCTGTGTGGCACCGCTCAAAGCGAGCTCCTGTCCGTTTTGCGGGAAAATGCTGATCGATAACAGGTTCTTGCCTTTGATATATTTTTCGTAAACGCGCATGACATCTTCGGGTGTTACGGCACGGTATCGTTCGAGATCTTTCAGTGTCCAGTCGGGCGTTCCTCCGAAGACGTTGTCCCGTGCCATCGAGAGAGCTTTTCCGTTGGTTGACGTGAGCCGATTGTAGGTCCGAGTCTCTTCCTGTACCTTGTAGCGTTCGAGATCTTTCGGGTCGATACCGTTTTTCTCGAAGCGGGCGAGTGCCTCGTCATAGGCGGCGCGGACCTCGTCTAACTTGACGTTCGGAAAGGTTTTGGCATCGAAGACAATCATACCGGCCCGTTCGAGCTGGTAGTGGAACATTTCGACTTCGGGGGCTAACTTACGCTCTTCGACGATCACTTTATACAGCGGGGACTTCTTGTCTCCGGCGAGCAGATTGGTCAAAAAATCGAGGGCATACCCGTCTTTGTTGTAGGTCTCTACGCCCGGATAGGCGAGTAGCAGCATCGGGGCGTTGCAGAACACGTCTTCATATGAGATGTTGCGGCTCGAGTCGAGCGTGACGTTTTCAACGACGGGTTGCTCGGGTTTCGGACGGGCTGCGATCTCTCCGAAATATTTTTCGATAAAGGCTTTTGCCTGAGCTTTGTCGAAATCGCCGGCCAGAACCAACGTGGCGTTCGACGGCGAGTAAAATTTGTTGTAGAACTCTTTCACATCGTCGACGGTTGCACTTCTAAGGTCGGGAATTTCCCCGATTACGGTCCAACTGTATGGATGTCCGGCCGGGAACAGGTTTTTAAAGACTAAATCGAAAGCCAGTCCGTAGGGGGCATTTTCCATCTGCCGTTTTTCGTTCGACACGACATCGATTTCCCGTTTCAGTCCTCCTTCGGTGACCGTGTTGATAAAGAAGCCCATGCGGTCCGATTCCATCCATAGAACCTTTTCCAATGCGTCTCTGGGAACAGTCTCATAATAAACGGTTCCATCGTTGCTGGTCCCACCGTTAAAGGTTCCGCCTAATGCGTCGATTTTCTGGAAAAAAGCGTTACGCGGAAGATTTTCCGAACGTTGGAACAGCATGTGTTCGAAGAAGTGTGCGAATCCGGTCTTTCCCGGTTTTTCGCGGCTGCTGCCGACGTGGTATTGTATGGCGACCGATACGATCGGGGCCGATGTGTCCTGATGGAGTACTACTTCGAGTCCGTTCGGAAGCGAATATTTTTCGAAATCGAGGGTTACCTCGTCTTTGGGCAAACTGGAGCAACTGTTCATAATCAATAAAGAGTAAGTGCCTAACAAGGTTATATAAGCCTTTTTCATAGCAGTAATTGTTTCTTGTTTTTCAACTTAACGTACAAAAATAATATATAATTACCCGATTGGTGAAAAAAACGGATATTTTCGATAGAAGAGTATTTTTTTTCTAACAGAAGCTTAGTTAGATTTTATGTGGGTTGATGTGTCTTTGTTGAGGTGAAAAAAATGGAAAATATTTCGTTTGTATCAGTTAAAAATTTTAATCTTCTGGATTGAAAAAGGTTAGGATAAAATTCAGAGGTGATTAATTGATAGGTTCTTATGATGTTGTTAAAAAATACTTCAAATGAATGGTTGTATCTTTTTTTTGCGTATATTTGTAGAGTAGCTTACGCCAAATGTATAACAAATATTCGAAGGATAGAAAATGAGCAGTATCAAGGACATTGCCAATTCTTTTGCTGAGGAATATTGTAGTGACGCAATCTATCCCTCCCATCTGTTTAAGGCCGTACTTCATAAAAGTATGGGGCTGGTTCATTTTATTGAGACCGATCTCGATAAAGATTACTACTATTTACAAGAGTGGGCCGATATCCAGATGCAGCTTTCTCCGCGTGCCCCAAGACCACAAAAGGATCTCGATTATTCGGAAGAATCCAAGGCTGTTATGGAAGAGGCCGATGCGTATCGGGAAAAATTTGGATTGGCTGAACGTGAGCCGATCTGCATTTTGACGTCGTTAGTTACTCCTGGGGTTGGTTTTACGTTTGAGCAGTTGAAGACACTTCCTTTGACTGCAAGTGAGATTGAAGCCCGGATGGGAGCTTCCGTTTCCGGATCCAAGCAAAATGGAACAGAGGGTAAAATGAACTTTATATCAGAAAACGGTAAAGGATTGATAGAAAAATATTGTGTCGATCTTATTGTAGAGACAAAAGCTGGCAAGTTTACTCCTGTAATCGGTTTTGAAAACGAAATCTCGGTAATTTTCGAAATTCTGGGCCGTAAGACCAAGTCCAATCTGTTGATAACCGGGGAGTCCGGCGTGGGGAAAACAGCGCTGATCCATGCATTTGTCAAGCAATTGTGTGAAGGCCACGTGCCGTCGTTTTTGAGTGAAGCGGCTGCTTATGAGCTCGATCTGGCAAGTATCGGTGCCGATGCGTCGTACAAAGGCGAGTTGGAAGACCGATTTAAAAACCTGCTGCGAGAAATCAAGGAGCGTCCCAATGCGATTCTGGTCATCGAGTCAATCGATAAACTTTTTGATAAACAGAGTAGTCTGTATGGAGCCTCTGCCATTCTTAAACAAGAGTTAAATAAAGGTAATCTGTTGTTACTCTGTACGGCATCGATTGATGGATATACCAAAAACATCGAAACCGACAAGGAGTTCGTCAACAAGCTCGAAAAAATTACCCTCGAAGAACCGAATGCCGACCTTTGTCTGCGTATTCTGAAAGGTGCCGTGGGGACCTATTCCGAGTATCATCAATTGGCTATCGGTGAGCCGGTGATGGTCGATGCGGTCCGTCTGGCCAAGCGCTATCTGACGGAGAAGGCGTTGCCTGATTCGGCTTTCGATCTGATCGATCGTACGATGGCTTTGGTTAAGACAATGAACGATATGTCCGCAGCAGATGTGGCTGCTCTTCAGATAGAATTGACTCATCTGACTGAGTATCAAGAGACAAAAGAAAATGCTCGGATGATGACTGAGTTAGAGTGGTTACATTACAAGATGCTCAATCAGATCAGTTGTATTCTGTTGGCTCAGTTGGATGCGGAGGTAGATTTCAATAAATTAGCGACGGCACAGGAGCGGGTGGATTATCTGAAACAGACGCTTGACCGGCTTGCTCAGCTGTGCGAACCGAAACGTACAGAACTCGACAGCTCCGATCTGTTTGCCGTAGTGGCCAAGCAGACCGGTATTCCGTTGGGTAAGGTGCAGTCGAAAGAGAGGGACCGGCTGATCAACGCGGAAGCCACTTTGAAAAAACGGGTGGTTGGTCAAGATCATGCGGTCAAGATTGTGCTCGATGCGGTGTTCGAATCCCGTTCAGGCCTGAACAAGAAGGGACAACCGATGGGATCGTTCTTCTTTCTCGGTCCGACCGGAACCGGAAAGACGGAGCTCTCGAAAGCGTTGGCCGCATTCCTGTTCGAGGACGAGTCGTCACTCATCCGTTTCGATATGTCGGAGTTCAAGGAGGAACATTCGGTAGCCCTGCTCTACGGAGCGCCTCCGGGGTACGTCGGGTATGAGGAAGGAGGCCTTTTGGTCAACAAGATTCGTCAGAAACCCTATTCGGTCGTGCTGTTCGATGAGATCGAGAAGGCGCACAAGTCGGTATTCGATCTGTTTTTGCAGATTCTGGACGAGGGAAAGCTGCATGACAGGTTGGGCCGTGTGGGCGATTTTTCGAATGCCCTAATTCTGTTTACCTCCAATATCGGCAGCCAATTCATCGTCGATTCGTTCAATAAAGGAGTGGTCCCCCAGAATAATGATCTGATGGATATTATGCAAAACTATTTCCGACCCGAATTTTTGGGACGTCTGACGGAGATAGTTCCCTTCTCACCGATTACAGAGGATACCGTTACCCGTATTTTCGATATTCATCTGAAAGGATTGCTCAAACTGTTGGAAGAGCAAGATATAAAGCTTGTTATGTCTCCAGAAGTTAAGCGAGATATCGCAATGATGGGTTTCAATCCGCAGTACGGGGCGCGTCCGGTTATCGGTATTATCCGCAAGGAGCTTCGCCATCCGTTGTCGAAGCTGATTATCTCAGGGAAGGTTAAGTCGGGAGGTACGGTTGAGGTCCGCATGAAAGAGGGACAGCCAGAGTTCGTGACACGTTGAAATGAAAATTGAGTTAGAAAATAAATTACACTAAAAAGGAAGAAGATTATGGCAATGAAAGAGAATTTTATCTCGATGGCACCGGATGAAGAATCTAATGCGAAGGTCAGCCCGATAGACAATAACAAAACGTTAATGATCGATCAATATACATCGGATGTGGAACCGGGAAATCCAGAACTAGTGGAAGACATTCAGACGATTCAGGATGCGTTTGCACATTTCAAACCGTCGGTTGAGGTTGACTTCGTAGATGAAGAGGGAGGTTCTGTGAATGAGGTGCTCCATTTCAGAGAGCTTCGCGACTTCGAGGCTCAGGGTGGTAAGGGACGGCTTGTGGAAAACAGTCAGTTCCTTTCGGGAGTGAAGAAAAAGATCGATACGAGCAGCAAAATCCGCAAGAGTATCGAGCAGAATCGTAAGCTCCGGGATATTCTGAAAAACAGCACGGCGAAAGAGGAACTGAAAGAGATGTTGCAGGCCATGTTGGATGAATTGGAAAATAATAAATAAATATAAATGGTATAGAGATTATGGCAGAGACTGAATTACAAAAAAGCAACATAGCCTCTCAAGGTGCGGCTGATGCCAATGAAGCGAAACAGGCTCAACAACCGGCACAAGGGAAAGATATATCGCAGTTGTTATCTGCATTCGGAGGATTCAATGCCATTCGTGGATTCATGCCCGATGCAGATAATTTGAATCCTGCCCGAAAGGCGGCTAAAGCCGTATTTTTGTCCGACAAACGGTTTAAGGACAAACGGGAGAATCTGATTAATGACATCAAAGGGTGGCTCGAGATATTGAACGAGGGTCATGAAAGCGCAACCGAATTTGTCGACTCCTGTAAGGCCAAAGAGGCGAAATATACGAAAGTACTCAGCCAGGGTATTACTGATGCACTGTTTGCAACGGCTAATCTGGAACGTTCCTATCGTGCACTCGACAGCTTCTTTAAAACGGCCAATACGGATAAGGTAAAGAATCTGCGCGTGATCAATGTTTATAAAGATGATATCGCAGACAGTGATTCTGGTTTTGCACAGGAGGTCGATACCCTGTTGCGTAACGGTTTCGATCGGTTGAGTCTGAAAGATTGTTACAGTTTGATGGTCGTTCCGGGCTGTGTATTTCAAGATAAACCTACCCTGTTGCAATGGGCCAAGATCGCCTTTAAATATAAGGTGATGTTGATGACGGACCATGCTGATGAATATTCGTTCGATGATTTGTTCTCCAATACGGAGGGTTACCGCGATAGTGATATTGAGCTTCAGAATGTTATTATGACAGCCAACTGGTTGGTCGGCCGCGATTCGGAGAAACTGTCCGAGGATGAAAAAGACAGCCCTGCTTTCTACATCCCTAGTTCTGCCGCATTGGCAGGAAAGCTCTACGATGAGAGTGCCAACATGGCTCAGGGTGCAGGTGGTAAAAAATATGGAACACTGGATGGCGTAAAGGGTGTGAAGTTGGATCTGTTGAAATCGGAAATCGCAGCACTTATGGACAATCAGGTGATCCCGATGGTCTATTCCGAAGGACGTGTTATGGCTTTCAACAACACGACACTCTACAACGGTGACAATACGGCGATGAAGGAGTATCCGATCGTTCGTGTGTTTGACTGGGTTAAAAAGGTTCTGATGAACTATGTGCATGAAGTCGCACTCGAGAACTGGGATCCATATAATTCACCAAAAAATCTGAAAGCAAAAATTCAGTCCTTCTTGAACGACTATAAAGGTTACGGCAATTTGTTCCAGAACTATGAGATCAAGGAACCGACGCAGGATCCGGTAACGAAACGCATCACTTGTGACATCAGTCTGACTCCTTTCTACTCTGCTAAGAATTTTATAATCAAGGTTTCAGCAGATAAAAAGGATAAAGATGTCCAAATGGCATAAACAATAGAATCGATAGTAAAAAACCTCTAAAAACGTAAAATTATGGCAAAGACACCAGTGAAATTAGAAGTTGACGGCTATAAGGAACGGGAAGTCATGATGGTTAAATATGAGTTTGATCAGGCTACCGATGTGGAAGGACAGATGTCAGGAATTCCTCGTGGTGGTAAAATCAAAATTCGGGTTAAAGCTCTGAATGACGGTACCCCGGATTTGATGGCATGGATGGTCGAACGGAATTTGCCGAAAAATGGGGTGATCACTTTTCTGGAGACCAAAACCGGTAAAAATATGAAAACCATCAAGTTTACCAATGGCTATTGTGTGAACTTCGAAGAACGATGGGAGGACAAGAAAGGACATTTCGAAGAGATCGAAATCACTTGTCAGAAAATTGAGTTCGAGTCTGTTGTTTTTGAGAACGACTGGGCTTAGTTTAAACGTAATGTGTAATTTTAACGGTTGAAAATACTATGGCTGAAAATATCACACCGGTACAATTATCGGTAAAAGGTTTTGAGACACGTGAAGTGATGATGATCGATTATGCATTCTCACAAACGACAGATCGTGAAGGTCAAATTTCGGGTATTCCCAGAGGCGGACGTATCAATATCCGTGTCAAGGCGATGAATGACGGAAACAACCAGTTGCTGCAGTGGATGTTGTCTCCCAATGATCCCCGCGATATGAAGATCACGTTCTTTAATACGATCGATGGCTCTACGATGAAAGAGTTGGAAGGTACGGCATGCTATTGCGTGCATTACATGGAGAAATGGGAAGATGGAGAGGAGCATTTCGAAGAGCTACAAATTGTTTGTCAAGAGTTGAAGAATGGACCTGTCGATTTCCAGAATCCATGGAAATAGGATCGGAACATTAGGTATATAAATAATGTATTTCCCCGACAAACGAACCGTATCGTCAGTCGGGGAAATATGCTCTAATAGCGTTTGAATTAAAAAGTCGTTATGTCTTTATCCGCACGTTTATACATTGGGGATAATGCCTCTGCTAACTATACGAAAGAGTATCAGGTAGTTCAATGTAAGGTCAAAGTGGCTAGACCTCACAACTCTTTTCTGCCCGATGCCGATCCTCGGTGCGATGAGGTCGTTCTATCGGTTGTCGCTCCCGATAGGGATGATTTGGATCTTTTCGAGTGGTATATCGATCAAACGGTTTTATCGGGTAAAATTGTGATCGATCTTGCCAATCAGTCGGCCAAGTACGATGTGACGGAGAGAACGTATACATTTGAAGATGCGAAGTGCTTCTCCATTGCGGAGGTTTACGATATCGAAGGAAATCATCGTCATTTGTTGAGGCTGGCCATCATGATGAAAAAGTTGGATATCGATGAGGTTGTTTTCCAGTAAGAAGGTACGCATAATCAGAAGTGGGACAGAAAAGTATGTGGAATATTTCAAATTATAAGAAGGCAACGCTGTTTTTTTATGATATAACCGATTCGACGGTGATGGCCAAAAAAGAGCGATGTTTTACGTTGCAACACTTCGGTTACGAGTGCTCCAGACAACGAAACACGATGGGAGAACCCTATGGTCCTACATTGGCGTTGCCGTTACATTTCACGATCAAATCTTTGCCGGATGGTTATCTGAAAGAGCTTTATCAGCGGTTGACAGAGAACGGGACTTCTGTTTTTTCGGTCGTGTTCAATGCTACGTTTCGGATTGATGAGAACGGAGATAACGTATTGAGTGATTACGACAGCGCTTTGATCGTTTCGGGAGCTGTTGTAGGTGTGAGTGAAAATTATGATGCCATCGAAATAAAAGGGCAGAGTTCCCTTAAACAGAAACGAGCCACAACGGTCGATCTTATGATGACAACGGTCGAACTTTTGTTACAATCGATCGTGTATGTCGGTAACAACGGATACCAGAAAAAATTGTATATAAACTATTAAAGGGCAAACGAAATATGGCAACCTATAAGTTGACTTTAGGGAATCTTAATAACTCGGGGACGGAAAATAGCGTTACGTTGACTTATGATGCCCAAGGGAAAAAGATCCCAATCAAGGTTGGTACGAATGAGGTTACATGCTCTTTGAGTGAGTTCAACTATTCGAAAGAGATTTATCAGCCCGGGAGGATTTGGTTTAAGCTCCAGTTGGGATCGACCTTTGACCCTTCGGTGATTTACAAATTGTTCAGTTCGTGTACCGTTCAGCTGAATGTGGAGACATTCTCTGTGGCAAAGAATTATTATGTCTTTAATATTCAACTGGAAAAGAAGCCGAATACCAGCGATATGTATGTTGTTGTGGAGGCATTCAGCCCAGATAAGTTTTTGACTTTGGATACATATTGTAAGGCCTATACGGGGAAGAAACTGGTCAAGGAGATCATCCAGAACAAGGTGTATTGGCCCGACAATGTCGGTTCGGATCTGTCGCAACTGGTCGATGTCCATCCTCAATTTTTAGAGTTTGCGGTGACCAAGACTGAGGAGACGGAGGACCCTAATACCCATAAAAAGAAAACACAGCAGGTAACGACCCGATATGAATTCATCCAACCCTATCTGGTTCAGTATAATGAGAGCTTTTTTGATTTTCTGGTTCGTGTGACCAATCGATGCGGAGAGTTTTTTTACTATGAGGGCGGGAAAATTCATGTGGGTTGGCCCAGACCGGATAAAGATGTTTCGGCGTTGACGGATAACGATCTGATACAGATAGATACATATACATCGATCAGATACATGCAGCGTCAGACAACGGCGTGGAATGCCGCATCGCTTGCCGATGTGCACAACGACTATACGCAAGCCAAAACATGGATGACAACGGCTTCACCGAAGATGATGCGGGATTCGGAGGTTGCCTACGATGAGCATCTGGCTGCCCTTCCGCCCAAAGACAAATACACGAAGTGGGAAGATTATGCAGGATGGCCCGAAGCCTTTTGGATCAGTACGGTGTCCGATGTGTTCAATCAGGCCAATCTGAAAGATATGATTGCCTATATCATGTGGGATGCTCCGGTGGCATTGGGAACCAGCAAGATGTCGGCAGATTCGAGCAACAATGACTACGAGCAAACGTATTTTAAGAAGGAGGCCAATGAGGAGAGAGGTTTTAAAAAAGACGATGAAGATTGGATGTGCCTGTACAGTACGGCTCCGCAGAGTGGATATGACGCAATGTGCAGTCTGGATTTTTATAAAAAAATACGGGAAGGGATCGAGACGGCCGAACAGTCCCGGATTCGTGTGACGTTAGAGAATAATTTTTATAATATATCGTTGGGGAGTCTGATCTATTTTGAAGATAAAAATGATATCTATATCGTTGTGAAAATAGAGGGAGAAGCGGTAGCCTCAACACAACAAAAGTCGGGGCAGTCGTTGACGTTCGAAGCGATATCCTATGAAAAGGACAGTAAGAAAAAAGTCTTTCCCCCGGCGGCTTCGGTCGCACCGATTCGGGTATCGAGTCCTCAGCGGGCATTCATTACGCACAATAGCGATCCCTTGAAGCTGGGACGGGTACGGGTGCGTTATCCGTGGCAGGGTGGGGAGGATGATCCTTCGCCGTGGATCCGTATGGCGGTGCCCATGGCCTCTAAGGATAGCGGATTTAAGTTTCTTCCCGAAAAGGGTGACGAGGCGATTATTAACTATGAAAACGGCAATGTCGAAAAACCTTATGTCGAGGGGATGCTCTATTCAAGCGAGCGGCAGCCTCCTTTTGCGTATAAAGGAAAAGGGCCCCGAACGATCTCTTCGCTGAACGGACACTCCATCATTTTTTCAGATTCGGGAGCCAATACGAACTACCTGAAAACGTTTGCTCCGGTATGGGGAACCGTTACGACCTTTTTCCCGAGCCTAAAAAATGATTTCCCGGGAGGAGATGGAGTCAAAAAGGCGTTCGGCGGTATCGAACTGACCGATGCATACGGACTCTACTCCATATCGATGTCCTCGGACAAGCGGTCGATATCGATCAAGTCGCCGTTGGGTAAGGTCGGAATCAATGCCTTTACGGGCATCACGATCAGTGCACCGAACGGGAATGTGAAGATTCAAGGAAAGAATGTCGACATCGTAGCGGGTAATAATCTAACCCTCCGTTCGGGTACGAATCGGGATTTCCTGCCAACGACGACTAAGGATGCCGCAAAACTGGCAAAGGGAATAGGTACGTCCTTAGCCGGCAATCTTACGGTGGTGGATCTGTCAACGATCCGCATTATTTTCGAGACGGTATTGCGTCCGATCGCCGGCACTTTACGGCTTTCGTCCAAACGTTATCTGTGCCTTGAGGCAGGAAAGGGAAGTGCTGAGATCAAAGGTCGGAGAATTGTGGATAACTTCAAGACGAAAAAGAATGTAATTGGTTCGAACAGCGCCGGAAGTTTCTTTAAGGGAAAATATACGTTCACTCATGCTGCCGATAACAAGGTCTACACACCGAGAATACCTCAGGCATTACGCGATATAATAAACGGATGCAATACCCTGTTCACTTCATATAAGACAAGAAGCCAGACGGTGTTACCCCATTTTACCAGTTATGTGCAGCAACGTACCGCGTTGAAACAACGGCAAGATCTTGACAGCTTGCTGAAAAAGACGGATATTCCGGATCTCAAGACCGTATTTAATAATGCACAAAAAGGTCGGCGGCCCGAACAGTTCGAGATGAAGGATGATAACGATATTCCGGCCAATATCGATGCGAATACACGTCAGGTTGTGGATGCGGTTGTCGCGGCTCTCAATAATGCAGCGGCATCGATTTATGCTCAGGCCTATAATGAGGACGATGAGCTCGATCGTGCATTTGCAGGCGATGTAAAGTTCGTGGTAAAGGATGCAAAAGTAAAGAAGGCGCTACAAAAGTTATATACTCCGGTGACTCCTGCAACTGTTTTGGATAAGTCTTTGACTTCAAATGCGCTGACAGCCTTGAATGTCGATCCGGAGGCGCGTAGAGAAGCGGTGTATCAAGCTTTGTTGGTGTTGGTCAATAACCAGATCGTGGAGGAAGGGGATCGCTATTACGACCGTATTACCGCGGGTGGAATCGGGAAACCGCAACAGTATTGTTTTTATCATTGGGCAAGTTTTATAAATGGAATTAAAAAAGAGAGTTCCGCTAAAAAATACTTAAAGGATATCGGTTCGACCCTTTTGCCCATAGATGATCTTATCCATTTGGACGATCAACATGTTTGGGACAATACGGATGACGGTAAGATTTTGTTTGCTGATACAGCGGGTAAAACGCTGGATATAAATCAGGGAGCGCTTCATACCTATATGGAGTCTGAAGATTTGGATAGGGTTCTTCTAGAAATCAAACAAGTACTTTACAGTATATAAGAATTAAAAGAAGGAATATCGATGAGGGGGATAGCTGAACAATTTGCCAACTGGCAAGCCGCATTGGAGGATTTCCAGAAAAACATTGAAAAAGATCTGGAGGAGATTCGCCGTTGCAAGCGGGAGGTTCGTCGGATGAAGATCGATCTGATCGATCAGATCGAACGCGGACGTTATGTCCGGGACGAAGAGCGGTTGATTATATCTGCGCCGGAGATCATTATCGGTAATGTCGACAAGAGCGGCGTGCTGTGCGGAAACTATTCTCGGGTGATTATTCGGGGCAACGAGGTCGATTTAGAGGGTGTCGGACTCGATGCGACCACTCCCGGTTCCATTGTAAGCCGGGCCTCGAGCATCCGGCAGGTGGCAGTTGACCCCGGAATCGATGGTGCGGAACAGGTGGTTAAGGGGACCTCCGAGATCATCTCACAGGCGCGGAATGTGGTTCTGCGGGGAGAGAAGGCTGCGGATTTTTTCCCGAGCGGTAATTTGCCCGGCACGGATGGCGGGATCGTGTTGTCGACCGATGGACAGATCCGTGTGCAAGCAACACTCCCCTGTGATACGCTGAAGGAGCAGTTGACTGCCGAAGAGAAAAGTCTGACCACGCAGGTGAATGATTTGAAGAAAGAGGCGGCCCAGACCAAAGCGGAGGTTTCGTCATTGATCTCGTCCATGAACGATTTGGTGGCAAAGGATACGATGAACCTCGACGAAACCTCTACGCGTACGAATTTTGTAGATATAGAGGAGCTGCACGAGGAGTTCCGTCATGTCTCGGCGGCCCTGTATCATGCGATGACGGCCTATTTCGGTACGTTGTCGCGTCTCGCAGAGTCCAACCGGCAGTTGGAATCGGTTAAAACCCAAAAAGAGGCTGTATCCAAACGGAAATCGACCTATAAGGAGAAAACGACCGGAACCTCCATTTCGCTCCGGTCGGAGAATATCGATCTGGTTTCGATGGATGGCGACGGGAATCTGCGGACCAATGCAGACTCCGGGATCGGTATTTCGGGAAAACAGGTGACAATCTCGTCGTATGGCGATGATCATGCACTGATCAAGGAGAGCGGAATCACGTTGGCCTCGCAGCAGGTCGAGATCAATACCGGTAATCCGAAAGTGTCAGGGAAAAACAGCGAGGTTCCGGCCGAGGGTAGTGTGCGGGTGGTATCGAAGGATATACGTTTCGAGGCAGTCGATTATCAAACGAAGGAGAAAAAGATCGAGGAGAAGAGCCTGACCAAAGATGGAGTGTTCTCCGTGCGTGCAGAGAAGATCGATTTCAGTGCGACCGATACGGAGGGTAAAGCTACGGGATCTTTTGCGGCCAACGCCAAACAGGTGGAGGTGAAGGCGATGGACGTCGACAAGGAGAAACGGACCGACAAATCACTGGCACAGGGGAGCGCCCTGTTGCTGTTGGCGGAGCAGGTCTTTGCCGGAGCGAAGGACAAGAAGACGAAAAGCAAATCGGTCCAACTCGCTTCGGACAAGGTGGGTGTGTTCGGCGATACGACCATCGAGTTGCAGCAGGACGGGAAGGCAATCTTGCAGTTGAGTGGAGGAAACGCTTCGTTGTCGGGCAGCAAGACGACCCTCTACGGAGAGACTACGTCGGAAGGAAAAACGACCTTCAAGTCCGACGTGACCGCAGGAACCGTCAATATGAAGAACCTCAAGGTGGACTCCTCGTTCAAGACGCCCTATACGACAGAGGGTATCTCCGTTCCCGGTGCACCTTCTACCGCGAAATTAAGCGCGAAATTGAAAGAGGAAGAGATGAAGACAACGAAATAAAACGAGAAGCGTATGGCTAAATATGTGTGTATGGGTGCGATGTTGAAGTGTACGTTCGGACAGATACCTTCGACGTTGATGGTGACCAATCCGATGCGCCCGATGATCCAGTACAAACCGAAAGCCACGATCATGGATTTCGCTCCGATGGCGAATATCATGCCGTTCGGCATGTGTACCTCACTGGCCAATCCGACCGTCGCTTCCGCGACATCTGCCGCCATGGGAGTTCTGACGCCCATGCCCTGTATTCCCGTTCCCGCCGGACCTTGGGCTCCGGGAGGCAAACAGTTGATCACCAATATGCCGGCACTGCTCGATAACTGCAAGCTTATGTGTGCTTACGGCGGCAGTATCTCCATCAACATGCCCGGACATACCTGTAATTCGGAGGGTAAATAGCACGGTGAGCTGCCGTTTGGGAGTAGGGGAGCGAACGGTTCCGATCATCGTGTGCCGCAGCGAAGTCTCCCTTCGGGTCGGGACAAAAAAAGGTATGGAAATAGAAAAAATGAGGCGTTCTACTCGTCCCCTCCTGAAAAGGCATCCATGTTGAACTGTTTGCCGGCGGTTCCACTATGAGCCGCCTCTTTTTCCCGTTCGGCACTCTCTTTCTCTTGTTGCCGTTTCAGATAATCTTGATAGGCTGTCTCGATCTGATTTTCCTTCTCCTCGCGGTAGGATTTGCATATTTCGAGGTGCTCGTCGTGCATCTTCTTGAGCTCCTCTTTCGCTTCGTCAGCTTCGTTGGCTTTGGGTTGTGTCAATGCTTTGCCGATTTTCACCCCATAAACTGTATTGACCGTATCGAGTTTGGTCAGTGTCTCCTCATAAATCGTTTTTACGTAATCCATACCTGCATCTCGCCGCTCTTTGTTCATTTCGGGCATCGTACACAAAATATACTTTTCATCATCCATTTCATCCGCACTCTGATCCTCGGCGTTAGGAGCGGTTTCATCCTCTTCGTTCATCGATTTCTGCTCGATCTTGTACTCCGGATGAACCATGCCGATTGCCTTGCAGATAGGGAACAGATAGGATTGACTCTTGGGAATGATTCCGAATTGAGTCTCTTCCGGCAGAATGATATCAGCCACATCTTCCAGATTCATCCGTTCGTTATTTACTTCGACCTCAACCGAAAGAAGAGCTGCCGGCTCGGCCTGCACACTGAAGTGAATGAATTGATAATTCATGTATACGGCGAAACCACTCATCTTTTTCTGGGCTTCGTTTAATAAATCGAATACAGCTTTTCTCATGATTCGTTGTTTGAACGTTACACGGGTGTTTTATCTCTTTTTAAAATCCAAGGTTACGTTTACGATATCGTTGCCTCTTAAGAGGATCGTTTTTTCGGCGACTTTTTTCCCTTTGACCAGACGAATCCGGTAGGTGCGGTCGATCGGCAGATTGCGCAAAACGCAGGGTGCAAATCCTACGGCGACATCATTCAGAAAGACTTCAGCATTAATCTCATTACATGAGATATTCAACATTCCGTAATCGGCCAGTGGGGAAGCCAGATTCAGCTCAACCGTTTTCCCGGTTTCGACCCAAAAGAAGTGGGTTCGTGAGTCCAGACTATCCTTTTGGGAACTAACCGCGTAAAACCCGGGAATCAGCTCGCCCTGCCACTCGCCTTTGCCAACCCGTTCCCGGTTGAGCCAAATCTCCGTATTTGCATCGAATGCGGTAATATGTACGCGGGACAGAGTTTGGGTAGAGGTGGTACTGTCGGTTGCAGTAAGGCTCTTTGGGGATATGGATCGGACGGTCGATAGAGCGCTGTTCTGCTCCTTATGATTTTCGGGCAAGATGTTCCGACTAGGTTGCGGAGTGTTTGCAAAAAGCGGAGTATGAGTCGAATCGCGCAGGTCTATAACCTTTCGTTCGGCGTTGGTGATTTCGATAGACTGGTCATATATGGGTCGGTTGTTCTGTCTGACGGTCAGACGGTAGCATCCGGGCATCAGCCGTCCCGTTTCGATACGTCCGGAGCCGAGCGGCTCTTCGTCCAGCAGGATCTGGGCATCAGTTCTGTCGGTTTCGACCGTGAGGTAGGCGTAGAAGGGCTCCAAGATAAACCGCTTTTGGACTCGGGAGGCGTCCGTAACGTCGATCGTGTCGTTGAGCGGTGTGTAGAACGGGGACTCGATGCGGCAACTGTGTCGCCCGATAGGGAGGTACAGCAGCAGATGTCCGTCCTGAATGGAGTGAAAAGTACTGTCGATGAAAACGATGGCATGTTCGGGCTGGATGTGGAGCAGCACCCACTGTTTCTCTTGCTGAAACTCCTTGTCTAAACTCTCCGTATGCAAGTAGGCGTGGTAGTGTTTTCTCTTTTTCAGCTCTTTGTCCGGAACTTTCCATGCGATCTGTCCGTAGGTGGGATGCTTGATGGTCAGAAAGGCAGTGTGGTTCGGAAGGGTCAGGGTGACGAATCCTTCTGCTTCGGCAACAGGTACGGCGACCTCTCCGACAAAAAACTGAAATCCCTTTTCGTTGGTATAGAGGTCGAGCAGGGCACTCTGTTTATCGGTCGTAAAGGTAGTTTTCCTCAAAAACGGTTTTTTGTAGCGGGCAAAATCCTCGATCCGCATCCGTTGTGCGTTCAGGGGAAGGAAAATCACGCCTAATATGATAGCCCACAAATACTTCATCCGTACAGCCCGTGTAAATATACTTGGATTACAAACATACGGAAAATTACTGAGATTTTTGCGCCGTACGACAAATAAATCCTGCCTTGCGGCGTGCAGGACAGAGAAAATAGATCCATGTAATTCGTCACAATATCAGCAGTGTTGGTAGGGATGATGCCGTTCCGTGCGGAGTGGCGTTTGTCCCAAATAGTCGGGAACTTTTATGTACTTTTCCGAATAATTTGTATTTTTGAGAGGTAAACTGTAAAGGGGTTAACGAGATGGGGCGAGATGGCTCGGTTCCAACGCTTGGTCAGGAGTGGGGAGAGCAGGTATTTGCTCAGCTCTCTTGGTTCAGACAGGAGCAGCTGGAACGTGCGAATGTTATGGTGGTCGGATGCGGTGCCTTGGGCAACGAGGTGCTGAAGAATCTGACTTTGTTCGGAGTCGGACATCTGACGGTCGTAGATTTCGATACCGTCGAGCCTTCGAATTTGACCCGTTCCGTTCTTTTTCGTCGGGCAGATGCCGATGCGGGCAGAGAAAAAGTCGCTGTCGTCGCCGAAAGAATTCGGGAGATCAACCCGACAGTCAGCGTGTTGCCGTTGTCGGGCGATATTTGTCACGATGTCGGTTTGGGCTTGTTGCGGCGGATGGATGTAGTGGTCGGATGTGTCGATAACCGTTGGGCGAGGTACTGTCTGAATCGTTTGTGTATGCGGGCAGGTGTTCCGTGGGTAGATGGTGGAATCGACGGTTTGGAGGGTACGGCGCGGGTCTTCGTTCCGGGTAAGAATTGCTACGCCTGCAATCTGGGACCCGAGGCTCTGAAGGAGTTGTCTTATCGACTCTCGTGCAGCTCGGTTATCCGTCGGAATGAGGCCGCCGGAAGGGTGCCGACCACGCCGGTCATCGCTTCGATCATCGGAGCGGTGGAGGCTCAGGAGGCGGTCAAACTGCTGCACCCCGAGGAGTTGGCCGACGGGCAGCTGACCTCGTTGTGCGGAAAGATGTTCTACTATGAGGGACAGCATCTCGCATCGCGAGTTGTGGATTTCGTGGGATATGACGAGGAGTGTCCCGTGCATGAACGATGGACGCCGATCGAAAAGACTGTGCTGACGACCGGTTGGAGGATCGATGAGGTTTTAAACTATTTGTCCGAGCGATTCGGAACGGATCATTTGGAGATCGTACTCGGAGATCACAGTTTTGTGGACTATCTGGTTACGCGGAGGGATGAACGAAAGTTTAAGGTCATGTTGCCCGATTATGCGGTCGAACGGTTTGTAGAGGAGGATGCCGAGTTGCGACATTTGCCCTCGCAGGCGTTGTATCAGCACGAGATCAGGAGTATCGATGCCGGTTTTCCCTATATGGAGCTGACCTTGCGGGAGGTCGGTATTCCCGAGTGGGCGGTCCTGCGTGTATGCACCGAGCAGGGAGACCGATACGTCGAGTTGGCCGATGAACGGAACTATTCGAAGTTTTTGTTTCAAAACGAGGAGGTATGAAGAACGAGAACGATCTATTCGATATCAGTGCGGAGTTTTTGCTGAATTACCTCTATCCGGAGAGTACGGATCGGTGGCAGGTGGATTGTGCCGGAACGTTCTACCGGAATTACAGCCCGGATGTGCTGTCGGTCGACCCGGAACATAGGGTCGTACGTCTTGCCCGCGACAGTTTTCTACGGTTGCTGCCTCAAGGTGTGATCGCTCAAGACAATGCTTTGAAAGGTAAGAATTTCGAGCAGAAATACGAACAGCTCAAAAGAAAAGAAGAGTTGTTGCACGATCTTTTCCGTCCGGTCGATACGCTGGCATTCAGGTCGCGGCTCCATGTCGAGCGGCAGACGGCCCAATTACTGCAAGAGAAGACAGCTTTTTTACTGAAACGTTATTTTCATTACGACATAGAGAAGGAGGAGAATCCCTACATTAGGCAGACGGCTCCGCTGTTGCTGTACGTCAGTCGGCTGCGGGCTGATTTTGGTTTTGTCCGTAATTTGCTGGAGCTGTTGTTTGATTGTGAGGTGAAGATGATGACGGGCCGGTATTCGTGGGAGGAGGGTGTGGAACATACGCAACCTGCGGTCGAATACCAGCTTATCGTTCCCCGGTTGACGGCTGAGGCCTATGGTGAATTGACGCGGACGATCGAACCGTTCCGGGAGTTTATCTGCGAGTGGTTCATTCCGTTCGATACACATTGTACGATTACCGTCAAGTATCATGATCAGCCCTTTGTGTTGGGTGACGGTCTGGTGTTGGATTACAATACCGAGATCGACCCTCTTCCCTCGTTAAACCCGAATATGGACAGTTAAGCAGAAACGCATTATGAATATCAATTCGAGAATCGACTGGAAGGCCGGCATGGCGATTTCCGCACGGACTTTTCTGGAGCAGGATAAAAATCTACTCCGAAGACAGCAGGCGGCAAGCCGGGCCATCAACGGAGATCAGTTCGGGCTCATCCCGTTTACCGAATTCGATAACCGGGGCGGATTCGTCCGAAATAAGTTGGAGATAGAACGGCTGACCTGTATGGCTCTTCTCCCTTCCGGAAAAATGTTGCACGTCGACGAAAAGGTGGTGGTTTCCGTTCCGTTGGTCTACGGTGACGAATACTTTCTGGCATGTGGTTTCGGAGAGAAAGAGGTGGAGTTCGATGTGGATACGGTGCCTTTCGTCCGGCCCGAATATACGTATGGCATCTATTCACTGGACGAATTGAAAGGGACCGATCTCTTTCCGGTAATGAAGTTCAAGGTCGATAACGGAGTCTTCAGTATCGATGAAACCTACATTCCTCCATGTCTTCAGTTGGTGTCGGACGACCGGTTCCGAGCCTATATGGAGCGGCTTGCGGAGGGTGTGGGCATATTGGCCGGACATCCGAATCTGGAGTCAGGCGAAGGCAAACGTGCGTTTCAGCGTTATGCCTACTTGTTGCAAAGGTTCGATATGAAGAACCGGACGAGTCATTTTATTCGGTTGGCGTACGAAATAGCGCAGGCGGTCGACTTTTACATCGTGGTGCCCAATACCGAAACGCCGACCCCTATCGAGCCCTATTCCGAATACGATATTGTCAAGTGGCTGGAGTGGTTGGACGAGTATGTGCACAGCGCGTCGACGATTCTCGACAAGGTCGTACTCGAGGACCGTACCATCGATTTCGAAGAACTGAAGGCGCAGGTCAAGGCCGAGTTGCACGAACAGCTCTATCCCGAGTTGTATGACCGGCTCTATGAAGCGCTCAGGGAGAAACTATATGCCGAGATTACCGAAGAGCTGACCGCCAAACTGACCGACTACATCAGCCATCAGTTTAAGGCCGAGTTGCACGATCTGCTGTCGGACGAATTGTCGGAGAAATTGTCCGACAGTCTGTATCAGAAGTTGTACGAAAGTTTGTACAATGCGTTGTATGTGCCCGAGGAGAAAGAGGAGCAGGAGGAGTTTATGCCTTTAATTTAGAAAGCTATGAGTATTTTGCTTCCGTTGCAGGTGAGAGATGGTAAATTGGTACAAGCTTCCGATGTGAAAGCAGCGGTCGATGCATTCATCGAGTTGTTGTTGACCACACCGTGTGGAAGTTGTGTGTCGGACCCTCAATTCGGTTTCATCTTCAATAATTTGAAGTTCGAAATTTTCAACGAGAATGAAGGGGTGATTTACGATTCGGAGGAGAAAAACGGGGCCACTTCGGATTTGTACAGCAAGAAAGTTTCGGGGACCTCGAAAAGCATCAACACCTTTGCGATCGAGTTGAAAAGGGCGATCGAACAGTATGAAAAGAGGCTATCGGATGTATCGGTGTCGATGGCTTACGTGAAAAAACTGAAAAAGATTCAAGTCGATGTAGAAGGAACCCTCGGGGAGATGAATGAGGCTTATCGATACACGACCAGCATCGATTTATGGAATTAAGTATGATGAGGTATTATCTGTTGCGATAAAGAAGAAATAGGATGAAACAGACGATATTTACAACCCGTCAGAGGGCGAAAGAGATCATAAAAGAGGCTGTTGCGGTGTGGGAACAGAGTGGTAGCAGCGAGCACTTGGAAGGTTTGGAACAGGATCCTGTATTCTCTTTGTTCCTGAATGCATTGGCCTATCAAGCTAATGAGATCGACGACGAAATAGAACAGCTTCGAACCGAGATCATTAATGAGTTCGCTCAGATGCTCATTCCGTATGAACGGGTTCATGCTCTTCCGGCTACGGCAGTGGTTGAGGTTGTTCCGGAAGAGGGTGTGCAATCGCAGATTTTGGATCATCGGGTTCGTTTTGTTTTGTCGGGAACGCCATTTACGTTTATCCCAATGCTCAGTACGAAAGTATTCGAGGCTGAGATATCGTCGGTAATTCGACTGGATAACCGAAGATGGAAGGTGGTATTATACTTCAAGGATACGGTCGATAATTTGGCAGGTCTGACATTTCTTGTAAATAATCCCGATTTTCAGGATTTGAAGGTTTTTGCCAACGGACATCCGCTCCCGCTGATTAAGCCTTGGGATTATGCAGATTTGCCTTTGGCTGATTGTTTTTCGTTCAGAAACATGTTGTATAACCGGTCGCCTCTTTTTCAGTCCAGCAATACGTGGTTTGATCTGTTTGCAAAACAGAATGTGAGGCTGTTCTGTATCGATAACTATAAAACACCCGCCACACAATCGTATGCGACCGATAAGGTCGAATTGGTGTTCGAATTTTCTGGAATATCCGATAGCTTTTTGTTTGATAAGGAACGTCTTGCATTGAATTGTACCCTGTTAGCGAATGCTTCTGTTCGGACGGCAACGCTCTCTACGGCATCGCCCGTCGTTCGTCTGTCGGGAGAAGAGGACGATTCGGGTAGGTGGCAATTCCTGCATCTGATCCGTCCCTCCACTACACAACTGTTCCGGGATGAACCGATCGAGATCCGGAATATCGCTGCAGATCGTTTCAATCCCGATCGTTTGGTCAAACTGGCCGGTACGCTGATCAGTCGTTTCGCATCCGATTACTATGCTTTTCAACATGTCGATACGCTTCGTGAAGGTGCCTTTATGGATCAATTCTATGCATTGTTAAAAAAGATGTCTGAGGGATTAGCCAAGGCTTCCGCAAAAAGTGCATCGGGATTGTATCTTATGCTCAAAAACAACGAGGGTTTTCATCCGAAAGAGGTGAGCCTCAATATCGACTATTTAGTTACGAACGGAAGTGCGGTCAATGCGGATTTGAATGGAAAGAGCCAGTTTGGAGTAGCAGCCGGATCGCACATAAAGTCTGTCCGGCAGGTTGCGGAACCGATGCCCGGATACGACGAATTGCAGAGTCTTGATGCGCAGGAGAGTCTGGCCCGATACTATATGGTTACCAACGATCGGGTAGTGACTCCAGCCGATATGAAGGTGTTGTGTTACAATGAGCTGGTTATGCGTTTCGGTATAACGGACGATATGATCGAGAAGATCAAAATTAGAAATATACAGCACACCGAACGGACTCATTGCGGATTTGAAACTCAGGTTTATATTACGCTGAAGGATAATCCTTATATCCGACGCAGTTTTCAGGAGAAAATTCCGATGACCGAACTGATCCTTCAGAAGATGATCGAGGTGAGAAGTACGAATGTTTTCCCGGTTCAGGTCAACATCGAGATTGTATGATCGGGAATGAGAACGTGAGCAGTAGAATCAAGAGGTAGGTATAATTCGTTATTTTTGTAACCGATAAAAATACAGTTGATGGAAGACTTTTTTTTGGATATTGTATATAAAGACAAAAAAGTGAGGTTTCGTGTTATGTATCCGCAGGCTCCGTTGAGCTCGCTGATGAGTAATCTGCGCCATGCTGTTGGAAAAGATGGACGGTTGATCTTCGATTTTCCGTCGATCGATCAGACCGGTGCCCCGCTGGACTATTTTTTCGGGAAGGAGGATCCTGTTACCAATGAAATTCGGGTGCTTCGGCCGCGGATAGGGAAAACGGACCAGACCCTGGCGGACTATAACGTCAACAACGGAGATACGGTCTTTTTGATTCCGGATCCATTTCCGGGATAATTGAGGCGGGCCATGGTGCAGACTTCTCTAAAAGATTGGTCGGATTTCGAATCCCGACAGTTGACCGGCAGGAATCGGAGACTGCTCCACGAGTGGAGGGCATTGGATCGGGCTGTCGAACATAGAGACGGAATCGACTATTGCATCACCAAACGCAATGCGCAGGGTTTGCCTACTGAGTATGTGATTACCTACCGGATGCGGTCCATTTGTGGGGTAGAGCAGATTGAGCGGTTGAATGAGCCCGGCGTGTCGAATCTCCCGATCTTTGCTTCGGAATTTAGTATGCGCATCGTTTTGCCGCCGAACTATCCGTGTGTGGATGCACCGGTCGAGTTCCGTTTCCTGACGCAGAATTCAGCGGGAAATCCAATTCCTCATCCGTGGCATCCGAACATTCGGTATTTCGGTGAGTTTGCCGGTCGGGTCTGTCTGAATACCCCCGATACCTATGCCGGATTGGACTGGTGTGTGGACCGTGTAGCCCGCTATTTGAGCTACGAGCGTTATCATGCGGTTCAGGAGCCGCCCTATCCGGAGGACTTCAAAGTGGCCGAGTGGGTGGTCAGACAGGGTGAGCCCAACGATTGGATCTGTTTCGAGTGAACGACGGCTTCTGAAAATAGAGATATGGAACGGTTTGATTTCTGATTAATTTCGTATTTTTGTGATATATTGGGGAAAGAGCGAAGTATGCATATCTTGAATAAAATTATATTAGCTCTCATTATTCTTAGCTTCAACGGCGCGTTGCAGGCGCGGACGATCAAGAAGGTGGAGGTTTCGGGGAGTACTCCGTATGTCGATCATGTCTCTCTTGCCGAAGGGTCGACCGACATGGATCTGTTGGTGAAGATTGCGTTTGATGAGCCAAACAACAGTTTGATCGTCAGTTTGATATCCTATCGGAAATTGTTCGTTTTTCAGAATGATGTCTCGTATTCGCAGGCGGTAGGATGCTCTGAATTGCGTCTCGATAAATTGCCCTATGTCGTAGAATCCGACGAGCAGGCCATCTACTGTCTGACCAAACCGTTGAAAAAATCGATTGCACCCAAGCGAAAACATGTTTTTCATCGGTGGATCGAATATGAGGGACTTCAGCTGCAGCCTACCGATTACAAGATGGTGAATGACTATATCGAGCAGCGATTCGATGTTCTGCACAAGGAGGCGGATGTGTCGGTTACGCTGCGGGATGTATTGGTGATGGAGGAGCAGGCTGCCCGTAAAAAAGTCCGCTATGAACTGTTTTTCCAGACCGATCTGGACCGCCGGTATGAAATCTCGATTATGCGTGATCCATGCTTCGGAAAAGAGGAGGCGATAACAGTGGCTGTTGCACAGACCGAGGGAATCAAAACAGCCTTTGAGGCTTTCGATCAGAAGTTCGGTAAGGCATCGAGTTTCAGTACGCCCGAAAGTGACAAGTTGTTCAATGAGATGAAAGCATTGCTGCTGAAACAATTTCCGCAGCGGGATGAGGTGAGTACGTGTCCCGATATTCAGGCGAACATCGATCGGTACAACTGCTACGTGGATTCCATCCGAAACATGCAGTCCAAGTATGCGATCAAGGTGCAGGCGCGGAAACGTGCGGCTGCAGTTCTTGATCTGAGTGCCGATCATATTCTCCAAGCTGCCCGGAAAATCGATGACAATGTCAACCGATGGCTGTTGTCTTCCGACAAGATGGAGCGGCGGGATCTGGAAAACGCTTGCTATCAGGCAATCGACCAGGTTCAGTCGCGTGTGAGTCAGGCGACTGAGATTAACGAAAGCCAGCATGCTGCCCTCAATATCTTTTATGAAGCGGAAAACTATTTTCGCAGAACTTGTGTAAAAGAGTAGTGCGTATGAAAAGGGCAAAGCATAACAGACGATGGGTGTTCGGGTTGTGTCTGTGGATGATCCTGATCGGTCCGGTCGTGGTAGGACAACCGGATCAAGACAGCTTTGCCGATGACATGCAGTTGTTGGAGATCGAAAGCCGGATGCTCGATTTCTACGATCAGCTCAACGAGCTTTCGGCACAAGTGCCGCGTGCTAAAACGGAGACGGAACTTACGGAGGTCGATCGTCAAGCTACAGCCGTGGATACCAAATGGAATACCTACTATCAGTCGAATCAGACGGAGATTGCAGCAGACGATTCGTTGTTACAGATTGTTGCCGAGTATCAGCTTGTCAGACAGGGATTGTTGGATTCGATTGCCGGTAAAAGACACTTGAATGAGGTGCAGAAGGGGTTTTCGGAGGCTGAGTCATTTATTTTTTCTCAGGACAGTGCCTATACACGGTTGTATGAGACGGCTCTGGAGTACTCCTTGGTGAAGTCCTTAGCAGCTCAGCTCGAGAAGGTTCAAGGACGGGAGCAACTGCTGTTTGCGGAGATACAAAGCCGGTACGAAAATGCAAAAAATTGGGCGCAGGAGGTTCCCGAATTGCAGACTCGGTTTCCCAAGATCGAAGAAAAGTATCTTGAACTGAAAAATACTTCCGAAAAGATTCAGGATATGAAATTCAAACCCTGGATTCAGCGGATCAAGGACTATCTGTACAGCATAGCGGCCGTGGCGATGATCCTGATGTTTGTCAACGTGCTGCAAGCAAAGTTGAAAACACTCAAACAGGCCCGTGAAAATGCGAAAAAAATGCGTCAGATGATGAATAAGGAGGAGGACGATTATCCGACGATTTGATCGATTGACAACCCGATAACAATTTGTTACTATGAACATCCGCAATATATTGTTTCTTTTGATTGTAGCCTTTTTCTGGTCGGGCTGCACCTCATTTACACCCGATACAAAAACTTACAAGCAAGATGTCAATATCAATATTCTGAGTGTCGATTTTGATTCTGATTATAAACGTTTTTATGCGAATGTTCAGATGAATGACAGCATAACGTCGCTGTTGTTGGGAAACGATACATCCGTCAGTTTTAGGGTTGAAGAGTTTACGAGGAATCATCTGTATGACCAGCGGACTCAACCGGCGTTGGAAGGGTATGAGAATCTTAAGATAAAGGAGATTGCGGATCTGGATCTGGATATATTGGTTCTGGCCGATCTGACATTGGATTCGGCAAAGGTTGCAGAACAGAATAACGCAGTCCGGAGTCTGAAGAAACTTTTTACGCACAAACCGTTCCGGATTGCTTTTGTGGAGGGAGAAACGGTCTCGGAGTCAATGGAGGCAACGGATTATGTATTGGATAACTATTTCAGGGCAAAACCCGGTAACAAGTATCTTTATCGTTCGGTTCTTTCCAAGATCGAGGAGCTGGATGAAAGCACTTCATTATCTACTCCTGAGAATGGTGCTGAGGCTCGAAAGGAAGTTTCTATACCTGAACAAAAAGTATTGATCGTGCTTTCAGATGGAAAAGTGTATGATCACAATCGGCCGATCGATCCGAGACATTTTACTGTACAGCATGATATCACCCAGTGTAGCGACTCTTTTCCCGGCCTTACCGTGTTTTTTGTAAACCAGGTGGGGCAGACAGGGGGTAAATATGCATCCGTTTCGGCAACGATGGAGGATCCGAGTGAAGCATCGCGAAATTTTTTGATGGCTCTTTGTCAAAAGACAAACGGAGCGTATCTCGATGCTTTCAATCCGAATCTGATTTTGAATGATATTCTGAAGCAGTTTGATAAAAATTATGCAGATTATCGGTTTACACTGGTTAATCCTGATCTCAAGATATATCGGGGTATGGAACGAAAGCTCCAGATCGGCTGTTACCGGGGGGATAGTCTGATAGCTTCGGACTACATCGACTACAACGTGGGGAGTATCTATAATCCGGTAATCATTAATGGACTGACTACCTTTCAGGTCATTTTGCAAGGAGGAATACTGGGACTGTTGACCATATTCCTGCTTTATCTGTTTTTCCAATTGATCCTTCCGGGGATTCGGTATCTGATCTTCAAGAAAAAATATGTTACGAAGTACACCGGTAAGAATATGATCTATAACGAGATTGTGGTTAGTCCGACATGCTATTTCTGTAAGGCACCGTTCGAGGAGGGCGATGAAATTGTTGTCAAGTGTCCGCATGTGCTCCATAAATCTTGCTGGGATGAGAATGAGTATAAATGTCCCGAGTATGGGAAGAATTGCAAGCGTGGGAGTCATTATTTCAATATGAAACACATGTTCGATCCGCGAAATGCTTCGTTCTACCTTGCGTGGATCCTTGCGGGGGCAATTGCCGGACTGGTTGCGTGGATAAGCTTTACGGTTAACGCGCACAACAGCGAAAACCTTTTGTTGGTCAAGCTGATAAATGCTCTCTTTGACCTGGATCCGAATTCTCCGCAAACCGCGGCATTTATGGAAGAGTATGGGAGTCCGTTTCTCTATTTGCCGTTTTACGGGATGAATATCGGGTTCTTCCTTACCCTGACACTGAGTCTTCTGACCGGACATGGCCGCTGGTGGTGGAAACGTTCGTTGCTTGTTTTTGTCAAATCGATTGTCGGTGGTATATTGGGTTATTTGTCGTTTTTCGTCGGTTGTATCATATCAATCGCCATGAATTTTAAAGACAATTCGTTCCTGATCGATTGGATTCCATGGATGCTCAGCGGTTTTGCCATTGCGTTCGTCGTTGCATACGGAACCGATATCAAGCTAAAAAAGGCACTGGTCGGAGCGGCAATTTCCATCGTTTTCGGATTGGGTTCGATGTACTTGTGGTCGTTTGCATACAGCTCACAGATCGATACGAGGGAGTTTCTGCTGTTGAGCTATATGATTTATTGTGTCGGATTTGCAGTCAGTGTTGCAGCGACCAGTCCTAAGTCCGAACGTTATTTCTTACGGGTCGAGGGGCCGATCAAAGAGATGGATATTGCTATCTACAAATGGATGAACGCATCGATTCTTTCGAAACGTGTGGTTATCGGAAAGTCGGTTAACTGCGATTTGCAGATGTCATGGGATATCACCAGTCGGATTGCACCGGAGCAGGCGGAAGTGAAGATGATCAACGGCTATCCCTATCTGACGGCTTTGGAAGAGGGGGTTGTTTTCGATAAAAAGGAATTGACTCCGAACGTTAAAAAACGATTGTATCATGGTTCGAAATTCTTAATCGGAAAGACGACATTCACGTATATCGAGAAAGATTTATAATATGGTTCGGATGGAGCTTGCAATAATTTAGACTGTCAGCTGTTTTAAGGCGGGCAGTCTTTTTTTGTCAAAACGGTAGATGTGAGTTTTAGAGTATAAGGGGGCTTTGAGGTACGTAAGGAGAAAGGGTTTCGTGATTTTTTATTAATTTTACCCGGCTATGACACGAAGAGAGTTGTGGAACAAAGTGTATGATGCAGCCTGCTCCGTATATGCAGAGCGGGAGGCTCGATCGTATACGGCGTTTGTGTGCGAAAACCGTTTGGGCATGCGATTCACCGACGTGATTGTGGAGCCGGCGGCTCCGTGTCCCGACTACGAGGAGCTGCCCCAGATTCTGGCGGCGATTCGCGACCATTGTCCGGCGCAGTACATTACTGGATTCGCGTGGTTTTTGGATCGGAAGTTTGCGGTTCGGGAGGGAGTGCTGATTCCCCGCCCTGAGACAGAAGAGCTTGTCCGGATGATTTCCGATCGATACAAAGGGCGTTCAGGACTTCGGGTGTTGGACGTGGGGACGGGAAGCGGCTGCATTGCCGTGACGTTGGCTGCCGAACTGAAACAGGCGGAGGTCGTGGCTGTCGATGTTTCGGAGTCTGCTCTCGAGGTTGCACGAGAGAATGCCCGTAGGCATCGGGTTTCGGTCGATTTTGTCCGGTGCGATATGTTGCAGGAGAGCCCATCGGGATATTTTGACCTGATTGTGAGCAATCCTCCGTATGTGACCTTACAGGAAAAGGACGAAATGCGACCCAACGTGTTGCGGTATGAACCCCATCGAGCCCTGTTTGTTCCGGATGACGATCCGCTCGTCTTCTATCGTGTGATTGCCGAGTATGGGTGCCGCTCATTGAATCCGGGTGGCATGCTTTGGTTCGAGTTGAATGAACGTTATGGCAGTGAGGTAGCCTCGCTGTTGGAACAGTCGGGCTATTCGGAAGTAGCGGTGCACGACGATATGTTCGGAAAACAGCGGATGGCGGAGGCGGTATGGCGATGAACAAAAGAGAAAAAACACCGGAACAGGCGCTCCGATCGCTGATGAATCTTTGCGTCAAGGCAGAGCGGTCGGAGTTCGATGTGAGGCGTCTGCTCGAACGATGGGGAGTTGCTGAGGAAGAGCGACAAAGGATTGTGGATACACTTGTGCGGGAGCGCTTTGTAGACAATCGGCGATATGCGGAGGCATATGTGCGGGAGAAGGTGCGGTTCAGCGGTTGGGGACGGTACAAGATCCGGGCGGCGCTTCGGGCCAAACGGATCGACGAATCGATCGTTGAAGAGGCTCTCGAACAGGTGGACGGTGCTTCGATGCGCGAGAAGTTGGAGCATCGGTTGCAGATGAAAATGACCAGAACACGAGCTCGTGATGCGTATGATTTACGGGGAAAACTGGTACGTTATGGAGCCGGTTTGGGATTCGATACGGATACGGTGCTCGAGGTTGTGGAGCGTCTGATGAAAGAGAGAGGTGAAATTACAGAAAATTAAAAAAGAAAAAGATAGGAGACTTGTGAAGATGAATCGAAAGTTGACGTTATGTTGGGTTGCGGCGATGCTGTGTTGTAGTGCAGGAGCGGCCGCAGCGCAGTATTCCCAGCAGGCCGAACCGTTAGGACCGGAGGTTGCGGTCTCTTCGCCGGTTCGGTTTCCGATACTGTTGTCGGCCAATTATGGCGAGCTGCGGGGAAACCATTTTCACTCCGGAATTGATATCAAGACCCAAGGGGTGATCGGTAGGCCGATCTATGCCATTGCAGACGGGACCGTTGCGCGGATTGCCGTGTCTCCATCCGGTTTCGGGAAGGCGCTTTATATGGATCATCCCGACGGCACGACGAGTGTGTATGGCCACTTGGAACGTTTTACCGAAGAAATCGAGGATTATATTCATGAGATACAGTATGCTCGCCGTTCGTTTGCGGTCGATGTGACACCTCCGGCGGGAATGTTTCATTATCAGCGGGGAGAGCAGATTGCCGTATCAGGGAACAGAGGTTCGTCTGGGGGACCGCACCTGCACCTCGAGGTTCGCGAAACCGCTTCGCAGCGTCCGCTGAACATATTAGCCCGGGGCATTCTCGAGGTCAACGACTCGATCCCGCCACGACCGGTCGTGTTGTACTACATAGAGATCGATACGGTGCAGGGCGTTCCGGTGCATACGATGCGTCAGAAGCGGACGGTCCGTCGCGATGCGGCGACCGGAGTCTATATGATTCAGGATACTTCGGCATTGCGGGTTTCACGCAACGGATACTTTGCCGTAGAGGCAGAGGAGAAGAAGAACGGAACGGCCAATCCGATGGGGGTCTACACGTTTGATGTGCTCTATGACGGAGTGGAGGCCTTCTCGATGGAGGTCGACCGGGTTCCTTTCGATGTAGGACGTTATTGTTATGCGGCGGCGCTCTACCCCCAGTCTCGGAAAACAAGGAATGGAGTATACAAACTTTATCGGGGACCACACAACCGGTTGCCGCTTTACGGTCGTGGATTGAACGGAGTGTTGACCCTCGCAGATCGGGAGACACACAGGGTCGAAGTGGTGATGTATGACGATTGCGGCAACTCCTCGACGCTGGTCGTACCGGTCGTTTGGGGTTTGCAACCGCGCAAGGAGCGTCCGCAGGGAATTCCCGTCAAGTGGTCTGAGGATTTTCGGTATGATGAGGGCGGTCTCTCGCTGACCATTCCGCAAAAGGCGCTTTTCGAATCGATTCTGCTTGACCTTTCAACCAAGACGCGTCCCTCCTATGCCTATTCTCCGTTGTATGTCGTTCATACGGCTGATGTTCCGGTGTACGGGTCGATGACCGTGCAGATCGATGCGTCGGAGCTCCCGGAGCATCTGCGCGACAAGGCTTTGGTTGGAAGTGTTTCGGCAAACGGACACCGCAGTTCGGCCGGAGGAGCGTGGAAGGAGGGAAAGGTAACGACCAAGACCCGCAGTTTCGGTACGTTTTATATTGCGGTCGACACGGTAGCGCCCCGTATTACACCGAAATTCAAGGATCACGATGACTTTTCGAGCAGGCGCAGCATGTCGGTTAAAATTTCGGACGACTTTTCTGGGGTAGCTTCCTATTCGGCGACGATCGACGGAGAGTGGGCTCTGTTCGAGTACGACCCGAAGAGTGCGACGTTGACGCACTATTTCGACGACACGCGTTGGAACAAGGGAGTAGTGCATACGCTGAAATTGACCGTTGTCGACGGTAAGGGTAACCGGACGACCGAGACGATCCGATACAAACGATAATGGATATGACACGATACGACGGAATTATCTTTGATTTTAACGGGACTCTGTTTTTCGATTCGGATAAACAGGAGGAGGCATGGCGTGTGATCTCGTTGCGGACGCGAGGACGCGAATTTACGAAGCAGGAGATGCTTGAGCGGATGCATGGATGTAGTGGAAAGTCGATCTTCGAGTATTTGTTGGGCAGAAGCATTTCACATGAAGAGGAAGTGAAGCTGATGGCTGAAAAGGAAGAGATCTATCGGGAGCTGTGTCTGAAGGATCAGGAGCATTTCCATTTGGCTCCGGGAGCTGAATCGTTGATGGACTGGCTCTGTGCACATGGGGTTCCGCATACGATTGCAACGGCATCGGAGATTGTCAACGTCCGCTTCTTTCGGGAACACTTCGGTCTGGACCGATGGTTCGATCCGGCAGCGATCGTATATGACGACGGTACCCATCCGGGTAAGCCGCATCCGGATATCTATTTGAAGGCGGCTGCAAAGATCGGGTTGTCACCGGAACGGTGTATTGTGGTCGAGGATGCCCGTTCGGGAATCGAGTCGGCACGCAGGGCCGGTACAGGGTGTATTGTTGCGATGGACTCGGGTGCAGTTGACAGTGAAACGCTTCACTCGCTGCCGTGTGTTTCGGCGGTGATTAAAAACTTTGACCAGTTGGATCGAAGTTTGTTGTCTGTCCGGAAATAGAAAGGGTTAGTTGAGGAGCTGTACCTGAAAAACGCTTGATCCCTTCTTTTTTGATATGTATATTAAGGAGAGGAAAAAGGACACTTGAAAGTCTCTCCTCAGGGGAAAATTAATTGAGTTTTTTGCTCATTTTGTAGTTGCGAAGAAGCAAACGATTGGCTTGCCGCTTTTGTGCTTTATCGATACGGAAACCCTGTTTTTCGAAAAATGGTTTAGCTGTGATACTCACTTCAGATGTTATTCGTTCTACGCCCTTCATTCGGATATAATTTTCCAGATACTGATACAGAGACGTGGCAATACCCCGATTCTGGAAATCTTTGTGTACGAACAACATGTGCATATACCCGAGGGTATTTATAGAGGCAAAACCGACTATGGTATTGTTCTCATTTTCCATTACAATACAGTACTGTTCGGTGAGAAGTTCGATCCATTTTTCCGTATTGTCTCCACACGAAGCCCAATCTTTCGTCTCGTCGAGGCTGTAGTCTTTTCTGTTTATCGTTAGAATGGTTGTCTGAAACAATTCCTTTAGGACATGTATATCGGAGGGAATTGCTTTACGGATTTTGTACATGGATGTTTATAAACAGTTTATATGAAGAATAGTTTTGTATAACGTGCTCTTTTAAAAAGAGAAGTCTTAGATCATGTGGCCGAATTTATTTCGACCGAGCGCGTGACACAGAACGATACTGCCTCGGAAAATTCCGTGGGGTCGAGCGATACGTTGTTGCTGGATGATTCGTCTTTTTTGATGGAGTGATTTCCGTTGTTTGTGAAAATCGAGGTGGGCCCGAAAAACCTTTTTGAAAAATACGGGTTTACCTTGAAGCAGAAAAACGACAGCAGCCGCACCATCCATGACCATACGGGTAAACAATACAGGCCAGAAAGTGTATGGTGACAGGTTCTTGAACAACATACAGAGGTTGTTGCGGAAGTTGAGGTAGATCTTCTGCGGATTGTCGTTCGGAAGTGTTCCGCCTCCGACGTGAAAAACCGAGCTGCGAGGGTTGATACGGATTTTATATCCGGCCAGCTGAGCTCTCCAGCAAAAGTCGATCTCCTCCATGTGGGCGAAAAAGTCGGCATCGAATCCGCCCAGTTTTCGGAATACATCGCTACGGACCAACATGCAGGCTCCCGATGCCCAAAAAACGTCCCGAGCATCGTCGTATTGTCCTTCATCCATTTCGATCGAATCCAGTATTCTTCCTCGACAGAACGGATACCCCAAGCAGTCTATAAACCCACCGGCAGCTCCTGCGTATTCGAATCGTCCGGGTTCTGCGAAGGATCTGATTTTTGGGGAAACCGCTGCGACTTCAGGGTGAGCGTCTAAAGTTTCGATCAATGGTACGATCCATCCTGCTGGCACTTCAACATCCGAATTGAGCAACAGAAAATAGTCGGCCTCGACCTGCTCCAATGCTCGATTGTATCCACCGGCATAACCGTAGTTTTTTTCCATCGTGACAATCTCGAGCTGAGGGAAATGACTTTTGACGTACGCTAAAGAGTCGTCTGTTGATCCGTTGTCGGCGATAACGATTCCGGCCTCCGGAGTGTTTTCTACTAACGTTGGCAGAAAACGCTCGAGGTGTTTGCGTCCGTTCCAGTTCAGTATGACAATCTTTGTCTGTTTCATCAGTTCGAGAATTGTGTTTATCGAGCGTGAGTGATGTCGTAATCGGCCGGTTTCTTGTGTTTCCACCGGCGGTGTGACCACATCCACAGTTCCGGACTCTCCCGAATCATGGTTTCCAAACGGGCAATGTACCGCTCGGTGATTTCGTGTTCTGCAACCGGTTCGACTCCGTCGTATATCGGCAGAAATTCAGCTTCATAGTGTCGGGGGGCTACCTTTCGAATATGCATGAAATGAATTGGCATTTTCAATCGCAGGGCCATTTTCTCCATTCCTGAGAAAAATGGTGTGTCCTGACCGAGGAAACGATACCAATGTTTGATTTCGTGCCATGGTGGAGTCTGGTCTGCGATCAGGGCAACGATTACGGGTTTTCCATCAACACGTTGTGATTTCAGTGTCTCCTGAAGGATGTTGTTCATCGGCACGGGATGGGTCCCGAATCGGGATCTTACCTTTTGGTAGAAAAGATCGAAAGCGGGACTGTGTAGAGGTCTGTAAACGGCTAAAATTCGATGATCACTGTGGCATACATAATTGATTGTCAACTCCCACGATCCGTAATGCGACATGGCTGAGATCCAACTTTGTCCGCGCATGGCCTCTTCCATTTTATCGACATCCCGATAAACCATCCTTTCGAGGATCTCTTTTTTCGAAATTGTGGCTAACTTGATTGTGTCGACAAACACTTCGGCCAAGTGACGATAGAAACGTCGCTCGATATGTCTTAATTCTTCGGTTGTTTTCTCGGGGAAAGAGTTGCTCAGGTTTGTTCGGACAACTGAGAGCCTATATCGCACTACTCTGTATAGGACGAAATAGATAAGTGGGCCGAGCGTATGATACAATATACAATCGGGTAACAGACCGATGACTTTGCACGATCCCATTAACAGATGATATTGTATTTTGGTGGTTACATTCATTTCATCGGATTTTAGATCGGAATTCGTCGTATACAGCCGGTGTACAGGCGATGATTTGGCGTCCGAAGAGGTAGTTGTTGCCGCCTGAATAGTCAGTGACACGAGCTCCGGCCTGTTGTGCAATTAAAGCTCCTGCGGCGACATCCCATGGTGACAGTTTGGCATGAAAAAATGCGTCGCAGCGTCCGCAGGCTAAATAGGCCAGATCGGCAGCTGCCGAACCTACGCGGCGTATACCGTTCGTTGTGTTTTGTAATTCGATCAGACTGTCGATAAGTCCGCTCTCTTTTGAGAGCAGTTCGTATGAAAAGCCGAATGCGATCAGTGAGTTTTCGAGTTTTGTGGCATCCGACACCTGTATTCTGATCCCGTTAAGGTAGGCATATGATCCACGCCATGCATAAAATAGTTCATCGCGAGTAATCTCGTAGATTACACCGAGAACCAACTGGCCGTCGGCTTGCAAGGCGATACTGACGCAGTAGGGCGAGAATCCATGAACGAAGTTGGTCGTACCGTCCAGCGGATCGATAATCCATTTTAGCGACTGCTTCTCGTCGGCTTGCGATTCGGTCCCCTCTTCCGTAATGAATCCGGCCTCTGGGGTCAACTCTTTCAGGTGTTCGACAATCATTTTTTCGGTCTGCTTGTCGACGTACGACACCAGGTTTTGAGCCCCTTTGTATTCTACTCGGTCGTATGTGAATGTCTTGTGTTGCTCTGCAATATAGGCGCCTGCCCGTCGGGCGAGGTCACATACATCCAAACATATCTCTCTGTAATCTAACATTTCTTTCGTAAAATTAATTACTCTGTTTCTGTTTCGTCAGCCGGAAAACTTTCTGCCGTACATCCGGCGACAATCAGAACAATCTCTCCCTTGGGTTCGTTCTGTGAGAAATATTCGGAGAGCTCTTCGAGTGTTCCCCGACGGGTCTCTTCGAATTTTTTTGTCAGTTCACGAGATACGGAGGCCCGTCTGTCGGGGCCAAAAATCTCGGAGAGCTGAGTGAGCGTTTTGACCAAACGATATGGCGATTCGTAAAAAATCAATGTCCGTTCTTCGGAGGCCAATTTTTGTAGTTTTTTCATACGACCCTTTTTGTGGGGCAAAAAACCTTCGAAACAAAACCGGTCGCAAGGGAGACCACTGTTTACCAAAGCCGGGACAAAAGCCGTGGCTCCAGGCAGGGTTTCCACCTCGATTCCGTGTTCGATACAGGTTCGGACCAATAAAAATCCAGGATCGGAAATTCCCGGCGTCCCTGCATCTGAAACCAATGCGACGTTTTCTCCGCTTTCGATAGTTTGTGCTACGGCTTCAACGGCGGCATGTTCGTTGAATTTGTGGTGGCTCCACAACTTTTTTTCAAGACCCAGATGCTTGAGCAATACCTGCGTGGTTCGGGTATCTTCGGCCAGAACCACATCGGCAGCACTGAGTGTCTTTACAGCTCTCAGTGTGATGTCGTCCAGATTGCCGATCGGAGTCGGTACGATAAACAGTTTGGCCATAATGCAGACGGTTAGCCCAATTTTCTTTCGAGCAGGTCGATGATCATTTTGACGCTTTCGTCATCGGGGTTCCAGCTGTAATGGTCCTGAATATAGAGCAGGGCATCGTCCAAATCGGTAAAGGTATTGAGTTGGGCCATTGTCGCATTGAAAGCCTCGCTATTCCCTCCGAAAAGGTTTCGGATGATCATAAACCGATCGTTAATCCCTATGTGTTGGCGCAGATCTCCATTGATAGATGTGGCTTGCAGCTTCGAGGCAACATCGGCATGGTTATTTTGTTTTCCGAGAGCTTCATTCATAGGGATACTGCCGTTATCGGACAGCATTTCGCCGAATACTTTTTTGTGGGAGCCTGAACCTGCTTCTGCTGCTGTAGGATGGGGTGAATCAAAACCGGACGCAGGCATGACGGGCTCAACGTTACGGATCGGCGGTTCCATAGGGGATGGAGTAGCGGTTTGCCGAAAAACGGGTTGGATCGGATCCACCGGGTGATTAAACGTATTTTTTGTCGGGGTAGGATCGTCTCCGTATAGCGATAGTATGACTTGTTTATCCACTTTGGGACGAGGAATCTGATCTTCTTCGAATAATTTTTGTTCGATGTTGCCGACGGGGTCGATCGGTTCCGGGCGTGAGACGGAGCCCAATATCGTTTCGGAAACAGAGGGTGTGTCAGGTATATTGTTGACAGAATGGTTTTCCTCTACGGGACATTCTGTCGACGATGCAGTCTGAACCGGAATCGGAGCCTCATTTATCTCCGTTTTTTCGTTTGCGGAAGATACGCTGCATGAGCTTTGTTGAGGTGTGTCTCCCGTAAAATCGATGACTGTTTCCGAAAGCAATATTTCATATAAATGTTTCAGTTTATCGAGTACGATGTCCCGTTCTATGGCCGGAATGTTCTGGTTTTCATTCCACTGCTCGATGATTTGCCGAATGCGTTCCGTATCGGCGATCAGATGCTGGATACTTTTCATGAAAAGCCGTTTTTTGTTCGTGTCCGATTTGTTGTACAGGATCTTTGGCCCGTAAAGAACGTCGAAAAAGGTCTTGTACGATACATAAATAAATTTTCCCAAACACAAAGATAAGTTTTATGCTTCGGATTACAAAGAGCGTTAACCCGCAATTTTTGAAAAAAATAAATAATCTTTTGCACCCGGCGTTGGGTAAGGAGTGATCCGGTCGGTTGTTTTTCCGGTAAATTATGTGTACCTTTGAAAATCTTTCGTCTGTTTCGGACGGATGATTGCTGATAGCGGAAAATAGTTTGTTATATTGTTTTTTTTAATTATCTGATAATTTGATGAAATCGCATAGAATAGGCGTGTTTTATGATGGAAATTTCTTATTGCACGCTTCGAATTATTATAATTATATTCATCCGGTAAGGAGAAGACTCTCTTTGTCGGGTCTTCATCAGTTTATACTTCGACGAGTAGCGGAAGAGGAGCAAATCGATCCGATGTGGTGCCAAATTACCGAGGCACACTATTTTCGAGGAAGATTGAATGCGGCAGAGGCTGCACAGCGGGGAAATCAACTCTATAACGATCGCGTGTTTGATGACATATTGATGGCAGAAGGGATTCATGCCCACTACTTGCCGCTGCGAAACCTGCAAGGCAAACGCGAGGAGCGGGGAATCGATGTGTGGCTCTCTCTTGAAGTGTTCGAGCTCGTGATGATGCAGCGCTTCGATGTTGTCGTACTGATCGTTGCAGATACCGATTATGTGCCTTTACTGCGTAAGTTGCAGGCATATGGTGTTCGGGTGATGTTGCTGAGTTGGGAGTTTGAGTATACGAACGACGAAGGTGTACATATGACGACTAAAACCTCTCATGAATTGTTGACGATGGCGACATATCCGGTCGGTATGCATGATGTGATAGAGAACGGACTCGAACAGCATAATCCGTTGATATGTGATCTGTTTGTCCCGAGCGATGGCAATAACCGTCCTGTACAAAGTGAACCGACGCGTCAGGTCAGTGAAATCCTGTCGTTGAAAAACGGGTTCGGTTTTATTCGCTATCCAAACAACAATCTGTTTTTCCATAGTCAGGATGTTATCGGCGATTTTTACGATTTGTCGGTGGGTGATCCTGTCGAATTTGTGATTGAACAGAATGCTCAAAAGCAAGATGTCGCTAAAAGTGTCAGAAAGCTTTTAAGCGTCGGACCCAATGAAGAGGATGAGGGATTTTAGATTGTTGAAGAAGAAAGAAAACCTAACATAATAACCCTAAAATCAATCGGAAACAAATTATGAAAACCGTAATGAGATTGGCCTGTCTGGTGTTGCTCGTGCTTTGTGGTATGACAACGGCGTCGGGTAAAGCAACTGATAAAGTGAACTGGAAAGCTTCGTGGATCAGTTCCGGTACGACGAAAGAGAAACCAAATACGTGGTTGAACTACCGTAAGACGGTGAACTTGCCGAATGTTCCTACTACGGTTATTGCCAAGATTGCAGCAGACAGTAAATATTGGCTGTGGATTAACGGCGAGTTAGTCGTATTTGAAGGAGGTGTAAAACGAGGCCCCAATCCGTTGGATACCTACTACGATGAGGTGGAAATCGCTCCGTATTTGAGACGGGGAGAGAATACGATTGCCGTATTGTTGTGGTATTTCGGTCGACCCTCTTTTGCGCACAACGATAGTGGAAAAGCCGGATTGTTGTTCGATTGCCAGACTGTAACCTTCGATATTTTGAGTGACGATACGTGGAAATGCGAGGCGAATCCGGCCTTCGGAACGTGCAGTCCGCCCGATCCCAATATGCGTCTTGCCGAGTCGAATATCCGTTACGATGCCCGAAAGGAGTATTTGACATGGTATAAGCCCGGTTTCAATGACGCTTATATGCCCCAGGCTGTGGAGAATGGAACGGCGGGAAGTCGTCCCTGGAACAAATTGGTGAAACGGCCGATTCCGTTGTGGAAAGTTGGTGAGTTGCAATCCTATCCGGCGCAGACGGTGAGCGGCGATACGATTATCTGTACGTTGCCTTACAATGCACAGATTACACCTTATATTAAGCTGAAAGCCGAAGCGGGAGGAAAGGTGCAGATCTTTACCGACAATTACCTTAAATATAATGGAGGCGATAATTATATTCGTTGTGAGTACATAACCCGTGACGGATTACAGGAGTATGAGAACTTGGGTTGGACCAACGGCCATCGGGTTTATTATGTGATTCCCCAAGGAGCAGAGGTGGTCGAATTGAAGTTCCGTGAGACGGGATACGATACCGAGTTTGTCGGTACGTTTGAGTGCTCTGATCCGTTGTTCAACCGGTTTATTAAAAAAGCCGAAAGGACGCTTTATCTGACCATGCGCGACACCTATATGGACTGTCCTGATCGCGAGCGTTCGCAGTGGACCGGAGACGTGGTGAATGAATCGGGAGAGGCGCTATATGTGCTTTCTCGCAGTTCCGATCAGTTGACGCGCAAGTGGTTGTATAATCTGGCAGATTGGCAGAAGCCCGACAGCGTAATTTATGCGCCGGTTCCTTCATCGAACTGGGATAAGGAGCTGCCCGGACAGGTCATGGCTTCATTGGGCTTTTTCGGTTTGTGGAACTACTATTGGTACACGGGTGATAAGGAGACATTGGCACATGTGTATCCCGCTGTACAGCGCTATATCGGTTTGTGGAAGAAGGGGCCCAAAGGAACGGTTCTGTTGCGTGAAGGCGGTTGGAACTGGGGCGACTGGGGCGACAATATCGATATCGTTCCATTGCAGAATTGCTGGTATTATCTGATGATCAAGGGAATGCATAATGCGGCCCGCGTGTTGGGCCATAAGGCTGATGCAAATGCATACGCTGAAGAGATGGCTGCTTTGAAGCAGGCTTTTAACAACCAGTTCTGGAACGGAAAAGAGTATCGCGATCCGGAGTACAAGAAGTTGACCGATGATCGGATTCATGCGTTGGCTGTTGTTTCGGGATTGGCCGACAAGGATAAATATCCGGCGATTCTCGAAGTGTTCCGGACACAGGAGCACGCAAGTCCCTATATGGAGAAGTATGTATTCCAAGCGATGATGGAGATGGGCTATGGCGAAGAGGGCTTCCAGCGTCACAACCGCCGTTTCTCGAACATGGTGATGAACGACTATTTCACTACTTTGTTCGAAGGATGGGGCATCGGTTCGGAAGGGTTCGGTGGCGGCAGCGTCAACCATGCATGGAGCGGTGGCGGAATGACTGTTGCCTATCAGAGTATATGCGGTATCCGGCCGATGGAGGTTGCTTATAGTGTAATCGGGATATTGCCTGATCCGGCAGGCTTGAAATCGGCCAGCGCTTCGGTGCAGACTCCATCTGGAAAAGTGAGCTCCTCATTTGAAAATACGAACAACATTTTCGTATTGAATGCCGATATTCCTTCGGCATACGAAGGGGTGATCGGAACTCCGAAAGAGGGTGTCCGCGAGGTCAAGATCAATGGAGTGACCGTATGGAAAGATGGGAAGCCGGTCAAAAACAAGATTGCCCGTTGGAGTAAGCACCAAACCAGCGATCTGCATTTGAGTTTCGATGTGCCGGGTGGAACCTACAAGTTGATCGCCGTGAAATAGAGTATTTCTCGAGCGTACGAATAAAGAGTGGGAGGGTCGTTTTGAAGACGATCCTCCCTTTGCTTTACCGGATGTTTCTTATGGCAAGGAAAGAGGGGGTGTGTGAGGCTGTAGAATAACCAGAGAGCAGAGTGATGGACGGAAGAGAGGCGAAGGGATAAGATGGCGGTGAGATGGAAAGAGGGATGCAGTAAGGAAGCAAGGTGACGTTTTTCTTGCTTTTAAAAGAAAAACAGACTGAAGTATGCATGTACTAGCAGTCTGTTTGTATGTGTTGCATTACGAAATGCTCTCGAAATATTCTGGCAAGGAAGCAGAGGTGTGCTGCTACTCTTTGATTCGGAAATGGCGTTCCGATTTTTTGGGATATATATCGTTGATTGTAATGAGAATTCCTGTCTCTTCTACATCGCCGAAATCGGGATTGATCACCGTACCGAACACCTTCATCGAGGGTGACAGGCTCATGTAGGAGTTGATCAACGGAGGTATGTTTTCGCGGTATTTCCGGATTTCACGGGTCAGGATTCGGTAATCTTCCGTATAGGAGCCCCCGGTGAAGAGCGCCTCCATCTTTTCAGTGTCAAAAACAAGATCGATCGGATGGATGGCCTCGACGAGGTGTTCCCTGTCGGGAAAATATTTGTGCAGAAAGTAGAGCAGCATGTTGCGGGCCTCTTTGTCGTAGGAGCCGTACATGGTGACTTTCCCGAAGAAGTAGCGCATGTCCGGGTTGTTGATGACCAGTGCACCCAATCCGTCCCAGAGATTGTCCAACGAATAGAGCCCCTTGGGGTTGCTCCTCGAACCCTGATAGTGGGGCTGGATGAACGAACGTCCCAATTCGATCGTGTAGGGTAGATATTCGTTGCGGAATCGATCCGTGAATCGGAAGTAGTGTTCGGTCGACATACATTTGGGATGGGTGGTCCGAGAGATGATGAACCGGTACCCTCCGACGATTTCCCGTTCTTTGGGATCCCAGACGAGCAGTTGTTGGTATCCTTCCGGATCGAGATCCTGTTCGTCGATGTCGACGTCGGCTCCGGTTCCACCGCCTCCGTCGCGGAAAGAGAGCTCGCGTAATCGCCCGATCTCTCGCATGACGTTGGGACATTGTGCTGCCGTTACGACATAAATGGTGTTTCCTCCGTTATTGGTATGTCTTAAAAAATGATCTTTCGTCAGTTCGGCTTCGATCAGATCGGTCGGAACCGGATCAATCAATGGTTTCATCAGATGTTTCAGTTTGCTGAGCACCGTGTTATGCTTTGTGTAAACTCCACGCAAAAATATGGATATTTAGCTAAAAAGCAAAAGAGACAGGGGTTTTCTTTGTAGTCGCAGGGTGTGTATGGGGCGCTATTCTTCCGACTTTAGCCGATATACGGCGTTGCGAACGAAATCGGAGGCCTCTTTTGTTGACCGGAATTCTTTCAGTCGGTCACAGGAGATCGGGGTACCGAACCGGATGTTGAAGTGTTTCCCCTTTTGTTTGAACATTTCGTCGGCCAGATACAGCATTTCGATGTTTGCCTTGATTCCCAGAAAAGTACGCAGATTGGCCAGATTATAGAAGAATGAGGATAGTTTCCCTTCAAAGAATACCGGAACGATGTCTCGTCCGCTGGAGATGGCATTTTTGATAAAACTCGGTTTCCATGCGAGGTCTTGTACGACTCCTTTTATCCTTCTCGAGCAGAGTCCGGCCGGGAAGGTGGCGATCGGACCGTTGTCGTCGAGCTGTGTTTTAAGTATCTGAACGTATTCGGCCTTTTGTCGGCCGTGTTTGTTGATCGGAATGAACAGTGACTTAAGTGGGGTGAGGTACATCAGCAGGTCATTTACAATGATGTGTACCTTGCCGAAGCGTTTGTAGATTTCGTCGCAGAGCATCAGTCCGTCCATCCCGCCGAACGGATGGTTGGATACGAACAGGTAACGGCCATTGTCGGCTAAATGTTCAATTCCCACAGCCTGGTAGCTGATTCCCATGTCGACAAATGCCGCTCGGATAAAAGGTATGGGATCGAGGTGGGCGTATGTGGTCAGAATTCGGTTGACTTCGTCTTGATGAATGGTTCTTTTCAGATAGGCGATGACGAATCGGGGAAGGGTTTTGGCCAAACGGGGGTTTTTGTCTCGAATGACTTTTTCCAGGTCGATTCGCAGAGAGTCGTTTTTTTCATTCATTGTCGAGAGAGAGTTTTTACAAAAGTAGGAGAATATTTAAGAAAAATGATCTTTCGCGGTAAATTTTGTACTTTTACACCCAAAAGCTGGTTGTACATGGAGAATGCGGTTTATCATGTTCCGGCGTTGCTGGAAGAGACCATCGAGTTGTTGGAGATCAATCCCGACGGTGTATATGTCGATCTGACCTTCGGAGGGGGCGGACATTCGCGTGCGATCCTCGAACGGTTGTCGGACAAGGGGCGATTGTTTGCTTTCGATCAGGATAACGATGCCCGGGTAAACGTACCCGATGATGAACGGATAACTTTTGTCGAATCGAATTTCCGATTCATGCGTGGGGCATTACGTTGGCGTGGAGTCGAGCAAGTCGATGGCATTTTGGCCGATCTTGGGGTGTCGTCACACCATTTCGATACACAGGAACGCGGATTTTCGTTTCGTTTTGATGCCCCGCTCGATATGCGGATGAACCGCAGGGCCAAGCTTTCGGCCCGGGAGGTGCTGAACGATTACGATCTCGAAACGTTGTCCTCCCTTTTTAAACGTTACGGCGAGTTGGATTCGTCGCGGCGGATTGCCCGGTGTGTAGTGGATTATCGGGAGAAGCAGCCGATCGAGCGGATTCAGGACTTGACGGATGCTCTTGCTCCGGTTCTGCCGCGAAACGGAGAAAGCAAGTTTTTGGCCAAACTGTTTCAGGCGATTCGCATCGAGGTCAACGGCGAGATGAATGCCCTGGAGATGATGTTGGAACAGTCGCTGCGGGTATTGCGGTCCGGAGGACGGTTGGCGGTGATTACGTATCATTCACTCGAGGACCGTATGGTGAAAAACTTCATGCGGAGCGGTAATTTCGAAGGGAAAACCGTGCAGGATTTTTACGGTCGGGTACTCTCTCCATGGAGCGTCGTTACACGTAAGGCGGTGGTGCCGTCACCTGAAGAAGTGGCCCGTAATCCGCGGTCGCGGAGCGCAAAATTGCGTGTGGCGAGCAAACTTTAGCATGTAGGGTTTGCCGTAAGATAATTTTGTTAACTTTGCTGATTCGATAAAGCGTTTTTTGATATGAGAAAAAGAATGTTGAGCATCGGGGCGTTGCTGTTTGTGCTGACCGTATCGTCGGTCCGCGTATCGGCACTCTCTCCCGAGGCGCAATCCCGTTATGATAAAGGTATGGCCCTTTATGAGAAGCAGAAGTATGCTGCGGCTCAAACCGAATTTGAAAAGGCGATCGCTTCGGCCGGTACGGACGATGCCGGTTTTGTCGAACGAGCTGCCTATTATGTGGCTGTTTGTGGAGCTCAGATGCGAGGTACGGATGCTCGTGAGGGGTTGAATTACTTTTTGGAGGAGTATCCCCAATCGATTTATGCCAACGATGTGCGGTTTGCCATGGGAACGCTGCTGCACGATGAGGGCGACTATGCAGGGGCCTATGAACAGTATATGCAGGTCGATCCGTATGAGCTCGATTTTTCGAAATACGACGAGTACAATTTCCGGCGCGGATATGCAGCCTACATGAACGGTGATACCGACGAGGCATACAGCTGCTTTAAGAATTGTAATTCCGACGAGAGTTACCTGCCCCATGCAACCTATTATATTGCTTATATCGACTATACGCGGGGCGATTTGGCTTCAGCCAAGCGGGGATTCGCATCCTTGGCCGAAAACCCGGCCTATGCACCGGTCGTTCCGTTCTATTTGTTGCAGATCGAGTTTCAGGAAGGAAATTACGCTTATGTGATCGAAAACGGGGTTCCGTTGTTGGCGAAAGCCACCGAGTCGCGTCGTCAGGAAATTTGCCGCATTGTCAGCGAAGCCTATTTCCATACGGGCGATTATGCGAAGGCGCTCGGGTATATGGAGAACTATGCCGAACTGGGTGGCGAGATGGGGCGCGAAGAGCTCTATCTGACCGGATACTGCAACTATGTGGCAGGTAATTACGACCGGGCGATCGAGCAGCTCTCTAAAGTAGCCTCCGGAGGTGATGAATGGGCACAGAATGCCAGCTACCATCTGGGAGATTGTTATTTGCAAACGGGAGACAAGCAGCGAGCAATGAGTGCATTTGCGCTGGCAGCGTCGGCCGATTTCGATCAGGCGATCCGCGAGGAGTCGATGTTCAACTACGGTAAACTACAGTATGAATTGGATCGTGGCGGTTTCAATGCAGCCATCACTACACTCGATAACTATATCAAGACCTACCCCGATTCACCGCGGGTTGACGAGGCTCGTGAGATTTTGCTGGCCGCCTATTTCAATTCCCGGAATTACGATGCGGCTTATGAAGCGATCCGGCAGCTCGATGATCCGGACAACAACGTGAAGATGGCGTTGCAGAAGATTGTCTATTTCCGGGCATTGGAGTGTTTCGAGGCAGGGGATTACGATCAGGCGCTCGCGCTGTTCGATGTGGCCGACCAGAACCGGTATACGGCAAAATATACGGCGCTGACGAAGTTCTGGAGGGCCGAGACCTATGTCAAGAAAGGCGATTATGCCAAGGCGGCTCCGCTCTATGAGACCTACATGTCGCTCGCACCGAGTGGGGAGCGCGAGAAACTGCTGGCACTCTATAATTTGGGATACTGCTACTTCAACGGCAAACAGTGGGATAAGGCTCAGGACCGTTTCAATCGTTTCGTGGCCTCGTATACGTTGAAGGACAATTTGCGTTCCGATGCGTTCAACCGTATGGGAGACATTGCCTTTGCTCAGCGGGAATATTACAAGGCAATCGAAAATTACGATAAAGCGATCGCTTTAGGAAATGATGGTGCGGATTATGCCCGTTTCCAACGGGCCGTGATGCTGGGGTTGGTCGACAAGTATGACCGGAAAGTCGAGTCGTTGGTGGCGATCATCGGAGACGGTAAAAGCGAGTATGTCGATGATGCGATGTTCGAACTGGGACGAACCTACGTGCGCCATGAACGGTTTAACGATGCTGCCGCAGCGCTCAAACGGCTGGTCAACGGTTATCCGCAATCGCCCTATGTGGTCAGCGCACTGTCGGAGCTGGGATTGATCTATCAGAATCTGGGTAAGGACGATGAGGCATTGCGCTACTACAAACAGGTGGTCGAGAAGTATCCGTCGTCGCCACAGGTTAAGGATGCGATGCTCGGAATCAAGAATATCTATGTGGACCACAATGAGGTGGACTCCTATCTGGCGTTTGCACAGAAGAGCGGATTCGAAACAGACGTGTCTGCCGTAGAACGGGATTCGTTGTCGTTTGCTGCTGCAGACCGAGTTTATCAGAACCGCGATTATGCTCGGGCTCTGAATCTGATGGACAGCTATCTGCAAAAGTATCCACAGGGAGTCTATCGGGCCGATGCACTCTTTGCTTTGGGGGATTGTTCGCTGCATGAGGGTAACCGGGCAGGAGCTTTGGCCGCTTTCGAGGAGGTCGGAGCGATGCCGAGTAACCGCTATCAGGTGATGGCTTTGCAGAAGGCAGCCTCTATGCGTATGGAAGATAAAGAGTATGCGGCAGCAGCCGATCTCTACAAACGTTTGAGTACGACTGCACTGCAAAAGAGTACGGTGGTTGAGGCATTGAATGGTTATCTTGAAGCAATTGTGGCAACGAACGATTTGGCGGCTGCCGGAGTTGCGGCCGACGAGGTACTGGAGTCGCCTTATGCTGCGGATGATTTGGCACGTAAGGCCCACTTTGTGAAGGGGCGTTCGTTGCAGGCTGCAGGCGATGAGGCAGGGGCATTGACCCACTACCGCGAAGTGACCGATGCAAGAACTCGGGATGCGGCAGAGTCATATTACCACATCATCTCGATTCTGTATAAACAGGGAAAACTCAAAGAGGCCGAGCAGGAGGTATTTGCCTTCTCCGAGCAGAATTTGCCGTATCAATATTGGATGGGTAAGGCATTCCTTGTGTTGGGCGATATATATGTGAAACAGGGTGATGCTTTCCAGGCAAAAGCGACTTATCAGAGTATAGTTGATGGATACACGGACAAAACGGATGGTGTTGTGGACGAGGCTCTGAAAAAAATCGAGTCGTTGAAATAGGTGTTTTACGAACAAGGAGATTAAAGTAGGAAGAAACTATGAAAAAAACGATAATGGCCGTTTCGGCGTTACTGATTTTCACGCAAGGGTGGGCTCAGCAGAGTGATGGAGATCTGAACAGACAGATGGACGTGACGCGCGAGTATGAACCGACGGTAAACAGTGCGGTCAAGTTGGGAATCAAGCCCAATATGGTGGATACCGCTTCATTGCGCGTGGATGTAGATTATGAGATTACACCCGATCCGATTCAGTATCGGTCGGAGGTTACGCCGATCAAACCGGTGTCGGTCAGTGTAGACGATTTGCGTGAGGAGCTCCCGTTTTATATTAAAGCCGGTTTGGGCGTTCCGTTTCAGAGCGTATTGGATGCGAATATCTCGTCGATCCGGAATCTGAACGGAAAGTGGGGCGTGTACGTGAACCATTATGGCAGTTGGAGCAAACTGAAAAATTACGATGGAATCAAGACTCCAGGCAGTCAGACCTTCAATACGGTTGGTGTGTTCGGTGAACACCGTTTCGGCCGTTTTGGTATAAGCGGAGAGATCGGTTTCGATTATGACAAGATCAGCCGCTATGGATACAGCTCTTCATGGGCTGAATCCGTTTACGGAGAGTCTGCAACCGATTTGTTCGATGCTTCGGCCAACGCTTTGCGCCAAAACTATTCGACGGTGAGGGGAAAGATCGTTTTTGGTCATTCGTTTGAAGATCTTTCGCGATTCAATATTCGCTTCGGTGCCGAAGGGTACTATTTCAGCGATCGTTATGACGCAAAAGAGGCACACGTGAATGCGTTCCTTGATCTGGGCAAACGATTTGGAATCCATGAGATTACGTTGCATGCGGACTATGATCTGTATCAGGGAAGTGGAATACTCGAAGAGTATAAAAACAGTATGTTTTCAATCCGGCCCATGTACCGGGTTCGTGGGGGGACGTTTGACATCGCTTTAGGAGTTACCTATGTTGCGGTTATGGATGATTTTACGTACTCTGATAATGGAGACGGACAATCGGCCTCAGCCTTGTTCCCCTTGTTTGATTTGAAGTGGAAAATATCCAAAGGTTTTACCCCCTATTTGAAACTCGACGGCCGTCAGGACAACTACGGGTATCGCAATACGACGCTTTGGAATCCGTATGTACTGCAAGGTTTTGTAGGTCGGAATACGAGTGTAAACGATGCCCGAATCGGTATTCAGGGAAGCAGTGCCTCCTCGTTCTCGTATAATGTCTACGGCGGATTTTCCCGGTATCTGAATATGAATTATGCCCAGAACTATTATTATCAGACACTTGACGGCGCGTCGATATACCAGGGAAATGTCTTTGTCCTTGCACAACGTGATGTGACGATGTGGACCGTGGGCGGAGAGGTTGAAGGCCGTATCTCCGGAAAATTCGGTATTGAACTTGGTGTACAGTATAAGGGCTATCAGGTGAAAGAGATCGATGGCGTGAAAGCACGTCTAGGCTTGCCCGCTTTGACAGCCCGTTTAGGTTTGAAATACAATTATCGTGACAAACTATTGCTGAAAGCTGGTGCGGATGTGTATGGTCCACGTGATTTCGAGATGTTATTTACGTCGAATGGAGTGCCCAGCGAGATTGTATATGGTCATGACGATATGCAGGTCGACGTACATCTCGGTGCTGAGTACAATTTTTCGAAAAATTTCGGAATCTTTGTCGAAGGACGAAATCTGGCCAATCAATCGCTCTATTATTATAATCAATACAGAGCATTGGGCATTAATTTCCTGGCTGGCGTCAAAATCCAGTTTTAAGGATTGGGCTGGGGGCCAAAGAAAGTTAGTTATATAGAAAAAGCGAGAGAGGTGCGAATCATTCGCACCTCTCTCGCTTTTGTGGATATTGGAGATTCGGTCTGAAACTATTCGATACGGTGAGCTCCTTGCGAGATGTTGACCTCGATAATCCGAGGAGCTTTGCCGAATTTGTGTTGGAACTTGTCGCTGATTTCAGCCACGTAGTTGTCATAGGCTTCGGCTTTCACCAGATTAATGGTGCAACCTCCGAATCCGCCACCCATCATGCGGGCTCCGAGAACACCGTCCGTGCGATGTCCGATTTCAGCCAGAAAGTCGAGCTCCTCGCAGCTTACTTCGTACCATTTGCTCAGCCCTTCGTGCGAGCCGTTCATCTTCTGTCCGAAGGTGACGTAATCTCCCTTCTCAAGGGCGGCACAAGCTTCCATCAATCGGTTGTTTTCGTTGATGACGTAGCTGCAGCGGCGGTATACGATCGGATCCATCTCGTCCTTATAGGTGTCGAGCATATCCATCGTAACGTCGCGCAGTGATTCGATACCGCCTACGTGTTTCAAAATAACGGCGACTCCGGCTTCACACTGTGCCCGACGCACGTTGTATTCCGAAGATGCGAGCGTATGCTTCACCTGCGTGTCGAACAATACGACCCGGCATCCTTTCGGATCGAATGGTTCGAGTTTGTAATCCAGAGAACGGCAGTCGAGACGGATCACCTTTCCGGTCTCCCCGAACAGTGAGGCGAACTGGTCCATGATGCCGCAGCGCACGCCCACGTAGTTGTGTTCGGTCATCTGTCCGATTTTAGCTAATTGTGCCCGGTCGAAATTTAAATTGAAAATGGAATTGATAGCGAATCCGACAGCGCTTTCCAATGCAGCGGAGGAGGAGAGACCTGCTCCGAGCGGTACGTCACCGCCAAACACCATGTCGAATGGATGAACCAATCCACCCCGTTTCTCCATCTCCTGGATGACGCCGTAGATATAGCAGGCCCATTGTTGTGCGGGCTTTTCTCCGTGCATATCCATCTCGATCGATTCGTTGTAGTCGAGCGAGTGTATGCGGCAGTTTTTTCCGTCGTTCGGTTTGATGGCAACGTAGATGGCTTTATCGATTGCGCCCGGAAGAACAAACCCCAGATTGTAGTCGGTATGTTCGCCGATTAGGTTGACGCGGCCCGGAGAAGCGAATAATGTAGCCCCTTCGCCGTAAAGTTTTTTAAACTGTTCTTGAATTTTAGTTTTCATAGCTGTAATTGAGGTTATTATAGTTTATTGTGATCGATTGAGTCAAGATAAATGGAGTCGGGATAGGTTACGCCGCACAGGAAAAGTCCTTGTGGCGGAGCGGAACTTCCGGCGCTGCATCGGTCCTTTTCTTCGATAATTTGAGAAAAGTCCTCAACCGTTATTTTCCCACGTCCTACATCGACGAGTGTACCTACAATGGCGCGTACCATGTTGCGTAAAAAACGGTCCGCCGTAATCGAGAAGAGCAGCAGATCTTCGTGCTCGCGTTTCCATGCGGCATGCGATACCCGACAGAGATTAGTCTTGTTGTCGGAATGCAGCTTGCAGAAACTCGTAAAATCGCTATGGGAAAGCAATAATGCTGCGGCTTCATTCATTTTGTCCACGTCGAGCGGCCAGTTCACCTGATAGGTGGTGTCGGTTCGGAACGGATCTTTCCGGAGTGAGACGCGGTATTCGTAGGATCTGGACAAAGCGTCGAAACGGGCGTGTGCCGTCGGTTGTACAGGCCGGATGCGCCGAATGGCGATGTCGTGCGGCAGCAGGGCATTCAGATGGTAGCAGAAGTCGACCGGTCGGTCTATTTCTGTCTCCGAGTCGAAGTGGGCAACATAATACGATGCGTGTACTCCAGTGTCGGTCCGTCCGGCTCCGACCGTTTCGGTCGTGCGACGCAACAATGTGGAGAGCCCCTTTTGGAGCGTCTGCTGGACGGAGGGGGCGTTCGGCTGGATTTGCCATCCGTTGTAGGCTTTCCCGGAGTAAGAGAGTTCGATGAAGTAGCGCACTGTCGTCGGTTTTAATGTAGGCAAAGATAACATTTTTGACGGGATGTAAAAATAAAAAGCGATCTGTTTCTATGTTGTCCGGTCGGATGTGATGGCTCGCAAAGTCACGATCTTGGTTCTGATTAAGGGGCTTCCGTGTGCGTAGGGGTTGCCGTCAGGAGTGGGCGTTTTTTTGTATTCGGGTGGGATTTTATCTAAAAAAGCGTAAATTTGCGAAAATATTGATTAGCTTATGAAAGTTGCATTGATTGGGTATGGCAAGATGGGAAAGGAGATTGAGAACATCCTGACCGGACGAGGGCATACCATTCCTTTGATTATTGATATAGATAACGCATCTGATTTGGATGCAGCACATTTGGCAGGAATCGATGTCGCCATCGAGTTTACAACTCCGCAGACGGCTTTCGGAAATATCATGACCTGTCTTGAGGCTGGAGTTCCTGTGGTTTGTGGAACAACCGGATGGCTCGATCGTTTCGAAGAGGTAAAAGAGACGTGTCGTTCACGGAACGGGGCGTTTTTTTATGCGTCGAATTACAGCGTGGGAGTCAATGTCTTCTTTGAGGTGAACCGCCGCTTGGCAGAGTTGATGGAACGTTTTCCGGAGTATGACGTAACGGTCGAGGAGACGCACCATACGCAGAAAAAGGATGCCCCGAGCGGTACGGCGATTACGATAGCTGAAGGAATTCTCGAAAATCTGAGCCGAAAGCAGAAATGGGTATGTGGGGTGACCACCGTTCCCGAAGAGCTGGAGGTGACGGCCGTGCGGCGTAGCATCGTGCCGGGGACCCATACGGTCACTTATGAGTCGGCTGCCGATCAGATCACCCTTACGCATCGGGCGAACGGACGTCGCGGTTTTGCCATGGGTGCGGTTCTTGCTGCCGAATTCCTTTGCGGTAAGCAGGGTATCTATACCATGAAAGATTTGTTGGGACTTAACTAATACGATCTTAAGGGGTGAATGCAGCGATGAGTCGATTGAAAGAGATTTGGTCGAACCGGTGGGTCCGGTTTGGAGTCGTTACGTTTTTGTATCTGTTGTGGTTCGTCGTCTGGACAGGGAATCTGTGGCTTCTGTTGGGAGTCGTGGTGATCTACGATATCTATATCTCGAAGTGGATGTACCGTCTGTTCTGGAAAAAACACAAGGAGCGCAAACGTTCGAACAAAACCTACCGTAAAACCTCCGAGTGGATCGAGGCGATTGTTTTTGCGACGGTCGTGGCGACGCTCATCCGGATCTTTTTCTTCGAGATGTATGTCATTCCGACCCCTTCGATGGAGAAGAGCATGTTGGTGGGCGACTATCTGTGCGTGAGTAAAGTGGCTTATGGTCCCAAGATGCCCAATACGCCGCTCTCTTTCCCGTTCGTGCATAATACGATGCCGTTGTCGCAAACCAAAAAGTCGTTTGTCGAGTGGATCAAGTGGCCCTATCACCGTTTGGCCGGTTTCGGAGAGGTGAAACGCAACGATCCGGTCGTGTTCAACTTTCCCGAGGGTGACACGGTGAGCCTGTCCTATCCGGCAGACAGCTACTATAACGCACTGCGCCAGTATCAACGGGTTTATGGTGAGCAGCGTGGACGGCAAATGTTGCTCGATGAGGGGATTGTCGTGCGTCCGGTGGATAAACGCGAGAATTATGTCAAACGTGCGGTCGGTCTACCCGGAGATACGATACTGATCCGTCACTCCGAGATGTGGATCAACGGTGAACCGCAGGTTGATATTCCCGGGAAGCAGTATAATTATACAGTCTATACGAATGGTACGGCCATTAATCCCGACCATTTCGAGGATATGGGAATCGCTCAGGCCGATATTCATTTCGATGCAGGACAGGGTGTGTACTTCATGTTGCCGTTGACTGCGGCCAATGCTGAACGGATCCGGGCGATGGGTAATGTGACGGCCGTGGAGAAGAGCGAAGCGGAGGGGGCCGATCCCGATATTTTCCCGCACGACACGGCGTATGCATGGAATGTCGATAATTTCGGTCCGCTGTGGATTCCTAGCAAAGGAGCGACCGTAGAGCTGACCGTAGAGAACCTGCCGCTTTACCGCCGGATCATTGAGACTTATGAGGGACATCGGCTGGAGGTGAAAGGAGATCGGATATACATCGATGGGAAAGAGGCAAACCGTTATACGTTTGCGATGGATTACTACTTCATGATGGGGGACAACCGGCATAACTCGGCGGACTCGCGTTATTGGGGCTTTGTTCCGGAGGATCACATAGTTGGCAAACCTTCGTTCGTGTGGTTGTCACTGGACAAGGAGAAGAGTTTTCCGGCAAACATTCGGTGGAGCAGATTGTTCTCGAAGATAAGATAACCGTCGTCTGAAAATGGAGCGGACGGAAGAAGATAGCTATTTGACCCTTGCGGAGTCGGCAGAGGCGTTGTACAAGGAGAAGGGAAGTAAGTTTCTGGCTTATGCCTATCCGGTGAGCAGCGAGGAGCAGATTCGCGAATGTCTGGACGCCCTGCGGAAGCGTTACTATGATGCGACGCATCACTGTTACGCGTGGAGGCTGGGAGCGGACGGTCAGAATTATCGGGTCAATGACGACGGAGAGCCTTCGTCGACGGCGGGACGTCCGATTCTGGGCCAGCTGCTTTCGTACGGTGTGACCGATGTGTTGGTGGTTGTGGTCCGCTACTTCGGTGGAACAAAGCTGGGGGTGTCGGGACTGATTGCGGCCTACAAGGAGTCGGCCGCGGCGGTGCTGTCAGCAGCACAGATTGTCGAGCGGACGGTCGATGTGCGGTTCGAGGTGGAGTTCGGTTATCTTGTAATGAATGATGTGATGCGGGTGGTCAAGGAGATGCGTCCGGAAGTGCTCGAACAGCGTTTCGACAATTTGTGTACAATGCGGTTGTCGGTACGTGCGGGTCGTGCGGATGCGCTTCGCGAACGGCTGCAGAAGATAGAAGGAATACAAATAGAAACCAAATAGTCGATTGGATCATGGGAAAGAAAAATCTAGTTTCGGTTACCGATTTTTCGTGTGACGAGATACTTCGTATTATGGAGCTGGCCGCGCAGTTCGAGGCCGATCCGCACCAGCAGGTTTTGGCGGGCAAGGTGATCGCTTCGCTTTTTTTCGAACCGTCGACCCGCACGAGGCTCAGCTTCGAGAGCGCGATCAACCATCTGGGAGGCCGGGTAATCGGTTTTTCGGAGACGGCGAATACGAGTGTATCGAAGGGGGAGACCTTCCATGATACGATTATGGTGATATCCAACTATTGCGATATGATCGTCATGCGCCATTCGATCGAGGGCGCAGCACGGTATGCGAGCGAAATCTCGAAGGTTCCGGTAGTCAATGCCGGCGACGGAGCGAATCAGCACCCGAGCCAGACGCTGCTGGACCTCTACTCGATCAAGAAGACGCAGGGGACGCTCGATAACATCCATATCGTGATGGTAGGTGATTTGAAGTACGGCCGTACGGTTCACTCTCTGTTGCAGGCACTGTCGTTTTTCAATCCGACCTTTACCTTCGTGGCGCCCGACGAGCTCAAAATGCCCGATGAGTACAAGCTGTTTTTGGATGAGAAGGGGATCCGTTACACCGAAACGCGGTACATTGAGGATGCAATCCGTGATGCGGACATCGTCTACATGACCCGGGTGCAGCGCGAGCGGTTTTCCGATCCGATGGAGTACGAGCGGGTGAAGAATGTGTATGTGCTGAAGAACAGCATGCTCGAGGGGACGAAGCCGAATATGCGTATCCTGCATCCGCTGCCGCGTGTTGGAGAGATCGATACGGACGTGGACAGCAATCCGAAGGCCTACTATTTCCAGCAGACTGAGAACGGGATGTATACCCGTATGGCGATCATCAGCTACCTGTTGGGCGTGGTGAAATAAACGATTGAATTACGAGAAAATAAAAATAGAGGATCATGGCGCAAACAGAGGGAAGATTGGAAGTGCGGGCGATCGAAAACGGAACGGTGATCGATCATATTCCCGCGAGCAGTCTGTTCAAGATTATCCGGATATTGGGACTGGAGCAGGAGACGCACTGCATTACGTTCGGGACGAACCTCGAGAGCAAACGAATGGGTACCAAGGCGATTATCAAGATCAATGATCGTTTCTGCGAGCAGGAGGAGATCAACCGCATCGCCATAGTGGCTCCGGAGGCTTCGGTGAATATCATTCGTAACTTCAAGGTGGTTGAAAAGCATACGGTTACGATTCCCGAAACGATACAGGGTTTTGTACGCTGCGCCAATCCGCGTTGCATAACCAATCACGAGCCGGTCGAAACGTCGTTCCGGGTTATCAAAGCAGGGGACGAGATCGCGTTGCGGTGTAAGTATTGCGAGAAGATCACCCATCAGGAGCAGATAGAAATCCGGAAATAGATCGATTGTTTTTTTTGTGAGTCGTTGAATGGACCCGTGTCGCGATGTCTGACACGGGACTCTATTTTGCGGCTCTTGTCTTGAAATGGATCAGCGGATGCGCTTTGTTGAGTTCCAAGTGATCTTTATTTCGGCGACATAGGTCGGTTGTCTTCAGAGCAATACTCCTTGTAGCCGGTTGGCCGGACAACTATGCTGGTTAGCTCGATGTGTTCGTCTATACGGGCCGATAAGGCTTCTGAGGCAGGGCGCGTAGGGTGACAGAAAACGAACGGCAGGGTTCCGACAAAAACGATCAGGGGAATGAAGGTCGGATGCCGTTTCATGCTATTGGATTGGAGTTGAAAGTCTGAACGGAAAAATCGGTATCGAATTTCAGATGAAATAGCGGGTTTGTTGAGGCGAAGAACTACGGCGCGAAGGGTCGTCCTGTAAAAAAAGAGTTTCCGGTCGGGAGACATATCGTTTTTCCTTCGAAAAGCGTTATCTTTACCGGTTGTTTTGATTAAGAGATGGACGCATCGAACGAAAATAAATTCATTCATGTCAAGGGTGCCCGGGTCCACAACCTCAAGAACATCGAGGTGAAGATCCCGCACAATCAGCTGGTTGTCATTACAGGGCTTTCCGGATCGGGAAAGTCGACATTGGCCTTCGATACCATATTTGCCGAAGGGCAGCGCCGTTATGTCGAAAGTCTTTCGGCCTATGCGCGTCAGTTTCTCGGAAAGATCAATAAACCGGATGTCGATTTCATTACGGGTATTGCGCCGGCCATTGCGATCGAACAGAAGGTCAATACGCGGAATCCGCGTTCGACGGTGGGAACCTCGACCGAGATCTACGACTATTTGAAACTGCTGTTTGCCCGCATCGGACGTACCTATTCGCCGGTTTCGGGCCGGGAGGTACACGAGGATCAGACCGACGATGTGATCCGGTTCATCACGTCACAGCCTGCCGGTACACGGATTTTGGTGACGATGCCGCTCCGATTGGGAGAAGGACAGGGACTGATCGAGAAGTTGACGCTGTTGGTCGGTGAGGGTTTTCAGCGAATCTATATCGATGGACAGACGCTTTTTATCGAGGACGTGATCGGACAGGCCGATGCGTATGCCGGACGGAACGATCTGCGGATCGTGATCGACCGGGCCAAGGTGACCGACGATGAGGAAACGCTCCACCGGCTCGGCGATTCGATCGAAACGGCTTTCCGACATGGAGAGGGGTACTGCGATGTGGTGGTGCAGGCGGCAGAAGGCGATCGGATCGAGGAGTTTTCCGACCGTTTCGAGCTGGATGGTATCCGCTTCGAACATCCGACGGAGCATCTGTTCAGCTTTAACAATCCGTTGGGGGCTTGTCCCCGCTGTGAAGGGTACGGGAAGGTGGTCGGCATCGACGAGGATCTTGTCGTTCCCGATAAGAATAAAAGTATCTATCAGGATGCAATTGCCTGCTGGCGCGGAGCAACGATGAAGTGGTGGCGCGACCAGCTGATCGAACACGCCTCAAAATTCGATTTTCCGATACATCGTCCCTATCATGACCTTACGAAAGAGGAGAAGATCCTGCTGTGGAAAGGAAACAAATATTTTTATGGTTTGGATCGTTTCTTTAAATTTTTGGAGGGTGAACGGTATAAGATTCAGTATCGCGTGATGTTGTCCCGTTACACGGGAAAGACGATCTGTCCCGATTGTGGAGGCAGACGGTTGCGCAAGGAGGCATTCTATGTGCGTGTGGGTGGAAAGGACATCGGAGAGCTGGTGGCCATGCCGGTGACCGAGTTGCAGCGCTTCTTTACCGAATTGCAACTCACCGAGCATGAGGAGCAGACGGCGTCGCGGGTGTTGACCGAAATCCAGAACCGGATCGAATATCTGGTGGAGGTCGGTTTGGGCTATCTGACGCTCGATCGCCTGTCGTCGACACTTTCGGGCGGAGAGAGCCAGCGAATCAATCTGGCGATCTCGTTGGGAAGCAGTCTGGTCGGATCACTCTATATCCTTGACGAGCCGAGCATCGGGTTGCATCCGAGGGATACGCATCGGTTGATCGGAGTGCTGAAAAAGTTGCGGGATCTGGGTAATACGGTCATTGTCGTCGAGCACGAGGAGGAGATCATCCGTGCGGCCGATACGGTGATCGATATCGGACCGGGAGCCGGCTATCAGGGCGGAGAGGTGATGTTTCAAGGTGGAGTAGAGGAGCTGTTGCATGATCAACGCAGCCTGACGGCCAAGTATCTGCGTCGGGAGGAGCGGATCGAGGCTCCGGCGAGTGTGCGCCGTTCGAACAGCTATATAGAGATCATCGGAGCTCGGGAAAACAACCTGAAGGGAATCGATGTCCGTTTTCCGTTGGGGGGCATGACTTGCGTGACGGGGGTCAGTGGAAGTGGCAAGTCGTCGCTCGTACGTGATATTCTCTATCCGGCCCTGCGTCGGGAGCTCTACGAGACGGGTATGAAACCCGGTGACTTCGAACGGATCGGCGGTGATCTGAAACGGCTGAAAGGGGTCGAGATCATCGATCAGAATCCGATCGGAAAGTCATTGCGATCCAATCCGGTAACCTACCTGAAGGCCTATGACGACATCCGAAAGCTCTTTTCCGAACAACCTTATGCAAAACATAACAGCTTCACACCCTCGAGCTTTTCATTCAACATGGCCGGAGGCCGGTGTGAGGAGTGTCAGGGTGAGGGGGTAATCCGAGTAGGCATGCAGTTTATGGCCGATGTAGAGCTGGTGTGCGAGAGTTGCGGCGGAAAACGGTTCAAGGATGAGATTCTCGAGGTGAAGTATCACGGCTATTCGATATACGATATTTTGGAGATGACGGTGGATGCAGCCGTTGAGCTCTTTTCGTCCCACATGGAGGAGAGTCCGATCAACAAGAAGATCGTGGAGAAACTCAGTGCCCTTCAGCGAGTGGGGCTTGGATATGTGCGGTTGGGTCAGTCGTCATCGACGCTGTCGGGCGGGGAGAGCCAGCGGGTCAAGTTGGCTTCGTTCCTGACAAAAGAGAGTGCCAGCGGGCCGATTCTCTTCATTTTCGACGAGCCGACGACCGGACTCCACTTCCACGACATCCGAAAGCTGTTGCACGCCTTCGATGCTCTGATCGAACGCGGACATACGGTGGTGATCGTCGAGCACAACATGGAGGTGATCCGGTGTGCCGATTGGGTCATCGATCTGGGTCCGGAGGCGGGCGACGAGGGCGGACGTGTGGTCTTTGCCGGAACGCCGGCCGATCTGATGCGTTGTCCGGAGAGTTATACCGGAAAATTCCTATCTTTGGCCGAAAATTTACAGACGTCGTCGCAGAACCGATAAATCGTACGAAATGGAATTTACCTGTTATACCTTGCCGAACGGCATCCGGTGTATCCACCGGCAGGTGCGGTCGGCCGTAGCGAATTGTGCGTTGACCGTAAATACCGGAAGCCGCGACGAAACGGCTTCGGAACAGGGATTGGCCCATCTGCTGGAGCACGCCTTTTTCAAGGGGACGACCCATCGGCGCGCCTACCATATCAATTGCCGGCTCGAAAATCTGGGCGGTGAACTGAATGCCTATACCACGAAGGAGGAGACGGTGATCCATGCGACGACCCTGCGGGCCGATTTTGCCAAGGCTGCCGAACTGATCTCGGACATTGTGTTCTGCTCCGTTTTTCCTGAACACGAGTTGGAAAAGGAGAAGGAGGTGATTGTCGACGAGATCAACTCCTATAAGGACTCGCCGGTGGATCGCATCTTTGACGATTTCGAGGATTTGTTGTTTGCCGGATCATCGCTGGGACACAATATCTTGGGTCGGAAGGCCGACCTGATGAAGTACAGGCGTGAGGATCTGCTCGCTTTCGTAAAGCGGACCTACAATACGGATCAGATGGTCTTTTCGGTGATCGGAAATCTTTCGTCCCGGCGGTTTACCGAGGTGTGTGATCGTTTCTTCGGGGGGATTCCGACCTCCGTGCGCAATTTCGGGCGGGATGCGGTTGCCGAATACAAACCGTTCGAGAAGACGATCAACCGCAAATGCTATCAGACACACTGCATTATCGGTGGACGGGCCTACAACCTGAATGACGACCGGCGGCTCGGGCTCTCGCTGTTGACCAATCTGCTGGGAGGCCCCTCGGCCAATTCGCTGCTTAATCTGGCTGTACGCGAACGTAGCGGACTCTCCTATAACATCGAGGCGGGATACACACCGTTCAGCAATACGGGGTTGGCGACGATCTATTTCGGGACGGAAAAAGAGAAGACTGAGGAGTGTATCGAGCTGGTCGATCGGGTACTGAACGACATTCGTTCCGGCCGGTTGAGCGACCGGCGGTTGAGTATTGCCAAAAAGCAGTATGTCGGGCAGATTGCCATTGCCATGGAACACAACGAAAACTATATGTTGAGCGCGGCACGCAGCTATCTGGTCTACAATCAGATGGATCCGGCCGATGTGATTTGTCGCAAGATTCAGGAGCTGACCCGCGACGAGCTGGTGGCGATTGCCAATGAAGTCTACGGCAAGGATAATCTTTCGACGTTGATATACAGATAGAGAAAAGATGGATGCACTGGAACGATATATCGAAGAGCATGTGACGGCAGAGGATCCGTTGCTGACCGAGCTGGATCGCGAGACCCATTTGCGGGTCGTGCAGTCGCGGATGATCTCCGGACATGTGCAGGGTTGTCTGCTCGAGATGCTGGTCCGGATGCTCCGCCCGCAACGTATTCTGGAGATCGGAACTTTTACCGGATATTCGGCCATCTGTATGGCTCGGGGTTTGGGTGATGGCGGAGAGTTGCACACGATTGAGGTCAATGACGAGCTGGAGGAGTTTGCCGCAGGGTATTTCGTCCGCAGCGGGCTGTCGGACCGGATTACGCAGCACATTGGTTCGGCATTAGACATTGTGCCTTCATTGGGACGTTTCGATCTGATCTTTATCGACGGCGACAAACGGGAGTATCCTCAATATTACGATATGGTGATGACCCATTCGGTGCACAGCGGGACATTCCTGCTGGCCGATAATATTTTGTGGTATGGCAAGGTGACCGAAAACGTGCCGCAAAGCGACCGGCATACCCGGGCGATCCGTGAGTTTAACGATCGGGTAGTGCAAGATGATCGTGTCGAGAACGTCATCCTGCCGATCCGTGACGGACTGAACCTGATTCGGGTGAAATAAATTTTCTGAAAATCGAATTTTTCAATCTCATCATTTATCGCTATTTTTGTTTCGGTATCAAGATGTTTGAATCGGAATGGAAATAGTCTGTTTTTTGCCTTATGGCAATGAAAAATTGGCACATAGTAATGCCGAAAATCTGAAGGCCGATCCGCATGTGGAGCGGGTCTATTTTATCCTCGACGAGAGTCAGCGAGACGAAAAGGTACCCGAAGGGTGCGGTAAGATACAAGGTGGTGCGATCGCCTCGACACGGGTGATCCGTGAAATCGCCCGACATGCAACGGGCGATTTCGCTTTGTTGTACGCTTCTTGTTCGGAGTTGCGTCTCGGAGCCTATGCTCTCGAACGGCTGCTCTCCATTGCACAGGATTCATCGGCCGGAATGCTCTATGCCGACCGCTATGAGATAAAGGGCGAGACAACTCATAATGTGCCTGCAATCGACTGTCAGTTCGGTAGTTTGCGGGATGATTTTGACTTCGGTCCGCTGCTGTTGTACCGCAGCGATCTGTTGCGTGAGGCTGCGGAGCGGATGGACCGCGATTTCTCGTACGCCGGGCTTTACGACCTTCGTCTGAAGGTGTCGCAGCGGGCATCGCTTGTGCGGATTAATGAGTATTTGTATACAGTGGTTCTGCCCCAAGTTGGAAGCGGTGAGCAATCCCTCTTTAGTTATGTCGATCCCAAGAACCGGAACGTACAGATCGAGATGGAGCAGGCATGCACCGATCATCTGAAATGTATCGGCGGCTATCTGGAGCCCAATTTCAAGGAGCCCGATTTCGATAGCGAAAAGTTCGAGTACGAGGCTTCGGTGATCATTCCGGTCCGGAATCGGGTGAGGACGATTGCCGACGCCATCCGGTCGGTTTTGTCTCAGCAGACCGATTTCAAGTTCAATCTGATCGTCATCGACAACCATTCGACCGATGGGACCACGGCGGAGATCGATCGTTTTGCAGCGGATGAGCGGTTGATCCATATTGTTCCGCAGCGGACTGATCTGGGAATCGGTGGTTGCTGGACGGAGGGAGTGATGCATCCGAAATGCGGCCGTTTTGCCGTGCAGCTCGATAGCGACGATGTCTATGCCGATGAGCACACTTTACGGAAAATCGTCGAGGCTTTTTATGCCCAACGGTGTGCCATGGTGGTGGGCAGTTACCGACTGACAGATTTCCACATGCATGAAATTCCGCCCGGAGTGATCGACCACCGCGAATGGACTACCGATAACGGACGCAACAATGCGCTTCGGATCAACGGGCTTGGTGCTCCGCGCGCTTTTTATACGCCGTTGTTGCGGCAGTTCAAGGTGCCGAATACAAGTTACGGAGAGGATTATGCGTTGGGTCTCCGCTTTTCGCGGGAGTATCGGATCGGACGGATCTACGACGTGCTCTACCTGTGTCGGCGCTGGGAGGACAATTCGGACGCCTCGCTCGATGTCGAACGAAGCAACCGCAACAACCTCTACAAGGATCGGTTACGGACATGGGAACTTCAGGCTCGTATTGCCTATAATCAGACGAAAAGAGGGTAGAACGGATTTTGTGAAAAGAGCTGAAGATTATGGGAAGAGAGGATAGCGTGCAGTTGTCGTCGGCCGATTTGGAACGTTTTTTTGAGGAACAGTTGTCGGAGTGGCAGCTGGCACACGATAATTTCGAGGCATTGCGTCAGGTTGAGACGCGGAGTTTCGATGCGGCTGATTTTCAGGTACGGGTCCAGTTCAATCCTACGCGGATCCGTTCTACGGCTGCTCGGGTCGATGCGGCGTCACTCGGGAAAAGACCCTGTTTCCTGTGTCCCGAGAATCGGCCGGAGGTTCAGCGGGCTTTGGATTTCGGTCCTGATTACCGGATTTTGGTCAATCCTTATCCGATATTTCGGGAACACTTTACGGTACCCTCCACCGTGCATCGGGATCAGGCAATTTACGGACGTTTTGCCGATATGCTCGAGTTGGCCCGATGCTTCGAGAGTCAGACGGTGTTCTACAACGGACCAAAGTGTGGGGCTTCGGCTCCGGACCACGCCCATTTCCAAATGGTATTGCGGAGGGTCATGCCGATCGAACAGGAGGTGGCGACACATATCAGTGAGGCGGTATATCAACGGGAGGATGTACGGGTCTACCTGTTGCGAAACTATTGGCGCGGGGGAGTGTTGATCCGGGCCCGGAGTGCAGCATCGGCCGATTCGTTTTTCCGGACGCTGTATGCGGAGATGGCCTCGAGTGCAGGTCCGGAGGAGCCGATGATGAATCTTTTGTGTTGGTACGAGCAGGGTGAATGGAGCATTTGTGTGATTCTTAGAAGAAAGCACCGACCCGACTGTTTCTTCTCGGAGGGGGCGGATCACTTGTTGGTCAGCCCGGCTTCGGTTGATCTGGGCGGAGTGATTATTATGCCGCATAAAGAAGATTTCGAACGGATTACCCTCGATCGCATCCGGGAAATATACGAGGAGGTGTGCTGGACGGATGATGCCGTCGAGGAGTTGGTTAAACGAATAAAGTAAAGGGAGGATAGAGCAGATGTCGGAACAACCGCAAATTACAGTCGGAATTTTGCATGCAGAACGGATCGCTTTCGTGCTGCAAAGCGGATACCGCGACAACGAAGGTCGGAACGTAGAAGGCGAGCAGACTGTTCGTTATGTACAGAACGGAATCGAATGGAACGGAGCCGTCTACGAACGGTTGTGTTTTACTCCGAGCGACAAGTCGTCGAAATTCCTGCTGCGCGATGTGGTGATCGGCATCGGCTTCCATTGGCAGCGTACGGAGGACCAGACCTTTCGAGGCGGGTTGGAGTTTATTGTTGAGGACGGGATGCTGACGGCGGTGAATCGGATTGGTGTTGAGTCCTATTTGTTCAGTGTGATAGCCTCGGAGATGAGCGCTTCTGCCTCGCCGGCCCTGTTGCGGGCCCATGCGGTGATTTCGCGTAGCTGGGTGTTGGCGCAGATAGCCAAAAGAGACTCTCCTTCCCGGACGAAGGGTAGTCGGAATGAACCGCAAAGAAAAGATCCGTACAGCCGGATCCGTTGGTACGATCGGGAGGAGCATATGTTGTACGACGTGTGCGCCGACGATCACTGTCAACGTTATCAAGGTATTACCCGTACGTATGGACATGAACACGCTGTACGCGAAGCGATCGAGGCGACATGGGGCGAGGTACTGACTTATGACGGCGAGATCTGTGATGCCCGGTTTTCGAAGTGTTGTGGAGGGGTGAGCGAGGCTTTTGAGAGTTGTTGGGAGGAGGTACCGCATCCCTATTTGATTCCGGTTCGGGACAGCGGAGAGGCGCGGGAGATACCCGACTTGACCGATGAAGCTGCGGCCGAACGATGGATTACTACCCATCCTGAAAGCTATTGCGACACCCAAGATCCGACGGTGTTGGGACAGGTGTTGAACGGATACGATCGCGAGACGTCGGATTTCTATCGCTGGCAGGTGAGCTATACGGCCGAAGAGCTTTCGGAACTGGTCGCCCGGCGTTCGGGAATCGACTTCGGAACGATTCTTAATCTGGTTCCTGTCGAACGGGGAGCATCGGGTCGTTTGGTCCGGCTGAAGATTGTCGGGACGAAACGGGCGATGATTATCGGCAAGGAGTTGGAAATTCGCAGGATTCTTTCCGAAACCCATCTGTACAGTTCGGCTTTTGTCGTACGTCGCGAAGGGAATCGCTTCATCCTGTTGGGTGCCGGATGGGGACATGGAGTAGGTCTTTGTCAGATCGGTGCAGCCGTGATGGGAGCGAAAGGGATTCCGTACGACCGGATATTGCTCCATTACTATACGGGAGCCCGGATCGAAAAATTGTATAAAAGAGAGTAAATGAGAGTCTTGTTGCGTTGTTACGTGACGATGAGATATAGGATTGAATAGAAGATGATGAAGAAACAGATGCGTTCGCCCTGGGCATGGATTCCGACGCTCTATCTGGCGGAGGGATTGCCTTATGTGGCGGTGATGACTCTTTCGGTCATTTTGTATAAGCGATTGGGAATCTCCAATACCGATATTGCGCTCTATACCAGTTGGCTCTATCTGCCGTGGGTTATTAAACCGTTTTGGAGCCCGTTCGTCGATCTGCTGAAAACCAAGCGCTGGTGGATCGTCTCGATGCAGTTGTTGCTGGGGGCCGGTTTTGCGGGAATAGCCTTTACCATACCCGTGTCGTTTTTCTTTCAGGCAACGCTGGCTTTCTTCTGGCTGATGGCCTTCAGCTCGGCGACGCACGATATTGCGGCGGACGGTTTCTATATGTTGGCGCTCGATCACAATCAACAGGCGCTTTATGTCGGAATCCGCAGTACGTTCTATCGTGTGGCGACGATTCTGGGGCAGGGGCTTTTGATCATATTGGCCGGATGGCTCGAGAGCGCAACGGGACCCGATCCGGTCAAAATCGATGTCGAAGTATCGCCCCAATATACTTGCGGAACGTTTGCATTACCGGAGGTAGCAACAGCACCTGCGGAATCGACCGCTGCGCTGAGTTTCGTTGTTTCGCAGCCCACCGTGACCCTCGGAACAGCCGGAATGTCGGCTGACAGCGTTCGCAATTGGGTCGGTCGGGTTGAGGATTGGAACCGTTCGCACGGTTTTTTGGTTGAGGAGCGAGCCGGAGAACATGCCGCGTCGGACGTCAAAACGGGTTGGTGGACGAGACGGGTTTCCCGTCCGTTGGGTGAATGGATCCGGACCCATTTCGGAGAACGGCGCGAAGGTGAGGTGTCGACGACTGATCGAGTCGGGGATGTCGGGATTGCGGCAGTATCGCTCTCGCGCGAACCCGCCCCGGACGAGGAGGTTGTGCTGAACATGACGATGAATCGTGGCGACCGTAGCGTATCGCTGATTCATGGTGAACGGTTACGGTTCGACCGTACGAACTGGAACCAGCCGGCCTATCTTGTTTTTCAGGCTGATGCCAAGTTGAATCAGCCGTCGCACGCCGAGTATAAAGGGCTCTCGGGAAACATTCCCTTTGCATGGTCGATCACCTTTTTCGTATTGGCGGGATTGTTCGTGCTGTTCGGAATCTATCACCGTTTCGTATTGCCTCGACCGGCGACGGATCACGGGCGTTCCGATCTGAAACCGAAGGATATTTTGCGGGAGTTCTCGGCAACGTTTGTCTCTTTCTTTAAAAAACCGCAGGCAGCTGCCGCCATATTCTTTATGCTGACCTTCCGTTTTTCCGAGGCACAGTTGCTGAAGTTGATCAATCCCTTCTTGCTCGACTCTAAAGAGGTCGGAGGTTTGGGGTTGACCACAGGAGAGGTCGGTATGGTATATGGAACGGTCGGGATCATCGGTTTGACGATCGGAGGGATTATCGGAGGCGTTGCGGCGGCCCGGGGCGGATTGCGCAAGTGGATATGGCCGATGACCCTCAGTATGTTGCTGACCTGTCTGACGTTTGTCTATCTGAGCTTTTCGCAGACGGATAATCTGTTCGTTATCAATACGTGTGTGTTCGTTGAACAGTTCGGGTACGGGTTCGGTTTTACGGCCTATATGCTCTATCTGATGTATTATGCCGACGGAGAACAGAAGACGGCACATTATGCCATCTGCACCGGCTTTATGGCGTTGGGAATGATGTTACCCGGTATGTTCGCCGGATGGATGCAGGAGATGTTGGGCTACAACCACTTCTTTATCTGGGTGATGCTGTGTAGTATTGTTCCGATAGTGGCGGTCGCCCTGCTCAAGATCGATCCGAATTACGGGAAAAAGGAGTCGAAATAGTTAGCTGTTATAATTTGCCTTTATGAAGAGAATATTGTTAGTCGCTTTTGCGTGTGCGGTTGCACTCGGGGTTTCGGCCCGAACGATAACCATCAAGACCGGAATCGAAGTGTTGAAAGAGCAAAACTTCAAACTGCTTGAAGGGAAACGGGTGGGATTGATAACCAATCCGACAGGAGTGGACAATCGGTTGAGATCGACCATAGACATTTTGGCCGAGGCGCCGAACGTGAATCTGGTCGCACTGTTCGGTCCGGAGCACGGTGTGCGTGGTGATGCTCATGCTGGTGATTACGTCGATAATCAGGTCGATCCGGCAACCGGCTTGCCTGTCTATTCGCTGCATGGTAAGACCCGGAAACCGACTCCCGAAATGTTGAAAGGAATCGATGTGTTGGTCTATGATATTCAGGATATAGGTTGTCGGTCGTTCACCTACATCAGTACGATGGGATTGGCGATGGAGGCTGCGGCTGAAAACGACGTTGAATTTGTCGTGTTGGACCGTCCCGATCCGCTGGGCGGAAACAAAATCGAAGGCCCCATTGTCGAGGAGGGCTTTTTCAGCTTTGTGAGCCAGTATCCGATTCCCTATCTGTATGGACTGACGTGTGGAGAGTTGGCCATGCTGTTGAACGGTGAGGGAATGCTCGAACAACGTTGCAATCTGCATGTGATTGCCATGGAGGGTTGGAAACGGGGTATGACTTACGAGGAGACCGGACTTGAGTGGATTCCCTCTTCGCCTCATATCCCAGAGGCGAAAAGTACGTTTTTTTATCCGGCGTCCGGAATTTTAGGTGAGCTGGGGTATTTGTCGATCGGCGTGGGGTATACGATCCCGTTCCAGATGTTTGCGGCCGAGTGGATCGATGCCGATCGGTTTGCAAAGGCACTGAACAGATTGTCGCTACCCGGGGTGATCTTCCGTCCTATCCATGCCCGTCCGTTCTATTCGATCGGGCAGGGGAAAACGTTGCACGGGGTTCAGTTACACATAGTGGATCCGGCAGCGGCAGCTCTTTCCGAAGTGCAGTTTTACGTGATGCAGGTGATTGCGGAACTATATCCCGACCGGGCTGTGTTCGCTCATGCCGATTCGAGTCGCTTCCGCATGCTCGATCAGGTGGCCGGTAGTGATTATGTCCGGAAAAAATTCTCGGAACGCAATCGTTTCGAAGATATTCAGTCCTATTGGCGCAAAGATGCCGCCCGCTTCCGTACTGTTGCCGAAAAATATTATCTTTATGAGTAAAGATGGATATAAGGAGGAGAAGATGAAAGAAAGGTTGTCTGCGGATGCGGAATTTTGGTTGTTCGGATGATCTTTGGTCCGGAAAGTTTATTGGAAGAGAGATTTTATATGCGGATTTCGAACGTCTTATTTCATTGTTGAAGAGAACGAAACCATCTATTCGAACGGTTCTGATGTTGAAAATATAATGAAAACAAAAACGAATGGGAATGATCGATAAGAGATTTTATGGATTAATTTTGTGTTTGCTTGTTGGAACGATCTGTTTTGGTTGTGGTGGAAAAGATACTGCACGGGAGAGTTCAGACCCGAGCGTCGAAACAATTCGAGATGAAAAAGAGGATGAAAATATGACGAAGGAAGATTTTATGCGCGAAGCGATAGCGCTCTCTTGTTCGAGTGTGGAACATGGAGGAGGTCCGTTTGGTGCGGTTATCGTACGGGATGGAAAGATCATAGCACGGGGATCCAATTCGGTTACACTGTTGAATGATCCGACGGCCCATGCGGAGGTGAGTGCCATCCGTGCCGCCTGCTCTTCCGAAAAGAATTTCAAGTTGGAGGGGTGCGAGTTATACACCTCATGCGAGCCTTGCCCGATGTGCCTTGCAGCGGCCTATTGGGCGGGAATATCCAAGATTTATTATGGGAACAACCGGACAGATGCCGCTGAGATTGGGTTTGATGATTCGTTTATATATGACCAGATCGATGTGGCGCCTGAAAAGCGGACGGTGCCGAGCGAACCGATGTTGCGGGATGAGGCTCTGCAGGCATTCCGAATGTGGAGCGAAAAAGAGGATAAGATCGAATATTGACAGTCGATCAAAGTAGTCCGGCCTCGTAGAGCATGATCAGGTCTTCGATGATCTGGTCCTCGCCGAATTCGTCGTAGGTGTCTTTGAGGTTGGCTCCGAAAATTTTAGCGATCCCTTGCCAGAAGAAGGCTCGGAATCCACCCCGAAGCTGTTTGACCAGATCGTATGAGGTGTGTTCGGTTTCGCGGTCGATCAGTTTGATTAACAGTTTGCCCTGCGAGAGGGTCATGTTTTTTAGAACGGGAGTATATTGTCTTTTCAGCGCCCGTTCCATACCTTTTACGAATTCTTGTCTCTCTTTTTCGGTAGGCAGTTCCGCCATACGGCGCTCCATGGCCTTGAGCGTGGCGTTGGCCTCCTGTGCGATTGGATAGACGAGTTTGAGGTTGTATATCAGCCGCGAGTACATCTTTCGTGTGGCGTTGGCTTTTGCCTTGGTCTTTCCCCCGAAAATGAACACGGGTTTCATTTGGATCAGGATAACCGTGTCGTTTTGTCGCACGACTCTCCGGGCGATGCCGTACTCCGTTCGGGTTTGGGCTGCAACGGATAGTGGCAGCAGAATAAGAATAAACCGCAACAAGAGACGACAGCTCATAACCGGTATCGAATTAAATTCGTATCTTTGCAAAATTAAAAATAAAACGGGTATTTATACTGAAAAAGTATGGAACATCGTTTGAACGGATGTTGTTGAATCATGATAAATAAGGTTATGAATAACAGGCAACGGATTGGAAATGACATTTATTGGAAAAGTGTCAATGATCGTCGGAAGAATCTATTCGAAAACATGTGGCCGCTTCCTTATGGTGTGTCCTATAATTCGTATTTGATTCGAGATGAGAAGTGTGCATTGATGGATACGGTCGAATCGGGTACCGACGGTTTTTACATGGATTGGATCAAAGAGGTGTTGGACGGCCGCCAGCTCGATTATCTGGTCGTACACCACATGGAGTTGGACCACTCGAGTGAAATCGGTGAGTTGATCCGTCAGTTCCCGGATGTGAAGATCATCGGAAATGCCAAAACATTCAAGGTGTTGAGCGCTTATTTCGGATGCAGCGATAATTTCGTGGAGGTGAAGGATGGCGATACGCTCGATTTGGGACACCATAAATTGAAATTCGTTTTTACCCCTTGGGTGCATTGGCCTGAAACGATGGTCTCATACGATATGACTGATGGAGTGCTCTTCTCGGGAGATGCATTCGGCATGTTCGGGGCTCTCGATGGTGGCCGCTACGATGATCAGGTCGATTTTGCAATGTACGAGGAGGAGATGCGTCGGTACTATTCGAATATCGTCGGAAAATACAGCTCGATGGTGCAGAAAGCCCTGGCCCGTCTGTCTACGATTGAGGTGCGGACGATCTGCCCGCTGCACGGTTTGGTGTGGCGAAGTGATCCGTCGCGGGTGATCGGACTGTACGACCGGTGGAGCCGTTATGACGCCGAAGCGGGTGCAGTCGTGATCTATGCGTCGATGTATGGCAATACGGCTCGGATGGCCGATTACATTGCTACGGGATTGGCCGATAACGGGGTGAAATCGATCCGGGTACACGATGTCTCAAAAACTCACATCTCCTATTTGATCAATGATATCTGGCGGTATCGGGGAGTTGTGTTGGGAAGTTGTGCCTACAATCTTCATATGTTTCCGCTGATGGAGAACCTGACACGTGAATTGCTTCACATGGGAGTTAAAAACAGATTGCTCGGTGTGTTCGGAACCTTCAGTTGGAATGGGGGAGGCGTGAAAAACCTGAAAACCTTTGCAGAAGAGATCGGTTGGGAGCAGGTGGCTCCGGCCGTGGAAATACATGGCCGTACGGCTCCGGAAAAACTCCTTGCATGTGATGCAATGGCAGAAGCAATGGCCGGACGTCTGCTCGGTAAGGAGATCAGTGAAGAGAAATAAGTTCCCTGGATTGTTAAAAATATTGAAAAATAATTGTATTTTTGGGTCGTATAAATTTAAAAGACGGTCCTTGCGACCCGAAAACTGAGAACTTAAACTTTAAAAGAAACGAACAATGGATGCAATTGCAATTTTGACAGGAGGCGGCCCTGCTCCCGGAATGAATACGGTAGTGGGTAGCGTGGCTAAGACTTTTTTGAAACATGGATATCGGGTACTCGGTTTACACTGTGGGTACTCTGCACTGTTTACGAAAACGCCACGTATTACGGAGATCGATTTCCTGTTGGCAGATGATATTTTCAATCGTGGCGGATCGTTCCTGACGATGAGCCGTTTCAAACCGTCCGACAAGAACTTCGAAGAGGACTTCAATCTGGAATTGTTCACCAAAAACAACATCAAGTTGCTGGTGACTGTCGGAGGTGATGATACGGCTTCTACGGCTAACCGGATTGCCAAATTCTTGGCTGCTAAACAATATCCGATTGCCAATATCCACGTTCCCAAGACGATCGATAACGACCTTCCGCTCCCTGCCGGATCGCCTACTTTCGGTTATCAGTCGGCTAAGGATATGGGTTCAATTATCGGACGTACCGTATATACCGATGCACGTACCAGCGGAAACTGGTTTGTCGTTGCAGCGATGGGCCGTTCTGCCGGACACTTGGCTTTCGGTATCGGAACAGCTTGTCATTATCCGATGATCGTTATTCCCGAAATGTTCAACAAAACGGAAATTACCGTTGAAAAGATCGTTAACCTCGTGGTTTCTTCGATTATCAAACGTAAGATCATGGGTATCGATTATGGTGTGGCCATGATTTCGGAAGGTGTGTTCCACTCGTTGAGCGATGAGGAGATCAAGAAATCGGGAATCCATTTCTCGTATGACGATCACGGACATCCGGAGTTGGGTAAGGTTTCCAAAGCACACATCTTCAATGAAATGCTTGAGAAGAAGTTGTCTGAACTGAAGATCAAGGTTAAATCACGTCCGGTAGAGATCGGTTACGAGGTGCGTTGTCAGACTCCGGTAGCTTACGATTTGGTTTACTGCTCGTTGCTCGGTATGGGAACCTACAAGCTGTTCAGCGAAGGTAAGACCGGTTGTATGGTTTATGCCAATCCGGCAGGTGAGATCTCTCCGTTGTATCTGAAAGACCTTCAAGATCCCGAAACCGGTAAGATCCCGCCACGTTTGGTTGATATCAACTCGGATAAATTCACGATGGTAATCAAAAACATTTTGAATTATTTGACTCCGGAAGATTATGAAGCCGCTAAGAAATATGTAGCCAATCCTGAGGCTTACGATTTCTATAAAATTTTGGAGTGGGATAAATAATCCGCTCAAACAAGGAAAAAAGAAGAGGAGCATCTTTGATGATGCTCCTCTCTTTTTTTTGGTTTTAGTTGAATTTTATCGGATAGGTCGGATAATTCCTTAAATTAATCAGGATCTTCCATCTCCTCCATTTCGGCGTCCATGATTTCGTCATTTTCCTTGATTTCGTCTTCATCGCCGAAGAAGTCTTTGTCGTCGTCGTCGATTTCACGATCATCCACTTTAACGTCCACTTTGATCAGGTAGGAGGTGTCTTCGGTTTCTAAAACAATCGCATAAAAAAAGTCTCCGGGTCCTTTGTCGATGCGGATCATGCTGTCTGTATATCCGTTAGGATACTTTTTCTTCACCTCTTCACGAAGTTCTGCGCTCAGGTTCTTGTAACTGACCACAACCCGTTTTTTCTGTTTTCTGTCTGCTGAGTTAGTCATTGCTTCCCCAAAATTTTCTGCAAGTATAAATAAAATTTAGCAATCCAAACAGAAGAAGTCACGAAAACGAAAATATTTTGTCGGAGCTTCGATCCGTGTCTGATCTTTGTTCGGAATCTTGAGTTTCTTTTGTTAGTTTTGTCTCTGTTTAAAACGGCACAAATTTAATATCTTTACTGAAAAACGAACAAATTATGCGTGATAAAATCGAACATCTTCGCAAAATAATTCATTACCATAATTACAGATATTATGTATTGAACGATCCTCAGATCAGTGATTATGAGTTCGATGCTCTGTTGCGGGAGTTGCAGGAGTTGGAACGGCAACATCCTGAATGGGACGATCCCAATTCACCTACTCATCGGGTAGGAAGCGATGTGACGAATGAATTCCGTACGGTTGAGCATCGTTATCCCATGTTGTCGTTGTCGAATACCTATTCGATGGAGGAGGTCAAGGAGTTCGATAACCGGGTACGGAAAGAGATCGGAGAGGCAGAATATGTGTGCGAATTGAAGTTCGACGGAACGGCGATCAGTTTGACCTACGAAAACGGGCAATTGCTGCGGGGCGTAACACGCGGAGACGGAACACGTGGTGATGATGTGACCGCCAATGTACGGACAATCCGCAGTGTGCCGTTGCAGCTAAATGGGTCGGACTATCCTGCTTTTTTTGAAATCAGGGGGGAGGTCTTGATGCCTTACGAATCGTTCGAACGGTTGAATCGGGAGCGGGAAGATATCGGGGAGGCTCCTTTTGCCAATCCGCGTAATGCGGCGGCCGGATCGCTCAAGCAACAGAATTCGGCGGAAACCGCCCGTCGTGAGTTGGATTGTACGCTTTATTCGTTAGTCGGTGAAGGGTTTTCGTTTGAAACACACTATGACAGTTTGTGCGCTGCCCGGAAGTGGGGATTTAAAATATCGGATCAGATCGGACTTTGCCGTTCGATGGAGGAGATCGAAGCCTACATTCGTCATTGGGATCAGGCACGGCATGATTTGCCGTTTGCGACCGACGGGGTGGTAATCAAGGTAAACCGTTTTGCTGATCAGAAACGGTTGGGGTATACGGCGAAAGCTCCACGCTGGGCCGTTGCCTATAAGTTTAAAGCGGAGCAGGCTTGTACGGAGTTATTGTCGGTCGATTTTCAGGTGGGGCGGACCGGTGCGATCACTCCAGTGGCGAATCTTGCTCCGGTACAGCTGGCCGGAACCGTTGTGAAACGTGCCTCTCTTCATAATGCCGAGCAGATTGCGTTGCTCGATGTTCGATTGGGTGATCATGTGTATGTCGAAAAGGGCGGAGAGATCATTCCGAAGATAACTGGTGTGGATTTGTCAGCCCGGAGCTCAGAAAGTCTGCCGTTTGTCTTTATCGATCGTTGTCCTGAGTGCGGAACCGAATTGGTGAAGTATGAGGGTGAAGCGCGACATTATTGTCCGAATTCGAGCCATTGCCCGCCGCAGATTATAGGCAGGATCGTGCATTTTATCTCCCGTAAGGCGATGAATATTGACGGACTTGGAGAAGAGACCGTTCAGTTGCTTTACGATTCGGGGTTGATTGCGGATGCGGCGGATCTTTATACGTTGAAACGGGAACAACTTTCTGTCTTGCCACGTTTGGGCGAAAAATCGTCAGATAATATTATACAGAGTATTCGTAAGTCTTTGGAGGTTCCCTTTTCACGGGTGTTGTTTGCGATAGGGATCCGTTTTGTCGGAGAGACGACAGCCAAAACGTTGGCGGCCCATTTCCGAAGTATGGATGCCCTGATTGCTGCGACTGTGGAGGAGCTCGAAGGTGTTCAAGACGTAGGCGGACGTATTGCACTCAGTATTTCCGAATATTTTAGGGATTCAACGAATATGACTTTTGTTGAGCGGCTGAGGCAATTTGGATTGCGGTTTGAGATTGAAGAGTCGGAGATGTTGTCGAGTAGTCTTGAAGGTCTCAAGATCGTTATTTCGGGAACTTTCGCCGAGCATTCGCGTGATGAACTGAAACGGTTGATCGAGATGCACGGAGGAAAAAATCAGGCGGCGATCTCATCAACGACCGATTATTTGCTTGCGGGGAGCAATATGGGTCCATCCAAGTTGGCGAAAGCGAAAAAGCTGGGCATACGGATTATCGGTGAGGAGGAGTTCATGCGAATGATTGCCATGGATTCTGAATCGGGGCAGCCAGAGGAAAATTTGCAGGAGAAAAAGAGTGAACCGGACAACCTGAAGGAGGAAAAACATCGGCCGGAGGAAAATAATCCGATACAAGGTTCTCTGTTTGAATAAAAAATACTATTTTTGTGCGGAAATTAACATTTTAAGATGAAACCTAACATGAAAGGTGTAGGAGTTGCATTGGTCACTCCGTTTACAGAGAATGGTGCGGTCGATTATTCCGCATTGACGCATTTGGTCGAACATGTAATTGCCGGTGGAGTGGACTATTTGGTCGTACTCGGAACCACGGCTGAAACGCCTACGCTCTCTCTCGAAGAGAGGAAAGCTGTTATCCGTTGTGTGAAAGAGGTCAACGGAGGACGTCTTCCGATTGTTTTGGGAGCTGGAGGAAATTGTACGGCCGATGTAGTGTCGTACCTTCGTACAGGTGATTTCGATGGAATCGATGCTGTACTTTCTGTGACACCTTATTATAATAAGCCTTCGCAAGAGGGTATTTATCAACACTATAAAGCTATTGCAGAGGCTGCGCCTTGCAGTGTTGTACTGTATAATGTTCCGGGACGGACCGGGGTAAACATGCAGCCCTCAACCGTACTTCGGTTGGCTCGCGATTTTTCGAATATTATTGCTGTCAAAGAGGCCAGCGGCTCTCTGTCTCAAGCTGCTTATGTACTGAAGGATTGTCCGGCCGGCTTTTCTGTGATATCGGGCGATGATAATTTGACTTTGCCGATGGTCGCATTGGGTGGCGCCGGAGTTATTTCTGTGGCTGCTAATGTGTTCCCAGAAAAGTTCTGTAAAATGGTGCATCTGGCTCTCGAGGGTCGTTTTGCAGAAGCTGCACCATTGCACCTGTCGATGATGGAGACTGTCGATGCATTGTTTGCAGAAGGAAATCCATCGGGTGTAAAAGCAGCTCTTTCGTGTTGTGGATTGATGGGAAATCGCCTGCGTTTACCGCTGGTTCCGGTCAGTGAAACACTTTGTAGCAAAATCGGGTCGCTCCTGAAATCGAATGATCTGAAGTAAAATACTTTTCCGCATCAAATATTTGTGTAATTTCACCGTTTTAAGAGTGGATGTTATAAACCAAAAAACGATGATAAAGAGTTTGATGCGAAACACACTGTTGTTTCTTTTCGCCTTATTAGCCGGAGTTCGGGCATTTGCTCAAGAAGAGGAAGTGGTCCGTGCTCCGGATAATGATCTTATATTGAAAGAGATTCTGGATAGTTCCTCCCCTTATTATTATCCGAATCTCTACTTTCGTTACAGCGAAGGGGATACTACATTGACGTTGGAGGATTATCGTCATTTGTACTATGGATTTGTATGGCAACCCGAATACAAACCCTTTGAGACTCCGTTGGCTCATGATAAAATTCTGATGATTCTCGAATCGGATTCGTTGGGCGAGGCAGATTTTCAGGAAATCATCCGGCTGGGAAAGGAGGCGATGGTGCGTGAGCCGTTCGACCCTTCTTTGATCAATTTTTTGGTATATGCCTACGGTTCGATCGGAGATACGATCAACGAAAGGATTAACTATTATCGTTTGGAGGGGATTCTCGGCGCTATACGCTCTTCTGGAACAGGACTGTCAGAAAAGTCGCCGTGGCATATTATCTATTTTTCGCATGTAAAGGATTTTTTGGCCAGTGCGAATATTCGTTGTAAGAAAGAGCAAATTATAAGTCGAAGTGTAGCCTATCTTCCGCCGCTGGTAAAACAAAAGGGGGTGAAAGGGTATTATTTTGATTTCAGTCGTATCTATTTGAAGCGACCTGACAAGGAACCGGAAAAACGAAGTTCAGGGTGGGAGTTCAATGGAATACCACTTAAAAAGCGTGTGGCTCCCACTGTGATAAAAACCGAGTAGTACGAATACGGTATAAGTACGGACAATTTTAAATATCAATATCTTATGAAACGTAAAGGATGGATTGTTTTGGCGGTCGTAGTGGTCGTCGTAGTAGGTGTCTATTCTTGGATGAAAGGAAGTTACAACGAGATGGTTCGTTTGAACGAAGAGGTTCTGGCGCAGTCGAGTCAGATTGAGAATCAGTATCAACGTCGGGCTGATTTGATTCCGAATCTTGTGAGTACGGTCAAGGGATATGCCGAGCATGAGAAAAGCACGCTGGATCAGGTGACCGAAGCACGGGCACAAGCGAGTCAAACTCGTATCGATATAAACGATGCCGAAGCTTTGGCGAAATTTGATCGGGCTCAGGGAGAGCTCTCTTCTGCATTGAGTCGGTTAATGGCGATTTCGGAGAGTTATCCGGATTTGAAAGCAAATCAGAACTTCCGTGATTTACAGACTCAGCTTGAAGGAACCGAGAATCGGATTTCGGTTGAACGCCGCAAATTCAACGAGACAGCCCGGCAGTTCAATACCTATATAAAAATGTTCCCGAGAAACATTTTGTCGAATCTGTATGGGTTCGAACCTGTGAACTATTTCGAGGCACAGCAAGGGGCAGAGACGGCTCCCAAAGTTGAGTTTTAAGTAGAATGTGTGTATGACGAAGTTCACTCCGTGTAAATTCTGGTTGGGTTTATGTCTGTTGTGGATGGCGCTGAGTGTGCCGTTCGGCGCTTTTTCATTACCAGAACCGATGTCGCCACCTCGTTTGGTCAATGATTTTGCTGGGTTGCTTGATGACGTCCAACGGCAAACGTTGGAACAGAAACTGGAGAATTTCGATCGGGAAACCTCGACGCAGATTGCGGTGGTTACCGTGACCGATCTTGAGGGGTATGCTCCGGCAGATTATGCCCAGCGGCTGCATGAAAAATGGGGAATAGGCCAAAAAGGAAAAGATAATGGAATCTTGATTTTGGTAAAGTCATCGACGGCCGATTCCCGGGGAGAAGCATTTATTTCGGTCGGTTATGGACTTGAAGGGGTAGTGCCGGATATTACGGCGGGAAGGATTCTTGATGTTGAGATGATTCCGGCTTTTCGAGAAGGGGATATTTATGCGGGCGTGGATCGTTCTGTGGATGTGTTGATGCAGCTTACTCGAGGTGAGTTTACTGCAGAAGAGTATAACGGAGCTCAAGGACCCGGTGCGGGAGCTTTGATTCTATTCATCGTGTTGCTTTTTATGATGTTGTTTTTCTCGTCAGGGAGACGTAGTGGAGGTAATGATGGGCATAGTGGAGGCGGATGGATACCTCCGATGATTTTCCGAGGCGGTTCCGGTGGAGGAGGCTCTTTTGGTGGGTTTGGAGGATTTGGAGGTGGCTCCTCTGGCGGTGGCGGTGCTGGTCGTTCCTGGTAATAAAATGTGAAAAAATGAAAAGAACTTATCGATATATTGTCTGTCTGATGTTTGTTTTGTTGGCAGCGGGGTGTAAGAAAAGTGATTTCGAAACACCTGTTGTCTATGGTAAACGGACCATTTTTGTCTATATGGCAGCCGACAATAATTTAAGCAGCTATGCGCAGCGGGATTTGGAAAAGATGAAGATGGGTATGGCCCAGGTTGATTCTGCGTCGCATTTAGTGGTGTATGCCGATATTCGAGGACACGATCCGCAGCTTTTGCAAATAACGGGCGATACGATTCGGGTTGTAGAACAGTATCAGGAGGAGAATTCAGCTTCGGTAGAGGTGTTTTCACAAAAATTGGATAGGGTTCAACAATTGTTCCCATCGGATTCATATGGGATGGTGTTGTGGTCTCATGCTTCGGGATGGGTGCCGGCTAATGTTTTGTTAAAAAGTGTTTCACGTAGTTCGGACCGGATGAGTGGAAGTGATTTTGTGGGTGATGGCATATGGAGTCGTGACCCTGAAGCCTTGCTGACCAAGTGGTTCGGACAAGATGGATCCGATTTTATGGATATATCGGATTTGGCATCTGCACTTCCGAAAAACCGAAAACTTGAATTTTTGGTATTCGATGCTTGCTTTATGAGTAATGTCGAGACGCTGTATGAATTGAGGTATGCAACGAAATATGTGCTTGCCTCGGCATCCGAACTTTTGGCTGAAGGGATACCTTATAATAAGGTGTTGCCTGAGTTGTGTGCAGAAACTCCTCGGCTTGAACAGTTTTGTCGTTTGTTTATGGATTTTCACGAACAATCCAATTTGGATTATGCGATGATTTCACTTGTGCAAATGGATCAGATGGATGCATTGGCAGAAGCGGCTAAAGCTTTTTATGCGACGGCAGATCCTTCGGTTGTTGATCCGGATGCAGTGCAGTATCTCGAGAATATGTCGAGTCATGTTTTTTTTGATCTTGAAGATTATTATCGACAAATGCAGGGTGACTCAACTTTGCTAGAAGCTTTTGTGGAACAGTTGGAGCGAACGGTACGATATAAGGATGCTACGCCTTATGTGTATAGTGCTTATTCAGGATCGACGAGTCATCTCATTAAGGTGGATGCCAATAGTGGGTTGTCAACCTATATTCCACGAGATGCGGCGGGGTTGGAGTTGTTGCAGCCTGCTTATTTGGAAACATCATGGGCTAAAGCAGTGGGTATTTTGTATTGATTTTTGATTAAACGATAGGTGCATGTACGATAAATCGGGGCATCTTCCGGTTGAACTGCCGGAGGGTGTCCCGATTTTATTTTATGTATAAAAAATGAGGGGGTGTTTGGTTGATTTGTGATTTTTTTCTTTTTGTGCTGGTTTTTTTTAGGGGTGTGTCGGATTTTATTCAGGTTTTTGTCAGGTGTATTCTTTTACTTTCAATTTGAACGTGTAAAGACTTTTTTTGTGTAAAATGATGACAGGTTCTGTTGTATTTGATGTAAAAAATGATGTGAAATAAATAAAATGGTTTCGGATTGAAATTTTATTAAATAGAATTATGTGTGTTAAAAACAGGGGGTGTGTTGTAAAAAAATGCATTTTTATTGAAATTAACCCTAAAAAATTAGATGTTTATTTATAAAAAGTATATATTTGCGGTGTGAGTAGAGGGTAAAACTTGTTGAGATATGGAATTCGTGCTTACAGTTTTTGATGCGATGGTATATCGAAATCCCCGGAGACGGGGATGGTAAAAACGGGAAGATTTCGGATGGTAATGTATGAGTGTGGGCCGTCTGGAAAATGACGTTAAGAAACAAAATCGTTAACCGTTAAAAACAAAAAGCTATGAAAAAGATTTTCTCAAAAAGATATGTGTCGCGAATGGTGGTTGCTGCATCGTTGGTAATGGGTGTCACGACTTCAGCAAATGCACAATCGTCGTTCGGTGTGGATTTAGGGGCTGATCTGGTAAGTGGGTATGTTTGGAGAGGTGTTTATCAAGCCGGCTCTGGTGTAAGTGTTCAACCGTCACTTGGACTTTCGTATAAAGGATTCTCTTTAAAAGCGTGGGGATCGACAAGTCTTGCTGAAGGATTTAAAGAGTTGGATCTTTCGTTGGGTTATTCTGTAAAGGGCTTTTCGGTGGGAATTACCGATTATTGGTGGGCCGGACAAGGTGCTTCCTTCTATTCGGACTATATGAACACTCATTTGTTTGAAGCTACTGTCGGGTACCACTTCGGTGAAAAGTTTCCGCTCTTTCTTTCGTGGAGTACAATGTTCGCAGGTAACCTTGATAAAGTAGACGGAGAGCGCAAATATTCCAGTTATGTAGAGCTTGGGTATGACTTCTCGATCAAGACGGTCGATCTGACTTTTGCTGTTGGAGCGGCACCGTGGGAAGCTCCTGCCTGGTTGGCTCCCAAATGGGGGGGTAAAGGGTTTCAGGTCTCCAATGTCTCATTGAAGGCGTCAAAGGAGATTAGAATTACTAAATCTTATGCGTTGCCGATTTTTGTGCAGGCAATAGCTTCTCCTGCTATGGATGATGCCTGTCTTGTTTTTGGAATCTCCTTTTAAATAAAACACAGTATTAACCCCAAAAAAAACGAATGAGATGAAAAAGATTGAAGCGATTATCCGTAAGTCAAAGTTCGAGGAGGTAAAAGAGGCGCTTCTCGAAGCCGACATCGAGTGGTTTTCGTATTACGATGCAAGGGGTGTTGGAAAGTCTCGTCAGGCCAGGATCTATCGGGGAGTGATGTACGATACCAGTTCGATCGAACGGATCATGGTCTCCATTGTGGTTCGTGATAAGAATGCCGAAAAGACGGTTCAGGCCATATTGAAGGCAGCACATACCGGAGAGATCGGAGACGGACGCATCTTTGTGATTCCGATCGAGGATGCGGTGCGGATCCGTACCGGAGAGCGCGGTGACATTGCGTTGTATAATGCCGAGCAGGAGAAATAGCCGTGTGTTGCTGTTTTGAAAGAAAAACTTGGAGTTTTTTAATCATTACTTAAAACGAAAAATATCATGAAAAAATATATTGGATTTGGATGGGGTAGGTTGAGCGTATTGGTTGCAATGATGGCGATTGCGTTACTACTACCCGCGGGATTGATGGCACAAGTTGCTGCAGAAGCACCTGTCGTGGAGACGTTGGCTGTAGCAGAAACGGCAGAGGAGGCTCCTGTATTGGATAGTGGAAATACGGCATGGATGATAACTGCAACTATTTTGGTTCTTTTTATGAGTATTCCGGGGATTGCCCTTTTCTACGGAGGTTTGGTTCGTCAAAAGAACGTGTTAAGCCTGATCATGCAGACGCTGTTTATTGTTGGGGCAGTTAGTATTCTATGGGTAGCATTCGGTTACAGTTGGGCATTTGGAACCGGTTTTGCCGAATCGGGAAATCCATTGGGTGCAGTGATCGGAGGTTTCGACAAAGCTTTTCTTCATGGAATCAGACTCGATACGCTATCTGCAGGAAACATTCCTGAACTGGTTTTTGTGATGTTCCAATGTATGTTTGCGCTGATTACTCCGGCCTTAATTCTGGGTGCATTCGCTGAACGGATCAAATTTCTCGGATTTGTGGTGTTCATTTTGCTGTGGGTCATATTAGCCTACTTCCCGATGGCTCATTGGGTGTGGGGCGGGGGCTTCCTGCAGCAGATGGGGGCGATCGACTTCGCAGGTGGAACCGTGGTACATGTGAATGCCGGTATATCTGCACTGGTTATGGCATTGATGTTGGGTAAACGTGAAGACTATCGTATTGGCCATCCGATTACACCTCATAACATTACTTTCGTCTTTCTCGGAACGAGTTTCCTGTGGCTGGGATGGTTCGGTTTCAACGCCGGTAGCGGACTTGCAGCCGACGGTTTGGCAGCAAATGCATTTCTTGTAACGCATGTTGCAACGGCCGTTGCCGCTATCACGTGGATGGTTATCGACTGGTTGTGTAACAAAAAACCGACTACCGTAGGTGCCTGTACGGGTGCTGTTGCCGGATTGGTCGCCATTACTCCGGCAGCAGGAACGGTCGATCTGCTTGGAGCTTTCTGCATCGGTTTTATCACTCCGATCATCTGCTTCATCATGGTGGCTGTCGTGAAACCCAAGTTTAAATATGACGATGCGTTGGATGCATTTGGAGTACACGGAATCGGAGGAGTCGTCGGTTCTATCCTGACCGGAGTTTTCGCGACACAATACATTACGGGTGAAGACGGTGTGCAGGGAGCTCTTTACGGTGATTGGCATCAGTTGTGGATACAGATTTTTACGACGCTCGTGGCAATAGTCTTCAGTGCAGTGATTACTTATATACTTTATAAGATTGTAGACAAGTGGATCGGTATTCGGGTCGACAAACGGGTCGAAGAGGAAGGTCTTGATGTATATGAACATGGTGAAACTGCCTATAACAATTAGTTTGAGTTTGTATGAGATTCCGGTTAAGGACGGGGTTCCGTGCCGGAATCTCATTAAAAAAAAAGAAAAAAATAGAGATAATAACCGTTAAATAGTTGGATCATGTCACTTTACATTCCAAAACAGTATAGGGCCAAACTCGTTCCAGAGGTAATGGAACAGGCCATCAAAATGATTAAAGATCGTTTTCAACTCGAATTGGCTGCAGCGTTGGATCTGCGTCGGGTTACTGCACCGTTGTTCGTGCTCTCAGGAACGGGAATCAACGATGATTTGAACGGTGTTGAGCGTGCCGTATCGTTCCCGATTAAGGATATGGATGGACGGAAAGCCGAAGTAGTTCACTCATTGGCCAAATGGAAACGGATGAAACTCGGAGCCTACGGGATTGCTCCAGGATACGGCTTGTATACCGACATGAACGCCATTCGTGCAGATGAGGAGTTGGACAACCTGCATTCGTTGTATGTCGATCAGTGGGATTGGGAGCGTACGATTACGGCGGAAGATCGCAACCTGGAGTTTTTGAAAATGATCGTAACGAAAATTTACGGGGTATATCAGAAAATGGAGCGAGAGATCTATCGTATCTATCCGCACATAACACCGGTGTTGCCTGAGACAATTCGGTTTATCCAGAGCGAAGACCTTCTGGAGCAGTATCCGACGCTTTCGCCACGTGAACGGGAGAACGAAGCGGCAAAGAAATATGGGGCGATTTTTGTGATCGGCATTGGTGGTGCTCTCTCAGATGGAAAGAAGCATGACGGTCGTGCTCCCGATTATGACGACTGGACAACTCCTACTCCGGGGGGATATAAAGGCTTGAACGGCGATATTATTTTCTGGAACCCTGTGTTGGAGTCGGCTTTCGAAGTATCGAGTATGGGTATCCGGGTCGACAAGACAGCCCTGTTACGGCAGCTCGAACTGGAAGGGTGTCCCGAACGCAAGGAGCTCGCATTTCATAAAGCGTTACTCGAAGACCGTATTCCGTTGTCGATCGGAGGAGGAATCGGACAGTCGCGTGCCTGCATGTTCCTTCTGCGGTGTGCTCACATCGGTGAAGTTCAGTCGAGTATCTGGCCTGAGTCTCAGATCGCCGAGTGCGAGAAACACAATATCTACTTGAAGTAACTCTTCGGATAAACGACATATAAATTTGTAAATCTTTAATTTTTTATACCATGTCAGAACTTAGATTTAAAGTAGTGGAAGAGGCGATCAGACGGAAAGCCGTCTGCCTGCCTGCAACGGAAGAACGTCCTTCCGAAATGTTCGGCAAGAATGTTTTCGATGAAGAGAAGATGCGTAAGTATTTGCCCAAAAAGACTTATGAGGCTTTGATGGAGACAATGAAACACGGCAAGGCTTTGAGTCGTGAGATTGCCGACAGCGTTGCTTCCGGCATGAAACAGTGGGCGATGGATATGGGAGCTACCCACTACACGCACTGGTTTCAGCCACTCACGGGAGGTACAGCCGAAAAACACGATGCTTTTGTCGAACACGATGGCAAAGGCGGTATGATCGAAGAGTTCTCGGGTAAATTATTGATTCAGCAGGAGCCCGATGCATCGAGCTTCCCGAGTGGTGGTATTCGGAATACTTTCGAGGCACGTGGCTATTCGGCATGGGATGCCACTTCACCGGCTTTCATCGTTGATACGACACTCTGTATCCCGACGATCTTTATTGCCTATACGGGTGAGGCGCTCGATTACAAGGTACCCTTGTTGCGTTCTTTACAGGCTGTGGACCGCGCAGCGACGGATGTGTGCCACTATTTCGATCCGGAGGTTACCAAAGTGTTCTCCTATCTGGGATGGGAACAGGAGTATTTCCTGGTTGACGAGGGACTGTATGCTGCACGTCCCGATATGGTCTTGACAGGCCGTACGTTGATGGGCCATGAAAGCGCCAAAAACCAACAGCTGGAGGACCACTATTTCGGTGCAATCCCGACACGGGTGATGTCGTTTATGAAGGATCTCGAATTCGAATGCTGGAAGCTCGGTATTCCGGTAAAGACGCGTCATAATGAGGTGGCTCCTAATCAGTTTGAATTGGCTCCGATTTTCGAAGAAACCAATCTGGCCAATGACCACAACTTGTTGCTGATGTCGATCATGAAGAAAGTAGCTCGCCGCCATTCGTTCCGCGTCCTGCTGCATGAGAAACCCTTCAAAGGGATCAACGGATCGGGTAAGCACAACAACTGGTCGCTCGGTACGGATACGGGTGTTAATTTGCTCTCTCCGGGTAAGACACCTCAGGCCAATTTGCAGTTCATGACCTTCTTGGTTAACATCATGATGGCCGTATACAAACACAACGGTCTGTTGAAGGCAAGTATTGCCAGTGCGACGAATGCCCACCGTTTGGGAGCAAATGAAGCACCCCCTGCAATCATTTCGATTTTCTTGGGACGTCAGATCTCTACGGTATTGGATAAGATGGTTTCCAGTACGAGCGACGATGCAATCGAATTTGATGAGAAGACCGGTTTCAAAATGGGGGGCATCGCTCATATTCCGGAACTGTTGATCGATAATACGGACCGTAACCGGACCTCTCCGTTTGCATTTACCGGAAACCGTTTTGAGTTCCGTGCTGTCGGGTCGTCCGACAACTGTGGCGGTGCGATGACTGTATTGAACACTTCAGTTGCGGATCAGCTGATTGAGTTTAAATCACAGGTTGACGATCGTATCGCACGAGGAGAAGCGAAGGAGGCCGCTATTTTCGCTGTGTTGAAAGAGTATATTAAGGAGTGTGCGGTCATTCACTTCGATGGTAACGGTTATTCGGACGAATGGAAAGCGGAGGCTGCAAAACGAGGATTGGATTGCGAAACATCTGTGCCGTTGATTTTTGATCAGTTTGTGGCTCCGTCCAATGTCGGTATGTTCACACGGACCGGAGTGCTTTCTTCGACCGAGTTGGAAGCACGCGCCGAGGTCAAATGGGAGACCTATACAAAGAAGATCCAGATTGAGGCACGTGTGTTGGGAGATTTGGCTATCAACCATATTTTGCCGGTGGCGTCGCGCTATCAGAGTATGTTGCTCGATAAGGTGTACAAGATGAAAGAGCTGTTCGGTGCAAAATACGAGACAATTGCCGCACAGGATCTGGTTTTGATCGAGAAGATTTCGGGACACATGGCTAAGATTCAGACGCTGACAGAAAAGATGATAGATGCACGTAAAGTGGCCAATAAGATTGAGAACGAACGGGAAAAGGCTATTGCATATCATAATACTGTAGCTGCAACATTCGATGAAATTCGTTACCACATCGATAAATTGGAAGAAGTGGTTGACAATGAGATGTGGCCTCTGCCGAAATACCGTGAGTTGTTGTTCATCCGGTAGCGATAGTGTTGACATTAAGTTTAGGTTGGTACATGCGTGTGCGACGACGGGGAAGACCGATTCGCCGCACCGCATCTGCAAAAAATAAGAAAAAGGCAATGAAAAAGAGCAATAATAACGGATTGGGTTTACCCCGGCCGCAGGGTCTTTACGATCCGAGCAATGAACACGATGCTTGCGGTGTCGGTTTGGTTGTAAACATCAAAGGGAAAAAGAGCCACGATATTGTGGAAAATGGTCTTCAGGTGCTCGAGCATATGATGCACCGGGGGGCAGAAGGTGCGGATAATAAAACCGGAGATGGAGCCGGTATTATGGTGCAGATTCCGCACGAATTTATCCTGTTACAAGGAATTCCTGTTCCGGAAAAGGGACATTACGGTACGGGACTGGTCTTTTTGCCGCGCGATTTGGCGGATCAGACAACCGCATTGGGAATCATTAAACGGAATGTGCAGACGGCCGGATTGAACCTGATGTATGTTCGCGATGTGCCGGTCAATAATGAGGTGATCGGAGAAGCGGCACGAAATACAGAGCCCGTGATCAAACAGATTTTTGTAACCGGAGATCCGGGTAATATGACTTTGGAGCAGAAGCTCTATGTCGTACGGAAAAAGATCGAAAAGGAGGTTGCACAGAGCGAAATGTCCGATAAGGATTCGTTCTATGTGGTCAGCCTCTCTTGTCGTACATTGGTATATAAGGGAATGCTCTCCTCCGTACAGCTGAGGTACTATTTCCCCGATCTGATCAACCCCTATTTTACGAGCGGACTGGCATTGGTTCACTCTCGTTTCTCGACCAATACCTTCCCGACATGGAGTTTGGCACAGCCTTTCCGGATGTTGGGCCATAATGGCGAGATCAATACGATCCGAGGCAACCGGAGCTGGATGGAGAGCCGCGAAAGTGTGCTCCATCCCGATGAGTTGGGCCCGATCGAGGAGTTGCGGCCGATCGTACAGCCGGGGATGAGTGATAGTGCCTCGCTCGATAATGTACTGGAGTTTTTCGTGCGTAGCGGTATGAGTCTGCCACACGCTTTGGCCATGTTGGTGCCGGAAAGTTACAACGACAAAAACCCGATCTCTTCGGAGCTGAAATCGTTTTACGAGTACCACAGTATCTTTATGGAACCGTGGGATGGACCCGCAACGTTGCTCTTTTCCGATGGACGTTATGCGGGTGGTATGCTCGATCGGAACGGTTTGCGTCCGGCCCGTTACTTTATTACGACCGACGATATGATGGTCGTTGCTTCCGAAACCGGAACCCTTGCTGTTGAGTCTTCCGAAATCCGAGAGAAAGGGCGGTTGCGTCCCGGAAAGATTTTGATGATCGATACCGAAAAAGGTGAAATCGAGTACGATCCGGAGATCAAGGAGCGTCTGGCAACGGAGCATCCCTATAAAGAGTGGTTGAGCAAGAATCGGGTTATTTTGAATCAGATTACCTCCGGCCGTCACGTAAAACATTCGGTAGACGAGTATGACAGAATGCTCCGTGCGTTCGGGTACAATAAGGAGGACATAGAGAAAATTATCAAGCCGATGGGAGAGAACGGGGCTGAACCGCTCGGTTCGATGGGAAATGATACTCCGTTGGCAGTCCTTTCGAACAAACCCCAGCGGCTGTTCAACTATTTCCGTCAACAGTTCGCACAGGTGACTAACCCGCCGATCGACCCGATTCGCGAGGAGTTGGTGATGTCGATCGCAAGCTATATCGGCGCGGTGGACGGGAATATCCTGCATCCCTCGGCCGAACACTGTAAAGTAGTGAAACTGCCCAGTCCGATTCTGACCAATACGGAGCTGGATATTCTGAATAACCTGCAATACAAGGGATTTCGGACAAGGACCCTGCCGATGTTGTTTGAAGCTAAGGGAGGAGCGCGCGGATTGGCGAAAGCGGTGGATCGCTTGTGTGAAACGGCAGAAAAGGCGGTCGATGACGGGATCAATTATGTTATTTTGAGCGATCGGGGGGTTGATGCGGATCATGCTCCTATCCCCTCTCTGTTAGCCCTGTCGGCCGTACACCATTACTTGACCGGCAAACGGAAACGGGCACAGATTGCCCTGATCGTCGAGACGGCCGAGGCCCGCGAGGTGATGCACATGGCTCTGCTGATCGGATTCGGAGCGAGTGCGGTCAATCCGTATATGGCTTTTGCCGTACTGGATCGTCTGGTCGAGAAGGGCGATATACAGCTCGACTACGAGACTGCCGAAAAACACTATGTCAAAGCTCTGAACAAAGGTCTGTTGAAGATTATTTCCAAGATGGGTATTTCGACGATCCGAAGTTACCGTGGCGCGAAGATTTTCGAGGCGGTGGGTCTTTCGAATGCTCTGCTCGACCGTTATTTTCACGGTATGACCTCGAAAATCGAGGGCGCCGATCTGGAGGATATCGCAGCTGAAACCCTGAAAGCTCATGCACACGGATTCGGTGAAGACTTCGATGAGACAGAACTGCTCGAGAATTTCGGTAACTATTCTTATCGGAAAAATGGAGAACAACACGCTTGGAATCCGGAAACCATATCGACCTTGCAGCTGGCTACCCGTTTGGGCAGTTACAAAAAATTTAAGGAGTATACACGTTTGGTGAATGAAAAGTCATCTCCGATGTTCCTGCGTGATCTGATGGAGCTGAAAAAGAATCCGATCGATATATCGAAAGTAGAGCCGGCTTCGGAGATTATGAAGCGTTTCGTAACGGGAGCCATGTCGTTCGGTTCGCTTAGCCGCGAGGCTCATGAAGCGTTGGCTATGGCGATGAATAAGATCGGAGGTAAGAGCAATACGGGTGAGGGTGGTGAAGACCCCGAACGTTATCATCCACATACCGATGGTACCTCGGCCCGAAGTGCGATCAAACAGGTGGCTTCTGCCCGGTTCGGGGTGAATGCCGAATATTTGGTCAATGCCGATGAGATTCAGATTAAGGTGGCACAGGGAGCCAAGCCCGGTGAGGGCGGACAGCTGCCCGGATATAAGGTGGATGAGATGATTGCCAAGACGCGTCATTCGATCCCCGGCATTTCGCTGATCTCTCCGCCACCCCATCACGATATCTATTCAATCGAGGATTTGGCTCAGTTGATCTTCGATCTTAAGAATGTCAATCCGAAAGCCCGTATCAGCGTGAAGTTGGTTTCGGAGAGCGGTATCGGTACGATTGCTGCCGGTGTGGCCAAGGCCAAGGCCGACATGATACTGATCAGTGGTGGTGAAGGTGGTACGGGAGCAAGCCCGGTCAGCTCGGTGAAACATGCCGGACTGCCGACCGAGATAGGTCTTTCCGATGTACAGCAGACGTTGGTGATCAATGGATTGCGGGGTAAGGTGACCCTTCAGACCGACGGTCAGCTGAAAACAGGACGAGATATCGTTATCGCAGCCATGCTCGGAGCCGAAGAGTTCGGATTTGCGACCAGTGCACTGATTGTTCTGGGCTGCGTGATGATGCGTAAGTGCCACATGAATACTTGTCCGGTCGGAGTGGCTACGCAGGACGAACGTCTGCGTGAACACTTCCGTGGCCGCTACGAATATCTGGTGAACTTTTTCAACTTCCTTGCTGAGGATGTACGCGAGAATCTGGCAGAACTCGGGTTCACCCGTCTGGACGACATCATCGGACGGACCGACCTGATCCAACAGCGTAAGTTCGCTCCCGGAACGAAGATTTCGAAAGTCGATCTTTCGCGGATCCTTTATCGTCCGGCTAATGCCGATACGGAGGACGTGCGGCGTATGACCGTGCAAGATCATAAGATCGAAAAGGTCAAGGACCGTTCGATCATTGGTATGGCAACGCCGGCGATCGAGTCGAAGATGCCGGTTCATCTCAACTTCCCGATCTGCAATACGGACCGTTCTGTGGGGGCAATGCTTTCCGGGCGGATCACTGCAAAATACGGAAACGAAGCGCTTCCCGAAGATACGGTCAGCGTAACCTTCAAAGGTTCGGCCGGCCAGAGCTTCGGAGCTTTCCTCTGTCACGGAGTTACATTCCGGTTGGAAGGCGATGCCAACGACTATTTGGGCAAGGGCCTTTCCGGTGGTAAGATCATTGTGACGCCGCCTAAAAATTCGATCTTCCTGCCGCAAGACAACATCATTGCGGGCAACACGCTATTGTACGGCGCAACCGAAGGGGAGGTCTATATCAACGGTCAAGTCGGCGAACGCTTCTGCGTGCGAAACAGCGGTGCAACGGCGGTTGTCGAAGGGGTCGGAGATCACTGCTGTGAGTATATGACCGGCGGACGTACGGTTGTATTGGGTACGACCGGCCGGAACTTTGCTGCCGGTATGAGCGGTGGTGTCGCCTATGTGTGGAACAAGTTGGGCAATTTCGATTTCTTCTGTAACATGGAGATGGTCGAGCTCTCTTTGGTCGAGGAGTCGATCGACACGAAAGAGCTGCACGCCTTGATCAGTGCCCACTATTACCATACGGGCAGTCCGTTGGCCAAGACCATGATCGACAATTGGGGCGAATATGTCGGACAGTTCATTAAAGTGATGCCGATCGAGTACAAGAAGGTGCTGCACGCACAACGAATGGCTGCACTCGAACAGAAAATCGCCCAAGTGGAACGTGATTATTAATCCGTGACAAAAAAACTTACAATTATGGGAAATCCGAAAGCATTTTTGACTATAGGTCGTAAAGAGGCCGGATACAGGCCGATACATGATCGTATATACGATTATACAGAAGTTGAACAGACGCTCAACATAGAGGACCGCAGGTTGCAGGCGTCGCGTTGTATGGATTGCGGTGTTCCGTTTTGCCACTGGGCTTGTCCGCTGGGCAACCGTCAGGGCGAATGGCAGGATCTGGCCTATCGCGGACGGTGGGAGGAAGCCTATCTGTCGTTGTCGGCGACCGATGATTTTCCGGAGTTTACCGGTCGGGTTTGTCCGGCGTTGTGCGAAAAATCTTGCGTACTGAAACTGCACGATGCACCTGTGACGATTCGGGAAAACGAGGCCTCGATCGTAGAACGGGCGTTTGCCGAAGGATACGTCGTAGCCCGACCTCCGAGAAAACGTACCGGAAAGCGGGTGGCTGTCATCGGATCGGGTCCTGCCGGTTTGGCTTGTGCCAATCAGCTCAATAAAAAGGGACACAGCGTGACCGTATTCGAACAGAACGAGTTTATCGGAGGACTACTTCGTTTGGGTATCCCTGATTTCAAGCTCAGCAAAAAGATCATCGACCGCCGTTTGAAACTGCTCGAAGAGGAGGGAATCGAATTCCGCACGTCGGTCTGCGTGGGTCGCGACCTCGGGACCGATGAGCTACTTCGTGATTATGATGCTGTCTGTGTGGCGATCGGGTCGGGTGTTCCGCGTGATCTGCCGGTCGAAGGCCGTGACTTGAAAGGGGTCTATTTTGCCTTGCAGTTGCTGCAGCAGCAGAATCGGGTGAATGCCGGAGAAGAGGTTGCCAAAAAGGATCGGATTACGGCCAAAGGCAAACACGTTCTGGTGATCGGCGGTGGTGATACGGGTTCGGACTGTGTAGGAACTGCCGTACGCCAAGGAGCCGTTAAAATTACCCAGATCGAGATCATGCCCAAACCTCCGGTCGGTTCGAATCCGGATACTCCGTGGCCGATGTATCCGATGGTATTGAAAACCTCCTCGTCGCACGAAGAGGGTTGCGAACGTCGTTGGAATCTCGGGACCACTCGTTTTATCGGTGAGAACGGGGTACTGACCGGCGTCGAAGTCGAACGGGTCGAATGGGAGAAGGATCCCGAAACAGGACGAATGAACATGATACATACCGGCGAAAAGGAGATCATCAAGGCCGATCTCGTTTTGTTGGCGATGGGATTTGTTCACCCCGTTTACGAAGGATTGGTACAGAATTTGGGTGTTGACTTGGATGGCCGGAAAAATGTCGCGATAGGTGAAAACAACGGAACCTCTGTAGACAGGGTTTTTGCCGCAGGTGATGCTGCTTCGGGTGCATCGCTGGTGGTTCGGGCCATGGCTTCAGGTCGTCGTGCGGCAGCCGGTATAGATGCTTTTTTACGGAAATAAAAGACGCCTTTTTCTAAATAAAGTCGCATGAGCGACGTGCTGAACGAAAGAGAGTCCGCCAGATTGCGGACTCTCTTCGTTTTGTTTGGACGGGTGTAAACGGCGCCCTATTCATTGGGTTTGAGACCTCTTACGTCCAGTGTCTTTTTCAGCCAAACCCGATAACGGATTGAACGGTTCCATGTGTTTCCTGCCGATGAAAAATCGCAGAGTTTGATCTGCAACGGTTTGGCAAGATCTCCTTCGAGGTCGGTTCCCATAACCATAGGAGCCGTGAATGCCATCCACATCTTTTCGGGACGATCCTCTTCGGCTATGGGCATCAGGGTAACATATCCTTCGGCATCGGCCTGAATGATCGAGGTTTCATCTACGAAACCGTCATTGAAACGCGAATCACGTGCCAGTACGATCGGACCACGTTCGATGGCTTGGAATCCGTTCAGTTCGGTGAGCCGTCCGCGCATGTCGAGATTAACGGTGACTTTGTCGCCCGATTGCCAAAGCTGTTTGATCGTTACATAGCTGCCCGGTTGGATGTCTTCGATCGCTTTACCGTTTACCGCAACCTGACTGACCTTGCTCCACGACGGGATACGCAGGCTCAAGGCAAACTCTGCATTTTTCGGAACGTCAACGCTGATCTCGATGTTTCCCTCTTCGGGGTAGGTCGTAGTCTGTTCGAGGGTGACTTCACGTTTACCCAACTGTACCGTCGAGCTCATCGGCCCGTACAGGTTCACATAGATGCTGTCCTGACTTGTGGTCACGGCAATGTCGGGAATCATGGCGAAGGCTCTTGGTCCGTTTGAGTTACAGCAATTTACGTGCATGCCACACTGTCTTTCCCCGGCAGAACGGGCTCCTTCCAACGGACTGTATTTGGCAATCTGTGCTGCATCTTCTTTCAGCGCGGCGAACAGGGCGTTGTACATGGTGCGTTCGATCTGGTCGGCGAACATCGGGTTTTTCGTCAGATCGAGCATATTTTTGCACACTTGCATCCAGGTCATCGTGACGCAGGTCTCCATCGTATGGTAAGTGGGTTCGGTCTGCCGGCGTTTGCCGTGATAGAAACATTCGAATGCGGTGCCCGATCCGGTGATGTTGATCTCTTCGTCGATGATGTTTTGAATGCTCTTCTCGATGGCGTCGAGGTATTCCGGATTTTTGGTGATTTTGTAGAGCTCCAGCAGGCCGTTGTAACAGGACATCATCTCGTAGGCCTTTTGTCCATTTACTCTGTTGTACCAGTCGTTGATGTTTCCCGAAGTTCTCGACCGTTCGGCAACGGGAACTCCGTCCAGTGCTTTGCTGATCAATTTCGGACCTTCGGGGGCCTCCATCCGGGAAACGATGTATCGGGCAAAATCGAGGTATTTTTCGTTTTGCGTGTGTTGGTACAGGTACACAAACGGTTCGAGAATCGAGATGGCGGGCAGACCCTGATAAAATCCGGCAGCTTCGATCTCCTTTTTCGCGGGGATCTGAGTCATCAATCGGTCGGCCAGACGGCAAGCGCCCTCCAAAGCCTTTTTGTCACCGGTCAGGTCAAAGTAAGATTGCAGGCCCAGCAGGGTGTATTTCTGTCCCCAGACGTCCCAATAGTCGAGTTGGGCTTCGGGTTTGTAGTTGCCGATGTATCCGTCTTCGAGCTGTGTGGCCAAAATTCCGTTTACGGCGTTGGTGATTTTTTGCAACAATTCGGGATCGCCGTTATAGCGATAGGCATCGATGGCTCCCAACATCCATTTTCCCCAGAACTCGGATTGCCAGAGGGTCGATTCATTTTGGGTTTTGAACGGAGCGACGAGCAGATTTTCGTCTTCGCTCATCACGCGGACACGGATACAGGCATCGATTCGGTTCCCGATGTGTCCGTCGAGGTGAGTTTGTACGGCGGGAGGAGTTTTCCGGATCGCTGCCGATTTCGTCTTCGGGGCGGCTTGGCCTACGATACCGATAAGGGATAAACCAACGGCAAATAAAGTCAGGCGTTTTTTCATTTTGGTAGATTTGTTTGGATTTACACAGATGAATATACTTTGAAATCTTTTCTCTATGTTAACAAAGATACGCAAACTAGCTTAAATATGCATGAAATTGGAAAGAATAATGTGAGGCTTTGTCTCACCTGACGTTTTATATATTCATTGATTCGGATCTTTTTTACAGTCTGAATGTAGGGCTTGTTGTGTTATTATACATCTTTAGGTAAGGGATCTTTTAGATAAAAGTAAAAAGAAAACCTCGCAACATTGTTGTTGCGAGGTTCGGAGTTTTGTGGTTGTAGGATCTGTATCCCTAAAATGTTTTTAGGCCTTATGCCTTTTGTCTGTCGACAGTATACGATAAGGGTTTAATGTAGATTTTTCCTGAAAAAGTCTTCTATTTTGTCGAAAGGTATCATCTTTAAATTGTCATACAAATCGACGTGATTGGCATCTGGAATAATCAATAACTCTTTGTTGTCTCCCTTCAGCTTTTTGAATGCATCTTCGCTGAAATAGCGCGAATGGGCTTTCTCTCCATGAATGATCAGTACGGCACTCCGTATCTCATCGATGTAGGAAAGAATGGGCATGTTGATAAACGAAAGGACGCTCGTTTTGGTGATTCCGCCATTGGAATTCGGGGAACGTCGGTGATAACCTCTTGCAGTCTTGTAGTAGTCGTGATACTGACGGACGAAAAGCGGAGCATCTTCCGGAACCGGATCGACAACTCCTCCGTTACACTCGTAATTGTCGTTTTGATAATCTTTTGTGCGTTGTTCGTTTAACTGAACCCGTAATTTGTAGCGGTCTTCGGCAGTCATGGAGTCGAAATATCCGTTCGCATTTACACGGCTCATATCGTACATGGTCGAGGTAACGGTAGCCTTTATACGCGGGTCGTTGGCAGCGGCATTGAGTGCAAAACCGCCCCAGCCGCAAATGCCGAGAATACCGATGCGCTCGGTGTCCACGTCTTCTCGTGTCATCAGATAATCGACTGCGGCACTGAAATCTTCTGTACTGATTTCAGGGGAAGTGAGGTAGCGCGGTGAACCTCCGCTTTCTCCATAAAACGATGGATCGAAAGCAATAGTCAGAAATCCCCGTTCGGCAAGTGTTTGTGCATACCGTCCCGATACCTGTTCCTTGACGGCACCATAGGGTCCGCTGACGGCTATGGCGGCTAGACGTCCTTGAGCGTTTTTCGGTTTGTACAGGTCTGCGGCAAGCGTAATACCGTACCGGTTGTGAAAGGTGATCTTTTCATGTGCTACTTTGTTACTCTGTGGAAATGTCTTATCCCACTCTTGTGTTAATGCCAATGTGTCCATATCCGTTGATTTTGTTTTTGTTGTTTCTCCCGATGCCGTTAATACGTTTGTTATAAACAATAACGTGGTACATGCGATTATTCGTATCTTGTTCATGTCTATTGTATTATGTTTGGTAGTCTTTTTGCTTGTTGTTTTTATCCCTTCAAACTTTGGACGAAACGAAATGATCCGTCTCTGAAAGTATCGTTGAAAGTAGCCGTTTTTTATACCGTTTTGTGATACAAAAGTAAGATAACATTACAACACGAAGGGTAGACGGATTACGGATTATATTACCTGAATTACTTATTTTACGGAAATTCAGAGTGGCGTTCCAGCTTGTTGGCTGTTTGTTTTTGTTTCCCCCCGGCATTGTACCGTTTGCCATAGCGGAAAAACCTTTGGAGTTATCCTTGAAGAGAAGCCTTCGCAGATATACAGTTTTCGGGAAATGAGTCTTTCAGTATGATGTTCTCATTGATAATTGAAAAGTAGCAGAGATCGGATGTTGCGGGTAACATCTGAAGATCAAGGTGCTATTTTCATATTTTAACTGTTTTTTAGAAATTGATATTGAAGCCGGCCATGATTGTTGCCCGTGGCATCGGGTAACCCGCATTGATCTCATAATGTTGAGCCAATAGGTTTTCACCTCGTGCCCAGATGTCGATTTGACGGGAAACCTGAAACGAAGCTCGAAGATTCCACAATACAAACTCTTCCGTCAATACAGGGTCGGTTTGGGTATAAAGACCGGAGATATATTGCAGCCCTGTGGAGATATTCCAACGTCCGTGTGAAAAATAGACTCCGGTATATAGTTTGTGTTCAGGTGCGGCGATGATGGGATTTTCCATGTGAAGATAACTGTAATTTCCTTCTAACGACCACAGTTGGTTGATACGGAAATTTACTTGTACTTCTACTCCCGTATTTTTAATTTCTCCGGAATTTTGGTTCAGCATGCCGCTGCCGTTCGGATTTGGCAGGGTCATAATGAGATTCTTACCATCGATATAGAACACGTTTATTCCATAAGTCAACCGTCCGTCCATCAACCGTTGTGAGAATGCCAGTTCATAGTTCCACATCGATTCGGGTTGCAAATCGGGGTTTTGTGGCGGAAACATGTACATCTCCCGGAGGATCGGATAACGGAAACCTTTCGAGGCAGAGGCTTTTATCTCTATGGTGTGGGGAAGATGGAAAGCTACTCCGGCTTGAGGCACCCACTCGGTTCCTACCCGTGAGTGGTGATCTGTACGTAATCCGGCATTGAACGTAAGCCATGATCCTATGTCTTGACGCAGATCGATGTATCCTGCCAACTCGTTTTCGTGTTTGTCGACCAGGTCAGAAGTTGTTCCCACATTTTCACCGCTTACGTATTCGTTCCATGCACGACCTCCATAACGAAACCAGTCGACCCCTAACGTAATACGGTTGCCTTTGAAAAACTGAGTACTCTGATAGAGGGAAACCCCCATCATATTGTCGAACGAGAGAAATCGGTCGTCCTGAGGTCCTTCGCCTTTGGAGGGTGTATAACCGTCGTTGATCCAGTGGTTTCCCCAGTTGTAGAAGAAAGTTATTGCTCCGGAACTCTTTTCATATCGGTTTTCCAGTGCAAGTGAGGTTACTCCTCGTGTAATACGTTGATCGCCGTCGAGTAACGGAGCATTTACAGGACCGGGATAGGAGGCGTTGAAATGTGTTACATTCACATCTCCGCGCAGGCTCCAACGGTCCGTTATTTCGTAGCTTAATTTTGCATATCCGCCGTACTGTTCAAAACCCATATCCGGGCGGTGTCCGTCAGTGCGGTTGTACGATCCGGAGAGAATGTTCGAAAAACGTCCTTTGCGGATGCGGTTGGTCAGTTCCGTTTCCAAAGTGTTATAAGAACCATAACCTGTATGAAAATTTGTACTTACACTGTCCTGCTGCATCTTACGGGTGACGATATTTATGACTCCTCCCATGGCGTTCGAACCATACAAGACCGAAGCCGGACCCCTCAGTACCTCCACACGTTCGGCAAGAAACGACTGGTAGGCATCTGCTATAGGGTGACCGAAGATACCGGCATATTGCGGATGGCCATCGATCATTACCATTAACCGTGCAGTTCCTCCGCTCAATCCGCGTAGCGATATGCCTCCGGCGGCTCCGGTCGAAACGCCGTAACCCATTATGCCGCGAGAGGTGACGAATAATCCGGGTACTTGTTCTGTAAGTACAGGTAACAAGGACGGTTGCATGGCATTGTCGATTTTTGAACGGTCGATAACCGAAACGGTTTGCGAAAGATGGCGGACGTCAGTCGCATGACGGGTTCCGGTTACAACGACCTCTCCAATTTCATAGGTGTGATGCGATTGAAGCGTATCGTACTTCTGATTCTGTGCCATCGCTGTTTGGGTTACGAATGAGGCAAGTAGTATGAATGTGTAAAATTTCTTCATTAACAGTTTTTTTTGACTATCTGATCATCGTTCTATTTTTCTTGTCGTTACCTCCGAGGAAGTAAATTTACCCATTCCCATATCGTGATGGGGCTGAGTAAAACAAGCGATCGTATATTTTTTGTTTTGTTGGAACGTGAATCACGTTTTCTTTTTGCAAAAATAGATTAAATTTCGATGAGCCTTTTTGCACATAATCCAGGATGTTGTACCTTTTTTACAGAAAAGGTTCGTTATAAAGTTGTTCAGGGTGTTGAATAAAAACAATAAGAGTCGAGCAAAACATCGCCCGACTCTTGTCGCTTTTCAATATGTAAATATTAACCCGTGTGTCTTTTACTATTTCAGGTTCGGATTGATTTTGCTCCATTCGGACACGGGCGGAATAATTCCCATTTCGATCACTTCGTCGCGCAGCTCAACCAGATGTTTGTAGCTCGATCTCAGTTCTGCAATTTCTTCAGGGGTCCCGTTGGGAATACGGCTGTGTACGCCTTCGCTGTCGATGGTCGTTTCGGCAGCCATCATGATCTTGCCAAACTCTCCGTCTGCGATATAGGTTCCGGCAGGCCAAAGGAATGGAGCGCTTCCCATAGCCGCACGGATCATCTCGATCGACAGGTAAGAGGGACTTTGGAATGAGGAGCGTCCTCTCAGTTCGATGATCCGTTTACCTCCTTGAATGACGTTTTGGCGAATGTTGGCCCATTGTTCGTCTGTCAAAACCGGTTTTCCGATCAATGACGACAGCGGTTCGCCGTCGATACGGGTGGTCGATGCGAAAACGGCCATCTGTTCGCCATGTCCGCCGTACGTGCGGCAACCGGTAATTTTGTCCTGAGGCAGATTGAAGTGCAGCGAAAGGGCTCTTTGCAGTCGTGTACTGTCCAGTGCGGCAAGTGTACTTACCTGAGAGGGTTTCAGACCGGAGTAGAGCAGGGTGATCAGTCCGGTAATATCGGCCGGATTGAAGATGACGACCACATGTTTCACGTCGGGACAATAGGTCCGAAGATCTTTGCCGAACTGTGCTGCGATCTCTGCATTTCCCTTGAGCAGGTCTTCACGGGTCATACCGGCCTTACGAGCGGCACCACCCGATGAAACCACATATTTTGCACCTTTGAGCGCTTCAGCGATGTCGCTGGTATAGGTCAGGCGGATGTTTTCGAATCCGCAGTGATACATCTCTTCGGCCATTCCTTCCAGAGCCGGCGCATACGGGTCGTAAGCGCAAATGTTAGGGGTCAATCCCATCATGATTGCGGATTGTACCATGTTCGAACCGATCATTCCGGCAGCTCCTACGATGGTGAGCTTTTCGTCTGTGATGAATTTCATACTGTTGTGTTTTTAGTTCGTGAGGTAAAAGTACGAAAATAATTTGATACAACAGTCATGCAAAAAAGTTATGTTGCATAACAAAATTACATGTAGGCCTTCACGTCGGCGATGATCTCACCGTCGAAGAGGTTCAGGGTTCGGGAGGCAAAGGCCGCATCGTGTTGGGAGTGAGTGACCATAACGACGGTCGTACCCTCTTTGTTGAGTTCGGTCAGCAGGTCCATGACCTCTTTGCCGTTTTTCGAATCGAGGTTTCCTGTGGGTTCGTCTGCCAGAATCAGGTTGGGATTCGAGACGACGGCACGGGCGATGGCGACACGTTGCTGTTGACCTCCGGAGAGCTGTTGCGGAAAGTGGCGGGCCCGGTGGCTGATGTTCATCCGGTCGAGAATCTCGGCGACCATCTTTTTGCGGAGCGAGGCTTTTACCCTCAGGTAGATGAGCGGCAGTTCGACATTTTCGAAAACGTTCAGTTCGTCGATGAGGTTGAAGCTCTGGAAGACGAATCCGATCTTTCCTTTGCGGTAGAGGGTTCGGTCTTTTTCTTTCAGTGTGCCGACTTCACGTCCCAGCAGGTAGTATTTTCCCGAAGTGGGATTGTCGAGCAGTCCGAGGATGTTCAGCAGGGTCGATTTGCCGCATCCGGATGGACCCATGACGGCGACGAATTCGCCCTCGTGAACTTCGAAGGAGACTTTGTTCAAGGCGATCGTTTCGACCTCTTCGGTCCGAAAGCTTTTGCACAGTTCTTCTACTTTTAACATGATTGAAAAGTTTTTAATGGTTAATATAAAATTGTTTTAATTGTTTCAGATGTTTGGTATTACTCTTTTCGGATCGAATCGACCGGGTTGTCCGTTGCGGTTTTGTAGCAGCGGAGCGAGATGACCGTAATGACGACGCCCAATACGACGATCAGTGCCGTGATGAATATCCATGCGTGCAGCGGGGTTTTGTAGGCAAACTGCTTGAGCCATTCACGCATGAAGTAGTAGGCGATCGGAACGGCGATGACGAAGCAAGCCAGCACGATGCGGATGTAGGTTTTGTTGAACATGCGGAGGATTTCGCCGACGGTTGCACCGAACACTTTCCGGATGGCGATCTCTTTGCGGCGGTATCGCATTTCGAAATGGATGATTCCGAAGACACCGATGATGGCGAGCAGTCCCGATACCAGACTGAAGAAGGAGATTTGGGCCGAGAGTTTCCGCTCCTTTTCGTACAGCCGGTCGATCGATTCGTCCATGAAGTGTATCTCTGGTTCCTCGTTTCTGGGGCTCAATTTCCGATAGGTTTCTCGGATGTATTCCATGGCATGCTCCGGATTGGGGCTGGCGATCTTAACATAAAAATACCTGACATAATCAGTAGGGAATAAAGCGAGAGGGGATAATTCGTATTGAAGAGGTCGGAAATGGTAATCTTCCATGAATCCGATAACTTTCTCTCGGGCTATAAGTTGGTCAGTTTTTATGTCAAATGCTTTCCGGGCGGTTTCGTTGAAAATCAGAATTTGTTTGTTGCCGAGATAGTCGGAAGCGTTAAATGCTCGTCCTTCCGTGATCTTCAGCCCCAAAAATGACAGGAAATTCTCTTCGACGCCTATGGTATTAAATTTCATATTTATGTTGGGCCCCTGAATGCTGTATCCTATATCTAGGGGTGAGACGATAGGGCTTTCCGTACGGGTGACATCGACGATATCGGGATGTTTTTTCAGCTCGTTTACGAGTACGTCTCTTTTGCCATTCATCAGCTGATTGAGTTGGAATTCGACAATATTTTCCGTATCGATTCCAAGGTTGAAGTTCCGCATGTAACGGTTTTGAGCCGAAATACATAGTGTGGCGATAATTAGGGCGATCGAGATGATAAACTGCAGGGAGATTAGGGTGATGCGGAGTCTGTGTCCCGAAGGAGTGATGCCGAACGAGCTTTTGAGCACGAATGCCGGAGCGAAAGAGGTGGCATAGAAAGCCGGATAGATGCCTGCGAGTAGACCGACCAATAGAGCGGCTCCTGCAGCGGTCCAGAGGGCCTCCGTATGGTTGTGCAACGAGATCCCTCCTGTGGTCCAAGAGGCGATGGTAGTGCCGGATAATCCGTGTACGATACAGAGAGACAGCATAAAGGATATTACGGTAAGTCCGAGGGATTCAGCGATCAGGTTCATGCGTAATTTTCCGGTGGTGCATCCGAATACTTTCTGCGTGTTGAGGTTTCGCATGCGGAGCGGAGTCTGGGCAATGGAGAGGTTGATGAAGTTGATCGAAGCGATCAACAGGATCAGCAGGGCTATGACAAAAAATATGATGACGATGTTTTTGTTGCCGTTCTCTAAACTTAGAGACAAAAAAGATGTATAGTAGGAGTCGTGTAGCGGGAGTAGTCGGACATGGTAGGCTGTCGAATCGCCCAAGTGAATTTTTGCGTATTCGTACAAAGCTGATTGCATTGTTCTTTCCGCACGGTCGAGGTTTGCCGGATCGTTCAGACGAAGATAGAATTGGCTCGAAGCCTCTTGGGGATCATCATTACCTCTGTTGCCGATATAGAAGAAACAATAGTCGTTCGGAATGGACGAATTGACCGGAAAATCTTTGAAAACGGCGATTACGGTCAGCAAAGTCTCTTCCGGACTATCCGGTTTGGTCAGCAAAAGGGTGGCTCCGATCGGGTTGTCTTTCCCGAATATTTTTTTTGCGGTGGTTTCTGAAATGACGAGAGTTCCCGGTTCTTCGAATCTGTCGAAGTTGCCGGCAACGGGGATAAATTCGAAAATGTCCAATATGCCGGGGGATATACCTTGTCCCTTGATATTAATTTTGGAGGCATTTTCTACATCGGTTCGTGATAAACTACCCTCACACCAATAACACCAAGTCATATGTCCGTAAGTTTCGATATCTGGAGACGAAGTGGCTATTTTTTCACCGAACGGTCGGGTCATGACGTACCTCCATTCACTATTGAAGTTTTGGGTCAGGAGTCTGTATATCCGGTCGCTGGCCTTGTAATGTTGGTCGTAGGTCCATGCGTGGAGAACCTGCATCATGATGATCATGAATGAAGCGAATGCGACCGACAGCCCGATTACGTTGAGCAGTGTGGCTGTGGTGTATTTGCGGAACAGGAAAACGAGGTTTTTTAATGGATTCATAGCGGAAATGTATTTTGTGTTTACTCTTTTTTGATCGATTTGACGGGGTTTTCGTTGGCTGTGCGCCATGTTCTGAAAAAGATGGTGGCTATGGTAATGATACAGATAATCACTCCGCAACAGATAAACATCCATGCGCTAAGAGGGATCTTGATCATGAATTGTTGTAGCCATTTCCCTGCGAAATAGTAGGCTCCGATTAATCCGACCACGATTGCTCCCAGAATGTACCACCTTACGTCGTGTATGATTAGTCGGAAAATATCATTTGCGGAAGCCCCATTGACTTTCCGGATAGCGATCTCCTGATCGCGGCGTTGAATTTCGTTGTTCGTATAGCCGATCAGTCCGATCAGAGCGATCAGCAGGGCAATGATTGATCCGTACATTACCATGTCACGTAAGCGTATTTCACGTGCATATTGTTGTTCGAAATCTTCTTTGTAAACGTGTATTTCGAATCCTTTGTCCGGGAACAGATCATTCAGTTTTTCCTGTATAAGAGTCAGTGTTTCCGGAGAGAGAAAGTGCATCTGCAGGATTACTGTCGGCACAGAATTCGAATAGATCATAACGGCAGGGTAGAACAGATATTTACCGGGATCTCCGGAACCGTGAAAGGTGTTGTTCTGGAAATTTTTGACAACACCGATAATTCGGTAAGAATAAGGGCCTACTCGTATCTCTTTCCCGACAGGACTGTCCGTCCATTGCATCATCTTGACTAATGATTCGTTGACGATAATTTGGTTTGGTGTAGTATATTCGTTAAACTCTTGCCCGTCGACAATTTCCATTCCCAGCAGTCGAATATATCCGGATGAAATTTCGGTCCATTGTGCATGCCCTTCGTTTCCCGTTACAGGATCATACAAACCGTCCCCCCACCAGCCGAATAGAGGAGGGTTGCCTAAACAGATTCCCTCTACTGCCGGTATGCGAGATAATTCGGTTTTTACTACGTTAGCCTGCTCAAGGGTCAGGTCTGTCAGGTTGACGTATAACAAATTTTCGTATCTGTATCCCGGTGATTGATTGAGAATAAAGTTGTTTTGCCGGATGATGATGACCAGCATGGTAATGAGTAGTGTCGCACCGATATACTGCAGACTGAGTAGGGTCTGTTTCCAGAGGCGTTTATTCAGTGTGTTGTGTCTGAATGCCAAGGCAACGGGGATATTCGAGTATATTTTAGCCGGGATGAATCCGGTTAGCAAGAATAATATACAGATAAGCAGAATTGCTTCGGTCAGGTTTTGTGGGGTAAATATCGCTTCGAACGGGGAGGTGAGTATAGGTTGGATTTGGTTTCTGAATCCGAACAGCAACAATGCACTCAGAAGGATTGAGAGCAGGATCAGTATGGCTGTTTCACCGAGAACCTTATCGAATATTTTGTTGTTTGAACATCCGTAACACTTGTAGACGGCCATCGTACGGGAACGGATCGAGAGGGACGAGATTGAGGCCAATACGTAATTCATGGCGGCGATAAACATAACGATCAAGGCAAGAAAACTTTTGATGAATATCTGTTCACGAACCGTTGGATTGTTCAAATGGAGGGTCGAAACGGGTTTTAGGTTGATATTGAGGCTTGCTCCATTTTCGATATGTTGTGAAACAACCTCTGGAATCCGTGCTGAGAGGGCCTGCGGATCGATGTCTTGAGCTAATTTGACATATCCTCGACATTGGGTACTGCCGAGCCATGATGTGTTGGTGACGACTTTGGCCGGATCGGTTAGTGGAAGGGCTGCCTGGATATACGAAAGATGACAGTTCGTGGGGAAGTCGCGGAAGATTCCGGCCACTTCATAAGGGATCGATTTGTCAAATAGAATGATTTGACCGATGGGATCCTGGTTCCCGAAGATTTTACGGGCTGTTGAGGCGGATAGAAAAAGGGCCTTTTCATTCGGGAAACTTTTCGGGAAGTCGCCTTGTAATATCGGAATACCGAAAAAATCAAAAAATGACGAGTCGACCCATGCAAGCCCGATTTCAATCCGTTGGTTTTTATAATATATGGCTTGTTGATTCTTGGGTACGAACATGGTGCCTTCTGTGATTCCGGGCAGTTCGTCACGAAGCGTGGGTAGAACGGGTACCGTAAGTTGAGGCATATCCCACTCCCACATGTTGATTTGGTAGAGCCGATCACGATCGGATAGGCAACGATCGTAAGAGAGGTCGAAAGCTACTTGTGAGAGCAGGATGATTCCAACGCTTAACCCCAGCGTGAGAGATATGATCTTAATCAGGTTATTGGCTTTAGCTCTGAGTAAGTATTTACAGGAAAATAGGATGAGTTTCATGGTTTTCGGGATTGGGAAATGATGTGCCTATGTGGTTGTGCTTACTCTTTTTTGATCGATTTGACGGGATTTTCGTTGGCTGTGCGCCAGATCTTGAGGACGGTGATACCGTATATCAGGGCGATTACCGCTATGCCGCAGCCGAGCACTTGCCACACGTCGATCGAGATCCGGATCGGAAATTGCTCCAGCCATTTCCGGCTCAGCCAAACAGACAGCACAATGCCTGTCACTGCGGACAAAAGCACCGTGTATTTCAGGTCGGACGAGATTAGCCGGATGATGCTGTTCGGTGTGGCTCCGTTGACTTTCCGGATGGCGATCTCCTTGCTGCGCCGGCTGATCTCGTCGTTGATGAATCCGAACAGCCCCATCATGGCGATCATCAGGGTCAGAACCACTCCGGCAAAGATCATGTTCCGGGATTTACGCTCTTCGTCATATAGTGCGTGTTTCAGATCGTCGTAGAACGAGAGGTTGCACGATTTGTCGGGATGGAGCTCCTTGAGTTTTTGGGTCAGGGTGGCGATGTTTTCCGGAGACAATTCGGTCAGGCGTATGCTGATGTACGGGCTGGCCCAGTCTGTCGCTTCATCATCGGGTTGGATAGGATGGAAAAATTTACCCCGGTTCGTGTAACGCCACGATCCCGTGTGGAAGCTCTTGATAACTCCTACGATGGTGTAGGGTCTGTGGTTACAACTGATGGTTTTCCCGCATGGGTTTCCGGTTTCTCCCCATCGACGGGCAAGCTCTTCGTCAATGATACAGGTATTTCTTGGAGCATTCGGCGTAAAGTTTTCTCCGTATTTCAGTTCGATCCCCATCGATGGAAAAAAGTCTTCATCGATAAAATCTTCGTCACATGAGAAGAGAAGTGGCCCATTGGGAACATTTTGTATTCCAGCACCGCAGCCCGGTCCTAAAGCGGGGTTCATGCCGGTACATACGCTTTCGACGAAGGGTAGAGAGAGCAGAGCCGCTTTCGTATTCCGATATGCAGAAACATCCATATCGCGGACAATATCGGTATAGACCATTCGTTCGACGTTGTATCCGGGGTCTTTGTACAGCATCATCCTGTGTTGCCGTGCGACCGTAGTCAGCAGGAAGAGGGTCAGGGTAATGCCTGTAAATTGGATGAACAGTAAGGTTTGTTTCCACAGATGTTTGTCGGCCAGGAAGCCCCGGTAGGCGACGGTAACCGGAATTTTAGAGAAGATTGTGGCGGGGATCAAGCCGGTCAGCAGGAGGAGCAGAACGGTGATCGGAAGGACACGGAGGATATTGTAGGAGGAGAAAAGCATGGCGGAGGTCGGGCCGATCATTTGGGTAATCTGGTTCTGGAAAGCACCCAAAAGCAGGAGGGTAAAGAGCACAGCTGCGACCAGAAGCAACAGGGTCTCCCAAACCACGATCGAGAAGATGTCGCTCCGGCCGGCTCCAGTACACTTGTACATGGCCATTGTCCGTCCCCGAGTGGCTAAAGACGAAAGTGAACTCAGTACGTAGTTCATGCCCGATACGGCGAGAACGATGAAACTGAGCAGGATAAGCATCTGTTGCCGATCGCGAGTTCTCGGCTCGTTTTTGTAGATGTCGTTCAGAGGATCCAATACGAATTCCTCGCGATACCCGCGTGCTGCATCCTCTTTGAAATCGTGGTATTTTTGTAAGGCATCAAGCAGCTTGGCTTCTACCGCTTTCGGATCGGCTTTCGGAGATAACTTGACGTATCCGATATAGGAGTCCCCTCCAAGCCATGAATAGTAACTACCATCTAACCGTACGGCGTTGTCTAAACCCAAAACGGCGTCGAATTCGATGTGGCTGTTTTTGGGGAAATCTTTGAATACTCCGGCCACCCGGAAAAAGACCTCTTGTCGCGTCATGATCTTCCCGACGGGGTCTTCGTCTCCGAATATGCGTCGGGCGGCCGATTCCGAAAGGTAGATGTTGTTGAGGTCGGGCAGAGCCTGTCTTGGATCGTCTCCGGAGAGCAGGGTAACGCCGAACATGTCGAAAAACGAGGTGTCGGCATATAGCATTTCGACGGGGTGGATATTTTCGTTATAGACGAAAGTTTTCGGTCTTCCGAAATGCATGGTAGTACTTTGGATGATTTCGGGGAGTTCCCGTTCGAGGGCCGATGTAATTGGACCGGAGATTTGGAAATTTTTACTGTCATTGAATATACAGCTGATATGATAGATATGCTCTTTGTCGGGGATGAAGTTGTTGAACGAACGGATGAAGACGATTTGGGTCAGAAAGATCCATCCGAGCGTCAGGCCCAGCGTGAGGGTGATGACTTTGATCAGGTTATTGCCTCTGAGTTTCGATAGGTATTTGAAGGCGAACAGGAGTGATTTCATGATGTAGTCTTTATTTTATAGTGTGAAAATAACAGGTTTCCGTTTTGTTTCAGTGGGGTTGTGTCTATTTTAGGATGAGAACCTCGTTGTCGCCGTAAGTTTCGTAGCTCGAAACGATTACCTTCTCGTTCGGGTCGAGTCCTTCGAGCACTTCGTAGTACTGCGGATTCTGCCGCCCGATTTTGATCGTCCGGCGGAAGGCTTTTGTGCCGTCGGGTGACAGCACGAAGATCCAGCTGCCCCCCGTGCTCTGATAGAATGCCCCGCGGGGAATCAGAATCGATTCGGTCGGTTGTCCGAGTTCGAGGTCGATGTAGTAGGTCTGTCCCGGACGGATGTTCTCGGGGCGTTCTCCGCTGAAATGAAGGTCCGTTTTGAACTGACCGTTCTGTACTTCGGGATAGACCTTGTTGACCCGCAGCCCGAACTTTTTCTCCTGTCGTTCGAATTTGGCTTCCAGTCCGGTGTGGACTTTGTCGATGTAGTGCTCGTCGATCATCGCCTGTATCTTGAAATCCGACAGGTCGTTGATCTGTCCGATCATCGTCCCCGAACTGACGGACTGGCCCAGCTCGACGCTCAGCCGGACAAGCTCCCCGTCGATTGGTGATTTGACCTTCAGGTTCTCGACCCGTTGCAGGATCAGGTTCATGTTTTTGCGCATGTTCTCCACGGCATCTTCCAAATGGGCGATCTGGAGGGCGCGGGCCAGAGAGTCCTGTGTCTGCCGCTCAAGCATGATGTCGCGGCTCTGTTCGGCCAGATCGTAGTCCTCTTGGGCTTGCAGGTACTCCTCGCGGGCCACTAACTTCTCTTCGTAGAGCTTTTTCTTCTGCTGGAAGACTCTTTTCTTGCGTTGGATGTCGAGATTCAGGGTCAACTGCTCCTTTTGCAGGTTGAGCCGCTCCTGCTCCATGGCGATACGGGCGTTGTGCAGGTCGTTTTCGCGATTCGAAAGCTGCGACTCGCTGTTCAGCACCTCGGCGTTGAGGTTCTGGTTGCTCAGCATGACGATGATGTCTCCCTCCTTCACCGACGAGCCCTCTTCGATCAGTCGCTTCTCGACCATGCCGCTCTCCAACGGGGTCAGCTGAAGGGTTGTGATCGGCTGAACGGAGCCCTGCACCTGTATGTAATCGTTGAACAGCGCCTTGCGTGCGGTGCCGGTCGTGATGGTCCGGCTGTCGATGACCAGCGACGACGAGTGGTCGCTCAAAATCAGCCAGACGATGAAGATCAGCACCGCACCGCCCAATAGGTAGGGTATGTGTTTCTTTTTCAATCCTTTTTTCTGTTCGAGTGGAATATCCATAGTGAGTCGTTTTTTTAGTTGCGGAATGAGATGTGAGGCTAACGGCTGTTGTGGATCTGATCGATGAGCGGTACTCCTTGATAGTACCGGATCATCCGGTAGTTGATGATATAGTCCAGCTTGATTTTGAGCAGATTCGAACGGGCCTCCTGAAGCCGGTTGGCACTGGTTTGAAGTTCGATCGCACTGAGCAGCCCTTCGTCGTATTTGCGTTGTATGGCTTTGTGGGCAAGCGTGTTGGCTTTGACCTGCTTGTCGGCCTGATCGTACTCTTTGGACAGGCCCCGGCAGTTGTCCACGACCTGCTTGATCTCGGTTTGCAGCTGCTGCATCGTCAGCTCGTTGTCCAGTTCGGTGATGGCCATGTTGTTGCGGGTCCGGTTTTTTGCAGTCCGATAGCTCAGCTTGTTGAAAAGGGGAATCTGCATCGAAACGGCGATATACTCCCCCCCGTTGTTCTTGATCTGGTTGCCGAAGGTCATGTAGTTGGCCAGGTTGGTGTTGTAGTAATTCGTGGTGTAGCCTCCCGAAACGCTGATCGACGGGAACAGCGCCCCTTTACTTACGGCATGTTCGAGACGGCTTTGCCTGAGGCGCAGTTCTGTCATGCGGGCCGTGGGATGGAACCTTTGTGCATCGACGAACAGCTCTTGTGCACCCTCAGTGGGAATATCTTCGATCATTTCGATCCGGGTGTCGATCGGGAGCGAATCTTCCAGCGGATAGTTCATGACGTTTTTCAGTTGGTTCCATGCCGAGGTCAGTGCGTTTTGGCTGTTTATTACGGCTGCATCGTCGGTGGCGACCTGAGCTTCGACAAGCGCTACATCGGAGCTGCTTCGCAGACCCAATTTCTCCAACTCCTGAGCACGGAACAGATTCTGCCGGCTCTCTTGGAGCTTTTCCTGTGCGATCTGGACATATCCCATGTAAAATACGACATTGAAGTAGTTTTGCATCACCGAGAGCGAGATCTGATCATGGGCCAGTTGCAGTTGTTCTTTCCCCAACAGCCGGCCGATTTTGCTGATTTTTAGTGAATTGACCAGCCTGAATCCGTTGAAGACAACCATACTTCCCGAGATCGAGTAGGTGTTGTTGAAGGTCGAGGTGTTAGTGTAGCTGTTCGATTCGGGGTCGATTGAACGGCCGAACGATGAGTTCGTTCCGACGTTTCCACTGATGGATGGCATCATGTTGGCGACCGAAGCGATGTAGTTTTGGCGGGCATTGGCGTTGCTGAGTTGCTGTTGTTTGATTTGCGGGGCGTTGTCGATCGCATATTGCATGCATTGTTCGAGGCTCCACACACCCTCTTGTGCGGCCAGAGGTGTAGATAGTATCGTAAATATCAGGATGGCGAAGTGTAAAGTTTTTCCCATAATGTTCTGTTTCGTCCGTCGGTTTGTCGTTTTGGTATATTTTTCTGTGCCAAAATTGTGCCTTGGGGTTTAATGGATTGGTTGTTAATGGTTTGTTGTAATCGTTGTTACGTGGGTTTTGTCAAAAAATAAGACATCTGTGTCTTATTTTTTGACAAAACATGTCGGCGATCCTAAAGAAAATTTTTATATTTGTATTTGAGACATGGGATAAAACCGGGCGTTATGACAAAAAAAGGAACGATTCTGGTCGTAGACGACAACAAGACTATTTTGCAGACACTTCGGCTACTGCTGAACGGGTATTTCGAACGGGTGCTGACGATTGCCTCGCCGAATCGGATCGATACCGTTCTGCGGGAGGAAGCGATAGATCTCGTGTTGTTGGATATGAATTTTTCGGCCGGGATCAACTCTGGAAACGAAGGAATCTATTGGCTGGCCCGAATCAAGAAGATCAATGCCAATATCCCGGTCGTGGTCTTTACTGCCTATGCTGACATTGACCTGGCGGTTCGGGCCATAAAGGAGGGTGCGGCCGATTTTGTGGCAAAACCGTGGGACAACAAAAAGTTGATCGCAACGCTGCTTGCCGCCTATAATCTTCATCGGTCGAAGCAGGAGGTCAAATACTTGAAAGAGATGAAACACGAGTTGTCGACCGAGACCCCGATGTTTTGGGGAACCTCACGGGCGATGCAGCAGGTCCGGACGATGGTCGACAAGGTGGCCGATACTGAGGCCAATATATTGATCACCGGAGAGAACGGGACTGGTAAGGAGGTGCTTGCCGGGGAGATTCACCGGCTGTCGTCACGGGCCGGCGAGCTGATGGTCTCGGTCGATATGGGCGCACTGACTGAGACACTGTTCGAGAGCGAGTTGTTCGGCCACGTCAAGGGAGCCTTCACCGATGCCCATTTCGACCGGATCGGTAAATTCGAGGTGGCACAGGGCGGAACACTCTTTTTGGATGAGATAGGGAATTTGCCCTATCATCTTCAGGCTAAGCTGTTGTCGGCGATCCAACGCCGCACGATCGTAAAGGTAGGAAGCAATCGTCCGATTCCTGTGGATGTGCGGTTGATCTGTGCAACCAACCGGAATCTGCAGAAGATGGTGGCCGACAAACAGTTCCGGGAAGACCTTTTTTATAGGATCAATACGATCCATATTGAAATTCCCCCTTTGAGGGAGCGCCCTGAAGATATCGTACCGTTAGGAAATCTGTTCCTCGAGCGTTACGCGGCAAAGTACCACAAGCAGGGATTGATGTTCGATGCCGATGTGCAACGCAGGCTCCGGGAGTATCCGTGGTATGGTAACATCCGAGAGTTGCAGCATACGGTGGAGAAGGCGGTGATCGTTTGCGATACGGAGTGCATTACGGCGGAGAATCTGTCGTTGTCACCGTCGACCGTACCGCCCATGGTAGCTCCGCAGGCAGTTATGACGTTAGAGGAGATGGAACGTATGGCTATTCGCAATGCAATCCGGCAGAACGGAAACAACATGTCGGCCGTAGCCACCCAACTCGGAATCACGAGACAGACACTCTATAACAAAATACGTAAATACGGATTGTAAATGACACTGCCGCGAGGTTCGATATATAGGTTGTGCGGATTGTTGCTCTGGCTGATCGGAGCGATTGTTACGGGTGTATTGTTTGCTGTTCATGAGAAGTGGATATTGATGTCGCTTTGTCTGATTATTGGGATTGCAGCAATTGTGAAACTGTTTCGTTTTCATTTTCAGAATATCCGTAAACTGACCTATCTGTTCGACTCGATCGAGAATGGAGATTATGCGTTTAAATTTACCGAGTACGACGGTTCGTTCAGTGATAATATGTTGAACATGTCGTTGAATCGCATCAAGGATATTTTGGTGCATGCCCGTATGGAGACCATCCAACGTGAGAAATACTATGAGGAGATTCTGGATCGGGTAGGAACAGGCGTGCTTGTCATCAATGCGAAAGGAAACGTCTATCAGATCAATCGGTCGGCACTCCGCATGTTCGGACTCCCTGTGGTGACTCACGTCAACCAACTTTCGGTAATCGACCGGACGGTGAGCCGTACGATTCTGGCTTTGAAGTCGGGAGAGAAACAACAGCTCTCCTTCTCGACCGAGCGAGGGGTTTCCAATCTTTCGGTCGACGCATCGGAGATGATCGTGCGGGATACGCCGCTACGTATCATCGCGATGAACGACGTGCACGAGGAGTTGGACGAGAAGGAGAATGAGTCGTGGATTCGTTTGATCCGGATTCTGACCCACGAGATCATGAATTCTGTGGCTCCGATTACCTCGATTAGCGATAGCCTTTTGAATGAAAAAGAATCGATTCCGGCTTCGGCACGGGAGGGGATCGAGGTGATTCGTACGACGAGTCGGGGACTGGTTCGTTTTGTCGAATCGTACCGACGGTTGACCCGTATTCCGGCACCGAATTGTCGGCCGTTCTATCTTCGGCCCTTTTTGGAGCGGATGCGGACATTGGCCCTGCAAGGTCAGAGGGAGTCTGTACCGGTCTCGATCGAAATTGATGTTGCATCAGCCGATCTTTTGCTTTATGCCGATGAGGATCAGATCGGACAAGTCGTTTTGAATCTGTTGAAGAATGCGTTGTATGCTTTGTCCGATGAAAGGCAAGGACGGATTTGTATTGAGGCAAAAGAAGAGGAGTCCGGAGCGATTGTCGTTGATGTGGTGGATAATGGGAAAGGTATGTCGCCGGAGGTGGCAGCTAATATTTTTGTTCCCTTTTTTACGACCAAACAAGATGGTTCGGGTATTGGACTCAGTCTGTCACGACAGATTATGCGGCTGCACAACGGAAGTCTGGTGTTAAGATCGACTCAACCCGGTCGGACAGTGTTTCGTTTGACCTTTCAGTAATTCGTTAAGGGGAATATTTTGTGATAGTTCAATAAAAAAATGCTGTCAATTTTTGACAGCATTTTTTTATTGAATTCCTAACCTTTTTTATTTTTCAATATTTTCCAAGGCTCCAATCTCTTGTATAAAACCGGAATAATTCATTGAAGATCGGGTGGCGCTTGTAATGGATAGTTGAGCATTAATACCGTTGCTTATGGTTAGCATCATTTTGAAACGATCAGACCCATTCGGAGACTTTACATCCATGGTAATGATTTTATTTCCTTTTTTTGTAACCTCGATGTCATAAGTGAAATCGTGAGAGGTAAAACTTAAGGGATTATTCATATCATTATCACTTGCAGAAGCTCCTTTCCCGATGTATGGAAGGTTGATTGTGAGGGTGTCTTTGTTGATGGTTAATTCTCGTTTACCTTGTAGTACGGATTGAGATATTCGTGAACCAACAACTCGTTGTGCGACAAATAAGAACGTCTTTTTTGCAACAAGTTGATTAACTGCTTGCTGAACTAATAAATCGTCGGCGGATTGCGCTGTTGCCGATGATACTCCCATCAATACGGCCAACAAAATAAATAAATATTTTTTCATGATGAAAAATTTATTAGATCGTTATCAACGATAGGTTTGCAATTGCAAGATAGGGTAAATAAAAGGAAAAAACAAATAAAAAAAGTATGATGCATCACACTTTTTTTATTTGTTTTGTTTAATGGAGACTATTTATTTTGCTTGTGACGTTTCTGTAGCTACGCTCTTTTTGCCTAAAAAGTCAGGTAAAAGTATTTTCCCGATAGCGATGCAACCGCCTAAAAAAATAAATCCAATCAAGATGACAAGTTTGCTGGTGTTCGATTTTTTGACAGGTATACTTGCCGGCTCTATAATCGTGACACATGGTGTTTGCTCTTGTACTTTGATCTTGGCAGATTCAAGTTGTTGGGCCATCTGATTGTAAACGCCGAAGGCTAATTGCTGTTCGTTTTGAAGTCGGGTTAGGTCGACTTGGGCGGATTGTTTGGCAATGTTTCGGTTTGCATCGTAAGCTTCTGCCCATTTCCGCTGTGCTTCGTGGTAATTTTGTTTGGCTTCGTCGAACATGGTTTGAGTAAATTCCAAATCCCTTACAGCCTTTTCAGTACGATACTTGTAGATGTATTCTTGTAGCTTGTTGACCATTGAATCTGCTACGGTTGCTGTTACGACCGGATCTTGCGTGGTAGCAGATGCTGTAATAACCCCTGTTTTTTTGTCAACGGCTATTGAGATGCGGTTCTTTATATCTTCTAATACATCAGATTGTTTTTTGCTTAAAGCGTAAGGATTGATTGTTGACGGTTCTGATTCATCTTCTTTCCCAATGGAGGTTATCCAACCTATGGCTTTGATAGGAAATCTAAAAATATAACTCCACCAAGGAGAGGAAATTTGTGTGTCGATATAGTCGTAAAAAGTAAGAGTTGAGTCCATCTCCATGCCTTGTACTGGAATTTGGCTTAGTTCTACCATGAAAGGTGTACTCATTATTACATCGGGATAGAGTGTTAAATTAATACCTTCCCAATTATTGGAGGACCCTAGATCGAACCCGGCCAATGCTGCCAGATCAGCCATGCCGCCTCCTTTGGTGGTATTGATACCCTCTGGGGCCATTTTTACAGTAGTTGTAAACTCTCTGGGAATACTGAAAGCAACAATCAGTCCTACAATAGCTGCAATGCCGGCAACCTTGAGGATGAATATCCGTTGAGCCCATAATTTTTTTACTAATTCAATCAAATCGATCTCTTCAGAAGAGGTCGTGTCGGTAGAATAGTTTTGTTGCTGATACATTATAAAACAGGTGAATTGTTGTCATTAACTACGTGAGGCAAAGATAGCCAATATTTGATAAATAAAGCATGAATGGTGTTTTTTGTGTAAATTGTATAAAATAGCTACTTTTGTTACATATTAATAAATATATTGCGATTATGGTCAGTATAGGAACGGTATTTTCTCCGATTGGGAAAAAAGCGCTGTTGTGTGGATCTGGGGAATTGGGTAAAGAGGTTGCTATTGAATTACAGCGATATGGGATCGAGGTCGTGGCATTGGATCGGTATCCGAATGCTCCCGCGATGCAGGTGGCTCACCGCTCGTATGTGGTTTCGATGCTTGATGGAGCGAGATTGCGCGAGATCATCGAAAAGGAGCACCCTGATTATATTATTCCCGAAATAGAAGCCATTGCTACAGATGTGCTGGTCGATCTCGAAAAGGAGGGTTACCGGGTTGTTCCTACTGCACGGGCGGCTCAGTTGACCATGAATCGGGAAGGGATTCGTCGATTGGCCGCCGAGCAACTTGGGTTACCCACTTCAGAATACCGTTTTGCTGAGACACGGGATGAATTCGAACAGGCCGTTCGGGAGATTGGATTTCCATGTGTGGTGAAACCGATAATGAGCTCTTCTGGACATGGACAGAGCGTCGTGCACTCGCAAGAGGATATCGATAAGGCTTGGCATATGGCACAGGAGGGGGGACGTGCCGGTGCCGGCAAGGTAATCGTCGAAGGATTTGTGAAGTTCGACTATGAGATTACATTGCTGACCGTGCGTCATTGTGGTGGAACGTCTTTTCTGGAGCCGATCGGGCACTACCAGAAGGATGGTGATTATAGAGAGTCCTGGCAACCGCAACCTATGTTGCCTGCAGTGCGTAAACAGGCTGAGGATATCGCCCGGAAAATTACCGATGCGCTCGGTGGATACGGCATTTTTGGGGTTGAGCTTTTTGTACAAGGTGATCGGGTGATATTCAGCGAGGTGTCACCTCGTCCTCATGATACAGGGATGGTGACAATGATTTCGCAGGATTTGTCAGAATTCGCTTTACATGTTCGGGCTATTTTGGGTTTGCCTATACCTAATATCGCTTTTCACGGACCGTCGGCTTCGCGTGCCGTTGTGGTCGAGGGAGATACGAACCGGGTCGAACTGGCCAATCTCGAAGAGGTACTTGCCGAACCCGATACACAGATCCGTATCTTCGGAAAGTCGGAAATCGAGGGACATCGTCGTATGGCGGTATTGTTGGCACGCGGATCCAGTGTCGAGGAGGCACGAGCAAAAACCGCCCGGTCTTATGACAAATTAAAAATCAATCTTTTCGAACGCGAATAGGAACCTGTTTATCATCGTTCTGTGAAACAATAAATTGAGAGGCCGGCCGTTTAAAGAAAAACGGTTACGGTTATGCGGTTTTTATACTCGAGTATTCTTGTATTGGTGTGTTGTGTCCAGAGTGTATCTGCCCAAACGGTGATACGGGGTAGGGTATATGACTCTTTAGACCAATCGGGGTTGCCTTATGCTACGGTCGGCATTGCAGAGAAACATTTCGGAACATTGTCGGATGCTGACGGAAACTTCTCGCTGACCATAGCCGATACCCTTCCACGGACCGATACGCTTACATTTTCTTATCTCGGATATGAGGTGGAGAAGCGTTGCATTGCGGACATCGATTCAAGTCAGGAGTGTTTGGTCGGCATGCGACAGCAACCCTATCAGATAGAGGAGGTAACTATTCATTCGGGAAAAGTAAGACATGTGAAGATCGGCCGACGCAGGATCGGAAACGATTGGTTCTCTACCTGCTTTTTTTATAAAAATCGACTCGAAACCGGCGAAGAGTGCGGTGTAGTGCTGAATAGCCGGTATGACTGTCAGGTGGAACGCCTTAGTTTCTTTGTTAAAAGAAATTTTTTGCAGCATGCAAAATTCAGGTTGACCTTTTATACGGCAGAGAAGGGTTGGCCGAAGAGTGTGTTAGGAGACAGGGATTTTCATTTCGACCTTTCGGACGGATATGAAGGATGGGTAGATCTGGATTTGAGTGATTGTGGTGTTTACCTGAAATCAGGAGATTTTGCCGTAACGATCACTCTGCTGGAGGGAAAACATAGTACCCCCGATTCCAAATCCCACTTAGGAGGATTGGAATTGCCCATGTCGATCTCCCTGTTGTCCCGCTATACGGTGATCAGCCGGGAACACGCTATGGGGCAGTGGGTCAAGGATAAAATGACGATCCCTTTCTATCTGGAGACAGCTGTGGTTAAATCCTGGTCCGGTGATTCTGCCAAATGATCCGTTTTGTCCCGATCGACTAAAAGATTAATTGAATATAACCGTTTTATTTTTGTAAACCAACACCTTGCGTTCGATGTGCTTTTGGACGGCACGCGAGAGGACGATTTTTTCGAGATCTTTCCCTTTATTGACCAGATCGGCGATGGTATCTTTATGGGTGATCCTTACGATCTCTTGTTCGATGATCGGGCCAGCATCCAGTTCGGTCGTTACATAGTGACTCGTAGCTCCGATAATTTTTACTCCCCGTTCAAATGCGGCGTGATAAGGTTTGGCACCGATGAATGCCGGCAGGAATGAGTGGTGTATATTGATGATCCGGTTCGGATAAGCTTCGATCATTTTTTCAGAAATGATTTGCATGTAGCGGGCCAGTACGATAAAATTTATGTTGTGCTGAGCAAGCAGTTCCATTTCGGCCCGTTCCTGTTCTTCTTTGTTTTCCTTGTTGATCGGGAAGACATAGAACGGAATGTCGAAGCGCTTCCCGACACTTTCAAGATCCGGATGGTTACTGATGATCAATGGAATTTCGACATTCCATTCGCCTGCGGTGTATCGTGCGAGCAGATCATAAAGGCAGTGCGACATTTTTGAAACGAAGATGGCCATCCGGGGTTTCATGCCCGAAAAGTAGAGCCTGAATGTCATGTCGTATTTACGGGCATAAAGGGTGTCGAAGTACTCCTCAATCTTCTCTTTGGGGATGAGGAATCCGTTGAGATCCCATGCGATACGCATGAAGAATATATTTTCGGCGTGATCTACGTATTGATCCAGATAGATGATGTTTCCTTTGTTGACGGTGATGAAATCCGTTACTTCGGCCAGAATGCCCTGCTTGTCGGGACAGTACAATAACAGTTGAGCTGCTTCTTCTTTCATTTTGTACGTCATTGTTGGTTAAGGTTCCAAAAGTACGTTATTTTTTTGAAAATCCGGATTTGTGGAGTAAATTTATCGGATAAAATGAAACGCACGGGGTGGATTCCGGTTTGAATTTTGATAGGTGTAAACAATTCGGTAAAACCCTGAGTGTGAAATTTGATCCGGGTGTGGCTGAATAATTGCGGCATTCGACTGAGAAGGATTGAACGGACTGAGCATGAAAAAAGTAAGAGTTGTCAGATATATATTTCTAATCGTTTTGTGCGGAATATCGCTAGTGCTCTTGCTTGTATTTTCGCTATATGTTCCTTTTGTTCAGAGTTTTATTTGCAGACAGGCTGAGCACTATTTGAAACGTCATGCCGATATCGAATTGACACTTCCCGAGTTTCGTTTGAAATTTCCGTTGCAACTCTTTGTCGGGCCGGCTTCGGTTGTTGTCGCGAATGCCGATACCTTGTTTCGTTGTCGGTCGATCGATCTCGATGTGGCTTTTCTGCCGTTGTTGCGAGGCGAGGTTGTTGTGCGGCGCTTCGATACGAAAGAGATGCTGTTTGCTTATGCCGATTCGGTGTCGGGGATGAAGCTGCGGGTCGAAACGGGCGAAATGAACCTTCCTCAGGATCGGATCGGCTTGTCCGATAAAAAAATCGATTTGGATCGGATCGATCTGCGTCGGGTGCGGGTTGGATTGGCGGTTGGCCGATCGGTGGAGGATACGGTGGTTAAGGATACAGCGGCGGTGCCGTGGCGGATCGGAGTCCGGCAGATTTTGCTCGACGGGGTCGATTTTTCGATGACAACTTTTGCCGAGAGTCAGGAGCTTCAGGTGCGGTTGGACACGTGTCGGATCGACTCGGCGGCGGTGAGTATGCCTCAGCAGTCGGTGTCGGTCCATGATCTGTTGCTGCGGGGTGGAGCGACAGTTTTCCGGGCGAAACCTGTCCCGTCTCAGAATCCGGCCGGAGAGAGCGAGCCGAGCGAACAGACAGCTGCCGATTCGTCGTCGTTGTGGACAATTTCGCTTGGGAGGTTGGCATTGGCCGACTATGCGGTCGAATACGATTCGGGAACCGGAGCGGGAGCCATGCCGGAAACCTTTGATCCGAACCATATTGTACTGACTGGTGTGAACTTGTCGGCCGATTCGGTATTTTATCGGGGCGAGGATTTGCGGGTCGATCTGGTATCTTTGGCCGCGAAGGAGCGGAGCGGTTTGGAGATCGTAGGCCTGAACGGAACTGTCCGGATGGATAGCCGGGAGGTACGGCTGGCCTCGCTGGATTTGAAGACGGGTCACTCTTCGTTGTGGTTCGATGCGAAGGCCGATAGAGGGGTACTCTCCGGTGAGTCGAAGGCTACGCTGCGGGCGAAGTTTGATATGGCGGTCGGGCTGCGGGATGTGATGTATGCCGTGCCGTTGGAGAACAAAGCATTGCGGCGGGTGCTGCTCTCCCGAGAGGTATTCGGTTCGGGAAGTGTGCGGGGAACGCTCGGAAATGTGAAGGCGGAGACGGAATTGGACATGCCGCATGCCTTCGGGTTCTCGCTGGACGGAAGTGCTTCGATTCCGACGACGTCGCATCCGCTGAGTGCCCGGTCCGAATTCTCTTTGCAGACGAAGGATTCGGCTTTTTACCGCTCTCTGCTTGCGGCTTTTGCGATGGAAGAGGCGGTCGCCGTTCCGTCGGGGACGATGCTGAGTGGAACTTTTGCGATTCAGGGGGATGAACTGGCCCCCGATATTCGATTGTCGGTCGACTCCGGATATTTGCAGGTGCACGGAACTTTCAATCCGACGAAAAAACAATATGCCGGAACCGTTGCGGGAGAGGACTTTCCGCTCGGCCGGATCTTGCCCGGACGGTCGTTCGGGTATTTGGGAATGGACGGAACGGTACGAGGACAAGGATTTGATATATATGCCCCACAGAGTAATGCGGAGGCCGATTTGACGGTGAACCGTTTCGATTTCAAAGGGTACGATTATGGAAAGCTGGCCGTGAAGGCAGCTTTGTCTCAAGGAGCCCTGACGGGACATCTCTCCGATTCGAGTCAGGCTTTGCGTTTCGATATTGACGTCGATGGCCGATTGTCCGGACCCGATCGCAGTATTGTGCTGGACGGTCGGCTCGATACCTGTAATTTTTATGGATTGAACCTAATGTCGGAGCCTTTTGCTGCCGCCGCCGATTTCCGTGTGTCAGCCGCTTCGGATAGTTCGGGTGTCCAAACGGCGCATGTCGCGCTGGATCGGATCGAACTCTGGACGGATGGACAGAAAATCGATATTCTTCCGACGGAGGCCTCGGTGTCGACCGGAAAGGATGGCTCTGCGGCTGCGGTACACTCGGGTGATCTCGATCTGCGATTTACAGCTTCGGGACCGATCGATTCGGTGTCGGGTGCTTTCGGCCGCCTGTCGGGGCAAGCGGCGGAGTGGATGGAAAAGGGGGCCTTTGATATGGATTCGGTCGCTTCGGTGCTCCCCGTGTTTCGACTTGCCGGAACGGCGGGAGCGCACAACCTGCTGAACGGTTTCCTGAGTACGAAAGGCGTGCAGTTCGATTCGCTGGCGTTGGATGTCGAGTCGGGGTATGCGAAAGGACCCGATGTTGCGTTGCAGCTGACCGGTTTGACCACAGGAAAGATGGCATTGGATACGGTTGCCGTACATCTTGGAAAGCAGGAGCGTAAGATGGTGTTCGATGTCGGATTGCAAGGCCGGCCGAAGGCTTCGGTCGATGTGGCAGATGTCCGGTTTTCGGGTTTTTTGGTCGACAGTACGGTTCGGCTTCAGTGTGTTCAAACCGATCGACAGGGAAGAATCGGGTACAATTTCGGATGGAACGGCGTTTGGTCCGACAGTACGATCACCGTGCGGATGGACGAACAACCCGTTTTTGGATTCGCACAATGGACGGTCAACCCTAATAATTATTTGTCCTATCGTCTGAAAAAGGCTTTTGCAGCTGACTTCCGCTTGTCGCATGAGAACAAACAGGTGTCGGTTGTGACCCAACAAGACAGCGTAGTCGTAAACATTGCGGGAATCGATGTGGAGTCTACGCTGAAACCGTTGCCCGGAATGCCTCCTTTGGGTGGAATGTTCGGGGCCGATGCGGCATTGAAGATGGAGACGGGGCAGCTCGGTGTACGCGGAGCGGTTCGGGTCGATTCGCTGACGTACGAGGGACGTCGGGTGGCAGACCTCTATCTGTCCGGTGTGTTTCATCAGGATACTTTGCATACGGAGGTTGCGGCCCAAATGGATCTGAACGGGGCACGGGCCTTGGCTCTGCAAGGTGAGATGCTCTCGGATTCCACCGGAACGTCGTCGGCAATCGATCTGGATCTGGCCGGACTGCCTTTGGCCGCGGCTCAGGCTTTCTTGCCGGAGGGAACGATCGGGGTGTCGGGTTCGTTGCAGGGACACCTAAAGTATCGTGATACGTTGTCCCGTCCCGTGCTTTCGGGCGGGCTCTGGTTTACCGATACGCGGGTCGATGTGCCGATGATCGGAACCTCGTTCGGAATGGCTCCGGATACGATTTCGATTGAGAATAGCGTTTTGCAATTTTCGAATTACGGGATTGTCGCACCGAATAAAGAAAAACTCTTTGTGGACGGGACCGTCGACCTGAATGGGGCCGATCACCGGATTCGGGTGGATACCCGATTGCATGCCGACCGCTTCCAGTTTGTCGATGTGGCGCGTAGTCGCAAGACAATGGTCTACGGGACGGGCTACATGGGGCTGAATGCCTCGGCGCGCGGTGCGATCGACGATCTGGCGATTCGGGGTAATGTAAAACTACTGCCCGGAACGGCGGTCAGCTACGTGATGCAGGAGTCGGCTATTTCCGATTTGCAGAATCAGAAACAACAGATGGTCGAGTTCGTTTCGTTTAACGATACGACATCGATGGCCGATACATTGCGAGTTCCCTCGTTGCGGATCGGGGGGCTCGATCTGCTGCTCGAGGCGGATATCGATCCGTCGGTCCGTTTGGGCGTCGACTTGTCAGAGGATGGGCAGAACCGGGTCGACCTGCAGGGTGGCGGAACCCTAACCTATGCGATCAATCGTCTGGGCGATGCCTCGTTCACCGGGCGGTATGTTGTTCAGAGCGGTACGGTCCGGTACAACCCACCGGTTATCTCCCAGAAAAATTTCAATATCACACAAGGCAGCTACGTGGAGTGGCTTGGAGACTTGATGAATCCGATGCTGAATATTACGGCGGTCGAGACAGTCCGTACGAATGTGACCTCGGATGACGGCAGTGGAAACGACCGTTCGGTGTCGTTCGATATCAGCGTTATGTTGCGGAACCGGCTCGATGAGCTCTCCGTCAGTTTCGGACTGTCGGCTCCGACCGATCTGACGATGCAGAACCAACTCTCGTCGATGACGGCCGAAGAACGGGCCGATCAGGCGATGGGACTGTTGATCTATAATACCTATACCGGACCCGGAACGACCGCAAAAGTCAATACCTCGAATCCGATTAATACTTTTATCACGAAAGAGTTGAACCAGTGGGCACAGAATAATCTGAAGGGGGTCGATCTGAGCTTCGGAATCGATACGTACGATAATACGGCGGTTTCGGGAGAGACCGACACCCGGACCGACTATTCGTATCAGCTCTCGAAAAATCTCTTTAACAGTCGGGTTCGGGCGATGATCGGCGGAAAATTCAGTACGGATGCCGATCCGACGGAGAATCTGAAGGAAAATCTGATTGACGATGTGGCGTTGGAGTATCAATTGACCAAAAAGGATAATATGTTTCTGAAGCTGTTCCGCCATACGGGATATGAGAGTATTCTGGAAGGAGAGGTGACGGAGACGGGTGTAGGTTTTGTAATTCGGAAAAGAGTGCTGAAAATTTCCGATCTGTTCCGGGTCGTACGGGAACGGGTTCGGAAGAATGAAGCGGAAAATCAGAACGGAGAACGATGAATCGGGTGTTAAAGATAGGGGTTGCATTGCTGTGTGGGGTTGTGGCGGCTTGTTCCACGACGAGTCGTCTGGCTGACGGCGATGTGCTGTATACGGGTGTCAAGAAGATCGACATAAAACCCGATTCCGGAGTGGTTCTGTCGTCGGATGTTGTCTCGGCCGTGAAGGAACCGTTGTCGGTAGCCCCGAACAATCCGTTGTATGCTCCCTATTGGCGCACGCCGTTCCCGATAGGCCTTTGGGCCTACAATCATCTCTATACCCCCAAGGAAAAGGGTTTTCGTTATTGGTTCTATCGGAAACTCTCCAAAACCCCGATTCTGATCTCCAAAGTGCAGCCGGAGTACCGGACGAAGTATGTTTTGGATCAGTTGAGCCAGTTCGGTTATTTCGATGCTTCGGCGACGTATGAACTTTTGCCGCGAAGAAATCCGAAAAAAGCGAAAGTGTCGTATCATGTCCGGGTTGGCGAGCCCTCTTATTATAGCTCGATCGAATATCTGGATTTCGGTGGGGTAGGCACGAGGTTGATCGACAGTCTGAGAAAAACTTCGTTGTTGCGCAGTGGCGCACAGTACAATGCCGACAGCATGTCACTCGAACGGAACAGGATAGCTTCGATCTTGCGTGATCGGGGGTACTATTATTTCCGGCCGGAGTATATCGGCTATTTGGCCGATACGTCGTTGGCAGCCCGTCGGGTAGCGTTGAGGATGTGGTTGCGTCCGGGAACTCCGCCGGCCGTGCTGGTACCCTATAAGGTGGGGCGAGTGACGGTCAGGCTGATGCAACCGAATCCCGGTCCGGTCGATACACTGCATATATCCGGAATGGAGGTAATTACGCAACAACCGATGAAGATACGGCCGAGGCTGCTGTCGAAATCCATCAAAGTGCGCGCAGGCGATTTGCTTACCGTCAAACGTCAGACAGAAACCCAGAATGCCCTGAATAGCCTCGGTATTTTTCGGTCAGTCAATATGGGGGTTACCTCGTTGGATTCGTTAAGTGGCACGGACCGGGCTAATGTGAACATTTCGGCGACGTTTGACTATCCGATCGAGGCGGAATTCGAGACGAATGTGACCTCGAAGTCGAACAGTTTTCTGGGACCGGGCATGCAGCTTACCTTGAGTCACAACAACCTGTTTCGTGGCGGGGAGGTGCTGTCTCTGCGGCTGAATGGAAACTACGAGTGGGAAACCGGTAAAAAGAATACGGACGGGGGGGCGGCGCGTTTGAACTCTTACGAGTTCGGATTGAGCGCTTCATTGGATCTGAAACGCCTGCTGCTGCCGCGTTCGATGATTCGTCGTAATCCCTATCCGGCACGGACGTCGTTTCAGATCGGAGCCGACTTGATGAATCGTCCGAAATTTTTCCGGATGATGTCGTTCAATATGTCGACGGAGTACGACTTTCAATCCTCGGCCAACAGTTACCATACATTGTCACTGCTCAAGTTGGTCTATAACAACCTGTTGCATACAACTGCAGCGTTCGATCAGACGATGGCCGAAAATCCGGCTATTGCCTTGAGTTTTAAGGATCAGTTTATTCCCCCGATGAGTTATGCCTATACGTTCGACAAGATGTATGGTCCAAATCGTCTTTTCTGGAAGAATACGGTGTCATCGGCCGGAAATCTTTTTTATCTGGCATGGGAACTCAGCGGGGATCACGGGACGAAAGAGCTTTTCGGTAACCGGTTTGCCCAGTTCGTGAAAAATGTGAGCGAGTTGAAATTCTACCAGTATGTGGGACGCAAACAGAATATGATCGCCTATCGTTTTCTGGTCGGAGTGGGGTATGCATACGGAAATATGAACGTGTTACCGTACAGCGAGCAGTTCTATATCGGTGGGGCGAACAGCATACGAGCGTTTACGGTGCGTACGTTGGGGCCGGGCAGTTATCGCCCGCCGGAGAGCAATCGAAATGGTTATCTGGACCAGACCGGTGACTTCAAGCTGGAAGCCAATGTCGAGTTTCGTTTTGGCCTGATGGGGCGGCTCAACGGTGCCGTATTTCTGGATGCGGGAAATATCTGGCTGCTCCGTAACGACCCGCAACGTCCCGGAGGCGAGTTGCGTTGGAAAGGATTTTGGAATCAGATTGCCCTCGGGACGGGGGTGGGGTTGAGGTACGACATCAGCTACCTCGTGCTTCGGCTCGATCTGGGTATCGCACTGCATACGCCCTATCCGAATCCCGACAAACCGGGCTATTACAACATTTCGAATTTCCGTGATGGACTCGGTCTGCATCTGGCGATCGGTTATCCGTTCTGATGTCCGGTCCGTTTTGTGTACAAAGAGGAAATCGCTATTTTTGCGTGTTCAAAACCGAAGACAAAGAGTATGGAAACGAAATTGATAATATTCGATCTGGACGGCACGCTGCTCGACACGATCGACGATCTGGCTGCAGCGACCAATCATGCGTTGAAGTTGAATGGATTTCCGACCCACGAACAGGCTGCCTATCGCTATTTTGTGGGCAATGGCATCACGAAGTTGGTCGAACGGGCCCTGCCCGAGGCCTCGCGCGATGAGGCGACGATCGTACATGTCCGTCAGGATTTCGTGGCCTATTATTCGGATCATAATACCGATCTGACGAAACCCTATCCCGGCATCGAGGCGTTGGTTGCCGAGTTGCAGCGTCGCGGAATACGGATGGCTGTAGCTTCGAACAAGTATCAGGCGGCGACGGTCAAACTGATTGCGCGGTTTTTCCCGGAAGGGACGTTCGACGTGGTGCTCGGACAGCGAGAGGGCATCGAGCCGAAACCCGATCCAACGATCGTGTTCGATATTCTGAAGCAGGTCGGGATTGCTCCGGATGCGACGCTCTATATGGGCGATTCGAAGGTGGATATGCAGACGGCGGCCAACAGCGGCCTGCGTTCCGTCGGGGTAACGTGGGGATTCCGTCCTCGTGCCGAGCTGGAGGAGCATGGAGCGACATTCATCATCGATCGGCCCGAACAGCTGCTCGATCTGTTGTAGTGTCGTCGGATGCGGATGTGTCCCGTACGTTTTTTAGATGACGAATGAGGGATGGTAGCTATAAGAAGATGCGCTGTGTGTGGTAGGGCGTTTTGAGATAACAGTGGCTGGCGATGTTCCAGAAGTTTTCGCGTTTGGGGATAACGGTGTCGGTTGGCGATTGGAGAGATAGAAAAACGGAGCCAGTTAGCTGATGGAGCGATGATTCAGGGTACCCTTTTGCAAGATTTCTACTGTTGTTAAACCCTTGGTAATTGTGGATTTCGCTTTTGCGCAGCTCTTGCTTTTGTGGAGTTGTTGGGTTCTGTGTTTACGAGGTTTTTCCTCTTGTCGATTCCTTTGCTCGTGAGGCTCCTGCATTTTGATGTCTCAGCTCATGTTGATTTTGTGCGTGCGTTTTGTACTTGCGAAGTCCCTATTCTTGAAAAGACCCTATATCCTGAATTTTGTGAATAAATATAAGAGCGGGAGGAGTGAAACTTTTATCACTCCTCCCGCTCTCCTTGTTGCAGAGATACCGGTATGAATCTATTTGCCGAGGGCCTTTAACAGCTTCTCGATGGCCGGTCCCGGCTTCCCTTCCTCCTCGAGCAGCGAAACGAATTTACTGCCGATAATGGCTCCCGATGCGTTTTCGCAGGCAGAACGGAAGGTCTCGGCATTCGATATGCCGAATCCGATCATGCAGGGGTTTCGTAACCCCATTGAGTGGATGTGTCGGAAATAGGCCTGTTTCTGTTCGTCGAAACTCCGTTGGGCTCCAGTCGTAGCGGCTGACGAAACCATATAGATGAATCCGTCCGTGTGGGCATCGATTTGGCGGATGCGTTCGTCATCCGTCTCCGGAGTAATCAGCATGATGACCTTTACGTCGTACCGTTGGGCTGTTTCCCGATAGTGTTCCATGTATTCGCGGAAGGGTAGATCGGGGATAATGCAGCCATCGATGCCGTATTCGGCACATTTGCGACAAAAATTCTCAAATCCGAATTGCATGATCGGGTTCAGATAGCCCATCAGAATCAACGGAATGTCGACCGTTTGACGAATCTCTTTCAACTGTTCGAAAAGCAGTTTGAGGCTCATGCCGTTGCGCAGGGCATGTGTCGCTGCACCCTGAATGACTGCTCCGTCGGCCATCGGATCACTGAACGGAATGCCGATTTCGATCATGTCGACCCCGTGGTCCTGAAGCGTGTGGATCGTTTCGGCGGTGCTGTCGAGTGTCGGAGTGCCCGCACAGAAATAGATGGAGAGAATGCCCTCCTTTTTTTGTTGGAAAAGTTTGTTGATGCGATTCATATCCTTAATGTTTTTTGATTTGTTCAACGAATTTGCGTACCGTATCGACCTGTTTCAGTCCCGGAGTTGACTCAAAGCGACTATTTATATCGAAACCTATAAGATGCTTATTGTTAATGGTTTTTAACTTTTCTGTGTCTTCGACTCCTATTCCGCCACTCAGCAAAAATGGGGTGTTTCCGCGATAAGAGTCGAGCAGACCCCAGTCGAATTTCTGTCCGCTACCTCCGTGCGCAGGAGTTTTTGTGTCGAACAGAAAGTAGGTACAGCACCCTGAATAGGGCACGGTTGCCTGAAAGTCTTCGGCCGTGGCGATCGGAAAGGCTTTGATCGTTCGCAAACCACGCGTTTCGAGCATGCGGCAAAAATCGGGTGATTCATGTCCGTGCAACTGAATGTAATCCAGTTGAAATAGATCAGTTATCGAAAGTATCTCTTTCATGCTTTCGTTTACGAAAACTCCGACCCGTTTGACCTTTTTCGGTAAATATTCCGGACGTTTCGGAACGTATCGCAACGAGGCCGGATAGAAGATGAAGCCCATCCAGTCGATGCCGGTCTGCTCGATGTTTCGAATGTTTTCCGGGTCTCTCATGCCGCACACTTTCACGATCATAGGTCTGTTAATTTAAAGCGTTAATAAAGCTTTTGAGAGAGTCTCCCGGGGCTTCGGTTTTCATGAAATTTTCGCCGATCAGAAACCCTTTGAATCCGATGGCTCGCAACTCTTTTACGGTGTCCGGATTCGATATGCCGCTTTCGGAGATCGGGGTTGCCTCTTGGGGCATCTGCTCGATCAGTCGGAAGGAGTTTGCTACGTCGGTGTGAAAGGATCCGAGATTGCGGTTATTTACGCCGAGTACGTCGATATACTCTGAACAGTAGTCCAGCTCTGATTGATCGTGTATTTCGAGCAGTACCTCAAGTTCTAATTGATGTGCTGTCTCAGCTAACCGGCGGCATTGCTCACGGGTCAGGGCTGCAGCAATTAGGAGCACAGCATCGGCTCCAAGTGCTCGACTCTCTACCAACTGAAACTCGTCGATCGTGAAGTCTTTGCGGAGAATCGGGAGAGAGCACACCTGTCTGGCGGCTCGCAGGTCGTCGTCCGTACCCCCGAAATAGGGCGTGTCGGTCAGGACGGACAGGGCCGTTGCTCCGGCCTGCTGGTAGGCACGAACGACGCTTTGTACGTCGGCTTCACGGTTAATCCAGCCTTTCGACGGAGAGCGACGTTTGAATTCGGATATAATCCCCGTCGAGGAGGAGCACAGGGCTTCCCGCAGAGAGTGGCGTGTGGTACGCGGGGTTTCGGCTTGTCGGTAGAGGGCCTGAAGATCCGTTTCCCGTTTCCTCCGGTCGACCTCGGCTCTCTTTGTTGCGACGATCTCTTGCAAAATATCTTTCATGGTTCGGCTAACTGTTCAGTTCGATGAATTTTTTGAATGTGGCGAGGGCTTTCCCGCTCTCGAGCGACTCCCGGGCTTCAGCAATACACTCGTCGATCGGTTTCTGGGGACAAATGACCTGTATGGCGAATGCCGCGTTGGCGATGACGCAGTTCTTCTGTTCGGGCAGAGCGGTGCCATCGAGTACCCGGTCGAAAATCTTCGAGGCCTCTTGGGGTGTCTCCCCGCCATATAGCGCTTGCTCCTCGATGCGGTGGAAACCCAGATCTTCGGGGGTGTACAGTTTTTCGCTGTTCGGCATGGCTACCTTGAAGTCGTCCGTAAGCGAAATCTCGTCGTATCCGTCGAGGCTGTGGACTACGGCGAACTGTGTTCCGCTCTCCTGATAGGTGTAGGTGTAGAGCCGGAGCAGCGACAGGTTGTAGACACCCAGCAGTTGGTATTTCGGAATGACGGGGTTGACTAACGGCCCCAGAATGTTGAAGAAAGTGCGGACACCTAACTCCTTGCGGATCGGGGCGACGGCCTTCAGCGCTTTGTTGAAGAGCGGGGCGTGCAGGTAGGCGATGTTGCACCGGTCGATCGATCGCCTCAAGGCGTCGTCGTCGGTGGTAAAACGGACGCCGTGCTGCTCCATGACGTTGCTGGCTCCGCTGACCGACGTAGCGCCGTAGTTGCCGTGTTTGACGACCGGATAGCCGGCTCCGGCTACGGTGAAACAGGCGCACGTTGATATGTTGAACGTGTTTTTGCCGTCACCGCCTGTACCGACGATGTCGATCGGATTGAATTCGCTCAGGTCGACCCGATGGCACATTTCGAGCAGTGCCTCGCGGAAACCGATCAGCTCTTCGACGGAGATGTTGCGCATCAGAAAGACCGTAATCAATGAGGCCACCTGTGCATTGTTGTATCGACCGTTCGCGATGTTCTGAAGGATGTCTCGAGCCTCTTTGCGATCGAGATACCGGTGTTCGAACAGCTTATAAAGAATCTGTTTCATGGTGTTTCATGCGTTTAGCGATGGTTGATAAAGTTTTCGACGACTCTTTTCCCCTGAGGGGTGAGAATCGACTCGGGGTGAAATTGGACTCCGTGTACGTCGTACGTTTTGTGGCGCAGGGCCATGATGCGACCCTCTTCGTCCTCTGCCGTGACCGTGAGGCAGTCGGGTAGACCGCTGCGGCGTACGACCCACGAGTGGTACCGTCCGACCATCAATGTTTCTTCCATGCCGTCGAAAAGGTAGTCGGGGGCGACGAGCTTGACCGGAGTCTGGACTCCGTGGTAGACCTCGGACAGGTTTTCGAGCGAAGCCCCAAAGGCTTCACCGATGGCCTGTTCGCCGAGGCAGACACCGAGTATGCTTTTATACGGGGCGTACCGGCGGATCAGCGGAAGCAGAATGCCGGCCTCTTCGGGAATTCCCGGTCCGGGCGAGAGGATGATCTTGTCGAAACGTTCCACCTCGTCGAGTGTAATCCGGTCGTTGCGGTAAACCTCCGTGGAGACTCCTATCTCTTTGAGGATATGCAGTAAATTGTATGTGAACGAGTCGTAATTGTCGAATAATAGAACTTTCATGGCTTTAGTTTTTAAGGGTGACGGCCATGTCGATCGCTTTTTTCAGAGCGCCGAGCTTGTTGTTGACCTCCTGTAATTCGTTTTCCGGAATGCTGTGTGCGACGATTCCCGCACCGGCCTGATACCAAAGCTCGTTGTTGCGGCTGACGAACGTACGGATCGTTATGGCTTGGTTCAGGTTGCCGTTGAGTCCGATGAAACCGATGCAACCACCGTAAGCGCCCCGGTTGTGCGGCTCGATCTCCGAGATCAGCTGCATGGCCCGTACCTTCGGGGCTCCGCTCAGCGTACCGGCAGGGAAGGTGTCGACGAACGTTTTGATCGGATTGCTCCCCGGCTCGATCTCTCCGCTGACCCGCGACACGAGGTGTATGACGTGGCTGTAATACTGGGGCTCCATGTAGAATTCGACCTTTACGTTTCGGGTGTTCCGGCTCAGATCGTTTCGGGCTAGGTCGACCAGCATGACGTGTTCCGCATTCTCTTTCGGGTCGTGCAGCAACTTTTCGGTCAGCTGTTTGTCTTTTACGGCATCTCCCGTCCTGCGGGTGGTACCGGCGATCGGGTCGATGCTGGCGATGCCGTCGGTAATTTTGCAGTGGGTCTCGGGTGATGAACCGAAGATGCGGATGCCTCCGAAATCGAAGTAGAAGAGATAGGGCGACGGGTTGATGCTGCGCAGAGCCCGGTATACCTTAAAATCGTCGCCTGCAAAGGGTTGAACGAAGCGTCGGGAGAGGACAATCTGAAAGACGTCGCCCCGCAGACAGTGGGCTACCCCTTTGCGAACGAACTCCCGATACTCTTCGTCTGTAATCGTGCTGTACTCTTCGCCGCGCAGCGAAAAATCGTACGAGGCGAAATTTCGATTGTTAATCAGGCTTTCGAGTTCGTGCAGGTGGGGGTGTTCGTCCGGCTCATGCAGTTCGATCAGGGTCAATTCGTTCTTGAAGTGGTTGAAGATGATCAGATATTTGTAGAGGATGTAGGTCATGTCCGGAGCGTCGTTGCGTTCGTCGTGGCTCTCCATGACCGGAATCTCCTCGAAGTATCGGATCGCATCGAACGCCGTGTATCCGAAGAGTCCGCAACGGTCGGCATATTTTCCTTCGACGTGGAATCGTTCGAGAAATTCGTTCAGGGCGTTGGTAGCGTTGTACTCCCGGGTCAGTTTTTTGTGTTCGACGGAGCGGTCGGGCAGGTGATTCGAGCAGACTCCGGCATTGATCTCGAAACGGGCCAACGGACACAGGGCGATGTAGGAGAGGGAGTTCTCTCCGGCGTGGAAATCGGAGCTCTCCAAGAGGGCCGATTGCGGGTAGACGTCCCGCGTCTTCAGAAAGATGCTCACCGGAGAGTGCAGATCTCCGAGCACCTGTTTACTGGTGGTTTTATATGCGAATGTTTTCATGACATGTGACGAATATAGGTTTCGATATCTTTGTCGCCTCGACCTGATACGGTCAACACGACAACGTCGTTCGGTTTGAATTTGATTTTCGGCAGAGCTCCCAGTGCGTGGGCCGATTCGAGTGCCGGAATGATCCCCTCGAGACGGGTCAGTTCGAAGGCGGCCTTTAAGGCTTCATCGTCGTTTATGGCGAGGACACGCGCCCGTTTCTCTTTGGCCATATTGGCATGGATCGGACCGATGCCCGGATAGTCTAATCCGGCCGAGATGGAGTAGGGTTCTTCGATCTGGCCGTCCTCGTTCTGCATGACTAGTGTCCGCGATCCGTGAATGATTCCTACGCGGCCCAACTGGATGGTGGCTGCCGATCGGCCCGAGGTGATGCCCTCACCGCCGGCTTCGGCCAGAACGATCTTGACCCGGTCGTCGTCTACATAGTGGTATACGGTTCCCGCCGCATTGCTTCCGCCTCCGACGCAGGCGATCAGGTAGTCCGGATAGTCGCGGCCCTCCTTCTCGAGGATCTGGCTGTGGATCTCCTTGCTGATAACCGATTGCAGCCGGGCTACGATGTCGGGATAGGGGTGTGGGCCGACGGTCGATCCGATGATGTAGTGGGTGTCGGTCGGATGGCAGCACCAGTCGCGGATCGCTTCGTTCGTCGCATCTTTGAGGGTCATGTTGCCCGAGGTCACCGGCCGTACCTCAGCACCCAGCATCCGCATCTTCTGAACATTCGTGTACTGACGTTCGACATCGGTCTTTCCCATGTAGACGATACACTCCATGTTTTTCATGGCGCAGACAGTAGCCGTTGCCACTCCATGCTGGCCGGCACCCGTTTCGGCGATGATCCGGCTCTTGCCCATCCGCTGGGCGATCAGGATCTGGCCGATCGTATTGTTGATTTTGTGGGCTCCCGTGTGGTTCAGATCTTCCCGTTTGAGGTAGATTTTGCATCCGTAGCGTTCGGAGAGCCGGGGTGCAAAGTAGAGCGGAGACGGGCGTCCCGCATAGTCGTTGAGCAGTAGGTTAAACTCCTTCTGGAACGATTCGCTCTCCATGATGGGCAGGTAGTTTTCGCGAAGCTCATCGACACATTTGTGAAGAATCTCTGGAATGAAGGCTCCTCCGAAGGGGCCGTAGTAACCATTTTCGTCTACTTGAAATGTTTTTTTCATCGGTATGAGTTTTTTTGAATTTGAAATTGCGGTTAACGAAAAAAGCCCTGTCGTAAGTACGACAGGGCTTTTATATCTTTATTGCTTGTTCGAGATCGAGAAATAGATACGCAAGTCCGCAACCTTACGACTGAGGAAGTTGTAAGCTGCGCCACCACCATCTATTTGAAACGATCACTTTCATTTTTTGCATGACATTTGTGTAGGCAAATGTAGTAAGTCGAATGAGAAAAACAAAATTTATTCGATATTTTTTGAAAATTTTATAAAAGCGAGGGCGACAAATGTCCTGTAAAAGATTGTTGAAAAATGTTTTAAGATGGGTCGGTAGTAATCGACAGAAAGTGTAATGAATATATGAGTTTCCTTGTGTCGTTTGCCTCTAAAAAAAGTTAGGTATTCTTTCCGTTTCTCTAAAAATCGTTTTAACTTTGATAAAACTTAAAAACCGGAAATTTATGAAAAGTGTAAACAAATCGATTCTGCGCAGCGTGTTGGCTGTCGTGTTGGGGCTGATGCTCGTGTTGTGGCCCGATAACGCTTTGGATATATTGGTAATTGCGATGGGGGCTCTGTTCCTTGCTGCCGGAGTCGTTGCGATTGCTGCCTATTTTGCACGAGACAAGTCCGTCTATCCTAATGTACGTTTCCCGATCGAAGGAGCTGGGAGCTTTTTGTTGGGTCTTTTGCTGGTCGTAGCTCCAAAGTTCTTTGTCGGGATACTCATGTTTGTTTTGGGTGTCGTGCTTGTAGTCGCAGGTTTACAACAAATTATGATGCTGTTTTCGGCGCGTAAATGGACTGAAGTGTCGATTTATTTCTATATAGTACCGGTGTTGGTGACAATATGCGGAATTATCGTACTGTTTAATGCACAAGCGGTTGCTCAGTCGATATTGATCCTTTCTGGTGTTACATGTATCGTTTATGGTATAGCCGGTTTGGTCAATGAACTTCGGTTCAGAAAGCAACAGAATTAAAAATTCCTTCATCTCGACTCTGTCACTGAAGAGTAGTAGATTTTTGTAGGTTCATGCGATCCGGTTGTTAGTCAACCGGATCGCATTTTATTATATTGTTCGTGTCGGGTATACTCTTTTGTAGGTAAATGTAGGGGCCGAATTTGTTATTCCGGTGTCCAGACCTTATATTTGCCCTGCCGATAACCGGTTTACATGAGAAAATACGGACGAAATATAAAAGCCTTGTTGCTCTTGGTACTATTCGTAGTGTACTGGAGCAATATTACACTTTTTTACCACGTCCATACGGTAGACAATCAGGTATACGTCCATTCTCACTTTTTCTCCGGATCGGCCAGTAACCCTACCCATACTCATACAGCACAACAGTTTCAACTGATCGCGCAACTTTCGTTGTTGTTGACGACGGCAGCTGTAGCGATTGTTTTCGCTTCGCTTCTTCCGAAGCGGAGATTTCTCTTCGCAATTCCGAGTAGGGAGAACTGTTGTGCGCTTTCGGTTCGTCTCCCCGGATTGCGTGCCCCTCCCGTTTGCTGATACATCTCGTGTTTCATGATGGGACGAAGTGGATCTTCGTCTCCCTGTTTTTATGTGTCAGTAAATACAATCAAATCAAACCGAAATAATAATGAATAAATATATTTTGGGGGTAAGTTTGTTACTCCTTTCCCATGTCGTATGTTTGGCAGAAGAGGTTGCCGTTCATCCGCACCAGCAGAGTGATGCTAATATCATAGGACATGTTGTCGATGCCGCGACTCACGAACATTTGGCTTTTGCCACCGTTGCCGTTAAGGGAACAACCATTGGGGTTATGACTGATGCGACGGGACACTATTTTTTGAAAAATTTGCCGAATGGTTCATATACGCTTTCTGTTTCCACACTCGGATATAAGACGGTCGAACGGACGGTTGAAGTGGTTAAAAATAGGACGATCGAAGCCAATTTTGAATTGGAGTCCGACCTGCTGTCGCTTGATGAGGTTGTCGTGACGGCCAACCGTACGGAGACCAGTCGCAAAACCTCTCCGACGATCGTTGCCGTGACAACTTCGAAGCAGTTCGAAACAACAGCCTCGAATAATTTGGCCGAGACGATGAATTTCCAATCGGGCCTTCGGGTGGAGAATAATTGCAGCAACTGTGGAACGACGCAGCTCCGGATCAACGGGCTTGAGGGTCAGTATTCGCAGATTTTGATCGACAGTCGGCCAATTTTCAGTTCGCTGACGGCCGTGTATGGTCTCGAATTGTTGCCGGTGGCGATGATCGATCGGGTCGAAGTGATCCGTGGAGGCGGTTCGGCGCTGTTCGGTTCGAATGCCATCGGTGGGGTGGTCAATATCATCACGAAGGAGCCGTTGCGGAATTCGGCGATGCTTTCCCATACGACCGATATCCTGAAAGGCGGAACAACCGACTTCAATACATCGCTGAACGGTTCTTATGTGTCGGATGATGGCCGGATGGGAATTTTTCTCTTCGGAATGGTGAAGGATCGGGATGAGTATGACCGGAACGGTGATGGCTTTTCGGATATTCCGAAGCTCAATTCGGAAACGGTCGGTTTCAGAGCCTACTATAAGACCTCGCCTTTTACCCGTTTGACGGCCGAGTACCACCATATTCATGAATTCCGACGGGGCGGAGACCAGTTCGACCAGCCGCCGCACATGGCCAATATTGCCGAGCAGATCGAACACAAAATCGACGGAGGAGGGTTGAATTTCGACTATTTCAGTCCGAATAACCGACATAAACTGGGGGTTTATACCTCGGCGCAATACATCGACCGCAACAGCTATTACGGAACGGATCGTAACCCCAACACGTATGGCGCCACTGAAGATCAGGTTTTCGTGGCGGGGACGCAATACTCCTATTCGTTTTACAGATTGTTCTTCATGCCGGCCACTTTGACGGCCGGGATCGAGTACAATTACAATGCGCTTCACGACCAGTATCTCGGTTTCGATCGGAATTTCCGGCAGACAACCCATTGCACCGGACTCTATTTTCAGAACGAGTGGAAGAGCGAAAAGCTGAATTTTCTGATAGGTGGACGTCTGAACAAGCACAACTTGATGCAAAATATTATCTTTTCGCCTCGGGTCAATGTACGTTACAGTCCGGTGGAGCATGTCGGATTGCGGGCCAGTTATTCCAGTGGGTATCGTGCTCCCCAAGCTTACAACGAAGATTTGCATATCGATGCGCTGGACAACAACATCTCGATCATTCGGCTCGCGCCCGATCTCAAACCCGAATATTCGCACAGCTTGAGTGGATCGATTGACTTGTATCACAGCTTCGGGAGGTTGCAGGCCAATCTTCTTATCGAAGGGTTTTATACGATGTTGGACAACGTCTTTACGCTCGAAAAGATCGGAGAAGACGAGCACGGGTATACGATCAAGGAGCGGCGCAATGCTTCGGGAGCTACGGTAGCCGGTATCAGCACCGAACTCAAACTCGGAATCCCGAACCGCTTCGATGTGCAGCTTGGTTACACCTTCCAGCGAAGCCGCTACAACAGGCCCGAAACGTGGTCGGATGAGGTGGCGGCACAACGGTGTATGTTCCGCTCACCGGACCACTACGGATACGTGACGGCGAACTATAACTTTACCGATGAGTTCAAACTCTCGCTTTTCGGAAATTTTACGGGGAAGATGTTGGTGCAGCACAACAAAGGTGTCATCGAACGGGATGAAAACCGGTTGACTCCGGCATTTTGGGATATGGGAATGCGCCTCTGCTATGATTTCCGGCTGTCGCAACAGTGTCGCATGGAACTAAGTGCAGGAATGAAAAACATCTTTGACAGCTACCAGAAAGATCTTGATTTCGGACAGTATAAAGATGCGGCCTATGTCTATGGGCCGACTCTCCCGCGCACCTGCTTCGTGGGGGTTAAGTTTTCGTTGTAGCCGGATATAAACGTAAAAAAAAGGCAGCGCCTTATTCGATTAAGGCGCTGCCCTTTTTTCTGCTTCCTGTGAAGGCAGGTGCTTTCTTTGGCTTGTTTCTCTCGCCGGTCAATGCCATGTCTGTTCAGACAGACACAGTTTTTAGCTATTTGATCTTTCTGTTTAGAAAACGGTTTGAAAGGTACCTGCGGACCGGTTCATCGTATATCTTCAGACAACACCATGCCAAAACGATATTTCCCGCGATCAGCAAAATGGCTGTTACCCACGTCTGGCCGAAGGTGTAATACTGGTTCTTGATCAACCAAGCATAGAACAGATAATAGAGTGGGTAGTGGATGATATAGACGGGGAAGGAGATGTCGCCTAAGAATTTGCAGACGCCGGAAGAGAATCTGTCTGTCGTTGATCCCGATGCACCCAACCACACCAAAAGGGGAAAAACAAGTGTGATGCAGATCATTTCGAACAGTCCGTTGTAACAGATGGGGATCAGTCCGGGAATGAATGGTACGTGGAACAGAACAAACAGAATCAGCGAACAGATCCAAAAGGCACCGCGTATTTTTACTGGTTTAAAGTGGCGGAAAACTAACATGCCGAGGCTGAACGGAAAGAGCATCCGCAGCAATCCTCCGATGAAGTTGGTGGTATCGAGGGTCCATCCAACGCCCAGATTGCCGTACCCGGAGAAGTCGGTAAGGGTGAAAAAGCCCAATCCGATTCCCATCAGAGCGGTCCAGATGGCCAAGGCTCTGTTGCTGAAACGATGAATGAAGAGTGCATACAGGATGTTGCCGATGTACTCGAAAAACAGCGACCATGCCGGGCCGTTAAGGGGAAACATTTCGCCGTTGCCGCGTATTTCGTAGTAGCATCCAGGCACTGCCGGAATGAAAAACATGGCACACAGCAGGGCGATCATCACGGCCGAGGTCATTACATGAGTTCCGTCCCATTGCACGCTGCCCTGCATAAGAAAAGTTATGACTCCGAAAACGGCACCCAATACGACCATGGGGTGCAGGCGGATCAGACGTCGTTTGAAAAAGTTGCCGAGTGGCATCGACTTTCCTATGCGGTCGTCGTAGGCATAGGCAATGACGAATCCGGATAGAATGAAGAAAAAGTCGACCGCCAAGTAGGCGTGGTTGGGCATTTCGATGATTGGGGCCCCGGCCGCAAAAGCATACCCCTCGAAGACATGATACCACAGGACCAGAATTGCCGCTACACCACGCAGTCCATCCAATATGTCGTAATGGGGCTTGGAGTCGGAAAAGGTTGCAGATAATTTCAGGTTTTGCATAGATGAGATTTTGTGTGTTTGGGTAGTTTGTTGAGTTTTAAAATTAAACAATGATTCTGTTTTCGATGAACGATCAATGCCCGTCATCCGGCTCGAAAGTAGCCATTACGTTCACGGCATTGGTCGGCATGCGGAAGTGATAACTCTCCGGAGCATACGGAGCCTTTGCATTGGCCGTGCAGTCGATCTGGTTTCCATGGCTGTCGAGTACCTCCAGATGTGATAACCGATAGCCGGTATCGGGATTTACGGTGATTTTTACAGACTCTCCACCCCGTCCTTTGGTGGGTAATACCGAGCAGCTTCCATGATCGGCCTCCGAAACCTCGACCGGTTGCAGTGGATTAACACTCCGGCTTCTGCGTCCCTTGATGAACTCGATTTCCCGCAATAGGGCGACCCGTTGATCTTGATTGTCGAACGACAGGAAAAAGGCTTTCTGTCCGGATAGTCCTCCAATGGCTTTCAGTGTTTGGTTCTCTTCAAGATCGTCGATCGGGATGGTGACCGAATGGTAGGTACTGTCCGCTTTTATGTATTTGGAAAGGTCGACCTGTTTCAAGATTACATGTTTTTCCGGAGTGTCGGCATCGGCCGGCAGTGCGACAGAGAGTGTCATCCGACAGGGTGCGAGCGATTGCATGTTCAGTCGTAGGAAAAGGCGATCCGCATTGCTTAAAGGCTTTGGCCCGAAATTGAAATATTTCCATCCGATCCGGCTCTCCTTGCCCTCGATTACAACGGGATTCATTCCGTCTGGTTCCCGTTGCGGACCATTGATATATACACCCGGTGTCGTCCAACAGATCGTTCCTGCATAATAGCAACGGAACGGGTCCAATCCATCGGTCAATACGCCTTGAGAGGTCATCTCTACAGGAGGAATAACGACCCGGTCACCTTCGATGCGTAGATCCAGTGGTTCGACCATTGCCTGACGGTTGAAGTCGTTGTTGGTCCGCCGATGATAGAAGACATACCACCTATCCTTTACCTTTACGATGCTGCCGTGGTTGTTTCCTCCGTTCCAGTTCCGCATGTTGTCTATGATCCGGCCGCCGTAGTGCCATGGGCCTTCCGGAGAGTCACCGTAAAAGTAGGTCAGCGCCGGTATGAATTCATTCGCCGAGCAAATGAATACGAATTTATTCCGATCGACCTGTTTGATTGATGAGGCTTCGAACAGGGAAGCGTATCCGTTCAGGGCAGGATTATTGAGCGTGCGGTACCAAGCATTTCTGTCCGGTTTGCGGGTCTTTCCGTTGATGATGGTGTGCATGTCGTTCGGGTCGATCTCGGCCCAGCAGTCTCCACGAAACATTCCCCAGTAGGCAAATACTCGGACGGATCCATCTTCTTGGGGCCATACCAGGACTGACGGGTCGAACGTTCCCCGATCGTTTACCGACGGCCAGTCACACATGACCGGGTTTACGAATGGACCGGCCGGACTATCGCTTTCGGCCATGACACATTTGGGACCGAAAGTGCCGTACCCGGACACCACACCGGGTTGACCAGCCTTCGGACCCTCTTGTCCATCCAGCTGGTAGGGTTTACCCAGAAATGTATATAGATAGTATTTTTTAGTTACCGGATTGTAGACGCAATCCGGTGCTCCGAAATGTTGTTCTTCGACTTTCCCGTAGCCGATGTCCCAGACCTGTTTTACGTTAAAAATTTCTCCGTGATTGGTCCATTGTGTCAGATCGTCTACGGGGGCAGACCAGACATCGTGGCCGTATCCGCAGAAGGCTGTAACGCGTTCGTCTCTTGAGCCATATACGAATACGCGGAGCTTGCCTTGATATTCAAATACATGCGGTTCACCGTCGGGGATAAAAGCAGTGGGTGGTAAAATAGGATTTTGGGCTGAAATGTCGGAAAATCCGACAACGAAAGAGAGTGCTCCTCCGATAATTATTTTTCGTAGGTTCATATTGGGTTAGTTTTTATACAAATATAGTGAATATCGGATTTGTTGATAATATCGAATTTTTTTGATGGGGTTAAAACGAAGTTTGTTCTGATGGAAATTTTAAAGGGTATCTTTGTTAAATCAGGTGTTGATTTGACGATATATGTCGTGGAAACTAAGGAGTTGATATTTCATGAATATCTTGTTGGTTTGGCTGAAGAAAAATAATTTTGAATAATAGAGATTGTTGAATTCGGAAAGGATGTGTTGTTAAAATAAAAAGAGACTCATGCTATCATGAGTCTCTTTTTATTAGAGCTGTTGACGAGGCTTGAACTCGTGACCTCTTCCTTACCAAGGAAGTGCTCTACCACTGAGCTACAACAGCAAAATGTAATATTGCGCAAAGTCTATTGCCTTTTTGCGGTCACAAAAGTAGTATTATTTTTTAATTTACCCAAACTCTTTGTGATTTTTCTTGGAAAATTACATGTACGTTACGCTTACACCAGTCTTTATAAAATGATTGTTGGATATGTAAATTTAGAGATTGAGTGTTTTTCGCTATATTTGTGTCCGGCTGAAGTCAAAAATACAGTCGGATTTTACTAACTTAATTTAACCTGAAATGAATACAAAAAAATGGAGTAAAACCGGGTTGCTGTGTGCGGCGGCGCTGGTTTGCTCAACAACATTGTCTGCGCAGACACAACCCGATACGTGGGTTGCTCAGGATGGATTGGGGCGATCGCTCGGTTCAACAGAGCAATATGGCGAAAAACGGGATAACAAAACCGTCGGTTTGTTTTATGTAATCTGGCACGGGTCTCACGGTTATGATCGTTCGATGCCTGTCCTGCCCGATGAGGGTGTTATGATACCGACACCGGCCGATTCCTTATCCCCGTATGATAACCAGAAGTTGATCGATGCCAATCCCTCCGATCCTCAATACGGACCTGTGCATGCGTTCCATCATTGGGGAGAACCTTATTTGGGCTATTATGTATCGAACGATGAGTGGGTTATTCGCAAGCATGCGCAAATGATTACCGATGCAGGCGTTGACGTCATTGTTCTCGATGTGACCAATGCTTTGATCTATTTGCCTACGGTTAAAACCATATGCGAAACGTATATGAAGATGCGGTCTGAAGGCTCCAAAACTCCACAGATAGCCTTCCTGTTCAATTCGGCTGCACGCCGTACCGTACAGCGTATTTACGACAATATCTATGCTAAGGGTCTGTATAAGGATCTGTGGTTTAACTGGAAAGGGAAGCCGCTGTTGTTGTCACCACCCGAGGGAGTTACGCCCGAAATCGCCGATTTTTTCACAGTACGCCATTCGTGGTTCTGTTCAGCGTGGGATTGGTTTGCGGATGGAAAGGATAAGTGGCCTTGGGCTGACAGGTATCCTCAAAAAGCCGGATGGCATGAATCTCCGGATCAACCGGAGCAGGTATCCATCGCTCCTGCAACTCATGCCCATGAAGGTATCGGGCGTAGTTTCCATGATGGAAAGGAACCCGAAGAGCATCGCAGTGGCGAAGGATTATGTTTTTCGGAACAGGCAGAACAGGCTCTTGAGATCGATCCCGAGTTTTTGATGATTACCGGATGGAACGAATGGTCGGCCATGAGGTTTACCGATGCAAATTCGACAATGATGTGCGGAAAACCGATCAAACCGGGAGATACTTATTTCGTCGATGATTATAACCACGAGTTCAGCCGCGACATAGAACCGTTGCGTGGAGATTTCGGTGATAACTATTACTATCAGATGGCCGATATTATCCGCCGATTCAAAGGGGTGTCGGAGCAGCCTGTATATTCGAAGACCTATAAGGTGTCGCTCGATGACATGTCGACATGGGAGAAGGTCGATGCCGAATATATCGATGATCAGGGAGATGTGTTTCATCGGAATCATCATGGATATGGATATCGGTTGGGGCAGTTGATCAATACAACGGGACGCAACGATATTCTCACTACGAAGGTGGCAAATGATGGGAAAACGCTCTATTTCTATGTTCGGACAGCAGAACCGATTTCTCCCTATTCGGATAGCTTGTGGATGCGTCTGTTTCTCGATGTCAAAGGTAGTGATCGGGGAACATGGGAAGGATTCCAATATGTGATCAATAATCGTGTCGAAAACGATCGTGAAACTCATTTGGAGATGTGCCTCAACGGTTGGAACTGGCGTGATTTGGGGACGATAGCTTATCGGATTCAAGGAAACGAGATGGTTGTAGCTGTGCCAATGAGTTTTATCGGGATCGACAATCCTAAAAAGTTTACTGTCGATTTCAAATGGGTGGATAATGCTGTTAAATCGGGAGATATTCAGGAGTGTATGAGTGACGGGGATGCTGCTCCGAATGGACGGTTCCGTTATCGGTATACTTTCGGCAAATAGGATTTCGGGTAGAAATCGAATGGATCGTTGTAAAAAAGGAGCCTAATCTTGGCTCCTTTTTTTGTAATTATTCAAATATTGTTTGTCGGAGAACATGTGAGGTTGCAATAAGGCCGAATAGTATGGATTGTCAATAGTTTAACCAGGCCTTGAAAAGCGGAACCCTTTCTTCGCTGACAGTAATTTTCTCTTTGTGGGGCGGGTGTACGGAGACGGAAACCTTTCCGTTGAAATAGGGTTCGAGTCGGTCAATGGCGCCCACTGAAAGCAGTATCTGTCGATTGGCCCGAAAAAAACGGTCGGGGTCTAACTGCTCTTCGAGGCGGCTTAAAGGAAGATCTACGACGTGGTTGCGTCCTGCGAAAGTTACAGCTGTCGTAACTTTATTCTCCGAATAGAAATAGGCAATCTGTTCGACCGGTAATGTAAGAAAACGATCGGGACCAGAAATCAAGAAACGGGTTCGAAAACGTTTTTCTCGTCGTTGTAAGGCATCGAGAAGGGTTTCCAGATAGTCGTCGGGAGGCAATGCCCGTTCACGGAGAGTCTCGTAACGAGTAATTGCTTCTGCCAGGCGCTCTTCGTCGATCGGTTTGAGAATGTAGTCGATGCTGTTGACACTGAAGGCACGGACCGCATATTCATCATAAGCAGTGGTAAAAATGACAGCAGAAGAGGGACGTGCCTGAGAGAGAAGCTCGAACGAGGTGCCGTCTGCAAGCTGAATATCCAAAAATAAGAGGTCAGGGTGGCGGTTTGAGGCAAACCATTGTATGGCCTCTTCGACGCTTCCGGGCAATACGTTGATCTCCCATGTCGGACGCAGTCGGGCAATGAGTGTCCGAAGCAGGCGTGCAGCTGGAATTTCGTCCTCAACGATAGCGATGCGGAGTCTATTCATGGTTTAAAGGTATTTTTACGGTGAACAGCTTTTCGGTATGGTAAACTTCGATTTTACGATTTAATATGATTTGACAACGGTTCGACAGGTTCTTTAACCCTACGCCTCCGGATATTACATTGCGCTTCGGACAGATTGGATTGGAAACAGTGAGCCAGTCGTCCGAAGCCGATATCTCGATTTGTAAAGGATGCGATGTCGTGATGGTATTGTGTTTGATGACATTCTCAATGAGCAGTTGGAGGGTGAGCGGTGGTAAACGGAACTCCCGTGCATCATCGGGTATCTGTGTCTGGCAGTTGAGGCAGTTGCCTAACCGAACCTGATGGAGGTATAGATAAGCGTCTGCGAAACGTAACTCGTCGTTAAGGGTGACCAGTGGACGGTCCTGTACTTGAAGTACGTAGCGATAGACCTCTGAAAGACGTCGGGTGAATGAGACGGCTTGTGAAGGGTCGTATTCGATTTCAGCGATCAGCGTATTGAGACTGTTGAAAAGGAAATGAGGATTGAGTTGTTGTTGTAAAGCCGTATAACGGGCTGTGTTGTTTTCGCGTTGTAACTCTACGGCTTGTTGTTTTAGATGAAGGGCTTGGAGCATGGCCCGGTTGGCAAGCAATAGTCCCAATACGGCCAACTCGACCAACCATACGACGATTAGCATCCGGATTCCACCGTTTGGGAAGGAGAACGGATGTTGCGATCCGGCCAACAGTTTCCCGGATACCAGAAATCCATAATCCACAACGAAGAACATTCCCAATACGGCAAAATATGCTGCGGCGATTTTCCATTTACGGCGGGCGTGTAACAGATATTGATTGTTAAGCCATTCTGATATGCGTAACGTCAGAAAACCCAAAACGTTGAAGAGTATGACCAGAAATGCCGCACCCCAACTTGTACCCAGGACGGCTTCAGTGCGGGGTGTAAGTTCTGTATAACCGGTAAGCAACAGCCAGGCAAAAAGACCCAACCCTGAAAATAACACGCCGGACAACCATCGGTTTTTACGATCGGTATTCATGTTGCGATACAGAGATTTTGATGCCTAAAGATACAAAACTTATCAGAAACGATATGCGTCCGTTGCTTTCATAAGTTCGGAGAAGTGTATCAGGGCAGCGACTTTGGCTGAGATGAGGTTCTCTTGTGCGGTTTGTCGGTAAATCTGAGCGTCGATTACTTCAGAAATAGAGATGGTTCCTTCGGTGTATTTCTCCGTGGCACGACGTTCGTTTTCATTCGCTTTGTCTAACGATGATAGGGCAAGGGTAACTCGCTCTGCTGCCTCTGAAAGGGCTGTACGGGCTGTTCGGGTTTCCAGGTTGAGGTCTGTCTCGGTTTGGTGCAGAACATCGTTTGCCATACCGATTCGGTATTCGGCGGCACGTCGCTCGCGGTGGCGTTTGCCTCCATGAAAAATCGGAACTGAGAGTTGTGCGTAGAGCGTGTAGTTGGGTGAAAGATCTGGCCGAAAGTCATATCCAGGTGCAAAGTACCCTGCATTTGCTCCAAGTTGAAGTTGGGGTTTGTATGTGGCATCTCGAAAAAGGAGATTGCTTTTCTCCCATTTGATACGTTCTTGAGCCAGTCGAATGTTGGGGTGCAGAGTTGGTTGAGGTAGTTCGGAGGCTCCCGGTGCGATATCGGGGAGATTATTGGTGATTGGAATTTGTGTGTCGAGCGGTTGTCCGATCAGGGCGTTGAGTGCCATGCGTCCGATCTCGAAGTCACTTTGTGCCTGTAGTAATCTGTAGCGGGCCTCGTTGTGCTTTACCTCTACTGTCAGCAACTCTTGGCGGTCACATACTCCAGCCTCGACCCGTTCCCGAACGAGTCGTTCCAAATCGGATACCGCGCGGAGATACTCATCGGCGACATACATCCGTTCGTAGCGAGCCACTGTCGTCCAATACTGTATGTCGACCCGGTAGCAGATCTCCGTATGGAGTATTTCACGTTGGGCCTCACTCATTCTGGTTTCGGATTCGGCCATCTGGATCGTACCAGTGATTCGACCTCCTGTGTATAGGGGTTGTGACAGGGTGGCGGAAGCTCCGTATCTCCAGTTCTGTCCCTGTAAAGTTATAGACCCGATGTCAGGAAGGTCGGTAGAATATTCCAAAGGATTGCCCGTGTAGCGAAAGTCGCCACCAGCCGAGAGTGTGGGAATGCGTTCGGACCGGGCTGCACGTTCCAGTTCGGAACAGGCTTCGATACGTTTGGTTGCGGCTTTCAGATCATCGTCATAATCTAAGGCCATCTGTCGATAACGTACGAGCAGAGAATCTGCGGACGGTTGAGCGACGGTCGGTTGGACCATCATAAGTAAACAGAAGCAAGAACATATAGATAAAGCTCTCATCGTTAACGAATTTTTACGTGATAGAAAAGGGCGTATAGGACAGGGGTCACGAAAAGGGTGAGCCCTGTGGCAAAAGTGAGGCCGAAAATGATGGTTGCAGCCATGCCTCCGAAAGCGATATCGAAGAGCAACGGAATCATACCGGCAATGGTTGTGATGGCTGCCATCAGAACGGGTCTTGTACGGGTTACGGTAGCTTCGACGATAGCTTGTTGGAGTGAGGCTCCTGAGCGATGTTGTTCGTTGATTGCGTCGATCAGTACGATAACATTCTTGATGATCATACCTAAAAGGCCAAGCCATCCGGCGATGGGAAAGAATCCGAAGTCGAAACCTGTAATCAGCATTCCTATGACAACACCGATAAGCGATAGCGGTAGTATGCAGAGAATGATGAGGGGTTCACGGTAGTTTCCGAACAACGCCACAAGGATTACAATTAGTATTAAGAAGGCTAATGGAAAATACTTCATCAAAGCATCCATTGCCTCGCTCTGATCTTTGAATTGTGAGTCCCAAAAGAAAGAGTATCCCTCTGGCAATTCAATATTCTCTATGTCATTGCGGATCTCGTTGTGGACTTCGGCCATGGTCGCACCTGGCTGGACACCGCACATCGCGGCCATTGACAGCTGACGGTTATAGGTGCGGATCTGCGGATATTCCCATGTGGTTTCGATGTCCCGCGTGAGTTGAGTGAGCGGAACCGATCGATTACCGTTCCAGACTGAAAGTGTTTTGAAATCAATAGGTTCCGGGGACGTAGTATGCAGCAAGACGGGGACTCGGTCTTCTTCGTCACGATAAACTCCTACAGCGAGGCCATCGCCTGTCGCTCGTACGGATTCCATCATTTGTGCCTTTGTGATACCCATTGCTCCGGCCCGTACTGCATCGTAGTCGGGACGAATCATCATGGCCATGTTACCCCATTCGTTACGGGCGTCGGCGACTTTGGGATTGCGACGCATGATTTCGATGGCCTCCCCGACCAATGAATCGAGTATTGCCGGATCGGGTCCCAAAAAACGAGCTTCGATCAGGGCTTCTGGTTGGGTGTTCAGTTCAAAGCGGTTGACCTTGATCAGCGGCTCGGGGTAGCGACGCCGGGCAGAGTCCTGTAAAAAAGTTTGCAAGGCTCGTGCTTCAGATGAGGAGTGGCATTTGACCAATAGCTGTGCGTAATTAGGTTGGGGGCCGAAAGAGGCATTTGAGAGATAGTAACGTGGTGGAGTACGTCCGGCAAAAGTCGAGATACGTTCTACTGATTCGAAACTATTGATCCATGCGGCGATGTCTGAAGCTTGGGTGTCGGTCTGTTCGATACGCGTTCCTTCGGGAAACCACATGTCGACCGTAAAGTAGGGCTTGTCGAGGGAGGGCGTGAATACTTTGGGGATGAAACGGAAGCTCCATGCCGCAGCACCCAGTAACAACAGAAGTGTTCCGATTACGATGAATTTACGACGGATAACAGCACGCAACGAGGTGCGGAAGAGCTCATAAAACCCTCCGCAGAAAGGGTCTGCCTTAATCTGATCCGGTCTGGGTCTCGGTACGAATTCCTGAATAAAGAAAGGCGTTTGTGTCAGGGCGAAAATCCAGCTGAAAAGGAGTGAGACACCGATTACTACTACCAATGAAGAGAGTAATTCTCCGGTGATGTGAGGTGAATAGTAGATGGGTAAAAAGGTCAGAATGGCGATCAGTGTAGCGGCCAGTAACGGAATGGCAGTTGAAGAACAGGCCCGTAGAATAGCTATGCGTTTACGCATGCCTCGTTGCATGTTGACCAGAGCCGAGTCCGAGACAACTATGGCGTTGTCGACGAGCATACCCATGGCGATGATGATGGCGGCGAGTGACATGCGTTGAAGGGCGATACCTTCGATTTGCATGACCATTAGCGTGGCGAAGATCGAAAAAATCAGTCCGCTACCGATCAATAAACCATTGCGTAGTCCAATAAAGAAAAGCAAAATAGCGACGACGGTTATAACGGAAATCACCAGGTTCCAGACGAACCCTCTATTGGCTACTTCCGATTCGTGTCCTTGATCGTAGATTGAATGAAGGGTATAACCTTCTGGAAGGCTTTCTGTGAAGGTGTCGATCCGGTTGGCTACGGCTTGGGCCATCTCCACGACATTGCCTGTCGAGACCGTTGCGACCGCTATGCCCAGAGCCGGTTGGCCGTCGATACGCATAAGGTTGGTTGCTGGATGGAGATAGCTCTCCTCGACACGTGCGATGTCTCCCAGTCGGAAGTGCTCTCCTGTGGGTGATGTAATGGTCATTTGCCGGATGTCATCGAGTGAACGGAATGTGCCTGTCGATTCGATCCGCAGCCGACTTTCCGTAATTTCCCAACCTCCGGCATCGACTACACGGTTTTGTTCGGCAAAGGCTTGTGCGATATCGGAAGTTGTCAGCCCGCTCTGTGCCAATATGGCCGGAGCCATCGTGATTTCAACAGTCGGAGTCTGTGATCCCCATATTTCCACACGTGCGACGTCCCGAACTGTTAATAACTCATCCTTGAGACGCTTGGCTTCGTCTTCCAACTCTCGCCATGTATGTCCCTCTCCGGTTAATCCGTAAAAAACACCGAGAACATCTCCAAAGTCATCGTTTACGATCGAAGGTCCGGCTCCGTCGGGAAGACGTCCCTGTACGTCGGCAACCTTACGTCGTAGTTTGTCCCACAGTTGTTGCATCTCATCGGCCCGTACCTCTTTTTTGACGTAAACCGTGATTTTGGACATCCCGGTACGGTTTTCACTTTTGACATAATAGAGTTCGTCGAGTGATTGGATGGATTCCTCCAGAAGATCGGTCACTTCATTACGCACTTCTTCCGGCGAAGCACCCGGGTAGGGTGTTATGACGAGCGCTTGTTTTATGGTGAAGGGAGCATCCTCGAGTTTGCCCATATGGGTGTAGGAATAGAACCCGCCGAAGAGCACCAGAATCAGTAATAACCAGGTTACCGCTTTGTTTTTCAAAAAGTATTTTACTAGCGTATTCATCTTAAGCCAAAGTTTTAAGCCGTTGGTCGAGATAAGCACGACCTTTGATCGTACAGAGTCCGCGAGTGAAGACAATGAGGATTTCGGGAGACAAGAGGTAGCTTCGATAGAACAGATGGTCTTCGCTGTTTCCAAAAAGACGGATCAGAAAATCGGATACGACAGCACTGACCGTATGGCGAGAAATGTTGCGGCGAAGGTATCCGGTATCGGCATCCCGTTCGGCCCATACGCCGCAGGTATCGGCATAATCGAAGAGTTGCTCGAGGAAAAACAGATGAACCGGAGCGCTATATTTACGAAGTTCGCTACAGCGGTGGACGACTTGCGGTAAATCGATCGACTGGATACCTGTATAGAGTGCACACAGTTCATCGATCAGATTCCCTCCTGTCGGTACGAGAAGTTGGTTTCGCAACAACCACTCTTTCAGACATGTTTCGAGTAGCTGTTCTTTGCTCTGAAAGTGTTGATAAATAGTGCGCTTGGATACGTGTAGCTCGGATGCAATGGTGTCCATTGTGAGTTTTTGAAGGCCCGATACTTCGATTTGATTCAATGTACAGTTGATGATTCGTTCTTTCATGGTTTTGGAAAATACCTTGATTTGCACCTTATTCCGTTTGGGTATGTTCGACAGTCAAACCTTCGCGGAGAAAACGAAGTCCGCTTGCGGCAATCGTTTCACCCGAGTTTAGACCTTCCGTTATGGAGATATGTCCGTCAGGAAGCAGTTCTCCGACAACAACGGGACGTTGTGAAACCTTGCCTGTGGATGGCTCTATTGTCCAAACGTGGTCACCTGATCCAGATGTGTGGCATAGCGCTTTTTGGGGGATGGCTACCGTTTTTCTGGATCCACCCGGAAGATTGAAACGAACCCGTCCCGATAGTCCGGCAGGAAGTGCACCATCGGGATTAGGAAGCAGTGCCGTGAGCAAGTAGGATAGATTATTCGGCGTAGTGCTCCGTGCACACTCGATTACTTCTGCATGGAATGTTTGCCCGATGCAATGATCGAACTCAAGTTCTACTTCGTGTAGATTTTCCGCCTGCATGGCAATCTCTTGAGTGACGTAAATTTCGATACGCAGCGAAGAGATATCAGCAAACGAGACTATCGGTTGTGAAGCCTTGACATCCTGATAGCGTTCGATGAATACTTCGCCTACATAACCGTCGAACGGAGCGCGAAGTTCTGTGTCTTTCAGTGCATTGAGAGCAGTATCTCTGGCGGTTTCTGCTGCGACGCATGCGGCTTGTGCAGCTTCATAGTTGCTGGCAGGAAGATTGTCTTTTTCGTAGAGAGTGGAAATGCGTTCGTAGTCGGCACGAACCTGTCGATAGGTTGCTTCGGCTTGTTCGTAACGAAGTTGGAAATCACGCGGATCGATTCCTGCGATAAGTTCGCCGCAACGGTAACGGTTTCCCGCATAGACATCGAAACGATCTACAGGTCCAGAAACGCGGAACGAAAGAGTCGAGGTGCGTAGCGGTTTGGAGATAAATGGAAATTCCCGACAGGAACTGATCTCTACAGTTGAGGCCTGAACAGTTTCGATATACATCCGGGTTTCGGATTTCTGCTGCCGGTCGGCGCATGCAGGAACTAGCAGCAAAAGAGGGAAAATAAGGATTTTGACGTTCATCGGAAGAAGTTTTGTTTCCGAGAAGCAAAAATATATTTGAGGATAAATTGTTGAGGAAATGATTTACCCAACGCCGGAAATGTGCCTCTGAATCCTCTTTTGGAGAGACTGAAACGATTTTCGTTATGCGCTTAAAATTTCTAAACCTAATAAAAGACGCATTTGGGAAAACGGTCGGTTGTGTGGAATTTTGATATGTTGGAAATATATAAAACAAAACACCTCAACAATTAATGTGAGGTGTTTTGAATCGACCGCAATTTGTTAATGCGTAGAGCGGAAGACGAGACTCGAACCCGCGACCCTTAGCTTGGAAGGCTAATGCTCTACCAACTGAGCTACTTCCGCATTGTTTGGTTGTTGTGGGCGGAGATGGATTCGAACCACCGAAGTCGTAC
>CALURC010000015.1 GCA_944323075.1 uncultured Alistipes sp. | reverse complement strand
AGACTATCGAGGCGGGGAATCGGTGAAAATGGACTGTCCCGTTTCTGTCCCGCTTGTTTTTGAAAAACGCTCTCAATTTGCTGAATTTCAGCAGATTGCGAGCGTTCGAGTGGAGAATACGAGATTCGAACTCGTGACCTCTTGCATGCCATGCAAGCGCTCTAGCCAGCTGAGCTAATCCCCCTTGTTTGAGCTACAAAGGTAGCTATTTTTTCGTCTCCTCCAAAAAACCTCGCAAAAATCTCGCCGAAGCATTTTCCTGTTGCCCCAACCAAAATCTAGGGAAATCCGGAACCGTCGACTCAACCACAAAGATTTTTACTAAATTTGTAGCATTGTGTGTGTACAATGTGTACATAAACATGAGGTGTTCCTTTCGATTCCGGAACACCTTTTTCGACTTCGCAAAACAGAAACAGCATGCAAAAAACCGAGTATAAAGCCGTACTGATCGCCGTCATCCGCGATCAACAGGAGGAGCGACAAGTAACCGAATACCTCGACGAGCTGGAGTTTCTGGCCGAGACGGCCGGAATCGTCTCCGTCAAACGGTTCACCCAACGGATGGCCAACCCCTCGTCCAAAACCTTCATCGGAGAGGGCAAACTGGCCGAGGTGGCAACCTATATCGAAGAGAACGAGATCGATTGCGTCATCTTCGACGACGAACTGTCGCCCTCTCAACTCCGTAACCTCGACCGGGCTTTGAAGATCAAGATCTACGACCGGACAAGCCTGATTCTCGACATCTTCGCCCAACGGGCCACAACAGCATATGCCAAAGCTCAGGTCGAACTGGCACAATGCCAATACCTACTGCCGCGTCTGGCGGGCATGTGGACACACCTCGAACGACAACGGGGAGGTACCGGAACTCGAGGCGGTGCCGGAGAGCGGGAGATCGAGACCGACCGACGTGTCGTCCGCAACAAGATCAGCCGACTCAAGGAACAGCTCAAAAAGATCGACCGTCAAATGGCCGTACAACGCAGCAACCGCGGATCGCTCGTGCGGGTCGCACTGGTCGGTTACACAAATGTCGGGAAATCGACCCTCATGAACCTGATCTCGAAAAGCGACGTCTTCGCCGAAAACAAACTCTTCGCCACGCTCGATACGACAGTCCGCAAAGTAGTTTTTGACAACTTGCCCTTCCTGCTCTCCGACACGGTAGGATTTATCCGAAAACTGCCCCACCAATTAGTCGAATCGTTCAAGTCGACTTTGGACGAGGTACGCGAAGCCGATCTGCTGCTGCATGTCGTCGACATCTCGCACCCGAATTTCGAGGAGCAGATCGACGTCGTAAAACAGACACTGCTCGACATCGGGGCTGGTGAAAAACCGGTGTTTTTGATTTTCAATAAGATCGACGCTTACACTTACATCCCCAAGGACGAAGACGACCTGACCCCAGCCACCAAAGAGAACCGCTCGTTGGACGATCTGAAACAGAGCTGGATCGCACGCAACAACACTCCCTGTATCTTCCTCTCGGCCCGTGAACGGATCAACATCGATAAGTTCCGACACGACCTTTACGGAATGGTTCGCGAAATTCATGCAGGTCGCTATCCGTTCAATAATTTTCTGTACTGATTGTTTTTTTCGAGCGAACTGCGTATATTTACAAATATAAATACGACGAAAATGATACGAATATTGGATCGTGAAAATACGATTCTGAATCGGTTTATCGCCCAGATGCGCGACGTAACGGTTCAGGGGGACAGCATGCGTTTCCGCCGCAATTTGGAACGGGTCGGCGAAGTGATGGCTTATGAGATCAGTAAAACGCTGCATTACAGCCGCCGGATGGTCGAAACACCGCTCGGAGAAGCCGAAGTTGCTCTTCCTGACGATCAGATCGTTATCGCCACAATCCTACGGGCCGGGATTCCGTTTCACCAAGGCTTCCTGAATTATTTCGATGACGCACAAAATGCATTCGTTTCCGCTTACCGCAAATACAGTAAAGACGGGACTTTCAAAATAAACGTAGAATATATATCCACCTGCGAACTCACGGGAAAGACATTGCTGATTGTCGACCCTATGCTCGCGACCGGAGCCTCTTTGGACATGACATTCCAAGCTCTTGTCGAGAAGGCAGGACGTCCCCGCAAGACGATCCTCGCCGCAGTCATTGCCAGCGAAGAGGGAATCGACTACGTCCAGAAACACTTTTCACCTCAGGATACTGACATCTGGTGCGGTACGGTGGATGCCGAACTGACCGTCAAATCCTATATAGTCCCGGGTTTGGGCGATGCAGGAGATCTCGCCTACGGAGATAAGATGTAATCGGAAGGGCCATCACCTCATGGCCGAACGCGGCGGAAGCCCTTCGAAACAGCGAAGCGCTTCTTCTGTTTTGTTATCTGCCACAAGAGTATTACTTTTGCCTCTGTTTTCAAACCGAATGTAGCGATGGGTAACTATACAAAAGAGGAGATATTCTGTCCCGAGACGATCGAAAAGCTAAAAGAACACTACAAAGCCATTCTGGAACTGCTGGGAGAGGATGTCTCCCGTGAAGGTCTGCTCAAGACCCCGGAACGGGTCGCCAAAGCCATGTCGTTTCTGACGCAGGGATACGACCAGAATCCGCGCGACATTCTACTCTCCGCCCGATTCAAGGAAGATTATCGCCATATGGTAATCGTTAAGGACATCGAGCTATACTCTCTTTGTGAACACCACATGTTGCCCTTTTATGGGAAAGCGCACGTAGCCTATATTCCAAACGGATACATCACTGGATTATCCAAAATTGCCCGTGTTGTGGAGGCCTTTGCCCGCCGGCTTCAGGTCCAGGAGCGGTTGACCGTACAGATTCGGGATTGCATTCAGGAAGCGCTCAATCCGCTGGGCGTTGCAGTTGTTATCGAAGCCGGACACATGTGTATGCAGATGCGCGGTGTCCAGAAACAGAACTCCATGACCACTACTTCCGCTTTTACCGGCGCTTTTTTGACACAAATGCGTACAAGAGAGGAGTTCATCCACCTGATTCACGGATAAATACTGCTACAACCGCTTCATTCGTTTTATCCAAAGAGGTAGAACTACTTTTATTTTAAAATACAGGCAAACCGGCCTCTGGTTCAGTCCTTAAAATTTATCTCTCGACAGATCTTTCTACAAAAATTCTTTTTGCTCTCGCACAGTAAACACTGGATTTCAGACGCATTTTTACAGGCGCTACTCCTTAACTTATAACTTTAGATCTTATTAAGGGAAGGGGTAAACGGTTCGACTTCCACCGTTTCATTTTTTCACTTTCAATCCGCATCGGAATCATCCGAATCTTTCTTGTCCTTATCCCCTTTGAGTTTGGGACGAGCGACAGCCTCTCCCTCTCGAATCACCGGATAATCGGGCTCTTCTACCTCTGGCTGTTGCCGTCTACTCGGCGATGCAGGTGCTGCGGTAGGTTTTAACATCGAATCGGCAGATAATGAATCGGCACCTCGATTCGGCGTTGTATTGACCAACACTCTCCCTTTCACCCGACTCATCACAAAATCGTTGAATTGCTCATCCGATTCAAAGCGATCAGCATAAACGACATTATCTTTCTGCGTAATTTTGGAATCGACATTCGAATAAAACCGTTTTGATTTCTGGTCCCAGAACAACTGCTCCGTTTCAATCTGATTCTCCTCGGCATTATGTCCTCGCACATTGCCTTTCGCTTCCCATAACTGTTGATTCTTGAGATATATGGCATAATTTGCCGTCAACGTGGCATCAACCTGCTGTGTCGTATCGTTATAAGTTTCAATTTCAACGCCTTTCCGAAATTCGATATAGGGTTCCGCGGCATATTCATACTCTTCAAGCAGCGGAGCCTTAAACCGGTAGATCAGTTTACCACCTTTGGTTTGAACGATCTCCAAGTTTTCGCTCTGCTGAGTGATCATGTTCTGGTTATGCTTCTCCTCTTCTACGGTTTGCTGCTTATTGCACGACTCCAGCATAAGAATACCTCCTGCGAGAAGAAGTGTCCCTCTTAAAAATTCCAAATAAGAAAAGGTCGTTTTCACACTCATCCTCCTTACAGGATTTATCCGACTATTGGTATTTAAACCGTTTAAACCAATCATCCTCTCCGAAGAGACTTAACCCGACAGAGATCTTAAAATATTTCTCTTGCACCATACGGAATTGACGGGTTCCGATCATTCCATCTTCTGTTCTTCCGCGCCAACCGAATTCCACTCCGATATTAACCGCACTGGTACCCATGAACGCCGAACGAAGCGGAATTCCAACTCCTGCTGTAATCGCCTTATCGTAGATGTTGTGCTCGTTAATCCTCATATAATAATCGTTGAAACGGAATCCCAAACGATAGGACCAACGATTCAATGCATGCCGAGCATCACCCGGGTTGGGAGTGTACTGAAATCCGATTTTAAAGAATTGACTGTTTTTGAATTCAATACTATTCAACAAATCGTCCGTATTATGTGCCTGATTCCATAATTGCGATGAATAATCAACCGACATACCGAACCGCATAGTTTGAAAACTCAATCCTACGGTATACATATGAGGCAAATAAAAATTCTCTTTACCAACACTATCGACTATCGCCCCAGAGCCAATATTCGTACTATAGATAACTCGTGTCGTATTCGGTCGTAAATTTACTCCAGGTTGATAAGTTGCACCAAAAGTCAGAATACGCTTCTCATTGAGTAAAATATCGTATTGCAATCCGAAATTGGAAGCCACTTTGGAGATCTGTTTCCGTGCCGTTCCCTCAACACTATTAAACGTTTCGGTCGAAAGAATCGAGCTGATTGTCGTATTGAAAAAATTAGTCAACCGGCCATGATAATAGATCAGATCCGCACCCAAAGAGAGCCGTTTGGTGACCTGTACACCCAACCCTAATTTAGATTGGACAATATTACCTTCGCCGACATAATTATAAATGACATTCATGTTGTTGGCCAAAAACGTAGGATCAGTTTCATCCATATCAACACGATATCCTACCGAACTGTAAGGTGTCATGCTGAACCCGATACCAATCCCTCGTGTCAATGGAAACGCCAACGACAAATCCCTGACATTAATTGAATTATGACTTGTTTTTGCGGCCGATGTTTTCGAATAGGTATTAACGCCCTCCATTTCCACGTTAAACAGAAAGGTTTTTTGCCGCATAATACTATATGAAGCCGGGTTCATATAGTTTATCTTCAGTGAATTCCGAAGTCCTACACCGGCACCTCCCATCGACCGGATATAACCCGGTCCCTGAGTTGCAAAATCACCTATGCCGTAAAATGTATAAGGAGAAAATGTGTTCAGACTGCTGTTCTGTCCGTACATTGCCAGCGGAATAACCGACAGCAGCAACAGGACAACCCGAAGAATGTGTCTACTATTTTGCATTATACTCTAAAATTCGGTTCAAACCATATGCCACAAGGTCATAGGTTGCAAATATCGTATTTTTTAATCGTTTAGCAAAAAAATCGCTTTCACCTCCGGTGAAAATAATGCGCAGATTGTTATAACGTTGCTGCAGATCGCGAATATAACCTTCGATCTCGTAGACGATGCCGTTCACCACACCGCTTTCGATTGCCGTCAAAGTCGAATTACCCAATAAACGAACCGAGTCCTCATCCAACTCACACAAGGGCAATCGTTTTGTAAAATGGTGAAGAGCTTTGAACCGTGTTGCAGCACCTGGAGAGATATTTCCTCCCAAGAACTTTCCCTCTGCTGAAACAAAATCGACTGTTATGGCCGTTCCAAAATCAACAATCACAACATTGCTGTTCGGGTAGAGCGCATTAGCGGCTACCGCTGCAGCCAAACGGTCGAGACCTAATGTCTGAGGAGTTTCATATCCATTTTCAATCGGAATCGGAGTCTCTGCATTGAATCGAACGAACCGTTTCATCCGTTTTTCAAGCATCTGCTGCCATTCAGATCCAGATTCACCCGTCGATACGATAATTGCAGCATCGATTTCGGGATTTTCCTCCAAAAGTCTTTCGATAAAAGCGCTGTCGATCTTCTCGGTCTTTTGAAAATCGACCATCTGTCCGTCGTCAATTACGGCCAGTTTTGCAAGGGTATTACCTATGTCGATCGCCAAATTCATCTTGACAAAATTAATGATAAAAAACGGCCTTTGCAAACCAGACACTTCTACCCTCTTCTTCCGAAGATCAGGCCGTTTGATTCGACAGCTCCGCTTTTACTTTCTCTTCCAATTCCTGAAGACTACGAGTTGCTTCCGCTATATTTTTTATATTTCTAACTACAATTGAGAGCTTATTATTGTTCTGTTTGAAAATAAATTTACTACCGGGACGAGTAGCACTTTTCAGGATCCCGCCAAAAAGCGCGCTCTTATAATACGCAGAATTCTGATTTTCAATAAATTTCAAAATCAAAATCCCATTTTTAACAATCACTTTTTCAAAACCGAGCCGAATACATAGCCAACGCATCCGAACGACATCGAACAACTCGCGGGTCGGTTCGGGAATCGGGCCGAAGCGGTCAACCAGATTCTTTTCAAATACCACTAACCGACCCTCATCGGTAATATGATCCAGTTCCCTATAAAGACGAATCTTTTCTGCTCCGCTGCTGACATATACATCTGGGATAAAAGCCTCCCGATCGGTGTCGATCTGACAATCGGAGATATAGGTTGTCGGTTCGGGAACTGTACCCGCTCCTTCCGTACGGCCTGTACTTGCAAACTCCTCTTCGCGAAGTTCGGCAATCGCCTCATTGAGAATCTTCTGATAGGTCTCAAAACCGATATCGGCAATAAATCCGCTCTGCTCCCCGCCCAGCAGATTTCCTGCCCCCCGAATATCGAGGTCCTGCATGGCAATATTGAATCCGGAACCCAAATCGGAAAACTCTTCGATGGCCCGTAACCTTCGCCGAGCATCGGGCATAAGCGTTTCGTCTGGCGGAGTTAGCAAGTAACAAAATGCCTTCCGATTCGATCGTCCGACACGCCCGCGCAACTGATGCAGGTCGCTGAGCCCGAAATTCTGGGCATTGTTGATGATGATCGTATTCGCATTGGGAACATCGACTCCTGACTCAATAATAGTCGTCGCAACCAATACATCGAACTCACCGTAGATAAAATCCATCATCAGTTTTTCGAGTTCTCGGGCATCCATTTTGCCGTGTCCCACTGCCACACGAGCCTGTGGACAGAGTGTCCGGATCAGCCGTTCGATCTGTCCGATCGTCTCCACGCGATTATGGACAAAATAGACCTGTCCGTTCCGGGCCAACTCATACTCGATCGCCTCGCGAATGATCTCCTCATCGAAAAGATGACTCTCCGTAGCAATCGGCTGACGATTAGGCGGCGGCGTAGTAATTACTGACAGGTCGCGCGAGCCCATCAGCGAGAACTGAAGCGTACGAGGAATCGGGGTAGCTGTAAGCGTCAACGTATCGATGTTCGCTTTGATCTGCCTCAACTTCTCCTTGGCCGCGACGCCGAACTTCTGCTCCTCATCGATAATCAACAGCCCGAGATCTTTGAATACGACATTTTTGCCGAGAATTTTATGCGTCCCGATCAAGATGTCGATCTTGCCTGCAGCCACCGCCTCAAGTATGGCCCGAGTCTCCTTGGCACTTTTGACCCGACTCAAATGCTCGATCCGCACAGGAAAATCCTTCAATCGATCATTAAAGGTCCGGTAATGTTGCAAGGCCAGAATCGTCGTAGGAACCAGTACGGCCACCTGCTTGGAATCGGCCACCGCCTTGAATGCCGCACGAATCGCCACCTCCGTCTTACCGAAGCCCACATCGCCGCAGATCAACCGATCCATCGGCGTTGCACTCTCCATGTCCTGTTTGACAAGCTGCGTAGCCGTTTGCTGATCGGGCGTATCCTCATAAATAAAAGACGCCTCCAACTCGTGCTGCAGATAGCTGTCCGGCGAGAACGCAAACCCTTGACTCGCCTTCCGTTTGGCATAGAGTACGATCAGCTCTCGGGCGATGTCCTTGACTGCCTTCTTCGTATTGAGCTTCATCCGCTGCCATGCCCCCGATCCCAACTTGTAGATTTTGGGTGGCTCGCTGTCCTTGTCCTTGTATTTCGAGATGCGGTGCAACGCATGTACGTTGACCAACAGCACGTCGTTGTCGCGGTAGATCAACTTGATCGCCTCGTGCACCTTGCCGTTCTCCACCGTGCGGACCAGACCGCCAAAACGACCGACCCCGTGGTCGATATGCACGACATAATCCCCCACCTTCAACGAATTGAGCTCCTGAATGGTAAGGCTTTCGCTCCGATCGAGCTCGCCCCGGATCCGATACCGCTGATAGCGGTCAAAAATCTGATGATCCGTATAAAAACACTTACGGGTCACGTGGTCGATAAAACCTGCATGGAGCGTAATCGGAACCGATCCGAAACGAACGTGTTTCTCTCCGATCGAATTAAAGATATTTCCGAGTCGCTCGATCTGGGCCTTGTTCTCCGTCAGGAAATAGGTCTCGTATCCCTGCTCCCGATGTGTCTGGATATCTTCGGCCAGCAGCTCGAACTTCTTGTTGAATTGGGGCTGCGGAGCCGTCATGAACGTAATAGCCTTCTCCGTCGGGCGCTCCGCAATGTTATCTTTGAGCAACACAAAAGCGCTCTCTTCACTATCCCGCAAAAACTCCTTACGACTGGTAACCCGTTGTCCGACCTCCTCGGGGTGCTCCGTATCGCCGAGCATTTTCGTCCGGATCTCATCGAAGCGTTTCAACGTGTAGGCCCCATCGGCCATCCAATAGGTCACCGGACCGGCAAATTCCGCAAAAGAGACCCGTTGTCCCTGCTCCGAATCTTTCAGATTGGGAACAATTTCGACTTCTTCCAACTTCCCGGTAGAGAGCTGGGTCGAAATATCGAACGGCCGGATCGAATCGATCTCATCCCCAAAAAAGTCGATCCGATAAGGGACATTACTGGAATAAGAAAAAATATCGATAATTCCGCCTCGAATCGAATACTGTCCGGGTTCATACACAAATTCTACCCGCTCGAAACGGTTCGAAGTAAGCACCTCCTCGACGAACGACGTCGCCAGACGCTCTCCGACATGAAGTTTCAGAATACTCTCGGTCAGCGTCTTTTGTCCGACAACCTTTTCCACCAACGCCTCCGGATAGGTACACAAGGCCAGAGTTTCGCTTCCTTCGTGCTGCTGTAACGCACTCAGGGCTTTCGTCCGTTGGACGAGCCCCGACGCATCCTCCTGTCCATACTGAATCGAACGTTTGTACCCTGTCGGGAAAAAGAGCAACCGGTTCTCTTCGACCAACGGATAGAGATCGTTATACAGATAGCCGGCAGCATCCTTGTCCTCCATGACAAAAACGTGCACCCCACCTTCTCGACGAAGAATTTCTGCCGCAATCAAAGAAAAGGACGATCCTACAGCTCCGGTCAACTCCAGACGACATCCCGGACGCAACTCATTTTTAAGCATCAGCCACGCCTGTTGACCCGAAAAAAGCTGCAGCAATTCGTCGATAGTCATATCCTTCTCTTCTTATTCTTATCAGAATAACTCCTGATCCCCTTTATTGAAATATCGTGTTTCGATAATTCCGGTTGTCGGATTTTTCACGATACGGATCACACATCCGTATCTTACCATCCACCGAAAACGCAAAGAAAAGAGGCCTTTGGTCAAATAGGCCGCAACGACCGGACTCACCCTCAGTTTCAAATACCTTATTCTTCGCTCTTTGGCGTAATAAGCAATCTGATTTTCGATCCGTTCACCAAGCAACATGGCCGGAGCAACCTTCCCTGTTCCATGACAAGTAGGGCATGTCTCTCTCATGTCAATATGGGTTTCGGGACGTACACGTTGCCGCGTGATCTGCATCAACCCGAATTTCGACAACGGCAAAATGGTATGTTTGGCCCGATCTCCGGCCATCAGCTCTTTCATCTTTTCAACCAAAGCCGTCCGGTTTTCGCTCTTGTGCATATCGATGAAATCGATCACGATAATACCACCCATATCCCGCAACCTCAGCTGCCGGGCAATCTCCGCAGCAGCCGTCAAGTTCACATCCATTGCCGTCTGTTCTTGATCATCGGCAACTTTTGCCCGATTGCCACTGTTTACATCCACCACATGCAACGCCTCGGTATGTTCAATAATCAGATAAGCACCCTTTTTCAGCGACACATATTTACTGAAGAGCGACATGATCTGCTTCGACACATCGAAATTATCGAAGATGGGAACACTCCCCTTATACAGCTTTACGATTTTTTCTTTCTCCGGCGCAATGGTCCGAATGTACTCACGAACCTCTTCATGCACTGTAGGGTCATCCACGTAGATATTGCTAAACGACCCGTTCAGCAAATCACGGATAATCGTGGTCGTACGACTCTCTTCGTTTAAAATCAATGCCGGCCCCGAATTATTTCGAATACCAGCCAACACTTTTTCCCAACGGCGAATCAGCGATAAAATATCAGCTTCAATATCCTCACTGGGATGTCCCATTGCCGCCGTTCGAATAATCACTCCAAAGTTGTTCGGGAGGATATCCGACGCTATTTTTTTCAGTCTTTTCCGCTCTTCGTTCGACCGGATTTTTTGAGATATGAATATTTTGGAGGAGAACGGAATCAATACTACGTTACGACCGGCCAATGAAATATCGCAGGTCAGACGTGGACCCTTTGTCGAGATCGATTCCTTTGCTATTTGAGTCAGGATCTGCTGACCCGACGCGATACACTCCGAGATTTTTCCATTCTTCGGTAACGCCTTTTCAAGATGCAGGTTTTCGAATTTTGCACATCGTTTGTTACTCGTCAGCGACCCTACCAATTTATCCAGCGAGGTAAATTGCGGTCCGAGATCCAAATAGTGGATAAACGCATCCTTTTCGTGTCCAATATTAACAAACGCAGCATTCAATCCGGGCATGATTTTTTTGACCTTACCCAGATAGATATCTCCTACGGCAAATCCCGTTTTACACTTTTCCTTGTTGAGTTCGACCAACTGCTTGTCCTCAAACAAGGCAATGGTTATTTCGCTAGGGGTTACATTAATGATTAACTCTTTGTTCATCTGCTACTTTAAGATTTCCTCACTACTACCGCCGGGACTCGCATATGCGGTCGCAGTTCAAAGAAGATCGCCATTGCAGGTCGTCCAATTAGCAATAAACCTAAAGACCCAAAAAGGCTCTTTAGGTTTATTATGTGGTCCACAAAAATGAGACTACTTACTTTTTCTTTTTGTGTCTGTCTTTTCTGAGACGTTTTTTCCTTTTGTGAGTAGACATTTTATGTCTTTTTCTCTTCTTCCCGCTTGGCATGACTGTAAATTTAATAAAACGTTAACTATTTGGTATTAGCTTTTACCTTTCCTGCAAAACTTTTGGCCGGTTTAAATGCCGGAATATTGTGAGCAGGGATGGTAATCGTCGTGTTTTTCGAGATATTACGTGCAACCTTTTCTGCTCTTTTCTTTACGATAAAGCTTCCGAAACCTCTCAAATATACATTTTTGTTAGCCGTCAAAGAATCTTTGATGCTTTCCATAAAAGCCTCTACAATTTGCTGAACCTGTGCTTTTTCAACGCCAGTGCTCTTAGCAATTTCATTAACGATATCTGCTTTTGTCATAATACAAATATTTTAGTTTTGATCTAACCTTTCTAACCTATGGGATGCAAAGATATATTTAATTTTTGATTTCACCGATAAAAGTCATATTTTTTTTCGTCTCTCCACAAAGCTAACTGTTTCAATCCTAATTTTGTTCACCATGTTTTTCCATATCGCAAAAATCACCCCAAAATAGTTTTCCCGTTAATTTTATACTTCGCATCCGCCAATAACAATTATGGTGCACCAGAAACAAGTTAAAACACTAACAATAAATATCATAAGAAAATAAAACAAGATACCTTATCTGAAATCAGACAAAGAATTCGCCCGCTGCCGAACAATAAAAAAACGTTTTTTCTCATTTTTATTAATAAAGTCGCCTCCGGATAGGTCTTTTATCTTCGGAGTCAACTCAATAAATTGATTATCTTTGTAAACGCTTAAATACACGACAGTTCTATGAACGATGTTAAAATATTATGGGTTGACGATGAAATTGATTTTCTCAAGCCCCACATTCTGTTTCTTCAAGGGAAAGGTTACGATGTCGAAACCTGCAACAACGGCTATGATGCGATCGATCTGGCGGCATCGAAACAGTACGATCTGATCATCCTCGACGAAATGATGCCCGGTCTGACCGGCCTGGAGACTTTACCGCGCATCAAGGAGATCCGACCGATGACTCCGGTCATCATGGTAACCAAAAGTGAAGAAGAAAACATCATGGACAAGGCGGTCGGCTCTAAAATTGCCGACTACTTGATTAAACCGGTCAATCCGAATCAAGTTCTGCTTTCGATCAAAAAAAACGTTCACAGCCAACAACTTGTAACCGAGCAGACCACAGCCGACTACCGAAGTGAATTCGGACGTATCTCTTCGTCGTTCACCGATGCACGGACATTTAATGATTGGGTTCAAATCTATCGGAAACTTTATAACTGGGAGGTCGACCTAGCCGAATCCACTGATGAGGGAATCAGAGAGATACTCTCATATCAAAAGAACGAAGCAAACAATGAATTTGCCAAATTCATTCGCAGCAATTATCAACAATGGTTTTCCGATCCCGACGAGAACACTCCGGTTTTATCCCACAACCTGCTCCGAAAAAAGGTATTTCCCGTTGTGGATGCCTCACGAAAGACCACTTTCTTTTTGATCGACAACTTCCGGTACGACCAGTGGAGGATGATCCAGCCGGTACTCCACAACCTGTTCGAGGTTGAAAAAGAGGACTTTTATTGCAGTATTTTGCCAACCGCGACCCAATATGCCCGTAACGCCATCTTCGCCGGACTCACCCCGCTAGCCATCGACAAAATCATGCCAAACCTCTGGCTCAACGACAACGAAGAAGGAGGAAAAAATCAACACGAAGAGGAGTTTCTCCGTCGGCAAATCCAATCTCAGGGAAAACATTACGACCTCTTCTTCGACAAGATCATCAAAAACGATTCGGGTAAACGGTTGATCGAAAATATCAGCAAAGTGACCCGTGCTGATTTTTCGGTTATCATCTACAACTTTCTGGACATCCTGTCGCACGCACGGACCGAGACCCAAATCATCCGCGATCTGGCTGAAGATGAAGCGGCATTCCGATCGTTGACCCGTTCTTGGTTCGAGCACTCCGACCTGCTGATCCTGATGCGACTGCTGGCCGAGCAGGGACACACGCTGATCATCACTTCCGACCACGGAACGATTCAGGTAGACCACCCCGTACGGGTACAGGGCGACCGGGAAACCTCATCGAACTTGCGTTATAAGACGGGGAAAAACCTCAGCTTCAATGCAAAAGAGGTTTTTGCCGTCACAAAACCCGAATCGATCCACCTACCGAAATCGAACATCACGTCGACCTACATTTTTGCCTACAACCGTGACTTCTTCGTCTATCCGAACAACACGAATCAGTTCGTCCGCTATTACAACAAAACGTTCCAACACGGCGGCATATCAATGGAGGAGATGATCGTTCCATTTCTGGTACTCAAACCCCGCTAAAAGTTTTTTTCGGATCGCTCATTACACACATCAATAAACGTCTTCCGGACTCTTCCCGGAGGACGTTTTCGCGTTATAGAACCTCCTTTCTCCCCGGAGAGGCCGTTTCCCCGAAACAGCTACCTCTCCGCCCCTTACCTCTACACAACAACACCTATACTATTTTCTCCAGCCAAAAATTCTCATAAAATACTCTTTGTTAAAGGGAAAGGAGTGCTACGACTTGAATATCCCGCAAATTCTTTCTACTTTTGGGAAAACTACTACCCGATATGAATAGACTATTCTACCTTCCGATATACATCGGAATCATCCTCACGTCAGTCTCATGCAACCGGTCACTCGTGCTCACATCCGATGGAGCCAGCGACTACACAATCGTCATTCCGACTGTTCCTACGGAGATTGAGCGTAAAGCCGCAACAGAATTCCAGCGTTTGTTGGCCTTGAGCAGCTCCGTCGAAGTGCCGATCGTCGGCGATACCCTCCCCACATCGCGCAGAGAGATCGTCATCGGACTCACAAACCGCACTCCGGGTAACATGCAGGATTCGCTGCAGGAGGACGGGTTCGTCATCCGCACCGAAGGCCGATCGCTGCTGATCAACGGCGGCAGCGAAAAAGGTACGCTCTACGGCGTGTACACCTTCTTCGACAAGTATCTCGGCTACCGTTGCTACTCCCCGAAGGTATTCAAATATCCAACCCTCAACCGCGTCGAGATAGCCTCAGGGATCGATGACCGGCAGATTCCGGTCAACCGCTACCGCAACACCTTTTACGACGTGGCATCCGATCCGTTCTACGCCGACTGGCACAAACTCGACCACATGAAACCCGACTGGGGATTGTGGGTCCACACCTTTGCCACCCTGCTGCCTCCGGAACAATACTTCGCCCAGCACCCGGAATGCTATGCATTGGTCAACGGGAAACGGGTCGGCATGCAGGACGACGGCCATCTGCGGGCCCAGCTATGCCTGTCGAATCCCGAAACCCTCGAAATACTCTGCGACAACCTGAAAAAAGAGATGAACCAGCAACCAAATGCACTATACTGGTCTGTAAGCCAAAACGACACCTACGCCGACAAACCGTACAACTGCACTTGTCCCACATGTAGTGCCCTCGACGAGAAAGCAGGATCGCCGAGCGGTTCGGTTCTCGACTTCGTCAACCGGGTCGCAGCGCGTTTCCCGGACAAGATCATCTCGACATTAGCCTACCGCTATACCCGGACCGCTCCGAAAGGAGTCGTTCCGGCCGACAATGTCAACATCATGCTCTGCGACATCGAGTGCAACCGACACATCCCCATTGCGGAAGACTCCACCAGCGCATCGTTCCGGAACGATTTCGAGGAGTGGGGCAAGATCGCCAACAACATTCTGATGTGGGACTACATCATCCAGTTCTCTAACCTGATGGCCCCCTATCCCAATCTGCGCACGCTCCAGCCCAACATGCAATATTTTGTCCGCAACGGAGTGACCGCCCAGTTCCAGCAAGGAAACATCAGTCGCGGAGGAGAGTTCTGTGAACTAAGGCCCTATCTGGTCGCTCGACTGATGTGGAATCCCGACGTAGACATCCGTGCCGAGATGGAAGATTTTCTGAACGGTTACTATGAAGAAGCCGGGCCGAGCATTTTGGCATACATCGACCTGATGCACGACGAACTCGAAAAATCGAAACTACCTCTCACCATATACGGCAAGCCGTTCGACCATTTCGAAGGATTTTTAAGGCCGGAACTGTTCAGCCGCTATGAAGAGCTGTTCGATCAGGCGGAGGCTGCCGTAGCCGACAAGGACGAAGTCCTCGAACGGGTCAAGATCGCCCGCCTGCCGTTGACCTTCTCGCTCTTCGAGATCGCCAAACAACGGGGCTTGGACGAAGATCGGGTATTCGAGCAAGTAAAGGGGAAATGGCAGATCCGTCCCGAAATCTCGCAACGTCTCGACACCTTCCTCGAGCTGTGCCGCAAAGCCGAAATCCAGCACTTCGTCGAAGGAGGAATGAGCCCCGAAGAGTACGGACAACAGACCCGACAGGCACTGAATGCTTTTGTAACAGAATAGACCTTCGCTTTTTGGAGATCCGATTGCAATGCTCTATATTTGTCGGTAGAAAACACGCTGACAAATAGAGAGGAGGAGAGATACTCATGTTACTGAAGATAGATTCCATCAACGACTTGCCCGAGGCGGCCGATGCCATTCTTGAGGCTCTCAACGGACGTTCGATCGTAGCCTTCTGGGGAGAGATGGGAGCCGGGAAAACTACGTTGATCCGGGCTCTGTGCGACCGCTTGGGTGTAACCGATACGGTAACCAGCCCCACGTTTGCACTCGTCAACGAATACCACACCGAAACGGGGGCACCGATCTACCACTTCGATTTTTACCGGATCAACCGAATCGAAGAGGTCTTCGATTTTGGCTACGAGGAGTACTTTTACAGTGGGAATCTGTGCCTGATCGAGTGGCCGGAGAAGATCGAAGGACTGCTGCCTGAAGAGACTCTTTCGGTGCGAATCCGCATTACGGGTGACGACTCGCGGACAATCGAAATCGAAAACTAAACGAAACTATAAAGCCCAATCCCTATTGGCGACGCTTTAATGAAAAAAATTTTTATCACACTTTTCTATATTTTTTCCATTCTTTCCGTCTCCGGACAAAACGACACCATTTTCTGCACGGAAGGAGTCATTCCCTGTACGGTCAAAGAGGTCAAAGAAAATGCCGTAACTTTCGTCTATCCAAACGAAGAGGTACTGAATACGATCTATAAGAACACGATCCACAAAATCGTATTCAAAAGCGGTCGAGTACAAACTTTTTCAGAAGCGACAGCCCTACAAACGATCGACAATGTAGATGACTACGAAAAGATCACCATCACCTCATTGGAAAGCGAAGTACAAGGGCTGTATAAGCTGGGAGATGTCAGTGCCAAAGCGGTCGGAACTACCGAATTATCCAATCAGGAACGGGTAAAAAATCGAGCCTACCGGAAAATCAAGATTGCCGCAGCCATGATGGGTGCCAACATCATCTACCTGACACACCAACGCACCGAAGGCAACAAAATCGGCTACTGGACATCCAGCGCTGCCGAAACCAACCTGACCGGTATAGCCTACACAAATACGCTTCCAGATTTCGACTCATTCAAACAGTATCTCGCACAACATGCTTCAGAGAAGATGAGGATTGTCCTCGAGACAAGTCTGGGCAACAGCGACAGCGACATGTCAAAATTCAAAAAACAGAAGCCGTTTGAGATCAACAACCTGACAGAAGAAAACCGGTTAATCATGATTGACGGCAAATATCGTGTAGTCGGGTACGACGAAACGGGATTTAACGTCTTTTATCGAACCAAGAGCAGTTGGTACAATTTACGGATCGAATTCGACGAATAGAACCTTTTGCTCCCCCTACCTGCGTATTACCAACAAAAAAGTATCACGGGCGAATCCGGGCCATAACCTTCGGATCGGAAAGCTCCCTGAGTGCATCTTTTCCAATCCAGACCGCTGTCTTGTCGGACATCGAAACAAGCCGACGACTCACCTCAAGAGCCTCCCGGTGTAACCGCTGGTTTCGTTTCCCGATCTGGCGAAGCGCCCAGTTGACAGCCTTGCGGACAAAATTCCGCGAATCGCAGGATGCCTGCTCGATCAATCCGAAGAACGGAAGAAAACGTTCATCCTCCGCCGCTTTGTCTCCGACTGCCAACGTAGCCATCAACGCAAACGCCGTACGACGTACAAATTCTTCCTCTCGCAGAGCATACTCATAAACCTTGTCATAAGCGAAGGACGTCAGCCGAAACAGATTTTGACAACACTGGTCGCAAATATCCCACGCTTCGAACTCTTCCGTCCAGCGATCGACCAATTCGGAGGTCGTTTGTTTCGGATCGGCAACCATCGGAGCCAACATCCGGGCTTCATGCCATCCGCTGTTCCACAACTCGATCGCCAGTTCATGCTCGTTGCGGTACACCCGAGCCATCTTCCGCAGGAGAGGAACCGGAATCCCCATCGCCCGCTCGATCGGAATCCCGAAGCGTGCCATTCCCACCCGATGATCTTCCGATGCAACCGCCCACATCTCATCCAAAACCGTTTGCAGAGAGGTCATAAATTCACTTTTTAGATAACGACAGCGGATCTACCGCCGCATTTTTCAGGATTGTACTATTTTTGCAGCAAATTTAATCAAAAAGTGAAACGATACGACTGCCTGCTCTTCGACCTCGATCGGACGCTGTGGGATGTGGAAAAAAATCAAAAGGAGGCCCTTCGCGTACTGTACAGCCGGTACCGACTCGATCGATACTGTCCCGACTTCGAGCTCTGCTTCGAATACTACGAAAAGAGCAACTCACGGCTGTGGGAGGAGTACCGGGATGGAAAAGTTACCCGTGAAGTCCTGCGGAATACCCGCTTCGAAGAGATGCTCGATCAGATCGGAGTGCACGACCTGACGTTGGCCCGACAGATGGGCGACGACTACGTCCGTTTGGCCCCGACCTTTACGAACATGATCCCTCATGCCACGGAGATAGCTCGGGAGTTGAGCCAACGCTATCCGATGTACATCGTAACCAACGGATTCGTCGAAACCCAACACATCAAGCTCCGTAACTGCGGACTGGCTCCCTATTTCCGTGAAATCGTATGCTCGGAGGAGGCTGGAGCCAACAAACCGTCTCCGGTTATTTTCGAATATGCGCTCCGGAAGGCTGGGGTGCCGCACACCCGCGCCATAATGATTGGGGACGATCCGGAGACCGACATCCTCGGTGCCGTACGGGCAGAGATCGATACCGTTTGGTTCAACCCGCACCACACGCCCCGAACCATCGACCCGACCTACGAAATATCGACTCTCCCCGAACTACTTGAGTTACTTTAATATTATTTTAGCTACTCCTACCGGGCTTGATAGTGGTAGTTGTATCGCCGCTCGGGTGCCGACTCGCCGTTAACGAAAAATTCGTTTATGCCGTCCAGTTTCTGGATGTTGTCGACCCAATGGAAATAGAAATCGGGCTTTCCGTCGCTCTGCAGCAACGCCCGGCGCGGAACCGCAACCTCCAGCTCGCACCCGTCATACCGATAGTCGCAATGTTCTACCGTTTCCCAACCTGTGTCCGTTCTCCGTTTCAATGTAGTCTGTTCAGGAGAAAGCACCTCCATATTCACCACAAAATCGTAGCCTTCCCATCCGGTACATTTGTCCCGATCCGAATCGATATATAGCATCATCCAATTCTGACCGCTCCATGAGGTCAAC
>CALURC010000014.1 GCA_944323075.1 uncultured Alistipes sp. | reverse complement strand
CCCGTTGGTCAACCAGATCGACATAGATAAAATTAGACAAGGTATCCCGACGGTGGTTCATAGCGTCGACCAGGTACCCTTTGAACCAGATAGTATCGCCAGCGGCATAGTATGGTTGGTTCAGGTGTAACCACAGCTTCTCCTGCTGCTGGCCCAGGATCCCTTCAAAATACAACGAAATGCTGTCTTCTCCTGTTAACTCAACAAAAATGTTTGTTGTTATATTATTTGATAAATTTCCACCAAGTATATTTTGTGAACATAGATGGAGAATGAAGATTGATATGGTTCTAAAAAATAAAGTGTTGTTGATGTTAGTTCTCATGATTTTAACACTTCAAATAATAGTTACTTTACAAATATAAGTTTTTTTTGAATGAAAACTATTAAAAATAGTTAATAGACTAATATTTGTAGTTCTTAAGGAATAGTTAATATTAAGGGTAAAAAAGATTGATGACAATACAGAGTAGGGTGAATAATGTATTTGCTTGATGCTATGGCGATAAAAGAGTAGTCTCTAATTATTTTTATTTGTCATTCATGTACCCTGATTATATTGAGGTAGACACTTAAGTTATGTCAGTACTCCAAAAGCCTTGTTTCGTTCGACAGTTTTGTATTCGGAGTTAGGTAAGCCAGGAAAGATCGCTTGATTGAGATGATTTTTCTTGTTTATTCTCAAGACGTGTACAGAATTGTTATTTTCTTGCAGAAGAAGGTGTCTTGATGATTCAGTGTATGATAATAAAAAAGAGAGAGGCCCTAAACCTCTCTCCTCGATATGATGTAATGAATTTTTATTATTGTATTCCTTTGATTGTAATAATCAGATTACTTTAAATTATACAAAAGGGATAGAACTTTCTCTCGTTGGCAGTCTCCAAGAACTATTGCTATAAACTATAAATAAATTTTGAGTAGTTGACTCATTTGTGAGGCCATTTGTGAGGCCATGTCGCCTGCGGCTTCTGCGAAACGTTCAGTCGTATCGGCATAAATAATACCGCGAGAGGAGTTGACCAGCAATCCACACTGACGGTTCATTCCGTACTGAGCGACCTCTTCGAGACTTCCTCCTTGTGCTCCGACACCCGGTACGAGAAGAAAATGATCCGGGATCAGTTGACGGATGTTGGTTAACATCCGAGCCTGAGTCGCCCCAACGACATACATCATGTCGTCCGGCGTTCCCCATTGACTCGAAGTTTTGATTACCTTTTCATACAGAAGGCTACCGTCTTCGAGACGCTGTAATTCGAAGTCGGCGGCACTGGGATTCGAGGTCAGAGCCAACAATACGGCCCACTTACCGTCGAACTTGAGGAACGGGTCTACCGTATCGCGTCCCATATAGGGCGACAGAGTTACTCCGTCGGCCAAGTCGTGCCCGAAAAAGGCCCGTGCATACATTTGCGAGGTGTTTCCGATATCACCCCGTTTGGCATCGGCAATGATAAGGATTTCCGGATGGTTTTCTCGAATATATCGGATGGTTTTTTCCAGACTCTCCCACCCCGTACGGCCGTTCTCTTCGTAGAAAGCCAGATTGGGTTTGTAACAAACGGCATATTCGGCCGTAGCGTCGATGATCTGACGGTTAAAACAAAATATCGGATCATCGCAGGACAATAAATGTTGCGGAATTTTGCGGATATCGGTATCCAGACCGACGCAGAGAAAACTCTGCTTGCGACGGATCTGTTCGAACAGTTCGGAAACGGTCATTTTTTTCGTGAGTTTTAGTGTTGAGTTAAGGTTGTTGTGTATTATTTACTCTTCGCTGGCACGCAAACGTTCAGTGTTTTCTGCAACTTGCAGTTTGTCGATAATCTCTTGCAGATCGCCGTCCATTACCGCACTCAGGTTGTAGAGTGTCAGGTTGATCCGGTGGTCGGTAACCCGTCCCTGAGGGTAGTTGTAGGTACGGATTTTCGCACTCCGGTCGCCGGTCGATACCATAGTTTTACGTTTGCTGGCGATTTCATCCAGATATTTCTGGTACTCGAGGTTGTAGATACGGGTCCGCAACTCTTCGAATGCCTTGTCAAAGTTTTTGAGCTGTGACTTCTGGTCCTGACACTGTACGACGATGCCGGTCGGGATGTGTGTCAGTCGGATAGCCGAATAGGTCGTGTTGACCGACTGTCCACCGGGGCCCGATGCACAGAAAATATCCTTGCGGACATCGTTCATGTTGATCTCCAGATCGAACTCTTCTGCTTCCGGAAGTACGGCAACTGATGCGGCCGAAGTATGTACCCGACCCTGAGTTTCGGTCTGTGGAACCCGTTGTACACGATGAACGCCCGACTCGTATTTGAGCACTCCGTACACTCCTTCGCCCGTGACCTTCATGACGATCTCCTTGAAACCTCCCGAGCTACCTTCGCTGGCGCTGTTGATTTCATATTTCCAGCCCCGTTTTTCGATATATTTGGTGTACATGCGGAAGAGGTCTCCGGCGAAAATTGCAGCTTCGTCTCCTCCCGTTCCTCCCCGGATTTCTACGATGGCATTTTTGCTGTCCTGCGGATCTGCCGGAATGAGCAACAGTTTGATGTCCTCTTCCAGTTGGGCCAGTTGGGGTTCCAGCTCTGCAACCTCCATACGGGCCATCTCACGCAGTTCGTCGTCTTTTTCCGTTGCGAGAATCTCTTTGGCTTCGTTCAGATGGTTCAGGGCCGTGCGGTATTTTTCGCTGGTTTCCACTACCGGTTGCAGCTCTTTGTACTCTTTGTTCAGAGCTACAAACTTTTTCATGTCGGCGATCACTTCGGGGTCGGTCATCTGCTGGCCGATCTCTTCGTATTTGATTTTCAGCCCGTCGAGGCGAGATAAAATCGAGTTGTCAGACATATTGCGTATCGATAATTATTCGTGTGTATTAGAACGGTGGCTTCGTATTTGTTTTTTAAAAAGCGTGCGGGATTATCGCTGTATGTGCTTTCCCCGGATCGCGAACTAACGCATACGAAGTCCTGCAAAGGTAAGTATTTTTTTGTTTTATTCCGTATCTTCGTCCCGACACTGACGACATGAGAACGATATTATTTAAAATAGCCGGATATTCAGCGGTAGCTTTGGGTTTTGCCGGAATTTTCCTTCCTGTGCTGCCGACTACTCCGTTTTTGTTGCTTGCCGTATGGTGTTTTTCGAGAAGTGACCCCCGTCTGAATCGATGGCTGATGGGAAATCGGTTTTTCGGCAGTTATCTTCGGGACTACAGAAGCGGAAGAGGAATTCCCGTGTCGGTCAAATTTGCCATTGTGGTGATGCTGTGGAGTACAATTTCTTTCTCGGCAATCGTTCTTACGGATAGAGTGTGGGTGAAGATATTGCTTTTTACCGTATCTTTGTTCGTCTCGATCCACGTGTTGAATCAGAAAACGGCTCGATGTGAAGAGTGAAGCGAAAATAGTTATTCTTGTTCCGACCGAATCTGAAATCGGGGTATTTCGTCGGATGATGCCTCGGGCTGATGTACGTCTTACGGGAGTCGGGCCCTATCGGTGTGCGGCGGTGACGGCGGCAGTTTGTGCCGAGCGGCCGGATTGGATTGTATTGGCGGGTATTGCCGGCTGTTACCCCGAGAGCGGAGTGAAGGTTGGCGAATGTGTGCTGGTTGAAACCGAACGGACGGCCGATGTAGGCAGTTTTTCGGAGGGGACATTTACAGCCAAGTTCGCAGAACGGTGTGGGTGCCCGTATGTAGAGAGGTTCAGCCGTTGGCCGCTTGTTGCGAGCAACAGCGTGAGTGCGGCCGCTTCACCTTTTGTCGGGTGTGATGGCGTGCAGATCGAGAACATGGAGGGGGCCGCTTTTTTCCGCATGTGCAGGGAGTTCGGGATTCCGTTTTTGGAGTTGCGAAGCCTCTCCAACCGTGTGGGGGATCCTTTTGCACGGTGGGAGATTGGACGGGCGACTGAGGAGTTGGCCCGTTCGTTGGTGTCGTTGTTGGAATTAATAAAACAGTCATGAAGTTACGATTGAATATATCGACCTGTCCGAACGATACGTTCATGTTCGATGCGATGATCCATGGGCGGATCGATACCGAAGGATTGGAGTTTGACCTTTTTATGGGCGATATCGAAGAGCTGAACCGGGAGGTGCTTCAGGGGGCGCCCCACATCTCGAAATTGAGCTATGCGGTCGTATCTCGTGTGAGCGACCGCTATCAGGTGCTCAACAGCGGAAGTGCCTTGGGACGGGGAAACGGCCCGTTGTTGGTCAGCCGCCACAAGCTCTATCCCGATGAGTTGGGCGATGTGTGTGTGGCTATTCCCGGAGAATATACGACAGCCAATCGGTTGTTGTCCGTTATCTTTCCAGAAATTTCGCGGCGTCGGGTCTATCTCTTCTCGGATGTGGCGGATGCGGTGATGAGCGACGAGTGTGATGCCGGTGTACTGATCCACGAAGGTCGGTTTACCTACCGGAAAAAGGGGTTGCAACTGGTGGCCAATCTCGGTGAGGAGTGGGAAAAACGGACCGGACTGCCGCTCCCGTTGGGGGCGATCGTTGTGTCGCGGGAGCTCGATCCTGCGTTGAGACACACGATCGATCGAGTTCTGCGCCGCAGTGTGACGTATGCTATGGCTCATCCTCAGGCTTCGGCCGAGTTCGTACGGGAACATGCTCAGGAGCTCGACGACGAGGTGATGCGAAGCCATATCGAGTTGTTCGTCAATGCGTATTCCGTCGATTTGGGAGAAGAGGGCCGTCGGGCCGTTGTGCGTTTGCTGGATTTAAAGGACGAGGAGATTTTCGTATGATGCGCGAGGAGTTGGAGCGGCTGGCGGCAGAAGGAAATTTAAGGCATTTGCCTCAGATCGAGATCGAGGGGGCTTATGTCGTGAGTGAGGGGAAAAGGTATCTGAATCTTTCGTCGAACGACTATTTGGGGTTGTCGTGCAGCGGTCTGCACCGGGAGTTCATGGCGCAGATGGCAGCAGATGAGGCTTTTTTGCTGAGCAACCCCTCCTCGAGATTGATTACCGGAAACAGTCCGGACTACACGCGTCTGGAGCGGAAACTCTCGGCGATGTACGACGGTAAAGCCGTTTTGGTGGTCGGGTGCGGCTATATGGCCAATACGGGCGTATTGCCGGCTGTTACCCGGAAAGGCGATCTGATTCTGGCCGATAAGCTGATCCATGCCAGCCTAATCGATGGGCTCCGGCTGTGCGAGGCCGACTGGAAACGGTTCAATCACAACGATGTGGAGCATCTGGAACGATTGCTCGAAAAATACAGGTCGGATTACCGCGACGTGTGGATCGTGACCGAATCGGTTTTCAGTATGGATGGCGATCGGGCTCCTCTTCGGGAAATCGTCGATTTGAAACGGCGTTACGATACGAAAATCTATCTTGACGAAGCCCATGCTTTCGGCGTATACGGTCCGGACGGGCGCGGTGGTGCGGCAGAGACCGGTGTGGAGGATGCCTGCGATGTACGGATGGCGACACTGGGTAAGGCACTTGCCTCGCAGGGTGCTTTTGTGGTGACCGATGCCTTGACCCGCGACTTTTTGGTGAATCGGATGCGGACCCTGATTTTCTCGACTGCCCTGCCTCCGATATCGTTGCGGTGGACCGAGTTTCTGATCGACCGTTTGCCCCGAATGAATGACCGCCGGGAACGCCTCGCCCGTTATGTCGAACGGCTTACCGGGGAGAGCGACCGGACACACATCATACCCCTAATGGCCGGAGAGAATCGTCGGGCGATCGAGATGAGCCGGCGGTTTCGCGAGGCGGGTTATTGGGTTATGCCGATCCGTCCGCCGACCGTGCCGCAGGGTAAGGCCCGTATCCGCATTTCGCTGACGGCGGCTCTCACGGAGGAACAGGTGGATAATTTTGCCGAACTATGCAGAAGTATTGGTTGAAACGGGAGGGAAACGAGAGGTTGATCCTTTTTATGCTGGGATGGGCATGCAGTCATCGTGCGGTGTCGCATTTCATCCCTGCCGGATACGATGTGCTGGCCGTGTACGACTATCGCACGATCGAGCCGTTCGATCCTGCGGATTTCGCCTCCTACCGGAGTACCACCCTTTTTGCCTGGTCGTTTGGGGTGTGGGCGGCCGAGCAGGCCTGTGCGGCGATCGGGTGGAGCCGTGCCGTAGCCTTTAACGGAACCCCGCTGCCGGTAGACGACCGCTTTGGTATTCCGCGGAAATATTTGACCGTTACGTTGAAAGGAATCCGTCAGGCAGGAATGGAACCGTTCGACCGCAAGGCCTACGGGGTGTATTACCCTCAAATGAGCCTTCAGTCCGAAGAACGGGCTTTCGGGGAGCGGTGCGAAGAGCTGGAGCGTCTGGTCGAACAGGCTTCAGTACCGTACGAACCCCGTTTGAGGTGGACAGATGCCGTTATCGGCACGGAGGATCGGATTTTTCCGGTGGCGAACATGTCTGCCTATTGGACCGAAAAGTGGAACGGAGAGGTGCTTCGTCTGTCGTTACCCCACTACCCTTTCGGCGACACGTCTTTGATGTATAACTATCTTCAAACGATTTGAGATATGATCGACAAACCATTATTGAAGAAACGCTTTGCAGCGGCACTGCCCGGATACGATGCGCATGCCGCTGTACAGAATGAGATCTGCATCCGTTTGGATGAGATGATCGGTCGCATCCGTATTTTGCCCGTTGATCGGGCGATGGAGATCGGTGCGGGAACCGGATTTTTGACCCGGCTGCTATTGGAACGTTTTCCCGATGCCCATTGGATGCTCAACGATATGATCGAGACGATAGAAGAGTATCTGAAACCCTATGCCGCCGGACGGAATGTCGCCTATATGTGGGGGGATGCCGAACAGCTTCCTCTTCCTATCGGAACGGACCTGTTGGCTTCGGCTTCTACGGTGCAGTGGTTCGATGATGTCCCGGCATTTATGAAAAAGGCGGCCGATGCACTCGTTGCGGGTGGCATGTTTGCCTTTACGACGTTTGGCCCCGATAATTTCCGGGAGATCCGACAGACGACCGGGGACGGACTCTCCTATTACTCATGCGAGGAGTTGCAGCAAATGCTCGTCGGGGCAGGATTTTCGATCGCCGAAACCTTGGAGTACACCCGGGTGCTGATGTTCGATACGCCGCAGGAGGTATTGGGCCACATTCGGGAGACCGGTGTAAATGCCGTGCGCCGTATCGGATGGCAACGTCCGAACCTCGAAAATTTTGATTCGACGTACCGGACGCTTTTCGGGGCGGACGATGGTCGGGTTTCGTTGACCTACCATCCGATTCTTATTGTAGCCGTGAAGACCGAGTAATTAGCCGGAAAAAGGAGACTTGAAATAGGTAAAAAACACAGCAGGGCGTGTAAGCCGGGTTCTGTACCTCGAATCGAGGCCTCTGTCATTTATCTAGGTCGACGGTCACCCGCCGGCTCATCAGCAACCTACCCCCCGACATCGGACGGGCCGTCCTTAAAACTGTCGGTATACATGGTCTTGCAACCCGCGAGACGTACGGCCGGCACATGTCACCATGGTCGCGGTGGGCTCTTACCCCGCCTTTTCACCCTTACCGTTCTGAGGAACGGCGGTTGTTTTCTGTTACGCGGCTATCCCCTCACGAAGATCTTCCCGTTAGGAAGCGCGGCGCCCTGTGTTGCCCGGACTTTCCTCCCCTCCCGCTCCGCACCGGAGACGAACTCCAATGCGTGTGGGAGCAGCGACAGAGCCTCCCTGCTGTGTCGTGCAAAGGTATATATTTTGTGACAAATTCGCCGAACGTTTCCGTAATTTAATCGGAACAATGGGGCGTGAAGATAGTCATTAACAAAAGATCTATTTTTCTACGGTAAAGGTTTTCAGGGTGTTGCCGCTTCGGTCCTCGACCTTGACCTTCATCTTTTTCCCATCGATATCTACGCGAGCGACGCTCTCGGTGCTGTTGATGATGACCGGGAAGCCTATCTCTTCGAACTCTTCGGGAGACATGAACTCATATTTGTGGTTGTGTCCCGAGATCATCAGATCGATTTTCGCCTGCCTGTATAACGGGAGGAACAGGTCCAACATGTGTTGTACGCCGTGGCGTTCAGGATGACCCTCTTCGAGATGGGAGATGGGCGGGAAATGGTTCATTACGATGTGCCAGCGGGCGGTTTTATACTCTTTCGACTGAATGATTTTGCTGAACCATTCGGCCTGTTCCTTGCGGTAACCGTCGAAATCGGTCAAACCCGCATAGACCCAGAAGTCGTCCGGCTTGTCCTCTCCGCAATCCATGATGACGAACATCACATCGCCGATGCGGTAGGCGCCGTAATATTTGCCGTCGCTTTTCGGAACGTAGCGGTTGTATTCGCGTGCCTTGTTACCGCGTGTCTCGTGGTTGCCGCGAACTAGAACAAACGGACGTTCCGTAGCGAAAAGCGAGACGCTCGTATCGATGAAACTCTGGAACGGGACCGTTTCGTTATCGTAATAGTTCATCATGTCGCCTACGTAGAAGACGATATCGGCACTTTGTACGTCAGCGAGATTCAGTAGCTGGGCTAGTTTGTCGTGGTCCTGATGCATGTCGCTCAAGGCAATAAAGGAACAACGCTCCGTTTTCGGATCCCATGTGGAGAATTCGTACCACTGCGATGTGATGCTGTCGCCGAAGGTCACTTTGTAGGGTTGAAAGTCGGCGATTTGCTTGGAGATCATCCGGTATTGGTAACGGGTATTCGGGAGCAGCTCCTCGACCCGGATCGTGTTGAAGGTCGTGTAGGCGTTGCGAAGTCCGTTTTTTACGTCATAATGGCTGGTGATTTTGCCGTTATTGTCTTTCAGTTCGATCCATGAGATACCCTTTTCGCTGGTAGTGAATACGAAAGTTACCCCCGTATTGGTCAGCTCTTGCAGGTAGGGCCCATGATCGAACCGATAGGTTTGGGCTGAGGTGCTGGTCCATCCGGTCAGGGAAAGGAGAATAAAAAGTGAGGCGATTCGTTTCATATGGAGAAAGTTTTAGGGTATGTATCGGAAACAAAAATAGGAAAAAGATTTGGGCAGAACGGTATTGTATGGTGAAAAACGGTCGATTTTTATTTCCTTTGTACCGAAATCGGACGATTGAACGATATTTTGTTTATGGAGAGGGATATTCGCATATCGGATTACGACTATACATTGCCTGAAGAGCGTATTGCAAAATTTCCGTTGGAACACCGGGAGGACTCCAAGTTGTTGCTGTATAAGCGAGGCGTGATTTCCGAGGACCGGTTCAGCCATATCGGAAATCATCTGCCGCAGGGAAGCATGCTGGTATTCAACAACACGAAGGTGATCCGGGCCCGGTTGATTTTTCACAAGGAGACTGGAGCAAGAATCGAGGTGTTCTGCCTCGAGCCGTACGATCCGGCCGATTACGAACGTGCGTTTTCCGTAAAGGGAGAAGCACAGTGGAAGTGTATCGTCGGGAATCTGAAAAAATGGAAGGAGGGTCCGTTGCATATCGATTTCGAGACGGATGGCGTCTCCTGCCGGCTGAGTGCCGAAAAAGTTGAAGTGACGGAAAAGGAGCAGATCATTCGTTTTTCCTGGAATGCCGATATGACCTTCGGACAACTGCTCGATGCGTTGGGCCGGATTCCGATTCCACCCTATTTGCGTCGGGAGAGCGAGGAGTCCGACAACAGCCGTTACCAGACGGTTTATTCCCGTTACGAGGGGTCGGTGGCGGCGCCTACGGCCGGACTACATTTTACGCCGGAGATTTTCGAGGCGTTGCAACGCGAAGGACATCCTTTCGGAGAGGTGACGCTGCATGTCGGGGCCGGGACGTTTCTGCCGGTCAAGACCGACCGGGTGATCGAACACCACATGCACACGGAACACTTCGAAATCAAGCTTTCGGTGTTGAGAGACCTAATCCTGCACGATGGAAATGTGACGGCCGTGGGAACCACTTCGGTCCGGACGCTGGAGTCGTTGCCGGCATTGGGGTACCGGATCCTGCAGCATGGAACACCCGATGCCGAAACGCCTGTTGGACAGTGGGAGATCTACGATGTGCCCGAAACGCTGGAGACGACGCGGCTGTTGGGGGCACTGGTTGAATGGATGGAGACACAGAGTATGGACCGCATCCGGACAGCAACTCGGATCATGATCATGCCCGGATACCGGTTCCGAATCGTGACTTCGTTGATTACCAATTTCCACCAACCGAAAAGCACACTGCTGCTGCTCGTGTCGGCACTGATCGGCGATCGGTGGCGAGAGGTCTACCGCTATGCGTTGGATAATGGATTCCGGTTTTTGAGTTACGGCGACAGTTCGCTGTTGATCCCATAGAAGAGTAGATGGAACAACGATACGACATACGGGATTGGTTGCCCACATCGGTCAAGGAGGTGCGGGCCCGGGGCTGGGAGGAGTTGGATGTGATCCTCTTCTCGGGCGACGCCTATGTGGATCACCCTTCGTTCGGGGCGGCCGTGATCGGTCGTCTGTTAGAAGCCGAAGGGTTGCGGGTAGCGATTGTTCCCCAGCCCAACTGGCGGGATGACCTGCGGGATTTCAAGAAACTGGGGCGCCCCCGATTGTTTTTCGGCGTGTCGGCCGGAAGCATGGACTCGATGGTCAACCACTACACCGCGAACAAAAGGTTGCGCAGCGACGATGCCTATACACCGGGAGGAAAGGCCGGGTTCCGTCCCGATTACGCTGTGACGGTGTATAGCCGTATCCTGAAACAGCTCTTCCCCGATGTGCCGGTGGTGATCGGCGGGATCGAGGCCTCGCTCCGTCGGTTCGCCCACTATGACTATTGGAGCGATTCGATCAAACCCTCCGTATTGGTCGACAGCGGGGCCGATCTGTTGGCTTACGGCATGGGCGACCGTGTGGTGGTCGATATTGCGCGGACGCTCAACAACGGATTTAACCTCCATCTGTTGCGTAAATTGAATCAGGTGGCTTTTCTGGCCGATGAAAAATATGTCGCTTCGCTCGGCGAGGCACCGATACGCTTGCATGCTTTTGAGACTTGCTTAAAAAACAAACAGGCATTCGGTGAAAATTTTGTCCATATCGAGACCGAGTCGAACCGGATGGAGTCGCGGACGCTGGTTGAACCGGTGGGTGATCGGTATGTGGTGGTGAATCCGCCCTATCCGAAACTGAGTGAGGCCGAGCTCGACCACAGCTTCGATCTGCCCTATACGCGACTGCCCCACCCCCGTTATCGGGACAAGGGAATGATTCCAGCCTATGAGATGATCAAGTTTTCGGTCAATCTGCATCGGGGATGCTTCGGCGGCTGCAGTTTCTGTACGATTTCGGTGCATCAGGGAAAATTCGTCTCGAGCCGGAGCGAACGGTCGATCCTCAAAGAGGTGGAACGGGTGACGAAACAACCCGACTTTAAGGGGTACATCTCCGATCTGGGAGGCCCTTCGGCCAATATGTACCGCATGGGAGGACGTGATGAACGGCTATGTCGTAAATGTAGCCGGCCTTCTTGTCTTCATCCGTCGCCGTGCCGGAACCTGAACAACGACCATACGCCGCTGATTGAACTCTACCGCAAGGCGACAAAGATCAAGGGGGTGAAAAAGGCCTTTATCGGTAGTGGAATTCGTTATGACCTTTTCGAACCGGATCGGGATGCCTATTTGCGCGAGGTGATCGTGAATCATGTTTCAGGGCGCCTGAAGGTGGCCCCCGAGCACACCGAAGACGGGGTTTTGAAACTGATGCGCAAACCCTCTTTCTCGCTGTTCGAGGATTTGAACCGGCGTTTTCACCGTATTTGCGCCGAGGAAGGGTTGAATTATCAGCTGATCCCTTACTTCATTTCGAGCCATCCGGGGTGTAACGAACAGGATATGCAGCGGCTCTCCGAAAAGGTGCGCCGACTCGATTTCCGTCTGGAACAGGTTCAGGATCTGACCCCTACTCCGATGACACTTTCGTCGGTCATGTTCTACACAGGGGTGAATCCCTATACCGGGGAGAAGGTCTATGTGGCCCGGACACAGGAGGAGAAACGGCGACAGAAGAGTTACTTTTTCACGTGGAAGAAGGAGTCGTCCCGCCCATCTCGACCCGTAAAAATAGCAAGAAACCGTTCGCGTTCTCGATAGAAAATCGTACCTTTACCTTTTAGTTGAGAATAGAAATTTTGTGGAATGGCAAAACAGTATACACCGAACGAAAACAATCGTGATGCTGCCGCTATGTTGACCGATTCTGTCGGATTGGTTCCACCTCAGTCCATCGAGCTGGAGGAAGCCGTGTTGGGAGCACTGATGTTGGAGAAAGATGCGGTGATCGAAGTGCAGGGGGTGATTACGCCCGAGGCTTTTTATAAGGAGGCTCATCAGATTATCTATAAGGCGATTCTCGATCTGTCGATGGAGCTGAAGCCGATCGACCTCTATACGGTGACCGAAAAGCTGAAACAGAACCGGAAGCTTTCAGCGGTGGGAGGTGCGGCTTATCTGGCACAGTTGACCCAAAAAGTGGGTTCAGCTGCCCATATTGAGTACCATAGTAAGATCATAGCCCAGAAGTTCGTACAACGAGAACTGATTCGTGCTGCAACCGAAATACAAAAAAAAGCCTACGACGAGTCGATGGACGTGACCGACCTGATTGATCTGGCTGAGGGCGAGATTTTCAAAGTATCGGAGGGACACGTCAAACGCGATGTGCAGAAATCGAAAGATATTTTGACAAGGACGTTGCAGGCAATCGAAGAGGCATCTAAACGGGAAGGTAGCTTCAGTGGTGTGCCGTCGGGATTCACTCATTTGGACCGTTTGACGTTAGGGTGGCAGCCGTCGGATTTGATTATTATCGCGGCGCGTCCCTCTATGGGTAAGACGGCTTTTGTTCTTTCGTTGGCCCGGAACGTTGCGGTCGATTTTGAAAAGGGCGTAGCTTTTTTTTCTTTGGAAATGAGTGCCGAGCAGTTGATGATGCGACTGATTGTCGGAGAGTCGGGGCTCGACTCCCGGGACGTGCGTAACGGGCAACTGACTCCCGAACAGTGGAAACATCTTGAAGCCTCGATCAAGCCCCTTGCCGGTGCACCTCTCTTTATCGATGATACGCCGGCTCTGTCGATTTATGAGTTTCGGTCGAAGGCCCGTCGGCTCAAAACTCAATACGATATTCAGTTGATCATCATCGACTACTTGCAGTTGATGACGGCTTCGGTCGATACACGGGGTAATCGGGAGCAGGAGGTTGCCATGATTTCCCGTTCGCTGAAAGCGATTGCCAAGGAGCTGAACATTCCGATTATCGCGTTGTCGCAGTTGAACCGTTCGGTGGAGTCTCGGGGCGGAGACAAACGTCCGCAACTTTCTGACCTGCGTGAATCCGGAGCGATCGAACAGGATGCCGACTTGGTGGCCTTTATTCATCGTCCCGAATATTACGGACTGAACGTGGACGAAGCGGGCAATTCGACGCAGGGTATGGCCGAAATTATTGTGGCAAAACACCGTAACGGAGCAGTCGACACGATCAAACTGCGTTTCCGTAAGGAGCAGGCCAAGTTCTTGGACTATGATGACATTTCGATGGATGGCGGCATGATGTCGGGAGGCATGAATCAGGAGTTCGGTTCGGCCATCGATGGTGGTGGAGCCGGTGCTGCCGGAGCATTGAATGATTTTGGAGGATATGGCGAATTCGGAATCCCGTCCGGATCGCTCGGCGGAGCGAAAGACAGCTTGGGTGGCTTTGGAGCTCCTCCCGATGATGAACATTCCCCCTTCTGATCTTAATTCTGTACATTTCGAAAAGCTCATTCAATAAAAAATCCGGATCCGTATGTTTGTCAAAAGCTATGCGAGTGCACTGATCGGTATAGAGGCCTTGACGGTCTCTGTTGAGGTGAATATTACGCAAGGCATAGGCATGTATATGGTCGGATTGCCCGACAATGCGGTTCGGGAGAGTCAGGAACGGATTCGTGCTGCATTCGGAAACTGTTCCTATCGGATGAGCGGAAAGAAAATAGTGGTAAATCTGGCTCCTGCCGATATCCGGAAGGAGGGTTCGGCTTACGACTTGCCGATTGCTATTGCCATATTGGCGGCGTCGGAACAATTGTCTGATGGACGGATTGCTGATTATGTGATTATGGGCGAATTGTCGCTTGATGGATCGGTGTTGCCGGTTCGAGGTGCATTGCCCATTGCGTTGGAGGCGAAGAAACAGGGTTTTCGAGGAGTTATATTACCTGCTCATAATGCGGCAGAAGCTGCTGTAGTTGATGGATTGGAGGTATACGGTGTAGAACATTTGCGCGAGGTGGTGGATTTTCTGCGGGGAGAAAAAGAGTTGACACCGGTTCGGATCGATCTGGAACGGCTGTTTCGTGAGGAGTCTGAAGTTTTCGACCTCGATTTTGCCGACGTACGGGGGGCGGCTCGCGCCAAAAGGGCATTGGAAATCGCTGCTGCCGGCGGACACAACGTGCTGATGATCGGACCTCCGGGATCGGGCAAGACGATGCTGGCCCGACGCATGCCCTCGATCATGCCGCCGATGACCCTCGAAGAGGCCCTCGAAACGACCAAGATTCACTCCGTTGCCGGAAAATTGGGTGCCCATGCGGGATTGATGCTGACCCGACCTTTCCGGGCGCCGCATCACCTGACCTCTCAGGCTGCTTTGGCCGGAGGCGGTTCGACGCCTATGCCCGGGGAGATTTCGCTGGCCCATAACGGTATTCTGTTTGCCGATGAGTTGCCCGAATTCGGCCGAAATCTGTTGGAAACTCTGCGGCAGCCTATGGAAGACCACATGATTACGGTTTCCCGATCGAAATATACGGTTCAGTACCCGGCAAACTTCATGTTGATCGCAGCGATGAACCCCTGCCCTTGCGGCTATTATAACCATCCGACGAAGGCGTGTGTCTGTTCGCCCGGAGCGGTGTTCAAATATATGAACCGGATTTCGGGCCCGATGCTCGATCGGATCGATATGCACATCGAGGTCGTTCCCGTGGAGTTCGACGAACTCTCCCGGACCGGTGGCGAGGAGTCGAGTGCGGTTATCCGGCAACGGGTCGTGGCGGCGCGTAAGATTCAGTCCGCTCGTTTTGCAGGCATGTCGATTCACACCAATTCGATGATGAACAGCCGCTGTTTGCGGGAGTTCTGTCCGCTCTCGGAGGAGTCGGGCGTACTGTTGCGGCGGGCTATGGAGCGGTTCAATCTGTCGGCCCGGGCTTACGATCGGATCATCAAGGTGGCCCGGACGATTGCCGATTTGACGGGGACGGAGCAGATCGAACCGGCACACATCGCCGAAGCGATCGGATACAGAACACTCGATCGAGACAGTTGGGGAAATTGAAAAACGATCCGTCATGTTGCTCTCCGAACGATTATGCATTACACCTTTTCTGAAAATTCTGCCCTGCTTTGCGGCGGGAATTTTTGCGTTCGGATATGTCACAGCGCCCGATTGGGTAATCGTGTCGGTGACGATCGTCTGTTATCTGCTTGCATGGGCGTTGCGCAAGAGCGTATGGGGCGGATGCTATTCGGCTGCAGCACTTTTTATGTGCGGTATTTTGGTGACGGCAATTGCCGCGACGCGGGAGGTGATGCCGCGCGGTGTACGTTTGGCGATGGTTTTGGAGGTGAACGATACGCCGGTCACACAGGGAAGATGGCAGCGGACAACGGCGGATGTCGGATCGTTCCGTCGGACCGATGCGGCTGCGGGTACATGGACCCCGACCGATGAGCGGATCGAGTTGCGGGTGGATACCTCGATGAGAGTTGCCGTCGGCGACCAGCTTTGCGTGACCGGATATTTGAATCCGCTTGATACGACGGGAAGCCGGTATGGAAGGTTGATGCGGAGTCGGGGAATCAGTGCATGGACGTATGTCGTAGAAAACGGTATCGTGGCTCGTCTGGAGGGGAACGGCCGACGGTTGATTCGAACTGCCTCGATGTTGCATCAGGCAGCGGTGGACCGTATCGCACAACTGAACATCGACGATGCGGATAAGGATATGATTGCGGCATTGGTGGCCGGAGAGAAGAGAGCATTCGATCCCCGCCTCAAAGAGGAGTATTCCCGGACCGGTGTGGCACACATTCTGGCGGTTTCGGGATTGCACATGGGGTTTGTGCTGATTATCGCCAACATGCTGTTCGGTTGGCTCGTACTGTTCCGTAGAGGACATATTCTGAAAAACGTGCTAGTCATATTGGCGTTGTGGCTCTATGCGGTCATGGCGGGGCTATCGCCGTCGGTGGTCCGTGCAGCGCTCATGTGTTCGGGCGCACAACTCGCGTTTGCCTGCTCGGTGGTCGGTGGCGGGTACAATATCGTTCTGGGTGCAGCCACGCTGATGCTCGCTATCCGTCCGTTTTATCTTTACGATGTGAGTTTCCAGCTCTCATTTGCGGCGGTGCTGTCGATCCTCTTCTTCTATCCACGCATGTATCGTCGGCGGTTGTCCCGCAACAAGCTGTTGGATGTTTTGTGGAGCTCGCTTCTGCTCGGCGTTGCGGCCCAAATCGGAACGCTGCCGATCGTCCTCTATAATTTCGGGAACCTGCCGCTGATGTCTCTGCTGATCAATCCGGTGGTAATTTTTACGGCCTTTGTCTGCATCCTGCTCGGACTCGTCTGGCTGATTTTGCCGTTCCCGTGGTTGAATGGTGTGTGCAGCACGCTGATCGAATGGGTGTTGCGGATTCAGAATGGAACCGTTTCGTGGGCTGCCTCCACACCGGTTGCCGGAATAGGGAAAATCCATGTCGACGGGTATTGGATCGCATTGTTTTATCTTCTGCTTGGGCTGGTCGTATTGGGATGGAAACTTTATGAGGAGCGGATCGGCGGGCTCCCGAAAAACAGATTGAGTTATGACGTTGGAAGAGGTTGAAATATTGAATAGTGATCCGATCACGAGGCAGTTGCTTGATCTGCGGGAAGAGGCTCCCGAGCGAGTGGCCCTGCGAGTGCGTGAACATGGGGCGCTGTTGGCGACGCAGGTCAAGTATTTGCAGCGGGCCCGGACGAAACTTCCCTCCTATTACCGAGCGGGGTGTATTATACCGCCGCTTGCGTTCGAACAGTCGAGCAGTGAGGATGTCGCCCGCAGAAAAAGATTCACGGGAGATCTGTGTGTTGATCTGACTTGCGGATTGGGAGTCGATGCCTATACGCTGAGCCATTGGTTCAAACGGGTGATCGCGGTCGAACGGGATCCAGTGACGGCCCGTGTGGCCGAGATCAATTTCAGACGTCTTGGGGCGGACAACATAGAGGTGGTGTGTGATACGGCGGAACGGTTCATCGATGCGTTCTCCGAGCGGGCCGACCTTTTTTATATCGATCCGGCGCGGCGTGACGGAACCCGTAAGGTGTTTTTGCTGGAGGATTGTTCGCCGAATCTTCTCGGACTTTTGCCCGAGTTGCTGAAAAAAGGGAAAACCGTCGTGGCGAAACTTTCGCCGATGTTCGATGTGGATGAGGCGTTTCGGATCTTCGGCGATACGGCCTCGGTCGAGGTCATGTCGCTTCACGGAGAGTGCAAAGAGGTCTTGGTTCGTATTTCTTCCGATCCGGAGCTTGAATCGGGGACGATTCGGGTGTCACGTTCCGAAGAGGATTCGCTACTCTTCGTTCGAGGTGAACAGCAACCTGAAACAGCCGTGTTTACTCCTCCATACGGATGGTTTGGCGTCCCGGACGTGAGCTTGGGGAAAGCACGTTTGGTCAGCCGTTATGCGGCACGGATCGGAGCTTTTGCGACATCGCCGAGCGGATATTGCCTTTTCGAATCGGAACCGGAGCACTTTTTCGGACGGCTCTTCTCGCTCAGTGAGGCGATACCCTATCATCCGAAATCGCTGCGCCGGCGGTTGAAGGATTTGGGCATTGTACGTTGTGAGGTGATGAAAAGGGAGTTCCCCTACTCGATTGAGACGATTCTCCGGTCGTTGGGCATTCGAGAGGGAGGTAGTGATAAAATAGCGTTTACGAAGATCGGGGCGGAGCCCTATGCGTTCTTGCTGGGACCCGAAAGATTATGCGATAAGGAATGATTATGGGGAAAAAGAGTAGAAGAAGACCTTCGTTGGTTCAGTCTGTTGGGCTGATCGTATTTTTGATTGTGCTGATCGGGATTAATGTGTCGTTGATCGGTGATGACGTTTTGTCGGGAGCCAATCAGATGACTTTGTTGATTGCTGCCGGTGCAGCCGTCTGTGTTGCTCTATACAACGGATATCGGTGGGATGAGCTACAGGACGGGATGGTGCGGACCGTGGCCGGAGCGATTCCGGCAATTATGATTCTTCTGATGATCGGAGTTCTTTCGGGAACCTGGATGCTGAGCGGCATCATTCCGGCGATGATCCATTATGGACTATACGTGTTGCAACCGGAGTATTTCTTACCGGCTACCGTCGTGATTTCTGCCCTCATATCGATAGCGACGGGAAGTTCGTGGTCGACGGTTGCAACAGTGGGAGTTGCGCTGCTCGGCATTGGCCGGACATTGGGATTTGATGAAGCGATAGTTGCAGGAGCTATTATATCCGGTGCCTATTTCGGTGACAAGATTTCTCCATTGAGTGATACGACAAATCTGGCTGCAGCGACGACAGGAACAGAACTTTTTACGCATATCCGCTATATGATGTATACGACGATTCCAGCTATTGTATTGACTCTGTTGATTTTTACAGGTTTTTCATTTACATCGGGAGGATCATTGTCGTCGGATGTGTCGGTTGTTGAAACGCAACGGATGATCGGCGAGTGTTATCGAATCACTCCGTGGTTGTTTGTTGTCCCGATTCTGGTTATCGTTTTGATCGTCCTGAAAATGCCGTCGGTTCCGGTACTTTTTATCGGAAGCCTCGTCGGCGGAATTTGTGCAGTGATTTTTCAACCCGAGATGATCGGTTCGCTGAACGGCGATACGACGCTCACCTCGGGAACTGCCTATAAAACCGTTCTTCGCTCGATGTATGGAACGATCACACCCGATACGGGAAATGCACAGATTGATTCGCTGTTTACCTCACGAGGAATGGCCGGTATGTTGAATACCGTGTGGTTGATCCTCTCGGCGATGATTTTCGGCGGGGTCATGGAGGCCGGACACTTCCTCGAACGTATTACCGAAGCGCTGATCCGGCGGGTCCGGTCTACTTGCGGACTTGTAGCCACGACGGTCGGAACCTGCGTGCTGTTCAATACGACCGCATCGGATCAATATTTAGCTATCGTCATTCCCGGAAAGATTTTCAATTCGGCCTATCGGAAAAAGAGACTCGCTCCGGAGGTCTTGAGCCGGACGCTGGAGGATGGCGGTACGGTGACTTCGGTGTTGATTCCGTGGAATACGTGTGGTGCCACGCAATCGGGCGTACTGAATGTGGCTACGTTGGCTTATCTGCCCTATGCGTTTTTCTGTTATCTCAGCCCGTTGATGTCGATTCTTCTGGCCTGTCTGAATTTTAAAATACGCAGATTGAAGGGTGACGGGACGGAGCCAGATGAGGAAAGTCATAAAAAATCTTAAATAAATTGTATTTTTGTAAGAGAATAGCGCAACGAAGATGGGACTGCTGAAACGGATTATCCAATACATAACCCACGACATCTGGGTAAAGAAGGAGCACGAATACAAATCGCGCAAGATCCGTTGGGCCGTACGCCAGATCAAGGTGATCATATTTACGGCGCAGGGGTTCGGTCAGCACGAGATTCTCGTGCGGTCGGCGGCCCTGACCTTTTATACGTTGATGTCGTTGGTGCCGATTGCGGCCATGGTATTCGGCATTGCCAAAGGTTTCGGACTTGAAACCCGTCTGAACGAATATCTGTATGGAAAATTTCCGCAATATTCGGTGCTGATTGATCAGATTATCGATTTTGCCAATGCCTTGTTGCAGCGGACAAAAGGAGGATTGATCGCATCGGTCGGATTGGTGGTTCTGTTCTGGTCGGTCCTGAAGGTATTCGGAAATATCGAAAATGCCTTTAATAATATTTGGGAGGTGCACCGTTCGCGGAGCTTCGCACGGAAGTTCAGTGACTACACGACCGTCGTGGTCGTAACACCGATTCTGGGGGTAATATCTAGCGGGATCGGTGTCCAGTTGCAGAGTCAGTTACAACATTTCACCTCATCGGCCGTCGTGCAAATCCTGTTGGGGTTTGTTTCGGTCGTTATGATTTGGCTGATGTTTGCATTTGTCTATTTAGTGATGCCCAATACTAAGGTAAAACTCCGCAATGCGGTGATCGCCGGAGTTATTGCAGGAACGGCCTTTCAGATTTTCCAGTTGGCCTATATCTATATCCAGTCGCGTCTGACGAGCTACAACGCGATTTACGGAAGTTTTGCAGCCGTTCCGTTGTTCTTGATCTGGATGCAAAGCAGCTGGCAGATTGTACTATTTGGGGCCGAACTTTCGTTTGCTTATCAGAATATCCAGAAGTTTGAATACGAGAAGCAGGCTCGCGAGATGAGCTACGAGTACCACAAAAAGGCACTGGTTGTGGTGATGTATCAGATCGTCAACCATTTTATCAATAAATCGGGAGCGGTGTCTTCGGAGACGATTGCTGCAGCACTTAATCTGCCGCTTCGAGTGGTTCGGGATGCTATTTACGATCTGGAAAAGGTGGGGCTGATTGCTTCGATTGTCAGCAAAGAGGATAAAGTGAGCCTATATGTTCCGGCAAGGGATGTCCATACGTTGCGCGTTTATGATGTGGTCCATCAGGTGGAAGCGGCCGGACAGGCCTCGTTCGATACGCAGCAGAGCAATGAGTTCCAGTGGGCCGATTCGGTGCTCAATCGGTTGGAACGTGTGGTTGCAGAGAGCGACGATAATGTGTTGTTGAAAGATCTTGATTTGGAACGAAATAAACCGAGCACGCAGGTATGAAACGGGTAGTTGTCATAGGAAGTGGAAATGTTGCTGAGATTCTGGCCGAAGCGATAGCCGATGGTTCGGGGTATGATTTGGCGCAGATCTATGCGCGCAACCGGGAACGTGGCGAATACATTGCCTGTAAGGTCGGTTGTGGGTGGACCGACGACCCGCAGTCTCTTGCCGAGGCGGACATCTATCTGATCGCGGTGAGCGATACGGCCGTCGGACCGATCGCACGGACGTTGAACTTCGGTGGAGCTGTGGTTGCCCACACGGCTGGCAGCGTATCGATCGATGAACTCTCGGGTTGTTCCGAACATACGGGTGTCTTCTATCCCTTGCAGTCGTTTACAGCGGGCCGTTCGCTCGATCTGCACGGTGTGCCGTTTTTCATTGAAGGCTCCTCCGATCGGGCTTTGGAGGCTTTACGCGATTTAGGTAACGCATTGAGCGGAAGGGTGATTGAGATCCATTCCGAAGAGCGGAAGCGGCTCCACCTTGCAGCAGTTTTCGTTTCGAATTTTGCAAACCACATGTTTGCACTCGGAGAGAACCTGCTGGAGGAGTACGGCCTTTCTGCCGATTGGATCAAACCGCTGATGCGGGAGACGGCCGACAAGGCGTTGCAGGCTTCGTCTGCCGCAACGGTACAGACCGGTCCTGCACGGCGTAATGATCTTGTAACTCAAAGTAAACATCTCGATCTATTGCAGGATCGACCGCAGATGCAACAGTTGTATAAAATAATCAGTCAAAGTATATGGGAAATTTCAAAGAAGATATAGCAAAAGTTCGGGCTATTGTTCTCGATGTAGATGGAGTATTGACCGATGGAGGCATTATCGTGACTCCTGACGGTGATTTTATGCGGAAATACAATTCGAAAGACGGATATGCGATGTCGTTGGCCCAACGGAAAGGGTATTATTTAGCCATTATTACCGGTGGAAGGGGAAATTGTCTGAAAGTCCGTTTCGATGCTATCGGTATCCAGCATGTCTATATGGATTGTCACGAAAAGCTCAAGACGCTGAAACAGTTGTGCGAGAAGCTGGATTTGCAGCCGGAAGAGGTGATGTATATGGGAGACGATGTGCCCGATCTGGAACCGATGCGCTATGTCGGAATGCCGGTGTGTCCGGCCGATGCGGCACCGGAAGTGGTGGAAGCCTCGCGTTATGTGTCGCAATTCCGTGGAGGTGAAGGGTGTGTCCGCGATGTGATCGAACAGGTGATGCGGGCACGCGGCGATTGGTACAAAGAGGGGGATGAACCGATTCGGGTTGCTTCCCGATAGTTGTTCGAAACTTTTGGGTTATAAAAGGTGAATGTACTGTATGATAACTATCTAATAAGTTCAAGAGATGAAGAAAATAATAGGTTATGTATTGATTTGTGTGTGTGCCATGGGCGTAAACCGGTTACATGCACAATTTTCACTGGGAAACTTGATCAATAAAGACGCAGTGGAAAATCTTGCTGGAACTTTGTTACAGCAGAGTGATTTGTCGGTTGCCGATTTGGCAGGTACTTGGAAATACAATGCCCCCGCTTGTGAATTCCAGAGCGATGATCTGCTGAAAAAAGCGGGTGGTAGTTTGGTATCCAACCAGATCGAAGAGAAGTTGGCCGGGATCTATTCGAAAGTCGGTCTTACAGCGGATCAGTTCTCCTATACATTCGCTGCAGACAGCAGTTTTACCTGTCAGCTGAAAGATCGGTCGATTTCGGGAACCGTTTCAAAAGAAGAGGATTCGGAACAGTTTATTTTGCATTACAATGCAGTGGAGGGCTTGCTAAACATAGGTTCTGTCAAGGTCTTTATACAGAAGGGTGAAAATACCCTCAGTATTATGTATGAGGCGGACAAATTGTTGAAGATTCTTTCGGCGATTGGCAGTGCAACACAAAACACTACGCTCAACACGATCGGACAGATAGCAGAAGGGTATGACGGATTGTTGGTCGGTTATGAATTGGTCCAATAATCAGGGGTAGATAAGATATAGATGTGATCGGGGGAAGTAGCGTAAATGTTACTTCCCCCGATCACATCTATATACAGGAATGAAGAGTTTCCTTATAAATTCGGTATGTGTGTGCCGACCGTTTGACTGATTTCTTTTTCGTCTACCCTTTCTTCCTGTTATTCATTGTCTTTTAGTGGGTAGGTTGTATGTGTGATATTGAATGTACAGACGATGTGTTGAGGATTGGAACGGTTTTGTCGTAAATGGGATAAGCACTTTTAACAGAGAGCATGATGTTGATCATATATCGGATAGTGGATGGTGCAAGTCGACATTCTCGCGTAGTTTTTCGCTGTCGAGATGGGTGTATATCTCGGTGGTAAGAATTGATTCGTGTCCGAGCATCTCCTGTACCTGGCGGATGCTGGCTCCACCTTCGAGCAGGTGTGTAGCAAACGAGTGACGGAAAGTATGCGGACTGATCGTTTTGGTGATACCTGCAGCCAGTGCAGCTTTTCTTATGATGTGGAAGATCATGACACGGGTTAGCCCCCTACCCTTGTTGTTCAGGAAAACAATATCCGTATCGCGGGCATCGGCTTGCATAGTCTGGCGCAGTAGCAGGTACTCTTCGATCCGGTGTCGGGCGGTTTCGCTGATCGGGACCAGTCGTTGCTTGTCTCCTTTGCCGATTACCCGGATGAACCCGTCGTTGAAGAAGAGGTCGCTGAGCCGCAGGGTAATCAGTTCCGAAACACGGAGCCCGCAGCTGTACAACGTCTCGACCATCGCCTTGTTCCGTATGCCGAATCGCTTATCTGAATCGAACGTGTTGATAATCGATTCGATTTCGGCAACAGAAAGCACGTCTGGAAGTTTTCGGCCAGTTTTTGGGGGATCAATGAACTCAGTAGGAAGGTTTTCTATACGGTCATTGATCAACAGATAGTAGAAAAAACTTTTGATTCCACTAAGGATTCGAGCCTGAGTCGTTTTTTTGACACCTTTGTCGTACAGGTGTGCGAGAAAAGCTTCGATATGGCGTTCTTCGGCTTGCTGCGGTTGGATGGAGAATTCGTTTTCGAGGTATTCAGCCATCTGCTTCAGGTCGCGGATATAGGCCTCTACGGTGTTGTCAGACAGCTTCTTTTCCAGACGTATGTAGTAGGTGTAGTCTTGCAACTCTTTTTCCCAAGTTCCCATTTTCGGTTGTTTTTAGAGTCAAATTTAGTATATTTGTTTGGAGAATCGAATACGAAGATGAAATATAAGGAGTATACCATTGAAGTGGCCGACGATCAGGATCGGGAGATTCTGATCGCCGATTTGGGAGATCTCTCTTTTGATAGTTTTGCGGAAGAGGATCAGGTGTTGAAAGCCTACATCGCAGAGCATGCGGAACGAGAGAATCGAGATGAGATCGACCATTTTTTGCGTGAGAAAGGCCGAAATTATCGGGTTGAAGAGTTGCCCGATCAGGATTGGAATGCGGTTTGGGAGTCGAATTTCGAGCCGATTGACGTAGCAGAACGTTGTAGAATTCGTGCTCCGTTTCATCCGAAAAATCCGGAGTGTCTCTATGATATTGTCATTATGCCCAAGATGGCGTTCGGTACGGGACACCATGCAACGACTTATCTGATGGCAGACGAGATCATGCGTCAGAATCTTTCTGGACTCTCCGGACTTGATATGGGAAGCGGAACGGCTGTTCTCTCTATCCTTGCCGTATTGTGTGGTGCAGCACATGTCGATGCCATTGACATTGATGAATGGGCCTACCGCAACGGTGCGGAAAACGTACAGGGTAACGGGATGGAGAACGCGATCAACGTAGAGTTGGGTGATGCTTCGTTGTTGGCGGGTCGACACTACGATTTTGTTCTGGCGAACATCAACCGCAATATTTTATTGTCGGATATGGGGGCTTATGCGTCGACACTTTCATCAGGAGGAATTTTGTTGGCGAGCGGTATTCTGGAGGCAGATGTCCCGGCCATTGTCGAGTGTGCTGAAAATTTCGGGTTAAAAAAGAATCAGGTACATTATCGGAATGGATGGGCTGTCGTACAGTTTGTTGTGCAATAAATGGATAATTTTGTTCGCATATAGAACAGTAAAACCTGTTTTAAGGGGGTTGAATGAGCCGGAAAAGAGTTATCTTTGAAAGATAATTTAGAATAAAACTCAACAGATTCACTAACAAAAATTTTTGATCATGAAAAAGTTTATTATTGCGACAGTTGCTATGTTGGCTATCGGAACCGCATCTTTTGCACAAGGTTTCGGATGGGGTGTTAAAGCCGGATTGAACGTTTCGGGTATGAGTAATACGGATTATAATGCCAAAACGGGATTGACAGCCGGTGTTTTCGCCGATTATCGGTTTAACGACTGGTTCGGGGCATCGGCCGAGGTGTTGTTTTCTCGCGAGGGAGGTAAAATAACTGAAGGCGATTCGAAATTCATTAACAAATCGAACTATTTGAATATTCCGATTATGGCCAAATTCTATGTGCTCGATCAGTTGGCATTCAATATCGGTATTCAACCCGGTGTGTTCCTTTCTGCTAAAGCAAAAGTGAAAGACGAAGGTCAGGAATCTACTACTTCGATCGGTAAGTCTTATAAATCGGGCGATTTCGCTTTCCCGGTTGGTGTAAGCTATGAGTTCTTCGGAAAATTGATTCTCGATGCCCGCTATAATATTGGTGTGGTTAATGTAGCTCATGGAGATTCGAAGATTCACAACAATGTGTTTGCGTTGTCTCTCGGTTATCGGTTCTAATATCGTTAAATAGATATGAAAACAAGAATGAGGGAACCATCAAGGTTCCCTCATTTGTTGTATTATGAATATGGGAAATAGGGTTCTGCAACCCTATTTTTTTGTTTTGATCTGTATGATACCGGTCACGGCGAAAGAGGAAAGACAGATAGCTCCGAACCCCAAGAACATTCGGGCTGGAAATAGAAATTTTGTATTCAGATCGGCTTCCTCGAAAAGAAAGATGCTCATTAGCAAACAAATTATAAATAGGACAAAAGGGAAAAATGAAATCGATTCGGTTTTTTGTTTTCCGGATTCGTTAGGGCCGGTCCATGCTGCGATCGGGAAAGAGAGACTCCAGCAAACGATACCGCTCCCGATCAGAATAAATCCGACAAAGTCGGTTGGTTGTCCGTATTGGAGAGCGAATTGAACGACTCCCCAAATAATTGCAGCAAAAGCAATGAGTCGAAGGTATCCATTCTGTTTTTGTCTGAGTAGGACGGTGAACGATGCGAGCAGCGCTGTACAAACACAGGCAAACGCACCCATGATATGTCCGGTGATATAGTAAGAGTCGTCGGCACTATTGGAAAGCAGTAAAATCGTCCATGTCCAAGTCGCCAGGACAGGAAATGCTGCCGATATTTCGAGCCACAATTTTTGTTGCAAAACAGAATTTTCGTTTTGGCTATTTGGGGACGTATTCTTTTTTTTGAGGAGAGCGGCTGCAGTCGTAATTGTTGCTGTACCCCAAGTGGCAAAACCAATACCACAGGCTACGTGTCCGGCAATGAAGTCGTTGGAATGATTCAATAGGACGATGCCTGCTCCGAGAAGAATTAAAGCCAGAATGTAACCGATAGCTGATAGCATTTTATTTACGGTAGCACTCCGACGAATGCTGCATATTCCGGAGGAGGCAGGAAAAAGGCTCCACAGAAAACAGAATACACCTGTTGAGATTAGGGATATTCCGGAGAGCGTTTTTGTGATTTCATCGTTTCGGGTAAGCAAGCAAATGCCATAACCGAGAGTAAAAAGAACCGTTGCGATGAGAATAGTTCTGAACCAAGTGGTCGTTTCGAATTTCATGGTATTGAATTTTTGGTTTTCTACATCGGGCAGATTTATCAAAAACTGCGCCTGAACGGTCTATCCGAGATAGAAAACACGGGACTGGAAGGAAAAAAGAGAGTCGGTGCAATAAATATCATACGGCAAACGATGGTAGTATTTCATCGATTCTGTTCGGCTGAAATCCTTGTCAGAGAGCTATACGGAAAGGATGTTGATTGGAAAAATCGGTAAAAAGAGGCGATTCGTCGACAAAATTCGGGAGTAGGTATATTTTAATTTCCGTTCGGAAAATGAAATATTACGTTTGCATACGAAATGTATCATAATACGAACGGATATGACAAATCAATCGGGGAAAATGAAACGGATTGCGGCGCTTGGGCTGTTTTCGTTATTTTGCGTGACGATGGATGGACAGTCGACGCAGGAGAGTTGGTCGTTGCGTCAGTGCATTGATTACGCGAGAAGCAACAACATTCAGGTTCAGACGACGCAGATCGCACAAGAGAGTGCGGCCGAAGATCTGGCACTGGCCAAAGCACAGCGTTTGCCCTCACTGAGCTTTTCGACATCACAGAATCTCGTGAATCAGAAACAGCAACAGGAGGACGGCAGTTATGAGGCCAATGGGACCTATTCTGGAAATTATGCGTTGAATGCAGGCATTACCATTTACAATGGAGGTAAACTGTCCAACTCACTTAAACAGCAAGAGGTGGCCGGTAAAAGCGCACAGTATCAGGTATACATGGCGATGAATGACATCGAGATCGCTGTAACTCAGGCCTACCTGAATATTCTGTACGCCAATGAAAACGTGAAGATTAACCGTCAGAATGTGGAGTCTTCGGCAGCACAGTTGGAACGGTCTAAGGCGTTGCTCGAGGCCGGTTCAATCGCGCCGAGCGACTATGCGCAAATGGAGTCGCAGTATAGCAGCGACAAGTATCAGCTGACCGTAAGCGAAACCACACTTTCTCAAGATATATTGACGTTGAAGCAACTGCTCGAGCTGGGGCTGAACGAACATTTTGAGGTGGAGTTTCCTGATCTGGACAGTACTGATGTATTGGTTGAGATTCCGGCTTTGGCCGATGTGTACGCCCGGGCTCTGGAGGTGATGCCGGAGGTGGAGAACAGTCGGCTGAATATCGAGTCGTCGCAGTTGGGCGAGAAAATTGCTGCCAGCGAAGCCCTGCCGTCGATCACAGCCAGCGCTGCAGTAGGTACGGGAAATATTTCCGGAACGAATTACTCTTTCTATAATCAGTTGAACAACCAGTTGAATGAGAATATAGGTGTAACGTTGAGCGTACCGATATTCAATCGTCGTCAGACGAAGACTTCGATAGCCAAAGCACGGCTCCAGACTCGTCAGGCCGAATTGGATTATACCAATATGGAGAAGGAGCTGCTCCGAACGATTGAATCGTTGTATCAGGATGCCGTTTCTGCCCAGAGCCGTTATATCGCAGCCAATGATCAGGTTAAGTCGGCCGAGATCAGCTACAATCTGGTATTGGAACAATTCAATGCAGGTATGAAAAACACGGTCGATCTGTTGACCCAGAAGAATGAATACCTTGCTTCACAACAAGAGCAGATTCAGGCAAAATATCAGGCGGTTCTTTCGATCAAGTTGTTGAATTTCTATCAAAACGAACCGATTACATTATAATTCAGTAAAAACAACTAAAAAAACGCGATATGAAAACAGTGAAGAAAATTCTGATTCCGGTGTTGGTGCTGGGTGTGATAGCCGTAGGCATCTACCTGTTTGCCACCCGATCCAAGGCCCCTCAAAAGATGAGTTACAAGACGACGGAGGTACGTCGAGGATCGATTGTAAACACAGTGACCGCCACGGGAACGATCGAACCGATCATTCAGGTGGAGGTAGGTACTCAGGTGTCTGGTATTATCGAAAATATCTATGTGGATTATAATTCGATTGTCAAGGAGGGTCAGATCATAGCGGAACTCGACCGGACGACGTTGGAAGCCGAGCTTGAATCGAGTACTGCAACCTTGGAAGCTAATAAGACGGAGTATGAGTATCAGGAGAAGAACTTCAACCGTATAAAGGGTTTGCATGAGAAGAACATGGTCAGTGATACGGATTACGAGACGGCCGAGTATCAGTACAAGACAGCGAAAAGTAATTATGAAAAATCACAGTCGGAGATGACCCGTGTGCGTCAGAATCTGGCTTATGCGACGATTACATCACCGATCGACGGAGTGGTGATCGACCGCGAGGTCGAAGAGGGACAGACTGTGGCTTCGAGCTTCAATACCCCTACCCTGTTTACCATTGCAAACGATTTGCGTCAGATGCGTGTGATTGCAGACGTGGATGAAGCCGATATCGGAGTGGTGAAAGAGGGTCAGAAAGCCATGTTTACCGTGGATGCCTTCCCCGAAGATCAATTTAGCGGCACAGTGACGCAGGTTCGTCTGCAGCCGACTACCGAATCGAACGTTGTAACTTATGAGGTGGTTGTGGATGCTCCCAATCCTGATTTGAAACTTAAACCGGGATTGACGGCCAATCTGACGATCTATACGATGCAGAAAGATAGTGTACTGGTTGTTCCTTTGCGGGCTTTGCGGTTTACTCCGGAGGGAGTCGATACACCTACAACCGATTCGGTCGATGCGAAGGTAAAGACGCTTTGGGTTCCGACGGCATCGGGTCCTCAGCCCAAACAGGTTACAGTAGGTAGTAACGACGGTATTTTTGCCGAGGTGAGCGGACCGATTGCTGAAGGTGATCAGATTATAACGGCGGTAGATTTGGGTATACCTTCGGTTTCCGATTCACAGACAGAATCTAATCCGTTTATGCCAGGCCCTCCGGGCAGAGACAAGGACAAAAAGAAATAGACGGACCGTAAAGAGAGATAATATCATGGAGAATTATATTATACGGGTCGAAAACCTCAGGCGGGATTTCGTAGTGGGCGACGAAACGGTACATGCATTGCGAGGGGTCTCTTTCAGTATACGTGAAGGTGAGTTCGTAACGATTATGGGTACCAGCGGATCGGGAAAGTCGACTCTGTTGAATCTGCTCGGATGTCTCGATACTCCTACTTCGGGTGAGTACTATCTGGATGGGTTTTCGGTACAGAAGATGAGCCGGAATGAGCGGGCCACCTTGCGGAATCGGAAGATTGGATTCGTGTTCCAATCCTACAATCTGTTACCCAAAACGACAGCGCTCGAGAATGTGGAGTTGCCGCTTTTTTACAACTCAGAAGTGTCAGCCCGGGAGCGTCATCGTCGTGCCGAGCAGGCATTGATCGAGGTAGGATTGGCCGACCGGATTCATCACCGCTCGAATCAAATGTCCGGAGGTCAGCAACAGCGTGTAGCAATTGCTCGGGCCCTGGTCAACAATCCCGTGATGATTTTGGCGGATGAGGCGACCGGAAACCTCGATACGCGGACTTCGTTCGAAATCCTTACGCTGTTTCAGAAGTTGTATAACGAAGGCCGTACGATCGTGTTCGTAACCCACAATCCCGAGATCGCGCAATTCAGCAGCCGCAATATCGTTCTGCGAGACGGTAAGATTACGGAAGATACCCCGAATACGAATGTGAAGTCTGCAAAAGAGGTACTCGATTCGCTTCCCGTAGATAACGGATTATAATTAAGGACGAGATTATGAACTATAAAAATCTGATAAAGGTTGCGCTCAAAGCGCTTTCCAACAATAAGTTCCGAGGTTTTTTGACAATGCTCGGCATCATTATCGGTGTAGGCTCGGTCATTGCGATGTTGGCGATCGGTCAGGGCTCAAAGCGTAGTATTCGGGAACAGATCTCGGAGATGGGTTCGAACATGATCATGATCCATCCGGGAACCGGACGGTTCGGTGGTGTGCGGCAGAGTGCCAGCAGCATGCAGACCTTGAAGATAGAAGATTACAAGACGATCATTAACGAAACCTCGTACATCAGTGCCTGTTCACCGTCGGTCAGTAGCAGTGGTCAGGCGATCTACGGAGCGAACAATACCCCGACTACCATTTACGGAATCAACCAGGACTATATGGATATCCGTAAATATACGGTCAGTGAAGGAGAAATGTTTACCGATCAAGATGTTATACGTGCTGCAAAGGTGTGTGTGGTGGGACAAACCATCGTCGATAACCTTTTCCCGAACGGAGAGGATCCGCTCGGAAAGACCATCCGATTCGGAAAAATTCCGTTTAAAATCATCGGAGTGTTGACCTCGAAAGGTTATAACTCGATGGGTATGGATCAGGACGATTTGATCTTGGCACCTTATACAACCGTACAGAAACGTATTTTGGCGATTACCTATCTTCAAGGTATTTTCGCGTCAGCCATCACCGAGGAGCTTTCTGATAAGGCGATCGATGAACTGACGGCTATTTTGCGGCAAAATCACAATATTCGACCTGGTGATGAGGATGACTTTAATATCCGTTCCCAAGAGGAGCTGAGTTCGATGATGAGTTCGACTTCGGATCTTATGACTGTGCTTTTGGCCTGCATTGCGGGGATTTCGCTGTTGGTCGGAGGTATCGGTATCATGAACATCATGTACGTTTCGGTGACGGAACGGACCCGGGAGATCGGTCTGCGGATGTCTATCGGAGCCAAAGGACGCCATATTTTGTGGCAATTTCTGATTGAAGCCGTGATCATCAGTGTTATGGGGGGGATTATTGGAGTGCTTTTGGGGGTAGGAGCTGCTGCTGCCATCAAGTATATTGCCGGCTGGCCTGTATTTGTACAACCCTATTCGGTGATTCTGTCGTTTGCCGTATGTACCGTGACCGGAATATTCTTCGGGTGGTATCCGGCCAAGAAGGCGTCGAATCTCGATCCGATCGAGGCAATTCGATACGAATAGTGGCAAAATTCGAATAAAAACGTTTAATTTTACCGGAGAAAAGTTATGGTTATGTCCCAAAATAGAGTCAATTCCGTTTTTCAGGTGGTGATCCATACGATCGCGTGGGTACTGATGTTTCTCTCGCCGATCTTCTTCTCATACATGAGAAACGAGACCTTTTCGTGGGTCCGTTATCTGGACTTTTGCATCAATCCGGTATCGTTTATGTCGGTTTTCTATATCAACTATTGTTGGTTGATCGACCGCCAGTTGTTCGGAAAACACATTACACGATTCATTGTTATGAATCTGGTGCTGATCGCGATATTTGTATTGATTCAGCACGGGTGGCATGGTTTTTTCCGAAACTTTATCGAAGAGACTCAACCGGCACCAAAAAACAGACATGCTACACGGACGGAACTTTTCTTGGTTTTTATCTTTTTGTGGAATGCCATATTGTTGGCGTTGACGGTTGCATTGAGTGTTGCGATCAAGATGACAGCCAATTGGTACCATGTCGAGAATGAGAAACGTGAGATAGAGAAGGAGCGGACACAGGCCGAATTGAAGAATCTGAAGAACCAACTGAATCCGCATTTTCTGTTCAATACGCTCAATAATATCTATGCCTTGATTCAGGTGAATCCGCAGCAGGCTCAATATGCCGTACACAGCCTGAGCCACATGTTGCGTTATGTACTCTATGAAAACAATCAGAATTTCATTTCACTCGATAAGGAGTTCGCTTTCATGAGAAATTATGTCGAGCTGATGAGTCTGCGGCTTGCTTCGGATCGAGTGCATATGAAGATTGATATTCCAGAGGATGGCATGGGTTATATGGTCGCTCCGCTGCTGTTTATCACGTTGATCGAGAATGCGTTCAAACATGGTGTCAGTCCCTCTGAAGAGTCGTTTGTCAACATTTCGTTCCGGATTGCGGAGTCGGATACCCTGGTATGTGCCATTGAGAACAGTTATTTCCCGAAAACGGATAACGACCGCAGCGGATCGGGTATCGGATTGGAGAATTTGCGGAAGCGGCTTAATCTGATCTATCCGAACCGGCATATCCTGCGGACCGAACGTATGGGAAATCGATATGTTTCACAGCTGGTTATAAATCTTTAGCGCGTATGGTGATCGAATCGCTTGTAGTGGATGATGAGCCGTTAGCCCGCGATCTGTTGGCCGGGTATGTCGAACAGACTCCGTTTCTGCATCTGGTTGGAGCGAGTTCGAGTGCGGTGGAGGCCCTCTCGATTTTACAACAGGAGAAGATCGATCTGGTCTTTCTCGACATACAGATGCCCCAATTAAACGGGCTTGAGCTGTCGCGTATGATTGGCGACCGGACCCGTGTGGTTTTCACGACGGCATTCGAACAGTATGCTTTGGAGGGTTTTCGGGTCGATGCATTGGATTACCTGCTCAAGCCGATCAGCTATGCGGAGTTCCTGCGTGCAGCAAATAAAGCCCAGCGTTATTTCGAGCAGCAGCAAACGGTTATGTCTGCATCGGAAGGAGAAAGTGCAGCGCGTTCGATCTTTGTTAAGACCGACTATAAAATGGTTCAGTTGCATCTGGATCAGATTCTATACATCGAGAGCCTGAAGGATTACGTAAAGATCCACACCGAAACGGGTGAGTCCGTGATGACATTGATGAGTATGCGTTCCATAGAGGAGAATTTGCCACCCTCGCGTTTCGTTCGGGTGCATCGGTCGTTTATCGTCAATGTGGACAAGATTCGGACGATCGAGCGAAACCGTATAGTGTTCGGAAAGGTGTATATTCCTATCTCGGATTCCTATCGGGATCATTTTATGGATGTGCTTTCACAACGTTCGCTGATTTTATAGATTCCCGAAAAAAATTCCCGAAAAATCGGTATCTTGTGCCGGTTTTATAATACAAAAATATGGGAGCAAAAAGTATCGATTACATACCGCAAGGCGGAGTGTGTTCAAAGTTGATTCGGTTGACGGTTGAAGACGGTAAAGTTACCGAGGCTTCATTTATTGGTGGGTGTCATGGTAATACGCAGGGTGTATGTGCGCTGATTAAAGGAATGCCGGTGGATGAAGTTATCAGCCGTTTGAAAGGGATAGATTGCAAAGGCAAGGGAACCTCTTGTCCCGATCAACTCGCGAGAGGTTTGGAACAGTTGATGTCAGAACAATAATCCGAAAGTTTATCGAGCGATATGGTGACGGGAAAAATCACGATTTTTTTCCGTCACCTTTTTTTGTGCTGCAAGAAGAACATCTGCAGCCGCATCCTCCGTCACATCCTTTACGGGTAGTTTTACGGTAGATAATGCCCGCCAGAGCCAAAATGGCGAGAACAATGATGACGAGTGTGATGATATCCTGCATGGTGCTTTCTGTTAACAAGTTTATATTATAGCAAACTACCTATCTGGTAGACCAGAAATGATGCGATCCAAGCACATGCGATCGAATAGAGTACGGAAAATAGAGCCCATTTCGACCCTGCCTCACGACGAATCGCTGCAATGGTTGCAAAACACGGAACATATAACAGAATGAACAGCATCAACGAATAGGCTACGAGTGGAGTGTAGACTGGTTCTCCTGCATGTTTTCCCTGTGTGTAGACCTGTTGTTTCAAATTTTCCGGCAAGGCGTTTTCATCGTCTCCGCTGTTGCTCAATACGGCCATTGTGCTTACGACAATCTCTTTGGCGGCCAGTCCGCTGGTCAGGCTGACACCGATTTGCCAGTCGAATCCCAACGGCCGAATGATCGGTTCAATGAAGTGTCCGAAACGTCCGATGTAGGATTGTTCCTGTTGTTCGGCATGCATCCTGTTGTTCAGCTCGTGAATCTTCTCTTCTTTATCTTGTTGGGATAGAGTCGTCGAAGCGGTGATTTCACTCTTCAGAGCCTCGTAATTTTCCGAATAGTGCACGTCACGGGGGTAGTAACTCAATGCCCAGATGATGATTGAAGCGGCCAAGATGATCGTTCCCATCTTCCGAAGGTACTGTGAACCTTTGCTCCACATATGTAACACTACGTTGCGGACTGTCGGGATTCGGTAAGGTGGTAGTTCCATGACAAAGGGAGCTTCTTCTTTGGAGAAGAGTATCTTTTTAAATAAAAGTGAAGACAGAACTGCAACGGCGATGCCGATCAGGTAGATCGAAAACAGAACCAACCCCTGCCCTTTCGGGAAAAAAGCGGAGATCAGCAATACATACACAGGGAGTCGCGCACTGCACGACATGAACGGTACGATAAGCATCGTAAGAATCCGGTCTTTGCGGCTTTCGAGAGTCCGGGTGGCCATAATGGCCGGAACGTTGCATCCGAATCCCATCAGCAGTGGAATGAATGATTTTCCGTGCAGGCCGATTTTGTGCATCAGTTTATCCATAATGAAGGCTGCCCGAGCCATGTATCCCGTATCTTCCATCAATGAGATGAAGAAGAACAGAAGCAGTATATTCGGTAAAAAGACGATAACGCCTCCTACTCCACCGATAATTCCGTTGACAACCAATTCCTTAAGGGAACCATCCTGCATGTGGGTTCCGACGATTTCGCCTAGCCATCCGACTCCAGATTCGATCCATTCGGCAGGAAGTGCTCCTACGGTAAATGTGACCTGAAAAGTGATCCACATTAAGAGCAAAAAGATGGGCATTCCCCAAATTTTGTGAGTCATGATTCGGTCGATTCGGTCGTCTTTCCGGTTTTTTTGTGCGACCGGTCTACGGCAAGTCTCTTCGAGGGCTCCGGTTATGAATCCGTATTTGGCATCGGTTATGAGATTCTCGACCCGATCGCCGTGCAGGCTTTCGAGTTTTGCCCGTTCCCTTGCGGCCGCACTTTCGATTTCCGGATAATTGCCGGCATGTTCTACCAATTTGGCGATATTGTGATCATCGCATAGCAGCTTGATTGCCAGATAACGTGTGGAATAACGGGCGGCAATGTCCGAATTTTTCCACAGGTATTTTTGAACCGACCGTATACTCTTTTCAATGTCCTGGCCGTAGTTGATGTGTATGTGCCGGACGGTGGGCTCATTGTCTTCGAAAACGGCGATAACCGTCCGGAAAAGTTCGGCGATACCTTCATTTTTGGATGCGACAGTGGGAACGATCGGTATTCCGATCATTCGTCCCAACGTTTCATAATCCAATGCGATGCCCTGTTTTTTTGTCTCGTCGAACATGTTGAGTGCGATGACGACTTTCAGGTCCATGTCAATCAGCTGGGTGGTCAGAAAAAGGTTTCGCTCGAGGTTCGATGCGTCCAGCACATTGACGACCACATCGGGCATGTCGTTGAGAATGTGACTGCGGACATACAGCTCTTCGGGGGTGTATTCGGTTATCGAATAGGTTCCGGGCAGATCGCAAATGTTGAATGTATATCCGTCCTGACGAAAGGTTGCCTGTTTGGCATCGACCGTTACACCGCTGTAATTTCCGACCCGTTCATGTGAGCCAGAAGCGACATTAAAGAGAGAGGTCTTGCCGCAGTTGGGATTTCCTACCAGAGCGACGTTGATGATCCGTCCGCTTTCGTGGACAAAACGATTGACCGATTCATCTCGGAATGTTGCATCGTCGGTCAATGGATGTGTCTCGATGTAGGCAGGAACGGATACTTCGATCAGTTCGGCTTCGCTTTTTCGTAGGGCGATTCTGTATCCGATGATTTCGTATTCGATGGGGTCCGAAAGAGGAGCATTTTTAATAACTTTGACAACCTTGCCCCGGATGAATCCCATTTCCGTAATGCGGTTGCGGAATGATCCATGTCCGAATACTTTTGTAATGACTCCTTCTTCCGAAGTTTTTAATTCAGAAAGGCGTTTATATGTAACCTCTTCTTTTTCTTTAACCATTGACATTCCAATCTCTTCTTTTGCGCAAAATTATATGCGAGAACGCTTTTGGGGAATACCTCAAAATAACGGCAAACATCCGGAAAATACCATAAAGCAGTTATTGGTTTTTCCGGATGCAAAGATACAACTATTATTTATTGATTTATTAGTTGACTTAGTGTAGGCTGATTTTCGATGAGGAAATAAAGCACGATAATGAATTGAGTATTTTACGGGTGAAAGGTCTCCTTTAGTTCGTTTTAAATATCATTTATATGAATTAATTATTCTTCGGTCGATACGGCCGATCGGTATAGCACAGGGATACCCGAAGGTGAAATTCCTTGAATTGTGATTTCATATTTCGGATCATTGCTGTCGTCGGCATAAAATTCAATAGATGCTTTTCCATCGTCCGATACCAGTACATAAGGATTCCAATAAAGTGTCGAGCGACGGTCAAAATGTTTACTGTTCAAGCGCCAAGGTCGATCGTATCTCTGATGGTAAAACTCTACATGTTTTGCATATCCGAAAGATTCATATAATGTATAATCAGGTTGAGTGATCAAGGCCCCCTTTTTCAAAATCACTTCTATACGATAAGGATATATTTTACTTTGTAAAAAAGGATGTGTGGCATTACCCGGACTAGGGACTACTCCAGCTACACCTTCCGGCACAATAACTCCGATATACTTTACGTCTTCCATGTCAATTCCCTTTAAAAAGTTGATTTGACGACCTCCGATTATCGAGTCATTTACCCGGACTTGGGCAAGGAATTGTATCCGTCCACCCGGTAGAATAATTGTGAACTGTTGTTCTCTGAAATATCGTCCGACATTAGCTAATCGTGCTAAATATTGGTAAACATTCCAGGATTTATGTTTGGATATATACGTTGTATCGTAAACTCTTCCGTATGTCGATCTTAGCGGAAGGAACGGATCCCGTCCCATTACCGTTACTTCGTCAAGGGTGAATCCTGAGATGGTATCCGTGTTTGTGGAGGATAGATAAGCCTTGAACTGTTTTTCATACGGTAATTTGATGTCACCTTTCGAATATGGATAGAAAGGCGTATGTAGTGGCCGAGGGTATATTTTGTCGACTTCAACATAATATGGAGTTTTGTTATGCTTTCCCCCTCGAGAAGTGAATTGGAAAAGAGTGGTATCGGCAATGTCGAAACCGTCGATTATAAAGCGACCGGTGCTGTCTGTAGATGTACTGAAGATGAGGCTATCTTTATCTAATGTCATTGCCGTGACATTTACGTTTTTTGCTTCTTTATTCCACATTAATGTGGTTACTTTTCCTGTAAAGTATTGATTTTGTTCCGCGAGGTGCTGTGGATAAAATGCGGAAGGAAGAAAATAACTGAGAGAAGAACAGGTGTCTTTTGAGGCTGTGTAAGCTGTATAAGAAAGACGGGGATCAAAAGAGTTTAGGTTGTTTTTCTTTTTGTTATTTTTCTTTGTCTCGTCTGAGAAATCCTTATTGGGGGTGAATCGTCTCCATCCGTGTGTCAGCATGACCAAATCCAGAGCTTGTCTTCTGTGTAGGCTGTTGTCGATAAAATAGTATCCGGCATTGTGGATGTAACCTTTTAAATCGGAGGTAACCAACAAATACGAATTTATATTTTCACTTAGTGAGTCATAATAAATCGTACTTCGATCGGTAATGCTGACCGAATAATAGTTCGAGAAAAATTCGGGCTTATCCAATTTTATATCGATTTTTACTTTTTCTCGTTTTTCATAAGAGGCTTTATCCTGGTGAACATTCCATTTAGGACGAGTTTCGGGATGAGAAACGTAAACCAGCCGTTCTGTCATGGGTAAGCCCAGTGAGTCAACGAGCATCAAATGGAGAATACCTTCTGGAAGAGAATCGGTGTGGATCAAACCTTCTGAGAAGCCGTTAGCCGGGATCGATTGAGTGAATAGGCACAGGTTACGTGTGTGGCCAACGAGTGTGCTCATTTCAGGAATGTTACCCAGAAACCGATAATGGATGAGATCTCCATCTTGATGAACGGTTAATGCGCAAGCTTGCTCCAGTGCGGTTGGCAGAGAGGTTGTTTTGACTTTTACGTCGGCTACAGATGTGTCGAAAAGGCTGTCGTTACCGGAAGGGTTGGTCGATAGATCGAGGTTCCCGTTATATACAAGATTACATGTTGTAATGGCTTGGTAAGTCTCTCCGACTTTGGGAGTCAAAGAGAACGTTCCCATGCCATCGTGTTCACTGAAAAATGAGGCTACCGTTTCACCGGCTGTATTTACAATTTTCCCTTTTACTAAAACGGGATAACCGTCAGAGCGTACCGCTTTGAATGCGATTCGTTGAGGTGCATCGGCTATGAGGTCACCTCCTTCTGGCAAAAATTGAATATCGAAATCATATTCAGGAGGATCTATGAAAAAAGTACGATTATAGATTCTGTAACCCATATCGACATTGGTTTCTACGTAACTTCCTTCGCGTGACGATTTGTTAGGTAGAGGAATGAACAGTGCGCCGGTCGTGGAGGTTGTTCTCATCTTCCCTTTGGATAATAAGGTTCCGCCTTTAGAGAAGATTTTATATGTGGTTTTTTTGTTGCCGTATGGTTTGGATGTTTTGTCCGACAACTCGATCACCATGTGTTTGTCTGTATATGTGATGTTACTGTTTACTCCTGTGTAAAGGTTGCCGACTGTAAAATTGCATTGGAAAAAGTTTTTGTGATCGAAATTCAGCATCCACCCTGTATAGGCTCTGAGTGTGTATTCTCCAGCCGAGAGAGTGTCTGGTAATATGATGTTGTTGGCAAATCCGATACTGTCTCGTTTGATTTTTTTCGAAGTAACCAATCTCCTGCGGCGATCGAATAAATCTACGTACACGAAATTGGATTGTGTATTGGGAATCAGCATCGAAGCATCGATCAGGTAACCTCTGAACCATACGGTGTCTCCCACTCCATAATAAGGTTTATCGAGGTGAAACCATAATCGTTCCTGATATTGACTGGCCATAGACATAAAATGAGATCGGAGAAGGGAGTCTCTGGAATTGGGATTGTGTTTTATGAGCAGGTCTAAATCTTGTGTTGACACAACCGGATTGGTCGAGTTAATAGAAGTCGTATTTGATGGTATCTCACTGGGACGGGTAAATGAAAAACCAGTCAAAAACGCTAGAGTTAGAGTAGTGAAAAAAAATATGAACTGCGTTTTCATTAGTATTTTTCTTACGATTGTGTTGTTGTTTGATGTGTGTGGTATCTGCCTGGTAAATATAGATGATTTTTTTAATATTTCCAATATATTTGTTAAAATAGTTCTTGGAGATGATTTTGGATTTCAAATTAGGATTTTTGGCCGAAAAGCTGTATTATTGTAACTTAAAATGGATGTGCTGAGTTTACAGTACAAAAAATCAATTAACCTAATTTAACTAAAATGAAGAAAAAAAATCTGATGAGTCTCTGGCTCGCCGGACTATTGTTCTTGGCAGTGAGTGTCCAGGCTCAAAATTCCGTGCAACTTTCTGTCGCACCCAAGGAGGGTAAAGGTTTTACATTAAAGGAGGTAGAACAAGGAGTTTATGAGGCGACAACAGCTCCCGGGAATGCGATCATCGAGTTCGCTCCGTTGAAAAGCGGTGAACTGTCCGATGATATTGCTGTGCTGAGTTTCGACTATTTCTGCGCTTCCGGTATGGAATTCATGGTCGTAATGGTCAATAACGATCATTCGCGCATCGAAGAGAATATGATTCGCATGCCGATTGCAGAAGGTTGGAGTACCTTCTCGGTCGATGTGACGGATAAATTGAAAAAGATGACCGGGGCAAACGACTTTCTGAGTTTGTTGATTGTTCCCAATGCGGCTAAACCTACTACAATCCGTATTAAAAACCCTCGTCTGCGTGCTTATACGGATAAGGAGATGGAGCAGGCCAAGAAAAAGATCGAAACCGAACAACGTGAAGCCCGGCTGAATCGCGATGTCGATATTTATCTGAAGAAGGACTATCCGTGTGAGGTGACCGATGTCAAGGTAACAGACGATGAGATAGAGGTAGCCGGAAATATTAAAGGGATGGCCGGCGATGTCTATTTGTGTGAAGTCCCCATGTTCGGAGAACTTACCGATCTGGATTTCATTACAGAAAAAAAGGTTGAGAAACCGACTAAATTTAAAATGAAATTTGACCGTTATGCAGAAATCGACGGACAAAAATACGATCGGCTCTATTCCCGTTGGGTATTGGCTCAGAAATCACAGAAAGGATTCCTAATTTGTTCGCACGGTCACTATGCCGACGAGGTGAAAGCCATGTATGATTTGCCCCATGAAGTTGTGACAACCAAGAAAGGTATTGGAGGATTCCACAACAGCCCTTATTCGTACGATGCGGACAGCCTTCAAGCAACCAGTATTACGATCAATATGTGGTTGGGGTTCATGCGTCTGACTCCTTCGGAAAATTCGATTCCGTTCGAATACAACGGCAAGACCTATTATGCCGATGCCAAGACGATTGAAGGTTTTGACAAGACCCTGCAATTCGTAGCTCAACGGAATATGATTGTTTCGGCAATTATTTTGGTGGCTCCCGAGCGTGGGTTTGCCGATAAAGCAGCCGGACGTCTTTTCGAACATCCCGATTTCGATCCGGCCGGTATCTACACAATGCCTAACATGACAACGCTCGAATCATTGAATCTATATGCTGCTGCGATCGATTTCCTTGCATCGAGATATAGCCGTCCCGACAAAAAGTACGGAAGAGTTCATCATTGGATTGCCCACAACGAGGTGGATGCCGGCTGGGTGTGGACCAACGCCGGAATCAAGACGGCTCTCCGGTTCATGGATATCTACGTTAAATCGATGCGTATGCTTTATTATACCGCACGTAAGTATAATCCGCATGCCGAAGTGTTGATTACGTTGACCCATTACTGGCAGTCGCGTCACAACGAATATTGCTATCCATCGGCTCAGTTGCTGGAGTTGTTGCTCGACTACACGGAGGCAGAGGGCGATTTCAAATGGGGCGTGGCCCATCACCCCTACCCTCAGTCGCTCTTCGAACCGAAGGCTTGGCTCGATACGGATGCAACGTTCGATTACAATACGCCGCTGATCACGTTCAAGAATCTGGAGGTGCTCGATGCATGGATCAAACATCCGAGAACACTTTATAAAGGTAAAGAGAAACGTACGCTCTTTTTGTCGGAGCAAAATCCCAACTCGAAAGATTACTCAGAGCAAGCTCTGCTCGAACAGGCTGCCGGTATGGCCTATGCGATGAAGAAGCTCAAGGCATGCGATGGGATTGATGCTTACCAGATGCACGGATGGTTCGACCAACGTGGCGAGGGCGGATTGCGGATCGGTATCCGTCGCTTCCCGGATGACGAGGAGGATCCGTCGGGCCGTAAACCGGCTTGGTTCGTATTCCAAGCGTTCGATACCGATCGTGAAGATGAAGTCTTCGAGTTTGCAAAGAAGATCATCGGAATCGACGACTGGGATCAGATCATATATAAAGATCCGATCGAAATCCCTGATAACAAGTAAGGTTCGGGGCACGGATCGTTTTATATAAATATAATTTGTGATAGCCCCGCTTGAATTCAGGTCGGGGCTATTTTTCTAACCAAAACGAACAACCAGAAAAAAAAGTTATGATGCAGATAAAAAGAAGCCTTGTTACGGGGTGTTGCCTTTTGGGGGCGACGATGCTTTCGGCCCAGTCGCAGAGGACGCAAAACGATACACTATACAGAGACTTGCAGTCGGACACATGGGTAGCGACCGATGCTTTGGGTCGTACCTTGCCCGGATATGCCGAGTGTGGACCGCGCAAAGAGAATCGGTTCGTTGGCATGTTCTATTTCGTGACGCATAACAATAACGGAGCGAAAGAGGGACCATACAACGTAACTGAAATTTTGGCAGCCGACCCGGTCAATCCCCGTTGGGGCGGTGGTACGCACTACTGGGGGGAACCCGAGACGGGATACTATATCATGAAGGACGAATGGATGATCCGTCGGCATGCCCGTCAATTGGTCGATGCGGGAGTGGATGTCATCATCCTCGATAATACGAACGACCGGATCTACAAGGATGTGTTTGTTTTCATCGCCGACGTATTTCGTAAGATGCGGGCCGAAGGGGAAAAGACGCCTCAGATTGCGTGTCTGGCGAGCCAGAATTCGGTCATGCAGCTTTGGGACGAAATATACAGCCGAGGATTGTATGCAGACTTGTGGTTCCGGTGGAAAGGAAAACCGCTGTTGATGTTCGGACAGCACATCATTGGCGATCGGCAGCTGATGGATGACGTGCGTTTTCCGAAAGAGATTACCGATTTCTTTACGATCCGTCAGAGCTGGGCCTGGACGACGCTGAAGTGGTACGACAACGGTCATGACGAGTGGCCGTGGGTCGATCACTATCCGCAGTCGGTGGGCTGGCACGAGTCACCCGATCGTCCCGAATATGTTCCGGTGGCTGTTGCACAACACCCGCTTTCGAATATCGGCCGCAGTTTTAAGGATGGTGTCGAACCCGAAAGAAACGAGTACGATGTGACGCCCGTGACCGATCGGGGGCTCTATTTCGATCAACAGTGGCAAAGAGCCTTGGAGGTCGACCCGGAGTTTGTCTTCGTTACGGGGTGGAACGAGTGGGCGGCAGGTCAGATGACCCGTACCGATCCGGACTATGAGCAGGAGATGAAGAAGTGGGATTTTTTCCCCGGAGCCAAGTGCGGAAAGGGCGGACGCGAAGTACGCATGGGTGAAGGCTATTTTATCGATCAGTACAATCAAGAATATAGCCGCGACATCGAGCCGATGAAGGGCGGACACTCCGACAACTATTACTATCAACTGGTGGCAAACGTACGCAAATACAAAGGCGTGGAGCGCCCTGAGCCGGTGGGTGCCCCCGTTACAATCGACATCGAAGGCGATTTCGATCAGTGGCGTTGGGTGAAGAAGAGCTACTACGATCATGTTGGCGATGTGACCCATCGGAACAGTCCGGGCAACTTCGCGGCTGGGCCCTATATCAACGAGACCGGACGGAACGACATTGTCGAGTCAAAGGTGGCTCGCGATGATGATTATGTCTATTTCTATGTGAAGACGGCAGATGCACTGACACCTCATACCGATCCCTATTGGATGCTGTTGTTTATCGATGCGGACAAGAGTCATGAGACGGGTTGGGAAGGTTACGACCTGTTGGTCAATGCCGAGTTTAAGAACGACCGGACCTCGACTGTTAAAACCTACGATGGAGAGTCGTGGAGCGGCTCCAAAGGAGTAGCGTTCCGGTACGAGGGTAATGAGATGATGGTGCGTATACCTCGCTCCTATTTCGGCTCCGGGAAGTTGGCTTTCGATTTCCACTGGGCGGACGGAATCCAGAAACTGGGCGACATCGAGGAGTTTTTCCTCAATGGAGATCAGGCTCCGTCGCGTCGGGCGAACTATCGGTTCGAGGAGGAGTAGTCCATCGATAAAAAGTTGAATGAAAATAGAAACTGCTAAACCTAAGTAAAAGATGAAAAAAATGTTTTTTGCCCTGTTGTTGGGCGTATGTGTGTCGGGCGTTGCGTTCGGCGCGAACGGCGGAGACGATAAGGCGTTGACGCCCCAATTTAAACAGAGTAGCTATGTGAATGAGTCGGTAACGCTCGAGAACCCCTATATCACGATGAATTTTTTCAAACGGATTAAAGGCTGGGGCTGGGGCGAGATTCACACACCGGAGGGGAAACTGATGGCCGTGATGGATCATCTGGGCGAACTGATGATCCGCGATCAGGATATTCCGATGCGTTTCGAGGCCGATTCGGTCATCCGTGAAAAGTCGGCCGAAGCCGAGAGTCTGATTTTCCATGTGAAATCGGTGGTCGTTCGCGATATGTTGAAGGGCACTTCGTTTGACAACTGGATGCACTACCCCTATACCGAGCCGGCCATTACGGGAACCGTTACGGTGACCATAACCCCCGATTCGCCGGTCGTGAAGTTGAAATACGATCTGACGGCTACGGGAAACTATTACCTCCGTTATCTGCGCGGTCCGTGGCTGAAGGTGGGCGAATCGTCGTTCGGTACCGAGAAGGACGATGCGATCCTGCCCGGTGTGGATTGGGCGATCGGCGATGAGTGGACCAGCGGTTCGGACTTCTTCAAGGATCCGTGGGCCCTTCGTGTGGCACCCCACCCCAACAAGGTTTCGGTTCCGGTGATGGCCATTAGCCACGACGGAGATGCGATCGGACTGGCTTGGGATCCCAATGCGGTGGCAGCCCGTTGGTTTAACTACCGGACACAGCATCCACAACCGGTTTTCGCCTCGCCTAATTTTGTCGATCGGATGAACAACCAGTTGATGGGGTTGATGATTCCGGATGCTTCGGTCGAAGGCCATGAGAACGAACTCTATTCGCAGCTGGCTCCGGAAGTTCGGATTGGACAGAAGATCGAATTTGAGGCCGAGCTGTGGCTGAAGAAGGGAAACAGCGTGGATATCATTGCCGACTGGGTTATCCGCCACGGCTTGCCGGAACCCTCTACTCCGAAGTGGGAGTACCGTGAGGCACTCGATCTGATGGCACAGGCTTACAATACGAATTTGTGGCACGAAGGTCACGGTTTCGGGGTGGTTCAGCGCTCGATCAATGAGGCTTCTCCGTCGCTTCCCGGTTTTTTACACCGATACATGCAGGAAAACAAGAAGGCTCAGGTCACCAAAGAACTTCAGGCTAAGTTAGAGTCCTTGCAGACAGGGGATGCCGCTCCGGCTGCTCCCGAAAGTGCCGAGGCGCGTAAGGCCCGGTTAACCAAACAGGGCGATGAGATTCTGAAGATTCAGCGGGCTGACGGATCATTTGCTTTCGAACCCGATGGTCGTCACTACCGCAAGGATGATTTCAAGGTAGCTACCTCGTTCGTAGAACCGATGGGGCTGGATGGAGCTACGGCGCTCGATATTACGATTCTCCCGGCCACCGAACTGTTGCAGATCGGTAAGGAGACCGGAGAGCAACGTTTCCTCAATGCAGCCAAGAAAGCCATCGATTTCTGTATGCCGATGACCCGTCCCGAAGGCGGCGATTTCTGGGAAACCCCGTTGCATGCGGCCAATCTGTTTGCTGCCGGACATGCGGCTATCGCAAACTACAAGGCATTCGAACAGTTCGGCGATGAGAAATACAAAGAGAAAGCGATCTATTGGATGAGAACGATCATTCCGTTTACCCACCTGTGGGAGCCGAAAGAGATCCCGATGCTGTACAACACCAAACCGGTACTGAGCTCGAGCGACTGGTATTTTGCCAACTGGGTACGCGATCACGTTCAATGGGAGGTGCTTTCTGTTTTCGCACAATCGGTTAGCAACGGAATTCGCTGGGAAGAGGTGGATCCCGAAATCGATTGGTTGAAGTTCCATCGGGGTATTACGAATGCAGCGATTCGCTGGATGAATGTCCACACGGATGACAACTGGCGTCCGCACAACATTCCGGAGACCTACGAACGGTACAAGGAGGGGGCTTTCGACTATTGTTTCCCCGACACGCACAATGCGACGACCGGTGAATACGGTGGAATGTTCATCTCCCCGGCAGCTATTGCCGATAACATCTACTATTTGCTCGATCGGGAAGCCGAAGCATCGACTAAAAAATAGAGAGGTCATACAGGACCCTATGTTGTAATATATTAATATTTAGTTCCATGAAAAGGAAGAGATTGTGTTTTTGGACTCTTTTGGCACTGGTGTCGTGTGTGACACTTTCTGCCAAAGAAAAGTTTGACGCAGTCTCCTACGTCCGTCCGATGATGGGTACGGGAGCTGCGGGGTGTGTAGTACCGATGGCTGCCGTACCCTTCGGGATGGTGCAGTTGGGACCGGATACCTATTTTACGGCTTCGGGTTACCATTATGACCATTCCGTGCTGTACGGTTTCAGCCATACCCATAAGTCGGGTGGCGGTGGAACCGACTTTCAGGATATTATGTTTTTTCCTGTGACGGGAGATGCGTGGAAATCGTGTGAACGCTATCCGGAGACGGTGTCGAGTCGGTTTTCTCACGATCAGGAGTCGGCAGCTCCGGGTTATTACAGCGTAAAACTGTTGGATTCGGACATCGATGCGGAGTTGACAGCTACGGCAAGATGTGGTATGCACAGATATTCGTATCCGACCTCCGATCGGCATTTAGTGATTGACCTCAAGCACGGCAGTCAGCACTCTACGACGATCTGGCCCGACGAGGATTTCGATACGGTCAAGCTCGCCCGGTTGGAATGGGTCGATGACCGTACCGTGCGCGGATTCCGCATCTCGAACGGCTGGGCACCCGAGCAGCATGTCTATTTCTATGCTCAATTTTCCGAACCGATCGAATCGTGTACACTTTTTGAGAATAAAATTGCACGAACCGGAGCAAATGAACTTGAAGGGACAGATGTCCGAGCGCTGTTGAGTTTTTCCGATAGATCGAGCCGACCGCTTGTTGTGCGAGTCGGAATCTCGCCGGTTAGTATGGAAGGCGCCCGGAAAAATCTTGAAAGTGAGATCCGAACGTGGAATTTCGATAAGGTAAAAAAACGTGCGCTTGAGTCGTGGAATAAGGAGTTGTCAGCTATTCAGATAGAGGATGATAATTTGTCGCGGAAAGAGGTCTTTTATACATCACTGTATTTTGCCCTGCTCTATCCGCAGCTTTATTCGGATGTGACGGGTGAATACCGGAGTTCGGATTCAAAGGTTTATCAAGGTAATTTTCGATACTTTGCCGGAGTTCTCGGCCTGTGGGATACGTTCCGTGCACAGAATCCGCTGATCGCTCTTTTGCGTCCGGATGTGACCAATGATCTGATGAATACGTTTTTGGAACATTACCGCCATTGCGGACAGCTGCCAATCTGGACACTGGCCGGAGTCGAAAACATGTGTATGATCGGTTACCACTCGATGCCGGTCATTGCGGATGCTTACAATAAGGGAATTCAGGCATACGATGCGGAAGCGCTTTTCGAAGCGATGAAAGCGTCTGCACAACGCGATACGTTTGGCTATTTTTTGAAGGGGTTCCGGGGCATCCGTAATTACAAACAGTACGGGTATGTGCCGTGCGATCTCGAAGTCAATTCGGTGTCGAAGACTTTGGAGTATAGCTACGATGACTGGTGTATTGCCCAGATGGCCAAAATGTTGGGACATTGGGACGACTATGCTTATTATTTGCATCGTGCCGACTCTTACCGCAATCTTTTTGATTCGACGACGAATTTCATGCGCGGCAAGATGAGTGACGGGACGTGGCGGACTCCATTCGATCCGTTCCATTCGAACCATTATCGTCCGGATGATGATTTCTGTGAGGGTACGGCTTGGCAGTGGACCTTCTTTGTGCCACACGACGGTAAGGGCCTGATCGATCTGTTCGGTGGCAAAGAGGCATTTGTCGCAAAACTAGATTCGTTGTTTATCGTTAGTCCGGAGATTCACGGGGATAATCCGGCACCGGATATTACCGGTATGATCGGACAGTATGCCCACGGAAACGAACCCGGACACCATACGCTGTATATGTACAATTATGCCGGTCAACCGTGGAAAGGCCAGAAACGGATCAGCGACGTGTTGTATACGATGTACGACGTATCGCCCGATGGGATTTGCGGGAACGACGATACGGGACAGATGTCGGCTTGGTATGTATTCAGTTCGTTGGGATTCTATCCGGTGACTCACGGCGAAGGGGTTTATTTTATCGGTTCTCCGATTTTCAAAAAGGCAGTTGTGCGGCATCCGATGGGGCAGTTGACCGTATTGGCTACGAATGTATCTCGTGAGAACTGTTATATACAGTCGGTATGGGTGAACGGCGTGTCCTGTTCCAAAAACTGGTTGACCCACAAACAGCTGTTTACGGGAGACGTGACGTTGGAGTTCGAGATGGGATCCGAACCGAATGAGTCATGGGGAAGTGCCCCCGACGATTGCCCGCTGTCGATGTGCGACAGACTTAAAAAAGAGTAATTATTTATGAAAAGAGCGTTAAAGTATATTTTATTGTTTTGTGTGCTGTTTTTCGGGTATTTGTCTGAAATTTCAGCTTTTGCACGACCCGAAAAGGAGTTTAAAGTTTTTCAGTTCCCGCGTACGGCCATACCGCGTATCGACGGCGTCTTTTCCGACTGGGATATGGTTCCCGAGACCTATGCCGTGGGACTCTCCGAATTGTTCGATACGCATGGAGGCCGTGGTGCCGATCTTGACTCTACGGAGTTCGATCTGACGGTCAAGGTAGGATGGGTGAAGGGCGAAAACAGACTCTATTTCTATGTGGAAGCCTACGACGATTGTTGGGACTTCTCCGATAAGGGCTTGCGTCAGGATATATTCGAATTGGTGGTCGACGGGGATGCTTCGGGCGGACTTTTTATTAAAGAGGATAACGGAAATAAAAACGTGTTGCCGATTTCGGATCTGCATTTCAAAGGCCATGGTGCACATGCCCAGAATTACCACATCTTTACTCCGGTTCAGGAGGGTAAGGAGTGGGCCATGGTCTGGGGAGCAACGCCTTGGATCAAGGATTTTCCTTATGCCAACGTAGCATACGATTACGATTTTGAACACGGCTCATCCGGACGCTTACGGATGGAGTTTTGGATCACACCGTTCGATTATGCCGCAGTGGAGGGAATCAGTCGTTCGGTCGTATCGCAGTTAACCGAGAACGAGCTGATCGGCATCTCGTGGTGTATGATTGACTTCGATACGGATAAGCCGCAGGCCGATCCGGTCATGTGTTTGTCGCACGATTTCCGGATGATACGCGATGCCTCCTACCTCAATGCCTTTCGGTTGATGCCGTTGGAGGAGACCTATCGGCCTGCGATCGATGCGGATTGGAGTTTTACGGAGGTAGACCGCGAACAGCGTATCGTGTTGTTCGAGGATCGTTCACAAGGTGAAATTACCCGATGGAAATGGGATTTCGGCGATGGAACCGGCTCGGAAGAGCAGCATCCGCTTCACCGTTACGATCGGGCCGGAGAGTGGACCGTTACGCTCGAAGTCGAGGGCCCGCAGGGAACTGACCGACGAATCAAGGTTTGGGAAGTTGTTACCCGATAGAAGTTTTTGATAGTTGAGTTTATTTATGTGGCTCCATCGTATTTGGTCGGTTGACCAACGATGGGGCTGCTTTTTTGAGGGGAGAAATAAGGGGTCTGTCTTATGCAAAAATATAGTGAAATTTGGAAAGGAAGGCAATTGCGATATGATGTACCTTATTCCATTGAAAGAGCTGAGGTAAAAGAATACGATAATTTTATCGGACGGGACGATGTATCATAAAAGCCTCTTCGTGTCCGGTCGCTTGGTCGGTTTGGTATCGAACGATCTGGAATCCTTCGTTCAAATAAAACGATAATGCTGATTTGTTTTCGGTGTATACCGATAGTTCCAATACGGGATATAGGTATTTCGCCCGACACAATAGATCGTGTCCGATACCTCTCCCCTGCTCTTCCGGAGTAACATACAGAGCTGTGATGAAGTTCTCAACGAGGGAAATAAAACCGATGGCCCGATTGGTGTGTGGATCGCAATAAACAGCTGTAATCGAGTGCGACGATAGAGTCTCTCTGAATCGTTCTTTTTGTTGTTCCCAGTATGACTTGTCGATGAACCCGTGTGCCTGTAACGATCCTTTTAACCAAATATCGAGTACGATATCCATGTCCTGCGGGTCGAAAATACGTATCATATCCTGGTGGTCTTGATAGTGATTCTCTCTCGCCTTCTGGTTTGAAGATAACTTTTGATCGAAGGGTAAGTAAGAGAACAAAAGAACTGTCTGCAGCAAAGCCGAGACAGTTCTCTATATAGATTAAGTTTTTAGTAGCAGGTCGAACGGATATTATTCGACAGAGTCGGCTGCAGGAGCAGCGGGAGCTTCGGTAGTAGCGGCAGTCGAATCAGCACCTTCGGTAGGAATCGAAGGAAGCAGGTTTTCATTAGCTTGAACGGCTTGTTGTTCGAGAATTTTTTCGACTTCGCTTTTGCTCGACAGGATATTGTTGGAGGGCATGGTCATCGTAGCGGCTAAACTCAGTACTACGATTGCAATGGCCAATCCCCAAGTGAATTTTTCAAGAAAATCGGCGGTTTGACGAACTCCCATTACTTGGTTCGAGGCTCCGAAATTGGCGGCCATTCCGCTTTTTGGATTTTGGGCTAGTACGGCAAGGATCAATAAAATACTTGCGATGACAATCAAAACAATGCAAAAAATATACATTATAAAATCTGTTTTAAACGTTATACTTCTTTTTTCACTGTTTGGGTTCGGGGAGTGCGATTCCCCAATCCGGCAATAATTTCGGCAAAATAAACACTTTTTTCCGGATATAGCAAACTTAAACGCTCATAAATTTTTCTTGCTTCGCGGAATAGACCCTGTTTGGTGTATATTTCTGCTAACTCTTCGCTGACCATGTCGTAATTTTCCGTTACGGATTCAACCGAGAGGTCTTCTCGAGATCCGGAGTCTGCCGAGGGATCGATTCGCGTTGAAGAGAGAGTCAGGAAACGATCTATTATATCGGAAAGGGGCGAATCTTGTGGTTTCGGTTCACTGTCGTTTTTTTTGAGATAATCCGGCATGCAATGGAAGGACTGACGAAGCAACAGTCCGGACGGCAATTCTCCTTCCCCATTCCATAACAAAAGCCGGGCTGTCGAACACCACGGATACTGTTCGACAATGCCATTTAATTCTTCCTTAGTAAGGGCGAGTAATCCTGTTCGTGTCTCCATTAATCCCAATTCGATACGGCTGCGTTGAAAATATCTTCGACCAACTGATCGACAATTTCAGGAATCAAGGATGTCTCTGCCTCTTGTAGAAGTGTACTGCTCGGATAGGTCGAGAACGATGAGAAGGTCTTGTCGTAGTTTTGCGATGGGTCTATTGCATTGGAGAATCGGACACGCACCGTAATGGTCAAGTTGTTAAGGGCAGCAGTCTCATCCCCGGTGATGGCAGCTGGGGTTGATGTGTAGTTGGTGATCTCTCCTTCAAAACTCAGATCGCCTCCTTCGGGAACCAACGTTAGTTTGGTCTGTCTCGAAAACTTATCTTGGAGGGCGTCAGTCAGAGTTGAACTCAATATAGGTGCGACCAACAAGGCGTTGTTCGGGAAACGTGCAATACTCACCGTTTTTACTTCAGGTGAGATCGAAGCTCCAGAAAAAGAGTAACGAACGGTGCACCCCTGTGTTATCGTTATACATGCAAGTATGGCTATAATTAATCTTGCGATTTTTTTCATATTTTGATCTACAGTATTTTGTCGATTCCCAATTCTTTGATTTTGCGGTAAAGCGTCCGCTCCGAAATGAACAATTCGCGGGCTGCATCTTTCCGTTTCCCGTTGTGCCGTTTCAAAGCACGGATGATGGCCTCTTTTTGCGCTTTTTCTTTGGTCATGCCCTCTTTCGGGTCGTCGATAACCTCCTCCGTATCCGTATAAAAATCGTCATCCGTTTCATTTGCCTTACCTGTTTGTGTAATCGGATATGAATTGCCATGAGGCAACAATCCGACGATCTCTTGGGGTTCTTCGTATCGTTTCGATGCCAATAATTCGTTCATCATTCGTTTTAGTTCGCTCATGTCACTCCGTAAGTCGAACAAAACTTTATATAACAGTTCCCGTTCCGTATGCATTTCTTCGGTAGATGCAGATGTTTTCGTTACTACCGGCATCCTGCTTTTGTCGTAGTCGGGCAGATATTTTTTGATTATCTCACCAGTGATTAGGCGTGTCTCTTCCACTGCAGAGATTTGTTCCGCTACGTTTTTCAGTTGTCGTATATTTCCCGGCCAACGATAGTTCTCAAGCATTTGGCGAGCCTCTTCGTCGAGGGAGATCTGCGGCATCCGGTATTGTGCGGCAATGTCCGAAGCGAATTTGCGGAACAGCAAATAGATATCCCCCTTTCGTTCTCTAAGAGGAGGAATCGTGATCGGTACGGTGTTTAATCGATAATAGAGATCCTCTCGGAAACGACCTTCTGCCACGGCTTCACGTAAGTTGATGTTGGTTGCAGCGACGACACGGACGTTTGTTTTTCCGGCTTTCGAGGCTCCCACCCGAATGAATTCTCCGGTTTGCAGTACCCGAAGCAGTCGGACTTGGGTCGTATGGGGTAGTTCGGCCACTTCATCCAGAAATATGGTGCCTCCGTCTGCCACTTCGAAATAACCCTTTCGGGCCTCGGTCGCACCGGTGAAAGCACCCTTTTCGTGCCCGAAGAGTTCGGAGTCAATCGTACCTTCGGGAATTGCACCGCAGTTGACGGCAATGTAGTTTCCGTGTTTGCGTGCACTGTTGGCATGGATGATCTGCGGAAAAAACTCTTTGCCTACCCCACTCTCTCCGGTGACCAATACCGAAAGGTCCGTAGAGGCTACACGCAATGCGATTTCCAGTGCGCAATTCAGATTGCTGTCATTGCCGATGATTCCAAAGCGCTGTTTGACACTCGTTAAATCCATATGCTGTCCGTAATATTTTAAAGATCGATTTTTCGATTTTCCCGAACGATATCTTTTATTCGTTTGCTATTCGACCGGCATGGCAGTTGAATCGGCAGCTGTACTATCGACCTGAACTGCAGGCGGGATCAGCGAATCGATGTCTGGACCCGATCGTCCGACAAGGAAGCCGAAAATCATGACGCCCAATGCGATGGCAGCCGCAATGATGGCGATAATGATAAACAGATCGGCCTTGTTTTTCTTTGCGGGATGACGTGGTCCTTGTGGCGCACGGCCGTATGGAGGGCGTGCGGGAGGTTGTTGCGGAGCCGGACGGGATGTCGGTCCGAACGGACGGTTCGAAGTCGGTTGACCTGAAGGTTGTGATGAAGTTCCCTTACTTTGCTGAAATGTCGTATATGGTTTTTGCGGTGTAGGGATCGGAGCCTTCCCACTTTTTTGTTGAAATGACGGTTGTTGCGAATAGTCCGTTCTCGGAGCTGGAGTTGGAGGAGGTGTCGGTTGTGCCGATACGGACGGGCGAGAAGTCGGTGTAACAGTAGGCCGAGGTTCGCTCGTTGGGATCGGAGAAACGGGTCTTTCGGTTGTCCGGTTACCGACTGGAGAAACGGGCGGTGTGACGGGAGGGGTATGGGATTCTGTTATAACCTTTGGAGCAGTCGTCTGCTGGATTGGCTTTGGCTTTTCGGGAATAGCTGTTGGTTGTTGAGCTGCCGGTTGTGTTGTTGTTCCGGATTCCATTCGTAACATGCCATTTGGATCAGCCGTGATACTCCCTACTCCTTCTATAATATATATGCCACGCGTCGATACGCTCTCTTTGATCTCTTCTACGAATTCGTTGATTACGGTTTGTGCATCATTCGGAGTTAGTCCGTATGTTGTGCACAACAGTTGGGTCAATACTCCGTCATCCTTTTTCAGAAACGGAACGAATGCAATAGTTCCGCTGTCCTCTTTGCGGATGAAGGCTCCGAATTGAGGAACGACCAAACGTTTGGAGGTCTTTAGAAAATCGGCGATAATCTTGTTCACCATAGCTTCGACAGATTAAATTCAACTTCCAAAAATAGGACTTTTTCGTGTAGGAAACAAGGCTGTGACTCGACAAATTTGCCGGACGGATGCTTCTTGTCTTTTGGTAAACGATGAAAGGGCTGATTTATTTTATTTGAATTTGTCTGAAAGAGTTGTAAATATGGAAAAGAATTGCCTACTTTGTTGCCGGATTGGAGATGTGGCTCGATTACATGGGTAAAAAATGATCAATGTAATTGAGGCGGATTGAAAAAATAATTCACATAATAGGCCATGAAGAATAAGTATATCGATCTGATCGAGCAGACTTTTGAGTTTCCACAGGATGAATTTTCTGTTGTTGACAATGAGTTGAACTTTCATGAGGTTCCTTTGATGGATATCATCAAACAATATGGAACGCCGTTGAAGATAACCTATCTTCCGAAAATTACCTCGCAGATTCAGCGGGCAAAACGATTGTTCAATGTGGCAATGGCCAAAGTGGACTATAAGGGAAGTTACAACTATTGTTACTGTACGAAGAGCTCGCACTTCTCGTTCGTTCTCGAAGAGGCTTTGAAGAATGATATCAATTTGGAAACCTCTTCGGCCTACGATATACATATTATCGATTCGCTCTATGATAGCGGAATTGTCGATAAAGGGATCTTTATTATCTGCAATGGGTTCAAACGTCCGCAATATGTGGAGAATATCGCTTCGTTGATTCACAGTGGCTTCGAGAATACGATTCCGATTGTAGACAATAAGGAAGAGTTGGATTTACTTGACAGTGCTATCCATACACAATGCAAAATCGGCATTCGGATTGCATCGGAAGAGGAGCCCAAATTCGATTTCTACACCTCCCGGCTCGGTATCCGGTATAACGACATTGTAGAGTATTACAAGAGCAAGATAAAGAATAATAAGAAGTTTACGCTGAAGATGCTGCACTTCTTTATCAATACCGGAATTAAGGATACGGCCTACTATTGGAATGAGTTAAACAAATGTCTCAGTGTCTACTGTGAGCTGAAAAAGATCTGTCCCGATCTCGATTCTCTGAATATCGGAGGTGGTTTCCCGATCAAAAATTCGCTGGCATTCGATTACGATTATGAGTATATGACCGAGGAGATCGTCGCTCAGATTAAAAATATATGCAACTCGGCCGGAATCGAAGAACCGAACATATTTACCGAGTTTGGTTCGTTTACAGTGGGAGAGAGTGGTGCAACGCTCTTCTCGATCATCAACCAGAAGCAACAAAACGACCGGGAGAGCTGGTATATGATCGATAGTTCGTTCATGACTACCCTGCCCGATATCTGGGGTATCAATCAACGCTATATTCTGTTGGCCATCAATAATTGGGATCGGGAGTATCAGCGGGTCTTCCTTGGCGGGTTGACTTGTGACAGCGAAGATTACTACAACGGAGAGTCTCACTCCAATGCGATTTTCCTCCCGAAACTGTTAGGTGGACCGCAATATATCGGCTTTTTCCACACCGGAGCCTATCAGGAGTCTCTCGGAGGATTCGGCGGCATACAGCACTGTTTGATTCCGGCTCCGAAGCACATCATTATCGATCGCGACAAGAGTGATAACGAATACTACACGCGGTTGTTTGCCAAGGAGCAGAGTTATCGTTCGATGATGCGTATTCTCGGATATTGATCTTAAGAGGGCTGAAAATGTAGAAATGAAATGGAGCACTATTTTGAAAATGAACAAAAGTGCTCTTTTTTTTGTCTTTTCGTGAAAAAGAGTATAGTTTTGTTCGTCGAAAAAGAAACTAATAAAAAGAAAGAGGTATAATATACTATGGGAAGAGCTTTTGAATATCGTAAAGCGCGAAAACTGAAAAGATGGGGCAACATGGCCCGGACGTTTACCAAATTAGGAAAAGAGATTGCCATTGCCGTTAAGGCCGGAGGTCCTGATCCAGCGGGCAACACACGGTTGCGGGTTTTGATCCAGAACGCTAAGGCGGCGAATATGCCCAAAGAAAATATCGAGCGGGCGATTAAACGGGCTACCTCGAAAGAGATGGGCGATTATAAGGAGATGGTCTATGAAGGTTATGCTCCTTACGGAATAGCAGTTATCGTAGAGACTGCAACGGATAATACGACTCGTACGGTGGCAAATGTACGTAACTGTTTCAATAAATGTGGCGGATCATTGGGAACGTCAGGGTCTGTGTCGTTTTTGTTCGATCACAAGTGTGTGTTTAAAATCGCACAGAGCGAAGGAATGGATGTTGAATCGCTCGAGTTGGAATTAATTGATTGTGGAGTGGATGAAGTATTCAACGACGAGTCAGAAATTGTGATTTATGCACCTTTTGAAGCGTACGGAACGATTCAGAAATATTTGGAGGATCACAATATAGAGATCATTAGCGGTGAGTTTGAACGTATTCCGTTGGATACCAAAGAGGTTACCGAAGAGCAACGGGCTTCGATCGAGAAGTTGATTGAACGTCTCGAAGAGGATGAAGATGTAACTAATGTTTTCCATAACATGAAAGAATCGGATTCTGAAACTGAAGAGTAATAATAAGTTTAATTGAAAACAAACAGGGAGAGAAGGTATAATAATCTTCTCTCCCTGTTTGTTTGCTGTTGAATAAAGTCTTTTATTTCAGTGAATTATATCGTTTTTTGAAGAGTTTTTGTATTTCAAAACAGGATTTGTGATACCATACTAAAGCCGGAGTGGTTCAGAAAATCATTTTGGGAGTTCGCGTCATCCAAATCATCAATTAATTCAGCAAAGTGAAATTACAGTTTTTAGCTGATTTCGATAGAGGTTGTTTGAAGGTTTGTTTGAATGAGGTGTCGCTCTTTTATCTAATGCGATTCTTTTAAAGATTTATGTATTGGATGGTTATTAAAGGGTGTCGGTTTTTTGCTGACGTTCGTATTTTCCGATGATCAGACGGATTGGTAGATCGTGTCCGAAATAGTTCCAGATCCAACCCCAGAAAACTTTCAACTTACCCTGAATCCCCAGCAGAAATATGATGTGGACAACGGACCAAATGATCCACGCAAAAAAACCGCCGAATTGGATTTTGTCCCACTCAACAAAGGCTTTGTTACGACCGACAGTAGCCATGACGCCATAGTTTTTGTAACGGTAAGGTTGCATCGGTTTGCCCGTCTCCAATCGTTTCAGATTACGGGCGAGCTGTTGCCCTTGAGAAATGGCGACTCGGGCCAGTTGTGGATGCCCCTGTGGATAGTTTGGATCGTCCTGCATCAAGGCGGTGTCGCCGATGACGAAGAGATCGTCGCATCCGATAATCCGGTTGAATGCGTCTACCCGAATTCGTCCACCCCGCCCGATCCATGCGGGTGAGATGCCCGGAAATGCGGCACTCTTGATCCCGCAAGTCCAGATCAGATTGTATGTAGGAATGCGCGCTCCGTCATCGAAAACTGCGCAAAAGTTTTCGTAATCGACAATCTTGTGTCCGAGAATCACGCGAATACCTTTGTCGGACAGCGTCTTCAAGGCTTCGTTCGAAGTTTTTTCGCTCATGGAACCCAATACCCGGTTTTGCTCTTCGATCAGATAGATGTTCATCAGCGAGGTATCGAGTTGCGGATAGTCCCGGGGCATGACGTAGCGGCGCATCTCGGCCAATGCTCCGGCGATTTCTACGCCCGAGGCTCCGGCTCCGACGATGACGACATTCATCCGTGAGCTACATTCTTCCTGTGTGGCCGCCGTGACGGCAATCTCGAAGTTACGGAGCATCCGGTTGCGGATGTTCAGTGCATCGGTGATGTTGGACATCGGCAGCGCGTTCTTCTTGATATTTTCGATCTTGAAAAAGTTCGGAATCGATCCCGTGGCCAAGACTAAATAGTCGTACCCGATGGTTCCGGCTGTCGTTTCGAGCAGATGTTTTTCGGGGTCGATCCGTTCGATGTATCCCATTCGGAAATAGAAATTTTTCCATCCGTGAAACATTCTTCGGAACGGGAAGGCTATGTCGCCAACGTTCAGTGCCGAGCTGGCCACCTGATACAACAGCGGCTTGAACATGTGGTAGTTGTGCTTGTCGATCAGAACGATCTGAAAGGCACTTCGACGCAGGGCTCGGATCAAGGCCAATCCGGCAAATCCGCCCCCGACGATGACGACCCGTTTTCTGCAGGTTTGAGGAATATTCAACGACATATTCGATGCGAACGATTATAGAGTTTATCCGTTTCGTTTTTGAAACGGTTTGCAAGGATCGGAGCAAAGAGAGTGCCGTGAATGGATTTTTTACCGGCAAAGTGGCATTTGGCAGTCCGGTTATTCTAAATCTGAATAAGCTTATTCAGAGATTTTAGTTAATCCCTGTTCTGCGGCCAGACGTTCCATGTAGGCGTAAGCCTGATCGTAGTCATTTGCAATGATACCGTCGAGGATAGCCTCTTTGATGGCGTTCTTGATATCACCGACGATTCGGCACGGTTTCAGACCGTACACCTGCATGATCAGCTCTCCCGAAATCGGTGGCTGGAAGTTGCGGATCCGGTCTTTCTCTTCTATCTCTCGGAGCTTGATACGGACGAGTTCGAAATTGCGCAGGTATCGTTTGACCTTATCTCGATTTTCAGAGGTGATGTCGGCTTCGCAGAGCATCATCAGGTCGTCTATGTCGTCGCCTGCCTCAAAAAGCAAGCGGCGTACCGCCGAGTCGGTCACCGTATCTTCCGACAGAATGATGGGACGTAGGTGCAGGAAAACGAGTTTTTGAACGTATTTCATCTTCTCGTTCATCGGCAGTTTCATGTTCCGGAAAATGGTTGCGACCATCTTCGAACCCACTACTTCGTGGCCGTGGAACGTCCACCCGACTTTCGGGTCATAGGCTTTTGTGCGGGGCTTGCCGATGTCGTGCAGCAGGGCAGCCCACCGCAGCCACAGGTTGTCCGACCTCCGGGCCACGTTGTCCGTAACCTGAAGCGTATGGCGGAAATTATCCTTATGGGCATGCTTCCCTACCCGCTCTACCCCTTTGAGCCGATCGAGTTCCGGAAAGATCAGCGGCAGCAGGCCGCTTTGGTCAAACAGCTCGAATCCGATGGAGGGGACGGGCGAAGCCATAATCTTGTTGAGCTCGGTGATGATCCGCTCCTTCGATACGATCTTGATTCGCTCTTTGTTGCGGCCGATGGCTTCGAATGTGTCCGGGGCGATGTCGAATCCGAGCTGGGAAGCGAACCGTACGGCCCGGATCATACGCAGTGGGTCGTCTGAAAAGGTGGTGTCCGGATCGCACGGCGTACGGATGATGCAACGTTCCAGATCTTCCATGCCGTTGAACGGGTCGACCAATTCGCCGAAAGAGTCTGCATTGAGCGAAAAGGCCATCGCGTTGATCGTAAAGTCGCGTCGCAACTGGTCGTCGTGCAGGGTGCCGTTTTCGACGATCGGTTTTCGGGAGTCGGCCCGATAGGACTCTTTGCGGGCGCCGACGAATTCCACTTCCCATCCGTCGTAACGCAACATGGCCGTACCGAAGTTTTTGAACACGGAAACGTGGCTCTTGACCTCTTTCCCGAGAGCTTCGGCCATTTCGATCCCGCTACCCGTGACGACGATGTCGATGTCGGTGCACGGACGGCGTAGAAAGTAATCCCGGACATAGCCTCCGATTACGAATGCCTGCACCCCTTTGGCGTCGGCAATCGCTCCGATTCGGCGAAACAGCGGATGTTGCAGCGCGTCGTTCATCAATCGATCTTCAGTTGTTTCAGATAGAGCTGTATGGTGTTTTCAAGACCCAAGTAGAGTGCGTCTGAGATCAGAGCGTGTCCGATCGACACTTCGGCCAAGTGCGGAATGCGTTCAGCAAAATAGTGTAAATTTTCCAGATTTAAATCATGTCCGCCATTGACACCCAATCCATATCGAAGAGCCTCTTCGGCCGTAGCTACGAACGGAGCAATTGCAGCTTCCCGGTCTTTTTCGTACATCGAAGCATAGGGCTCGGTGTACAACTCCACCCGGTCGGCTCCAGCTTCCGCTGCGGCGGGAATCATTTCGGGCCGGGCGTCGATAAAGATCGAGGTGCGGATTCCTTTTGCCTTGAAACGAGCGATAACCTCCGTCAGAAATGCTTTATTGGCAATGGTGTCCCAACCTCCGTTGGAGGTCAGCGCATCGACCGCATCGGGAACCAGAGTTACCTGTGTAGGTACCACATCAAGCACCAGATCGATAAAGCGGTCGATCGGATTGCCTTCGATGTTAAATTCGGTCGTAATGACTTTTTTGAGGTCGTACACATCCTGATAGCGGATGTGACGTTCATCAGGACGAGGGTGCACCGTGATACCCTGCGCTCCGAAACGTTCTGCATTTCGAGCTGCGTCTACTACATTGGGAAGGTCACCCCCGCGAGAGTTACGCAACGTGGCGATCTTATTTATGTTAACACTCAGCTTTGTCATAATTTTCGTTATTTTTGCGCTGTAAAGGTACAACTTTTTGAGTAATCGGAATCGAATGAATATAGTTTTATACGGCCGGCCGCAAGCGTCGTTCGTGGAAGAGGATTTGAATGCACTGTTCGAGGCGTTGGAGAGCAACGGGTTATCCTATCGGATTAATCGGGAATTTGCTTGTCTGATCACCGGAAAAACCGGGAAAAAATTTGGAGAGAGTCAGCTCTATGATGATTGTGTTGCGGTTGATCCTCAGCAGGATATTATGGTGAGTTATGGTGGCGACGGAACGTTTTTGGATTGTGTGCGGTTGTTGAACCATAGGCCTGTTCCGGTTGTGGGAATCAATTCCGGACGTCTCGGGTTTCTGGCTAACGTGACCAAAAAAGGGATGTCTAGGGCCTTTGCCGACCTTAAAGCGGGAAACTACGAAACCACGGCCCGTACAATGATCCATATTGATGGGGAATTTTTACAAAAACCGGAATTTCCGTATGCTTTTAATGAGATTACCGTACAGCGGAATGGCCCGAATATGATTTCGACGGAGGTTTATGTCAACGACGAAATGATCGCTACCTATTGGGGCGATGGAATATTGGTTTCTACTCCATCCGGATCGACGGCCTATTCGCTTAGTGTCGGCGGACCGGTCGTGTCGCCCGATTGCCGATGTTTTTTGATTTCACCGATCGCACCACATAACTTAACGATGCGTCCTGTAGTTGTTCCTGACGACAGTTCGATCCGTTTAAAAGTTTCCAGTCGAGAAAGAGAATTTTCAATATCTATTGACAATCAATATTATAAAGCCTGCAACGGAGCCTCTTTTCACGTTTCGAAAGACGAAAAGTCTATTTTTCTGGTACGCTTCCAAAATATATCGTTCTACGATACGTTAAGAAATAAAATGATGTGGGGAATTGACAGCCGTGATTTGGTAAAATAATGCGTTTTTGCCACCAAAACCCCGAATCGTTATAATGGAAATCCGGGTAATAGTGTTATATTTGCACGTTACTTTTTAAAAAATATAGATGGTTAATCTGGATCCGGAAAATATTCCACGACATGTCGCCGTTATTATGGATGGAAATGGTCGGTGGGCTCAGGAACGTGGAGAAGATCGCGTGTATGGACACATCAACGGTGTGGAAAGCATGCGTAAGGTGATTCGTGCGGCGGTTGATTGCGGTGTAGAATATTTGACCGTATATGCTTTTTCGACTGAAAATTGGGGGCGTCCGGAACAAGAGGTGACAGCACTTATGGAACTCTTGTGTAAGACGATTGCCAATGAAACCAATGAGTTGAAGCAAAACGGGGTGCGGATGCGTTTTATCGGTGATATTCAGGCCCTATCCAAAGAGGTGCGTGCAGCTATTTCGAAAAGCGAAAAGGAAACGTTTCAAAATCGTAAGTTGACGCTCATCATAGCGGTCAATTATAGTGCACGCTGGGAGATTACGCAGATGGTCCGTAAGGTGGCGGTACAGGTACGTGATGAAGGCCTGCAGATACACGATATAACGGCAGACACTGTGGCTGCGAATTTAGTAACAGCAGGTATTCCTGATCCCGATCTACTGATCCGCACCAGCGGTGAATTGAGATTGAGTAATTTTCTGCTTTGGCAATTATCATACAGCGAACTGTATTTTACGGATATCTACTGGCCCGATTTCGATGAAGAAGCCTTTTATCAGGCAATTCACGAGTACCAACAAAGAGACAGACGTTACGGTTTACTGGCGAAAAAATAATGTGATTTATATTCTACAACAGCAAAATGAGAAACTCTTTTAGGACTTTAGCGGTTATTGCAGTACTTCTTTCTTTAAATAATGCCGTATCTGCTCAAGCCGATTCTTCGATAAACAAGCAAGAGCCTCCGATGCTCGATTATGAATCAACCCCCAAGACTTATATTGTCAAGGACATTAATGTCAGTGGTTCGAACAGTAAGGGAATTGTCGACCGTTTGTTGGGTATAGAGAAAGGTGACACTATTCAGCTTCCGAGTAATTATATTTCGTCTACCATATCTAAGCTGTGGAGTTCACAGAATTTCTCTGATATACAGATATATGCAGAACCGGAGGGAGACAGTGTCAATCTTGAAATAGTATTGAAAGAGCGCCCCAGAGTGTATAAATGGGATGTCGAAGGAATCCGTAAAGGTCAACGTGACGAACTATTCGAGACGTTAAGCTTGGATGGAAAACAGTTGTCGGATTTTATTCTAAATAGTTCTAAAGACGCAATCCAGCGTTTTTTCAAAGAGAAAGGATTTTACAATACAGAAGTGACTTATCGGATCGAAGATCATGAATCGGTGAATAATACGGTTAACGTGATTTTTGTTGTGGATAAGAATAGACGAGTAAAGGTCGGCAAAATTACTTTTGAGGGGAATGAGGCTATTTCGGATGGAAAATTGCGTGGTTCAATGAAGAAGATCCATCAGAAAAGTATCAACTTTTTCCGAAATAGTAAGTTGAAATCAAAAGAATTGGAGGAAGACAAAGAAAATATAGTTGACTATTACAATTCGAAAGGTTACAGAAATGCAGCTATATTAAGCGATTCTGTCTATGCGATAAAAGACAATCGTATCGGGTTGGTATTTCGGGTAGAAGAAGGAAATAAATTCTATTACCGGAATGTCACTTGGACAGGAAACAGTATTTACGAAACCGAAGAATTGAACAACATATTGGCGATTCGTAAGGGTGATACGTATGATAAAAAGACGCTCTACAAACGGTTGGGCCTTGGAAAAGAGGATAATCCGGATGATATGACCTCAGTCAATTCCCGGTATCAAAATAACGGGTATCTGTTTTCACGAATTGATCCAGGAGAAGAGGTGGTCGGTGAGGACTCGATCGATTTGAATATCAAAATATATGAAGGTAAGCAGGCGAAAATTAACGAGGTAGACATATCGGGAAATTTAAAAGTATATGATAAAGTAATTCGGCGAGAGTTGTATGTTCGTCCTGGGGAATTGTATAATCGATCATTGTTGATGGCAACGATTCGTCAGTTGAACCAAATGGGACATTTTAATCCCGAAACGATGATGCCCGATGTGCAGCCAGTAGAAGGTTCATCGGAATTGGTTAATATTGGCTTTCCTTTAGAAGAGATATCTAATGACAGATTTGAAGTGTCTGGTGGATGGGGAAGCGGAATGTTTGTAGGATCTGTTGGGGTTACGTTAAATAACATTTCGATTAAAAACTTCTTTAAAAAGGGAGCTTGGCGTCCTTATCCCCATGGACAGGGACAACAATTAGCAATAAGGGCTCAGAGTAACGGATCTTATTATAAGGCATTGTCATTGAGTTTTACTGAACCATGGTTAGGTGGTCGCAAACCTAATTCTTTTACAGTTGGTCTTTTCTATTCTGATGAATCCAATGCATATTATGCATGGCAGTCAGGTACTAAGCATTTCAGAACATTAGGAGCTTCAATTGGTTGGGGCCGTCGGCTATCATGGCCCGATAGAAACTTTACTATGTACCATGAACTTAGCTACGAGGCCTATAATTTAAAAGATTGGACTTCATTTATTGTTGAAAACGGAACTTCTAATATTATAGCATTGAAAACAGTGTTTAGTAGAAATACGGTAGATTCACCAATCTATCCGCGTACTGGGTCAGAATTTTCGATTTCATTGGCATTGACTCCTCCCTATTCGTTGTTCCAAAATATAGATTATTCTGATCAAAATTTATCCGATCAGCAACGATATAAATGGATTGAATATCACAAATGGCAGTTAAAGGCACAATGGTTCTATCCTTTGACAAATAATAATAAACTGGTCTTGATGGCAAAAGCTGAGATGGGATACCTTGGCGCTTATAATAAACATAAATTATCTCCTTTTGAAGGTTTTGATGTTGGAGGAGACGGTATGTCTGGTTACAATGTATATGGGGTCGATATTATTGGATTGAGAGGTTACGAAGACGGAGCTTTGACCCCTTATTCATATGATGCAAACGGTCGTTCCGATTATGCAAGAGCATACAATAAATATACATTGGAGATAAGATATCCTATCATATTGAAACCTAATTCTAATATATATGCATTAGCATTTGCAGAAGGGGGAAATGCTTTTAGGTCTTGGCAAGAGTTTGATCCACTATTAATCAAACGTTCATTAGGTGTTGGTGTGCGTATTTATATACCTGTTATTGGATTGTTGGGTATCGATTGGGGATATGGATTTGATAATCCAGTCGGTCGGACAACAAAAAGTGGCGGGCAACTTCACTTCTTAATTGGCCAACAGTTTTAACAACTAAACGATTTCGAATTATGAAAAGATTAATCGTACTGTTCGTGTTTATGTGCTGTGCAGTAAATGTCATGCAGGCTCAGACTCAACCTCAAGCACAAGGATATATATTCATCAATTCAGAGGCTGTCTTTAAATCACAGACCGATTATAATGAAGCGATCAAGCAATTAGACGATTTGGCAGAACAATATCAAAAGGAGATTGATCAGGCATTTGCCGATTTGGATGAACAATATAACAACTATATAGCTCAACGAGGTTATCTTTCCGAAACAAGTAGAAAGATGCGCGAAGACGAAATCATTAACCGGGAAAAGGAGATCAAACAATATCAGGAGCAAGTATTCGGACCGGAAGGTGATCTGATGAAAAAGAGACTAGAACTAATCAAACCCATTCAGGAGCGGGTATTCGGAGTGATCAATAGCTATGCAGAGAGTAATGGATTAGGAATGATTATTGATCGAGCGAACAATCAAACGCTACTTTATTACGCCCCGGCTTTGGATAAAACAGAAGAAATTATAAATTTGTTGAATACTAAATAACTTACTTTACAAAAAATGCTATGAAAACGATTATGAAAATGAGTTTGGTAGTCGCTTTGTTGATTACCGCAAGTACGACTTCTTTTGCTCAAAAATTCGGTTATATCAATACTGCAGAAGTATTTACGTTGATGCCGGAAAAAGATTCTGCGGATGTAAAAGTACAAGCTTTACAACAGGAACTTATGGAACAACTTGAGGCGATGGAAGTGGAGCTGAATAAGAAGTATGATGAATTCCAAAAAAATCAGGCAACCTATTCCGATGCGGTAAAAGAGTTGAAGACGCAAGAGTTTGCAGATATGCAACAACGGTATCAGAATTTACAACAAACGGCCAGAAACCAACTGGAACAAACGCAAGCACAGTTATACAACCCTCTTATTGAGAAGATCCAACAGGCTGTTGAAAAAATAAGCAAGAGTAACGGTTATACGGCTGTGTTTAACCTGGCTGCAGAATCGTTAGCTTATTATGATAAAGCTTCTATGGCTGATTTGATGCCATTGATTAAAAAGGAACTTAACTTGAAAGAACCTACTGTTGCGACGGCTCCGGCTGATTCGACGGCTACGAAATAAATCAATAGTATAAGATTGCATAAAGAAGGGGGAAGGTATTAATCCTTCCCCCTTCTTTTTCTTTATGTTTTTTAGTGTGTATAATTTATTTGTATTGTTATGCTGGTAAAATTCTATTGTTCGAATAAGTGAAGCAGATACATGACCCTAAATTAGATGTCTTAGACATGTTATTATTATCAACAAATGGGTATAACTTTGAATTATGGAATATTTTTAGACATGCAATCAGATATGGACTTGTCTTGTCTAACTCGATAGATTTTCAAGCATAATTATCGTAATTCATATAACTCCTTAATTAGATCATGTAATTTCATTCTTTACAACCATATCATTTAGTGTACTCTACCCTACTGAATTTATTCATCTTTATAAAACTCCCTAAGAACTACAATCTGATGACGAAATAACATGTATAAAAAGAGCGGAAACCTGTTTCTGAGGTTTCCGCTCTTTTTAATATAGTTTGACGTTAAGCGAGATTTATCTCTTTCGCATCATCTGTTCGCGTTGTTTCATCATCTCCTCGTAGCGTTGTTGGAATTTACTCATTTTGCGAGGCTTTTTGGCATTTTCTTTCATCCGTTGGTGGAGCTTCTCTTCGTTAACGATGAAGCGGAACCCGTAAGTTTGACCAATGGTAATGATGTTGCTGACCAAATAGTAGTAGCTCAATCCGCTTGAGTAGTTGTTGAACCAAAAGAGCAGCATCAACGGCATAAGGTACAACATCATAAATTTCATTCCAAACATTTGCGGACCAGCCGTAGTCGCAGCATTTTGGGCATAATTGATCTTCGATGAAATAAATACCGAGACAGCCATCAACAAAGCGAATAAACTTACATGATCGCCATAGAACGGAATATTGAACGGCAGTTGCAGAATACTGTCGTATGAAGAGAGGTCATCTGCCCAAAGGAACGATTTTCCGCGCAGCTCAATCGAGGCCGGGAAGAACCGGAACATGGCGATCAGGATCGGGAACTGGATGAGCAACGGCAAGCAACCGCCCATCGGATTTGCTCCGGCACTTTTGTAGAGGGCCAGCATGGCCTGTTGTTTCTTCATTGCATCCTCGGGCTTCGGATACTTCTCGTTGAGCTTGTCGATATCGGGTTTCAGCAGCCGCATTTTGGCTGTCGAGAGATAAGACTTGTAGGTTAGCGGCGAGAGCAGGATCTTGATAAAGATCGTCAGCAGCAGGATGATGATTCCGTAGTTGGCAATATATTTTCCGAGAAAATCGAACGTGGGAATAACGATCCAGCGGTTGATCCATCCGACGATCCAGCCTCCCAGAGGAACCAATTTCTGGATGTGCAAGTCGTTGTAGTGTTTCAGTACCGAGTATTTATTCGGGCCGAAATAGAAATTGAAATGATATTGATCGGTCTGTTGGGTGTAAGGAACAGAGAGCTGTGCGTGGAAGTTCTTGATCTTTCCTTCGCCCGGAGCAAATGTCGTGTACCGTACCGTACCGTTCGTGAAATCGTTGTCGGCGATCAAAATCGACGAGAAGAACTGTTGTTTGAATGCAACCCATTTCATTTTTGCATTAATAGTCTCCTCTTTTGATTCTTTGGAGATGCCCAACTCTTCGATATCATCGTCGCCCGGGAAGTTGTAGGCGATAGTCGTATAGTTGTTTTCGTTCTCGAAACCTTTTTCGTTTTGTGGTCCGACATTTTGCCATACGATCTCCATATCGCTCTGGGTTGGCGAAAGCAACTGTTGCATACCCACAAAGCGGACATCGAAATCAATCATATAGCTGTCGCGTTTCACCGTATAGATATAATCCACATATGAAGCGGAATCGACGGTCAGACGCAATGTGATCTCTTTCTGCTCTTCGTTTTCCGAAAAATTCCAGTCGGCTGTCAGCGGCGTAAAGTAATATTCCGATGTTTGAATTTGAGCATCGTTATACCCTTGTTTGATAAAGAACGAGAGGTCAAAATGCGAACTTGAATCCGCGAAAAGTTTCAGAGGTGCTCCAGCGTAGGTTTTATAATCCTTCAAAACGACCGAACTGATACGTCCTCCTTTATTTGAAAAGGTGAGGGCCATGACGTCGTTTTCAACCGTATAGAATGTTTCCGTACCTTTGGTTGCCTGAAATAACGTATGACCTAAGTGTTGTTCCAGTGCCTGTTCGGCCTGTATGGTTTTCAGACTATCGTTCAAGTCCGAGAATAATACGGAATCATTTATCTGTTCCGTAACTTTTGAGGCCCTATTGATCGAATCAAGCATCTGGGCCTGTTGTTTATCGAACTCCTGCTGTTTCTTTGTATTATACCATGAAAAACCGAAAAGGATTACTCCGATAATCAATAAGCCCAGTAGTGTATTCTTATCCATGTGTGTATTCTACTTCTCAGTGATTATTTGTTATTTACGTTGTTTTGTTCGCAATACGCCTCGGCGGCTTTCACGAACGATACGAACAACGGATGCGGATGCAGTGCCGTACTCTTATATTCCGGATGATATTGTACACCGATAAACCACGGATGTCCTTCCAGTTCGACAGCCTCGACCAGGTTGGTCTCGGGATTGATTCCGACGGGTTTGAGTCCGGCCCGAGTAAACTCTTCGAGATAGTCGTTGTTCAGTTCATATCTGTGGCGGTGGCGTTCTACAATCTCACGCTTACCATAGGCAGCATACGCTTTGCTTCCTTTCTGCAGGGTACACGGATATCCGCCCAGACGCATGGTACCACCCTTTTCCGTAATACCTTTCTGTTCTTCCATCAAATCGATGACTGGATGGGTTGTACTGCCCATTTCGGTCGAATTGGCGTCTTCATAGTGCAAGACGTGACGGGCAAATTCGATGACACAACATTGCATACCCAGACAGATACCGAAGAACGGAATCTTGTTGACTCTCGCATATTCGACAGCCAGAATTTTCCCTTCTACACCCCGATGCCCGAAGCCCGGTGCAATCAAAATACCGCACATGCCTTTGAGCTGATTTGCGATGTTTTCGGGTGTAAGTTTTTCGGAGTTGATGTATTGCAGCTTTACTTTTGTATGGTTGGCTGCTCCGGCGTGGATGAACGATTCGGCGATCGATTTATACGTATCGGGCAGTTCGGTGTATTTACCTACCAATGCGATGCTGATCTTCTTCTGCGGATGTTTGACTTTTTCAACGAATTCGATCCATGCTTTCAGGTCGGGTTCTCCATCGCTGGGCAGTTGTAGTTTGTCCAGAACGACGGTATCCAGTTTTTGCTGCAACATCAACAGCGGAACCTCGTAAATGGTCGGTGCATCGATCGATTCGATTACCGCATTGACGTCTACATTACAGAACAAGGCTACTTTTCTGCGGACTTCGTTATTCAGATGTCTTTCTGTACGGAGTACGAGAACATCCGGTTGGAGCCCATTTTCGAGCAACTGCTTGACAGAGTGCTGTGTTGGTTTGGTTTTCAATTCACCTGATGCGGCCAGATATGGGATCAGCGTCAGGTGTACGATCAACGAGTTTGCCGACCCGAGTTCGTAACGTAACTGACGTACCGCTTCGATATAGGGTAATGATTCGATGTCACCGACTGTACCTCCGATCTCGGTGATGATCACATCATACATTTTTTTAGCGCTCAGCAATTTGATCCGGCGTTTGATTTCATCGGTGATATGCGGAATGACCTGAACGGTTTTTCCCAAAAATTCGCCGCGGCGTTCTTTGTTGATGACGCTTTGGTAGATCCGTCCGGTCGTAACGTTGTTCGCCTGCGAGGTCTGTATGTTTGTAAATCGTTCGTAATGGCCCAAGTCGAGGTCTGTTTCGGCACCATCTTCGGTCACATAGCACTCTCCGTGCTCGTAAGGATTCAGGGTACCCGGATCGACGTTGATATATGGATCCAGTTTCTGTATGGTGACTTTATAACCCCGGGCCAGAAGCAGTCTGGCCAGCGAAGCTGAAATAATCCCTTTTCCCAACGAAGAGGCCACGCCTCCGGTCACAAAAATAAATTTCGTTTTGTGTGTGTTGCTAACAGCCATAATTTTATTCTCCCTGCTTATCTATCAAATTGATTTTTTCGATAATTGTCTCCATCTCCTGCTTTGCCTTGGCGATCTTTTCGTTCACGTCACGGATCATGGATTCTGCATTCTTGCTCTTCGAGAAGAATCCGATGTTATTCTCCAGAAGCGCGATGTCCGCTTCGAGTTGTTTCATCTTATTGTAAAGCCGGTCTCTTTCGTGGCGGATACGGCGGTCATTGTTGCCTTCCGATGTGAGTGATTGAAGTTTGCCTTTAAACCGTTCCAGATGGCGCTCTTTTTCGTTGCCTCTTAATTTTGCGAATGCAGCGTCGACAACCTTCCGGTATTCGGACTGAATGGCATCCTTCTGCTTGATAGGAACGAAACCGATTTCGGACCAGCGGCGTTGCATCTCCTTTAACGTTTCGAATCCGTCGTTGGCCATATCCTCTCTTTCGACAAAAGCTTTTAGCTCTTCGAGCAGAGCCTGTTTCTGCTTGAAGTTCTCTTCGTATTGCGTGTCGATAGTCGAGAAGTGGGCGGCTTTACGTTCGAAGAAGTGGTCACAAGCAGCACGGAACCGTTTCCATACCGCATCGGAATGGCGTCTGGCAACCGGACCTATCTCTTTCCATCGTTTTTGCAAAGCGATCAGTTCGTCGGTTGTTTTTTTCCACTCTTCGCTGTCCTGCATCGATTCGGCTAAAGCACAGATTTCATTTTTTAGTTGCAGATTGGTTTCCATTTCTGCCTTGATCTGCAGATAGAAGTTACGCTTGTTTTCGAAGAATCGATCGCATGCGTTGCGGAATCGTTCGTAGATTTTCGTATTGTCTTTTTTAGGAGCGAACCCAATGGTTTTCCATACTTTTTGAATTTCGATCAACTGTTCGGAGGCCTTATTCCACTCTTTTCTTGACACGGGAGGAGCCGTTACCAATTCTTCGGCTTTGACACACAATTCGGTTTTCAGGTCGAGGTTCTTTTTCTGTTCCTCCTTCAGCGCATCGAAATACTCCTGATGACGTTTGTTGATTTTGGAGCTGGCCTCACGGAATCGATCCCACAACTGATCCTTGTATTCGTTGGCGACCGGACCGATCTCTCTCCACTGTTCGTGCAGCTTTTGCAGACGGTGGAATGCTGTGATGACCGATGGCTCCAGAACGAGTGCTTCGGCTTCTTCGCAAAGTTGGATTTTGGCTTCGTAGTTTTTCTTCAGATCGAGATCCCGAAGCTCTTTGTTTATCTTTATAAAGTTATAAAAATTCTCTACATGGAGGTTATAAGTCTCCCAAAGGTCTTTTACGACCGATTGAGGAACCAGTCCGATCTCTTTCCAGCGTTGTTGCAGGTCGCGGAATGCAGTGAAGGTATGGTTCAATGTTTCGTTGCTGTTGATCAGCTCTTTGAGTTCCTCTATAATTTGCAGTTTTTTCTGATAGTTTTCCTCTTTTTCGGTCTCTATCTGTGCAAGGTATTCGTTCCGTTTCTGACGGTATTCGGCAAACAGCGTTTTGAATTTCTGTTCATCGTCATTGATCGGGGGTACAAACTCTTCGATAGCACCACCCCCTTCAATGAATTTTTTGCGCAACTGATCGACTTCGTTGCGGTAGTTTTTATAGAATGCGATCTTTATCGCATCCACGTTTTTCCGGATCGTTTGGACCGGATGGTTGTGCAACAGTTCGCTAAAGGCAGAGAGCAGTTGGCTGTTGCTGTTGCCGGAGTAATCGATCGTACCCGATTCTTCGTTCTCCTTATTGTCATCGACCTCATCGTTTTCTTCCAAGTCGAATTCGGGAGCATTGGCAGCCAGTTCGGCCTCTTCGTCGGAAAAATCGACTACAGGCTCTTCGACCGTCTCCGGGTCTTTTGCCGACTCAACGGTCGGTGTCTCTTTCTTGGACTCCTCGTTGGCGGAAGCCGTAGAAGCACTCATCGTATCTTCAATGCGGGTTGCATTGACTTGTTCCTCAGGAACAGAAAGTTCTTTGTTTTCAGTAGCCATCGTTCAACTTTTTTATAAATTTACGATCTAACTTTAAGATACAAAAGTATATGTTTTTTCTAAAATTCCTCGTCAATAGCGGTAAAAAGTTCTCATTATCGGGACGATTTGGAATAATACAAAAGATTATGAACGAAATAAGGAGGCAAGCAAAAGGAAGAGCAGATAACAGCAATCGAACAAAGTCAACGGTTGTGGGCATTGGGTATACCGGAAGAAAGGGCCAGTGTAAGATGGGGCTATTGTGATGATGTTATAAGCTATTATTCTTACCTATAAACAGTTATGATGAGGGTGTTGTCATAACGAGTATCCCGGCCTTTACTATTGCAGACCTGATGGAAATTGTTATGAGTAGCGAGAATACAACGGTTTTTCAACGCAAAGGCTTATATTTTATTATAAGGTATAAACGTGAAATTCAGATATTTTCTTCCAGTTTGAGGGATGTATTATTTGAAGCAGTCGAGTTTTTAGTGAAAAACATATACATCATTCCGTAAAGGGCTGACTGTTCCTTTTTTGAGAAATAAGGAGAATTGGTAATGTTAATCTATTGTTACGGAGGATTGATTGACGGTTGATCATTAAAATACCGGAAAAATTGATGGGAACTTGTTTCCAATTCATCCGTAAATAACTACCTTTGTGTGATTAAAAATGAGGTGCCGTAATGAAAGAAATACTGATTGTGGGAGCCGGAGGGTTTGCCGGAAGTATTTTGAGGTATTTGGTGTCCAGAGCAATGGTCTCTTGTGTGGCGGTCAGTGGATTTCCGTTTGCAACGTTGACGGTCAACGTGATCGGATCGCTGCTGATCGGCAGTTTGGTGTCGGCCGGAACAGGCGGAGGGTGGTATCTGCTTGCTGTGACCGGGTTTTGCGGAGGCTTTACGACTTTCTCCACATTCTCATTGGAGTGTGTGAACCTGCTCCGTTCGGGTAACTGGGGCTTGGGCGTAATCTACATTGCGGTCAGCCTTTTGCTGTCGATTGCTGCGGTAATTGCCGGCTTTTATTTTGGTATGAAGTGGAATGATTTTAAATAATATCAGTCATTATGGAATTTGTAGAAAAAATCAAACAAAAGGCAAAAAGCGATATCAAAACGATCGTATTGCCGGAAGCGTTCGAAGAACGCAATGTAAAAGCTGCCGATAAAATTATCGAAGAGGGCTTTGCAAATCTGATTTTGATCGGCGATCCCGACCAAATCCATCGTCAAGCAAAAGAGTACGGACTGAAACATATCGATGGCCTCAAAATCGTCGATCCTAAAAACAATCCCGACAAAGAGCGGTATATGGATTTAATGCTCAAGATTCGGGCATCTAAAGGTTTGACTCCTGAACAGGCTGAAAAACAACTGCTCGATCCGCTTTATTTGGGAGCCGTAATGGTGAAAGCCGGTGATGCCGACGGAGAAGTAGCAGGTGCAAACAACGCTACGGGTGATGTTTTGCGTCCTGCTTTCCAATATGTTAAGACTATGCCGGGTATCAGCGTTGTTTCGGGAGCTTTTATTATGTTGCTCCCTGATACGATGTTCGGTGAAGGTGGCATTATGGTTTTCGCGGACTGCGCTGTTTTGCCAAATCCGACGGCTGAGGAGTTGGCCCAAATCGCAGTGATGACCGGTCGTACCGCCCGTGTACTTGCAGGTTTCGAACCGCGGGTTGCCATGTTGAGCTTCTCGACCAAAGGTTCTGCAAAACATGAGATGGTCGATAAGGTTGTACGTGCTACCGAGTTAGCTCGCGAAATGGATCCTTCGTTGATGATTGACGGTGAGTTGCAGGCTGATGCGGCAATTATCCCCGGAATCGGTGCGAAAAAGGCTCCCGGAAGCAAAATCGCAGGTAAAGCCAACGTGTTGGTGTTCCCGACTCTTGAAGCCGGAAATATTGCTTACAAATTAGTTCAACGGATGGCTCATGGTGAAGCTCTCGGTCCTATTCTTCAAGGTATGGCTGCTCCGATCAACGACCTTTCGAGAGGATGTTCGGTAGAGGACATCGTCAGTCTTACGGCTATCACGGCATGTCAGGCTGGTGGAATGAAATAAAACCTAAAATACCGAAATAACTCATGAAGATTCTTGTTTTAAATTGTGGTAGTTCGTCGATTAAATATCAGGTGATCGACATGAAGAGCACAACGGAATATACCTTGTTGGGAAAAGGAATCGTTGAACGGATCGGTCTGTCCGATGCAATACTGACCCATAAACCAGTTGGCAAGCCGGCTTATGAAGTGGTTAGAGGAATTCCTGATCACACCTGTGGAATCAATCTTATCCTTGATGCATTGGTCGATCCGGAGCATGGCGTTCTGGAAAACATTACCGAGATCGCAGCAGTGGGACACCGCGTCGTTCACGGAGGAGAATATTTCAAACAGAGTGCGCTTATAAATAAGGAGGTGAAGCAGAAGATCGAAGCTTGTTTCGATTTGGCTCCGTTGCACAATCCTGCCAACTTAAAGGGAATTCTGGCTATCGAACATGTTTTGCCTGAGACTCCGCAAGTGGCTGTATTCGACACCTCGTTCCATCAAACGATGCCGCCGAAAAGTTTCATGTATGCCCTCCCCTATAAATATTATGAAGACTATAAAGTTCGTCGCTATGGTTTTCATGGGACGAGCCACCGTTATGTGGCAGAAAAGGCTTGTGAACTTTTCGATGTTGATTTGAAACATTCGAAGATCGTGACCTGTCATGTCGGTAGCGGTGCTTCTGTTACCGCTATTCTGAACGGTGAGTCGTACGATACTTCAATGGGATTCACTCCGGTGGATGGTCTGATTATGGGAACCCGTTGCGGTAGTACGGACCCGGGGGCATTGATTTACATTGCCGAAAAAGAGGGGTTGAACCTGAATCGGTTGAGCGTATTGATCAATAAGGAGTCCGGAATGCTTGGAGTTACTGGTGTCTCTTCTGACATGCGGGACATTCGGGCTGCTGCACAAAGCGGTAATGAAAGAGCTCAATTGGCCATTGAGATGTTCGCTGCCAGAATCAAGAAATTTATCGGTTCATATGCAGCATTGATGGGCGGCCTCGATATGATTGTCTTTACAGGTGGTATTGGTGAAAACGATGCGACGACACGGCGCCTCGTTTCTGAAAATCTCGAATTTATGGGTGTACATTTCAATTCAGAATTGAACGAAAGTGTACACGGTGAGAACACATTGCTCTCTTTACCCGATTCTCGGGTGAAAGTTGCTGTTGTGGCTACAAACGAAGAACTTGTAATCGCGTCGGATACTTTCCGTTTAACAACTCCATCTGTTAAATAGATATTTCCGAATTGTATAAAAAGGCGGGGAAACACCGAAAGGTATTTCCCCGCCTTTTACTTTATCTGATTCTTTAGATGTGTTATCTGTATTGAGCATTATTTAGTTGGTTTATAATGTTTTTTCTTTGATTGTTTAATCTTTTGGTTTATGTGACATTTTGTGTGTATATTCTTAAATATGGATACTGTGAGGGTATTTTACTGATGTAAAAAAGAGTAAAGGATCGCAATACAAGCGAAAAAACTCTTGTTTCTGGCGGCTGCCGCTAATTAACGAACGGGGATTCTGTCGACTGGGAAAAGTTGTACGGAACAGAAGGTTCATACAAATCGAAACTTGTATTTATGGCCGGTGCTGTTTCGAAGAGGTCACGATCGGGCCACTTCTTTACCTTTGCCAACGCTTGCTTCATCATGGCGGATATTTTAGACGGGAAACGAGATCCGGCCCAAGAACTGGTATTGGTAATGAATACCCATGTGAATCCGTCATGTTGCCGTTTGAGCATGGCGCTCGATCCCGATAACGATCCGGTACGCGACCAGTCGTCACTTTTGGTCGTTTGCATCCATCCGATCGGATAGCGGGCTTTATCTGTCTCAGTCATATAGGCAATGGTTCTGGCCTGCAAAATATCGGGTTTGGAATCTTCCGGGTCGATGGCTGTAATGAATTTCATCAATTCGGTCGGTGAGGCTACCCAACCTCCTGCCCCACTTAGAACCTGAAGATCGCACCCTCCGTAACAACGCGGTACCAGCTGACCGCTTCCGTCGAACAATTCGACAGGCTCTGTATCTTCAGGTTCATAATAATGTACCTCATTGGGGTAACGCTTTTCGTAGAACGAATAACCGATGTGCATATCCATGCATCCGATCGGGTGTAGAATACTGTCTTGAATGAATGTTTCATAGGGCATGCCGCTCACCTTCTCGATAACCTTGCTCAGCACGACGTATCCTAAATTGGAGTACATGTTACCAGCTCCCGGCCGATAGCGCAAACGGGTCTCGGCTGCATAACGAACCATGTCGTCGAAACTGACCGGTGGTTGAATACCTAATTGTCGGGCCACGCTGACCTCGTTAAAAAGCGGATCACCGGCCCGAATCGAATAACCGCCCTGATGTCGTAACAAATGTTCGACGGTAATCTGTTTGATTCGTGCATCCTTGATGTTCCGGAACATGGAGTCGCATAAAATACCGTTTTCACCGAAAACTTTGTCGTCCAAAGAGAGCTTCCCCGATTCGTAAAGTTTCATGATGCCTGTGGCCGTTATCAATTTGGAGATAGAGGCTATGCGAAAGATGTGCTTTACTTCCGTGGGTACATTCTGCTCTTTATCAGCCCATCCGAATCCTTTACAGTATAGTAGTTTGCCGTCCTTCATGATAGCGATAGAAGCGCCCTTGATTTCCCATCGTTGCAGAAACCGCTCTACGGTTCGGTCAAATGCGGCCATCTCTTCCAGTTCCGATACGGAGTTATTGAACCAATGGTTGATTCCCTCGGGTAACGCTATTTGTGGAATAGGAGTATAGACACTTCCGGTACCTTCATTGTAGCTTCTGTTCAGTGTGAAAATGATCAGAAGTAAACTCAGAAAAGCATATAAGTATCTTATTTTCACGATATTTTTCTTCTTTTATTGTCTTTGTAGTAGCGTCGTGAGGCCCACAGGATCAAGGCAGCGACACAAACGATCGAGCCGAGCAATATCCCGGATGGAAGACCCTCGCTCGTTCCGTAAGAGTGCAACCCCGAAAGATAGTAATTGACCCCGAAAAAGGTCATCAGTACAGTGGAAAATCCAATTACGGATAAAACGTCGAAAAGCAACTGATTATTGTGATAACGCGGTGTGAGTTTCAGATGAATGATCAATGAATAGACCAACAGGGTGATCAGGGCCCATGTCTCTTTTGGGTCCCAGCCCCAGTATCTTCCCCAGGATTCGTTGGCCCAGATGGCACCGAAAAATATACCGAGCGTAAGCAGTACGACACCGACTATCATGGACATCTCGTTGATGATACGCAAGTCGGTCAGATCGCGTCCGCGAATGGTTGCAACGAGTGAGGTGATACCACAAGCCGTACAGATGCCGAAAAATCCGTAGCTCGCCGTAATGACCGAAACATGTATCATCAGCCAGGGAGACTTCAATACCGGAACCAATGGGGTGATTTGCGGGTCGAGCCAGTTCAGATTGGCGACAAACAGCACGACCCCGCCCAACAGGGAGGCAAGAGCCAGAGCCAGCGGTGATCTGCGGATAAAGATAAGGCCCGAAAGCACGGTGGCCCATGCAACGTATACGATTGTTTCATAGGTATTCGACCAGGGGGCATGTCCGCTGATGTATCCTCTCAGAATCAGTCCTAATGTGTGAATTGCAAAGATACAACAGATGCCGAGCGAGACGATACGGATAGCTCGGTATAGCCCTTTTTGATTGGGCCGTGAGAGTGCCCGTAGAGCCAGAAACAGTAAAATGGCCCCCAGAATCAGGTAGGCCCTGAACGAAAATCCGAATGGAGCTGTCCGATTGTAGAGCACCTCGGCCGACAGTTTGACCGGATTGATGTGCGATTGGGCTTGCTCCTGTTGGTATGCTGAGATCGAGTGAATTGCTTCAATGGCCGCAGAGTCTTTTTGGTCCATTATGTTTTGGACAAAAGCGGAAAAGAGCGCGACGCACTTCGAAGAGTCTTGTGGCAGCATGCCGATACCGATCGGAGTCTTCCAATGCACGGAGTCACGCAACGGGAACAGGGGTAGTGAGGCGTACTCCAACAAGCCATATAGGATATTGACCTTTTCGTCCAGTTTAAGTACTGCCTGTTCCTGCTTGGTCCGTTTGCCCGGAGCTTTGGCATATATCTTCTCTACTAAATTATGAAGTTTGTAGCGCCCCATCGGGTCGAACATCTGTTCATATGAGAGGTATTTCCCATGAAGATTCAGCTCTTCGGGAAGAGGTGTCGAACCGATATAGATAAATGGTTCCTTACTCCACCGCATCGGATCGATCAGAGTTCCGAGGACAACCTGATTAGCGTTCAGTCCTGCATAGGTGTCCTTACGGTGCAGTTTGCGGAAAATTTCGGAGGCATAACTGTCGAAAGGTTCGATACGTCCGGCGGGTGATTGGACGGGTAGGTGTCCGAAATGATCGGCTACATCGCGTGAAACATCAGGTGCCGCTCCGTAGGTACTGGGAGTTGACAGCGCAAACAATAGAGTGATCAGCAGTGTGGTCTTGCTCTTTTTTAACTGTTGGTAGAGAGTACGCAATCGCGAATTCTTTTGAGCGACGGCCAAAATCAACCCGACGAACAACAACGCATAACCGATGTAGGTGACAGTTGTTCCCACAGGGTCGTAATTTACCGACAGAACCGTACCTTTTTCGTCTTGATCGAACGAGGATTGGTAGAGTCGATAGCCGCCGACCCGTGCGATGTTGTTCATGTAGATTTTGGTTTGCCGTTCGATCCCGTTGTATCGGATGGTGACATCGCTTTCATACGATGAGGGGCTGTGCGATCCGTGATAGCGGCTTATCGTAAACCGATTGAGTTTGACAGAGAAAGGAAGTGTGCGGGCCTCGCGGTCGGAAGTCATCATTCGGTCTGAAGTCAGACCCTCACGGATGTGCATATACCCTTCAAACCCCCATACATGAGTAATGAAGGCACCGGCTAAAATGGTGACGAAGCCGTAATGCAACAATAAGGTTCCCCAACGATGGCGTGTCCACAATTTACGTTCATGTGCGAGCGCGATGAAGTTGAGCGCCAAGGCTAGTAGCAGCAGGTTGAACCACCATGCATGGTAAATGACCGAACGGGCTGTTTCGGCATTGGTTTTTGCTTCGATCAGCGTAGCAGCAGCCATAGCGACTGCAATAAGACCGAGCAGAACCCATGTAGTACTCCAGCGCGACAGTAAGTTGCGGATTTCGTTGAATCCATTCGCCATGAACATATCGTTAAAGGGGTGACTGACAAAGATACATTTTTTATTGAAAAAATCAGATTTTTTGATTGGTGCGAAACGATGATGAAAGGGGTGAAAAATAAGGATAGGGCTGTTTAATTGTTAGAAATGAAGAGTCTTTTTCCCTTTTTGTCAAATAATTATTAATTTAGCGACATGAAATTTTAACCGAAAATTATATTTATTTGATGAAACGGATTTTTATTTTGTGTGCGGTCCTGCTCGGAGTGGTATCGTGCAACAAAACGCCTCAGCCGGAGGGACCCGAACTCTTTGCGGCTGAAAATTTCGACTCCGTCATGCAAGGGAAACCGGTGTCGTTGTATACATTGCAGAATGCCAACGGTATGGTTGTTCAGGTAACGAACTACGGAGGTATAGTCACCGATGCGTGGGTGCCGGCCCGCGACGGGAAACTGATTAACGTGGTGTTGGGCTACCCTACCCTGGCTGATTATTTTGTTCCGGAAAACACTTTTGCTGCGGCGATTACCGGACGTTACGCCAACCGGATTGCCAACGGCCGTTTCGTGTTGGACGACAAAGAGTACTCACTGCCGATCAACAACGGCCCGAATACGCTCCACGGCGGAATCGTAGGTTTCAGCAAAAAGGTTTGGGATGCCCGTCCGTTTACCGATACGGCTGGAAACGAGGCCTTGGAATTGGTTTATGTATCGCCCGATGGGGAGGAAAATTTTCCCGGCACACTTACGACACGGGTGATCTATACGGTGACGGCCGACAATCAACTGCGGATTGACTACTCTGCCACGACCGATGCTCCGACCGTTCTCAATCTGACCAGTCATGCCTATTTCAATCTGCACGGTGGAGACCATAAAACCAGCATCAATTCTCATTCGCTCACCCTTAATGCGGATACCTATACGCCGACCGATTCGACGCTGATTCCTCTCGGTGAGATCGCTCCGGTCGAAGGTACGGCTTTGGATTTCAGAACCCCGAAGACGATCGGTTCTCGGGTTATGGACGCAGACAGCATTTTCGATTACCGCAATGGTTATGACCACAACTATGTGATCCGTCGCGACTCGTGTGGCGTGGTGGTTTGCGCTGCCGAAGTGTATGAGCCAGCAACAGGAGTATTGATGACGGTTCTCACTGATACACCCGGCATTCAGTTCTTTACCGGCAAGTCGCGCGTACAGCAAGATGAGGTATCGCCTTATTACCGCTCGGCTTTCGCACTGGAGGCGCAGAACTATCCGGATGCACCGAATCACGAAAATTTCCCGTCGGCCGTACTTCGACCTGGAGAAACCTATACGCAAACGACAATATATTCATTTTCAGTGAAATAGATTGTCTGATCGGAATAAAAGCAAAAGGTCGTGCGGAATCAGTACGACCTTTTTTAGTGCCTTAAGATGTATATAGGAAAACTTTTCTAAAAATGGCTGAACCCCCGGCTGTCGGCGATTTCTGCAGCTTTTTCGCCGATCCATGTAATGTCAGGTGCTCCTGCCTTGATTTTTCCGATCTCATATAAAGGCTTACCGAACTGAGCGGCAAATGCAGCAGCTATTTTGGGGGCAGATTTTGCCGCTACAGTTAATAGCAGTTGGTAGTCTTCACCACCGCCAACAGCCAGTTTTACATCTACTTTAGTAGGTATCTTATCTAGTAAAACTTCAGCCGATACGCCGGAGGCTTTCAGGATATGCCTCAGGTCGGAGGCAAGGCCATCTGAAAGGTCCATCATGGCATGCACTTCGGGTTGTTGGCCAAGCCAGATGCCTTCGCGGATACACGGGGCTGGGTCGAGATGTACTCGGGCAAACGCTGAGTCTCCCGCTCCGTTTCGTATATCTATCAGACCTTGAGCTGAATCGCCTAAATATCCTGTAACATAGATAACATCTTCCTCGTTAGCAGTAAAACGGTACTTGATTTTTTGGTTGTCGGCACGTCCTATGGCCACGACATTGATAGCAATATGTTCGGGAGCAGAGGTCGTGTCTCCGCCCAGCAGGGCAACGCCGAATTCGGCTGACAGACTCCGATACCCTTCCATAAACTGCTCAGCCCACTCGGCAGAGACGTCTTGCGGCAGGGCGATCGAAAGAAATGATGCAAAAGGTGTTGCTCCCATAGCTGCCACATCGCTGAGATTTACGGCAAGGGATTTGCGTCCCAAGCGAAAGGGATCGGTTGCAGATCGCAGGAAATGAATCTCCTCGACCAGCATGTCAGTCGTAACGGTTAGGGACTCTCCTGTCCCTATGGGAATGACCGCACAGTCGTCTCCGATTCCCCGACAACCGTGGAGCGGAATGGCGGAAAAAAGCTCTTTGATTTTACCGATCAGCCCGAATTCTCCGAGTTCGTACAGTTGCATGTTCTTCGTGTTATAGTTCGATGAAATTGTTACAAAAGTATGTTAATTATTCAGATTCCTGATGTATTTTTGTGACGAATTTGAGAAAGTGTTTTTTATTTAAGTTATCCGTAAAATTTATTTCGATGAAGATTTTGATTATCAACGGTCCGAATTTGAACTTATTGGGACAACGCGAAAAAAGCATCTACGGTGAACGTACCTTCGAATCCTATTTTGATGAACTGAAAAAAATGTTCCCGCAGGTCGAATTGGGATATTATCAGTCGAATATCGAGGGGGAATTGGTCGATCGGCTCCACGCTGCACAAGATGAATATGATGGTGTTGTAATGAATGCCGGCGCTTATACCCATACGTCGATAGCGATTGCCGATGCTATAGGCGGTATCCGTATTCCGGTTGTTGAAGTTCACATTTCGTGCATTCTGGCTCGTGAATCGTACCGTCATGTATCGTTGATTGCACCGAAATGCAAAGGGTCTATTATGGGATTCGGTCTCGATTCCTATCGTCTCGGAATTTTGAGTTTTATCGGATAATTGGAGAGCTTTTGTATGGATAAAAGAACTAAAATAGTTGCAACCATCTCAGACCGACATTGTGAATCGGATTTTATACGTTCACTATACGAAGCTGGCATGAACGCCGTGCGGATCAATTCGGCCCACTTGACCCCTGAAGGCGCAACTTCGATTGTCGAAAATGTGCGCCGCGTTTCCGATCAGATCGCCATAATTATCGACACCAAAGGACCTGAAATCCGGGTAACGGGTATGTCTCCCGCATTTGTCGATGGAATACCCGTTACAACGGGAGATCGGTTGCTGTTGAAGGGAACCGACCAAGATGCGGTGTCGAGCAAGGAGTGTATTTACCTGAATTATGCGATGGTATGCAGAGATGTTCCTGTCGGCGCAGTCGTGCTGATCGACGACGGAGAGATCGAATTGCATGTGCTCGATAAAAAGGAGAATGCATTGGTTTGTGAGGTTTGTAACGGTGGTGTGATATGTGCCCGGAAAAGTGTCAATATTCCCGGTGTGGCGATTGATCTGCCGTCGGTGACCGAACGTGACGCCCGTTTTATCGATTGGGCCATAGAGCATGATGTCGATTTTATTGCCCACTCATTCGTGCGGAAAAAAGAGGATGTGCTTGCCGTGAAGGAGATTATAAAGCGGCGTAACAGTTCGATAAAGATCATTTCCAAGATAGAGAACCGCGAAGGTGTCGATAACATCGACGAAATCCTCGATGAGACTTATGGTATTATGGTTGCGCGGGGAGATTTGGGTGTAGAGATTCCCGCCGAAGAGATTCCTGTGGTGCAGCGTTTCCTGGTAAACAAGTGTATTGAGAGCAAGAAGCCGGTGATCATTGCGACGCAGATGCTGCACACGATGATTACTCACCCGAGACCGACCCGGGCAGAGATCAGCGATGTTGCCAATGCCATATATCAACGGGTGGACGCCGTGATGTTGAGCGGTGAAACGGCAAATGGTCAATATCCGGTTGAAGCGGTAGAGACGATGGCACGTGTAGCCCGCGAAATCGAACGGGATACGGCTCAACACTCGCCCGATACGGACATGAACTTGGTGCGCATCAACAACGAAATTACTGCTCAGTTGGCTCGTTCGGCTGTGCGGGCCTGCTTGAATTTGCCGGTTCGAGCGATCATTATCGATACACTTTCCGGTCGGACCGGACGATATTTGGCTGCATTCCGAGGAGCTAAGCCGGTCTATGCGGTATGTTACCGGAAGTGTGTGATGCGGCAGTTGGCTATTTCTTACGGTATTCACGCCATCTATCAGGAACCGACGGTTGATCACGAAAGTTTTCTTCTTGATGTTTTGTACTATCTTGAAGATCGTAAATGGCTTAAAAAGGAGGATTTGGTTGTGGTTATCGGAGGAAGTTTCGGCGCAGCGAAAGGTGCATCTTTCCTCGAGATAGGAAGTGTGTTGAATTTGGAACACAAAGCCTTGAATTCAAAGAAGGAATAAGACACTTAATGAGATACTCGATATCCAACCTAAAGTTGTAGTAGAGATGAAAAACGTTTGGATACATACCGTTCGGTCTCTAATTTTGCTGATAGGGTTAATCTGTACGGTTTCCGTGTCGGGCAAGGAGGGTTCCGACTCGATTACCGTAAAACGGTTCTTCTGCGAAAAGGATTCTTTGCTGAACGGGACGATCGACTACCTGATGGACGAGGGGTATAGGATCCGCTCGGTCGACAGCGATGCCGGTTTTATCTGTGCCGACCGGTTTATTCCACACGATCGTTTGTTATCCGTCAAAAAGGGCGAACGGAGAACGCTCAATTTCATCATCCGTCCATGTTGTGTAGACGAGCAGGAGTCGTGTGTACGGTTAAACATCTTATATGAAGATTGGAATTGGGCTGGAAACTTGAACGCCACTCCAAACTATTATTATGAAGATAAGGGCGTTTTGACAGCCCCTGAGGCTTATGAAATGATTTGGGAAGGTCTTCAAAACAAACTGCTGCAAGGCGATGAGTAAAAGTTATAAGAAGGTATTATCTATAGCGGGATCGGACAGCGGTGGCGGTGCGGGTATCCAGGCCGACATCAAGGCCATATCCGCTTGTGGCAGCTACGCAATGACCGCCATCACGGCGATAACGGTGCAGAATACGCTCGGCGTTGCGGGAATACATCCTGTTCCTTCCTCGTATGTAGCCGATCAAATGGCAGCCGTAATCGAAGATATTGGTGTAGACGCCGTAAAGATCGGTATGCTGCCTTCGGTCGAGACGGTCGAACGGGTGGCGGACGTGTTGCGTCGACACGGTATATCCCGAGTCGTGGTCGATCCGGTTATGGTCTCTACGTCGGGTAGCTGCCTGTCGGGCGAGGAGGTGATGGCTTCCATTAGGGAGTTGCTGTTCCCGTTGGCAGAGCTGATTACGCCGAATATTCCCGAAGCCGAATTTTTAACAGGTCTGACGATTCGATCAGATTCCGATTTTGCAGAAGCCGCAGCCGAATTGCAAAGTCAGGGAGCGAAAAACGTGCTGCTGAAGGCCGGACATTGCGATGGCGAGACTGTTGCCGATCATCTCTATGAAGGGGAGCAATGTACGGTGTTCCGATACGATCGGATCGAGACAAATAATACGCACGGGACTGGCTGTACCCTATCCTCAGCTATCGCGGCATTTTTGGCTCAGGGATACTCGTTAAGGGAGGCGGTGGAACGGGCCGAAGCCTATGTTCATGAAGCCATTCGTCGCGGAAGCGATTATGCGATCGGACACGGCCATGGACCTTTGCACCATTTTTATCGGTTCTGGGAGTAATATTGCTGAAAGTTTGCTATTTTTACACAAAAGTATGTGAGTCGTGAAATTTACCAAGGCGTTTTTAAGGGACAGACGGTTGTGGATCATCAGCATTGCGGTGTTTGTGCTGTTGATACTTGTGTTCGACAAGAACAACCTGATCGAGGTGTGGCGGCTCAAACAGAAAAACAAGGCGCTGGAGGAGCAGCGCGATTACTACCTCCAGAAAATCGCCGAAGACAGTACGATCCTCGAAAACCTGAAGGACGACCGCTATCTGGAGCAGTACGCGCGCGAACACTACCTGATGAAGCGTAAGGACGAGACGATCTACCTGTTACGCTGACAAATTTCTTGTGGTTGGTTTGTGTGCCGGTCACTCTTTACAACCTCACACTCCTTATAGGCTCTGTTTCTATTTTCCGTTAGGGAATATGCATGTATTTATGGGTCTGGATCGAGATGTTCCACTGCGGATGCTCCTTGACGTATTCGACCATTGTCGGAATCATCTGCTCGTATCGGCTCCACTCGGGTTGCAGATAGAGCATACACCCTTTCCCTACCCTCTTCGCATTGGTCTCGGCCCACTTGAAATCCTCTTCGGTTTCGACAATTACCTTCAATTCGTCGGCTCGGCTAAAAATCGAATCGACCGGCGGATGTTGTTTCTTCGGCGAAAGGCAGATCCAGTCGAACGTTCCGCTCAACTCATGTGCTCCCGAAGTCTCAAGAAAGATTTTCAGGCCGCGTTCTCGCAACTGTCCGGTCAGATACTCCAATGGATACAACGAGGGTTCTCCGCCTGTAATGACAATGGCCTGTGCTGCATATGAGCAGGCTCGGTCAATAATCGTATCTACGTCGACCGGAGGAAACATGTGGGGATTCCACGTCATCTTTGCATCGCACCATTTGCATCCGACGTCACATCCACCCAGACGGATGAAATAGGCCGGCTTCCCGGTGTGAAACCCTTCTCCCTGTATCGTGTAAAAATCTTCCACCAGCGGAAGTTTCTTTCCGCCACAAAATATGTCGTTATTCATCGATTTCATAAATGTCTTTATAATTTCGGCCCAAACCGTCGTAATCCAGCCCGAATCCGACGACGAAACGATCGGGAATAGAGAATGCACAATAGTCAACCGGTATCGTTTTTGTATATGATTCGGGCTTGAACAGCAGGGTGCATACCGAGACTGAAGCCGGATTCATCTTTTTCAAAAGCTCGGTAGAGTGCTCGATACTGATTCCTGTGTCGACAATATCCTCTACGATAATGACATGCCGATTTTCGACCGACGTGTTGAGTCCGATCAGCTGTTTGACGTTTCCTGTGCTTTCGGTTCCGGCATAAGAAGCAATCTTTACAAACGAAATCTCACAATCGATAGCGATATGTTTCATCAATTCGCCCATGAACATAAATGCTCCGTTCAGTACGCCGACAAACAAAGGTGTCGGTTTGTCTGTGTAGTCGCTGTTGATCTTGTCTGCAACCCGTTTAACAGATGCTACGATCTCCTCATTCGGAATGAAGAGTTTGAATCGTTTGTCGTGAACCCGGATGGTTTCTGTTGTTTTGAGCCGTTCCATGATAATATATCGTTTTTCGGTGAGAGGTTTCTCGGTTTTATGCGTATCTTTGCAAAGATATTAGGAATCGATAGAAAAACGAAATAATATGAATCCGAAAGTAAGTATCATCATGGGCAGCACGTCTGATCTGAAAATTATGGAAGCTGCCGCCGAATTTCTCGATCAAATGGAAATCCCCTACGAAATCAACGCATTATCAGCCCACCGCGTACCGGAGCAGGTGATGGATTTTGCTAAGAACGCACGTAGCCGCGGAGTAAAGGTGATTATCGCAGGAGCCGGTGGAGCTGCCCATCTTCCCGGAGTAATTGCGGCTCTGACTCCTCTGCCCGTAATCGGAATCCCGATCAAATCTTCCAACTCGATCGATGGATGGGATAGTATTCTCTCTATTTTGCAGATGCCTTCTGGAATCCCGGTTGCAACGATGGCGCTCGATGGAGCCAAAAACGGAGCGATTCTTGCCGTTGAGATTCTGGCCGCAGGCGACGATGCACTGATGGAAAAAATGGTTAAATTCAAAGCTGAACTGGCTCAGAAAATCGACAAAGCCAATCGCGAATTGGCTCAGATCAAACGTCCGTTCAAAACCAATTGATAGCATGATATGTCGATCTGGATCGCATTTCTGTTGACGTTGTGCGCCGGTCTCGCTACGGGGATCGGCAGCGCAATCGCCTTTTTTGCAAACCATACGAACAAAAAGTTCTTGTCGTTTGCCTTAGGCGTATCGGCAGGAGTGATGATCTATGTCTCGTTTGTTGAAATTCTGCATGGGGCGCAAATCGGACTCGACGAATTGTTGGGCCCGCGAACCGGAAAAGCCGTTTGTGCGCTCGCCTTTTTCGGAGGTATGTTGCTATCGGCGGTGATCGACAAGTTGGTCCCCTCGTACGAGAATCCACACGAAATGAAGTCGCTCGAGAGTATGAATCGGGAGGGGAAAAATCGCAGCAAATTGATGCGGACAGGGGTTCTTACTGCACTGGTTGTCGGAATACATAACTTTCCTGAAGGTATCGCGACGTTCATGGCCTCGATGGACTCTCCCGAGATCGGAATTGCCATTGCCGTTGCGATTGCCATACACAACATCCCCGAAGGTATTGCCGTGTCGGTTCCGGTCTATTTCGCTACGCAAAGCCGGAAAAAAGCCTTCTGGTACTCGTTTCTCTCGGGATTAGCCGAACCTGTTGGTGCATTGGCTGGATATCTCATTCTGATGCCCTTCATGTCTCCGCTTATGCTGAACTGTATCTTTGCCGTTGTTGCGGGCATCATGGTGTTTATATCTTTAGATGAACTGCTTCCGGCAGCCGAAGAGTATGGCGAACACCATATCTCGATTTACGGATTGCTTTTCGGAATGGCCATAATGGCAATTAGTCTGATTTTATTAGCCTGACAGACATGTTCGTCTTAGGAAAAACTGTTTTTTCTTTTTTCCCTTTTGATACGAAATCCGTTAGTTCCATGTTCCGTAATCTCGATCGGCATTGTAATCAATAGCAGTAGCTTTCTCAGGAATAAACCGGAGGGGTTGACGTTTATCTTCTGTCGATATGTTGAAATACTGCATGCCGAGCCATCCGTTCTTGCCTAATGCAATCCCTAATCGAATGTTGATTGTTCGAAAAATCAGATGTTCGTTTTTGATGCGGACTCCGATTCCTAATGTCGAATAGAAGCTGTTGTTAAACAGATTGCCGTCGTATCCCAATACTCCCATGTCAGCAAAACCGTAGAGTGCAAAACGGAATCCCTTGAAATTCCATGGTGTGAAACATACGGTCTCGCTGTTGAGTACCAATCTGTGGGTGCCGTAAATCGTCTCTTGCAATCCTCTGATTTCGGCATGGTCATCGAATCCGATATATTCGTAGTATCCTTTTAGACGGTTCCATCCGCGAGTGAAATTCAGGTCGACAAATTGTCGTACCCGATAGCGACCGTTGCCGAGTAAATTGGAAAACCAGTTCAGATCCGAGATTAATGTAGTACGATAAAATCTACCGTCTGGATTGATGTGACTCCCCAACCCGATTCCCCAGCGCAAGTAACCGATAGAGGTGAAATGGCCGGCATGGAACATTCCACCCGTATACCATCGGTTTCTGAACTCTCCCCAGGTTCGGCCTCCATACAGGGCAAACTGATAGCCATAGGCAATATCCTCGTCAACGCCATATCCATAAATAAGTGATGATGTGCGGAATTGCTCCCTGTATAACCCTACACTGAAAAGCAGCGAATGTTCGTTGTGAAAATAGGGATTGGTTTCGATGTCGACATACGGTCGTTCATCATAACTTATCATGTGATAATGTCCCGTAAAAAAAACACTGTTCCGCATGTTGGGCATATAGAACGATTTACCACCCCATACTCCTACTTTTGTATAGGTCGTATTGAAATCCAGCTCTTCTGTATAGCTGTTTATCGGTTCCTTTCGGTAATATCCGTAGGCTCCTACCATGTAATCCGTCGGTCGGATAAAATCCTTCTTTATTTCCGCACCGAAATCAGATTCGTTGAATCCTTTTCCGGCAATGATTCTACCCGCAAAAAAACTTCCCCAGAGGTTAGGTGTTGCGAATTCGAACAGATTGCCTCCGTATGCCCATGTTTTCCAGTTAAAATAGGTTTTAATGTTGAGACTGTTACCCCATCCGAGCAGATTGTCGTCATATAACTCGAAGTAGGTGTCGGCATTGCTCTCCGCGTGAAGGTCGACGCCGATCGACCACCTGTCTTGCGTGTAAATTATCAGATCTACTTTCATGGTATCCTCCGCAAGAGGAACGACCTCTACATCCACTTTGGAAATGTAGTCACGGGAACGGATCAACTGCCGGTTATTCTTGATCAGCAAAGGATTCAGTGTGTCTCCCGGGTGGATAAAAATATCACGCCGAATGGTTCGTTCTTGTGACAAGCGGTGAAGTGCGTTTACCTTTTTTTCGCCCCAAACCTGTGTCGTTGAATCGAATACATTTCTGCGGACAATCCGAATGCTGTTGATTGTTCGTCCCGAATATCGTTCGAAATACTCTCGATCCTGTTGGGCGGCAATCCGTTCGGCAGCTCTGTCTCGGGGTTGGACAGTAATCGTCTGTCTTAATAGTCGGGCCAGCTTTCGACGAGTCGATTGGGATGTCGAATCTGTTTTTGTTACGACGTTCGCTTCCGGATGTCCGCACATCTCTGCAGACAACAAACATAATAAGGTAAATATGATAAAAAAGCGAACCGACATTTTGTTACCCCTATCAAAGATAACGGATTTTTAGAAAAAAATTGCGGAAACAGGAGGTTTTCACCTCTCATTTCCGCAAATACTTGTTGTATAACAAAAAGCTTGTCGTTACTATACCAATCCGGAAAAGCCCATAAAGGCCATTGCAAGAATGCCTGCTGTCAAGAGAGCAATCGGCATACCTTTCATTGCACCAGGAATATTTTCCAACTCAAGACGCTCACGCAGACCTGCAAACAATACGAGAGCCAGTGAGAATCCGATAGCCGTAGCAGCCGAGAATACGACTGTCTGTCCAAGGTTATACTCCTTCTGTACAGCTAAAATTGCAATTCCCAATACGGCACAGTTGGTTGTGATTAGCGGGAGAAAAATTCCCAAAGCTTGATAAAGTGAAGGGCTAACCTTTTTCAGAATAATCTCAACCATCTGAACCAATGCAGCGATTACAAGAATAAAGACGATGGTCTGCATGTATTCGATGCTGCCCAATACGAAATGTTGGAGCAAATAGGTGACGATTGATGCAATGGTCATGACGAACGTTACGGCTGCACCCATACCCAACGAAGTGTTCACCTTGCTGGACACTCCTAAAAACGGACATATCCCTAAAAATTGCGACAATACGACGTTATTGACGAAGATGGCGCTTATGACGATGATCAAGTATTCCATTATTGTTTTGTTTTAGCCGTTATCTTATTGAAAATAACCATCAGATAGGCCAAGGCGATGAATGCGCCCGGAGCCAGAACGAACAGCAGGATTCCGTCTCCCTCGACAAAAGGAAGTTTCATGCCGAAAATCGATCCGTTGCCGAGAAGTTCACGAACCGCACCCAAAACAGTCAAGGAGAGAGTAAATCCCAATCCGATGCCCAGTCCGTCCAAAGCGGAATCGAGAACGTTGTTCTTTGAAGCGAAGGCTTCAGCGCGACCCAGAATGATACAGTTGACGACAATCAACGGAATAAACACTCCCAGCGTATTGTATAGCCCGGGAGTATAGGCTTCCATACAGAGTTGCACGATCGTTACAAATGCGGCGATCACAACGATGAATGATGGAATACGGATCTTGTCCGGAATCAGATTTTTGATCAGCGATATGGCCATGTTTGAGAGTGTCAGTACAAACAGAGTGGCCACACCCATGCCCAATCCGTTCATTGCTGAAGTGGTAGTCCCCAACGTCGGGCACATACCCAGCAACAATACGAACGTCGGATTCTCCTTGATGATCCCTTTGGTCAATAATCGGAGTCTATTCATGGTTGTTGTTTTTAGAAATCGTTTTATACACTTCATAGGCTCGTTCAACGGCATCACAGAAAGCACGAGACGAGATGGTCGAAGCTGTGATGGCATCCACGTCGCCTCCGTCCTTTTTTACCGAGAGCTTAAAATCTTCGGGGTTCTTGCCTTCGAATTGCACCGAAAAATCGGATTTGCTTCGTTCGATTTTGTTACCCAGTCCGGGTGTTTCGTTATGGGAAAGTGTTTCAACCCGATAGATCGTACCGTCGCTTCGGAAACCGACCATCAGGCTGATCTCTCCACCGAATCCTTTTTTCGTATAGGTTTCGATTGCATAACCGGTCACTTCATCTCCTTTTTTTGCGGTATAGATCACAATCTCTTCTTTGCCATCATTTTGGACAATTTTGGTCTCCGATGGATTGTTGTCGAATTCCGGCACTACCGCAGCGATCGCATCCCTTATTTTTTTCTCTTTACTCAAGGCTATCGGCTCTTTGGTCACTTCATACACCGCCGTTACCGAAAGCGAAGCTACGAATGTTACGGCCAAAAGTACGATAACCATATTTTTCAATGAACTTTTCATAGTGTTCAGCGAATTTTAGCGGGGCATACCCCGAAACGTTTCGGTTTCATATATTTGTTGATCAACGGAACTATCGCGTTCATAATCAGAATAGCGAATGACATACCTTCGGGATAGGATCCCCACAAGCGGATCAGCATCGTAATGACCCCTATTCCTACACCATAAACCAGCATACCTTTATGTGACATCGGCGAGGTTACATAATCCGTAGCCATGAATACCGCACCGAGGATCGCTCCTCCGGTCAACAAATGGAAGGCCGGATTCATGTAGTGCATCGGGTCGATCAACCATGTGATTCCGCTGAAGATGAACATCGATCCCAGAACTGCAACCGGAATATGCCATGTAATAACTTTACGGCACAGCATATAGAGAAATCCGAGTAACAGAGCCATAGCTGCGATTTCTCCCAGTGAACCGGATTTGAAACCGAGTAACATGTCGTTGTATGACAATCTGTTGGCAATGTCTTCTGTAGTCAGTCCGTTGGCCAGCGACTCTTTTACGTATCCGAGCAGTGTCGGGCCGCTGACGGCATCGGTAACAGCATCGGCGTTGATCTCGGTGGGCATCGAGGCACCTGAAAGCGAATCGACTTTAGGCGGTGTGACGAAGCCTGTCATTTGTACAGGAAACGATATGAGCAAAAAGACACGTCCGACCAATGCCGGGTTGAACGGATTACACCCCAATCCTCCGAACGACATCTTCCCTACTCCGATAGCTACCAGTGCTCCGAGCAGTATCATCCAAATGGGAAGTGTACTCGGTAAGTTGAATCCCAGCAGTACACCTGTGACAATGGCGGAAAGGTTACCGATCGTCGGTTCTCCTTTTAACAGGTACTTCTGGATCAGATATTCAAATAGAACGCAACCGGCGACCGAGACAGCGGTTACGATCAGGGCATTGACTCCGTAGACGATGACCGATACGATAAATGCCGGAATCAGGGCGATCAGCACATCGCTCATCAACCGTTTGGTCGATAACGGACCGTGTATATGCGGAGAGGGTGAAACGATCAATTTTCCATTTTTCATGGGTTCTGTATTCGTATTTATTTGTTTTGTTGTGTTTTATTTATTCTTATGCGACGCAATACTTCAGCTTTGCCTACTCGGATATAATCCAGCAGGGGGAGGTTTGCCGGACAAGTGTAGGAGCATGATCCACACTCGAGACAGTCGGTGACATGGAGTGCTTCCAATTCGTCGAACCGTTCCAATCGTGCTAATTTACTGATCAGGTAGGGTTCAAGCCCCATACAGCAGACACTCACACATTTGGCACACTTGATACAATTTTGAGGTTGTTTTCTGACAGCACCTTTTTCACGAATCGTAACAATACCCGAAGTTCCTTTAGTCACCGGAGCATTGATGTTGGCGATCGCCCGTCCCATCATAGGACCTCCGCATATTACCTTACCCACATCTTCAGGTAATCCTCCGCAATAATCTATCAATGAGGAAATAGGTGTTCCTAAACGAACCCGAAGGTTGGAGGTGTGAGCTAATGAGCGTCCCGTAACCGTAACAATGCGTTCAAACAGAGGTTTGTTTTTCTGCACGGCTTCATATACCGCAAATGCGGTCCCTACATTCTGAACTACAACGCCTACATCTAATGGTAATTTTCCGGAGGGTACCTCTCTGCCCGAAATGGCCTCGATCAACTGTTTCTCGCTTCCTTGTGGATAACGCACACGTAATGGAACTACCTTGATTCGAGGATAATTTAAAGATAGTTGGCTTAAGCGCTCGATTGCATCCGGTTTGTTGTTTTCAATACCGATACAAGCCTCATCAACTCCTAATACCTTACACAAAAGGTCGACTCCGATTAATATTTCTTCACTCTTCTCCAACATCAACCGATGGTCGGCGGTAAGAAATGGCTCACATTCTACACCATTTATAATCAACACATCGGCGTGTTTTCCTTGAGGAATTGTCAATTTCACGTGAGCAGGAAAAGTTGCCCCACCTAAGCCGACAATACCGGCTTCTGTGATTTTTTTAAGAATAGCTTCTCGGGGTAATGTGCAATTCTTTATCAGTGCATCGCTTCTGTCAATCGTTTCGAGCCATTGGTCTCCCTCTACTTTTATTGTAATAGAGGGGCTGCGTAATCCTCTGACATCTGGTTGGTTGTCGATCGCCGTTACGGTTCCCGAAACCGATGAATGGATATATGAAGAGACGAATCCATTCGGTGTGCCGATAATTTGGCCGACCAAAACGCGATCACCTTTCTGAACACAAGGGGTGGCCGGAGCGCCGATGTGTTGACCGAGCGGCAAGACGACACTCTCCGGAAGCGGCATGTCTTGAATAGCCTCTTTTTTACTGATCTTATATTCAGGTGGATGAATACCACCTTTTCTAAATCCTTTCATAAAAATCAATTTCGATAGATCTAATAAATAGCAACTGACCGTTTAGTGATTATGCGCCGGTTGATGATGTGGTTTCAGCAGGTTTGCGGGGAGGAAAATTTACTTCGCGAATACCTCCTGTTGGACATTCTACGACACATTTACGACACAATCGACACTTTTCGGCATCGATATAGGCCAAATTGTTTTGTAGTGTAATTGCCTCAAAGGGACAGGTTTTTGCACATTTGCCGCAGCCAATGCAAGCTGCCAAACAAGCCTTGCGGGCGATTGCGCCTTTGTCTTGGTTCATACAGCCGACATAGATCCGACGACCTTTAATGCCTTTCTTTCGGAGCTCGATGATCCCTTTGGGGCAAGCCGTTACGCATGATCCGCATGCCGTACACTTCTCTTCATCCACTTCGGGAAGGCGTGTTTCGGGGTTTATTGTAATGGCTCCGAATTTGCATGCGACAACGCAGTCTCCGTTACCCAAACATCCGTATGAACAGCCGGTTTCACCTCCGTAAAGGGCGGCTTCGACTTTACAGGACGGAGCTCCATTGTATACATTTGTGTGGGGGCGTTTATCGCACGAACCGTTACAACGGACGACAGCGATCATCGGTTCCTTTTCGGCTGCGGTTTTGCCCAAATATTCCGCAATTCTTTTCATGGTATCGCCTCCACCGACCGAACAGTAGAGAGATGAGATGTCTTCGCTTTTGACAAGTTGGTCGGCCAGACCGCGGCATCCGGGAAAACCACATCCGCCACAATTAGCCCCAGGAAGCATTTTTTCTACATCATCGATGCGTGGATCTTCCTCGACTCGGAATTTTTGGGCGATCACATAAAGTAATACTGCAGCCACAGCCCCTATCGCACACAGTATTAATACAGCAATCATGTTCATTCTAAATGAAATATACTATTAATCTAAAGTGTTTATTGATCTATTTTTCTGATATTGAAAATAAACTCGCGGGACAGTCGGTTACGAAAGATGTACAGGACGATATAATATACAACCAAAGCCAGCAGGGCGCACACTCCGGAAATCAGCTCTCCGCATCCTGTTTGTAGTAATATGAGCAATAGGAGTAACACCAACAAAAAAGGAAGGACATACGCCATCCAAACTGCTTTTACCCCCATGATCTTTTCGGTGTATACCTCGACTTCTTCTCCTTCCGAAAAGTATGAAGCTACGGGTGTCTCTATGACCATTCGTTTTTCCCGACTCTCGGCAGCGCCACATTGTCCTTTTGCATGACACGAAGCACATGCACTCTCCGACAAAACAATGACGTCGACATAATTATCCGCAACATGAATAACTTTAGCTCGATGTGTAATGACTTCTCCTTTCACCGCATTAACCCTTTCTTCACTTTTTGTCGCTAAAACTTAAATCTACGAACCTGCTGCCATTCTCATCCGGTCTCTGTCTCTATTCCTTTTAAGTGAATTTTAATACCCGTATTTATTGGTCAAAGGTAAATGACGATTGATCCCCAGTGTACATGTAGACAAACGGAGGGTCGGACAATATTGATATCGTTTGAATTCACTGGTCAACACCATGTTGTATACCCGATACACCTCTTCTTCGTCAAATCCGGCGTTGATGATCTCTTCTCTGCTCTGTCCCTCTTCGATCATCCGATATAAAATAGCATCCAATATATCGTATGGTGGTAAGGAGTCAGAATCTTTCTGTTCTAACCGAAGTTCTGCAGAGGGAGCCTTGATAATCGTATTAATCGGGATGATCTCTTTGTCACGATTGATGTAGCGCGCCAGGTCGTATACCTCACTTTTATACAGATCTCCGATGATGCTTAAAGCACCGACCATATCCCCGTACAGCGTTCCGTATCCTGTGGCTATTTCACTTTTGTTTGCCGTAGACAACAAAACATTGCCGAATTTGTTTGAAATTGCCATCATCATCATACCCCGTATACGGGATTGCATGTTCTCTTCTGCAACGTCAAACGGAAGTTCTCCAAATACGGGTCCGAGCGTCGTTGTCAAAGCGGCAAACGTTTCGTTGATAGGGACGATTTGATATTCAACTCCGAGATTTTCAGCCAATGTCCGTGCATCTTCGACCGAATGGTCAGAAGAGAATTGTGAAGGCATCAGCAATACACGCACATTTTCGGGGCCCAGCGCCTCGACTGCCATAGACAAGACAACAGCAGAATCTATTCCTCCCGACAGACCCAGACAAGCTTTTTTAAAACCGTTTTTTGAGAAATAATCCTTCAGACCTAATCTAATGGCTTTGAAAACATTGACCGTTTTATTCTGCTTGGGAAACTTTATCGGTTCGTTATCCGCATCGCAATCGACGATCTGGAAATCCTCTTCAAAGCTTTTAAGCAGCGCGATTGCTTCGCCGCGGCTATTGATAAAGGCGGACGATCCGTCGCATATCACATCGGTCTGTCCGCCAACATTATTAACATACACAATCGGCTTTCCTGTCATGAAAGCCAGTTGCCTATAAAAGTCGTAACGTTTCTCGACAATACCTCTGGAGTATGTGCTGTTACAAAGATTGACAATAATATCGGTGTATTCACCGTATTGCTGTTCGGTTCTGATGTCTTCACCGACGACAACCGCAATCTTTTTTCCTGCGATTTTGATATATTCACAACCTTTGGACGGGGAGATATAGCACATCTCGTCTCGAGACAAGATTGTTTGTTTTCCGACGTATCGTTTGATTCTCCCATTTTCGATAAGGGCAGCGACACTTATCGTTTTATTTGCGCCCTGCACGGGGAGTCCTATCAGTACAGATATTCCCTCGCAATGGGTAGCTATTTCTTGAAGCGTCTCTTCGCACAAATTCAGAAACGAAACCTTATTTAATAGATCGTAGGCAGGGGCTCCGCTTATGGCCTGCTCTGAAAAGACGACCAGTTGAACGGACTGTTTTTTTGCCTCATCAATACACGCAACAATTTTTTGTTTGTTGTGTTCGAAGTCGCCGATTGTGTAATTCAACTGGGCTAGAGCTATTTTCATTACAAATTATCTTTAGTGTCAGTAGATGGGACAAAGATAAAACATTTCAATTAGAAGTAAAATTTAACTTAGCTATTGTTTTATTAAAATTTGTGCTTATCTTTGCACCGTCAAACAAAGAAAGATGGTGCCATAGCTCAGTTGGTAGAGCAAAGGACTGAAAATCCTTGTGTCCCTCGTTCGATTCGTGGTGGCACCACTGAAAGAGAGAGTTACAGAAATGTGACTCTCTTTTTTTATGCCTTTTCACAACGATTATACGACGGTTTAAACAGGTTGTGTAAACCACTGTGTAAACCATGAACGCAACAATCGAAGTCGTTTGCTACAAGTCTAAAGTATTGGCAAACAATGAATCACCCTTAATGCTTCGTATCACAAAAGATCGTATACGCAAATATTCGAGCATTGGCATCTCTTTTTTAATCCAACTTATTGGAATTTCCAAAAGAACAGCCTCGCGGAACCTGCAAATCGACTACATATCGAACGACTGATTGGCGATGGGTAAAGACAACGACTAAAAAAATAACATCGTGAAAGTTGCCCTGCTCTATCCTGAGAACTTGCCTTTTATTACTGAGATACCACTGACATCTGAATTTTTATCTCTCCGATCCCTAAAACTCAACAGTCCTCAATGCTTATAAAGTTTCAACAACTATTAACTTAATATAGGTAGTAGTACAACCATGGTTATCTTTGCAAGAAAATATCCTCATACTTAAATAATGACCACCACAACAACACTATTCAATAAACATAAAGCCATCTCTTTGATGAATAAATGGGGACAAGACAATATCCCTTTTATATTCATTATCAGTTATGATTTACAAAATTCATATTTAAAATCTTTACACGAGGTTCCAGCATCCGAACTTAAATATAATTTCAATGGCATAAGTAATACCACTGAAAAACAAACAGTAAAGCCAGAGCCACTTATCTGGAAACCCTTACCGCAACCTTTCGAATATTACAAGCAATCTTTCGATGTTGTACATCGTAATCTTCGTGCCGGTAACAGCTTCTTGACAAACCTCACATGTTCTACACCTGTAATTACGAACTTGTCATTATTGCAAGCTTTTGAGTATTCAGAAGCGCCATACCGTCTGTGGTGGAAAGATAGATTTACAGTGTTTTCGCCTGAGATATTTGTCCGCATAACAAAAAATAAGATCAGCTCCTATCCCATGAAAGGCACCATAGATGCGGCGCAAGACAACGCTCGTGAAATTCTGCTTAATGACATAAAAGAGAGTGCAGAACATGCTACTATTACCGATTTAATTCGAAATGATCTGAGTCAAGTTGCATCAAACGTACATGTCAAACGATATCGATATATAGATAAAATTACTACCCATAAGGGTAATTTATTACAAGTGAGTTCCGAAATAGAGGGAACACTACCCCACGGATGGAAAGCTTCATTAGGGGAAATTCTTTTCAGTCAACTTCCAGCAGGTTCTATTACAGGGGCACCCAAGCATAAAACCCAATCTATTATTGCGGAAGCCGAAACATATTCTCGAAAATTTTATACCGGTATAATGGGTATCTTTGACGGAGAAAATGTAGACAGTGCTGTCATGATACGATTTTTGGAACAACAGTTCGACGGTTCATTATGTTTTAAAAGCGGAGGTGGAATTACATTTATGAGTGATGCCCAGAGTGAATACAATGAAATGATACAAAAAATATATGTGCCTCTTTGTTGAAACCATACACATAGAAAATGGAACGATTCTTCGTGCTCCATTACATAATCTCCGGATAAATACTACACGGAATTTCTTTTTTGGGAAAGATATTCCTGATTACAACATAGAACAAATAATTAAAGAAGCTTCCAAATACAAAGAACGGACACGATGTAGATTAGTGTATGGAAAAGAGATTGAAGAAATCAGTTTTTCATCATACAAACCACGTCCAGTTGGATCATTACATATTATAAAAAATGATACATTAGATTACTCTTTCAAGTATGCAGACAGAAGCATGATAAACTTGCTCTACAAGCAGCGAGACAAAGAAGATGACATTCTAATAATCAAACAAGGAAGAATAACAGACACTTCTATTGGAAATATTGCCTTATATGATGGTCATCAGTGGTTTACGCCCAAATATCCATTACTAAAAGGTACACACCGGGCTGATCTGATAACTCAAGGTGTCATCATAGAAAAAGATCTGCTATTTGATAATTTATACAACTATCAGAAAATCTGTATTTTCAATGCCATGCTCGAGTTCGGTGAGATACAATTAAGCATTTCAAGCATAAAATAATGTTTCGAATTCGAATCCATATCAATTATGGACTACTATATACACGAGGTTATTAATGCGTATTTTCATCAGCACGCCAACTATTGTTGTGTATCCGATTCATATGACCCCATTGATCTGTTTATAATTTGCAGCCGTTGATAAGCAAGATCAACAAAAGAGAACCTGAGTGAGCCTAACACAGATTCAATCCTGAACATAATAGTTATTTTCAGAAACCGGTTGGAACAACAACTTTAATATATTGATTATAAATTTCATGCATTAACTTCATTAAAAGCATCTTTTGCTTTTATCCGTATAAATAGGTATCTTTATGTTTTCAGAATTAATCTTTTGTACAAAAAAGCTCTCAGCATAGATGAGATGTACGCTTAAAAAGCAAACGGTTAATCGACTTAACTCATATAAACCTTATTTACCCATCTACGAAAATGAACAAATTTGTAATCTTTGTATACGGAGGTCTGTTTCTGTTGTCAAATGTTGTATCAGCCGTGACACCGGGAACAGGTATGCAAACCGCGGCTCTTTATCCTATAGTAATGGACAAACCTGCCCCGAACTTTTTCGAAGGAGCTTTATTAGGAAATGGAGGAATAGGGGTTGTGGTCACCACACGTCCGGATGCTGTATGCCTGCATTTTGGTCATAATAATGTGTGGGATATCCGTGTAGTAGAAAATCATCGGGACAAGATTGGAACTTTCGAAGAGGTATTTCGCAAAGCTTCTCTTTTGCCTGACTCACTGCCATCCATTCACCATGATAAAGAATTTTCCGATTATCTTTTGTTGATGGCTGACAATTACAGCAAGCCCTACCCTCGTCCATTTCCTTGTGGCACACTTTTATTGGGGTTCGATCGTCGGGATGTAGAGCTATTGGGTCATTCCCTAAACATAGCAGACGGCATCTGCCGAATATCACTGCTGTATAAAGGAGAAAAACGAGAACTTCTGGTATACACCGACATGGAGAAGGATGAAGTATGGCTCGTATTAAACGATGGACAAGGAAATCCAACAACATCGTGTTTCAACCGACTTCGCGTGATTCCTGATCCATCTACTCCCGGAGATATACCTCACTATCGTGTGTGGGAATCAGGCGAACACGGTCTGGGATTCTATCAAGAAATGCCATATTCGACCGTACAACCATGTCCTGAAAAAAACAAAGCATTTGCCTTGCAGGTCTATACAACTTCGGTCCTCCGGGAAGGGCAACGCACAAACACGCTCGGTCTAAAAGAAAATCTTGCAGATATGGAGCGTTATACAGCACCTTCACAGGAACCGTTTTGTACCAGAGTGGCATTACGGGAAGGAATGGCAACTGACGTGCAAAATCGTTTAGGAGGAGATCTGGAGCCTTTAGTCGACGAGGCAAGAAGATGTGAAGAAAAAAATCGGGAAATATGGAGCCGTTATTGGAGCTGTTCCTCCGTATCGTTGGCAGACAAGGAGTTGGAGCAAATCTGGTATCGAAATCTCTATTTCTTTAACTGTGCACTTCGTCCTGGAGTGACCTGTCCCGGCCTTTTCGCCAACTGGAGCTACGGAAGCATCGGAACAGCATGGCACGGGGATTATCACTTGAATTACAATACACAACAACCTTTCTGGGTAACCTTTTCATCCAACCACCTGGATAAAAACCTTGTCTATGCCGATTTAGTAGATCATCTTTTGCCCGTGAGCCGAATGTGGGCCAAGGAGTATTACGGGATGCGTGGCGCATTTTTCCCCCACTCCGCTTATCCTGTGGAAATGAATCTTCATCCATATCCGGTGCCGGATTGGGGATGGGAGGTGTTTGAAACTCCTTGGATCGTACAGGGCCTTTGGTGGCATTATTTATACTCCGGCGATATAGATTTTCTGAAAGATCGTGCCTTTGTTCCCATGAAGGATGCTGTACTTTTTTTGGTGGACTACATGACACGCGATGAGGCGCATGGTGAAAAATGGGGAGACGACAATTATCATATTTTCCCTTCAGTACCGCCAGAACTATATGGTTTGCAACCCGGATTTAAGTTCAATTACGACACACAGATAGATATTGCATTGGCCAAATTCATATTTAAGGCTTATCTCGAATCGATAGATATTCTTAATATTCGACGTACAGAACGCGATTTGGCGCATACGGTTGAAAATATCCTGGAGCGAATGCCCGAATATCCTATGTATGAATCGGAAAAATATGGACGCATTTATGTATCGGTACCCGGGGAATGTGATGAAACCGTGTATAATGTTCCGGCAAACCTGACACATGTATTTCCGGGAGAGGAGTATGGAATCAGCGCTCCTGACAGCATTCGCGGATGGCTTCTGAATACATGCAAGGCTCATCAGAATGAAGGGGGCAATGACATCGTCTTTCTGAATATGCAAAAGGCTCGTCTTGGCGTACTTGACATGGATCAGTTCAAGCGTCAAGTACGTTATGCGACTTTGCCCGGAGGTACCGTAACGGATGCAGTACTCCAAAGCGGGGGACGCTACAATGATTTGACCGATTATATGTGGATGGATGAAGCAGGAATATGGTTTGAAAATTTCGCATTACCTGCCGTCATCAACGAATGTCTGATACAAAGCTACGACGGACTTATCCGTTTGTATCCAAATTGGGACAACTCTTCTGATGCGGCATTCAGCACATTACGAGCAAGGGGTGCCTTTTTGGTCAGCGCATCATTACAGAGTGGAGAGGTACAGCCAGTAGAGATATACAGTGAGCGCGGAGGCGTATGTCGAGTATGGAATCCATGGCCCGGCTGTAGCGTAAAGGTTTCATCTGCTGCAGGAAGTAAGGTGTATAAAGGAGAGGAAATTGATTTCAAGACAGAAGCAGGCGAAACTTATACTCTTCAGCCGTTATAGAGGAGTTATCTTAACAAAACATATAAATACAGAACAGATGCCGATCCATAATCGGCATCTGTTCTGAGTGTCGGAATCTAACCCAAAGTCAGTTTAGTACTTCCGTAAGAAATCAGATTTAAACTGATTTGCGAATTATGCTTTATTGTTGGGTGGCGGAGCCTGTCCGGCTTTCGGGGCAACAAATTTTTTTTCGAAATCTTCAATGTTGTTCAAATGCAATTCGGGCAACATCAATGACAGATCGGATGTCATGAACTCATCGTACTTCAGCTCTTTACCCGTATATGCCGATTCCCGGGCCATAGCACAGGTCAACGACGAGATGACAGTCGTTTCGGCTTGGGGAACGATATTGCCCGAACGTATCTGGTTGACCATATCCATGTGTTCGAGAACATACGGGTCGTTCTGTTTGTATTTGGCATTCTGTGCATCGTAATCATATTTCCAGATAATGTTGTCGTTCAGGTCACGGATGCTCATGTCCTTACTTGTCCAGTACCCCTCCGTCCCGTAGATCGTTTCGCTGACATCATTCGCACAATCGTCAATCTGACGGGCCTGCGCATTGACGCGGACGTTGCCTTCATACAACAGATCCAGACAGAAGTTGTCGTATATATCGCCTGTCTTGCGTTGCAGCTGACTGCCCATCGCCACGACAGAGACCGGTTTCAGGTGAGAGAACCATTGGAACACATCGACGTTATGGACTAACTGGTCGATCACGTGGTCGCCGCACAACCAGTTCCAACTGAAAAAATCACGCAGCATATATTCCATATCGGTCCAGCCGGGTTGACGGTCGCGGTATCCCATGTGCCCTTGATTCCATTTCACTACGGCATTGGTTATTCTTCCGATTTCACCTTCCCGTATGCGACGGTAACATTCATTGTAATCGCGGTTGTGATGACGTTGTGTTCCGGTCATGATCACCAGATTCTTGTCCCGCGCCTGCTTTATGGCGGCCAACATCGTGCGGCATCCCACCGGATCGATCCCCGCAGGCTTTTCGCAGAATACGTGTTTGCCACATTCGATCGCATATTTCGTGTGCGGTGCATGGAAAACAGACGGAGTGGCGATCAACACGAGATCGATTTCGGGGTCTTCGCAAACCTTCTTGTAGGCATCGAATCCGTAATAAATCTTGTTGTCGGGAATGTCTGTTCCTTGTCTCTCTTTCAACCGTTTGCGCAAGTCTTCCAAACGATCTTCGAATATATCGGCCATGGCAACGATCGATAGTCCATCCCCGGAATCGAGAAAATTAAAGGCTGCTCCACCACCGCGGCTTCCGCATCCGATTACACCCGCCTTGAGGGGTTTTCCGTCTATGGCCTTATCGCCCAGTTCGGGATAATAAGGTGCAATAGCCGATTCCAAAGGTGTTTTCTTGTTTTTTGAATCATCGCCGCAAGAGGTCAACAATCCGCCCATGCTCATCGCACCTACGGTTCCGGCCCCGATCAATGCCGATTGTGCGAGAAACTCTCTTCTCGAAATTTTCTTTTTAGTCATAATATTGAAGTTTAGGTTAGTAGTAGATTTTATTTTTCAAATCCCGCATCGAAAGCGATGGTCGAAGGTTTGAAGTCTATGTTCTTGACGAATTTAAGCGATTCCGAAGCTCCGTGTTCCCGGTCCATACCGCTGTCTTCCCACTCTACGGAGAGCGGTCCCTGATAGTTTATGCGATTCAGAGCCCGGATAATCTCTTCGAAATTTATTTTTCCACGTCCCATACTGCGGAAATCCCAGAAACGCTCTACGTCGCCGAACGGAAGATGTCCTCCGAAAACTCCTGCCCGCATCGGTTTGTCCGACCACCACACATCTTTCATGTGTACGTGGAATATGCGGTCCGCAAACGTGTATATGAATTCCACGTAATCGACACCTTGGTATCCCATATGGCTCGGATCGTAATTAAACCCGAAGGCAGGATGGTAATCGAGTGCTTCGAGGGCCCGTTTTGCCGAAGATATATCGAATGCTATTTCTGTAGGGTGCGCTTCGAGGGCGAATCTGACCCCAATTTTCTGATAAGCATCGAGGATCGGACGGAACCGGCGTGCAAATTCATCGAACCCAGCTTGAACATCTTCCTGAGAAACGGGAGGGAATGCGTACAGCATATGCCATATGGGGCTTCCGGTAAACCCCACTACCGTGTCAACACCCAGCATCTTCGCCGCTTCACCCAACTTGATCATTTCAGCCGTTGCCCGCTGGCGGACGCCTTCCGGATCTCCGTCCCCCCATATCCGTGGGGACAAGATGTTTTTGTGGCGTCGATCAATCGGATCGCATACGCACTGCCCAAGCGGATGGTTGGATACGGTATACAATTCGAGACCGTATTTTTTCAGCGTCGCGAGTATATGATCACAATGCTCCTGACTCAATACATCAAGATTGAGGTGATTGTCGTTACATGCCAGTTCGAGACCGTCATACCCCATCTCCTTTGCTTTCTGACAGATGGTCTCAAGGCTCATGTCAGCCCATTGTGCGGTATATAAAGTTACTTTACGTGCCATAATAATCGTTGTTTTTTATTTGATCCATTTTATCCATTTTTTCTCCTCTTCGTAACCCGATGTCACAATGGTCTCGATGAACTGCATGCCTCTGACTCCATCATTCACATCGGGGAAGTCGAGCCATGAGGCTTCAGGTTGGCGTCCGTCACGTTTGGCCATAACCGTTTTGGCAAAGTTGAGATAGATGTTGGCAAATGCTTCGATATACCCTTCGGGGTGTCCTCCCGGGGTACGTGTATTGGCTTTTGCCGCAGCACCCATATACGCATTTCCGACCCGTACTACTTCCATAGGACGATCTGTCCATTTTACGAGCAAAGTATTGGGTTCCTCCTGACGCCACTCTATGCCGCCTTTTTCGCCATAGATACGTATCTTAAGGGAGTTTTCGTCGCCTGCAGCCACCTGTGAGGCTATGAGTACGCCTCGTGCACCGTTGTCGAATCGCAACAGTGCGGCTCCGTCGTCATCGAGTGCACGTCCCGGAACGAATGTCGCCATATCGGCACACATTTCGGTACATTTGAGTCCCGATATATATTCAGCCAAATGCAGGGCGTGAGTTCCGATATCACCCATACAACCGGCTTTACCCGAACGCTTGGGATCGGTCCTCCACCCGGCGTTACTACCCGGATTAAGCTCAACACGTGACGAAAGCCACCCCTGAGGATACTCCGTATATATCTTACGAATCGTTCCGAATTCTCCTTTTGCGATGCGTTCCTTAGCCTCTTTGACCGCCGGATACCCCGAATAGGTATGGGTCAAGGCAAGAGTAAGTCCTGTTTGGTCAACCTTCTCTTTTAGTTTTTTCGCCTCATCGAGAGTAAAGGTCATGGGCTTCTCGATGACTACATCGAACCCTTTATCCAGAGCCATCATAGCAGGTTCGAAGTGAGAGACGTTAGGGGTAACAATCGATATGAAATCCATCCGTTCGCCTTCCGGAAGAGCGGCCTCTTTTTCGATCATTTCTGAATATGAAAAATAGATACGATCTTCCGGCAGAAAATATTCCTTTCCTGAAGCTAGTGAAATGTCGGGGTGGGAGCTGAAACAGCCACACACCAACTCTATATGGTTGTCCATAAGAGCAGCCGCACGATGTACGGCTCCGATGAAAGCGTTATTTCCTCCGCCTACCATCCCCATTCTAAGTTTTCGGTTCATAATGTATTTAATTTAGGTTATAATTAACAATAATCAAGTGTATCGAATTCTAAAAGCCACTTCATATCGAACAGTTGCATTCATCGTAACTTATGACATGGCATTAGCAAGTTATAAAAAATATGTCAGATTTCCATGTATGCCAAGTCTTTGAAAGGATCAATACAAAGCTGTCTGTACGCAATACACACCAGTGTTTACGTAAATGTTCACTAATGCCACGTGTCTTTCCGCCCTTATTTTTTGGGGATCTGGAAGCAAGACATCTTACAATTAACATGTCTCATAAACACATAAAATGCAGCTATTTAACAATATGTTTATTGAAAAAACGAGGACGATCAGAGTTAAAAACAAATAGCAACAGCCTATAAGAAAACAGTCAGCAGGGATAATACTTCTTGTTTTATCCTGTTTTCTTCAAAAATCAAAAAATACGCTTACCTTTTTCGGTTTACACTCAAGGAAAATGCTTTTTACGCAATAAATCCATTTTCAAATTGTCGGAGTATTTCAAGGTTGAATAACGCAAACAAGGAACGGAATAAAATATTAATGACGTATAAATTTTTTGCTGTCATTAGTATTAATAAGATCTTTCTTTGTGTTATAATTATTTATATTTATATTTAAAGTGCTGTATAAAATCCCAATGTATTATGAAATACAATATTGTTATCTGCGCCATCCTGAAGGATGAAACACCTTATTTAATCGAATGGGTGGAGCATCATCTAAGTATCGGTATCGAGCATTTCATCCTCTATGATAACAACAGCGTGATCCCAGCCAAACAGACTCTCGAAGCGTATGTCCGGAAAGGAGTCGTAGAGGTTATAGACTGTCCTATAACAAACTCTCCACAGTTGAAAGCATATACGCATTGTTTATATAACATGCATGGACGAACGAAATGGATTGCTTATATTGATCTTGATGAATTTATTATTCTGAAAAAGCATCATGATATTCACGTTTTTTTAGCCGATTACGACGAATATGCGGGAGTCTGTATGAATTGGGTAATCTATACGGCCAACGGCCATATTGAAAAACCGGAAGGAACGGTCATGCAGAATTATACAGAACCGCTGCCCTACGATTTTCCAGCAAATCAACATGTAAAAAGTATTGTTCGTCCAGATTATGTAAATACAGTAGATAGTTCACACTATCCTCGTTATGATGAAGAATATTATGCAGTCAATGAGAAATATATATATGTACCTCGTGCTTTTAGTCGTTTTACGAATGACATAGTTCAACTTAACCACTATTTTACCAAAAGTTTTGAAGAATGGCTTAAAAAAATCAGCAAAGGGACTTCGGATTCTCTTCGCACTCGAGCGGTGGAAGAGTTTTGGGATTATAATCCAGGGATGCTTTCAATAAAAGAAGAAATAGAACTGCGATATAAAGAAATAATAAATGGTTATAATCAATTCAGAGCATCTATAAAGTGATCTTGGTTAAGCCTATGAAAATACCATTCTCAAATTATCGGAATAAATCCGTAAATATCCATACCTTTTTTATAGAATTCCTCATAATTAAGATTTAACTTCTCCGGAATCTGAAAATCGAAATTATCCGTATATTCTATAACACCTACCCCCCAGTCGGTTTCAATTACCTTGATATCACAATGTGTATACTGTGTATATTTAATAACCGATTTCCATACAGTACCCACCCATGATCCTTCGGGATGTTCTTCACTTTGAGAAGCTTCTGAATCAGGTAGACAATCGTGAACTACAACGACTCCACCTTCATTCAGATGCATCAGTGCATTTCGGATATCCCGATCTGCTTGTTCTTCTAGATGCAAACCATCAATGAAGATAATATCGTACTTTTTTATTCGGATAATGAGTAAAAAATTCATCAGATGTCATTCTATATGTCAAATATTGTAAAAATTGATTTAGATCCTTTTCTGTCCATGCTGTGCAATAACGACTAGAAAGTTCATAAGGATCGACCGACTCCTTATGTTCACATTGTATTTTAGTAAAATTCTGTTCTGGGTCATCTAAACCGATCTCGAGATATGAATGGTATCCCCGTTTCCGAATCAGATAGTTAATAATGTCAGTTCGAGTAACCATATCATCCAATATTTTTCTATTTCACCAGTGGAATACCGGCATAAAAATCCAGAATCTTCCGACTGAATATGAGTTCGTATTTCGACTGAACCATCTCCGATTCGGAGCGTTCCATATCAGTCTTTGCGTTATTGTAGTCGTAAACAGTTGCTCGTCCGGTTTTAGATAGTTCTGCCGTATATCGGAACGTTTCAGTGGCTGCATTCCATGATTCGATAGCTGTCAGGTATTTCTGAAGTGCAGCATCAGCATTTTGGCAAGCCTGTTCAATCTCTTTGCGTAACGAATTACGGATATTATCCAAAACCAATTCTTGCATCCGCAAACTGGTTTGTGCTGTGCGAATTTGATTCCGGGTGGACAGGCGATTGAAGATCGGAATACTGATATTTATTCCAATGTATTCATTACCGTTGTTTTTCAACTGAGTGACAAAATCCACATTATTATAACCCGTAACAAACGAATAATAATAACTATTGCTATATCCTCCACTCAATGAAATTTGAGGATAACGTGCAGACTTGGCGACAGAGAGATTATACATACTACTTTGTAGCCGAAGTTTTTCCGCTTCGATATTTGGACGGTTTTTTAAGGCATATTCGTAAACTCGTGTCACATCTTGATTCGATATGGGGGAATATATGGATAAAGAGTCTAGTTCTGGATCGAACACGTCAAAACGAGTGGTATCTTTCCAATTTATAGCTTGACTAAGGTTTAACAGAGCTGATTTCAGTTCATTTTCGCGTTGAATCAGTGTTAAGCGGTCTTTTGCCAACAAGGATTTACTTTCCAAAAGTTGAGATCGCAGACTTTTACCCGTTTTGACCAACAGCTCGTTACGATCGACCAGCTCTCGGCTGAGATTTACTTGATTTTCTGCTATCTGCACTAGTTCTCTACATAGTAGTACTTGCAGAAAAAGAGAGGTAATGTTTAATGATACATTATCCCGAGTCGATTCTAGGTCTTTGAGCGATGCCTGAAAATCGAACGTTTTACTTTTTATGTCGTGCTTGATCCGAAATCCGGAAAACAGAGTCAATGCTGCCGATAAACTTAAATTGGACGACATTTGACTGTTATCTGTATAGGTCCCATCACGAGAGGGGCCTCGTCCGAAATAGTTCGTATGTCCCAGACTCGATGTCACGCTGGGCAATATACTGTTTCTAGCAGTGTTTACACTGATATCTTTGATTTGACTCGAGAGCTCCGCTTGTTTAATATCTACGTTGTGTTCCAACGCATAACCGATACATTGTTCGAGTGTCCATTTCTCTTGTGCCGATAATTCAGCCGACAAGAACAGAAGAAGACAGACACCCCGACGAACCAATTTAAAAAATAGTTTCCACATGTTAACTCAACATTAAGCATTCATCCCAAACAGGCTCATTATCTGAAACAGCAGCCATTAGAGCTAAACCTATTCCCGCCAGACCGTTTAGAAGACCTGTGTGTATACCATAAAATCCGTCGGATTCGGTTAGCCACACATTATATCCCGAGGAAGGATCTATAAATGTTGCAGCCTCTATCTCTTTTTCATAGAGTATTCGAGCGAATTCCCTACATGTACGATTACCTGTAAGGTGATATATCCGGTTCATAATGTGGGCTGCACTAATTAGGCCTCCGGCCATTCCTGAATCGAACGGTATGGAATCAGTAATTTGTTTATGATATTCAAGGATTACCCGTTCGATTAAATCTTCACAAAGTGTAGGATTGACCGCACGGCAACAAAGAGCAACCCATAATGTACCTAACACTCCATCTCTCCAGCCTAATTCTTTATTATCCAATAATACTTTGGTACAAAGCAAATCTTGAATACGGGCTGCCAGACGTTTCCCAAAATAATCTAATAAAACTTGCACTTCTGGCATATCGGGGTATTTTACACCGATTTTTATGAGTAACAGAATCATTGCTCCTATCCCCTTGGCGATAGAATAATCCGTTCCCGAATCATAGTCCTGTTTCTCAAAAACAGCACAAGACAACTCTTTTACAAACCTCCGCAAATATTCTTTGGTGAGACGATTGTCACGACGAACGGCGTACAATCCGATACCTGCTGCGCCCTGAAGCAAATCCAGTCGGTTTTGTTGTGTATCATAAATCATTCTTCGATACAACCAGGGTTCAACAGTTCCCATCGTATCGGAAATCTCACCTTCTATAATCTGGTGAGTCAACAAATGAGCAATTTCCCATCCGACACCGCTGATCCCATCGTAAAATGAAGCATGTAAATTTAATGGAGAGGTCGAAGAGGTTAAGGAAACTATATTGTGCTCTACTCCATCCATAAAACATTCTGATGCAATGTCGTAAAATTCATCATTTCCTGTCCAGAAGCAATAATAGTACAAAAAAAGCGCTTCTCCCGCATTTCCGGTCATCAAGCCATGTCTATTTGTATGATGATCTTTATTTCGGATGATATCAGCAATTTCTCGAATTTTTTGGCTGGCTACGTCTTTGACTGGACCTACCAAAACTGGGGACCATATCATAGTATTATTTATTTTTATTATTTTGTGTTCGTTTGAGCATTTCTACAATATCTTGCGAGGTAACTAAGTTATTCTTATATTAGATGAGGCTTTACCGATACAATCCACCAAAATATTTGACGAGAAGTTCATTTATAAACATATTGCCATATTTCTGTCTGGTAATGGCCGGACCGTAGCGAAAAGTTTTATCAAATACTTCAAGAAATACACGCTTTTTTAAATTCCTTATTATTGTCGAAATAGTATTGTAATAGAACTTGAGAGGTTTTAGTATATCGCCGATTTCGTCGATGAACATAGAATCATTTTGTCAGACTATCTCCATAATCTCTTCTTCCCTCTGAGTTAAATTGTAGTTCATAAGTTTAGTGTTAGGTTTAGCTATCTGTCTATTGTCGCAGTTTCTACTTTTTGAAATATTTCGTTCCAGTTTTCGATTCCGATTATGGCTTTCGCAAATTCGAAAGTTTTCTCTTCTTGTATTGTACCAGCATCCCGGAATACGAACCATGATCTTTTTTTACCATAGGGGTCATTCGGATCATCAGGGTACTTTCTTAATCCTGTCTTCAATCCACCTTCAAAATGTTCATCGTGCCAACTATGGGCAATGTATGCATCTATGCCCGGAAGAGCCTGTACTTTTTTCATTGCATAAGCTAAACATGCTGCCTGTTCATCAAGAGCTTCCTGTGAATAATCCACAGAGTTGGGGTTCTGCTCAGATAGTAATAAAGTCCGTTTTTCCCCTTTATACAACATTTCCGGACGATTTATCCAAGCGTCCAATACTTCCAGATTTTTAAAAGTAATGTATTGGGTATTCATATTGAAAACAGCATGAGCATCCAACCATGATTTTGGATCATGCAAATTTTCGGCATAAGGATGATGAGCTATTCCCCAATGAAAATCTCCTTCGATCCGACAATAGTGCAATAGTAATTCCATCAGCATAGCTGGTTCGTAACAGTTGGGTTCACCATGGCGGCTTTTCCAATAATGCGTTAACGAAACCAGCACTTGTGCATCGGCATCGTATTTCCTTGCCGTATAGTAAATCAAACGCATAGACTTCATATAGAGCTCGAGAAATTCAGGTAGTTTTTTATTCCCTGCATTTGTCCAAGCCTGTCCTGAATCGACTTCGTTATGCGCAATCCAATAATGAATACGTCCATATTTTTCATCTGGACGATTGTACCGGGATGCCAGAAAATCGACTGCAGCCGCATATAAATGCAATGAATCGTTGGTAGTCATATTAGGCATTGAGTAAGCTCCAGCTGGATTCATTTCTGGATACTCTAACATAAGTCCCACCTGCTTATTCGGACTTTGTTGTTCAGTCCTGATAAGCAAAATCACGGCTACTCGAATATTTCGTTTGGACGCAGCAAGCATCAGATGGTCATATTTTTCGATCTCCTTATTTACAGTGTAATAAGTTATACCATTGTAATCGAATGGAATTGTTCCTGGTTCTGGCTTCAAACGGATGTAGTCATTGAGATAAATATTGATTGTCATGTAGGAAATATCCAATTCATCGAGATCTGATTCGAAGGGAGTTTCGTGGAACGACCCGATTCCCTTTTTTGTTCGGGCTTCCGGCAATAGGAAACGATGGGCGGAAACCTGACTATCCGCATATCTACCGTGTGAACAGATCGTATAACCTGAAGGAGATTTACATACCAGAAACCAACGGGAATAGAGACGATCATAGGTTTTCCCATATTTGTTGGTCAAACGATCGACAACAACAGAAAAAGCTCCGTTTAGCACTTTAATTTTTTGTACCATCCTTAGATTGTCGCAGGCAATATTCGAGAACATGGGAATTTCACATAGATATAGATCTGTTCCGATGGATCTTGTTGTTCCTTCGATACGAATCTCTTTTTCCATGACCTCCACAGAATGAATCGTACAAGGGAAAATTTGATTGAAATAGTAGTTATTCAGATCAGTGGAGGCTGTCTCGCGTTCTAAACAATGTCTCTTATATGTCAACCTATCTTTTTCCTGTTTTGTATATGGACGCAAACGAATGTTCCTAAGTCGAAAAATTGTTCCGGAAGCGGTGGGAAAGGGTACAACATGAAGCTGGATCGTGTTATTGTATAGGCGGGTCATATTATCTCGTAGAAACCGTTTACACCCCGATAGATCAATACTGAACGGAGTCCAACTACTGGATGGATTTACATTGCGGACATAAATAGAATCGTTTCCCACTACGACCCGAAAAAAAACGATGTAATCGGGGCAGATGTAATCGAATTCGAGAACACAGGTATCAGCTGGAAGAGGTTGCCTGCGTTTGAGTTTCAGATATAGACTCGCTGTCTGTGAAACGTCAAAGCGAAAAGCACGTAGTCCACATCGTACTGTCCGAATATTGGTCTGTGCATATTTTTTTTGTATGATCAATCGGCGATTACGGCCTCCAATCAATCCGGAACTTAAAAAGAATGATCGTAACATATTGCATATCAAATTATTATTCTTTATATTTAAATGTCGACATAAATCTGATTATAATTCCTTTCACATCTTGCCAGAACATAATATTCGCATCAGGGTAGTAAGTTCGATATTCATGACGAAGTCCCATCCCAATGATTCGAAATAGAGCGATCCGTGAGCGAAGAGCCCAAAAACGTTTATAAACAAAGCTTAACTTATCAGTCTGTATCTCCGGATCAAATTCAGCCAGACTACGATGCCACATTAGGATATCTCGGGCCATTTCCCATCGTTGGGCTGGATATATGAACAAAGCACCTAATCCCACCGACTGAGCCTCGTGTAATCGGTAACGGATCAAACTACGTTCGATAAAACCGAGTTTATTCCTTAATTGTGCGGAGATTGCAATCATTTCATCATGGACTTGTCCTATTGCGGGAAACGGAATGCAATATGGGACAAATGAGGCCCGTAAAGCTGCTGTTGCTCCAGTAACGCGTCCTGAAGTACTCAACACTTGATATCCATGTCCTTGACGAAATAGTTTCTTGTTCCGTCGATCCATACCCACAACATCAAACAAAGAACAGGAATAACATGGCGTACCGAAACGATTTACTAAAATGGCGTTAGTAAAAACAAAACTTTTGTCGGGATGTGTCTCGAAGTAATTACATATCACTTCGACTTTGTCTGGCATCCATATATCATCTTGGTCTGAAAGAAAAATGATATCTCCATTGCAATTACATATCGCTTTTTCAAAATTACGGGTATAGCCCATATTCACCGGATTACGGATTAGTCGTATTTTATCCGGATAATGTTTTATAAAATTTTCTATTAGAGCGACTGTCCCATCTTTTGATCCATCATCACAGACAACGATTTCATCGATCGGATGGGTTTGCTTTAAAATAGAACGAAGCTGTTCTTCTATATATTGAGCTCCGTTATATGTACACATGGCTACTGATGTCGTCATAACAATCTATAAGTCATTTTTTATTGCAGATTTGAGCGGACTGAGAAAACGTTCCAACAATCGCTGATCTTTTGTGATTATATCACCAGTCCCATCCATTTGTTGAATAAATTTTAACCGAGTATTATAGCTGGAAATCAATCCTTTTTCAAATGCCACTTCTGCTGCGTATCCTTCCATTTCCGGAATCGACGAAAGAGAGTGGATCTTTCCTTTTAATATACCGTATTCCATATATGGGAAGCCGTTTAGTTTAACATTCACAATCTGTCCTGGTTTTACTTTAGCGAAACCTTGTGACGGAATATACATTTTACCGATTATTTGTAATGAATCGTCGGGTACGACTGAAGCCAATCGCTCGCCAGATATAACATTCTGATTACTACTCCAATATTTTGTAAAAGTTACTTTGCCTTCTATTGGCGACTGAAGAATATATTTTTCTTTCCATAAATTGATCTGCATTAACAATTGTTCTCTTGCCTCCGAAAGCTGAACCTGATAGTTCGTTGTCTCATTATCACGTTGTATCTGCAATTCGAGTAATTGTTGTTCCATATTAATCAGATTAGCTTCGGTTGAAGTAATAACCGTATTTTGGCTAAGTAAAGCGATCTGCTTTTGTAAAACAGATTGTCTAGTACGTTCGTAATCAGCCGGAGTTAGAGCCTCTGAGTGTAACAATAAAGAATCCCGTTCGAGGTTCCGATTTTCAAATTCCATATCTTTCTTTAAAAGGGACATTTGCTGATTTTGACTCTCGATAGTTTGCTGAGTTTTAAAGATATTAGCCTCAATTAATTTTTGTTTTTGAACAGTAAAATCAGTTTGCAAATAATGATCATACAAAAGGCACTGTTTAACAAACTGAATATAATATGATTGTAGCTCTCCGAGCGAATAATCTTTTCTTAAAAAATCTTTTGAAAAATAGAGTTTCCAATCTTCTCCTTTTTGTAGTAAAATATTTTCCAATTCCAAGACTGATCGAAAGTCACCCGTATTATATAAAACAGCCACAACATCATCCTTTTTGACCGAAGCACCATCTTTCACCAAGATATACTCGATTTTATTTGACGAACGGGCTATTAGATCTGCTGGAGGGTTAAGAGTTGTCAGTACAATCGGAGCCGATATGGTCTCGGGATATCTGACGAACCATGTAATTCCCATAATCAGCAGAAACAAAAAAAAGAGTACTATCAATCCCCAACGTACTACCCATCCGGGAATACGCCCCATTATTTCTTGAACCTCCTCACTATATATTGTTTGTCTAGGCATGTGTCGTAATTTAATAAGTTATATATCAATTTCCTAACTCTAATTGGTCTTTGACCAAATTATAGTAAGCTCCTTTAACGGCAATCAATTCACTATGTGTTCCTTGTTCGACGATTTTCCCTTTTTTCAAAACCACTATCGTATCCGCGTTCTTTACGGTACTCAACCGATGAGCTACGATTACGACTGTACGCCCTTCAAAGAATTGTTTCATATTGTCCATGATTATTTTTTCATTATTGGCATCCAGTGAATTGGTCGCTTCATCAAAAAAGATATATTTAGGATTTTTGTAAACCGCCCGTGCAATGAACAATCGTTGTTTTTGTCCGGTACTGAGTCCATGTCCATCAGCTCCGATCTTGGTGTTATAACGCAGAGGGAGACTTTCCACAAAATCTTCCACATTAGCCACTTTGACTGCATGCTCAACTCGATCAAAATCAGGGATCTCATCCACAACACCGATGTTGTTTTCCAATGTGTCGGAAAAGATAAACCCCTCTTGCATAACCACACCGCAATTACGTCGCCAACAGGAATCACTATATTGTTCTAAAGCAATATTATTAAGAGTAATACTTCCAGATACAGGTTTATAGAATCCCAATAGTAACTTTAACAAAGTCGTTTTACCACTACCACTGACCCCGACGATAGCCGTAACTTTATCAGCTGGAATCTTTAGACTAACTTCATCCAACACTTTTTCAGAATGAGGGCCTTCATACTGGAAAGTCACATTTTTCAATTCAATATCTGCATTAGCCGGAATATCCCGTATTTTTTCTTTATCTTCAGGTTCCTCGTCCTCCATATCATGAATTTCATTCAAACGTTCCGCACTGATTTTGGCATCTTGTGCAGCTTGAATAAATCCGATAAATTGTGAGATTGGGCCATTCAATTGCCCCAAAATGTATTGCATGGCCATCATCATACCAAGAGTCATCTCTCCTTCAACCACAGATTTTGCCGCAATAAATGAAATCAGAACATTCTTGGTCTGATCGATAAATAGACCTCCGACTTGTTGTGTCTGTCCAAGAGCCATTGACTTAATGCTGATACGGAACATTTTGGCCTGAATCCGCTCCCACTCCCAGCGTTTTTGTTTTTCACAACTGTTGAGTTTGATCTCTTGCATACCATTGATCAACTGTACCAGACTGCTCTGATTATCTGCTCCCTGTTGGAAGCGTTTATAATCAAGTTCCTTTCGTTTCTTTAAAAACACGACAACCCATCCGGCATACAAAGCACTACCCAACAAAAAAATTCCGAGAATTGTCAAGTTATATGTAGTCATAATTGCTCCATACACGACGAATGTAAAACATGAAAAAATAATACTGAGCAATGTTCCCATCAAAAAGCTTTGAATACGACCATTGTCTCCGATTCGCTGCATAATATCGCCTACCATTTTTACATCGAAAAATGAAATTGGCAAACGCATCAGTTTTGCCAAAAAATCTGATATAAAGGCAATACTGATCCGTGTAGTTACGTGCAAAGAGAGCCAACTTTGGATCAGACCGTTAGCTGTCTGTCCGAGGGTCAAAGCTACCTGAGCAATCAATATGGTGATAATAAATCCTAAATCGCTATTATTAATACCATAATCGACAACACCTTGGGTAAGGAAAGGAAATATCAGACTGATCATACTTCCTGTCAGCATTGCGAGAAAAAGCTGAAGGATAAATTTTGTATAAGGCCGCAAATAATGTATTGCATAACCCAACCTCATGACAGACTTTTTATCTGAATCGTCTTTTTCTTCATAGAAACGAGGAGAAGGTTCGATAATCAATGCGGTGCCGATCATCAGGTCGTCTTCTTTTGTCGAATACCAACATTTAAGGAAATCGTCTTTTCTGTATTTTAGCAAACCGCCAGCGGGGTCCGCAACACATATCCAATAATCGTTTTTTTGAGATGAACCGCGATTTTTTTTGATGTCATATACCACAACGAAATGTCTTTGTTTCCAATGGACAATACACGGAAACGGAATATTGTCCCGTAATTGTTCCCATGTCAACTTTACGCCTTCTGTTCGGAATCCGATCAATTCTGCTGCGTCACTAATACCCAACATCGAGACCCCTTCTCGTGTAATATGACATTTGGTTCGCAACGACTGCAAAGAATAATTTTTACCGTAAAACCGGGCTATCATTCTCAAACAGGTGGGACCGCAATCCATAGCGTCCAATTGTCTATATATCGGAAATTTCATAGGAAACTATTTATTTTTTGCATACTTAAGTTTGGCCAAAACCGACTGATAGTAGCGGAACAGAAAATCATATATTACCATTTCGTATAATCGATTTTTTGAGCGGAACAAACGATTCATTGTCATGTGGCAGATACTCCGCACATAACTGTCTTTATCTATCGATCCTTGTTTTATTAACGGTATGATCTGTTGGGCCAGAGAAGTTATTTCTTCGCGACGTAGTCTGAGTACATTTTCATATACCTTAAGTGGACTCGTTTCCGGGATGAATGCACTTTCAATATTTTTCCGCTGTATTCGAAATTTATCATTTAACTGTTTGTTGAAGGTACTGGAAGTAAATCCGAACTCAGACTTAAAACCTGCACTCATTTTTCCCAGTAACTCTTTTTTATCTTCGACCGTATATTCGAAAGCCGAAAGAGTGTCGTCAAGTAGACATAATGACATTTGCCATCGATCTTGTTCCTCCGACGGTGAATCTTTTAAAGAGGCAAGCAACATCAAAACATAACGACTGTCCTTGCAGAATAGATGTTCTGATAATTCCATAGACAATGCTCCGTAACGTTCAATTTCCCGTTGATAGGTATCACACATTACACTCCATATCATCGCATTCTCAATGCTTCTTGATAAAGGTTCATACACAGCTTTGAAAATTTTTCCGTAATTCAGTACATCTGGAACATGGAATCGGAACCGAATATGAAATTTAGGATCGGTATAACGAATGAAAAAATAATCATCTATCGTGTTTTCTTCTCTCAACTGTTCGGCAATAGGATATAAGTGCGAAACCAATATTTCATCAGCACTTTTATGCCCAGTATATATTTTGAAAAACAGCCATTCACTGCCGGGTATAAATGTTCTTTGCATCTAATTTATAATTTAGGTTACAGATAGTTTGGACTCGTATATCTAAGATTTGTGAAAAGTGAAAATGAATTCATTTGTAAAAGATTCTCCTTGTGGATTTTTTACAATACCCAAATCTGTTTCATACATAAATTCTGTCAACTTAAATCTGCCTCTTTTTTTTACTAAAGAAATCATCGTCCGAATATTTAGTATGTCGGTTAAATTTACATACAATTCGTTATCTCCATCGGGAACAACTACTTCAGCCGGAAGATGTTTTTTTTCTCTCAACTCTTCCATTTTAATTATTAGAGCTTTGTCATCGAGTTTATCGAAACCTTTGATATCATCTGTAGAAAGATTCCATGTTTGCAATAATAAAATATGACCTTTGTACTCTACACGTGGCAAATAAGAAAAACGATTAAACAGTTCACCCCATCCAAAATAGAATCCACCCCGTAATCCTTGAGTCTGCATATCACATAAAAAATGATAAATCGGCATAGAGTTAAAACTGTAGTTATGAGCATTGGTTAAACGGGGAATAACCTCTTTACCGAATTTCTTGGATGTCATGATGATCTTTCCGTTTTTGACGGACAACAGCAGATCTGAAACAGGGATTTGTTTCTCTATCTCGACTCCGGATTGAGCTAAATAATGGATTTCATAATCACGAAGTATCGGTCGTGATGCAATATTTCCAATTCGAGATTCCGGTAAGTGGGCTATTTCTGCATATAAAACATCTGGATGAAGCTGTTGTTCGGTATCGGCAATCTCTTTTACAAGTCCATAGATTTGTGAATCGAGATGGCAAAAACGGCCTAATAAGTATCCGGCACAGGAACCACCTGCAGACTTGATATGTAATTTATAATTACCTTCATCAGCTTCCTGAAGTATATTGCACATAACGGAGATTGTGTCTGGCATGTCATCCCAATTTTCCGTTTTAATAGGAATATCATCATCTGTAAGCGTAATACAGGTTTGGTGATTGATACGTGATTCGATATATTTATCCAATAAAATACCATCTAACCATGAAAAATGAATTTGATTACTCAAAGACTGACGGAATGGTATTTGTAAATTATCAATCAAATCATTTACATCTCCGGAATTCTGGGTCGATACGGGATAGCCGATACCAGCTTCCTTGTCCAATGCCTGCACCAAAGGTATTTCCTGCTCCTCGAAACGTTCGTAAAATGCCGTTGCGAACTGAGAGAGGTTGGATTCGCCGCGGGAAAGTGTAACTCGGTTCAGGAAACCGAGTACATCTTTTATATCCGCAATCACATCCCGCGATATTACCGCTTGTTGAACTGGTTTAAACATGTCTGTCTGAAACAGAAATTTAAGCTCAAACGGGACGCCTATTTGTTTGATTATATCAATGATTCGATCATAATAACCGATCGAATCTCCGGGGGAAGATACATCAATCGCGTGTAGTAATTCTCTGATCTGTATAAGCAAGGACAGCTGCGGCACATTTTTAAAACGTTGTAATTTTTGGATCAATACATTAAGTAGATCATCTCCTGTTACACTCGCTTCTAATTCACTTTTAAGCAGTTGAGAATCAATTAACTCTTCAATGAATACTTCTGCTTCCTCATACGAAATATCCTCCTCAATCACAGTTTCTGCCAGCTGCCGGATGGTGGCTCCGGAACAAGCCACCACGAAGATTTTATCAAGATATTCCGACGATTCGACACTATTGATCTGATGAATTCGTTTGGTGCCACGATAAAAATATTCGATGTAACGGAGTTTTCCTGCCAACTTGTATATACTGTCGTTAGGATACCACAACAGCTGTTGATGTACAGCATCCTGCTTCTCTAGAAACTGAATCAGAGCGCAAAGATAGTTCATGTCTAAACGGGTACAACGCCGGTATTGCGATATATCAGCCAGTTCGATTTCAGTTCTATCCGCAAGTTCACCCACCGAGCAGCCAGCGAACAGTCCGAAAGGCGTACAGCGGGTACGGCTCCGGTTCAGATATTTGCATAGAGATTCGGCCAATTTACACTCCTTTCCCAAAAACTTTTCTTTCATCTCTTTGTATAGCTCTGGAGATCCCAAGAATACTGCTTCTTCGAAAGTTGAATTATCCAGCACAACAGAAAGACTTCGTTTATCCTTATAGGGAAACAACGGAGTACGAAATACATAATTTACATATGGAATGTATGGGAAGGGGTTGGATCGCATAAAATACAATTTGATTTATAATAAAATGATTTCAAAAGAGCTATAAGTCGGTTAGTAATCGATTTATAACCCTTCGTACTTTTAATATTAATAAACACATCGCCAATTAGTTGGATATAAATAAGTGTATGCCATCATTATTAAATCAAGGTCATAGCATTCATTTGCACAAGTTAGGACACAACTTGGAGAATAAGTATTACTACAAGAAGCTGCACAAGTATCTTGATGACATGTAATACATGATCCATCACAAACTAGAACTTCACAATTGGATTGAATGGTAGATCCGTTATATGAGGCTCCTACTCCTCCTTTTAGTTTTTGCATTGCTTGTTTATTGATTCTCGCAACGACCTCCTTTTTAACACTAATTTTTTCATAATGATTAAAGATTAATAGTTCTCCCTACTCTGTTTTACGGATTTTCGGGTTACTCCGTTGGATAAAACTTATGGTTTCTTTTCAGACAATGTCGAACGATGAAAGATAGGCTCCCCTTCATCGGTAACTCCTTCAATTGAGATTTCGAGTTCGGCGTCTTCGCGGTCATCCGTATAGAACTCTACAAAACCTTTACCGGTCATATCGGTTTGCACGTATGGATTCCAGTACAGGGTGGTTCGGTTGTCCGGTCGAGGATTGTTCACCCGTTCGGGCGTGTCGTATACCGGTGAGTAGAACTCCATACACTCGGAATACCCCAAAGTCCTATATGTCAAATAATTCTTCTTTGTATTTCTATCTTCTTTCAAATAGATTTCGACCCGATAGGGATAATCAAGATTATACTTTATACCCTCTAATCTTCCTCCTGTCGTTTTGACAATATTAAGATACTCGACATCGTCAACATGATAAGACCTGACTTCATTGATATTGGAAACAATTCTATTGTCAATTTTTAATTGAGCCGGACTGAAACCGGGTCCATCAAATCTTTTTAATTTGAAGCATGGGATATTCTCTTCGTCTCCAGTAGTTCCTGTGGTGACACCGGGTAAAGTCAATAAATACATATATAAAGGCACTTTTTTATATGGAGCCAAATCGGCTGTATCATACAAATTTCCCATCAGATAAGTCTGGGGTTTCCGAAGATTTGTTGCTTCGACAACTATTTCATCCAGATCATATCCATTGAAAAAATGAGATTGTTCATAATTTTTTTTGCGTTGATTGACGTAACTGTTGATGGTGGCTGAATCTTCAGATGAATAGACCGAATTGTATAAATTTTGTTGTTTGACCACAGGTCGTGGATAAAGCGTGTCAAATTCAATAAATGGGATTGTTTTTCCTTTCCCTCGCGCGGTTTTTGCTGAGACCATAAATAATGTGGGACCTTTATAATCCAAGCCGTCAAGTATAAAATACCCAGAAGAATCGGCAACAGTCATTCCCAATACATTTTCTCCGGTAAGTGCTATGGCATCGACTTGAGCATTTTTTGCCGATAGTCCGATCGAACTGACGACTCGTCCGGAGATATATTGTCCCCGTTCGATAAAGTGCTTGGGGGTGAATGGTGCGGGACGGAACAGGTTGTCGGAGGGGAACCGTCTCCATCCGTGTGTCATCATCACCAGATCCAGATGATAGCGGC
>CALURC010000013.1 GCA_944323075.1 uncultured Alistipes sp. | reverse complement strand
GGATCCTCACTATCAGTCAGCACAGGTATATTACACATGCTTCAATACCATCGAGAAAGGATGTAGGGAGATAGTCAGGAAATTGAAATAATCGAACCCTTGTCACCATCTTTAAGTTGTTTTCCGGGAGTTAATGTACCCGGCTTGTTTCTTGGACTGTATATAATATTGATTTTCAGTAGTAGTAAGAAATTCCTTGGCTAATACTTATCGCTTTCCATCTATTCAATATATTGCAAGGAGAATAATGTTTAAGCGTATTCAATTCCATTTAAAGAGTTGCCGAATAAGTCCGTGTGGGAACAAAACGGGAACAATAGACATAAAATAAAATCGACTAAGCATTGACTTTCAATTACTTAGTCGATTTGCTTGTACCCAGTGCCGGAGTCGACAACTCCCCTCCATAACATTCGGGATCACTGTATCCCATATCATCGGCAAGGATAACCAATATATTGGGACGATTTTTTTATCTCTATCACTACCGGCATCAGATGCCTTTTTTGTTCCTGCCACTCCTGTCGTATGGACAAGCATAGCTGCTGTCAATGACAACAGTGACCATCTATCAAAATTCATATGACTGTTTTTTTATTGGACTCAAAACAAGGAGCCAATCCTTATATCAAACAAATTTAGACATTTTTCTATCCAATAAAGGCCACAAACTATTCAGAAAATAACAAATACAGACCACCTTCATGGTTTCATTTCTACTCTTTCTCCAAACGCCCCTAAACGAAACATATCAAACAAACAACGACTAGTTTTTGCTATTTTTTCTTTTTTATTTCACATACCTTTGAATACCTTTCCCAAGGAACCTTAAAATACTAACCGCATTATCTTATGAAAAATCTACCTTTAATCCTATTAACAACAGGAATAGGGATAACCTCAGCATCTGCCGCACAACCTAACACGGGTAAACCTAACATCATCTTTTTTTTGGTCGACGACATGGGATGGATGGATTGCTCTACGAACGGCAGCCAATATTACGAAACCCCCAACATGGAACGGCTGGCCGCACAAGGCCGGCTTTTCACAAACGCCTATTCTGCCAGTCCACTCTCCTCTCCGACACGGGCCAGCATCATGACCGGCAGGGCTCCCGAACGGTTCCACCTGACTACTCCTGCCGGACATCTTCCGCCCAATCCGGATGTCCCTCTGCTGAAGAAACAGGATGCTGCATGGAAAAAGGTAATCGAAGCCACTTCTCGCACATTCATGCCGACGGAAGAGGTCACAATCGCCGAACGCCTCAAAGAAGCCGGATACACCACCTGCCACATCGGGAAATGGCATTTGGGACATGAGCCCTACTACCCACAGCATCAAGGATTCGACACAGTAATCGCATCAGGGCACCATCCGGGTCCACCCAGCTATTTTTCTCCATATAAAATAGCCGGATTCAAAGACGGTCCGGATAAGGAATACATTACAGACAGGCTGACGGATGAAGCATTAAAATACATCGAAACTCATCAAGACACTTTGTTCTATCTCAATATGTGGCACTACGCCGTACATGCCCCATATCAAGGACAACTTTCCCTGATGGAGAAATATCAGAACAAGGTCGATCCGCGAGGGAAACAGAATTGTGCCATCATGGCCGCCATGATCGAATCGATGGATGCCAGCCTCGGCCGAATCATGGACAAACTGGATGAGCTAGGCATAGCTGACAACACACTGATCGTATTTGTTTCCGATAACGGCGGAAACGAGTACGACATTCTGGACTCAGGCTACCCCACAAATAACGACCCTTTACGCTCCGGGAAAGGCAACATCCATGAAGGGGGCGTCCGGGTCCCATGCATTATCTCTTGGCCGGGGACAATCAAAGCCGGAACCCGATCGGACCATATCGTTTCGACTTACGACTTTTTCCCGACTTTGCTGCAGATCGCAGGACTTCAACCTGACCCCACCATCGAATTGGACGGAGAGAGTATCATGCCACTGCTGACAGACAAAGGCAAGATGAAACGCAAAGCCATCTTTACGCACTTTCCCCATTACGTAGTTGCGACCAATAATCTTCCTTCTTCCTCTGTCAGAACCGACAAATGGAAATTGATCCGCACATACGGTGAAGGACCGGACCGTACGTGCAGCTATGAACTATACAAAATCAGAGAAGATATCGGGGAACAGAATAACCTCGCCGACAAATATCCGAAAATCGTACAGCAACTCGAGCGTATGTTAGACGATCATTTGATTCGGACTCAAGCTACGATACCTGTTCTCAATCCGAACTACGATCCATCGGTCGCAAACCCCATGGGCAAACAAAATCGTTTCCCGGTCGAGAACTATCCGTGCTATTAGCCGGTCGGAACCCGATGGGATAAAGATTGTTCAAATTTTCGTACTTGCATATAACCGCCCGATTCCAATCCATCCGACATTCCGTTATACAATACCGTACTATTTTCGTATCTTTATCGAGTTTTTGCTTATACGCACATGAGAAACAAAAAATTCATCACATTCGACGAAGCACTCAAACCGAACAGACCGACAGCCTTTTCTGCGATGATCAAACCTGCCGGATCGGTCTGCAATCTGGGATGCCGCTACTGTTACTACTTGGATAAAGCCTCTTTATACGAAAACCATCAGTCCATCATGAACGATGAACTGCTAGAGACAACTATCAAACAATACATCCAAGCGAACGACATTCCGCAGATCATGTTTGTCTGGCACGGCGGAGAGCCTTTGATCGCAGGACTCGATTTTTACAAAAAAGCTATCGAACTGCAACATCAGTATGCCAACGGAAAACAAATAGAGAATGTACTACAGACAAACGGTATATTGCTCGACGAAGAGTGGTGCCACTTCTTTGCCGAGCATAACTTTTTGATCGGTGTTTCCATAGACGGTCCTGAATCGGTACACGATGCGTACAGAAGAAGTAAAGCAGATGAAGCCACCTTCTCAAGGGTCATGAAAGCCATCGAACTGATGAAAAAATATCGGGTCGAGTTCAACACCATGAGCGTCGTCAGTCGGGCCAGCAAAGGGAAAGCTGTCGAGATCTATCGATTCCTTAAATCGATCGGCAGCTCGTTCATGCAGTTTCTGCCGGCTCTCGAATATGTCCGCATCTCCGACAAAACGGGGAAACCGTTAATTGTCCCGCCCGGGACTCCAGATTCGGTTATGGCCGAATGGTCCGTCTCGGCCAAAGGATACGGCAGATTTCTCAACGACATTTTCGATGAGTGGGTACTGACGGATGTCGGACGCTACTTCGTTCAGATGTTCGATGTCGCTCTTGCCCAATGGGTCGGAGTGCCTCCTGCCCTGTGCGCTTTTGCAGACACTTGCGGCGATGCCTTGGTTATCGAACACAACGGAGACGTCTACTCCTGCGACCACTTTGTCTATCCGGAATACCGTTTGGGAAATATTAAGGAACACAATCTGAAATCCTTATACCGAAAAAAAGAGCAATTCCGATTCGGCATGGACAAACGCAATACATTGCCGTCCGAATGTCTTAACTGCCGCTACTATTTTGCCTGCCGGGGAGAGTGTCCCAAACATCGCTTCGAACAATCTGCCGACGGAGAGCCCAACAAGAATGCACTATGCGAAGGATTCAAACTGTTTTTCAAACATGTAGACCCCTACATGAAATATATGGCCGACCTGCTCCGTGAACAAAAACCGCCTGCATTAGTCATGCCATGGGCCCGCAGGCGAATGGGATTTGAATAAACAGACGGACCTCATTGCTCCGGGTGTTCCGCTTCCCGCATATCAACCGAGCATTACATCAAACCTTTTCTCCGTCCCCCACATAAAAAAAACGCAACTTCCCGTCAATATGAGAAATATTGTTTCATGAAATTTCTTTAGGCATATATCTATATGGTACGTTTCGTCTGTACCGTCTGATATTCACGAGGCAGCACGCCGAACTCTTTTTTGAACATCGCCGAAAAATAGGAGTGCGTACAGAAACCGGCCATATCGGCAACTTCTGAAATGGAATATTCTCCGGAGAGAATCAACTCCGCCGCCCGCTGCAACCGATAGTGCTTGAGATAATCGTTGGGAGCCATTCCTGTCAACGCCTTAACCTTTCGATAAAAGGTAGTCCTGCTGAAATTCAACTCCGTGGCCAACACATTGATATTGAGTTCCGGATTGCTCATGCCCTTTTCCATCAACGTATGAAGCCGCTCGATAAATTGCTGATCCTGCTTGTTTAAAAGAGTCAAATCTTGCGGATGATCCGCAATGTTCTTCTGAATTTTCCGGCGATTGAGAATCGTCGTGCGTATCACCGACAGCAAATAATCCGGATGAAACGGTTTGGGTATGTATACATCTGCACCTTCCTGTACACCTTTGATCTGATCCTCGACCGCACTCTTGGCCGTAAGTAAAATCACCGGAATATGACATGTGACCGGCAGTGTCTTTATTCTCCGACAAACCTCATAACCATCCATCAACGGCATCAGGCAATCGCATAAAATCAATGTCGGCAACTCTTTCTGTGCGATCTCCAATCCCTGTTGCCCGTCGAATGCAGACAACAGAGTGTATTGAGTTCCCAAAAGTTCTTGTAAAAACTGCTGAACTCCGGGTGCATCATCAATAATCAACAGAGTCGGACGATCTGCTGCATCACTGACAGGCAAATCGTACGACAGACCAACCTCCATTTTTCTTTCGTTATCGGTCAACCCTCCTGTCGTCATAAAGTTCACACTTTCGATCTTACAATCGGAATCGGACAAAATGGGCAAATAGACATGGAGTGTCATTCCTCTATCTGCATTGAGCTCTGCCGAAATATAACCTTTATGCTCCTCCACCAAACGTTTCGTATAGTGTAATCCTATACCGTTCCCGCCCGCCGAAGATGTCGAAAAACGTTTGAACCGGTCGAAAATATAAGGCAACTCAGCCTCTTTTACTCCGATCCCGTTATCTTGCACTGCAACATGAACATACCGCACATCCCGTTGTAATCCGCTATCGCTTTCCGGCATTTGCCGATCCAACCGAACCTTAACCGTTCCCCCCGCGGGAGTGTATTTCATCGCATTGGACAACAAATTGGAAAATATTTTTTCAACCTTATCTGCATCGGCATCCATCCATAAAGACTGAAATTCCGTCGTGTAACCTAATTCGATCCGTTTCTGGCGGGCATAGTCCTCAAATAAACCGACAACACGTCCGATCAAAAGAGGAAAATCCAACCGCTCCATCCGTAAAGTAAACGTATCACGATCCAATTTACTGAAATCCAGCAACTGGTTCGTCAATCGCATCAACCGATCCACATTGACGTGAATCAAAGAGAGATAACGTTGCGCCTCTTCCGGCACCCTCCGTACTTGTAACACCCGCTGAAGCGGTCCGTAAATCAGCGACAGCGGAGTCTTTAGCTCGTGCGAGATATTCATAAAGAACCGAATCTTCATGTCATGCATCTCTGCATCCTTTGCGAGATTCTCCTCCGCGATTTTCAGTCGGATGCGGTTCATCCGATTATTCCACAACAACCGGATTATCAAAAACAGGACAACTCCCCCCGACAACACGTAAAGCAATATGGCCCACCACGAATACCACGGTGCAGGCATTACTCGCACAGCCAAAGTCGACGAAATCGGACTCTCCTGCTGATTCACCCCGACAGTCTTTACCTCAAAGAGATAGGATCCGGCCGGAAGATTCGAGTAATTGGCCCGCCTCGACCCATCCGGCAGACTCCACTCCGTATCGAATCCTCTCAAACGATAGATATACTTCAGTTTATTCGGAGCCTGATAGTCGATTCCTGCAAATTCGAAACTCACCGGATTATCCTTATAAGACAAGGTGATTCGTGAGACATCGGTAACCGGAATCTTTAATGGAGAACGGTCAGTCGAACTGTTGACCGATCCATCTCGAACCTCTACATTCTCAACTATGCACCTCGGGACATTGAATGTATTATCGACAAAATCCGCCGGATTGAAAAAAGTCAATCCATAATTTCCTCCAAAATACATATTCCCTCTACTATCCTTATGTTCGCCTCGTTCGTGATATTGGTTATTGAGTGTCCCATCCGTTTCGAAATAATTGCTGCAGACTCCGCTCTCGATGTTCATCCGACAAATCCCGTATGCCGTGCCGAACCAAAGATCACCCCGGCCGTCATCGCTGATCGCAACGACATCATTACTCGGAAGTCCATCGGATACATCATAAAGCCGCCAGAAATCATTCTTTTGATCATATCTCAGCAACCCGCTTCCATAGGTCCCTACCCATAAATTACCGAACGTATCGACATACAATGTTCCCACGTAAGTCAAAGCCGATTTTGCCGAGGGCTCCCCGACTGCTAAACGCTGTGGAAATTCACTTCCACGATGCAACACATACAATCCTTCCGAAAAAACAGAAAAAATCATATCTCCCGAAGGTAGTTCCGCTATATCCGTAACATTGGCATTTCGTACTCCTTCCGGAAACATCTTACGTAACGAAGCGTGACATTCCCCTGCATCCAATCGATAAAGACCATTTGATGAGATCCATATATTACCGCTTGAATCTTCATATATTCTATGAAGCAATCCGTCCGTTGTGAACTCCTCGATTTGCTGCAGTCCATCACGGCCTGCACGAAAGCACTTCAATCGATTTTCCGTACCAATCCACAGACGATGCTTCGAATCGTAATACATAATTCTCGTCACCTTCTTCTCGACCTGCGGAAAATACGAATTGAGTTTATACGAACGGAATGTCCGATTTCTCTTATCATACATGTAAAAATCGTCATAACGCGTCCCCACCCACAACGTATCTTCTCCCTGTGAAGTAACACGGGTAATAAAACGACCGTGCAACTGTTCGGACAATACCAGATCTGTACAAAACGGAAATTTATTCTTTATGACCAACTTGCATCCGTCATCAAACGTTCCTATCCACAGATTCCCCTCTTTGTCTGCATAGATACAGTTAATATCCTCAGGCGTTCCATATTCCGATTCCGGGATCTCAACGACACGATCATCTCCTTTCCAAACGAATAATTTCCGTGACTCTGTCATGAAACAGACCAAACGCTCTTCTCCCGTTTTAAACACTTGCTGAATATCATCCGGCAGTCCATCTACACCTATCTCTGCTGCCGCCAAAGCCGCAACTCTGTTATTGACAGGATCATAAACCAATATACCTTGATCCGCACAAACAAACATCCGTCCATCTGCCATATCGACAACTGTACGACATTTATAACGATTCAATTCGGGCACAGCATCCAACGTCCGAGTCTCAGTGTCGAACCGACATATTCCGTTTCGATCTGCAGGTACAATCCATAATACTCCCGACCGATCGATCGTAAAATCCGCCACACTGTTTACGGTCCCGTTCAAAAGAGTCAAGCACTGCTTCTCCTTGTCGATCAGACCTAACCCTCGGAATGTACCGACATACAGATTTCCTTGTGCATCCTCAACGAATTTTCTCACATTCAACATCTCCGACGTAGCGCGGTACCTGATCAGAACATCTCTTTCCCTGTCGTAACGGCTGACCCCTTGCCGATCCCCTACCCACAAATTATTTTTCGAATCGACATACAGTGCCGTTATGTTATCATTCCACAATGAACACGAATCTTCCGGCTGTCGAAAATATTGTACATATTCATATCCATTGAAACGATTGAGTCCTCGTGCTGTTCCTATCCAAATATAGCCATACGAATCCTGAACAACAGCAGATATATTCAAGTTCGACAGTACGGGACTCACCATCATCTTTCTGCTTGGGAACTTTTCGGACAGGGATTCTGTGCAAGACAAACAGACAAAAGCTGACAGCACAGCACAAAAAGACCGCAGAACAATATTATTCAGATGCTTAACCATCGCTCATCTAAAGAGAAACTGTAAAATTCGTGCTTCACACCTTACACAAAGGTACAACTTTGCCTCGGCTTTCTCACATAGCTTTACCTTACAAACTGGCCTCAGCCCAAATCTCCATCAACTCATTACGATCGCTTTTCATTGCCTTTTTGTACATCTTGCGAACAATATCCAGCCATCGCTGCGATACAGCATCACCGTCTAATACCGGTACTTTGCCTCCCGCTGCCACATATTGTTGAGGCGTTGTACTTATGATTCGGGCATATTTTCCGGTATGAGGTTTCAAATCCGCTTTTGTCATGTGCAGGTAAAAATCCAATTGCGATTCTGTCGGGTGCTTGTCTGCCGCAAAATAAGTGCTATCAGCCAACCAAACCGTAACCCCATCCTTAAAAAGGTAGGGATAATAATCTCCCGCCCGATACATGGCCTCATACACCACCCCGCTCACGGGAAACTGCCCGCCCGATTGATACAACACCTGTTTACGCATCCGTTCCGTATACCGGTAATCGATACTTTGCTTCACCTTCCAGCATGCATTCATTATCCACTTGGCCAATCGTTCCGGAGTGGGATTATAAAGATAGACCTTACCAAGCTTCGGACCGCAAGCCGTACTGTCATATCCGGTATCATACTCATATAAAGAGACAGGACATCCTTCCCAACCTTCCAAATCCCGATCGACGCGAATCAACCGTTGGGTCATATAAGCAGCCTCGAGCACTCGTGCACACCGTTCGGTCATTACGGGCAGACTGTCTCGCATCAATCTACGGGGCACTTTCGTCCGCTGCGCCTGCAACGACACACAAACTATGACCGCACTCAATAATATGACGATCCGTTTCACTTTACTTTATTTTCGGAAGACCGATATCACGTCAGAAAGACGGACTCTAAAGAGTTGCTTGGCGTTTCGCCTCCATCAGAATCGTAAAGGCCCGATGAATATCAGCATCGCCAATCACCACCGTAAATTCGTTAGTAGTACTGATCACCTCTGCAATATTGATGTTATCCCAAGCCAACTCCTTAAAGATATAATAGTATACACCCGGGCATACCGTATTCTCGGCCGGAAGTTTTACGGTGATCGAAGACAGATTCTCGGTTTTCGCAATCCGGCTTTCCTGCGTAAAAATCTCATCAACGAGTCCGACTATCGAATTGCTCACCACAAAAGTCGTTTCATAGATCCCCTGTGAAAAGGTACAGAACACATCTTTCATCGTACTGATACGCTCCAGCAAACGTGCCTGTTTGGCAAAAAGGGTTGGTGAATTAACGAAAGCATAGTCGGCCAGATTCGAACGCACAATGATATCGCCGATATTTTCGACTACTTTTTTGAACTTCATAGCCGACATCAGCTCCAAACGTGGGACCAGCCGGTTGAGCGCCATAATCACTGCACTGTCATTGACCGGACGACCTACCTTTTTCTCGATATCTGGTTTTAGCTGGCGGGCCAATGCGGAGAGATTGACCAACCCTTCAACAAGGGCTCCCTCCAAAAACGGCTTTTTCTTGATCACTTCTTCTACGGCGTTCGGAATCGTCAACATATGCGATGGTTTTTCGGTTCGACAAAATCGTCTGTACCCTTGTCTTTCACACCCCCCTCATTCAGCTCACGCACATCGAGACAAACGTACTTTGCCGGCATTCCGCTATATATTTTTTAACGATCCGGCCTATTGTTGCAAAAAAAATAAAAATCACCCATAAAAACAAACATTTTACACTTCTTTTGTGCAAAAAGTATATTTCTGTTTGATTTTTCAGAATTCAAACCGTTATCTTTGCACCCACATCCGATATGGAGTGACAACTCCATCGGACAACATTAAATTTTACCAAGTACTTATTGTATGACAAAAGTTTTGAAGTTCGGCGGCACATCCGTAGGTTCCGCCGCGAACATGAAGAGAGTAGCGGAAATCATTCGCCGCGAAAAGGCACGCATTACCGTTCTGTCAGCCATGTCGGGAACCACCGACGCGCTGGTGCGCATCGTATCAGCCGCTGCTGAAAACGACCAAAACACGATTGACGAACGCATCGGCATGCTGACCGAAAAATACACCACCTGTATCGAAGGTCTGCTCAACCGCTACAAACAGGAGGCATTGAACCGTATGCAAGCCACGTTCGAGCTGATCCGCAATGAAACTTCGAACTTCCGTGAATACACCTCCGAACGCAAAATCATTGCGCAGGGAGAATTGCTAACCTCCGCAATCTTTACTTTTTATCTGAACGAGACGGGCACTAAAGCCGTATGCCTCAACTCTCCAGATTTCATGGTAACCGATCAGGAGGAAAAAGTCGACACCAAACGACTGAGCGAAGCTTTAGCCCCGGTAGCAGCAGATCCCGACACATTCTATGTAGCACAAGGGTTTATCTGCACGAACAACAAAGGCGAAATAGACAATCTGGGTCGTGGAGGAAGCGATTACAGTGCGGCCCTTATGGGTGCAGCCATCGGAGCCTCCGAAGTACAGATCTGGACAGACATCGATGGCATGCACAACAATGACCCCCGTTTCGTGGAACATACCTACCCGATTCGGAACATGAGTTTCGACGAAGCTGCCGAGTTGGCCTACTTCGGTGCAAAAATTCTGCATCCGGCCACCATACAACCTTGTAAAGATAAATGCATTCCGGTAATGCTGAAGAACACGATGGATCCGGACGCTCCGGGCACCACGATTTCGAATTGCGACGACAACTCGAAATCGTTCCACGCCGTAGCGGCAAAAGATGGCATCACCGTAATCCGTATCCATTCAGCACGTATGCTGATGGCCTATGGATTCCTGCGAAAAGTATTTGAAATCTTCGAACAGTACCGGACTCCGATCGACATGATCACCACCTCAGAGGTCGCTGTATCGTTGACAGTCGACAGCGACAAACACCTCAATGGAATCGTTGCCGAATTGGAAAAATTGGGAACAATCGAAATCGAACGCAATAACTCGATCGTTTGTGTCGTTGGTCGTATGGAACATGGCGATGCTGGACTCGCTGCTCGAGTGTTCGAAAGCATCCGTAAAATTCCGATCAAGATGATCTCGTACGGTGCCAGCCACCGGAGTTTAGCCATTTTGATCGCTACAGAACAGAAAAAACAGACTTTACAATCACTTAACGACGGTCTATTCCAATGAGTGCAAAACAATACACGGCCCAGCTGAATCAAAAGGCCACTCCGTTCTACTTTTACGACATCGATCTTTTGAACCGTACGCTCGATACCGCCATGAAAGCCGCGAACCGCTACGGATTCAAAATACATTATGCGCTGAAGTCGAATTTCGATCCCCGCATCATCGATGCCGCGCATCAGGCCGGAATGGGAATGGACTGCGTCAGCGGTAACGAAGTACGGGCAGCGATCGAGCATGGTGTTCCCGCCTCAGGAATCGTTTTTGCCGGTGTCGGCAAGAGCGACAAAGAGATCGAGTACGGACTCGAACAAGGTATATTTTCCTTCAACTGCGAATCGTTGCACGAACTGCAGGTCATCAACCAGATTGCAGAACGGATGGGTAAACGGGCCCGGGTCGCACTGCGAATCAACCCCGACGTCGACCCGAAAACCCATAAGAACATTTCGACAGGAAAAGCAGAAAACAAATTCGGCATCTCCTACAAAGAGGTCGACGAAGCAATCGCTACGCTGGCCCAAATGAATCGCATCGAAATCGTCGGACTTCATTTCCATATCGGATCGCAGATACGCGATATGAAAGTTTTCGAGACCTTGTGCCAACGGGTCAACATGATAAAGGCATGGTTTGCCGAACAGGGCATCGTACTCAAACATCTGAACATGGGGGGAGGCCTCGGCATCGACTACGACGATCCTGACCGAGAGCTCATTCCCGATTTCGAAACCTACTTCGACATCTTCCACAAAAATCTGGAGATCGAGGCCGGACAAACGGTACATTTCGAGTTAGGACGTTCACTGACTGCACAATGCGGCGAATTGATCACCCGCGTACTCTATAACAAGACGACGGCTTCGGGACAAAACATTGTGATCGTTGATGCCGGCATGACCGATCTGATCCGGCCCGCGCTGTATAGTGCCAAACACAAGATCGAAAACCTTACCTCTACGGAAGGTGAAGAGACATATACGATCGGAGGTCCGATCTGCGAGTCGTCCGACATCTTTGCCCGTGACATCAAACTGCCTGTCACACGGCGGGGTGATTTACTGACAATCCGTTCCGCAGGAGCATACGGAGCCGCCATGGCCTCCCGTTACAATCTCCGGGACTTGCCTGAAGCAGTATACAGCAACACATTATAGGCAGCACTAAACCCAACATAGCCGACGAGCGGAGACGATTCTGTCTCCGCTCGTCTTCTTTAATATTCTGCTCATTCGATAGCAACGGAAAAATGAAAGAGTGATAAAACTGACCCTTCCGAACGGGTTACCTGAACAGAATTAGCTACTTTGCAAAATTTTCCGTAACTTTCGCCTCGATTATGAACGACCTAAATTGCGTTTACCCGAAAACATTACAAACAGAAGCAAATAACCTCTGTTGACAAAGCCGAACTTATAAGCATAAATATACAATGAAAATATCATTAAACTGGCTAAAAACCTATATCAAAACCGACCTTCCTGCCGAAGAGATTGCCCGGATTCTGACCGGAATCGGACTCGAAGTCGAAGCACTCGAGAAAATCGAATCGATCCGCGGCGGATTGGCCGGATTAGTCGTCGGTGAAGTCCTCACCTGCGAGAAACATCCAGATGCCGACAAACTGCACGTAACGACGGTGGATCTGGGCGATGGCGTTCCGACCCAAATCGTCTGCGGGGCGCCGAACGTCGCTGCCGGGCAAAAAGTAGTCGTCGCTACAATCAACACAACCCTCTATCCTACCGGAGAAGAGAATGGTTTCAAAATCAAAAAGAGCAAAATTCGCGGAGTCGAATCATTCGGTATGCTCTGTGCCGAGGATGAAATCGGTGTCGGGACCGATCATCAGGGAATCATCGTCCTGCCGAACGACGTAAAGGCCGGTACTCCCGCACGCGACTACTTCCAATTGGAGGACGACTACCTGATGGAGATCGGATTGACCCCCAACCGGGCCGATGCCATGTCCCACTACGGTGTTGCCCGCGATCTGGCCGTCTATCTCAAGGCCAACGACATCCCTTATGAATTCGGATTGCCTTCGGTGGATGCGTTCCGGCAAGACAATGACTCGAAGCACATCGAAGTCGAGGTAGCCAACAGCGAAGCGGCTCCGCGGTACATGGGGCTCACCATGACCGGCATCAAGATCGCACCGTCGCCCGAGTGGCTACAACGTCGTCTGATCGCCATCGGCATGAATCCGAAAAACAACGTGGTGGACATCACGAACTTCATCCTCCATGAAACAGGTCAGCCACTCCACGCTTTCGATGCTTCGAAAATCACGGGCAACAAAATTGTCGTACGGACCTGCCCGGAAGGGACAGAATTCGTAACACTGGACGGAGTTTCGCGTAAACTATCGGCACAGGATCTGATGATCTGCAATGCCGAGAAACCGATGTGCATCGCCGGTGTTTTCGGAGGGTTAGATTCCGGAGTGACGGACTCGACCACCGAAGTATTTATCGAAAGTGCCTATTTCAACCCTGTATGGATCCGGAAGACGGCCAAACGACACGGACTCAGTACCGATGCCTCGTTCCGTTACGAACGTGGAATAGACCCGAATATGACTCCGTATGCACTAAAACGTGCAGCATTACTGATTCAAGAATTGGCCGGAGGTAAAGTCACCTCACCGATTACGGACCTTTATCCCGTGCGGATCGAACCGTTCCGATTCGAAGTATCGTTTGACCGAATCAAAAAACTGATCGGTAAAAATATACCGGACGAAACAATCCGTAAAATTATTCTCGCACTCGATGTTAAAATCGAAAGCGAAAACGACGGCGTATTGAACGTCTGCGTCCCTCCATACAGAGTTGACGTACAGCGTGAAGCAGACCTGATTGAAGATATTTTACGAATCTACGGATACGACAATGTAGAGATTCCGGAACATGTAAACTCCTCGTTGTCGTATGCTCCGCGTCCCAATCGCGACAAAATAGCCAATACGCTTTCAGACCTGTTGGCATCGATCGGTTTCCGTGAGATCATGAGCAACTCGCAGACCAAAGCCGCCTACTATGAAGGGTTGACTTCTTATCCGGCATCCCGTTGCGTAAAAATACTCAATCCGCTGAGCAACGATCTGAATGTCATGCGGCAGACGCTCCTTTTCAACGCATTGGAGGCCGTACAGCTCAACACGAACCGAAAAAACGGAGACCTCAAACTCTTCGAATTGGGAAATTGTTACAGCTATGACGCGACCAAGGCCGAGCAGGGTGGTCTTGCACCTTATGAGGAACGCGCTATGGTATCGATGATCGTAACGGGTAACGACAGGGCGGCCTCATGGAACGTACCTTCCCGTCCTTCCGACTTCTTTACGTTAAAAAATGCTGCCGAACGGATGTTGAAACGCTTCGGGCTCGACTTGAACAGTGCTGTATTCGAAACTTGTGACAGCGACCTCTATTCGGAAGCGGTATGTTGCAAATTCAACGGTTCGCAACGTCTGCTGGAAATGGGTGTCGTTTCCCGGAAGATCCGCAACCAATTCGACATCAAAAACGATGTCTTCTATCTGGAAATGAATTTTGACACGTTGGTCAAATTGATTCGGAATCATTCAGTAACCGTAAGCGAACTATCCAAATTCCCTGAAGTAAAACGTGATTTGGCGCTGTTGGTAGACAAAGCGGTGACTTTTTCGCAACTGAGACACATCGCCTATTCGACAGAGAAGAAGTTACTCAAAAACGTCACGCTGTTCGACGTCTACGAAGGAGACAAACTTCCTGAAGGCAAAAAATCGTATGCCTTGAGTTTTACACTCGAAGATACGACAAAGACACTCACCGATCAAGTTATCGACCGGACAATGAACAATCTGCTGCAAGCCTTCGAGAAACAAACAGGAGCCCAACTACGAGGATAACCCGACAATGCACTAAACACACATATATCGATACAGAATATGCAGGAAAAAATATTGATTCTGGATTTTGGATCGCAATACACTCAACTGATCGCCCGCCGGGTTCGTGAATTGAATGTCTATTGCGAAATCCATCCGTTCAACAAATTCACTTTGGATGAATCGGTACGAGGCGTGATCCTTTCAGGAAGTCCATTCTCGGTGCGCGATGAAAAAGCTCCGCAGATCGATCTCTCCGCCATCAAAGGACGACTTCCTCTGTTAGGCGTCTGCTACGGAGCTCAGTATCTGTCGCAAAATTTCGGCGGCGAAGTTGCTCCATCGGCCACAAGGGAGTATGGTCGTGCCATGTTGTCGAAAGTCGACAAAGAAAACCCGCTGATCCGCGATTTGTCGGATACGACACAAGTGTGGATGTCGCATGGCGATACGATCGTCCGCCTTCCGGCTAATTGCAAAATCATTGCCAGTACAGAAGACGTACCGGTCGCCGCATTCAAGTTCGAAGGTGAACAGACATGGGGTATTCAATTCCATCCGGAAGTATACCACTCGACCGAAGGATCCCGTCTATTGAAACATTTTGTTGTCGACATCTGCGGCTGTGAGCAGAGCTGGACACCCGATTCGTTTATCGAATCGACCGTCCGCGAACTGCGCGCAAAAGTAGGAACAGACCGAGTGTTGCTCGGGCTATCCGGCGGAGTCGACTCGTCGGTTGCTGCCGTACTGCTTCACAAAGCTATCGGGGATCAACTGATCTGTATCTTCGTAGATACCGGATTGCTGCGCAAAAACGAGTACGAAGATGTGATGAGCTCCTACGAATCGCTTGGACTGAATGTCATCGGAGTCCGGGCGGGAGACAAGTTTCTCTCCGATCTGGCCGGAACGACAGATCCCGAAAAGAAACGTAAGATCATCGGCCGCGACTTCATCGAAGTCTTCGACAGCGAAGCGATGAAGCTCACCGACGTAAAATGGCTGGCTCAGGGTACGATCTACCCAGATGTCATCGAGTCGACATCGGTAAACGGGCCATCGGCCACGATCAAATCACACCACAACGTCGGCGGACTGCCCGAGAAGATGACCCTCAAAATCGTTGAACCACTTCGTCTGCTTTTCAAGGATGAGGTACGCCGCGTCGGCAAACAGCTGAATATCCCCCATGAAATTTTGGGACGCCATCCCTTCCCGGGTCCGGGATTAGGTATCCGGATTCTCGGTGAAGTGACAGCAGAGAAGGTTCGCATTCTCCAAGAAGCCGACAAGATTTTCATTGACGGACTGAAATCGTCGGGACTTTACGACCAGGTATGGCAAGCAGGAGTGATGTTGTTGCCGGTACAATCGGTCGGCGTAATGGGTGATGAACGAACATACGAAAATTGTGTGGCTCTACGTGCCGTAACCTCAACGGACGGAATGACCGCCGATTGGGTACACTTACCCTACGACTTCCTCGCTCAGGTGTCAAACGACATCATCAACCGCGTACGGGGTATAAACCGTGTAGTCTATGACATCAGTTCGAAACCACCTGCAACCATCGAGTGGGAATAAATTTCATTTGAGTCTAATTTACACTACACTAAAACGAAGAATCCTAAATCGGGTTCTTCGTTTTTTATTGTTGAAGGCTAACAACCTACATTAGATTTTTTACCACTTTTAAAAATCGACTACATAAATTCGTAACTCCACAAAAAAATTCCTATTTTTGGAAAGTATAGGACAGGATCTAACCGGATTAAATTGGGAAACTGCACTTTTTATTGATTCCGATTCACATTTTTCCTATACTTTAATTTTCAACGTTCCGGATATGAATGGTGCCCAACTTCTATTCGCTGCAGCCGACTTGAAACCGCTGCTGAGTATCGGATACATCCTCTTCGTCATGGTTACGATCGCCGTAATCATACACGACAAACGCGATCCGGTCAAGGCTCTTTCGTGGATCATCGTCATCTCTCTGCTACCTGTCGTCGGATTCGTTCTCTATATCGTCTTCGGACGTAACCACAGAAAACAAAAAATTTTCAACCGTAAAGAGCTCCACGACTTGGAACAAATCGATGCGCTCAGCCGACAACAAATCTACGAAATCAACAACGCCGCAATATTCCACAAAACAGAGATTTCCGACAACCGCGACATCATCACCCTATTGCTCAACAGCAACAAGGCTCTGCTCACCATGCACAACGAGGTGGCAATCCTCAATGACGGCAAAGAGACCTTCGCCGAAATTCGCCGTGCATTGCTCAATGCCAGATCCTCGATTCACATGGAGTACTACATTATTGAAGACGACCCCTTGGGACGGGAAATTGCCGACATTCTGGTTGACAAGGCGCAATCCGGAATCGAGGTTCGCGTCATATACGACGATGTGGGCAGTTGGGGGCTAAGTCGTAAATTCATCAAAAAGCTGCGTCGTGCAGGAGTCCACGTCAAATGCTTCATGCCAGTAGTCTTCCCTTGGCTCACCAGCCACGTAAACTACCGAAACCACCGAAAAATTTTGGTCATTGACGGGAAAATCGGCTTTACCGGAGGCATCAACATCGCCCAGCGTTATCTCACAGGAACCCGATTGGGTCCATGGCGGGATACACACCTCAAACTCGAAGGTGAAGCCGTAGGTATGCTGCAGATCATCTTCATGACCGACTGGTTTTTTGTCAGCAAAGAGAAGCTGATCGACTATCCCAGATACCTTCCCAAGACACAAGTAAAAACGGAAACTCCGATCCAGATCGTCACTTCGGGCCCCGATTCGGATTGGGCCTCAATCATGCAAGCCTTTTTCTCCGCAATCACCCATGCACAACACCATATTTACATTTCATCACCCTATTTTCTCCCTAATGAAGCGATTCTTACTGCAATCAAAGTCGCCTCGCTCAGCGGCATCGACGTGCGGATCATGATTCCCAGTCGCTCCGACTCCAAGATAGTCTACTGGGCCTCAAGATCCTACATCGAAGAACTGATCGACGCCAACGTCAAAGTGTATCTCTATCGCCGGGGATTCAACCATTCGAAGCTGATCATGATCGACGGGAAATTCAGCTCTGTCGGTACGGCCAACATGGACATACGCAGTTTCGAGGACAATTTCGAAGTATCGGCCATCCTCTACGATAAGGCTATTACCGAAGAGCTCGAAGAACGATTCCTGTACGATTTGCAACGCAGTCGCCTGGTCACCCGCGAATATTGGGAAAGCCGTCCGAATCTGCACAATTTTTATGAAGCGCTGTCCAGACTTTTCAGCCCGCTACTATAACCTTTCTGTCGACCAAGTCGCAACACCATTTTCTAAAAGAGACTTGCAAACAGTTGATTTCGTGATTCTCTAACCCACACAATCAAACAGATCGATTCTTCTTTTGCCCTTTCGGAATATGCTGTTGAAATAATCTCTATTTTTTTCTACCTTTGAGAGTTCTTAATATCACGCTAAAAAAGAAGGAAATCATGATCAAAAAATGCCTGCTCGCAACCGTCATTATTATGACTATCTGTACGATAACGAACAGAATCGCCGCCAAAGGCCCAATCCAGTTCGGAATTAAGGCCGGCATTCAGACCCAAAGCATCCATGCCTCCAAAGACGAAGTGCTTGGTATGTTTTCGGCCGACAAGGATTTCGGATACCAACTCGGTTTCGTCGCACGGATCAACCTACCCATGTTCTATATCCAACCAGAACTGGTTTATGCCAGCCACCGTTTTACTATGGACATGGAGGACAACGCTTCGACAAAGGTGAAAGTCAAGAATATGGAAGTTCCCGTTCTTTTCGGATGGAAAATTGCCTTTTTCAGACTTTTTGCAGGACCCGTATTCACCATCATGACCGATACAGGAAACAAAATGCAAAATACGACAACTGCAATCAATGCCGAACTTTCCAAATCGGTTGTAGCCTATGAAGTGGGGGGTGGCGTTGAATTCGGCAGAATCAATGTCGACATGCGATATGGCGGTCAGTTCAAAAGACCCGAATTAAGCGTCATCAAAGGAGATCTACCTGCCAGCATCTACAAGACCGGGATGAATCAATGGCAGTTGAATGTCTGCTATCTGTTTTAACCACACTCAAATATTAAAAACAAAGCCGACAAAAGGGCCAAACAGGCTATTCGTATGACGGAAAAACTGATTGTACTCGAGGGTGTCGATCCTGCTGAATTCTACGGGCTATACGACGCAAACCTCGAAATAATAAGAACAAAATTTCCGAAACTCAAAGTCATCGCTCGAGGTTCAACCATCAAAGTGATGGGTGATGAAAACGAGATCAATCGGTTCGATCATAAACTGACCGAATTGATCGAATATTATACCCGATATGGGCACATATCACCTCAGGTGATCGACCAAATCTACGATGGAGGCCTTCCCGAAACCGCACCAAACAACACAGATAACCAACAAATTATCGTATATGGGAACAACGGTTTGATCGTTCGGGCACGGACAGTCAATCAAATCCGTTTATTGGAGTCCTATGCCCGGAATGATCTGCTTTTCGTCACCGGACCTGCCGGATCGGGTAAAACTTATACCGCTATTGCTTTAGCGGTCCGAGCTCTGAAAAACAAAGAGGTCAAACGCATCATCCTGATCCGTCCGGCAGTTGAAGCCGGTGAAAAGCTCGGTTTTCTTCCGGGCGATATCAAGGAAAAGCTCGACCCCTATTTACAACCCCTCTACGATGCGTTGAACGATATGATCCCAGCCGCCAAACTCAGTAAATACATAGAAGACGGGACCGTTCAGATCGCACCGCTGGCCTATATGCGCGGACGAACTCTTGATAATGCATTCGTCATTCTCGACGAGGCACAAAATACCACCGTTTCTCAGATCAAAATGTTTCTGACCCGCATGGGAAAAAACGCCCGCTTCATCGTGACCGGAGACTATACGCAAATAGATTTACCTCGACGCAGCGATTCGGGTCTGATGCCGGTTATCAACATGTTGCACGGTATCGACGGTATCGGGATCATTGAATTCGACAACCGGGACATCATCCGTCACCGACTAGTAAAATACATCGTCGAAGCATTTGAAAAGAACGCCGAGACAACTCAAGAAAAAGATTCATAAATAACATACCAAAATTTTACGCATCATGACAAAAGCTATCGTTAAAACCGACTTTCAATTCGCTGGACAAAAAAGCCTTTATGAAGGTAAAGTCCGCGATGTATACAATATCGACGACAAATATCTGGTGATGATCGTCAGCGACCGCATCTCGGCCTTCGACGTGGTACTGCCCAAAGGAATTCCCTTTAAAGGCCAGGTTCTCAACCAGATTGCTTCGAAGTTTTTGGATGCCACATCGGATATCTGTCCCAACTGGAAAATCGCTTCACCCGACCCGATGGTTACGGTCGGCTACCGTTGCGAACCTTTCCCTGTCGAAATGATCGTACGTGCCTATCTGACAGGAAGTTCTTGGAGAGACTACAAAGCCGGTGCTCGTGAAATCTGCGGAGTACCCATCCCCGACGGCATGCGTGAACACCAACGTTTCGACCACCCGATCGTAACGCCTACGACCAAAGCCGAAATCGGATCGCATGACCAGAATATCTCAAAGCAGGAGATCATCGAACGCGGACTCGTTTCGAAAGAGGATTACGAAAAACTCGAACAATACGCACTGGCCCTTTTCGAACGCGGCAGCAAAATGGCAGCAGAAAGAGGTCTGATTCTTGTAGACACGAAATACGAATTCGGTAAAAAAGACGGCGAAATTTACCTGATCGATGAAATCCATACGCCGGACAGCTCACGTTACTTCTATGCAGACGGGTATGAAGAACGTTTTGCAGCAGGTCAACCACAACGCCAACTCTCGAAAGAATTCGTTCGGGAGTGGTTGATGGAACACGGATTTCAGGGCAAACCCGGTCAAACCGTCCCGGAAATGACTGACGAATTCGTTGCAAGCGTCAGTGACCGATACATCGAACTCTATGAAAATATTACCGGCGAGAAGTTTGTTCGCGACGAGACAGACAACATCACCGATCGGATTGAGAACAACGTAAAAAACATGCTCGCCCGTTTGCGTTAGAAACGATTAAACGAATATAAAGATGGACAGGGAGATCAAACGACTTGCACCCGAACCGGTATGGATAAAATTCGCTGAAATTCTGCGCGTACCAAGACCCTCGTTTCACGAGGATGCGATTCGGGAATATTTACTGAACGAGGCCCGCACGCACGGTATCGAATGTGAAGCTGACGAAGCCGGCAACGTAATCCTGCGCAAACCTGCTACAAAAGGGATGGAGGCGCGCAAGGGGATTATCCTGCAGGCCCATATGGATATGGTTCCTCAGAAAAACAACGACAAGTCGTTCGATTTCACCCATGACCCGATCGACGCCTACATCGATGGCGACTGGGTCACCGCTGACGGCACAACACTCGGAGCTGATAACGGTATCGGCATGGCGGCTATTCTGGCTGTAATGGAGGCCGATGATATCCCGCACGGACCGATCGAGGCCCTGATTACGACAACCGAAGAGAGCGGTATGCACGGAGCAAGAGGCCTGAAAGAGAAGATGCTCGACGGTGACATTCTGATTAACCTCGACTCGGAGTCAGAAGGTGAACTGTTTGTCGGATGTGCAGGTGGACTGGATGCCTCGATAACCTTCTCCTATCACGAAGAAGCTATTCCGTCAGGACACATCGCATATCGCGTCGAAATCAAAGGATTGAAAGGTGGTCACTCAGGGATGGACATCGTTTTGGAACGCGGAAACGCCAACCAACTGTTGATCCGTTTTTTAAAACAAGCGGAAGGAGAGTTCGGCATGCGTTTGGCGTCGATTGACGGAGGTGGACTGCGCAACGCCATTCCGCGTGAGGCATCGGCTGTCGTCGTAATTCCGCAAGCCGCCGACAAAGCTTTTCAAGAGACCGTCCGACAATATGAGACGTTGCTAAAGGATGAATACAAAGGTGTCGATGACGGAATTACGTTCACTGCTATCGAAACCGGAATGCCCGCCACTTTGATCGACAAAACGACCCAGCAAAAGATGATCCGTGCGATACATGGATGTCCAAACGGTGTCATGCGAATGAGTCCGTCGATGGAAGGACTGGTTCAGACTTCGTCAAATCTGGCCCGTGTAGTTTCTGAAAAAGGCGAGATACATGTTCATTGCCTGTTGCGCAGTTCGGTCAACAGCGAGAAGGCCGATCTGGGTGACCGGATTGCATCGGTTTTCGAACTGGCCGGAGCCACAACGCTCCTGGAAGGAAGTTACGACGGATGGAATCCCAATATGGATTCACCCATTCTGCATGCAATGACATCCTCTTATGAAACGCTATTCGGAAAGGCACCTGCCGTCATGGCCATTCATGCTGGTTTGGAATGTGGAATCATCAGCACGAACTATCCGCATCTGGACATGATCTCATTTGGACCCACGATCGTTCATCCTCACTCTCCGGATGAAAAGGTCAACATCCCTTCCGTCGGTCGTTTCTGGAAATTCCTGCTCGACACCTTGCGTAATGCACCGTTTAAAGCCTGACCTACAATGGAAATCTCTGACAAATGGTATGCGATAGTTAATCCCGTAGCAGGTAGCGGTAAAGGATTGACCGACTGGCCAGCCATCAGCAAAATGTTGCGGGATCACCACATCGTTCCCGAATATGTCTTTACCGAACATAAATACCATGCGATAGAACTCACTGTCGAAGCCGTCAATAACGGATTCCGGAAGATTATCGTCGTCGGTGGAGACGGTACGATCCACGAAGTCGTCAACGGACTGTTCATACAAAAAACCGTGCCCACAACCGATGTACTGCTCAGTGTAATCGCCGTCGGTACAGGAAACGACTGGATCCGTATGTTCGGTATTCCTCGCAAATATTCCGAAGCTATTCGGGCTATCGTCGCCGGACACTCCTTTTTGCAAGACGTAGGAGTCATATCCTACTATCAGGCTTCATACAAACAACACCGATATATGGCTAACGTAGCCGGAGTCGGGTTTGATGCTGTTGTCAACCGCCGATACAACCACCTCAAGGAAGAGGGCAAAAAAGGGAAATGGCTCTATTTGTGGAGTACGCTGAAAGCTGTGTTAACCTACTCATCGTCGGGAGTCAAAGTTTTTGTCGATGATGAATTGGTTGTCAACGAACTGGTATACAGTGCAACCATAGGTATCGGGAAATATAATGGCGGCGGTATGTTACAAACCCCAAATGCCATCGCCGATGACGGATTGTTCGACCTTACCGTAATACGAAAGATGAGTAAACTCGGGGTACTTCTGAATTTTAAAGTACTTTTCAACGGGAAAATTTACAAACTACGCAATACCAGCTTGAATCGAGGACGACGTATTCGTATCGAATCCTCTCCCGAAATCGTTATTGAAGTGGATGGCGAAGCGTTAGGTAATTCTCCATTCGAATTCGAAATTATCGACCGGGCCGTCCGAGTTATCGTCGCGGAACGTTTTCTCAAAGAGAGCTCCAATCAATAAATAAACACATAATTAAAACATGTTATAATACTCAAACTTAATCTTTTTCTCTATGAAAAAAATCCATTTTTTACCCATTCTAGCACTATTCGCCTTTGCGGGATGTAAGACCTCAACGGTCTCCGTCACCGAAACATCCGTCGAACTGCTGGAAAATCCTATCGGCATCGCAGCCGAACAACCTCGTTTCTCTTGGAAAATAGAGTCTGAAACACCGGACCTCATGCAGACCGCATACAGAATCAAAGTGGCTGCAGATGCTGCCGGACTTGATCAGGATGCAAACCTGATTTGGGATTCAGGCGTTGTCAGCTCGGACCAATCCGTATTCGTTTCCTATGCAGGCCCGAAACTCGAATCACGCAAAGACTATTGGTGGAAAGTTTTGGTCGCTACGAACAAAGGTGATTCGGTATGGAGTGAACCAGCCCACTGGTCTATGGCACTGCTAGATTCCACAGACTGGAAAGCCCAATGGATCGGTATCGATAGTGCTCTCAATGCCACTGATGTAATCAATGATGCACGGACTCGCTTGGCAGCTCGCTATCTGCGCAAGGAGTTCCCCGTCGACGGCACCATTACCTCCGCCAAATTATACATTTCCGGTCTGGGTATGTACGAATGTTACCTCAACGGCTCCCAAATTGGCGAAGGAAATATATTTGCTCCTACAATCTCCGATTATACAAAATGCGTATACTACAACACGTTTGACGTAACAGACAAACTTCAAAAAGGAGAAAATACAATCGGTGTCATTCTCGGAAACGGACGTTTCTTCTCGATGCGTATGATCACCAAGGAGACTATGCCTGGCGCCGTTGTACCGAGCCTTACTCATTACGGTTTTCCAAAACTGTTGGCTCAGTTAGAAATCACTTACAAAGACGGCAAACAGGAGATCATAACCTCGGACGACAGCTGGAAACTCACTACAAACGGTCCTATTATCGCCAATAACGAGTTCGACGGAGAGGTGTATGATGCACGCCTCGAAATGAAGGATTGGAACAAAAACGGCTTCGACGACAATGCCTGGATGCAGGCAAAAATCGTAGGTGCACCTCAGGGTGTACTGACAGCCCAGACCAACCCCAACATCAAGACGATGGAGACCATTACACCGGTTGCCATCAATCAACTCAACGACTCGACCCTTATCCTCGACATGGGACAAAACATGGTCGGATGGCTGGCCGTCTCACTCAAAGGGACCAAGGACAAACCCATCCGCATGCGATTCGCTGAAACGCTTCAACCCGACGGCTCGCTCTATATGGCAAACCTCAGAGGTGCTCTCGTAACCGATATCTACACTCCGGCTCAAGACGGTATGTTCTCGTGGGAACCCAAATTTACCTACCACGGTTTCCGGTTCGTTGAAATCACTGGTCTCGACTATGTTCCCGAGCTCAAAGAGTTTAAAGGAAAAGTCAACTATGACGAAATGGAAACCACAGGATCATTCGCTTGCTCGGACTCAACCCTGAACCAAATCTACCACAACGCTTTCTGGGGTATTCGCGGCAACTACCGGGGTATGCCAACCGACTGCCCGCAACGTGACGAAAGAATGGGATGGCTCGGCGACCGTGCAATGGGAAGCTTCGGTGAAAGTTTCATATTCCGCCCGACTCTGCTTTATGAGAAATGGCTCCGCGATATTCAAGATTCTCAACGTCCAAACGGACAAATCCCTGATGTATCACCGACCTACTGGCCTTTCTATTCTGAAAACGTCACATGGCCTGCAGCCTATCCTTGCATCGTTGACATGCTCTACAACCAATACGGAGATGTAAATGCGGTTAAAGAGCACTACGCTTCGCTGAAAAAATGGATGCAATATATCCAGGAAACACACATGACCGATTACATCATCGTTAAAGATGTTTACGGCGACTGGTGTATGCCCCCCGAGTCTCCCGAATTGATCCACTCCCAAGATCCGGCCCGTGTAACCGACGGTCGACTCTTAGGTACCAGTTTCTACTACCGTCTGCTCAACATGATGGCAAAATTCGCTGCCGTGAGTGGCCATAACGAGGATATTGCTACCTACAACGAACTCGCACAAAACGTCAAAGAGGCTTACAACAAAATGTTCCTCAACGCAGAAACCGGACAATATGCGAACAACACCGTTACGGCAAACCTCGTTTCACTGATGCAAGGTTTGGTACCAGACTCTCTCCAAGCCAAAGTATTCGCCAATGTGGTAGAAAAAACCAAAAACGAATTCAACAGCCATGTCAGCACAGGTCTGATCGGTATCCAGTTCCTGATGAGAGGTCTCACCCGTAATGGCGAAAAAGAGCTCGCATACACCATCGCTACGAACCGGAGCTATCCTAGCTGGGGATACATGATCGACAAAGGAGCGACCACTATCTGGGAACTGTGGAACGGAGATACGGCAAATCCTGCAATGAATTCCGGTAACCACGTCATGTTGCTCGGCGACCTGATGTTATGGTACTTCGAAGACCTCGCCGGTATCAAATCCGATAGCCAGCAGGTCGGTTTCAAGAAGATCATCATGGAACCATGTTTCCCCGAAAATCTCGACTGGGTGAATGCCTCGACAGAAACCCTTTATGGAACCGTTGCCAGCAACTGGAAGAAAACTGCTGAAGGTCTGAGCTGGCAAGTAGAAATTCCGGCTAACACAACTGCCGTGATCCGCATTCCGGCTACCTCTGCCGAATCCGTAACAGAAAACGGACAACCTCTGTTACAAAATCCTGCCATCAAGGCCGTACAGACTGCAGATAATTTCGTTTCTGCCGAAATCGGTTCCGGTAAATACAACTTCTCCGTCAAAAAATAGACGAAATTCGCTAAAATAGAGAGCGGGTCGAGATGCGACAAAAAACAATCGCATGCTCGATCCGCTCTTCTTTTCCAACAAATAATCTTCATCTAATATCTAGACTCCGAATCTCGTCGTTCATAGAAAAAATCTTTTCATACAACAAAAATCCGTTTTTTATGCTATATTTGCAGGTGTAGAGCGGTATCATGATTTCAAGATAGAGGGTCTGCGTATCTTTTATCGTAATTTACCTCTCTCCCAATTGCATAAATATTAACTTAAACCTTAACGACTATGAATGCACCTTTAATGATAATGGGCATGATCGGTACTTGGCAAATCGTTGTGATCGTAGCTCTGTTCCTTCTGCTTTTCGGCGGTAAAAAGATTCCGGAACTGATGCGCGGATTTGGTCGAGGAATGAAAGAATTCAAAGATGCAGTCAACAAAGACTACTCGGCCGAGACCAAAAACGAGACAACCACAACTACCCCTGCCGACAACAAACCGACCAACGAAACTACGAAATAAATTGCGCCAGGACTAAAGTCGGGAAACAACATTCCGACAACTCAATCAGTACCTGAACGCTAATGTCCTGTATTTATGAGCAAAAAATCAAAAGAGTCATCCGATAACGAGATGACTTTTTTTGAGCATCTCGATGCCTTACGCCCCCACTTGCTAAGGGGTGTTATGTCGCTGTTTGTCATCATGATCGTTGCATTTCTATGCAAATCGTTCATCATAGACACCGTTTTGATGGGCCCCCAATCACCCGATTTTATTACGAACAAATGGCTGTGTGACATATCCCATCGTTTATTGGGCAACGAGTCTCTATGTATCAACCATATAAAGCTCAACATGGTAAACACGGCTCTCGGTGGACAGTTCAATTTGCACATGCAAATCTCATTAGTCACCGGTGTCGTATTGGCTGTTCCCTACTTATTGTGGGAAATCTGGCGCTTTGTTGCCCCGGCCCTGACCGCATACGAACGGAACAAAAGTAGAATGTTCGTATTTTATGTCTCGCTTTGTTTCTTCGGAGGGTTACTTTTCGGATATTTTCTGATCGTTCCCCTTTCGATCAATTTTCTGTCGAGTTATGAAGCGAGTCCGGATATCACGAACATGATCGACGTGCGATCCTACCTGACAAACGTATTGACCGTATCGGTCGGGTGTGCCGCAGTGTTCCAACTACCTCTGCTCATCTATTTTCTTACTCGCATGGGGATCGTAACCGCAGCCTTTTTAAGAAAATACAGGAGACATGCTGTCATTATTCTAACGATTCTCTCCGCTGTGATCACTCCTCCCGATTTATTCAGTTTGGTATTAGTGGTCCTCCCCTTATATGCTCTCTATGAATTGAGTATTTTCTTGGCTGCTCGGGTCGAGAAACAAAAAGCCAAAGAAGAGGCTGAATATGCTGACGAGGAGAACGAATCGCAAAGTTTAATTGAAGAATAAATTAGGTCTTTCCCATAAAGAGCCATGAAAAAACGACGTTTTCTACTGATCATACTTCCTCTTGTAATCGCTTGCGGATGCCTTTTTGCTTGTATAAAATACAACCGGATAAAACAAGAGATGGTCGATAAAGGGACCCGGCTAATTACTAAAATCGAACAATATCAAGAAGATCATAAACGTCTTCCAAATAATCTTCGTCCTCTAGACATAAAGATGCTTCCTTCCGGGACCCACATTTTTGAGGGTAGAAAATTTCGATATCGTAGAACTGGAGCCGATCAATATGAGCTTGAATTCAATTTGGGAATCAAAAGTATGACTTATTACTCCAAGCTCAGAATGTGGACCTCGAAAAAACAACGGGCCAATCAACTTCTTGAGCAAACATCCGATTCTCCCGAGACGACACATTGATCCATATAAGAGATCTTATTGACATCGATCGTATACCCCTTTCTAAATCATCATCCGTATATCACTCTTATAAAATATTTTCGCAACATGTACGGGATACGGTTCCTACACCTTACCTTATGTATAGTATTTTTACTATCACATATATCCCCAACGTATGCTCAAAAAAAAGAGATTCGGGAAGCTATAAAAGAGATCGTTTCAGAAAAGAATTTAACATTAGGCTTAGGAATATACGATTTTCAAACAGGGAAGTCTTTTTTCATCAACGGAAATCAACGATTCCCGATGCAAAGTGTATACAAATTTCCTATTGTTCTGGCACTGCTTGAACAAAACAATGCCCTGTCAGACACACTCGTAATACAATCTAAAGAACTTCACCCGAATACATGGAGTCCGCTTCGAGAGAATTATCCTAATGGAACCGCATTGCCCCTCGCTCGTCTCATTCAATATGTCATCGCACAAAGCGACAACAATGCCAGCGACATACTACTTAAAAAAGCAGGAGGTCCGGATTCGGTACAAAACTACCTCTACCGAAAAGGAATGACAGGCATACAAATCAAAAATAGCGAACATGAAATACAGTCCTCTTGGAATGTCCAGTTTGACAACTGGACCACACCCAAAGGGATTATTCAACTTTTAGAACTGTTCGGGGAAAAAAAGCTACTCAACACCGAATCCTATAATTTCCTTTGGGAAACAATGGCCAACATATCAACCGGAAGCATCAAAAAATATCTTCCTAACGATGTAATAGTTGCTCGAAAAACCGGACATTCTGGTCGTAACGAAGAAGGAGTTATCGCAGCCATCAATGATGTAGGAATCATGAAAATATCTCGATATCAAAAAATTGCCTACGCCATTCTGGTTGCCAATTCCACAGAAACAAGCGAAACGAACTACGATCTAATCGCTCGTATCGGAGAAGCTATCTTCCATATTTTCCAGAATGGACAATAATATCAAGGAAAGAAAACACTATTTGATCAACCAACACACAAACTGTTATAAATCCTCATCAGACTCACCCTCATCGAAATCCTCGTCGTAATAGACCTCTTCCATCAACGAATCTATTTCTCGACGCTCCCGTTTGGTAGGCCGTCCCGTTCCTCTGTCCCGTTGTACGAAAATTGTCAATTTCGGAACGAATAACTTATCCAACTCCTCTTGTGGAGTAAGATTTTCGGCATAATTGGGTACCTCTTTAGCCGGCTGCCGCGACGACACAAGAGCAACAACCCGATATGTATAAACAACGGGCATCTTTTTGACCGTAATCGTGTCACCAATTCGTACTTCACGAGACGGCTTCACATAAGAACCATTGACCAATACCTTATTCGTCCGGCAGGCATCCGCCGCATCCGAACGGGTCTTGAATATACGAACGGCCCACAACCATTTGTCGAGCCTCACTGCCGAATCATTCCCCATATCCGATCACTTATTATTAAAGGTATTCATCGTCCGTTCCAATCCCGCAGTTCCGAAAGAGAGAACCACCTGACGGGCCATCTCGATCCGTTCGGGCAGAACCTTCTGCTCTTCATCTGTCCACGTTCCGAGCACATAATCGACCTGGAATCCACGGGGAAAATCCCCTCCGATTCCAAATCGCAAACGCGCATACTGTTGACTCTGAAGCAACTCGGCTATATTTTTCAATCCATTGTGCCCACCGTCACTGCCCTTCGCCCTGATACGGATCGTTCCGAATGGCAGTGCAATATCATCTACCACAACAAACAAATTCTCAAGAGGAATCTTCTCCGTCTTCAACCAATAAGACACCGCCTTCCCACTCAAATTCATATACGTAGAAGGTTTGAGCAATAGAAAGGTTCGTCCTTTATATTTCACCTCTGCAACCGCCCCATAGCGACCGGAGGTAAAGGTTACCCCTGCCTCCTGGGCCACAGCGTCGACCACCTTGAATCCGATGTTGTGACGCGTCTCAGTATACTCAGCTCCGATATTTCCGAGTCCTACAATCAAATATTTCACAATCTACTCGATTTTTCATTAAATAAAAAATATCTTGTCGGGACCGTTTCCGGGATACTCCGACAAGATATATCCATTTTTCAGGACCCTGAACCCGGTCCGTCAACACTTCCAATTCTACTATTTGCCTGCATCAGCTGCCGCAGCTGCTCCACGAGCTGCACGCGTCATCTTAACAGCACAGATTGCCGTCGTCGCAGGAGTCAGAATCGTAATATTGTCATATTTCAGATCTCCGACAAAGATGCTCTTACCCAAACCAAGTGACGTTACATCAACTACAATCTCGTCAGGCAGATTCTCCATCGTTGCACTGATACGTACTTTACGTTTGCTCAAGATCAGTTTACCACCTTGTTTTACACCCTCAGAATTTCCAGAAAGACGAACCGGAACATCGATTGCGATCGGCTTACCCGGAACAACATGGAAGAAATCAACATGCAACACGGTATCTTTTACCGGGTGGAACTGCACCTCACGCATAACGCCAACCTCTTTCTTTCCTTCGATATCGAACTCTACCAGATAAGACTGGGGTGTATAGATCAGAGGTTTAAGCGCACGTGCATCCACAGCGAAATGAATTGTTTTTTCTCCGTTACCGTAAATCACACAAGGAACCATTCCCTCTTTACGGACGGTTTTACTCTCTTTTTTGCCGAAAGCGTCGCGTTTTACACCGGCGATTTTGACTGTTTCCATAAAACTTATACTAATAAAAATTACACTTTTAGCGCTACTCCAAAACGGGAAAAGAGAAAGACACCCGTTATCCCATCGCGCCGTTAACGCCTGCAAAGATACGATTAATAACCGGGAAATAAAAAATTCCGCATTTTTTTCATCGGAATATTTTGCATTCGCCCAAATTTGGTTACCTTTGCAGCACTCTTGAGATCGGGAACTCGAAAACAAGAGTCGTTCTTCTTGACATATCCGAAAGAATCCTTGAAAAATTTTTTCTATTCTTTTTGGATTATTCAAAGAAATAGCTTTATCTTTGCGACGAAGTTTTAGGTTCATTTTAGGTTAGTAGTTTTAGGTTAGTAGAAGGAAAATGCGCAGACCAAGAGAGTTTAAAACCTCTTATCTGTTGCTTTCCTTTGAATTTTAAAATGACCTCATTCCCGTTGTAAATATATATTGATTTGCCCAGATGGTGAAATTGGTAGACACGCTACTTTGAGGGGGTAGTGTCGGTTTACGACGTGCAAGTTCGAGTCTTGTTCTGGGCACGCAAAACTGCCAAAAAAACTTTTCCATCGTGGTCAAAACACACAAAGATGGATAAAGCCCAGGTGGCGAAATGGTAGACGCGCTAGTTTCAGGTACTAGTGTCAGCAATGACGTGAAGGTTCGAGTCCTTTCCTGGGCACAGAGAAGCACCGTTAGTTAAATTCTAACGGTGCTTTTTTTCCCTATATAAGTATATAGGATTGAAGATAAGAAATACCCAATTTATCTATATACTGTAACCCTAATTACGAAATACTCTTTTCACATACCTTCATACAAATCTCTTTGGTTATTTTTTCACGCAAAATCATCTATACGTTAAATTTTTCTATTCCTTCAACTTTTTCACATCTCCCGTTTCCCTTTCCTTAAAATAATATTTATATTTGTAAGAGACAGTCCCTAACAAGTGTAACTAAAAAAAAAGAAAGCATACCTTTCTTTTTTTTGGCAAACCTTGCTAAACCGATTTTGCAACGCATAAAAAGCAACCAGAACTACATTTTACGAAACACCCGACCCAAACTATACAAAACAAACAGAACTATCCCTCAATCTTATTCACACCCATTCCATACATGGCCAACGACAAATCATATAAATTCCATACGAAACCCAGAGTCTCGATGCAAAGCATTGCCGATCAAGTCGGAGTATCGCGGACTACTGTTTCGTTTGTCCTAAACGGGAAAGAAAAAGAGGGAAGAATCAGTTCTGTTGTTGCAGCAAGGATCAAGGAGGTCGCCCATCGCGAGAACTACCGGTTCAATGAGTTGGCTCGCAGCTTACGCACTGGACATACACGGACTATTGCACTCGTGGTGGCAGACATTTCGGACCGTTTTTTTGCAACACTTGCTTTTCACGTTCAACAACACGCTCTACATAAGGGATATCTGGTCGTAATCGCCAGCGTTGGTGAAGACAGAGCACAATTTAAGCCGACTGTCGAAATGCTGATCGACCGACAAGTGGACGGAATGATCGTCGTCCCAATCCAACATACCGAACAAGAGTTCGTACGTTTGATTGAAACCGGCTTCCCTATCGTATTGGCCGACCGATATTTTCCGGATTTAAAAATGAATCGGGTCATCATAGACAACTTCGGAGCTTCATTCCAAATCGTCTCACGCCTACTCGAAAAGGGATGCAGACGGATTGCCATGCTGCTTTATGACGATCAGCTCATGCACATGCAAGAGCGACAAAAGGGCTACGTAAAAGCTCTGGAAAAATATCCTGACGCCGCACAACCTGTAATCTATAAAATCGGATATGCAAATACCCAGCAAGAGACGAGGGAAACAATCCGAAAATTATTCAGCAATCGGGACACTTTCGACGTGGATGGCCTTTTTTTCGCAACCGGAGGACTGGCAATGTACGGGATAGAAACCCTAATTCAATTAGGAATTCCGATCGGGCCTCAAATGCAGATTGCTTGTTTCGATCGAACCGATTTCGCCCCTAATCTAAAAATTCCATATGTTCATCAACCGATTCAAGAAATGGGGAAAGCTGCAGTAGATATGTTATTGTCACGAATTGAGAAAGGCGAACCGACAAATGAAAGTTGCATATTAACCCCACATATAATTAACCGATAAATCTTCTATTCCCTATTAAACTCACCCCGAAACGACTAACCAAAAACCTGAATGATGAAACCTTGTATTTTTCCGACAAAAAATGTGATAGGGACTTTGGTGTTAGCAATGGCATTCTGTGCACCTCAGCATCTTGATGCTCAGACTCCATCGCGCGAAGAAGAACTTCAAACCGAAGCACTTATGCAGTTCGACCGTATCGAAGGCTTACGGAACGGACAGATTCCCAAAAGCAAATTTGCCACATTGGACCACGTTTGGCATCCCGAAGCACTCTATCAAACGACTTTTACCGACACCGATCCGCTGGATATAGTGATGCGACGTACACGTGCCCTGTTCGATGATCTGTCGAAATTGCCGGGAAATGAAACCTCCCGTTTCAAAGACGACCTGATCCGCTTCGAAATGACTGTCCGAAAAACCAAAGATCCGGAAGAACGGAAAAAGGTCTATATGGATCTGGTACAATTCCGACGGGAACTGGCTTTTTCGAATCCGTTGCTTGACTTTGACCGAATACTTTTTGTCAAACACAAGAAAAATCCGCGGAACGAACCGTTCGGGGACCACATGGCCGGACAATACTACGGCATACATGCCACCAAAGAAAACGAAGGTCTCTTTATTTTGGAAAATGCTTTCGGTGACAGTCCGACAGCCAACAACCTGCTTGAAGGCAAGATGCCAGAAGGTGCCTACCTCTCACCCGAGCTATCGTTCGATGGAAACAAAATATTGTTTGCCTTCACCGAAGCTGCAGGCTACAAACCCACCGTATGCGCAGAAGAGGACACAGCCGGATATTACAGTTACAGCGGTTTCGAAAGCTCTTTTACCGACAAGAACGCGTGGCACATTTTCAGCGTAAACACCGACGGGACAGAGCTCAAACAGCTGACACACGGTGTGTTCAACGATTTCGACCCTTGCTGGCTCCCCAGCGGACAGATCGTCTTCATCTCTGATCGACGAGGAGGCTTCGGTCGCTGCCACATGGGATACGATGGAGGCGCCCCGTGGTTCTCCTACACCCTGCACCGCATGAACGCCGACGGCAGCAAAATGGAGCGCCTCAGCCATCACGAAACATGCGAATGGCACCCCAGTATCCTTCACGACGGTATGATTGTCTATACCCGTTGGGATTATGTGGATCGAGGATTCTTTCAGGCCCATCATCCATGGACAACTACCCCGGACGGACGTAATGCGATTGCCCTGCACGGTAACTACCCGCTAAACTGGTACGATCGTCCCTGTATGGAGATGGAGATCAGGGCAATTCCCGGATCACAGAAACTCATGGCTTTAGCCACTGCACACCACGGACAAGCTTACGGATCAATCGTTATCGTCGACCCGAATGTAGACGACAATGATGCCATGTCGAATGTCAAAATCGTGACACCCGACGAACGATTCCCCGAATCGGAATACGGCTATTTCTGCCGCGAGGCCTCCTACTCTACCCCTTGGCCGCTGAGTGAAAACTATTACCTCTGCGTTTTCGGGTACCCTGATCCCACGGCCGAAGATAAATCGGTGGAGAATTACGGCATCTATCTGCTCGACGCTTTCGGGAACCTGGAGCTGATCTACCGCGACCCGAAGATCGCCTGTCTGAGCCCCATTCCGCTCAAGGCCCGCCCGACACCTCCGGTCATTCCGGATCAGGTACAGCCGCTTCCGGTCGACATGAATCAAAAACGCTGGAACCTCGACCGGCCGCATCTGCTGACCGAAGCAAAAAAGAACATCAAACGAGAAAAATACGATCCGGGGATCGTATCGATCATGAACGTATATGAAAGCCGCCGCCAATGGCCCGACAGTACAAAGATCAAAGAGCTGCGAATCATACAGGTACTACCCAAAAGTACGCCAGGACGCAACAATCCGCCGATCGGTTACGGCACGGAAAAAAACGCCCGATTCGTTCTGGGAACTGTTCCCGTCGAAGAGGACGGCAGCGTAAACTTCTACCTGAAACCTTATGTCCCGGTCTTCTTCCAAGCCCTCGACGAAAAGGGGCGGGCCGTTCTGTCGATGCGTTCAGACATTTATGTCGCTCCGAACGAGAATTTGAGCTGCATCGGGTGTCACGACGACCGGAAAATGGCTCCGCCACTACACAGCACAGCGATAGCCATGAAGCGTAAACCGTCGACCATCAAACCCGAAATGGACGGGACCGCACCCTTTAACTACCCCCGTTTGGTCCAACCCATCTGGGACAAGCATTGCGTTTCGTGCCACGGAGCAGGAACTAAACTGGATCTCACGGGAACGATCGATGAGGATCATTGGTCCGTCTCCTATCGCAACTTGCGGCCCTACGCCTTTTTCTACGACGGACAAGGCGGATACGTCGAATCCAAAACCTATCCAGGAAAGTTCGGAGCTATGGCCTCTCCGCTCTACTATCTGCTCGAACAGGGACACAAGGGTGTCAAACTTTCGCCCGAAGAGATGCGTCGGGTCGCCATATGGCTCGACTGTAATTCGGATTTCTACGGAACTTACGAAGATACCGAAGCTCAGAAACGTGGCGAAGTCGTATTCCCGATTATGGAATAAACTCTCCGGAGAGGCATCTTCCCGTATCGGGAAATCCGCAAACGGGAAGATTGCCTTTCTCTCTTGTTTTCACCCGAAGTTTCTCTATTAAAATGAGGATCGAAATGAAAAAACACATTATAACTTGTTTGTTTGCAGTCGTCGCAGCAGTATCCGTCTCGACAGCCCAGCCTACTTACCTCTCGCCTACACGCATCGCGGTAGACCCTACAACAAAAAATGGCGTGGTACTGCTTTCGACGGCGCAAGCGATCGCCCGTATCGATTTAGACAAGGAGAGGCTCCTGGAGACCGTTCCTCTTACTTTCGAAGCCTCCGATTTTGCCTACTCGGGCAACGGACAGGTGTTGGTCGCTACGGAATACGATCCGGCCGGAAGCTTAAAGGTTTTGGATCCATCGAACTTCTCTGTCAAGAAGTCTGTCGCTGTCGGAGCCTATCCTTCGGCCGTATGCGTCAACGAAGAGGGAACGCGTGCATGGGTTGCCAACCGTTTTTCAAACGACCTTTCGGTCGTCAACCCGCAAAAGGGCAAAGAGCTGGTCCGCATTCCTTTGATCCGCGAACCGAAATCCGTAGCCCTGTCCCCGGACCAAACGATCGTTGCCGTTGGAAATTTTCTTCCCTTCATGTCGGCGTTGGACACAATGATCTCAGCTGAGGTTTCGCTGATCGATGCAGCTACCTCCGAAGTGTTGTGCCACATTCCCTTTACCAACGGCACCCATTCAATCGAAGATGTCTGCTTCTCGAAAGACGGAAACTACCTCTTCGTGACACACGTACAATCACGATTCCAAATCCCGACGACCCAACTTGAACGGGGATGGATGAACACCAATGCCGTGTCGATCATCGACATGCGCACCCGAAGCTACTACACAACGATCCTGCTGGACAACGTCAATCGCGGTGCAGCCAACCCGGCAGGCATGACCGTATCGGAGGACGGCCGTTATCTGTACGTAGCCATCGCCGGAACGCATGAGGTTATTGCGGTATCACTCAAAGAGTTGTTCCCAAAAATCGAAAATGCTCCGAAAAACACGATCATCGCTAACGACCTGACCTTTTTCGCTTCGGTCAAAAACCGCATCTCGCTGCCGGGCAAGGGGCCCCGGAAACTGATCGAAAAAGACGGGAAGGTATTCGCATCCTGCTACTTCTCGGGGACGCTAAGCATCGTCGAACCATTGCTTCCGGTAAACGGCAGGGAGGTTGCATTGGGTGAGGAGCCGGAAATGGATCCGATACGACGCGGGGAAATGCTGTTCGCCGATGCCGATATCTGCTTCCAGAATTGGCAAAGCTGCGTCACATGCCACCCCGGGGCACGTGCCGATGGATTGAACTGGGACCTGATCAACGACGGTATCGGTAACTTCAAAAATTCCAAAAGCATGCTCTACTCTCACGAGACCCCTCCTGCCATGATCACCGGAATCCGGGTCAATGCCGAAAAGGCGGTACGTTCAGGCATCCGCTACATCCTGTTCACGGACCGTCCGGAAGAGGAGGCCGCCTGTATGGACCAATACCTGCGAAGCCTTGAACCGTTGGTCTCCCCCCATCGAGTTAACGGTGAATTATCGAAGAAGGCACAGCAGGGTGAGCGCATCTTTGAAAAGGCAGGATGTATCCATTGCCACAACGGGGCCTACTACACGGATAAAGCGATGTACGATGTCGGAACCGGAATCGACGAGTGTGAAGGGACAAAATTCGACACTCCAACCTTGAAAGAAGTATGGAGAACCGCCCCTTACCTCTACAACGGAAGTGCGAAGACGATTCGGGAAGTGTTGACCCGCTTCAACGAAGGTGACCGGCACGGCACAACCTCCGATCTCTCCGAAAAAGAGATAGAGGCTTTGGAAGAGTATATTTTATCGTTGTAACCTCCGCATCCGATTAGGAGTCAACGCAGGAAGCTGGCTTGTTCAGACCAGATTCCCGTTTTTCAAAAAACAAATTATGCGACACTTAACTTACAAACTATACGAAACCAACGAGAATTCCTTCGAGCAAATGATCACGCACATCTTCGATGCCTGCCGTCCGGAAGGAATTCCTGTCCGCTGGGTACTTTTCGGAGCCGCAAAAAACAACGACAGCTACGTCGAACAGCGAGATATCGCCCGGAAAGAGGTTCTCCGCCGTTTTGGTACGGAAGCTCCCGTTTTCAGCTATGTGGCTCAATCCCCCTGTGAAGTCGGTCTGACTTTAGAGGTTCACGAAGTTGTCCTTGAAAAGACAGAGCAAATCCATTATAAAAAATCCGGAGATACCTGTTATATCACCGTAGAGAGTCCTCAGGCAAAACGACTGTTCGTCGGAGGGGTACAAGGAGATGTCTCTGGGAACAACTTTCAGCAACAGGCGGAAGAGGTTTTTGCAAAGTTAGGAACTTTAATGCGACAGGAGCAACTCCCTTTAGAGTCGATCGTCCGTCAATGGAACTACATCGAGCGCATCACCGAGACAGAGACCTCCGGCCGTCAACGCTATCAAATCTTTAATGACGCGCGCAGCCGTTTTTACCAACAAAGCACATGGGGAAACGGATACCCTGCCGCTACGGGAATCGGAACTCAGGCCGGGGGCGTATTGATCGGGCTGGATGCGCTTTATCCGACAGGTAAAAGCGCTGAGACAAAGATAGTCCGAGTGGACAATCCTCTTCAGGTAGCAGCCCATCGATATTCCCAACAGGTGCTGATCGGCAACAAAGACTCTTTTTTAGCCGAAAAAACAACACCGAAATTCGAGCGGGCAAAAGCCATATCGTATGGAGATGAAGCTATGGTCTACATTTCCGGTACAGCAGCAATTCGGGGGGAAGAGAGTCTCCGTGAAGCAGACATCGCCCGACAGACGATCATGACTTGTGAAAACATCGAATACCTGATCTCTGCGGCTAATTTACGGCAATCGGGTATGTCGGTCCCAAAGGATGCTTCACTCTCCCACCTTCGGATCTACTTAAAACATCCGCACGACCGTCCCGCTGTCGAACAAATACTCAAAAAGCGATACGGTTCATTGCCTATCATCTTTATGAAGGCTGACATTTGTCGGGACGAGCTACTGATTGAAATGGAGGGAACCGCTTATTTTCAACTTTGCAATAAAGTATAAATACAGATGCTTATCAAAGACACATATTATATCCGGTACTTGACTCGTTTATTGAATAGTGAATAAGAACAGGCATCAAATTTTCACCCAATCAGACACAAACATTTTTTAAAACCTCAAGATATGGTAAAACAAGTTTTTGGACAGTACATTCCAACCCGCATCTTTTTCGGGAATGGAGAAATCAAACGTATGGCAACAGAAAAATTGCCGGGACGTAAAGCCATGATCGTCATCTCTTCAGGTACTTCAATGCGAAAATTCGGGTACCTGGACAAACTGACCCAAGCTCTCGATGCTCAAAAAATCCCTTACGTGATCTACGATAAAATACTTCCCAATCCGATCCGCGAACATGTGATGGAAGCCGCTACGATCTGCCGGGAAGAGGGATGCGACTTCATCATCGGTTTAGGAGGCGGTAGCTCCATTGATTCCGCCAAATCGATCGCTATCATGGCCCGCAACGACGGCGACTACTGGGATTACATCAGCGGAGGCAGCGGCAAGGCAAAACCCATCACAAAGGGAGTCCTCCCGATCATCGCTATCCCCACGACAGCCGGAACGGGAACCGAAGCTGACCAATGGACCGTCATTTCAAACGGAGAAGAGAAGATCGGATTCGGAACGGACGAAACCTTCCCGACCATTTCGATCGTCGACCCGGAACTGATGGTATCGGTCCCCCCACATCTGACCGCTTACCAGGGTTTCGATGCCCTGTTCCACTCCGTCGAAGGCTACTTGGCCAACATCGCGAGTCCACTCAGTCAAATGTATTCGTTGAAAAGCATCGAGCTGATTGCCTCCAACCTGACCAAAGCCGTCAAAGATGGCACAGATTTGGAAGCACGTGCGAATGTAGCTTTAGGCAGCATGTTGGCCGGCATGGTCGAGGCAACCTCATGTACCATCTCTCAACATGCTTTGGAACATGCCATGAGCGGACTTTTCCCGAAATTACCTCACGGGGCCGGACTGATTATCATTTCGGAAGCCTATCTGTCGAGTTTCCTCAACGATGTTCCGGAACGATACAGGGAGATGGCTCAAGCCATGACCGGAAAGAGAAGCGACGATCCCGAAGACTTTATCCGTGCATTGGTGCAACTGCAAAAAGATTGCGGTGTTTACGACCTCAAATTCTCCGATTGGGGTGCGACGGAAGCCGATTTCCCGAGAATCGTTGCTAACGCCCGTGAAACGATGACCATGCTCTTCTATCTCGATCCTCGTCCCTTGAGCAATCCGGAACTGATCAATATTTTCGAGAAATCGTTCCGGTAGCTTTTCAGAAACTCGGTTTATGACTTTAAAGATAAAAGGAGCAGTCCATTGAGTGGACTGCTCCTTTATCATACCGCTATCATTTCCCCGAAAATCTTTCAAACTACAACAGTTCTCTTCTTCCGTTCAAATACGCGATTTGATTGACCTGGAAAATTATCCATTTTTTTTCAAGAGCTTCTCCTCATGCCGCTCATCTCCGAAAAAAGTTACTTCTATATAACGATGTTAAATTTTTCCTGACAACCGACCAAACAAAAAATCCTCATACAGTTTAATCACACGAAACCTTTTGTCCTCCGGACATCAAAACCGACAAAAAATTCGGGAAACGGTTCCCCAAAGCTCCGTTTCCCGAATTCCCATCTATCAATTTTCTATAATTCCTCCGTTATCGGATCTTAACCTGCAACGGATTCGACAATTTCACATAAGCCTCATTAACCTGTTCGAACCAAGCATCGGCATTCGCCGTACCAGCTTTACTCCATCCTGCTCCTGTATAGTAGGTATAAGGTTGATTTGCTTCAACAGAGGTCTTTGCCAACAAGTGTCCGCAATTTTCCAGACTCGTTACCGATACTTCCGGGAAAATCATTCCGATTCCCGTATTTCCGTCGGCTCCGCATTCAGGCTCCCAATAAGCTACGTAGTGTTCCGTCTCAGCCCGTTCACCCCCTTCACGCAACACGATTCCGGCTGCAACTGGCATCGAGCGATCATAGATTTCGGTCACACGATTGAATCGGGTATTGGCATCCAGTGAAATGATACGTTTCTCAACGACCGAATCACTTCCTGCCAAATAGGGCGCATAAGTCAATTCAAACGACACACGGATCGGCCCGTTATCCAATACCTTATAGGTAACATAGTTGTTCCCAAGCCATATCGTATCATTCAGATAGGGCGCCATGGCTCCAGCCCCGAGCGTCCGACCCACCTTATAACAGTCGAGTCCTTCACCATGGTCAACATGATAGTTTCCGTTCTTATACCATTGGTCTACAACTAATTTCGAGGTGCGCTTCTGCCACACATCGATACCGTTGCTGATCTCTCCGGTAGCCTGAAGAGCCGGACCGTACATACGGTATCCAATCAGGTTATTCTCCCATGCAAAGTCATCCATGCGTTCGGGCACGAAACGGCCGAACACCTGCGATTCAAACCGGACCGAATCATCGCTGCTGCAAATCCGGAAACTTTCGGTTGCATTGGCTGGCAGGGATACCTGAAAGATCAGACTCTGAGGTTGATCCATTCCTGCGGTTATCACTTGACAGGGGAGCGTATCTCCTGCCTGGTTCAGCACAAAGAGTTTTCCGGCGACTGCTCCTGGCAAAGCGGTCTGCACTTCGCTCCACGATACCTCGACCGTCTCTCCTGATCGATCCGAATCAATCGGGTTGGTCACATCGACCACCATGTCGCGTGTACACGAAAAACAGATCGATGCACACGACAAAACTGCAAATAAAATCCGTTTCATAACCTTTGATCATTATTAATTCTCATTTGATGCTCGTCCAAGCGAGGCTAAAATTCCACCGTCAACATACAAAATGTGGCCGTTCACGAAATCCGATGCCTTAGAGGCAAGGAATACGGCCGTTCCGGCCAAATCCTCGGGATCGCCCCAACGGGATGCAGGTGTCCGACTGATAATAAACTCATTAAACGGATTTCCATTCTGACGGATCGGTGCCGTCTGTGCCGTAGCAAAATAGCCAGGCCCGATTCCATTGACCTGAATGTTATATTTCGCCCACTCGGTCGCCAAATTCTTGGTCAGCATTTTCAGTCCGCCTTTTGCCGCTGCATAAGCGGTAACACTATCACGCCCCACTTCACTCATCATCGAACACATATTGATGATCTTGCCACCTCCACGCTGAATCATTCCTGCTGCTACGGCCCGCGACATCAAAAACGGTGAGGTCAGATCGGTGGTAATGACTTCGTTCCACTCCGGAAGAGTCATATCCAATGCCGGAATCCGTTTGATGATCCCCGCATTGTTCACCAAAATATCAATCGGTCCGACTTCGCGCTCGATCCGTCCAACAAACTCAATGACCGCCTGTTCGTCTGTTACATCAAACAAATATCCTTTAGCATCGATTCCTTTCTCACGATAGGCTTTCAATGCTTGCTCCAATCGATCGGCCGAGTGTCCGTTTACTACCAATGTTGCTCCTGCCTCGGCCAACGCCGTAGCTACTGCCATGCCCAAACCGTGTGTCGCACCGGTCACCAACGCGACGCGACCCTTTAATGAAAAAAGTTCCTGAATGTTCATCGTCTGCTATTTTAAATCGGTTACTGCACAAGTATCCATATCCCCGTAATCGAGATTCTCTCCGGCCATTCCCCATATAAACGTATAGTTGTGCGTTGCACAAGCCGAATGAATCGACCACGCGGGAGACAACACGGCCTGATGGTTGTGCATCCAGATGTGACGGGTCTGCTGGGGTTGCCCCATAAGATGACATACGGCAGCCTCCTCCGGCAACTCGAAATAGAAATAGGCCTCCATCCGTCGGTTGTGCGTATGAGCAGGCATCGTATTCCATACACTACCGGTATTAAGTTCGGTCATACCCATTTGCAACTGACATGTAGGAAGTACCTGACTAACAATCAACTTATTGATCGTCCGCTCATTCGAATCCTCGAGCGAACCCATATGGGCCACCACGGCATCGGCCTTGGTTACCTTACGATCCGGATAGTTCCGATGAGCCGGTGCCGAGTTGATATAAAACAGGGCCGGTGCCGATTCATCTTCCGAACGGAAAGTTATCATCCGGTCTCCGCTTCCCAGATACAACGCTTCTTTATAATCGAGTTTAAACTCGGCATCACCAGCACAAACAACACCTTTCCCTCCTACGTTGATGATTCCCAGCTCACGTCGATGTAAAAAATAGGGGGCCTTCAAAGGATCGATCGGAGTCAATTCCAACGTCTGTTTCACGGGCATGACTCCACCTACAATCAGTCTGTCATAAGCCGAATAGACCAAGCGGATATCGTCCGGTTCGAACAACTTTTCAATCAAAAACTCTTCTCGGAGTCGCTCCGTGTCGTACCTCTTCGCATCTTCCGGATGTACGGCATAACGTTCTTCATACTGCATATCTGTTATTTTTTAAACCATTAAATGAATTGTATTTCGTAACTATTTCCCTTTTGCCCATAACGAAGAATCACGGACAATGAGCCTGGGCGAGATGACTACATCCATATAAGGAGCTCCATCAAGTTTGTCCAACAACATCTGTGCTGCTGTATTTCCCATCCTGTAACCAAACTGTTCGACGGAGGTAAAACTCGGTGTGATCAGTTCGCAAAACGGTTCATTCGCAAATCCGGCCAAAGCTACATCTTCAGGAACCCGGATTCCATGTCTACGCATCGACCGAAAAGCACCCAAAGCAGCATAATCTCCAGCAAAAAAGATCGCCTCAGGCAAAACTTTTCCGGATGCAAATAATCGTTCCATCGCCTGATAGCCTCCCTCCTCAGTCGTTGCACCTATGGTAATCCAATCCGGTTCAGGTTCTATTCCATGCTTTCGCAACGCCTCTTCATACCCTTTCCGCCGATTTTGCCATATACTAACCTGTTGCGAACCGGCATAGTGATAAATCCGACGGCATCCCTGATCAATCAGGTGTTCGACCGTATCGAACGCTCCGCGATAGTCATCAAGCAACACGGTTCCTGCCTCCAGTCCGGAGACATAACGATCAAATAACACCAGCGGAGTTCCATAACGCGACAAAACTTTGTAATACGCATAATCGCCGCCATCTGAAGCTAAAGAAGCGATTACACCATCTACCTTACCATTCGAAAGACTGTTAATAATCCGCTCTTCGCGTTCCCGTTCATTCCGCGATTGAAAGATCATCACGTCATAACCACGCTGCGAAGCCGCTTCCTCGATCCCATCGATAGCCATAGAAAAAAAGTTTCGGCTCACCATCGGAACCACAACACCTATGGTTCGTGTTGTTCCTCGTTGCAGATTAACCGCAAACAAATTGGGCTTATATCCCAACGCCTCGGCTGTTTCCCGAACCCGCTCTCGAACTTTTTCACTGATCGCCGGATTATTTTGCAACGCACGGGATACGGTCGAAGTCGAAACCCCCAACTGCTGAGCAATATCATAGATCGATATCTTTTTCGTTCTCATTTCAGACCATTCGGTAAAATATGCAACCGTTTGCAAATATAAACAATTCTTTTCGACATAAATCCATAAAAGCACTCAAAAAGCTCTAAAAACTCCATAAAATACCATTCATTGCCTATTTTCACCACTAAAAAAATTGCTTTTATCAGAAAATAGATTACATTTGCGCAAACGGTTGCATTAAATAAAAAATCAGACCTTACCCTTTATACTAACAAAAAACTTGAGAAAATGAAGATGAATTTCAAGTGGACAATCATCCTTTGTGCTTTCGTCTTTCTATCAGCACAAGATGCTTCCAGCAAAAAAGTATCGTCAAAAATAGACGTCGAAAAAAGTGTAGAATCGGCCGTTCAACAAATCGATTTACAGTACGATTCGCTAATCGCTCAGGGATTCCACAAAAGCCCACAGACATACCAAAATGGAAAATATTACTATTGCCCGTACGAAGCTTGGGTCAGCGGTTTTTTCCCTGGTTCATTATGGTATCTATACGAACTGACGGGCGATCCGAAATGGAAAGCCCGCGCAACTGAACAGACCGAACGGCTCGAAAGGATCAAGAATCGCACAGCGGATCATGATATCGGATTCCGGATGGGATGCAGCTATGGCAACGGTTACCGCATTACAGGAAATCCGACATATCCTGACATATTGATTCAATCGGCCCGCTCGCTGTCCACACGTTTTCAACCCAAAGCAGGTGTTATCATGTCGTGGAATCCGAATGCTCGCTGGAAATGTCCTGTCATCATCGATAACATGATGAACTTAGAACTACTGTTCAATGCAACCCTTTACAGCGGCGATTCCAGCTTCTACAAAATAGCCGTATCTCATGCCGATAAAACGCTCGAAAACCACTTCCGACCCGACCATAGCTCTTATCACGTAGTCGACTACGATCCCGAAACAGGTGCTGTACGAATGAAAAACACCGCCCAGGGATTTGCACACGAATCGGCCTGGGCACGCGGACAGGCATGGGGATTGTATGGTTTCGTTACCTGTTATCGGTTCACCAAAGACAAACGATACTTGGAACAAGCAAAGGCAATAGCCGACTTCATCCTTTCACACCCCCGTCTGCCTGAAGACAAAATTCCGTACTGGGATTTCGACGCACCCAACATCCCGAACGAAGAACGTGACGCATCGGCCGGAGCCATTCTCGCCTCCGGACTTTATGAACTTGCCCTATACAGTGATCCGAAATATGCTGATGCGGCCGATCAGATCGTTGCATCGCTCTCGACTCCCGCTTACACTGCACCAATCGGCACAAACGGAAATTTCATCCTGATGCACTCAGTTGGCAGTCGTCCGGCCAAATCTGAAGTGGATGTTCCGTTAGTATATGCCGACTACTACTATCTGGAGGCACTCTATCGACACAAATATTTCAAAAAACTGAAAAAACATCTTTGGGATGCACGCCTAGATCCTCTGGGAAAATAGATAACCTCTATTCTACAAAATTCTCTCTGAAATCATCAAACCTAAAACTTTTTACTCCATGAAAAAACTAATCATCTGTTTCTCCCTTTTACTCTTATACTGCGGCAATCTCTTTGCAAAAGAGAAAGCGACCCAAAACAAAGCCCCAGAGCAAACTACACGTGAATACTGGGTTTCCCTGATGGATAAAATCTGCTATCCGGTAATCAGCTCCTTGGCAGAGGGAAAACTCAAAGAAAAGATGCCGATCGAAACAACCATCGACCGAGCTTATCACGTTGCTTATTTGGAAGCATTCGGACGTACTTTCTGCGGTCTGTCGGCATGGCTCGAACTAGGTCCAGACGACACTCCGGAAGGACAACTTCGAGCTAAATACATTGACTTGACACTCAAAGCGATCGACAACGCCACAAATCCGGAGTCGCCCGACTTCATGAACTTCACCGAACATCAGCAACCGTTGGTCGATGCTGCATTTTTCGCGCACGGCCTGATCCGAGCCAAAACACAAATCTGGGACAAACTATCCGACACCGTAAAACAACAAGTCGTCGACTGTCTCAAATCGACCCGTTCGATCCGCACCCCGACCAACAACTGGCTGCTTTTCAGCGGTACGATCGAAGCTTTTCTGTTAGATAACGATTTGGGGGGCGACCTGATGCGCATCGACTATGCGGTCAACAAACATCTCGAACGATTCAAGGGTGATGCAACCTACGGAGATGGCGATCAGTTTCACTGGGACTATTACAACAGCTTTGTCATTCAGCCGATGTTGGTCGACATCGTAAAGATCCTCAACCGGCATAAATTAGCTTCGGACGCTACATACAACACCGTAGAAGCTCGTATGGCCCGATACGCCTCTATTCTTGAACGGTCGATTTCGCCCGAAGGAACATTTCCTCCGTTCGGACGCTCGCTGTGTTATCGCACCGGAGTTTTCCAAGCGCTCGGACAGATTGCCCTGATGCACAAGCTCGAAAGCACGGTCACTCCGGCACAGGTACGTTGTGCCATGACTGCCGTTGCCAAACGGTTGATGGAAGCTCCTGGAACCTTCGATGACAAAGGTTGGCTCAAAGTCGGACTGGTCGGTTCCCAGCCCTCGATGGCAGAAGGCTATGTCAATACAGGAAGCCTTTATCTCTGTACAACTGGTTTCCTCCCATTGGGATTACCGGCTGATGACCCGTTCTGGGCTACTCCCGACGAACCGTGGACAACCGTCAAAATGTGGCAGGGAGTAGACATGCCGGCTGATCACTCTTTCAATAAATAAGAAACAAAAATATATACACGCTAAATAAATCTTTTTTTAAGATATTCAAACACGCGCAAAGGTTGTCATGGGTGTCTGGTAAACAAACGATAAAATATGTATCTTTGTTTAGAACCAAACCCAAACTGCCATGAAAAAAATAAACCGACGAACTTTTCTTCAGCAAGCCGGCCTCGTGACAGCGGCACTCGCAACAGGTACCTACCGACATGCCGTTGCTGCTGAACGGCACACAGTCGATACGCCCAATCCTGCAACAACAGCAGGAACGCTGACCGTTGACAACGGACAGTGTCGCGCAACAATGACCGATCATGGGAAAGCCCTTGTCAATCCCGGCATGGGCTGGACCATGCATTTCTACTCGAATATCCTGAACAATTACGGGTCGCAACTCGCTCCGTCGGACACACTCGATGATTTTCCGGGCCTGAGCACCGTCTACCTACGAGTTCCGTGGGCCTTTCTCGAGCCGGAAGAGGGCGTATTCGTGTGGGAACTGCTCGATACACCGGCACAACGATGGATCGATAAAGGAAAATTCATCGCCTTCCGCGTCAGCGCCATGGAGAGCTGGCTCTATCATGCGACTCCCAAGTGGGTATTTGATGCCGGAGCGCAAGGCTACGACGTCGAAGGTCACTACAAGGAACCGGAATACGAAGATCCCATCTTCCTCGAAAAGGTAGATCATTTTTTGGAGGCGATGGCTAAACGTTACGACAACAATCCGCATGTCGCGTTCGTCGATGTCGGACACTTCGGCATGTGGGGCGAGGGGCACACCGTCATGACTACGCCCAAACACGGTCACGAATGGAGCGTTGAAACCCAAAAGAAACATATCGACCTCTACCTGAAACACTTCAAGAATACGCAGCTTTGCATTTCGGATGACTTCGCCGGTCATGACAAGCCCGGAGCACGTTTCCCGATTACAGATTATGCCTTCTCGAAAGGTGTCACGATCCGTGATGACAGCATTCTGGTACAACCGCCTCCACGATCGTGGTACCACAGCGAGATGGCCCAACTGTTCTGGCCTACCCTTCCCGTCATTCTCGAACATGAGCACTACGGCGGAGCCAAAGAGCGTGGCAGCTGGGACAAAGAGCTGCTGCTGAAAGCCGTCGAGGACTATCACGGTTCCTACATGTCGATTCACTGGTGGCCGCGCATCCTGCTCGAAGAGAATCGGGACATCATCGACCGCATCAACCGACGGATGGGTTACCGGCTCTTTATGGAGTCTGCCGAATGGCCGGAGAGTGTCCGTATGGGCGAAACTTTCGAGATCCGGTCTCTGTGGAGCAATACGGGAGTTGCCCCCTGTTACAAGGGCGGATACCCTTGTTTCACCCTGAAAGACGATCAGGGTGGCATCGTCTCGACGTTAGTCGTCGACCAGTTTGATCTGAAAGACCTCCCAGTCGCAGAACCCCAAGCCGCCGTTAAACAAGAGGTCGTACAACCGTTCCGCATCGCCCCGAGGTATGAGGATAAGGCGGGGACCTTTTTCCGCAGTTGCAAACCGGGGACCTACACGCTGTACGTATCGGCCGGCATGCGCGACGGAACACCGATCTATGAACTGCCCTACGACGGTGACGACGGAAAACACCGCTACCGTTTGGGACAGATTACCCTCACGGAATAATTTTTCTCATTAAAAGGTAGGAATATATGATAAAAAGGAGAGGGGACCGAACAAGTTCGGTCCCCTCTCCTTTACCTTGGCTTTTTGGATCGCTATACCAAGCAGCCTTTAACCCCTACAAAACCTCTGCCTTATATCCTGCTCCGGTCACAATCCGTACAATCTCTTCTGCCGGAAGATCCGTCTCAACGGTCAACACCCGATCGGGAGTCGAAAGATCGATCGACCATTTACCCTCCGGCACAAATTTTCCGAGCGCTTCTCCAATCCGGGCAACGCATCCGCCACACTTGGCATTCGTCTTAAATTTCAATGTTTTCATATATCAATCTACTTTATAGAATAGATATACTATTCTACCAAAGGATACATATTTACGGTCACCATCCGGTGATAATTCGCTCCGATAGAGACGGCCGGATCAAGCAAATGATACAACGGCGTAAAACGATGTTCCGTTCCTTCAACAACCTCAAACGTCATGCCGTCACGTGTAAAACTATTTTTACCGCTTTTTCCTGCGGCAACCGGACTACACTCTTTGGCTCCGCGTACCGCACAACTTCGGCCATCGGCCGCAGGTACAATTTCTACCTCACCCATAAATCCGAGAGGTGCCTCCGCTTCATAACCCAACACCAACGGACCATACATCGCTTTGTACTGACACGAATCCGTTACGTCCTTATTCTCGAGCCGTACCCAACGGGCATCAAACCCATACGTCAGAGTCAGGGTATCTCCCGCTGCAAATCGACCCGTTGCCGTAACAAAACCATCCTGAGGACCCGAAATTTTTCCGAATTCCGGCCGTGATGCAACCATCGATTCGACGCGCATATCCGACGGAACAAACAGGGCCAAAGTCATCTCCCGCTTCGGAGCCTCCTTAACCACAAATTCGACCCGATTTCCGAACGGATACTCCGTATGCTGTTCCAAAGTAAGTCCACGATCGGCCAACGCCAACACGCTCTCGTGATAGGCCGGAACGAAAACCGTATCTCCAGCCGTAAAATAGGCATATTCTGCAGCTCGGCCCAAACCTTCTCCGCCTCGCATCGTACAACACCAATGGGCTTCATCGGCATGGATCGCAATATCGGGAAAGACTACACCCACCGGACGATCGCAACCAAATCCGCCGTTTGCCCGCTGCGTAGCACCGATCCCATTAAAATAGATTCTCTCAGCATCTTCCAGATAGGCCGGATTACGCGTCGCTGCCCAAAGCTGTACGGCCACGAGATATGAGTCGATAATTGCACACGGCTCGGTCCACGTATCGTAACGCTCGAACCAGTTATAATTCTCGTAATTCTCGGTCATTCCATACTCCTTGTAGAGTTGCCAGCGTGATTCAACCTCTGGCACGAGTGTCGTATCGCCCGTCAACGAAGCATACCGCAACATGCCGCGCATCGCGGTCAGCGAGGCATGCGTCTGTGCCTTGATACCGACCAAATCCATTTTGCGGAACAGATCAATCAGCTGTTCGATCAACGCCTTCGACTCGGCTGAGGGTATATATTGGTAAGAGTGGATCAGCCCCTCCATACCGATAAACACACATCCAATATCTGATGACAGACGCCATCCGTTAACCGTATTCTGTATACTTCCGGACATCTCTCCCGTACCGACAACACGCTCCTCGTTACTGAGCGGATAGCGTTCGACAAACGGAGCGATCGGCAGGAACAGACTATCAACAATGGTTTTGGCGATATCCAATACCTTCGGATCCTGTTTCCATGCATAGTATTCACAAAGTCCGCGCAACAACCACCCGTGACCGGAGAGTTGCTGTTCGTCAACCTGACCTTCATGGATCGATCCCAAATACCCCTTGGCATTCAAATACTCGGGCAACAGCGTGATCAGCTCATCCAAATACTTCGGAGTCCTATGCGAAGCACGTGCATCGAGAACCAGTGCCAGAATCGTCCGACCCTCCTTATCGGCCGGCCAGCCTCCGGATTCCTCCTCAGTCCAATAAACCTGTTCGGGCTGATACAACTCTGTCTCCATCCGATCGAAATTCCGGTTAAGCCGCTCTCCCAACTCACCTCCAATCGTAACAGACTCAAAACCTGCAGTACTCAGCGACTGATTATTCGTACTATCACAACTACACATACACACGGCGAATCCTGCAATCGCCCATGTCTTCAAAACTCTTCTCATACCTTGATTTTTCACTTCGGCACTCGCCGTCATTCACCAACTTATTTTTATTCGGATTTGAATTTACGAATTTCCTCCTTCAGGAGCTGCAAATACTGATCCCCCCATTCATTCGACGGTTCAAGATCCTTACTTACCTCTGCACTGGGTTGTTCTCCCGTAGTCCATTCATTCCATGATACAACCATAGCAAAGTGAGTTCCTATCTTACGAGCACGAGCAAATTGTTCTTTAAACGTTTCGCCATTGCGACGTCCTACTTCCGGAATATATCCGCTCTCTCCTGGTTCTGCTTGTTTACGAACCGCAGCACATACGACCATGGTCTCTGGCTGACCGTCACAAATCGGATAGGTCTGCTCACCACGATCTTCCCACGACCAGTAGCCGTATTTACTAATCCGATCCTCTGTCCGCAAAGAAGCCTGTTCCGATACATATCCTGTCATCCAACGTACCGTAAAACGATCGTCATCCCAATCTGGAGTACCGGTCTGCCATGGAGAAGGTGTGTTGACATATACAACCAACAAAGGTTTCCCCTTATACAGCTGCATCATGCTTTTATACTTCGGATTATTGGCATACATATCCCAAACCTGATCGGCTTTTTTCTGGAGCCGCCCATCTGTGACGGCTTCAGGTGCACCTGTCACCCCTATAAAGATACTGATCCGCGGATGATCCATTCCGGCTTTAGACATCTTATAATATTCATCGAACAGAATCGCAGTTGCATCTTCAATCAAATCCTGTTTTCCACCGACCCAAAGTTCATCCGGATCATAAGTTATATTGTTTGACCAGTCGAGCCAAACAAAATCTACTCCGGCATCGGCCAGCCATTGTGCATGCTGTCGGATAATTCTACGTTCACGGGAATCATAAAGACCCAACGTAGGAGTTCCCCACGTATTGTTAGGATTACTCCACATATCCCGATCCATCCACAATCCGTAGGCAATTCCCACCTCACGATCAGCTGGAGCTACCGGTGTAATGGGATCTTCTCCCTCCCGTGCATTAGCATCTGTAGCACAGCCATTTACTCCCATCATAAATACCGACACGCAAACTGCTGCGATCCAATTAAAAACATTCCGTCTCATTTTTTTAATTTTATGGATTAGTTAATTTTCGTTTTCTATCAAATCATTTGTCGCTTTTTTCGTAAAGCTATATCAAAATCCCACTCTATAAACATATAATCCCGAGAAAGCACAGCTCCTCGGGCTTATATAATAGATCTAATTCGGACAAAGCCTATTTCTTCGGTTTCGGAGCAAGCACCAGAATCATCCTTTTCCCTTCCAAACGCGGCATTTGCTCTACCTTGGCCAAATCTTCGAGATCAGTAGCAAAACGCAACAAAAGAATCTCACCCTGATCTTTAAATACAATCTGACGTCCTCGGAAAAAAACGTACGCTTTTACTTTGGCCCCCTCTTTCAGAAAATTCTCGGCATGTTTCAGCTTGAAATTATAGTCATGGTCATCTGTATTGGGTCCGAAACGGATCTCCTTAACAACGACCTTTGTAACCTTAGACTTAATCTCTTTAGCCTTCTTCTTTTGCTGATAAAGAAACTTCGAATAATCGACAATCCGACAAACTGGAGGATCGGCCTTCGGTGAGATTTCAACCAGATCCAGTCCCAACTCATCGGCCATATCGAGCGCTTCGCGCAACGATACGACTACAGGTTGTTCGACATGTTCGCCCACGACTCTTACTTGCGGGGCAGTAATAAAATTATTGATTCGATGCGCAGCCTCTTTTTCCTGCACACGGCCTGGCCGTACTGCTACGGGTTTCGGTTTTGTTATTATAGCTTTGTCCTCCTTACGTTAGTGAAACAAATAAATTTTCGCTATTCATTGATTTTCTGAATCTCTCCGGCAACCGTCTCGCGGACCAATGAAACAAACGAATCGAGCGTCATGGTTCCCTTGTCACCCTCTCCTTGCGCACGCACGGAAACTGTTTGCTGCTGTTCTTCTTTTTCGCCCACGATCAACAGGAACGGAATTCGTTTCAATTCATTATCACGTATCTTACGTCCTATCTTTTCGTTACGGTCATCTACCTGTGCACGAATATCGGAATTATTTAGAAAATCTGAAACTTTTTTCGCATAATCGTTGAATTTTTCGCTGATCGGCAAAACTACCACTTGATCCGGCGACAACCACAACGGGAATTTTCCTCCCGTATGCTCGAGCAATACCGCTACGAAACGTTCCATCGAGCCAAACGGAGCACGGTGGATCATGATCGGCCGATGTTCCTTGTCATCCGAACCCTTATAGGTCAAATTGAACCGCTCAGGCAGATTGTAGTCGACCTGAATTGTTCCCAGCTGCCACTGACGTCCGATGGCATCCCGAACCATAAAGTCCAATTTAGGCCCATAGAATGCAGCCTCGCCCAATTCGACCGTCGTATTCAACCCCTTCTCTTTAGAAGCCTCGATAATTGCCTGTTCGGCCTTGTGCCAATTCTCGTCCGTTCCGATATATTTCTCCTTATTGTTCGGATCGCGCAGCGAAATCTGTGCCGTAAACTTATCGAAGCTCAACGTTTTGAAGATATAGAGCACAATGTCGATCACCTTCATGAACTCATCCTTCAACTGGTCAGGACGGCAGAAGATGTGTGCATCATCCTGGGTAAATCCGCGCACACGGGTCAAACCGTGCAACTCACCGCTCTGTTCGTACCGGTAAACCGTACCGAACTCCGCAAAACGCAACGGCAGGTCCTTATATGAACGTGGTTTAAATTTATAGATTTCACAGTGATGCGGACAGTTCATCGGTTTGAGCAAGAACTCTTCGCTCTCATCCGGCGTATGGATCGGCTGGAACGAATCCTTCCCGTATTTGGCATAGTGTCCCGAGGTGACATACAGTTCTTTCATACCGATATGCGGTGTCATAACCTGTTGGTAACCATACTGTTTCTGGACATTTCTCAAAAACTGCTCCAACCGATCACGCAAAGCGGCTCCCTTAGGCAGCCACAACGGCAAACCGGCCCCCACTCTCGGCGAAAAACAGAACAGTTCGAGCTCCTTGCCCAATTTGCGGTGATCCCGTTTTTTTGCCTCTTCAAGCATCGCCAGATACTCATCCAACATCGATTTTTTCGGGAAGGTAATGCCGTAGATTCGGGTCAACATCTTATTTTTCTCATCACCGCGCCAATAAGCCCCTGCCACCGAAGTCAACTTGATCGCCTTGATATAACCCATATTGGGCAAGTGCGGACCACGACACAGATCTGTAAAGTTTCCATTCGTATAGAAACTGATCGTTCCGTCTTCGAGTCCTTCGATCAACTCTACCTTATATTGATCACCCTTTTCTGTATAGGTCTTCAATGCTTCTGCCTTGCTCACCTCGCGACGACAAATCTCCTCTTTCGTCCGAGCCAGCTCCTCCATCTTCTTCTCGATCTTAGGAAGATCACCTTCGGTTATGGGTACTGGTGAGTCTACATCGTAATAGAATCCATTTTCGATACTCGGTCCAATACCGAATTTGATTCCCGGATAAAGAGCCTCAAGAACCTCTGCCATCAAATGTGACGAAGAGTGCCAAAAGGCCTTTTTCCCTTCAGGATCTTCCCATTTGTGGAATCGAATTGTCGCATCCTGCTCGATCGGACGGTTTAAATCTACAATCTCTCCGTTTACCGTCGCCGATAGCGCTTCTTGCGCCAAACGAGGACTGATGCTCGATGCAATTTGCATTGCCGTTGTTCCCTTGGCGTACTCACGAACGCCGCCGTCGGGAAATGTTACTTTTACCATCATGTTTTTATTTTAATAAATTCCGGCACAATACAACCTGTGCCCCTTCGCTGAATTATTATCTAATCTTCTTGTTGTTCGGGCAAATCCGAAGCCGACATGTCCGCCCCGTTATCCCTTCTGTACTTCTGTAATGGATTCGATGTCATTAATGCATACTCCTGTCGACTTCGAACCACATCGATAGCCATATAGATCGCATCACGCATCGCCTGCGCATCCGCACGATTCTGTCCGGCAATATCAAATCCGACACCATGCGCCGGACTAGTCCGGACGATCGGCAGTCCTGCGGTAAAGTTCACTCCGCCGTGACTCAATGCCTTGAACGGTGCTAGTCCCTGATCATGATACATAGCCAGCACGGCATCGTATTTCATATAACTGCAAGCGGCAAAAAATCCGTCGGCTGCAAATGGGCCAAACGCCAAGATCTTCTCTTGAAATGCGGCTTGTACCGCCGGAATAATGATCTCCTGCTCTTCGTTACCGATCAAGCCGCCGTCGCCAATATGCGGATTAAGCCCCAGCACGGCGATCCGGGGATCGCGAATCGAAAAATCCAGCACCAACGATTGCCGCAATTCACGTAATTTAGCAACAATTCGCTCCTGCGTGATGGATGGACTCACGGCCGAGATCGGAATGTGAACAGTGACCAGTCCCACCTTCATCCGATCGCTGCACATCAACATCAGCGGATCCCCGCCAAATTCGGAGGCAAAGAACTCGGTGTGACCGGAGAACGAAAACGATTGACTCTGCACGTTCTCTTTACAGATCGGCGCCGTCACAACCGCATCGATATACCCAGCCTTCAAATCGGCCACCGCAGCACGAAGTGCAGCAACGGAGGCCTCGCCGGCTGCTACCGTCAGCACACCGGGTTCTACACGCAGTTCATCTGATACACATCCGACAAGATTGACCCTCCGCGGAGAAGCCTCCCGAGCCGAAGACACGATATTAAACCCAAAATTCTCGGCCGATTCGACCTGTTTCTTGTAGTAGGCAGCAGCTTTCGCCGAACCGTAAATGACCGGAGTAAACAATTCGCACATACGAGGATCGACTAACGTCTTGATAATCACCTCATAGCCAATACCATTTACATCCCCATGCGTTATTCCGATCCGTAGTTTGGAGTCATTCATAGCCATTTCGTTTTATGCCATTTTAGAATGGAGCGATTGATTTTGCCCCTACAACTTTGCAAAGATAGTAAAACTATCCCAAATAGAACCCTTGTCAGACAGTTACTTTTCGACAATATCGTCAACTTTCACATTTCAAATACCTAAAATCGGGGATCCTATCTCCTGAATAAAATTTCTACCTTTGAAGACGCAAAACGCAACTTTTGACACACACATGAAAAAGATTGTAAGCAAAACCTATCCGGTATTGGAGATGAGCTGTGCCGTTTGCGCCATGAATGTCGAACAGACCGTACAACAACTCAATGGCGTCGAAAAGGCCTCCGTCAATTTCGCGGCCAATCAGCTCACGGTCTCCTTCGATCCAACAGCACTCTCACCGCAACAAATCCGTGCAGCCGTACAAGCTGCCGGTTATGACCTGATCATCGACGAAGACGATACGGCACTCAAACAGCAGCAAGCCGAACAGAACCACTATCGAAACATGATCCACCGGACGATCGGAACGTGGATCTTTGCACTTCCCGTCGCCATCCTCGGTATGTTCTTCATGAAACTTCCCTACGTACACCTGATCATGTTGATCCTTACGCTTCCCGTACTTTGCATCTTCGGACGGAGCTTCTTTATCAACGGATGGAAACAGGCCCGACACGGGAAGTCCAACATGGATACCTTGGTTGCACTAAGCACCTCGATTGCTTTCGTATTCAGCGCATTCAACACCTTCTATCCGGAATTCTGGATACAACGCGGCATCGAGCCACATGTCTACTACGAGGCCTCCTGCATGATCATCGCCTTCGTCTCGATCGGGAAGTTGATGGAGGAACGCGCCAAAGGAAAGACCTCCTCTGCAATAAAAAAGCTGATCGGTCTCCAACCCACCTCCGCGCGGATTCTCCGCAACGGCACCGAAGAGGAGGTTCCGATCGCCACCCTACAAGTGGGAGACCGGATCTCCGTACGTCCGGGTGAAAAAATCCCGGTCGACGGCGTGGTCACGGAGGGACGTTCCCACGTCGACGAAAGCATGATCACCGGAGAGCCCCTTCCCGTCGCCAAGGAGGTCGGCGACAAAGTCGTGGCCGGAACGATCAACACACGGGGAGCCTTCACCATGAAAGCAACCGGAGTCGGCAGCGAAACGCTTTTGGCCCGAATCATCCAAACCGTACAACAGGCTCAGGGAAGCAAAGCCCCCGTACAGCGGACAGCCGACCGCATCGCTTCGATCTTCGTTCCGACCGTTATCGGCATCGCTGCACTGACCTTCATTCTCTGGCTCGTGATCGGCGGGACGGACTACTTTTCACACGCCCTGCTGTCGGCCGTATCGGTTCTGGTCATCGCCTGCCCCTGTGCCTTGGGATTAGCCACTCCGACCGCCCTAATGGTCGGTATCGGACGAGGGGCCGAGAATAAAATCCTGATCAAGGATGCCACGGCTCTCGAACAAATGTGCCGGATCGACACGATCGTCATGGACAAAACGGGAACACTGACCGAAGGACGTCCTACCGTTACGGAGTGGATCGCAGTAGCCCCGGAACAGGATCCATACCGTCCCATCATCCGCGCGGCCGAGCTAAAATCCGAACACCCACTGGCTGAAGCGATTGTCGCCCATATTCCCCAATCCGACACACTGGCTCCAACGATCGAATCCTTCTCGAGCCTAACCGGGAAAGGGGTCGAGTTTATCTGCAACGGTACCCCCTATTGGATCGGCAGCTCGCGTCTCGTCGAGGAAAAAGGTGCAACCATTCCGCAGAAAATTGCTGAACAGATCGACCGCAACCGGCAAGCCGGAGCAAGTGTCGTATTCTTCGGATCCGCCGACCAGCTACTGTCAGTTCTGATCGTGAGCGATCCGGTAAAACCCTCGAGCCGTCCGGCCATCGAAGAGCTCCGTCATCTACACATCGATCCCGTCATGTCGACCGGAGACAACCGAAAGACCGCCAAAGCCTTGGCCGAACAGCTCGGCATCGAACACTACCGGGCCGAAATGTTGCCCGAGGATAAGGACCGCTACATTACCGAACTGCAAAACAGCGGGGAACATGTAGCCATGGTCGGCGACGGAATCAACGATTCGCAGGCATTGGCCCGGGCCGATGTCAGTATTGCCATGGGACACGGCACCGATGTCGCGATGGAGATCGCTTCGATCACGTTGATGAACTCCGACCTAAATCTGCTGCCCAAAGCCTACCGACTCTCCCGCCGCACCTCAAGGGTTATCCACGAGAATCTCTTCTGGGCGTTTATCTACAACCTGATCGGTATTCCCATTGCGGCCGGAGTTCTCTTTCCGCTGTGGGGTATTCTTCTGAATCCCATGCTGGCCAGTGCCGCAATGGCATTCAGCTCCATCTCGGTGGTCACCAACAGTCTCCGACTGAAATGGCTGTCAATCGGTTCTACCAAATAGCTGACCGCCAGGAATTACGCTTTACATAAAGAGAAGAGCGGAGAGACTGATGAATCACAGTCCCTCCGCTCTTCTCTTTTTATCTGTTTGCTGTCTATTTCAGGCGCATCAATTCAGCCAATTTTTTCGGCAGATCGGTATTGTCCATAATTCCGTTAATCTGTTCCGCTCCCGTACCGTACAGATAAACCGGCACCATAATTCCGGTATGGCCTGTCGTTCCGAAATCATATCCGATACCGCTATCCGAGAGCGTAAAATCGGTCTTATTGCTCGTTATCGAGAGCCCCGACGTCTCGTGATCGGCCGTAACAACCACCAACGTTCCAGGGTTTTGGTCCGCAAAATCCATCGCTGCCCCCACGGCTTGTGCAAAATCGCGTGTCTCTTCCAAGATCCCGGCCGCATTGTTGGCATGCCCTTCGCTGTCAATCTGCGAACCCTCGACCATCAACATGAATCCCTTTTTCGAATCGGCACAATTGTTCGACAAAATCTCAAGTGCCTTTTCTGTTGCTTCCTTCAAATAATTCGGATCACGCCCGTTCAACACCGTTGGCATATACTCATCAGAAAAGAGACCGACAACCTTACCTTTATCGACTGATCCGAGTTCATCCATATCATAAACCACCTTGTAATCCTTGTCCTCCAACGCTTCAATCAGGCTTTTACCCGCTTTTTCTCCCTCAGCCAAAAACTTTTTACCTCCACCGAGCGCTACATCCACACCACTCTCTACAAATTGTTCTGAAATTACACCCAGATCGTTCCGGCTCGGCACATGGGCATAGAATGCACCCGGAGTCGCATGTTGCAAATAGACCGTAACGACCAGACCGGTCTGATACCCCTCTTTACCGGCACGTTCCATAATCGACACACAAGGCGTACCATCTGGTTCCTGCCCCAACATGCCGTTATCCGTTTTATGACCGGAAGCCAATGCTGTTCCCGCTGCAGCCGAATCCGTCACCCGGTTATTCGCCGAATAAGTAGAGATCAGCGCAATATTTTCCGAGCGATTGAACGCAGTAGGCAGATATTTTCCTTCGAGCAACAACATGGATACCTGCGCAAGCCCCATTCCATCTCCAATCATATAAATCAGATTCTTAACCTCACATTTCCCCGCCTTTTTCGCACTGTTCGACTTGGCCGAAAGCACAGGTGTAACGGCCGTCATCAATACGACCAACACCCCACAAATCAACTTTTTCATCTTCTACATTTATTTGTTCGATCGATTAAATTCTTTTCCGGCTATAAAGGTACAAAATTCCGGATTTCGGGCTATTACGTTTCAATGAATTTTAATTTTAATCAAAAAAGCCGCGCAAGAATTTGTCCGAAAAAAAATATTTGCTACTTTTGCACTCGCAATGCGGATGACATCCCGTCCGAAAGATTTCAGCCGATCTCAAAAAAAAAAACGGATTGAGAGACAGTGAGGGGAAAGAAAGGATCGCGAATTGCAGGCATGGCGAGATAGCTCAGCTGGTTAGAGCGTCGGATTCATAATCCGAAGGTCCCGGGTTCAAGTCCCGGTCTCGCTACAAAAGATAAGATAAAGGCCAAAAGAGATCGATTCACTTCGATCTCTTTTATTTTTCCAACATCAACACCCTTACGATTCTAACTGAAAATCGGGCTCACTTGTTGATCGATTCAAACATCTCCCGTCTTTATTTTCTACTTTCTCCCGAAGATAATCTGTACCTTTGTAGAAAATAACTCAAAAAACACATGGAAGACCGTTCAGAACTCAATCTAACGTTCATTCGTCCGGACACATCGACACAACAGGAGCTCTCCGTAGCGGGCGGTTCCGTTCAAGCGGGATTCCCCTCTCCGGCTGACGATTTTCTGGACGCCCCGCTCGATCTGAATCAGGCATTAATACACAACCCGGCGTCAACATTCATCGTCCGCGTCTCGGGTGACAGCATGAACGGCGACGGAATCGGAAACGGAGATTTATTGATCGTAGACAAATCCATAGAAGCCTACGACGGATGCATTGCCATATGTTACCTGAACGGAGAGTTTACCGTAAAACGGGTAAAAATTGAACAAGACTGCGTATTACTGCTTCCCTCAAACCCCAAATATCCACCCATCAAGGTTGCGGCAGACAACGAACTGATCATTTGGGGTGTCGTGCGCCATGCAATCAAAACTTTCAAATAGGTAAAAAATGTACGGACTTTGCGACTGCAACAATTTTTTTGTCTCGTGTGAACGGGTTTTCCGCCCCGATCTGAACGGGAAGCCCGTAGTCGTACTCTCCAATAACGACGGGTGTATCATCGCCCGCTCCAATGAAGCAAAAGCCGTCGGCATCAAAATGGGGCAGCCGCTGTATCAGGCCCAACCCCTGATCTCCCGATACGACATCACCATCTTCTCAACGAACTTTACCCTCTACGGTGATATGTCACACCGAGTTATGTCCACCCTGCGTTCGCTTGTTCCAAGTACAGAGGTCTACTCGATCGATGAAGCATTTTTCGATTTGCGAGGTATCTCCGAGCCGCTGGATGGATATGGCCGTCGTATCAGACAGGTCATCCGGCGTAATACAGGTATTCCCGTCAGCATCGGCATCGCTCCGACCAAAACACTGGCCAAAATCGCCAGCAAATTAGCTAAAAGCTATCCGAAATTAAACGGCTGTTGCTACATGTATCGTCCACAAGATATCGAAAAGGTTCTTTCGAAATTCCCCTTGCGCGACATTTGGGGAATCGGCCGCCGCTACGGAAGGATGTTCGACAGCATGGGAATCACAACAACCCGACAATTCGTCCAACTACCCAAAGAGTGGATCCAAAAACACATGGGAGTCACAGGTCTGAAGACTTGGAACGAACTGCACGGAGTCGCTTGCATCGACTTCGATGACCTACCTCCGCAAAAACAACAAATCACGATCTCCCGAAGTTTTCCCCATGAGGTCTACGAACTGGAAACACTGGAGAAAATTGTCGCAGAATTTGCTTCTATGTGTGCGGAGAAGCTGCGCAAACAAAAATCGGTCTGTCGTGAAGTGAGAAGTTTCATCTACACCAACCGACACCGCGACGACCAGCCACAACGCTACGAAACCGGACTGTCTATCCTACCGGAACCCACCTCCTGTACTCCGGACATCGTAAAAAGTGCCCGTAAGGCCCTGCGCCAAATCTACTGCAACGGCTACGGATACAAAAAAGCCGGAGTTATCCTTTCGGATATTACCCCGGCTTCGGAGATTCAGCGTTCGCTTTTTTCTCCGGTTGACCACGACAAACAGACCCGACTGATGGAGGCGATGGATCGCATGAACCGCACATTCGGCAAAGGGAAGATCGTCGTCGCTGCACAAGGCACCGAACCGTTCCGCATGAACCGAGAACACCTGAGTCCCCGCTACACGACCGACTGGAAGGAACTTTTAGAGGTCAAAGCGTGAGCTTTCGGCTTTTTTTATATACTGAACAAGAGGAAACCTGCAACCATACTTCTCGTCTGGCAGACCTCCTAGCGGACTGACACGCCCGATACGTATCCTTCCCGATTCAAACTCACCTCTAAAACACAAAAGACGCTCCCCGATTTTCTTGACCGCCACACTGCGGACCACAACGGCTACTTTCGCATAAATCCATAAGCACAGAACCCCGACCGATTGGCCATCTCCGCTTCGGTCTCGATGATACCGGTCAATACGTCGGGAGCATCATCGTGCCGATTCGTCCGAAACAGCCTCCGGAATGTGACTAAATCACCATAAAATTCACTCCACCGAAGATGCCAGCCCTCCGGCATCACAATTTGCGTCAACACGGCCGGTGCGTTCGACAAGATCCGGGCCTCCTTGTTGTGCGATTGATGGAACCACTCGACATGAATCCCCGGACACCGACGGGCCACAGCTCGGGCAAATCCACGTCCCCCGTTATTACTCTCGACCCGAGCCTCCAACGTTCCGTTCCTCTCCAACATATCGGCAACCATCTCCTCCGTCCGATCCATATCCAATGCCGTATAAACCACATCCGTCACATAAATCACCCCATCCACCCCGACTTCATAACAGACCGAACAGAGATAATCCGATCCCGTATCGGCCGTATCGGTATAATTGGCCCGACGAATCGGCTCAGCCGGCCGTTCGGCATAGATCTTAAAACGATCTCCATACAGCAACCCTTCCCGCACCGAGGGCACCCCTTGATACATCGTTTCGAACAGAAAAGGATCGAGTCGGCGTTTCCGTTCCAGCAGCGCCAGCGAATGCCGTTGCGGCCACAATGCCTCTCCCTCATTTCTCGAATCCAGCGGGGTAGGTGCACCGCGTTTGATCGCCTCGAAGTTCAGATGCCACCAGACCGCATCCGATGCCGCATCTGCAACCTGCTTCGGATCGTGCAACTCAACCACCGGTTCGTGTTGCATCAACCGTCCCACCAAATCGTCTTCATGCCAACGTGTAAAAACGATCAACTCCCGTGTGTCGTTGTGCATCCGCGTCTTTGCCACCGCATTGTACCATTCCCATACATGGTCCCGAATCAACGGCGAATTGGCCTCCATAGAATCTTTATAGAGATCATCCATAATCAACACATCTACCGGATTTCCTGTTAACGACCCGCCCCGACCGACACTGAGCATACCTCCTGCATATCCTTCGATCTCAAACTCATCACTTGTTCTCAACGCACGACTTCTATTTCCGGTTTTCAGTCGACTTCCTGGAAACACTCCCTTATATGCCGCCCCACTCATCAACCGTTGCACCCGTCGGTTAAACCGGGACGCTAACCGCAAATTATACGAAGCAAGAACAACCCTCAAATTCGGGTCACATCCCAATAGATAAGCGGGTAACAAAACCGATGCGCCCAATGATTTACCATGCTGAGGCGGCATCGAAACGATCAACCGTTTTATTTTTCCACAAGCAAAATCGTGTAAAAGCTCATAGTATCTCCGATGGAAACGTGTCATTCGTACTGAAGGATCGATCCATCGGGCAAAATTACCAAAAGAACGCCTAGCCAACTCTTCAGCAGCCTGTTTCTTCGTCAATTTCATTCATCCTCATTTTGAATATTCCCCCATCCAGCCAACTCCTGCAATTCGGGATCAGTAAACGCCGAAAGATCCGGCGATGTTACCGAATCCGATATTGAATTCTGCTCGGTAAATCCTTTTGTCCGCCAATGTTGCGAATCGACATTGGTCAACACGAAAATTATCGCAGCAAGATCGGGTCCCTGCCGCTTTCGTGTAACCACCTCATTTTTTACCTTCTTTTCTCCGGTTGTATCATATTCGTAAGTCGTTTTCACCTCACGAAATACATATCCCCTCACTTTCCTTAACAATTCATACAATGCCCGTTCATACAAGGTCCCTATAATAGATCGATCCGTCGCATGATTTTGTCCATTTTCGACATGCTGATCGGCTGAAAGGCTCCGTTTCATCTCTCGGATAACATGAAGTATTGATTTTTCTGCTCGAGCTTGATCCTGTAATAAAACGACCGACTGTTCCATCATCCTTTTTTATTTACCAAATAACGATCCAACTCCGCCCAACTGAAATCATTCAACTGTAACCCGTCACACAAAGCAATATCATAATCCCACCATATCGGCAATATGGATAAAATTTCAGACGACTCGGGATCCCGACATATGATCAACGTACATGTCAACGACGAATAGAACTCTTCCGTATCGTACTCAATTGTTCCATTGAAATAATCCTTTTCTCCGATCTCGGCAAGCAGCAATGCTGCAATCTGCTTGTAAATTGTTTCGTTGATTTCGATCATGACATTTTCCTCCATTTTTATTTTCGATGTAAAAATAATTCTGCCGTCACCCGTTCGGTTTATACATTTTCACACTTTAACAGACAGAGAATCGGCCCAAACGAGATGACATTTCCCCGTTTTTAATTTGCTTTTTTACATAAAATAATTTAACTTTGTTCTACAAATATATATTCAATTATTGAACAACCAACTTTCTCACCCTAAAAAAAATGAAAAAAAACTTTAATAACCTGAGTATCAACAGCAGAATTCGCGCTGTCCGAAATGAACTCTCAATGACTCAAGAAGAGCTGGCAAACATACTCGGCATCGGGAAGAGCGCTCTTTCAATGATCGAAACAGGGAAAGCAGCCTTATCTGAGCGGAATCGAAACATCATAATTCAACAATTGAACATAAATCCAGACTGGCTGGAATCTGGAACCGGAAACATGTTCAACGAACATCGTCCCGAACAGACCTTTCTTCACAACAGCGATCATAAGCTTCCATCGCAAAGTGTTCCCTTATACAACATCGAAGGAACAGCCGGTCTCGTTCCGCTATTCCTCAATAAATCGGCACAAAATCCAGTCGACTACATCCATATTCCAAATCTTCCCAAGTGCGATGGAGCGATCTACATCGTTGGAGACAGCATGTATCCACTGCTAAAAAGCGGAGACATCGTACTCTATAAACAACTGAACGATTTGGAGGATATCTTTTGGGGCGACATGTACCTGCTCTCAATCGACATCGACGGAGAAGAGTATATCACCGTAAAATATATTCAGAAATCGGATAAGCCCGGCTGTATCAAACTTGTCAGCCAAAACCCCCACCATGCAGACAAAGAGGTGGAAATTTCAAAAATTCGTGCATTGGCTTTCGTCAAAGCAAGTATCCGAATGAATTCAATCAGATAAATGCGACATCATGGAAGTAAGGATAGACCCTCAATGGAAAGCTCTGATCGGGGCTGAATTCGACAAAGAGTATTTTGCAGAATTGGTATCTTTTGTTAAACAGGAATACGCAACACATCGAATTTTCCCTGCCGGACGCAATATTTTCCGGGCGTTCAAAAAGTGTAAGCCTGACGATCTGAAAGTAGTCATCATAGGACAAGATCCCTATCACGGTATTGGTCAAGCCAACGGACTCTGCTTCTCGGTCAACGACGGAGTACCCTTCCCGCCCTCTTTGGTCAATATTTTTCAGGAGGTCAAAGCAGATGTCGGCGCTCCGATACCAACCAGCGGCAACCTCGATCGTTGGGCCGAGCAGGGCGTTCTGCTGCTCAACGCCGTTCTGACCGTCCGGGCACACGAAGCCGCCTCACACGCAGGAAAAGGGTGGGAACGTTTTACCGACGCAGTCGTACAGGCCATTGCCCAACACAAGCAGGGTATCGTATATATGCTTTGGGGTAATTACGCCCAACGTAAGGCCGCCATGGTCGATCCTCAAAAAAACTGCATTTTGAAAAGTGTACACCCATCACCCCTATCGGCTCATCGGGGCTTTTTCGGATGCCGCCACTTCAGCCAAGCCAACCAATATCTGATCCAAACAGGACGTACGCCCATCGTCTGGTAAACCCTACGACGGGAGCACAGATACTCTGACTCTCACTCATTCAAGCCACGACTAACACGGCCGCTGCACGAAAAGGCACAAAAAAAAGGCGTCGGAAGATATCTCTTCCGACGCCTTTACTATTATGGACAAAGATTACATCATACCGCCCATTCCACCCATGCCCTGAGGCATAGCAGCAGGCGCTTCTGGTTCTTTCTTATTTACCAAAACACACTCTGTAGTCAAGAACATGGCCGCAATCGAGGCTGCATTTTCCAAAGCCACACGAGCGACTTTCGTCGGATCGATAATTCCGGCTTTGAACATATCCTCGTATTTGTCAGCACGAGCATTGTAACCATAAGCATCTTTACCAGCCTTCACATTGGCTACAACAACAGAACCTTCACCTCCCGCATTGGCTACAATCTGACGCAACGGCTCTTCGATTGCACGTTTTACGATCTGAATACCGGTCGTTTCGTCGTCGTTATCGCCCTTCATCTTTTCCAAAGCTGCTACGGCACGGATGTAGGCAACACCACCACCTGGGATAATACCCTCTTCTACGGCAGCACGGGTTGCAGCCAAAGCGTCGTCAACACGGTCTTTCTTCTCTTTCATCTCGACTTCACTGGCTGCACCGACATAAAGCACAGCTACACCGCCTGCCATTTTGGCCAAACGTTCTGCCAGTTTTTCCTTGTCGTAGTCTGAAGTCGAAAGTTCCATCTGTTTACGGATCTGAGCTACACGGTTGGCGATAGCCTCTTTGTTGCCCGTACCGTCAACGACAGTCGTATTCTCTTTGGTTACAATGACTTTCTCGGCTGATCCGAGCATATCAAGAGTAGCCTGATCCAAACGGATACCACGCTCTTCGGAGATAACCGTACCACCCGTCAAGATAGCGATATCTTCCAACATCTCTTTACGACGATCGCCGAAACCAGGAGCTTTTACTGCAGCGATTTTCAGTGTCCCCCGTAATTTATTCACAACCAAAGCAGCCAAAGCTTCTCCGTCCACATCCTCTGCGATAATCAACAAGGCACGTCCATTCTGAGCAGCTGGTTCCAACACACCCATGATCTCTTTCATCGTCGACACTTTCTTGTCGGTAATCAAGATCAACGGTTTTTCGAGCACAGCTTCCATTTTTTCAGAATCGGTCATGAAATAAGGAGAGATATATCCACGATCGAACTGCATACCTTCAACTACATCTACATGAGTTTCGGTACCTTTAGCCTCTTCTACCGTGATAACACCTTCTTTATTCACCTTACTCATTGCCTCAGCGATCAATTTACCGATCGCATTATCGTTATTAGCCGAAATGGTACCGACCTGTTCGATCTTGCTGATATCACCGCCGACCTCTTGGCTCTGTTTACGCAAGTTTTCAACAACAACGGCAACGGCTTTATCAATACCACGTTTCAAATCCATCGGATTTGCACCTGCCGTTACATTCTTTACACCTACGCCGACAATCGCCTGTGCCAATACGGTTGCAGTCGTCGTACCGTCACCCGCATCGTCTGCAGTTTTCGAAGCCACTTCTTTAACCATTTGGGCACCCATATTGGCTATTGCATCTTCGAGTTCGATCTCCTTTGCAACAGTCACACCGTCCTTAGTCACCTGCGGCGCACCGAATTTTTTATCAATAACCACGTTACGACCTTTCGGGCCCAACGTTACCTTCACTGCATTAGCCAATGCATCCACACCGACTTTCAACGCTTCACGCGCATCAGCGTTATATTTAATCTCTTTTGCCATAACTATTTATCTTTTTATTTTTCACCTTGTTTTAGATAATCGCAAGAATATCATTTTGTTTCATAATCAGATAATCCTTGCCATCGATGCTGATTTCAGTACCTGCATATTTACCATAAAGTACCTGATCACCCACCTTGACTTCCATTTTCACATCAGCCGTACCAGGGCCAACAGCAATCACTTTACCTGCCAGAGGTTTCTCTTTAGCTGTATCAGGGATATACAATCCGCCTGCCGTTTTCTCTTCTGCCGGATTGGATTCAATCACGACTCTGTCTGATAAGGGTTTAACGTTCATAACGATGTTATTTTTAAAATTTATTCAACAATTGTTTCATCATTTTGTCTTTCCATTCGGAAGACGTACCCTACTTTTACACATAGTATGCCAAACGGGAAATGTCACATTTTTACATCAAAAAACTGACAGAAAAAGGTCTTTCCTGTCAGTTTTACCGCCACTTTGTCACAGAACGGACAGCGTGACCTATTTTTTCCGACGCTTTGGAGCAGCCAGCCGTTTGTCGAAACCCGATTTTCCACCCCAACCCACATTCGATCCGAAATCAGGATCGATCGCATCCCACTGAATTTTATCCCATTCGATCGATTGCTCTTTTTTCTTTCTCTTATCAGCAACTTTACCCTCACGTGTGGGCGTTTTACGCCGCCGTTCGGCAACATTTCGGCGATCATCACCCGGTTGGCTTGAAAAATCTGCCGATGTACCTCGCTCCGTTTTCCCTCTTTGTTCTCCGTCCGTACCGCCCTTGGCCATTTCCGCAATAGGTCTTCCTCCTTTATGGATACTATTCAATTGACGGATCGCCTGCCGGGCCTCTGAGAAAGGAACAGTTACAAATGAATAGCTTTCCATTACGCGCACATCATCGATCTTACTGTCCGACAAGCGACACTCCCGTTTAAGCAACTCACATAATTTCCGAGCATCATATCCATCCTTACGACCGATCGATATAAAGAGGCGAGCCGTACCTTTCCTGTCCACATTAATCGACCGTATCTCGGGATAGCTACTCTCTTCCAGCTCATTCTTGAACGCCAGTTTCAACAGCGAGGCCATCGCCACATCCGGATCAACATGTTGTAAAATTTCCCGGGCCATGTCCACATACTTCTCGTAGGATTGACCCTCGACGATCTCAGTCAGATCGTTTTTGATCTTGGTCTTCTTAATCTCGACGACATCTTGAGCCGAAGGCAGCGTCACCTTCTTAATATCCACCTTGATTTCTCGCTTCAGCGAACTGAACTGCCGATACTCGGAGTGGGAAATAAAGGTGATTGCCGTACCCGTATTTCCGGCACGCCCGGTCCGACCGATGCGGTGGACATACGACTCCGTATCCTGAGGCAACGAATAGTTGATTACATGCGTCAGGTTATTGATGTCGATTCCACGTGCTGCAACATCGGTTGCAACCAAAATATTCACGGATTTTTTCTTGAACCGCTTAAGAATCTTTTCTCGTTGAGCCTGCGAGACGTCCCCGTGCAACCCTTCTGCCGCATACCCTCGTTCAATCAACCGATTGGCCACCTCATCGACATTAATCTTTGTCCGACAGAAAACGATTCCGTAAAATTCGGGCTCCACATCGATAATCCGCGTCAGGGCATCGAATTTATCGCTGTCCCGCACTTCGAAGTAGATCTGATCGGTCAAATCGGTCGTGATTTCCTGAGTCGGAACCCGAATAATCTGCGTCTCACGCATATACTTTTTCGACAGTCGGACGATCCGTTCGGGCATCGTCGCCGAGAAGAGCAGGATACGCCGCTCCTCATTCGTACAGGCCAGAATCTCTTCGATATCCTCGATGAAACCCATATTCAACATCTCATCCGCCTCATCGAGTACCAGAAACTTCAGTTCCTCGAGATGTAGTGTACCCCGTCGCAGGTGGTCAAGAATCCGGCCAGGTGTTCCCACAACAATGTCCACCCCTTTTTTCAGACGGCGCAACTGTTCCGAGAGCGAAGCTCCCCCGTATATCGACGTAATGGACAACTTTCGTTTCGCATTAAACGACAACAACTCTTCCGTAACCTGCAATGCCAGCTCACGAGTTGGAACGAGAATCAGTCCCTGCACCGAGCAACTCTTTTCCGAATGAATTCGTTCCAGCAGTGGCAGTCCGAATGCCGCCGTTTTACCGGTTCCGGTCTGAGCCTGAGCAATAATATCATTCGTTTTCAGCGGGTCCAGCAGTACGGGGATCACCAGCTTCTGAATCGGTGAAGGAGTTTCAAAACCTTTAGTCCGAATCGCAGTCAACATATCTTCCGACAGTCCCAACGCCCGGAACTCTTCCAATTGAGTCATTATGATAAATTCAAGATTAGACAATAGAACATGACCGAACGACAAGAATGCTCCTGACGATACACGGAGCCGCTGAACGCAAGAGATCACATCTTCGGGCACAAAGGTACACCAAATAAAGCAGAAACAGCTGTCCTATCCGTTTTTTCCCATATTTTCAGACAGAATACTCTGTTCTTTCCTTCCAAAACACCCCAAAATACACCTTTCCTCCCTCTCCAATAATGTACATGATGACACATCCCAATATTTGCTTATTTTTGCAACAGGTGTTTTTGAGAGTTATTGAAACAAAATAGCATGACACAAGAGATTAAACCCCAAGAGGCAGAAGCTACCGTGCTGGAGAGTGAATATCTGTTTCACCGTCCATGGTTGACTGTACGTCGTGAGACCATCAAACTTCCCAACGGACACACGGTTCCAGAATATTACGTACTGGAATATCCCGATTGGGTCAATACCATCGCGGTAACCCGTGACGGAGAATACATTTTCGTCCGGCAGTATCGCCATGGACTGGGGAAAAGCTTTATCGAGTTATGTGCTGGCGTTTGCGACCCGACTGATGCAACTCCATTGGATGCCGCACGTCGCGAACTGCAAGAAGAGACCGGTTATGGTGGAGGAACATGGCGAGAGCTGATGGTTATCTCGGCAAATCCATCCACACAGAATAATCTGACACACTGCTTCGTCGCAACAGACGTAGAGATTGTTTCAGCCCCCCATCCCGAAACCACAGAAGATTTGAGTGTCGTATTACTATCAGAGGCCGAAGTCCGCAATTTATTGAAAGAAGACAAAATCAAACAGGCCCTACACGCAGCCCCACTTTGGCGTTACATGGCCGAAAAAGACAATCTCTAATACGAGTATAAATATAAAAATGGGTGTACCCTTGTTGTTGGGTACACCCATTTTGAAAAAATCAATGCTTCCCTTTCATCTCCCATCCATATTCCTCAAGCTACATCACCCACCAAATCGACACCTTTCATACACCTATTTGTTCATGTAGCATTGAGAACGACACTTAATTAAACACCCCTTTCGCCTCTTTTTTCATTCCTTCCCGTAAGGCATCTCATCAAGCTAAAAAATAAAACCTCCTTTCATACACACCTTATAACTCTTCTCTTGCTCGACATCATATTCGGGAAACTGTTCCGCATGCTCTGCCACATACTCCAGAGCTTGTCTTAACAACACATCGGCATCCTCTTTTGCCTGACGTTTCATTCTCTCCATATTTTTCTCAGAAGCCGATTCAGCATAGTCGGTCTCTGCTTGCAATAAACCTGCCGCACCCGGTAGAGCACATAAATCATCAATTATCAAATAACGCACATAATAGGCTAAAGCCGGTTTAACGAATCGATCGAGAAATAATTCAAAACGTTCTTCTGTTAAACAAGCGTAAAGATCTCCAAGCGCCGGCTTCAAAAACCGATATTGTGCCGTCTCAATTTTTGCAGGAAGAATCATCTCTTCGGGCATATATTGATTCGAAGGGAATGCCAATTCCAACACTTCGGCAGGTGTTATCAATCTTATAAATTCCATAATATTTCCGATTTATTCAATACTGGTCAATGAATATTTGGTAATTTGAGCCAGAAACAGATTCTGATCCTCGTCTTCGGGATCGAAACTCAAACCGTCACACTTACGAGCCTCCCACACTTTCATATAGAGGGGTTTCGAACGTGTAGGCGGCTGATTGATCACTTGCAACGAAGACGTATCACACCGTAATACTTCGTTGATAATTTTCCGAATCGGTTCAAGCAACTCTTGTTGTTCAGGGAGGATCAACGTATTGAGCGCAATCTCATACTCATGAAGAATTCTTTCCGCGCTGAACCCTCCAGTATAATCCAATCCGCTGAGAGAACGGAACCACGAATGAGCGATCACAATATCCGATGTCGCTTGATCGTGTAGATCTTTCCAATCCCCATCGTTTGCCGAAGATATAGGAATAAATTTCGAATTATCTGCAGTTTCCGCGTGTTTTACCATAAACATCACCTGTCCGGGTTTTCCAGCGAAGCGTTTTTCTGCCGCTGAAATAATTTCATATGCATCGTTCTCATTATCCACATCACCATCCAATACCATAATACCAGAGGGTTGAAACGAATTATCCAGGCGACTGATATTCCAACGATCCGTTTTATAAGCAATCGACGAGACATTGAGCCCGGCAATGTATCCGGGTAACCCATAGTGCTCAAACATCGGTTCGTAATCCTTATAATGAATTATACTACGCAAAGTGCCATCCGCCGCCGGTTCAAAATATGGATATATGGCAACCGATTGAACTTGAGCAGGAGTAAAACCGGCCCAATTATGATGCAACAAGACATGCCGGCCATCCCGTGCCACCCTACATTTCGAAGCATCCTGGTGGAATAAAGACAAAAATGAGTGATCCTCATCGGTCACAATTTCAAGGAAAGCGTTTCCAAACAGCGACTTATCGAAAGCCAGTTTGTTCAACACCACACGTAACGACTCATTCATATCATTAGCGTGATCGATAAAACGGTTCAACACCTCGTTTTCCCTATCACAAACAAACCCTTTTCCTGAGATATAATCAGCTTTGTCATTAATGATTCTGCGATGTGTAGCCGACCTGCGAGATAACAGTGCGAGAGCATTTGGGAAGAGATTATCAGATCCCCATTTCCAGCACCGCTCTGCATCCGGGTTTTTCTGATGTTCAGACATGTTTCGGACACCGGAACCTCCTTTGACAAAAAAACTTTTTATTCTATTATTCATTTCCATAGTTTCTTCTATTAAAAAGGCCGACGACGCCCAAGTCCGTCGTCGGCCGATTTTATCGATTTCTCAATTACCTCACTATGCCGGAACAAAAAGAGAATCAAGCTCTCCAGCAAATATTTTGGCTTTTGAGACATCCGTACTTGTCAGAGTCACCACTTCACTGGTTCCGTCAGACAACTGTTTGCCAGTAGTCCCGTCCGAGGAAGCCAACCTCAAAGGTCGTTCTTTACCAAACTCCTGAGAATAACCGACCAAAAACGTATCCCCATTCATCGTCTGAACGATAGCTATCAAACCTTCATCAGCAGCCTCAGCGATTGCCGATACGGCGACAGAAGATTCACTCCCCATTTTATCCAATAAGAAAGAGAGTTCGTGAGTTACGACTCGAGCACCATTCGAAACCGATACGCTTTCCTTATACACGGCTTCATCCTCACGGAATTCATATTTCGAGAAACAACACCCCTCTTCGAAAGTAATAGCGGTAAATTCTGTCGTTGATCCTTGAGATGTAATAGTAGCCACCTCGCTGCGTTCGATCAGCCCCAACATACGAATTCCTCCATTTTTCCGACTTCGGGTTCTTACATAATTCGATAAAGCCATACCCTATTTATTTTTAATGTATTATCTGTATTATCGAGAACCTATTTCAACGGGATTTCAATCTGAGCTCCATTAACCAACGTTGCGGTCAACTTGACAGAAGCGATATTCGATCCAGACAATGATCCTGTATACTCATCTTTCGATCCGGAAAGCGTGACCGCCTCACCATCAGCCGAACCTTCAGCCGTAAATCCCTGAATCGACAATGACTTAATTGCTGCATAACCGGTAACTTTCACTGTCACAGCTCCACCAGAGGCCGGAATATCACCCGAGGTTACTTCAGCCGACACACCGCCAATAGCCATCGACACCATTTCTGGCAACAAATAATCACATCCGGCCATAAATACAGCACGTTGGCGGTTCTCCATTTGATCAGGATTATACCACATACGGATCTCTGTACCGGGGAAATCGGAAGTATTTACCGCCATTGCCAAATTGCGTCGATCGGTAAGAATTGCAAACGACTGCGGCATATCCACACACTGTTTAAGGTATTCGGAAACTTGAATATCAATCACCGGAATTCCACGATAGGATAATCCATCCCGTCCGTTCTGCTTCGCGAGGTACGCCGACTCCAACACAACATTATCCAACTCTTCTTCATATTTCGCATAAATATCAGAAGTCACCAGATAGACCAGATTTCCTTGAGCTTTAAAAGCTTTGAGAACTTCCGGGGCCGTGTTCCAAAGTTTTTTCAACAACGACTCGGCGACATCGGGTTCCTGACTGGAGACAAAGTCTGCATCGATTCCAAAACCATGGACATCATTCTCCTCGGAACCGCTATCAGCCAGCAATCGTTTCATAAAGCCGTCAAAGGTGGCGAGAGTATCAGACCGATCCGTATCACCCAACCACATAGTAGCTCGAATACTTTCCGCAATAGCATCTCTGAAAAGAGCTGTCTCCGCAGCCTCGAGCTCCGTTCCCGAGAGGTCATCGAGATTCACGTCAGCCCGTCCAGCAATCTGTTCAAAAACCATATTGAAGTAGTCTTCAGCCGAATATCCCACCTCAGCCTTAACCTTAAACAGCTGAATCAGTTTTTGGAATTTAGAAGCACTTTCCCCACCGTTCCAACCTGCGGCAGTATACTTCTGAAGAATATCTCCACCTCGTTTCCAGAATTGCAAAGTTGTGGGAACGGGCATATTATACATCACTTTAATACCGAGGTCAACAGCATTAGGGCCGCTCAACATAGGTCTAAAAAAGATGGTTTCCAGCTCACGACCTTCATAACTTTTAGTACTTTCAATTTTTGCCATATTTTTATAAAATAAATTAATTAATTTTTATATACTATAAATTAAATTAACCTTCTGACATCATAGTCATAGGCCTGTTCGTTGACCGAACGCTGTCCCTCAACTGGGGAAGGATCTTCACAGGGTTTCGTAAGAGTTGGCATAATGGGAATTCGTTCATTTTTTTGAAGAAGAGCCTTACCGACAGAATCGGGTTCCAGGGTTTCGGAACGACGGGATTCATTTTGTTCGTTTTGCGTAGTTTCTTTTTTTTCGAGGTTTTGCATGTCCCGCACCACCCCATCCGATTTTGGTTTTACACCCAGCCGTTCGAGCAAGGTCATCAACCATTGTTTTTTGATTTTCAGATCGTTCATTATATTCGATAATTTGTTAAAAATTGACAATGCGAAAATAGATATACTTATTAGTGATTTTTTTCTACAAAATTCGACATCAATTCAACCCGACATCCGTATAGTAGTACATACATTTACGGATATACTCATAAGTGCAAGCGAATTTTTCAGATGCAATCCACATGGCATCAATTTTTTTGACACCCGTACGCTGCAAGGCATTCACGAACTCACGAACGACAAGCACTTTGCACAAAATAAAATCGAGGACTCCTATTTCAGACAATTTTTCAATCAGCTGAGCGGTCGAAAGCTGTCCAAATTTATTTTGCAACAAATTCATCAACTCTTTTTGGTATACAGTCATAATTCATTCTATTTAAAAAGAGGCTTGTTTAACCACTGCTTTCACAGCTTCCTGAGCCTCAGTTATATCCGACTCCAAAACATACACTTTCAATTCCGATAATTTTTCCTCAACGGTCCTGCGTACAGTCTGCTGCAAAGTTTCCCAACTATTTTCTCTGTTCCCTGCAGTATTCCCTTCCGACATAAATTCATCAGCCACAGATCCATAATTGCCCCCTCTCAACGATTGATTGGAATACACGCCCGGTTTTCTTATGTTGTTGATATTTACAGGACGCTGCACATCTGATAACGTATTTCCATATACTTCCCCCTTTTTAACCTCGCCATCATCACGGACCACTGTTTTCGCCATACTTTCTATCACAGGTGAATCGAGCTGTTCCCAACCATCTGTTACCGGACCGGAGTGGAGTATTGCACGCGACGCAATATCACTATTACTTGTTTCATCGACATGCAGCAAATAATCAGGGACACCATTTTCAGAGCCCAATGCAGGTCGAGATAGATCATTACCATGTACTTGTTCTTGTCCGGAAGATACGGATTCGGTCCACCAGTCATCATTCCACTCAATCCGGAACAATCTTTCATTTGCCATATTTAAATATTTTTAAGGAATATACATTTGGTCGAAGTATTTGCGGCGGGATTATAGTCGCAAATCTCTTCCAATCGACACCAAAGAGTTTCACCCGCGATTTTCAGTTTAAACAAAGCCCTGAAATCTCGGCACAGGCCATTAGGCGATGTAAAAGGTTCAATATCCTCCGGTCTTAACCGTAAATAGAGTGTCACCCTTCGGCTTTTATTATAGAGCTCTATCGTTTTATCATAATAGGAATGTAGCCCCTCACAGTTGTCGCGATCTTCAAAGCAGAGAGAGAAAGGGGCGTCACCCGACGGATCATGAAACGCTATTTTGGGATATTCCATACCGTATGAAGGCCAGCCCCAACGTCCTTGATCAAGACTTTTCATACCACAAAACCGAACAATCTTGGCAGGGAAATTCAGGTTTTCATAATCCTCCGTACCATCGTCATAACGATCGCCAACCTGGATCAACGATGCCTGTGGCACATCGGCAAACGCCCCGGTTTCGTTCAAAGTAGGCACAAAGAGGGGATTTTGATAAACTTGTTCGCCCTCTTCAGCAAACCGATTGTAGATTTCCATACTCCACAACCCGAATACCGTTTGTTGAGCCTGATCCCAACGGGCAGCATAGGCATCACCCGTCTGGTAGCGCAAAGTAAAATACTGCGACAAATCGGCCCCCAACTCTTCGATTTCGACTGGTTTATCCAGATCCAGCCGATCACTCCAATCCACAATGGTCGTATTAGAATAAAAAGCTTCTCGAGGTTCGATGTAGATAGTCTTGGTCAAGGTATCGGTATAGAAATAGAGGTTGAACATCTGCTTAAGCGCATTCATCAACTCAATTTGCCGGATTCTGTGAGCAGCAACATCAGCAAAGGAAATCGACTGACCTTCACACGGATGAGGCATAAAAACGGATCTCAGTCGAGTCGTTTTATAAAGCGTCATTTCCATACCTTCTTCGGCACCACCGAAATGAATCCTGTGAAAATATTTCGGATTCGTTGAAGAGACTTCACTTGCCGCACTACGGACGGTCAATGCAATATCGATTTGTCCGGTCTCCGAAATGTAACCGTCATAAAGCGCCCAATCACCGTCATACACCTGATATGCTGTACCATTTTGAATCCATAATTTTGGATTTTTCACAGTTGCACTCTCTTCCATGCCGATAGTTACGCATCTCGAAGAGAAATTCGTTTTATGCACCACCGTACCGTCCTCACGTTCAAAAGAGAACATATAACTGTTTCCTTCGTTGTGATCGAATACAATCAAAAGATAGCTCCACATATCATGGAAAGAATCTCTCCGGTCGACATACTGATTCTTCACCGAATATTTCCGTTCTATATCGTCATCCAAATAAACCCGGTCAAAACACTTCAGTTCATCTCGGCTTGCGATTCGGAAATCCGAACGATAGTGCAGCTCATATTCAAACCCTACGGATACTTTCTCAAGAGGATAATACCCCACCCGTCCATTTTCATCTTTTTTGAAACAGCCGCCATGATTGTACACCCCATCGATCGTCACATTTTCCGATGTTTCATCCGGATCAGCCGTATCGACCAGATTTCCGACAGAAGAGATTTGAGTAAACGGATCTGCATAAACTCTTCCGAAACGATCTGCCGTCGACGAAACATCGTCGAATCTGCCGGCCAGAAACCCCATCTCATCAACCAGGCCCCCGACCTCTTTTTCAGGATATTTTCCACTCATGTACAAGGACTTGAAAAAATCACTGTCCATAAATTGCGAATGGATTGTATACCCACCTGCAGCCGCTATTGCATCAACCAATGCCCGGACATTAATAAAAGGATGATAGTCCGAGAATGTCAAAAGTCTAACCCCACCATCAAGCGAGCTGTTCACCACATCGAAACGATCCCTCTGTACGGGGAAAAAGCGGACGGGTTCATTCCACGTCCAACTTTGTACAACGGTATCTGCCGAGATCGTTTTTTCGAAATCGATCTCGATCTCATTGAACATCTTATCAGCAGCACTTTTTACCCACTCTTTTCCAGCACCGATAATATTCATCCGATACCATCCGTTTCCATGCGCTCCAGATGCACAGCGCGTCATCATTGGAGTACCTTCAATAACGACGCACCCGTCAACTTCAATTCGAGCCGTATGTATAGCCTGATTAAATGCATCTGCAGCATGCAATTCAGCGGCATCTCCAAAAATAGTTCGATTTTTGGCGGTCATAGGCACCTGAATAGTCTTTGAATACCCCGTACGTCCGGACTCAATTTTCGTCACAGAGGCAATTCCGAGCGATATGGAGACCGAAGTTTGCTGATCCATATCGACGAGACGATCGTCTACAAATAATTTGATCATAATCTACTCGTGTTGTAAGAATTCCGGTTCATTATATCTAAAGGTAAGATCCATCTGTACGGGTCCGGTATCTGACAATTTTACACTCTGATCAACCACTTCTACTCTTACCCATGCTCCCTTTTCCAACATCCACACTCTGGGAGCCGAAGCGATTTCACTTAACCATTCGACATGTTCGGAACAGATAAAATCGGACACGACCCTCATATTGCGTTCTCTTCGACACTCCGTCATTTTATATCCATCCGAGAACAGTATTTTCTCTTTTTGCAGATCAAACCAGGACTCCTGTACCCTTCTCATGGTAAAATAATCGATCTGCCCGAGTGCATTCCACCAACATATCCGCACATTGTCATTCGAAGGATCCACAATGTGATAAACCTGTTCAGCCAGCACATAACCATCACCATCCGAGATACGTACTGTCATATGTTCGCCGGGTTCCAATGAACTTTTTCCAGCCGTTTTCAGCTTGGTTACCAGATCCGACATTTTAAGAGCGAACACCAACAATCCTTGTGCATCAGTTTTAGTAGCCAACTCGACGGTCATTTGAGTCGGTTTTTCGACAGTCACCTCAGCACGTATCGATCCACCTTCCGCAATCACAGCAATCTCATCCCATTCGTCAGTCGATATATCGAGTACATCTGGAGACTCCGATAATTTTTCATAAGAGAAACAGGTCCGTTGTCCTCCAGTCAATATGGTTGTTTTTCTAATGCTACCTACGCCGACAGTTACATTTACGGCCCTCCCATTAGGGACAGCAAATGCACATTGTACGGTATTTAATGGCAATACATTCAACTGACTTTGTGCGCAATAAGCCAAATTCACATCGTATGAACTTGCCCCATAAAACCTTCTTCTTCCGATGACCGCAGTTCCTGCATGATCAAACAGATCAAGTTCAACGATTTCGTCAGGTTGAGCCGATATCTGACATATCGCTTCCTTAAAAGCAGAAGCATACTGAGACGGGAACTTAACAATATCCATAGGGGCAATATTTAGACATAAATAAAACTCATTTTCACATCAAATTCCGCTTTGAGTGAAAGTTCACTTTGCCGCGTAAGGGAACACTCAGCCGGAGTAAGTGTAATATTGTCCGTACAGAATACCCCCTGTTCATCCACGATATCGGAATATATTTTCAGCGCGTGTTCTTCCATTTCATCCCACAACTGATTTTTCGCGACTTCATCGTATTTTTTATTTGCCGACATAAGAATCAATTCGACACGATAAACGACTATTCCCTCATTACGTCCCCGGACGGAACGAATCTTCGGGGGACACCACCAGGCTGCCGGGAAATTGATATTTTTTTCATTCATTCTGTATCCGAATCCTTCGAAAAAGGTATACCCCAGCTTTTCCGCCGCATTTCTCACCGCGGCAGACAATTGATTTCTAAGCATATAAATTTGATTTTAAGATTAAAGACGTTGTCAGTCACCGGCCTTTATCCGTCCATTTACCAGAGCCATGAAGTCGTAACAATTCATAGAACGGACTTGTTCAATTTCATCGGCTCTAAAATGTCCAGCCCACAACAGAAGCTCGTTCCACGAAAAGGAGGACACTTTTTGAGCGGAATCAACTGCACCTGATTTTTTGGAATAGCATGCAGAATAGAGTTCTTTCATTTTTCGGTGAGCATCGTTCAACGCCAGGAACAGCGCTGTAATTATACTCATAGGCATGTCCCTCATCAATTCGGCACGACGTTTAACGACACGTTCAATATACCGCGAATCCTCTCCTTTACAAAGCACGGCAGCGATCAGAGGAGCATATTCCCACTTATCGGCCAAATAGAGGTCGGCCGCTTCACACCATTGAATCGCCGACACCTCACACAAAGGTACCCATTCACCATCAAACGTCTGCTCTGACAATGGTAAACAAAGTGTTTCATTGCCACACCGAAATTCGTGCTTTTGCAATGTCATCGAATCAGGAATAGACTCATCGATAGATCTGTCCATAGTCTCATGTCGGTTAAAAGCCATTTGCAGTGGATCAATAAAATGCCGGATCAGAGATGTAACAAATTGTTTCCGGTCCATCGGATCGACACACATGGCAATATGCTGTTCAACTCCGCAAAACAGGATAAGTAGTTCTATCTCTTTTTCAGCATTTGTCCGTATAAAATATTGTTTGTTTTCTTCTACATCGTTGGGGTTTCGTTGATCGTTATTTTCGGTTGTACGTGTATTCTCGGGACAATGAACAAAACGATTCAACGCTATAAACTGGGACCATTTTAATTCCGCCCAGTCAGAAGGACAAAAATATGTATGCTTATTGATTTGCAGAGAGACCATTGTTGACAACCTCAGTTTTTCTGTTAAGATACTGTTGAAATACTATTAATAATGTTCTTTAATTACCAGATAGGCTGTTAATAATTATAAAGAGACAATACTTTAATCAACTCTTTCAACTCTTTAGCCACACTGTTTGCACGACTATTTGACAATTTATGATCAGCCCTGATTTTCACCAGATGTTCCACTTCACTATGTGCTGTTTTCATCGCATCCAAAGAACGAGAGGTTGCACAACGAACTGGATTATTATCAACGGTTTGCTCCACGAAAACAGAGATTTTTCCTACCGGTGTTTGTGTTTTCTTTGACACACACCGCTCTGTCACTTTTCTTTTTTTTGATGCTTGCATATACGTATAAATTATAAGTTAAAATAAGTTATTAACACTCTATCTTTCGAATCGAGATAAAAGTTATCAATATCAACAAATTTTTTTTCGAGTTCTGTTAATAAATACGGACTATCCTTCCTGGCTCGTTTCTATGATCTTTCATATTTCGTTATTGACAAATATAATATACTCCGCCCCCTTTTGTCAAGAGGGCGGAGTACATTTTTTTAAATTTTGTATAAACAACACAAAATCTACAAAGATATAATATTGTGATTTACAACAAATTAGACCAAATAAACTATCATGAATTCCGCCGGCAACAAATTCAATTATTGAATAAATCCAATTGATCTTGCATCCGACCAAACGAAAGCCGATGGTATGGCGACAGACCATATTTCCGAATCGCATCCCGATGTTCTTTGGTCGGATATCCTTTATTTTTTTGCCAATTATACATAGGGTACTCTTGAGCGATTTTCACCATATAATCATCCCGGTAGGTTTTGGCCAAAACAGAAGCGGCCGCAATCGAAGCGAATGTTGCATCCCCACCGACAAAACAACAAAACGGGATCTCCAATTTGGATTTAAAACGATTTCCGTCGATCAACAGCAACTGAGGCCGAACGGAGAGTTGTTCCACAGCCCGGCTCATCGCAAGGAACGAGGCATTCAAGATATTGATCCGATCGATCTCATCGGATTCAACCATTGCCACAGCCCAAGCAACGGCCTGCTGCTGGATAACCTCACGCAACAGATAACGATTCTTTTCGCTCATTTGCTTTGAATCGTTGAGTAACGGATGTTCCCAACCTTCAGGCAGAATTACAGCTGCAGCCGCAACCGGACCAGCCAAAGGGCCCCGTCCAGCCTCATCGCACCCGGCTTCGATCCATTGGTCCTGAAAACAAGATTTCAACATAATTTCTGAAAATAAAAGAGGTTCGAAACTACGCGCCTGTCCACTACGCTTTCGTTCGAACCTCTCTACTTCTCTACTCTATTTACTTCAGCTTCGTGAGCCGTTGCTTATACTCTTTTTACACTTCAGCAGAATCCTTTTGCTGCTCTCCAGTAGACACATTTTGCTGTTCCTCAACCGGTTCGCTTTTTTCTTCTATCAGGCCATGCTTCCTGAAGAAAGTTTCTATAGCGTTTGTTTGATCCTGCTGCCCGTACGCCCTCGCCACACTGTAAAGATTATACAGATCTGAATATTTATCGTTCAACTGAGCAAAAATCATCTCACGATATTTCCCTTTGAACTGCAAATAGTAATCCATATATTCTTCCAATATTTTTGCATAATCTTCCAGAATAGCATTTCCTTTATCAAAAGCCCCTGCTTTGTAATACGCCTCAACAATATATCGGGTAAAATAATTGTGTCGTACCTGCGAGAACGGGATCTCCTTCACAACTTTATCCAACACCTCAATAGCACGGGTCGTATCGCCGGCCACAACCAATTCATTGGCCAATCTGGCGAATTGCACGCGAACAGAAGTTGCATTAACATTCGTCTCTACGGTATGATCGACATACACATTCGGGTCAGAAAGGTTTCCATACGAATATTGGTTCATCAAATTATCGTAGAGACATTCCGGATCAACGCGTCCTCTGAAGAACATGTCGTCCGAAGTTGTAACAATCGGCACCAATCGATAGAGGAAACCATCTTGTTGCAGATAATCCTGCAACCCCAGTCCGAGTTGATCTATCGCAAAAGCCTGAGTAAAATATATGGGTCGCTTCCAATCGAAATGCGTCAGCAAGTCGATCAACATCATCTCATGACGGGCAATAACACTCTTACTGATATTCAGATAGAGAGTATCAACCATCAGGTGAGCGTCTTCAGGTCGTACAATCCCACTGGCAATTGCATTTTCCTTATTCACCGGTATAGCAATCTTGCGCGTAGGAATATAATCGAATTTCTCTCCTCCATATGACAATTTAGTCCGTGGATCATCACCTGCAACCCATTCGTCAATCACTTGTTTTCCCGTTGCACTTTTAAAGACCTCCTGGACATACAGACCTTCATTTTCATAATATTTATCCCGGGGCAAATTAAAGGGCACTGGATCTGAATCGTTGCTTTTGAGCTTCATTTGATCGATATACCACTCCCCGCCAAGATAGTTCACATTCATCACTCGAACATCCTTACGAACCCCCTCAACCTCTTGCGCATACCACAAGGGGAAGGTATCGTTATCTCCGAAGTTTACGATAATGGAGTTTGGCAACACCGTATTCAAATAGTTTTTACCCCAATCAGGAGCTACAAATCGCCCCGAACGGTCGTGATCATCCCAGTTCTGAGCTGCAAGGATCGTCGGAACAACCGCACAGATCACGGTTGCCAACACAGCTGTAGATACGCTCTCCTTTTTAAACCAACGTTTTCCGGCCTCAAACAGCGCGAGCACACCAAATCCGATCCACATACAGAAGGCATAGAACGAACCGGCAAAGACATAATCCCGTTCACGAGGTTCAACCGGAGGAGAATTAAGGTACACAGCGATCGCCACTCCCGTCATAATAAAGAAGGCCATAACGACCGAGAAATTTTTCCCATCCCGATTGAGTTGGAAAATCAATCCGATAATACCAAGAATGAAAGGTAAGAAATAGTAGGTATTCCGACCCTTGTTTTCTTTCATCTCCGCAGGCAAATTTTTCTGCGGTCCAAGGAAAATCTGATCGATAAAAGGTATTCCGGACAACCAGTTTCCATCGGAGATCTCACCAGTCGATTGTATATCGCTTTGACGACCGACGAAATTCCAGAGGAAATATCTCCAGTACATGAAATTCAACTGATAGGCAAAGAAAAATTTCATATTTTCTCCGAACGTCGGAACGGTAATGGTTTCATCCCCGTGCTGAATCTGCTTACCCTTTACTTTCACCCAGTTATTATAAGCCCGAATGCTATTTTCGCTCCGTTCGTGCATACGAGGGAAAAGCGTCATAAACTTCGGGTCATACTCATAACCCGAAATTACCTCCTCTGACTCATACCGACCGCTATCACCTTGATAGTAAACGGTCTTCATCGTATTACCGATAGTCGGAGCCGAATAGTTATACCCTTTTAACAAAGGACGAGCCCCATACTGATCCCGATTCAACAGCGACAATAGCCCATAAGGGTTGTCGGGAGCGTTACTGTTCATCGGCGGGTTTGCGCAAGAACGGATAATTACCGAAGCATAGGAACCATACCCCAACAACACTACAGTTACACACAACACCAAGGTGTTTGCCAAAACTTTTCCTTTTTTATGAGTGTAATATATCCCCCAGCCGAGCAGCGCGAACAGCAGGAAGATGTACACCGTAATACCGCTATTGAAGGGCAAGCCGAAACCGTTAACAAACAGACGATCAAACCAAGCCCCCAATTCCACCGTACCAGGAATAATGACAACCATGAAGGCGACAAGTATAGCTGCGGCGGCACACAACGCTTTGACAACCCCCCATTTTGTCACAGGATATTTTCTGAAATAGTAGATTAAAACAATAGGAGGGATAGTCAATAGATTAAGCAAATGGACGCCAATACCCAATCCCGTCAAATAAGCGATCAATACGAGCCAACGGTTTGCATGGGGTTCATCTGCCACATTTTCCCATTTCAAGATGGCCCAAAAAATGATAGCCGTAAAGAAGGAAGACAGTGCATATACCTCCGCCTCAACGGCCGAGAACCAGAAGGTATCGGTAAATGTGTAGGCCAAGGCACCGATCAAACCGGCACCGATTACAGCAATAGTCTGCGCTTTGGTCAGTTGATCTTCAGTTCTTCTGAGCGCACGACGGGCCAGATGGGTGATACTCCAGAAAAGAAACATGATGGTCGCACCGCTGGCAATCGCCGACATGGCATTAGCCATCGCGGCAGCATGCTCCGGACCGGCAAAGATCGTAAAGAACCGAGAAATCATCATAAACAGCGGAGCTCCAGGGGGGTGTCCGATTTCAAGTTTATATGAAGTAGCTATAAACTCGCTACAATCCCAAAAGCTGGCAGAGGGTTCCATGGTCAACAGATAAACCACCGACGCAAATACGAAACAGAACCATCCTCCGATAAGGTTGATTTTCTTGAAATAATTATTCATGTACTTAGAATATCGATAATATTTAGAATTTCCGATAATTTTCGGTTCACGTAACGCCTGCAAAGATAGAAAAATAACGGTATAAACCTTAATTTTAGTCTGGAGTTATTGGATAAAGTTTTAATTTTGTGGGAAATTTTCACTTATAAACCACATGTGATTTATGGACTCGAAACTCATTCTTTACAATACACTCACCCGCAGGAAACAGGAGTTCGAACCGCTGCATCCCCCTTTTGTGGGATTATATGTTTGCGGTCCTACTGTCTACGGTGATCCGCATTTGGGCCACGCCCGTCCGGCAATTACATTCGACCTACTATTCCGTTATCTCCGGGCTACCGGATATAAAGTCCGCTATGTACGCAACATTACAGACGTCGGCCATTTGGAAAACGATGCCGATTCAGGAGAAGACAAAATCGCCAAGAAAGCCCGCCTCGAAGAGCTCGAGCCGATGGAGGTGGCTCAGTACTATACAAACCGCTACCACGAGGCGATGCAACGGCTGAACGTACTTCCGCCAAGCATCGAGCCTCACGCATCGGGGCACATCATCGAACAGATCGCGATGATCGAGAAGATCCTCGACAACGGCTTCGCATACGTAAGCAACGGTTCGGTCTATTTCGATGTGGAAGCCTATAACAAGAAGTACCATTACGGCAAACTGTCGGGCCGGGTGCTGGACGAGATGATGTCGCACACACGCACGCTGGACGGACAGGAGGACAAACGCAATCCATTCGACTTCGCACTGTGGAAGAAGGCAGCACCGGAGCACATCATGCGTTGGCCCTCCCCATGGAGCGACGGATTTCCGGGCTGGCACATGGAGTGCTCTGCCATGAGTACACGCTATCTGGGCGAGACATTCGATATACACGGTGGAGGAATGGACCTGATGTTTCCTCACCACGAATGTGAGATTGCGCAAAGTACAGCCGCTTGCGGACACGATTCAGCCCGTTATTGGATGCACAACAACATGATTACGATCAACGAGCAGAAGATGGGCAAATCGCTGGGTAACTTCATCACTCTCGAAGAGCTGATGACCGGTAACCACAAACTGCTGGCTCAACCATACAGTCCGATGACCATCCGCTTCTTTGTTCTTCAGGCCCACTATCGCAGTACGCTCGATTTTTCCAACGACGCATTGCAGGCCGCCGAAAAGGGATACGAACGACTGATGAAAGGCATCTCTACACTGAACAAGCTGCAACCGTCAGCAACTTCCAGCATCGACATATCAGGGTTGGAATCACGTCTCACTGCAGCGATGGATGACGATCTAAACTCACCGATTGTCATTTCAGAGCTCTTCGAATGTGTTCGTATGATCAACCAGATCCACGACGGCAAACAGACAATCTCATCCAGTGATCTTGAGGAGCTGAAACGCATCTTAAATCTGTTTGTTTTCGATATTTTGGGACTTCGCGACGATCTTCAGAATGACAATTCCCAACTCCTCTCTTCGGTCATGGATATCGTTCTTCGAATCCGCCAAGATGCAAAACAGGCGAAAGATTGGGCTACATCAGATAAGATCCGAAACGAACTTACCGCCGTCGGTATCAAAGTTAAAGATAGTAAAGAGGGCTCTGATTGGGAGTGCGAATAGACCGGAGGTCATCTCCGACTTATGCTTCTCCACAGCAACTGAGCACGAGCTTCAAAACACAAAAAGCCGGTTCTTTGATGTAGAACCGGCTTTTTCACAACCTTACAACTAATAACTTACATTTCCAACAAGACCCCCCCTTTACCCAAAACACACAATAAGAAAAGAGGCCGGAAAACCGGCCTCTTTCATATCATTGATTACGCTAAAGCTTATGCCAACGAATTTACATGAAGTTGTACACTACTTTTCAAGTTCGCAGCTTTATTTTTGTGGATCACATTGTTTTTAGCAAGTTTATCCAACATAGCCGTTACTTTAGGCAACAACACTGCAGCAGCTTCTTTGTCAGTAGTATTACGCAAGGCTTTGACCGCATTACGTGCAGTTTTATGATAATATCTGTTGTGCGTATTTTTCACCTCAGTCTGGCGGATTCTCTTTTTAGAAGATTTATGGTTTGCCATTTTTATTTGAATTTTAACTTTTTTATTGTAGCCCATAGGAGAATCGAACTCCTCTTTCAAGAATGAAAATCTTGCGTCCTAACCGATAGACGAATGGGCCATTATTAAGCTGCATCGAATCGAACAGCGGTGCAAAGGTAACTAAAAAGTGAACATTTGCAAACTTTTTACACAAAATTTCTCAATCAAATCTCATAAAAGACTAATTTACAACGATTTATTTTATACTATTTCTTTTGTCATAAAACCAATAATCCAGAGCCAGAAAGAGCAAAAGCAAAAAATAACGGATATTTCCACTCCACAACATTCCAATCCAGACGCACAGCAACCCCACCCAAGAGAATGCCAGAATCTTTTTCTCTTTGGTGTCTTTTTTCAGATTAAGCAAAAAAGCACACCTTCTTTTTGCGACGAACAAGAGATACGCCGCAATACAACAAACGATCCAATACAGTCCGACTTTCGGATAATCCCTGACGACCAGTGCCCCAATAACAATACCACAGACGACGATCTGAATCGCGGTTTTGACAGATAAAGTAAATATTTTCATCGGATACAAAGGTAGTATAAAAATATATTTATAGTTTTGCAGAGTTTTAATTATTTTTTCATGCCTAATTTATCCGATAAGGGGATCTACCTTCCCCCCTCCCCAATACGCAAATTGGTTCCGTATGCCGAACAAGCCAAACGTCGCGGCATTAAGGTTTACCATTTGAATATTGGCCAACCCGACATACAAACGCCCCAGATTGCGATCGACGCAGTAAAGAACGTCAGCGACAAAGTATTTTGCTACGGCCACTCCGCGGGAAACAAAAGTTACCGCGACAAATTGGTCAAATATTACGCGAGCGTCGACATAGATGTCACCGCAGATGATATGGTCGTCACAGTCGGTGGATCTGAAGCGATTTTCATGGCCATGACTATTTGCATGAATCCGGGAGACGAAGTGCTGGTACCGGAACCTTTCTATGCCAATTATAATGGTTTTGCCATGGAGGCTGGTGTCAACATCAAACCCATTTCATCAACCATTGCAAATGATTTCGCACTTCCCCCGATAGAAGAATTCGAACGACTGATCACTCCGCGAACGAAAGCAATCTTGATCTGCAATCCGAACAACCCGACAGGTTACATCTATTCAGAAGAGGAGTATACTCAGCTTCGCGACATCGTACTTCGTCACGATCTCTATTTAATAGCCGACGAGGTATATCGTGAATTTTGTTATGACGGAACGAAGTGTATATCGGTAATGAACCTAAAAGGGATCGAACAAAACGTAGTCATGATCGACTCCGTATCAAAACGATACAGCATGTGTGGGGTTCGGTTAGGGACTCTCGTTTCGCGCAACAAGGACATTATTTCGGCAGCATTGTGCATGGGACAGGCTCGGCTGTGTCCTCCTTACCTGGCACAAATCGCGGCAGAAGCAGCATTAGACACGCCGCCGAGTTATTTCAAACAAGTTCATGACGAATATGTTGAACGCCGCAATTGCATCATCGAAGCCCTGAACCAGATCGAAGGAGTCTATACGCCGATGCCCAAAGGTTCATTTTATTCGATCGTCAAATTACCGATCGACAACAGCGAGCGTTTTGCCCAATGGTTGCTCGAAGAGTTCGAATACAAAGGACAAACCGTCATGGTGGCTCCCGCAACCGGTTTCTACGCCTCCTGCTATCTAGGACATGACGAAATCCGGATCGCATATGTGATCAATAAAGAAGACTTGTTAGCCGCAGCCGAGTGCCTTAAAGAGGCACTGAAAGTATATCCCGGCAGAAAGAAACTCAAATAGGGATTTCATCATACATTTGACAAAGAATCAAATAAGCCCCCTCCGCATATTTAATGCAGAGGGGGCTTATTTTAACCGGTATACGACACGAGTGTCCAGCCACCTACCGGTCAAGCTTTTCCCGTCCTATCTTATTTCCTGTAAAAGCGAGACTAACAATTTCCAGAATTTTTCAACAGAAGCTATCTCCAAGCGCTCATCCGGAGAATGCACCCCTCGCAATGTAGGACCGAACGAGACCATCTGTAGATTAGGGTACTTTTGGAGGAACAATCCACACTCCAAACCGGCATGAATCGAGCGCACAACAGGATCCTTTCCAAAAAGGGTCCGATATACGCGACGAGTTGTTTGAGTCAGATAGGAATCCGGATCAGGCGTCCATCCGGGATAACCATCCGAGTGGACAACATCTGCTCCTGCCAACCGGAAGACAGCTTCGACTGAAGCAGCAGCATTATTCCTTGCCGATTCGATTTCCGAGCGTTGGGATGTAGCCACCTCGATCAACAGTTCACCGACAAACTTGACAGAGGCGAGATTTGTCGATGTTTCGACCATTCCAGGCATTGTCCGACTCATTGCGAGTACACCGTTTGGCACACCGAGCAAAGCATCGAGTAAATTTCTCTGAGTCTCCAGATCGATCACTTTGTCCGACACCGGAATTTCAGAGAGGGATATTTTCATACCGGGTTCCGTTTTACCAAACTCATGTTGTACATTCCGAACAAACGTTTCAAACGCCTCCTTCATTCCGTCAACCTCACGTGCAGGAACACCAAACACAGCATAGGCTTCACGTGGAATGGCATTTCTAAGATTACCACCATCGAAATAGACGAGTCTCATTCCGCAAGCATCGGTCAAAGGATCAAGCCACCGAGCTAAAATCTTATTCGAATTTGCCCGTCCTTTATCGATATCATCCCCCGAATGTCCACCGACCAATCCGTTGACATCAACTCTGAAGAATTCATAATTTTTCGGCAAATCCTCTCTACTATATTTGAAATCGGCAATGGTATCGACTCCACCCGCACACCCGATAAAGATCTGTCCTTCATCTTCTGAATCGAGATTTATTAGATACTTTCCAGACAACAAATCGTCGCTCAGTTCGAAGGCACCGGTCAGTCCAGTCTCTTCATCTACGGTAAACAGACATTCGATCGGGCCGTGCGAAATATCTTTTGCGGCCAGAATCGCCAACTGAGCAGCCATACCGATACCGCAATCCGCACCAAGGGTTGTTCCCTCTGCTTTGACCCAACCATCCTCGATTCTGGTCCGAATCGGATCTTTTTCAAAATCGAAATTCACGTCACTGTTTTTTTCACATACCATATCCATGTGACTTTGCAAGACCACCACCGGACGATCTTCACATCCCGGATAGGCAGGTTTACGGATAAGCACGTTACCAGCTCCGTCTTTATGGTACTCCAAACCAGCCTCTTTAGCAAACTCTACCAGATAGGCTATGATTTGTTCCTCTTTCTTCGAAGGTCGAGGAATCCTTGTAATCCGATCGAAAAATGTCCACACGCTGGCGGGGACCAATGAAGTAATATCACTCATACGACACCTCCCTTTAGTTTTTTTGTAAATGTAACTATAAATTTGTTAGTTTGTATCAAAATTCACGGTTTATGACACCATTCAGAATTGGCCATGGATACGACGTCCATGCATTAGGCCCTGATTTACCTTTGTGGCTGGGAGGAGTACGAGTCGCGCATACACACGGATGTATTGCACACTCGGACGGAGATGTTTTGATCCACGCTCTATGCGACGCATTGTTAGGAGCCGCAGCCTTAGGGGATATCGGCACCCACTTTCCAGACACATCATCGGAATTTCGGAACATCGACAGCAAAATTCTATTGAAACGAACGGTCGAATTACTTTCTGCAAGGGGGTACGCAATCGGTAACGTCGACTGTACGCTATGTATGCAACGTCCAAAAATCAAGCCTTATATTCCAGCCATGCGAAAAGCGCTCTCCGAGGCTATGAATATCACCAAAGAGGCCATATCCATTAAAGCGACAACCACGGAGCACTTAGGATTTACCGGACGCGAAGAGGGAGTCGAAGCCCATGCCGTTGCCTTGATCTATCAACAACAATAGACATTCTTCTATTGAAGCTGGGCCCTAACCCATTCCTTCAACATTCCGATACATCGACAACATAATTTATTTACACAATCCTCATCTTTCGCACTCCACGGCTTGTAAAAAAATACGGCAGGAAATTGATCCTGCCGTATTCTCCATACATTTCTTTATCTATTTTTTGGCTTTGGCCATAATTTCGCGACACTGCTCCAGGGTTAATTTTTCAGGTTCGCAACCTTTCGGAATACGATAGTTTTTCCCGTCACAAGCGATATATGGACCATACCTACCATTCAGCACCTGTACGGAAGAATCCTCGGGATAGGTACAAATCGGGATTTTAGCTTTTGCGTCTTTTTCTCTTTTCTCTTTAATCAGTTCTATAGCCCGATCCAATTCGATTGTGTAAGGATCATCTGTTTTAGCCAGAGAGACAAATTTTCCGTCATGTCGCACATAAGGCCCAAACTTCCCAACCCCGATAACCACCTCTTTATCCTCAAAAGTTCCGATTGTACGGGGCAACGTAAATAGATCCAATGCCTCTTCCAAGGTAATAGACGCAATAAGCTGACCTTTCTTAAGGCTGGCGAAACGGGGTTTATCGCCGTCTTCACCCGATCCGATTTGAGCCACAGGACCGAACCGTCCGATCTTCACAAATACAGGCTTACCGCTTACGGGATCAATCCCCAGCTGATGAATCTGACTGCTTTTCACCGGTTGACTTTCGAGAGCCTTGTCCACTTCAGCGTGGAACTTTTCATAAAACTTTTGAATCATCTCCTGCCAGCTTTTCTCTCCCTCTGCAATCTCATCGAACTCTTTCTCAACCATTGCCGTGAAGTTATAATCCATCACTTCGGAGAATTGCTGATCAAGATAGTCCGTAACGAGCATCCCTATATCGGTCGGTGAAAGTTTGTTTTTCTCCTTACCAACATTTTCAGAAGATATTTTTCTCGAGATCTCCCCCTTTTCAAGTTTAAGCTGGACAAATTCCCGTTTTGTTCCCTCTCTATTCTCCTTCACGACATATCCACGCGTAATAATCGTAGATATAGTCGGAGCATATGTCGAAGGTCTTCCTATTCCCAACTCCTCCAAACGTTTGACAAGCGACGCCTCGCTGAATCTCGGAGGAGATTGTGTAAAGCGCTGCATAGCCGTCATCGACTTAAGCCCCAACACATCTCCTGGATTCATCACCGGCAGCAACACATCTTCACCTTCCGCAGCCTCGTCTTCAGATGATTCCGAATAGAGTTTTAGGAAACCGTCAAACAATATGGTCTCACCCGTTGCTACAAAATACTCTTCAGCATCGCTAATGGCGATATCGACAACCGTTTTTTCCGTTTTTGCGGCCGCCATTTGCGAAGCGATGGTCCTTTTCCAGATCAGATCATACAATCTTTGTTCAGCGGAAGTTCCCTCAATCTTTGTCCGGTCCATATATGAGGGACGAATGGCTTCATGGGCTTCTTGAGCGCCTTTTGTTTTTGTTTTATAATTACGCACTTCCGAGTACTCCTCACCAAACATGGTTACAATCTGCTTTTTAGCAGCATCGATTGCCTGAGTAGAGAGATTGACCGAATCGGTACGCATATAGGTAATGTATCCCGCTTCATACAGTCTTTGAGCAAGAGTCATCGTCTGGCTAACAGACATACCGAGTTTACGGCTCGCCTCCTGCTGCAGGGTAGATGTGGTAAACGGAGCAGCCGGAGATCTTTTCGAAGGCTTTTTTTCCACCCGTTCAACGGTAAAAGAGGCCATCCTACACTTTTCCAACATCAACAAAGCCTCGTCCTCATTCTGGAAACGCTTATTCAATTCAGCCTTAAAGATAGATTTTTGTTTTTCCCCGTTATCCACAATAAAATCGGCAACGATTCGAAAATAAGGCGATGTTTTAAATGCCATAATTTCTCGTTCCCTTTCCACGATTAACCGAACTGCAACACTCTGCACTCTTCCTGCCGAGAGGGAGGGTTTGATTTTTTTCCACAACACAGGAGACAGTTCAAACCCGACCAGTCGATCCAATATTCGCCGAGCCTGTTGTGCATTTACTAGGTTCAAATCGATCTTTCGAGGATTCTCTATAGCGTTAAGGATCGCATTTTTCGTAATTTCATGAAATACAATCCTTTTTGTATTTTCGTCATTAAGTCCAAGTACTTGAAAAAGATGCCACGCGATCGCTTCTCCCTCACGGTCTTCATCGGAAGCGAGCCAAACCGTCTGAACGTTTTTAGCCAATTTTTCAAGTTCTGCAACTGTTTTTTTCTTGTCGGGCGAAATTTCATAGTGGGGAGAAAACCCGTGTTGAATATCAATACCCAACTCTTTTTTGGATAAATCGCGAATATGTCCGAAGCTCGATTTGACCACATAATTCTTTCCCAAAAACTTTTCGATGGTTTTTGCTTTGGCCGGAGACTCCACGATCACCAGATTTTCATGCATAAATACAAATTTATTATTACCTGCAGGTGGTCTACAACACCAGCCTGCCATTTAATTAAACAACCCTTTCACACACAAAACACAAAAACCTAAAGCTTAATATCTTTAGGTTTTATAGTTCAGACGGACTAACGAATCAACGTATAGGTAAGAGCCACTCTCAAAGGAGGATCACTCGCACCCGTTTTCAAAACGACCTGATTAAAATCACTGATTTGATCGACCCCTACCCCCAAGACAAAGGTTCTCGGGGAGTTTTCGGGATCTCGGATCAATTCCTGTAAAAATATAGACAAGTCTGTAGGATATCTACCAAACGTACGATTCAAATATCCGTCAAACATCAGTGTCACATCAGAAGATGATTCATAAGTATAATCATAATCCAAAATATTCGTCAAATGCGTATAATCCGTATAAGCGCCTAATCTCGACGGAGCGATTTCATAAGCCTCAGGAGACATATTTTTCACAGGCCAAAGCAAAGAAGCTTTATTAATGACAATCGATTTATACGGATCTTTTACTTTAGCACACAATTCGTCAACGAACTGATCTGTAAAACGAACAAACGTAGCCACTCCCCCCAACGACTGGATATAACCATAATCCAGAGGTGCTGCAGTTTCCAATGTATCCCCTATATTTTGAATTTGCGTTTGTGAATAATCATGTTTGATCGAACTAACTCTTCCCGTATAATAATAAGCATTATCGAAAGAGTAGTATACCTGAACTGTATCTTTTACGGTAGTTGCGGTTTCATCCGTATGATTTCTGGTATAAAGCACCATCTCGATACCCGAGAATGCGATACGATATACCGCAGCATCTTGTGGTGAGGTCTCATCGGGCATAAAACAAAAACCTTTGAATCGATTGAAGAAGAGAGAGTCCCCCGTATAACAACCTCCGGTGGTATCCATCAATCGTTGCGCGAATTTCAAGCCGTTCGGACTATCCATCTTAACAACAATTTCCGAACTCGGAAGTCCCGTCAGTTCAAAACTGCAAATGACCTCATCTTTGATTTTATCTGAAGGATCGAAATCGGCATAATAGGTCGAATCGTAATAGAGCAGCGTATCCAATTCATAGACATTGAACTTCTGCACTTTCGTTGTATCTCCGAGCGCCGAAGCATTAACTGTAAACCGCAATTCAAGAGAATCGAATACAGGAGCAATTCCGAACATCTCCTCTCCAGAGGTAAAATAACTCATCATAAACTGCGAGCAGAATGCAGCAGAAGTCCTTCCAAATACAGAATCGACACAAGAACCCAAAAATCCATAAGTTAACCCGCTAGTAGCGAACGAATCGGGTTGTGTCAGATAGGTATTCACACCATAGAGAGTGTCGACGAAAACTTTCATTTTTTCGTCATCGGGAATCAAGTCTTCGCCCAATTGATTGTCGACCTTAGTACAAGAGAACAGAACTGCTACAAGGACTGCAATTACACTAAACGATCTCTTATACCGAAAAAAACTATTCATTCGCGAGAATTTTGTTATAAAACTCCAAATATCGATCCTGATACTCTGTGTCAGCTTTACTCTGATATCCGAGCGTACGGATTTTCTTCTCATCGAAATATTGCACGAGGACAGGGTCAGGCTGAGGTGTTTCAAAAATTACACCATCGACATAGTTACTAACGAATTTCACGAGATTTTCGTATGTAGGATGTTCGAGAGGTGCAAGATATTTTTTCGGGACACCTTCACCCTGTATCTTTGTTTTGAAATTAGAGTCGAGTTCGCCTTCAAAAGCTTCATCATAAAGAGACATAACGATTTTGATCTTTTTAAAGATCGGATCATCGGCGAACAAGTTTCTCAGATATACGGGAACAATAGAGGACATCCAACCATGACAGTGGACGATATCAGGAGTCCAACGCAATTTTTTAACAGTTTCCAACACCCCCCGAGCGAAAAAGATAGCCCGCTCATCATTATCGGGAAAAAGTTTTCCGTTTTCGTCTCTGATGATTGCTTTTCTGTGGAAATAATCTTCATTATCGATAAAATAAATTTGAACCCGAGCAGACGGGATCGAAGCGACTTTAATAATGAGTTGGTGGTCGTTATTATCGATAATTAGGTTCATACCGGAGAGTCTGATTACTTCATGGAGCTGATTTCTCCGTTCGTTGATCAGCCCGTATCTCGGCATGAATGTTCTGATTTCGTTTCCTTTCTCCTGCATTCCCTGCGAAAGCGCTCTGCACAATGCGGACATATCGTTTTCAGCAAGATAAGGAGTTATCTCCTGACAGACATAAAGGATTTTGCAGTTACTCATTACTACGGGTTATTGGGATTTTAGTCAAAACTGATACAAAGGTACTAAAAATTTGGAAGATTTCCAGTCTAAGAATATATTTTGATCATACTCAGAGAATAAGCATTGCATCTCCATACGTTCCGAAACGATATTTTTCATTTCGTGCGACTTCATAAGCTTCCATAAGGAAATCATAACCGGCAAATGCAGACACCATCATCAACTGTGTAGAATAGGGCAAATGGAAATTCGTTATCATGCAATTAGCCACACTAAATTCGTAAGGATCAAAAATAAACCGATTTGTCCATCCGTCAAAAGGCTTCAAGAAGCCATCTGTCGACACGGAGCTTTCGATAGAGCGCATCACGGTAGTTCCGACTGCACACACCTTTCCTCCGGCCCGTTTTACGGCATTGACCTGATCTGCCGTTTCCTGAGGGATGATCACCTGCTCCGAATCCATTTTATGCTTGGTAAGATCCTCTACATCTACAGTTCTGAAATTACCCAATCCGACATGGAGCGTCAAGAAAGCCATTTCAATTCCCTTGATTTCCATCCGCTTCATCAGATGCTTACTAAAATGTAAACCGGCCGTCGGAGCAGCAACCGCCCCTTCGTTTTTTGCAAAGATAGTTTGATAGCGTTCATCGTCGATCGGTTCGACTTTCGGACGAATCCATTTAGGCAGAGGAGTTTCACCCAATTTGAAAAGCGTAGCCTTGAATTCGTCATAATCGCCATCGAACAAGAAGCGAAGAGTCCGCCCCCTTGAAGTCGTATTATCGATAACTTCCGCCACCAATAGATCGTCGTCTCCAAAATAGAGTTTATTTCCGATTCTGATTTTTCTGGCCGGATCCACCAAAACATCCCACAAACGGAGTTCACGATTCAACTCCCTCAACAGAAAAATTTCGATTTCTGCACCCGTTTTCTCCTTGTTTCCATAGAGCCGAGCCGGGAACACTTTCGTATCGTTAAAAATGAATACATCCCCTGTCTTGAAATAGTCGATCACATCTTTGAATATACGATGTTCTATTTTACCTGTTTTACGGTTGAGCACCATCAAACGGGATTCGTCTCTATTTTCTGCAGGATACTTCGCCAACATATTGGCGGTAAAATTGTAATTATACTGGGATAATTTCATTTTATAAAGAATTGAAAATCGAAAACAATCAAAGCAATTATATATTATACGCAGAGAAATGCGGATTGTTTCACTCTTAATATTTTTTATTTAAAAACATCTATCGATGTTTCTTTTATGAGTCTTCTCGAGATTCTGTTCAGAGTCATTCCGCTCCTGATTCGGGAACAAAGCCAGTTCAATCTGTTCGGGAGTAAAGGTATCGTCTAAGGTATAGTTTCCGTTTTTCGTTCTACACAAAGTATACAGAAACGCTCCGCTATTCAAAGCTTCCCCCAAGTCCCGAGCGATTGACCGAATATAAGTTCCTTTACTGCACCGAATACGGAGTGTCAAACGAGGCAGGCAAAAAGATTCAATCTCCATGCTGTAAATGGTAATCGGAGCCCGTTTCATCTCGACATCTGCACCTTGTCGCGCATATTCATAAGCCCGTTTCCCGTCGATCATCTTTGCCGAATATGTCGGCGGCAACTGCAACTGTTCGCCGATCATCTCATCGATTTTTTGCCGAACCAGTTCCTCGGTAATGTGCTCGTATGGGAACGTGCGATCGATCGGATGCTCCCGATCGTAACTCGGAGTCGTTGCACCCAATTCGAAGGTTGCCAGATACTCCTTCTGCTCCGCCTGCAGACTTTCGATCGTTTTTGTTGCCCGACCGATACAAATCAGCAACACCCCCGAAGCCAACGGATCGAGCGTACCGGCATGTCCGATTTTGATTTTACGGTGTCCCAAACGACGTAAAAGGACTTTGACTTTTCGGACAACATCCGACGAAGTCCAACCGATCGGTTTATCGACGGGTAACACATAGCCTTCGACAAATGGAGATTGGGCGGATAAAGGTTGTTTCAAAACGCGACAGTGATTATAACAGATTTAGCACAGAGACCAAACGACAGCAATAGCTCCGACGATCAGACAGTATATAGCGAAATAGATCAATTTACCCTTTTTAACGATATTGATCATCCAACGACATGCGATAAATCCAGACACGAATGCCGTAACAAACCCAGCGAACAGAGCTGCGAACGAAATACCGCTTTCCTCGGGATGGAATCCACCTTTCATCGCATCGAGAAAAGCCTCTCCAAGAATGGGAATCAGGACCATGAGGAAAGAGAATTTTGCTACATCCTCCTTTCTGTCTCCGAGCAACAAACCGGTAGCGATCGTCGAACCGGACCGCGAAAGGCCAGGCAGAATGGCGGCAAAAGCTTGAGCGATACCGATCACGAAGGAATCCCGAAACGAGATTTCACTCTTTTGTCGCGGCCGTGCATAGTAGGCAAAGGACAAGAGTACGGCGGTAATCAACAAAGAGATACCGACCACAAGCAACCCCGAGGCAAACAACGCCTCAACGTGATCTTTAAAAAAGAATCCGACAATCGCAACGGGCACCATCGACAGCGCGATTTTAGCCAGATATTGGGTTTCTGGATTCCATGTCCAACGGAAAAGTCCTGCGATCAGGGCAAAAATTTCTTTATGGAACACGGCAATCGTACTGCACACGGTAGCGGCATGTACGGCGACGGCAAAGGTCAAATTTTCTTCACCTTGAATACCGAAGAGCGTATTGAAAATTTGCAAATGACCCGAACTGCTGACCGGCAGAAATTCGGTCAACCCCTGCACCAGACCCAAAACGACAGCTTCCCAAATCTCCATGCCTTACTCCTCCCTCTTCTTTTTCGGTTTTTTCATGATGGCATAGATTTCAAAAACGAAACCTCCCAAAACAAGAATGGGAGCCAACGTAATTCTTCTGAAGTTAAACATTTCTTCGTTGAATACATTCGGGTCGTCACTGCCACCTCCAGCCATCAAAATGAAGCCGATAACAATAATAACGAAGCCGATCAGCATCAGTTTATAATTTTCGAACGTCAGCGGCAGAAGTTGTTGTTTTTCTACCTCCACCGGATTTTGTTTCTCTTTTTTCATCGTTTTTTACGTTGTAGGTTCTCCGTAAGAATCCCCCATATTTGACAAATACACATCCATATATCAGAACGTTATGCGACCTGAATAATTATATCTGCACAACTGCAAATCCATTTCGATCCGTTAATAAAGATAAATTTTGCTACTCTTCATCTTCAAGAATTTTCGGACAGCGAACGTAGTAAATATCAACGAGATCAGAATACCGCCGACCATCATCGCACCGAATATGATCGCCAGCTGCATCTGTTCGGAGACAAAACGCACATCGGGCAATCCTTCATGCAGTCCGGCAATCAACCCAGCCAGCATAACCCACGAGATCAACCCCGAATAGATTCCCTGCAAAATACTGCTACCCAGGAACGGCCTCATGATAAACCAACGCGTTGCCCCGACTAATTTCATGGTGTTGATGACATACCGTTTCGAGAAGATCGACACCCGAATCGTATTGTTGAGCAGGACCAACGAGATCACCAGCAACGCCCCACCGAACATAAGCAGAACGAGATTGAACTTATTGACATTCGTAGATATCTGATCGATCACGTTTTTCTGATAGACTACCTCTTCGACCCCCTCCCAAGCCGAAATTTGTTTTTCGAGTTGAGCGAGACTCTGGCGATCAGACGCCGCTGCGTCCAATTTCAGTTCATATGAATCGGGCAAAGGATTTTCCTGTAAAAAATCGACGAAATCAGCACCCAGATACTCCTGAAATTCACGAGCTGCCTGATCTTTGGAGATAAAGCGCACCTCCTTGACCGATTCGAGTGCCTGGAGCTGTTTCCCGATGGTCGCGACCGTATCCGGAGCAGCTTTTTGATCGAGCATCACATAGACCGAAACGCTCTCCTTGAGCCGATCTGAAGCGTTCAAGGCCCCTAAGATCAGATACCCGACAGCCCCCAACAAAAAGAGGACCAACGCTATACTCACGGTGGAAATGGCGTAGGCATTCCTGACCTTTCGTTTTATTCTTTTGTTACTGTTCACCGTCGTCCAAAATTTAATTCTTCACTTCAACCTCTTTTTTGCGGTTTCGCACAACCGTAATGCCGACCGCAGCGACCAACCCCACTAACAGAATCAACGAGCAACAACGCGTTACGGCAGTCAACGTATTGTAGTGCGGAGCCCGGAACCGGAACTCTACGGTATGCTTTCCAGCGGGCAGCTTCATGGCACGAAGCACATAATCGGCTCGGAAGTAGGGAGCCTCTTCGCCATCGATATAGGCCGTCCAACCATCCGGGAAGTAGATCTCGGAGAAGACCGCCACCCCTTCGGACGTAGCCGAATATTCGTACCGCTGCATGTTGACCCGATACTCGGTCATCCGGATCGACGCAGAGGAGTCCGCAACCGGAACAACACTCTCCAAAGCCTTTTCGAAGCGACGATCGACCACCGCCACGCGTTTCGAATCAGCCGAATCCAATGCACCGATCTCTTCGTCGGGCGTATTGACCCACGCTACCGAATCGACAAACCACGCAGCACCGTTCGCCTCTTTATTAGTCTCGACATGTAACTGTCCAGTTTGTTGATCGGGCACGATAATATACCGCGTATTGAGCATGTTGTAGACGTTCATGTTCATTTTCGACAAATGCCTGTCGATCAGGTCTTGGTAGCGGTGGAGCTTTGCTCCGTGGTATCCGCCGACCGAACGATGGAAATACGACGTCGAAGCATCGTTAAAGGTGCTGACCGAAAGGTTCAACACACGGAATCCAGGTTCACCCGTTGTATCGGCCAGAATCTGTGCATCAGCCGGAGTCGGACGAATCTCGGCCCGATTGGGCATAACGAACGCCTCTTTGTTGAGGTAACGGAGGTTGACGGGTACCATATCCAACACCACCAACAAACCGAGCGCCAATATGAAGGGGACCTTCTTCAACTTATCTTCGACAAAGAACCACACGACAGCCGCCGTCAACAGCACAAACACGAGCGACCGGAATGCATCGGCCCGCATCATCGAGGCCCGTTCCGAACGCATGGCCTCCGCCACATCCTGAGGCAAACGCTCTTCCCCAGCCCCGGTGAACGATAACAGGGTACCACCGAAGAGCAGGAAAAGCAGCGCAATACCCCCGACCGTCAGGGTCGCATATTTCAATCCTTTCGACCAGCGTTCCCGATCGATCTCGCCGCACCAGAGACGTTGCAGCACAACTGCCATCAGGAACGGCACGCTCCACTCCGCGATAACCAGAATCATCGAGACGGTTCTGAACTTGTTGTACATCGGGAAGTAGTTGAAGAACAACTCAGTAAACCATAGGAAGTTGTGTCCCCACGAAAGCATAACGGCCAATAGGGTCACGATGAATATCCACCATTTCGACCGTCCCTTGAGTACAAACATACCAAACACGGCAAGGAACAGGGCGACCGCCCCGATATAGACCGGACCACTGGTCATCGGCTGTGGGCCCCAATAGGCTGGCAGCTGTGACGGATCGGCCTGATAGTTTCGCAACGCTTCGGCCACATCCCCATCCTGCGAGAACCCGCCCTGCGATGAACCGCCGTACAAATTCGGGATCAACAGATTGAAGGTCTCACCCTTGCCATAGCTCCACGCCGTGGCATATTCCAGATCGAGTCCCTCCTGTTTTTCGCCGTTTTCAGCAGTCAATTCGCTGCCTCCACGCATGGTCTCCGACGAATGGCTGTCGATGTAGTACAACATTCCGGCATTGCTTCCGACTGCCAAAGCGGCAGCCAACAACAACAGTCCCGTAACCTTTGCAAAGTGAGGCAACTCCTTGTTCCGGATTGCCTGCACCAATTCGTTAATCCAGAATGCTGCCAGAATAAACAGGAAATAGTAGGTAATCTGCGGATGATTTACGCCGATCTGAATCGTCGCGAAGACCCCGGCCAGAGCCGCGCCCACCCACATGTTTCGTCGGAAGGCATAATAGACTCCACCAAAGAGCATCGGGGCAAAAGCGAGAGCGAGCATTTTGGTAATATGCCCCGCACCGATGATAATAAAGAAGTAGGTCGAAAAGCCGTACGCCAATGAGGGTACAATCGCAAGCCATGGGTTGAACCGCATGCAACAAAGCATGAAAAAGAACATGGACATTGCAATAAATATCAACGATGCGGGCTGACCGAGAAAATAGAATGCACGAGAGAGAGTTTTGATGATCGTACCCTCATACTGTACGTTGATCAGATAGGCGGGCATTCCGCTGAACATATTGCCTTCCCACTGGGGGTCCTCCCCATATTTTTCGCGGTGTTGCATAATATCTTCAACACTTCCTTTATACTGAAGAATATCATGCTGAGCAAGAACTTTCCCTTCGAACTGCGGGGAGAAATAGAACATATTGATTACAATGAAGAGGACCAGAGCGGCCACTATCGGACTCCATTGTTTGAGAATCTGTTTATACTCCATGCGGATAAACCTAAATATAAGTGATTAGTTTGCAAAGTAACGAAAAAATGTTGACGAAACCAAACGGGAAGCCCCAGCCTCACGCCAAGAGCTTCCCGCTTATTTTACTCCTTTCGGGAGACAAATCATCGACCTCTTTTTCTCTATACAAGAGGACTACCATTTCCATCTTACGATCACTTACCCTCTTCCTCCCCTCATTTTACTGCAACACGACTTTAGCCAAAAGCGGAAAGTGATCCGACGGATGATTTCTTCCATCAGAATCAGTTAGTATTCCGAACTTCTGCACGGCGACGAGATCGTTCACGAAAAGAAAATCGATTTTCCCGTTTTTCATTAATTTTTTAGGAATTACAACCGAGAATCCTGCATAGCTCCATCCCGGGACATAGGGAGGCGTCAACGAAACCTTTTCAGCATCCTTCAGTTGCTCTTTCATAATTTCAACGGGTTCACTTCCGTCTCCCGAATTGAAATCTCCGGTACACAACACCGGATAGTCCTCGACCACCGCTGCAATCCGTTCTGACAGTAACCGTGCCGATTCTCTGCGAGCCACTGGACCGATATGATCGAAATGGGTATTGAAAAAATAAAACACCTTTTTGGTCTGTTTATCCTTCATTTTGGCCCACGTGCAGATTCTGTTGAGCGACGCATCCCAACCTTTGCTGACCACTTCAGGCGTTTCAGACAACCAGAATGTTCCGCTGTCCAGAATCTGAATTCGGTCGGTCCGATAAAAGATGGCCGAAAATTCACCACCTTGCTCTCCGTCACGTCCCACCCCGACAGAAGCATATTCAGTCATCTGTTTCATATCTGCCATTTGTTCAGGCCGTGCCTCCTGCACACCGATAATATCATACTCATAAAAAGCGATCAATGCCATTACACGATCCTTACGATAAGGCCACGCATTTTCGCCATCTGCAGTAGTATTACACCGGATATTAAAAGATCCCACATTCAATGGGATCTCTTTTTTTGCCTGGGCCGAGAAGGTCCCGCAAGACCAGATAACGAAAACCAGACAAATTGTTTTTCCGAAATATCGCCAAAAACTATTTTTGCACATCATAGTAACAACGTTTCGGAGAGTAGATCTTTCCCTCTTTCACTAATTTTTTGATCACTTTATCGGCTTCGCTTTTTTCCACACCGGCAGCAGCTGCTATATCACCCGGACGCATTGCCCCTTTTTCCTGAAGGGCTTTCAAGATCTTTTCTTCCATAAATTACCGTTTTAGGGACGGAGTTGTACTCCGCCACATGTTAAACACTCTTTGCAAAGATAACACAAAACCATACCAAACCGACATCTGTCAACAATTATTTTATCACACACTTACAGCATCGTAACCTTCTGCTTAATTTTCTTTCCGAACATTCTACAACACAACAACCCAACCTCTATCTACCCGTTTCAAGCCCGATTTAACCTCAGTTGAACCCAGTCTTATACAACAAGAGGCAGCATATTTTTTTATTTTACAATAAATAGTTATCTTTGCAAGCTGTTTAACTTTAAATTCAAGTAGAATGCCGAAGATGAAAACCAATTCCGGTGCAAAGAAACGTTTCGATTTCACCGGATCAGGAAAGATCAAAAGAAAGCACGCTTTCAAGAGTCACATCCTGACAAAGAAAACCAAAAAACAAAAGAGAAATTTGACCTATTCTGGTCTGATTTCAAAGGCTGACGAAGCCAACGTAAAATTGTTGCTGGTAAAATAGTTCCGGGAGCAATTTTACACACATGTCAAACAAAGAGTGATTTAGCCCCCAAGAGTATGGGAGAACCATGCCGCTAACCGCTCGTAAAACTTTACAATTATGCCAAGGTCAGTAAATGCAGTAGCATCCAGAGCCCGAAGAAAAAAAGTTTTAAAACTTGCCAAAGGTAACTTTGGATCGAGGGGAAATGTATGGACGGTTGCGAAGAACACCGTCGAGAAAGGTCTCACGTACGCATACAGAGATCGCAAGAACAAGAAACGTCAATTCCGCAGCTTGTGGATTCAGCGTATCAACGCTGCCGTTCGCAGCAAGGGAATGACCTATTCGGAATTCATGGGCAAATTAAACGCCAAAGGAATCCAACTGAACCGCAAGGTTCTGGCAGATTTGGCCATGAACAATCCCGCCGCATTCGAACAAATTGTTAAAACAGTTAAATAGTCGCGTCCCAAGAGATCTCGGGATCCGATTAAAAAGGAAAGAGCTGATATTTGATCAGCTCTTTTTTTGTGTGTATAAGTTCTGGGCGCAAACTCGAGCATCGAAGGCTTGATCATCGAGTAAATAACTCTTTTTCAGACAACTTCAGGCCCATACCGTGCTCTTTCTCCGCCGAGCGACATTATACCTAATATCTGTGACTGCATTCGATTTAGACGGCACTTTGCACTTCCGTACAAAACCCGCTCTCCCTTATCGATCTCAACGCTTTATCACCACCGACTTCTCCGCCTTCTCCGTATCCTTTTCTTTCTCTCGGCCCTTCTATTTATCTTCCCTCAACTCTCGAACAAAGAAAAAAGCGGTCGCCGAAAAATCAGCAACCGCCTATGATCTTTATCTCCGGATCTGCCCGTTGTTAACCCAGATAGGATTTTAACAATTTGCTACGAGCGCTGTGACGCAGACGACGGATCGCTTTCTCCTTGATCTGCCGCACACGCTCCCGAGTCAAGCCAAACTTCTCACCAATCTCCTCCAGCGTCATTTCGGCACACCCGATTCCAAAGAAATATTTGATAATATCGCGTTCCCGATCGGTCAAGGTCGAGAGGGCGCGTTCCACCTCCGTGCCGAGCGATTCGTTGATCAGTCCCCGATCGGCAATCGGAGAGTCGTTGTTGACCAAAACATCCAACAGACTATTGTCTTCGCCATCGGAGAAGGGTGCATCGACCGAAACGTGTCTACCCGAAACACGAAGCGTATCGGTGACTTTTTCTTTCGGGAGATCCAGTTCGTTGGCCAGCTCTTCGGGCGACGGAGTACGTTCGTGCTCCTGCTCGAAACGAGCAAAGGCCTTGTTGATCTTATTGAGCGACCCCACCTGATTCAAGGGCAACCGCACGATACGACTCTGCTCGGCCAAAGCCTGCAGGATCGACTGACGGATCCACCACACGGCGTAGGAAATAAATTTGAAGCCACGGGTTTCATCGAACTTTTCAGCGGCTTTGATCAATCCCAAATTACCCTCATTAATCAAGTCGGGTAACGACAATCCCTGGTTTTGGTATTGTTTTGCAACGGAGACCACAAATCTCAAATTTGCACGAGTAAGTTTTTCGAGGGCCTCCTTATCGCCTTTTTTAATCCGTTGGGCGAGATCCACCTCCTCTTCGACGGTAATCAAATCCTCTTTACCGATCTCCTGAAGATACTTGTCGAGTGAAGCGCTTTCCCGATTGGTAATGGATTTGGTAATCTTTAATTGTCTCATTATAATACACTATTGATTCAGTCAACATTTCTTTGCAATATTGCAGGGTTCCCCCTTCTGGGAAATCCTGCAATATTGAGTGACAACCGGAGGTTATCGTTAGTCCTGAACCGTCAGAATCCGCTCTCTCATACCATCGGGATGGATGATTTCCACCGATTCGATAGCTGAAGTAATCCGATTCAGATCATCAATCGAATAGATCTGCGATCCATTGATCTTCGTAATGATAACACCCCGACCGATTCCTGCACGAGCGAGCAATCCGCCTTCGTTGACACCTACGACAACCACACCACCTTTGATATTCAACGACTTCTTGGCTTTATCGGAGACTTCGGCAAACTCTCCGTTGAGTCGATCGTAGGCAGAAACCTGATCTTTCGTAATCACACTCGTGTCACCTGTTTTATTACGTAAGACCACTTCGATTTGTTTCACATCGGAACCTCTTTTTACTACAACCGTAATTTTATCGTTCGGACGATGACGGGCGATCTCTTCGGAAAGCTGTGCTGCGCCATCGATTTTTTTGCCGTTGATTTCGATGATCACGTCTCCGACCTTAATACCGCCCTCTTCGGCAGCGCTTTCGGAAGCTACATCGGCCACATAGACACCGCCTTTTTCTGTAATCCCGCTCTTCTTACCCTCTTCGCTTTCGAGGAAACGCTCGTTGACTTCCGTATATTGGATACCGAGGATCGCACGCTGTACGACACCATACTCTTTCAGATCAACCACTACTTTTTGCACGATTGAGGTCGGCACGGCAAAGGAGTATCCGATATAGCTACCCGTTTCAGACTGGATCAGCGTGTTGATACCCACGAGCTCTCCTTTCGCATTCACTAAGGCTCCACCGCTGTTCCCCGGATTAACGGCAGCATCGGTCTGAATAAACGACTCAAGACGATATTGCGACTGCAATGCATCGAGATTACGCCCCTTTGCACTGACGATACCGGCCGTAATGGTATTGGTCAATCCTAATGGACTACCGATGGCCAACACCCATTCACCCAAACGCAAATCATCTGAATTACCGATTGGCAGAGTAGGCAGATCCGTTGCCTCGATCTTAATCAATGCCACTTCAGTGGTCGGATCGGTTCCGATCAGTTTAGCATCGAACGTACGCTGATCGTTCAACGTAACCTTAAGATTTGAAGCATTCTCGACGACATGATGATTCGTAACAATATACCCATCGGGACTGATAATTACACCCGAGCCACCGCTTTTTTGTATACGAGGTTGCTGTTCCCGGAACTGCCCTCTCGGGATACCAAAAAAATCAAAAAACTGCTCATAGCCACCGTCTGCGTATCCGTTTCTCATTGTGCTTTCACGCGTATTGACGATATTGACCACCGCTTTAACGGCATTTTCTGCGGCATAGGTCAAGTCGGGATAGGAACCTGCATCATAAGATGTAAAATGCGAACCGACTTTCGAAGCAAACGAGGCGGGTGCATTCACCGAAGAGCTTTTTGCATCGCTCTTCTGTTTTTCCATTGTTTTCGTTACCGAATAGGCCGTAACACCACCTACTGCCATTGACAGGAGTAAAGCGCCGACCCAAAAAATTCCCTTTTTCATAGAAACCATTTAATTAAAAGTTAATTTTCATGTTAATTACAAAAAAGGTAGAATTTAAACCATACTTACTTTTTTTCAATTAATCGGCATCCGTTTTCATTTCCGCTCAAGGACACCGAACATCATACATTATTAAACTTTTCAATGTATAAACTAGGAAATCGATCCGAATATTGTTTGAAAAGTTAATTTTATTTCACTTTTTTTTGTTTTACCCGAATAAGTCTGTTCAAGAAGTCTACCCTTTTCCGCGAACCGCTATCAGAAACATACCTTGATCCAACTTGAATAATCAACCATATTTACTACACCTCATGTGAAAGAGGCGGAGGTGTAATTTCCGACGTGTCATAACCTTTCCATCGTTCGGCAATATAATCCAACGTTGCCTGGATCTCGTCAGGATCAGTCAGGGTAACCAGCTTTAACCGTGTACTTTTAAAGTCAGGCAATCCTTTGAAATAGCAGGAGAAGTGGCGCCGCATCTCCAGAACACCGACCTTTTCACCCTTAAATTCCATCGATTTGGCAAAATGCAGCTTGGCCAGATCGACTCGTTCCTTCACAGAGGGCTGCTTCAACAACTCCCCACAAGTCAGATAGTGCCGGATTTCCCGGAAAATCCAGGGTCGCCCAAAAGTCGCCCGTCCGATCATAATTCCATCGACCCCATAACGTTCGAACGCCTCGGCCGCCTTGACCGGCGAATCGATATCTCCATTACCGATAATCGGAATGTGCATTCTCGGATTCCGCTTCACCTCCCCGATCAGCGTCCAATCCGCCTCTCCGCGATACAGCTGCGCCCGAGTTCTGCCGTGAATGGTCAACGCCGCAATCCCCACATCCTGCAACCGTTCAGCAATTTCGACGATGTTTTTCGACTCTTCGTCCCAACCGAGCCGGGTTTTTACCGTTACCGGCAACCGCACTGCTTCGACAATCCTCCGGGTCATTTCGACCATCTTCGGGACATCGCGCATCATGCCGCTTCCGGCACCCCGCGCCGCGATTTTCCGGACAGGACACCCGAAGTTTATATCAATCAGATCAGGTCCCGCCGCTTCAGCTACGCGCGCCGCCTCAACCATCGGTTCGATCTCATTTCCGTAAAGCTGTATGCCGATAGGACGCTCGTAATCAAACAGTCGGAGTTTGGCCACCGATTTTGCGGCATCACGGATCAGGCCGTCACACGATATGAATTCAGTATATAGCATATCCGCCCCGAAGTGCTTGCACACATAACGGAACGATGGATCGGTCACATCCTCCATCGGAGCGAGAAACAGCGGCTTGTCGCCCAAATCTATTCCAGCAATCTGCATCTTGTATGATTTGACGGCAAAAATAGTTATCTTTGTGGGGATTTTGAAATTACATAAAGGCAAATCATGAGTATCGAACAATTTTTGCAAGAGAAGACAGTCGGCGTGGTCGGTTCACTGTACGGGCCCGTGTCGGCGGAACTCATCCAAATACAAAAGACCCGTAAGGATTTCGAAGGCGACCTGACGGTCGTGGTTTTTCCGTTGTTGAAACAGAGCCACAAGAGCCCGGAAGCTACAGCTAAAGAGATCGGAGAGGCACTTACAGCCTTCGAAGAGATCCGGTCGTACAACGTCATCAAAGGTTTTCTGAACGTTTCGTTCAGCGAGCAGTTTTGGATTGAACGCCTCAACGACATATTAAACGACGAGACATACGGCCGCAAATCACCGAACGGACATACGATCATGGTCGAATACTCATCGCCGAACACCAATAAGCCGTTACACTTGGGACACATCCGCAACAACCTGCTTGGATATTCGGTTGCCCGCATTCTGGAGGCAAACGGAAACCGGGTGATCAAGGCGAACCTGGTCAACGACCGGGGTATCCATATCTGCAAATCGATGCTTGCGTGGTTGAAATTCGGAAACGGTGAAACCCCTGCCTCGTCCGGTAAGAAGGGCGACCATCTGGTGGGCGATTACTACGTAGCCTTCGACAAGGCCTACAAGGCAGAGATCAAAAAGCTGGTAGCTGAAGGCATGGATGAGGAGCAGGCAAAACACGAGGCCCCGATCATGAAAGAGGCTCAGGAAATGCTGCGGAAATGGGAAGCGAAGGACCCCGAAGTCTATAAACTGTGGCAAACCATGAACGGCTGGGTCTACGAAGGATTCGATACGACCTACCGGGCCATGGGTGTCAGTTTCGATAAAATCTACTACGAATCGAACACCTATCTTTTGGGAAAATCGCTCGTAGACGAAGGACTGTCCAAAGAAGTATTCTTCCGCAAGGAAGATGGATCGGTATGGTGCGACCTGACAGGAGACGGACTCGACCAGAAGTTGCTGCTTCGCGGCGACGGTACTTCGGTCTACATGACACAGGACCTGGGAACAGCCTACACCCGATTCAAGGAGGAGCACCTCGACGAGATGATCTACGTAGTGGGTAACGAACAGAATTACCACTTCCAGGTATTGAAACTGATTCTCAAGAAATTGGGATACGACTGGGCCGATGCCATCACTCATCTCTCCTACGGCATGGTCGAACTTCCGGAGGGAAAAATGAAATCCCGTGAAGGGACCGTTGTAGATGCCGACGATCTGATCGACGAGATGGTACGCACGGCCCACGACATGTCGCAAGAGTTGGGCAAACTCGACGATGCCACCCCGGAGGAGGCCGCAGCCATCAGCCACATGGTTGGACTCGGCGCATTGAAATATTTTATATTGAAAGTCGATCCGCGCAAGACGATGCTCTTCGACCCGCGCGAGTCGATCGACTTCAACGGCAACACGGGTCCGTTCATTCAATATACGCATGCCCGGATCCGTTCGGTACTCCGCAAAGCCGCTGAAAAAGGAATCGAGCCCGGGAAACAACTACCTGCCACCGAATTATCGGCCGATGAAGTCCGTCTCATCAAATTGCTGGCCGACTACCCGACCATCGTTGCACAGGCCGCCGAGAACTTCTCTCCCGCTCTGATTGCAAATTACGTCTACGAGCTGTCGAAGGAGTACAACAGCTACTACCACGACTATCCGATCCTCCGCGAGACGGATGCCGCAAAACAGACCATGCGTCTGACGCTTTCGGAGAGCGTGGCACGAATCATTGCCGAGGGTATGTCTCTGCTCGGCATCGGGGTACCCCAACGCATGTAATCCGCCGATACGGCGGCAAACGATACACCAATCGTGGGAACCGTACAACGCGATAGCATAACAATTACGATCCTCTCTTACGTGGGGATCGTAATCGGTTATGTCAACAAGATCCTGCTACTCCCAAACTTTTTCAGCGAGACACAGGTCGGACTTGTAAACATTTTGGTCAGCTTTTCGGTAATCTATGCCCAGTTCTCGGCATTGGGAATCAACTTTACGATCGTCAAATTTTTCCCGTTTTTCCGCACTGAGGATCGGACGCACAACGGATTATTTTTCTGGTCGGGCGTAGGCGTGAGTTTTGGATTTATCCTGTTCACTCTGCTCTTCCTGCTGTTCCGCAATCCAGTCATGGAATACTATTCGCAGGAGTCTCCCCTGCTCTCACAGTACTATCTGTGGCTGATCCCGATGGGATTTACCACGCTGTTCTACAACTTCTTCACATCGTGGTTGCAAGCCTTCCACAAGAATGTGATCTCCTCATTTTCGAATGAAATCGTTTTACGTCTGCTCGTGACGATCGAAATCTCGCTGTACGTATTCAAAGTGCTTACATTCGAACAGTTCGTTATCGGCTATGTCCTGATCTATTTTGTTCCGACCATCATTTTACTGATCTATACCCTACGTCTACACTACACACGTTACAAACCATGCTTTTCGCGTCGGGTTAAAAAGTTGGCCTCGATCGCCGGCGTTTACGGATTCTGGCAATACCTCGGAGGAACCTCGAACTACATCGTTCCGACGGTGGATCAGGCCATGCTTGCGGGTATGTGGGGATTGGCCGAAAACGGAATCTACGGCATTATGCTGTGCCTGGTAAGCGTCATGCAGATGCCCTACCGTTCGTTGGTGAAGGTCTCGACACCGGTTGTCACGGAACTCTGGAAGGCGCGCGATTTTCAGGGCATGCGACACATTTCGCGCGAGGTTTCGCTAATGAACTTGATTGCAGGTTGTTACCTGTTCGTCATCATCTGGGTCAACCTCGACAACATCTTCTCGCTGATGCCCGAACAATACTCGACCGGACGCTACGTATTTCTGTTCTTGGGGTTGGGTAGGATCATCGACATGTACTCCGGGCTGAACAGCGCAATCCTCATGACCTCAAAGAAGTACCGGTACGAATTTCTGATGTCGCTATTTTTGGTCGGACTAACCATCGGAACCAACCTATTACTGATTCCCCGCTTCGGCATGAACGGAGCCGCCTTGGCTACCATGATCTCGATCATTATTTTCAACATCGGGCATGTAACTTTCGTCTGGAAATTCTACCGTATCCAGCCATTCGCACCCAAAGATATATCCGTAGCCATAATCGGTCTTCTGGCAATCGGAGTTTCGGCACTTATCCCGACCATGGGACACTTCATTCTCGACGCCATAATCCGTACCTTTATTATAACAGCCGTATTCGGCATTCCGATCTACCTGTCCGGCATCTCTCCGACGCTGAATACTACGATCGAACGCTTCTATCACCGTCTATTCCGATAAACCGCATACATTACTGGTAATTCATCGGGAGGTTCCATCTGCCTCTTCTTTTCGTATTTGGACATCAGCCTCGTTCTTCTGCGGACGGAAGTAACACATGACGATTTCATGTGTTTCCTCCCAATCTATCGTAAAACCGAAATTATCTTCCCCGATTTCTTTCTCTCTATACACCTCAACAAAAAAAGATGAGACCGACCCTCAAACAGAATCGGCCCCATCTTTCATTCGATACAGTCAATCGTTCTATTTCAGAACATAAATTTTATCGGCTCTGATGACCTATTCGATCCGCATAGCGAATCCACCCCCTGGAGCCAGATGCAGTTTCAATTTGGTCTGTCGATCAACCGAAACCGACTCTTTTTTATAATCGCGGGCGATGCGGTGAGCGTTCACTCCATCCTTAAACAACGAAGCCTGATGCGAACCATCATTCAAGAAAGAGAGATCGACCTCTACATCGCGCTCAGTCCAGTTGGTAATTCCGCCAACATACCACACATCACCTTTCCGCCGGGCCGTAACAACATACTCGCCTAATTCTCCATCCAGAATCCGGGTCTCATCCCATACGGTAGGCACAGCTGCGATGAAATCCGTACAGGTTTGCTCGCGCTCATAATTGCTGGGTGTATCGCACATCATATTAAAAGGCGAGTCATACACCACATACAAAGCGAGCTGCCGACAACGCGTACCCTGACTCATCGGTTCGTTGTAACAGGGGAAATAGTTACTTTTGGTTGCATTGCGCATCGCACCTTGCGTATAATCCAACGGTCCGGCCACCTGACGGATAAACGGAATCATGACATCATAGGTTACCTGATCGACCGTCGCAGGAATCCATTTCACCTGTTCCAAACCGAATACACCTTCACAGTTAAGCACATTGGGATAGGTACGGTTGATTCCCGCCGGTTTATGCGTACCGTGCAGATCGAGGATCAGTTTGTATTTAGCAGCAGTGGCGGCGGCACGGTGGTTAAAATCGGTCATTAGCTGGTCGTCCCGATCCATAAAGTCGACCTTAAATCCTTTGACTCCCAATTCGGAATAGTAGCGGCACACCTCCTCCATATCGCGTTCGAAGGCATAATATCCGGCCCAAAGAATAATTCCGACGTTCCGTTCAGCAGCATAGTCGACTAACTCCTTGATATCGATATCCTCGACTACCTGCATCAGATCTGCCTGCAGATTGACAGCCCAACCTTCGTCGAGAATCACATATTCGATTCCGTTTTTCGAGGCGAAATCAATATAGGCTTTATAGGTATCGTTATTGACGCCGGTCACAAAATCCACCCCGTCGAGATTCCAGTCGTTCCACCAGTCCCAAGCGACCTTTCCGGGCTTGATCCACGAGATATCTGATAATTTAGATGGTTCAGCAAGCAGATAACTGAGGTTCGAGGCCACCAGATCCTTATCGTTTTCCGTAATAACTGCAATTCTCCAAGGGAAATTTCTGGGAGCATCTACTTTGGCTATATAATTTTCGCGTTCGGTTACCAGCATCTGCAAATTGTTGTGTCCACCCTGCATCTCTTTTTTAGGATATCCCGGCTGTACTCCAACCAAACCATACTCTTCATCTGCGACAAGGTAGAGACCGGGATAATCATATAAGTCGGTCTCCGTCAAACATACGGAAATACCCTCCTCTGTTTTGACCACCAACGGCAGGAACATCAATCTCTGCCGGTTCAGTTCAGATAATTTTTCCGATTTATATACATTTTCAAAAGAGTTAGGAAACTGCGTATTGAAATTACCGTCGCTTCCCTGCGTCACATAAGGTACCGTAGCTACGGCGTCTGCCGGAAACCGATAATCCACTTCTTCACGGACAATACAGAATGGATCTTTCGCCTGATTGACAAAACGATAAGCAATTCCGTCATTATAAGCACGAAACACCACACTGTAGTCGCCCTTAAATTTCAAGGTCAACTCATTACACCAATCCCGCATGCTGTCGGCCCGATAAAACGGCGATGCGATTTTAGTGTCGATCTGTTTTTCGGCACTTTTGAGCAATTTTGCATTATCACCCCAAACCTCACCGTTATCCAGTGTCATGGAAATCGCCGACGGAGCGAGAACTTCTTTCCCGTCGTAAAGAACGCTATAAGTCAACTTCTCGCCGACATTAATCGTCGCCTTCAGCGTTCCATCGGGCGAGGTTAATGACAGCTGCTTCTGAGCTGCACTCAAAGAACCCGCCAAAAGACAACACATCATTCCAAGAAAAATTTTTCTCACCATATTTTCTCTCTTTTTCCAAAAATTAAGCTAAAAAACCTGAATTCATTATCCGATATTTATATATATCGCTTAATAAACACATGTAACAAAAATACTAAATAATTAGACATAGAAAGAGAACATGGTCAAAAACTTTTCGAAGCCACCATCCCCTACAAACAAAATATCGTCATATAAATTTTCCCAATATCGATTTTTCTCCTCAAAACAAGCACGTACCGCATCTATCGGACAAAAAAAGAAGCGAGGCACCTCTACAGAAGAGGCCCCTCGCTTCTTTTCATTATTATAACCTACAACCTTTATTTCACTTCCTCGAAATCTACATCGGTTACATTATCCGTTCCGTTCTGTCCGGCACCGGCATTTGCACTACCCGAAGCAGACCCTGCGCCAGCCCCTGGATTAGCTTGAGCCGATCCTGCGCTTTGTTGTGCGCTATAAATATCTTGCGAAGCAGCTTGCCATGCTGTATTCAATTCTGCAGTTGCAGCATCGATACCGGCAATATCTTGAGCTTTGTGTGCATCTTTCAACTTACCGAGAGCTGCTTCAATCGCACTCTTCTTGTCAGCCGGAATCTTGTCTCCGTACTCCTTGAGCTGTTTCTCAGTCGAGAATATCATGCTGTCGGCTCCATTGACTTTATCGATCCGTTCACGCTCCTCCTTATCTTTCGCCTCGTTAGCTTTCGCTTCGTCACGCATCCGTTGGATCTCCTGCTCGGTCAATCCAGAAGAGGCCTCGATACGGATTTTCTGCTCTTTTCCAGTACCTTTATCCTTAGCCGATACATTCAAAATACCATTTGCATCGATATCAAACGTAACCTCGATCTGAGGCACACCTCTCGGAGCAGCAGGTATACCATCCAAATGGAATCGACCGATCGTCTTGTTATCCCGAGCCATCTGACGTTCACCTTGCAGCACATGGATCTCAACAGAAGGTTGGTTATCAGAAGCCGTCGAGAAGACCTCACTCTTTCTGGTCGGGATCGTCGTATTTGCATCGATCAACCGCGTGAAGACACCACCGAGGGTTTCGATACCCAATGACAGCGGGGTAACATCCAACAACAAGACATCTTTAACCTCGCCGGTCAACACACCACCTTGGATTGCTGCACCGATAGCGACCACTTCATCGGGGTTCACTCCTTTCGAAGGGGTCTTACCGAAGAACTCTTCAACGACTTTCTGGATAGCCGGGATACGGGTAGAACCACCGACCAAAATCACCTCATCGATCTGACTTGTCGTCAAGCCAGCATCAGCCACGGCTTTCTTACAAGGCTCGATCGTAGCCCGGATCAGGTTGTCGGCCAACTGTTCGAATTTAGCCCGCGTCAAAGTCATCACCAAGTGTTGCGGAATACCGTCTACCGGCATGATGTATGGCAGATTGATTTCGGTTGATGTCGAACTCGAAAGTTCGATTTTTGCCTTTTCTGCAGCCTCTTTCAACCGTTGCAGTGCCATCGGGTCTTTTCTCAGATCGACGTTGTGCTCTTTCTGGAATTCATCGGCCATCCAGTCGATGATTACATGGTCGAAGTCATCACCACCGAGGTGCGTATCACCGTTGGTCGATTTTACCTCGAAGACACCGTCACCCAACTCCAAAATGGAGATATCGAACGTACCACCACCCAAGTCGTACACGGCGATCTTCATATCCTTGTTAGCCTTATCCAAACCGTAAGCCAATGCAGCAGCCGTCGGTTCGTTGATGATACGGCGGACTTTCAACCCTGCAATTTCGCCGGCCTCTTTAGTGGCCTGACGTTGCGAATCGGAAAAGTAAGCCGGCACGGTAATTACCGCTTCCGACACTTCAGTACCGAGGTAGTCTTCAGCTGTTTTCTTCATTTTTTGAAGAATAATAGCCGATATTTCTTGCGGAGAGTAAAGACGACCATCGATATCAATTCTCGGCGTATTGTTATCTCCACGGACCACGCTATAAGCGGCACGTTTGATATCCTGTCCTACCTGATCATACGTTTCACCCATGAACCGTTTGATCGAAGTAATGGTTCTTTTCGGATTTGTGATTGCCTGACGCTTAGCCGGATCACCTACTTTCCGTTCGTTGTTGTCAACGAAAGCTACAATCGAAGGAGTCGTTCTACGACCTTCGCTGTTAGGGATTACGACCGGTTCGTTACCTTCCATTACGGCCACACACGAGTTCGTCGTTCCCAAGTCAATACCAATAATCTTTCCCATAATTTTATTCCTTTTTTATTAATTATTATTTTCAAAATCGTTTTGTCCCTAACCAAATCAATCTTTATGCCAAGAGCCGAAAATTGTATTTCAGAGCCTGTATCCTGCCAAAGTCATGCGAATAATCGGACACGTTGACACGACATCTGACATTTCGTCCGAAAGAGTATGCCTTTCTATGAATCAAAATCACAAAAAACAAAACAGCCACGCCGATTCATTATAAAAGTTGTACCTTTGGGGCAACTAAAATTGTATTTAAGATGAAAAACATTACTCTTTTATTCTTCAGCGTACTTGTTTTCGGTTTTTCCGCTTCAGGACAAATCAAGATCAACAAGCTTTTTAAAGCAGGAGGTGACTTGATCAACGCCTTCACGTTAACAGACGACGCAGTAGCGGAGATGAGCCGCCGAGCAGTCTTAGCGCTCGACAGCATGAATAAAATCGACACATCCGCTTATGCATTGCGGTTGGATTCGATTACCAAAGACCTGTCCGTAGACGGTTTAAATCTTAATTTTAAGGTATACCAAAGAGACGAGCTGAACGCATTCGCCTGTGGAGACGGAAGCGTCCGCATCTATTCCGCATTGATGGACGCCATGACGAACGACGAACTGGTTGCGATTATCGGCCATGAGATAGGACACGTAGCCCGCAACGATGCAAAAAATTCTCTGAAAAACGCCTACTTGAAATCGGCAGCAGAAAGTGCGGCAGGTTCAGTAAGCAAAGGAGTGGCCGCACAACTGTCCCAATCTCAATTAATGGAACTGACCCATGCACTTGCTTCAGCCCAGTATTCACAACAACAGGAATATGCAGCAGATGAGTTCGGATTTGAATTTTGTGTTCGTCAAGGCATAGATCCTTATGCGATGTATAACGCCCTGACCAAATTATCACAACTTTCGAAAAAGCCCGGAGCCCATGCGTCAGCATTGTTGCAGGCCTTTTCAACTCACCCCGACAGCGACAAGCGAGCTGAAAAAATGAAAGCAAAAGCAGACGAACTGCAACATTAATCAGCATCAGCCGTATATCTCTACCGGGAATCGATTTACTTTTTGTCCAAGTTCTACACAAGAGCTGTAACTGTATCGAGTTCACAGTCAGAAAGTGCGGTAGACGCCGATCGGCCGTCCGATTCTGCGCCATGATTAACCGTCGCACCGTCTTTCTCCTTTGAAGGATAATCTTTTTTTGTAGAACAATTATTCTATCAACAGGACATAGATCGTAATTCTATAAAATAAAAAAGAGGAACTGTGAGTAAACAGTCCTCTTTTTTTATTACCTTAAATACCAATACGTTCGGACTATATCGAGATATCGATCACTTCAAACCGAATTACACCAGAAGGAACCGTCACATCGACCTCATCACCCTTTTTATGTCCCAGCAGAGCTTTGGCAATCGGAGTACCGATCGAGAGTTTCCCCTCTTTGAGATTTGCCTCATTTTCTGACACTAAGGTATATTCGACAACTTTTCCTGTATTCTTATTTTTCAAAGTAACGCGATTAAGAATCTGAATCGTACTGGTATCGATACGCGACTCATCAATCACACGAGCATTGGCCACGGTATCCTCCAACTTAGCGATCCGCATTTCGAGCATGCCTTGGGCCTCTTTAGCCGCATCATACTCTGCATTTTCCGACAAGTCGCCTTTATCACGAGCTTCCGCAATCGCGGCAGATATGGCGGGACGTTCTACAGAACGGAGATGATCCAATTCATCTTTCAGTTTCTGCAGTCCAGCTTCGGTTAAATAAACAACATTTGATGCCATAAATAAAAAAGATTAATTTTAGAAACCACAGTAATATATATTCTTTGTTACTCGTTGATACGAACCATCTGGCGTACGAGATGAAAAAACATCACAGCACAACAGAATAGTACCGCCAGTGCTGCATAGTTCCGTGTTCCGCCCTCAAGCAGGCATACCACAGCACTACCTCCCATACAAAACACCGCAAGCAACAAAAACGCCACACAAATATAGAGTCGTGTTTTAGGTTTCATTTTGGTTAAGTAAAAAAGAAAAAATCCCGGCCTCTTGGGATGGAGGCCAGAACTCTTTCGCCATGACAAATATAAAAAACATTTTTCGAATTTACAACAGCCCTCAGTTTTTCATCTTTTCGAGACCGTTCTTTCATCTGCATCTAACAGACATGAAAGGGTATTGCTAAAATTCGCCCATTATTCATTTTTTGACAGGGTCGCAGCTTTTTCCCGTTGCTGTTTCAGCCAACGGAGCAGTGACGTATGATACTCATCCCAATAAACGAAGGTTTGATTCCAACCGTGTTGTCCGGTAGGATAGATATGCAACTCAGCAGATACACCTTTCGCACGCAATGAATCATAAAACAATGTACTGTTTCTCGGATGTACAAGATCGTCGTCATCGCTAAGTGCGATAAAGCAAGGGGCTGTTTTTGAGGTAATCTGTATTTCGGTCGAATACTTTTCGATCAGAGATTGATCCGGATTGCTTCCTAACAAATTGTTTCGAGTATCGATTTGTAAATATGGTCCATCCATTGTAATGACAGGATAGATCAGTATGGCAAAATCGGGACGAATCGCTTCATCCGTCTGGACCGCTGCGGTCGACGCGAGATGTCCTCCCGCCGAGAATCCCATGACCCCAATCTGGTGAGGATTTATCCCCCACTGCCCGGCATTTTTCCGCGCGATTCGCATGGCCTGCGCATAATCTGCTATTGGGATCTGGTGATGGCCATTAGGCATCCGGTACCTCAACACGATTGCCGCGATTCCGTTTTCATTCAGCCAACGGGCCACTTCGTTCCCCTCCCGGGCATAGCAGACACACCCGTATCCGCCACCGGGACAAACAATAATACACTGTCCTGTTGCTTTTTCTCGATCAGGAAGAAATAGCGTATAATCCGGTACAGTTATTCCTGCACGAATCTCTTCGTTATCTAAAAAGTTTTTGGGATCGATTTCATTGTTACCCGGCATTTTCCCATCTGGATAAAGCGGTTGAGGCTCGGGACTCTGGGCTACGCACAGACAAACAGCCATGCACCCCATAATCGACAACAATAAACGACGTTTCATTTTATCTATGAGTTAAATTCTTTAAGCCTTTTACAACTCCGACTTCCATATCGTTTTCAACGGAAGAGAGTCTGTAAATTTAGAAAAAATTAACTTAAATTTGCAAGGAGAGCTCAAATAATTAGAGCGTATATAAAAAAACGAAATGAACATGAGAACCAAATTACTGGCACTAATTGCATTGCTTTTATCTTCTTGCGTTATGGCACAAAAAGAGATTCAACTTCCAGTACCTTCGAAAAGCGGCGGTATGCCGTTGATGGAGGCGCTTTCGAAACGGTCGACCAACCGTTCGATGGATTCCACACGGCACTTGAGCGAACAGCAACTTTCGGATTTGGTCTGGGCAGCATGGGGTATCAATCGCCCCGACGGGCGCCGGACAGCCCCATCAGCGCTGAATCGTCAGGAGATCGATCTTTACCTGATCGGACGGAGTAGTGCTTACCTTTACGATGCGAACGAACATAAACTCATTCCGGTAGCAGGAGGAGACCACCGTGCAGAGGTCAACAATCAGGAGTTTACGAAAACGGGAGATTGGATCCTGATTTTCGTGGCGGATTACAGTCGTATGAACTCGGATGACGCCCAACGCAATGCCATTACGGCAGGGATCGACGCCGGTCTGATCGCACAGAACGTATATCTTTACGGAGCATCAGAAGGTCTGGCCGTTGTGGTTCACATGTCCCTGAATCAAAAAGAAGTTGCAGAGATTCTGCATTTGGGCACGACACAACACATCGTCATGGGCCAAACCGTCGGTTTGCCTGCAAAATAGCCTATGAGCGACGAAACGTACTACCGGCTACTCAAACAATACTGGGGCTACACCTCGTTCCGTCCGCAACAACTCGAAACCATTCGGGCCGTATGCGGGGGGAACGATGTTTTGTTGCTGATGCCGACCGGAGGAGGCAAGTCGATCGTGTACCAGATTCCCGGTCTCGCTTCGGAAGGGATCTGTATCGTTATCACCCCATTGATTGCTCTGATGAAGGACCAGATCGACCAGCTCCGCAAACGAAATATATCGGCCGTATCGATCCACGGCGGCATGCCTTTCAGGGATATCGACCGTATACTGGACAACTGCGTCTTCGGCGATGTCAAGTTTCTGTTCATCGCCCCGGAACGTATCAACAGTGAAGTGTTCCGGAGCCGATATGCACGGATGAACGTATCACTATTGGCCGTTGACGAAGCCCATTGTATCTCCCAATGGGGATATGATTTCCGGCCAGCCTATTTGGAAATCGGCCGGCTGCGCGAAGCACATCCAGAAGTCCCGATTCTGGCACTTACCGCATCGGCAACAGCCGATGTAGCCGATGACATCATGTCCCGGTTGAAGTTTCGTCAACCCAATTTACTCCGAACCAGTTTTGCCCGAGACAATCTGGTTTATGTTGTCCGCAAGACTGAAGACAAAAGCGCACAACTGATCCGCATTCTGCAAAATGTTGCGGGATCCGCCATTGTGTATGTACGGACACGGGACCGTGCCGAATCGATTGCCGAATTTCTAAGACAACAGGGGTTCTCTGCCGACTTCTACCACGGAGGGATGAACTATTTCGCCCGTTCCGAACGGCAGGATGCGTGGATCACCGACCGTTTACGCATCATGGTCGCAACCAATGCATTTGGTATGGGAATCGACAAACGGGACGTTCGTTTGGTCATCCATTACGATCTGTGCGACTCTTTGGAAAACTACTATCAGGAGTCGGGACGTGCTGGTCGGGACGGCAAAAAAGCCTATGCCGTTCTACTTTTTTCCGAAGGGGACATTCCCCGTGCATCCCAACGGTTGCGCCTCGACTACCCACCCCTTAAAACGATCCGCCAAATTTACGAATCGATCTTCAACTACCTGAACATCGCTATCGGTGATGGGAAAGGTTCTGCCTACACATTTAATATATATGAATTTGCCTCCCGTTTCCGTTTTTTTGTTCCGACAGTTGTTCATGCCATCAAAATACTCCAGCAAAACGGCTACATGTCTTTGACCGATGAACAAGACAATCCCTCCCGCATTCGTTTCATCGTCAATCGCGACGCACTTTATCGTATTCGTTTCGACCGTAAGGAGTTAGACCACTTAATCACGGTTCTACTACGACGCTATACGGGATTGTTCAGTGATTTCGTTTCGATAAACGAGGATGAACTAACTCATCTCTCAGGCTATACAACCGAACGCCTCAAAGAGTTACTGAAGATGTTATGGCAGCTCCACATCATCCGCTATATCCCGGGGAAGAGGAGCCCGGTCCTGATATTGGAAGAGGAACGTCTGCCGACACGTGATGTCCGCATCACTCCCGAAAGTTACACACAACGCAAAGAGTGTGCGACCCGACGCCTCGATCAAATGCTCCACTACGCCACGACCGACGAGTGTCGCAGCTTAATGATCCGTCGTTATTTTGGAGAGACAGTCGACCAGCCGTGCGGGGTATGCGACATCTGTCTGAAAAACAAACGGCACACGACAGCCTCACCTAATCTTATGCAAAAGATACTCACACAGCTCGACTCAGAACCTATGTCTGTCCGAGACCTGATAGCAACGCTCCACCACAATCCGTCGGATATACTGGAAACGATAACCGATTTACTCCATAAAGGGAAAATAAAAGAGGAGGAAGACGGGAAACTACAGATAAATATGTAATTTTGTCTTTTGATGGAACGCGTATACGTCGAGAGCATATCGAACGAAGAGGTTAGCCAACTACCGATCGGCGCCTTTAGAGGAAAAATAGTCGTAGTCGATCGTCCGGAAGATGTGGCATCCGCCTGTGAGCAACTCCGCCAAAATCCGTTGATCGGTTTCGACACGGAGACCCGTCCCTCCTTCACAAAAGGGCACACGAACAAAGTATCTCTATTACAACTTTCGATTGCAGATACAGCTTATTTGTTCCGTCTAAATCGCATCGGTTTTCCTGAGACATTGAGGGCTTTACTCTCCTCACGTGAACATGCAAAGATAGGCGTCGGAGTCTATGACGATGTTCGCGGCCTTCGCGCCCTGCACCGATTCCAGCCCCAGAATTTCATCGAGCTACAAAATGTAGCCCCGCGTTACGGCATTACGGAAAAAAGTTTACGCAAACTGGCCGCTATTATCCTACACTTCCGTATATCCAAGGCACAACGCCTAAGTAACTGGGAAGCACAACAACTCACGCCGGCTCAACAACTATATGCCGCCACTGATGCATGGGTCGGCCGAGAGATATACATCGGTCTTTCAAAAGTACCTCCTCTCGCTCCGTCAGAAAGTTGTTTGACAACAGATTTATAAATTTAAGGAATGCCCGGTTGCAACCATTTCTGCGGGCTACAAATTTTGCACAGACACCGGCTAACCGTTCAGTTCGATCAACCCTTCGGGCAAATCGAAAATAACACGCCGTGCTTCGACATCGATTTCTTCAATCATGTCATCGACAGCAGGGACATAAATCTCCTTCTTTCCAATCCGTACAAGAAAGAGCGGATTGTCGCTATCGATAAAATCTTCAATCACGCCTTTGATCCCGTTTCCAAGCGATGCATCAAAGCCGACCAGTTCATCCAAATAGAGCAGATCATCCTCATCATCGTCCGACTCATATCCGGTTTCACCAATCTCACTTCGGCCTCCAAAAAGTTCACATCCAACCAACTCCGAGACTCGCTTTTCTGTATAAAAGTCAGCAAAAAGCGCGACAGCTTTCCGATTACCGCGTTTTTCAAAGCGATCGAAAAAAAGAGGAACCGTCAATCCGTCGATAACGACGAATAACGGTTCCTTCATATCAAAGTCTTCAGGGAAGCTGTCAAAAAGAGCGACTATCACCTCACCTTCATTGCCAAAGGGTTTAACAACCCGTGCGACAGGAGACGACAACTCTACTTTCCCTTTGGACATACCCGAAAGAACTAAGCTTCAGCTTGAGTTTCTTCGGCAGCGGCCTCAGCAGCAGCCTCACCTTCAGCACCTTCTTCAGCGGCTTTAGCAGCAGCTTCAGCAGCGGCAGCCTCAGCACGTTTTGCAGCAACGGCCTTAGCTTTAGCCTCGTTAACCTTCTTTTCTTCTTCGAGACGGGCTTTTGCACGAGCCTCTTTTTCGCCTGAAAGTTTAGCTTCTTTAGCAGCGATTTTACCATTTTTCTGTTCGAGCCACTGAGCGAAACGCGCTTCAGCCACTTCTTCGCTGAAAGCACCTTTAGCTACACCACCCAACAGATGTTTTTTATACAATACTCCCTTATAAGAGAGAATTGCCCGACAGGTATCGGTAGGTTGAGCGCCCTTCTGCAACCAAGCCAAAGCCTGATCGAAGTTAAGAGTGATTTTGGCAGGATTGGTATTAGGATTATAGGTCCCAATGTTCTCGATGAACTTACCATCACGTGGCGCCCTGCTGTCGGCAACGACGATGTGATAAAAAGGATATCCTTTTTTACCACGGCGTGCTAATCTGATTTTTACAGACATCTTTAAAAAATTTTTAGTTACACAACCTACTTAAAACAAGCAGGATGCAAAGGTATCTTTTTTTCATGAACTTACCAAGTTTTGACGTTTTTTTCTTCACACATTTCGACTTACGTGTTTTTCATCACATAACTAACCGCCAATTGTGGCAAAACACACCTTGATTAGACCGAAGAAAATAAAATTCCAGAAAAAAAATCTCAACATCAATAATTCCGGAGTCAACATGAGATACCACTACACAACTATATAATTTTCAAAAAATTAAACAATACACTATTCTCCATCTGTTCATAAAAGTTCAACTGTCGGCGTATTCCTTACTCATTCCAGATAAAATTATTCCCGCAAAAGATAATAGCTTTGCACAAAACAAAAATTTAGTATCTTTACTTGTAGAAATTAGGTTTACTCGAGACATTATGGATTCTGTCATATATTTTGTCATCGCATTTTGTATCTGTTTTTTCACAGGATGGGTCGTTTTTCCCCGCATTGTCCTGTTTGCAAAACGGAAGCGTTTATTCGACATTCCCAATGCTCGGAAGGTACACTCTCAACAAATTCCCCGTTTGGGAGGATTTATTTTCATGCCCAGCATCCTTTTTTCCTACTATTTCGTACGGGGACTACAATGTACATTTCTTCCTTCCACCTCTATTCCGATAGAAATACTTTACAGAGAGACTATATTCTATTTTTTCAGCAGTCTGTTCATCATCGCGGCAGTCGGCCTATGGGATGATCTCAAAGGACTATCATATAAATACAAGTTATTGGGCCAGTTATGCGTTGCCCTATTGTTAGTTCTTCCCGCCCCGCCGGTCGACAATCTCGATGGCCTATTCGGTATTTATGAAATTCCGCATTGGATTTCTTATCCATTGACCATTCTTATCGTAATGGTCATCATCAACGCATTCAACCTAATCGATGGGATTGACGGATTGTGCTCCGGGTTAAGTATCATCGCATTATCCGCCCTTACCGTCTTATTGTGCATAACAGGAAATGACAAATTAGCACTTTTGTCGAGCGCAACGATCGGTATCCTATCCGTTTTCTTCTATTACAACTACTTTGGGAAACGGATGAAAATTTTTATGGGAGACTGCGGTTCGCTGACGCTCGGTTGTATTACGGCCTTTCTGTTGTTACAATTAGTCGAACGACATGAAACGATTTCCTTCAGTTTTTTCCGTAACGACAATATTACCATCGTATCGCTCATGAGCTTGATATTCATTCCTCTTTTCGACACTACACGTCTATTTATACAACGAATATGCTCAGGACGCTCACCGTTCAATGCCGACAAAAATCATATCCACCATAAATTTATGGAGATCGGTCTTACCCCTCATCAAAGCCTTAAGATCATTTTGTCGATTCAAATACTATACATTATAGCCAATTTTCTGCTCGCACCTACCGTTAACTCCAATATTCTTTTCTTTGCAGATATCGCCATAGCCATGCTTTTGATTACCTACCTCAATCGTCAGGCAGAAAAAAAGAGCCGATAAACATCATTATTCATCAGCTCTTTCATATCATCTAAACCTCTTCGTAAAACTCATCGTGCCACATTACGACAATAAAGGCTGTAACGTTCCACAACATTATTGACAAAAGCTAGAGTCTGCCTACCGATAAAACGGCCGTTTTTCACCACTTCATCGTGGGCGTACTCTGGATCTGATTTTTTCGTAAGATAATTCGCCACATCCTCCCAGGAATCGGGATCAGCGCCATATTTCCGAGCGAGATTTCGGGCATCGACAACATGTCCGATTCCACCATTGTAACAAGCCAATACGATCTTCAATCGATCCATTTCAGTTGCATCCGGAGAGAATTCCAACGAATTTTCAATCTTTCCTAAAATCTTCAGCGCCAACAAAACGTTATTCTCCGGATCCATCACATCACCTTCGACATCGAATTGACGTGCGACACCAGGCATAATCTGCATCAATCCTTTAGCTCCGCGCTGAGATACGAGAAAAGGGTTAAACCGCGATTCGCTGTATGCAATGGCAGATACCAGACGCCAATCATACCCCTCTTTTTCACACACTTTTTTAAACAGTTCGTCAAACATGGAGATACCACCACTTTTCAATGCTGTTTTTCCATATCCAATCATCTGTCGGACAATTCCCTTTTCGAAATAGAGGTAATTGAGCAACGCATACTCCTCTCCACAACGGTATTTATTCAACCATGTTTCGAAATCGCGCTTCAACAACGAATCGCATTGAGACACGATCACACTCAATCCCACGGGTTCAGCGAACGTATAAATTTGCTCGACATTCCGCGTCATGGCACACCCCAATTGGGCTTCACTCATTTCGCAAATCAAATAATCATAACGCTTATCGCTCAACTCTTCGATCATTTCGAAACTGTTCTGCGAGGTCACGTAAATTTCGGCAGCAGCGAGCGAATCGAGCAACATTCCATAAGCCGCAGCGTGTTTGAATCCGGAAGAGATCAACACTTTTCCATCACCGATAAATTCGGCGAGGTTAAAATGCGGCATTTTCCGAGCTTCCTTAGCCCGAGATTTAGAAGTCAACAATACAAAAGAAGTATTGCAGATCGGTACAGCATGCATTTTGTCTGATTCGGAAAGTTCCGCATCGAAAGAGGAAACAAAATCCACTTCTCCGTTCTGCAGCTGACGTACACGTTCGGCCGAACTGCCATAAGGTACAATATTCAGCTCCAATCCGCGTGCATCGGCATACGCCTTGAGCAGATCATATTCATAACCATAGTTTTCGCCTCCGAATACAAAATATCCCGGCAATTCATCGTCGATAGCAACTGTCAGACTAACTCTCGGAGTAATCACATCATTCTGACCGACATTTTTCTCCTGAGAGGAACACGCCATAAAGAATAAGGAACAAATAAAGAACGAAATAAATTTTTCGGATCTTTTAATTTGAACGATCATGAAAAATATTTTTGTGGGCAGTCTACAGCATCAGTCATAGAAGCTCCAGGAGAATCCCAATTTAAACGCACGTTTGTTCAAAGGATAGTGCAACACGGTAAAATAGTCACGTGTACCGAACAGATCTTCGTTCAGGTGTTGCATTTTGACAAGAATTCTCATCCGTTTCCATTTTGCAGAGACGAACAGATCTACATAGGGATAGTTTCCCAACTCCTTTTCACGTTGGTTATAAAACTGAGCAGTTGCCGGATTATAACCGAATGCGTAATACTTGGTATTGTATCGACCATCGAGACCGATTTGCATTCTCAATACATTTTTCACGATATTAAATTCGAAAAAATAGCTGAGATAAGCACTGGCCAACGGGACGGGTACAACCTCCTGTACTGAACTAAACTGAAGCAAAACCCGGTGGTTTAAATGGAGTCCGCCAATGCGGAAATCCTTGTGAGCATACAACCCCGATACACTGACGACACCGTCGTACTGAGCAGGCAATGCCTGTGCATCGTAATATATACGATTATTCAAGATGCTCTGCTGCGCGCCGAATTCGAAATTGATGGCCGGCACGGAGAGTGAGGCAGAGATACGGGTTTCAGACTCTTTCGCAAAAGAGTTATTCCACGCAAAGTGGTTAGAGAAATAGCTCTCTGTCCAGTAATCCGGCGTTTGTGTCTGGTGCCTGATACTACCTTTCAGAGTGATTGGTTTACCTCGTAAGAAAACCGAGAACGCTACATTTCCACCCATATCGAGATCTTGACTTCGGTAGCCGAACAGATGATATTTGAGATGAGCGCCCCAGCTGAAATATTTTTTGACTCTACCTTCAACTGCGCCGTACACATAGGTAGAGTTTCGAGTCACACCTTTATTTTCCCTGAGATAATCCTCCATACGGAACTGATAATAGCGATGTGCATCGTTACCGATTCCGGCATCGATCACACCGATTGGTCCGTTTCGATCCCAGGGCTGAATCTGCACGAAAATCTTATTGGAGAGTAACCGTTCGTAAGTCGAGTCAGCACTTGCCACGTTACTGATGTACCAATTCTCATAATAATCGCCACTTTGGCTCCTCGTATCGGTATATTTCCGGTAGAATTTCGAGAGTTCGAACGAATGACCGATAAAGAATGTGGAATTACGAGCGATGGAAAAATCTTCGTCAGTCAAACGTCTCAACGGGATACCGTATGACTGAACGACATAGAACGTATTGTTTTTCAATTGATTTCTCGCATCCATCAAACGCACCTCAATCAATTCGGGCATTTCGAAAATGGTATCGGTTATATCTTCATCACGTTTAATACCTCCATTTTCCTTGACATTCTGCATATTATATATATACCCGGCATGTACACTATACTTCTTACCGGTATGCGAGAATGCAAGGGAGAGGTTCCGTTCACGAGTTCCTTGCCAGGTATAGATACCCCGCGTTCCACGACTTCGATAATCGACATTAAAGCCGGTCGAGGGTGAGATATTTTGGGCATGCGTTCCCCAGAAACTCTCTTCAAGCCGACGGGTCTGTCCGGACATAAAATAAGAGAGGTGGGTAAACGGTTTTTTAACGTTGAAAAAGCGAGCTTGCTCGGGAGTTATCAAATAAGCAGCAAAAGATTGTGCAAAAGAAAAATTTCTAAAATTAGGTCGGATAAAGAAATCGAGCGGGACTGACGCTCCTCCCAGATTTCCCAGATAAGCCGACCCCACGTTATTCTGTAGATAGGGGTATTCATTCTGGAATCCGGTCATCGAGGTATCTACATCGATCAGATCGATATCATTTCGTTCGAGATTCACATTCCATGCAAAACTGTTTCTCTCACGGGTTGAATCATCGAAGAAATAGGACTCCAAAGGTTTACGGATTTTTGCTTTTTTTTGAGAGGTATCGGCTTGCTGTCCGGAGGTAGCATTATTGTCGACTACCCCACCGATACTTCCGTACTGCATCTGACTCTGATTCTGACCGGCAAGTCCGGGCAAAGTACCATATTGTTGAGCGGCCGAAGCAGACGAAGATATCGCCGTTTGTGCAAAAACGCCATTAAAGCCCGTCAGAAATATGACGAGCAAACAACAGACTGCATACCTTCTCAAAACCAAAAACATCTGCACCTGCGATTTCTCTCCGAAATAACGGCAAAGGTAGCAAAAATATTACATATTCAAATTTTGGCGCTAGGAACGGGGAGACATCCACGCGATAATCAGAGAAATCAGGATATAGGCTACGATAATGAACGGCACGGCAGACAGTCCCGCAATCCCCAGAGCGACTATTGCTGCAGCAAGAAACACATAGCGTACCTGATTGCCGGCGAAACGATAATGGGAGAATTTCAGGGCGAACATCGGCACATTACAGATAAGCAAAACAGAAAAAATCAATGTTCCGACAATGATTCCCCAGAGAGGTAACGAAATGGCATATTTTTGCACCATATATCCGCACGACACAAAAAAGAGTGCACAAGCCGGAGTCGGCAATCCGATAAACTGTTTGGTCTGATTTTCGTCGATATTGAATTTACCGAGACGCAGGGCCGAACATGCTGCCAGAATGAATACGACAAATCCCCAATAGGGATCACCGCCGTTCAAGATAAACAGTTCATAAAGGACAGCAGCCGGAGCCACACCGAAGCTGACCATATCGGCTAAAGAATCGAGTTCCTTACCGACCGCAGAGTAGGACTTGGTCAGACGGGCGACAAAGCCGTCCATAAAATCGAACACTGCAGCCAAAGCGACAAACGCAAAGGCCCACGACAGATCGTGTCTACCCACAACAGAGATCACCGCAGCACAACCTGCAAGCAGATTGCACAGCGTAATCATATTAGGTATTGTAAAAAGTCGTATTTTCATCCTTTCAATTATTAATCCATAAAACGATCCAGCCACATTCTTTTCAAAAACGCACAAGCCCCCTTCTCTGGCATTTTCGGCTGTTCCCGATATGCGAAGGTAACGAAGTATTTCCAAAAAACCAACCGCGGTATCAGGGTTTGAAGCAGGGCTTTCTTGGTTATTCGGATAAAAAGCCGTATCATTGTAATACGAAACGAATCCCCACAAATTCGAAACGTTTTATGAATAAGAATAGATATTGTATCATTATGGCCGGTGGCATCGGCAGTCGTTTTTGGCCGATCAGCCGACACACCCAACCCAAACAATTTCTCGACATCCTCGGCACTGGGAAAAGCTTTATCCGCCATACATTCGAACGTTTTGCATCGATCATTCCGGTCGAAAATTTTCTGGTCGTCACCAATGCCATCTACAAAGACCAGGTATTGGAGCACCTTCCCGAAATCGGATCCGATCAAATTTTGTGTGAGCCGGTAGGCCGCAACACCGCCCCCTGTATCGCTTATGCGGCATGGCGGTTACACTCGGTTGATCCCGAAGCCACCATGATCGTTACTGCATCGGACCATTTGATCTTGAACGAGAACGAATTCTGCCGGGCCATCGAACGGTCGGCCGATTTTGCCGAAGAACGAGGGGTCATGATGACCATCGGCATCCACCCCACACGTCCCGACACAGGATATGGCTATATCCAAGTCGACAACAGTCACGAGACTTATGGAGCCATCCACAAGGTCAAAACTTTTACGGAGAAACCTAACGAAGAATTAGCCCGTACGTTTGTCGAGAGCGGGGAATTTTTCTGGAATTCAGGGATCTTCGTTTGGAAAGTATCGACTATTCTCGAGGCTTTGGGTCGCTATCTTCCCGATTTAGAGCAGATGTTTGCATCGATTGCACCTCACTACGGCACACCGGAAGAGGCACAATATATCGAACGGATCTATCCCGAATGTCGCAACATATCGATCGATTTCGGGGTCATGGAGAAGGCTGAGAACGTATTTGTTTGCTGCTGCGAATGCGGTTGGTCCGATATCGGCACATGGGGTTCGCTCTATCGTTATTCGCCCAAGGACGAAAATGGAAATGTATCTCCAGAACGCAGCATGTTATATGACACCGAAGGGTGTATCATCAAAACCGCACCCGACAAACTGACGGTGATCGAAGGACTGAAAGATTACATCGTCGTCGACCATAACAATGTTTTAATGATCTGTCCAAAAGCCAACGAACAGAACATAAAACGGTTCATTGATGATACAAAGTTTAAGATCGGAGACGAGTTCATCTAAAAATACAATTGCAAACTCCCGTTTCGTTCCGACAGACGGGAGTTTTTATGACTAAGCTATAAAAAGAATGGAACTATACGAAGTTTACCTTCGCCATCCGCACATCTCGACCGACAGCCGACAGGCGACACAAGGAACCCTGTTTTTTGCCCTACGGGGCGACTCTTTCGACGGCAACCGTTATGCAGCATCAGCACTCGAAGCAGGGGCTGCCGCTGCGGTTCTCGACAATTCGGAGGTCTATGAAACACTTACGGAGGAGCAACGCTCCCGATGCTATCTCGTTCCTGACACACTTGAGGCATTACAACAACTTGCGGCCTACCACCGTCGGCAATTAGGCATTCCAATCTTTGCCATCACCGGCAGCAACGGAAAAACGACTACCAAGGAGCTGACTTACCGAGTTCTGTCCTGCCGCTTCCATACCTACGCCACGCACGGTAACCTAAACAACCACATCGGCGTTCCGTTAACGTTGTTGTCGATGGACCGCTCAACCGAGTTCGGGCTCGTCGAAATGGGAGCGAGCCACTGCGGAGAGATCGCCCTGCTCAGCTCGATCGCACAACCCGATTTCGGACTGATCACCAACATCGGAAAGGCCCATTTAGAGGGCTTCGGCGGAGAAGAGGGCGTCATGCGGGGCAAGGGCGAACTGTTGGACTACCTGCTCCGCCACAAAGGCTCCGCCTTCTACCTGCAGCAGAGCGAAGCACTTTGCCGAATGGTTGCCGAAAGAAACGACTTGGAGGCCATTCCCTACTCCACCACCGACTTGAAATTGGTCGGCAACGACCGCCAGTTTCTGACCGTATCATGGCACGGGCATAAAATCCGCACCCATCTGGTCGGGGAGTATAATCTGTTCAATCTGGCTGCGGCCATTGCGGTGGGCACCTATTTCGACATTCCGGAACCGGAGATCGTTACAGCCATCGAAAGCTATCAACCCGAGAACAACCGGTCGCAACGCCAAGCTACCCAACACAACACACTGATATTAGATGCTTACAACGCTAATCCATCAAGCATGGAGGCTGCCTTACGACATTTTATTTCAGAACCATCGATGCAGCCGAAGGCCGTCATTTTAGGAGACATGCTCGAATTGGGAAGCTACTCGGCACAAGAGCACCGCAAGATCGTCGAATTGCTGCAGGAGGCCCGCATCGAGGAGGTATTTCTGGTGGGCAGACACTTTACCGAAGCGGGAGCCGATTGCTACCCGACTTTCCCCGACACCGACGCTCTTCGAACCTATTTGACCGAGCACCCGATCGCCAATCGACTAATCCTCATCAAGGGTTCTCGCGGCATCCATTTGGAACGTTTGACGGAGCTACTGTAAGGCAGCGACAAACCCTTACCTCGACTCAGACCGCCATCTGTCCACTCTGTCGGTCTGAGTCGAAGCGACAGCTTTCTACTTGCCGATCTTGTTCTCTCCTGCATGCAGCCGTTGAGATTTGCCTTTCCACACGAAGGTTCCGGGCAGATCTTCGGGCAGCACGACACGACCGGACAGCACATCGCCCTCACATTGCAGATCGACCACAATATCCCCCAGCGGATGAGGCACCACGCCTTTGATCTGTTTCAAATGTCCGGGATGCGGAGCTATCCGCACCTGTGCAAATCCCGGTGCTGCGGGTTCAACACCGCAAACCGTAGCCAACAGGTCATAATTCGGACTGGAGCTCCATGCATGGCAGTCGGAACGTGTCGGTTCGGGAGTCTCGGCAAAGGTAGTCAACCCCATGTCGATCATCCGTTGCCAAGGTTCCAGCATCTGCGTATACCGATCGGCCAGCCCCACTTTTTTCAACGCCCGAATCAGATAGAATTTATAGTAGAATGTCGTCTGTGTAATAGAGGGATCTTCGACAATCCGTTCGAAAACGGCCTGCTGGTCACGTTCGGGAATCGCATCGGTCAGAATTCCCATGATGTTGGCGTGCTGGCTGAAGGTTTCGCTTCCGATATAGTCCCGGAGCAACCCACGCTCGGCATCCCAACACTTTTCATAAACCGCTTTTTTCAGATTGCGGCAAATGGTCTCATACTCTTTTGCCACCTCCGTTTTACCGTACTGCTCCATGAGTTCGGCCGCACTCTGCAAAGCCGCAGCGAACTGCAACGAGGTAACGGCCGATCCCGACGAGTCGCTTTCAGGAGCCACGCCGAGTTTCCATGAAGTTGCCCAGTCGACAAAATTCCAATGAGGCACCTTATTTTGTAACAATCCGGTCTGCGGATCAATTTTATCAATAAACCACCACAATACGGTCTGTATTCCGGGCAAAAAGCTCTGTACGAACTCATCATCTTGACGATGCATCCAGTAGTCGTGTATCATACCGATCCAATAGAGCGAGAAGGGTGGTATGTATTGAGGGAAAACGCTCGGATAGCGGCTACAAGTAATCCCGTCGTATTTCCGTGAAACGTCGAACATCCGGATCGCCTTACGCATCAACCGATCGTCCCCGGAGACATACAACGAAATCAAAGCCTGTATCCGGGTATCACCAGCATACTGTAACTGTTCATAGTAGGGACAATCATAATAGGTTTCATGAGCACACAACCGAGCGGTTCTCCAACCCACATTCCAGATATCGGTCAAAGCCGGATCATCCGACTCGAACGAGCCACGGACCTCGAACGGATAGCCAACATAAATTCCATACAAATCCTCGATGACTAACGGCTGATCCTTGGTCTCGATGTCGAGCTGAATATAGCGGTAGGTTTTGAACCACAACGGACGGAACAAGCGGTCGACGCCACCGTCTGGATGAAAAATATCGGAATACCCTCGGCATTCACGTCCTTCGATCTCGTTCCGATTTCCTTTCCCTTTATCGTTAAACATGGCTTCCGAATAGGTAAGCTTCACGGAAGCTCCCTCTCCCCCCGAAAGCATCAGTTCGGGATATGCCGTTGTCAAAAATCCCTGATCGAGCAGTACGGAGCAGACCGTTCCGGCCGGAATCGTCAACGGGGCATTACCCTCGATAAACCGGGGCTTTTCGACAATCCCCTGATACCTCCTGACACTTCCAATTCGCTGAAGGTTCTCCTCCATCATCGGAATATCGCGGGGTGTAAGTACCCAATCCACCTCACCATAACCATACGCACCGTATGTTTTCCCATTTGAGAACCCAGTTGCCGGATGCCACTTCGAATCGTCATAATCAAGCGACTCCCATCCCCAAGGATAAGCAGCACCATTCACTTCATCGTGCGCCCCAACATATCCTGCTTCAAGGTAGGTAAACAGAGGAGAAAATGAAGAGTCTCTCATAACCAACCAACTACCGTTTGTATTGACAATCTCTTCACTCTCGGTATTGCCTTGAACAATCAACCCCGTACGTAGACTGATTTGCGCTCCAGGTTTACGCTCTCCCATATTCCACACCGACACAGCCAAAACGTTGTCCCCCTGCTTGAGCAGCGGCGCAATATCTATCGTTTCATAATACCAACAATTCAGATCGCCACGGGCCGGCCCCCAACAGGCCTCTTCGCCATTAACAAACAACCGATAACGGTTATCGGCAGAAATATTGATGATGAACCGATCCGGTTTTTCGGGCAGTTGGAACTTCTTGCGGAAACGGTACACTCCGTAATCCCTCAGTGATGAATTTCCGTCGGCAATCCACGAGGCACTCCAATTATCCGAGAGCGGTTTTTCTCCGGGCTCAGCTAAGGGTAAAGAGGCATCTGTGTTAGAAAAAGTAAAGCACAACAGAATCGTTGCAAGTAAAGATCCGAAGCGATTCATAATCAGTTGAAATTTTTCTTAGTTAGGAATATTATTCTCGGCACACGACCGATATTAAACAAATATACGGATTTATCGACAAACGGCCGCACATATCGAATGATTTATGACAAAAAAAGCCCCATTTCCCGAATATCCGATTTTCAGGCAAGAATTTTGAATCGTTTGAAAGATGTTTTATCATTAAAATCATTTATGCCATGAAACAGATTATCTTATGTTTAAGCGGATTATTAATCAGTCTCACCGCTATGTCTCAGGCGACAGGAGCAGGGAGCCAGGAAGAGTTCGAAAGTCGCCGCGCCGCAAAAATTCAAGAACGCGATGCCCGCCACCAAAGCGAAATCAAGTATGTTGATTCTCTCGTTTTGAGTCGAAACTACAAATTCACGCCGGAAAATTTTCAACAAGAGCCAGCCGGAGAGATGCACAACATCTACGGAATCGTCTACACCTTTGAAATGTTCAGCGACAACTACATGTCGATCGATCTTCCATACATTGCAGGAGCCGTCCCCCCTTATCGGATGACAGTCATGAACGAAATGACTAAGGATATCCAGAAGTATACGGCCGTACAGGATTCCGACGGTTGGACGATAACATTCTCATCGAACCTCTATTCGGACAACACCTACACGTTTACCTTCAAGATCTACTCGATCACGCAAGAATGCGAACTGAACATCGCATCGGACCTCTATCCGACTGTGACCTATAACGGAACGATCACACCTCTCAACTATTGATCGATAAAAGGAAAAGACAAATTATGAAACGGGGATTGCTGTTCTGGATCGCTCTATCCATCATCACGCCCTTCACGGTTCGGCCACAAGGTGTCCCACAAAGCACGACACCTGTCCCTACCCGCAAAGAGATACGCCAGATACGCTACACGCGGCAACTGGACTCAATGGTCACTACATTTCGGTTTCAGTTTATCCCCGTAAACATGGAGTGGACACCTAACGGAAGTGTTGAGTATATCAATAACTATTACTACTATGTTGCCCTTTTCGGAAATTACCTTCAGGTCCACATTCCCATTGTCATCGGACGATCGATCTCCTACAACGAGATGGCAAATATCCAAACAGATAGTCTCTCCAACGTAAGGTCCGTTCGCAGTGGTCCAGGATGGAAAATTTCATTCGGTGCAAAAGACCGTAGCGGCACTCCATATACATTTGTTTTCACGATCGATTCGCTTTCGGGTCGGACGGTTCTGGATCTGGTAACGAGAACAAATATCATGCAGTACAACGGATCGTTGGTCCCCAACAAGGAGCTTCCCGCCTACACGGATCCCGCACCGATCAGGAATCGGAACACTCCGGAATCACTCTCACCAGCCGTTCCGTTCGATCCGCAAAGCGATTAAGTCACAAAAAATCAAATAGTAATAAATAAGAGAGGGATTTCCCAAAACAGGAAAATCCCTCTCTTATCATTTATCTAACGAATCCGAATTAACATCCGGTCTTTGCCTTAATATAGTGATGGTGCGATCCGTAACGCTCGAAAGCTGCACGATCAAGCGCCTCACGATGATCCGGATGAGCCACGCTGATAATCAACCGAGCCCGTTCTTGTAAAGATTTACCATACAAATTCACGGCTCCAAATTCAGTTACAAACCAATGTACATGCGAACGAGTAGTTACCACGCCTGCACCAAGAGTCAGTTCGGGTGCAATTTTGCTGATCCCCTTGTTGGTCACCGAAGGCATGGCCAGAATGGCTTTACCTCCTTCCGAGCGAGAGGCTCCATAGATGAAGTCGACCTGCCCACCCACACCGGAATAGAACTTCGTTCCAAGCGAATCGGCACAAATCTGCCCGGTCAAATCGACCTGCAATGCCGAATTGATCGCCGTAACCTTAGGGTTCTTGGCAATTACGAAGGGATCGTTCGTGTAACCCACATCCATCATGGCCACACCGGGATTGTTATCGATAAAGTCATACACTTTTTGCGATCCCATCAAGAAGGTGGAGACCATTTTACCCTTATCGATCGCCTTGTTCTTGCCGTTGATCACACCGCTTTCCACCAGAGGCAAAACACCGTCAGCGAACATTTCCGTGTGAATTCCCAGATTCTTATGTCCGGTCAGCTGAGCCAGCACGGCATTCGGAATGGCACCGATACCCATTTGCAGACAGGCACCATCCTCGATCAGGGCTGCACAATGTTTTCCGATGGCCGTTTCCACTTCGTTGGGCACGGAGAAATGCGCCTCTTCGAGCGGCTGATCGTCCTCAACGAAGAGATCGATATCATCGACAGGAATAAAAGCGTCACCGAATGAACGCGGTACATGTTTATTGATCACGGCAATCACCGTCTCTGCACACTCTACGGCAGCCAACGTTGCATCGACCGAAGTACCGAGCGAAACATACCCGTGTGCATCAGGAGGCGACACCTGAATCATCGCCACATTACAAGGCAATACTCCGCTACGATAAAGTTTTTGTGTTTCACTAAGGAATACAGGAATGTAGTCTGCATAACCAGACTGAGTCACCTTGCGCACATTGCTTCCTACGAAGAACGAATCCAACTGAAAGATTCCCTCGAATTCAGGATCTGCATAGGGGGCCGGACCTTCTGTATGAAGGTGGTGGATATGCACATGTTCGAACTCTTTATTGCGTCCTCTTTCGCACATGGCTTGGATCAAGCACTGAGGAGCGCTTGCGACACTGCTCAGATGCACATGGTCGCCGCTTTTAATCACTTTCACTGCTTCGGCAGCGGAAATGAATTGAATTTTTTTGGTCATTCTAGTTTGTAGTTGGTCTTAATTGTTACACCTTAAAGATATAAAACGATCTACAAAATTAAGCATTAATTGACGGATAAAAAAACTTTTATATAATTTTACGACGAGTTTATCGCCTATTCATTCAGATTCATAAATCAAGCCGATACACGCCGATGCATCTTTTTTCCCGTTTGCACTCCACCCGTACGATCATTTATGCGGGATGTCTGTTCACCCTGCTGTATGTCATCTTCAGCGATGGATTCTACCACCCCGACGAATACTATCAGATTCTCGAATTCGCACACATGCGACTCTTCGGGACGCCACCGAGCGATCTGCCTTGGGAGTACCAAACCATGATGCGTCCCGGATTTCAGCCGTTGATTGCCTACGGTTTCGGGAAGCTGCTTACGAGCATCCACTTCTACGATCCTTTTATTTTGCAAACTCTTCTGAGACTGCTTAGCGGTACGCTCTCGGTCGTTGCCCTTCTGGTTTTCTGCCGGGCTTTACGGCCATTTTTCCGTACTGCAAGCGAAGAGAGATGGTACCTGATATTGGGGTTCTTCGTCTGGTTCATGGCCTATTTCCATGTCCGATTCAGCTCCGAGACCCTGTCGGGCAACCTGTTGCTGCTGTTGGTGTCGATGCTGTTGCTTTTCCAGCAAAAGAAGCGACAACACCCTTTCCTATGGGGATTATGGATGGGGCTGTTTGCCGGTGCGGCTTTTATCGTCCGATTCCAAGTCGGATTCGCACTGCTCGGATTCGGCCTATGGCTTCTGGTCTACCTGCGCAAAATATCCCTGCTGAGCGGATTGGGTCTTGGAGTAGTTGCCATGCTGGGAGTCGGAAGTGCTGCGGATCGCTGGCTCTACGGAATATGGACCTGCACACCTCTGAATTACCTGCACGAAAACATCCTGCAAGGCCATATCGACTCGTTCGGGATCGACCCGTGGTGGTACTATCTGGCCTATATTCCGCTCGAAGGAGGCATTCTCTTCGGCATTCTGCTGTTGGCCGCCACCCTGATTTTCATCTGGAAAAACCTCAAGCATCCGCTCACATGGATGCTGATTCCGTTTTTGATCGCCCATCAGGCCATTGGCCATAAAGAGGTTCGTTTTTTGTTTCCGATTTTGGCCTTCGCCCCATACATTTTGATTGCAGCCAGCCGATACATTCCAACCCGCTTCCTACGCAGCAAAGGAGCACGCATCATCGGGTGGACGGCAGTATCGCTTAATGCCTTGATTATCGTCTTTAATCTAACAATTCGCAATACGGATATCGCCTTTTACCACCAGATACGGGAGTTGTGCCCATCCGGCAAACCGAAAGCCATCCTCAATCTCAAAAAGGACAAAACCTTTTACAGCTATTACGAGACAACCCTGTTCCCGCGGGCCGTATCGGGTCACTATTTTCTTCCTACCGGAACGCAACGTCATCTTTTCGACACGCTTCCCGACATGGAACAGTCGGCACAAGCCTTTACCGAACAGCAGATACCGGTATTTATTCTCTCTGAGGATCCGCAGTTAGACGAACATTTTTCGGTTCCCTTAAAGAAAATCGACTGGAATCCCTATCCGCAATGGATCGTTCGCTATTTTAATTTCAACGATTGGGTCGGACTGAGTGTCCGTCGGAAAAGCCTCTATCGGGTGGAACAGATGTCACTTTGAGGATGAACACTACAAAAGAGGTATGCTATAAAAACAGTTAAAGAAAAGACAGCAGTGAGAGCCAAATCTCTCAGCTACCGCTTTTCTTTCTACTAACTAACCTAAAACTACTAACCTAAAACTTCGAGTGCAAAGATAAGGGGAAATTCTTGTTTGTGCAAATATTTTTTAAATATTTTTAATTTTTATTTTCTTTCCCCACTCCACCACACACATAAAATGCGGTAAAACAGCAATTTAAACAAATAGCTTATCTCTTCTTTTTTTCCAATATTTTTCGTTTTTTTCTACGTCCGAGTCACTTTCTCGTGCAAAATCTGGAAAATTCTGCTCTTTTCGAAATTAAACCGCGAAAAACACACTATATACACAATCACAGATCTTCTCTTTGAAATAGAGAATAGATAACTAAATATCTACTAACTACATACAAAAAAACAGACAGCTTTCAGAAGACTTTTTCCTTCTCAAAAACTGTCCGTTTCCCCTACTAACCTAAAAACTACTTATCTAAATGAACCTAAAACTTCAATTGCAAAGGTATTTTATTTTAAATATTCTTAATAATATTTCGATATAGTTTTTTGACTTTCCCCTATAAATATTTGACAAAATATTGTATAACAATAACATACACACACAAAATCATAATCGATTACTAAAAAATACACATCCCAAAAATAATCATTACCTTTGTCGCGCAAAAAGAATACGTTCCGACCACAGCCCACCGACTTCAGTCCGACCACAGCATCTCCAGCCACTCTCGGACACCAAGGCTCAGGAGCAAATGTATTCCCCTAAAAACCATATGCCATGAGTCAAGATCGTCTGATTACCCCAAGCTATTGTTGTATTCTATTAGCCAATTTCCTGTTATTTTTTGGCTTTTATCTGCTTATGCCAGTTTTGCCGTTTTACTTAACAGAAGTTTTTTCCGCCGAGAACTCAATGGTCGGCATTGTTCTTTCGTGCTACACGGTCGCAGCTCTCTCGATTCGTCCTTTTTCCGGCTATCTTCTTGACACATTTGCCCGTAAACCGCTTTACATATTCGCCTATTTTGTTTTCACCGCCATATTCGCAGGATACCTGCTTGCCGGATCCCTCACAATCTTCATTATCCTTCGTGTAATTCATGGCGTTGCTTTCGGAACAGTCACCGTAGCGGGCAATACGGTCGTTATCGACATCATGCCCTCCTCCCGACGTGGAGAAGGAATCGGCTACTATGGTTTAGCAAACAACATTGCCATGTCCGTAGGCCCGATGGTCGGATTATTTCTACATGAGGCCTATAGCTTCAACACAATATTCCTCTGCGCACTAATTTCCTGTTCCTTGGGCTTGATTATGGCAAGTCTGGTCCATGCTCCAGCCAAACCACCGGTCAAACGGGATCCAATATCGCTCGACCGTTTCATTCTGGTCAAAGGAATCCCTGCTGGAGCAGATCTGTTACTTCTATCCATCCCTTACGGCATGACCACAACTTATGTCGCCATGTACGCCCACCAGATCGGCATCACCTCCAATACAGGTATTTTCTTCACGTTAATGGCAGTCGGGATGGCTATCTCTCGTATTTTTTCAGGCAGACAAGTCGACAAAGGACGTGTCACCCAAGTTATTGTTTTAGGCATGTACTTGGTATGCATCTGTTTCTTCGCCTTGTCATCTTGCGCCACACTGACACCACATTATCCTCTACTGGCACGCACAATCTTTTTTGGCGTTGCCCTCTTTTTAGGGATAGGATTCGGAACGATGTTTCCTGCTTTCAACTCGCTGTTTGTCAATCTCGCACCAAATCACAAACGGGGAACTGCAACCTCTACCTACTTGACATCATGGGATGTCGGAATCGGATGCGGACTACTTCTCGGCGGATATATTGCACAGATCAGCAGTTTTGACCGAGCCTACTTCGTCGGCGCCTGTCTGACGGTCGTATCGACACTCTACTTCAAGCTGAAAGTTGCTCCACACTTTGAACGGAACAAATTGCGTTAAGCTGAATCATAACTTCTTGCTATCCGGACGAACGCACCGTTCGATAATTCAAAATTATATCGTACTTTTGTAGCACTTTCGATTGAATAACAAAAAAAGTACAAGATATGTTTGAAAACTTAACGGACAAGCTGGAACGGTCGTTCAAGATCCTCAAAGGAGAAGGCCGCATCACCGAAATCAATGTGGCCGAGAGCTTGAAAGAGATCCGGCGGGCGCTGATCGACGCCGATGTCAACTATAAGGTTGCCAAGACATTTACCGACGAGGTCAAGAACAAGGCTCTGGGACAGAACGTACTGACTTCGGTCAAACCGGGTCAGATGATGACCAAGATCGTCCGTGACGAATTGGCCCTTCTGATGGGAGGCACAATGAGTGACATCCGCCTGGAAGGGAATCCAGCGGTAGTGCTGATCGCAGGTCTTCAGGGTTCTGGTAAAACGACCTTTTCGGGCAAGCTGGCCAACCTGATCAAAAGCAAAAAAGGACGTCAAGTTTTACTCATAGCAGGAGACGTCTATCGTCCGGCTGCCATCGACCAGTTAAAGATTCTGGGAGAACAGGTCGGCGTCGAGGTCTACACCGAAGAGGGAAACATGAATCCGGTACAGATTGCCGAAAACGGAATCCGCTATGCCCGGGCCAACCACATCAATACGGTCATTGTCGATACGGCAGGACGTCTGGCGATAGACGAGCAGATGATGCAGGAGATCGCTGCGATCAAGAAGGCAATTTCACCGAGTGAAACTCTGTTCGTTGTGGATGCAATGACGGGCCAGGATGCAGTCAACACGGCCAAAGAGTTCAACGACCGTATCGACTTCGATGGCGTAGTACTGACCAAGCTCGACGGCGACACACGTGGAGGTGCAGCTATTTCGATCCGTTCGGTTGTCAACAAGCCTTTAAAATTCATCAGTTCGGGAGAAAAGATGGATGCCCTTCAGGTGTTCCACCCCGAACGTATGGCCGACCGGATTCTCGGTATGGGCGACATCGTATCGCTGGTTGAGCGGGCACAGGAACAGTTCGACGAGGAGGAGGCACGCAAACTGAAAAAGAAACTGGTAAAGAACCAGTTCGACTTCAACGATTTTCTAAGCCAAATCGCACAGATCAAGAAGATGGGCAACCTGAAGGATCTGGCCTCGATGATTCCGGGCGTGGGCAAGATGCTGAAAAACGTCGAGATCAGCGATGATGTTTTCAAGCAGACCGAAGCGATCATCTATTCGATGACCCCCAAGGAGCGGGAGAATCCGTCAATCATTAACGGAAGCCGCAAACAACGCATCGCTGCAGGAAGCGGCACTACGTTGCAGGAGGTAAATCGCCTGCTGAAGCAGTTCGAGGAGACCCGCAAGATGATGAAGACGGTTGCCGGGGGTATGCCGAAAATGCCGCACATGCCCAAATTCAGAAGATAATCACATCAGAAATAATTAAGGGGAATATTAGAATACCATAAAAAACAAACGATATGCAAATCATAGACGGGAAAGAGGTAGCGGCCAACCTACGCAAAGAGATCGCCGCAGAAGTTGAGCAATGGGTCGCATCGGGTCACCGGCGCCCGCATTTGGTTGCAATTCTCGTAGGTAACGACGGAGCCAGCCAGACTTACGTCGGGCACAAAGAAAAGTGTTGCGGAGAGGTAGGTTTTCGGTCGACAGTACTGCGTCTTCCGGAAGAGACGACCGAAGAGTCGCTTTTGCAGGAGATCGCCCGACTGAATGTCGATCCCGAAGTGGATGGTTTTATCGTTCAGTTACCTCTACCTAAACACATTTCCGAGCAGAAAGTAATCGAAGCGATCGATCCGAAGAAAGATGTAGACGGTTTCCATCCGGTTAACACCGGTCGGATGATTTCGGGACTTCCTGCATACCTGCCCGCTACACCTGACGGCATTCTGGAGCTTCTGAAATACTATAAAATCGAGACCAGCGGACGCCACTGCGTGGTCATCGGCCGAAGCAATATCGTGGGACGCCCGATTGCCAATCTGCTCTCCCAAAAAGGTTGGGATTGTACGGTTACGCTCTGCCATAGCCGAACGAAAGATTTGAAAGACGTAGTACGCAGTGGCGATATCGTCATTGCCGCCCTCGGCAAGGCAGAATTCGTCACGGCCGACATGGTGAAAGAGGGCGCCGTCATCGTCGACGTGGGTATCACGCGTGTTCCGAGCAACAAGACCAAATCGGGATGGAAACTTTTAGGAGACGTCAAATTCGATGAAGTGGCCCCCAAGTGTAGTTATATCACGCCGGTTCCGGGCGGAGTCGGTCCGATGACAATTATCTCACTGATGAAAAACACACTGAAAGCCGCACGGAAAGAGATTTACAAATAGCTACAACCTGTAAAACTTTTCCCGTCGCTCCATACTAGATTTTAATCCATTTGAAGAAAATGACTGAAAATTTTCGTCCAACCGTATTACGGAACCGTGCACTCGACGCTTTAAAGGGCAAATGGGGAACTGTCGTAACCCCGGGTATTATTTATATAATAATCGGTATTATTCCCTTTTTTTGGATAGATTCAGCCATTTGGCTAGTCTATCTTTTCAACTGGTTAATTGTGGCTCCGCTCGGTGTGGGTTTGTATTTTCTTTTCTGGGATGTACTGAAGGGGAAAGAGGTTAATCTTCAAACAATGTTCGAGGCCTTCGCCAAATACGGCCAATACATAACTCTTCTCCTACTGGTATTCATCTATATTTTCTTATGGTCTCTGTTATTGATCGTTCCGGGTATGATCAAAGGTCTTTCATACGCCATGAGCTATTACATCATGCGAGAAAATCCGGACATGAGTGGAGAACAGGTCATCTGCCGCAGCATGAAGATGATGGAAGGCCACAAGATGGATCTTTTCCTACTGTCTCTCAGCTTTATCGGATGGTCACTATTGTCAATTTTGACGTTAGGTATCGGTCTGATCTGGTTGATTCCGTATATGCTCACAGCATACGCTGCCTTTTATGACACGCTCAAAAAGGAATATGAAGCTAAAACCGCTGTTGCATAACAACAGCCTGAATATCGACTATAACGAACGCGAATAACTCGCGATTTTCGCAATGGATTTAGGATTTTTGAAAATCGCAGTAGCCGTACCGTCGGTCAAAGTGGGCGACTGCACTTACAATACCGACCGGATTATCGGCATGATTCACACCGCCTCTGAACAAGGGGTATCGATCGTCGCTTTTCCGGAGCTTTGCATCACAGGTTACACATGCGCCGATCTGTTCGGCCAGCCGTTTTTATTGGAACAGGCAGAGCTGGCACTTGCTCGATTGCTCGAACAAACCGCATCTTACCCGATTATTTGTCTGGTCGGCATACCGATCGCTGCAGACAACCACATCTATAATGCAGCCGTGGTTTTCGGCATGGGCACCATTTACGGAATAGTTCCTAAAACCTATCTGCCGAATTACAATGAATACTATGAAGCCCGATGGTTCGCTTCGGGAGCAGATCTGAAAACAGATACGCTTACACTCTGTGGCCAGACCGTACCGTTTGCAAAGGAGCTGCTGTTCGAATCGGGGAAAATCTGTTTTGCGGTTGAGATATGCGAAGACTTGTGGGTTCCGATCCCACCCTCCTCGCACCATGCTCTCGCCGGAGCCAATCTGCTGATCAACCTATCGGCCAGTAACGAGATGACCGGGAAACACACTTATCTGCGCTCATTGATTGCACAGCAATCCGCCCGCACACTATCGGCCTATCTCTACTGTTCGTGTGGATTCGGAGAGTCCTCGACCGATATTGTTTTTGCGGGAAACGGCCTCATCGCCGAAAACGGAATCTTAGTAAAAGAGGCTGAACGTTTTTCTTTGGAGGAACAGCTTGCAATTGCCGATGTAGACATCGAACGACTAATGACCCTGCGCCGCAAAACGAATACTTTTACCGACTATACCCCAAAAACACCCTACCGACGTGTCGCTGTTCCTTTGAGAAACGACGGCAACAACTATCCGATCGAACGGACATTTGATCCTCATCCGTTTATTCCACGACAAACAGACGCCATGCAGGAACGGTGTGAAGAGATTGTCAACATTCAGGTGAACGGACTGGCCCAAAGAATCCACCACACAAGAGTTCGGAGTGCCGTAATCGGCATCTCGGGAGGACTCGACTCGACTTTGGCTCTTTTGATTACGGCCCGGACGTTCGACAAACTCGGTTTGCCCCGTACAGCCATTACAGGAATTACGATGCCCGGCTTCGGAACGACAGGCCGCACCCACAACAATGCTTTAAAGCTCATGAAGTTATTAGGCATAACCGCTGAAGAGGTGAACATCTGCGAGGCCTGTAACATTCATTTTAGAGACATCGGCCTCGATGCCAACGACCGAAGTACGACATACGAAAACGCACAGGCTCGCGAACGCACCCAAATTCTTATGGATATAGCCAACCGGAAAGGCGGTTTAGTTATAGGCACCGGTGATCTGTCCGAACTGGCTTTGGGTTGGGCCACCTACAACGGCGACCACATGTCGATGTACGGAGTCAATTGCGGCATACCGAAAACTTTGGTTCGTTATTTAGTTCGCTGGATAGCCGATCTTCCGGAAAACGCATTGATCCGATCCTGCTTGTTGGACATCATCGACACTCCTATCAGTCCAGAACTTCTCCCCGCCAGCCAGGAAGGAGAGATACTCCAGAAGACAGAAGAGCTGGTCGGCCCATACGAACTACACGATTTTTTCCTTTATCATTTCGTTCGGTTCGGGTACCGCCCGGCCAAGTTACATTTCATGGCCCGACAGGCTTTCGCAGAAAAATACCCTGCGCCCGAAATAAAAAAATGGTTGATCGTTTTTCTGCGACGTTTTTTCAACCAACAATTCAAACGTTCGGCCCTTCCCGACGGTCCGAAAGTGGGCTCAATCAGCCTCTCTCCGCGAGGTGACTGGCGCATGCCGAGCGATGCATCCGTTTCCGAATGGATCCGCGAAGCCGAATCGCTATAAATTTCAACACAGAAACAACAAAAAATGATTTTTTTTCGTTTTCTTTGTAACAAAAAGGAGCATTTTTTCATCCATTATAAACGGATGACATAAACAGAGTTTCCTTATCTTAGTAACTAAAAAACGAAAAACATTGAAATAACACAATCATGAAAAAGTTTATCGCATATTCAGGGTTATTATCCGCATTCTTTTTATTCCTTTGCATAGCGACGGCATCCGCACAAGGTACTACCGTCTTGACCTTAAAGGATGGCACTAAAGTCGAAGGATATATCCGGTCCCAGTTCTATTCCACCGTATCCAATATCGAATTTAGTAAAGAACCGAATGGGAAAACAAAAAAATATGACCTGGATGATATCAAAAAGATTGTCATGTACTCGATTGACGGCGACTCGGTATTATATGTAAAAAGATATCGTTATCGCTTATTCAAATCTCACAACAAACCCCACAAAGGTTACTACAAACAACCTGTTTTGTTCAGACTCGATTATGCAAGTCCTAAAGGAGTGGAATTATTGACAGAGTTCAGAAGGCGTATCGAGACTTCAGGTATGCGTACTGCTGCCAAAAAAGAACTTTGGTCATACGTTAAATTACAAGGCGAACAGGCTGCCCGTCCATTATGCGCAGTTGTATCGGGATCCGATGTCCCAGAGGAAGCAAACTTCCGCATCATGGCACGCCGAGCATTTGCTGATTACCCATCTTTGGTCAGCAGAATCAGCGGTGGAGAGTTTTCCGCAAAAAATCCTTTACGACTGGTCCAAGCCTACGAAGAATTGATCTATTGATTTCAATCCTTACACTAACATAAAGAAAGAAGGAGTTGCACATAATTGTGCAACTCCTTCTTTCTTTATCTATATCGGATTCTATTTCGTTCAACATCAAACGTCAATCCGGATTCCACCAATACACTACTCTGTTCAAAATTCCGGACCGACTCAAGGCATCCATTCAATAATTCCGGAAGGCTTATTCTTTTTTCTCCATCGTTCAAAATCAGAATAATTTCGTACACCATCGTCAATAACCGCCCGATAATACTCTATGCCGCTAATTTTTTCCGTTTCGGGCGTTTCATACTTCAATTTCAGAATGATTTTACGGGTTTCATCCGTTAGAATATTTTCAATCCGCTCAGCCACACGCTCAAAATATCCATCATAGCGGGATCCTTTACATATATGAATCATATCGATCTGCCAAAGTTGTTCATCTTCATCCCGATACCAAGCGTGCCATTCGACACACGCCTCCTCTGTATATAATCCATTATGATACTCTATTTTCTCTATTGCCGGATTTTCTGCCAACAAAGCCACGGCTCGAAAGCTATCTTGTATCACCACGGGATCCGAATAAATATGAAAATCGATGTCCCTGTGCTTCATCAGAAGCCCCATCTTAAGAGACCCTACCAAATGTACCTCTGCACCGATCGAACTCCATATTCCGACTATATCTAAATTTCGAATAATTCGATGAGCTTTTTGCTGATTCTTTTCTGCAAGACTCAAAATACAATCCATACGCTGTTTTTTCTCTTTTTTCCAGACAAATAGCGAGCGGATATAAAATCCGCTCGCAAATTATGATAACTATATACTTTTGCAATCTTGTGTTCTACCAGGTAGGAATCTCACTACTCAACCACTCGACACGTTTCGCCAGAAAATCTTTCACATACTGCACCTCGTTAGCCCAATCCCCCAAAGTAATCACCTCGACACTAACCGGAGTATTCAGTATATCCCACTTTTTGAAATTGAACTGCTGAGACACCTCTATTTTCTGTGCCATCACATTAATATAGTTAATCAGCTCGGGAATTCTTCCTTTAATTTCATTCCAACGATCCTTAACCAATCCAGCAAAATATGGATCCTGCATCAAGCGGTCAAAATAGAGACTTCTTTGTACCAATACATCGACCCGAGCCGGTTCATTATAATTCCATCCCACTCCCAGCGACCATTCGAAATCCCAAACGGGAGACATTCCCAATTTGGAATTTTCTGTATTATCATATTTGAAGAAATAATAATTACAATCCTTGTTACACAAGATTTCGTTAGTCAGATACCAATTCACCCAACTCTCAGCATTAATATACTTACGGTAACCCGTAGAGGGATCTGTGAAGTTATCAGAATATAGCGCCGTTTCGAATTGATCCATAAAGTTATGGATATAATCGATCTGATCTTGAGTAATATCGTCCGTATCGGGATGTTTGAATGTAAAAGGATTTCCCCGCTGTGTCATAAAATAGACAGGCTCCTGCTGATAGTAATTATCCCTTTCAATCAAATATCCGTCATCCGTAACATTAAGTCGATCATCAGCGACTTTGACATGTTCTCCCAACAGATAATTTCCCATGTATCTTCCGTTGAGGAAGAGTTCAACAAACTCGGTTCGTGGAGTCCAGTACATATCCAACATCTCGCTCAGTTTAAAAGCGATACTGGTTCTTAGCAAAGATTTGTCGCAGTAATTGGCCAGCAAAACCCATTCTTTATCTGACGGCATATCCAGAATGGAGGCTTTTTCATCCAACTTTACTTTATAAGGCTTCTTCGGATAACTGAACGTAGCATTTCCACGGCCTCTGATCCGCATCCGACCTTGATACCCGGCAGTGTACTCCGCTGTTTTACTGATTGTCATGGAGCCGTACACATAATCCTCTTTTGACGTAATCTCCTGCCGTCCATCGGTTTCCACCGTAACGATAGGTAATCCCGTAAAACAGAAAACCGTCACCGTATAGTGCACAGTCGTATCTTTAGAGGAAAGAGTATATACAATCTCTTTACTGTAATCATTAGTTGTCTGTCCAGATTTCTGAACCGTATTTCCAACGGTCACTTTGTCGTAAACACCCTCGAAAGAGGGAACCAATTCATCGATTTCAGTCACATAAGGAATCAATGCCGTAATGGTAGAGTCTTTGATGGTACACTCAATATCCTTGATTAGATACTGAGCATTATTCGAAGCCTCAAAAACGAACGATGTCAGAACAGGAACAACCTTCTTATCTTCATCGGTTTGCGTTGAATCGCCAGGTAGTTCCTCCACAGGATCCTTTGTACCACCATCCAGATCTGTTACATCTTCATCTTTGTTACACGCGGAAAACAAAAGAACGAACGAAAACAAAAAATAGACAAATTGTTTCATGAGCAGTGTAGTTTTAGGTGATTAGTGTGTAAATATAATAAATTTTTCACAACACATCAACCATTGCATGCACACAAAACGACATCCTTTAATAATTTCTATTTTCTGTCATTACTATATCAGTTATTCAACTGTTCCGTTACTCATAAGATATGCCTTGATAAATTCATTCAAATCTCCATCGAGGACTGCCTGCGTATCGGAGGTTTCATACCCTGTTCGGTGGTCTTTAACAAGTTTATACGGATGAAGTGTATAACTACGTATCTGCGAGCCCCATTCTATCTTTTTCTTTTGTCCTTCCAACTCGTTCTGCAACTCCATTCGTTTTTCAAGCTCTTTCTGGTACAGCTTCGATTTTAAGATTCTGAGCGCATTCTCCTTATTCATAATTTGGGAACGAGTCTCCGTATTCTCCACGACAATTCCCGAAGGCAAGTGCCGCAACCGCACGCCCGTTTCGACCTTATTGACATTCTGCCCGCCTTTGCCGCCGCTTCGATAGGTATCCCATTCTATATCGGCCGGATTGATTACTATCTCAATCGTATCGTCAACTGCCGGGGACACAAACACCGAAGCAAACGTGGTCTGACGCTTGTTATTGGCATTAAACGGCGAAAGCCTCACTAAACGATGAACCCCGTTTTCGCTTTTCAAATAGCCATAGGCAAACTCTCCGACGAATTCCATGGTCACCGACTTGATTCCGACCTCATCGCCCTCCTGCAAATCGATTACCCGCACCTGATACTCATTGGCTTCTCCCCAACGGGTGTACATACGGAATAACATTGAGGCCCAGTCAAGACTTTCCGTTCCGCCTGCACCCGAATTGATCTCCATAATCGCACCGAGATGATCCTCCTCACCACCCAGCATGTTTCTCATCTCAAGTGCCTCGATTTTTTCGAGTACCTCACGATACTGGGCATCGAATTCTTCGGGCGAAGAGAGTCCCTCCTTGACAAAATCGGGCATCAGAACCAAGTCTCCCATCATCCGATCGATCTCATCGTAGGCCGTAATCCAATATTTGATCGAAGCGACTTTCTTCAATTGCTTCTCCGCTTTTTCGGGATCGCTCCAGAAATCGGGATCCTGAGTCACAGCCTCTTCTTCTTCCAATCTCACACGTCGATTTTCGACGTCAAAGACACCTCCTCAACGAATCCTGTCGTCTTACAAGCTCTTTAATTTGTTCATTCGTAATCATTTGTCAACTATTTTGATAGGATAGTTTGCGGCATTTTTGCCGTTTTAAAGTTTTTCCACAACATTTGTCGGAACGGCGTATCGAAACTCCGTGCCTGATGCGGACACCGTTTCACACAAGCACAACACTTGATACACCCCTCCTCCGTTACGTTTATTCCATCAGAAGCAATAATTTCCACGGGGCACACGGCAGCACAAACTCCGCAATGAACACATCGCTCCGGATCCACCTTTGGGCACTTTTGCATCGGTTCCTTTCGTCTTTGCCACTTCAGCACGGCCATGATAAACCGGAGTAACGACAGCAGCGATTGTTTGGGCCGTGCAATACGTTTCACCTCGACAGCTGTCAACTCCTCACCGGATTCCATTTTCTGTCGAATCTTTTCTCCAAAAGTTCGAGCATAGGTCAAATCCTGTTGATTCGGACGTCCTTGTGCAATCGGGAATTCAGACGTACTGTACGAATGTTCTCCAATAAATGTTCCGGCAGCAATCGGCTTAAAACCATGAGCCACAGCCCATGCGTCCAATTCATTCAACGCCTCGCCATAAGCCCGATTTCCATAAACGACAATCAGCACAGCCGGTGTATTCTCTCCCTTGATCCGTTCCATCCGTTTCAGGGCAAGCGGAGCCACTTTTCCGCCGTATACAGGCACTGCAATCACGGCGAGTGCATCCCCCGGCGCACTCCATTCACATGCCTCTTTTGTTATATCGGTTTTCGCTATCGGGGCCGACCCGACTCCTTCAGCCACACTTGTTGCTATTTTCAACGACGTTCTTGTCGGCGAAAAGCAAATAATCCGTATTTCAGACAGTTTCATTTATATATTCTTTTGGTTCGTTGGTCGCTCATCGGGCATACGCCCAACAACACAACACCGTTCTCAATATCTTTTCACACCTTCTCTTCCTGAAACTCACCCCTCAACCAGTCGATCTACAAACCGACGCCCGGCGTCAGCTACGCATCCCAGTCCTCTGACTTACCGTCATACCGGCTCCGTAAGAGCCTGCACCTCTTTTTGATCCGTTCGATCCGGCTTCAGGAAAGTTACGTAAATCATCCGGAACCACGTAATCGTAAAGCACCATATATTCAGCTGAACCGTGTCGCAAAGGAAACGCATAACCGGAGGCGGACAAATCAAGTCAACCGGTACCACGACCAGCAAAATGAAATTGGCCCAAAACAACACCTTATCGAAGGTCGCTTTTCGTGCTTGAACCCAGTACCAGAGCAGATAGCCGAGCAGCGCGATGACGTAGGTATGCTTCTCTGTCGACAGGCTGAACAGAATCACCCACCCCATCAGAATTCCCAAAGAACCCAAACGGAAATCGAACCGACCAAACTTCCGATAGTTGGAGACAAAAAGTACGGCCAAGATCGTTATGGTTCCCATCTGGACATAGGTCATAATCGGCGTTAGCAGGTCGTGCACCAGATGCAGGTTAAACAGTGCATAGAACTGGAACTGATCGACATGCAGCCCCAGCACTTCGGCCCAGCGCATGTAGTGCGGAATAAATCCGGAGAGGGGCAATGCTACGAGCGGCAGCAGGAAAAGCACCGCGGCAAGCAGAACCGTATAGAGCAGGTTTCTCCAGAATTTCGGATAGCAGAGCAGCAAGGCCAGCTCGAAAATTCCGTATATTTTACAAAAGCCCGAAATAAGGATCAACAGGATAGCCCAGAGCGGATGGTTCTTCTCGAAAAGCGTGAAGGCAAATACGAAGAGGTAGGCCACCACGGGATTGAACTGCATCGACATCTGTGTCGTCGCCAATATCAAGGCTGTATAGAGATAGGTTTTGCACTTTTGCGCTTCAATCAGCCGGGGCAGCGTAAAGATTGCACAGAAATAGGCCGAAAAATTAAAAAGATTCCATACGAAAGGTCCGACGGTCTTTCCGAGATAGGCAAACGGCGTAAAAAGAATAGAGAATAGCGGGCCGTACAGGAAATCATACTTTTCAACTCCATAGGGGTCCTCTCCCACCCAGAAATCGAAGGTCGACAACTGAAAGGTAAAGAAGTTGAACTGTTTTTCGCGCAAAACTTCGAGTAAGGTAATGACAAACGTCAAAACAAACCCCAATATAAAAAGGTTACGGCGATTCAAAAAGAATGCTCCAACCGCATCGGCAATTTTCTTCATAATTCTATTTTCGCTATCAAATACGATACAATCCCAAAATTAACCCGCCACAGAGCAAGTTATCCCCAAAGTTTCGACGCGAGCCGCAATCGCTTTCAACTCTTCCACTGTTACCTTCTGTAAATTTTCAGCCGGTGTACTGCGGTCGATCGTGTAGACCATCACTTGTTGCGGAGCTATCTCCCGAATCAACTCAAGCCATGCCCCCACCTCCTCTTCTGTAGTATTGTCGACGGTTTCCCCCTCGAATTCACCGCGCAGAAACATGGTCTGAACGATCAGCTGCCCTTCAAATTTTTTCATATTTTCGACTGTCTCGGCTACGGAGTAGTTGCCTCTCGGACGATCCATCAGCCGCACGGTACGATCAAATGCCGAATCGAGTTTCAAGATATTGTTGTCGACACGCAACAAAGCCGCACGTACCCTTTCACGTCCGATCTGAGTCGCATTACTGAGTACCGAAACTTTTGCACGAGGCGCAATCCGATCTCGCAGCGCGATCGTATCCTCGATAATCTCGCCGAAATCAGGATGCAACGTAGGTTCACCGTTCCCGGCAAAAGTGATCACATCGGGTGGAGTCCCCGCCCCGACCATCTCGGTCAGTTTTCGCTCCAACTCTTTCCGAACCGTTTCGCGATCATTGAAACGTACCTTTTCTCTTTTTTGGCCCCAACCACATTCACAATAGATGCAGTCGAAACTACACAATTTATGATCCAACGGCAACAAATTGACTCCGAGCGAGAGCCCCAACCGTCTGCTGTGGATCGGACCGAAAATTACTCGATCATATAAAGCCGTACTCATGACTCACTATAAATTTTACAGGGTCAAAGGTACGAAATGAATCGGGAAAGTACAATCATACACATTCATCCACAACCCGCAACATCGCATCGACAAGTCGCTCCAATTCATGATCCTTTATTATATAGGGAGGCATGACATAAACCAGCTTACCGAAAGGACGGATCCAGACCCCTTCTTCAACAAAACGCCGCTGCATAAAGGCCATATCGACCGGTTTGCGCATTTCGATCACGCCGATCGCTCCCAAAACCCGAACATCGGCCACCTGTTTCATGCTTCGGGCCGGCTGCAGCTTCTCTCTCAGCAGCCGTTCGATCTCTGCAATCCGGTGTAACGGAGAGTGCCGCATCAATAGCTCCAACGAAGCATTAGCCACCGCACACGCCAACGGATTACCCATAAAGGTCGGACCATGCATGAACTCGGGTGGAGTTCCTGCCGAGATCGTATCCGCCACCTGATCGGTGGTCATTGTCGCAGCAAAACTCATGTATCCTCCGGTAAGCGCCTTGCCGACACACATGATATCTGGGGTCACACCGGCCCACTCCGAAGCAAACATCCGACCGCTCCGGCCGAATCCGGTAGCGATTTCATCCGCAATCCACAATATGTCGTAAGCCGTACACATTTCACGTAGCCGACGCAAATATTCGGGATGATAGAACCACATACCTCCGGCTCCCTGTACAATCGGTTCGAGAATCACAGCTGCCAATTGTTGGTGGTTTCGTTCAATAATCTCGGCCATCGGAGCAAAATCCTGTTCATTCCACTCCTCCCCGAAACGCACTTCAGGCCTTGGAGCAAAATATTGCACTGGCAACCGTCCGGTAAAGATCGAATGCATACCGGTCACGGGATCACACACCGACATGGCGTGCCAGGTATCGCCGTGATATCCGCTTCGGATCGTGGCCAGAGTATTCTTTTCAGGAGTCCCTTTTGCATGCATATACTGCAAAGCCATTTTCGCAGCGACCTCGACCGCAACCGAACCCGAATCGCAATAAAAGATTTTTTCTATTCCATCGGGAGTCATCTCAACCAGTTTCCGGGCCAACTCCACCGCAGGTGCATGAGTAAAACCTCCGAACATCACGTGAGCCATCTCCTCCAACTGAGATTCCAAAGCAAGATTGAGTGTCGGATTATTGTATCCGTGTATCACGGCCCACCACGAAGACATTCCATCAATCAACCTCCGGCCATCCTCCAATTCGATATAACACCCTTCAGCACGCCGTACATGGTAGACGGGCAACGGATTGCTCATGGAGGTATAAGGGTGCCACAAATGGATTTTGTCGTAATCCAATATATTTTTTGACGTTTCTTTTTTCATTTTGGATTGATCTTTGTTGTAAAAATAACGAAATAAATTCGATTTTACCGGATTCGTGAATTCCAGAGACAGGATTTATGACAAAAAAACATATTTTTTTATTATTGAAAAACCGCGTCCAATGGAGCCACAAGTAAGATTGTATAATTTATTGCAATAAATTAATGAAATTATAACTTTTTATTGTTGTTTATTGAATTTTAAATTGTATATTTGTAGCGTACACAGGAAAAAAAGAGTTATCCATTGTATATAAAATTTTATTCAACCATTAAAAATTAAAAATTATGGTACGTCCATCAGATTCAACACAGGCACAACAACCCATGATCATGAAATATGTGTTGTCCGACCGTAACGGCATTCAGGCCCACAACTACACACGCCACAGTATCGGCTATGTGATTCGCGGTAAAAAGAACATCTACTACGGAGACACATGTTACGAAATACCACAAGGCACACTGTTCTATATGGGGACAGGCAATCACTACACGGAAGACATTCCGGACAACGACAAACCTTTCGAACAGATCGTATTTTACTACACCCAGGATCAGCTTTCACGCATATTGAACAACTTGAGCGGAGTCTACCACCTGCACATTGTCAACAACCACAAATGTCCCGAATGCACACATCTTCCACATGCAAGTTACCCTGCATCCTTTTCTGAGAAGAACTTTTTCAGTTCCGTAAATCAATACATGAAAGAAGGTATGTTCGGAGATTCGACTGCGGAGATGCTCAAAACGACCGAATTGATCTATTTGATTCTTTCACAAGACGACTGCTGTCTGAAAAGCAAGGTACTCAGCAACATGGATCTAATGAAGGAGAATTTCGAACAAACCATCCAGAATTACATCTTTTCAGACATTTCGGTAGACGAGCTGGCAAGTAAATGCAACCGTAGCCTTACCTCTTTCAAGAAGGAGTTTCGCAAACATTTCTACGAACCGCCACACAAATGGTTTATCCGTCAACGTCTGATGCACTCAAGACTGCTTCTCATTTCAACGAACAAATCGATTTCAGAAATAGGAAACGAATGTACTTTCCCGAACACATCACATTTTATCAAGCTATTCAAGAAAGAGTACGGCATGACTCCATCTCACTACCGCCATCGCCATATGGAAAGTTCATCTAACGAAACGGTAAACAACGCCACCGAAAACACGAGGACAGTACATATCGCAAATCCAATGTAACAGATCAGACCGAATGGGAACCGATACCCGACAAACTATACAGCTATTTATAGAACTCCTTATACAAGAAGATATTTAATCCAAGAAAATAGACCCTATTACCTATCCTATTATATCAAAGAAAACACCGGTTCCCGTTCGGTTTAAATTTTCGACAAAAACATTACTCTGCAAAAAACCACAGGAAAATTTGGCTATTCAAAAATAAAGTTCTATATTTACAGTACCTAATTGATCAAAGCTAACTAACCTGTTATGTACCGGCAACACCGTCTCTGGATTGCCGGTATTTTTTTACTTGCTCATCAGCCCCACCCTATTCAATAGCAAGATCGGTATAATAATTCACATTTTCGGCAGTCAGGACCTCCATCGACATATAATTGTCCTTTAAGGAGGGGGAAGTTTTAAACACAAAATAATTACAAAGCGCCTTCACTCCGCGATAGGCTTGTGTTTCGCATTTCTGGGCTATAATATACTCGATATATCCAGCTTTCATCGCCGCCACATTGCGCTCCAACGGATCGAAACCGAGCAGCACTCGATCACCCATACCTCGCATCCGAAGATATTCCGCAACAATATACGACCGAGAATTGAAAACCACGATATGCCGGACATCGGGATGTTTTTCGAAAAAGCGGTCGAGGATCTTCGTATTCTCATCACACACGGAGGGATAGAGATAATCGACCCATAGTTTGCAAGCCTCTCCGTGCTGCTCGAGATAGGCAGTAAAACCCTGTTGTCGGATCGAAGCCGTATTACTCAGTGCATCACCACTGCGGTGAAAACGGAAACAAGCCACCTCTTTTGCACATTGATGCTTTAGCAACAACCGTGCGCTCAAATATCCGCTTTCAAATACAGGCATGCCAAAATAAGCCAAATAAGGCGTGTCAGGTAATTTGGATTCAATAAACACAAACGGAATCTGCCTTGCATGTAGCTCGTTTACAAATTGAGCAGCAGAATCGCTGAACATGGGAACAATCAGTACAGCATCAGGAGCTTCTTGAATCGTATTTCGACAGGCTTGCTGGAAAGAGTCGACCCTAAATTGATCATATCGTACGACATCGACCGTTACATTAAAATCCTGACACTCTTCATAAGCCTTAAGAATTCCCTTATATGCAATTTCCCAAAATTCTCCGGATTCGAAATCAGGAATCAAACAGACGATACGATAATGTTTCCGCGACGCAAGCAATGATGCGTATACATTCGGCTTATATCCAATCCGATCGATTACATCGAGCACACGTTTCAGACTTTCAGCCGAGACCTCACCCCGATTATGAATCACACGGTCAACCGTCCCTTTCGAAACGCCAGCAAGCTGAGCAACGTCCTTGATCGTCACTTTTTTCTCGGAATTTTTCATTTATCGCAACTTATCCTGAGTTCAAATTCAAATGAAATCGGCGTAAAAATATAAAATAATTTTTCAACACGCCTTTTTTTTATATCGTGCACGTGCACGATATAAAAAAAAGTATTACTTTTGGGACCATACAAAAAAACAAATAGAACATGAATACGTTTATCGGACCCGACTTCATGCTAACGAATGATACGGCTGTGCGTCTCTATCACGAACATGCCGAAGGCTTGCCGATCATCGACTACCATTGTCATCTCGATCCGCAGACAATCGCCGAAAATCGTTGTTTCAAAGGAATTACCGAAGCATGGTTAGGAGGAGACCACTATAAATGGCGCGCGATGCGCTGGAACGGTATTCCGGAAGCATACATCACCGGAGAAAAAGAAGACTACGAAAAATTCAGTAAATGGGCGGAGACTGTTCCCTTCACCATGCGGAACCCATTATACCACTGGACCCACATGGAACTGTCCCGACTGTTCGGGATCGACAAGACGCTTTCGCCCACAACTTGTAGCGAGATATACGCCGCATGTAACGAACGATTAGCGACCGACGACTTCCGCCCCCAGTCGCTGATGCGCCGATGTAATGTACGGGTCGTGTGCACGACCGACGATCCGGCCGACACACTGGAATGGCACGAACGGATTGCAAACAGCGGATTCGAGATACGCGTACTGCCGACATGGCGTCCGGACCGCCTTTTGGCCGTAGATCAACCCACTGTTTTCAATGCATACATCGATCGTCTCAGCGCGGCTGCATCGACAGAGATCGACACATACGATCAACTGATGGAGGCTCTCCATCGCCGACACGATTTCTTCGCAGCGCACGGGTGCCGGCTTTCCGATCATGGTCTGGACACCTTCCCTGCCGAAGACTATACGGAATCCGATTTGCGACGGATCTTTGCCCACATCCGCAGCGGCAAAGCATTGGACTCGGACGAAATCGCCACATACCGCAGCGGTATGCTGACAGAACTGGCCGTTATGGATGCAGAAAAAGGGTGGACCCAACAATTTCATGTGGGTCCGGTACGCAACCCCAACAGCAGGATGTTCGAAAAATTGGGTCCCGACACCGGATACGACGCCATTGACGACAAGCCGATCGCTGCCGCAGGTTTCAAATTTTTGGACCGTCTCGAAAGACGCAACGCTTTAGCTAAAACCATCCTGTACAATCTTAATCCCAAGGATAGTGAAGTCATGGCAGCCATGGCCGGATCATTTAATGACGGTTCGATAGCAGGCAAAATGCAATACGGAGCCGCCTGGTGGTTTCTCGATCAGGAGCATGGGATCCGACGACAGCTCGATACGCTCTCTGAATTTGGATTACTGGGACGATTTGTCGGCATGTTGACCGATTCTCGCAGTTTTCTTTCCTACCCTCGACACGAATATTTTCGCCGGATTCTTTGCGATCAGATCGGAGCCGACATCGAAAGCGGACGGTTACCACGAAGCGAAATAGAGTTTATCGGAGAGATGATCGAAGGAATTTGTTACCGGAATGCAGAAGGTTATTTTGGATTCACTCCTCAGACAAAACAATAGACACAACATAAGATTTGCATAAAAAAACACCATCATGAAAAAGATAGTTACTTTCGGAGAGATCATGCTTCGCTTGGCTACCCCCGATCGATTACGCTTTGGACAAGCCGATTCTTACATCGCAACATTCGGAGGCGGTGAGGCTAACGTGGCTGTCTCGTTAGCCAATTACGGTTTGCAAACCGAGTATGTTACCCGGCTGCCCGAAAACGACATTGCACGCAGCTGCATCGGTGAGTTGCGACGTCACGGAGTCGGAACCTCCCACATTGCTTTCGGAGGCGATCGTATTGGAATCTATTTCCTCGAAACGGGAGCTGTCGCACGTCCCAGCAAAGTCGTATATGACCGGGCACACTCATCGATATCTGAAATCCAACCCGGCATGATCGATTGGGAACAAGTGTTTACCGGAGCCGACTGGTTCCACTGGAGCGGTATCACTCCAGCCATCAGCCAAAGTGCCGCCGACGTATGCCTCGAAGCAATCCACACAGCCAACCGTATGGGAGTCCCCGTATCGACCGATCTGAATTACCGGAAGAATCTCTGGAAATACGGCAAAAGCGCCTCTGAGGTAATGCCCGCATTGGTCGAGGGCTGTGACCTGATTCTGGGCAACGAGGAGGATGCTGAGAAGGTTTTCGGCATCAAACCAGAAGGATTCGACGCAGCGGCAACGGGAGGAGTGGTCGAAGGAGCCCGTTTCGAATCGGTATGTCGTCAATTACAACAACGTTTCCCTCGAGCAAAGAAAGTGGTCATCACCCTGCGTGGAGCAATAAATGCCGACCACAACACATGGAGCGGTGTTCTATGGAATGGTAAAGAGCTTCTCAAGGCCCGTACTTACGATATAACCGACATCGTCGATCGTGTCGGTGGAGGCGACTCGTTTATGGGAGGGCTGATCTACGGACTCCTCACCTATGATGAAGATCAAAAGGCCTTGGAATTCGCCGTAGCAGCTTCGGCACTGAAACACACAATCTACGGAGACTTTAATCAGGTAACCGTATCAGAAGTTGAAACATTGATGCATGGCAACGGTTCTGGACGTGTAGTCCGTTAATTAATCTATAACACCCGAAAATTTAACAGAAAAATGGCTAAATTCTCAAAAATAGAAGTTCTCGGAACCATAGCTTCCACAGGGATCGTTCCGGTATTTTATCACAGTAATCCCGTTACGGCACAACAAGTACTCAAAGCTTGCTACGAAGGAGGTATCCGTGCTTTCGAATTTACTAACCGAGGCGACTTCGCCCACGAGGTTTTTGCAGAATTGTCCCGCTTCGCCCGTAAGGAGTGCCCCGAGATGGTATTGGGTGCAGGATCAGTAGTCGATGCCGCGACCGCAGCACTCTACATCCAGATGGGAGCCGATTTTATCGTCGGTCCGCTCTTTCACGACGACATAGCACGCGTATGCAACCGTAGACTAATCCCATACGTTCCGGGCTGCGGTTCGGTTACGGAGATCAATACGGCTCAAGAGGCCGGATGCGATCTGTGTAAGATCTTTCCGGCAGGATGTGTCGGAGGTCCCTCGTTCGTCAAAAACATCAAAGCCCCGATGCCATGGAGCATGCTGATGGCGACAGGTGCCGTCGAACCTACAGAAGAAAACCTTTCTGCATGGTTCCGTTCAGGTGTCACCTGCGTCGGAATGGGATCTAAACTCTTCCCGTCCGAAGCAGTTGCATCAGGAAACTGGGATTCCATTGCTGAACTTTGTCGTCAGGCTCTTCAAATTGTTTCTCGCTACAAAAAATAACCTTCACCACACTACAAACCTAAAATCAAGAACATGAACCGATTGAATGAAAAGATGACCCAATATAGATGGGTGATCTGTTCGATGCTTTTTTTCGCAACGACAGTCAACTACCTTGACCGTCAAGTGTTGTCGTTGCTCCAACCGATTCTCGAAGAGGAGTTCCATTGGACCGATAACGACTACGGCACAATCACTGCCGTTTTCTCCTTTTTCTATGCAGTATCCATGTTGTTTGCCGGACGCTTTGTCGACCGAGTCGGAACGAAAAAGGGATACGCATGGTCCATCGCCATCTGGTCGCTCGGAGCCATGCTCCACGCTGGTTGCGGCATTGTAACCGAGATGTTTACCGGCCTGGCTGATGCAAATGCACTCCGTTTGGCTCAAGGGGCAGACATAGTTTCCCAAATCACGATGATCAGTGTCACCTCGTTCATCATCTGCCGATGTGTTCTTGCATTGGGAGAAGCAGGAAACTTTCCCGCAGCTATCAAAGCTACGGCCGAATACTTTCCGAAAAAGGACCGCGCCTTCGCTACTGGAATCTTTAATTCAGGAGCGAATGTCGGAGCTATCGTAGCCCCGTTGACCGTTCCGGTGATGGCTGAATACTGGGGATGGGAGATGGCTTTTATCGTAGTCGGAATTATCGGATTCATCTGGCTGGGTATCTGGCAATTCGTCTACCACAAGCCCGATGAGAATCCACACATGAATGCGGCCGAACGTGCCTACATCGAACAAGACTCCATCGCTCCGATAGAGGCTAAAGTTGCGGACGAAGAGCCCAAAATTACACGAAAAGCTTCGTTCATTCAGTATCTGAAATACCGCCAGACCTGGGCTTTCGCCATCGGTAAATTTTTGACTGACGGAGTATGGTGGTTCTTCCTATTCTGGTCGCCAGCCTATCTGAAAGCCCAATACAACATGGTGGGAACGCAAATTGCATGGCCTATTGCCGTTCTATATACGATTACTGTCGTCGGATCAGTCTTCGGAGGAAAATTCCCGACCTACTTCATCAACCGCGGCATGAATCCTTATGCAGGCCGTATGCGAGCCATGTTAATCATTGCTTTCTTCCCTCTGGTTGTTCTGTTAGCACAGCCGTTGGGCTACATCAGCTATTGGGTTCCCATCCTGCTGATTTCTGTCGGTGCTTCGGCTCATCAGGCATGGTCGGCCAACATTTTCTCAACAGTGGGCGACATGTTCCCACGCCACGCAATCGCTACCATCACCGGAATTGGCGGAATGGCTGGCGGACTGGGCTCGGTATTTATCCAGAAAGGAGCCGGAATGCTCTTCACCTACTCCGATGAAACGAACTTCGCATTTATGGGTTTTGAAGGTAAACCTGCCGGATATGCCGTTGCATTCATATTTTGTGCCGTTGCTTATATTATTGCATGGTGTATCATGAAGTCGCTGGTACCGAAGTACAAACCCATTACCGATCTTTAAGCCGGACATCTTTTTTAAAAGAAATCTCAAGATAATTTTGCAATAATCGAAAAGTGTATTAAATTTGCACGCTGTTCAGACAGAAGGTGTGGACATACACGGTGGATGTAGCTCAGTTGGTTAGAGCGTCGGATTGTGGTTCCGAAAGTCGTGGGTTCGAGCCCCATCTTCCACCCGCCCAATAAAAAAACCTCTTCGAAATCGAAGAGGTTTTTTATTTTATACAAACCAATCTATTCTTTATCTCATCATATAATTTTATCATATCCGGCCTCGAGGGCTGCACCATAGAGTTGATCCATCGCCCGTCTTACCACCGAACGTTGCGTCGCTATATTCAGACGCATCCACCCGCGTCCCTCTTCGCCAAACATCGATCCCTCGTTAACTCCTATTCCTGCCCGATCAATCATAAAATGATAGATTTCATCGTGAGTCAACGGCCAACGTCTAAAATCAAGCCACATCAGGTAAGTCCCCTCGGGGCGAACACAACGTACCGAAGGCAGCTTCTCTTTCAAAAAATCCATAACATAGGAGATATTCCCATCTAAATAACACAACAACTGCTCGAGCCACTCATCGCCATGATTATATGCCACGGGCAAAGCAACGCTTCCGAAAATATTTCCTTCATCAATATGAAATTTCATAAACTCTCTGTGGAGCTTTCGATGCAACTCTTCATCAGGAACGATACATACTGCCGTAGCAAATCCCGCGATATTAAATGTTTTGCTCGGCGCGATAAAGGTAACCGTACGTTTTGCAAAACGGGGATCCAATGCTGCAATATGCAGATGTCTATGGGGTTTATACACCAGATCTCCATGTATCTCATCGGAGAGGATAACCACATCGTGCTTCTCGCAAAGTTCACCGATGCGACGTAACTCCTGCTCGGTAAAAACACGCCCCGAGGGATTGTGTGGATTACACATCAAAAAGGCTTTAGCCTGCGCCAACTTTTCATCGAGATCCTCAAAGTCAATTTCAAAGCTACCGTCTTTTCGTTGCCGCAAAGGATTATTTATGAGCGTTCGATTATTGTATCGAATTTGACGTGCGAAAGGGTGATATACAGGAGGCTGAATAACCACCCCATCCCCCTCTTGAGTGAATGCCCGAATTGCCGTTACAATACCAGGCACCACACCAGGAGTAAATTCAAGCCATTCGGGACGAAGCGTCCACCCTCCACGTCGCTGAACCCAGCCAATAATAGACTGATTAAAGGCCTTCGACCGACAAGTATATCCATAAATAGGATGAGCAGCTCGTCTTTGAACAGCATCAATAACCTCTGCAGGCGGAGTAAAATCCATATCGGCAACCCACATGGGAATCACATCCGATCGTCCAAAGATCTCATTTCGCAGGTCGAATTTCTCGCTATCCGTACCTTCACGGGACACGATCTTATCAAAATCGTACTTCATATACAATGAAAAATAGATTGCAAAAGTATGATATTTTATAAAATATACCATACCTTTGAACCGTTGTTAGCATATAACATTTTCAGCAAATATTTTGCAGTCAGCGGAAACATTTCCGCATCACCATTCATTCATTCGATCATGAAACCATTCGATCACAAAAACAGGAAAGCATCTTACGAAGATTCACGTTTTCGTAACGACCGTTCCGAAAACTCCTTCAATCGGGAAGATTCGAGGAGATCACCGCGCAAAGAAGAGATATTAACTGCTTTTGGACGGGATAAACGTTCCAGAGTTGAACGTTCTTCCTTTTCAGAAAAACGCGAGGAGATGCCGACAGCATTCCGCAAGGAGAACAATCGCCGCCGGTCATTCAATCCCAATTTTACGAAAGACAATCGTCGCACGGACCAAACCCGTTCGACACATAGCTACGACAAAAAAAGAGCATCAAACAGATACTCTGATCGAGACAACAACTCAGAGTTCACAGAAGAGTCGAGATATACAGGATCACGTAAACCGTACGGACGTTCGGACGAACGCAACAAAAGCTACCGGAACTCCAACAATGAAAAACGAACAGATGGTTTCGGCCACAAGAATAGATCGAATAAAAGATCTGGATATGCGGCGTCATCATACCGTGAGGCTTATCCCCGTTTCGAAGCTCCCAAACCACAAGGAGCCATTCGGTTGAATCGTTTCATAGCCAATTCCGGAATTTGCTCGCGCCGAGAAGCCGACGATCTGATTATTGCAGGAGTTATTTCGGTTAATGGCAAAATCGTAAGCGAACTGGGAACTAAAGTTAATCCTGAAGACGAAGTCCGTTTCAACGGAGAAGTAATCAAAGGCGAAAAAAAGGTATACATCCTGATGAATAAGCCCAAAGGATATGTCACGTCGGTAGATGATCCTCACTCGGATAAAACCGTCATGGACCTACTTAAAGGAGCTTGCAATGAACGGGTATATCCTGTAGGCAGACTAGATAAAAACAGTGTAGGAGTTTTGCTTTTCACGAACGACGGAGAGTTGACCCGTAAATTGACCCATCCGAGTTACAACAAACAGAAAATCTACCAAGTCACCTTAGACAAGCCGTTAAGCGAAGCTGACATGAGCAAAATAGCAGAAGGAATTACACTGGAGGATGGTCCTATTTTTGCCGATGAGATCAGCTACGTCAACGATACACGTCGCGAAGTCGGCATCGAAATCCATTCCGGAAGAAACCGAATCGTACGGCGTATCTTCGAATCGTTGGGATACTCCGTACAAAAGCTGGATCGCGTCTATTTTGCGGGTTTGACCAAGAAAAAATTGAAACGGGGAGCATGGCGTTTTTTGACCCCCAAGGAGGTTTCCATCCTCAAAAGTGGCGAATACGAATAGTAAGTTGTGATATTCCTACAATGAATTTTATCGAATGTGTTGCATAAATCGATTTTTCGCTTTACCTTTGCTTCACTTTTGAAAAATTCTGGTTCTCTAGCTCAGTTGGTAGAGCACGACACTCTTAATGTTGGGGTCGTGGGTTCGAGCCCCACGGGGACCACAAGACCAAAATAAAAGCGGCGGAAATTTATTATCCGCCGCTTTTATTTTTCCCACCGAGAAATCCACGCAATCTCATATTCTGGTTTCTTGATTCTCAACGAGAAAATGATTTATGCACTGTAGTATAAGCACATAAATCATCTCACGAATCTATCAATGCAATCTTGCGTAGTCGCGTTCAATAAGATCCTTGAACGTAGCTACCCCGGATTCCGACAACTCTACATTCATGGTTTTTCCTCCGGGCAAATATACCCTGACCGTATTATCATCGAGGAAAGTCATAAATTCGACAGGCTTATTTTTAGCCATTGCGGACCAGGTTTTGCTCTCTTTGTCATAAATCAAATCGACGCTGGTCTTCGTGTTGCGATTAATAATCCGATATCCATTACGTTTATATCTAACCAGATACTCTCCCTTTTGGCCATGAACGGATTTTTCGATTTCATTTTCAGCCAAAGGATTATCTCCACTCCAGAATTCAATACTATTAACGACAAGGACATCTGCAATAGTCGTAACCTCATACACCGGCAAAACCCAGAAACAGAAAAATACGACTTCATTCACAAATTTGCTGTTGGAAACCTGTTTGTTCCAACTCAAAACTTTGTTGCTCAATCTGAATGATCCGATACAAGAGGTAAAGGTTACACTGGAACAAAGTAATGCAACCATCAAAACTAAAATTGTTCTTCTTTTCATAACAAATAAAAATTTAGGTTAATAAACTAATATGTAAACAATACTGATATTCTAATTCAATAATCATACATCCGGGTAATATAAAATCATATCTATCGGATCAGCCCCTTACATCAAGCAATCGATCCAGAAACTCATGATCTGATTGATACATCACGTTCTAATAATTATACGTATCCATCCTTAATTATCTGCTTATCTTTGTTTTTCTCTCATTATCCTAATACTCGCAACAACACTCACTCAATCGATTTTTATCTCGAACTGATCATAATCGGCATCTCTCCATGCAAAATGAGCCGTCCGTTTGGAAAGGGCAAACAAAGGAGAGAAAGTCCGGACATTAATGGTTTTTCCATCCGGCATAAATTCCAGTATCCTCAACCAACAATCCCCACCATTCCCGTTCCAATTACCATCCCCATTTTGAGAATTGAACATCATTTGAGGCACATTTCGACCATCGGCTACTTTATCCTCACGGTAAGCAACCGTACAACTATAATCTACACTATCTGAAACGATCTTTGGAGGAACACCCGTATGTCCGCAAAGAACCAAACAGATATTCTTAGAAGGGTATACCAACTTATCCCACACAGCCTGAGGCCAATTACGAGGAGTCAATTTATAACCTTCCTGTTCCACTCGGCTTCCATCATGAGAGAGGAACGAATGAGTGAGGATAATGACTTTATGATTTCTGAATTTTTCTGATTCAATCAACTGAGCGGCCCACTCCAATACTTCATCCCTTGGTGCAAATTCAAATGCAATCACCAACAGATCGCCCCAATTCTTGTCGTGAAACTCAAAAGCCGCATTCTCCATCGTTTGCATCCCTTGGTAATTAGCACACGTAGCGACCAATGATTTCGTAAAACAGGTATTGCGTTCGGGGAAAATGTATTCAGGCATAGACGAATTACGATTCTCTGCTGATACATATCCCACATCGTGGTTACCTTGAGCAACAATATAGGGTACCTTGCCGTCAAGATAGGCCAAGCCCTCGGACACCGCGGTCCATTGCTGACGCGACGTCTGATCTCCATTATAAGGATTGGGAACTCCACCATTTATCAGAAGGTTGTTCTGTTCAACCATATCACCCGTAAAAAGAGCCGCTGCCACACGGAGTCTTTTAGCATTTTGAGCGATCCAAGCAGTCTGCAATTCGAACAGCGGTTGATTGGCTGCAAATTTTGTATAACTCTGCGGATCGGGCACCATGATCATAGTGAACGAACCACTATCTTGAAGCGATGGATACACAGGAATTTGAGGCTCACCTATCGGACCTTGTGCCGACAACTGGATTCCCAGCAGCACTTCCAAAACAGTTATGAAAATCCGTCTCATTGAGATATCGTTTACATAGTAACAAAGTTAAAAAATTCTGGACACCGAATCAAGAAATAATAGAAAAAGAGGATCTATCTGCTAAGCAGATAGATCCTCTTTCATAGCTAATGAGTTTTACCGTTACTCCACTTGCATAGGTGTGCCCACAAAATTGGCATCTACGGTCATTGCTCCGTCCAACACATCGATCTTCATCGGCAAGGTCAACGTACCATCCACCACACTGGCATTCTCAACATTCACCACACAGTGGGCCGATACCGTACTACCTAAAATCGGAACCTCAAGGACTCCCAAATCTTCCGAACCTTCAAAGATATAGCCATCGGCAGTCTCCGAAATTGCGCAGATAATTTCGACATCGCCCAGAGGAATCGTCGTTGCCATTGACTCGATCGTTATCGTAAAATCCTGAATATAGATTTTCAACTCCGTATCCGACTGCTTTTCCAGACTGATGTTGTATGGAGCATCTTCAACCAGTGTCGTCCCATTCAATACCACATCCAAGACACCTGAATACACATCGAATATGGATCCGGTACAATTCGCCGTATAGGTATTCTGAGTCACGCCATCCTCAGCCGTAACCGTATAGTTCATTTCCAAGTTGAACGACCCGCTGAATGCAGAAACGTAGGCACCTTGAGAAACTTCAATCGTCGGAACCAAAGCGTCAATATCCTCTGCATCGGCCAATCCGTCAACCGTAAACGTGATTGTATTCCCGCTGATAACGGGTTGTGAAGTTACGATCGAATTTGCCTCGACCGAAGTATCGAAAACGAAACTCGTAATAGCTGCCTCACTGCTTAATTTTTTCGAATCATCGTCATTATCGCAAGATCCCAAACACACGACACTCAATGCGGCAATTGTACCGTAACAAAATTTTCTCATCATAATTCTTATAATTAGTTTAACAAAACATATAAAAAACGTTTCTTCGTCAATAAAGTTACAACACAGACAAAAAGCAAGCCACACTCAAAACATTATGAGAAAATCTATCTCTATGCAACTGCTTCCTTTCAATTTCACAATCAATTTGATATCGCCCAACACAGCATCAAACTCTGCAATCCTCCTTTTCTCCTTACAATCCTTTTCTTTATCACACAAACTTCTTCCGACGAGAAAAATGAAAATATAACTAAGAAACCGACCCAAAAGCTGAGTTATCACATTAAAAATATTAAATTCGCATATGGAATGATCATTAACAGAACACTCCGAAATCATCAACTAACCTACCGATAAATTTCACTACCATGAATACACGAAACATTTCTCTCTTAATTTTATCACTCATTCTGTCGGTCCAGCTCTACGGACAGACACAGGAGATCCGCCTGTTTTCCCATCGCGGAGGCCGTATGGAGCACGACGAGAACACCCTGCAAGCCTTTCAGGCAAGTTACGATGCCGGATACTACGGATTTGAAACAGACATCCGCATGACCCGCGACGGCGAATTGGTCGTCACACACGACAGTTCGCTCGACCGCACGACAAACGGCAGTGGAACCGTCGAATCGCACACGAGGGCCGAAATTGAACAGCTGCGAACCAAACAGGGTAATAAGGTTCTCTTTCTGGACGAGTTACTCGATTTTCTGCAAGACAAATCGGGACTGTACGTCGAATTCGAAATGAAGACCAATCCGGCGGAACTCTATCCCGAAGAGCGTATTGCCGCCTACTGCGACAAGCTCTATAAAATGGTAATGGCCAAGCGCCCGGCGGACGCAGATTACATATTTACTTCCAGCGATTACCGAGCCCTGCGTTACATGCAATCCCACTATCCGGATGCTGAACTGCTGCTGATTACCGGTGAACCGTGTAACGACCAGACGATCGCTCTGTGCAAAACCGTCGGGATAAAACGTTTGGGAGCAACCATGAACGGCACGAGCCGCGCCAGCGTTCAGGCCGCCCACGAAGCAGGTCTGATCGTCAGTCTGTGGCCCGGACAGTCGATCGAGGACTTCATGCTGGGAGCCTATCTGGGTTGTGACTACATGTGTACGGACATCCCCATTCAATTAAAAGATTGGATCTCCGAACACGCCCCATGGATCAAGGTCATATACTGATCCCTCCGTAGAATCCTATCAGAAGCGGGGGAAAGAGATGGAACCCAAAGACACGAGAAAACAACGGAACTTCTCACCTTTGTGTGTCATAAAAAGCCTCGATACGCTGCTTCACGTTGCGGGTAAGAAACTCCCGGTAAAACTCGAGCTCCTGCAAATGATAATTGCCCACACGGAACAGCGCACCGAGCGAAGGGAGATAATACCGCTCCGGATCGAAACCTTCCACCAACAGGACGTGATGCGCCGTGTCCACCCGTACGGTCACGGAGTCGTTGAGCTGCGCGCGGACCGAATCGGTCCGCCAATTCACCGGATTGATACAAAAACAACTGTGCGACAATACAGGACAGATTGCCTCAAGATCGGCCACAGAGTTGTAACACACCGTAACGCCGACATCTGCGGAATCACTGGCCGCTACAATCGTCCGGTGACTTCTCGCCTCATCTTCCGTAACCCGATACCCGATGACATAGGCGGCCACCATGCGCGAGTAGACGCTGTCGGACAGCCCCTTTAACAGTTCCACAACGGCTTTTGCCCCCTGACTGAATCCGGCCAGTACAAACGGACGACCGCCGTTCTCATTTTTCAAATAGTAGTCAAAGGCCTGTTGCACATCCTGCATGGCATAAGGGAAGCGACGCGCTACCGTATCCTCCCCTTCGATCCACGACTCCAAAGTAATCTGCCGGTAATAGGGCGCATAGAAGTTGCTCTCCTGCGCAAAAATATCGGCAGCCAGATGCAGCGAAGGGTCGATTGCCTGCCGTTGCTCGTCGTTGTAGACATCCCCGAAGTGCATGACGGCTCCCGAAGAGTCGGTCCAATCCCAAATACAGGTAGGCACTACATAAAAAATATCGGCTGATTGATCGGACATCGAAACGTTCTGCTCCTTGTACCAAGTCTCACTCCGGGAATAGTCAGGCTGAACGGGAAGAGTGTACTCACCAACAGGAGCAGAAGATTCTTGCTTAGCGCATGACAACGAAACGAACAAACAGATCAGAACGGCCACATAGCGTCTGGAACGGATTGAACTCTTCATAACGACGTATTTTTCTTTGGATCTAAAAAAACGATATCCCGTAAAGTTTTCTTTACGGGATATCGCAAGCTCAATAATCTTTCGGATTACTCAGCGGAGAATCAGGCTCTCGAACCTATATATTCAAGAAATATCATAAAAATGCAAATTATTGATAATCAAATATTGTTTGAAGTGCATAGTAAATCCAAATCTTTCTGAATATCTTTTGCTATTCCAAATATTGGG
>CALURC010000012.1 GCA_944323075.1 uncultured Alistipes sp. | reverse complement strand
TTTTCAAAGGAGAAATGATATAAACATTATTATACTTTTCCTGATGCCAATCATAGTTTGTACAAGTCAAATTATGAGGAATATTGATAATATCTCCGACTTTCATATCGCATTTGTCATAATCATTACAAAAACGATATAAGATAGGATCAGTATTTATCGGTGCTTTATTTACTATATCATCTAAAGTATCGAATAGATTTTGTATAAAATCTGTAATGCCTTCATAGTAATAATCATCCCTAAAAATATATGAATATTTCCCTAGAAATAATCTCAATAATACTCTTTGGGCATCAGACAATTTAAATTCAAGCTCCCTCTCTGATGGTTCTTTAATTATTTTGTTGCACTTTGATATTATTCTATCAGAAAGATAATTAAGTCGGTCATCTATACCTTGTTCACTTATCTCACCAATAGAAGTATCAAAAAATGGTTCTCCATAATTTGGATGTTCCTCACAAAATTCATTTTCTGCATTAATAAAGTACTGTAAATCTTTAACCATATACTTCTTCGTTTACCATTTTACAATTTAATTCTAAAATAATTGTAGCTAATTTTCTCACAACTTCTTCATATTTATATTCTAAAAGTCATTCCATCTTCTACAGTCTCTTTCATACGAATATTTCAATACATTCATTGAAAAAAGCAGATGTTCATCAATATTATCTAAAGACCAGCTCTTATATTTAGAATAAACATATAACATTTTCAGACTTTCAACAGTTCCATTTCCGGATGCATATCTCTGCATAACTGCATGTTTAACTTCAAAACATGAATTAGTCAATGTACTGTTCTGTCCAGACGATATCATAACCATATTCCCCAGGCAATCCCGTTTCATAGCGGCCTCTGGTCGAGATTCATCATCCCAATAGAATCGGTCCTTATCGCCAAACTCATCCTTAGGATGCTGTGGAGCAATATGCTCAATTGAACGGTTTCTTCTGAATACATATTTCTCAACTACATTTAGTAGCTCCTTCTTAAAAAATAACTCTCTTTGCTCCCATAAATAGTAATCAATTCTCCAAAACCAATATCTATCAATGGTTGTATATGTCAGGTCGTTATTGATAACATTTCGCTCAGGATGCCAATCATTATCTATCTCTTTCAACTTTGTAAGATATTCTGAAGCATCAATATCAAGACTATCATTAGTTGAGACACAACGCTCCAAATAGGTAAGTAATTTGGGCATCCACATATAATATGTCATTGCCGATGAAGCTGAATATAGCATTGCAAGATACATCCTCACCTTCATCTTCTCTTTGTCTTCTCCTTTATATAATTTAAATGGGTAAGGTTCCTCATCCTCATCGTTCATTCTTATAATGAAATAGTCCGTAATCAGGCGATACAATCCCAATTTCTGCATGAAGGTTTCTGCATCAAGACCACGTTTATCAAAAGCCCACTTGAAAGTATCACATAGTTTTCTCACATCAAAGAAATCAGTAACAAGAATGCCTTCCTCTGCCTTTCCATTTTTTCCATATTCAGAAAAATCAATATTGAGACATATATATAATACCTGCAAGAGAAATTCAGGAAATGTTAGAAGTGAATGTTCATCAGTACGTCGTTTTATAATCTTATATGGATTCTCAGTATTGATGGCTATGTCACCAATAGCTATTGAGGTAGTGTCCAAGTCCTGATTGTCATCAGAATCCTCCTCCTCTTCAATATCAAATTTAGTTTGATATTTTTCAAATGCATTATCTATATTCCCGTTTTGGATTATCTCCGTCATAGCATTTTTATAACGATTCCTCAAGTTTTCAAGCTGTTCATTGTTATGTTTTCTGAGAATCATCTTCTCCATTATGCTACAAGCATTCCAAAGAAGAGTATATTTTTCCTTATCAGTGCGCAAACGCCGGATGATATCGACTTTGAGTATTTCATAATTCTCCAATGATTTACCCGAGGTATTCATCCTTTCAAAATAAATATTCAATTCCATAGGGGAATAGTTCCCTGGAAGTTCAGAAAGAAAAAATGTTAGTTTTTCGAAAATATACTTCTCAAAATCTTTATCTGAATCATTCTGCAATATTTTTTTCAGGTGCTTTGAAATATAATTCAACCCACTTTCCATTTTTTCATTTATGAACGGACACTTTATTCCCATAATTTTTGCTTCAAGATATTTCTTATCTTCTTCTCGTGCAGTAAACTGTAGGCGCAAAATATTATCAGTTCCTGTAGAGACATATAGAAAATCTTTCCAATTGAAATGAACTCCAAGAAGAACCATTGCAGTAAAGCGTTGTTGCCCGTCAACAAGTTCTATACTGTTTTCTGTCCTCTTGACTGTAAGCATTCCAATATAATATGGAGATTCCTTGTCTCGTTTGTACGAAGAATAAAGGTCATCAAGTAGCTGGATTATCTGATTCTCTCCCCACTCAAACAATCTTTGATATAAGGGAATACTGAATATTAACCCTGAATCTACAATTTTTTTTGGAGTATAAGCTTGTTTTATATTAGTCATTTGTTATGGAGTTCTTTAAATCTGTCAATAAGATAATTTTTTTCATTCTTCTCGTATAGAGACATTTCTCTACTGAAATAATCGGCTCTTATTCCTTTCAGAGTTTTATCAAAATATGGGAGACGATTTATTATATCCCATGCATTTGCAAGGAAAAACGTTGGCGATGTAGCTTGATTTATCATTACGATAATCTCCATCTCCCCTGCTTTGTCCATTATGGATTGCTTGTTGGCTTTACTTTTTTCATATCTTAATTGTGATACGATTCTTGTTATGCAAGTCATAGCTTCAGGAAGATATTGGTTCCCAAATTTCATATAATAGGCAAACAAAAATGCCGCTATTACATCCCCATACCACCAATGAGTCCGTCGCTTTCCTTCCGAGAATTTTTTATTGTTATTGTCAATTTCCATTTCAAGTAATCCCGAACAAGAAATAGTTTTCCAAAGTATCTGGTATTGCTTTGTCTCAATAAAATGATTATAATGCTGAATAAACGTATCCACAAAGGAAAAGAAATGGGCTCCACCCTGAATAGGGTCCATAAAGTCGAATCTCTCGCCAAAAGGAGGGATCTCCGGTATAGTCGGTGCTGCTTCAAATTCGTTCTTAACCCTATTGGGTTCATTTATATACCAATATTGTTTTCTCGTCCACTTGCGGAGACAATATAAATATATGCCTAAGATAATTGATACGCTTCGGTCTCCATTATCCCGCTCACTTTTCACGAGAAGTTTATCCCACATCTTTGCTAAATGACGTTGTTGAGCTTCATGGCTTTCAGGAATAAATCTGAGATGATGTGATTTTAGCAACTCATAATCAGTCAGAGCCTTTCCTCGGGCATTCTGTGTTGAAAAGAATGTGTAGGCAAGTTCAAGTGACGAGTCATTAAGTACCAGTACGTCAAAAGAAATCGTATCAAGAATATTTCCTACTTTATTCCTACATTCGTCACTGTCAGGATAACGTCTGTTAAGATACGTTTCTATAATATATCTGTTATATCCTACATATCTTTGCGCTTCGACAGAATCAAAACTTTCCTTTAATAACTGTATATTATCAAAATCCATAGCACGTAAAATGAGTGCCAGAGTAACAGTCCTTTGCTGGCCATCTATGATATCATATTCATCTCCTTTCTTTTGAAGAATCAATGTCCCTAAATGATATTTATGGTCTCTTTGAATAAAAATATCATCCAGCAGCTGTTCTACATTCTTCTGCGGCCAGCAATATATACGTTGATAATCTGGAATCTTCAGCTTTAATGAAAGGACATCTCTTAATGACATCGTCTGAAGAGAAACTTTGTTTTCATGCTCTTCTGTCGGAGTAGTATTTACCGAGCTATATTTAGTCTCAGATGAAACTGGGCGACCATCATTTCGAGTATCATGATTTCCGTCATGGTATGAGTTTAGGAAGTCTGTGATCATAGGATCAATCCTGCTAATAAATTTTTCAAGACAATCTGCCAGTTCTAGAAGATCTTCAATCTTAAATTCATAGCGCAATAGTCCTTGTTTCATTCCATACCAATTATGCCATAAATAATTACCTGATTGCGGCCCGATATTTTTACGAAGATATTTGTATAATCTCTGGTTAAATGTACTTGCGTAGTATTCATCCTCCAGGTGCAACTCCAAATAGCCATTAATATATTCATAATGCACTACTTTACTGTCAATCTGAGGTGAGGCAGTAATCGATATATACCTATTCTGATGCCAAGCACTTTCATTTTCTTGACAAGATACCTTCTTATCGGGCCATTTCTTCTCGACAAATTTTCTTACTGCTTCTACTGTTTCTGGATAGATATACAACATTTTATCAATTTGTTTAAGTTTTATTGTTTTTTTGACGCTCTTTTGCGTCTATTAAGACTTAAGTCCTGTAAAGCCTTTCCCATTGCGTCTTCTTTGGCAAGGAGAAGTATATCATCATCCAGTTGAAGCGCATAGAGAACTCTGAGATAAATGCCGATAGCCACTGTAGGGGCACCCTTTTCAATCCGGCCAACCGTAAGCGGTGAGCAGGTTGCGCGTTCGGCAATCTGAGCCATGCTGAGATTCCTGCGCAGTCTAGCCAGTTTGATTTGCTCACCCACTATCTGCATCTTCTGCTCCAGTTTTCTTGGCAACTTAGTGCCCATTGTATTCTTTGCCATATTCAATATATCATATAATATGCAAATATACCACTTTTCATCTATTTAATGATGTGTTATAGGTAAAAATCGCAAGAATGGAAGATGTGATATTTAAGTTGTTCTACACTTTTTCAAGCGAATAAATCGAACTCATCACACTTTTTCCGACGAATCAGACTCCTATTATACACTTTTCCATCAAAATTAAGGCTTAAAATCTACACTTTTCCATGGAATCAGTAACTTTACTTTATCCCCGTATTCATATATACGTTCATTAAAGTAAAGCCAAAATGAGGGAAGAAAAGAGATGGCTGCGCCATGGCTAAATGGTTCCGGCCATTTTCTCTTTTGGCTGCAAAAACTTATAAGCGACCCGAGGCAAAGGTCGGTCCCCATCGGCCACTCCGATCAAGCACAAAATACCTTACTCGGAACCCCAAAATATCCGTGAATCCACCTTCGATTTTACAGCCCGTTTTGGCGAAATAAACCCCGACATGCTCTATCTTTGCAGACGGGGTCAGTCGGGGCTCCAAAGGGCTATTTTTGCCTTTTTTCCCTCTGTTCGGAGAGAGTCGATAAAAAAACGTTAAATCTTCGATTTTTCGCAAAAAAACAAGTAAATTTTTGAGTAGTCTACCTTTTAAGATATAAACTACTGATAATCAATGAGAATATGATGATGCATCGGAAAATAAAAAAACGGGTTCCGACAAGCGAAACCCGACTACTCTATCCACAGAGCGTGCCAACTATTTCTTCTTACGATACCCACATTTCGGACATACTCCCTCTTCATCGAGTGCTATGCCACACAGCGGACAGCGGTCGATATCGTTCTTGGTCACAAACTCCGCCGAGCCTGCATTCACACCGCTGGTGAAGGTAATCTTGGCAATATTGAGCTTATCCTTTAGTAGGTCATAGACAATCTTGATCATTCCTTCCACCGTCATAGTCTCTTTGGTGACAACCAGACGACAATCGGGATAAGCAGTGGCCAGCTCCGTCTTAAAGGCTGGACCCTTCATCTTGTTTTGGGGATGTCCGCTGCGGATTCCCTGCTTTTCGTAGACATCTAGTACGGCCGGCAACAGCGGGTCATCCTCCCGAAGAACCAGGGCATGATCGAAATTTCGAAGCACATCCCATGCCACTTTCTGAATCTCATTGCAGGGATAAACCATGTTTACACCCTCATTGACGGTATCTTCAACCTCAATGGTCAACGTACCTGTGTGGCCGTGAAGATACTGAGCCTCTCCTTGAAAACCGTAGAAACGGTGTGCATACTGCAAATCGAATGTTGTGATACTTTTCATAACAAATGCGGTTTTAAAGTTAGACATTCTTTTTCAGGGTTACTTGTACCTGTATTTTACCTATTTTTTCTGTCGAAAAATGTTTACTTTCGAGGTATTCCCGAATCAGGTAAGAGAGCTCCGAATCCGCATAGTCCTTTACTGACGTCCCATCGAAAAGGTGATGGTGCTCTGCCACCGTAATATCGTAATAACACTTTCCAGTATCAGGGTGATAAATGAACGACAAAATGTTTGCCGAACAGAAGCTATCCAAAATCCGATATATAGTCGAAACTGTCACCTCTCTGTTGCGGGACTGCACCCGTTCAATAATATCCTCCACCGTAGCATGACGCAACTGCATCATCACCTCATACACCTCCCGACGTTGGGGTGTCAGCTTAAGCCCAGCCTCTTTGATCTTTTCCAATCCTTCGTTGCTCATCGTCTCATCCTTTCTCTGGTGCAAACATAATGCAAATTATTTGCAATTGCAAATAATTTGCAAATAAATTTCACAACAAAGTAAAACAACACCACACAACAAGCTATAAATCAACACAAATACATTCATATTTAAAATCTTAATTTCTATCTATGACCCCATTGACAAAAAGACACCGCTAAAACCGAATCTCAATTTATAATTTACTAACTTTGTAAGAATCAAGCAATGTATCCTTCTGCAGTGACACCATGACCTATAATTACTACACCAATAGAGTCTCTCAAATGAAAACGATTATTTTATTTCTCGCCTTGTTCACAGCATGTATTTGCGAAAAGGCTCAGTCTATTACTCCTCAGGTAAATGAAAATGTGGAACTAATGAGTATCTTGTCCCGTATGGCTGGTTTTCCTGAATACAATATGGATATGGCAGGCCGATACATAAAGGACATAGACAACTATTTTAAGGATAATACAAATCATCCGGCTGTTCAGTACATGAAAGGACTTAGAAACAAGTATGGTATTTCTTTCGATGCTGTTATGTCAATGGCAATACATCTGGACAACCGGAACGGTACTTTATCTTTGGTTGAAGAAGATATTCCTACTTTAGAAAAAAGATGGGAAAATGTGGATAAGGATGAGTTTTTGTCTTATCTCAACAGCTTTTATAAGGACACAAACTTCAATGAATTTTTCAAAGCCCATAAAGACCTTTATAATAGAGGACTTAAATCTTATCAGAATAATGTCTTAAAACATTTTGATATAGACTGGTATGCCGATTTCTATGGCTATAAACCTCAGGAAACTTTCTCTGTAATAATCGGATTTTGTAATGGCGGTGGTAACTATGGCGTAAATAGACAACTAACAGGCAAAGGAAAGGAAGTGTTTGCTATTGTTGGTTATTACGTGGATAAAGAAGATACACCTATGTACAACAAGGAATATCTTCCTACTTTAATACATGAGTTTAACCATTCTTTCATCAATCATTATCTGGATGAAAACAAATATCCTGATTTTGTAAAAGAATTGGAGCCAGCTGCCACAGATTTGTTCATGTCCTCACGTTGGAGTATGGCGAAACAGGCATATGGCAATTGGAAAACTGTCATAAACGAATCACTTGTCCGTGCGGCTGTTATCTGCTATATGCTGGACAAAGAGTACAAACCGGAAGAAATAAAAAATGAACTGGTTGAACAGGTACAACGTAATTTCAGATGGATGCCCGAACTGGTTAGCCTGCTGAGAAAATACGAAAAGGAGCAATCAAAGTATGGAAATTTTGAGAATTTCTATCCGAATGTGATAGACTTCTTCAATGAATATAAGGAAAAGGAAAATAAAAGATTTGATGTATTGAAATAAAAATAATGCCCTTCTTATAATCGAAGGGCATTATTTTTATCATTTGAAAAGTTGATAAAATCATTGGTAATTATTCATCCTTCTTTCCACGCGTCTCCCTCAATATGACAAAGCACACAGAACAAAACTACCAGACAAGACATAACACCTACAAATAAAACACCCTAACATAACTTCATAAGTTACTTCTTTTTCTTCAAAATACTAAACATAAAGATTCGAAACAGACTACCTTATCCTAAAAACTTTTCATACATTTGTCTTAAATGTGTGATTCAACGAATTACTGATAACATCTTCAACCTAAAACAAAACTTACGATAAGATGAAAAACTGAAAAACTGTTTGCCCTAACATCCAAAACTACAACCCACATTCCTATGAAAAAAACACTACCTATTATCACCATATTAACCTGTCTTTACTTTTCGACTTTCGCACAAAAGAAAGATTTTTCGTACCAATTTTATGGTTTCATTCGCGGAGACCTGTTTTACAACACCCGTGCAAACCAAGCTCCCGTCGACGGAAATTTTTATCTCTATCCGTTAGATCACGATTTCGACAGTCAAGGCGAAGACATAAATGCCACCCCTAACGGAAGTTTTTACACTTTCACTACACGTCTGGGACTCGACATGCAAGGACCCAAAATAGGCAAGGCGAAGTCCAGCGCCAAAATCGAAGTCGACTTCGGCGGTTTCTCAGCCAGCACAACCATGCTCAGAATACGCCAAGCATACGTCGCTTTAGATTGGGAACATACAAGAGTGCTTGTCGGACAAACGTGGCATCCTCTATTCGGAAACGTTATTCCCGACGTTTTAAACCTCTCTACTGGAGCCCCGTTCCAACCGTTCAATCGTGAACCCCAGATTGCTCTATCGTGGCACACACGCCGTATCAATCTTACAGCAGCTGCCTTGTGGCAACTACAATACACATCCTCAGGACCCAACGGAGGAAGTGAAGAGTATTTAAAGAACAGTTGTTTACCGGAATTTTACCTCGGAATTGACTATCAATACGAAGGATGGATCGCCGGAGCCGGTGCACATCTAATTTCATTAAAACCTCGTACTTCATCCACCATTATCGACGCCACGGGCCAGGAACAACGTTTCAAAGTAAATGAACGAATGACCACCTTCTCTTGCGAGGCTCACATACGATACAAAACCCCAAAATGGTATATTGCTGCAAAAACATTGCTAGCATCTTGTCTGGATCACACAGCACTGCTTGGTGGATACGGCATTTCCCGTATTGATCCGATAACCGGGGAACAAGAATATACCCCTATACGGCATTCGACTTCGTGGCTCAACATTACATATGGAACTCGATGGAAAGGGCATTTGTTTGCCGGATATACAAAAAAACTGGGCAGTGACCGAGCCCTGGCAACAGACGTACAGTATGGTATGGGGCTGAATATAGACCAACTCTGCTCTTTCAACGTAGCTGTCTCTTACAACCTTCCGCATTGGCAAATCGGATTGGAGTACGTACCGACAACAGCATGGTACGGAGACACAGATCTTACGAACGGTCGTGTCATCAATACACACAGCGTTACAAATCACCGTCTTCTGGGACTGATCATGTACTACTTCTAATTCTAAAAACAACTACCATGCATACACTATTGATTATAGATCAACAAAATAAAAACTCACAACCGAATCTCATGATTTGTTGTGAAAAACAACAAATACCGACTTTTCACATCCATTCAAAAACTTCCAAGACATTTTCAGCACCTACTTTTTGCATTCCGCCTTAAAACCGATCCGCAATAAAACATTCATTTATCGATTTTTCCAGCCGAATTGTATTTCATTACGACTTCTCAAAAAAAATGTACGATAATTGCAATGAATAAACCATATTCCGATTCTGGTCATTAACGATACGACTATCGAATCTCCGATCGGGATTTATTATTAACAACACAAAATCAATAACTATGAAAAAACTTGTAATCGGAGCGCTCGGTATTTTCACTCTGTTTCTATCCTCCTGCAAGGATAACGACGACAACGGAGACGGTTCGGTAGACCCAGCCTCTTTGGTTAGCCCCGAAATTTCTGCTCGCGTAACAGATCCTCTGACCTCTAATCCATTCACCGGGATTCTGGAAATTTTCCCGTGTAATTCGGAAAGTTCCATCTACTACGGCAACTATGTGAACAATAGCCTCTCTGTTTTCAACGGTTATTATGTAATCGTCGACGGTGATACCTTCGGAGAATATAATCGAGAGATACACCTTCTTGTCGGAGATTACAACATCGTCTATTGGGGAACTCCTAAATACGATGAACCCATTTACAACGCACCCGCTATCCAAGAGCCCGGTTTAAAAATCGGGGCCAATCTTTCGGAACTATACTTTAGTCTAAGAGCGAATCAGGATGGTACATATATGCCGGTATTCGATCTGGTACATGCCGTAAAGGAGTCACACATCGGCTCTGAAAACATTCAGGCATCCTTGACGCGAGTAGGTGCAGGAATTAAAATCATCGCAAAAATGTCAGAAGGTGGCAAATTCAATTCTGACATCAAGGGAATAGAAGTCCACATCGGTGGAATTGCTGAAAAAGTAAACTTCTACACCGGTCTGCCTGAAAACATGACGAAAACCGTCAAATTCGACCTCGAACTCTCCGAAGACAGTACTACGATGAGTAATGCAACCGTCATGCTGTTCCCTTCTGCCGAAAATCCACTTCTCGAACTTATCATTACGCTTCAAGACGGCAGTGAACACTTTTTATCTCAAAACTTAAACATGGCCTTGACTGCCAACACCCGACTCACACTGAATATTGCTTTAGGTGAGATCCACACAGGAGGTGGAGCCGGTGATTTTTCCATCGAAGATTGGAACGAGACATCGGAAACGATCGAATTCCCGATTATCGACTAATATTCAAAAGCATAAAACAAATAAGAGGAGTGAAATCATTCACTCCTCTTTTCATTTCTCTTAATCGAAAACCGGCCTCATCCAAACCGAATGACGTATATTTCGATTTATATTGCGGACCGAATATTACATCTCGATCAGAACCGATCCGGTCATCTCTGCAGGCTGCTGCAATCCCATCAGTTTCAATACAGTCGGAGCAACATCCGCCAAAACGCCATTGCGGACAGATTTAACCCGATCCGACACGACAACAATGGGCACAGGATTCAATGAGTGAGCCGTATTCGGCGTTCCATCGGCATTTTCCGCATGATCGGCATTACCGTGATCGGCGATCAATACAACCTCATATCCGTTCGCTTTTGCGGCCTCAACCACATCATGCACACATGCATCCACGGCCTTCACTGCTTTTATGATCGCATCATAGACTCCCGTATGTCCAACCATATCGCCATTGGCAAAGTTCAAGCAGACGAAATCGAATTTTTTCTTGTTCAACTCGGCTACCAACGCATCCTTCACCTCATAAGCACTCATTTCAGGCTTCAGATCATACGTTGCAACCTTCGGAGACGGAATCAAGATCCGCTCTTCACCCTTGAAAGTCTCTTCACGACCGCCATTCAGGAAGAAAGTCACATGTGCATATTTCTCCGTCTCAGCAATACGCAACTGACACAAACCTTGTGAAGAAACATACTCTCCAATGGTATTGGCCACATTCTCCTTGTCGAAAAGAATATGCAATCCTTTGAATTTCGCATCGTATGGAGTCATACAGCAATAGTACAGCGGAAGAGTCTTCATACCAAAATCGGGCATATCTTCCTGCGTCAATACGATTGTCAACTCTTTAGCCCGGTCATTACGGAAGTTGAAGAAGATCACCAGATCGTTCTCACGTATCGTTCCTACCGGCTCTCCCTGAGCGTCGACACACACGATCGGTTTGATAAACTCGTCAGTCACACCGGCATCGTACGAATTCTGTATTGCCTCGACTGCATTCTGTGTCTTGGTTCCCACGCCATTTACCAGTAGATCGTAAGCCTCTTTTACACGTTCCCAACGTTTGTCGCGGTCCATCGCATAGTACCGTCCGATCACCGAAGCGATCTGACCGGCCGATTGTTTCATGTGGTTCTGAAGCTGTTCGATAAAACCTTTACCACTGCGAGGATCCGTGTCGCGGCCATCCATAAAACAGTGAACGAACGTATCCTTCAATCCATACTCCTTGGAGATATCGCACAACTTAAACAGGTGATCGAGCGAGCTGTGCACACCGCCGTTCGAAACCAGTCCCATAAAATGAACCCGTACGCCATTCTTCTTCGCATAGGTAAATGCATCGACGATCTCCGGTTTGTTCAGAATCGAATTGTCGCGGCACGCCCGGTTAATCTTTACCAGATCCTGATAGACCACACGACCTGCACCGATATTGAGGTGTCCCACTTCTGAGTTACCCATTTGGCCTTCGGGCAGTCCCACATTCTCTCCATCGGTCAACAGCTGTGCCGTCGGATAATGTTTCATCAAACCGTTAATGTACTCGGGATGTGCACAACAAATCGCATCATCATGCTTTTGATCACCTTTGCCCCATCCATCCAGAATCATCAACAATACCTTGTTTGCCATAAATCTTTCTCCTTATTTTTTTAACGCTTCTTTTACCAATTCCACGGCTTTGAATATAGCCTTTTCTATGCCGGCCGGATTTTTGCCTCCTGCCGTTGCGAAGAACGGTTGTCCTCCGCCGCCTCCGTTGATCTCTTTCGCCGCCTCACGGATAATCTTCGAGGCATTGACTCCTTGAGCCACAATCTCTTCGCCCAACATAATCGTCAGCGTCGCCTTCTCACCGATCACCGAACCCACGACGAAAACGAGTTTCGGACACTTATCCTTCAATCCGAACGCGATTCCCTTAACAATATCCGGCAAGAAATCTGCCTGACGGGCCAACAACACCATACCGTTCTCCTCCGTCAGCGACGATTCGAGCGACTCCACAAGCGACTGAATCCGCTCCTTGCGATGCTCTTCGATCTGTTTGCTCATCTCGGCATTTTCGGCAACCAGTTTTTGGATCGCCTGCGTTACCGATGGATTGTTTACACACCGCTGTATCGTCTTAAACATATCCTCGAGTCCGTAGACATACTTCATGGCTTCCTCTCCGGTAATTGCCTCGATCCGGCGCACACCGGCCGAAGTAGCACTTTCCGAAAGGATCTTGAAGTAGCCGATACAACCTGTTGCCGGCACATGCGTTCCTCCACAAAGTTCGATGGAGGATCCGTACTTCACGACACGCACACGTTCGCCGTACTTCTCGCCGAACAACATCATCGCACCGAGTTTACGCGCCTCCTCGATCGGGCAGGCCCGTTGCTCCTCCAACGGGAAGTTGGCCCGGATGTCGCGATTGACCAAACGCTCCACTTCGCGGAGCTGTTCGTCGGTCACCTTCTGGAAGTGCGAGAAGTCGAAACGCAGATACTCGGGACACACCAACGAGCCCTTTTGCTCAACATGAGTTCCGAGCACCGTTCTCAACGCTTTATGCAACAAGTGGGTTGCCGTATGGTTCGCTCCGGTACTCATACGATCCTCACGGTTCACAACCGCATGGAACGTAACCGACACATCTTCCGGCAGCCGATCGACCAGATGAATCGTCAGGTTGTTCTCTTTCTGTGTATCGGTGATCGCGATCTTTTCGTTGCCATTCTCGATCCATCCCCGATCACCGACCTGTCCGCCCGAATTTCCATAGAAAGGCGTCTGATCGAAAACCAACTGATAATATGTCTTGCCTTTGGTCTTAATCCGACGATAACGGGAAATACGTACGTCACACTCCATCATGTCGTATCCCACGAAACGGCTCTGCTCGATCGGGAAGAGTTCGACCCAATCGTCCGTATCGACCGCAGCTGCATTGCGCGAACGCTCTTTCTGACGACTCAATTCTACGGCAAACGCTTCGTCATCGACCTTCAGGCCATGCTCCTGCGCAATCAGTTCGGTCAGATCGATCGGGAATCCATACGTATCGTACAACAAGAAGGCCTCCTGTCCGCTGATCCGGTCCTGACCCGAAGCCTTCGCCTTGCGGATCACCTGATCAAGCAACGAGATTCCCGTCGCCAAAGTTTTCAAGAACGCACTCTCCTCCTCTGCAATCACTTTCGTAATCAGCTCCTGCTGAGCAACCAGTTCGGGGAACTGCTCTCCCATCTGTTTCACCAGTCCGTCAACCAGCAAGCAAATGAACGGTTCGGTAAAACCGAGATAGGTGTATCCGTATCGAACCGCACGACGCAGGATTCGACGAATGACATACCCGGCCTTAACATTGGAGGGCAGCTGTCCGTCGGCAATCGAAAAGGCAATTGCCCGCAAGTGGTCCGCAATTACCCGCATCGCCACGTCGGACATCTTGTCTTCCCCATAAACCTTACCTGACATGGCGGCCAGCCGGTTGATCGTCGGCTGGAAAATATCCGTATCGTAATTACTCTGCTTGCCCTGAAGCACCATACAGAGTCTTTCGAATCCCATTCCCGTATCAACATGGTGCGCCGGGAGCGGATCCAATTCTCCGTTCGCCTTGCGGTTGAACTGCATGAAGACCAGGTTCCATATCTCAATCACCAGATGGTGGCCTTTGTTGACCAGTTCCCGGCCGTCCAGGACCGCACGCTCTTCGTCACTGCGCAGGTCGTAATGGATCTCACTGCACGGACCGCACGGACCCGTATCGCCCATCTCCCAGAAATTATCGTGTCGATTACCTAAAATAATATGATCCTCGGGAAGGAATCGTTTCCAATATTCGTAGGCCTCGCTGTCTTTCTCGATTCCCTCCTTAGGACTTCCCTCGAAGATCGTCGCATAAAGCCGCTCCTTGGGCAAACCATACACTTCGGTCAGCAGCTCCCATGCCCACTCGATCGCCTCTTTCTTGAAGTAATCTCCGAAAGACCAGTTTCCCAGCATCTCGAACATCGTGTGATGGTACGTATCGTGTCCCACCTCTTCCAAATCGTTGTGCTTACCCGACACGCGCAAGCACTTCTGTGAATCGGCCACACGGCGATCCCGGATCGGCGAATTACCCAGGAAAAGATCCTTGAATTGATTCATCCCCGCATTGGTGAACATCAGGGTCGGATCGTTCTTCACAACCATCGGAGCCGACGGAACGATCTGGTGGCCCTTACTGCGGAAAAAATCGAGAAAAGTTTTTCTGATTTGATTAGAATCCATACGCATTATTGTAATATCGACGCACCTATGTACGTTATCCATGTAAGAAATTGCAAAATTAAGTAAATTCGTCTAATTTTGTTGTATCTTCCAAGGATAAAATAGTTTTTTCACAAAGATACGATCCGACGTAAGGGACCCATAATGAAAAAAAAACGCTATAAATTCAACCCGCAAACCCTCACCTACGAGGTGATCGCAATCCCTTTTCGTATCCGATTCTATCGTATCCTGCGAAAAATTCTGATCGGTTTCATTTTGGCATCAATCGCAAATCTGCTCTTCTCTTTCTTCTTTTACACCCCCAAAATGTATCATATCGAAGAGCGGAATAATGAGCTATTGCTCAAATACGACATCCTCAACGACAAAATCCACGCCGCAACAGTCAAACTGCAAGAACTGCGCCACCGCGACAACAACGTTTACCGCCCACTTTTCGCCGCCGACTCTATGACAATACAAGGTGTTTACACCGAATATCCTGAGATAAAATACAGCGACATGCAGGGCGATCTCTACACGATGGAGATGGTGGGAACGTGGAAAAGCCTCGATGCCATGAGCCGACTGCTATACCTCGAATCCAAATCACTTGATGAACTCGAAAATCTGTCGAAAGACAAAGCGCTGATGGCCGATGCCATCCCGGCAATATGGCCGATCGACCGAAGCCGCATGCGGGGACGCCTCGGGGCATTCGGCACCCGGGTACATCCGATTACCGGAAGAATACAAGGACACAAAGGTGTAGACATGGGTTCTCCAATTGGCACTCCCGTATACGCTACAGGCGATGGGACCGTCGCTTTCGATCTCGAAGGAACTACAGGATACGGCAAACAGGTCCTGCTCAATCACGGTTTCGGATACAAAACCCGATATGCACACCTAAGCAAAATCGACGTCGTACCGGGACAAAAGGTAAAACGCGGCGAGAAGATCGGCGAAGTCGGCAATACGGGTAGAGCCAAAGGGGCCCACCTCCACTACGAGGTCATCTACAAAAAACTGCATGTCGACCCGATCAACTACTTGAGCCGCGACATGAGCGAAGAAGAGTTCAACAAGATTATCGAATCCGCTCAATATACCACATTCGAAGAGGATTAAACAATGGGACAGGATAAAAACATCAGCTTCAAAGAGATGGTTCCCAAAGAGGAACGGCAGCGCGAGAAGTTCAAACAGAAATTCTGGCGAGGTGTCGTACACCTGTTCGTATGGATCGGTATCGCCGTCCTCTACTATATCGCCTTCTCATTCTTCTTCGACACTCCGCTGGAGTACAAGATGAAACACAGCACTCGGAAGCTCGAACAGCAATACGATTCACTCAGTGCCCGCTACGAGATGATCGAACAGGTACTCTATAACGTGATCGACCGCGATGAACAGGTTTTCAACGCACTGTTCGAATCGGATCCCTACAACTTCGATTCAGAGTTCGAAAAAAAACGATGGGAGAACTACGAAGAGCTGCTCAACAAATCCAATAAGGAACTCGGTACCGAATTTTTCGAGAAACTAAAACAACTCGAAAAACAGTGCAGTGAACATCTGTACACCGTGGCTACCCTGGAACAGACAGCCGACTCACTGAAACAGCAGATCGCCAACATTCCGGCCATACAGCCCGTCATCAACAAAGACCTGACGTTGCTGACCGCTTCGTACGGCATGCGGATGCACCCCTTTTATAAAATATTGACCGCACACCAAGGTGTGGACTACACGGTGAGCGAGGGATCCCGGGTATTCGCCACGGCCGATGGACGAGTGAAAGACGTTCTGACAAAAAATACAACCTCAGGAAAAACGGTCATCATCGACCACGGAAACGGATACGAAACCACCTACTGTCATTTGGGGAAAATTTATGCCAAACGAGGAGAACGGGTTAAACGAGGCGATATCATAGCTCAATCGGGAAATTCAGGCCTTTCACTGGCACCCCACCTCCACTATGAGATCAAACACAACGGCATGCGGGTCGATCCGATCCACTACTTCTTCATGGAGCTCAACTACGAAGATTACCAAAAAATCATTCGCATCGCTCAAACCGGCATGCAATCATTCGACTAAACGGAATTTTTTACTACTTTTACAATAAGAACCTCTTTTTTATAGGGGTTCCTCGTAAATTTTATATACTTTTGCATCCGTAAACACCCTAAAATCTATACAACATGGCCATATTACGATTCAGAGCACTCGATGAAATGTCGAGAAGAGAGCCGGTCAAAACCAATTTACCACAAGAAAAAATATCAGAAATTTTCGGAGCCGATGTTTTCGACAAAGAAAAAATGAGACAATACATTTCGAAAGAGGCTTACGAAAGTCTGTGTGCCGCTATCGACGGCGGAAAGCGTATCGACCGGAAAATCGCCAACCAAGTCGCTCAAGGAATGAAAACATGGGCTATGGAAAAGGGTGCTACCCACTATTCACACTGGTTCCAGCCGCTCAATGACTCGACTGCAGAAAAACACGATGCCTTCTTCGAACCGATGTTCGGAGGTGGTTCGTTCGAAACTTTTAAAGGAGAACTTCTCGTCCAACAGGAACCCGATGCATCGAGTTTTCCCACCGGAGGGCTCCGCAACACATTCGAAGCCAGAGGGTATTCGGCATGGGATCCGACTTCGCCCGCTTTTATTCTCGACAAGACACTCTGTATTCCGAGTATTTTCGTAGCCTACACGGGTGAAGCGCTCGATTTCAAAACCCCGCTGCTCAAATCGCTTCTTGCCCTCGACAAAGCTGCCGTTGACGTATGCCAACTTTTCGACAAAGATGTCGAGAAGGTCAACGTGACACTGGGATGGGAGCAGGAATATTTTCTCGTAGACGAGGCTCTGTTCCAAGCCCGTCCCGATCTGGCCCAGACAGGCAGGACACTCATGGGACACATCGCAGCAAAAGACCAACAGCTCGACGACCACTATTTCGGTGCTATTCCGAGCCGCGTTTTGGAGTTCATGAAAGATTTCGAATGGCATGCCTACCGACTCGGCATTCCGATCAAAACCCGACATAACGAAGTGGCACCTAACCAGTTCGAATGCGCCCCGGTCTTCGAGGAGGCCAACATTGCCGTCGACCACAATACCCTGCTGATGACCTTGATGCGCCGTCTGGCTCAAAAACACAAACTCCGCGTTCTGTTCCACGAGAAGCCATTCGCTGGAGTCAACGGATCGGGTAAACACTGCAACTGGTCACTGCTGACCGATACGGGTGTCAACTTACTGGCTCCGGGAAAAACGCCGAAGAACAACATCCAGTTTCTCACCTTCTTCGTCAACACGATCATGGCTGCACACAACTACGGCCCTCTGTTCATGGCCTCCATCGCCACACAATCGAACTCCTTGCGTATGGGGTCGCATGAAGCTCCCCCTACCGTACTCTCCGTCTTCACTGGATCTACCCTGTCGGCTATATTGGACTCGCTCGAAGAGCGTTTGAGCGACCGCAAAATGACGCCTGACGAAAAGACCGAAATCAAACTCGACATCGGAAAGATTCCCGAAATTTTGCTCGACAACACCGACCGCAACCGAACATCTCCGTTCGCGTTCACCGGAAACCGTTTCGAATTCCGTGCAACAGGTTCGTCGAATAACTGTGCGGCACCGCTGATTGCTATCAACACGGCTGTTGCCGAACAACTCACACAATTCAAAAGCGAAGTCGACAAACTGATCAACAAAGGGGTGAAGAAAGATGAAGCCGTTTTGCAGATCATTCGGAAATACATCATAGCCTCGAAAAAAATCCGCTTCGAAGGCAACGGCTACAGCAAGGAGTGGTTGGAAGAGGCTCAAAAACGGGGGCTGGAAAGTATTCAGAGCGTTCCCGATGCCTTCCGTATCTTCAGTAGCAAAGAGTACATCAAGCTGTTCGAGAAGCACAAGGTTTTCAACGAAACGGAAATTCACGCACGATATGAGATCAATATGGAGAACCTGATCAAAAAGATCCAGATCGAATCGCGTGTTTTGGCCGACATGGCAGCGAATCACATCGTGCCCACTGCCATCCGATACCAGAATGTACTGATCAAGAATGTCGAGGGTCTCAAGGAGATTCTTCCCGACGAGTACAGAGATCTGGCAGCAGAAGAAATCCGGACAATTCAGACTATCGCCAAACACGTCAAGGCAATCCGCGAAAACACCTACCAAATGGTAGAAGCTCGTAAACGCTACAACCACATGGACAATGTGGTAGATCGTGCGATTGGCTATTCACAGGAGGTACAGACTTATCTTGACCGCATCCGGTACGACATCGACAAACTTGAACTGATCGTCGACGACGAGCTCTGGCCACTGCCCAAGTATCGTGAAATCATGACAATCAGTTAAACTATAACACAACCACCATAAATAAAAGGAGCGCCGAAGTTTCGGCGCTCCTTTTATTTATTACGGCATACAACACTTATCCCAATAATATATATTGAACAGGCTACCACACGATCTTCTCTTCCGTTCCATTCAGAAAAAGTACAACGATTATGCTTCGACACCTCGAGGAAATGATATTCATGGTGTCGATCTCTTCCCCCCGCGCACAAATGCCCCGAGAATGTCATTCGTTCCACAATGTACTTTGCTCCTGACGCTGCGCCATACGGGCATCAATCTTTTCGAACAAAACATCTAGTTTCCGGTTGCAGTCGTCGACAACTGCCGGATCGTATCCCCGCTCTTCTATTTGCCGGATCACCTCCCGACCGACTTGAAAGGAGAAGTGTTCGGTACGTTCAAGCTGCCGCATCGCATCCTGCGTCCGGTCGAACCGCATGTATCGCTTCCCGTTGTCGCGTGTAACAGGAAAAATCGCCCGTTTCATCCTAACCGCCATCTCGTTTTGCGGAGCCCGGTCTTTTCCCGCTCCCGCACGCAGGCACTCCGGAATGCGCTCCCCGGCACATACCCAAACCGGAACCGCATAGCTGCACGGCGGATACCCCAACAGGCACCACATCGTCACGGCATCGGTACGCTCTCCACCACACACCCCTTCGACCACCACCGAAGCAGCCGTCGAGTTTCGGGGAATATAGTCTTGATCGACCGCCCATGCACTCCGCAAACGACCCTTGCCCCGCTCCAAATCTGTCTCCAACTGCGCATTATAAAACGATCGGGCCGGGACCTCGAAAATCCACTCGGGCGAGAGTTTTTTTTGCGCATAAGCCTGTTCGAAAAGATGTGTCGCGTTCTGGTATCGGACATATCCCATCCCTTCGTCCTCCAATCCGGAAAACGAAAAATTGGTCCGGATCAGATATCCGTCCGGTGCGATCTCCGGATCGTTCGCATCATATTTGACATATCCGTAGTCCCACACCTCAAAATAAGCTGCGCCACCTTGCGCGTCAATCACCCCGAAATTGGTCTCCAGACAACGGGGTTCGGGCAGCGTACGGATGTACTCCTCGAATTCGTCGACCGTCGCACACCGGCCCAACGCCTTCATCATCACGACGCCCTCCAACTCGGGCAATCCCATCAGAGAATCGGGTTTCATGTTATAGGATGCATTATTCATGATGGCGAAACCTGTACTGTTCACTCCGGTCCAGACTTCACGCGTCACGGTATCCTCCGAATTGACCAAACCGGTAAAATCGTAACGTTCCCCCTTGAAATGGGCGATGTGGTTCCACTCGGTTCCCGTATCCCGCTGTTTCCACAGAAACGGACGCCCTGTAGCCGAAGCCCGTGCCGTCACCACTGCCGTCGTACACCCGTACAACGGCTCTCCGAACAGGAACGATTCGATCAGAACCGCTATTATCGCTATCCACAAAAATTTCCGCATAATCACTCCTTTTTGATCTCTATCCGATCTCTTTCACAAAAATAAGCAAATTCAAAAGCATCAAACTCGGTTTATTAGAGTTCTTGCAATGACACCACCATATACAGGTTACAAATATAGCGAAAAGGTTGGAGCCGAGGTAAATGAAACTTTTGTCTTCAGATTCGGATCCATACCCTTCGTGCATCAAACCGCATCTCTTTTCAAAAATTACAAAGACTGCCGGAATCTGCACATCCGGATTTTGCCTCTCGTCAAGATTTCATATTCTCGACATACACAAAAACAGGTCGGCGTAAACGGGATAAAAAGGCACAAAAAAGATGGGATCGTTTATGACGATCCCATCCCGCAAAGCTATATTATCAAAAACTCGCTTTATTCTATTTTTCCGCCATATCCGGAATAGGTTTCTTGTAATCTCCAGCGACCAGACGTTTGTGACACTTTTCGAAACAATCCAACGTGTAATTCACATCTTCGAGCGTATGAACCGCCGTCGGGATGATTCGCAGAATGATCTCGCCTTTCGGGATCACCGGATAAACGACCACCGAACAGAACAGGTTATAGGTCTCACGCAGGTCGACCACAATGTTACAAGCCTCTTCCACGCCACCTTTCATATATACGGGAGTAACCGGAGAGAGCGTACCTCCAATATCGAAACCTCTTTCGCGGAATCCGTCCTGCAGTGCATGTACGATCTTCCACAGGTTTTCGCGGAATTCCGGATGCGTACGGATCAGCTCCAAACGTTTCAACGCACCCTTGACCATCGGCATCGGAAGCGCCTTGGCGTAGGTCTGCGAACGCATGTTGTAACGCAGGTAATCTACGATATACTTTTCCGAAGCGACGAAAGCTCCGATTCCGGCCATCGATTTGGCAAAGGTGCTGAACCAAACATCCACACCGTCGCCCACACCGAAATGTTCCGGAGTACCGGCACCGGTTTTACCCATCGTTCCAAAACCGTGTGCGTCATCGACCAACAGACGGAAATTGAAATCCTTCTTCATGGCCACCAGTTCGTCCAGCTTACCCAGATCGCCCTTCATTCCGAACACACCCTCGGTAATCACCAACACACCACCACCATTCTCCGCAGCAAGCTTCGTGGCATGACCGAGCTGTTTACGGCAAGCCTCCATATCGTTATGCGGATAAACGAAACGTTTGCCCGTATGCAACCGCAAACCATCGATAATACAAGCGTGGGCTTCCGAATCATAAACCACTACATCACGACGCGTTAACAACGAATCGATAATTGATACCATTCCCTGATATCCGTAGTTAAGCAAAAACGCATCGGGTTTTCCGACAAATGAGGCCAATTCACGTTCAAGCTGCTCGTGCCATTTGGTCTGTCCGCTCATCATACGAGCACCCATCGGATAAGCCATACCAAACTCTTTGGCTGCCTCGGCATCCGCCTTACGCACTTCGGGATGGTTAGCCAAACCCAAATAGTTGTTGAGGCTCCAGTTCAATACCTCACGCCCCCGAAAAGTCATATGCGGACCGATCTCACCTTCGAGCTTCGGAAATGAGTAATATCCGTGGCTCAGTTTCTGATACTGTCCGATCGGACCTCCCGCATTCTCGTGTATACGTTCAAAAATATCCACTGTCGTATAATTTTTTGGTTAGTTTTCAGTTCCTAAAAACGCACAAAGATAACATTTTTTCGAAGATTTTTCACTCTTTCCCGATAAGATTTATTTAACAAACATGATCTCAAATCTATTTTCCTTCGGCTCTCATGTTACCTTACCACCAATCTTTATGCTCCTTTACACAATAAAAAAACGAAATTTCCGATTTAAAAACAATATAGCATTTCCCAATATCGTTTAAAATATGTAATTTTGCCGATCAACGGACGATCGATCAAATATCGTCGTCTCCGACAATGGCGATTAAAACCCGGATAACAACAATGAAATTTCACTTGTCGAAAATTCTCATCGCTGCGACACTTCTACTGATCGCTTCATGTAGCGGATACAATAAATTGCTCCGTCACGGAACGAGCGAAGACAAATACGAGAAAGCTCTCGAACTGTATAATGACAAAAAATACAATAAAGCGCTCACTCTTTTTAAAGAGGTAGAGCATGTATTTGCACACTCTGATCGCGCTGATTCCGTCATGTTTTTCATCGGGGTTTGCTACTACAATATGGGAGATTTCGTATCCAGCGGAGAGCAATTTAATACTTTTCGGCAAGAATTTCGTCGTAGTCCATTTTTAGAAGAGGCTGAATATTACTTTGCTAAAGGTTTTTATTACTCTTCTCCCGAACCAGAAAATGATCAGACCAATACACATGTCGCCATGCAAGCTATCGGTGAATATTTAGGTCACTACCCCAATAGCCACAAAAAAGAAGAATTAATTGAAAATCTAACAGATCTCAGACAACGACTTTACGACAAAACTTATCTGAATGCTAAATTATATTACGACATCGGATATTACAATTCAGCTGTTACTGCTCTCAACAATGCCATAAAACGTTATCCCGACAGCAACCACAGAGAAGAACTGTTATTTTTAATCGTCAGTTCTCATTATGAATTTGCCAAAAATAGTATTGTATCATTACAAAGGCAACGCTATCTGGACATGCAGGACGCATATTATACGTTCATCGAAGAGTTTCCGGAAAGTACCTTCCGAAAAGATGCAGATAAAATGTTTGAGGATTCAAAAGCGTTTTTAGACAAATTTAAAAACGAAGAGCCGACCACTGACTCCGACACAACAGATGAAGAAGAGGTCGTAAATCAAAGCAACACCTCTACTTTTACTCCAACTGAAAAAGTAGAGGAGGATCAGCCCCAGAAAAAGGCTAAGAACAAACAACCCAAAGAGAAAAAATCAAAAAAATCAGATAATTCAGAAGCTGAAAATGGAACTGAAAAAGAGTAACATCCCAACAAACACGATTACCAGAAAATTGACTGATTTGGACACTCCGACAGGAAATATTTACGAATCGGTCGCTATCATTTCGAAACGTGCCAATCAGATCGCAAGTGAACTCAAACAGGAACTCACTCGTAAACTGGCCGATTTTTCGAACACGAACGATGCATTAGAAGAGACTTTCGAAAACAGAGAACAAATCGAAATTTCAAAGTACTACGAACGTCTTCCTAAACCGACCATCGTCGCTACCGAAGAATTTCTTGCTGGAAAAGTCTATTTCCGGGACACCAAAGACGATCTTAAAGAAGAGATCGCAAAAAATGAAAAAAACGAAGAGTAATCCCCTGTCCGCAACGTACGTTCACCGTCTGAAGTGACATAAACAAACTATCCTATTAACCATGTTGCGTGGGAAAAAAATTATTGTCGGAGTTACAGGTAGTATCGCTGCTTACAAAGCGGCGGTACTTATTCGTTTATTGGTCCGCGAAGGTGCTGAAGTCAAGGCACTGCTTACTCCAACAGCCAAACAGTTCATCACACCGTTAACGCTGGCTACACTATGTAAAAGTCCCGTTCCTGTTGAATTTTTCAACCCCGAAAACGGTTCATGGAACAGTCACGTCAGTCTCGGAACATGGGCCGATGCTTTGGTTATCGCTCCCGCTACGGCCAATACGATTGCCAAAATGGCTACCGGTGTAGCTGATAACCTTTTGCTGACCACCTATCTGTCGGCCAGATGTCCGGTCTTCGTTGCCCCGGCAATGGACCTCGACATGTACAACCATCCGTCGACCCAATACAACCTCGATTCGCTGAAAAGCTACGGCAACCGGATCATTGAACCGGCCGAAGGCGAATTAGCCAGCGGACTATCAGGAAAAGGCCGAATGGAAGAACCCGAAAAAATCGTCGAATACCTGTCCCAATATTTCAGCCGTAAAACCAACCTGAAAGGCAAGAAAATTCTGGTAACGGCTGGCCCAACAATCGAACCGATCGATCCGGTACGATATATCTCAAACCATTCGTCTGGACGGATGGGCTATGCCATCGCCGCCGAGCTGTATGAACGTGGAGCCGAAGTCTATCTGGTCAGCGGGAAAACAGCATTGACTCCGCCCGATGGCGTTCAGACGATCGACGTGCTGACGGCCGATGAAATGTACCAAGCCGCCACTCAGATTTTCGAACGATGCGACGGTGCCGTCATGTGCGCTGCCGTGGCCGATTATACGCCAAAGACCACCGAAACCCATAAAATCAAGAAAGAGAGTTCCGAAACATGGAGTCTCGAATTGACTCCGACGCAGGATATTGCAGCTGCAATCGGAGCCAACAAAGGCAACCGGTTGCTCGTAGGTTTTGCCCTCGAGACCGACAACGAACAGGTCAACGCCCTCTCCAAACTGGAGAAGAAAAACATGGACTTCATCGTCCTCAACTCATTGAAAGACAAGGGGGCCGGATTCGGAACAAAGACCAACCGAATTACCATCTTGCGTAAAGACGGCACACAAACGGAGTTCGGTCTCAAAAGCAAAACAGATGTTGCAGCTGACATCGTTGACGAAATGGAAGCTTTCTGGAGCTCGGACAGATCCTGATTTCACAATTCCGATTCTCCCGGCATAAAAAAATATCATACACCATGTTGACCCGTTTAACCGTTGAAAATTATGCTTTGATCGACCGGCTGGACATCTCTTTCGCTCCGGACCTGAACATCATTACAGGCGAAACGGGAGCCGGCAAATCCATCCTGCTCGGAGCGTTGGGGTTGATTCTCGGCAACCGGGTCGACACTTCGGTTATCAAAGACCAAACGCGCAACTGCATCGTCGAAGCAGAATTCGACATCGAAGCCTACAACCTGAAGCCTCTGTTCGACGAGCTCGACATCGAATACGATGGCCGTCCCCTGTTTCGCCGAATCATTACGCCGAGCGGTAAAAGTCGAGCCTATGTAAACGACTTTCCGGTTCAACTCACGTCGTTGCGGGAAATCGGCGGACGGCTGATCGACATCCACTCGCAGCACCAGACGCTGATGCTGGCCAACAGTGCCTTTCAGACCGGTATATTAGACAGTGTCGCGGCACAGAACTCCCTCATGAACAATTACCGGGAGGATTTCCAACTGTTAAAAAAGCAACGAGCCGAATTAGAAAAGCTCACCCAAGAGGCCGAAGAGCGTCTCCGAGACAGAGAATACCTCTCGTTCCAACTGCATGAGCTCCAAGAGGCCAAATTGCAAGCCGACGAACAACAGGAACTCGAGGCCGAGCAGACGGAACTGGCCCACGCTTCGGAAATCAAGGAAGTTCTGATGTGGGCCTCGCAGCGGCTGACCGGAGCCGACGACAACCTGCTGGCCCAACTCAAGGAGATCGAATCGGCCATCGGACGCATCGCAACCTTCTATCCCCGTTCCGAAGAGCTACACCGAAGGCTGCATAGCAATCTTCTGGAAATTAAAGACCTGACCTCGGAAATTTCATCCGACGCCGACCGGATCGAGGCCGACCCCCAACGTCTCGATGCCGTCGAAAACCGACTGGGAACAATCTATACCCTCCTGCAAAAACACAAAGCCTCATCGGTCGAAGAGCTGTTAAAAATTCAGTCGGAATACGAGACAAAGCTCGCTGAGATGAGTGGAACGGAAGAACGGATCGCTCAACTTACCTCCGAAATTGAAGCACAGCAGCAAAAAACCGAAGCCTTGGCTTCGCGGATTAGCGAGATCCGGAAACAGACGGCCCCCGAGGTCGAAAGCCAGATCGAACGGACACTTGCGGAATTGGGTATGCCCTCCGCCAAACTGCACATCGAAATAGAGCCTGCCGAGGAGCTCTCTGCCGATGGAGCCGATCACATCCGCTTCCTGTTCTCGGCTAACCGGAATCTGGCCCTCCAACCGGTCGAGCGGGTGGCTTCAGGAGGAGAGCTGTCCCGACTGATGTTGAGTCTGAAAGCGATGGTCGCCCGGCACAAACATCTACCCACCGTAATCTTCGACGAGATCGATACCGGTATATCCGGTGCCATTGCCGACAAAACGGGTGAAATCATTGCGGAACTGGCCAAGCACCTGCAAGTCATCAACATCACCCACCTGCCCCAAATCGCCAGCAAGGGTGAAACCCACTTCTTCGTCTACAAAAAAGAGTCGGACCAAACAACATCGACCCAGATCCGCAAGCTCACTCCCGACGAGCGAATCGACGAGATCGCCAAAATGATCAGCGGATCGAACATTTCGGAAGCTGCTAAAGAACAAGCCAAGGTTTTGCTTTCTAGGACCGCTCACTAATCCGGAAAACATCTTGTCAAAAAATTCACCGTCGTAATTCAACCGGCAACAAATACCCTTTAGTCCTTCTACGCGAGCTATTTATTGATAGTTTTTGTTTTTTTAACGTCGTATTTATATCTTTGTAGTTCGATTCGCCGTGTGCAAAACGAACTAATTTTGCCCGTAGAAAGTTATAAAGGATAGATGTTATGAGCGAAAAGTTATTTATTTTTGATACTACACTGCGCGACGGAGAACAAGTTCCCGGTTGCCAATTAAATACTGTTGAAAAAATAGAGGTTGCACGCGCACTGGAAGAGTTGGGTGTTGACATCATCGAAGCCGGTTTCCCGATTTCAAGTCCGGGTGATTTCAATTCGGTCCGCGAAATCTCAAAAGCCGTGACCCATCCCACGATCTGTGCCTTGACCAGAGCCGTACAAAAAGATATCGACGTGGCAGCCGATGCCTTGTCCCTGGCCAAACACAAACGCATCCACACGGGAATTGGTGTGTCGGAATCGCACATATACTACAAGCTGAAATCCAATCCAGAAGAGATCATAGAACGGGCCGTCGCTGCCGTCAAACATGCAAAGAAATATGTCGAGGACGTCGAATTCTATGCCGAAGATGCCGGCCGTGCCGATAACGAATACCTCGCCCGCGTAGTGGAAGCCGTAATCGCCGCCGGAGCCACGGTGGTCAACATTCCCGATACGACAGGATACTGCCTGCCGTTGCAGTATGGACAGAAGATCAAATACCTCATGGAGCACGTCAGCAACATCGACAAGGCGATCATCTCCACCCACTGCCACAACGATCTTGGAATGGCTACCGCCAACACGCTCGAAGGTGTAATCAACGGAGCCCGTCAGGCTGAAGTGACTATTAACGGTATCGGAGAACGTGCCGGAAATACCTCTCTCGAAGAGGTGGTAATGGCACTCCGGTGTCACAAACATTTGAATGTCGATACCGGTATCAATTCAAAACTCATCACTTCGACCAGCCGAATGGTATCGAGTATGATGAACATGCCGGTACAGGCCAATAAGGCTATTGTCGGGCGCAATGCGTTCGCCCACTCGTCGGGTATCCACCAGGACGGTGTGCTGAAAAATCGGGAAAGCTACGAAATCATCGACCCTGTGGATGTGGGACTCGACGAATCGGTTATCGCCTTGACCGCACGCAGTGGACGTGCAGCCTTGAACCACCGGCTTGAGTTGCTCGGATACAAGCTCGAACACGAAGAGCTGGACAAGGTCTACAAAAAATTCCTCGAACTGGCCGATCAGAAAAAGGATATTCGCGACGACGACCTGCTTTATCTGGTCGGAGCAACCACCGGGGAGAAAATTTCGAAACGGATCCAATTAAAATATTTGCAAATTCTGACAGGAACTTTGATCCCTACCGCTACTGTCATTTTGAAGATCGGCGATAACGAGCGCACCGCTACCAGCACGGGTAACGGTCCGGTAGATGCCGCCGTCAAGGCGATCAAGAGTCTGATCAACGAATCGGTCATGATTACCGAATTTCTGATCCAAGCCATGAACAAAGGCAGCGATGATGTAGGACGTGTACATGTTCAACTCAAATGCGGTTCGATGTTGGTACACGGATTCTCGGCCAATACGGATGTTGTCAAAGCAGCCGTCGAAGCTTTCGTCGATGCGCTCAATTTGATCAATGCCACTGAAAAAAAAGAAACGAAATAAAATAAAAGCACTAAAAAATGGGAAAAACTCTTTTTGACAAAGTTTGGGATGCGCACGTCGTTCGTCAATTGGACGGAGGCCGCAGCGTATTATATATCGACCGGCACTACATCCACGAGGTGACCTCTCCGGTCGCTTTTCTGGGCCTGAAAAACAGAGGGATCAAGGTGGCACGTCCGCAACAGACAACAGGAACCCCGGACCACAACGTTCCAACTCAGGACCAAGACAAGCCAGTAACCGAAGAACAGAGCCGCAAACAGCTCGAATCGTTCAGCCAAAACTGTGAAGCGAACGGAATCGAATACTTCAAACTGGGAAGCCCCAACCACGGTGTCGTACACATCGTAGGACCCGAACAGGGTATTACGCAACCGGGTATGACGATCGTCTGTGGTGACAGCCACACATCGACCCACGGAGCCTTCGGTGCCGTAGCGTTCGGTATCGGGACCTCCGAAGTGGAGATGGTCTTCGCTTCGCAATGTATCCTCCAACCCAAACCCAAAACCATGCGTATCACCGTAAACGGCAAACGGGGAAAAGGCGTAACAGCCAAGGATATTATCTTGTATATTATCTCAAAAATATCTGCTTCGGGTGGAACCGGACACTTCATCGAGTTCGCCGGAGAGGCCATCCGCGACCTGTCGATGGAGGAGCGTATGACGGTCTGCAACATGAGTATCGAATGCGGTGCCCGTGGCGGTATCATCGCCCCCGACCAGACTACGTTCGACTACGTCAAAGGCCGTAACCGCGCACCGAAAGGAGAAGAGTTCGACAAAGCCGTTGAAAAATGGAAAACACTCGCTTCCGATCCCGATGCGAAATTCGACACGGAATACACATTCGATGCCGCCGATATCGAACCGATGATTACCTACGGAACCAATCCGGGTATGGGAATCGGTATTACAAAAACGATTCCTTCGGATGAAGGGCTGAGCGGTAGCGACAAGGTCAGCTTTGCCAAAGCCCTCGCCTACATGGATTTCAAAAGCGGAGAGAAGATGCTCGGCAAACGGGTCGACTATGTATTTCTGGGAAGCTGTACGAACGGGCGGATCGAAGATTTCCGTCAGTTTGCCCAAGCAGTAAAGGGTCGCAAAAAGGCCCCTCACGTAACGGCTTGGTTAGTTCCCGGCTCCAAAATGGTGGAGGCGCAAGCGAAAGCCGAAGGTCTCGACGTTATTCTCAAAGAGGCTGGATTCGAACTGCGTCAACCGGGCTGCTCGGCTTGTCTGGCCATGAACGCAGACAAAATTCCGGCAGGCATGTACAGTGTTTCGACCTCCAACCGTAACTTTGAAGGCCGTCAAGGTCCCGGTGCCCGCACCATGCTCGCAGGACCGCTGGTTGCCGCTGCCGCTGCCGTAACCGGCGTCGTTTCTGACCCGCGCGAAGTCTTCAATTTATAATCACCCCGAACAAATAAATATTTACGAATATGGCTATTCCTAAATTCACGAAACTTACTACAACGGCTTGTCCGCTCAATATAGAGAACGTTGATACGGATCAGATCATCCCAGCCCGCTTTCTGAAAGCTGTGGAACGCAAAGGATTTGGTGACAACCTGTTCCGCGACTGGAGATACGACAAACAGGGGAACAAGATCACCACTTTTCCACTGAACGATCCGAAATATGGGGGTGAAATTCTCGTTGCTGCCAAAAACTTCGGTTGCGGTTCCTCGCGTGAGCATGCAGCATGGGCCGTTTTCGACTATGGATTTCGTGTGGTCGTTTCGAGCTTCTTCGCCGATATTTTCAAAAACAACGCACTGAACAACGGGTTGGTCGTTGTTCAGGTTAGCGAAGAGTTCTTGAACAAAATCTTTGCAGCCATTGCCGCAGACCCAAAAGCTCAGTTCGAAGTCGATCTGCCAAACCAGACCTTTACGATCTGCGCTACCGGCGACAAAACTTCGTTCGATATCGACGGATACAAGAAAGAGTGTCTGATGAACGGATACGACGACGTAGACTACCTGCTCAGCATCAAAGATGACATCGAACGATTCGAACAATCAAGATCATAACACGAATAAAATCTATGGTTAAAGAGATTGAAATACTCGACACCACCCTTCGTGACGGAGAGCAGACTTCGGGTGTTTCGTTCGCTGTCCGCGAAAAACTGAGCATCGCCCGACTATTGCTCGACGAACTTCATGTCAACCGGATCGAGATCGCCTCAGCCCGGGTGTCGGAAGGTGAATTCGAAGCCGTACGTCGGATTGCAGCATGGGCCGCAGCGCGTGGATATCTCGATCGCATCGAGGTACTTGGTTTCGTAGACAACGGTCTCTCGTTAAAATGGATCCAAGACGCAGGATGCAAGGTCATCAACCTGTTATCTAAAGGATCGTTGCGCCACTGCGAACTGCAGCTCAAAAAGACTCCGCAGCAACACATCGGCGATATTAAAAAAGCCATCGAACAGGCCACAAAGGCAGGTATCGCAGTCAACCTCTACTTAGAGGATTGGTCCAACGGCATGCGACAGTCGCCCGATTATGTTTACAACATGATCGACGCTCTGCGTAACGAACCGATTCTACGCTTCATGATTCCCGATACGCTGGGTATCATGAATCCGGATACGTGCTACGCCGCTTGCCGAGATATGGTCGAACGCTACCCTGATTTGCGGTTTGATTTTCATGCCCACAACGACTACGATTTGGCTGTAGCCAATGTCGCAGCCGCAGTAAAGGCTGGTATACAAGGTATCCACACGACAGTCAACGGGCTCGGAGAACGGGCCGGAAATGCCCCGTTGTCGAGCGTTATCGCCGTTCTCAACGACCAGCTGAAGGTTGGCAACTCAATTGTCGAAAAAAACATCAACCATGTCAGCCGAATGGTCGAAACCTATACTGGAATCCACATTCCGGCCAACAAACCGATCGTCGGGGAAAACGTGTTCACGCAATGCGCCGGTATCCATGCCGATGGGGACAACAAGAACAACCTCTATTTCAACGACCTGCTCCCCGAACGTTTCGGACGTGTCCGGGAATACGCGCTCGGGAAGATGTCGGGCAAAGCGAACATCAAAAAGAATCTCGAGACACTCGGAATCGATCTGGACGATGATGCCATGCGCAAAGTGACCGAACGGATTATCGAGTTGGGGGATAAAAAACAGGCTGTCACTTCAGAGGACCTACCCTATATTATTGCCGACGTACTGAAACAGGATCTGCACGAAACAAAGGTCCACATTCTGAACTACAACTTGTCGCTGGCCTACGGATTGCGTCCGGTGGCTACGATAAAAATACGGATCAACGATCAGGAGTACGAAGAGACCGCTTCAGGAGACGGTCAGTACGATGCATTCATGCGGGCCATACGGAACATCTACAAAAAACAACTGGGTCGCGACTTTCCGATGCTGGTCAACTACTCTGTATCGATTCCACCCGGAGGACGTACCGATGCATTTGTCCAGACCTACATTACATGGGAGTATCGGGGAGATACTTTCAAAACGAGAGGGTTGGATGCGGACCAGACTGAAGCTGCAATCAAAGCCACACTAAAGATGCTGAATCGAATCGAAAATATGCAGCTCCATATTAATGGGGTTACACATGAATCTACCTCTTCATCGTCTGATCCGGCATAACGGGCATAAAAAAAGCAAAGGCCGAACCAAAGGACAAGTGAAAGAGAAAAGGAAGGGGGAAGAGAAAGAAGAGAAGAATGTGCGTATCATACATACCAAAGAAATCAGAGAAAAAGGGACGAGAAATTAACAGATACATATAAAAAGAGATCGGGAAGACATTCGATAGTTTGTCTTCCCGATCTCTTTTTATATGTATCGTTATATCTACAAAACAAGTATATATCCATCGAGCCCTGCGCCCCCCCTTATAAAGTTTTTAGGAGAATATCTTTATCATTCTCCCTATCAAGGGATCGGACGCATAACACTTTTATCAGCAGAAGGAAAATCTGTTGGAACCTTTTGCTTCACTTTACCCGTCGCAGCCCACTCCAATCCGCGTAACAGCAAAGTCTGGAAACCAACGCACGACACAGCAGGACAAAATTCCGGTGTATTCTCTCCACCAATATGGCCCAACATCAAATGTAGAATACGGGCTTTCCCATAATCAACTGTAAATACCAAAGGTTCCTCTCGACCAGACCCGCCACGCGTAGAATCGGCATATCCGGTATAGAGCAATTCATCGATATTTCCGGGACCTCTCATACGATCGTACAGTTCATCTTGTGCATGCATCCACACTTCAGGAAGCCCTTGCGTAATAGGGTGTTTCGTATTGCGACAATTCACTTGATATTCCCGTTGCGCCCCGTGTGACCCACCGGGTCCGGCCGATGAATCCCGCACCAATCGGTCTCCCTTCCAATAAACATACGGACCCGATTGCTCATTACGGCCTTCCCAACCCCCTAATGCAATAATCCGATTGAATGCATCCCATCCAGCGAACGCATTGTCGGCCGCATGGTAGATCACAACTCCGCCTCCGTTGTCGACAAAATTCAAAAAATTACGGTCGGTTTCTTCACTCCACCTGTCTCCATTATAATCCAGCAATACAACATCATATGCCGAAAAATCGGGCTTAAACACAGACATGTCACCACCTTTGGGCGGTGTTATTGCATAATCGACCGTAAACAGTTCTGACTGCTCGATTACTGAACGCAACACTTCGTGACTGACCTGCCAATTATGATTGTTCTGCCCCGTAACCAAAAGAACCTTGATCGGATCTTTAGCACATCCGACACAGAAAAACATCGATACCAAACACAAACTCAGTATCTGCTTACATCCTACTCCGATTTTCATACCCGTCGCTTTAAATTACATTTCGTTTCGCGAAAAAGAGAACACTATAACTCCCTAATCCAAATGTTTCTAAAACGAACAGGATTTAAGTGGTCTTGCAAGATGATCGGGCCCTTACCATGAGCAACTATACGCGGAAATCCGATAAACTCCGTCGTTCCGAGAATAAGCGTATTGTTTTGAATCAATACACCGTTGTGCAGTACCGTAATTCGACCGTGGGACTGCAACGATCCATCTTCCTTAAAACGAGGTGCCGTGTAAATAATATCATACGTATTCCATTTTCCCGGTTTTTGACAAGCATTCACCAACGGAGGGGTCTGTTTGTAGATACTTCCGGCCTGACCGTTCGCATAAGTCTCGTTATCGTAGTTATCGAGTATCTGCACCTCATAAAGTCCCTGCATAAAGACTCCACTATTACCTCTTCCCTGGCTTTCACCTACGATCTCAGTCGGCGCACTCCACTCGACATGTAGTTGAAAATCGCCGAACTCCCGTTTGGTCCGAATACTTCCCGAATTGGGTTTGACGGTCATAATACCCTTTTCTACACCCCACTCTACCGTCTTATTCGGATCACAATTAACCCATTCGTCTGCACTGTTAGCATCCAATCCCAACAAAACAACAGCATCAGAAGGAGGGGCAATAATGGCTTGATCCATATCCGGCGGAACTACAATCTTAGGCTGAGGAGTCCAAAATTCAGACATTTGAGGCTGCATAGGTGCCGGATCGGGATACTTTTTAGTTTCTTGTCCTTGAGCATTCATGCATATTCCCATGCACAACATGCTACACAATACTTCAATTTTCATAATTTGTTTGGGTTATAAGTTATACATCGAAACTCTTTATTTCATACTATCACCGATCAAAGCTCCTTTATACAGAAGATTTCCTTAGATTACGCATCCTCGTTAATCTCCTATTTCTGAATCTGTCGTTGTATCAGACGTTCCCGAATCACTTCCCGTATCGGCCCCGGGATCCTCTTCCTGATCAGGATTTTCATCCGGATTATCGCTTTCATCAGGATCAACTTCTGTTCCCGGATCTGGTTCGGGCTCAGGCTCAGGTTCAGGCTCAGGAGTCGGAACAACAGGCATCAGTACTACACTTATCCGATCATGACGTCTCAATGTCACCGTATTGGATGGATGATCATAGACCAACCGTAATGCAACAGTATCGTTCTGTAGCAACCCTTCTGAATGGACCTTAAGTTTGATTTCCGCACGAGTCGTATCTGCTTTGACAAACCGAACAACATTCGATTCAATCTCATACACGTCCGGAGAAGTTGCTGTAGTTTGTGCAGCCAACACTTCAAATGCGACAGAATCGGTCTCATAAACCAAACCTGCTATACGAAACACGGATATCGGCAAATCGAATGTCTGATGTGTCGAAGTATCGATTCCCGCAATAACCGTCGCATCTCGAAACCAATAAATATCCGTATAGTACTGCGTTTCATCAGTCTTGAGACACCCTGAAAGCAACCAAATTACTGCGAATATTCCAACCCATTTTCTCATCATATTCTACTCTTCATTCAAAATGCCTCTGTCGAACGCATCGTTTTACTCTGTTTTATCTCCTTTCGGATCAAAGTTACAATATTTTCTCCAATTGTATAAATATCACAAAATGTTTTTTTATTATCTAAACAACCGACAGTTAGAAACAGGAATGCAAAAAAATGAATAAAAGAAAAAAAAATTATCCTGCCGATCCAACTAATTTTGTGATGGAAACGAAAGTTACCCGCAAGCTCTTTTTGTAAAAATAGAGACTTGATGAATAGTTAGTGTTAAGGTTAGTTGAGTGTCGAGGTTAGTTAGGCCTTGATACAGTTAGGTAAAGTTGGGTTAAGTTAGGTTGGGGCTCGGTATTGAAATACCGGGCCTTTTTTATATATTTGTAATCGGTTCAAAATAGAAACATACAAAATAAATACAACTTAGATTAAAAATGAAAACCTTAAAACTTTTCCCAACGACGCTTTGTCTTGTTCTAACAGCTTTTCTATGCTGCTCCTCCATTTTTGTTTTCGGAAAAAGTAAAGCTGAAACTTACACCAACCCGCTCAAAACAGTCGACGGTGACACCTTACGATTCGGCGACCCATTCGTATATAAATACGGTGACACATATTACATGACCGGTACTACTGCTGAGAACGGATTTGACTACTACACCTCCAAAGATATGGTCACTTGGAAATACGGAGGCCCGCTTTATAGAAAATCTGAAAACCATTTCGGCGCCGGCGCTTTCTGGGCTCCTGAAGTGGAATATTACAAAGGTAAATTCTACATGACATACAGCTGTCTGGATGCCAAACGCGGATTATTGCTCTCTTGTCTGGCTGTCAGTGACAAGCCAGAAGGTCCTTTTAAGGATCTATATACACCCTGGTTTGACTTGAACTACTCAGCCATCGACTGCCATATTTTCGTAGACGATGATAAGGAACAGACCCCTTATCTATATTTCAGTAAAAACGGAAATCAGGACGGATATGGATATGGTGAAAACTACGTCGTTGAATTGAAAAAAGACCTTTCAGGTATGGTGGGTGAACCCCGTCTTGTTTCCAGAGCATCGCAACCATGGGAAAAAGTACGTTGGGACGTTAACCGCTGTAACGAAGGTGCAACGGTGATCAAAAAAGGAAAGACCTACTATATGACCTACTCGGCCAACGATACGGGATATGAATTTTATGGAGTCGGTATTGCAACGGCAAAACACCCACTCGGTCCATGGACCAAATATGAAGATAATCCACTGATGACCACGGATCTAAGCATTGGAGTTTCATCACCCGGACACAACTCGATCATCGAATCGCCCGACGGCAAAGAGTTGTTCATCGTATACCATCGCCATGCCGACCCTAACTGTACTAAACCGAACTTCGACCGCGTTGTTTGTATCGACCGGATTTACTTCAAGAAGGGAAAACTCTGTATCGACGGTCCCACATCTACGCCTCAGCCGAAACCCTAACAGACACAGTCGCAACTACAGCCTCTACCTTATTCTGAAAAATTGATAGGGAAAAGGCAAATCATCTAACTAATAACTAAACTTTAACAGAACCGGCCGCAAACGCGGCATAACAACGTATCATTTATGAAAATAAAATTTGTCGCTGCCAGCTTATTGTTGAGCAGTACTCTTTTTGCCCAAAATCCTATTGTTCCACCGGGTGTATTTCTTGCCGACCCCGAAGGGCACCAATGGAAAGACGGCAGACTTTATTTATATGTATCCCGCGACGAAAGTCCCGATTATTATTGTTCTGACAGATATGATCTGATCTCAACTTCAGACCTGAAAAATTGGACAATCAGAGAAAACGCTTTCGCTTCGAAGGGTCCGAACGATCAGGTCCCCTACAGCGACGGAGCCCTATACGCTTCCGACGCTGCCTATAAAGATGGGAAATATTATCTCTATTATAGCATGAATGACCGCATCGACGAGGGTGTAGCCGTATCGGACTCTCCGGACGGACCGTTCCTAAACGGACAACCGATGAAAGGAATCTCACAAATCGATCCGGCAGTCTTCATAGATGACGATGGACAGGCTTACCTTTATTGGGGACAATTTTCGGCCAAAGGCGCGAAACTCAAAGACAACATGCTCGAAGTCGACACGACAACGATCGTAGACGGACTGGTCACCGAACAGGAACACTTCTTCCATGAAGGCAGCAGTATGCGTAAACGCAATGGTATCTACTACCTTGTGTATGCACACCTGCGTAAAGGACGTCCTACATGTATCGGTTATGCGACTTCAAAATCACCACTCGGCCCCTTTAAATATGGAGGAGTAATTGTTGACAATGCCGGCTGCGACCCCGAATCATGGAACAATCATGGATCAATCTGCGAATTCAACGGCAACTGGTACGTACTCTACCACCGTACTACTAATGGAACCCGTTCACTCAGAAAGGTCTGCATCGAACCGATCACATTCAACGAAGACGGCAGCATCAACGAAGTGGAAATGACCTCGCAAGGAGCCGGCGATCCACTTTGTGCCTTTGAGACCATCCCTGCCGAACGCGCCTGTCTGATGTGGGGAAATACCCGCGTACACTTGAAGAGCCAGCACGACGAAGAGTTGAGCGGTATCCAAAACGACAACTATGCCGTCTATAAATACATCGACTTCGGAGATGGTGCCGACACGTTCACAGTTAACGTTACCCCCCAATCTGGCGGTAAAATAGAGGTATGGATCGACAACTTGTGGACCCCGCCTGTCGGAGTAATCGATGTTCCGGCCGATCGCAAAGGCGAGACACTGACACTCACGGGTAAAATCAATTCCGTCAAAGGCGTACATGCACTGACTCTTCGTTTTACAGGAGACGATGACGCCGAAGAGCTATTCACCGTCGACTCTTTCCGGTTCGGTAAACAATAGAGCAACCTCGAAACGTTAGAATCGCACGTGTAACCGATCTACACAATGCGGATCGCCATGAAAAGACGAAAACTTTTTCTCGTACTTTGGAGCCAGCTGCTCGTATCGGTCGCTGTCTCCGCTCAAACATCCTCCCCGTTCGCATGGACGGCACAGGATGCTTTGGGCAGACGCATCGGTACGTCCGAACAGTACGGGCCCCATCGGGACGGGAAAACGGTCGGGATGTTTTTCGTCATCTGGCATGGAGCCCACGGATATGACCGCTACGAAACCCAACCCGACATGGACGTTCTGACGCCTGGTCCGAATGATACGCTGAGTCCATACGATATTCAGAAACTGTTGGACACAGATCCGCAACACCCGAAATACGGTCCGGTCGGAGCTTTCCATCATTGGGGTGAACCCTATTTGGGTTATTACGTAGCTAACGACGAATGGGTGATCCGTAAACACGCCCAAATGTTGACTGACGCAGGCGTAGATGTCATCATCTTCGATATGACTAACGAGGTCATCTATCTGCCCATCGTCAAAAAAATTCTGGACACCTACCGCAAAATACGCGAGGAAGGCAATGATACTCCGCAGATCTCCTGTCTGTTTCATACCCTGCTGCCCAATGGCAAGGAGACGCTGAAAAAGATGTACGACAGCGTCTACTCCAAAGGGTTATATGAAGAGTTGTGGTTCCGTTGGGAGGGCAAACCGCTGGTTTTCTGCCCGAGAGAGGCCCTGACACCCGAAATGGATGCCTTCTTTACGACTCGGCACTGCTGGTTCGACTCGCGTGAACCGTGGTTCCGCGATGGCCACAAGTGTTGTCCGTGGGCCGACTACTACCCACAAGGATATGGTTGGGACGAAGATCCGCAAAAGGCTGAAATGGTTTCGGTCGCTCCGGCAACCCACCCTACCGACCGCAAAGACCGCGTCCGTCGGGTCGGACGGAGTTTCCATGACGGAAAACAACCCCTCACGAAAGCCGAACAACGATCCGGAGAGGGACTACATTTCATCGAACAGTTCTCCCGGGCTATGGAACTTGATCCGGAATTTATCTTCTTCACGGGATGGAACGAGTGGTCCGCCATGCGGTTCATCAATCAGGGCGAAATCCTGACCTTGGCCGACAACGAATGTAAGATTGGCGACAGCTACTTCTGTGATGACTACAACCACGAGTACAGCCGTGACCTCGAACCCCTACGCGGGGATTTCGGTGACAATTACTACTATCAGCTATGCGATTTCATCCGTCGGTACAAGGGTGTAGATCCTGTCAAACCCTATACAAAATACCATAAGATCGACATGAAGGACTTCTCCTGCTGGGAAACAGTTGAAAGTTCATTCACGGACGACCGGGGAGATACGTTTCACCGAGACCATTTCGGATACGGACGCATCGGCCGGCTGACCAATTTCACCGGAAGAAACGACATCGTTCAAGCCAAAGTCGCTCACGACGGCCGTACGATCTGGTTCTACGTCCGTACCCAAGATCCCCTTTCGCCAAGAACCGACAAAAAATGGATGCGGCTGTTCATCGACGTACAAGGAAATGACATAGGAAATTGGGAAGGTTTTCAATATCGGGTCAATGATCAGTGCGGACCCGATCAGACCACGCTCGAAAAGTCAACGAACGGGTGGAACTGGACAAAAATAGCCGATCTCGACTACCGGTCCGAAACCAATGAACTTGTCATAGCAATCCCTATGGAGACGATTCGCATCGATGATCCAGAGCGCTTCTCGATCGAATTTAAATGGATCGACAACGCTGTCGAAGAGGGCGACATCCAAGAGTGTCTCTCAGACGGTGATGCTGCTCCAAACGGCCGTTTCCGATACAACTACCGATTCCTCAAAACAAACTAACAATAAACATACCTATTACTACTATGAAAAAAGTCTTTTCTCTCATGCTGTGTCTGCTGCTCTTTGCAGCGTGCGGCGACGACAAATCTGCCGATTCTCCCTCTCCTGATCCTGATCCTTCTCAACCGACCGATCCGGATGATGGTGGAGAAGATCAAAAACCGACCCTCGTTACGGCTGAAATGAACCCATCGCAGTGGGTTGCCGTAGATGCACTCGGTCGAACAATTGATCCAGTACAATACAAATCGAAAGAAGAAAGAGGAGATAAAACTGTCGGTATCTTCTATTTTATCTGGATGGGAAGTCATGGATATGATCAACCTGCAAACTGGGGTGAACTGCGTCCGCCTTCCGCAACTGATGTAAAAAGTCCCTACGACATCCAAAAACTCCTCGATGAGAACATGACTGATCCAGCCTTTGGTCCAGAACATGCTTTTCATCATTGGGGAGAACCCTATTTGGGTTATTATGTCGCAAACGATAAATGGGTTATCCGTAAACACGCACAAATGTTAACTGACGCCGGAGTTGACGTTCTCTTCCTCGATGTCACCAACTCTTTCACCTATTTAGATGTTGTTGAAACCATGTGCGAAGTATTTACAGAAATGCGTGAAGAAGGTAACGACACCCCTCAATTCGCATTTGTCACCAACTCCAACCCCAATACAACCACATTAACTCTATACCGAAACATATACCTCAAAGGTTCTTATAAGGATTTGTGGTTCAAATGGGAAGGAAAACCCTTGTTGCTATGTAATCCCGATGAAGTAAGCTCTACTATCAAAAGTTTCTTCACAATCCGACACTCATGGTATCTTTACAATGACAGCAATATCGACACATGGTTCGGTAGCGGAGAAGACAAATGGCCTTGGGGCGGCATGTACCCGCAACAAGCCGGAATGCATAACGGAGAACGCGAATGTGTTTCGGTCATGGCTGCCACCCACCCGACTTCGAATATCGGAAGAAGCTACAATGTGGAAACCAACATACAACCCGGAAGCAGCGCTCAAAAATCCGGAGAAGGTATCTACTTTAAATCCCAATTTGAACGGGCTTTGTCTCTCGACCCAAAACTTCTTTTCTTTACAGGATGGAACGAATGGGTTGCTCAACGATTTGTATCCCATAACGGTGGAGATTACATGTTAGGTCGCCCGCTTCCCCCTGGAGGATCCTATTTCGTTGACCAATACAACCACGAATTCAGTCGGGATATGGAACCGTTACGCGGTGATTTCGGGGATAACTACTATTATCAACTGTCTGATTTTATCCGTCAATTCAAGGGTGTAGATCCTCAACCCGTTTACAATCGTACTGACACGATCAAGGTGGACGGGAAAATGGACGAATGGCCATACATTCAGGCTGCATTCGCTGACGACCAAGGAGACATCGCCCCTCGTAGTCATTATGGATATGGAAGAGTCGGAACACTGACCAATACGACCGGAAGAAACGATATTCTCGAGACCCGTGTTACGAACGACGGAACCAACGTCTATTTCTATGTTAAAACCGCTACGGACATCTCTTCCTACAAAAGCAGTAAATGGATGCGCCTGTTCATCACTGTCAAAGGAAATGAATCGGCAAAACAATGGGAAGGTTTCCATTTCGTAGTCAACAACACGGTAAACGACGAAAAAACGACTCAACTCGAAAGCTGTACAGGAGATTGGAGTTGGTCGAAAAAAGCCGATATCCAATATGCCGTCAAAGGTAAAGAGATGGAACTGGCTATTCCGATGTCCGATCTTGGCATCACCAACCCGAATGAATTTACCCTCGATTTTAAATGGATCGACAATGCTGTCGATGCCGGAGATATTCAAGAGTGTCTCAGCGATGGAGACTCCGCTCCTAACGGCCGATTCCGTTACAGATATCAATTTAAAAACAATTAATAATAGACCATGAAAAAATCTTTATTGAAGCTTTCCCTTATGGGAATGGTAGTAGCTTTACTGATGAGCTGCTCAAAAGAAAATACGGATACAGATCCAGGAGATGGAGGAGACCCAGGAACAGATCCCAATCCCCCTATTGAAACAACAGGTGAAGTCAACAGTGATCTGTGGACCGCTACCGATCCGCTCGGACGCTCCCTGCCCGATTACGAAGATGTCGGAAATAAAAAATCCAATAAATTCGTGGCCGTGTTCTATTGGACTTGGCACTGCGCACAACAAGTATCGTACGGTAGTGTGGGTAATGTAACACAAATTCTCCGAGAGAATCCCGATGCCTTGTACAACGCAGATCATCCGGCATGGGATCGAGGTGGAGCAAATACACACTTCTGGGGCGAACCGCTCTACGGTTATTATCGTACGACTGACCCTTACGTACTCCGTAAACATGCTGAAATGCTGGCCGACGCAGGTGTAGATGCTGTATTCTTCGACTGTACGAATGCTCCCTTCCTCTGGGAAGATTCATATACAGCCCTTATGAAAACATGGGACCAAGCAAGAAAAGACGGTGTTAATGTTCCTAAAGTTTCGTTCATCTTGCCTTTCGGTCCGTCGGATGCTTCATACAATATGATCAAGAATCTGTATGAAGACATCTACAAACCGAACAAATATTCCGATTTGTGGTTCTACTGGAAAGGGAAACCCGTCCTGATGGCATACGATAATATCCCTACGGACAACGCTGCGGATAAAGCCATGAAGAACTTTTTCACCTTCCGTCCCGGACAACCGGACTATATCAACGGTCCTTCCGACAACTCTCAATGGGGCTGGTTAGAGGTTTATCCGCAAAACATGTACGGTCTGAACGAAGAAGTAACGGTCGGTGTTGCTCAAAACACTTGCGCTTCGAACTATTACCACGCCAGTGCCTTCAACCGGAGCGGCACGCTCGGCAGAAGCTATATGGGCAAAACAAAGAGCTGGGACAATCGTGAAAACTCCTACCTTTACGGTGCCAACTTTGCTGAACAATGGGAAAGAGCTCTTGAACTCGATCCTCAACTGGTGTTCGTCACCGGATGGAACGAATACATCGCCGGGAAATGGAACACAACGGATTGGCCGAATGACCTGTACCCCTACTCCTTTGTTGATCAATACGACTCGGAACACAGCCGGGACATCGAGCCGAACAACGAATGGTGGGATGAATCGGGCAACTATCTGGGCGATGTGTATTACTATCAGTTGATCCAGAATGTGCGTAAATTCAAAGGTATGTCGCAACGGGTGTACGCCTCGGCAGAAAAGAGCATTAAGATCGGATCATTCAGCGATTGGGCCGATGTACTACCCGATTTCAGACATTACAAAGGAAATGCCGTGAAACGCGCACACAAAGGACACGCCAATCTGTTCTACTCTAGCAGCCTCGGACGAAACGACATTGTAGACGCAAAGGTAGCCCGCAGCGCCGACAGCATCTATTTCTACGTTGAGACCGCATCAGCCATGACTGCTACGGACGACGATTACTGGATGTGGCTGCTGATCGACATCGACCGCGACAAGAGTACCGGCTGGGAAGGTTACGACTACATCATCAACTACGTCAATCCAGCCAACGGTGCGGGAACCGTATCCAAAAACGTAGGCAACAAGTGGGAATGGGAAGAGGCAGGAAACTTCACCTACGCCCTCAAGGGTAACAAGATGGAGTTCGGCATGCCGCGCGAACTGCTTGGATTGGACGGTGACAAGATCGACTTCGAGTTCAAATGGGTGGACAACATGAAACCCAAGGATGAAGGCGTATTCAACGCTTCGCTCTTCTACACCTGTGGCGATGCGGCTCCGGGTGCACGGTTCAACTTCATCTACACGGTGAAATAACTCCGATCTGCAATACCTCAAAAGAGAGGCGAGCCGCATTCCCGGCTCGCCTCTCTTTTTTAGTTTATGATCTTCGATTAATAGGTAGTAACCCTAATCCTTGAATTAAATGATCTCCGCCACGACAAAAGTACTTCCCCCCACGAAAATCATATCATCCGGCGAAGCCTTCGTCCGAGCTAGAGCTAACGCTTCGGGCACACTCGAAACACATTCTCCCCGTAAACCATACACTGCGGCCCTTCGGGCCAACTCCTGCTCGTCCAGCGCACGGGGAATCGACGCTTTGGTAAAGATATAATACGCATCCCGAGGCAGCAGAGGAAAGACTCGATCCAGATCTTTGTCCGCTACAAAACCGAGCACCATGTAGAGCCGATCATAGCACTGTTGGACCAATTGGGCCGTCACTTCGGTAAGTCCCGCCTCGTTGTGTCCCGTGTCGCAAACGGTCAACGGCCGTTCGCCGAGACGCTGCCAGCGTCCTTTCAGTCCGGAAATACGGGCTGCAGAGGCGATACCCCGACGAATCTGATCCGGCGAAACGGTGCACACTCCGCTTTCGTTCAACATATCCAATGCGGTAAGGGCCGTCAAGACATTTTTCCGCTGATAGATTCCCTGCAAATCGCTCTCGAGGGTAAAGCTCTCGCCGGTCGTTAGCTTTTCTATTTCAAACCGACGGCTCATGCCAACAGTTTCGCTCTCTATTACCCGATACATTTGATCGGCAAACCGAATCGGGGCCCACTCCGAACGTGCCTTCTCGATGAAGACCGCCGCCGTCTCGGGTTGGGTCTCTCCGATAACGACAGGGGTATCGGACTTGATGATCCCCGCCTTCTCCCCGGCAATTTTTTCCAACGTATCGCCGAGAAACTGCATGTGATCGTACCCGATATTGGTAATCACACTCACCATCGGACGGATAATATTCGTCGAATCGAGCCGGCCTCCCATGCCCACCTCGATCACCGCAATCTCCACACCGTGTCGGGCAAAACAGTCGAACGCAATGGCTGTTGTAATCTCAAAGAACGAAGGTTGGATCCGGTCGATCGCCTCGCGATTCCGTTCTACGAATTCGACAACTTCCTCCTCGCTGATCTCCTTTCCGTCGATCCGGATCCGTTCGCGAAAATCCTTCAAATGGGGCGACGTAAAGAGCCCCGTTCTGTATCCGGCTGTTATCAACGACGAAGCGATCATATGCGACACGGACCCCTTCCCGTTGGTTCCCGCCACATGGACCGACTTGATCTTCCGGTGCGGATTGCCCAGCACCGTCTCCAATGCGTTTATCCGCTCGAAACCGGCTTTGTAGGCACTGCCTCCGACGTGCTGAAAAACCGGAAGCGAGTGAAACAAAAAGTCGAGCGTCTCCTGATAAGTCATCTCTCTTTTCTGATTAAAAATCAATCTACGATATGGCTGCGCCGTTTGATCCGGTAAGCCATAAAATAGAGCATACTCAATATGAATACATAACACCCGATACGTCCGATCAGGTCACCGTATCGTGTATAAAAGGTCATACGGTCGTTCGTCGCAAGCGACCGGGTCGACACATTCCGTACGTCCCACCCCAATTTGCCGCTCGCATCTCCCCGCTGGTCAATAAATCCCGATATTCCGGTATTGGCACTGCGGGCGATGCTGCGCCGCGTCTCGACCGCACGCAACCGCGAATAGGCAAACAGGTAACGGTAACCGGGTGTATCGCGCCACCATCCGTCGTTGGAGATGACACACATCACTTCGGCCCCATTCCGAACGAACTCCGTATAATATTCGCCGTAAATCGCCTCATAACAGATCGCCGGCCCGACGCGGACTCCAGAAAGCGTTGTAAAAACCTGACGCACATCGCCATACCCCAACTGTCCGGAGACTCCGCCCAAATCGACGGTAAGAAATTTCACATTTTTCAGGAACTGATAGTACGGGGTCATTTCGGCTCCGATCACCAGTTTTGCCTTGTGGTGAACCCGAATATGCCGCGACGTATCGATACCCAACGCGCTGTTGTATCGGTCGAGCCACTGTCCGCCCCGCATCCTTGCCGTAAACGGAGCCTCCTCTTCTGACTCATACGGAACGTATGTCATTGCTCCGGTCACGACCATGGTCCCTTCTCGCCCATCCCGCACAAAATCCCGAATCCGGTTCATCGATTCCAGTTCATTCAGATACTCCTCCCAGCAATACTCATCTACCGCCGTTTCAGGGGCAACAATCACTTGTGCAGAACGGGGCGACTCCCGCATCAGATCGAGCAAAAGGGTCAACTGTCTGTACTGACTCACCCGAAATTTTGCATGATAGGGATCGACATTGGGCTGTACCACCGAAATTTCAATTTTTTCCGTAGGTTCTTTATAAGTTACATAAATGATCCATGACAACACGGCCGGCAATACGATAGCCGTTGCAGGAGCAATCCAGGACCGCCATTCACGCCACCGTTTCGAGGCTTCGAACACCAGCAGGTTGACCACCAGCACCCACAGCGATCCGCCCAACGCTCCGGTATATTCGTACCATTGGACCAACCGCACATCCTGCGCAAAACCGTTTCCGATCACCAGCCAAGGGAATGAAATCTGATCGTTGTGCAGATAGATATACTCATAGGCCAACCACGCCGTTACCAGAACCGTGTAGGCCAACGGACGTTTCGCCCTGCGCCAAACGGCATGATAGACCAAAAAGGCAGCGGACATCAGCACCGTTCCCACCAAGGTCGCCGCCACGACTCCGATGACAGCCGCAAAACCGACCCACCACACCGTCGCCAACCACCACAGTGCAAAAGTAGCGACCGTATAAGGCCAGAATTTCCGAGGACGACCCTTGCGGTTTACGGCTCCTGCAAGATCGTTCTGCACCCACAACAACGGGACGAACGCCACAAACAGCGTCAACGCCGATCCGCCTAACCACGGCAACGACAGCAACACGACACTAAGCGCAACACATAATATCCGTCTTTTCATTTTCACCGGTTGATTTCCGCAAAGATAAAGATTTATTACTTTTTATTACTTTTGTACGGCTGTTTTAGACAGAGGCGGGACGCTCCTCCGCCGCAAATCGTTGTCAAACATGGATTTCGCTGTCTTTTTAAAAGGAATCGTCATCGGACTGTTGGCCTCCATACCTTTGGGGCCAATCGGCGTGCTGTGTATCCAACGGACCCTGTGCAAAAGCCACAAATCCGGTTTCGTTTCAGGACTCGGAGCCGCTTCAGCCGATACACTTTTTGCCACCATCGCCCTCTTCTCGCTGACCTTCGTTCTGTCGTTTATCGAAAGCTACATGGCGGTCATCAAAGTGTTGGGCGGAATCCTCGTCATCATAGTCGGCATGACTATTCTGCTGAAAAATCCGGTCGTACAGATTCGGAAAAACCGTGCCGGAAAAGGAAACAATCTCTGGAGCGACTATCTTTCGGTTTTTTTCGTCACACTGGCCAATCCGGCATACATATTGGTCTTTGTCGCCCTGTTCGCCGCCTTGGGTATAAACCGCGAAGGTATTCCCTATGCCAACGGACTACTCATGCTGACCGGCGTACTGTGCGGCACTTCACTCTGGTGGTCTACCCTTACGTTCTGCATCAGTCTTTTAAGAGGCAAGTTCCGTCCCCGACACCTGTTCTGGATGAACCGTATTTCGGGGAGTCTGATCGTCATTCTCGGAGCTGCCGCAATTTTATCTATATTCATTCATATGCCCGTTCACAATGTCTTTCCCTACTAAACGCAAAATCGTTATAGCCATTGATGGCTTCTCGTCCTGTGGCAAAAGCACCTTCGCTAAAGAAATCGCCGCACGGATCGGCTATGTATTCATCGACACAGGTGCCATGTACCGTGCCGTAACCCTCTATGGAATCGAACACGGAGCGATCCACGACGGAACGGTCGACGCCGCACAACTCGAAACACTGCTTCTCCGAATCCAGATCTCCTTCTCGTTCAACGAACAACGGGGGGCAAGCGACATCTACCTGAACGGCGTAAACGTCGAAGAGCGCATCCGACGCATCGATGTAAGCGAATATGTCAGCCGAGTAAGCCAGATCGCAGCAGTAAGAAACCGGCTCGTACACATGCAACAAGAGATGGGTAAGCAAAAGGGAATTGTCATGGACGGACGTGACATCGGAACGGTCGTTTTCCCAGATGCCGAGCTGAAAATCTTCATGACGGCCGATCCGCACATCCGCGCCGAAAGACGCTACCAGGAGTTATTGGGTAAGGGAGAAAAGGTCTCTTTGGAAGAGATCGAGCGCAACATCCGCGAGCGCGACCATGCCGATCAGACGCGGGCAATCAGTCCCTTGGTACAGGCCCCCGATGCAGTTGTTCTCGACAACAGCCACATGACCGTAGCACAACAGATGGATTGGGTCATGGAACGAATCGATAAACTCACCGAAACCTCATGCTGATCGAAATTGACGACAAATCGGGTTTCTGCTTCGGAGTGGTCAAGGCCATATCCACCGCAGAAAAATCACTCGCCGAATTGGGTAAAGTTTACTCATTGGGGGACATCGTTCACAACCGCATCGAAGTACAACGCCTCGAGCAACTCGGCTTGCAGACCACCTCTCATGCACAATTCCCAAGCCTCGAAGGACAAACCGTTTTGATCCGGGCCCACGGGGAACCCCCTTCGACCTATTGTCTTGCCAAGGAGCACGGCATCCGGCTGATCGATGCGACTTGTCCGGTCGTCTCTCATCTGCACGGTCTGGTCAAAAAGGCACACGAACAGATGGCTCGCTGTAACGGCCAAGTAGTGATTCTCGGCAAACGGGGACATGCCGAAGTGGTCGGTCTGACCGGAGAAGTGAACGAAGATGCCATCGTCATTGAGACCATTGACGACCTCGAACACATCGACTTTACACGTCCGATCTACCTGCTGTCGCAAACCACACAGAGTCTGGCCCTGTTCGAACAGATCAAAGCGATCATTCTGGATCGGGCCCACGACAAGAAACAAGTGGTAGTGAATGACACGATTTGCCGGCAGGTATCGAACCGCAACCCCCATCTGAAAGAGTTCGCCAGCCGTTTCGACTCGGTCATCTTCGTTTGCGGCAAAAAGAGCTCCAACGGCAAAGTCCTGTTCCATATCTGCCAAGAGGCCAATCCCCGCTGCTACAACATCGAGGATGAGTCCGAACTCCGCAAAGAGTGGTTCGACGGATGCCGCTCGGTAGGAATCTGCGGCGCCACCTCCACCCCGAAATGGCTGATGCAGCGCGTCGCTGATGCCATTCGAAAAATGGTCGGATAAAAGCATCGACAGGAACCAGCGCGATTCCGTTTTTTTTACTACCTTTATCGACAAGTAACCTCTTAACCACCTTGTCGTATGAAAAAACTATTCGCTCTACTTCTGTTATCCGGCATAGCCCTACACGGACAGGGGCAAAAGAGAATGCCCCATTACAAACTAACCCCGGTTCCTGCTGCAAACGTAACCCTCACCGACTCCTTTTGGAAACCCCGCATCGAGACCGCCTTTCACGAAGGTTTCGACTGGGTCACGCTCCATTTCGATCCGAACAACGGAGGGTACAGGACTTTTCGGGAATCGCAACGCCGTGATACCGTCAAAGTCGAACCCGTCACCACATTCGAATCGATCAAGGTGCTCGAAGCCGCCGGCGAATACCTGAAATACAACGAGGACCCCGACATGGAGGCCTATATGGACCGCTGTATCGACCACTGGGTACTCAGCCAAGACAAATCCGGATATTTTACAGGCATCTGCCTCGGGGACTATCAGGTTTTCGGACACATCGCCAAGGGCCGCTGGAACAACCTGCAACATTCACATGAGCTTTACGGCGTCGGACACCTGCTCGAAGCAGCTCTCTCCTACGCCGAAGCTACCGGAAAAACAAAAATTCTCGAGGCGGCCCTGCGCGCTACGGATCAGGTCTTCTCGATCTTCGGGCCAGACAAGCGGCACGACGTCCCGGGACATGAGGAGATCGAACGGGCCTTCACCCGCTACTACGAAGCGACAGGCGACAAGCGGTTTCTCGATCTGGCCCGCTTCTTCATCGACGAACGCGGTGACCACACCACACGGGATTCGTATGGAGAGTATGCACAGGATCACCTTCCGTTCATCGAACAGCGGCTGGTTTCTGGACACGGCGTACGGGGAGCCTACCTCTATATCGGTGCAACTGACGTAGTCGGAGCGACCGGCGATGAGGGCTACCGGATCGCCATAGATTCGATCTGGAAGGACATGACCGAACGGCACATGTACATCACCGGAGCCACCGGAGCCATCCACGCCGGAAACGAGGGGTACGGCGAACCCTACAACATCGCTCCGGAAGATTGTTATGGAGAGAGTTGCTGCGCTATTGCCAATTCAGTGTGGGCCCACCGCCTGAACCGTCTTTATGCGGATGCCTCCTACATGGATCAGTTCGAAAAGATCGTCTACAACACCTTCCTCTCGGCAATGGCCTTTAATGGGCAGGGAATGTTCTATTGTAACCATGTCAACCGTACGACTCCCGATCAACGCAGCTGGGCCGCCTGTCCCTGCTGTCCGGGAAATGTTCTCAGCCACTATGCCCGTATTCCAAGCTACGTCTATTCCATCTCCGATGAGGGCATATACCTCAACCTGTTCGTCGACAGCAAAGCGCACATTCCTTTCGGGAAAGGTGTCTCCGTAACCCAACAGACTGAATACCCATGGGAAGGAAAAATCGCCGTAGAAATCGATCCAAATGAAGAGGGTACATTCGGAATCTTCATCCGGATTCCGGAATGGACCGAAAGCCACACGATACGGATCAACGGGAAGAGCGTCGAGGCTCCGATCGACCGGGGATACGCCCTGTTGGAGCGGACATGGAAATCAGGCGACCGGATCGAAATCGAATTCCCGATGGAAGCCCGCCGGGCCTATATGCCCGAACCCTTCTCCGGATATGACGGATTGGTCGCCCTGCGACGCGGTCCGCTGGTCTACACCTTCGAAGGTATCGACAATTTCGGAACAGTATGCAACCTGCTCCTTCCTGTAAAAGCCCCGTTGAAAAGCGTCAGAAGCGACATCCTCGGCGGTATCGTACAGATCGAAGCCTCCGGTAGGGTTTTAGACTGGGACGGGAGGTGGATCAGCCGAAAAATTACGGCCATCCCGTGCGGTCTCTACTCCAACCGCGGAACTTCGGTGCATTATGTCTGGATCGCCGAAGAACCCGAACAGGTCAAAGAGCCCGAACACCACATGAACGCACTACTTCCGCCTCCGGAACTGTAACCTCTCTGACATGGGAAAAATCATTTACAGTTTCGACCCTATCGTCGACGACAAAAGCCGGGTACTGATTCTTGGTACCATGCCCGGAGTGGAGTCGCTGCGCAAGCAGGAGTATTACGGGCATCCCCGCAATGCCTTCTGGCCGATCATTGCTGCAGTATGCAGTCGCGAACTTCCGGTATCCTATACCGAAAAAACCGCTATGCTGCTCGATGCGGGTATCGCCCTATGGGATGTGTGTCGGGGATGCGAGCGAGAAGGGAGTCTGGACAGCAACATCTGCAACGAAACGCCGAACGCCATCGACCAACTTCTCAACGAACATCCGAATATTCAGACCCTATTTTTCAACGGACAAAATGCTGAACGGCTGTTCAAACGTTACTTTCCCGAAATCTGGAGACACAGGAACCACCACACGCTCCCATCGACAAGCCCGGCCTACACCCTTCCGTTCGAAAAGAAACGCGACGCATGGTCGATCGTCGGGTTCCATTAATCCCAGCTGTCAGGCAAAAAAGAGCGTGATTTTTCTACGACCGAAACGATTTTTTCGCTATCTTGTAGCACAATAACCACTAACCTTTAAAGCATGATTTCTGTTAAACCCTTTTTCAGACGACGAACGACACGCAAAATTTACTGCACAGTTCTGACTCTTATCGGATTAGCGTTAACTGCTTGTAATAACCAATCCGGTTTATCCATTTCCGTCAACACGGACCAAATCGAAATGGGACGCAGCGTCCGTGTACAGGCAAAATACACACCCGCAGCAGGCGATACGACCCGCGTCATGCTCATGCCATACGTCAACGGAAAGCGTTGGGGAGCACATGAATTTCCGGACAGTGTGGGAAAAGCATTGTTCCTGTTGCCGTTGCCTAATCCCGGACTTGCACAGATCGACGTTGCCGTCGTCCCTTGCGACACAACCCTGTGGTGCGGTTTGAAAGATTACACCCCATACCTCACGGGACAACCGGCCTTAGACAAAGACCCTCGATCAAACATCGTATCCGTCGAAGTCACGTCACGGACCATTCCGGAACGTCCCAAAGGAAATACAACTTTCGTCTCTCAATGGGAACCCTGGTTCATGCCCGGCAGCATGTGGACAACCGCACAAGCCGTACCTTTGCTCGGCTTCTACGATTTTACGAACAGAGATGTATTGCGACAACATCTGTTGTGGTTGATGGATTCGAAAGCCGATGCCGTATTGTTCGACTGGTCGAATCACATTTGGGGTTGTAAACACTGGAGCGAACGCGGCGATGGTGTCAACGCAATTATCCATAATACGGAGATTGCCCTCGAAGTTATGGCAAGCATGCGCGACGAAGGGCTGCCCGTTCCCCAAGCGATCATCATGCCCGGATTGAGTAACGGCCCTCCCGGCACCATGGAAGCACTGAACGAAGAGCTGGACTGGATCTACCACTACTTCATCCGTAATCCGCGTTTCAAAGGGTTGTGGTACGAATTCGACGGAAAACCGCTGGCCGTGATTCTCGACACTGGAGCCATGGGCGTCAAAGAAGGAACCACAGAGAGTGCTTTCCGGGTACCGCTGTTCAAAATGACCCTCGGTTGGTCGGCAGAAGAGATCGATCGGTTACGCCAAAGCAATCCGCCGGTAAACGATTCTCGCTTTACCGTACGGTGGATGTCGTCCCAGAACCAAAAAACCGGACACGACAAACTCGGTTATTGGAGTTGGATGGACGGTTCGCTGAAACCGACGGTCACTTATAAAGATGGTGTTGCGGAGTGTACAACGGTCAATCCGGCCTGCTTTGCCGAAACCGGATGGACGGCTCCCGAAGCATGGGGGCGTCGGGATGGATGGACCTACTTGGAATCATTCAAAGTCGCACTGGAACATCGTCCGAAGGTAGTCATGCTCCACCAGTTCAATGAATTCACCGGACAAGCCACACGAGGCTACGGTCCCGACGGCAACATCTATGCCGACAGTTACAGTGTCGAACTCAGCGACGATTATGAACCGGTTTCACTGACTGCTCCCGGATTCAGAGGTGACAAGGGCGGTTGGGGATTCTACTATCTCAATCTGACCCGTGCATTGGTCGATGTTTACAACGGCACCGTAAACGACGTCACACTGATGGCCGTAGCTCCACCTCATATAATAAATGAAAAATTATCCGTACATTGGACTACGGTGGGTGTAGAACCCGAAAATTACACACTTTCGATTGACGGTACGGTCGTCGCAGATTCTGTAACCGAAACCGGCATGACATTGCCCATTGAAGGACTCACCCCAGGAGAACACACCTTAACCGTCACGGCCAATGGTGTCGGGACCCGTTATGCCCTATCCCCATACGAATTCGACACACCGACCAATGAACTGCAACCTGTAATAATTGAGAAACAATTCATTATTCCCTAATAATTACAAAGGAAGTACTACCGTTCGAATGGTATTTGCCGAACTAAAAAAATAGAATTTATCGAGAAAAATCTTTGCTTCGGAAACAACACAAGCTAAAAGATATCTCTCACAAAATAGCGTTTAGAGGTGGCTGCATAGTCACCTCTATCGTTTTCCAATACAAGCCGGCATTCGGCTCACAAACAAATTGTCATTATACAACTATTCCGATCATACGATTTACCCGCACGTCAATCCCCCCCTGCCGGAAAATATTTTATCGAGAGAGACTTTTTTATTACATTTGTCTCTCGGAATACCAAACCATTCCAAAGCAATCCATGAGCGACATCCCTGAAAAAACCATAGAACGACTCAGTGAATACAGACGTACACTGTTGTCGTGCCACAACCAAGGTATTACACACATCTTCTCTCACGTATTGGCTGGAATACACGGAATAACCGCAGTCCAAGTCCGTCGGGATCTGATGCTGATCGGCTTTTCGAGCGATACGAAAAAAGGATACGATGTCGAAGTTCTAATCGATTTCATCAGCAATATACTGGATGGTCCGAATGTGATGCACGTAGGGGTTATCGGCATGGGACACTTGGGACAGGCCCTGACCAAATATTTCAACAGCAGAAAATCCAAACTGCGTATCGTCGCATCATTCGATGTGGACGAAGAGAAAGTCGGCCAGATCATCGACGATATACCTTGTTTTGACATGGCCCATTTCGAACATCAAGTCCAGAAACTCGACATCAAAATCGTCATCCTCTCCTGTCCCGCCACAATCGCTTCCGATTTGGTCGTCCCGATTATCAATGCAGGTATCAAAGGGGTGCTCAACTTCACCTCTATGCCACTGAATTTTCCTCGCGGAATCTTCCTCGAAAACTATGACATAACCACTGTGCTCGAAAAAGTAGCCTACTTTGTCAAAGAAGCCGAAGAGGGAGTGGATGTTCAAAACTAACCCCCAAATACTGCTTTCCAACATGCAAGTACATTACGGCTTCGATCACACAACATCCATACACAATCCGATCGCTACCGTCGGATCATACGATGGAATCCACTATGGACATCGGGCAATACTCGATCGACTGAACGAGCTGGCCCGTGAACGACACGGTGAAAGTACAGTCATCACGTTCGATCCCCATCCACGGACCATCGTAAGTAAAGAGCCCGTTCTGCTACTTACTCCTCTTGCCGAAAAACTCGAAATCCTCGCAAGCACAGGAATAGACCACACGATTGTTGTTTCTTTTACTCATGAATTCAGCCAAATGTCCTATCAGGATTTCGTACGAAAGGATCTGGTCGAACAATTACACATCAATACACTGCTGATCGGCTACAACCACCATTTGGGACATAACCGATCGGGAGGATACGACGAGCTGCTCAAACTCAGTAAAACTTACGGTTTCGACCTACAAATCATGCCACAAAAGCAACTCGACGCCCAACACGTAAGCTCTACCGTCATCCGCCAAATGATCCTTCAGGGCCAAGTACACGAAGCCGGGCATTTGCTTGGGAGGGCTTACCGAGTCGATGGTGTTGTCGACCCTATCGGTTCCATCTCTCGGATCGATCCCAATAAAATGATTCCTGCCGAAGGACATTATGAAGTTACCTGTATCCCGAAAACAGACAAAAGCCGATCTTATAACGCTTGGTTAGAGATAGGTCCAGAACGGAAATTAACGTTATCCACCCGAAATTCATCCCTCGCAACCGGAGAAACCACCATCGAATTCCGCTAAAATTCTCATAAAACAATACGGAATTCCGGGATATTTACTAATTTTGCATAAATTTACAGGCAGGGTACGATCGACGAAAGAATTGTCAGGGAATCGAAGCCCCCTTTTTTCGTAACCGTATCGCTCGAAACGATCACACTCTGCTCCGTAAATCGGAATACAACCATATTTCATAACGTTCATTTAAAAACTATCATATCATGCCGTTTCTAAAAGATAGAATCCAAACAGAAGGTTTGACATTCGACGACGTTCTGCTCATTCCCGGTTATTCGGAAGTCTTACCCCGCGAGGTAAATATCGCTACGCGTTTTTCCCGCAATGTTCAACTCAACACCCCGATCATATCGGCGGCAATGGACACGGTTACCGAAGCCGAAATGGCAATCGCCATCGCCCGTGAAGGTGGTATCGGCGTTATCCACAAAAATATGTCTATCGCCGATCAAGCCATACAGGTAAGGAAAGTAAAACGCGCTGAAAACGGAATGATTTATGATCCGATCACGATCAGAAAAGACAACACCGTAGGCGATGCCTTGCAACTGATGAAAGAGAACCGAATCGGTGGTATTCCGGTTGTCACTCCCGACGGTATTCTGATCGGAATCGTAACAAACCGCGACTTGAGATTCCAACGCGACATGTCTCGCAGAATCGAAGAGGTCATGACACACGACAACCTTATTACAACACACAATCCCGATTTGCAAACTGCGTCGGACATTCTCTTACAAAACAAAATCGAGAAACTTCCGGTTGTCGACGAAGGCGGACATCTGATCGGTCTGCTTACATACAAGGATATCACCAAGGTACAAGCCAACCCGAATGCTGCTAAGGACGATAAAGGGCGTTTGCGTGTAGCTGCCGGTGTCGGCGTTACACACGATACGATGGAACGTGTAGCCGCTCTTTACGAAGCGCAGGTCGATGCCATTGTTATCGACACGGCTCACGGTCACTCGATCCATGTAATCAACATGTTGAAACGGGTGAAAAAAGAGTATCCAGACCTGGACGTCGTAGTAGGAAACATTGCAACGGGAGAAGCCGCAAAAATGTTGGTCGATGCCGGTGCCGATGGAGTTAAAGTAGGAATCGGTCCGGGTTCGATCTGTACGACCCGTGTAATCGCAGGTGTGGGAGTACCCCAACTCTCGGCAATCTACGATGTAGCCAAATCAATCGAAGGCTCGGGTGTACCGGTTATCGCTGATGGCGGCTTGCGTTATTCGGGCGACATCGTCAAAGCTCTGGCTGCCGGTGCTGATGCCGTAATGGCCGGATCGCTGTTGGCCGGTGTGGAGGAATCCCCAGGAGAGACAATCATCTACAACGGACGAAAATTCAAATCATATCGTGGCATGGGTTCTCTCGAAGCCATGCAACATGGTTCGAAAGACCGCTACTTCCAGGATATGGAAGACGATATCAAAAAACTCGTTCCGGAAGGTATCGCTGCACGTGTCCCCTACAAAGGAACCTTGGCTGAAGTGGTCTATCAAATGGTCGGTGGTTTGAGAGCCGGTATGGGCTATTGCGGAGCCCCGAATATCAATGCTCTCAAAAAAGCACGATTCATCCGAATTACCAATTCGGGTATGCTGGAGAGCCACCCGCACGATGTAAGCATTACACGAGAGGCTCCCAATTACAGCAGAGGCGAGTAACAGAATCGGAAACATACACAACACGTTTCGGGAGCACCCAGCCGAGTGCTCCCGAATTTTTACTCAAAACAACACCACATTATGATTACCAAAGACATTAAAATACGGGTCAGATACTACGAAACCGACTGCATGGGAATCGTTCATCACTCGAACTACATCCGGTACTACGAAACTGCACGGACCGAAATGTTACGTGAATTCGGAACCACCTACAACGACATGGAGAAACATGGCGTCATGCTCCCGGTGCTGGAGGTACAAAGTCGGCACATCGCTCCTGCTTATGACGACGATCTGCTGACGGTCCGTGTCACCCTGGCCGAAATGCCTAAAGTCAAAATGCGTTTCGACTACGAAATATTCCGTGAGAACGGCGACAAGATCAATACAGGATCCGTAACGCTTGCCTTCATGCACAGCGATTCACGCCGAGCCTGCCGTGCACCCGAATGGTTTCTAAAATTGCTGGAGCCCTATTTCTAACGTTTGACCCCGTTTTACCCTCTATTCATGGATATTCGCGAAATTCTTTCCGTCGAAGAGTTGCCCTATGACTTGTTGGCCGAGGCTGATCCATCACAGGAAGCCGTCGATGACTATACCCGACGCGGAAAATGCTACGGAGCTTACGATTCGGACGATCAACTCGTCGGTATTTGCGTGTTGCTGCGTACACGTCCCTTTACTATGGAGGTGGTCAATCTGGCTGTCCGTAGCGGTTTCCAACACCGAGGGATCGGCAAAAACCTCATCGAATACGCAAAGCTCAAGAGCCGTTCGGAGCGATGCACGGTACTCGAAGTGGGCACAGCCAACGCAGGAACGGGGCAGTTGGCCTTCTATCAAAAGTGCGGTTTCGAAATCGACGGAATCGACCGGGATTTTTTCCGGCGGAACTACCCCGAACCTATATTTGAAAACGGAATCGAATGTCGACACATGGTCCGTCTTCGGTTCGAATTGTAACTTCTCGCTGTCATATCTGCCGATACGCCATCGTATTTGTCAGTATAAACCCTACGCTTCGTGACAAAGTGTCACCCCGTCAGCAATGGCACACTAATTGATTGAACGTAGCTACGGAAAATTCAATCTAAAAAATATAAAGCTATGCAAAACGGAAAAATAGGCGTAACAACCGAGAACATCTTTCCCGTAATAAAGAAATTTCTCTATTCAGACCATGAAATCTTTTTACGTGAATTGGTTTCAAATGCGGTCGATGCCACACAAAAGATCAAAACCCTTTCATCGATAGGCGAATTCAAAGGTGAACTAGGCGATTTAACAGTGCATGTTTCCCTGGATCCCGAAAAACGATTATTGACCATTTCCGACTCAGGAATCGGCATGACAGCCGAAGAGATCGACAAATACATCAACCAGATTGCCTTCTCGGGTGCCGAAGAATTCCTCGAAAAGTATAAAAATCAAGCGATCATCGGTCATTTCGGATTAGGTTTCTACTCTGCTTTCATGGTCTCGGACAAAGTGGAGATCATAACCCGTTCCTACCGCGAAGGATCGAAGACAATGCATTGGTCGTGTGACGGATCTCCAGAATACACAATGGAAGAGGCCGCAACTGAACGTAAACGCGGAACGGACATCATCCTCCACCTGAGTGAAGATGCCAAAGAGTTCGCCGAAAAATCACGGATCAGAGGCATACTCGACAAATATTGCCGGTTCCTGCCCGTTCCTATTGCCTTCGGGAAAAAACAGGAATGGAAAGACGGAAAATACGTCGACACGGATCAAGACGATATCGTCAATGCCGCTGAACCGCTGTGGACAAAAAAACCGGCCGATCTCACCGACAAAGAGTACATGGAGTTTTACCGCTCCCTCTACCCGATGTCCGAAGATCCGCTCTTCTACATCCACCTCAACATCGACTATCCGTTCAATCTGACGGGTATCCTTTACTTCCCGAAGATTCGGAACAACTTCGAAATACAGAAGAACAAGATACAGCTCTACTGCAATCAGGTTTTCGTCACCGACTCGGTCGAGGGCATCGTACCGGAGTTCCTGACGCTGCTGCACGGTGTGATCGACTCTCCGGATATTCCGCTTAACGTCTCGAGAAGCTACCTGCAAAGCGATTCGAACGTCAAGAAAATCTCGGGATACATCACCCGAAAGGTTGCCGACCGATTGAACGAACTCTTCACCCAACATCGGGACGAGTATGAGAAAAAGTGGGATGACCTGAAGATCTTCATTCAGTACGGAATCATCACCGACGAGAAGTTCGCCGAAAAAGCTACGGATTTCACCTTGCTGAAAAATACAGAGGGTAAATACTTCACGCTTTCGGAGTATGCCGCATTAGTCAAGGAGAACCAAACCGACAAAAACAAAAACATGATCTACCTCTACACGAATGATCCGGTTGCGCAGAACTCCTTTGTCAGCGCTGCCCGTCAGAAGGGATACGACGTATTGGTTATGGACGGTCAGCTGGATACCCACTTCATCGGCTGGTTCGAGAATAAGAATCAGGGTACCCGTTTCGTCCGGGTAGACTCGGATGTGATCGAAAAGCTGATCGAAAAGGATACTCCGTTGAAGATGGCCCTCAGCTCGGCTCAGCAACAGCTGTTGCGTCCCGTATTCGAAGCTCAGCTTCCGGCCGAAGAGAAGGTTCACTATATGGTATCCTTCGAAGCAATGGATGAGTCCGAGATGCCGGTGGTCATCACGCAGAACGAATTTATGCGTCGTATGAAAGACATGGCAGCCATGGGTGGCGCCGGAATGCAGTTCTACGGACAGATGCCGGACAATTTCAATGTTGTCATCAACGGTAACCATCCACTGATCGCAGAGATACTCGGAGAGGTCGAAAAGAGCTTTGGCGACAAGTTGAGAACGATGAACAAGAAGATCGATGCCGCAACCGCCGAACAACACAACCTCGAAGAGCTGATCAAGGGCAAAAAAGAGGAAGATCTGACGCAGGAGGAGAAGGATCAACGTACACAGATCAAAGAGAAGCTGGACGGTCTGCTCCAACAGCGTAACCAACGGCTCACCGAGATCGGTAAAGAGAATAAATTAGTAAAACAGATTATCGATCTGGCGCTGCTGTCGAACAGCATGTTGAAGGGTGAAAACCTGACCAACTTTATCCGTCGGAGTGTCGAACTGATCGAAAAATAGGAAATCTCATATCTAAAAAAAGAGGGCTCAGTAAATGAGTCCTCTTTTTTTATTATACACACTCCTAAAAACGCGGGGTTAGACAAAACAGATGTAACACCTATATCAACCTATTGCCTCTTTCCCGCATAACTAAAACGTATTGGATTATCTATCAACCTGTTCCATTCTTACCTGTAATAGGAACGATCCGTTTCTGTCGATTACTTGTCTCTTTTCATCCGTTTGCATTTCCAGAGAGCACACCATACGGATTCCGGCCTCTCTTCATGGCATCAAGTTACGACCACCTCCGTCCTTCTGTCATCTCCATAAACAAGGACAATACGCATCCGGCTCACATTATCCTCCCCCCCTGAACTGCGGAGACTCCTTATATTATCATCGAATTGCCCGTTACCGACCGTCGTGTCCGGGAAATCGATCGGCACTCTCTACTTCACTTCGATCGTATAGTTTCCATTGTAGCAAACCAAAGCCCATTCCCGATTTTCGTATCGATGACCTGGCTGTTGCTGTTCAAAACGGTACGGAGTCTGCAACAACGGCAGATCTGCATCGTTCAAATAGGAAATAAATTCGGCTCCGTGCAATTTCAGTTTTCCGACAAATAACTTGGCCACATCATAGCCCCGATATGCATAAAGACTGGGTAAAGCTCCGAAAGCCGAAATATAACGATTGTCAAAATTGAGTACTCGCTCGTTGTTTCTGTCGGCATGGTACGAAGTTACATAACGCAGATTCAATTTAAAAAAGAGATCTTTGTCGATATTTCTGAAGCGAGCCCAGCGTGAACTGGATATCACCCTAACGACAGGCTCTTTCCCCTCTTTTGCTGCCATTCCGCTACAAATCGATCCGATATATGCCAGTATCGACTCACTCGTCGTCTCATCCTCCGACAACACCACAAGCACATTGTCCTTCTCTGTACTAAGCTGACTTGCGAGCGTTTCGGTACTCATATTCCGAACATAATTGATTCGTTTGGCTGATTTGGGTATGAAAGGAGCGATCTCACCAGCAAATTCAGTATCATTTTGGGCTGACGATATAACGATCACATGTCGTGCATCGGATAGATCATCTTTCACTTTTTCGTATTTTGAAGATGCAACAGGCGCCACTTGGAACAGCAACGAATTATCGGCACTACGCACTTCTGCCAATGGAGAGACTACAGGAATACCCCTTTCAGCCGCAAACGCCGCTACTGGCGGAAAACACTCATCATAAACCGGACCTATAATCAGATCGGCCTGCTGTAACTCTGGTCGTTTTAACAAAGATTCAACCTCGGTAGCCGACCGGGCCGTATTGAACAGATCGACTTGTGTTGAAATTCCATCCGCTTTCAGTTCTTCAAGCGCCAGCAACACGCCTTGATAGAACTCTAAAAACTGTCGGCCGGAAGAGCCGTTAACCCGCATAGGCAACAGAACAGCCACTCGCATCGGCGATGTTATATCGACTGCTTTGACTGACATATTTTCATTCGGCCCGACAGGTACAGGCTGTACAGCCGTCGCCGTATCTACCACCGCCACAGTTCCCCCTATGCTGTCTCGTCGAGCTACCGGCATACGCAAAATACTTCCCTGTTTCAATCCCTCTTTCAAGGCTGAATCGTTGTAACGGGTGATAGAATCGACCGGAATACCATATTGCTTACCCAACGAGTAGAGTGTTTCTCCCCGTTCAACAATATGATGTACGAAACGGTCCGAAACCTGATTCAACGCATCGGTATAAGTCTCAATCTGTTCACCGATCTGTAGCGAGTCACTGGTTCCCTGACTGGCTTTGCGGATATTGATCTGTTGTCCGATGGAAAGGTGTGCCGGATCGAACCCTTCGTTATCCTCCAATAACACATCGAGACCTACGCCGTAACGTTTGGCTATCGAATAGGCAGTCTCGCCCTGATTAACCGTATGCACATCGAACAGACGACGCTTCTTCCGGTCTGACAACGGTTTGGTAATCTCTTTGATTACCGGAATTTTCAGCACCTGACCGCTCTTTAATCCACCATCCACATGCGGATTAAATCGGCGAATCGTCGCTTCGTCGGTCGAATAGACTTTACACAACGAATAGAACGTATCTCCGGGTTGAACAGTATGTACATAATAGCCTTCACCTCCGATCGTTACAATACTGGTCGACTTTTCCGTCTGGCTCTGCGCTTGCACTCCCGCAACCCAAACAAACATTCCGACCAAAAACAAAACTGCTCTTTTCATGTTCCCGAAAATAAATATCATAGGGGCAAAGATACGAAATTTTCAATACGTTCCTCTACACGACAAAAGAAACCGCACAAAAGACAAAACCGCGAGAAAATGATGTATATTTGCGGCGAATTTCTAAAACATGGGATAATTATGATTCGTGGTGTAATATTCGACATGGACGGTGTTTTGGTCGATAATCGCGATGCACACATCGAAGCTTTCGAAGTGATCTGCCGGAAATACGGTGTACCTTTCAGTCGGAAACAATTCATGCCTTCGTTTGGTATGACCAACGATCAGATTCTGGCGAGACTTATGCCTGATGTGATCAAGAAAGTGGACTGGCACAAAATAGCCGTTGAAAAGGAGGAGATTTATCGAGAAATTTTCGAAAGGACAATCGCTCCCGCTCCCGGATTGGTCGATTTCTTAAAAGCACTTAAAAACGAAGGATTCAAAACAGCTGTCGGATCATCAGGAAATACACCCAACGTAAATTTCGTTCTTTCGAAATGCGGAATAACCTCCTATTTCGATGCCATTGCCAACGGAGACATGATCTCTCACGGGAAACCTGATCCGGAAGTCTACCTGCTCGCCGCAAAGAAACTTGGTTTAGATCCCACAGAGTGTATCGTCGCTGAGGATGCACCGGTCGGCATCGAAGCCGCCCGTCGTGCCGGATGCGCCGTAGTCGCCATAGCTTCAACGTTTGAACGAAGCGACCTCTCCGATTACGATTTGCTGATCGACAATTTCACACAGATCTCGACCGACGATCTTCGTAAGCTCAGAAACTAATTTTTTTGTTTAGCACACCTATCGAAAGAGGATTCCTGATCGCCGGAATCCTCTTTTTTTATCGATATAACGCCGTAAATTTCCCCCTCAAAGGATCGATTCGATGATTTTATGGTAATTACAGGATAAAATATTATCTTTGTTTGATTATTACGTAAACTAACCATGAAAATAACACTCATACAAGCAGACCTTTTATGGAACGATCCGGCAGGAAACCGTGCTCGATTCGAACAAAAAATAGCCGAAGCCGGTTCTTCGGATCTGATCGTTTTACCCGAAATGTTCTCAACTGGATTCTGCACCCAACCGCGTCTTGCAGCTGAACCGTACGGAGGAGAAACGCTTCCGTGGATGAAACGGATCGCACAAGACACCAACTGTGCTTTGGCCGGCAGTGTCGCTGTTGAGGAAAACGGAAACTATTTCAACCGTTTCTACTTTGTAAAACCAGACGGATCGGTCTTCCAATACGACAAACGTCACCTGTTCACATACGGCGGCGAACACAAAGAATTCACAGCCGGGAACAAACGGGTCATCGTCGAATACAAAGGCTGGAGAATCCTGTTGCAGATTTGCTACGATCTCCGCTTCCCCGTATGGAGCCGAAACAAAAACGATTACGATCTGGTTCTCTACACCGCCAACTGGCCCACTCCGCGTGTCGACGCATGGAGCGCCCTGTTGCGGGCCCGGGCCATCGAAAACCTCTGTTACGTTGCCGGCATCAATCGCACGGGTACCGACCCAAATTGCTCCTACTGCGGCAAATCGGTCCTGCTCGACTTCAAAGGCCAGCCCCTTGCAGATGTCGAACCCGGCAAGGAGGCGCTGCTCTCCGCAGAGCTCGATGCAGACGCCCTACGCGACTTCCGCAAAAACTTTCCGGCACTTCAGGATGCCGACCGCTTTACACTCGAATAAATTAATCTAACTTATAAATTGCTTCATGGAAGAAAAATTATTGCTTTTGGGAGATCAGGCCATTGCCTTAGGGGCACTCCACGCAGGCCTGTCCGGCGTATACGCCTATCCCGGAACTCCGTCAACTGAAATTACCGAATATATCCAACAATCGGAACTCGCCATCAATCGCGGTGTATACAGCAGGTGGTGTACCAATGAAAAAACCGCTATGGAGGCTGCCTTAGGCGTATCCTACGTCGGGAAACGGGCTCTCGTCTGCATGAAACACGTAGGACTCAACGTCGCTGCCGATGCGTTTGTCAACTCCTCCATTACAGGAACGAACGGAGGTCTGGTCGTTCTGGTTGCTGATGACCCGTCGATGCACTCTTCGCAAAACGAACAGGATTCGCGCTTCTACGGGAAATTCGCCCTCGCACCGATCTTCGAACCCTCTTCACAACAGGAGGCCTACGACATGATCCGATATGCATTCGACTTCTCAGAGGAGCACAAACTTCCGGTACTGATGCGTGTAACCACCCGCATGGCCCACTCTCGTGCCGTCGTTCACACAAAAGCCGCCCGCGAACAGAATCCGATGAAGTTTCCGGACCCCACGGCCGGTTGGGTCCTGCTCCCCGCCATCGCCCGCAAACGTTATGCTACGGTAATCGGACAACAACCTACGCTTGAACAACTGGCAGAAACCTCGTCATTCAACAGCTATACCGATGGTCCGAACCGGAAAAGAGGGGTTATTGCCTGCGGTATTGCCTACAACTACCTGATGGAGCAGTTCCCTGAAGGATGCGACTTTCCCGTACTGAAAATCTCGCAGTATCCGCTCCCGAAAAACATGATTCGCCGCATGGCCGAAACGTGTGAAGAGATTCTGGTTTTGGAAGACGGGCAGCCCTTCGTCGAAGAGCAGGTTCGTGGTATTCTCCCGATTTCGTGCAAGATCACCGGCAGAATCACCGGTGAAGCTCCCCGTACCGGAGAGTTGACCCCGGACAATGTCAGAGCCGCTCTCGGACTTCCTGCTTCAAAAAACATGGCTCCATGCGAATATGTCGTACCCCGGCCTCCTGCACTTTGCAACGGATGCGGACACCGCGATATGTATGAAACGTTGAACCGGGTCATCCGCGAATACAAGGACTACAAAGTCTTCGGTGACATCGGATGTTACACGCTGGGAGCACTACCGCCTTTCCGCGCCATCCACACCTGCGTTGACATGGGAGCTTCGATCACCATGGCCAAAGGAGCTGCCGATGCCGGATTGTGGCCAGCCATCGCCGTAATCGGGGACTCGACCTTTACCCACTCGGGAATCACGGGACTACTCGATGCCGTCAATGCAAAAGCCAACATCACCATCGTTATTTCGGACAACCTGACCACAGCAATGACCGGAGGACAGGACTCGGCGGGTACCAATCGGCAGGAATCAATCTGCCGGGGTGTCGGCGTAGAGCCCGAACACATCCGTGTGGTAGTTCCGCTGCCGAAAAACATGGAAGAGATCGCCGCCATTCTCCGCGAGGAGATCAACTATAAGGGCGTATCGGTCATCATCCCGCGCAGGGAGTGTATCCAGACCCTGAAACGGCATCATCAGGCCAAACTCAAAAACGAATCATCCAAATCCTGAAAAGCACAATGAAATCAGATATTATACTATCCGGCGTGGGAGGACAAGGCATCCTCTCCATCGCGACAATCATCGGCGAAGCCGCCCTTGACGAAGGTCTGCACATCAAACAAGCCGAAGTACACGGCATGAGCCAACGGGGCGGCGACGTACAGTCTAACCTGCGTCTGTCGTCCGATCCGATCCGGTCGGACCTGATCCCCTACGGGACCGCCGACCTGATTCTTTCGCTCGAACCGATGGAGGCGCTGCGCTACCTGCCCTACCTCTCGGGAAAAGGCTGGGTCGTAACCCACTCGGTACCCTTCATCAACATCCCGAACTATCCCGATCCCGAAAAACTGATCGAAGAGCTGAACCGTCTGCCGCACGTGGTGCTGCTCGATGTTGAGAAACTGGCAAAAGAGTGTGGAGCTCCCCGTTCGTCGAACATGGTGCTGCTCGGAGCCGCATCGGACCTGCTGCACATCGGAATCGAAAAGTTCGAAGAGGGCATCCGACGCGTGTTCGGACGCAAAGGGCAAGAGATCGTCGAGGCCAACATCACCGCACTCAGATGCGGTCGCGACGCTGCCAAGAGTATCATCGACCAAAAGATGAAACAGTAACCGAAGTAAAACAGAGCAACAGACTGACAACATGCAACATTGTGTATTTGATCCTCAACTCGTCCAATCAATTGTCGACGAGTTGAAAATTACCGATCTGGCCAAAGCTACGATCGGACAGGCATCGCTGCTCGCTTCGGCCCTTGAACAGCGTACCGGGATCCCCTTTATCCGGATGGATCAGGGTGTACCGGGACTGAGCCCCTGCAAAATCGGACGCGAAGCCGAGAAAGCTGCATTGGACACCGAGATCGCCGCCATATATCCGGCAGCGGAAGGAGTCCCCGAACTCAAGGAGCAAACCTCCCGCTTTATCAAAGCCTTTATCAATATTGACATATCGCCCGAAGGGTGTATCCCAACGACCGGATCGGTTGCCGGTTCGTTCGGCTCGTTTATCATCACGAGTCAATGCACTCCCGGCAAGGATACCGTACTGTTCATCGATCCGGGCTTCCCCATCCAAAAATCGCAACTGAAGATTCTGGGGATTCCGTTCGAACAGTTTGACATTTACGCCTATCGGGGAGCTGCTCTTCGTAACAAGCTGGAAGAGTATCTCTGTAAAGGTAACATCTGCGCGATCGTCTATTCGAATCCGAACAATCCGGCCTGGACCTGTCTCGAAGAGGAGGAGCTGAAGATTATCGGTGAACTGGCAACAAAATATGACACGATCATTCTGGAAGATTTGGCCTATTTCGCCATGGATTTCCGGCGCGATCTGGGACATCCGTTCGTTCCACCTTATCAGGCCACTGTTGCCCGATATACGGACAATTACATCCTGATGCTCTCAGCCTCGAAAATCTTCAGTTATGCCGGACAGCGTATGGCCGTTGCTTGCGTCTCCGACAAACTGTTCAACAGAAAGTATCCGGCGTTAGCCGAACGTTACTCCGGAGCAGGACTCTTCGGAATCACATTTATTAACTCCATTTTGTACATGATTACCTCCGGAGCGACCCACTCGGTACAGTTCGGATTGGCCGCCATGTACAAGGCTGCCTGCGACGGCGAAATCAACTTCGTCGAAGAGACCAAAGAGTATGGCCGTAGAGCCGACCGCATGAAACGGCTCTTCCGTGAAAACGGATTCTATGTCGTCTACGACCGCGATGTAACCGAGCCGATCGGTGACGGCTTCTTCTTTACGATCGGTTATCCTGGCATGACCTCCGGCGAATTGATGCGCGAACTGCTCTTTTACGGTATCAGTTCCATTACGCTCAATACGACAGGAAGCGAACAGGAAGGAATCCGTGCCTGCTCGTCCCGCATGACCGAAAAACTGTTCGACGTCATGGAAAAACGGCTCAAAGCTTTCCATGCCGACCACCCGATAGCGACAAAATAACCCAATCATCCCGGAGAATCAATTAACGAACTTAAATCATGATCTGGAATAAAACCAAAGAGTGCATGAGCCGTGATGAAATGCGGCAATTGCAAAGCGCTCGGCTCAAAAAACTGGTACATTACGTATATCACAATACACCGTTTTATCGCAACAAAATGCAGGAAATCGGGTTGATCCCCGATGATATCAACTCGATCGACGACATCGTCAAGCTGCCGTTTACCACGAAACAGGATTTGCGCGACAACTATCCGTTCGGAATGCTGGCCGCTCCTCTTTCGGAGATCGTCCGTCTGCATGCATCTTCGGGAACAACCGGTAAACCGACGGTTGTCGGATATACCCACCGCGATCTATCGATATGGTCGGAAGCGATCGCCCGCTGTCTGAACGCTTTCGGCACCGATCGGAACGACATGTTCACGGTCGCCTACGGATACGGGTTATTCACAGGAGGGCTCGGACTTCACTACGGGGTCGAACACCTTGGAGCAACTGTTATCCCCATGTCGACCGGCAACACGGCAAAACACATCCAACTGATGCACGATTGTGGTTCAACCGCTCTGGCTTGTACCCCCTCTTATGCACTCTATCTGACCGAACAAATTATTAAGTCGGGAATTCCCCGCGAAGAGTTCAAACTGAAAACCTGTATTCTCGGAGGTGAACCTTGGACCGAAAATATGCGTCGGGAGATCGAAACGAAACTGGGTGTAAATGCGTATAATATATACGGATTGAGTGAAATCATGGGCCCAGGCGTCTCTTATGAATGTGAATGTAAATCGGGATCGCACATCGTGGAGGATCATTTTTATCCAGAAATTATCTCGCCAGACACATTGGAACCACTGCCTGCCGGAGAACAGGGCGAATTGGTCTTCACAACCCTGACCAAAGGAGGGATGCCCTTGTTGCGTTACCGGACCAAAGACCTGTGCTCTTTGGATTACACGCCTTGCGATTGCGGACGAACCTGCGTAAGAATGAGCCGTATCGTCGGACGAAGCGACGACATGCTGATCATTCGTGGAGTCAACGTATTCCCATCACAAGTCGAAAGCGTGGTTCTGGAACTGCCCGAATTCGAACCCCACTACCGTCTGGTTGTCGATCGGGTGAACAATCTGGATACCCTCGAAGTACAGGTCGAAGTTCGTGAAAATTACTACTCAGACGAAGTCAGCCGCATGATGGACCTCCGTAAACGGATTGCCAACCGTCTGCACAGCGTATTGGGAATCAGCGCTGAAATCCGCCTGATGGAACCCCACAGCATCGAACGCAGCGAAGGCAAGAGTCAACGCGTAATTGACAAACGAGTTCTTAAATAACCGAACCTAAAAACTTAAGACCTATGACTATAAAGCAATTATCCGTTTTCATCGAAAACAAAACGGGACGTATCAACGACGTTGCCCGTATCTTAGGCGAAAAAGGGGTCAACATGAATGCTTTCAGTCTGGCCGATGCGACCGACTTCGGTATACTCCGCATGATCGTATCCGATGTGAACGCAGCCAAAGAGGCTCTCCGTGAAGCAGGATTTGCCGTAATGCTGACCGACGTGATCTGCCTGAGTTGTGCCAATCGTCCCGGTGCTCTCTCTGCAATCCTCGACATTCTCGCCCGTAAAGAGATCTTTATCGAGTACATGTACGCCTTTTCAGAAGGTGAACTTGCCAATGTAGTCATCCGACCGACGGATGTCGAAAAATGTATTGAAACTTTAAAAAACAGCGCTTCTGACGTGGTAAACTTCAATACAAAATATTAAATTTGACTATTGTATAATCTTAACTAAACATTTACTTACCTATGGACAACAAATATTCGATCATCTTAGGCAACTTAGGTAATACTTGCGACCGATTCTGCAAGGGTTACAAAAACAATCCGTCCTCCGAAGAGATGTTGGATATGGCAGCAAAGAAAATGCCGTATATCAAGGGTATCGAACTGGTGGGCACGTGGGATATTCGGCCGGATAACGTAAAAGACATGAAAAAACGGCTCGAAGGCTATGGACTGACATGCGCTTCGATCATTCCGGACACCTTTACCGACAAAGACTATGGGAAAGGCTGTATCTCCAATACAAATCCTGCCATTCGTCAAAAAGCGATCGACTATCTTCGCAGCATGTGTGAGGTCGCTCTGGAGATCGATTGTAAAATCATGAACCTCTGGATGGCACAAGACGGTTATGACTATCAATTGACCGCTGACTACAATCAAGAACGTCAATGGATGACCGATGCCATACAGAAGCTCGCTCTCGAATTTCCGACGTTGCAATTCGCTTTGGAATACAAGCCTAAAGAGCCCCGCAATTTCTCTTACCATGCCCGTATGGCAGATACTATTTTGGCTGCCAAAGAGACAGGATGCGCGAACGTAGGTGTCACCATCGACACGGGGCACAGCTTTGTAGCCGGTGAAAATGTCGCAGAAGCCGTCGTATTGGCAAAAAGAGCAGGAGACATGCTTTTCCACATGCATTTTAACGACAATCACGGAAGCTGGGATGACGACATGATCGTCAGCAGTGTCCATATGACCACATATGTAGAACTCCTTTTCTGGTTGAAAAAGACGAATTACAAGGGCTGGTTATCGATGGATCAATATCCCTATCGTGAAGATGCAATTGACGCTATTTCTGAAAGTCTTTATTGGGTCAAAAAATACGAAGAGATCGTCGAAGAGTATTACACGGAAATCGAAGGGCTCATTCAAGCCAACGATGCAGTAGCTACTTCACGTTTCTTACGCAAACTCGTCAAATAAGCTCTAACCAGACAATAAAAGAGATGCTTTTTATCTGTTATTTTGACGGATCTGATAAAAAGACTGTTATGCAATAGTTAAGGGAGGATCTATATGGATTGCAGAGAAAAATTCCTATTACATCATCGTTCCTGCTAAACTATATCTATCTTCCGAACAGATATTTTGCAAATAGAATTTCACCGCCTCAAATAGGCAAAACAAACAAGTACATATCTTGTGTGGATAATATCTTGTTTTACTTTAAGCGAGTTGTTTTAGGACAACTCGCTTTTTTATATTTAAACTATGACTTACAAATAGACTTATCAGCTTCTAACAAATGACTGCCAGAATACATTATAAAACACTGAAAAACAGACACAAAAAAACAAAGTACTTACAAGAAATTCATTTGCATATCCAAATAATGATCTCTATATTTGCGAAAACCTACTAACAATAAAAGTGCTTATGATACAGTCATACTAAGAACTAAAAATCCATTACAACTCAAATAGTTGTAGATATACATAAAAAGCGTTAGCTTTTATTCTTGTTTCTGAAAATCGCCAAAATTTTGAAGCAACCAAGAGTAAAGTTAATGCCTGCGTGAATAACGTGGGCTTTACTTATTTGGTTGCAAGGTGTTTGGCGATACCTCAGAAACGAAAGTTAAGGTCCCACGTTTTTTATGTGCCTTTACTAAACCTAAACAGCCAAGGGACCGGCACAATTTCACAACTTTATGTATTACAGAGCCAATCGGTTGCTAAGTTTTGCAACAGCCGTTGCACTATTCGTCACCACGAGTTGCAACAAATCAGAAACAAACCTTCCGACAGCCCCAACCGAGAAAGTCAAAGTGTCCATCCTGCTCGACGGCATTTCCCAAAGCTTCGAACCCATGAGCAAAGCTGCCGTCACGTTACCCGACACATTACGTCTGCGCGTAACTCTGAACGTATTCAACAACGACGGAAACGTAGTCTACTCCGACGAAAAATTACTGACCGAAAGCGGCGGATCGATTCCCGTAGAATTCATGATCGAGAAGGGTCTGTATGACATAGCCTTCTGGGCCGACTATGTAGTCTTCAAAGACAATGCCGTAAGCGAACAGGCCTACTCATTCTCTACATTACAGGAGATCACTCCGGACGCGGACTTCAATGGAGATGCATTTTCTCTGATTCTCCGCGAGATAGACGTGAATGATGACATGACCCTTACCGAAGGGACTTCGCTTACTCGTGCTGTTTCGATGCTGAGAATCGAAAGTACCGACAACGTACCGGAAGCCGCAAAACAGGTTCGTTATACGCTGTCGAAGACGACAACTTCACTCAACCTGTTGACCGGTCTGCCCACCATATCGGAGAGTCCTGTTTCCTACGAGAACGCACTTACAGCGGGTTCTCCGATCGATATCAGTCGCTATCTGTTGCCATGCGACAAGTTTACCTGTACAATTGAAGCATTGGGCGAGAGCGGAGAGCCGATTGTGGCCTATGAGATGGAAAATGTAGCGACGGAGCCGAATGTCAAGACGGTATTGAAGGGAAATTTTTTCTCTGACGGCGTTTCAACGTCCCTCACGTTGGGCATGGAGACTGCGTGGAACGCTGATCGGAACTATGTAATCACGCCCAACGCGCAACCTTCGGGACCGAACATCAACGATCAGGAGATCGTCTTTCCCGACGAAGCGTTTAAAAACTTCTGCTTGGCCAATTTCGATGCTGACGGCAACGGTATCATCCAATACAAAGAGATCAAAAATGTAAGAGAAATTTACATTAGACATGCAAAAGACTATCCGATCAAATCATTCGAAGGCATTGAGTATTTCACTTCCCTGACATCTTTTATATTCAACTCTGACAAGACAATTTATGACGGAATTCATATTACAGTCGAAAATATGGATTTAAGTCATAACTCTGCTCTTAAAAAATTTGATATTACAGCCGTTACTATTCCTGATATAGATTTTGAAACAAATACAGTATTAACCGATATAGACTTCAATGAAGTTAATATCGGTTCGATAAATTTCAACACAGGAGTTGCAGACATATATTTAAACACGGTAAGTATTGACAAATTAGAGCTCTCCAACAGGCCTAATTTAAGTAAAGTTGCCATTTACACTTGTCCGATCAAATCAATCAACCTAACAAATTCAAGCGCACTAACTCAGTTAACTTGTACAGAATGTAACCTAACAACATTAGATTTAACAACAAACAATCTATTGTATAATTTAGATTGTTCAAATAATCAGATTGAATCTTTGGCACTTCCTAGTCCTTGTTCTCTCTCTTCATTAGCTTGCCATGACAACAATCTTTCTGTTTTGGATCTATATTATGTTCGAGATATTTCCAATTACGTTGAATGCTATAACAATCCATTAACGACCATTTATATCTGGCAAGGTTATGATTATGGAATCTCCGGTCCTGCAGATGTAAATATTGTCACCAAACCTCTATAATGTAAACTACAGAGCATTTATATTATAACCTTTTTAATTGCTGATTCAGGGGAACAGCCGGTATCCGTTGTGAAAAACGGATACCGGCATTACCCCAAAATCCGATTCCATTCACCGTTATCTATTCCCCATACCTGAACCATCAAAGCCACACATCTCTATGTTCCAGAAAGTCAAATATCTGCTATATATCGCCATCCTGATCATTCTGACCTCAATCGTTCTGCTGACAGCTTGCTCTAAAACTGATGTCAGCTCAGAAATGGGTTCAAACGAACAATACACCGTAACTGTCCGACTGAATCAAATCGGACAATCCGCTAAACCCATAACCAAAACTGCCACAACACTACCTGATACCCTCCGGTTACGCGTTACCCTAAACGTCTTCGACCAACAAGGACAACTCACCTATTCCTGTAAACTCCTGTTCGACGAAACCGGATCCGAGATTCCCGTCCAGTTTCAAGTCACTAAAGGAACCTACGACCTCGCGTTCTGGGCCGATTACGTCCTTTACAAAAACGAAACGGTTGTCTCCGAAGCATACAACTCCTCTGATCTGAGAAACATATCGATCAACAACGCCATGTCCAGCGATGCTTTCTCGCTCGTGATCAACGATGTCGTAGTCGACGGTAACGTGGCAATCACCTCCGGCACCGAACTCTCTCGAGCTGTGGCCATGCTGAAAATAGAAAGTGACCAAACTGTCCCCAATAATATCTCTTCCATACAATATTCGCTCTCCCAAAGTGTATCTTCAATCAACCTGCTCACCGGAGAATCCACAATCAACTCATCCGGAACATATTTCTCGAATACTCTAACTGCCGGAGAACAACTCGGTGTCAGCCGATACATTTTCCCGTGCGACCCGTTTACCTGCTCGATCAACCTACTCGATAAGAACGGCTCTTCTGTTTCGAATTTCGAAGTCGAAAATGTCGAAACACAGAAGAATGTCCAGACTATCCTCAAAGGCGATTTCTTTAATGAAAATAGTACTTCGGCATCGTTCTCTTTGGTCTTAAATCAAGAGTGGAATGCGGACAAGGTCTACATCTTCGGACAAGAAAATAATCCGGCCGATCAACTCACCATTGAACGAGAAGCTCTGATCGCTCTATATAATGCAACAGACGGAGACAATTGGGAAAATAATACCAACTGGTGCTCTGATAGACCATTAAATGAATGGTATGGAATCGACACCTATGGCGATGGCTCCGTCTGGTTTATATCGTTACCATATAACAAGCTGAAAGGTTATCTTCCCAATGAACTCTGTAATCTATCAAACCTATTTACCCTAAATCTAAGTGGTAACGATTTATCTGGTTCAATCCCCTCTGAATTCGGGAAACTAAATAAATTGGAGACATTATGGTTTGAAGGAAATAGTTTTACAGATATATCAGCAATATTCAATCTGACCAATCTTAAGACTCTATCAATAAGTCTCCTCGACCAAGACATACCCTCTGAAATTGGAAATCTTGTCGCGTTAGAATCACTCTGGATGAATTCTTTGTCTCCAGAGTCGAAGAGAGAGATCCCTGCATCGATCGGTAATTGTACAAAGCTGAAATCTCTTGGTCTGGAATATTGCGGATTAACAGGATCCATTCCGGAAGAACTCGGGAATTGTACCCAGCTGGAACAACTTGACCTTAGCCTTAATTACCTTTCAGGATCCGTTCCGGAATGGATCGGACAAAGTACGACATTGAAATCTGTTTCACTGGACAATAACCACCTCTCGGGAACACTCCCTTCCAACTTAGGCTCATCTTCCTCTTTGGAATATTTATACCTATATGGCAACAGTCTCTATGGAGATGTTCCCTCTGCGTTACAACAAAATAAAACATTATGGGACTACTGCTGGGCATATATTTTACAAGGAAATGATTTCAATACGGACTCTTATTACGTCGAAGGCCCTGATTTTTCTGTAACCGATTTAAATGGAAATTTGATTCAATCAAAACAAACATATGCAGAAAATAAATATACGGTCCTTTGGCAATTTTCCCCATCTTATATCAGCAATACCGACATCAATGCTTTTCTATCGATTTACAACGCTTATAAAAATAAAGGGATTGATTTCATCGGATATTGTAACGTTTCACCAGATCAAAGTTTCACCGATAGTGAATCTGAAGTAAGATCTTTTATCGAATCTTATAACATTCCTTGGCATACTGTTACATGGACACAAAATGGGAACTGGCTTCTTGAGCCCAAACAAGACTGGCAATTCAACCTCTACTATCCATTCTTTTCATACCCAGCCACGACAGTTATCAATCAAAATGGAGAAATGGTGTTTTACTCTTATGAAGTGGACCAAGCAAACGAGTTAGCCAGTTTTTTCTCTACGAACTTAGGGGATCCCGAGATCAATTTATACGAATCGACTGATTATTCTCACGATGGAGAGGTAACTACATTACAAGGCGCAGCTACCGGCAACGGCATTGACATCATACTCATGGGCGACGGTTATTCCGACAGACAGATTGCAATGGGTGAGTATATGAATGATCTGCAATTCGCTGCAGAAAGCATGTTTACCGAAGAACCCTACAAAACCTTCCGAGAGTTGTTCAACGTATATGCCATAACGGTCGTATCGAAAAATGAAGGGTATAGTCCCTACGGAGAAACTGCCCTTGACTGTTACTTCGGTGTTGGAACTGAAGTCGGAGGCAACGACGCCACATGCTTCTCCTATGCACAAAAAGCAATTAGCGACGAACGTATGGATGAAGCATTGATTATTGTAATCATGAATTCCGACAACTATGCCGGGACCTGTTATATGTACTATCCCGAGAATACAAATAACGATTACGGTAGCGGAATATCAATCGCATATTTTCCTAAAGGTAGTGATGCTACTGTTTTTGCCGAGGGAGTCCATCATGAAGCTGGTGGACACGGATTTTCGAAACTCGCTGATGAATACGCCTACGAAGATATGGGCACAATACCAGATAGTGAAGTACTACGAACCCGTGGACAGCAAGATGATTGGGGATGGAGAAAAAACGTAGACTTTACAAATGATCTATCCTCGATTCGATGGAGTCATTTCCTTGCAGATAACCGCTATATATATGATGGCTTAGGCGCTTACGAAGGAGGATTAACCTATTGGTCTGGAGTATGGAGACCTACCGAAAACAGTATTATGCGTTACAATACAGGGGGATTCAATGCTCCTTCTCGGGAAGCGATATACTATCGTATTCATAAATTAGCCTATGGCGTAGAGTGGCAGTACGATTATGAGGAATTTGTAACATACGATGCTATCAACCGAAAGACGGCAGCTTCAACATACGACATTCCTTATGTCTATGATTTTATCCCCTTACATCCACCGGTTGTTGTAAATAAATCGTGGCGTGACGTAAAATAGGGTTTCCTTTCTAAAACACCTATTTTTTAATGTTATTGTCGACATAATCGACCGTTTAATAAAATAGCTCAACATAAAAAACTCAATATCATGAAACGTACAATCAAATCATTATTGCTGGCTGCTTGGATCGTTTTCGCAGCCGCCTGTTCGAAAGATTCAGCCGACACAGAAGGGCCAAGTGAACCGCAAGGACCCGATGATTCACAAACCGAACTTTGTACCGTAACTGTCCGGCTGAACGGCATCGACCAATCGATCGAACCTATCTCTAAAGCCGTTACAACACTTCCGGATACCCTCCGACTCCGCGTAACCATGAACGTTTTCGACCAACAAGGTCTGTTCACCTATTCCGACGAAATCCTGCTCAACGAAACCGGATCCGAAATCCCCGTCCAGTTTCAGGTCAAAAAAGGAACTTACGACCTCGCATTCTGGGCCGATTACGTCCTATATAAAAATGGAACGGTCGTCTCCGAAGCTTACAATGCCGCAGACCTGAGAAACATCTCCATCAACA
>CALURC010000011.1 GCA_944323075.1 uncultured Alistipes sp. | reverse complement strand
TACTCTTTTATTATGTAGTGGTTGTATTATCTTAAATAAAACAAAAACACCCGACTTTACATTCTTGGGTGTAAAACTGGGTGTTTGTTTTGCAATCTGCTGATTTTCAGCGTTTGTTGCGGAGAGACAGGGATTCGAACCCTGGGAACCACCTAAGCAGTTCAACAGATTTCGAGTCTGCCCCGTTCGACCACTCCGGCAACTCTCCTTTTCTGGGGCAAAGATACGCAATTTAAACGAAAAACATGCGTCCTGAAGAAAAAATCCGCTTTTCCCCCGAAAACTAACATACGACGTTCACGATTTTACCCGGGACGACGATCACCTTTCTGGGTGCCTTACCTCCGAGGTACTTCTCACAAGCCGGGTCGGACAACACGGCAGCTTCGATCTCTTTGGGCGACAACGACAACGACAAACCCTTTTTGAACCGCACCTTCCCGTTGAACGATACCGGATATTCGAAACTATCCTCAACGAGATGTTTTTCGTCTACCTCCGGGAAACGGGCATCGAAGACCGAAGTCTTGTGACCGAGCCGTTCCCACAGCTCTTCGGCCATGTGCGGCGCATAAGGTGCAATCAGCACGACCAACGGTTCGAGGATCGCCCGCTTGTTGCATTTCGTATTACCCAGTTCGTTGAGGCAGATCATAAAGGCACTGACCGACGTATTGAACGAGAAGTTTTCGATATCCTCCGTCACCTTCTTGATCGTTTTGTGGAGCGTTTTCCACTCGCCCGATGTCGGTTCCTCCTCGGTCAGAGCCAACTCTCCGTTCCGGTCGAAGAACATCCGCCAGAACCGGCGCAGGAACTTATGTACACCGTCGATTCCGTTCGTATCCCACGGCTTACTCTGTTCGAGCGGGCCCAAGAACATCTCGTACATCCGCAGCGTATCGGCTCCGTAGTCACGGACAATCTGATCCGGATTGACCACGTTGTACATCGACTTGGACATCTTCTCGATCGCCCATCCGCAGACATATTTCCCATCCTCGAGGATGAATTCAGCGTCAACATATTCGGGCATCCACTTGCGGAAGGCATCGATATCCAGAATATCATTCTTTACGATATTAACATCCACGTGGATCTCCTGCGTATCGTATTGATCCTTCAATCCGGTCGAAACATAGGTTTTCGTACCCTTGATCCGATAGACGAAGTTCGAACGGCCCTGAATCATTCCCTGATTGACCAATTTTTTGAAGGGCTCCTCTTCACACACATAGCCCAGATCGTAAAGGAACATATTCCAGAAGCGCGAATACATCAGGTGTCCGGTCGCATGCTCGATTCCTCCGACATAGAGGTCGACATTGCGCCAATACTCGTCCGCCTCTTTCGACACGAGCTCCTTGTCGTTGTGCGGATCCATGTAGCGCAGATAGTAGGCCGACGAACCGGCAAATCCGGGCATGGTGCTCAATTCGTAGGGATACCCTTCGGGTGTACACCAATGTTTCACTCGAGCCAACGGGGGCTCTCCGTCGGCGGTCGGACCGAAGTTCTCCACCTCGGGCAGTTCCAATGGCAAACGGTCCATCGGCAGCGGATAGGCCACATCATTCTTGTAATAGATCGGGAAGGGTTCTCCCCAATAGCGTTGCCGGCTGAAAATCGCATCGCGCAGCCGGTAGTTGATCCGGCGGCTTCCGATACCCCGTTTTTCGACTTCGGCAATCATGGCCGGAATTGCCTCCTTGACATCCATCCCGGTCAGGAAGTCGGAGTTGATCATCTTGCCCGACTTGGCATCATACGACTCTACGGAGAGATCCCCTCCTTCGACCACCGGAATGATCGGCAGATTGAAGTGACGGGCGAACGCATAGTCTCGACTGTCGTGGGCCGGTACCGCCATGATCGCACCCGTTCCGTAACCGGAGAGTACGTAATCGCTGACGTAGATCGGAATCTCCACCCCGTTGAACGGATTGATCGCATAGGCCCCGGTAAATTGTCCGCTGACCCGTTTCGTATCGGCCATACGTTCCCGTTCCGACCGTTTCTTGGTCTCTTCAAGGTATTTATCCACGGCCTCCTTATACTCCGGTGTGGTCAGCCGTCCGACCAGCTCATGCTCCGGAGCCAGCACCATAAACGTAACGCCAAAGATCGTATCGGCCCGCGTGGTAAAGATCTCGAGTTTCTCCTCCATACCCTTAATCGGGAAAAAGACCTGAGCACCCTCGCTCCGTCCGATCCAGTTGCGTTGGATCTCCTTCAACGAGTCACTCCACTCCAGTCGGTTCAATCCGTCGAGCATCCGTTGCGCATAGGCCGTAACCCGCAGCAACCACTGTTTCATCCGTTTCTGCTCTACCGGGAAACCGCCCCGGACCGACAACCCGTCCTTCACCTCGTCATTGGCCAGAACAGTTCCTAACCCGGCACACCAGTTAACCATCGTATCGGCGCGGAACGCAAGCCTGTAGTTTTGCAACACCGCCTCTTTCTGCTCCTCACTCATCTTGTTCCACTCATCGGCCGAGAAGCTCATCTCTTTGGTGCAGGCCACATGCAACCCCTCTGTTCCTGATCTCTCGAAAGCCTTGATCAGCTCTTCGATCGGACGGGCCCGATTCTTGTCAAAATCATAATAGCTGCCGAACATCTTGAGGAATGCCCACTGGGTCCAATGATAGTAACCCGGATCGCACGTACGCACCTCCCGATCCCAGTCGAAGCAGAATCCGATCTTATCGAGCTGTTCGCGATAGCGTCTGATGTTGTTTTCGGTCGTTACGGCAGGGTGCTGTCCGGTCTGGATCGCATACTGTTCGGCCGGGAGGCCAAACGCATCGTATCCCATCGGATGCAGCACATTGAATCCTTTCAACCGTTTATAACGGGCATAAATATCGGAAGCAATATACCCCAGCGGGTGGCCGACATGCAGTCCGGCTCCCGACGGATAGGGAAACATATCCAATACATAGAATTTCGGGCGTTTCGGATCGATGTTTACCCGATAGGTTTTCCGTTCGATCCAGCGTTTCCGCCATTTCTCTTCAATTTCAGCGAAATTATACTCCATAATCGCACACTTTTTATTCTTTGTTTTTCATTATCGTCCGATATATTCCCTCGGAGTCGAATCCGCAGATCCGCCTCAACTGGGCCTGCGTTCCCTGACCGATGAAGCGATCGGGAATCCCGAGCCGTTCGACCCGGCCCGTATATTGCATCTCACTCAAAAACTCCAATACGGCCGATCCAACCCCTCCGTCGATCACCCCGTCTTCGATCACGATGATCCGTCCGAACCGATCGGCGACCTTGCGTAAACACTCCCGATCCAACGGCTTGGCAAACCGCAGATCGACATGGGCCGCATCGACACCCGCTTGCGATGCCCGCTCAATCGCTTCTCGGGCCGCTATGCCTACGATTCCGAACGTCAGTACCGCGACATCCGTCCCCTCCCGAAGCCACCGAGCCTCTCCGATCGGTATCTCTCGAAAAGACTGCTGCCACTGTTTCGTATCGCTAGCACCTCGCGGATAGCGGATCACGAAAGGCCCCCGGCCAAGCGAAGCGGTATACATCAGATTCCGCAACTCCACCCCGTCCATCGGAGCCGATACGATCAGATCAGGAATCGACCGCATGTAAGCGATGTCGAAAGCCCCTTGATGGGTCGCCCCATCCTCTCCCACTAAGCCTGCGCGGTCAAGACACATCACCACGTTCAATCCTTGCAGCGCAACGTCGTGAATGACGTTATCATAGGCCCGTTGCATAAACGACGAATAGATGTTGCAGAAAGGAATCATCCCCGCTGCAGCCAATCCGGCCGAAAAGGTCACGGCATGCCCTTCGGCAATCCCCACATCGAAACAACGCTCGGGCATCTCCCGCATCATGATATCGAGCGAACAACCGGTCGGCATGGCCGGTGTAATTCCAACGATCCGATCGTTCGTTCGGGCTAACTCGAGTAGTGTCTCTCCAAATATTTTTTGATACAGAGGAGGCATATCATTGTCACCGTTCTTTTCACGTTCCCCTGTCTCGGGATTAAAAAACCCGGGGGCATGCCACGATTTCTGATCTTTTTCTGCTGGCCGATAGCCCTTACCCTTGACCGTAAGAACATGCAACAGTTTCGGCCCCTTGATCTCTTTCAAATCTTGCAACACGCGGGTCAACTGCCCCACATCATGTCCGTCGACCGGACCGAAATACCGAAAATGCAAGCTTTCAAACAGATTACTTTGTTGCAGAAACCCCTGTTTAAGCGCATTACCAATACTCTGAATCATCCGCCGGAGACGCGGAACTCGCTCCAGACGCTCCCACGTCCGATTCTTGAACATGTTATACTGTTTGGAGGTAGATATACTGAGCAGATACTCTTTCATCGCGCCGACATTCGGATCGATCGCCATACGGTTATCATTCAAAATCACCAAAAGATCGGTATTCGCGGCACCGGCATTGTTGAGCCCTTCGAAAGCCAATCCTCCGGTCAGAGCTCCGTCACCAATCACCGCCACCACATGCCGGTGCTCTCCGCGCAGCGCTGCAGCCGAAGCAATTCCCAACGCCGCCGAAATCGATGTCGACGCATGTCCGGTTCCGAAAGCATCGTACGGACTCTCCTCCATCTTGGGGAAGCCGCTCAATCCGTTCAATTTCCGGTTTGTATAAAAACGATCCCGACGTCCTGTAATGATTTTATGGGGATATGCCTGATGCCCCACATCCCAGATCAATTTATCGTAAGGCGTATTGAACACATAGTGCAGGGCAGCCGTCAGTTCGACAACACCGAGACTGGAACCCAGATGACCCGGATTACAAGAGAGCTGCTCGATAATGAAACGCCTCAACTCTCCGCAATAGGCCACCAACTCATCCGAAGACAAGTTCCGTAAATCGGCCGGAGAGTCCACTCGATAGAGATATTCATATTCGAATCCAGACATTCTGCTCTTTACCCTCGCAAAAAAACAATTCGCTTGCAAAGGTAATAATTTACATCCAAAAATATTGCTTGCCAATCATTAAACTTCCTCATGATGTTCAGAGCGACAGAACAAGCAGATACGGTATTGCAGATTCATAAATTGTTTCGTATCTTCGCAACAACGTATCTCTGGACGTGAAGCGACAAGGCGATAGCTTTTCGTTTCATATAAAGTTGGATAACAGATTCCCATCCAGAATACAAACAAACGGACACAGAATAGAGAAGAGGAAGAGAAATGAAAAGACTGATTGCACTGACATTGGTCGTATTGTGCACGTTTTCTTGCGTATCGACCAAAAAATTCAATTCAATGAAGGCTGAAGCGCTTCGTTTGGAAGGTGAACTGAATGCCTCCAAAGAGCGTTTGGACGACATGGGAGCCTTGAATGACAAACTGACCGAGGAAAAAACTCGTTTAATCGCCGATACGGTACGTCTGTCAAGTGAACTGAACGCATGTCGTGAACGATACAAACAACTTTTAGCTGATGGATCGGCCGAATCAGCCCGAATGCTTCGGGAGCTGGAAGACAAAGAAATGGCTCTGAACGACCGTTCACGTCGTGTCGCGGAATTGGAGGAGATGCTTCGCAGCCGGGAAGAGGCAATCGACGCTATCCGACGCAAGGTAACAGATGCTCTCACCGGCTTCGAAGGGAACGGGCTCTCCATCTCTATTCGTAACGGTAATGTCTACGTCTCGATGGACGACAAGCTGCTATTCCGCTCAGGCAGTTTCGAGATCGACCCCAAAGGAGCGCAAGCCGTTCGTGACCTGTCGGTGGTTCTGGCACAGAATCCGGACATCAACGTCATGGTCGAAGGGCACACGGACGATGTTCCGTACCGACCGAACGGACAACTCAAAGACAACCTCGACTTGAGTGCCAAACGGGCCACAACAGTAGTCAGATTGCTTTTGGAGAATAAGGAGATCGCCCCGAGCCGCATCATTGCTGCCGGACGAGGAGAATCCCTGCCGATCGATCCGGCCAAAACAGCTGAAGCACGCGCAAAAAACCGACGTACGGAAATTATCCTCACACCCAAGCTTGACGAGCTAATGCAGCTGATGGAAAAAGAATAGATCATCAAAGAAGATTAAAATATGGCTATCTATAAACGTGTATTGTTAAAACTCAGCGGAGAGTCGCTGATGGGAGCCCAGAAATACGGATTGAGTACCGACGTACTCAATCAATATGCCGCACAAATCGCAACAGCCGCATCACAGGGAGTACAGATCGGAATCGTGATCGGCGGAGGCAACATTTTTCGTGGACTTAGCGGAGTAAGCAAAGGATTCGATCGGGTCAAGGGTGACCAAATGGGTATGCTGGCAACAGTGATCAATTCATTGGCACTCCAGGGAGCCCTCGAAGGAGCAGGTGCCCGGGCCAAAGTGTTAACCTCTATCCGCATGGAGCCCGTCGGAGAGCTCTATTCAAAAGCCAAAGCATTGGAATTACTTCAACAAGGGTATGTAGTCATTATCGCAGGAGGAACCGGCAATCCCTACTTCACGACCGACACGGCCTCTGCCCTTCGTGGAGTCGAGATCGAAGCCGAAGTTCTGCTTAAAGGTACACGTGTGGACGGAGTTTATACTGCCGACCCCGAAAAGGATCCTACGGCCGTCAAGTTTTCATCAATCACATTCGACGAAGTATACGAACGCAAATTGAAAGTCATGGACCTGACTGCATTCACAATGTGCAAAGAAAACGATCTGCCGATCATTGTTTTCGACATGGACACACAGGGAAATCTACAAAAAGTACTCGACGGGGATCCTATCGGCACGACTGTATCCAATCGATAGAAATCACCCCCTCACACAGCAAATAAAAATTAATTTTAAAGAGAAGATACGATGGTAGAGACAAAACAAATTCTGGACGCAGCTCAAGAAAAGATGGACAAAGTGATCGTTTTCTTGACCGACGAGCTTGCCTCGGTTCGTGCAGGGAAAGCCAGCACCAATATACTTAATGGGATCATGGTTGACTACTACGGGACACCGACCCCCATATCACAGGTTGCAAGCATCACGGTTCCGGACGCACGGACCGTTTTGGTTCAGCCGTGGGAGAAAAAGATGATCGCCCCATTGGAAAAGGCAATATTGGTAGCCAACATCGGACTAACGCCATCGAACAACGGCGAACAGATCCGCCTGAACATACCTCCTTTGACCGAAGAGCGACGCAAAGAACTGGTCAAACAGATTAAGGCCGACACGGAAACTGCACGGGTTAGCTTGAGAGGTATCCGTCGTGACATGGTGGAAGCTTTTAAAAAGGCACAGAAAGAGGGTATGCCCGAAGACGTTGCCAAAGACGGTGAAACTTCCGCCCAAAAGTTAACCGACAAATACATGAAGAAGGTCGACGATCTTTTTGCCGCAAAGGAGGCCGAAATCATGACCGTTTAGTTTTTGGAAAAAATTTCGAAACAGTATAAAAAATCATCACTCCGAAGCAAAATGCAACTGGAGTGATGATTTTTCTATAATTACAACAGACCGACCATGAAATTTCTATTCAACCCCGTATTATTATTCATCACGACTGTTTGCAAGTGAATTGAAGCACAACCTTTGGGGAAAATACAACGTCAGCAACGAATACGACATGCCGACGATGATGGACTGGACAGCAGGAACCTACGTCACCGCCCTGAACTACCTGAAACAGTCGGAACGCTAATCCAGAAGTCGACACACAAAATCGCGGCACAAAACTTGTTTATACCACAGGCAGCCCCGTACGAGAAAGGGGATAGTATCTATCTTTGGTATGTTTCGTGCATATGATTTTGTTATGTTTTTCTTATTCACTGGTAGAGCGGACATGGTTCGCAACTTCTCTACGGGGCTTTTTTGGAATACAAGACGATCGCATTCGGCGATCGTCTTTTTTTTGGACGACAGAAGCTTGAACGCGCGGCGCACCGTCGAACCGGACCGTCGTGACACGGATTGCACAAACCGATAATTTGGCTTACCTTTGTGCGAAACACGAAAATAAAATTGCCGCATGAAAGCGAAAATCAAAGTGGATCGCCCGGTCGTAGAGCTGGACGGAGACGAGATGACACGGGTCATCTGGAAATTCATCAAAGACAAACTGATCCTTCCCTACCTCGATCTGAAGATCGAATATTTCGATTTGAGCATCCAGAACCGGGATGCAACCGATGATCGGGTCACGGTAGAGGCAGCCGAAGCCATCAAGAAATACAACGTGGGGATCAAATGCGCCACGATCACCCCGGACGAAGCCCGCGTGAAAGAGTTCGGACTGAAAAAAATGTGGAAATCGCCAAACGGAACAATCCGGAACATTCTGGACGGTACGGTCTTCCGCGAACCCATTATCTGCCGAAACGTTCCACGTCTGGTTCCCGGATGGACCCAACCGATCTGCATCGGCCGTCACGCATTCGGCGATCAGTATCGGGCTACGGACGTGGTTACGCACGGCCCCGGGAAATTGACCATGACCTTCACCGGTGAGGACGGGACCACCCAATCGTGGGAGGTATATGACTACAAGGGAGACGGTGTAGCTCTCTGCATGTACAATACGGATGCTTCGATCCGCGGTTTTGCCCACGCTTGTTTCAACATGGCGCTGAACAAAAAATGGCCGCTTTATCTGAGTACGAAGAACACGATTCTGAAAAAATACGACGGCCGGTTCAAGGATATTTTCGAGGAGATCTACCGCACCGATTACAAGGAGCGTATGGATGCGCTGGGACTGACCTACGAACACCGGCTGATCGACGACATGGTCGCATCCGCTCTGAAGTGGAACGGAGGGTTCGTATGGGCCTGCAAGAACTACGACGGTGACGTACAATCGGATACGGTAGCCCAAGGCTTCGGATCGTTGGGTCTGATGACTTCGGTCCTGATCACCCCTGACGGCAAGACAATGGAAGCTGAAGCCGCACACGGCACCGTTACCCGCCACTATCGTCTGCACCAAAAAGGGGAAGAGACCTCGACCAACCCGATCGCATCGATTTTCGCATGGACCCGCGGATTGAGCCACCGTGCTGCGTTGGACGACAACGCTGAATTGGCCCGCTTTGCCCAAGCCCTCGAGTCGGTATGCGTCGAAACCGTAGAGTCGGGTAAGATGACCAAGGATTTGGCAATGTTGGTAAAAGGAGGAAAGGTGACCCGAGCCGACTATTTGAACACACAAGAGTTTCTGGATGCATTGGACGAAGGTTTACGAAACAAACTCGCCTAAAGAGATAGCCATACAAAAAATAAAAAAGGACCTGCAAAAATTGCAGATCCTTTTTTATTTGCAGCAAATCTATCTATCGATATAAAACACTACAAGTCATCATTATAAAAATTCATATTCATCATTCCAACCCTCATTCACATCATTCTTCAAAATGAATAAAATCTCTGCACAATCTAAAAAAGCCCAAAAACATACAGAATATATTACACCTTTTATTCACAATTTATGACATCTTTTTATAAATAAAGTTCACAGAAATAATAAAACTCTTCTGAATTTATTGGATTAGCCGATATAAATACGTATATTTGTGATAGTTTGGGGGATTTTATTTGACTATCAACGAATTATATTCAACTCGCATGAGAACGGGCAACGGATAAGAAAATGCCAGACTGTTCAGAATCACTATATTCCTCATGCTTTCAAATAACTCTTTATCTTGATGCAAAGATAGCATTTTTTCCGAGAATACCGGAATTTTCCGGGCATAATCTCGTTATAAATCTATGAAATAATCCATATCAGACAGAACAGCCATACCGCAGCCGAGTCCTCCTAACTCACAGGCAAAGGTAATCCGTGTCCTGCTCGTACAATGCAAGGTCAAGCCCTCCGGGTGTCGTGGAAAAATCATCCTCGTCCGGGGGGCTTTCGGTATTTTTCCCGCCAACCTTGCATGTACGGGACACGGCCTTTTACAGCCTGTAGTTACGGGAACTCCGGCCCCGAAAAGCCGGACTAACAAAAATCAATTGTCATGTTACAGCAGGCAACAAAAGAAAAGTACAGTATCGAAACACTCAGGGAACGGAATGTTTCATACGACAATGAACATTGGCTGACACAGGAAGATGTCGATATGGCCAACAACTATGTTGAACTCATCGAACGTACACGTTCGGAGGTTACACCGCAAATCGGAGACAGGTTGGTCTATGTGACCGAAGACGGGGATTATTACGGAAACGCCCTCATTGAGAATTTACACCACACAAAGGAAGGGCATCTTTCAATATGCGAACAGCCGTATGTGCCTTTCGTGTGGGAACAAGACGGGAATATCCGTCTGAGCGTCAGCGGAGGGGCATTCCACGGAGTGAATCCGGAAGATATGAAGTTCCTGAAATGGACGGAAGGTGCGTTCAAAGACTGGGGACATTGCGGCGCGTGTGGCAATGGTGCAGTGACATTCATAGCCAAAGTGCCATTATGGTTCTATGCCGAGCCCAATCCCAAATATGGGAACTTCACTACCGAAACTTACCGGAAATTCTACCTCACCAAAGACACAAGCGGCTCCGCAAGAAATCTCTATCAAGGTTTTGATGCAGCTTTCAGTGATGAAAAAGAGTTCCGGCAATTCCTGAAGGACTACGAGGGAACGGTATTCAAAGGCAACTGGGAAAACAACATCGTGTGGAAAAGCAAAATAAATCGCTCAAATATAAGACACTATCAACGAAAATTCGTAATTTTGCACTTGCCAGTTGAGAATAGGTGTTATCAAGCCCGATCTCCGAAAATATTTAAAGGAAAATGAATTACACTAAATTTAGCGATAATATTATAGAAATTCTATTGAAGAAAATTGCCGATCGGGAACTCGTGGCAGGAGTTATCGGTCTTGGCTATGTAGGATTGCCGTTGGCTGTAGAAGTGGCAAAAGCCGGATTTAAGACCATAGGTTTTGACGTTAAGAAAGAGAAGGTCGATTCGGTCAATCAGGGGCACAGCTATATCGGAGATGTCGACGATTCCGACTTGAAAATGCTTGTCGAAAAAGGTATGCTTGTCGCTACCGCAGATTTAAGCGAAATAGGCAAAGCCGATTTTGTGGCTGTATGTGTTCCGACACCACTTGATGCACACCGGCAGCCTGATATCAGTTATGTGGAATCATCATTAAAATCAATAGCGGAAAACCTCCGCAAAGGAATGATGGTAGTCCTTGAATCTACCACCTATCCCGGTACCACCGAGGAACTTGTAAAACCTATCCTCGAATCATCCGGTCTGAAATGCGGCGAGGATTTCTGGCTCGGTTTCTCTCCAGAACGTGTAGATCCGGGCAATTCAGTCTATAAAACGAAGAATATACCTAAAGTGGTGGGCGGTATCGGAACTGATGCCTGCGAACTTATCTCTGCCATGTATGAGGCGGTGCTGGATAACAAGGTATTCCGTACATCCACTCCCGCCGTGGCGGAAATGACCAAAATGCTGGAGAATGCTTACCGTAACGTCAATATAGCTCTGATCAACGAGTTCGCCATTTTCTGCAATAAGATGGATATTGATATATGGGAGGTGATAGAAGCTGCGAAAACCAAACCTTTCGGTTTCGCCTCATTCTATCCCGGTCCCGGAGTGGGCGGTCACTGCATACCGGTTGATCCTCGTTTCTTGAATTATAAAGCGAGTGCGTACGGATTCCGGTTTTCGACGATAGAGGCATCGATGGCTGTCAATGACCGTATGCCCGAATACTGTGTGGAACGTATCGGAGAAATACTCGGCCGCCGCTTCCGCAAACCGATCAACAGTTCAAAAATACTTGTCTTCGGAGTAGCTTACAAGCCGGATACCGATGATTACCGGGAGTCTCCTGTAATCCGTATCATTGGCAAGTTGCGCACGGAAGGAGCTGATGTCCTGTTCTTCGATCCGAATATTCCCAGATTCATCCATCGCGGCAAAGTTTATGAGGGAGAAAGGGAATTGACCGCCGGGCTTATCCAAAGTGTTGATTTAGTGGTTATTACTACTGCCCCTCCTGACGGGGCGGACTATGAATTTATAAGGCATAATGCAAAAGTTGTCTTCGACACGAGGAACGCCACCAGGGACCTTGCCGACAAGAGCAATATAGAACGGCTTTAATTATCTGCACATGGGAGACAAGAAATATTTTGTACACCCGTCAAGCTATATCGATGATAATGTCATTATTGGTGACGGTACGAAGATATGGCACTTCTGTCATGTGCAGACTGGTGCTTCAATAGGACGCAACTGTTCCTTGGGACAGAACGTGAATGTCAACAACAATGTCAGGATAGGTAACGGGGTGCGTATCCAAAACAATGTACAGATATGTGAAGGTGTTGAAATTGAAGACAATGTATTTTGCGGTCCGTCTGTGGGTTTTACCAACGTAACGACTCCGCGCGCTCATTTCCCGGTGCATGGTGTATATGCCAGAACACTCATCAAAGAAGGAGCATCGTTAGGGGCAAACAGTACGATCATTTGCGGCCATACCGTAGGGCGCAGTGCATTGATAGCTGCCGGTGCCGTGGTGACAAAAGATGTCAGGGACTATGCACTTATGGCCGGTGTGCCTGCTCGGCAAATAGGATGGGTTTGTGAATGTGGCCGGCGACTCGATGAAACTTTGAAATGTCCGTGCGGCAGAGAGTATTCGTCTGACGGAGAGAATCTAAAAGAAAAGCATTGACTATGCAATTCAGAGACTTAAAACAGCAATATCAAGTCTTGAAGACAGACATAGACAAGGCCATACTTGATGTGGCGGCCTCAGGTGCCTATATAATGGGACCTCAGGTAAAGGAGCTTGAAAGACAGCTGGCCGACTATGCGGGCACGAAACATTGCATATCGTGCGCCAGCGGCACTGATGCCTTGACGCTGGCTCTGAAAGCATGGGGCATCCAGCGGGGAGATGCCGTGTTCGTCCCCGATTTTACCTTTTTTGCCTCGTCGGAAGCGGTCTCATTGGAAGGCGCAACCCCTGTGTTTATCGATGTGGACCGTGAAACCTTCAATATCAACCCTATTGATCTTGAGAATAAAATTGAAGCGACAATTCAGAAAGGAGAATTGACTCCGAAAATCATCATAGCTGTTGACCTGTTCGGGCTTCCGGCAGATTATCCTGCCATCCGCAGAATAGCAGACAAGTACCGTCTTCTCATACTTGAAGACGGAGCACAAAGTTTCGGTAGTGCTGTAAACGGCAAGCGCAGTTGTTCTTTCGGCGACATATCAACCACTTCGTTTTTTCCAAGCAAGCCGCTCGGATGCTATGGCGACGGAGGAGCTTGTTTCACAGACAACGATGAATGGGCCGCGCTGATGGATTCCTACCGTATGCATGGGAAAGGCTCTTCCAAATACGAAAATGTCCGTATTGGCATGAACTCGCGCCTGGACACCATTCAGGCCTCTATTCTTCAAATCAAATTGAAGGCTTTTGCCGGAGAGCTTGCGGCTGTCAACAAGGCTGTAGCTGAATACACCACTCGACTGGCGAACATTGTGGAAACACCCGTTGTTCCATCCGGTTTTCTGTCGAGCTGGGCACAATACACCATCAAGATGAATAATAAAACCGAACGTGACGGGTTGCAAGCATATCTTAAAAGGCAAGGAATCCCATCGATGGTCTACTATCCGACTCCAATACATCGCCAGATAGCTTACAAGGACTCCAAACTGCCCGAGTCAGACTGTCCGGTTGCCGGCAGATTGTGCGATACAGTCCTCTCCCTGCCGATGCACCCTTATATTTCATCGGAAGAAATTGATGGAGTATGTAACGCTATCAAGAACTTCCTGCATCATTATAGGAACAGATTAGGAACTATATTAGATGAATTATAATAACAGTAACACCGTTCAGACCGCATGGCTTGGTATCGGCAGCCTTGTCTCTTTTAGTTTCAGCATTGTCAGTGCTGCTATTTTAAGTAGATACCTGTCAAAACTGGAATATGGAACATATAAACAGGTTCTGTATGTTTATAATACATTATTGATAGTTTTTTCTTTAGGCCTGCCAAAAGCATATTCCTACTTTTTAGCTCGGGCTCCGATAGAAGAGGGACGCTCTATTATTCGAAAAATGAATGGTATGTTGATGTGGATAGGGCTCTTTTTTGCTTTAGTATTATATTGTACATCTTCTCTATTCGCTGATGTATTAAACAGTCCTGACCTAAAGAAGTGTTTGCGACTTTTTTCTGTTACTCCGCTATTTTTACTTCCGATATTAGGAATTGAAAGTATCATGGTGACATATAAAAAAGCTTATATCTATACTGCTTATACTATATTTTCACGTTTGTTTAATTTGCTGTGTGTTGTCGCTCCGGTCATTTGGTTTGACGCATCTGTACATATTGCAGTTGGTGGATTTATATTTTCTTCATTATTATGCTGTCTGTTAGGATTATATCTTGAAAGATGTTTATTGCGTAATATACAAAAAACAGCAACTGCAATAAAAATCCATGAGATCTTAAGATTTTCCATACCGTTATCAGTTGCCGGTTTATGGGGAATAATCATAAAATCTGCAAATCAGTTTTTTATAAGTCGCTATTGGGGGAATGAGGTTTTTGCTGAGTTTTCCAATGGTTTCATTGAGCTTCCTTTTGCGAATATCGTCATCAATGCTGCAGCTACGGTACTTTTACCGGTTTTTTCCAAAAAGGTGTACGATAATTCAGCCCCATCTTCTATTATTGACTTATGGAAATCAGTGGCTATCAGATCTGCGAAAATCATTTTCCCGTTGACCGTTTTTTCTTTCTTTTTTGCAGAACCAATCATGATATTTGTGTATGGAAAGCAATATGCGGACTCGGCTGTCTATTTTCGGATCATTGCAGTAGTTAATTTGGTTAGGATTGTACCGTATGCCCCGGTCATGTTGGCATTGGGCAAGTCAAAGGAATTTGCGCGTATCCATATGCTTACGGCACTCATGATTGTAGTGATGGAATACTTGTGTGTCAGACTGTTCCCTTCTCCTTGTATTATAGCGTTCATATCAATATTATGTACTATATTCTGCCTTGGCATGTTGTTGAGGTGTATCTGCAAATACATGAACATATCAGCTATGGAATTAATCCCATATAGGTCTATGAAAATGTTGCTTGTGTTGTCTCTCACTGCATCTATTCTGTCAAAGGCCGTGAGTTCACTCTTGCCAGACGTCTCTGTCATACAGATGTTAACAATGTCTTTTGCTATTTTTGCCGTAGTTTATCTTTGTCTCTGCAAATATGTAGGAATATCATATACTTATATTTTAAGAAAACGAAGCAGAAAATACATTTAAAATTTTTCCAAATAATGGAATTAACTATAAACACTAAATAACATTATGAATATATTGATAGTAACTAATTTCTTTTTCCCGAATAATAGAATAGCTTCTTTTCGGATAAATGCTTTTGCCAAATATTTTCATGAAGCCGGTCATGAAGTGACTGTAGTTACTGAAGATTGTCATGATTATACAACGTTCTGGAAAGGCTGTGAAGTACATTATCTTAAGGATCCTGTTATTTCCGGACAACAATTGCGGCAATGTGCACAATCTCGGAGGAAGTGGTTTTTCCGGCGTATTATTCATGGGTTAGAATGGCGTTTGACGCTTGATGAAAAACGGTTGTGGCGTATCAGGGCTCAGAAATGTGTGAAAATGTTGCTTGATAGCAGGAAATATGATGTAGTATTGACTACTTATGGGAGATTGTCACCGCACATGATTGCTTTGGCTATGCGTAGGAAAGGATATCAGTTTTATTGGATAGCTGATATGCGTGACGAAATGTCGCAGGTAAAACGATCGAAAGACCGTTGGAAGATATCTCGTAGACTTGCGGGGCCTGAACGTCGGATAGTGAATAATGCCGATTTGGTGTTGTCTGTGTCAAAACCAGTTTTAGACGGTTTCCGGGCTATGGCTACACATGATCGTTTTCTTGAGATCAGAAATGGGTATGACTATGAAGAAGTACATGAGAGCTATTTCCAGAACCGCTTTACTATGGGATATATAGGTAACTTTTATGGCGAGATAACTCCAGATAATTGGTTTAAGGCTTATTCTGAATTGATATGTGAAGGACAGTTACCGGCCGACAGTAAAATAAAGATAGTAGGGAATTGCATGAAGTTGAATATCCCCGATTCCATAAAGCCTAATGTTGAGGAAATTGATGCAGTAATTCATGATGAAGCTGTAAGGATATCGGTTTATGAAACAGATGTCTTGGTCATGGTACATCCCAACAACGGGCGCAAGGGAGTTTATTCAGGAAAGCTCCTTGATTATCTTGCCACTAACAAGCCAATTATAGCCATGTATGATCCTAATGATGTTGTCGGTGCTTTAATGGAAGAGACCAAGGCCGGCTTTGCGGTAGATGAATCTGATATAAAAGGCATTAAAGAGGCCATTATGAAGTGTTATCGTATATGGCAAAATCGTGAAGTCTTGCCTCGTAATTGGGATAATATTCGTCAATATTCGCGTCGTTATCAGACTCGTTTGCTTCTTGATTATCTTGCTTCCAGGTAATTATGCAATAATTAAGGTCAGTACTAAAGAGGTGATATGAACCCCGAAATATAATGTATTAAGCGAACTTGAAATTGAAAGTTTAACGGACTCTTTCTAATAATATATGGAAAAAATAGATTTTGTGATAACATGGGTAGATGACAATGACCCAATATGGCAGAATGCTTTTCATTCCTACCTGCCTCAAAGTCAATATACGGATGATGTCCGTTATATCCGTTACCGCTGTTGGGAGAACCTGCGTTATTGGTTCCGTGGTGTGGAGAAGTTTGCCTCATGGGTGAACAAAGTACATTTCGTTTCCTGTGGACAGGCTCCTGACTGGCTGAATCTGAATGCACCCAAACTGCACTTCGTGGAACATTCAGATTATATCTCGAGCGAATATCTGCCGACATTCAATTCTGATACTATAATACTGAACCTGCACCGCATAGAAGGATTATCCGAGCATTTCGTCTTTTTTGATGATGATATGTTCTTGATTGACAAAGTTGAGCAGGAACAGTTTTTCAGAAATGGACTGCCATGTGACATGGCGGCGTTCAACGCTTTAAGTCCCGGCAGCGTTTTTACGCATAACGTAGTGAATAATTTGTGTGTCATCAATTCATCGTTTAAAAAACATGAAATGTTGCGCAAGCATTTTTGGAAATGGTTCTCCCCTCAGGCAGGAACCAAATTGTTGCGTACACTCTTTTTATTACCTTGGCCTCACTTCACGGGTTTTTATGATCATCACCTTCCGCAGGTTTTCCTCAAATCCACTTTTGAAGAAATATGGGAAAAGCATGAGGATATTTTGCTTCGCACCACGGCAGCACGATTTAGAGGTATCGCTGATGTCAGTTCATGGCTGTTCCGCTATTGGCAATTGGCAAAAGGAGACTTTGTCCCGCTGAATGTAAATAAAGACGGTGCCTATTTTGAAATATTAGATGATTCCTTAGATAAAATAGTCAAGACAATAGAACGCCAAAAGAAAAGGATTATTTGTTTGAATGACGGGGAAGTATCTTCTTTTGAAGTGGCAAAAGAACGGATAAATGCTGCTTTCCAAAAGATTTTGCCTGAGAAATCATCGTTTGAGAAATAATTGCTGCAAGCAGAAAGGACAGAAATAATGGATAGAAGAAATTTTGCGTTAATCGGTGTGGCGGGTTACATCGCACCGCGCCACATCAAAGCCATTGCTGACACAGGCAATAACCTTATGGTCGCATACGATTGCTTTGACAGTGTTGGTCGCTTGGACAGTTCTTTCCCTGAATGCTACTTCTTTACAGGGAATGAACAATTCGACCGCTTCTGCTCCAAGCAGATGAAAACCGATAATCCGCTGCACTATACGTCAATCTGTACACCGAACTATACGCACGAGGCTTTTATCCGCTACGGGTTGCGTCTTGGTACGGATGTCATCTGCGAGAAGCCCCTTGTGCTCAATCCCAATGACATTGACAAACTAATGGATATAGAGAAGGAAACAGGACATAAGGCATACAACATCCTGCAACTACGTCTCCATGACTCAATCAGAGCATTGAAGAAAAAGGTTGATGAAGACCCTGAAGGAAAAATCCATGATGTGGATCTGACCTACATCACTTCGCGCGGAAAATGGTATTACGCTTCATGGAAGGGTGACATTCGCAAAAGCGGCGGCATTGCTACCAATATCGGGGTACATTTCTACGATATGCTCCAATGGATATTCGGTTCGGTAAAACAAAATATCGTTCATGTGATGAGTTTCGACCGCGTTGCCGGCTATTTGGAACTTGAGAAAGCACGTGTACGTTATTTCCTCAGTATCAATTCCGATTGTCTGCCGGAGAACGCCGTACAGGGAGAAAAGAGAACTTACCGGACCATCAACATCGACGGGAACGAATTTGAGTTCAGTGCAGGCTTTACTGAACTTCATACCCTGAGCTACCGGAAAATTCTGGATGGAGAAGGCTTCCGCATCAGCGAGGCCCGTAACTGCATACAGATCGTAAGCGACATACGTCATGCCACGCCCATAGGTTTGAAAGGCGACTATCATCCGCTTGCGAAATTGCCACTCAGTGCCCACCCTTTCGGCTGGGATGACAAGCGATAATTTTTTCTTGATAAACATCCATTTCGGCAACTGACAGGATTGTTGTACCCCTGTTGTGGCAGTCAAAGAGCAATTCGCCAGTTGTTGAATGGGAGTCTTCCCTCAGATATCCGCTACAATGCTTTTTATTGTAGCACTTCCTTGGTTTTCAGGGATTCTTATTCAAATATACCCCTGCCGTCCTGACTTTCTACCCGGTTTGTTCCATAATTGGTATATTGCTATTTATCTACAAGAGTAGCAATAATTATCCATATATAGATATTTATTTCCTCCTTTTTATCCCACCGTCCACCCGTTGTAGCTTTTCCCGGGTTCAGACACCCCATGTCGTCCCCTGTTGGTCCAATGCAGAAAAAGGAATATCCGTCAGCCTGTATTTTTCGATGCAGAAATTCTCTATATGCCTGTATGCATTGCGGTATGCTTGCAAACTTTTGGCTGTGCGGTTGACCCCGACTCGCTTCTCAAAATTGCTGATGAATTGCCTGAAATAGCTCAAAAGCGTTTCCTGTTCGCTTGCCATTCCAAGCAAAATGCTTTTTACTTCCTCGGCGGTCACACCGTCACGGACGGCAGACTGTTCGCAATAGATACTCAATGCCATCGCACGGATTTCATCCAGCCTGTTATTGATTTCCTTCGCCGCCACACTCTTGCCGGAGGCACGCCCCGAAATCCACCGGGATTGCGGGACTTTCATCTTCACACTGAATGCCGCTTCGGAGTATTTTCCGATGTTCAACTTAGCCATTACGGGACAATTCCCGTCGACATCCGTCTCGCTCTTTTTCAGGTAGAACGGCACCTTCACATTTGCCTGATTCATAACCAATTCCTTTGTTTGCAAAATTATTATATAGCGAGCAAATGAAAGGCATGAAAAATATAGCGGAACATGGAAAAAAGCCCCTCGGTTCGCAGGCAAAGCCTGTATTTTTTCCTGTACGGAAAATTTTGACTAACTTTGCATTAGCAAAAGATAGACAGAAACAACGTTCCTTGCGGAGGCGAACAGGAGAATAAAACAGTTTTGGAAGTAAAATCCATACCGATTTTCAATCCCGAAAAGGCAACGGATAAGTAGCGATTAGTTCTCCTAACTCCATCAAAAACGGCTAAAAACCGCTAAAGGAAGAATATGGTACAACGCTACATATTCCATTCGATTCCAAACACTTTGCATTATTCCTCCGAAATCCATCCGTATGTGGGCGAGTTTGCGTATATTTGTTAGGACTACTGATCTCTAAACTACTAAACCGAACTTCTATGAACAAACTTTTCTCCTTATTTATCGTCTTTCTCAGCCTATTAAGCATCACTTCTTGTGAAAAAGACGACTCCTCGAAACCGATTTACCTGAACGTCAACGGCCCCGACGGGAAACCGGCTGCCACTTCGATAACCATAACAGAAGGAGCTGGCTACTCCGAACAATTTACCCTGCAGTCCAACGGAAAATGGAATATCGAAAAACCCGCAACCGACTCTTGGCTGACCGTATCTCCAACCGAAGGCGAAGGCGATAAGACCATTACTATATCCGCCGACCCGAATAACCAAAGCGAAGCAAGACAAAGCCAATTGGTTTTTCATGCCGATAACAAAGACTTTTTGACAATCACAATCCGTCAGGAGGGTAAAAAAGAGACCGGTCCCTACCTCAACGTAACACCGGACACGCCACAAACGATCGATGCTTCCGGCGGCGACATCGCTTTCACAATCGACTCGTACTCCGGGATATGGGATTACACGATACAAGGCACCTCTACGGGATGGCTCTCTGAAAAAGAGAAAAACGATACACGTATCATATTCACAGCATCCGAGAACACCCAATCCAACGCACTAACTGCGACCATCGAATTTTATGTACCAGGGATATCCGATCTCAAACAAAGCATTACCATTACACAATCTGCACCAAAACCCGTTCCTACAGCAGACTTACTCGATGTCGTATTCAATAATGACGGAAGCGCAACCGACATTTCTCCACTGCAAAACAATGTAGAAAATCTGGCCGGATCATCATCAATGACCTACTTTAATGACGGCTATCAAGGATATATCGCCCATTTCAACCACACCCCTGGAGCTTCGATATCTTCCGGATACTACAAAGTGAATTTCTCAGGCAACACCCAATTCGAGAACGGGCTTGCCGACGGACATACACTGGAAACACTGTTCATGTATGACGACGACATCAAAATCGGCACCGAAGTAAAGATGTTCAGTGCGATGGAGAGCGGGGGAACAGGATTTCTGTTAACCAGCGATAAAGGTGAAATCACCTTTTTGCCAAACGTCGGAGGATGGAAATGGACCCGTAGCGGTATCGTTCCAGAAAAAGGCACATACTACCATGTGGTGGGTGTATGGGATAAACAAAAAGGCACCTCTACAATCTACGTAAACGGAGTTCGTAAGGGTTCGACCAGTGCAAGCGGTTCTTTCTCATTCCCCCCAAATAAGAACTGTTACTGGTTCTGCATCGGAGGCGACGCATCCGCATCTGGAGCTGGAAATGCATGGCGAGGCGACATCGCCATAGCCCGTGTATACGACGCTCCCTTGAGCGAAACCGAAATCACCAAACTTTGGGATGCGGTAAAAGACAAAATGCCAGAAAATGCCATCAAAATCTCTGACATATTATTCCTTCCTAAAGCAAACGTAGCAGAAGGCTCGTCATACCGCATTGGAGGTACCGGCTTCCAAAACGGTGATCAAATCCGTCTCGAATCGACAACTAATGAAAGCAATGTATTTACATGTCCAACAACCGTTACGGATAAATATGCCGAAATAACCATACCCTCAGGCTTCATATCTGGGGAATATCGTCTTATCGTACAACGGGAAGACAAGAGCTATCCATTAGGTACGGCACAACTGACTCTTTCAGATCAACCGACTGAATTAAAATTTCCCAAAGTCATTGCACATAGGGGATACCATACGGTCAATGGAGCTGCACATAATTCGATTGCATCTCTAAAAGCCGCACAGGAACTCGGAGTCTATGGATCCGAAGGCGATTTCTACATCACCAAAGACGATGTCGTAGTCGCTTACCACGATGCCACAATTAATGGAATCACCATTGATCAGGCAAATTACGATCAGATCAAAAACATGACTCTCTCGAACGGTGAAAAAATCCCTACATTCGCGTCATTCCTCGATATACTCGAACAAGATCCTCAAATGAAACTGGTGATCGAAATCAAAACACACAGTAACACAACAAATGACGATCGTGCAGTCGATGCGATCACAGCCATGGTAGAAGAACGCGGATTGACTGATCAAGTGGATTACATTGCATTCAGCTATCATGTATGCCAACGCCTTGTCACAAAAGTTCCGGCAGGAACAACCATCGGATATCTGAGTGGAAATATCGCTCCAACAGAATTGGCTCCCGGTATCAACTGTATCGACTATGACATGAGCTCACTCCGCAATAACCCGCAATGGATCGAAGAGGCCCATAATGCAGGATTGGTCGTAAACGTATGGACCGTCAATTCGGAGCAGGATATGATGGACTTCATCGGTATGGGTGTAGACTTCATTACCACCGACTCGCCACAAGTTCTAAAAGAGATCATCGCACGACTCGCTGATTAGACATCTTTCCGGAATATCACACATACAGAAGTGTTTTTAAATCACTTCTGTATGTGTGATATAATCCCAAACAGATACATCATTTCTATTCCAAAATCTATACAATATTTATCTTCCTCCAGACGAAAAACCTTTAACTCTTTTTAATAACCTTTTAACTACTTCAACCATGAAAAGACATTTAACCTTATTGGCAGCTGTCGCCATGACGATACTCTGTGTATCGTGTGACAAAGACGACACGCAAAGTGATCCGTACATCACGATCACAACTCCGACAGGAGAGAACCCCAACTCAATCACCATTGAGGCTACGGCTTACTCTCAAGACTTCACCATTAGTTCGAATGCTTCATGGAGAATCGAAAAACAACCATCCACAGCCGATTGGCTCACCGTTTCTCCATTAGAAGGAAACGGAGATGCGACTATTAAAGTGAGTGCTCCGGCCAATGAACAAACATCCCGACTTCAAGCCATGCTCACATTCTATTCCGGCAACACGAAGTTACATTCGCTCACAATCGTGCAAAACCCGGCCGCATCATACTTGAATGTCGAACCAATAAAACCAGATTCCATTCCAGCAGAAGGTGGCGATATTACCCTTAATGTAAGCACGAACGCAGGATCATGGGATGCAGAAATCACAGGAGAAAACAGTACATGGCTGACCGAAAAAGAACGGACAGAAACGACCATCACATTCACCGCCGCCAAAAGTACATCCACATCTGAATCTGTCGCAAAAGTCATATTCAGCCTTACTTCAGATCCCAATATAACACAAGAGATCGATATCGTACAAAAAGCCCAAAACGAACCGTTCCTTGCCATAGACCCGGCAGAGCCACAAAACATACCTATGGGAGGAGGTGATATTGTATTAAATATTAACACGAATATAACAGATTGGGATGCGGAAATCACGGGAGAAAACAGTGCGTGGTTAACCGAAAAAGAACGGACTGAAACAAGTATTACATTCACAGCTGCGGCCAATCCGGAAACCATTGAACAAGTGGCTACTGTAACATTTACCTCAAAAGAATATCCGGAAATCGAAGAGAACGTAACGATCAAACAAAATGCGAAAGAGGAGATCTATATGGATCTGACTCCAGAAGAAGAGCCCTACACAATAGCAATTGAAGGAGGTGACATAAAATTAGTTATTGGAACCAATGCAACAGCATGGGATGCAGAAATCACAGGAGACAACAGTGCTTGGCTGACCGAAAAAGAACGGACCGAAACAACCATCACCTTTACGGCCGACGTGAACGCAACCCCAGATCAACTCAGCGCAAATGTAAAATTCACAGCACCATCCGATGATCCTGATTTTGAAAAGGTTATCACCATCACTCAGAATGGGCTTATTGCCGATCTGTTAGATATCCAATTCCTGGAAGACGGAACAGCTACGGACGTATCGCCAATGAACAAAAATGTAGAAACTCTCGAAGGCCCTTACTTCAGTACAGCCTATCTAGAATCTTATAAAAAATACGTTGGCCGATTCGCACCTACGGAACTTGCAACTAGTCTTTCTGACAGTTATCTCAAAATCGATTACGCGGGAGACGAAGCATACAAAAGCGCTTTGGCCGATGGCCACACAATGGAAATGCTGATTATGCTGAACTCTGATTTGAAAATCGGCAGTGAAATCAAGATGTTCAGCTCGATGCAAGGTGGAGGAACCGGCTTCTTGTTAAAGAAAGAAACCAACGAATTCACCTTCCTACCTTACGTCGGAGGCGGATGGAAATGGTGCACAAGTGGTATTGTTCCTGAAAAAGGAGTATACTACCACGTTGTCGGTGTATGGAATAAAGACGCCGGTAAAGCCTATATCTACATCAATGGTGAATTAAAAGGCGAAATCGAAGCAAGCGGTGATCTATCCTTCCCCAATACGGAAGCATGCCACTGGTTCTGTGTAGGCGGTGATCCGGGTAGCGCGACAAATGCCGAATGTTGCTGGATTGGAGATATCGGTATTGCTCGTATTTACGACAAGGTTCTAACCGACGCTCAAGTAGCTGCATTGTATGACAGAATCAACGAATAGTCTTTTTATCAAAAACAGAAACATTATTGTGTTCTAAATCTATCTAATATTGCCCCATAAAAACAACCCTACATCGTAGTGATGTAGGGTTGTTTTCTATTTTCATAACTTTAAAATAATTTTTTTATCGTAATTTTTGTAGATTTGCAGACTATTAAAATAATTCTTACTTAAGCAACTTCGTAACCACATATGGAAACAGTTCTTAGCGGTATCCGTTCAACAGGCAATTTACATTTGGGAAACTATTTCGGGGCATTGAAAAACTTCGTCAAAATGCAGCACGAAGAGAGATGCTTTTTCTTCATCGCAGACTACCACTCTCTGACAACGCATCCCGACCCGAAAATGCTACATGTTAATGTTAAAAATGTCTTAGCTGAATATCTGGCCGCAGGACTCGACCCCGAAGTAGCTACAATCTACGTACAGAGCGACGTACCGGAAGTGGCAGAACTGTCCTTACTGCTCAGCATGCATGCCTACGTTGGCGAATTGGAACGTACGACATCGTTTAAAGACAAAATCCGCAAACAGCCCAACAACGTTAACATAGGCTTATTGAGCTATCCTGTTCTAATGGCTGCGGACATTCTACAACATCGAGCAACACGTGTTCCGGTCGGTAAAGATCAAGAACAACATCTGGAATTGACCCGCCGATTTGCCCGTCGGTTCAACCAGCTTTACCAAGTAGACTTTTTCCCTGAGTGTCAACCGTACACTTTCGGAGGTGAGTTGATCAAAATTCCCGGTCTCGACGGTACTGGGAAAATGGGAAAATCCGAAGGTAACGGAATCTTTCTGACAGATAGCGATGCCGCAATCCGCAAAAAAGTCATGAAAGCCGTAACCGATTCTGGACCAACTGCACCTGACAGCCCCATGCCAGAGGTAATCGCCAATCTTTTCACAATATTGAAAGCCGTTTCAACTCCCGATACCGTTGCTCACTATACCGAATTGTGGAATCGGTGTGAAATCCGATACGGCGATCTGAAAAAGCAACTGGCCGAAGATATCATTGGAGTTATCGCCCCCATCAGAGAACGAATACAAGATATCATAAACGACGAAGCCTATTTGTCTCGTGTTCTAAAACAAGGAGCAGAAAAGGCACGTGAAAGTTCAGGAGCGACATTAGCTGAAGTCCGCCGCATTATGGGAATCAAACCCTTCTAAACGTCAGATTCTCTCTGCGACGATACATTGTAATCCAATTTTCACCTCGCAGCATGTCCAGATCGGGATCGAAAACAGCTATCTTATACAGATACCTAATCATCGCCACCAAACGTCTTTCAGACAAGCAGTTGATGATCTTGTTATCGATCGTCGTCGGACTGACGGCTGGATTCGCCACATTCCTATTCGAACGGATCTTGGCATTTTTCCGGTATGTACTGACTAGTTGGTTCGCCATTGATTCTGCCAGCGTCTTTTACCTTTTCTATCCAATTATCGGAATTATTATTGCCACGCTTTTCGTTCGTTACGTCGTCCGCGACAATATCAGCGAAGGTGTTACCCGGGTCCTTTATGCCATGAGTAAAAAGGGATCCCGCATCAAACCTCACAATTGCTATTCGTCCATCATCGCCAGTTCAGCAACTATAGGATTCGGAGGTTCAGTCGGTCCTGAAGCACCTATTGTATACACAGGAGCTGCCGTCGGATCAAACATCGGACGTTTCATGAGGCTCAACTATAAGAACATTACGCTCTTACTCTGTTGCGGAGCCGCAGCAGCTCTTTCTGCCGTCTTCAAAGCTCCCATTACAGGGGTCGTATTCGTTCTGGAAATCCTGATGCTCGACATCACCGTATCGTCAATCATACCACTACTGATCTCCACCGTAACCGCAACGACATTGATGTTCTTCCTCAACGGTTTCGATCCGGTATTCAACCTCGACATCAAACACATATTCGAATTAAAACATCTTCCGTTTTATGTGCTTTTGGGACTGATCTGCGGACTGATGTCATATTATTTTACAAAAATCAACACATTGATTTCCGGCATTTTCAACCGGATAAAAAGCATGTCGGGCAAATGGTTGGCTGGAGGTATCACCATTGGTGTTCTAATTTTTCTTTTTCCACCACTATATGGCGAAGGATACAGCTCACTGGTCGATTTAATGCATGGGAATATAGACGCTCTATTCAACAACTCCCTGTTTTTCCGATACAGGAATGTAGGGTGGATTGTCATGCTGTATCTACTTGCCACACTTTTTTTTAAAGTCGTTGCCATGTCAGCTACAAACGGAGCTGGAGGTGTCGGAGGCTCCTTTGCACCCTCACTGTTTGTAGGAGCTTTCACCGGAGCAACAATGGTATACATGCTGAACTACTTCTTCGGTCTAGAGTTGCCAATCATTCCGTTCACATTGGTCGGTATGGCCGGGGTAATGTCAGGAATCATGAATGCACCCTTGACATCGATCTTTCTAATCGCAGAGCTTACCAATGGGTATGCTCTATTCGTTCCTCTGATGCTCGTATCCGCACTCTCGTTTGCCGTGGGATATTATCTCGAACCTTACTCGATCTACACCAAGAAACTTTCGCAAAGCGGAGAACTGCTCACACACAATAAAGACAAATCAGTACTTGTATTCTTGAATCTTCCCTCCCTAATGGAGACCGATTTTCACAAAATATCGCTTGACACAACCTTGGGTGACGTTGTACGTCTGATCGCAACGGTTCACCGAAACATTTTCCCGGTCGTCAGCCGAGACGGGATCCTACTAGGAGTTGTTCAATTAGATGACTTACGGGCCGATATGTTTTCTCCTGAAAAATACGGTACAAAGATCGATGCATATATGATCGATCCCCCCGATCTCATTTATCAAAACGAACAAATCGGCAGTGTATTAAACGCATTCGAAGAGTCGAAAGCATGGATGCTTCCTGTAGTTACATCTGAACGTAAATACTTAGGATTCATTTCCAAATCCAGAATCTTGGCAGCATACCGAGAACAATTACTCGCTATTAGTGAAGAATAATGCGATATAACAAAGATTATCAACAACAAAACAAAAAAAACATTCCTTCAAGCACTAATACACACAACTATTTATAAATAAATGCCATACAAACACATTAAGAGGTAAAAAAATCGAATTGCACAAAAAATTAACTTGACAAACGATTTTTTCGACCGATTATTTTGCACCCGATAAAATTTTGTACTATCTTAGCCAATATAATTTAGTGGGTTTTATGCCCAAACGAAAAAAGAAAACTACATATCATTAATAGCTTTGTTTAATTTAAAACTTCCAATTTATGAAAAAACTGTTCAAAATCAGTACGTTATTATTACTGATTCCTGCGTTGTTCCTCACTTCGTGTAAGGACGACGACGAAGGAAACAGTTATGTAACGCTTCCTCCTACTAATCTTCAATCGCATACCGGCTATGAGAAGGTAACTTTGAGTTGGGGTGCTCCGAATTCCAATTTTCTTAAAGAATATTTGGTAACATGGACTCCGGCTGATAATGGAGGTAGTGCCACCGTGGAATCCGGTATTACATCAGCAACCATATCTGGTTTGACCAACGAACAGCAATATACGTTCACTGTTGTAGCTGTTTACGAGAATGGAGAAAAATCGTCCGCATTGATCAAACGAATTACTCCTAGTGCATCTTTAATCGAATATGACATGCCGGATTACATCACTGCAACTCCGAGTTTTCAAGCTGCCTATGTAAACTGGTTGCCTTTGGATAAAGTTGATGGCGCTAATTTGGTTAAATTCATTGTAGAAGCAACAGCAGGAGAAGAAACGGTTACAACAGAAGTAAACGATCCTGAAGCAACATCTGCAACAATCGAAGGTTTGACTAATGGTAAAACATATGCAATCCATGTTATTGCCGTTTACGACACAGAGGTTTCTGTAACTAGTGAAGAAAATGTTACAGTAACTCCTTCTGATTTGATCACGTCTATGACTGCAAACAACGTTGCAAACGTACAGTTTGATGCTGAAAATATTGCTTATACGTTGAATTATGTCGAAGAAGAAGATTTCTCTCAAGTAGAAGTCGCATTCACAATGGCTGATGGCGTATCATACAACGGCAAAGAGGGTTCGGGTCGTGTAACATTAGATTTGACTTCACCCAAAACCATAGTTCTCGTAATGAACGAAATGGAATATACTGTTACCATCTCTGCAGCTGTAGATCCTAACGCGTTCATCGAAGGTTACTTCAAAATTGACACATACAACGATTTGGAATATACTTCATCAGGATACATCGGACCTCAAGGTGAATTTACAGTAACCACGACTGGATCTGCTCCTTCATTCAAAACTAACGTTTTAGCACAAGCAACGACAAGTCCGGTCTTGCACTTCAACTATAAGAGCAATAAAGCTGTCGATCTTATGCTTGCCGTTAATGGTAAAGCGACCCAGTACAAGATCGCATCATTAAGTGCAACTACACAGGAGACTGATTACTCATTCGATTTAGGTATGCTGATGAACAACAATTCTTGGTCTGAATTTACCTCCCTTGAATTGTTCCTCGGAGACCAATCGGGTGCTGAGATCACATTCTCTGACTTTACGCTACGTGGACGTAATGACGATGAGACCAAATTGTCTGAAAGTATGTTCTTGGTGTTCTCTGGATCTTCTGGAGCAACATTGAAAGATGTTACAGAAATGTATAGTTATACGGATGGATTGACATATCTATATATTGCTGATAATGGAGCCGCAGACCCGCAGATCAACACCAAACGAACCGATGACTTATCCGGATACAATAAACTGATTATTAAATATAAATGCCCCAAGAACTTCGAGCTAACTCTCTACTATAATATTGTGGGGGGGCAGGAATACAATTACAAATTCAACGCCTCTAATGATTGGATTGAAGCTGAATTCGATATCAATGCAGCAAAAGATAAAGTAACAGCAGCAGGCGGAAGCTTAAGTGCTGGAGGTAGCATGCGATTCGACTTCGATGGTATTGCTGACGGTACAACAGAGCTATACATACGTGATGTTCGTTTCGTAAAATAATAAAAATGAATTTTTGCAAGAAAATCTAGTACATATAAAAAGAAGAGTCTGTGTTAACACAGACTCTTCTTTTTATATCAATATATATATTAAACAATAAGCTTGGATTCTATTGACATATCCCTGACTTCCGTTCATATAACATCTTATACCATATAGATGAGCTACTCCAACCTGACAGATACCTGTTAAATAAAAAAAATTGCCAAAAGATAATGTGACAAACGATACTATCGAAGTTTTTATAATCTTTTTTCAAATACATTCACCACACATTATACACGAATGTTGGTATAAATATGGATGAAATTTACCTCTGTTAGCCAGTAAATCCACCCCATCATCTTAAGTACTTTGTAACCGTATAATCCATACGTGGATTGGGAATAAAATCTAAACTACACTCATGCCTCCATAGTCATATGATAAACGCATATTTACATTACCCCTGAGACCAAAAATCATCTTTACTCTCGCCCCGATATGATAAATCGAGGTAACCCAACCTGTCTGAAGCCCTTTTCCAATGTCGCATAATATTTTGAAATTACTTCTGAGGCAAACAAGGAATCGACGAAACCTTTACGATTAATGACTATGACATCGGGCAGAATATTATTTTTCAAGATTTGGGAAGAAACACTTTCCCCTACAAAAAAAGACAATAAGATGAGTGTGTATACACCTAATACACTTCATTTTCGACACATTTATTGAGATGTAAAAATTCTGACATACAGAACTTTTGCAATCAACTTTTGTGCCGGTGGATAATATTCATAAATGAAGCGGACCGATCTATATAAGACCGGTCCGCAACCAAATATCAAAATTAAAAAGACTCTTACTTCTTCAGCATTGCTTTTACTTGATTGTACACATTCTCACCTGAGAATCCGAACTCTTTATCAAGCACACTCGCAGGAGCTGAATATCCGAAATGGTCAAGTCCGAAAATAACTCCATCATTACCCACCAATCCAGCAAGCGTAACAGGAAGTCCTGAAGTCATACCGAACTTGGGTACACCACAAGGGAGAACGCTTTGTTGATACTCTTTCGGCTGATCGCGGAACAGACCCTCTGAAGGAACCGACACAACGCGAACCTTCAACCCGTCTGCTTTCAGCTTTTCGGCACCGTCTACCAACGTAGCCACCTCCGAACCGCTAGCCAAGAGGATAACATCCGGTGTCCCCGCACAGTCCTCTACAATATATGCACCTTTGACAGCCTGCATAGCCTCTTTAGCCCGATCACCACTGGCAGCTGGCAAATTCTTGATATTCTGACGAGAAAGAATCAATGCAGTCGGACGTTCATTCTCCATTGCGATTTTCCAAGCAGCAACCGTTTCATAACTATCAGCTGGACGCAGCACCACAACGGAACGTTCACCTTTGTGATTTCTTAATTGCTCCATCAAACGTAACTGAGCCTCATGTTCTACCGGTTGATGCGTAGGCCCGTCCTCGCCGACACGGAATGAGTCGTGCGTCCACACATATTTTACCGGGAGACGTTGCAGAGCTGCAATACGCAAAACCGGCTTCATATAGTCAGAGAATACGAAGAACGTACCGCAGGCAGGAATGACACCGCCGTGCAGAGCCATACCGTTCATGATACAAGCCATCGTAAACTCAGCTACACCGGGTTGCAGGAAACGTCCCGTAAAGTCGCCTTTGGTCATGGCATGCGTTTTCTTGAGGAAACCGTCGGTCTTGTCCGAGTTGCTCAAGTCCGCCGAAGCGACAATCATATTTTCAACATGTTCTGCCAGATATGAGAGCACTGCTGCAGATGCTGCACGAGTCGCTACATTATCACCACACGCGATCTTCGAATAGTCAATCTCCGGAGTCTTACCCGAAAGGAAAAGATCGAGCTTAGCTGCCAACTCTTTATTCGATGCTCTCCAAATCGACTCCTCTTCTTTGCGGAGTGCATACCATTTCTTCAAAGCTTCGCGGCGTTTTGCATAAAGCTCTTTCACGTCATCGAAAATCACGAACGGATTCTCCGGATCACCACCCAAAGCAGCTACGGTTTTCGCGATGTCACCTCCTGCTGCAGAAAGCGGTTGCCCGTGGGTGGAAACCTTATTCGAGAAATCTTCTCCCTCTTTTCCTAAAGCACCTTTACCCATCAACGTATGGCCTACGATCAAGGTCGGTTTTTCAGTCTCGGCGATCGCACGGTTCAACGCCTGACGAATTTCAGCCGCATTATTTCCGTCGATGCTGATCACATTCCATCCCCAAGCCTCATACTTGGCAACAATATCCTCTGTCGAAACTTCTTCTACTTTTGTCGAGAGCTGAATATTGTTCGAATCGTAGAACATGATAAAGTTGCTCAATCCGAGGTGTCCAGCAATCCGGCCTACTCCCTGAGAGACCTCTTCCTGAATACCTCCGTCAGAGATAAAAGCATATGTTTTGTGAGCAACCCACTCACCAAAATGAGCTACCATAAAACGCTCGGCGATTGCAGCACCCAGGGCCATGGCATGTCCCTGACCAAGTGGTCCGGAAGTATTCTCAATACCCCGATCGAGATCGACCTCCGGGTGTCCAGGTGTAGGACTTCCCCATTGACGGAATGCCGCGATTTCATCCATATTGAAATAACCGGCCAACGCAAGAACCGAATAGAGCATCGGTGACATATGTCCCGGATCGAGGAAGAACCGATCTCTGAACGGATAACGAGGATCTTCCGGATTATAGTTCAGGTATTCCGAATAGAGGATGTTAACAAAATCGGCACCACCCATTGCCCCGCCGGGATGTCCCGACTTGGCTTTTTCCACCATCGAAGCTGCGAGGATACGGATATTATCCGCAGCTCTTGTCGTCAAGTCTTTCATGTTTAATTCAGTTAGTATTTTTAAGGTTTAAGACTAATTTTCGTCAACCCGCACAACCGAGAGCATCGGCATGCGACAACATGGAAACAAATTTACAATAAAAAACGGATTCTTCAAAATCTGCAAAACGAATAATCTCAGGCATTGGACCAAGCCTTTTTCTCGACAAAAAAAGAGAACCAGCATCAACTGGTTCTCTTTTTCATGAAAAACTATAAACAGGATCTACTATTTCTTTTCGTTTGAATAGTCCATTGCCGCATAGCGTTTATAGGTATCGTAACGCCATTTGGCATCAGCTTCAGATGCAGCAAACAGTTCTTGAGCTTCGGTAGGGAACATCTTCACCAAAGACGTGTAACGAACCTCTTTATTCAAGAACTCTTGGAACTTACTCCAATCGGGTTCCTTAGAATCCAATGTGAAGGGATTCTTTCCTTGAGCAGGCAACATAGGATTGTATCTCCACAAATGCCAATAACCTGACTCAACAGCCTCTTTTTCGGTAATCTGAGAGAGACCCATACCACCTTTGATTCCGTGATTGATACACGGTGCGTAAGCAATGATCAAAGAAGGACCGTCATATGCCTCAGCCTCTTTGATGGTTTGCAAATATTGATTGTGATTTGCACCCATCGCAACCTGAGCCACATATACATAACCGTAAGTCATGGCCATTGCACCGAGATCTTTTTTACGTACACGTTTTCCGGCAGAAGCGAATTTGGCTACAGCACCGGTCGGCGTACTCTTCGATGACTGTCCACCGGTATTCGAGTAGACCTCGGTATCGAGAACGAGAATGTTCACATTCTTACCCGAAGCGATCACGTGATCCAAACCACCGAATCCGATATCGTAAGCCCAACCATCACCTCCGATGATCCAAAGCGACTTCTTAACGAAGTAGTCTTTCATCTCGAGGATCTCTTTGCACAACGGACAATCTGCAGCTTCGAGCATCGGTATCAAACGGGCCGAGATCTCTTCGCTCTTCGCCACATCGTCTTTGTTGGCCAGCCACTCATTCAACAACTCTTTGATTTCGGCTGAACAACTTTCGTTTTCAACAGCCTGAGCAACCAAAGCAGCCAAATTCTCGCGCAACTTCTCTACACCCGAAGCAATACCCAAACCGAACTCGGCATTATCCTCGAACAGAGAGTTTGCCCAAGCCGGACCGTATCCCTTGCTGTTGGTGCAATAAGGAGAAGAGGGAGCCGAACCGCCATAAATTGACGAACATCCGGTTGCATTCGCAATGATCATCCGATCGCCGAACAGTTGAGTAACCGCTTTGATATAAGGCGTCTCACCACAACCTGCACAAGCTCCGGAGAACTCGAACAACGGTTGAGCGAACTGACTGTTCTTCACTGTTTTGGTCTTATCAACAATCGTATCTTTATATCCGACCTTTTCGTTCATATAAGTCCAGTTGTCGGCCTCACCCTTTTCGATTTGGCTTTCGAGCGGTTTCATTACCAACGCCTTGTTCGGTGCCGGACAGATGTTCGCACAGTTTCCACAACCGGTACAATCCAATACAGAAACCTGCATTCTGAACTTGTAGGCTTTGGTAGCTCCGACACCCTGAATGGTCTTCATGTCGGCAGGTGCAGCAGCAGCCTCTTCATCGGTCAAAAGGAACGGACGGATAGCAGCATGAGGACAAACATATGCACACTGGTTACATTGGATACAGTTTTCAGATTGCCATTCGGGAACTTTCACAGCTACACCTCGTTTTTCATAGCGAGACGTACCTGCATCCCATGTTCCATCTTCGCGACCATTGAATGCGCTGACCGGTAATTTATCACCTTCCATCGCTTCGATCGGACGAACGATCTTGCTGATAAATTCTGGAACTTCCTCCTCTTTAGCTTCGGTAACCGTCAGATTAGCCCATTCGGCAGGTACTTCGATTTTGGTCACGGCTCCACCTTGTTCAACAGCGGCGTAGTTCATATTTACCACTTCCTCACCTTTCTTGCCATAAGACTTGTAGATGGCTTTTTTCATCTCCTCTTTGGCCTGTTCGTAAGGAATGACTCCCGAAACCTTGAAGAAAGCGCTCTGCATGATCGTATTGGTACGACTACCAAGTCCGATCTCTGCAGCGATTTTCGTTGCATTAATGATATAGAAGTTGATCTTATGCTCGGCCAGATACTTCTTCATTGCATCAGGCAGATGTTTTTTGGTCGTTTCCTCATCCCAGATGCTGTTCAACAAGAAGGTACCACCGTCTTTCAGACCTTTCAACAGATCATATTTTCCCAAATAAGAGGGCACGTGACAAGCCACGAAGTCCGGCGTATTGACCAAATAGGGAGAACGAATCGGAGTGTCTCCGAAACGCAGGTGAGATGAAGTATATCCACCCGATTTTTTCGAGTCATACGCAAAATATGCTTGACAATATTTATCGGTCGAATTACCAATAATTTTGATCGAGTTTTTATTGGCCCCCACCGTACCGTCAGCACCCAAACCGATAAAACGAGCTTCGAATGTACCTGAATTTTCCAAATGAAGTTCAGGACCAACAGGAAGCGAGGTAAAGGTAACATCATCGACAATACCTACCGTAAAGTGGTTTTTCGGTTCATTTGCCTTCAAGTTCTCGTAAACAGCCAACATCAAAGCAGGCGTGGTATCTTTCGAAGAGAGGCCATATCTACCATTGATAACCAACGGTTTGCAATCCGTTCCATTAAGAGCTTCAAGTACATCCAGATAGAGCGGCTCGCCATTGGCACCGGGTTCTTTGGTACGATCCAATACACAAATACGTTTTACCGATTTCGGCATAACGCTCAACAGATATTTTGCCGAGAAGGGACGATAGAGATGTACCGAAATAAGACCTGCCTTCTCGCCTTTCGACTGCATGTAATCGATGGTCTCCTTGATTGTTTCGGTAGCCGATCCCATCGCGATAATGATGTTCTCAGCATCGGGATCACCATAATAAGTAAACGGTTTATATTCCCGACCGGTGATTTTGCTGATCTCAGCCATAGTCTCTGCCACGAGATCAGGTACAGCGTTATAGAATTTATTAGATGCCTCACGCGTTTGGAAATAGATATCGGAGTTCTGGGCAGTTCCACGCGTTACGGGGTGAGCCGGATTCAAGGCTCTCTTCCGGAACTCAGCCAGAGCTTTCCGATCGAGCAGAGAGGTCAAAGCCTCCTCGTCGATCATTTCAATTTTTTGGATTTCGTGCGAAGTTCGGAAACCATCGAAGAAGTGCAGGAACGGCACGCGAGATTTGATAGCCACGAGGTGAGCCACACCGGCCAGATCCATCACCTCCTGAACACTACCTGATGCCAACATGGCAAATCCCGTCTGACGGGTTGCCATCACATCCTGATGATCACCAAAAATAGACAAAGCCTGAGCAGCAAGAGCCCGAGCCGACACATGAAAGACACACGGCAACAATTCGCCGGCGATTTTATACATATTCGGGATCATCAACAACAATCCTTGCGATGCAGTGAACGTTGAAGTCAAGGCCCCACTCTGGAGCGAACCATGCACCGCACCGGCAGCACCGGCTTCTGATTGCATTTCAACAACTTTCACTTTTTCACCGAACATGTTTTTACGTCCGTTTGCAGCCCATTCGTCGACATACTCTGCCATGGTCGAGGACGGAGTGATCGGATAGATTGCTGCCACCTCGCTAAACATGTAAGCGATGTGAGCGGCCGCATAATTACCGTCACAAGTGATAAACTTTTTCTGTGCCATCTTTTTAAAAATGATTTTATTTTCTTAGGTATTTCCCAATTATATATAGACCCTTCAAAAAACGGTGCAAATATACAGCTTATATTTTAATTCGAATATTTTTCTCTTTTTTTCGCACCCGAATGATAAAAATTACACTATTTTTGTCCGGGTTCTCACAGAAATAACAACGGGTTCCCTCTTTACGGATCGGTATTACCTGCAACGGAGTCTGTTTTTCTTATGCGTTATCTGAAACGTTTGATAATCTACATCATTCTGTTTTTTCTGACCTACTCGGTCAGTACGGCCCTGTTGTTCCGTTTCATTCCGGTAACAGTAACTCCGCTTAAAGTCGTACGGTTATTTGAAAATCTACGTGAAGAGGGGCTGTCAGTCCACTCCAATTGGGTTCCTCTTGAAAAAATCAACCCTACGATGATACAAGCCGTCGTAGCTACAGAGGACAACAATTATCTTACTCATAACGGTTTCGATTGGGATGCCATCAATCAGGCTCTCGACGAAAACAGAGAAGGCAAACGTCTGCGCGGAGGAAGTACCATTTCTCAGCAAACGGCAAAAAATGTCTTCTGTCTTCCTTCCCGGACATGGTTCCGCAAAGGGATCGAAGCATATTATACGGTTTTGATCGAATTTTGCTGGAACAAACGCCGTATCATGGAAGTCTACCTAAACGTTATCGAGACAGGCTGCAACATGTATGGAGTAGAGGCTCCGGCCCAAGAAATTTACGAGAAAAGCGCGGCGGAATTGAATCGTTATGAAGCCTCGATGATTGCTACAGTACTCCCGAATCCTCTACGCATGAAACTTCAGGCACCTTCGGACTATATGGTCCGTCGTGCAGCGCGAGTACGAACTCTTATGAACCAGCTCGGCGAAGTCGATTTCGATAAAAAGACGGACGAATAGCCACTTTATCAGTGACTTTCTCCGTACACTTTTCTTCCCTCTTTGCTGTCCAAACTATCTTGTTTGCCGCAAAAATGCCGCCATTTTCTTTTTACTCGAAGCAAAAGTAAATACAGAGGCAAGCGTGTAATAGTTTTCGGGATCGACAACCGAAGGATAACACATCTTTAAGGCTTCGAGTTTGTTTTCGTCGAACGAATAGGAGGCAAGAATCCGGCGAATCTGCTCGGTCGACAGACCGTTCTCTCCGACAACCATCGAGAGAATCGCATTCTTTCCCTCTCCGAAATGCTCATGCTCAATCATTTTGAGCATTTCATCGAACTTTTTCTTGTCGAGCTGTTTTACCTTTCCCGTTCGGGAAGCAAGCCGGATCTGTTCCACTTGATTTTTCCGGCAACGAATCACCTCGTTGTAAATAACTTCTCCACACGAATTGCGCACTTCGATCCGATGATCTCCACGTTTAATCCGGGCGATAAAGCAACTGGATGCAGGATCCGAGACCTGCTTCCCATCCAGATAAACTGTAACCGATTCACCCGGAACGGTTATCTGCACACCTTGCGGCGAACGCGCCTCCATTTCACCGGCCGAGAGGCAGAAAAACATCGCCAACGACAATCCTAAAAGCGTACTCCGTACTTTCATAACTCTTTCGTCATTATTTCACATAAAATAAGGGAATTGGCACGCATACATCCCATGTTTACAAATTTAATATTTTTTTATTTCCTACGACAAACCAAGAGTCATTAAATTGAATTTTGGTACTTTTGCTGTATGAAGTTACGAAAAGAGTGTAATTTATTGGAAATGAGCGTAGGTTAATTGCTCTTGATAGTAATAGGTTACGATTTAGTTAGTTATCTACTGCATTATCCTTCTGCGCGTTGCGTAACCTTCAAAGA
>CALURC010000010.1 GCA_944323075.1 uncultured Alistipes sp. | reverse complement strand
TGTCCTGCATGTTGTCGTTCCATTTGAATTCGATGTTTACCTCCTCACCGTCGATACCGAGCACCTCTCTCGGGATGGCGAACTCGAGTTTGTCGACGTTGACGGCGAATTTACATTCGGCGACGGTCTCCCATTCCCACCGGTTTCCGACGTTCTTTTCAACGATAACTTTCTTGCCTTTAGGCGAAACCCGGTTAACGATGATGTCATAACCGTTCCATCCGGTCGTTTTATCGCGGTCGGTATCGATGAAGAGCATCATCCAGTTCCGGTCAGTCGAAGGAGTCAGTTCTTCAGCAGTTTCGACGTAGAAATAGAGGTTTTCATCGTCGCGGGCAACTTTGGCTCCAATGATATCGTTGCGACCTGATTGATTAATATACATGTTACCACCATACCCTTTGTGATTTCGATGCATGGTGTTTCCTTTGTAGTGATGATAGTATGGAGCTACATCGTCCCATCCGTCGGCTTTACCGATTTTTACGGTTTTGGGGGCAGATGCCTTTTCAGGTGCGTCCATACCCTTGAACTTCCTGACATTGTCGACGAGTTGCAGGTAGTAAACGTCACCCTTGTCACCCCATCCTGCATTGGGCTCAATATCGCGGCTGCAGTTCCAGTTGTATTGATCTGGAAAAGCCATATAATAGGGTCTGTGGGGAGGCCAGTCGGCAGCGCGTCCTGCAATGTATTCGTTCCAACCGGTTACGAACACCAGTTCGGGGTCTATTTCAAAAGCACGATTCCATTGTTCCTGGAAATTCCAGCCGTAGAGGTATCCATCAACACGCGGATCGAATCCTTTGAGCATGCTGAAGTTACGTCCGAATGTTTCCGGTTCGTTGAAGGCACAGAAATGACCTCCGCTGGCAAAATTGGCATTCTGGGCAACACTTACTACGGTCTGTTCAAAGCCGCCGTTAGGAAGTGGGGCGTAGCCGTTTTGCGGATAGATTTCCATCCATCCCCATTGATCGTTTCGTTTGGGTCCGTCAACATAATCGGATTGTCCGGGGCGGAAAGTGAAAAATTCAGCAATTTCCTGATCCTCTTTTGAATCGCTCAGATATTCAGGTTGGGCCATGATACAGGGCTTTCCTTTCCAGATGAACCACAGATTTGGATATCGTCCTGGTTTATAGATGTCTTCATAGAGCATATGAAGTTGAGGCGTTCCGTACTCAGGGGAGGCAAACGGCAACATAAAAGCGATTTTCGGTACATTGACTCCATCTTTCTGGGCCTGATCCCATACCTCCATCAGTACGTCGTATGATTCTTTCCACGTTAAGGTCAAATTGGTGCAGTCAAAAAATACCGCGTCTACGCCTGCATCGGCTAGCATTTCCGCATGTTTGCGCAGAACCCATGGGTCGGTAGTTTTATAATAGCCGAATAACGGTTGTTCCCAATAGTATCTACCGGGATTGTTCCATGCCGGATGATTATAGTCTAAAATTGCCTCCGGATTTTTACGGAGGATTTCGGTATTGTTGTTCACCTGACTGCCCGGTGGAAGATCATATATGTGCCAAGTCCAATAAAATAAGGCAACGAACTTATTTTGTTTTTTATTTCCTGCTTCTTGATAGTCGCGAATTTTACGCCCGAGCGCATCAGTCGCTGCCCACGAATCGCTGCTGACCACTTGTCCCCATGTGATAATCGAACAGCAGCAACACGTAAGTAAAAAGGCTATTTTACTTAAAAACTTCATCGGACGAGATTTGTTCGTCTTGTTTTTGGTTACTCAGTTAGGTTTTAGCAGTTGGGTTATTTCTATCTTAGTCAATGCAAAACAAGGTGCAGTTGAGAACGAAACAAACACTACCAAGTAAGACAAAGTAAATGATTTTTTCCGAAATTTGATAAAAAAAAGACTATTTTGTTATAATTTTATTTCGTCCGGTTTTTTTGTTGTTGTTCAGCTTTCCATTTTTCTTTATAGTCTTTGGGGCTTACGCCGAAATATTTTTTGAATGCAGTGGAGAAGTGGGATTGTGTACCGAAGCCCGTTTGGTCGGAAATTTCGGCGATACTCAAATTCCCCTCCAGAATCAGTTTTGCTGCCTTTTTCATTTTGAAGTTGCGGACATAATCATTGGGTGCTAAACCGGTCAGGCCTTTCATTTTTCGATAAAAACTTGTTCGACTGAATCCGAGTTCGACAGCAATTACATTGATGTTAATATCTGGATTTTCAATACTTTTATCGATGAATTGATGAAGTTTCTCTAAGAAACGGCGATCGATTTCCGATAATGAATCGGGAATCCTGTTGTCGTTGTCTTCGTCGTTTTGTTCCGAAGTCGGATTTTGGCTGTGGAAGAAGGCCTTCATTCGATCGCGATTGGCTTGTTGGTTATGGATGATCGAAATCAGATGATCGGCTCGAAACGGTTTGTTTATATAGGCATCGGCCCCGCAATTGTAACCCTCGATTCGTTCTTCGATTCTGTTCTTAGCCGTCAAGAGAATCAGAATTACATGACATAATTGAGGATCGTTTTTAATGGTTTTGCAAAGAGCTATTCCATCCATTTCGGGCATACGGATATCACTGATTACAATCTCCGGCATTTGTGAGCGGATCATTTGTAGGCCTTCGGCTCCGTCATAGGCATGCAGTACATTATATTCATGATGTAAGATTTCGTGGAGTAGGGTATGGATCTGTGGGTCATCTTCCACGATTAGCAGAGTACGTTGCTTGGTGATCGGTTGTGATTCGGCAGATGTGTCGTTTTCTTCGCTCTCTTTGGAGGATGATTCTATGGATTCTATATCTGATTCTACAGATTCTCTTTCGTCGGCAGAAGGGGTTTCTGCTATTTCATCCGCAGAGAAAGCCTCTTTCCCGACCGGAATTGTCAACCTCATTGTGAGTCCGTCAGATTCAGTCCATGCAGCATGGATATCTCCGTGTAGCCTGGAAATCAATGTTTTGGTGTAGTGTAGCCCGATGCCACTTCCGGGAATATCATCATTGCCTGTTAATCGGGTAAAACGGTCGAACAGCCGTTCCAATTCATCCGGCTCGATTTTTTCGCATGTGTTTGTAATACTTATTGTCATGGTGGCAGATCCTGGCGAGGAGGTGTTTTGTGAGGCTGAATGTGACACATCTACGCGAATACGGCCTCTTCGTGGAGTATATTTTACTGCATTGGATAATAGATTGGTTATGATCTTTTCAAGCAGGTCATCGTCCGTATAGATCATCGGGAAATTGGGGTCAATATCTATTTTGTATTCGATTTCTTTGGCTTGGACGCTGAAGCGGAATGAATTGATTACATTCTGAAGTATCGGATAGAAATCGAGATACAAGACGCGCAGTGGAGTCGATCCGCTCTCCATGCGACTGAAGTCGAGGAGTTGGTTGACCAATTTTAAGAGTCGTCCTGAATTGTACGACAGTATTGAAATCAATTTCATGTCGTGAATGCCCGTACGAGCATTTTGGGCTAATAATTCGATGTTTCCGTTGATTAATGTCAGCGGTGTTCTTAATTCGTGAGAGATGTTGCCGTAGAACTCGATTTTTTGTCGGTTGATTTCTTGTTCGTGTTTACGTTGTTGTTCGGCCAGCTCTTTGGCTTTCTTATTGTATTTTTTTCTGAAGTAAATTTTGGTTGCAAGGATGATTCCGCTGATGATTGCGGCAAAGTAGAATAAATAGGCCCAACCTGTCAACCAAGGAGAGGCTTTAACCGTAATGTCTATTCCAACTTCGGGACTCCATTCTCCATCTCCGTTTTGTGCTTTTACCTTGAACCGATAATTTCCGGCCGGAAGATTGGTGAAATGGGCTCGTTTATTTCCGTCTGTTTCAATCCATTCCTGATCGAACCCTTCAAGTTTATAGGCATAACGCAGTTTATCGGTGTACGTGTAATCGATGCCGGTGTAGTCAATGCTGAATGAGTTTTCTTTATGTTTAAGAATAATTTTATGGGCATATGCAATGTTGCGATCTAATGGAGAGTTTTTTTCGTCCGGAGATATGCTTCGATTCTGTATTTTCAGGTCTTCCAATACGACCGACGGTTGGTATCCATTCTGTTTGATATCGGAAGGGTCGAACCGGTCGACACCAGAGTTACCTCCAAGGTAAATATTTCCTTCAGAAGAGGTTAGTATGGCTTGCTCAAAAAACTGAGTATTGGAAAGACCGTCTGCTTCGCTGAAATTACGCAGCCGTCCTGTTTTCGGATCTAGACGAGTAAGTCCGTTGGACGTTGCAAGCCATATATGTCCATTTTTATCCTCCGTGATGGAAAGGACATCATTGCTTGGAAGACCCTTTCGTTGTGTATAGGTTGAAATCGTACTATCTTTTGGATTATAACGCATAACACCTCTGTTGTAGTTGCTGATCCACAGAATAGTATCTTGAGCCAAGTAAAGGTCGGAACAGGAGTTTAATACGTATTCGTTGTCGAGAGAATCTTGTGGGTTTAATGTCTTTTGACGGAAGCTGTCAGCATCGGTTATGTAGACGTCGGTTCCGTAAATAGCGTAGGCTATTTCGTTTTGGTCCAGTGGTGCAATAGCCGTCACGGATGCATTTTCGATAACTTTATGAGGAGAAGTGGTCGTGTTGTTTTTGAAACAATAAAGGCCTGAATAACTGCCAACCCAAATATTCCCTTGTTTGTCTTCGGCAATCTTTGCTATGACCGATAGTTCATCGGAAACGGTAATTTCGGTAAAGCCGGTCGGAGTGAGTTGGCCGATAATCAGGCTGCTGCCGGCTCCAATCCAAATTCGTCCCCGACTATCGCAGAAAAGAGCTCGAATTATCGGAGATTGATTTTTATACGATGACAAGTGTGGTGATGTATAGGCGATGGTCTTCCCACTTTTTTTTGAATGTAGAAACAGACCATCGTATTTTGTTCCGATCCATATTCTGTCGAATTGAGTATCTTCACAATTTGATAATACGGGCTTCCCGTTCAGTTCATTTAAGTTATTAAATATATTTTCAGATTTTTTAATTTTATAAAAACTTTGTTCAACTGTCCCCAACCATAAATTTCCCTGGTTGTCTTTTAGGGCACATGTAATGTCATTGTTTTTGTCGTTTTCGTTGGCGCCAATCGTAAGGGTTGTCACTTCTCCTGTTGTTATGCAATATTTATATGCACGACGAGTTGAGGTGATAATGTAGTTGTCGTTGTCTATCAGTTTAATGCTGTTTACTCTTGAGTAATTTAGTTCGCGCTGTTTTTTTAAAGAGGCGGGAAGTGTGGTTATTTTCCGTTCTTTTATACTGTATGCGATGATTCCTTGGTCTGTTCCAATCCAAAGTTGTGATTCTCCGAAATTAGTGATGCAATTAATTGCGGTTTGATTTGGAAAGGAGATCAACTCGGATGTTTGATCGTCTATGTTGTACCGTCCGAGTGCTGAGCCGGCTGAGTAGCCGATCCATAAATTATTTTGTTTGTCTATAAATAGAGTCCGGACGTATAAAGGCGTTTCTTCTCCTCGGTAGGTAATCGGGAATCTGTCTAAATGATCTTTTTTGCGGTCGTATTTGAGGATGCCGTTATTATAAGTGGCGATCCAGATATTGCCTTGTTTGTCTTCACTAATGTCGTCGGCGTAGTATTCATCATCTTTGTCTATATTATAAGGTATAATTCGGTCTTTGGTCATATCGTAGCGACTTAAACCTCTTGATGTGGATATCCAGAGGTTGTTTTGTCTGTCCAGATGGAGTCTGTTGATTCGGTTTGACTGGATACTTGCCTGAGGGTTCGATGCGTTGCGGAAAAGCTGTACGTATTCATAACCATTGTATCGATTGATACCTCGAGCAGTTGCGAACCAGATGTATCCGAGTGAATCTTGACAAATGTCGCGGATTTGCAGGTTGGATATTTGGGGGGAAATATGGAATTTTTCCTGTGCCTTAATGTTGATTTGAAGTAATGACATTAAGGAAATGATAAAGATGAGAGAGGTATTCTTCCTGCGCATAGTTGCTAGTTTCGTCGGTTTTATGTATCTTTGTCAACAAAGCTAATTAATCTTTGCTTATTTCTTTCGTTTTTGTTTCAGAAAAAAGTTTTGTTTTTTGTTAAAGCATTGATTTTTAGTGATTTTTGATGAATCATTTTGACCTGAATTTTGATAAAGATAGTCCGTTTGGGCGGAAGAATGAACAGAATTTGAAAAAAAATGAAACAAATGAGCTCTATATATAGCCAAGATTTGTAGAATTTCGTGGTATCGGAATTTTCTAAATAATTTTATGCGGGGAAAATCAGATGAAACAAGAAAATTAAACCTAAATTTTTATCTATGAACAAAACATTACTTTACTTCAAGACATGGACGAAGACAATGTGTCGCAATCTGGTCGGTGCGAAGGTGCTGGCATTGTTGCTCATGTTGTCGTCGGTTCCATACGCGGCTTTCTCGAGTAATGGGAGCCTATCTGAAGTTTCAGAATCTACGCAGGATGGAACTCAGACTATTACTGGTGTCGTTCAGGATCAAAACGGAGCACCGTTGATCGGTGTGTCTGTGTCTGTTACGGGAACAACAACCGGTACGGCAACGGACTTCGAAGGTAAGTTTACTTTGAAGGTTCCAGCAGGAGCTGAATTGAGCGTTACCTATTTCGGTTTTAAACCGTTAAAAGTCAAAGTCGGGAATAGGACTTCCTTTACAATCGTTATGGAAGAGGATGTTCAGACATTGGATGATGTGGTTGTGGTTGCGTATGGTACTCAGAAAAAAGAGTCTATTACAGCTGCTATTTCTTCGGTAACGAGTAAGGAACTTCGTCAAAGTTCGTCTCCTAATATTGCGAATGCATTGGCTGGTCGTTTGGCTGGTTTGACTTCTTTGCAAAATGGCGGATCTCAGCCAGGTTTTGATGATGCAAAGCTGTACTTGCGTGGTATGGCAACGACTAACGGTACGTCGCCTTTGATTTTGATCGATGGAGTGCCGCGTGATAATATTCGTACATTAAATGCGAATGAGGTCGAAACAATTTCTGTGTTGAAGGACGCTTCGGCGACGGCTATGTATGGTGTACGTGGTGCTAATGGTGTAATCCTTATTACAACCAAACGGGGACAGGTTGGCCAAACTGAGTTAAATGTCGTGTTTGATCAAACATGGCAAACTTATACTCGTCAGCCGACCCGGGTTGATGCATGGGAATTTATGACTATGCGTAACGAAGCAGACCGGAATGATGGTATGAATGAAGAGTATAGTGGACGAACAATAGCTCGGCATTTGGATCCGTTGTATGGTTTGGATCCCAATGATCCAGAGTATGCTTTAAAATCTGCTCGTAGATATTATATGTATCCAAATCACGATTGGTATCGCGAGATGTTTAAAAAATGGTCTTCTCAAAGCCAAGTTAATATTAATGTAACTGGAGGTACAGAAGAACTGAAATATTTTGTTAATGCTGGATATCTTCATCAAGGAGGTAACTTGCATACGGAGCCAAAATCTTTCTTGGGTTACGATCCTCAGATGAAAAATGATCGGTTTAGTTTTCGGTCAAATGTTGACTATCAAGTTACGAAGGATTTAAAGCTTTTTGTGAATATTGGTAGTTATGTAGAAAAAATTAATCAACCGAATACTTCTTACTATCCTAATGGTGACCGTGCATGGATGGTGCGAGATTTGTTTCATAATGTGAATGGTTTAAAGCCGATGACGGTGGGGCCACTTACTCCGGGTGAAGAATTAGGATTTGATGTAGTTCCATATCGAATTATTAAACCAATTGAGGCAGACCGTTCTCCGTATGAATCTATAAATCGTAGGGGCTATTGGAATACAGTACGCTCTAATCTGAATTCATCTATCGGAGGTGAGTGGGGGCTCGATTTTATTACGAAAGGTCTGAGCTTGAAAGGGATGGCATCGTTTGATGCAGTGTCTAATACGCTCTTGCAAGGTACCATTCAAGAAATGCAGTTTACTGCTACGGTGGATGAAAATACAGATACAATTTATTTCCCATGTATTATTGAAAATAATGGAACGATAGGTCTTAGTAAATCGGGCGATACAAGCTGGTCTGTGAACTTGCAAGGGTCGATTAATTACAATAGAACTTTTGGTAAACATGATGTGACGGCAATGTTATTGGCACAACGAGATCTTAAAGAGAATGCAACTGGTTCTGGTGAGTCTGCAATGCCGTATAATGTGATCAGTTATGCTGCTCGTTTTGCATATGGTTTTGACAATCGTTATTTTGCCGAAATCAATATGGGTTACAACGGTTCGGAACAATTTGCCCCTGAGACACGTTTCGGTTTCTTCCCTGCTTTTTCAGGAGGTTGGGTTGTTACAAATGAGGAATTCCTTAAAGGTAATAAAGTTTTGACAAACTTGAAACTGAGAGCTTCTTATGGTAAGGTAGGTAGTGATCAATTAGGCGGAACTCGTTTCCTTTATATGGACAACAATACATATAGCGCTGGTAGCGGAATTGTTTCAGGGTATGGTTCTGTTACTGAAGGTCGTATCGGTAACACTAATTTGCATTGGGAGGTTGCCAAAAAGCAAAATTATGGTATAGATGTTCAATTGTTTAGTAGCTGGTCTTTGACTTTTGATTATTTTATCGAAAAACGTTCAGATATTCTGAAAAGTCGCGGTTTGAATCCTTATTTTGCTGGTATTATTTCGTGGCCGACAATGAATTTAGGTGTAGTAGATAACCGCGGTTTCGAAATAGAGTTGAATTTTAATAAACAAGTTACCAAAGATTTGTTCTTGTCTGCAAAAGGTAACCTCAGTTATAATAAGAACAAAGTGATTTTCTGGGATGAACCAATGTATACAGAAGATTACGTCTATCGTTATCGTACCACAGGTTTCTCTTTGAATCAATGTTGGGGTTATCAAATTGATTGGAGCAATGGCAATGGTTATTTTAATACTCAAGAGGAGTTAGATCGTTATACTGAGGGTTACGTCGATGAAAATGGTGTTGAACATCAAGGTATTTCATATGCTATTGGAACCGCTCCTAAATTAGGTGATTTTAAATACATAGACCAAAACGGTGATGGAGTAATTGATGATAGAGATCAAGTACCTATCGGATATACTTCAAAAGTACCGCGTATATCATACGGTTTTCAGGTTGCGGCAAATTATAAATGGTTTGATTTAACAGTCTTCCTTCAAGGTGTAAGTAAATATTCTATGTATTATAGTGGACAAGGTGTAAATGAGAATATTTTCCAAGGAACCTTTTATGAATGGCATAAACATGCATGGACAGCAGAACGTTACGCGGCTGGTGAAAAAATTACCTATCCTAGACTTTCGACTGGAGCTACCTCTTCAAAGGTTGCCAATGATTTCTTCATTATGGATAGATCATTCTTACGTTTGAGAGCTGTTGAGTTGGGATATACTCTTCCAGAAAAAGCACTTCGTGCAATAGGAATCAAGCAGCTTAGAGTATATGTTCGTGGGGATAATATCTTTACTTGGGATCGTTTAAGAGTCGATTCGACAGACCCTGAGCAAGATGATCAGATCGGTTATCCATTGGTTAAAACTTGGAATCTTGGATTTAATATAACATTCTAAGCGATAAAGTTTTTTAAATATGAAAGTGAAAAAATTATATATATTGGGCATGGCTTCTCTGTTGGCTATGGGATCATGCTCGGGGGTTTTGGATATAACTCCGGACGGTCGAATCGATATAGACGATGTATGGAAAGACAATGATATGACCGGAGCGTATCTTAATGGTTGTTATAATTATTATGCAGATAATGGCGGTTTGAATGCATATCATTTTCAAACAAATCCATTTGTATCTATTTCAGATGATCTATGGGATTGTGATGCTGAAGTCGAGACAGGTTTGAGTCATGCGATGATGTATAATGGAGCTTGTTCAAGTAATTCTCATCCTTGGATTGAAGGAACTCGTTCATGGGCTTCTGCTTATGAGGGTGTTCGAAAATGTAATATGTTTTTGACTCATATTGATGAGGCAAATGTTAAAAGTGAAACGAATCGTGCTCGATGGAAAGCAGAAGCTCGTTTGTTGAGAGCTGCCATATATTCGAACTTGTTATGTAATTACGGAGCTTTGACAATTATATTGACAAAACCGAATATGTATGACGATGATTTTTCATTTGTTCAAAAATATAATGGAGCAGCAACTCGGGAGGAAGGATATCGGAAAGTAATTGATTTTATCTTCGGAGATATTGATACCGCGTTGATGGAGGAGACTATTCCTTGGAGAAATACGTCAGGTAGTGAAGCAAACCGAGTTACGAAAGCTTTAGGTCTTGCAATAAAATCTCGATTTGCTCTTTATGCCGCGAGTCCATTGAATCAGGCGATGACATGGGAGGAAGCTTATCAGATTAATCATGCGGCGTTACAGCAGTTGCGTGATAATGGTTATGAGTTGTACAAAACAAGCCACAATACGTCGGAATTTGGCATTTATGGTTCGAAAGGGCAAGTAAAATGGAGTAAAGGAGCCGACGCAGCAGCAGCTATCAGTGAGTATTTTTGTTCAAATCCAGATTTCTCAACTTCAGAAAGAGATCTTGAAACGATTTTCTCTACACGGGGTAACGGTGGTGGTGTACCATGGTTTGTCAATGGAGTTGGCTTCCAAGGTGGATATCGTTGTGGCATGGTGCCGACACAAGAGTTAGTTGATCAGTATGAGAATGTAGTATACAATAGTACTGAGGCGACAGCTAGTTATTTCGTGCTCGATTTGGAAAAACCTTATATGGATGAAAAGCATTTGATGCCGAATTATAATACAGAAAATCCGGTTTATGATGCAATGAATCCATATGTTGACCGTGATCCTCGTTTTTATGCAACAGTTATTTATAATGAATGTACTCGAAATGCTCTTTGGAAGAATGAGGAGACGGATGGACGTACAGGTGTAAAATATGCTGGTAATAATTATCGTAATAAAACGATCTGGACAAATAAAGAGGACAATTATACCGGAATTCATGTTACTCAACGGACTCGAACTCGTACAGGGTATTATATGAATAAACATTTGTTACCTAGTTCAGGTGAAGGTAAAGATGGAACAGTTACTAGGTATAAAATGTATCGTTTGGCTGAAGTGATTTTGAATACAGCTGAATGTGCAATTGAATCTGGTCGTGTGCAGGAAGGTATGCAATTGATCAACGAGATTCGAGAAAGGGCAGCAATGCCTCCTCTTCCTGAAAATCCCACTACTGATGAAGCACGTCTGTATTTACGTCATGAAAGACGTATCGAGTTTGTAGGTGAAGAAATTCGATTCAATGATTTGCGTCGTTGGACTGCTCCTGATGGTGATATGACAGAATATCAATGGTCAACTGCTATGGAAATTTCATGGAAGGGGGATGACGCTGGAGGAACTCCAATTTATACATATACTCGGAGAACAGTTCGTACTTCACCAAGACAATGTTATTCGAATAAGTGGTTATGGGTTCCATTGAATCTTTCTGAACAAAATAAACTGGGTACTTTGACCGGTGAAGAATGGCAAAATCCGGGTTGGTAGTATTTACAGGTTTGTTTAATGATTTAAATTGTTAATAAGTATGAGACATAAATTAAATATCAAAATAACCCTGTTGCTCGGATGTATGCTTTTGAGTGCATTTGGGAAAGGCGTTAGTGCTCAGTCTGCTGTCACTACTACTATAAAAGGTAATGTTACAGATGAGTATGGTAAACCGTTACAGGGAGTTGTCGTTAATTCTTTGAACGGCAAAAATGGAACATCTACGGATGTTGACGGAAATTACGTTCTTATGATCGATGACCAAAGTAATGCATTGGTGTTTTCTTATTTAGGTTATGCCGATCAGATACAAAGTTTTGCCGATAAAGAGCAAGTAGATGTTAAAATGGCTTTGGATGCTCATAGAAGTGATGAGATTATTGATATGGGTTTTACAAAGCAAAAACGTGGTGCAATTTCAGGTGCTGTAACTTCTGTTAAAGGTAAAATCATGGAGTCTTCTCCGAATTCTAGATTGTCTCCTGCAATGAATGGAAATGTGCCGAATTTGGGGATGACGCAGACAGGAGCACGGCCAAGTGATGAAAGTTTTGGTATGTTGATTCGTGGAGCAAACAATCCATTAAGTGGTTGGCAGACTCCATTGGTAGTGATTGATGGAGTGGTAATGTCGTTTAATGGGTCTCGTGTTCTCGATTATATTACTCCACAAGAGGTTGAGTCTATAACTTTGTTGAAGGATGCATCTACCCAGGCATTGTACGGTTTAAAAGGTAATCCTGGAGTTCTGGTAGTTACAACTAAACGGGGAGTAAAGGGACCTGTCAAGATTGAAGTTAATTATAATCAGTCGGTACAACAACCATCAATAACTCCTCGTATTTATAACTCATGGGAATACGCAACTTTCCGTAATGAAATTGCGTATAACGACAATCCCTCTTTAGGTAAAACTTCTGTGTATTCACCTTTAGATATAGCTAAATATATCTCAGGCGATGATCCTGAACTTTATCCTAACAATAATTGGTATGACATGTATTTTAAGAAATTGAATGTCATGTCTCGAGCAGGTGTCAATATATCTGGAGGTAGTGATAAGTTTACTTATTTTACGAATGTTAATTTTGTACATCAAGGAAATCAATACAAAACAACTAATGAACTGTATAAAAACTCATTTAATACTAATTGGTTCGATTTTCGTTCAAATGTAACTATGAAAGTCAATAAGTATTTGAGTTCTTTCTTACGGTTGAGTGGTAATATTAGGAGAGATCGTACTCCGAACGCAGATGTGGCTACCTTGTATGAACATTTATTCTATCGTGCTCCAAATGTTTATGGCCCATTGACTCCTACTATTTATGATCAAGATGGTGTTACAGTGCTTGATGAAGGTGGTAAGGTGATTGTTGATGAAAAGTATCAGTCGTCATTATATGGTATGTTAAATAGAGCGGGTTTTGCTAAATCTACTTCCGTGGAGATTAACGCGCAGTTTGGATTGGATTTTGATTTGAGTTTCCTCACAAAGGGATTGAACTTGGGGGCTTATATGGCTTATCGAACTTATGGCGATGGAACAACAACGGCCTCGCGTTCGTATGAATTGGTGAAAAGAGTTTTGACTAAACCTAATACTTTGGAATTTGAAACGGTTGGTACAACTCAGGATACTGCGTTGGTCTATAATAAACCAGCAGGAAGTTCTTACTACCATCTTGATTACCGCGCATATTTGGATTATAATAGATCTTTTGGTAAACATGATATACAGGCCTCTGCGTTTTTCTATTTTCAAAATTTGTCAGTAGCTTTACAAAGCGGCGGGTATGTTGGTAGTTCAAATTATGTGTTGCCATTTAATACTGCTCTGAGTGGTTTTAATGCGGCTTATTCATATGATAATCGGTATTTTGTAAAATTTGACCTTGGCTATTCTGCTACAGAACAATTTGCTCCTGATTATCGCTGGATTGCTACTCCTGCGGTCTCTGCTGCTTGGAATATCTCAAACGAACCTTTTATGGCTGGTGCGAAAAATTGGTTGAGCGATTTGAAACTACGAGCATCTTATGGTCGTGCAGCAGATGACGTTTTGAATAATGGCCGTGCAGGATATCTTGATCAGAATACTTTTGGCACAGGAGGTTTTGTATCATTCCTTTCTTATGTTACTACAGAAGGAACAAAAGGTAATAGTATATTGCATGCGCAAACTGTTAAAAAACAGAATTACGGTATTGATATTGGACTCTTTAACGGTTTTACTTTCTCGTTTGATTATTTTAGAGAAAAAACGGACGATTTCTTGATCCGTGCAGTATCTGTTATTCCTATTTATCAGGGTATTCCTCTTAACAATTATCCAAGTACTCAAGCCGGAAAATACGAAAACTCTGGATATGAAATTTCGGCAAATTATTATAAGCGCTTCAATGCCGATTGGAGTATGCATGTAGGTGGTTGGGTAAGTTATGCTCGGAATAAGGTGATATATCAAGATGAAACGGAATTAGGTGAGGGGTATGCGTATCGGAAAAACTCAGAAGGTTTTCCATTAGGAACTTCATTTGGTTTGCTAGTAGATTATAGTAATGGCAATGGCTTTTTCAATACACAAGAAGAGTTAGATAGCTATGAGTGTTCCTATGGAGGAGTTTTGCAAGCTCCGCGTTTAGGAGATTTGATTTATAAGGATCTCAATGGTGATTATGTAATTGATGAAAAGGATTATGCTCCTATTACTTATGGTGGCCTTCCTGAGGTTTTCTATGCTTTCAATGCTGGATTTACATATAAGTCGTTTGAGTTTAATGTGCTTTTCCAAGGTGTAGGGCGATATAAATCTGCAGGTTATAATTCTACATATAACTTAGGAAGATCTTATGATGGCATTTATAATCCGATATTGGAAAATGCATGGACACCAGAACGATATGCGTCAGGTGCAAAGATTACATCTCCTGCATTATCTGCTGCTGCAACTTCTAGTGACCAAATGTCTAATGATTACTATGTAGAAGATCGAGCTTTTTTGAGATTGAAAAATATAGAAATTGCGTATACTTTGCCTTTGAAAGTGTCTAAGAAGATTTCTTCTGACAAAATTCGATTCTCTTTGAGTGGTCAGAACTTGGTTACGTGGAGTAAAATGAAGAATAAGGATATTGATCCTGAAATAGGAACTCTTCATGTCTTGCCAGTATATAGGGTATATAATATTGGTGTAAGCTTACTGTTCTAAACAAAGTGATGTTTTTAATGATGTAAAAAGAATCAATATGAAAAAATATGTAATTATTCTGTTTGTAATACTTTTTACAGGAGGTTTAAACTCTTGTAAAGATGCACTAGATTTGCCTGACGATGGACGAATTTCGTATGAAAGTATTTGGGCAGATCGAAACAGAACAATGGGTTATTTGAACTCATGTTATACGAATAGTTCTATTATTACGGCAATTGAGACTTTTGAGCTTTGTGCTTATACAAATGATGCTCAAAGTGTGCAAGATAATACAGCTACATCCGCTCCTATGAAGTGGTATACGGGGATTATCGGCGCAAACAATTGGCTATTTTATAACTATTGGAGCCTTGCGTATTATGGTATTCGTTATTGTAATGTGTTTATTCAAGCATTACCTACTGCTACTGCTTTTGCGCAGCCTGAAGAGAAAGAGAGTTGGATGGCTCAAGCAAAATGTTTGCGTGCTTTGTATTATTATTATCTGATTCGAGGCTATGGTCCTGTTCCTTTAATTACTGAGCCATACGATTTTGATCATGATTTTAGTCAAGATTCGCGTACACCGGTTTGGAAAATTGTTCAGCAGATTCTGAAAGATACGGAAGATGCTTTGGCTGCTGCTGGCGCTGAGGATATTTCTGCAACATCAAAAGGTTTTAGATGGGCTTTGGGTGATAGCTATGCGGGCTCCATGCACAGAGCTTTGGCTTATGCAATTAGATCTCGAGCTATTATGTTAGCAGTAAGTCCGCTTCATGCTGATGAAGAAGGGAATCCATATACATGGGAAGATGCTGCAAAAATTACAAAGGAGGCTCTTGATCAATGTTTGACTCATGATTATGAATTGTTTGATCAGTTGCCATTGATTCCGACGGATGCTTATAATGCGTATGAAAACTATTTCTTAACGTCATACAGTTACAATAGAACGACGGATAAAGAAACGATTCAAGGTGTTATCCCTGTCTCTATTTGGGATCAGTATGGATTGCCAACTACAGACAAACAATCTTCGGCTGGTATGTCACCATCGCAAGAATTGGTGGATTGTTATGAGACTGCAGATGGTTGTGCAATTATTAAAAAATATAATGAAAATCATTTGAGACCAACATTTACAGACGAAGCCTTAGCTTCGGGATATGATGATCAGAATCCGTATGTGAATCGTGATCCCCGTTTCTACACTACTTTCTATTATAATGGTGCACTTCGTCATTGGGACGATACAGAGACTGTTGCTATTTATGATGGTGCACCTGCGGATGAGTCCTGTGCAATTCATGAAACTTTACAGCAGTATACACGTACGGGATATTATATTCGTAAATACAATAAACATAATTCTTCTTATGAAAAACCTGCAGATGGGCAGATGCGAGTTTGGCGTTTGGCTGAGTTATATCTTAATTTCGCGGAGTCAGCGAATGAAGCGTATGGACCAACATATGTAGTGTCTTCTGGCGTTAACAATAGTGAAGATATGTCAGCTGTAGATGCTGTAAATGCTGTTCGTGCACGTGCAGGTATGTGTAAAGTACGGACTGAATATACGGCTGATCCTGATACGTTTAGAGCTAGAGTTCGCAATGAACGTCGTGTTGAGTTCGCATTTGAGCCAATTTATTTCTATGATATTCGTCGTTGGAAGACGCTTACAAATGGTCCTACCGAGCAGTTTACTGAGGCTATTGTTACAGGTATGCGTGCAACTAAAAATGAAAATGATGGTACGTTTAAATATACCCGTTTTGTTGTTAGTGAGCGGTTGTGTAATCAAGAAAAATATTTGCTTGATCCGCTGCCTACAAGTGAAGTAAATAAAATGTTTGGTGTAACAGGTGTTAACTGGCAGAATCCGGGTTACGAATCTCCAGAATAAGGAGTGTTTGTATAAACAAAAAAGAGACGGTACTTCCGTCTCTTTTTTGTTTATAATTAGTTGAGTCTTGTTTGAAAAAGTATAAATGTTTACCTTTATAAACGGTTTTAATTATACTCAAAATGAAAAAAATAGTTTTATCACTGTTCCTTTTAGGATGTTCAGTTGGTGTATTTGGCAAAGATCCAGGAGTAATTGCCCATAGAGGGCATTGGAAAGTTGAAAATTCAACTCAAAATTCAATGAGTTCTTTGAAAAACGCATTGTCTATTAAAGCCTATGGATCTGAGCTTGATGTGTATATTACGACGGATGGTAAGGTGGTCTTATTTCATGATTCTTCGATTAATGGCAAGCGTATAGATGATATGACCTACGCACAAACGCAAGAGATTAAATTATCTAATGGGGAATCATTACCTTTATTGACTGACGTCTTAAAAGAAGCGGATAAGCAAAATAAAACGAAGCTGATAATCGAGATAAAGCCTCATGATACACAACAAAAAGAGAATGCTGCTGTAGATGCAGTTCTGGATTTGGTTCACAATGCGAAAATGGAGAAAAAAGTAGAGTATATTTCATTTAGTCGTAATATTTGTGAACGTCTTATTGAAAAGGATTCGCGGGCAAAAGTGGCCTATTTAGGAGGTGAGTTGACACCGCAGCAACTTTCTGATTTAGGTTATAGCGGGCTGGATTACCATATTGGAACAATGCGCGCACATGAGGATTGGTTCAGTGAGGCGAAAAAATTGGGCTTGACTGTTAATGTATGGACTGTGGACGATGAAGAGAATATGAGGTGGTTAATCGATAAAGGAGCAGATTATATTACGACAAATGAACCGGAAGTTTTACAACGGATATTGAAGGACCGTTAATTTTGTAGTAAAAAAAATTGATGTTTTTGTAGGAAATTCAATTAATTTTATGAAATTTGCACTCGCAAAGGATAACCCATAGGTAATTCTTGTGCTGCCACAATAGCTCAGTTGGTAGAGCATTTCATTCGTAACGAAAAGGTCGTGGGTTCGAGTCCCACTTGTGGCTCGAAAAGAAAGGAGACACTGAAATTTTCAGTGTCTCCTTTCTTTTTTGTTTCGTATGAGAAATATGGATCTTTCAAAATGTACTTGGCATCGTAGAACTAAACCATATTTTTAAAGTGTGTTTATTGCCTGAAAATATGATTGAGGGCATCGACATATCGCATTTCTCTTTTTAGTAATTGTTTTCCTTCAAATTCATTTTCTCTATAAACTCAGGATTGAAAATAGTTGTATTTTCATGAATAATGTCATATGCGATAATACTGTCTTTTGCATTGTCGAGACCCGCTCCTTTGTCGTGTTTTACGTGATTTTTGTTTGCTCTTCAGTTATACTGTGGTTAAGAAATTTGTGCCATTCTGTGGCGTTTTAATCATGAGAACTTGCTGTGAGCATGTTATTCTAAACGCTGTGGTATTATTTCTTCTGAATGCCAACGATGACCCAATAGTTTGAAGGAATGAAATTATGTATGTCATGTGGGGACGGTGCATGTCAGGAACAAAATGGACCAGATATTTGGTTTACAGCAGAACAGTGGGCTCGTCGAAGGCTTTTTATCCGGTGTTTTCTGTAATGGCTACAGATGTGTTATGATCTAAAGACTCACATCCGAAACAGTAGCGAGAGGGGATGATACCAAGATGAGTATCAGAAGCAAGGATTGAAGTTCGTTTATAGAGATATTTTGAAGATGAGTGATAGTAAGCTAAAATAGCAAATTCGGTTCGATTTATTTTGTTCTTAAAACAAATACCGAGTAGCTTGGTTCAAAGCTACTCGGTAGGATAGATATTGGAGAGTTATCTAAATAGCGTTTGTATAGGTTTGTTGCAAAGTATCTGCGAATGTTACTTGTTTGGTCTGTAAATTACTTTTTATTGACGAGTGTATGAAGATAAATCGCATCCGGAACAACTTCCATGATGGCTCCACCTTCGCCAGTAAGGAAAAAGAGTTGGTGATAGTTGGTCTGACTATATTTGAGCCACGGACTTGCACTCATCGGAGTTGTGAATGTGTAGAGTATTTCAACACGAGGGTCTTGTATATCGGTTACAGTCGATTCGGAGGTTGGATTGATCCGGAAAATGTGGACGGCCGTGTCAGCGTATATGTAGTAGAGATCATTTTTGTGGATAAACGAACTCAATAGCATGGCGGGTTGCATTACGTAAACGGTATCACCTGCCGGTTCCGTAAATTGACCTGTCGGCTTTTTGTATGCTCCATAATCTGCGATCATTTTTAGGCCTTGTGTTGATGTGGATTCCCGGAGATGGATCAGACTATCGGCGGTTGGACGATCGTTCTTGAAAACGGCCATTTTTAGCGGATCCTCGATCGCATATATCGTGCTATGGCCACTCATGTGTTCAAGTGCGTTCGAAATGTAGTAGACTCCGTCTTTTTTCACTACTTGTATCGGACTCAAAGATGCCCCTTCGTAGGTTTTTCCGTCCTGCTTCGAGGTGAGAAAGATCGTGCCACCCCATTCTCCGCTGCTGCTTGAGGTGACGATGTAGTTTTCGTCTTCGAACAAAGGAGCAGGTTTTACCCCCTCGGCAGGAATCCATTTGTGCAGAGATGGATCGAATCGGAGGGTTGCGTCCTCGTTATTTAACCGAACAGAGGCATAGAGTTGGTTGTTGGCAGGAAAGAGGTAATAGTAGTTATGAAACAGGCTGTCTAAGACTATCTCAAATAATTTTTCACCTTGTTTGTTAAAACAGTACATCTTTTGCACTGTGTCGCTTTGACCAAGAGAGCTCGATACTCTGGGTGAGAAGACATATAATGTGTCATTTAAGAGGATGGCGGTCTCCATCCCTTGGTCACAGGAGAGGTACGTGGTGTCGAAGTGTATCGCTTCTTTAATTTCTCCGGCGTTGTCAGTTTTACATGAAAAGAAACTACCGAATAAAAGAAAATTTAAAAATAGAAAAGTAATCTTTTCCATAGCGCGTAGTTTTAAGTAGTTTCTCGAAAGATACAAAAAAAATAGGAAAATAATTTGATTTTCCTATTTTTTTAATAAAAGTATGTGGTATGGCTTATTTTATTAAGCCATTTCCCATTGTTGGCGGATCAGTTGCAATGCTGCCGGAATGCTTTGTGCCCGGTCTCCCTTACATCCGCATTCGAAGCTGACATAGTTCGGATAATTCATGGCCTTCAACGCCCGAAATCCTTCTACATAATTGTCCACTTCACCATCTTCTCCCGGAGTGTTCCGCGTGCCTCGGCTGGCGATGTGGACGTGCTGAAGGTACTCTCCGGCCGAGAAGAAAGCACCGTAGTCCGACGTCTCTTCAAAGGTCATGTGCCAGAAGTCACCCATACATTTCACTCCGGCGTTGTTGGCATCGCGGCAAATCGATGCGGCGTCGGCCACTTGGCGCAAGTAGAAGGCTTCGTTGCGGTTCAGCGGTTCGAGGATGACCGTGGTTCCGCACTGTACGGCATAATCCCCGAGCAGGCGCAGTTGTTCGATCAGGTAGTCGCGCGTAGCCATCGTATGGGGCATAACCGGTACTTGGGCGTTGAAAGCGGGTACCATGATGACTCCCGTCGATCCCAGCTCGCCGGCAGCAGCGATGATTTCACGCATCGTGCGGTCGAACTCTTGCCGTACGGCTTCGTCCTCCGACAGGATAAATCCCTGGAATCCGGCGCAAATTGCACTTACCTTGATGTTGCGGCCGTTAAGCAGTTTTTTGAGCTCTTCGACTCTGCTGGCCAGATTTCCGCCTCCCGGTTCGAAACCTACGACTCCGTTGGCCTCCATGTAGTCGAATTTTTCGGCCAGAGTCTCTCCCGGGGCATTTCCCTCCTGAAAGGAGATTTTCAGTTCGGGAGCGGGTGCTGCCGCTTGCTCTTTTTCGCCATCGGAGCAGCTTGTGAATAGCTGCATCGGAGCAACTGCCATGGCGGCTCCGCTCAGCAGCGATGTTTTTAAGAAATCACGTCTTTTCATGTTTTTATCTGTTTTGAGAAATTTTTCTGTAATGGATTACTCCTCGGAGAGTCGATTCAGGTATCGAGCGATTCCCTCCTGATCGTCGGTCCGTGGTGCCCATGGAGCGATGTCCTCTTCCGATAACGGAGTAAAAGGCCCTTTTTTGACCTCGAAAACGACGGTTCCGCTCTCCTTGACCAATAGACCGTGCCATTGGCCGGCCGGAATATCGAAGCCGTATACCCCATGTGTCGGATCGACCTCCACACGTTCTATGATATTTCCCGCGTCATCGAAAATTACTGAGACGACACTTCCCCGCAAAACGATAATGGTTTCGTCTTTGGCCGGATGGCTGTGGCGATGTACCGGGATATAGGTCCCGGGCTCAAGTGCGTTGAGCAATCGGTTGACCGGATCGCAGAGGCGCTCGTGTAAGTTATAGTTTTTTCGTAAGCGACTCTCTTTTCGCGCCTCCTTCGAGGTACGGTCGAGTAGGGCTTTGTCGATGATCTTCATGGTTTGGTTTTTATCCGGAAAACGGGTATAAACCCTGATTTATACCCGTTTTCTGGCTTGGCAACCGTTAGATTGTCGGTAAATTATTTCTCTTGGCCGGTTCCCGGTACGGCAACGGTGTAGATCTTCATGTCCATCGGACCGAGTTCCAGTTTTGCCGGAGCGAGGTTCAGCGGTGATGCGGTCATTTCGTCCCATGTTACGGATTTGCCCGTATAGGCCGACTCACGTCCCATAATGGCCATCATGTTCGATAGGGCAGTCTCTTCGGCTTGCATGATCGGCGTGTTGTTGCGGATGCAGGAGATCCAGTTCACATGTTCGAGCGTGTACGGATCGTTTTGGCGTCCCTCTTCACTCGCTGCGTCGTATTGCCATACGATATTACCTTGCAGATCCCGAATCGCGAAATCGACGCTGTTCCATGATCCTTTCGTCCCTTGAATGAACTCACTGACATTCGAGTCGCAACCGTCAATCTGGCGGCACATGCTGTGCATATGGACTCCGTTGTCAAATTCGAAATCGACGCTGAAGTTATCGTATTGATCTCCCGTAACACGGCGTTGGCGGCTTCCGAAACCGGTTGCGCGAACGGGTTTGTATCCCGAGAACCATGTGAACACGTCGATGTTGTGTACGTGTTGTTCTACGATGTGGTCTCCAGAGAGCCATTTCCAGTTCACCCAATCGCGGATCATCCACTCCATGTCCGACCACCCGTTTTCACGGTTGCGGTACCACAGCATCGGTTGATTCCAATATACGTTTCCTCCGGTGATCTCTCCGATCAAACCTTCCTGCACTTTCTTATAGGATTCAACGTAGCAACGTTGGTGGTGGCGTTGCGTTCCTGTTACGACGCATAAGCCTTTGGCCTGAGCCTGTTTTGCAGTCGCCATGATGGTGCGGTACCCTTCGGGATCGACGCAGATCGGTTTTTCGAGGAAGCAGTGTACCCCTTTTTCAACGGCATATCTGAAGTGTTCCGGACGGAAAAACGGCGGAGTAGCAATGATTACTACATCAACGCCCGAGTCGATGACTTTCTGGTAGGCATCGAAACCGGTGAAACATTTATCGGCCGGGACGTCTATCTGATATTTCTCTTTCAATGAGTTTTTAAGACCTTGCAGACGGTCATCGAATACATCGCCCAGTGCGGTAATCGTAACCCCATTGGCTGCATTTAAAAAGTTTTCGGCAGCACCCGAGCCACGCCCGCCGCAACCGATCACACCGGCTTTCAGCTCTTTGCCGTCGACTGCTTTGTCGGGCAATTCCGGAACATAGTATTCTCCGGGAGCTTTCAGTGGAGTGTAAGCTACTGCTTTGTCTCCTTTACACGAGGTCAAAAGGGGCGAAAATCCCATAGCGCCGGCAACACCTGCCAATGCCGAGTAAGAGAGAAACTCTCTTCTTGTAATCTTGTTATCTTTGCTCATATCAGTTAATATTTAGGTTTATTGGTTTGTCGGTGTCGTTTGGGTTTCCGTTGTGATGGGCTCACACACCACTCGGAATCCGATACTCCGGATGTCGGAATACCACCAGATACTTTTCGGATTCTGCGGATCGGTTTTCAGCCATTTGTCGTGTTCGGTATGTCCACGAGCTGCTGAACGGAGATCAGAAGCATCGTCAAAGTATTGTCCGCCTCGTACAACATGCTCCTCGCCCGATGCAGGGCCTTTCGGATCCGTCACTCCATCCGTTAATTGAGAGTAGGCGTCTTCGGCATACCAGTCTGAACAATACTCTAATACATTACCCAGCATATTTTTTAGCCCGAAAGGATTGGCTTGAACGGCCGATGGTTCCTGGGTCCTGTTTTGGCTGTTTTTGCTGTACACGACGTAGCGATCAATATTGGTCGTGTCTGCGTCGAAGAATTTACGCCAGAATCCTTTATCAGAGAGTTTTTTCGGATTACCCTCAAAGAAATAGGGAGTTTGCGTACCGCCTCGTACCGCATATTCCCATTCGGCTTCAGTCGGCAGCCGATATTTTTTACCTGTTTTTTTCGACAGCCATTGACAGAATGTTTCTGCTGCGTAATGGGTCATGGTGATTGCGGGTCGTTCGCCTCCGCCCCAACCCTGATCTGGAATTCCGAACGGTGGAGTCGGGCCACTGATGGCATCGGCTTCGGGATTCGAGTTGTTTGCATATACCACAGCGGGTGGGGTACGGCCTTCTGACATGGTTTCGGCGTAGAATGCCCAATATTGATCCCATGTTACTTCAGTTTCGCCCATAAAGAATGGGGATATATTTACAGTGTGTGTAGGACCTTCATCCTCTTTGCGGAACGGTTCATCTTCAGGGCTACCCATTGTGAATGAACCTCCTGGAATTGCCTTCATATTAAAGGATACGGCTGTTCCCGGTATGGTCTCTGTGAAATCAGCAAACTCGGTTACTGTAGTTGCGGAGGTGTACAGTGTGTCATTTTTTGTTTCGGACGATTGGGGAATGCCTGTCATTTGGGAGTGCTGGTAATTCGGATCATAGTGTCCTACGTCGAGGTGGCAACTGATACACTGCAGATCGAGTTTCTCCTCGTTCTCTTCGTAGTAGAGGTGAGCTGTGATTCCCTCTTGGGTCAGACGCGAAGGGAAAAGTTGTTTGTGGCACTCTTTGCAGGATTCGTTATAAACAATCGTTACGGCATGTTCCAGCTGTTTTTTGCTTTCCCAGTCAAAATCTGCACTGTCTTTGGTCCAATAGCCCCAAATGTCCTTCAATCCGGTTTTGGCTTTGGCTTTAAAGTAGTCGAAAGATCCACGTGGGGGAAGGTGACATTCTGCACATCCTGTTACGACCCCGCTTTTGCTGTTGTGATGACTCGATAGTTTCCAGCTTTTGTCTGCTTCCGGATGAATGTGACACGACTGACAATATTCGTCACTCGAACTCTGTATATAAATTCTGTTTAATCCGATGGTGATGCTGCTTCCTACGGCTAAAGCTGCAATGATGATCCAGATGAGCTTTTTACGGCCAATACCTTTGCGGGCCGATTGGTCTTTTTTCGTACGTTTTAAAAACACAAGAATTGATATTTTGGTTAAGTTAGGTATACAATACTTTGCGAATATACGAAAAATAATAGGGAATCGCCAAAAATTCAGGTGAAACTTTTGCCGTTTTTTCGTATGGATAAGATCCGTTTGTTCGATTGATTTTGGTTAGATGGATATAATTATATGGAAAATTTTAGTTTTATCTTAAACTTTTTCAATCGAAATAGGCGAGTGTTTATTATGTGTCAGCTTTGAGTCCAGATTGTTAGGCAATAGGTTGTAAATGTAATAAAGAGGCAACAGAAAAATCATTCTGTTGCCTCTTTATTTGTATTGGGGTTTGAAAGAGGTTATTCAAATATCTGCGCCTTCTTTCTTTTCCCCTTCTTCTTGTCTGTTTGTTTTGCTCTTATTCTCTTTCTTCCTTATTCTCCGTTCCACTCCCTTGTTGTTAATTGGACATCTCCGCTCCCATCATATCCAATAATTCACTGGTGATTAATTGTTGACGTGTCTTGTTATATTGGATCGTCAACTCTTGGATCAGTTCAGTGGCATTATCTGTTGCCATTTGCATGGCGATCGTCCGGGCTGCATGTTCTGCCGCATTGGAATCGAGCATAATCGTAAAGATTTTGAGGCCCAATACTTGGGGAATCAGCGTCCGGATGACCGTTTCCCGATTGGGTTCGACGATGTAGTCCGCGTCAGCTCCCTTATGTTCTTTTTTCTCGGTCGAAATCGGCAAATAGGTCTCTTGCGTCATAACTTGGGTGGATACGCTTTTGAAATGATTATATATCAACTCAATGCGATCTACCTCATGGTTAAGAAACATCTGCATCAGTTTCTCGGCTAATTGTGCTGCTTCTTTGTAGGAGGGTTTGTCCGAAAGATGCTGAAAGTCGCCCTCAGACGGGAATCCCATTTTCCGGACAACATCGGCGATCTTTTTACCGACGGCAAAGATCCGAATATTTTCTTTCCGGAAATTTCCGTACGTATGTTCTATGGTGTCTTGTAGCTTTTTGGCTACATTGGCATTGAACGCACCGCAAAGTGATGAATTCGATGAAACAGCTACGATAGCAACTCGTTCGACCTCTCTATGTTCTGCATAAGGTGAATTGGAGGCACCTTCGGAGGACAGGAATCCCGATAGGATGTCGTTCAGTTTCCGTTCATAAGGCAGCATATTTTCTATGGCGCCTTGTGCACGGTGCAGTTTGGCCGACGCCACCATTTTCATGGCTGACGTGATTTTCAGCGTACTGTTGACCGATGCGATTCTTCCTTTGACCTCTTTAAGTGATGCCATGGCTATGAGTTTTTAAGTGCCGATGCGACAGCGGCTGCCACCTCTTCGATTTTGGCGGTAACCTCTTCGTTGATAACTCCTTTTTTCAGGGTAGACAGTACCTCGGTGCCTTCCAAATTGTTGATCAGTGCTTTTTCGAAGTCGTGAACTCGATCGAGCGGTACATTTTTCAACAATCCGTGTGTTCCGCAATAAAGCACAGCGATCTGTTGTTCTACAGGCATCGGTGCATATTGAGGTTGAACGAGCAACCTGGTATTCTTTTGTCCTTTGTCGATTGTCAGGGCAGTTACAGGGTCCATGTCTCCTCCGAACTTCGTGAAAGCTTCCAGCTCTCTGTATTGGGCCTGATCGATTTTCAATGTACCGGCCACTTTCTTCATTGCCTTGATCTGTGCGTTACCACCCACACGTGAGACGGATATACCTACGTTGATGGCAGGACGGTTACCCTGGTTAAACAGGTCGGTATCCAAGAATATCTGGCCATCCGTAATAGAGATTACGTTCGTAGGAATATATGCCGAAACATCTCCTGCTTGTGTTTCGATGATCGGTAGAGCTGTTAATGAACCACCGCACTTTACTTTACCTTTCAGTGAAGGTGGCAGGTCGTTCATCTTTTCGGCCACTTCCTGTTGGTTGATAATTTTAGCGGCGCGCTCCAACAGACGGGAGTGCAGATAGAAGATGTCTCCCGGATAGGCCTCACGTCCAGATGGACGGCGCAAAATCAATGATACCTCACGGTAGGCGACAGCTTGTTTCGACAAGTCGTCGTAAACGACCAGTGCATGGCGTCCCGTATCGCGGAAGTATTCACCAATAGCGGCACCGGCGAATGGAGCGAAGTATTGCATGGCAGCAGGATCGGATGCGGTTGCAGCGATGACGATCGTGTAGGCCATAGCTCCTTTTTCGCGCAGGGTGTTGACAAGAGAGGCAACCGTTGAACCTTTCTGTCCGATGGCAACATAGATGCAGTAGATCGGATCTCCTGCTTCGAAATTACTTTTTTGATTAAGGATCGTATCGATGGCGATTGCCGTTTTTCCGGTTTGCCGGTCTCCGATGATCAGCTCACGTTGTCCGCGTCCGATCGGGATCATAGCGTCGACGGCTTTCAGACCTGTTTGTAGCGGTTGGTTTACCGGTTGACGGAAAATAACTCCCGGTGCTTTACGCTCCAAGGGCATTTCGGTAGTTTCGCCTCCGATCAGGCCCAGACCATCCACAGGATTTCCCAGAGGATCGATGACACGTCCCAACATGGCTTCGCTAACGTTGATCGACGCGATTCGCCGGGTTCGTTTTACGGTGTCTCCCTCCTTGATTCGGTCGGTCGGGCCCAAAAGTACGGCTCCGACGTTATCCTCTTCGAGGTTCATCACGACGGCGCGGATTCCGTTGTCGAACTCCAACAATTCGTTGGCTTCGGCATTCTGCAAACCGTAGATACGGACTACGCCATCGCTGACCTGAAGGACTGTCCCCACCTCTTCAAACTGGAGGTGTGTGTCGATTCCTTCGAGCTGCATGCGCAACACATCAGAGACCTCGCTTGCTTTTATATTTTCAGACATACCTATCAATAATTTACTTTTTTACACTACACAATCCGTTTGTTCTTTTCGACGAATTGTTTTTTGATGCTTCTCAGTTGAGTGGCGATACTGGCATCGAGCCGTTCGGAATCCATCTCAAAGATAAAGCCGCCGATCAGTTCCGGTTTTACGGAGGTACGGAGTTCGACGGTTCCGCGGGTTTTTGCGGCGATCCAGTCGCTGATCCGTTTTTCCGTCTCTGAATCGATAGCAACGGCGGTTTCGAGTTTGCCGGTGCTGATGTGATTCAATTTACGGTAAAGATCGAGGTACATCAGGCTGATCTGTTGCATGTAGCGTTCACGTTTGTTGTGCAGCACGAGTGTCACGAAACGATCAAATACATCGCTCGTTTTACCGCCTCCCGCATTTCGGATCACTTCCGCTTTCGTTCGATCCGGCAGAATCGGGTTATCCAATATCCGGCGTAACGATGCTTCCTGTTCGAAACTTCGGGCTACGTTCGACATTTCACCATAGACTTGTTCCGCACACTTCTTTTCGTATGCGAACTCCAGCAGTGCTTTGGCATATCGTACCGAGATCATTCCTGTGTTCATAGGCTTACGATTGTTTCATGTCGGGCATTTCGTCGAGCATCCGATTGATCATCGACATTTGAGACGGGGCGTCTTCCAGTTTATTACGGATTACTTTTTCTGCAATTCCGATCGAAAGCAAGGCGATTTGACTGCGCACTTCGCGGACAGCCGCCTCTTTTTCGAGTTGAATCTGGCGTTTAGCTTCGTCCAATTGTTTCTGAGCTTCAATCGAGGCTTCGTTTTTTGCCTGACTGATGATGCGTTCCTTGGCTGCTGCGGCTTCGTTCAGAATTTTCATCTGTTCTTCGCGTGCGCTTTGCAGTAAGGCTTCGCTTTCGGTTTTGATGTTGTCCAATTGGGCTTTCGCTTCTTTGGCTGCTTCCAACGACTTTTCGACGAAGACCCTACGCTCTTCTACCATCTTCGTAATGACTGGGAAACCATATTTGGCCAGTATAACGAAGACCACGATAAACGAGAGCAGCATCCAAAATAAGAGGCCCGTTTCGGGTTGTAAGAGTCCCATCGCTTCTGTGTTTTAAATTGAGGTTTTTATTAAAGAGCGAGGAAGCAGACTACCACAGCGAACAGTGCGACACCTTCTACCAGAGCGGCGATGATGATCATGTTCGTACGGATGTCGTTCGATGCTTCCGGTTGACGGGCGATGGCTTCCATGGCTGAACCACCGATCTTACCGATACCGATACCGGCTCCGATTGCTGCCAGTCCGGCTCCGATTGCTGCACCAAGGGTTCCTAAACTCAGTTCTGCTGCTGCCTGTAACAAAGATGTAAGTAACATAACTTTAAAATTTTAATTATTATTTAAAATTTGAATTTGTTTTGTTTGTTATCGAGTTCCTTTCGTTTCAAGGGAAAGGGGTGTTCAGTTAAATTTCAGCCTCTTCCGTTGTCTTGTGGTGTTTGACGCGGGCCAGACCGATGAATACGGCCGATAGCATCGTAAATACATAGGCTTGGATAAAGGCTACCAGAAGTTCCAATAGATTCATGAAGATACAGAACAAGACCGATACTCCGGTCATGGAGATATTGACGGCTTTGCCCATGCTGACGGTAACGAATACCAGACAGGTCAGGCTGAGGATTACGGCGTGTCCGGCCATCATGTTGGCGAACAGACGGATCATCAGGGCGAACGGTTTGGTGAAGATTCCGACCAATTCGATCGCCGGCATCATCGGCACCGGACATTTGAGCCACGTCGGTACTTCGGGCCAGAAGATCTCTTTCCAATACTCCCGTGTTCCGAACAGGTTGACGGCAAAGAATGTGCACAAGGCGAGAACCAGTGTAATCGCGATGTTACCCGTGACATTCGCTCCTCCTGGGAAGATCGGGATCAGACCCATCAGGTTGTTGATGAAGATAAAGAAGAAGACGGTCAGCAAATAGGGGGCGAACCGCTTGTAATCTTTCCCTACACAACTTTTGATCAGGTCGTCGTGGATCATCATGATGAACATCTCCATCGCCCCGACGAAGCCTCCCGGTGCTGCATTTTCGACTTTACGCTTTTTGTACCAATGCGCAACGCCCAGAATGATGCAAACCAAGATCAAGCTGTTCAGTAACAGGGCCAAGACGGTTTTGGTGATGGAGATATCGATCGGACGGATCTCTTCTCCGTTGACTTGTTCGACGATTTTCCCGGCATAAGGACCCTCTTTTGCAATGTAGTAGCCGTTGTAGGATTCTTCTCCGTGTTTGAACCGGGAGGAGAGAAATACATCCCAATGACCCGTACGGCTCCGTACGATTACTGGCAAGGGTATTGAAACATGAGTTTTTCCCCATGTCGTGATGTGCCATTCGTACGAATCTCCCAAGTGTTCGAAGACGATCTCTTTGACATCCGTATCTTCACCTTCGGGCAACTCTTCGGCGTGGGCTGTGAAGCTTCCGAATAGAAGCAGACACAAGCATACGGCGATATGTCTTAATTTATTCATCTTCATTATTTTTTATTTTTCGTTTTTTCTCGTAATACCAGAAAAACACGGTTTCAAAAATCATAAAAATGATGTAGAGGATCAAAAACGTCACGACGAAATCCGTCTTTTGTGTGTCGCTCAACGCGATATAGAGGCCACAGATCAGTACGAACAGTAGCATCTTGGCAACTTTCATTCCCAGAAAGAGCCACGCTACTCGCCGGCTTTCCCTGCGGAATAACGCGATGAAAATCAATCCCCATATGTAAAAGAACAGCGGCATGAACGGGAACCATTCGACATAATGTTCCGGAAGGCACCCTTTGATCAGAGCAGCTCCTCCCCATCCCGTGAGGAGAGCGACTATGGTCAGACCGATAATGTAATCTCTTTTAAATTTACGATCTTCGATGTTCATGCTCCTTTTGCGCAGGCGTTTATGCCTACACTTCTTCGATACAAACGGACACGTGGTTCTTCAGAACTTCAACGAATCCATTCCGAATGGCGACACGTTGTTCTTCTCCGTTTTTGAGTCGATATTTTATTTCGCCTTGGTTCAGAGATGAGATGAGTGGGGCGTGCCTTTTGAGGACCGTGAACTCACCGAGAGTTCCCGGAAGGGTCACACTCTCCACCTCTCCGCTGAAAAGCTTCTGTTCGGGCGATAAAATTTCTAACATCATACGGCAGCTTGTGCTAACAGTTTCTTACCTTTTTCAATGGCTTCTTCGATCGTTCCGACATTCAGGAAGGCCGATTCAGGCAGGTAGTCGACTTCGCCGTCCAGAATCATCTTGAATCCCTTGATCGTATCTTCGATCGAGACCATGACACCCGGAACGCCAGTGAACTGCTCGGCCACGGTGAACGGCTGCGACAGGAAACGTTGTACACGGCGTGCACGGTTTACCGTGAGGCGGTCTTCGTCCGACAGCTCTTCCATTCCGAGGATCGAGATGATATCTTGCAGTTCTTTGTTGCGTTGCAGAATCTGTTTGATGCGCTGAGCGGTTTCGTAGTGCTCTTTTCCGACGATCAGCGGATCGAGGATACGCGAGGTGGATTCGAGCGGGTCGACGGCCGGATAGATACCAAGCTCGGTAATTTTACGGCTCAACACGGTCGTGGCATCCAAGTGGGTAAAGGTCGTTGCCGGAGCAGGGTCGGTCAAGTCATCGGCCGGGACATATACGGCCTGAACGGAGGTGATGGATCCCTTTTTGGTTGAGGTGATTCGTTCCTGCATGGCACCCATCTCCGTAGCCAGCGTCGGTTGGTAACCTACGGCCGATGGCATACGACCCAAAAGGGCGGATACTTCGGATCCGGCCTGTGTGAAACGGAAGATGTTGTCGATGAAGAACAGAATATCTTTGGTTCCGGTTCCAGAGTCACGGAACGATTCGGCAACGGTCAGACCCGACAGGGCTACGGACGAACGGGCTCCGGGCGGTTCGTTCATCTGTCCGAAGACCAATGTGGCCTGAGACTTTTCGACCTCTTTATAGTCAACTTTCGAAAGGTCCCATTCGCCTTTCTCCATGCTCTCTTTAAAAGCTTCACCATAGCGGATAACGCCTGATTCGAGCATCTCGCGAAGAAGGTCATTACCTTCACGGGTACGTTCACCGACTCCTGCAAAGACGGAGAATCCATGATGTTTCTTGGCGATGTTGTTGATCAGCTCCATGATCAACACTGTTTTACCCACGCCGGCGCCGCCAAATAGACCGATTTTACCTCCTTTAGGGTACGGTTCCAAAAGGTCGATTACCTTAATTCCGGTATAGAGGACCTCTTGGGAGGTCGTCAATTCGTCGAATTTTGGAGGGTCGCGATGGATTGGGTAGGCGCCCGTGTGATCGAGTTCTTTCATACCATCGATCGATTCGCCTACTACGTTCATCAATCTTCCCTTGATTTGTTCTCCGACCGGCATCGTGATCGGACGGAAGTATGAGATAGCTTCCATGCCACGACGCAGACCGTCCGTACTATCCATGGCAACGGTTCGTACGGTATTTTCACCGATATGTTGTTGGATTTCGACGATCAGGGTTCGTCCGTCATCGCGTTTGATCTCCATGGCGTCATGGATACGCGGCAGCACGATTTCATTTTCTGGACCGTCAAAAGCTACGTCGACAACCGGTCCGATGATTTGCGAAATTCGGCCGATAATCTGTGCCGGAGCGGTTTTGTTCGATATTGTTTCCGATTCCATAGTGATTCTTTCGTTTTTAAAAAACTTTTTCAAAGGTACGGAGTTGTCTCGGGGAAAAAAGTCCCGATAGCCCGTATTAATGTCCTGAATTTCCTTTTTTCGTCCTTTTTTTCTCTTGGACGAAAACAGCAGGTTTCTTATTTTTGTGAAAAAATTTGAAAATATAATAACTCTTTCCGGAATGAAAAATGAGAGATTGCCCATACTCGATATTGCACGGATAGGTCCTCCGGACGGAAGAGGATATGTTACCGATGAATTTTGGATAGCGGACTCACAACATGATTGTTGCAGATATTTCGAACGTCCGGTTCGGTTGGGGGGATGTGCTGTCGGATGGTGTCTTTCGGGAAGTTGTTCGTTGTCGTTGAATCTGAAAACGTATGAGATCAAAGCCGGGGATATGTTTTTTATAACTCCCGGAATTATTGTACATAGTGTCTCAAAGAGCGATGATTTTGAGGGTTTCATGATGGGATTTACTTCGGAGTTTATTCGTGATCTCCATCAGGCGGTTAATCCGCTTTATCCTTACATTGTTCAGCATGCCAAATTGACGATTGATTCTCCCGATCGAGAGAAAATGACCGATTTTTTCTCCCTTTTATTGGAAAAGGCTCTGCGACGGGAGCATCTCTATAGTGTAGAGATTATCAAAAGTCTGTTGAGGATCCTGTTCTATGAAGTGAGTGTATTGTATTGGAAGAGATATCCGCAGGAGGAGCATCCGCATACACGGCATGAAGAGATATTCAAACGATTGATGAGGTTGATTTTGCACCATTATAAAGAACAACGGACAGTCGCATTTTATGCAAGAACATTGTGCTTGACTCCCAAATACTTATCGGCGGTTGTCAAAGAGGTGAGTAATCGGACGGTTACCGAGTGGATCAACGAAACGGTCATACTTGATGCAAAGACACAACTGAAATCCTCTCAGATGACTATCCAGGAGGTAGCTAACTATCTGAATTTCCCAAATCCCTCTTTTTTCGGCCGTTTTTTTAAGAAACATACAGGCATGACTCCGAAGGCATATCGGCAGAGTGAGTTGGGATTTTGATTTGAGTCAGCGATTACATCAGGGAGTTTTTTTGTTCGACGCGGGATAGTTCGTACGAGGAGACGGCGAGTGTTGCGATACTGATCCGACAAGAAGTTACATGTTTTAAAAGGGTTTCGGCACAAACCGTTAGGGTTGATCCGGTTGTAAGTACGTCGTCGACCAATAGAATATGTTTCCCTTCGAGTTTTTCAGGATGCCGTACCGCGAAAATTCCGACTACGTTTTCCCATCGGTCTTTTCTGTTATGGGTTTTCGTCTGCGAACGGTTGTATCGTTTACGGATCAGGCAATGAGTCTCGGTTTGTTTCCCGAGGCTCTCTGCGATTCCTTGAGCCAGGTATTCCGATTGGTTGTATCCACGATGAAAAAGGCGACGGGGATGAAGAGGAACCGGGATAACTACGTCCACAGTGTTGTATAAACCGCTTTTCCGTAACTCTTTTCCGAACCAAATGCCCATTCTCTTGCAGATGTTCCATTGTCCACGATATTTAAAACGATGGATCAGATTTCGGTAAAGACCGTGAGAAGAGAAGAAGAACATGGAGGAGGCCTCTTCGATCGGAATCATTCCCCAAAATTTACGGGCTACGGGGTTATCATGTTCGAAACAGTATTCGGTCAGCGGTATTTCCCATTGACATGAGGGACAGAGAAAAGAGACGCTTTCGGGTAGTGCTTTCCCGCAGGCGGGACAACGTTCCGGAAAGAACAAATGAAAAATTTCGGTGGCGTAACGAATAAGGATATCCATATTTGATCCCTGCTTTTCTTGAATCACAGCGGTTGTTCCGGCAGAAGATCGCTTATCGAACAGTTGAAAATCTTGGCGATTTCATTCAGGTGGTTAAGGTTATATTTGGCACGTGGTTTTGGATTCTCAACGTCTCCGATGAATCCTTTGGAGACATTTAGACAATCGGCTAAGGCGGCCTGTGATAAGCCTTCACGGATTCGTATCTCCTTAACTTTCTGTATGACAAACATCTCGATGGCGGTTTTCATTGCAGGTAAAAATCTTTTCCAAGATGCGTATTCTTGCCGAATCTTTCACACATACATGTATGTGTAATTGATCGGAGAGCACACTATCGGAGCTGCAATTCGAATACCAATGATCGAGGGTACCGGAGCTAATTTATTGAGGGTCTACGTCAGGAATGATTTCAATGGAGCGAAATGATGGATGGTTGTGCAATTCGTTGATGAGCGTTGTCAATTCTTGTTTGACAGCAGCTTGATGTCGATCGACTTTTAATAAGAACTGGAGTCTGAATTGATTACGTATCCGGTCGACTGGTGGAGTTTCTGGTCCCATCAGCATGCGTCCGAAACGGGGTCGGGCTTGAGCTGCGAATGTATCGGCGGCTCGTTGAAGCAATGTACGGTCTCTATGGCGGAAGATGATCGAGATTACTCGACAGAAAGGCGGGTAGAGAAAGGTTTGGCGTTCGGCCAGTAGCGTGTGGATCATCACTTCGTAATCGCCGTTCATGGCTTGTCGGATGACCGGATGATCGGGTTGTGTGGTTTGGATAATGACAGTTCCCTGTTCATCCCGCCGTCCGGCACGACCTCCCACTTGGACGATCAGTTGAAAGGCCCGTTCGCTGGATCGGAAATCGGGATATAATAATAGGTTGTCGGCATTGAGGATTCCGACCAATGCGACCCCTCCGAAATCGAACCCTTTGGTGATGATTTGAGTCCCGATCAGAATATCGGTCGTCCCCGAACTGAAAGAGTTGATGATCCGTTGATAATTTCGGGTTGAGCGGGCAGAATCGGCATCCAGTCGTTCGATTCGGGCGTCTGGAAAGTAATGATGAAGTTCTTCTTCGATTTTTTCGGTCCCGAATCCTTGAGGAATAAGGCTCCCTGTAGAGCAGGAAGGACAGTGTTCCGGGATCGGGATGTGGAATCCACAGTAGTGGCAGCGGAGTGTGCTGTCGTTTTTGTGGTAAGTAAGCGAGACGTTGCAGTCGGGACACATGGCGGTCCAGCCGCAGGTGCCACAGGTTACAAAAGGCGAAAATCCTCTTCGGTTTTGGAAGAGCATTACCTGGCGTCCGCGATGGAGTGTTTCGGCGATGCGGTCGAACAGTATTTTGTTGAAATGCGAAAATTTTTCACCTCGTTTTGCAGTCGTTAAGGTGTTCGATACGATCACCTGTGGTAATGTCACACCGCTGTATCGTTCATTAAGGACCACATGGCCGTATTTGCCGATTGCCGCATTGTAATAGGTTTCTGCGCAGGGGGTGGCACTACCCAAAAGGGTGTGTGCTTTGCAAAGAGAAGCGAGATAGATTGCGGTGTCGCGTCCGTGGTATTTCGGGCTTGAGTCGGTCTGTTTGAAGCTGGAGTCGTGCTCTTCGTCGACGATAATCAGCGACAGATGATTCGGAGGAAGCAGAACGGCCGACCGGACACCTATCAAGAGTTTCCCTCCGGATGTGTGTAGTAGTTCGTCGTATACTTCGGCTCGCTGTCGGGGTGTCTGTCGTGAGTGGTAAACCCGGACTGTCTCTCCGAAATAGCGTTTCATGCGGTTGACCAGCTGATCGGTCAAAGCGATCTCGGGAAGCAAAAAGAGAACATTGTGGCCGGCATCGAGGGTCTCTGCGATCAGGTGGATGTAAATTTCTGTTTTTCCACTTCCGGTGACTCCGTGCAACAAGATGACATTTTTATTGACAAATCCGTTGCGGATCGAGTTGAGTGCCCGTAGTTGGGCCGGTGAGAGTTCGGGTAGAGCGATATCTGGCCGACGGGGTTCGACATAAGGGCAGGTGATTTCAGTCTGTAGCAGGATGTGTTTGTCTGTCAGTGATTTCAATGCAGTTGCCGAAATGTCGAACAGGCGTCGGGGAATTGCGGGCGAATCGGTGTAACTATGAATGTTCGCACGATGGAGATATTCGATTAAAGTCCGATGTTGTGCTTTGGCTCGGTGAAGTGTGTCAAGGACCTCGTGAAGGCGGTCTTCGCTGTCGATCTCCGGATGTAATTTCAATGCCGGTTCACTACGTGGGGTGAAGTCGTTTCGGGAAGTCTCTTCTTCTGAGAGTCCGCTTGATTTGAATTCAGCGGGCAGAGCTGTGCGCATGACCATGCCCAGTGGGGCCATATAATAAGAGGAGAGCCAATGCCACAGATTGAGCTGTTCGGGTGTTACGATCGGATTGGTTCCGATCGGTCTGACAATGGCTTTAATGCGTGAATAGGACGGGGCCTCTGTGCGCAGGCGGTCGATAATTCCCGTGTAGAGTTTTCGGTTCCCGATAGGAACAATTACGCGTTGTCCTACGGCAATTTGTTCCCGTATGTTATCCGGCACGGCAAAAGTCATGCACGGTACGGCCAACGGCAGGATAACGTCGGCATAAAGTATTTTCGGAGTATCGGACGAATTTTTCGGCACCGAATAAAATTTATACAAAAATAGTATTTTTCCCGATGCTTCGAGATCGAATTTCGGGGAATTATGACTATCTTTTGTCGAATTTATAAAGAGATCGTCTTTATTTTCTTTGTGTTTTTTTAAGAAGTATGAAAAATAAGATGTTGCGTTCGGGTGTGTTGAAAACGGTCAAAGAGTATGCTTTGATCTCTGTCGGGTTGATTCTTTATTCTTTCGCGTGGATTGGAATATTGATGCCAGCCGATGTGGTAGGGGGCGGAATCAACGGTGTCGGATTGTTGATCTATTATGCTACGGGAGGTGAGGACGGAGGTATACCGTTGGGATTGTCGTATCTGGTTTTGAACGGTTTTCTGATAGCTTTGGGGTCGGCGTTGATCGGTGTGCGGTTTGGTGCAAAGACGTTTTATGCCATTATCTTCATTTCGGCGGCCATGTCTGTTATGCAAGGTGTGGTCCCGAATAACATTATGGGACTCGGAGAGGATAAACTTTTGTCCGTATTGTTGGGAGGAGCTTTGGCCGGAGGTGGTATAGGAATTTGTTTCACCCAGGGAGGAAGTACTGGAGGAACAGATATCATTGCCATGATTATCAATAAATATAAAACGATTAGCTATGGTCGGATCATCATGCTTTGTGACTTGTTGATCATCGGATGCTCGATCTTCATTTTTAAGGATATTGCTACGGTAATTTATGGAGGTGTTATGGTCGCTGTCAATGGTTATACGATCGATGCGGTGGTTGCGGGAAATCGTCAGTCGGCACAGATCATGGTTATCTCGTCTCGTTACCGGGAGATAGCCGAGGCAATCTCAACCGAGATGAGCCGTGGAGTCACGTTGATCGACGGTGAAAAGTGGTTTACCAAAGAGCCGACCAAAGTGGTGATGGTGGTATGCAGACGTTACGAGACAGGGGTACTCTTCAAACTGATCAAACGTGTGGATCCCGAAGCGTTTATTACTTATGCAAATGTAATGGGTGTCTACGGACGAGGATTTGAACCCCTGAAGAAATAGTAAGAGGGATTTGTGTGTGATCGAGACATATTTTGGCGAAAAATTCATAACTTTGTACGGATTATTGTTTTTTTGACTTTGCGATGAAAAAGTTTAAACGCTATCTTGTTACATCGGCACTTCCTTATGCCAACGGTCCGGTACATATCGGACACCTCGCGGGAGTATATATCCCTTCGGACATTTATGTGAGATATTTGCGTTTGCGCGGCGAGGATGTGATCTCGGTGTGCGGATCGGACGAACACGGAGTTCCCATTACAATCAAGGCCCGTCAGGAGGGCGTTTCGCCACAGGATATCGTCGATAAGTATCATAATATTATAAAGGACTCTTTCAAACGGCTCGGTATGTCGTTCGACATCTATTCGCGGACGACCTCTCCGGTACACCACAAGACAGCGTCGGATTTTTTCCGTACTCTATATGATAAAGGTGAGTTCATCGAAAAGACAACGATGCAGTATTATGACGAAGAGGCCGGACAGTTTCTGGCAGATCGTTATATTGTCGGAACGTGTCCACATTGTCAGAACGACCGGGCATATGGAGATCAATGTGAAAAGTGTGGCAGTACGTTGAGTCCGATTGATTTGATCAATCCTCGGAGTGCGATAACCGGCTCTGTTCCGGTAATGAAGGAGACAACCCATTGGTTCCTACCGCTTGATAAGCATGAGGCATTTTTGCGTCGGTGGATTCTTGAGGGTCACAAAGAGTGGAAGGTCAATGTGTACGGACAGTGCAAGAGTTGGCTCGACCTTGGACTTCAACCGCGTGCCGTGAGTCGTGACTTGGATTGGGGTATTCCCGTTCCGGTCGAAGGAGCTGAAGGGAAGGTGCTGTACGTGTGGTTCGATGCTCCGATCGGGTATATCTCCGCAACAAAAGAGCTTACGCCCGACTGGGAAAAGTATTGGAAGGATGAGGAAACCAAAATGGTTCACTTCATCGGTAAAGACAATATCGTGTTCCATTGTATTGTTTTCCCCTCCATGTTGCGGGCGCACGGTGGATATATCCTGCCGGAAAATGTACCTGCCAATGAGTTCTTGAATCTCGAAGGCGAAAAGATCTCAACGTCGCGTAACTGGGCGGTGTGGTTGCATGAATATTTGGAAGAGTTTCCGGGCAAGGAGGATGTATTGCGTTATGTGTTGTGTGCCAATGCTCCGGAGACCAAAGACAATGATTTCACGTGGCGCGATTTTCAGGCCCGTAACAATAATGAGCTGGTTGCCGTATTGGGGAACTTTGTTAATCGGGCATTGGTGCTGACCCATAAATACTACGGAGGACGTGTACCCGAATGTGGAACCTTGACCGATTATGATCGGGATATCCTGAGTGAGCTGCCTTCTATTAAGAAAGCGCTCGAGGAGAATATCGAAAATTATCGGTTCCGTGAGGCACTTAAGGAGGCAATGAATATTGCCCGTTTGGGAAATAAATATTTGGCTGATACGGAGCCGTGGAAGTTATATAAGACCGATCCCGAGCGGGTAAAGACGATTTTGAACGTTGCCTTGCAGATTACCGCGTCGATTGCGATCGGTATCGAACCCTTTATGCCGTTTACCGCAGACAAGATTTTAAAATTGTTGCAGGTGGATCGTTTCGGTTGGGACAAGTTGGGTGCAACCGACTTGTTGACTGCAGGACATGAAATCGGAACACCAGTTCTGTTGTTCGAAAAGATCGAAGACAGCACGATTGAAGCACAGTTGAAGAAATTGGCCGATACGAAAAAAGCCAATATGGCAAAAGAGGCAGGTCGGAAGATTGAACCGCAGAAGGAGCGTATCGTGTTCGATGATTTTAATCGGATGGATATTCGCACCGCAACAATCTTGGCGGCAGAGAAAGTGGCCAAAACGAAAAAACTCCTAAAACTGACGATTGATACAGGAATTGACAAACGGACGATCGTTTCGGGGATAGCGGAACACTATACGCCGGAGTCGTTGATCGGACGCCAGGTGCTTGTGCTGATCAATCTTGAACCGAGAGAGTTGAAAGGTGTTTTGTCAGAAGGCATGATTCTGATGGCGCAGGATGCATCAGGACGGATGGTTCTTCTCTCACCGGTCGATAAGGTTGGAAATGGAACGATGATTGGATAGAACATGGGATCGTCTTCCCTTCATCCATAAAGATGGAAATAACGATAAAATAAATGATAAATAGAGAGAAAGGTTATGGAACTAGATTGGAAAAACCTATCTTTCGGGTATCTGAAAACAGACTATAATATACGGAGTTACTACCGCAATGGGTCTTGGAGTGAACCCGAACTAACATCGGATGAAACCGTATCGCTGCATATGGCAGCAACGTGCTTGCATTATGGCCAGGAAGTTTTCGAAGGACAGAAAGCTTTTCGTGGGGCAGACGGAGTGATTCGTATCTTCCGTCCAGAAGAGAATGCAAAACGGATGCAATCCTCAGCTGCATATCTTAAAATGGCTTTACCGCCGGTTGATTTGTTTGTCGATATGATGAAGCGGGTGGTGAAAGCGAATGAACGTTTCGTTCCGCCTTATGGAACGGGAGCTTCGCTATATATTCGTCCGCTGTTGCTGGGTACTTCTGCACAAGTGGGTGTTAACCCTTCACAAGAGTATCTTTTGTTGATGTTTGTAACTCCTGTAGGACCATATTATAAAGAGGGATTTAATCCGATTAAGGTGATGATCGATCGAGATCACGACCGTGCGGCACCTCTGGGAACCGGGCATGTTAAAGTCGGAGGTAACTATGCGGCGAGTCTTACGTCGGGAGAGATCGGTCATGAGAAAGGATATCCATGTGTTTTGTATCTGGATGCGAAAGAGAAAAAACATATTGACGAATGTGGTGGTGCTAACTTCTTTGGTATTCGCCAGGGAACATACATTACGCCAAGGTCTCATTCGGTGTTGCCTTCTATTACGAACAAAAGCTTGATGACATTGGCCGAGGAATTGGGCTTGAAGGTGGAGCAACGCATTGTAGACTATGAGGAGCTGGCGACATTCGAAGAGGCTGGAGCATGCGGTACGGCAGCCGTGATTTCGCCAATCGGATCTATTTACGATCCGTCGAATGATCGGACGTTTGTTTATGGAGATGGGACTAAAGCCGGGCCGAATTGTGAGAAACTTTATCATAGATTGCGTGCAATTCAATATGGTGAAGAACCCGATACGTACGGATGGATGGTCGAGGTGAAATAAAAGAGATCTATATCGGATATAAATAGTGAGTACTGCGGATAAGGGTAACCTTATCCGCAGTCTTTTTGCTGAAAAATAGCAGTGGAAGTGAGGGTCATAAAGTGAGAAGTGGGTAAGAATAATTTGAGAGTATGGTTGAAGAGGATTGTTTCGAATGGATATGTGGCAAACAAAATTATCGGTCATCAGAAGCTGCGTATTGCGGGCGTTTGATTGTTGCGAATGATCTCTTCGATGAGGCTTTGGATTGGGGAGTAAAGAAGCCTGAGCGGTTCGCCTTTCGGGTGACATGGGCTTTGGAGCATGCTTTTTCGTATAGTCCTGCGCGTCTATTCGATTATTGTGAACGAATTACGGATAACTATTTGCAAGCGAATTATTTCGGAGTCATACGGTTATACAGTAAAATGATGGTTCGTCTGTTGTCTGCTCCAAAAACTGATCTCTCTTCTGATTGTGTCGACCGAATAGTGGACGTAACTTTCACACGGCTGATTGATTCTGCTATACCTCCATCTGTTCGGGTTTGGTGTATGGATATTCTGTGCAGGCTTCCGCATCAGGAGTCTTGGATTGACGAAGAAATTTCCGAGGTATTGAAATGGTTTAGGCAGAGTCATGTTCCTTCTTTGAGAAGTCATGCGAAAATGATGTGCCGTAAGGTTGGTCTTTGAAATAAGGAAATTTTATAGGTGTCCTGTTTTCTTTGATTTTTTATACCTTTATGGACAAAAATTACGGTTATGGCTAAAAAATTAGTTGTTGCGTTGATCTATGATTTCGACGGGACGCTTTCGCCCGGGAATATGCAAGAGTACGATTTTATTCCGGCTATCGGGAAAAGCAACCACGAGTTTTGGGAAAGAAGTAACCAAACGGCATTAGAACAGGATGGAGACCCGATTCTTGCTTATATGTATCAGATGTTGCATGAGGCACAAAGTGCAGGAAAATCGCTTCGTCGCGAATCTTTCGCCCAGTCAGGGCAGAATATCGAGTTGTATGAGGGTGTCAAGGAGTGGTTTCCGCGTATTAATGCCTATGCCGCCGAAAGAGGGATTAAATTGCATCATTACATCAACTCGTCGGGATTGCGAGAGATGATTGAGGGAACGCCAATAGCAAAAGAGTTTCGGAAGATATACGCCTGCTCGTTTTTTTATAACGTTGATGGGGTAGCCTATTGGCCAGCTGTTGCAGTCAATTATACGAATAAAACACAGTTTATTTTTAAAATAAACAAAGGGGTCGAGAGTGTTTATGATAGTGTACGAATTAATGAGTTTATCGAAGAGGAAAAACGGCCCGTACAGTTCCGTCACATGATCTATTTTGGGGATGGGACGACAGATATTCCTTGTATGAAATTGGTCAAACAGCAGGGGGGACATTCAATCGCTGTATATAATCCCCGGTCGCGGCAAAAACGTCAGGAGATGCTTCGTTTGATTCAGGATAATCGGGTAAATTATGTTTGTCCTGCAGACTATAGTCCCGATAAAGAGATAGATCGTCTTGTCAAAATGATAATCGATAAGATTGCTATTGATTATCAGTTGAGTAAAAATTGTAAATCTTAGTTGTGTTTAGTAAACTATGAAATTGAATTTTGCTACAAATAATAATCACAAGTTAAAAGAGGTCCAAGAGGTTTTGGGTGATTCGTTTCAGATAGAATCGTTGCATGAGTTAGGAATTCATGAAGATATACCAGAGAATCAACAAACTCTTGAGGGAAATGCACTTCAGAAGGCCCGTTTTTTGTACCAAAGGACCGGGGAAAGTTGTTTCGCGGACGATACGGGTCTCGAGGTAGAGGCGTTGAACGGAGCTCCAGGTGTTTATTCAGCTCGTTATGCGGGAGAGTCTAAAAATTCGCTTGACAATATGGCGCTATTGCTGAAGAACATGGAGGGTAAACAAAATAGAAAGGCTCGTTTCCGGACTGTGATAGCCTTGATTCTCGACGGTAAGGAGTACCTTTTTGAAGGGATTGTTAACGGTGTGATTACAGAGCAGCCAAGAGGAACCGCAGGTTTCGGGTATGATCCGTTGTTTGTTCCGGATGGATATGCCACGACTTTTGCCGAGATGGATTCCGAATCGAAAAATGCCATTAGTCATCGAGGTCTTGCTGTGGAGAAGTTAGCTGCATTTCTTTTGAAACGGTAGTTATGCAGAACTTTTATAAAGCACGGGGGATTGTATTGCATACGATCAAATACGGGGAAAGTTCATTGGTTGCTTACCTTTTGACTGACTTGTATGGCCGGATGAATTATATGGTTCAAGGCGTGCGAAGTTCTCGAGGTCGGGGAAACAAGGCAGCGTTATTACAACCGATGTTTTTGGTGGAACTGGAGGCTGGTATTTCGTCTCATGCACAGATGCACCGCATACGCGAGATTCGGAATTTAGTGCCGTTGTCTTCGCTTCCGTTCGATGTCCGGAAAAGTACCATATCACTCTTTATGGCCGAAGTGCTGTATCGGTTGATTCGGGAGTCGGAACCGAATGATGCTTTGTTCGATTTTATTTCCAATTCAGTGGTCCAGCTCGATCGAATGGAAAAGGGCGTTGCAAATTTTCATCTTTGGTTTTTAGTGCAACTCTCTGCTTATTTGGGTTTTTATCCCGGAAATGAATTTTCGGAAGGAGCTTTTTTTGATATGAGGAGTGGATTGTTTACCCCTTCATTGCCGGTACATGCTGTGTGTATGGATCAAGATAGCTCTTCGTTGTTGGGACGGTTGATGGATTGTTCTGTAGATGATCTCGACAGTCTTCGGCTTTCACGGGAGCGACGCTCAGCTTTTCTCGAATCCATATTGGAGTTTTTTGGGTATCATCTTGATGCTATTCGTACTGTTCGGTCGATATCCATTCTACGTGAGGTGTTTTAGAGCTGTGGGGGGGCGACGGGTTACATTACTCCCTGTGTGATGTGAGGAATTGCAGCCCTTTTGCATGGCAAGGATGGGGAATACCTATTGGGGGAAGAGTAGGTATGTTTGTATTTCCTTTGCGAGATGTGTTTTATGTAATTAATAATGGGCGAATGGGCGATCCTCTGTATAATTAAAACCGATTAGCTTTCAGGTGTGCGTTATAAGGCTGATGACGGGTGATTCATAAGGGTAACTTTAACCTTGTCTATCCTAAGTCCGTCTACGGCTTCGACCTGGAGCAACAGATCACGGTAGGTCAATGATTCTCCTTGATGCAGAAAATCTTTTTGAATTTCCAGCATCAGTCCGGCTATTGTTTCTGCACCTCCTTTTACTGAATCTAAATAACTGTCATCGAGTCCAAGTACTTCTAGAAAATCGTTGAGGTGCGTTTTACCTTCGAAAAGATAGCTGTTGGGGGCAAGTTTTTTATAGAATGTTTGTTCACGGTCTGACTCGTCTGAAATTTCACCGACAATCTCTTCCAAGATATCCTCAAGTGAGACCAACCCGAGTGTCGACCCGTATTCGTCGACAACGATTGCGATGTGGATTTGGTTTGAGCGGAACTCTTCGAGCAGTTCGTTGATTTTTTTGTGTTCAGGGACGAAATAGGGTTTCCGAATCAGATTCGGCCATTCAAAATTTTGATCTTGCGTTATGTAGGGGAGTAAGTCTTTGACGTAAAGGATTCCCTTGATCTTGTCGATGTTCTCTTCGAAAACCGGAATGCGTGAGAATCCCGAAGTTACAATTGTTTGGCGTACCTCTTCGAAATTCGATTTGATGTCGAGGGCGATGATGTCCAGACGCGGTTTCATAATCTCGCCAACCTCCGTATGAACAAAATCGACGATTTCCGATAACATCTGTTTCTCTTCGGCATTCTGATCCGAGGTCATCTCAATTGCGTTTGAAAGCTCATCTATTGAGATATTGTCGTGTTTGTCGGAGAATTTTTTACTGATGTAGTTTCCCGAACGAATGAGCAGATATGAAAAGGGTTTAAACAGTGATTTCAGTCCGGATAGCGGGAGAGCCATGATTCTGGTAATTCGTATCGGGTTGTATGAAGAGAAGATTTTGGGCATGATCTCTCCGAAAAGCAGAAGCAAAAAGGTCACAACGACCATTTTGATTAAAAATTCCCACCCGGTAGCCTCTCCAAAATCGATTAGTGAGTCGATCAGTCCGTTAGCCAAGACGACGATGCATACGTTGACGAGATTGTTGGCAATCAGTATGGTCGCGAGTAGATACTTCTCCGACGAGAGCAGTGTGAGAATCGTTTTGCTGGATCGATCTTTGTTGTTCTTAAATCGTTCGATGTCGTGTGGGGTCAGTGAAAAAAAAGCCGTTTCCGATGCCGACACGATTGCCGATACGAACAACAACAAAACGATCAACGACAGAATCACTCCGTCTTGAAGAGAGAATGTATTGAATGTTACCGACGAAATATATAAATAGCTCAAAGCGTATGTTGAAAATAAATCTTGATGATTCTATGACTAAAACAACGATCCGTTTTGGCCAGAGTTGTGGTCAGTAGGAGTATCATCTTTCAGTACGACCCGCGAGCGTGATCCGTCTGAAGAGCTGTCTTTGACAAACTTAATGTTTCGACGGACAAAAGCTGGACGTTTTTCCCATTCATCAATATCGATATCCGTATCCCCCTCTTTCTTCGATTCGATCGCAGGCTGTGCAATCGGTCCGGCGATCGGTTTGGGTTGAGGACGCGGCGTATGGAACATGTTTTTGTGGACCGTCGGTTGCGGTTGTTGTTGTGTTTGTTGCGGTTGCTCCTGTACCTGTTGTTTGGAAACTGCGATCGGGGAGGGGATCGTAGCTACGGTTATCGGTTCTGGACGTTGTTTTCTGGGCCCCGCTTCTGGCAGAACTTGTGCAGGTGTATCTTGGAACTGTGTTTCCGAAGAGTCATTTTTCACCTCGTCCTGTTGTTCAGCTTGTTGTTTCATCGCTGCCTTGCGTTGCATATCTTTGTAATCCTGCAGCGGTGAATAGCTGACCATATTCATTTGTGTATAGTCGAATCCGGTTGCTATGATCGTCACCTCGATATCCGTACCGAGCGAGTCGTCTTTTCCGGCACCCCAGATGATGTCGGCATTGTTGCCCGCACGCTCTTGAATGTACTCGGTGATCATGTAGGTCTCTTCCAGAGTAATCTCTTCGTCTCCGGAAGTGATATTGATCAAGATGTTTTTCGCTCCGGCAATGTCGTTATGGTTCAATAGCGGTGATTCGAGAGCCATATTGGCTACTTTCATAGCGCGATCCTCACCTGAAGCTCTTCCTGATCCCATCAGAGCGACACCGCTGTCGGTCATAACCGTTTGCACATCGGCAAAGTCGACATTGACGGTATTTTCCCGTGTGATGACTTCTGCAATACCTCTTGCTGCTGTTGCCAAAATATCATCGGCCTTTCCAAATGCTTCCGTCAGGGTTAGTTTTCCGAAGATTTCCTGAATGTTTTCGTTATTGATCAGCAGCAGCGAATCGACGCAGCCCCGCAACTCTTCAATACCTTGGTAGGCCTGTCTCATTCGTTTCGGGCCTTCGGTTTTGAACGGGATCGTAACGATTGCGACGGTCAATATGCCCATCTCTTTTGCTGCCCGGGCAATTACGGGAGCGGCTCCTGTCCCGGTTCCACCACCCATACCGGCCGTGATAAAGACCATTTTCGTTCCCTCTCTCTTGTATATGTCGATGATCTCATCCAGACTCTCCAATGCCGCCTGTCTACCTTTTTCCGGGTTATTTCCTGCTCCCAGACCGTTTTGTCCGAGGCGAACTTTTACCGGAACCGGACTATTGCGCAGAGCCTGGGGATCGGTGTTGCAGACCATGAACGATACATCTGCAATTTCCAGTTCGTACATGTGGTTGACAGCATTGCTACCACCGCCACCCACACCGGTGACCATAATAATGGAGGGAGATAATTTGGGTATTTCGAAATCGATTATTTTGTTCTCTTCAGACATGTTTTCAATGTTAATGGATTAATCGATGGCCCGATCTGAGAATCTTACTGAGGATAATCTCCATCACGAGCTGACGTATATCCGAATTATATTTCGTTGTCTTCAATCTCGTCTTCTTCGAGATAATCACGCAGCCGATTGAAAAAGCGTTTGATCGCGCTCTTCTTTTCAGGCTTATTGTTTCCAGTAGCAGGCTTTTCTGTGTCGTTTTCGTCCTCTTCTGGCTCGTCGTTGATGTTATTGCGATTTTGATAAAAATCGTTGAGATTACGTTTGACTCCCGTATTGGCAGACGTTTGTTCGGTTTTGGCCGGACGGGGTGACAAAGGTCTGCTTCGACTTATCGTTTTGTTCTGGGCACGATCCTCATATGCTTTCAACAACAGTCCGATGGCTGTAGAGAGAGCAGGACTTTCGGCTATTTCCAGACAACTTTCATCCAGGTTGCTTTCAGCCCCTGCAACACGCGCGTCCAATCCTGTGTAACTTTTGAAAAGCAAGTCGACATGTTTGAGTTGGGCTCCGCCACCCGTGAGGACAACTCCGGCCCCCAATTTGTCGTGGTATCCCGATTTTTTGATCTCTTCGATGGCAAAGTCGATGATGTCCAGCATCCGGGCCTCGATGATGGCTGCCAGATTCTGGGCGGAGATCTCCTTGGAGGCCTTGGCGCTGAGCCCTGGAGTCGTAATATATTTATCCGGTTGGGCTGCGTCGCGCATGGCTTCACCGTATCGGGTTTTCAGGCTTTCGACGTGTTTTTCGAGAATGCCGTATGAGCGTATATCCTTGTTGATTACGTTTCCTCCCATCGGGACGATTCCCACATGGCGGATGATGTTGTTTTGGTAAACGACGATATCGGTTGTTCCGGCTCCGATATCGATTACGGCAACTCCTTCCTCTTTTTCATCAGGAGTAAGTACGGCTTCACCTGACGCAATGGCATTCAGATAGAGCTCCAGAGGAGCGATATTTACTCGCTTGAGAGCCATCTCGAGCCGGTTGATTGCGACCGTGTCGCCCAAGATGATATTGAACGTAGACGCCAATTTATTGCCGAACGTTCCGACCGGATTTGCCGTCTCTTCCTTGTCGTCGATAATATAGTTTTGGGGGATGATTTGAAGTATTTTTTCACCGTCCGGAGCAGGAACATTACGCATGCTGTCGTGCAGTTGGCGGACGTCCTCTTGACGAATTTCGTCGCCTCGGCTGGCGAAGACATAATAGGGTTGTTTTACACTGCGGATGTGTTGACCCGAGATGCCGGTATAGGCTTCGGTAATCCGTATGCCCATCCGTTCTTCGATGGCGTTTACGGCATTTTTGATGCTTTGCGACACCAGATCGATATTTTTAATCTCTCCGCGAACCATCCCCGCTCCCTGAACGGTGGAGATCTCCTTGTCGAGAATTCGGATCTTTCCGTCGTCGGTTTTGGTGCCGACGACCGCAACAACTGTATTACTTCCTAAATCGATCGCAACGATATAACCCCCGTTTTCCACTGTCTCTATTTATTTATTTTCGATGCAGACAATCTGATCTTTGTATTGTAAATTTATGTATTTGAACTTTTCCCAGCCTTCGTAGGCGACGGCGTTTTTGTAAAAGACGAGCAGTTTATTCAATTTTTCCTGATACCCGTCAATTCTTCCGAGCATGATGACTTGATTTCCTGCACGGGGAACGATCTCTATATCAGGATCGTATTGTTGCTCAGCTCCACCTCCCTCAACGTTGATCTGTACGATGAACGAGCGCCAAAAATCGTCACCTTCCACGAATTTTACAAAATTAATTAGTTTCGTTAAAAACAGGTAACTTTTTTCTACTTTTTTTTCTTCACTACGGGCGAAGCGGTCGAGTGGGCCGACGTAGTCGCGGTGGAAAGGAGGGAGCACGTATCCTGTGATAATTGGAACGTAAGTGACGAAATGTCGTTGTGCCGGAAGAATGTAATTGTCTTCCGTTACGTAGAAGTTGTATCCGTTCTGAGTATTGAACCGTACGATCGGGCGACGTTGGGTAATTTCGATGTTGAGGAGTCCATCCATCGAGGTGTATACCCGTACTGTACGGACATAGCCTCGCCGTCCGATGAATTGTTCCAAGTCGATCGTGTTGATCGACATAAGCTTTTCTCCGACCAGTTTTATCTTTTCCGTTTCGAACCACATCTTTACCATAGCCGGTGTGATGAATTTACGTTCTGCGCTGTCGAGGATCGTAACGTTGATTCCTTTGCACAGTCGCTCCTTCTTTTGTCGATTCGTGTAGGGTAACGCGAACGACAGATAGAGGATAAGCAGGATCCATGCCGAAAGATTCAGTGTTATGGCCAACGACTTTTTCACGGTACAGATAGGATGTTATTCGGACAATATTGCGGCTATTTTTGTGCAGAATCGGTCTATATCTCCTGCTCCGAAAGTTACCAATAATTCCGGATTTTTTCTACGGATCGTGTCGAGCAGTTCGTTTTTTTCGACAATTTGGACCGAGGAGTGGATCATGGGGAGTAACATCTCCGAGCTCACCCCTTCGATCGGTTCTTCGCGTGCCGGATAGATCGGCAGCAGCAGTACGTCATCACAAAGAGACAACGCGTCGGCGAACTCCGAAGCGAAATCGCGGGTCCGGGTGTAGAGGTGGGGTTGGAAAACGACAGTCAACAGGCGATTGGGAAACATTTTCCGGACCGATGTGATCGTAGCACGGAGTTCATTCGGGTGGTGGGCATAGTCGTCCATATAAATATGCCGGGGGGTGTTGACGTAGAAGTCGAACCGGCGTTTTACTCCGCGAAATGAGGCGATGGCTTGCCGTAACCGCGTTTCGTCGAAGCTGCCGCTGGCCCAGAGCATGGCTACTGCGGCGATGCAGTTTTCGACATTGACCCATCCCGGAATGCCTAACGTGCAGTCGGCGATGGTACGGTCCGGGCAGACGATGTCGAATGTGTAGCATCCGTTCGCTCCGACACGGATGCGTTCCGCATAGAAGTCGCAGGGACTGTCGTATGAGTAGCGGTAAACCTTGATGGCTGTATTGCGAACGGCTACGTCCACTCCCTTTTTCAGGATCAGTGTTCCGCCGGGTTTGATCTGGTCGATAAACGCGGCGAAAGCCTCTTTGACCGCTTCGTGGGTCCCGTAGATGTCGAGATGGTCAGCGTCTGCAGCGGTGACAACGGCTACGTCCGGATAGAGCTGCAGAAACGAACGGTCGAACTCATCGGCCTCGGCAACCAGTCGGTTGCCCTTTCCGAGTACCAAGTTGCTGTCGAAATTTTTCGAAATCCCGCCCAGAAAAGCACTGCCTCCATCAGCCGCTTCGTGGTTGAACCATGCGGCCATAGTGCTGGTGGTCGTTTTGCCGTGCGTACCGGATACAGCCATCAGGAACTTGTTCCGGGAGATTACGCCCAGCATCCGGGAGCGCTTCTCGATCTCGAAATTGCCGTTGCGGAAGAAGAGAAGCTGGGGGCTGTCCGAGGGAATGGCCGGTGTATAGACGACTTGTGTGTCAGCCGGATTTTTAAATTCGGCTGGAATCGTATCCGGTGTGTCTTCGTACGTGATGTGGGCACCCTCTCGGCTCAGAGCCTCAGTCAGTTCCGACGGAGTTCGGTCGTATCCAGCCACTTGCAGGCCTTCGTGCAGGCAGAATCGAGCCAATGCACTCATGCCGATACCTCCGATTCCCAAAAAATATACTTTAGTAAACTTCATTTCCATTTTTTAATAATGTTTATTAGTTCTTCGGCTACACGACTCGCTGAGTCGCTGATACCCAAATGCAGCATGTTCTGCCGCATACGTTCCATCGTTTCGGGTTGTGCGAGCAGATGATCGATTTCTGGAAAAACCTTCTCTACGGCTTCCTTGTCGGGGACGATGCAGGCAGCCTGCTTTTTGACGAGTGCCATCGCATTTTTAGTCTGGTGGTCTTCGGCAACATTCGGTGAGGGTACGAAAATGGTACTTTTGCCGATTAGACAAAGTTCCGATACCGTGCAGGCACCGGCACGAGCGACGACAATATCAGCAGCCGCATAGGCCAAATCCATCCGGTCGATGAATGCCCCCCGCCAGATACCTCGATCGGCTCTGCCCTGCATGAACTCGGACATCTCCCGTTCATAATATTTTCCGGTTTGCCAGATCACTTGAAGCCTGTTTTCTGCGACGATCCGATCGACGTTCGCCTTCATCATGTTGTTCAGGGTCCGGGTTCCGAGGCTTCCGCCAACGACCAGAACGACCGGTTTGTTCTCCTCGAAACCGAAATATTTCAAGGCCTCTCCCCGTAATTCAGCGTTTTGGGAAAAGCGACCCCGAAGCGGATTGCCCGTGAGGACGATCTTCTCTTTCGGGAAGAAGCGTTCCATGCCCTCGTAGGCGACGCAGATACGCTTGGCTTTTGAGGCCAACATTTTGTTCGTAGCACCTGCATAGGAGTTCTGTTCCTGAATGAGCGTCGGAATTCCCATTCGCTGGGCGCACCACAATACCGGTGCACTGGCATATCCGCCGAATCCGGCTGCAGCATCGGCCTTGAAGTCCTGGAGGACTTTCCGGGCCATCCAGATCGAGCGCAGAACCTTGAACGGAACCGCCAGATTGCGGAGGGTCAGTTTCCGTTGCAGGCCAGCAACGGGGAGTCCTATGATTTTGTACCCCAATGCGGGGATCTTTTCCATCTCCATCTTGCCCTGAGCGCCGACGAAGAGGATCTCCACGTTGTCGCCTAATTTCTGTTTTAAGGCTTCAGCGACAGCAACGGCCGGATAGATGTGTCCTCCGGTACCGCCTCCGCTCAGGATGATTTTCAGTTTACGATTCATGTTTCGATACTATTTTCGATACGACAATATCGTGATTATTCGAGTAAAGACTCTTTACGGGGTCTGTCCAGCGACTGCTCCTTGACCTGACGGCTGATCCCCAAGATCAATCCCAATGCCATACAGGTAAACACAATGGACGAGCCCCCCAAACTGATCAGGGGCAGGGTCTGTCCGGTTACGGGAAACAGACATACGGAGACCAGCATGTTACATATCGCTTGGAACGTAATCATCAGGCAAAGTCCCAATACCAACAGTCCCGGGAAGGCCGTTCCGCAGCGCCGGAAAATTACAATTCCGCGGAAGAAGATACACAGATAGAGGAACAGTATGGTAACGGCTCCGGCCAATCCGTACTCTTCGACGATAAAGGCGTAGGCGAAATCGGAGTAGGAGTGCGGAAGGTTGGAGCGCTGCGTACTGTTTCCGGGACCTTTCCCGAGCAGTCCGCCCGAGGCGATGGCGATCCGGGCCTGTTCCTGTTGTAGGTTGTCGTCCTCGTTTTGCATTTCAGTCTGCTCGGTCTGGTTGACGAGCGTGCCGATGCCCAGTCGGTTGACCCATGTGTGCGATCGGCCGATATTGAAGATGTACATGACCGATACGGCGAGGATCATTACTCCGGCGATCAATACGAGTAGCTTGACCAGCTCTTTGGTCTTGACCCGTCCGACGTAAAGCATAATCCAGCAGGTACAGAACGTAATGGCCGAGGTCGAAAAGTTTGACATGAAGATGGTTCCGCAGGCCAATACGATCGGTCCTAAAATTGGAATCGTATTACGCGTCAGGATGTTGATGTTTTTTTCCGGGTTTTTCTGCCACCCCCGTAAAGTGAGAGCTGGAAGTAGAGGCATCCGTTCTATACCGACTTGTCGTTTAGCCAGTTGTCGGGCCAGAATTGCGATCAGTGCAATACGCAGGAAGTCGGAGGGCTGGAACGTAACGCCGAGAATCGGAACCTTGAGCCATCGCGAAGCATCATTTAGATTCACGCCGACAAAAAAGGTCAGCAACATAAAGAGTAAAGCCGCAATGAATACAATCGAGAGCAGCTTGGGCCGAGCATAGCGTTGATAATTAGCCCGCTGTATAATGATCATGGCAATAAAGCCGAGCAGAATGAATTTCAGTTGCTGGAAGAAATAATGGGTCGTATCTCCTCCGGCTTTCCGATAGGCCATCGATGCTGTCGACGAATAGATCACCAACAGCGAAATGATCGATAAAATGGCGATAATGGTCCATAGAATGCGATCTCCACCGAAAAGTCGGTCGATAAGAGAGCTCTTGCCGGATGCCGTTTTATGTTCTTCCATCTGCTTTACCCCGCTTTATGATTTATGAGAAGCAACCCACTCTTTGAATAAACGTCCCCGGTCTTCGTAATTTTTGAACAGATCGAAGCTTGCGCAGGCCGGAGAGAGCAGTACCGTTTCTCCAGCTTTCGCATATTTACGAGCTGCAGTCATAGCTTCGTCCAACGAATGAGTGTCGACGATATGTTCGATCCGTCCGGCAAAGGCTTTCGTCAGTTTCGAATTGTCGACACCCATGCAAACGAGCGTCTTGACTTTGTCTTTGACGAGGTCGTAAAGCTGTGTGTAGTCGTTCCCTTTATCCGTGCCGCCGGCAATCCATACAACCGGTCGCGTCATACTCTCCAATGCATACCATACCGAATCGACGTTTGTGGCTTTCGAGTCGTTGATGTAATCGACACCGTCGATCGTACCGCACGGTTCGAGGCGGTGTTCGATTCCGGCAAACGAACGGAGCGTCTGCTCGATCGATTTTGGATCGACTCCGGCGGACAGAGCGGCCAGCGAAGCAGCCATGGCGTTGTATATGTTGTGGATTCCTTTGATTTTCATCTCGGCAGCCGGGACATTCACTTGTTTCCCGTCGAGCGAAACGTGAATCACACCCTCTCGAAGTATGGCTGCACACTCCTCTTCCTTTTTTACGCTGAACGGAAGCACTCGCATGGGAAGTGGATGGTCGGGCAGATTTTTTATGGTCAACGGGTCGTCGGCACAGTAGATAAAACGATCTTCGGGATGTTGGTTCTGCAAGATGCGGAATTTGCTGTCGATATAGTTCTGTAACTTGTAATCGTACCGATCGAGGTGATCCGGCGTGATGTTCATCAGTACACCGATGTCGGTGCGGAAACGGTAACAACCGTCCAATTGAAAGCTGCTCAGTTCGATAACATACCAGTCGTAGTGGTTTAAGGCGACCGACAGGGCAAGACTCTCTCCGATATTTCCGGCTAAGCCGACCTTTTTGCCAGCTTGTTTCAGGATCTCATAGGTAAGTGTCGTCGTCGTGGTTTTCCCATTACTACCGGTAATACAGATCGTCGAGGCTGTGAGATAAGGAGCAGAAAATTCAATTTCCGAAATGATTGGGATACCCTTCTTCACAGCGGCTTGTACCATCGGAGCTTTATCCGGAATACCGGGACTCTTGACGATCCGGTCGGCCGACAGAATCTTCTCTTCCGTATGGGTCCCTTCCTCATAGGGGATATCCCATTGATCCAACAGGCTTTTGTATTTCGGAGCGATAGCACCTCGATCCGAAAGAAAAACATCGAATCCTTTTACACGAGCCAATACGGCCGATCCGCAGCCGCTTTCTCCTCCTCCCAATACGACGATTCGTTCCATGATTATCTGATTTTAAGCGTTACGAGTGTAATAGCGGCCAATAGCAGCTGTACGATCCAGAAGCGGACGACGATTTTGGATTCGAAGTGTCCTTTTTTCTGGTAGTGATGGTGCAGCGGCGACATTAGAAAAATTCGTCGTCCCTCACCGTATTTCTTTTTGGTGTATTTGAAATAGCTCACCTGCATGATGACCGAAAGACTTTCAATGAAAAAGATGCCGCATAAAATCGGCAATAACAGTTCCTTGCGGATTAACAGGGCGAAGACAGCAATGATTCCTCCGATGGCCAGGCTTCCCGTATCGCCCATAAATACCTGGGCCGGATAGCAGTTGTACCACAAAAATCCGAAAAGAGCTCCGGCAAAGGCTGCGGCAAAGACGACCAGTTCGCCGCTGGTCGGAATGTACATGATATTCAGGTAGTCAGCATAGATGATGTTGCCTGACAGATAAGCTAAAATTCCGAGTACGACGACGATGGTGGCCGAAACACCCGCAGAGAGTCCATCGAGACCGTCGGTCAGGTTGGCTCCATTGGATACGGCGGTGATTACCAAAATGGCGATTGCGATGTAGACCAACCAGCTCAACAGGTCGGAGGTGTCGTTGTCTCCCGGTATCAGCCATCGGTAATCGAATTCATTGTCCTTGACGAACGGAATGGTTGTTGTAATACTTTTTTCGGCAGGGGTAACATACACGGCATTATTGGTGCCATTTTCTGTTACATATTCCACTTGGGCGCGGGGTTCGTTTTTATCGCTTTTTTCTTTGACGACGATATCCTGGTTGAGCCACATCACACATCCCACGATCAATCCGAGTCCGACCTGTCCTACGATTTTGTATCGGCCGTTCAATCCCTCTTTGTGCTTTTTGAACACCTTGATGTAGTCGTCGATGAAGCCGATGGCTCCGAGCCACAGTGTCGAGATGATCATCAACTGCGTGTAGATGTTGGTCAGGTCACCAAACAGCAGGATCGGAATAAGAATCGATATCAGAATGATGATTCCTCCCATTGTGGGTGTGCCTCTCTTCTGCAACTGTCCTTCCAAGCCTAAATTACGGATCTCCTCTCCGATTTGGTGCCGTTGCAGCATCCGGATGATTTTCCGTCCGAAAATCATGCCGATGACCAGTGCAAGGATGATTGACATGGCAGCGCGGAACGATAGGGAGAGAAACATTCCCGTTCCCGGAATGTCGAAATGGTTCGAAAGATATTTTACTAAGTGATATAACATGTTGATCCGACAGTTTCGTTATTTCCTATTCGTTTAATGACCGATCAGCGCTTGGGTAATTTCCTCCCGATCGTCGAAATGGTGTTTTTTGCCGCCCACGTCCTGGTAAGTTTCGTGGCCCTTGCCGGCAATCAGAATGATGTCGCCCGGACGGGCAAGTGCTACCGCTGCCCGAATCGCTTCGTGCCGGTCGGTGATTGCCAGGTACCGGTCGGAAGTGTCAAGTCCTGCTTTCATCTCTTCGATGATCGTCTCGGGGTCTTCCATACGGGGATTATCTGATGTGAGAATGGCCATATCGCTGTGATCGACGGCGATTTTGGCCATTTCGGGGCGTTTAGTCTTGTCCCGATTTCCTCCACAACCGACAACAATGTAGATGTGCTCTCCTTTTTTCCGGATTTCAGCGATGGTCCGGAGTACGTTTTGGAGTGCATCGGGTGTGTGTGCATAATCGACTATAGCCGTGATTCCTTTTTCTGAACGGACGGTTTCGAAACGACCTCGTACTGGATTCAGGTCACTCAAGATCCGCAGTACTTCATCTCGTTCGGCGCCCAACGATAAGGCCGTGGCGTAGACAGCGGTCAGGTTGTAGGCATTGAACCGGCCCAAAAATTTGACCCAAACCTCAGAACCGTCCAAATTGAGCAGCATGCCGTCGAACAGCATCTCGACGATCCGGCAACGGAAGTCGGCGAATGCCTGTAAGGCATAGGTTTCGACACGGGCACGGGTGTTTTGTACCATGATTTTGCCGTTTTTATCGTCGGCATTCGTTAGGGCGAAAGCTTCGGCCGGCAGTGCATCGAATAACATTTTTTTAGCCCGGATGTATTCGGCGAATGTATGGTGGTAGTCCAAATGATCGTGCGTGATGTTGCTGAACACGGCCCCCGAAAAGTAGAGTCCTTCGGTACGGTGTTGGACCAGACTGTGCGAACTGACTTCCATGAAGCAGTATTCACAGCCGGCAGTGACCATCTCACTCATCATTTCGTTTAGCCGGATGCTGTCCGGAGTCGTATGGGTTGATTCCCGTTGTTCGCTGTCGATACAGTAGGTTACGGTTGAAATCAGTCCTACTTTGTACCCCAACCGCCGGAACATTTCGTAAAGCAGAGTCGCAGTTGTCGTTTTACCGTTTGTTCCGGTGATACCGACCAATCGGAGGTGTCGGCTTGGATAGCCGTAAAAAGCGGCAGCTATGTGTCCCATAGCTGCGGAAGTATCGGCTACACGGATGTAGCAGACCTCTGTGTGAATTATTTCAGGCAAAGTTTCGCACACGATGGCGGAGGCTCCTTGCCGGATAGCGTCGTCGATAAAATGGTGTCCGTCGGTTTGTGTCCCCCGAACGGCGAAAAAGATACCATGAGGATTCGCTTGTCGCGAATCAAACGTGAGCCCTTCGATCGGGCAGGAAAGATCCCCTTTCGTTTCGATCACGTTTGTCTCATTTAAAAGTTCTTTCAGAATCATAAATGCACATATATCCGATGCTACAAAAATACGCTTTTGTAACGGAGAAATAAAAAAATAAGATCTCTTTTATTTGTCATCATATTGACAAATCGCAAGCCACGGTTTGGACTTGGTCATGTGGATGAGGAATTTTGTTTGGTCAAACGGAGCACATGGAGGCCAAAAAGCGAACTATTTTTTCGAGTCGAGAGTTTTATTCCCGATCAATACCCGTTCGATCATCTCTTTATCACCCGCGATCCAAACCATATCGTAAGGTTTGAAACGGACCAGATCCAGAGGTTCTACGAAAGAGCCGTCGCTACGCTCGATACCGATAATGGCGCAGGCTCCGCGGCACATCATGTTGAATTGGTCGATCGTCATGTCGATCAGAACGGATTGACGGCTGACCGAGAATTTATACATCATGACATCTTCATGATCAACGGTTGCAACCGGAACTTCGATACGGGATGCAAAATTTTGTAGATGTGTATCGGTTCCGACTACCGAGATGCGGTCGCCCGGCATGAGGACCATGTTAAGTTTTGGAATATTGTATCGATGGCTTCCCCGTAGCACTGAGACGATAGTTACTCCGTAATGCAGCCGGAGGTCGAGCTCTTCGAATTTTTTACCGACCCATGGACTGTCGGGAGAGACTGTCAATCTGGCCATGTGCAGGAATTTTGCCCGGTAATTTCCGTTTCCGGTGGCAATGACATTACCGCTTTCGTCTTTCTCGTTCAGATTGGAAAAAAATTGGGTTTCGAATTTGAGGTAACGTTTTTTGATCTTTTTCCAAAACAGGGCGAGAAAAAGCAGCAGTACCACAATGGCGGCAACACTTCCCAATCGATAAGAGCTCAGGTGTGCCACAACGGTCAGTACGAACATCAACGCGATGAGAATCCGCAGCAGGATCAGCGAGACCAGCAGCCCGTGATTGAATTTTGGATCTTTCCATAACGGGACGAATAATCTTCGACTGAGATGTCGGAATGCCAGACCCCAAAGAAATGGCGTCATGCAGATGATTGTTGTAGTCGTTGTGATCAGTTTGCCCAGAAATCCGCTGAAATGGCTTTCGATGAATGGAGCATAATAGGTCGAGGAGAGCCATGCGATACCTCCTAGCAGAATGGAATAGAGAAATATGTTCAATAACGATTTTTTCAGTAACGAAAGCCATTCCCGTTCGTTGTTGACGGTTTGAGAGCCGGAGCTGTATCGGGCTAAGACCTGTTTGACGGATTGCGGTAAGATTTTGTTGATTTTATGGTAGGCGGGTTCACTCAACCGCATGATGAACGGAGTGGTGAAAGTCGTGATGACCGACACGGCGACAGCGATCGGATAGAGGTACGAACTGGTTACTCCCATCGTAAGGCCTAGCGAAGCGATGATGAAGGCGAACTCTCCGATCTGTGCAAGAGAGAATGAGGATTGCAATGCGATTTTTAAGTTTTGTCCCGCAACCAGGAATCCCAGTGTTGCGTAAAAGATCTGTCCGACGATCACCACTATGGTCAAGAACAGAATGGGGCCGATATGTTGTACAAGCAACGAAGGCTCAACAAGCATGCCGACCGATACGAAAAAAATAGCTCCGAAAAGATCTTTGACTGGAGCCACGATTTTTTCGATGCTTTCCGCTTCGGTGGTGCCGGCCAGAATCGAACCCATGACGAAAGCTCCCAAGGCAGCTGAGAATCCGGCATAGGAGGCGACTACAACCATTGTCAGGCAGAGCCCGAGCGAAATGACCAGCAAGGTCTCTGAATTGAGGTATTTTTTGATTTTCTTCAGAAACGTGGGGATCAGATAGATACCTATCACAAACCAAAGGATCAAAAAGAAAATCAGTTTGAACAGTTGTTCAACAATAATGCCGTGTTCGACGACCCGTTGCATGAAGAGTGTAGAGAGCATCACCATCAGGACTACGGCGAAGAGATCCTCGACAATCAGTACGCCGAAAACTAAAGAGGTAAACTTTTGGTTTCTTAGTCCCAGGTCGTCGAATGCCTTGATAATGATTGTTGTCGAGGACATGGAGAGCATTCCCCCCAAGAATATACTGTCTGTTGAGGTCCAACCGAGCAGTCGTCCGGCCATAAATCCGGTACACATCATTCCGACAATGATAACCAAGGCAGTGATCAGTGCAGGTCCTCCGACGTTCATCAGTTTTTTGAAACTGAATTCAAGTCCTAACGAGAAGAGCAGGAAGATGATACCGATTTCGGCCCACATGTCGACGTAATCCATGTTGGAGACACCTTCCAGAAGGAAATTTCCACTACATAGAAAACCCGCTACAACATATCCCAGGACGACAGGTTGTTTCAGCCATTTGAATAATAAGGTTGTAATTCCCGCAACAGCAAGGATTAAAGCCAAATCGGAAACGATAGGATCCAAATGATTCATAGTGCGTAACGGGGTTTTTTCGGCGGATAATTGTTATCGGGAAATTTCGGCAATCTTGCTCTCAGTGTGGTGCGCGGATGCCAACGGTAGAAAAGCCCTTTTTTGGATATACCGGCCACGCGGAACATTGCTGCGACAAGACCGAAACTCAGAACCAACCAGAGAACATGACTCAATATGGTCAACGGGTAATTGATTACGGGTGTAAATATATTGGCTGGACGGGCTCCGTCTTGAGTCCTTATGAAAGGATTGAAATATAGGATTACTCCATTTTCAAACCGGGCTTCACACCGAACATATGTATCTTGTTCTGAGAATCGATAATGTCCTTCGGTCCCGGAAGATTCATGGAGTAATGTTCCGTTTTGTCCGATAAAACGGATGTTGGCAGGGCGATCTACACAAATTCGAATCGTATCATGTTCGAATGAAATAGATTTCATCTCGGGAAGATCTGCATGGGGATTCTCCTGACGGTTTAATGTATGAGGAACTATAACGGCATACGCTGCTCCTTTTTTTAGCGATGCAATGATATCGTCGGGATTCAATGTTGGTGTGTTGACTCTTGTAAAGCAGCGTTGGAACCACGATTCACGGTTCGTAATACTGTGTGCATCGTCGTTTCCGATCAGGGTGGAGTAAATTCCGGCAGAAAGAGCGATATCCCAATATTGATCAGAGCGCTGTCTTCCCTGTTCGGGGTTAATCTCCAGCAGGTCGTATCCACGCAACCAGCCGTAAATATCCAAATCGATCAATTTTGTCTTACCTGGATGATTCAGAACGAGAGCCTTGCTTTGTGGTCGGAGCCATGCGAGCATATATTGCATTTGTGATTGGGTAATCATCAATGGAAATTCTCGCCAGGTGACCTCTTCTGCACCCATAACCAACTGATGGTATCCATTGATTCCGTATCCGTGTTCGTAGGTAGGGATAAAACCCGGACGGTTTGCATGTTCGTAGTTGAGACATTGATGGTCTGATATGCTGGCTATGTCGTATCCGTTACGATAGTAAGCATCTAACATCTGGCCCACTGTATAGTTGCATTGGGGCTTTTCTTTCTGGTGACAATGAAAATTGGCTTTTCTCCAGGCTGTTGAGTCAATATCTTTATATGGGTTGTATATGCGGTCGCCTGAAAATGGGGTCCCGTACGAAAATTTATATACGGGAACCAGCATATAACTGATTACACATAGCAGCAGTATGCTGAGAATGACCAATAGAAGATATTTACCGAATATGAGCACGGCACTCTATATTTTTAGACAAAAGTAAAAATTTTTAGATTCCGTTGGATAATTCTTTCTTCGATTTTAGTGCGGTTCGTCGCGAAATTTTTCCTGTATGGAGAAAAAGCGAGTTTCAGAATTCAGTCGGTATGACGACGCAGTGAACGGTTGCGATCGATTGGAGAACAACCCAATCTCAATACAATAGTCATGCCCCGCCCAATTTTTGTGCCGGCGGGGATCGACTGTGATTCGACCCATCCGCGTCCAGAGAAAGCGACGGTCAAACCTTTGCTTTCCAGCAGGTAGATCGCTTCTTTTAGACCCATTCCTATAACTGGAGGCACTTCATTGGATGATTGGTCATATTCGGAATAGATAATGCCCGTCGAATCGACGGCCTGTATGTCGTACCATTTGTCCCCTCCACGGAAGGTATTGTTGTGCAAGTCGAACCGATAGGCGATCTCTCTCATCTCATCGGCTTGTCCGGCTTTGAGTTCGGGCTTTTCTTCGGTTTTCTCCATGCGTTCCGAAAGAGGAATCTGCCATGACGTATTTTTGGCATAGACGCGGTCGGCAATGGCCCGGAATACAGGTCCGGAGAGCGATGCTCCATAGTAGAACCGACGATGTCCCGGTGCATTGTAGGTTTTGATGGCGACCAGACAGCTGTATTTCGGATTGTCTTCTGGAAAGTATCCGACAATCGTAGCCAGATAGTGTCGCCCTCCGTTACGGTCCGTATAGCGACCGTTGACCGCAATTTGTGCGGTTCCGGTCTTTCCTCCTACTTTGTAATAGGGATTCTTCAGCAATCGTCCGGTACCCTCTTCGACCACTCCGCGCATGGCTTCGCGAACTTGTTTTAAAGTCTCTTCCGAAGCGATCGACGATACCATTACCCGTGAACGGAACGAGCGGAGCGTCTGTCCGTATTGCCGTAGCTCCTTGACAAACAAAGGGCAAACCATTTTCCCGTTATTGGCTACTGCGTTATAGAAGGTGAGTGTTTTGAGCGGGGTAACCAATAGTGCATACCCGTATGCCATGTTGGTCAATGTCGTTCCGTCCCACCAGCGGTCGCCCGGTTTACGGATAACTGGATCCTGTTCGCCGGCAATTTGCAGACCCATGTGCTGATTGAGTCCCATTTTATACAGGTGCTCGACGAATTTTTCCGGTTTATCTTTGTAGTATTTGTTTACGGCTTTGGCAAAACCGATGTTGGACGACTTCTCGAACACGCCCTTGAGGGTCAGTTCTCCGTAACCGTGCGTGTCGGAAACGACCGTTTTCCCGATTACGGCCCGTCCGTTTCCGGTGTCGAACTTTTCGTCCATCGAGGCACCGGCATCGTCGAGCAGGGTGATCAGAGAGGCCAGTTTCTGAGTCGATCCGGGCTCCATATTCATGCCGATGGCGTAGTTGTAATCTTCGACGATCTGTCCCTCTCCTTTACGGGTGAGGTTGGTCATGGCCCGGATCTCTCCGGTGGAGACCTCCATCAGAATGGCAGTACCCCAATCGGCCTGCATGTTTTCGAGCTGTTCGCGCAGAGCCCGTTCGGCGACATCCTGAATGTCGACGTCGAGCGTGGTGACCACGTCGATTCCATCCACCGGATCTACATTCATCTCGTCCGGAACAGGAATCCAGAAAGATCCCGATATCCGTTGTCGGAGCTCATTTCCATCGATGCCCTTGAGGATCGTATCGAAAGCTCCCTCAATGCCGACTTTTGTTCCGGTGAGATTGACCATTCCGATGGTTCGTTTGGCCATCGAACCGTGGGGCAGCAGACGCCGGTTGGTCTGTTTGAGAATGAGTCCGCCTTTGTTTTGGCCTAACCGGAAGATGGGAAATTGCCGGATCGTTTTTATCTCCAGATGGTTGATTCTTCGGGGAGAGATCAGAACATATCGGTTCTTTTTCTTGTTTTTGAAAGCGTTGAGGAGTTTAATTTTGTAGTCGCTTTTGGATTTGTCCTTGAAGAAGTCGGCCAGATACCAAGCCAGCGAGTCGACGTCGTGCAGAAAGACCGAATCGACCAGTCCGTTGGCAGCAAAATCCATGCGGACTTCGTATTCCGGAACCGAAGTGGCCAGAATACGTCCGTCACAGGCCAGAATATCACCCCGGTCTGCTTCGATGGCGACGCGTTCATAGGTGATGGTAGCTCCTTTGCTGCGAAGGATTTCCCCTTTGGGACCGTACTGCAGATAGATTATTTTTCCGGTGATCAAAAGTCCGATCGAGAAAAATAGAATGTAGAGGACCTGTACACGATGCAGAATTCCTTTTTTGATGTCGGTTTTCCCCTTTTCCATATCTCTATTTATCGATTATTTTAGGAGGAGCCAACAGCTCTTCGAGGGGAATACCGCGCTCTTCGACGGCACGAATGATTTCGCTCTGTCGTGTGGCGATCATACGTTGTGACGAGAGGGTTAGCGAACGGGCTCTAAGCTCTTTGACCTGAGCCGACAGTCGGTTGTGTTGTCTGTGGAGTTTTTGCATGTGGAAGCCGTTGGCGATATACAGAAAGGCCAATAACACCATAAACAGAATATACGGGTAATGTTTCTGTACTTCTGCATTCGTCAGTATGCTTCCCGATAAAATTTGCTTTACATAGCGCTCGAATCGGGAGGGCGTTTTGACACTGTCCACAGGAGAGTTTCCCTCATTTACGGGAGTGGAAGTCTCTTCCGATATGGTTTGTTTGGGAGTCTCCTCAGTCTCGATCATAACCGTTCGCTTTTGGTTACAAAAATAGTTTTTTTTGATCGAAAGTCAACTTTTCGGATGAAGGGATATTTTTCTGAAAAAAGAATAAGCGAGAGGACCATTAAATATCCTCTCGCTTATGTTTGATCCGAATTCAGATTTTATAGCGCGTTGATCTCTTTCAGTACAGAGTTGGTCTTGCGGACAGCCTCTGCACTCTTCGCAAAGAGGGCTTTTTCTTCGTCGTCCAGATTGAGTTCGATCACTTTCTCTACACCGTTCTTGCCGAGTACGACAGGTACTCCGATGCAGATGTCGTTTTGACCGTATTCGCCTTCGAGGTATGCGCAGCACGGTACAACTTTTTTCTGATCGCGGATGATCGATTCAACGACGTAAGCTCCCGCTGCACCAGGTGCATACCAAGCTGATGTGCCGAGCAGTTTGGTGAGTGTTGCTCCACCTACCATAGTGTCTGCTACCACTTTGTCGATTTGCTCTTTGCTCAGCAATTCCGTTACGGGAATACCTTTGTAGGCAGCTTTCGAATAGAGCGGAATCATGGTTGTGTCACCGTGCCCACCGATTACCATGCCTTCGATTTCGTTCGAGTTGGCGTTGAGAGCTTTACTCAGGTAACATTTGAAACGAGCCGAGTCCAATGCGCCACCCATTCCGAAGAGTTGGTTTTTGGGTAGTCCGGTCTTTTTCAATGCCAGATAGGTCATCGTATCCATCGGGTTGCTGATCATGACGATGATCGCTTTGGGTGAATACTTCAGAATGTTGCCTACAACCGAAGCTACGATACCTGCGTTGACTCCGATCAACTCTTCGCGGGTCATACCCGGTTTACGGGGCATTCCAGAGGTTACGACTACTACGTCAGAACCAGCGGTTGCTGCATAGTCGTTTGTTACTCCGGTCAGTTTGGTGTCGAAGTCCATCAGGGTAGCGGTTTGGAAGATGTCCAACATTTTACCTTCAGAAACACCTTCTTTAATATCCAACAGAACCAATTCGTCGGCGATCTCGCGGGTGGCGATCACATTGGCACAAGTAGCGCCTACGTTGCCTGCACCTACAACTGTTACTTTGCTCATATCTTTATTCGTTTTAATAAGGAATATATTTCGTTAATAGCCGAAAGGATTCTTATCCGATCAGCTTTGCATATGCTTCGGCATCGAGCAGAACATCGAGTTCGGCGGGGTCGGTCATGCGGATTTTGACCATCCATCCTGCTCCATAAGGGTCGGAATTGACCAGTTCGGGCGAATCGTTCAACGTCGTGTTGAATTCAAGAATTTCGCCGCCGACGGGCAGGAAGGCGTCCGAAACGGTTTTTACGGCCTCGATCGTGCCAAAAACCTCGTTCTGCGGAAGGGTTTCTCCTACCGTGGTTACGTCGACAAATACTATATCGCCTAATTGGCTTTGTGCAAAATCGGTAATTCCGACATAGGCACATGTCTCCTCAACACGAATCCATTCGTGGTCTTTCGAGTATTTCAAATCGGCTGGAATATTCATAAGGCACTTCACTATTTTCAACTCCCAAAGTTAAGCTTTTTTGGAGAGACGAACAATATTCTGCCTATTATTTCTGTGCCGATTCTTTTGATGTGGAATCCTGGTGGGGTGGAATAGTGATCTTGAGTAAAACCGGATTGTGGTCGCTCCATTTGAATTCGAGTGGAAGAGTCTCTACTGAAAGAATTTTTATGGAGGAAGCGAGTAGGAAAAAGTCAGTCAGTGTCGTACAAGGACGTGGTGTGTCGGTGTTGGCCCAGACATGATCGAGATAACGTAACGAAGGTGTCTGTGCATCAAAGGCGAAACGAAACTTCTCTCCGAAAAGTGTTTCGTCTACCTTTTGAGGAATGAAGTATTCGTTCGATAGCTCTTCTGTCGATGGAGTGTAACCCGGTGGATATTGATTCCAGTCTCCTCCGGTTAGGGTTTGAGTGTGTGGTGTTTGTGACGACTTGAGCTCTTGGGCAAGAAAGTTCATCTCTGTGTCGCGCATTCCACCAGCATCGTATGCCGTATTATGCGTGTTGTTCACGATGAGAGTGTCACCGGAAGCGGTCAGAAAATAGGAGGAGAGCATGCAGCGTTTCAGATTAAATAGCCGGACGGGAAACGAGAATGCGGAAGGATATTGGATCCGTTCGGTCTTGAATGGGCCTATGCGTGAGAGGGTAACTACTCCGCTGTTGACTCGTCCGATCGGATTTTTCAATGGTATCGGGACCCAATGGACTTTGTAGTTGTAGGCGAAAGAGAGGTGATACCCCGGAAAAGCTTTTTGCAGCGAATCCACTTCTCGGATGCCGTAAGATCGGTGAGAATCCATATCTACCTCTTGCAGTAATATGAGGTCGGCATTTATGTTTTTTAGGACTCGGATAATCTCTTGCAGATTTAGCGCGGTTCTTTCTCTGCTGTCGCGGACCCGCAACCCTCCGTCATAAAAAAAATCCATGTTATCGCCCAGACCTGCATATCCGATGTTCCATGATACGACTGTTATGGTGTCCGGCAGATATTCCGGGCGAATCTTGTCATATAAAGTTGTTTCGCGTTCTTCCGGCCTGTATTCGGCAATCCAAGAAAAAACAAAGAACAGGGTGACAATAGATAGTATTGTCACGATAATGCCTTTTATGGATCTCTTTATGAGTCTGTTGTGTGATTTTAGTTTTCTGTCGGACGTCATTTTTTTTCAGGAAGGGAGACCTGTAGAAAATCGCATACCTTTTTGATAACTTTCTCTGGAGCGATGTCAGCCATGCATCTATAGTCTCCGGTCAGGCAAGGCTTATTCCCATATACTGAACAAGGGCGGCACTCCATGTCGATCTGTACAGCCAGATCCGGATCTTGTCCGAATCCGTAGAAGCCTGCATAAGGATGGGTGGCTCCCCAAATTGATATGACCGGCAATCCAACCAATGAAGACATGTGGAGAGCGGAAGAATCCATGCTGACCATGAGGTCGAGGTTTGAAATCAACTCCATCTCTTGTCCTAATTTGATTTGTCCGATGACCGAAACGATGTTTTCTTTGAGTGCGGCGGTCTCTTCGGCAAACTGTTTTTCGGAAACACCTCCACCGAAGATAAAGATCCGCGTATCGGGAATATCAGCCAGTCGCAGAATGACTTCCCGCATCTTTTCGGGTGGATAGATTTTTCCTGTGTGTTGGGCAAACGGAGAGACTCCGATCCAAAAATGTTTACGTACACCGGCCAAAGCGAGCGTTTCCGAACTCATCGGGTAGTGAATGCGTTGCGGTAGAGGTATCTGAGGAATATCGAAGCCCAGCCGGATAAAAACGTCCCGATAACGTTCGATTGTGGTTTTTAGTTGGACTTTGATTTTATTTTTTGGAGCTGTCAGTGCTTTTTTTTCAGCCCTGCCTTTGTCGATTCGCTCGATCTTTGCCCCTTTCCACCGGAGTAATTTACACAGACCTTTGCTGCGCAGCACATCATGCAGGTCGGCGACCATGTCGAAACGACCGATATCATGCCCCAATCGCAACAGCCCGCGGATTCCTTTGTGGCGATTTTTCAAGTCGGGTGAGAAAAAACACATTTCGCCCACTTCCCGAAAAAACGGCTGTAGAAATTTCGGGGTGAGCATGGTGATTTGGAGATTCGGGTAGCTCTTGCGCAGGGCGGCCAATACGGGGGCGACCATGGCTACGTCGCCCATCGCTGAGAGCCGAATGACCAATATTCGCAGAGACGCCGAATGGGGAATTTGATCCATCTCTATTTCGAAGCGTACAGAACCGGATTGAGTTCCGGATCGTTATACATTTTCATCTGTTTGTATACCTTCATGTATTTACGTCCGGCAGCGATGTCGTCGAGCAGCTGATCGATGGCTGAAGAGAGGTCGATCTGTTGTTGTTTCAGAACCTCTAATTTTTTGCTACATGCATCGATGTGGCTTTGGTCGACATCTTTTCGGTTGACCTCTTGGGACATGTGATAGATCTTCAATGCCAGAATCGAGAGCCGGTCGATTGCCCATGCCGGGCTCTCGGTGTTGATCGTTGCATCGGGTTGCACAGTGACATTTTTATAAAGATCTAAAAAGTAGCTGTCGATGTATTCCACCATATCGGTGCGTTCCTGATTTGACCGGTCGATACGTCGTTTGATCTGCAAAGCGACGACAGGGTCGATTTCGGGATCACGAATGATATCTTCCAAATGCCATTGTACCGTATCGATCCAATTTTTCAGGTACAACAAATATTCGATCGAACCGTTTTTATACGGATTATTAATGGGGGCATCCACATGGTCTGTCCGATGATAATCAGCAATAACTTGTGAAAATATCCGGTTGCTTTGAGTCGTAAACATAGCCATACGATTAAAGTTTATGTACAAAGCTAAAGATTTTTGCGCAAATTACAAGAAAATGTTATTTTTGTCCGAAGCATATTATCGATAAATCGAGATGAGAAGAGTAGCAAAGTTCATATCGGTGTTCGTCCTGATCGGGATGATGGTTCCGACTCTTTATGGCCAAAAGAGAATGACGAGGGCCGAGTATATCAATAAATATAAAGCGTTGGCGATTGAGGAGATGGATCTTTACGGGATTCCGGCAAGCATTAAATTGGCTCAGGCGTTGCTTGAGTCTGATGACGGGAACAGCCGTTTGGCTCGTGAAGGGAATAATCATTTCGGAATCAAGTGTAAAAGTAATTGGAGGGGTGAGACCATCGCTCATACGGATGATGCACCTGACGAATGTTTCCGGAAATATGCTTCTGCGGAAGCCTCTTATCATGATCACTCTGAATTTTTGGATCAGTCGGAACGTTATCAGTCCTTGTTTGAGCTCGATCCCACCGATTATCGGGGCTGGGCAAAGGGTCTGCAAAAAGCGGGGTATGCGACTAATCCAAGGTATGCCGATTTGTTGATCGGAATTATCGAAGATGAAAAACTTTATCTGTTGGACGAAGGTCAGGATCTGCCGGAACAGGAGACCGTTGCGGATGATATGCAGAGTCAGACCGTGGAGATTCCAGCAGCAGTCGATGTGATCGATGTGGACAATTATGCGGTTTCGGTATTGGGCCAGAACGGAAAACATACGGTATACCGTAATAATGGAAGTTTATTTATAGTTGTGCAGAATGGTGATACGCCAGAAAGTATAGCAGCCGAAACCCGTGTATCGGTAAAAAAACTGACGCGTTACAATGATTTGCAACCGAATACCACGATCAAACCCGGTGATATGCTTTATATCCGTCCGAAGAGTAAACGTAGTGCGAACGGCAAGGTGATCCATGTGGCTAAAGCGGGCGAAACGTTGCACAGTATCTCGCAGATGTACGGGGTAAGATTGAAAAACCTTTGTAAGATTAACCGCCGAGACGCACAATCCCCGGTAACTGAAGGTCAGCAGATTCGGTTGATGTAGAGATTGATGAATAGAAGGATCGGTGTAGATCCAATTACTAAAATACTTATATCTAGCATAGAACTATGGACGGTGATCCAGAGAGTATCAGACACTCCATTATCGACAAATTGAGCAACAAGGCTCAGTTGAATCAAAAAATTTTTGACAATACTTTTTCCGTTTTTGGCCGGCTGAAGGAGGTGTTACACGAAATTTCATCCGATGTCGACGACATATTGGAAGAGGAGGGAAAAGAGGAGGTGAAAATCGAATACCGCGATCGTGGAAAATTTGAGGCTCAGCTTCAAATTGCAGACGATATCCTGCTTTTCAATATGCACAGTAATATTTTTGAGTTTAATAGGGAACATCCTTTGTGGCAAAATCCCTATGTACAGCAGGATCGCTCCAATTCATATTGCGGAATGATCAATATTTATAATTTCTTGTTCGATTCGTTCCGTTATAATCGAACGGAAGATGAGGGATATCTGATCGGCCGGATTTTCATAAACAAAGATATGCAGTTCTTTGTCGAAGGAAAACGTCAGACTGTGAAATGGCCATCGTTCGGCTCTGCTGCAATCGATCGTGGGGCTTTGTTGGGAATTATCGAACATGCTATCGATTATGCACTCGATTTCGATTTGTTGGTACCTCCTTACGATACGGTGAAGGTCGTTACGATGGATCAGTTCAATACGAAAATAGAGAATTCGAAGTTGCAGACTGGTAAACGACTTGGATACCAGTTTAACTCCGATGATATTTAATTTTACTTGGCCTCGACTAGGGAGTGCTCGATTCGTTGAAATATGAGAGAAAAGAGAGACCCGGGAGCGAGAATTCAGTAATACAAAAGAAAAAGGCTAACAATGAACGGAATGAAAAGGATTCCGATTTATTTACTATTAGGGTTATGGTTGTGTGGTACGGCCGGATGTTCTGATATTGATCGAGAAGCATTGGTCCGTCGTCACGATGTGGTTACAACCCAGACTGATCCGAAAAGTCCCGCTCAGGTCGGAAATGGAGAGTTTGCTTTCGGGGCGGATATTACAGGATTGCAGACATTCGTTCCGTTCAATACGATGGCACAGTGGGGATGGCACTCTTTCCCTTTGGCGGACAGTTTGGCCGGTATGCGTTTTGAAGGAGATACGTGGGATACACATGGTCGTCCGGTACGGTATGATATGCCGAATCCAGAGCAGCCGGAGCTGTCTCAATGGCTTGCCGGAAATCCACATCGTATCAATTTGGGACGGATCGGGTTCGTGTTAAAGAAGAAGGATGGAACTGAGGTGAAAGAGATCGATCTTCAACGTAGCGAACAGCGGATGGATCTGTACCATGGAACAATTTTCAGTCGATTTGAAATAGAAGGAACGCCGGTTGAAGTTGAGACGGCATGTCATCCGGAACGGGATATGCTTGCCGTGCGGGTGAAGTCTCCATTGATGCAGTCGGGACAATTGTATGTCCGGTTCGACTTTCCTTATGCAGACGGAGCGGCTTTTGCCGATTATGTGGGTGATTGGACACATCCTGAAGCTCATAGGACAGAAGTCCTTTCTCAGTCGGATCGCAGGGTCGATCTGTCTCGTACGATGGATTCCACCCAGTACTATGTATCGATAGGCTGGAACGGGAAAGGGAAATTTATTTTAGGCGATACGGTATTATCTCCTCATTGCTTTTATCTAGTACCTAAGCAGGAGTCTTTTGGTTTCGTTTGTGCGTTCTCGCCCGAGAAGAGTGAAACTCGTCTGCCGACAGCGGCGAGAACTCTTGCGTTTAGTCGCAAATGTTGGGTTGATTTTTGGAGATCGGGAGCAGCTATCGATCTTTCGGAAAGCAGTGATCCTCGCTGGAAAGAGTTGGAACGTAGATTAGTTCTGTCACAATATCTGATGCGGGTCAACGCATCCGGGACATTGCCTCCGCAAGAGAGTGGTTTGGTCAATAACGGCTGGTATGGTCGGTTCCACTTTGAAATGATGTGGTGGCATTTGGTTCATAACGGGTTGTGGAATCGATGGCCATTAGCAGAACGGAGCCTTAAAGTGTATTCGGACTTTCTACCTACATCGAAACAGAGGGCTGCCGAACAAGGTTATAGTGGAGCCCGTTGGCCCAAATGTACAGCGGATTTCGATCGCGATTGGCCCCATCCGATTCATGCATTGTTGATCTGGCAACAGCCTCATCCGATCTATTTTGCTGAGTTGAATTATCGTTTGTATCCATCGGAAGAGACTTTGCTCAAGTGGAAAGATATTGTGTTCGAGACAGCTGATTTTATGGCTGATTACGCACATTTCGATTCGACTTCCGGACGTTATGTATTGGGTCCACCGATCTATATCGTATCGGAGAATACCGATCCGAAGACAACAATCAATCCGACGTTCGAACTTGGCTATTGGCGGTTCGGATTGCGGACGGCATTGGAGTGGCTCGATCGTTTGGAGATGGAGCCGAATGAAAAGTGGCAGGATGTACTGAGTCGTATGGCTCCACTGCCGCAAAAAGAGGGACTTTACGAGACGTATGAAGGGATCGATCGGATGTGGGAGCAATACGCATTTGAGCATCCGGCACTGATCGGTGTACTGGGTATGTTGCCAGGCGACGGGGTGGATACCACCGTAATGAATAGCACCTTGGATAAGGTTCTTTCGACATGGAATTTCGACCGGACATGGGGATGGGATTTCCCGATGTTGGCGATGGCGGCAGCTCGTATCGGCAGGCCCGAACAGGCTGTGGAGATGTTGTTGTATGATGCACCCGGATTTCAGTTTGATATTCATGGATTTGCAACGGGAGGTCCGTTCCCGTATATGCCTTCTAATGGAGGGTTATTGACGGCCGTTGCCATGATGGCGGGTGGCTGGGATGGTGCTGAAGATGATGATGCGCCCGGATTTCCCGATAATGGGAAATGGGTGGTTCGATGTGAAGGATTTCAGCGAATGCCCTAATTTGAATACTATAAGGAACGATTATAACGATTTTATTCAAATAGTTTAATTTAATCCATCAAGATCATGAGAAGAAACAAATTTTTAACACTGCTAACTTTTGTGGCATTTTTACTGGGAACGTGCACGGCGTCGGCTCAATTTGTTGAGAGGCATAAATCCGAAGATCTGAAGATAGGTGTGGCTGGATTTACGTTTCGTTCGTTTGATATTGACCAAACTCTGAAGATGATGAATCAGATCGGGGTGAAGTATCTGAGTGTGAAAGATTTTCATCTGCCTTTGAACAGTACGCAGGAGCAGATCGATGCTTTTAAGGAGAAATTGGCAGCGGCAGGTGTCGATGGATACATTCTTGGTCCGATCTACATGAATTCGGAAGCAGACGTTGATCGAACTTTCGAATATGTCAAACGTTATGGTTCGGGAATTTTTATCGGTGTTCCTACTTATGAGCTGTTGCCTTACATCGATAAAAAGGTGAAGGAGTATGACATCAAGATGGCGATTCATACGCACGGTCCCGATATTTCCTACTTTCCTGATGCGGCCGATGTGATGGCGCATGTTGCGGATTTGGATCCGAGAATCGGAATTTGTCTCGATTTGGGACACACGGCACGTTTCGGAGCCAGCTGTGTTGAAGATTTAAAAAAGTATAAGGATCGTATATTCGATATCCACATCAAGGATGAGACACAGGCTTCCAAAGCTGGACAGACGTGCGAAATGGGCCGCGGGGTGATGGATATTCCGGCCATCGTTAAGACGCTTCACAAGATCGGATACACCGGCGTATGCAGTCTGGAGTTTGAGAAAGACGGAAAAAATCCGCTGCCGGGTGTGGCAGAATCGATCGGTTATTTGCGTGGAGTTTGTGATGGGTTGAAGTAATAAGAGAAGCAAATATCTTTCATTGAACGATAAGTGACGGGGGTGGATGCCAATTGCATCCACCCCCGTCACTTATGGGTATGATGAGTATTGTTTATATAAAATGATACATCATGACATAGATGTTTGCAAGGGAAACGGTGGTGTAGTCGGATTAGGATTGTTGGACATTTTCCACTCCTCCATGTCGATTAATAAACGAGCGGATGATCTCGGCCGAAGTATCAGGCTCTTCGAGGAAACCCATATGGCCAGAATTTTCGAGCCATGCTATTTCGGCTTGCGGATGGGACTGAATCAATGCTTCAGCCCGCTCAACCGGAATGAATTCATCGTATTTCCCGAAAATGAAAAGTTGAGGGGCAGTGAGTCTGTGCATCATGTCGTTCATGTCATCCCGTTCACTCATTCCTTTTAAAAGGGCGATGATTCCTTCATCATCGGTCAGTGCGATCAACTCTTGTAGTTGTTCGATTCGGTTTATCATCCGATCTCGGTTGTGTGGAGCAAAGCCTTTTGGGGCAAAAAGTTGGGCGATCAACTCTTTTTTGTCGTGTCGGATCATTTCGATTTCCCGACGGCGATCCTCTTTTTTCGAATCGTTATCGGCATTCGGTGAGGAATGGAACAAAATCAGGCCCTCAAGACGTTCAGGATATTTGGCAGCAAAGGCTTCAGCCACATATCCACCCATTGAATGTCCGGCAACAAAGCAACGCGCAATCTGTTTGTTGTCGAGTACTCCGCGTAACACATCAGCAACGAACTCCATCGTATGAATTTCAGATTTGACCTCGGAAATGCCGTGTCCCGGAATATCAATGGTGACAATCCGATAGAGAGGGGAAAGCAGTTTGGCAAAATCTTCCCATATTTCGAGCGATTCCAGATAACCGTGTAATAAGACCAGTACTGTTTGTCCCTGTTCGGAGTCACTGATGCGGAGTGCCGTATGTTCGGACATAATGAATTGTTCCATAACGGAGAGATGTTTATCAGATAGAATTAGGTACTTTTTCGTTAAAAAAATGGTCGCCATCGGGCGACCATTGTGTATCGGTAGGCTATTACAAGCTATTTTTCGTTTTCTTCCTCTCCGTCGTCGAAATAGTCGAATGCGGATTCTCGTTTTTTCAGAGATTGCAGTTCGAAATCTTCGTCATCATCGAGTTGACTGTAAAGCGCATGCCGTTCTTTCCCGCTTTTTTTGATGGGGTCGAGTTTTGCTGCTCGTTTCATTGAATCTTCCGAATCAAAATCGCGGTTTTTGTTTCGGGTTGCATGGGTCGATTTCATGGGTGATGAAAGCCGTAAAATTTTAAAGGTTTGACATCCGAATTATAGTGACAACAGCCTTATATGGGCCCTGTTACTTATGCAATGATAGAGAATTTTTCCGGAAAAAACAATCGTTTCGGGATTAAAAAATTTCAGCCGTTTCTCCGGAGAAGACCTTCCGGGCGGGACCGGTTAGGAAAATGTGGTCAAAGTTCTTTAGATCAGACGATTCGAAGGAAACCCACAAGGTCCCTCCTTCGACATCGACCCGGAAGTTACGGCAGCAGCTGTGTGTATGTATGGCAGTGGCCAAAGCCGAAGCCGTGGCTCCTGTTCCGCAGGCAAGTGTCTCATCCTCAACGCCTCGTTCGAAAGTGCGGATCCGGATGTGCCCATCGGAAAGGATCTCGACGAAATTGACATTGGTTCCGCCGATCGGGGCGAATTGGGCGCTACGACGTATTTTTGTGCCTTCATGAAATACATCGACGGCCCGAACGTCCGGTATAAAAGTTACATAATGGGGTGACCCGGTATTTAAAAACAGGTAGTCGGGGTGGATTTCCGGATTGTGGACATCGATCATCTGGAGCCGTACTTCGCCTTGAAGAGCATCGGCCGAAAGGATTTCAGCTTGATGTACACCGTCGACACCGTTGAACGTTTTGAGGAGGCCTCCGATTTCGAGATGATGAGCGAACAGGGTAATACAACGTCCTCCGTTACCGCACATCGTGGCTTCTCCTCCGTCCGAGTTGAAATAACGCATCCGGAAAAGTGTCTGTTCGTCGTTTTCAAGCAGGATCAGGCCATCAGCTCCGATGCCCGTTCTGCGATGACACAATGCGGCCACATACTCGGTCGTCGGAGAGAATCTCTGTGTCCGGTTATCGATCATGATGAAGTCGTTGCCGGCTCCCTGATATTTATAGAATTTATGCCCCATACGTTTAAAGGGTGAGTTTACTGTTGCAAATATGGCGATTTTTGCTAAAAAACTTTTCTGCTTTCGAAAAAATAGCGGATATTTGTAAAATGACGGACAATGGTTTCTCGTCTTCAGAAAATAGATAGAAAATATGATTGAAACGATTTTCCAGCACCGTTCGGTGCGCAGTTATACCGATCGCCCGATCGAAGAGGCACTGATGCAACGGATTCTTGAAGCAGGTATCCGGGCTTCCAATACGGGAAATATGCAGATTTACAGTGTGGTGGTAACGACTGATCCCGACCTGAAGGCCCAGTTGTCACCCTGCCACTTCGGCCAACCAATGGTTACACAGGCGCCGGCCGTGTTGACCTTTTGTGTGGACGTGCATCGTTTTTCCCAGTGGTGCAGACAGCGTGGAGCTACTCCGCAGTACGATAACTTCGTTTGGTTTGTCAACGGCGTGATCGACACAATTCTCGTATCGGAAAATGTGTGTTTAGCCGCAGAGTCGGAGGGGTTGGGTATCTGCTACCTTGGAACGACCACCTATACGGCTGACCGGATTATCGAAGTGCTCGATCTGCCGCAGGGCGTTATTCCGGTTACGACCGTTACGATGGGGTATCCGGATCAGATGCCGCCCTTGACCGATCGGTTGCCGTTGGAGGGGGTAATTCATCGCGAGAAGTATAAAGACTATACTCCGGAGCAGATCGATACGATTTGGGCTGCAAAGGAGGTGTCGGAGGAGACGCAGCATCTTTTGAAAGTAAATGAGCTACCCAATCTTGCACGGATTTTTACCGAGAAGCGTTATACAGGTGAAGACAATCTGACTTTCTCGAGAAAATATTTTGAGGTGCTGAAAAAACAGGGATTTTTTAATCAATAATCGGTTTTGGATCAATCGTCCGGAGACATCTGCGAAGTGTTGGCAGAAGGCAAGAGCCAAAACGCTTGGAGGCTTAAGTTGGAATGTTTAGGAGCGGGGATATGGGATTCGTGTAGCGAAGAGGCCTCTGCGGATTGACGGAGCGAGGGAGTTCGTGTCCGGCCCTTTCCGGAGAATATTTCGTAGTCGGAAATTATGGAACAACAAGAAGAGAACAGGTCGCGCAAAACCTATTTCGAACCGATGCATACGGCCGAACATTTAGTCAATGGAGCGATTGCCCGGATGTTGGGATGCGGGAGAGCCTTTTCGACGCATATCGAGAAGAAAAAATCGAAATGTGATTTTCATTATTCGAGAAATCTGACCGCAGAAGAGCTTTCGTCGATTGAGCGGGAGGTCAACGATCAGATTGCCTCCGGAGCGGAGGTGTGGGATGAGGTGATGACGCCCGAAGAAGCAGCCACACATTATGCCCTTACACGATTGCCGGAAGGAGAGTCTTCGGTTCGAATTGTCCATATCGGGTCATTTGATGCTTGTCCATGTATTGGCGCTCATGTCTCTAATACTTCCGAAATACCACCAGTCACACTTATTTCGAGTGACTGTACGGATGGCGTTTTGCGGGTGCGGTTCAAATTTGCGAAATAGAGAATAGAAAAAGGTGCGGCTAACAGAGAGTAAAGAGGATGGAAACAGAGTCGGAGAACCTGTCCGACGTGTCGTTCGAGCGGTGAATCGATCTCTTTTGATGTGCCTTACCGTTGTGTTGGTGGCATGCAGTGCGACTAAGCATATTCCGAAGTCGAGTTATCTATTGGTCAAAAACGATATTCGCATAGAAAAGGTAGATCATCTTGCAAAACACGAACGGGTTCAATCTGCCGATTTGGAACAATTCATCCGGCAACATCCGGCTAAACGATTCTTTGGAACCAATTTTTACGTGTGGCTTTACAACACGGCAGATACGACGAAAGATACCGGATGGAATCGGTTCAAACGCCGGATAGGAAAAGCTCCGGTGCTGTTGGATTCTACTTTGACCGAACGTTCGGCGTCAGCCATGCAGATCTATATGAATGGAAAAGGCTTTTTGGATGCGTCGGCTTCGTTTCGGGTCGATACGGCAAAGCGTAAAGCCCGAGTGTATTATACCGTTCATCCCGGCGATCTCTATCGGATCGGTACGATCAAATACGAGTTTCGTGACCGGACGTTACAGCCTATCATTTTCAGCGATACGGTTTCGAGTTTGCTGCATTCAGGAGATCTGTTCGATGCCAATGTGCTCGATGACGAACGGGTGAGGATCACCAATTTCATGAAGAGCAAGGGGTATTACAATTTTTCGATCAACAACATCAGTTATATAGCCGATTCGACGGTCGGAAACCGGACAATCGATGTGACGATGATTATAAAGAGGCACATGTCGGGGTATACCGAAGAGGGAGAAGCTACCGTGGATAACAACCGTATTTATCGGATTCGGAATATATGTGTTTTCCCGGATTACAATCCAACGGAGGCTGCGACCGATTCGCTCTATTGGTCAGGATTGGATACGGTCGATTATAATGGCTTAAAAATCATCTATCATAAACGTCAGAATGTCCGTTCGGAGATTTTACGCCGGACGATAACACTCTATCCGAACTATCTGTATAATGCCGACGAGGTTAACCGAACCTATGATAACATCATGCGATTGGGGTATTTCCGGAGTGCCAACATTCTTTTTTCAGAGAGTCCGGATTCGGTCGCTCAGCAAAACACGTTGACCTTTATCGGATCTGCATCCGATTCTACAGGTACGGAAGAGCTCTCGTATGGAACCGAAAAATATCTCGATTGTAATATCTATTGTATTCCAGATTTGCTTCAGGGGTATTCGTTGGAGCTGGAAGGAACGACTTCGGCGGACTATTTCGGGATTACGGCGACCGTCGGGTATCAGAACCGGAATCTGTTCCGTGGTGTTGAGCTTTTCGACTTCAAGGTGCGGGGCGGGTATGAGTTCATGCACTCCAAGCAGAAACGGAATTCCTTTGAGTTTGGAGTCTCCGGAGCTTTCTCATTCCCGAGGTTCATCACTCCGTTCCGGGTCGACCGTTACAACCGGACTTTCAGCCCGCAAACCAAGGTAGAGGTCTCCTATAACGTGCAACGTCGTCCTTATTACCATCGAGCATTGGCATCGGCCGTGTGGGGGTATTCGTGGGGCAATGGAAAGAACAGTACATTCGTTTTGCGTCCGGCCGACATCAACATTGTCAAGTTGCGGCAGATCGATACGTCGTTTCTTAACAATTTGGAAAATCCCTATCTCTACAACAGTTATACGTCACAGGTAATTGCCGGGCTTTCTGCCTCTTATATCTTTAACAATCAAAAGATCAACGTGGAGAAAAATTCGCTTTCGATGCGGTTGAATGTCGAAACGAACGGAAACTTGATTGATGGACTGTCGCGTCTTTTCGGGAAGGAGGTAGTTGGTGAAGGGGATGACCGGTATCATAAACTCTTCGGAATCCGGTATGCACAATATTTCCGATTCGATTTTAATCTGGCTCGAAAATTCGTGTTGGCTCCGAAGACGAGTTTTGTTTTCCGGTTCTACACGGGATGGGGATACGCTTACGGGAATTCCTACTCTATACCGTTCGAACGGCTCTTCTATTGCGGAGGTAGCAACAGTATGCGGGGGTGGCTGGCACGTACGCTCGGACCTGGAAACGAACATCGCTGGATCTCATCTTATCCTACACAGTTGGGAAACTTTAAGCTCGAAACCAATTTCGAAACACGGTTTCCCGTATGGGGAATTCTGCAAGGTGCGTTGTTCTTCGATGTGGGAAATATTTGGTTCACGGGAAATGATTACAATGAAGAGAGCCGATTCCGTTTCAATCACTTCTTCGAACAACTTGGGTTCAATACGGGATTAGGTGCTCGGTTTGATTTCGATTTTTTTGTTTTTCGTGTTGATTGGGGGGTGAAATTATACGATCCGGGAGAGCTTGTCGGGCAGCGGTGGGTCCAGAATTTCCGATTCCAGAATACAACACTCAATTTTGCAGTTGGTTATCCTTTCTGATCTGTGGACCGATGGGTATATTGGTGTCGATGTGGCCGGCTGACATCGGGGGAGCAAACGGCCGTTTCTTTTTTGAAAATCCCGAAAAGTTGTTTACCTTTGCCGCCGTTTAATGATTGTGGAAAGATTTGGCCGCTTGCAACCACGAAAAAAAATGCTAAAATAGTACTTGTTTTTTTCTTCAACAACAGCTGAGTTTTTCCCATTGTTTTAAAGTGTTTCATGTTTAAAATCTTTTAATGATGGGATTTTTATTTACCTCCGAGTCGGTGTCCGAGGGACATCCCGACAAGGTTTCGGATCAGATTTCCGATGCGATTCTCGACGAGTTCCTTCGTCACGATCCTTATTCCAAAGTAGCTTGTGAAACGTTGTGTACGACAGGGTTGGTTGTCGTTGCGGGAGAGGTGCGTTCTGAGGCGTATGTCGATGTTCAGGATGTGGCCCGCCGTGTGATCAACCGGATCGGATATACCCGGAGCGATTACCGTTTCGACGGGAACTCCTGCGGAGTGCTTTCGGCCATTCACGAACAGTCGCCCGATATCAATCAGGGGGTCGTTCGGGCAACCGAAGAGGAGCAGGGGGCCGGCGATCAGGGCATCATGTTCGGTTATGCCTGCTCGGAGACCAAGGAGCTGATGCCGGCGACGCTTATTTTGTCACAAGTTATCCTGAAGGAGTTAGCTGCGATCCGTCGTGAGGGGAAGGTGATGACCTATCTGCGTCCCGATGCGAAGAGTCAGGTGACGATCGAGTACGGCGACGACCGTAAACCGTTGCGTGTACATACGATTGTCGTATCGACGCAGCACGATGAGTTTATTACGGCTGACATGGCCGGAAGCGAAAAGGCAGCCGAAGAGGCGATGTGTGCCCGGATTCGCGAGGATGTGCGGACCATCTTGATCCCGCGTACCAAGGCACGTTTGGAACGGGCCGGAGACCGTCTGGCCGATCTGATCGGTGATGACTATATCCTGCACGTCAATCCTACGGGAAAATTCGTTATCGGCGGCCCGCACGGCGATACGGGATTGACCGGCCGGAAGATCATTGTCGATAGCTACGGTGGTCGCGGTGCTCACGGAGGAGGAGCCTTCTCGGGTAAGGACAGCTCGAAAGTGGACCGTAGTGCAGCCTATGCGGCACGTCACATTGCCAAGAATATCGTTGCAGCCGGAATTGCCGATGAGGTGCTTGTTCAGCTCTCCTATGCGATCGGAATTGCTCAACCGTTGAGTATTTATGTGAACACCTACGGAACCTCGAAGCTCAACGGGGTGACCGATGGAGCGATTGCGGAGAAGATCGGACAGATTTTCGATCTGCGTCCGGCGGCGATCGTTCGGGAGTTCGGCTTGCGGAATCCGATTTTCGAGGCTACGGCTTCGTACGGACACTTCGGTAACCGCCCCTATAAAAAGGAGGTGGTTTGCTACGAGGGGAACCAGAAGGTGATGCGTGAGGTCGAATTTTTCGGCTGGGAGCGTCTCGATGTGGTCGATAAGCTGAAAAAGGCTTTCGGGTGTTAAGCCCGATTGGATTGGGACATTGTCACGTCTGTAAATAGTGAGGGCGGGGAGAGATCCGATGGATGATTGGATGGCTCCCCGCCCTTTTTGTTGTCACGTCCTTTTTACTGTCGCTCCCTTTTTTGTTGTCGATTCCGGCGGTTCGTCACGGGCGGGGCAGATAATCGCCCTTCTCGACGTGCTGATAATATTGCTGGATGCGTGCATTCAGATTGCGCTCGGAACGTTTGAGTTCCGGAGTGGGGTGTGGCAGTATGTTGTTCTGTTGCAACGTGTCGCTGCGCAGAAAGGCAGAGAGGAGTCGCTCCCCATCGGAAAAGAGTACCAGCGAATCGGTAATGCCCTGAAAGGTTTCATTCATGAAGTTGACGACCATCGGTTCCTGTGTCGGTGGTTGGAACAGGTCCCGACCGAAAGCGAAATAGGGGGTGTCGTGTCCGATCAGCCCCAGCAGGGTGGGCATCAGGTCGATCTGTTGGGCCACCGAAGTCTCTCTTCCGCGAAGGGCACCATCGGGTGTGTAGAGGAAGCAGATGATCTGGCTGCGTCCGGTAGGGGTCATGGTCTTCGGAGCGAACGTCTCGGAGGAGACGTGATCGGCAACGAAGACAAAGATGGTGTTGCGGTACCACGGTTCGGAGCTTGAACGTTCCATGAATTTGCGCACCGCCAGATCCGTGTAGGCAACGCCCGGGTGGATCTTGGTCCGACCTTCGGGCAGGACGGATTTGTACTTTTCGGGAACGACGAACGGATGGTGTGAACTGAGCGTGAATACCGATGCGAAGAAGGGTTGAGGGGTTTCCGACAGTACGGAACTCATGTATTGCAGGAAAGGTTCGTCCCAGATTCCCCAATAGCCGTCGAATTCGCCCTTCCCGCATCGGGCTTCGTAGTCTTCGCGGCTGTAATAGGTTTCAACGCCGGCTTGTGTGGCATAGGCTCCGAAGCCCATCGATCCGCGTCCCGAACCGTTGAAGAACATGGTGGCGTATCCCTTTTCGGACAATAACGTGGGAAGGGCTTTCATCGGGGCCAGTGATTGCGGCAGCGAGATGAAAGGGGTCCGGTAGGAAGGGATTGACGAGAGGATCGAGGGCAGGGCCTCGATTGATTTATGTCCGTTGGCAAAGGCATTCTGAAAGTAGTATCCTTCGCGCATCAAGGAGTCGAGAAACGGCGTATAGCCCTTGCCATCGGGGTATAGATCGGGGTTCAACAGGGCAGAGTGTTCGCTGCTGAAACTTTCCAATACGACGATTACGATGTTTCGGAGACCGAGTTTCAGCGAATCTTGCGGTTCGATTTGCGGTCGATGGTAGGGCGAGTAGATCGTATCGAGCTCCTCGGGGCTGAAGAACTTCGTGTAGACGATCGCATGGTTCCCCAGTGTCCGCAGCAGGCAGAACGGATTGCTCAGAATGAGGTTGGCCTTTAGACTGGATGAGGTGTACAGGGTCGCGTTGCTGAGGGTGATGGGACGGGTCTGCCGGCTGAATCCGCCGCGGATTCCGCCGATGGTGAGCCCCACGGCAAGCAGCAGTGCGGGCAGATGGAGCAGCACATAGCGGAAGTTCGACCGGATGCGTGAAGGAGCGATACTCCATCTTTTGTACCACCAGACCAGCCCGGCGATCAGGGCGACGACGAACAGCACGATGTACCAGTTGTCGGCCATCGCACGGAAGACAACGTTCGAAGTGTTGTCGTTCTGACTGAGGTAGTTCAGCTCGTCGGAGGTGAACCGTTTTTTTGCGAAGTGGTAGTAGATGCCGTCAGCCGTATTCAGTATCAACGCGACAGCATTGGTAAGGATGTAGAGCCAGAAAAGCTCCATGTCGTATCTCCGCTTTTCTCGAAACCGAAACGGAAGTAGCGACAATATGATGAACAGGGCATTGATATAAAGAATCGAAACCGTGTCGAAAACCCAGCTGCCGTGCAGCAGATCGGGAAGTTCTCCGAAAGAGATCGGTCCGATCTCGGTTCGGTTTTGCAGATAGAAGACAACCCGACAAAAGCCCCAAGCGACATAGAGGGCAGCCAACCTGACCATAAGAACTACGGCGGGACATGCCTTCCACCTCTTCCGTGTCTCGTTTTGCGTGGATTTTTTATTTCCGAACCTCATGTTGTTTCGAGTGCTTGCCCTTAATGATGATTTCCGGACGGCAGTAAACTGTAGAATAGGGGGGAACAGACTCTGTAAGCCAAACGTTTCCGCCGATCACCGTATCGTGGCCGATCACTGTATCGCCTCCAAGAATCGTACTTCCGGCGTAAATGATGACATTGTCCTCTATGGTTGGGTGACGACGTACGCCGGAGAGCTCTTTGTCGACAAATTTGGCTCCGAGCGTTACGCCTTGATAGATCTTTACATTTTTCCCGATGACCGTTGTCTCGCCGATCACGATGCCGGTTCCGTGGTCGATGTAGAAATTCGGCCCAATAGTCGCTCCTGGATGGATGTCGATGCCGGTTTGGCTGTGGGCATACTCCGAGATGACGCGCGGCAGAACGGGAATATGCAGTTGGTGCAGGATATGAGAGAACCGATAGACCATTACGGCATAGAATCCCGGGTAACAGAGAATAACTTCTTCCGTACAATAGGCGGCAGGGTCACACTCCTTGTATAACGTTGCATCCTCCATCAAGTGCGAGTAGATAGTCGGAACTTCATTGAAGAAGTGTTCGACGAGTTTCTCGCAATGGCACTCTTCGGGGCACAGCGGTCTGATGATCTCTTGCAGATCATTTTGCAGGTTTTCCCATTTTAGATCCATCTCTTTCAATGAGATACACTTCTTTTCTCGAATCGGAAACAGCAGATTGATCAGCGCGTCGATAAAACGTCGGGCTGCGACCTGTGACGGTACCTCACGGTAGAAAGTATGGGTCGTGCGGTGGAGTAAATCCGGAAAATTCTTAATTGTCTCGGTCATATTCGTATTTTTAACTTTTCTATCTCTCTTTTTCGATCAAGCGTCGAACGTATTGTTCGATATCTTTTCGCAGTCTCTGATATAGGAAACACTCCTTGTATTGTTCGTTGTCTAGCAACACTTCGCGTACATTTCGCAGTGAGTTGTTGTAATTGCTTAGTTCGTTTTTCAGAGAGATTCCCTGTTTGGTTCCGGAAACGATTCTTTCGATAGCCATTTCGCGTAACCGTTCGCATACGGCATTCAGTAGAATCAGGACTACGTTGTCCAACAGGGTGTGACCCTGCATGAAAAAATAAACGTTGTCGGTCGTGACTCCGAATTTTGCAATCTCTCGCCCAAACGCATTCACATCGTCTACCCAATCCGGATAATTCATTTCGAGCGATCGTACCCGTTTGTCGACCTGTCGTCCCAACCAGAGCAATGTTTCATTCCCATCGTCGCGTAAATCCAGATAGTTGAGTCGGACGCTGCTCCGGAATTCGAAGAGCGAGAAAGCCTTTTCCCGATCCTGTCGGGCCGAAAAGGCATACCACAAAAATAAGGGATAGATCGTTCTCGAATATTCGGTCATGAAGCGCTCGAAGTCGAAGATCAGCGTGTCGTTTTTTGTTGCCTTGACACAGATTCGGTGAAGCGACGGTGGATAGCACAGATAATTTTCGATCGCGTAGGCATATGTGTGAAACAAAAACGGAGTCTGGTTGACTTGACGCGATTGCTCATTGAAATTCTGGAACATGTAGTCAAAGTCGCTGTCCATACACAGAATCCGATCTTCCGAACACTCGGGAATCATGCCAAGCAATACTTTTTTCCCTTTGGCCAGATCATCACGGGGGGGGACGCTGATTTCAAACTTCAATCGATCCGTTTCAAAATCGTCGAAAATGTTGCGCCAGAAAGCCACATCGTCATATCCTTCGACAAAAACATGAACTAACCGATACCCTCCTGTTTCATACCGGGAAGGCATGGCGACCGATTTTGCTTCGAAAGATCGTGAGTTTCTTCTTTTGTGTTTCTTCATGTTGTTTGACTGGCGTAGATATTTTCGTAACGAGGTTATTCGGATAATGAAACCCGAACGGTTTCGATTCCAACTCGCCGCAATAGTTCGAGACCGTCGTTCGAGTGGTAGTCATCACAATAAACGACTCTGCGTATGCCGCTTTGTATAATCAGTTTGGCACATTCGATACACGGCGAGGAGGTGACATAGAGCGTGGATCCCTCGCTGCTGTTATTCGATTTGGCCACTTTGGTAATCGCATTGGCTTCGGCATGAAGTACGTAAGGTTTTGTTTTGCCGTTTTCGTCTTCACAAATATTTTCAAAACCGGAAGGGGTTCCGTTGTATCCGTCGGAGATGATCATCTTGTTTTTGACCAACAAAGCACCCACCTGTCGCCGTACACAATAGGAATTTTCCGCCCAGATGCGGGCCATTTTGATGTACCGAATGTCGAGCTGACGTTGTTTCTCTTCCTGGTAACCCATCGTTTGAGTGTGGTATTATTATGATTCGATATATATTTCTAGTACTTTCCCTTTCCCTTTCAAACGGACCTCTTCGATGCATGCCGGAAGCAGGACGGTCTCTCCTTTACGGAATCGTTCCTCTCCTTCGCTCCATTCAATCGTTAGAGCTCCTTCGAACGGCATGTAGATCACGAATGAATCCAAAGCAACATAATTACGTTCCATCTCTCCATTCAGATCGATCAAATTGGAGGTGAAGTATGAGCACTTTTTTAGAAGTGTTGCTTCGTTTGTTTTCGGTTCGATCGGTAGGGCATATGGGCCGTTCTCATTAAAATGAATTGCATCGGCAGCCAACTCTGTGTGTAATTCGCGGGCATGTCCGTGTGCATCTCTGCGATCCCAATCGTAAATACGGTATGTAATATCCGATGTTTGTTGGATTTCGGCCAACAGGACTCCTTTCCCGATGGAATGTACCGTCCCTGCAGGAATGAAAAAAGCTTCTCCCGGGTTTATCCGTATTGAGGATAGTATTTCGGGAAGCGTATTGGTTGCAACACGTGCGTCATATGTTTCCTTCGTGAGCTGATCCTTGAATCCGATATAAAGTTCTGCATCGGGAGTTGTCTCCAGAATGTACCACATTTCGGTTTTTCCGTGGTCAGAATGGCGTTCTGCGGCCAATTCGTCATCCGGATGGACCTGTACGGAGAGTTTGTCCTGAGCATCGATATACTTGATCAACAAGGGAAATTCGAGACCGAATTTTTCATAGACCCGGTCGCCGACCAACTCTCCCATATAGACTTCAATCAGTTCTTCCAAATTGTTACCGGCCAGAGGACCGTTGCTGACAATCGAGATGTCTCCATCCACACCCGATATTTCCCAACTTTCTCCGATGACAGAGTCTTTGGGAATTCTTTTCCCGAGCTTTTCGCTTAGAAGGCGTCCTCCCCAAATACGTTTTTTTAGGCGGGGCCTGAATTTTAACGGATATAGCATCTGTTTTATTTTTGTTCGGAAGGTATTCTCGATGACTGTAAGTCAGAAAACCATCTGTTCGGTCGATTCGGGAACAACCTCCTGAATTTTAAAGACAAAAATAAGAAATAAATAGTAAGTTTTCATATTTTTGCGGGTGAGTAGGTAACGGAATCATACGGGACTGGAAGCTGATTCGTATGATAATCAAATCGATATTATTTTAAGTGGTCAGACGAATTATTTTCCTGATCAGGTGATTTGGAGAGAGGAAGGTGAAAAAGGGAAAGAAATTTGTAAAAAAAAGGTTGTCAAAGGAATCTTTCTCTTCGTAAGGCGGACGTGTTTGATATCGGTAGAGTAGTACGTTAAAAATGAGAATGCAATAGAACATATAGGAGGAATTTAAATGAAAGAGTGTGTATTGGTAACAGGTGGAGCCGGATATATCGGAACCCATACGACTGTAGAGTTAATCGAAGCCGGTTATGATGTGGTTGTTGTAGACAACCTTTCTAATTCGGAGTTGGCCGCAGTTGAGGGGGTGCGTAAGATTACCGGAGCTGAAATTCCGTTCGAACAGGCCGATTGTACGGACAAAGAGGCGATGAGCCGAATCTTTGATCGGTATAAGTTCAATTCGATTATTCATTTTGCGGCATCGAAGGCTGTCGGAGAGTCTGTTCAGAAGCCGTTGCTCTATTACCGGAACAACTTGGATTCTCTGTTGACGATTTTAGAGTTGATGCGGGACAAAGGGGTTCGGAATATCGTCTTCTCTTCATCCTGTACGGTGTATGGCCAACCTAAGGTTTTGCCGGTTACCGAGCAGACGCCTCGGCAGCCAGCGACTTCGCCCTATGGCAATACGAAGCAGATTTGTGAAGACATCATACGCGATACGGTATCGGCGCACAACGAAATGTATGGCATTGCGCTCCGCTATTTCAATCCGATCGGTGCCCATCCGTCGGCTTTGATCGGTGAATTGCCGAAGGGAGTTCCCGGAAATCTGGTTCCGTTCATTACGCAGACTGCTGCCGGAATCCGGGAGTGTTTGAGTATATTCGGCGACGATTACGATACGCCTGATGGATCGGCTGTCCGCGATTACATCGATGTCGTCGATTTGGCGCGTGCTCATGTGGTGGCTGTCGGCCGGATGATTCAGGGCAAAAGCCGCTCGAATTATGAATTTTTCAATGTAGGAACAGGACAAGGTCGTTCGGTTCTTGAATTGGTTGCTGCCTTTGAAAAGGCTACCGGAGTGAAAGTCCCCCATAAGATTGTCGGACGTCGGGCCGGTGATATCGAAAAAATCTGGGCCGATACTTCATTCGCAAATCAGGAGTTGGGATGGAAAGCCACCCGCTCGATTGAGGATACTTTGGCCTCGGCGTGGGCTTGGGAGAAACATTTGCGCAATATCAAGTAATATCAAATAGACCCCACAGCTGTCAGGTTGAAACGACGGGTACAGCGGGGAATAGGATAGAGTCAGAAGTGTCAGGGGTACCTACCGGTGAGGTATGGCGCCCCTGACATTTTATATCATCTTGTTGTTCGGCGTAGCTTATTTCTTGTGTTGAGGGCCTTTCCGGATCAATTCAAGAAACTGTGCGGCGATGTTTCGTATGTCGTATTGCGACAGATCGGGGAGTTCGGTTTGCGCCGAATAGTCGCCATGCAGGGCAGCCGTGAAGGCTTCCGGACGGAATGTCCGTTCATTGAACGAAAGGACCGGTCTGTGGGTCATGGCGTAATCGATCAGTTTGCTCGGAGTGGCGTGTGCCGTTGTATTGTCGAAATTGATCAGAAAATCGGCTGTCGCAAGGCGTTGAATCAGCGTCTCGCGCGGCAGGGCATCGTGGAGCACGATTTTTCCGCGGACATGTTGTTGTGCATCGCGGATCATCTCGGCAAAACGGGGCTCCAGATAGTTGATGTAGAGATCAAACTGAAAATCTGACTCAACGTTCTTTAAAAATTCGAAGAAGAATTCCGGATCCCGAATCTGGGTATAGAATCGTCCGGCGTAGGCGAACGTCGGTTTGGAATTCGGCACGTAGGGTGGAATCTTTATAGCGTCGAGATCAAAGCCTTGGGGAATGATTTCTATGCGTTTCTGATCGATATAGGGGGTGTAACAGGAAAGCGCCTTCTTCACCGGAATAGTAAAGTAGTCGAATACTTTGCCCCACTGTTTCAAAAAGAGGTTGTAAGCAGGAAACACGTTGCCGACAACGTCCCCACGAAATGGCGGGTCGCTGAATTCGGCGATCCGGACGGCTCCGGCGAGATGTGGATTTTTGTGCAGAGCTAGGGTGACGGCTCGGTGGATGGCTACCGGATAGGCGATCGAGAGAATTGCGTCGAAGGGCTCCTGAAGCTGCATCAACCGGCGGTAGATCCCCGGGTTGTATTTGGCAAATAGTTCGTGGCAGTAGAAGTAGAGGATGATCCGTTGGGCAAAGCGAGGTACGAATTTACGGATGCTACGGTTGCGTCGGGCCACACTGTTGCCGCCTGCATGTTCGACGGGTGTATCCGCATAGATGATTTTCAATCCTTCCTGTTGCAACGGACACTCTAAAAAAACTTGTCGGTTCGGAATCAGCAGCGTGACATGATACCCTTCCCGTGCCAGTTCACGGGCCAATTCGGTAGTCCGGAAGGCGCGCGGGGTCAACTCCGGATAGCAGGCATCCGATACGATCAATATTTTTTTGGAGCTTTCCATTTTATCTCTTTAGGTCGATTTTCTTGTTCTCCTATTTTCCGGTCAGTAATCCACATGTAATATTCCTTCGCATCCGGATCAGGTATTTCCCCTTGATCGGTTGCATGCGAAGCAGAAAACCAAAGGCCAGGACCAATGTTCCGCCCCACTTGATCGCTTCTGAGAAAAGGCGTTTTGTGTAGGCTGACCGGCCTTGCGTTCGGGTCCGAATCCGTTCGCTCACTCCGATCATCCGGCTCAGGCGGTTAAAGTAGTCTTCTGTCAGTTTGTAGGCAGGGGTAATGTGATAGATTTGGGCTCCGGGGACGAAATAGTACCGCTCTCCGGCTGCTCTCAACCGCATGAAGAAGTCTTTCTCCTCGCCGCCCAACGGATTGGTCCCCGAACGTCCGAGAGCAGGATCGAAGGTTCCGTATCGTTCGAACAGCGTCTTGCGGAATCCTGAGTTTCCCACGCCGGGATAGCTTTTCCCACGAAACGGAACGACACGGGCTCCCATGTCGAATACGCCGGTGATCATCTTTTCGATGTAGTGGGAAAACCATTTGGGGACAGGTGCTTCATATACCGGAATGACGGCACCTCCTGCTGCATTTTTTTCTTTGTTGTTTTCAAAAAAATAAAAATATTTTTCTGCAAACTCTGGATTGGCTTCTTCGTCGTCGTCCAGAAAGACGATATATTCTCCTGTGGCCTCCGCTATGCCTCGGTTGCGGACATAGGAGATGCCTTGTTGCAACTCGTCGACCATCCGCAGCGAAAGTGTCGGATACAGCGTCGCGAAACGGACAAAAACCTCCTTCGTATCGTCGGTCGAATTGTTGTTGACAACCAGAATCTCGAACCGTTCGGGGTCGAGCGTCTGGTTGGTCAAACTCTTCAGCGTGCGCAGCAGATAGGGCGCACGGTTGTAAGTGGCGATGACGATGGTCAGTTTTTTCATCTGTTCCGGTTCGTTGATGCCGTTGGGGTTTATCGAGGCGAGCCTCCTTTATCCGGTTCCAAAAGTTATAACAAATTACAGCGAGGCGATGTAGTCGTTCATCTCCTGCTCCTTGGCCTCCAACCGTTGCAGCAGCCTGAACTGTGCTTCGGAGCGTTGCCAGTTGTGCTCGGGGTGTTTGATCTTGTAGTAGTGGTCGCCGTCGAGGTAGTCGGTCAGGAAGCGTACGGTTTGCATGTAGGTCAACAGCAGCGCTCCGTACGGAAGAAGTTGCCGTTCGATCGGCGAGAGAAAGGCTGCGGTGCTTTCGATGTAGCCTTTGGCAAAGGAACGGAAGATGTCCATGTCGACATCAATCCGGTCCAGATCGGGATCGTCCTCGGCTCCTGTATTTGCCGATGTGCGGATGAAGTCACCGAAGTCGGAGAGCACGAATCCGGGCATCGTCGTATCCAGATCGATGACGCACAGCGGGCGATCCTCTTCGTCGAAGAGAATGTTGTTGACCTTGGTGTCGCAGTGGGTTACGCGTTTGGGAAGCTTTCCTTCCCGGTAAAGCCGTTGTGCGGTGCACATCTTTTCGGCGCGGGCCAACAGCTCGTCGACCATCCATTGAGCCTTTTCGAGTCGGTTCGCCGGGTTCTTGGCAATGGTTTCGCGGAAGGTCTCGAGCCGTGCTTCCATGTTGTGGAAATCGGGAATGGTTTCGCCGAGGGTATTCTCTCCGATGTCCGAAAGCATCGACTGGAACTCTCCAAAAGCCTTTCCGGTGAGGTAGGCTAAGGGTGCGGAGATGGTTTCGTGGGTGACTGATCCGGCGATGAATAGCATCATCCGCCAGTAGTTCTCTCCATCGAAATAGAACAGCTTGCCGGTTTTGGTCGGAATCACACGCAGCACCCGACGGTCAACATCGGTACAGCCGCTATCCGTCAGTTTCTTCCGGATGTGCGAGGTGATGCGATCGATGTTGCGCTGCAACAGTTCGACATCTTGAAATACATGGTGGTTGATCCGTTGCAGGATATAGTCGGGCGTAGAGCCTTCGGTGGTTATGCGGTAGGTGTCGTTGATCCATCCGTTGCCTACCGGTGCGATCTGTGCGACGGTTCCCTGTGTGTCGAAGTGATCTATGATTTGAGCGATCTTTTCCATGTTGGATTCATGTTTTTGAGCAACGCATTTGCGGTTGCGGGATTCATTATAGGTTCTGAACTTTTTTGTTTACTTGGGCTGTGCGACTGCATGGGAAAATCCGTTGACTCGATCCCATGCCCCGCGTGTGAAATCGGGAATCCGGACCGGCATGCCGTTGTGTTTTACCGATGTTTCGGTCAGCTCGACCAGAGAGGACCATTCGGCGGCATCGTATACATCCTGATCGAGCGGCAAACCGTTTCTCAGACAGTAGATGAGGCGGTAGTCCATCATAAAGTCCATTCCTCCGTGGCCGCCTACCTCGCGGGCCTTTTCGCCAATCTCCCGGGCGATCGGGTGTTCGTACCGGGCCATCAGGCTATCCATCTGCTCTTTCGGAAGGAACGAGTGGGCATTCGGTTCGAGCGCGATACCTTCGGTCGGGTATTTCTGCGCAAAACCTTTGGTACCGCTTATCTTATGCAGCCGGTCGTAGGGACGGGGGCTGGTCACGTCGTGTTGGATCATGATCGTCTTGCCCTTGTGTGTCCGGATCAGTGTGGTGTTCATATCACCCAATGCGTAGTCGGTCTGGGTATATTCGGAATCTTTCCCGAACTTTTCAGCCGCAGCAACCGACAGTCCCTTTTGAGCAGAGGAAACAGAAACCAAGTAGTCCATCTTGTCGCCCCGGTGGATATTCAGCACCTGACAAACCGGGCCGAGTCCGTGTGTGGGGTAGGGATTTCCCGTATGGATCGTGTTGTATTTCAGTCGCCACATGTCGTAGTAACCCGTTTTGTCATCCAGATTCAGTGATCTCAGGTCGTGTATGTAGGCCCCCTCGACGTGCATGATCTCTCCGAAAAGTCCCTGTTGGGCCATATTCAGCGTAGCCATTTCGAAGAAGTCGTAGCAGCAGTTCTCCAACATCATGCAGTGGCGGCGGGTCTTTTCTGCTGTGTTGACCAGTTGCCAGCACTCCTCGATCGACATGGCAGCCGGAACCTCGATCGCCACATGTTTTCCGTGCTCCATGGCATAAACGGCGATTGGTGTATGCAGCAACCACGGTGTGCAGTTATAGATCAGGTCTACGTTGTCCAATTCGCAAACTTTTTTCCAGTCCTCCGCTCCGGTGAACTCTTGGGCGGCGGGAAGTCCAGCATTTTTCAGCCGATTTTGAGCCTGTTGGACATATTCCGGACGAACATCACACAGCGCGACTACTTCGACTCCGTCAAGATGAGTGAACCGGTCTACTGCCATCGATCCGCGCATACCCAATCCGATGAAGGCAACTCGTACAACCGGAATCGGATCACAGCGCAGTTGCAACACGTCGGTCTGACCTTTCTCGCGTTTGGGTGTCGCGAACTCGAGCATTCCGTCTTTTTGCTTTAATTTTAGTGATTGGGCTTCAGTATAATCAGGAAGTGCAATCATGCATCCCGTTAATAAAATGAGCAGAAAAAGCCGTGCGAATTTCATCATTTTGTTCATTTTGTTGAGGTTTATAATTTCTGAAGATACAAATATAACCAAATGCGGGGGATATTGGAAATTTTGAAGGCTCATATAACTATAAATGAGAGGCAAGTTTTTATTGAGCATAAAAAAAGCGGCTCCGTTATCGGAACCGCTTTCCACTTTTATATAAAATCCGAAATTTTCGAAAATTATTTTACAGTGTTCATGTACTCGATCAACTCAAGCACTTTGTTTGAGTAACCCCATTCGTTGTCGTACCAAGAAACGACTTTCACGAAACGAGGAGAGAGTTGGATACCTGCTTTTGCGTCGAAGATAGAGGTACGAGCATCACCCAAGAAGTCAGAAGAAACGACAGCATCTTCGGTGTATCCAAGGATACCTTTCAATTCGCCTTCAGAAGCTTCTTTCATAGCTGCGCAGATTTCGTCATAAGTAACGTCTTTAGCGAGCGTACAGGTCAGGTCAACAACAGATACGTCGAGGGTCGGAACACGCAGAGACATACCGGTCAATTTACCGTTCAAAGCAGGGATAACTTTACCTACGGCTTTAGCAGCACCTGTTGAAGAAGGGATAATGTTGCCAGAAGCAGCACGACCACCTCTCCAGTCTTTCATAGAAGGACCGTCAACGGTTTTCTGAGTTGCAGTAGTTGAGTGTACGGTGGTCATCAAACCTTCTACCATGCCGAATTTGTCGTTCAACACTTTAGCGATCGGAGCCAAGCAGTTGGTCGTACAAGAAGCGTTTGATACGATAGCCTGACCAGCATAGGTGTTGTTGTTAACACCCATAACGAACATCGGAGTGTCGTCTTTCGAAGGAGCTGACATTACAACACGTTTTGCACCAGCTTTGATGTGAGCTTCTGCTTTTTCTTTAGTCAAGAACAAACCGGTTGATTCAACAACGTATTCAGCGCCTACTTCGTTCCATTTCAAGTTTGCGGGATCTTTTTCAGCCGTTACGCGGATAGCGTGACCGTTTACTACAAGAGCACCGTCTTTTACTTCGATCGAACCTTTGAACTGTCCGTGCATGGTGTCATAACGAAGCATGTAAGCCATGTAATCAACCGAGATCAGGTCGTTGATTCCTACGATCTCTACATTGTCCTTGGCCATAGCAGCCCGGAATACCAAACGGCCGATACGACCGAAACCGTTGATACCAATTTTAATCTTTGACATAATCTTATTATTTTGAATGGTTAATGATTCAGTTCGAAGCTCTCATTTGTCGTAAGTTCGACATACGGCGCAAAAATACACAAAAAACGAGAGTGCGCAAAATAATTTTAATTTTTTATAAAAATGTCGTTTTGAAATCTCTCTGAGGCTCTTTTTTTAGATGAAAACTCGAGCTTTCAACTGATTATTGTTGTTCGGCGGCTTTGGCGCGTTTGGCCATGGCCGATGCAAAGACAAAATCGTTCAGCTCTTGGTTATCTGTGTGCAGAATGTCGTGTTTTGTTCCTTCCCACCATTTTTCACCTTTGTAGATAAAAATGATATGTTCGCCTATCTCCATGACGGAGTTCATGTCGTGCGTGTTGATGATCGTCGTGATGTTGTACTCTTGGGTGATCTCCTGAATCAGGTTGTCGATCAGCACCGAGGTCATCGGGTCGAGTCCTGAGTTGGGTTCGTCACAGAACAGGTATTTGGGGTTCAGTACGATAGCCCGTGCAATAGCGACCCGTTTGATCATTCCACCGCTGAGTTCGGCCGGATAGAGGTGGTTTACATTTCCCAGATTGACCCGTTTGAGGCAGAAGTTGACCCGATCTCTTTTTTCGTCCATCGGCATGTTGGTGAAAAGGTCCAACGGCAGGCGGACGTTCTCTTCTACGTTAGATGAATCCAATAGCGCTCCTCCTTGAAAAAGCATGCCCACCTCTTTACGGATTGCTTTCATTTGAGCAAAAGGAAGTGTGTTGAAACAAATGTCGTTGTAGAAAATGTTGCCGCTGTCGATCTTGTGTAACCCAACGAGCGATTTCAGCAGTACGGTTTTGCCGGAACCGCTTTGTCCGATAATCAGGTTGGTGATTCCCGGTGTGAATTCGGCGGTAATGTCGTTTAAAACGATACGACCGTCGAAAGATTTTATGATGTGATCGGCTCGAATCATGTTTACATAAGAAGCAATTGCGTGAGAATCAAGTTAAAGATCAGAATAGCGATACTGCTGATGACAACGGCTTGAGTACTGGCTCGTCCTACTTCCAATGAATTTCCGTTGGCGTAGTATCCGAAGAAACCCGAAATGGAGGTGATGACAAAAGCGAATACTGATGATTTAATCAGCGAGTATGTAATGTAGAACGGTTTGAAGTCATATCGGATACCGGTGATGTAGGCATCCGGATTGACAGCTCCGGTTAAGATGCAAAGTACATAACCTCCTGCAATACCGATTCCCATACTCAGCGTGGTCAAAAACGGGAAGAAGATCACCGTACTGATAATTTTTGGGAGGATCAGGTAACTGGCGGAGTTGACCCCCATGATTTCGAGGGCGTCGATCTGTTCGGTGATGCGCATGGTTCCGATTTCGGAAGCGATGTTTGATCCGACTTTTCCTGCCAGAATCAGTGCGACAATCGTTGAGCTGAATTCGAGCAGCATTGATTCCCGAGCAGCATATCCGATCAGGTATTGAGGGATAAAGGGCGATTCGAAGTTCAGAGCCATCTGAATCGTAATCACGGCCCCCATAAAGACGGAGATGATAGCAACGATGCCAATGGAGCTGAGGCCTAAAGCCTGCATTTCTACCAGAATTCGTTGCCAGTAGATGGTGCGTTTCTCCGGTTTGGAGAATACTTTTCCCATCAAGATAAAATAGCGACCGATGTATTCGAACAGTTTTTTCATAACTTGTTTATGCCCTGCGAGAATGGGAGGATGTGAAAGAATCGCTATTTGACCTCTTCAAAATCCACATAATCTCCCACGTTCTTATTGATCTTTTTTTCTGTCTGCCGGGTTGTGCTTACGGTGATGTCACCTTCGGATCGTTTAGAAGAACGGTCGGTCTGTCCCCATGTGTAAGCACGGAAGAAATCTCCTTTTCCCTCGGAGAATTGGCGCTGTTTTTTTCGGATCCAATGTGAAAAAAACACCCGACCCAAGAGCGAAATCAAATAGAATCCCGCGATCAGGAAAAAAAGGAAAGTAAGTAAAGCTTCCATATACGTAAGTTTCCCGGAATGATTCGTGTCTGCAAATAGCGTTCCCGGAGTGCACAAAAATAATATTTTAATTCCGGAATCTCTAATTTGCTGATAAATTGTTTATGCAAACAATACGTAATGAGTGGCGATTTATTGCGGATTGTCTGAGGTTTCGTTATCTTTGCAATTCGGCATGGTGGTTGAAGGGAGAGGTGGGGATGCCGTGTCGTTTAAAGAATTGCGAAAAAAACAGAGAAGTCTTATGGAATTATCACAACTGACAGCTATATCGCCCGTCGACGGCCGTTATCGTGGGCAATGCGAAGTTCTGGCCGATTATTTTTCCGAGTTTGCATTGATCCGTTATCGGGTCATGGTAGAGGTGGAGTATTTTATTGCGTTGTGTGAGTTGCCCCTGCCCCAGTTGGCAGATGTCGATACCGCCGCGTTTGAAAAATTACGCGAGTTATATCGCGATTTTTCAGAAGCTGATGCATTACGTGTCAAAGAGATCGAAAAGACGACCAATCACGATGTAAAGGCTGTTGAGTATTTGGTGAAATCGAAACTCGAAGCATTGGGGCTTGCCTCCCATAAAGAGTTCGTACATTTCGGACTCACGTCACAGGATATCAACAATACGGCGATTCCGTCGAGCTTGCGGGATGCGGCGAATGATGTCTATTATCCGTTGATCGAGCAGCTCGTCGCAAAATTGATGTCACTCTCCAAAGAGTGGGAGGAAATTCCGTTGTTGGCCCATACGCACGGACAGCCCGCTTCTCCGACGAAACTCGGTAAAGAGATCCGTGTATTTGTAGAACGTCTCGACAAGCAGATCGCTCTGTCGCGGTCGATTCCTTCGCCGGCAAAATTCGGTGGGGCAACAGGAAACTTCAATGCGCATGTGGCTGCTTATCCCGATATCGACTGGATCGCTTTCGCCAACCATTTTGTGAATGATGTTTTGCATCTGCAGCGTTCGCAAGTGACTACGCAGATCGAGCATTACGACAACATAGCAGCGATTTTCGACGGATTCAAACGGATCAATACGATTCTGATCGATTTCTGCCGCGATATGTGGACCTATATCTCGATGGAATATTTCAAGCAGCGGATCAAGGCTGGAGAGGTTGGGTCATCAGCCATGCCGCATAAGGTGAATCCGATCGATTTTGAGAATGCAGAGGGAAACTTGGGTGTCGCGAATGCTGTTTTCGAACATCTGGCTTCCAAATTGCCTGTATCTCGGATGCAGCGTGACCTGACCGATTCTACCGTATTGCGGAATATCGGAGTTCCGATGGCGCATACGGTCATTGCGTTCAAATCCATTTTAAAGGGACTTGATAAGTTGATCATTAACCTTGATGCGATCAATCAGGATTTGGATAACAACTGGGCGGTTGTGGCTGAAGGAATTCAGACGATTCTGCGTCGGGAAGCCTATCCTAATCCTTATGAAGCACTTAAAGCTTTGACCCGTACCAACAAACCGATATCGAAAGAGGATATCAAAAACTTTATCGAGCAGTTGGATGTGGCCGAGAGCGTGAAAGAGGAGTTGCGTCGTTTGTCGCCCCATACCTACACGGGAGTGTGTCGATACTGATGTCGAAAGTAAGTATTGTTTAAAGGTTGAAAATAGTCTCATTCGGACGAAAATTTCAGCTTGTTTGTGATTATTGGAAATAAATGTTTATTTTCGTTAAATGAAACTGGGGAAATGACGGATCCGAGTATTCGTGAATGGTTCCCGGAGGTGTAACTTAATACGTTTAAGAAGATGAAAAAGTACAAATGCGAAGTATGCGGATATGTCTATGATCCGGAGATGGGTGATCCCGATAACGGAGTAGCTCCCGGAACGGCATTCGAAGATCTTCCCGAAGATTGGGTATGCCCTTTGTGTGGAGAGGGAAAAGAGGTCTTTGAGGCTGAGTAGAGTTGATAAACGAGCGGTCGGATAAGTGTAAAAATTTGTGTTCGATCTCTTGAAAATGTTTATAAGCGGGATACTGTAGATGCAGTATCCCGCTTTGTTTTGACAAGCATTCAGGAGTGGGTTTGGAAAATCCGCACGAAAGCTTTAATTTTATCCCGTATACCTTATAAAACTAACCCTAATTTTAGTTAACGAATGAAGAAATCGACTTGGATCCGTATTTGTGGATTGATCGCTTTTGCCCTGATTTGGGCGCAAATGCCGTTGTGCGGGCAGAAAAATTTGATCGTAAATCAGTTGAAATGTGAGCAGGAAGAGAATCCTGTGGGAATTGACACCCCGACTCCCCGATTCAGTTGGCAATTATCGGCTATGGATCGGGGAATCAAGCAGACGGCTTATCGGATTATTGTTGCCGATTCGCCGGAAGCCATAGAGCGAGGGGTCGGTACAATGTGGGACTCCAAAAAAATCGTTTCGAAGGAGTCGTTATTGATCCCATATGCCGGGGAACCGCTCGAAGCCGGGAAAAACTACTATTGGAGCGTTCGGGTATGGGATAACCGTAAGGCGGCATCGGATTGGAGCGAGCCGGCTCAATTTTCCATGGGGTTGCTGGAGAAATCGGATTGGTCTGATGCGCAATGGATTGCTTTGGAAAAAGACATTGATAGCCTGATTGTTACTAATGGTATGGGTGGGCATCTGCCTGAAATAGGCCGTTATGCACTGCCGTTATTGCGTAAGGAGTTCGAAACGAACGGGAAGATTAGTCGGGCCACAGCCTATATCTGTGGATTGGGTCAATTTGATCTGTTCCTGAACGGAGAAAAGGTAGGCGATCATTTTCTCGATCCTGCATGGACCAAGTTCGATAAAGAGGTACAATACGTAACGTTCGATGTGACGGACTGCCTTCGTTCGGGCGAGAATGCGATCGGCGTGATGCTGGGTAACGGATTCTTCAACATTCCTAACGAACGATATACGAAATTCGTCGGTTCATACGGTGCTCCGAAGATGATTATGAAGCTGGCGATCGACTTTGAAGACGGGACGCAGCAAGTGATCGTTTCGGACGAGTCGTGGCGTGCAGACCGGAGTCCGATCACTTTCTCCAGTATTTACGGGGGAGAGGATTATGATGCGAATTTGGTGCAGCAGGGGTGGAATGAACCCGGTTTCGACGATGCACAGTGGAAAAGTGTCGTAATAGGTCGTTTCGACGCACCGTTGGTGTCACAACGGATCCCACCGTTGAAGGTTAAACAAAAGATTCCAACTTTCCGCAAATACCGCAACAAACGGGGTAATTATCTGTATGATCTGGGGCAGAATGCTTCGGGAATAGTTCGATTGACCTTACGTGCGGACGGAAAACACACTGTACGGATGTATCCTGCCGAATTACAGGCGGCTGACAGTACGGCCAATCAGCGCTCGTCGGGTACGCCCTACATTCTTTCTTATACTACGCAGGGAACGGGAGCTCCAGAAAGTTGGCAACCCCAGTTTACCTATTATGGATTTCGCTACGTCGAGGTAGAGGGTGCCGTACCCGCTGGAGAACCCAATCCGGAAGGGTTGCCTGAAATAGTTGAACTGTGCGGGTTACACACTACAAATTCGTCTGAACCGATCGGAACTTTTACATGTTCCAATCCGTTGTTCAACCGAATCTATACGCTGATCGATTGGGCAATTCGCAGTAACTTTTCCAGTGTGTTTACCGACTGCCCCCATCGCGAGAAGTTGGGTTGGCTCGAACAGTCGCACCTGGTTGGTCCCTCTATTCATTTCGGATATGACATGAGCCGTGCTTTCCCGAAAATCGTTAACGATATGGCTGTGGCACAACATGACAATGGAATGGTGCCAACGATTGCCCCGCAATATACTGTTTTCTCCGGCGGATTTCTCGATACTCCGGAGTGGGGAAGTGCCTATATTATCATTCCCTGGTATATCTATCAATGGTATGGCGATAAACGACCTATCGAGGAGAACTACGACAAGATGGCTCAGTATGTCGATTACCTTTCATCCAAGGCGAACGGTCATATTGTAGCATATGGTTTGGGAGATTGGTGTGATTTAGGTCCGGGTGAGCCGTCATTTGCTCAGTTGACATCGAATGGATTGAGTGCAACGGCTGTCTATTATCAGGATATCCAGATCATGATACAGGTTGCCGAATTGCTCGGCAAGAACGAAGATGTGGAAAAATACAAGGAGTTGGCCGCAGCTGTGAAAAAGGCGTTTAATGAGACATTCTTTAATAAGGAGACCCGGAAGTACGATCGGAATAGTCAGGCTGCAAACGCAATGGCTTTGCATGTTGGTTTGGTAGAACCCGAAAATGAAGAGATCGTGCTTCAAAATCTGATTGATGATATCCGGAGTCGGGGTAATGCCCTGACGGCTGGAGATGTCGGTTATCGTTATGTGGTGCAGACGTTGCTTGATCATGGAGCTTCGGATGTCCTGTTCGATATGAACAGCCGGTATGATGTTCCGGGATATGGTTATCAGCTGGCGATGGGAGAGACGGCTCTGGCTGAATCGTGGCAAAGCCGTGAAAATCTTTCGCACAACCACTGTATGTTGGGACACCTTTATTCGTGGTTCTTTGCTGGATTGGGCGGTATCTCTCAGACCGCCGGATCGGCAGCCTATGAGGAGATCGTGATCGATCCTCAAGTGGTGGGCGATATCAACAGTGCACGGACGTCGTTTGTCTCTCCGCGCGGATTGATTCGCAGCGAATGGAAAGATACTCCGGAACGGTTTGAACTGACAGTTGAGATACCGACTACTTCCGATGCTCTTGTCGTGTTGCCTACGGAGACGGCGGATCGGATCTTTGAAAATGGATTGCCGGTAGACAAGATCGATTCCGTTCAGATCGAAAACAGCGAGAAGGGCCGTACGACATTACGCGTCGGATCGGGAATTTACCGTTTCGTTGTGAATAAATAATTATTATTGGTCAATTTGTGGGAAAATCGTTTATGAATTTACGAATAAATTTATTGGGATTGCTCCTGTTGTCTGTGATTGGTACGGCAGCAGGGCAATCTCCCGAAAAGGGAATTGATAGAGAAAAAATCTCTCCACTGATTCAGCCTCTTGGTGATCAGTTGGTTGCGACTGATGCACTTGGCAGGGAGTTGCCTACATACGAGGAGGTCGGGGATTTGAAAGCCGATCGGTATGTCGGATTGTTCTATTGGCTGTGGCACGGTAATTTGCGAAATGAAAGTACTACGGATTATAATGTAACAGAAGCGCTGAAAAAAGATCCGACTCGAACGAAATGGCAGTTCGCTGACTATTATTGGGCTGAACCTGAGTTGGGATATTACCGTTCGATAGATGAATATGCCCTACAGAAACATTTGAACCTGTTTTGTCTGATAGGGATCGATTTTCTGTATCTCGATTTTACGAATGCCGTAATCGATAACCGGGAGTTGCATGTGTTGTTGAGCTTGATTCTGGATATGAAACAGAGAGGATATAATCCTCCCCGTATCGTTCCTTTTTTCAATCATGAACCGATCCCTAAAATCGAGCAGTTTTATAGTGAATTCTATTCGGATACGACCTATCGTGACTGTTGGTTTATTTACGATGGAAAACCTTTGGTGTTGTCGCCGGAAAAACATCCTTCAGATCAGCAGATTAACGATTCGTTTACATGGCGTCGGATGTGGGCTGCCTTTGAAGCGAACGAGGAGAATAAAGACAAATGGCGCTTTTTCGATGTGGTGCCCATGTCTCCTACTTATCGTGATGGAGAGATCGAGCAGGCGGTTGTTTCTCCAGGTATGGGAGGACCATTGTGGAGTAATCACATTTATGGGTCAAAAAGTTCGACTTCGAAATCCACACCTGTGTATGACAAATATTGGAAGTGTGAGCATACAGGAGAAGGACTCTATTTTGAGGAACAATGGACAGAAGCACATCGTCTACATCCTTTGATCTTGTGTGTGACGGGTTGGAACGAATGGAAAGCAGGTGCATGGCATGCCAATGCAGGGTTGGTTGAAGCTGGATTCACCTTTCAAGGTCGGGTGTTGAAAGAGGGGGAATCTTATTTTGTCGATGAATTCAATGAAGAGTTCAATCGGGATCTTGAACCACAAAAAGGAGGATATACGGACAATTATTTCTATCAACTTGCCGGACATCTGCGCCGATATAAGGGGATGGCTCCTCCGCCCAAGTATTCGGGCTCGAAAAAGATTGCGATTGATGGCATGTTCAAGGAGTGGAAAAATGTTCTGCCCCGATTCGAAGATTTTGCTGGAGAGTTGAAAAATCGGGATGCAGCCGGAACGC
>CALURC010000009.1 GCA_944323075.1 uncultured Alistipes sp. | reverse complement strand
GCGACGGAAAGTGCGACTCTTCAATGTTACATATTTCGACAAAATGGCAGACGACATGGAGTAAAATACAGTAGTCTACCATCCAAACATTAAAAAGCAGCGGTAAAAACTTTTACCGCTGCTTTTTAACATTCTAAACATCAATTACTCCTTTAGCAAATGGTCTTTATTACTCTTGTCTTTCTTCGTAGACATAACTAAATCAACTTGCTTTGAGCTTTTCCCTGTTACTATCGATATGTTTTGTCCTTTCATCGCAATGACAAACAATTGATCATTTCGTCATTTCTTGCACATGCGCCATCCACCTTAATTCAATGCCTTAGATCCAGAACGAATTGAAATTACCGAAGTGGTTCAACCCGGAAAAGAACGGTTGAATTCGTATCCATTTCAAAATCGATCGTTCGGGTCGAACGATACAAAGTTTCATCACTCACCGGATCAACCACTCGCGCATCAAACGGCAATTCAAGACTCTTTTCTCCGGCATGAGTCGTATGGACACAAATCCAGTCGCGCCCGACATATAGCACATCTCCTGAGTGATCGTAAATATGAACTCCTGTATCTTGGAAAATCGACCGCAACCGATCGTTCGTATAGGAATCCACCCCCTTTTCGAAAAGATCTTGATTCTTCGTTAGGATATGTGTTCCATCGGCTTCGGTCCACATAACGGTTACCCCCTGCTTTTTAAGAGAATCGATCAGCTCTCTCTCACGATCGGTCAACTCCAAAAATCCCATCAGCCACACCGTTTTGTATTTATCAATTCCCAGAGAAAAAAGATCTGTCCGCAAAAAGTGATCATAAGGAGCCCCCGTTTTGGCCAAGGCAAACATATTCCAGAGCAGTTGGTCGGTCTTTGCCCCGTAGGTAGCATCCATAAAACAAAGCTGTTCGTCTACAACAACACACACTTCAGCATCCATCGCATCCGATTGTGTCGGAACATATCTCGAATAAAATGTCTGAGTTGACCGGATTACATCCAACAGACGGGGATCGTCAAACCAGCCGCCCCACATATCGAACCACCATCCTCCGTATCCTTGCGCCAACATACGGCCCGCATTTTTCCACAGAAGCGCTACAGAAGTCTCCATATCTTCCGGACCGATCCAAACACCTGTCTCATACTGACCCGGTGGCGGAATCTCCGGAGCCTTATCTTTGAGTAGTGTGGTAAGACAAGTCCGTGTATCGTTCTCTGCCAGCCAGAGTTTCCCATGATGCAGCACGGACTGAACAGCCACCATCGGAGCCCAATCCTCTCCGACTACCCGATGATACCGATTCGGACTCGACAGATAATCTACATAATCGCTTTCAAGAAGCTTTCCGAAGGCCCCGTGTCCCATTCTGGCATCTACAATCGTGTTATGGTAGCCATAAAAAGCACCTGTCAGCCATTGATTCGCCGTAGCCTCTTTTACGATTTTGGAGAAGTATATAATATCATCCACCAGAATTTCGGAATGGAACTGATAGGAATCGAGCCTTCGTTGCTCTTCAGAAGGGTTCAGCCACCGATCCTCCGCTGCACGATTCTTATCAATCATCGAAGCGGTTTCGAATGTGACGGCACTATCCTTCCATGCGCTCTGCAAGTCGGATAATCGCCCAGCATATTTATCTTTGAGCCATGAACGGAAAGCCGTAACCAGAATCGGATTCCGATCATCGCGTTGGGGTACATGATAATACCACTCTTCGGTGGACCCGGCCGCCACATGAATTCCTATGATATGCTCTGCATAGACAGATTTTTGTAACCAATGAATACATTTCCGGAGTGCTTTTCCTGTGTCTTTTCTCCATTTTTCCGACGCGAAACATTGCCGGAAGAGAGTTCCATCGGGCATGAGGCACGCATCGTTCGGATTCTTCTTCACCCACCATTTGGGCGGATCGAGATAGATACGCATGATGATTCGGGCTGCAGGATCTGCCTCGACAATCTTTTCCAGATCTTGCTGGATACTCGAAAAATCAAATCGGTTGTAATCTTTCCAAACGGGTTCCCGAAACAGACCGATTCCCGAAGCGGAATTTATTCCCTGATCACCCAAATAGGCAGGAAAACAATAGAGATGAATGCCCGATTCGGCCATCGACCGATAATAAGGAACCTCCCCTAAATAGGACATGTAAGCAAAAGGGGGATAAAGTGTATCGTTGATATATAACGCAGGAACACCTTCGTATACTTTCACCTCCGCTTTACTTTTTGAGTATCCCCAGATCTTATTTCCTGCAATCAAAATGCAGAGCAACAGGAAAAAAATCGATTTTTTATTCATGTTTTTCTGTTTTTATCATAGAGGATTCAGTGGGTAAATATAGATAAAAACACAACGTAAGCCAAACACCATCCACCCCTACCCGGTCAAATACACAGCAACGATCAAGTCGGACAGAAGCCGTAAATCTTTCATATCAATTTCTGTTTACCCTCCTCTTTCCGAATAGATTTCCGGTTTTCGTTATTTATAATCTCCTTGAATCCGAGATTACAACATTCCCGATATTCGATTATTTTTGCATGAAAATTGATAACGGATATTGGTATGGCAATCGAAGGATTGAAAGATCTGTCGAGAGAACAGCTCGAAGAATTGGTTCGGATATACGCCCGCAATCTATTGGCGTTAGACGGCATGTGGTTTCAGTCGGTTGAACAAGGGCAAGGCATGGATCAAGCCATGGAACACGACCGGAATGTATGGAGACACTTCACCGAAACCGAGGCCCGACGCATCAAACAGCTGCTTGACCTTCCGGAACACGCCGGTCTGGAAGGTCTGGAACAGGCACTGCAATTTCGGTTTGCGGCTTTTGCCAACCGCGTAACGGAAACACAAAGAGAAGGTGACTCGCTTACTTTTCGCGTCGTAGATTGCCGGGTTCAGTCGGCTCGCAAGCGGAAAGGAATGCCTTTCCATCCGTGCAAATCTGTGGGAGTCAACGAATACACCTATTTTGCCCGAACGATCGACGACCGAATTGAGTGTGAGGCCATCAGCTGTTTTCCGGATATCACCGACCCTTCATGCGCCTGTGTATGGAAATTCTATTTAAAACCCGATAATACGTCAAAATAATGGAAATTACCATAAACAAAGAAAGTTGTATTCGATGCGGGAAATGCGTAACAATCTGCCCTTCAGAAATTTTCACACAAGAGAAAGCCGGGGCGCAGATCGAAATACAAGATAAATATTGTATTGCATGCGGACATTGCGTGGCCGTTTGCCCTACCGCCTCGATCACACATGCCGATTTCCCGGCAGATTGTATCCATCCGGCAGACCGTGCGACGCTTCCCTCGCCCGAACAATTCATGCAACTTTGTCGTATTCGTCGGTCCAACCGAGCTTTTTCGAACAAACCGATCCCCGAAGAGTATTTGCAAAAAATTCTCGAGGCGGCCCACCGTGCTCCAACGGCGACCAATCTTCAGGAGGTAGAGTATATATTGATCACCGATCCAGAGAAGCTGTTTCTCATTCGAAAGTACACGGTCGAAACGTTCGCTTCTCTTATCCGCATGCTAAAGTTTCCATTAATAAAACTATTGCTGAAGCCGTTCCGTGCAGAATTATATAAGAAAGTCATACCATCGCTTGAACGACTGGTCCGTGCCCATAACGCAGGTAAGGACCTGATCCTACGCAACGCAACTGCCGTAATCCTGATCCACACTCCGACCAAGTGCCGGTTCGGTTCACAAGACTCCAATCTGGCCTACCAAAACGCATCGCTAATGGCTGAAACATTGGGTGTCAGTCAGTTTTATACCGGCTTCGTCTGTGCAGCCATCCAGCAGGATAAACACAACAAGTTACCGCGTCTGTTGGGTCTTAAAGACCGATACATCCATGCCGGAATGGCACTGGCCATGCCGCGTTTCCAATATCCGAACTACATCGACCGTAAGGAGATAAAAGTCACTCGGCTTTAAATACAGCGGAACGACTAAATCCGTGTAGAAGCGTATTCTGAGATGATGTATTCGACTTCTGGAAGATAGCTGCTTCCAAAGAGATTCAAATGATTCATCAGGTGGTAAAGGCGGTAAAGGTTTTCCCGCCGTTGCCATCCGGTCTGTAGCGGATACTCCCGCATGTAGGCATCATAAAATACCTGAGGGAAACCTCCGAACAGGTGGGTCATGGCTAATTCGGCTTCACGATGTCCATAATAGACCGCAGGATCGATCAGCACGACTTTTCCATCAGCATTACATAGAAAATTTCCGACCCATAAGTCTCCATGTATCAAAGAAGGACGTTCTTCTGCCTCATTTAATAGTTTAACAGCCTTATCCTCGAAATGGGAAAATTCCACAGCCATACGCCTCGATACATAACCGTTTCGTTCGGCCAGACGGAACTGATAACGCAATCTTTTATTGATATAAAACAACGCCCAATCCTTACATTCAGCACCTTCTGCTGTATTAATCTGTGGAGACAATCCGATAAAATTGTCTTCTCGAAAGCCGAAACATTCAGCCGAATGGCGATGTAAACAAGCCAGCCTGCGTCCGAAGTCTTCAAAAAAATCTCTGCCACCGCGATGTTGCGCGATATATTCGGTAAGAATATACCTGTCTCCGACCGACACAACCCCCGGAGTCGCTATCTCACCCGAGGAAGCGAGTTCGGTTAATCCGACAGCTTCACAGCGATAGGTTTTTGACCTCGTACCACTTTTTAAGAAAAACTGCCGACCCGATCGGGTTTGCACCCTCCCTGAGGTCGGCAGTGTTCCGACGATCGGCTCCTCGAGAATCGTCTCGAGTTCCGACCGAAAACAATCATTCATCATCTATCTGTTCTCTCTTATTGTGCGTCAGATGAAGCCTGTGCTTGTAACACCATGATCGTCTTTCCGTCACTCATCAACGACAACCGGTCTCCTTTAATCCGATAGGCATCGACTTTACCGAGCTCTTGAATATACTGATCCTCCTGATTCTGGTTGGGACAGAAAGCCCGCGTCGAAGCAACCGCACTCAACTCAAGCTTGTTTTTCCCGGATAATTTATAAGTTCCCATGATAGAGTTACAATCACCACGTCCACCGAAACGATCGCCTTCGTCAAAAAGAACCAAAGTGTAATTTCCTTTTGCATCGAACGGTTCTCCTCCCCACTCTACCACACTCCAGGTCGTTTCAGTCAGAGGTTTATTTCCCGTACTGGCTCCTTTACGGCATGGACAGCATGCAACTACAACCGCAGCCAAAGCTGCCACAAAAATCATCTGTTTTCTTTTCATAATCTAACGATTTTGGTTTTATATTTCAACGTCCGATATAAAGATGCTATTACAAGAGAAATCGTTGCAATGTTCACTTGAAATTATTCATTTTTATATCGGCTTCTCTTCTATATATAATACGGAGCAAAGCTAACAATATTTTTCCAAAGCCATCAATTTATTAATTTTGTGGTCTGAAAATCCAATCGAACCTGATCATGAAAAAAGTCATTACTACTGCAAATGCACCTCAAGCCATAGGCCCATACAGCCAGGCTATCGAAACAAACGGGCGGCTCTATGTTTCCGGTCAAATTCCCGTTGATCCCGAAAACGGCACGATGCCTTCAGGTATCGTGTTACAGACCGAACAGGTGCTCCGCAATATCAGTGCCATCCTGTCGGCGGCCGGATACACGTTCGACCATGTTGTAAAGACCACCGTATTGATGAAAAACATGTCTGATTTTGCGGCAATGAATGAAGTCTATGCACGTTATTTCACTACGGAAATGCCAGCAAGAGCTTGTTTCGAAGTGTCGGCATTACCTAAAAACGCTGAGGTAGAAATTGAAGTAATAGCCGAAAAGTAAGGGTATTCAATATATTAACAAACGCACGCTTCTCAAATAACATTCCATTCTAACACAAATAATCATTCTTCTCATAAGACGGATGCCGTGAAATATTTCACGGCATCCGTTCGTTAGGAGTAGATACAAAACCTCATTTTCAAAATTCTTTAAAATGTAGTTACTTTGCAGGAAGTATGACACAGACAACCGCTTCGAAACGTCCCATCGCCGTATCTTTGGTCGTAGCCATTGCGTTTTTCATGCAATTCCTCGACACCACGGCCGTAAACACAGCTCTTCCGGCTATGGCCGAAAGCTTCGGAACGGACGTTGTCCGACTCAGTTCGGGTGTCACCTCATACATGATCGCTCTGGCTATCTTCATTCCTGCCAGCGGCTGGATTGCCGACCGCTTCGGCACCCGGATTGTATTCTGCTCAGCCATTGCTTTCTTTATTTTTTCGTCTATTCTGTGCGGAACATCGCAAACGCTCATACAGTTTGTCATATACCGTATCATGCAAGGGATGGCAGGAGCCATGATGTCACCCGTCGGCCGCCTTGCCGTACTTAAGACCGCCCCGAAAGAGGACCTGCCGACCGTAATGAATTACATTACCATGCCGGCTTTGGTTGCCCCCATTGTCGGACCGTTAATAGGCGGTTACTTGACGACCTATTGGTCGTGGAGATGGATTTTCTACCTGAATGTTCCCATTAGTATCGTCTGTATTCTTGCGGCCTGGCACTATATCCCGAAAGACCGGGCTGAGTTCAGGACACCGCCTCGTTTCGATTTTCGTGGATTCATACTGAGCGGGGTGTCGCTCACCGGATTCATGTATGGTGTCGAACTCTTCAGCAAACCCTCCGTCGCCCTTTGGGTGCCTGTCGTTTTGATCTTTCTGAGTCTCGTCGTACTGCGCATCAACGTTAAAGATTCTGCTCGGACAACCACTCCGTTGATCGATTATTCGATCATGAAAATCAAAACTTACCGTATCACAATACTTGTAGGGTCAATATCTCGCATGTTGATAGGAGTATTTCCTTACCTGTTGCCGTTGATGTTGCAGGAGGGTTTCGGCCTCTCACCATTTGAAGCCGGTTCACTTTTCCTGGCTACTATGGTTGGAAACCTTGTTATGAAATCCGCTACGGTATGGATCATACGCCATTACCCTTTCCGTCGGGTGCTGATCGTAAACGGAGTCCTCTCTGCTCTGTTCCTTTTCTTCACGGCATGGCTTACGCCGGATACCCCCGTCTGGATGATTCTGCTCGTACTGTTTGTTACTGGTATGTCGCGATCTCTACAGTTCAGTACCCTGACCGCATTGGCCTTTGCGGATATTCCACAACCACAAATGACTTCGGCCAATACACTGTATAGCACCATACAACAGATGTCGATCGGTATGGGCGTAGCCATCGGAGCCGTTGCACTCCATTTCTCTGCCCTATTACACCACGACACAATCGGAAAATTTACTGTACCCGATTTCAGTTTATCATTCATCGTAGTTGCGATCATCGGAATCATTCATCTGGTCGGATACACCCGGTTGCCTCTGCATGCCGGCATGTCGGTCCGAATCAAAAAACACCACAATTTAGACGAATAAATACAAGCAGATCACCGACATTTGGCACGACTGCTGCATCATTGTTTATGAATCAACAACAAACCACCATGCTCAGATTTACATTGCTTATTTTGATCGTAGCGGCAACGTCGGCCGTTCTGGTTGCTTTCGTGTAAAAACAAAAGGAGCGACCACATGAGGGCCGCTCCTTGTTGTATCGAGAATACGACATTAATAGTTTTCCGCTTTAAGTTGGAAATACGCTTGAGGATGTGCGCACACCGGGCACACTTCAGGAGCTTTTTTCCCGATCATAATATGTCCGCAATTCGAGCATTGCCATACGCAATCACCATCACGTGAGAACACCAGTCCGCCCTCTACGTTAGCCAACAATTTACGGTAACGGGCCTCATGTTCTTTTTCGATTTCACCCACTTTTTCAAACAGGATTGCAATTTTTGTAAAGCCCTCCTCGCGAGCCTCTTTAGCAAAGCGTGCATACATATCGGTCCATTCGTAGTTTTCGCCGTTAGCCGCATCCAGCAAGTTGGTTGCTGTATCGGGAATGGTATCTCCATGCAACAGTTTAAACCACAGTTCCGCATGCTCTTTTTCGTTTGCTGCAGTTTCTGCAAAGATGTTAGAAATCTGCACAAACCCCTCTTTTTTAGCTTTTGAAGCGTAGTACGTGTATTTGTTACGAGCTTCCGATTCACCGGCAAAAGCCGTTTTCAAGTTCTGTTCCGTCTTTGTTCCTTTCAAGTCAGCCATAATTGATCCTCCTTTGGTTTAATAAGTAAAATGAATTGTTATGTCTCTGACGAGTTTTTCTCGTCGAATTTTCCGTCAATCCAGATTGTGATGTTGTCGACCGAAAATCCGGAAACGGGATGTGTCGCGAAATACTCCCGAACAACCTGTGTCAATCCGGCATCGTTATAGTCTTCAATCCTACCTACTCGACCATCAAACAGATGGTGATGCGTCTTTGCCGTAATATCATACCCGATCTTCCCATCCCGAGTATCCAACCGACTGATCAAACCTACCTGACACAACGACTCCAATATATGATACACCGTTGCTACGGTTATGGTCGGCACAATAGCCCTGACCTCCTTCGCCACACCGTCGGCTGTCGCATGACGGAAACGTTCCATCACCTGATATACGATAATCCGTTGCGTAGTCACCTTCAACCCCTTTCCTTGAAGTAATTGTTTTATCCGTTCCATTAATCATCTCTTTCGAATACAAAGATAATATTTATTATCAAATAAACAAAATTATCAATTAAAAATTTATTTTTTCTTTTACCGTAGAAATATCTACCTTTGTTAAATAATATGTGTCAAAGGAATACAACACCCGATCCTTTGACTCGCACAAAAAGACTATTACCATATTTCCACAACTGAAAGGAAAAGTTTTTGCTCTCCAACTTGTTTTTGTAATACACTACCGAACCTATCGACACCATGAAACATGCAATAAATACCATTTTGCTCTCAATTTTAGTTCTTACGTTGCATGCAGCACCCGAAGGATACACCATCCGAGGACGAGTCATTGATAAATTAAACAGAACCCCCATCGCTTTCGCATCTGTCGTAGTCGTAGGACAGGAACAACGAGGAGGTGTAACCGATACAGCTGGATATTTTCAGATCAACAACGTACGCCCGGGCATTTCCCAGTTATTGGCAACTTTTTTGGGGTATAAAAGTACGACAACCCCAGAGTATATTATCTCCGCATCCACGCCAACGATCACCATCGAAATGGAGCAGGACCTCCAGATGCTGGATGCCGTAACCGTAAAACCCTCTCCATTTCGCCGTACGACAGAGAGTCCCGTCAGCATGAACGTCATCGGTCTGAGGGAGATCGAAAAGAGTCCGGGATCCAATCGAGACATATCACGAATCGTTCGCTCCTATCCCGGCGTTTCATTCTCCCCGATTGGCTACCGCAACGACCTGATCGTACGTGGCGGCGGTCCTTCGGAAAACCGTTTTTTCATGGACGGAATCGAAATCCCGAATATCAACCACTTTGCGACACTCGGAGCATCGGGAGGACCGGTCAGCATTGTCAATGCCGACCTGATTCGTGAAATCAACTTCTATACAGGAGCCTTTCCGGTCGACCGTGGCGGAGCACTGAGCTCTGTGCTCGACTTCCAACTTCAGGACGGCGACCCCGAAAAACAGATTTTTAAGGCTACACTCGGAGCCTCCGAAGCTGCATTCAGCGGCAGTGGCCATTTCAGTCCAAAAACCACCTATCTTTTCTCTATCCGACAATCCTATCTCCAGTTTCTCTTCAAAATGTTAGGACTTCCCTTCCTCCCCAATTACATTGACGGGCAGTTCAAAATCAAAACCGAACTCTCCCAACACGACGAACTGATTGTTTTAGGATTGGTCGGCATCGATGACATGAAGCTGAATACCGACGAAAAAGGTGAAGAGAACGAATACCTGCTCAGCTACCTTCCCCATTTAAAACAAGAGACATTTACCGTAGGTGCCGCATACAAACATTATGCAGGGAAACACACACAAAGTGTGACCATTAGCCACAATTACCTGAACAACAGGAATATCAAATACATAAACAACGACGCTTCATCGGAAGACAACCTCATGCTTCGACTGCGTGCCGTAGAACAAAAAACCTCTTTACGCGCCGAAAATCGTTCATACCTGGGACGATGGACACTTCGCGAAGGTCTCGAAGCCTCCTACTCACACTACACAAATCGGACACTTCAACGCATATATACCGAAAAGGCCGACTTCTCGGATTATAGTACTGAGCTCGGAATTTTCGGCTGGGGTATATTTGTCGGAGCCGATTATAAATCATCGAACAACCGTTTTACAGCATCTGCCGGACTTAGAGTCGACGGCTGCAATTATGCTACTCAAACCAATTGATTTTGCAAAAACATTAATATATTGATAATCAACCATAACAAGTAGATATATAATCTATGCGCAACAAATTCACAACAAATAAATAGAGAAACGTTGTTCTTATGGTAGAAGATAGGAATCAACAGCATGGAAGTTCATTACCATTATGAATGGGAAGGCGACAAGTCTCTACTTCCCTAAATTTTTGATTTAGGCATGGCATTTCGTTTCTTTCCACGGAACAACAACCCGGAAGTTGTGCAATTTCAAATATTTGTGCTACCTTTGCAACTGAATTAAGCAATGTAATCGTTTCAATGAATACAGTGACATACAAGATGCCTTGTGGAATTTTGGAGACTGAATCGCAGACTGTCAAATCAGGGCAGGATAAAAGGGATTGGACGCAATACTCACGGGCTATTGCCGTCCTCATGTCAAAGCGGATGTCTGAACTTGGTTTGACACAGAAAATGCTTGCCGAAAAGATGAACTGCACTCAGCAATATATATCCAAGATGCTGAAAGGACAAAAGAATATGTCATTGGAAACCATTTGCAAAATAGAAAACACATTGAGTATCGAAATTATCAAAGGTCTGAACGAAAACGAGCAATAAAGCAGGACAATGGCGAAAGAAAGGGAAAATACAAACGGCATAGCAAACGAATCGGTCATAAATTGCGACCAGTTGCCCGAAGTAACCAACATTCAACCGATGATTAGAATAATCAGAGGGAAACAGGTTATGCTTGATAGGGATTTGTCAGCAATATATGGAGTGGAAACCAAACGTCTGAACGAGCAGGTAAAGCGAAATATCGAACGTTTTCCTGATGATTTCATGTTTCAACTTACCAAAGAAGAGTTTGAAGAATGGAAGTCGCAATTTGCGACATCCAAATCCATCACTATGGGAGCGAGAAAATTACCATACGCATTTACCGAAAATGGTGTCGCCATGCTTAGTAGTGTACTTCGTTCCCAAACAGCCATTGAAGCCAATATTCGCATTATGAGAGCCTTTGTGTCCATGCGCCGCTTTATTGCGACCAATGCCCAATTATTCCAAAGGCTTGAGACTATAGAGTATCACCAACTGGAAATGAAACAGCATCAGGAAGTGACCGACAGACGCATCGACGAGGTTTTCAAGCGTTTGGATGCCGACGTTCCTCCTGTGCAGGGCATCTTCTATGACGGGCAGGTGTTTGACGCTTACCGTTTCGTGTCTGATTTAATTCGGAAGGCTGAACAGTCCGTTGTGCTGATTGACAATTATGCGGATGATACCGTGCTGACTTTGCTTGATAAAAGAAAGGAAGGAGTATCAGCCACTATCTACACGCAGCGTGTCAGCAACCAGTTCCAACTTGATGTTGACCGCCACAACGCCCAATATCCGCTTATCGAGGTAAAGCGATTCAACAAGGCACACGACCGGTTTCTGCTCATAGACAATGAAGTGTACCACATAGGGGCTTCAATCAAGGATTTGGGCAGAAAATGGTTCGGGTTCACCCTCATGCGTGACATTACGGCAATAGAACTCATCAACAGGATTCAACTTTAGTCCGGTTTGGCTCCCAAAGAACGTATCAGCATAGTGTGAACTTAATCAGTCTTTTTCGTCTGTTGCACCAGTTTTTGGTGTTGTTCGTGCAGTTCGGGGAAATGTCTTCTGATGAACTGGCCGAAGGAGCAGTCGTTGAACCCGAATCGTCTTGCCAGCGATTTCACGCTTTTGGTTGTCGTAGCATAAAGGTGCAAAGCCTCCTTGTATTTTCCCATGCTATGGTTTGCCATAGAACGACCGCTTTCTGTTTTGACCATACCTTGCCGGGCATAGAGTTCCGGCTCATGCTCTTTCAGGTATTGCCTGAAACATTCAGGATGCAAACCAAACTCGGCGGCGACCTTTGCCGTAGAAAGCCCGCCTTCTTTCAGCCGGGTAATAGCATCCGCATATTTGGCAGCGGTGGCAGGATTGTATCTTCGCACGGATGACCACTCCACTGGCTTGCCTTCCTCGTAAGGGATGCCTTTCCGTTCACAGACCAAATCCTTGTACCAGGTTTGCAGGTAGTCGTAGAGACCTCTTAGCGACACGCCGGTCTGCTTGGCTATTTTTCGGACAGACATCGGGGTGGTACGGTAGAGGTGGAGGGCTTCGGCATACACTTCTATCGTTTCGGGCTTCGGGGCGTGAAGGGTACCGCGTCCCGTTATCTTGCCCCTACGTTGCTGTCTAGTGGCCTGTTCGCGTATCTTGATACGGTTTCCGACCAGTTCCTTGTGGTAGAATATCAAGTGTTGCTCCAATCCGGAGTAGGAAACATTGCACCGCTCGGCGGCTTCCTGCACCGTGACATAACGGTCAGCTTGCAGCAGCCCCACCGCTTCGGCATACTGTTCCTTGCACCACGGGCGCGTGCCGCGCGGCAGGCCGTCATCCAGCCCCAGCCGTTGCCGTGCCCTTTCGCGGAACTCCAGCACTTCGGGATAGTGCGTGCGCAACTGGCGGCCAAGGTTCGTACCGCTCAATCCGAACTCACGGGCTATCTGCGATACGTTGTACTCTATATAGTCCATGCTGTCACACGCCGCGATAGCCTCCTTGTATTTGGCATGGGTCTCTGGTCGTTGTCCACGCCGCTGGTTCATCTTGATGCCGTCCGCTTCCTCCCGGCTGCACTTGATGCCGTTGCGTTCCAGCATCAGATGCCGATGGTAGATACCGATATAACGGGAGAATCCGCTGATGGAAATCCCACACTGTCGGCAAATCTCGGCAATGGAGAGGTCTGTGGCGGTATATAGCTCAAAAGCCGGGCGGTATTTTGCTTCCGTCTCCGGCTTGCAGCCTCTGGTCTGGTTACATTCGCACTCTTTTAAGGCCATATTAAAAATAAGGATGTTCTCTCATAATCATGGATCTACCACGCAACGCACGAAGCACGCGTCAGAGCCACCGCTCCTAATCAGGTTGTCACTACTGATAAAATTGAAATCGAATGAGAAATAGTTGATATCCCATCCCAGGCTGACACCGTCCGTCGGCGTAAAGTAGTTTTGAGGAATTTCCGCATTTAACCAATAGATGCCTCCCGGTCGTTTGTATAAGTCATAAAACAACGGACGCTCCACGGGACTGGGATATAATTGTGTTCGGCCGGCAGCATATCTCAATACTCCATTGAGAGTTTCGCTATCTCCCCAAGTGGGGATATAGCTTTGTTTTCTGTGCCCGTAGCCGGAGGCACCAATGGGAAAGAACAGATTTTTGCCCGTTTCGCTGTTATACGCAAAACAACCTCTCATTCCACGTCCTGACTTATTATGTTTATAGTCATAGCCATAAACTTCTACGATATCATCAGCCGTCTCCGTGGCATCATCTCCATACAATACACCGTATCCCTGCTCTATATAACTATATTTCCTCAATTCCCAGAAGTCTGCGCCCGTAGCCACCCTGGCATTCGCCATTTGAGGATTACCGAACCCATCGGTCGTATTACTATGAATAATGTCTGTCCACACCATTTTATCTCCGGTTGCCGCATTGGTAAAGCCATCTTCAGGATATATTTTGAAATCTTCCGGTGTAACTTTTATCCACGGCTCACGCGGATTTTTATTACTCAATGCGTCTATCGGATGATTCCATTTTCCGAATTTGAACAGCGATCCTTCGTCCAACGGATTGGAAGCCAATTCGCTTGTAGTCTTCATATTCATGGCATACCACTTCACACCACCTGTAACCAAATCGTCAGGTTTGTCACCTTGCCGCACGAAAATCAGATGCTGGCAGGTATAATTGTGATATTCCACGCGGATAATAGCATAACGGTTCTCTGACGGATTATCTGACGACTGCTCAAAATTCACCTTGAAATCAATTACGCTGCCGGTTTTACCATATATGGCTTTCCCATATTCCGGATCGTCCTTCAATTCCGTTGTATTAGGATCAGTTACCGATAAAGTAATCCCTTTTCCATTCGTTTCCTTGACGACATAGGCTTTCCAGGGACCTTCAGATTGGAATGTTTTGAACATTTGTTGATCTTCTCCCGGCAATCGTTTCAACACGACATGAAACGACTTGTTATTTTTGAGAGATCTATATATCCCCTTCGGATTCACAACACGACGTACCTGGTATATCGGAACTTCATTTTCGAAGATTTTATCCAGCCCTTCCAGCTTGGTTGTAATCTTGACTCTCGCCTTTCTCTGATATGCCACGTATGGATTGTTTCCCGTGTATCCGGTTGTTGATATCATCTGCTTGGCGCGCGTGTACATGGGAATATAGATGTTGTATGTATTTGCTTCCGTGGGGTGTTTTTCTACACGGTATTTATCGTCTGGTTCTGAATTCTCCGTCGTGAATTCCTTGGAAGTTATGCCGCCAGGCAAAACAAAATCTTTATATTCACGTTCTCCACGTTTGGGAACTGTGTTGTAGTATTGCTCATTTGATCCGATTATATTTTCATATAAAACCGTTTCCGTTGTTTTATGTAATGACAGGAAACCGTTCCACGGTGCTGCAACACCATTCGGAGCACCCGTGAAATAAATATCACTGCTGGCATTATAAGGTGCCCAGTTGTTTTCCAAGATTTCCGCTTTTATGTATTCTATCTTTCGGCCTCCCGTGTTCACCTTGATGGGATACATCATGGAATGGTTATACAAGTATGAGATATAATAAGGCTCGGGAGTCATCACGCCCGGTTCCGGTTCCTCATACTCTATATGCCAATCTGCTTCGTTGGCGAAGTTTTTGAATTTCAATGTCAGCTTGTAGTGGCAATTACGTTTGGCGTTATAGTCATTAATCACGTCCTGTCCTAACATGAAACGGTAGATGATGTGCCCGTTGCCTAATCGCTCGGAATTGTTGGAAATGTAGTGCGCATGTACTTCGATGTATGTACCGTAAGGTACGGCGTCTTTGAGCCTGTAAGTAGCGTCGTCTGGCAATCCCGGATGGTCAAGGGAACCGTTGCCGTCAGCATCCTGCCGTTTGTCGGGCATATTATCACCTGCGCCCTGCATATTCTCGTAAAAATACAGCGCGGGAGCTGTTTCATCGTGAGAACCGAAATGGGGGCTACCTACCGTGACACGATGCGATGCGCAACCCTCTCCATATTCAAAACCTTGTGAATCGTGTTCTCCTTCATGATAGGTGATGGTTTCTCCGTCGGTCATTTCCGGTCCACTTTCCGGCACGTCCAAGGTATATCCTTCTCTCCCCACGTTATTATCCTTTCCCAAATAACATTGTGAAGGAATATCTTTAATCTGCACGGATTGGATATAGATAAATACACCCTCTTTCAAGTTGCTGCCATCGAATGCCACTGTCACTTTGGAAGCCGCCCGGCGTAGCCAAGCATGGAGTTTTACATTTTTACTATTTATTACAAGAGACTCATCACTTGAGTTGTTGGATGATGTAGAGTTTGTGAAACAGCCTAACATCTGACCGTTGTTGACCACATTATATTCACCGGTTTCAGTGTTTTTTGTATTGTCCCATGTGAGAGGAATGCTTTTGAGGCCGTCCACTGTCTTTATGCTTTCGGCATATTCTGTCAGCAGGTCAGGTATGTTCGCTACGGCATAGATATAATATTTGCCGTATTCTATTTCTCCCGGTAACGTGAATGTGGCGCGTGCCGTAGTTGATTCAGCCTTATGTCCGTTTTCCGCATCCGCATCCGTACGGTCTTCAGAAGTCACAGTATAATTTCTCAAGTCCCCCCGAGTTTCATTCTGTGTCCAACTTTGCTGCAACACACCATCCTCGTTATACAACAATATATGCAGGGACTTTATATCTTTCAAGGCATCGCCGGCAGCACGTGTCTGTGACAGTGCCGAAGACATAGGGGTGAAGTCTAACGTTGCCGATACCGCTGCATTGCCTTTACCTATACGTTCCTCGTTTAGGAAATCATCTTGGCAGCCTGTAACGGCAAAGGCTATCAGAGAGATAACTATATATTGTACAAAACGATTCATATGTTTTTATTTATTGTTTTACAATCCAAATTCAGGTTCAAGTACTACTTCGCTGTATGGAATCACATCCACCACAACTTCCCTGTCATACATGATTATATCTATTACAGCATTCGTGTTACGGAAGAGAGCTTTCAGATTATCAAAAGCAAAATTGAATGACTTCTGTTCGCCGTATTCATCAGTCAAGCCGAGTGTCATCTCATACTGCTGTTCTCCGTAAGTATCAGTCGGTGTTATCAGGTTCTTGCTTTCGGGAAGATAGAATATGTACAAGGTGCCTTGTTCCTGATTTACATCCGCATCAGTTGCTTTTGGTACAGACATATTCAGGTTCGTTGGACCGGCAGGGGCTTGAACAGCATTTCCCGGAATGTCATAATCCATAATCCAGCCTCTTTTGTCAGCCAATGTCTTGTCTTCGGGATACTCCTGCGACTCATCAGACACCTTCTTCAGCCAGTCTATCCAGAAAAGGTCACTTATGCTATTATCCTCTTCAGTAAACTGCATCGTCTGATTTTGCTTATGTGCCATTAGGTAAGAGTCATTGGCAATGTCCGACACCGATATGCTGTTCACCGTGACAGCACCGCTACGAAAATTCTTGAAACGGCAGGTGAACTTGGTAGCGACACGTACCACGTAAAACGTCCCGTCGAAATTCCCTTTTCCAGGAAAATCTATCTCGTACATGGAGGACATCGGGATGGGGCTTCCGACCGAATAGTCCGGAGCGAAGTATAGGTTGTTCACCGCGGCTTCAAAACCGGACATTCCTTCTGTATAACTGTTGAAGAAAGCGGTCAGCGTTTGATTTTCATCCTTTACAGTTGCACCTTCTACCGTGGACACGCTCTCTTCATTGGCGAAGAGGTATATTTTCTTCTTTTCGTTCGGTGTTACCTTGAGCAAGATGGTTTTTTGTGCCTGCGCACCCTCCAGCGAGAAATGGCGGTTATGTTCCACCGTTCCATCAGCCGCGTGTAATACAACCACACGCACGCTTTTCATCTTCTCGTTGTCAGGCAGTTCTGCCGTACTCGCCCTTGTTTGTCCTATGGTGGCGATATTCAGGTATAAGGCAGCTTCCGTAACGTTGTCCGGCAAGGATTCTTCCTGACTGCTGCACGCCACCATAAAAGGCAGTGTGAATGCCGCCAGGCAGACCACAATGCTATGTATAATGCTCGGTTTCATCAGTCCAATCCTTCTCTCTAATTATTCCACTTCTACATTACTCAGCACCACACGCCACGACAGAATCTGGATAACACTGCTTACCCAGTTGTTATTCTCATCGAGGAAGAGGGTCATCACACATTCATCCAGACGGTTGAGGAACTCCCGCTTATCCATCGGATAATTGTACTCCTTTTCGTAATACTCCTTTCCCATCAAGGCGTAGTCCATCACGGGAATACGTACCACCTTCTTGCCGTCCTTGGTGTCGATAGCAAGTATCATCTTCTCGCGGTGTGTCTCTATCAGGCGGCCGACTGTGAAGTCGGCGACAAGGCCTTTCACATTGCTGACGGCACGGTTGCCATCCATGCCAATGCCTGCCTCTACATTCTGTACATCCCAGGGACGGTAGTTGATGTTTTCATCGGGTAGCAGTTCGTTGTCGTGTGCCATCAAACCGTTCTCGTCATCAATGCGGAAGATGAAGTCATCCTTGTTCACATCCTCTCCCGACAAGTGCTGCAGGATAACACGGATGTGATTGGTGTTCTTTATCAAAGACATGGTATATTCATAACTGCCGCCATCATCGTTGACAGGCAGCGACACGTCCAGCACGCCGTGAAAAAGACGATACAAGTGTTCATTACTGTATGCGCCCGATTCATCGTGCTGACGATTAAGCGCACACTGCAACTGCTCCATACGGGTTTCTCCCACACGGGCTTCGGGTACGGAGAAGGATTCTTCGCGTTCACCATCGTTCTGCAGTCCGCACCACGCAAGGAGCTTGTAGTCACCGGCAGGCAGGTCGAGCAGCATCGAATAGTTTTCCGCTGTTTCCGGAACAATCTGTTCCGCTTTCTGCCATGCCAACACGCCCGAATTGTCGAAGGCATACAAGTGTATTGACGTTACTTCGTTGGCGAAAGCGTCCGCCCACTTCAGGTTCATATCGTAGCGGAATTTGAGCCGGTAATACACCGAACAGTCGCCTTCTTCCTCGTAGAGCCAGCTGTCGCAGGACGACATAGCCAACAGGCAGACTGACGCCATGCAGACCTTGACTGCCACATTCCTTATCAATGCCCGTATATTCATATCGTTTACTCTTTCTTGAATGTATATCTTACTTATTCTATATATGGTGTGCGGAACTTCCGCATCCGGATTTTCTCGTCAAGTGGGATACCTGTATTCTGTATTCAGGTTTCCAAGGCCACACCTCCCTTGTGTACCGGTGGGCGGGTACTGTATTTGTTATTCTGTTTTATTAATATGCGTGGGAGACGGGGAGCCGCCTCCCACACTTTGTATGTATCAGGAACGCCTTCGGGCGTCAGGGATCATATTACCACACCAGTTCATAGTCTTCATCAACAACACGCCAGGACAGGATATTGATTTGAGCCGCGATGTAATGATCATTTTCCTCGGGCGTCTCGGGATAAATTATCTCGCCAGGATTGTAAACAGGAGTACCGAGACCGGCAATCTTTTGCACGTTTACACCATAGATATGGTTACGGACTACACCATTAAGGCCATTCAGATGCATGATCTCTTTGTAATAGTATGTCATGCCGGAGTTCCAAACCAAAGCCCTGTCGACTATGTCTTTGTTCGCAAGATTGCCGTTAATCACCGTGGCTGCATTTTTAATAGCCGTTCCTCCTTCCAAAGAGGTGAACCATTCTCTATCGGCAGCTGCAGCTGCATCTGTCAGCTGGGCATATACATAACAGTTGTTCTTGCTATCCTCGTTCTCTTCCTGGGTTGCAATTACAATCTGAAGGTCGCCGATACCGATTTGTTTTCGTCCTTCAGTTGTTGAATAATAGTAATTATAACCATTGGCACTCAGCTGATTAAGGATACTCTTTTTCAATTCTTTGAGGTTTTCAGCCTCTGTATCAGACGGGGAATCGGGAAAATGATCCCCAAGGTGTCTTACAATAGTGAATGGATCGCCGTTTGCCTTACAAAGCTTGCCCTTAAGGATAAACTTTGTTCTTTTCTTTGCCGTTCCTTCAGAACCATCTGTGTCTGTCAACTGGGCATTTTCATTGGTGTACAACACATTTTCTGCACCGAAGGAAGTTTTGATATCGTTATAGCTGTGATACGTGTTCGTGGCTGTCATTGAATTGATGGCCCAAAAACTGCGGTATGTCGCGTACCACCAATTCCCTTCCCATACGGGATTGATTTTCTTGACCAGCCTTCCTTCGGAGGTTTCGGCAGTCAGGCCCCAACCGTGGAGCTGCAGATAGACCTGTTCTCCTCTGACTTTGAGGTCTTTACCGTCCTTATCCTTCAATGCCAGTTTATTATCGGCGAAGCCCAATTTGTCACCCAAGGTGACCCTTACCTTTGCCACGCTACGCTCCACATGGATGGTAACGGGGTGAGCTAAGGCATCTGCCTCCGTCTTACACAGGTGACTCTTCTCTATGGGGGTCGTGCTGAAGTCTTTACCTCCGCCTCCAACGGAATTGAACATCACGAATGCGCCTTTTTTGGTGAGCCCGGAAGTGGCGTAATCAGCGACAATATTCTTCAGGTCGGTAAGGCTCTTTGAATTGTTATCCAAACCGGTGGGATTCAGCACAGCCGCTATCCTTTGGGGAATCCCGTCGCCAGCCTTGGTGTTGATGACAATCGTGGCCTTGAGTTTGCTCTCGATGTCATCGCCTGTGTTTGTTCCATCTGACTGATCCGGATCAGCAGGTGTTTCATCTGGATTAGCAGTATTTGGCGTCCAGTCATAGTAGTTTACGTAACTGCCGTTTTGAAGTTTAACGTTGACTGCACCACCAACCCCGTTGAAGAAATAGAAACGGACTTTGGTAACATGGTTCTCAACATCACTTCCATCCTCATAGCCGGCAGCGGCACGCGTACCCGTCACATCGGAGGACACCAGGTTTACGGCCATATAACTGGTATTGGCCTCACCGTTGTCCTCACCACCCGGAGCAATCTCCTCCTGTGAGCATCCTGCAAAGAACAGGGATGCTAACATAGACATGAATAATAAATTTCTTTTCATTGTGGATAAATTAAAATGTTTGAAAATATATTTTTTCTCTTTTGGCTTATATGATTGATTGAATGTCATTTCTGCCTCTCGTCCAGCTCTTTCAGCGTGAGTGCCGCCTTTTCCAGCCCCATCTCTTTCGCCTTGGTCAGATAGCGGCGTGCTGTGTCGATGTCGTCTTCACGCACAGCCAACGCTCCCCGTGCATAGACGGCCTCGGCAGAGTCGCCCGCCTTGTTGAGATAGCGGCGTGCCGCTGCAAAATCGTCCCTGCGGATGGCGGCATTGGCGGCATTAAGGTTCGCCACTTCATCGTTGGGGAACATGCGCACGGCTGTTTCAAACACATCGGTAAACTCGTCCGTGCCCGGCTCATACTTTCCGGCAACGAGGTAGAACTCGTTCAGGCTCAGCTTCTGCGGCCGCTCTTCCATGATGCGCTTTATCTCCTCCACATCGCTGAACTTGCGGATGGTGTAGTCGATGCGGTAATCCGTATGGCGCAACGCAGGATAGAATTTCTTCAGCATGAAGCGGTACTCGTCAGGGTATGTCCGTTTGATTTTCGCTTCTTTGGCATCCGGTTCCATGTCGCTGTCTATCATTGCCAGAATCTCCGAGCAGTGGGTCATGTCAGACTGTTCCACATAGCGGCGCAGGCCCGCCCAGTCTTCCGGCTCGTAATCGGTCCGGATGACACTGTCCGCAAAGTGGTAAAGTTGCCCTATGTGTTTCTTGAGTGCGGCGGTACGCCCGATGGCAAGGTCGGTATTGTGCTTGTAGGGGCTTTCGGGCGAGGCAAAACCTTTCAGCCACACGGACGTGATGGTGATGTCCTTGTCATTGCGCACGGAGTCGATGGTCGCCTGTATCTTGCCCAGCTCGACCGTGTTGCGGCGGTAGTCGGGATAGATCTCCGTCCGGTCCACCGGAAAGTCGATATATGCCGAACCGGAAAGGGAACGGCTCTTCATGACCTCGGCCTTGGGCTGCACGAATACCAGTTCGGGGAAGAACGCCTCGCGGTGCCGTCCCAACAATCCTTCGTATTCCGCCAGTATCTCCTGACAGCAGCCCCAGTCGCTGCGGTGGAACTTGAGCGTGGCCCCGTCCATCCATTTCTCGTAGGGAATATGGTTGTCATACCCCAGCAGTTCCGGTTTGTCCGATGCCTTGAAAGACTTTTCCGTATCACCCGAAATGGTGCTGATTCCATTCCTTATATAATAGTAATATCTGCGGTGTCCGTAGATGCCTATCGACGGCAAGTCAATCGAATCCGTCGCATTGACCAATCGAGGGGTGAGCAGTACGGCACGGTTGGAGTTCACATCAAGCTCCGACAAATCTATATCCATCGTAACGGTCAGGTACTTGCCATTGCGATTCATGTTGAAGTTTTCGACGGACACACCGGGCAGAATATCCTTTGTATCCTGAGCCACCGCTTCAGACATACCTGTCATGCCAAACAGGGTTGCCAGTATGAATATCATCCTTTTCATTTCACTGTAAATTAGAATAGATAAACCAAGTTAACGGCCGCTTTCGTGAGACCCACGTAGTGATGCGGCTTGTTTATTTCAATCTTCTTTCCGCATCCGGCACACCGGAAACGGTCGTAACGGGTATAGGAATAGCCGACACCTATTTCCGTTTCCAAGTTCCAATGCCGGCCAAGCACAAAAGCGTAACCGTATGACACACCGCCTCCGACGAACCATCCCTGATAGCGGGTGTCCTTCAGCTTGCGGAAGTCCGTTCCAAGAAAGTTTACATTGAGATTGATGCCGCCGACATTATACTGTCCGCCATGCAAATAAGCTCCGAAATAGGAGCCACCAAAGCGGTCACATAGCCAATACCTGACTCCGGGCTGCACTGCCCAATGCTTCCAGCGTTTGTCACCCGAGAGCGTCCACGCATTGAACTGGCCATCCACTTCCAGTGTCCACTTGGGGGCAAGACCTACCTCCAATCCTATATTCGGATTCAACGTAAAATCTGCCGCCAGATTGGTTTTCACACCCACCTTCTGCGCACAGAGTTCCTGCGAGACACAGGAGACGACTATCATAAATAATAAAAGCGCACGTTTCATTTCCTATTTATATTTATTTCAGTTTCACTCTTTATCCGCAACATCTCTCTATAAGAGAATGACTGCATGGAAAGAATTGCGTGATTTATAGGTGATAACCGTATCAAAACGGATGTTGCTTTCGAACTACACAGTTGCTACGCTTAACAGAGTCTGTGTAAATCAGTATTCACTGTCGAAGAACAATTCCTGTTTATCAATCAGTTAAATCCTATTTCACGTATTCATATTTCTCTTATAGAGAGAATGAAGCTACTGCCCAACAACTTTATATTTTGAGAAGCACTTCTTTTTAACCATGTTTCATACGTCTTTCGGGAACCACTCGAAGGAATTGACATCCAATCCTCTTTCGTCCCTATTTTGAGAAACGCGAGTGTGTCCCTGTAAACGTCTGCCCATTGACACATCTCCTTTTAAGAGAATTAGGGATTTTATTGTGGATTGATAATCAAGTGTTTTACATCATAAAAACAGTGTGAAAAGCCTGATGTCGCTTGACATCTTTAGGTTTAGATGAAGAAAATCACCATATTACCGATTATTTTGTTTTCATTTGCTTGGCGGTTTCTTGCATTTTCAGTACCTTTGTGACATAAAATAATTCTCTTAAAAGGAGATTTAGGGATTTGCACAACAGATTTTTGTCCGATTTTACTTATTTGGCTGTATCAAACCGAAGTTGAAATTCATCCTATCATAATAATTACAGAGCCTTGAGTATCTGGCTGTTTGCCTTATCAACGGCAGAAGTATCCAACGAAGCGAGATAGATGCGCGTGGTCTTTTCGGAATCGTGTCCCATTGCTTCACTAATGATTGGAAGCGGAATGTTCTTACTCCGGGCAATGGAAGCCCAACCGTGACGCGCCACGTATGTGGTCAACGGAATTGCCAATCCCAGTTGTTCGCCCAACTTCCTCAACTTGTCGTTGACCAGATGAGCCGCATTCTTGTACTGCCTTCGTGCATCCACTTCCATATTCTTGATAATGGGCAACAGATAGGGAGTGTCCGCGATGTCGTATTTGTCGATGATTTCCTGCATGGGTTTCTCCCATTTAATGGAGAGCTGCTGCCCGGTTTTTTGTCTGCGATAAGAGAGTATTCCGTTCTGAAGGTCTTTTTTCTTGAGAAATGCCATGTCAATGAATGACATTCCACGTGTGTAGAACGAGAACATGAAGACATCCCTTGCCAAATCGGTCGCCGGAGAAAGAGTCAAGTCCAAATCACGGATCTGACGGATGATATTCAGCGGAACAGCCCGCTTGACCGTCTTGTCGATACCCGTATAAACGTGTCTGAACGGAGAGCGTTGTACGGTCAGTTCCTTTTCGACGGCTCGGTTGTAGATGGCCCGTAAGCCACGCATATAATAGGACGTGGTATTGGGACACACCCCTGCCGCTTTCAGGAAGTTTTCATAGCGTACCATCAAATCGGAATCAACTTCATCGAGAAACACATCATTTTCGCCACAAAAACGCTCGAAACTTCTGGTGACAGCCGTGTAGCGTTCTGCAGTACGAGGTTTCCCAATCTGTCCCATCTGCCGGATAACCTCACGGGCAAAAGAAATGAAGCCCTTGCCCTCCGAAGGTGTGAGATAGCATTTCAGCACGTCTTCGGCAGTATAGTCCTCACCGGCACGCTCCAGACGTGCGATTATATTCCTGAACCGTTTGGTGTTCGCGTACAAAATCTCTTTCAGTGATGCAAGATAATTGCTGCGGCTATCCCCGATACCGGGCGGAAAAACGATTTCCGCATGAGCGGAATCCCATTCACAGGGATATACCTTGTAACCGGTGTTAACTTGACGTGCTACACGTCCGTGAACCACTTGATAGAATAATGTGCCTTCTTTCGTCGGAATAGAAGATGCACGAAATTTAACTTTCATTGTTGCCATATATAACAGATTTAGTGTTTCCACTTATAAAAGATAAAGGAGACCGCAGCTAATGTGATGGCAATCAATCCGGCATATACAACTGTTATTTCGTTCAAAATCTCTAAATGGAGTAGTTTCACGTTTGCGAAAATGACAAGGGCAAAAAATGAGGCAAGTATCAGCAGCAATGCAATCATCCCCCAGAATGTCGCCTGTGTCATGGATATGTGATTCTCATTGCGGCGGATATCGTTGTCCGCCTTTTCGCGTTCCCTGCGAATACGTGATATGGCATTGTCGGCAATGGCATTGACTCCTTCCAATAATGCTTGTCTGTCGTTTTCTGCAAACCTTATAGGAAATGAAGCCTTAAGCAGGTCATGGAGATTCTGCATTGTTCCCGCATATGCAGCGATTCCTTCAATGAGGTCGTTCAACTTTTTATGCGCATCCGCAATCTCCGGCTTGAGTCTGCGGAACTCGTTGGCAAGCGCATCGTTCCGTTGTTCAAGTCTTTGCCGCCGTGCTTCTTTCGCCTTGATGTGGCTGACAGAGCATTGGTTTATCTTTTCCAGTTCTTCCTTTACCGCATTGATTTCCTTGAGTAGATTGCGCAATTCGGCAATCTGACAGTTCACTTCCAAGAGCAGTCCTTCAAACTCCTGCTTGTCTTGCTCCAGTTCCTGTCCGGGTGTATAATTGTTAAGCCGCTCCCGTAGGGCAGACGTATCGGGTTGTTTCATTGTCACTGATGTTTTTTAGGTTTGTCATTTACGTTTCAATCCTGATTTCATTTGTCTGCCAAGCCTGTGCGAAGCCTCACGCGCACAACGACGGGCAAACTCTATCTCGTCCTCTTCCGGGTCGCGTCCCCATTTGAGGTCGGACTGTGAGCCGCCTCCGCCACCGCCGGAAATCTCCCCGTAAGGAGAAGCGACAAGCGTAAAAAAGGCAATCGCCAGATTCTGCAAAGCCTGCCAGTTGGCCAGCTCCCGGAAATCGAACTCGTCATTCAGACAGTCAAGCACCTTTTCGGGGATATAGCGGTCGTAGTTCTTTCCGGCATATTCAAACTCAGTGCGCAGGCGGTCGGGCTGCCACTCCGTGTAATACTCATAAACCGGATTATTCCGTCCTGCATCGGTCTGTGGCTTTTGCTCGGCTTCATTGTGAACAGACGGCTTCGGTGCCGTTATAACAGGCTGTTTCGGTGTCGGACTTTCCTGTTTGGTCTGTTCGGGATGCAGTTTCTCCCAAGTCCGCTCGATACGGGATGCGGTCAGGTTGCGCCCCTTTCCAAGTTCCGAGCCCTTGAACCTTGAACTGCCTTTGTGAAGCACATAGCCGCGTATCACGCCTTTCTTGTCCTTGCGCAGATACAGTTCGTAGCCTTTGGCGGCAAGTTTCTCCGCATAGCCCTTCCAAGACCATTCGTCTAGTTCACGCAAGGCCTCCATACAGTCCTCACTGACTTGCGGAATACGGCTTTCATGTATGTGTTTGGCAGTTATCCATCCCCTTTGCCGGGCAACCTGTTCAGCTGCCCGATGTGCGCGGATGTGGATGGCGTGGTCGTTGTTGATGTTCCCGTTTTCGTCTATCCGGCAGACGACGGCATGGAGGTGAGGTATGCCGCTGTCCGATTCCCTGTGCAGCCACACGCTGGATTTGCTGCCCGATATGTTGGTCGGCACGGAAATGACCTCGCCGTCCTCATTCAGAATTTCCTGATTGTCGAAAGCCGCCGCGAAGTCGTTCCACAGTTGCTGCCAGTCCTTGACCGTGAAATCTTCGGTATGTTCCATCGCCGGACTTATCTCCAAGCGGATGACGTTGTTCTTGATGTCCGGGCGGTCCATGGTGGCGAATTTCATTTCCGTCCAGATGCCCGAAGCGTCCATGCCCTGCAGTATAAAGTTGTCGCAGATGCGCGTTATCTTTTCGGGATGTTTCTTGTTCCTCGATTCCCCCGACACGTACAGCATCGCCCTGATGCCGTGGCTAATGGATTTTGCCTTGGCTATCATACGGCATCCTCCTCTGTCTCTCCGTCCGTTGTCCCTGCCGGGTAGCTGTTCGCCTTCTGTGCGGACTGCAGGAAGTCGGTGACATGGTCTGTCACCCGCGCCACTTTCTCGTACCATTCGAGTATGGTGGGCTGATGGTGGAAAAGGCGTACCTTCTCGTCATCGTTCAGTCCGTGCAGGGCGTTGGCGAAGTTCACCATGTCCGTCCGGCAAGCCGCAAGCTGCCGCAGACCGTCCACCTCCGTAACCGAAAGCCGCTGTCTCGGCCGGTAGTTGAGTGCCCTTGCCCGGATGAAGTCGCTGCGTGTCATGCCGCACTGCCCGGCGGTGCTCTTAATCTGATAAAGCTCCTGCTCCGTGACCTTGGTAACTACCACCTTGTCACGCCTTATAACGGGCTTTTCCTGTCCGGATTCCGGATTATCCTGTATTAAAGTATCTTCGTGTTCCATATATAACTGGTGTTCTTGAAATTGTAGTGAAACGGTATCTAAAAAAGGGAAGGTGCGAGCCTGCGAGCGGCTGGGACAACGGTTTGCCGAACCGTTGCGAGAGCGTCGTGGTAATACCGTCCAGAGGCGGTAATACCTCGGCATATCTCGTAACTCAACGCTATCGCTCCATGCCATTCCACCCGTCCGTCTGCCACTTCCTGCACGGGACGGATGCCACTTATCGCCGGACTGCGGAACAACAGGAAGGGCGTTGTTTGCCCTGTAATTGTCGGTTCGGTTGTTTCCCCAGCTGCCTTTCGGCTCTTATTCTTCCCTCTGTTCATTGGTAAAAGGATTGGAAATGAATGTGCCATCCGCTGTTTTCCACCCACGGACGCACGGGAAGGTCATCACGGATGCCACCCTTGAACGGTTGGTGTCAATAAGTCCCAAGTCTGTAAGTATCGCCAGCAGGTTGCGTATGCGCTTCCTGCCCATGTTCCATTGAGTGGAAAGCTGTTCTTCGGAATACTGCGCCTGACCAGCGGAAAGCGTGAGTGGTCTGCGGAATCCCTTGCCCTCTCCGGCTGTAAGTGCCATTTTCGCCAGCAGGTCGCCAAACAATATGAAGTTTACTGTTTCCCTGCCGTCATCATCTGTCGTTGTCCCGTACAGCCATTGCAATGCCTTCTGAGAAAAAACTAATGACAGGGATGCGATACCTGCCGGGTACATGAATCTGTATGTTTCCTTGTCCATAAAACTTTGTCTTTATAAGTGTGATATTTTTGCTTTTGGAAAAGAATAAAGCCGTGTAGGAATCAGTATGGAAATTCCAAACTGCTTTCTTGTTGTTCCCTGCACGGCTTCATCTTTTGGATGGTACATAAGGGGAATATGGATTTTCCGATAATCAACCTTAGTCCTTCAATTGTGTATCAACCCGAAATGAGGGAAGAAAAAAGAGGTCGCGTGAACATTGGTAATCCGGTTCTCCACATCTTATGCACGGTCATTTGTTTGCCCCACTGCCGACTATGTTCCCTTGTGACGGTTGTACGGATGCCGGACGTTTGGCAAGGTTTGATACGGCATGGCTGATGTCCTCCGCATTTACTGCAATGGAAAGCAAGACCTTGTTCACCGTCACCAGTTGCTGCTTGTCGCAGAACTCCGACACACGTTCCAGTAAACCGAATGCACGGTTCAGCCGATGTCCCTGTGCGTTGTCTGCCGTCAGGCGGTCGTTGTCCGTACTGCTGTTGAGATAGCGGTTGAGCGCGAGGCGGTCATCCGCTGAAATGTTGTCTGCCGTCATCTTGCCGTCGGCGATGGCGATACTCACACGCAAGGCGTCCGCCTCGTAGATGCCTACGCTCTCCAAGAATGCGCGGATGATTTGTGCGTCCTTACCGCTCACCTCGCGTTTACGGTTCTCGTTCTTCTTCTCTGCCGGAACGGTTGCGGTTGTGCCGCCCTGTTCCATGTTCCTGTTCTGTTCCATACTACATTTGTTTTTTGATGTAAATAAAAAAGGTTGTTTACTTCAGTCCTGCCAGATAGCGGCCGGCTTCCTCTGCGATTTCTTCCTGTGAGGAGATACGGACACCCGTGAGGAAAGCGTCCAAGTCTTCTTTCTTGAAGAAGCACAGTTTGCCCGTCGGCTTGTACATCGGGATAGCCCGGCGCATCATCAGCTTGCGGAAGTAGGAGAGCTTGAAGCCGCAATACTCGGCCGCCTCCCTGGTGCTTAAAAGTTTTCTTTGCTCTGTCATGTGCGTATATTTTAGTGAATAATCTGCTTCGCCTTTGTCGTGGCGACAGTGCAAAGGTATGGCGGCTTTTTCCTGGAACAATCAATATAAACAACACAAACAGAATGATTTGCGAATTATAAATGCAACTATAAACAGGGTTAAAACGAAGTATAAGGGAACTATAAACCCTCCATAATCACGGATAATCCGCACATGGTAACTTATAAGTGCGGAAAGAAACAGGCCTGTTCACGGACGGGCATAAAAAAATCCCGCCATCGGGTTACGGTGACGGGAACAAGGAAATGGATAATGCAGGTCAGACCTTCTTGAACTCTTCAAGGTCGTAGGTGTCGAGCTTCGGACGAAGGCGGGTCGCCTTGCGCAGCAGTTTGGCGATATGCCGCTGGTGTTCGGACGGGTTGTCCCTGTAGGCGGTCTTGAAGTTGCTTGCCAGCTGTGCGCCGTTGTTGAGTGGCCAGAACTTCTCGAAGATGACCCATTTGCCTTTCCTGATTTTGAGGGCGGCGCAAAGGGCGCTGGCGATATAGGCGTAGAGTGTCTGATTGATTTCGTCATCCTCCTTTTTCATCAGCGGCCGGAAGTCCGTGTCAAGATAACCGTCTTCCCGGAACAGCACCAACAGGAACAGAGCATCGTTGGTTTGCAATGTTTCGGGTAGTTTCCTTATCAGTTCCGGCTGTACCTTTGAAACAAGGCTGTCGTAGTGCCTGATTTCATCCTCCTGCTTCATTATGGAAGGTGGCGTGGATGCTGAAAGCAAGGCTTCGATTTGCTTTTCTTCTGCTTCGTCCGTGTACTGTCGCTTCTTTGGAACAAGTCTGTTCCACCGTTGTAGCAGCCATGATTTTATCTGTTTGCCGTATGCCATCCCGATGGTGCAGGGCAAAAGGAAAACCACGGCGAAGAGCGAGACCATGATTATGCAAGTGCTCCAATCCGTATGTTTGTCGGGAGTAAGAATAAAGGCGAGCAACAATGAAATCACAAACCACGAAGCGGTCAGGACGGAGCGGTCTTTGGAAAGCCACTTGTCTATGATGATGTCGTACAAGAGGAAAAACTCGGCTACCAGTCCGATCCACCCGACAATGGACAGGGTGGCAAACACAAATCCTGCCGTGGTCGCTCCCATGCGGAAGGCGACGGCGGCAACCAGACTGAATGCGGTTGCGGCTACCACAGTAAGCGGCAATAGCATCGTGAGGATATTATCGGAGATTCGTTTCATAAAAAGGGGCTTAGCTTATCGAATTAAAATATGCCATTCAGTTTGTTTACGGCGGCTATTTTGTCCTCCATCAGCACCTCCGCATAAATCTGTGTCGTTGCGACAGAGGTGTGGCCAAGCAGTCGGCTCACCGTAGCAATGTCATTCGTGGCGGCGAGGGTCAGCGTTGCGAAGCTGTGCCTCCCGGTATGGAAAGAGACCCGTTTGTTGATTCCGGCTCTTTTCGCCATCTTCTTCAGGACGGTGTTGCAACCTCCGCATGTGCCTATGTCAAAGACAAAATCGTCAAGTGTCTTGTCACCGCGCTCAGGCATCCATGCCATTGCGTTTGTACCCAAAGGAACGGTTACGGGCTTTTCCGTCTTTTTCATCGCCTCTATCCTTATCGCCATCCCGGACTGTGACCGCTCGATGTTGCCCCACTTCAATTGTTTCAGGTCACTGTAGCGCAGACCTGTGAAACAGCTGAACAGGAATGCCATCTTGGTCGTAGAGCTTCGTGTCTCCACCTCCATCAGCCTGTGCAGTTCCTCACGTGTCAGGAAATCGCGTTGGTCAGTCGGCTTCTTTATCCGCTCGTCCCTTGACAGCAGGTGATAGGGGTTGCACTTGATGACACCGTCCCTTGCCGCCTGATTGAGCATCGTATTCATCTTTAATTGAAACAGGTGCATGGTAGATTTGGCCAGCCGTCTTGTTCCACCGTCGGAAGTCCGGCATTCATAGACATCGGTCATGTAGTGCAGGAATCCCCGGTAGAACTCCCTGTCTATGCAGTCCATTGTGAGACGCGGGCTTTTGATGTGCGCGAGATAGTCGTTCACCATGCGGATAAGGGTGTCGAAGTGTTTGAGATAAGTTGAGGAAAGCCCTGCGTTCGCGTGCATGGCTTTGGCGTATTCGTCCATCCAAGTGCTCACAAGAATTTTGTCAGCCTCCTTCAACGGGCTACCGTCCTCTTCCGGTGTCTCGCCGAGCAGCCGTCTGGCTCTGATGGCGATTGCCTTGTCCATCGCGTTCTTGTTCTGTTCCTTTGCATGTGGAGCGGAATCAGGGACAAGGTACAGTTTGGGATATTCATACCACCGCTTGCCCTTGTCATAATAATCAAGGTATATTGTCCTGTTGCCGTTCTTCAGCTCGCGTGTCCGTATCTCTATCCTCATGCCTGCCTGTCTTTGTCGAAGAACCTGTCCATCATATTGACGGCATCAATCTTCTTCTGGTCGATTATTTTCGCGTATATCTGAGTGGTCGCCACGTTCTTGTGACCGAGCAGCTTGCTCACCGTGTAGATGTCAACTCCTATGGTCAGCATCATCGTCGCGTAGCTGTGGCGGCTCACGTGAAAGGTCACGTGCTTCTCTATCCCGGCTTTCTTCGCCCATTCCGCCAGCCTTTGCTCTATGACGGAAGCCGCGCTTGACAGGCGGAAGATTGGCTCGTCCCCGTCTTCCATCTCACGGAGATAGCCGAGGGCATCCTTGGAAAGCGGCACGTTGACGACCTGCTGCGTCTTGAGCATCCTGACCCTTATATAACGGGTGGAATCGTTGGGCGTTGTCAGCACCTTGTTCCATGTGAACGTGCGGATGTCGCTGAGACGCAGCCCCGTAAAACAGGCGAACAGGAATGCCTTTTTCAGTTCCCCGTCATCGCAGGGAGTGGCCATCATTCTTTTCAATTCATCGATGGTGAGATAGACCCTTTGGCTTTCCTGCTGGTGGAAGCGTTCCTTGGATGTCAGCAAGGTCATGGGGTTGCGCTCGATGATACCGTCACGCAGTGCCGTGTTCAACGCTGCTGTAAGCACGGCCTGTGTCTGTAGTCCCGTACAATTGCTTATCGTCCTTTCTTCGTTTTTCAGTCGCTTGTTCTTCGCCGTGCGGAGGAAATTGATGAAGCCACGGCAGAAATCCAAATCAACCTCCAGCATGGATATGTTGAGCCGTCCGGTTGAACGTAGGTATTCCTCCACCTTGCGCCGCATGAACTTACGTCCTTTCATGGTTGATTCGGTCAGGCCGTTCCCCTCGCTGGCGTATTTTTCAAGATACGCGAGAAGTGGCATCGAGGCTTTCATCACCTTGTCAAGGTTGGCTATGCCGTAGTTCTGCAGCGCGATGATGCGCTCCGACTTTATCTTCTCGGCAACGCTTCTCGCATGTTCGTTCTGTATCTTGTCAAGAGGCGTATTCTCCGGTACAAGGTACACGCCAAGCGACTCCACCTTGCGCACACCTTTTGAATAGATGTCAAGATAGAGGCTCCTGTTGCCGTTTGCGAGCTTGCGCTCCCGGATGCGCACAGGCTCTTTCGCCTTGGTTGTCTTCTTCGGTCTTCCCATAAATCATTCAAAATTGTCCTTGCCGTCAAGCAACGTATTGTTTTTCTTCTGCAAAGGTACAATAATTGTTTTGTTTCACGTAACAAATACGCAACAAATATAAGGAATTTATGGAAATTTATGTTTCGCCAAAGGAATCAAAAAATACAATCAATTATAATTGAATACCAATATATTACACTTCTTTTAGTTACTTTGTTTTCACTTGTTTCGATTTTGTTTTCTTATCGCAAAACTTAAACATAAACAATTTTGGCGTCAGCTTTCTCCACGTATCTCCGCCTCCTACGCATTGAACGACTGGTGGTCTGTCGGCGGCAGTGCAGGAATCTACTACCAACTACCCCCATTCACTGCACTTGGCTATAAGGACCAAGAAGACGTTTGGGTCAATCGCGACCTGCAGTATATGGAGGTAAAAGAAGCCGCAGTAGGCATCACTCGGCGTATTCAAGATCGGGTCATTCTTTCCGTTGAGGGATTCTATAAATATTATTCGGACATTCCACTGTCGTTGGCAGACAGCATCCCACTCACATGTAAAGGAAATGATTACGGAACAGTAGGCGACGAGCCACTCGTTTCTTCGGCATCGGGACGGGCCTACGGCGTGGAATTTATGGCCAAATGGCAGATTCCGGAAAAACTCAACCTGGTCGGATCAGTCACGATTTACACGAGTGAATATCGGGCCGACCGCCATTCACCCTACATTGCATCGTCGTGGGACAATCGTTTTGTTGCCAACCTGAGCGGCACATACGATCTTCCTCGTGCATGGAGTATAGGAGCCAAATTAAGTGCGATAGGCGGTGCACCATATACGCCCTACGATGTCGACAAGTCGTCTCTCAAAGAGGCATGGGATGCACAAGGCCGTCCATACTACGATTATGATGCATACAATAGTCAACGGCTGAGTAGTTTTGCACAGCTCGACATACGAATCGACAAAACCTTCTATTTCAAGAATTGCATGTTGGGAATATACGTCGATCTGCAAAACATTACAGGGAGCAAACTTCGTCAGCCAGATGTATTGATCAGTACCGGAGTTATCGACAACCCATCGGATCCAATTACCGACCAACGATACAAAATGAAATATATCCGTCAAGAGAGCGGAACACTGCTCCCATCTCTTGGTGTTACCGTGATTTTCTAAGAATTAAGGGTAAAAAAGGTAACAAGAGACAGCGCGACACACACATTGCGTTGTAAACAGGCCGTATGGCTTAGAATATTTCATTCACACAATTACCCCTCTTCTTTAATTATCAACTCACATATTAATCATCTAATACAAACAAAAGTGATAAACGGAAGCAAATAATTGTTTTTTTTAATTGTATTTACCCAGTTGGTCCCCTTGCAACTCTTTCACACAATGTATATCATTTATAACTAAGCATATATACATATTATAAATCCCCTCATTGCTTTAATCCTTGCCAAATTGACACCTATCGAAAATGTTCTTTCTTTATTGAGAATAAATTTCTACTTTTGTAATAAACCTTACTACTTCATAACACAATGTCAATATGATAGTTAACACCTTAAAATTTCATAATTTTAAGGTGTTTTCATAAATACAATTAATTGATTACGTGTTGGTTTTCAGTATTTTCGCACACTAAACTTTTTTAAATGAGAACAAGATATTACTTATTATTTGGTCTTGTAAGTCTGTTTCTTAGCACAACAAGCTGCAAAGATGAGAGCCGGGATGAAATGACATTTGAAAATCTGGAGACGGCATTCAGCACTGTTCCAGATTCTACTCAAATGGCAACTTTCTGGTATTGGACATCGAACAACCTGTCAAAGGACGGAGTGATAAAGGATCTGCAAGCCATGAAGAAAGTGGGTATCAACAGAGCCTTTATTGGGAATGTAGGTTTGCCCGAAGTTGCAGAAGGTAATGTGAAATTCCTAAGTGAAGAGTGGTGGGATATTCTTCATACAGCATTGAAGACAGCGACAGATCTTGGTATAGAAATAGGGATTTTCAATAGTCCGGGCTGGAGTCAGTCCGGCGGCCCGTGGATCAAGAGCAATCAGAGCATGAGGTACCTTGCTCATGCCGGTATATCGGTCGATGGAGGCAAAGACCTTGAAATAGTATTGCCTGAGATAGAAGAATCCCAAGACGTAAAGGTATTGGCCTATCCTGTTGTTCCAGAAATATCGGAGCAATGGAGTTTTACGAAGAAAGCAGGTACGGCATTAAGCATGGAATTGGAAGCTCCTGTCGCCGGCATGCGCTCTTTGGTCTTTAATACCGACGCTCCGATAAAGAGTTACGGCAAGATTTACACAAAGGAAGGTGACTCGTTTAAGCTGTTAAAAGAATTTGATATTGACAGAAGTAATATAAATCTACATGTGGGCTTTATTCCTTTGGCTCCGATAGTCATCTCTCTTCCTGACAATAGTTCAAAGGTCTACAAATTTGAGATGAGCGAAAGCGGAGATGGCAACTGTAAACTAACGTTGTCTTCAAAGCCGTCTACGGAGCGTTATGCAGAGAAGTCTTTGGCAAAAATGTTCCCCACCCCTCTTCCCATGTGGAAAGATTATCTGTGGGATGAACAGCCTGAGGTTGCAGACAAATCGTTGGTTATTGATTCAACGAAGATTATTGACCTGTCATCTAATGTTCAGGACGGCGTGTTGAAATGTAGCTTGCCGGAAGGTAAATGGCAAGTGGTGCGTTATGCGATGAAAACGACAGGAATACACAACAGTCCGGCAACTCCTGATGCTACCGGTTTGGAGGTAGATAAAATGAATGGAGAACACCTTAAACATCATTTTGACGCTTTTCTTGGAGAGATACTGAAGCGTATTCCTGCCGAAGACCGTAAATGCTTTAAAGTTACAGTCATGGATAGCTACGAGACCGGTGGTATGAACTGGACGGATGACATGGAGCATAAGTTCATGGCAGCCTACGGTTACAGCCCCGTTCCGTATCTTCCTGTATTACACGGTGAGGTTGTTGGAAGTCCTGAAATATCCGACCGTTTCCTCTGGGACTTGCGAAGGTTGGTTGCAGATTTGGTATCTTATGAATATGTGAGTACCCTTCGTGAAATAAGCCATCAGCATGGCCTTACTACCTGGCTGGAAAATTACGGTCACTGGGGATTTCCAGGAGAATTTTTGCAATACGGCGGGCAATCTGATGAGGTGGCCGGAGAATTCTGGAGCGAAGGCACTTTGGGAGATATAGAGAACCGTGCCGCTTCCTCGTGTGCACACATTTATGGCAAAAATAAAGTATGGGCGGAATCATTTACCGTTGCGGGAAGAGATTTTGCCCGTTATCCCTATGAAATGAAACAGCGTGGAGACCGCTTTTTTACGGAGGGTATCAATGCAACGCTTCTCAGTGTAAATATCCACCAACCATATGATGACCGTTTCCCGGGCATAAATGCTCCTTTTGGCAGTGAATTTAACCGTCACAACACTTGGTACGGTCATTTGGGAATGTTTGTAGATTATCTGAAGCGTTGTAATATAATGCTCCAACGTGGAGATTATGTGGCTGATGTAGCCTACTTCATCGGTGAAGATGCACCTAAGATGACAGGAGCCATAGATCCTCCTTTGCCCAAAGGTTATTCATTCGATTATATCAACGGAGAAGTTTTGTTGAAGTATGCTTCGGTACATGACGGATATCTTACCTTAAAAGGAGGTATGAAATACAGAGTTCTGGTCCTGCCCGATTTGAAAACGATGCGTCCCGAGATATTGGAGAAACTCAAATCGTTCGTAAATGACGGCCTGATAGTCATGGGCGATGCACCCTCGAAGTCTCCCAGTCTCAAGAACTATCCTGAATCCGACCGTCATGTTGCATCAATGGCCGCAGAAATGTGGGGCGATGTCAGCTCTCCTGTCCGCAAATACGGTAAAGGGACGATATACAACCGTTCTTATTCTTTAGAATCTCTGCTGTTAGAGAACGGGATACTTCCCGATATGAAGACAAATTTAGAAGATCCGGTTCTATTCATTCACCGTCACCGTTTAGACGGCGAAATTTATTTCGTGTCCAACCAGTCAGAATCTCCCATATCTATAAGTCCGGAGTTCAGGACAAAGGATATGCAGCCCGAACTATGGAATCCTCTTACGGGTGAAATCCGATATTTGCCGGAATATACATACACAGAGAAAGGAACATCTGTAAACCTGCAACTGGATAAGAATGAGAGTGTATTTGTTGTCTTCCGTAATTCCGGGAAGCAATTCCATGAAGGGAAAAATTACCCCGTTTCTTCCGAGTCTCAAGAAATCACCGGTTCATGGAAAGTCCATTTCAAATCTATGGACGGAACAGTTGAAAAGGATGTAGATATGGATAGTCTTAGAAGCTGGACAGAGTCCGAAGATGAGGACATCCGCTATTTCTCTGGAACGGCTGTATACAAGACCGTTTTCCGCATGGAAGATATGAAGTCTGATTTCTACTATCTTGATTTGGGCAATGTGATGGTAATGGCAAAGGTAAAGCTGAACGGCCAATATATAGGAGGTGTATGGACGTCACCCTTCCGCCTTCCTGTTACTGGCATGTTGAAAGAAGGAGAGAACACATTGGAGATAGAAGTAGTCAATAATTGGGTTAACCGTATTATCGGGGACTTGAATAAGCCATCTGACCAACGAACTACTTGGGCGAATGTAATAACATGGAAACCAGAATCTGCACTTCAGACATCAGGATTACTGGGTCCTGTAAAACTGACAGGTGTATCAGGCTTGCACTATATTAAATAGGACACTCAATTTTGGCAAGAATGCAACTTACCAAAATTAATAAAGTCATAAGGAGTTGTATGGAAGTAAAGGCAGTTTATCTGATACGGCCTCTAACTTTCATATAACTCCGATTCATGTTAAGTCCACAGACTTTAGTAGATGCCGAATGATTTATATTCACTGTAAGATTTAAACATCCTTTCTGTAAAAACATCAAAAATGCAGCCTTTGCCTTAGTTTACTTACATGTGATAAATCTTAAAATCAACCTACAACCTAACTAATTGCTAAGTAATTAACTTCGACACTAACTCCATGTTACAAAGCCATAAGTTCCTCTACAAAATGACGATATGCGCTTTATGTAAAATAAAACCGAAAAAACCACTCAACTATAACCCTTTCATACTTTATCCTCAATAATTTCTAATTATTTCTTGACATCAAAAGGTACGAGCAACAAGTCATCTAAAATGAGTAACAGACTGCGACCAATTCACCACAACCTTGATTTCTGTTTTGGTTCCAGCCAACAACCATTGCAAAGACTTTTGCCGTTCCACAGATAATCTGCCGATTCCAAGTCAATATAACAAAGGTGGCTTTGTCCGCTTCTTCATCTTTGAGGACACAAGACCAGTATCTGCCAAGCAGGTATAATCTTTTCGGTCTTCCCATATGTTTGTCCTCCTGTTTTAATAACCCCTAGGATAAACAAAATAATGTATATAAACAAACCAACCACACCATATAAGACCATAAAACGCCAACGAAACGCACAAATTTTCATTGTTTATCACACTGATATTTAATTGTATAATCTATTCGAAGAACATCAATACTCTTCCTTGTTGAATGGAAAATTTATAGAAAGCCTTTTCTATTTCATGTTATGGGAAAAGTTCTCTTTTGACACAATGAAGAGAGCTGGAAGAGATTGCGGCATGTGAAATGGTATTCGCATTCTGGTGAGGTCTGTTTTGCGAAAAGACTCTGGAACCCACAGAAATCATATTGTGTTTCCTAATATACTCCCATTGCATTATGCAACGAATATACTATAAGCATCTATCCAATTATCAGGCGGAAAACAGATCTGAACAGAATTCCGACGCATAAGCGAGGATTTCGATTTCAAACGTTCGATACTTCGTATTTATACTACGTCGCTTCATGCCCGGAGATGATCAAACAGTCGAATTTGCCCTCGACGAGTTTCAACCGCAAATTTATCAAAGCCTTCGTTTTAACCCCGATCAATTACTCATTAATAGAAAAAAGATATGCTGAACGATCTTCTGATGCAAATCTTTTCCATCAAGGAGATCGCAGTAAATACGATTCATGCCTTACTATTTCAATCGGTTATACCGCTCCTATCTGGGGGCACTTATGAAGTAAGGCGCAATACCTGATTATGCTTCGACGATAGATAGAATGGGCGATAATCGTAATTCTTTGGATTGTTTTAGCAACGCGTCACCTTGCGTATATAGCAAATATTATCTAATTTTGCAAAAAAATTAGTCATCCTCATTCTCAAGAGGATGACTAATTTGCTAAGATTGAAATGCTTTCCATATAGCAACTGCGAGTAAGTGGAACTGAACCAGTAAGATATGCGGAAACTATTACTTATCGTAGCACTTTTCTGCGGATTCGTGCAAATATGTTTGGCACAAAATGTTGCTGTAAAAACAAATGCGCTATATTGGGGAACACTGACTCCTAATGCAGGTATAGAGTTCAAGATTGATCGCCAAATGACCTTGGAGCTATTTGGTGCTTACAGACCTTGGACTGTATGGAAGTCGGATGCTCGATTCTGGTTGGTACAACCTGAATTGCGCTATTGGTTTTGTGAGCCTTTCGAAGGCCATTTCCTGGAAGTTCATCTTCATGGAGCTCAATATTACGCCTTTTCTCCGGAGAAGATATACGATGGATATCTGGCGGGAGGCGGTGTCACGTATGGATATAACTGGATCCTTTCTCCACATTGGAATTTGGAAGCGCTGATCGGTATTGGGTACGCTCGTTTGTGGTACAAGCAGCGACCTAATTGGCCGTGTGCGAAGTGTTTTAGCAATAAAACCGGAAACTACATAGGCCCAACAAAACTAGCCCTGACAGTTACATACTTGTTTTAGATTTATGCCTATGGATGCAACAAAATATTTACACCTTCTTTTGGGGATAGCATTTTCATGTTTGACAATTGGTTGTGCTTCGCAGCGACAAGGGAAATCTGTTAAAGTTTTACCAATAGAGACTCTTGCACCCGACAGTCTTTCTCAAATTCATGTTGATGCGAAGATTCACCTGCCCAAACGCACCTTGTCAAGTCGCAGTCGTTTGATCGTATGGCCACGGTTGATGCAAGGAGACAGTCTAGTGTCCGAATGCCCGCTTATGGTACTCGACGCCCCAATTTATGCACAGAAAACGAAACGACGCATAAAACTCGAAGGGTATGTGGATTCTATGGCCGAATATGCCGTGACGGTAAATAATACCCAAGAACTCACCTTGCCGTATCGGACGACTCTTACTGTGCCGGAACGGCTCGAGAACGGCCGAATTGTCGCGGCGGTTTCGACCAATGGTTGCGGTCGCTGCAGTGCGCTCTACATGATTGATGTGGCCTATATAGCCAATATCCCGACCCTGATTGAACCTCAAAAATCGTTGCAGTTAAACTGGATTGAACCGAAATTTATCATCCTTCCTAAAGTTATAAAAGGTAAAGGAGAAGCATTGCTACAGTTCATCATCAATCGTTACGACATCAATCTTGAGCTTGGTAATAATCGCAGCGAAATGGAGAACATGCTGGTTGCCCTCGAAAAAATCGTCTCCGATTCACTGGCAACACTGAATTCATTGTATATATATGGTATGGCTTCGGCCGATGGTTCCTATACCTTCAATACGACATTGGCCCTGAATCGTGCGGCTTCGGCCAAACAGTGGTTGGTGACTCAACTGCATATGCCGAGTAAACAAGCCGCTTTGATTACTACAGGTTCGCGACCTGAAGGGTGGAAACCTGTTTTAGCGGCGATGCACGCAGACGGTCATCCCGATACATTGGCTGTTGCGGATATTCTCGCACGCTACGATGCTGAGAATGATGATGCGGCCGAATACCAGATTCGCCGTCTTTCCTGCTGGCCTGACATACGAGCCAAATACCTGCAAAAGGATCGGAAGGTCGAATACGAATACAGCTATACGATTCGGAGTTTTACGACCGATGAGGAGTTGCTTGCCATGTATGACCGGCGTCCAGATGCCTTCAATGAGGAGGAACTGCTTCGAGTAACGACTCTTAAACAAAATCCTCACGACAAAATGGAGGTTTACCGGACCATTCTACACTATTTTCCACAGTCGTATGTAGCCGCCAATAATTTGGCTGTATTACTGCTGCGTGAAGGGAGAGTTGAAGAAGCCGAGGCTGTACTCGATTCGCTCGAGAAGTTTACTCCCGAAATGATTAACACAAAAGCGGCTGTTTATATCTATCGTCATGATTATAAACGAGCTATTGAATTGCTTGAAGCCAATAAAACTTTGTCCGAATCTCGCTATAACCTGGGATTACTCATGGCGAATATTCGGCAGTTGGATCATGCCTACGCACTTTTGAAGAACTATAAAGATACCAATGCGGCCATTGTGGCACTCAGCGTTGGACGCAATGATGAAGCTGCCGCAATTATGGAAAATTGTGACGATCGTACACCTCGTGCTGAGTATGTTCGTGCACTGATTGCGGCACGGAGCGGCGACGGCGATGGTGTAGTTGAGCATCTAGGCGCAGCGGTGGCAGACCTGCGACTCAAGCAAAGAGCTCGAACTGAAGCCGATTTCATGCCGTATGTCTCGCAGCTGGATTTCATCGAACTGATCATACATGAGAAAGAAATTAAATAATATCAGAAATGGTTCCTTGTTGGTCGTGTCATTCGGTGCGATGCTATTGAGTGGCTGTATACGAGAGTCGTTGCCGGCCTGTCCGCCACTCGTCGTGGAATTGACAGTCAAAGACAAGAACTATTTCAACATCGATGATGCTGTCAAATTGGGACTAATGGAACGACGGGCAGAAGATATGCCTTTTCGAGTGTATGTGCATTCGCTCTATTATGTTGTTTACGACGAACAAGGGCGTATGGTTGCCGAACAACACAACCAGGCAGTGGAGAACGATGACATGACACAGAAGATAGTTCTTCCGGCATCACTTCCTTACGGGCGTTATTCTGTCACGGTTTGGGGAAACATGAAGAGTGAAGAACCACTGGGAGAGGATGCTACACAAGCGGAGATGGAGGCTGTGGGTACTGCTACCAATGATATCTATTTGGCCAGCGATGAATTTGACTATCGCTATGGTAACGAGAAGTTTTCGTTGGGATTGGAGCGCACCAAAGGAAACCTGCTTATTCAAGCTGTAGGAATCCCTGACAATATCGACTTCTCAACCAAAAATATTGAGGATGTTTTTGGTTTCGTAAACAATCGGTTTGCCTATTCCTCGCTGACTAACGTACATACGGAATTGGACTGGGAGGTTCGCAACGAGATCCAGACACAGACACTGATGTGTCCTTCCCCATCTTACGAGGGTTCGACTCTCAGTGTGGTATTTATTGATAAATCAGCCACGGAAGGAGGGGAAAGAGCCTCCTTCTACCCGAGGCTTGAGCCGCAAGATGTTCACATTACGATGGGGCGTAACGAAATCACGATCCTGAAATATCTTTATGAGGAAGATGGCGGTGATGAGGGGACATTTAAGATATACGTTCGGGTCAACGGCAATTGGGAATTACTACATCAAATGGAGATCGAATGATAACGGATAAAAAATAAAACCCATTTTATTTACAATTTACACAATGAAAAAGACGTATTTATTCGGAATGGCCTTGATGGGATCTTTGGCCTTCTATGCCTGCTCCAACGAAGAGAAGATGGACAATCTTACCTCCCCAACCGGGGCAGATCAGGTTATCTCGCTGGCTGTAGCCAACAGCAACGGGATTTCGACGCGTGCTGGCCGTCCGTTGCTCAGCTCGGAGGCCAACCAGACCATCGAGAACGTAGTAGTCTATGTGGTCAACTCTTCTACCAAAGCGGTGGCTTATACCAAAGAGTTTACCGGCAATTGGCAGTCGTCATCGGTGGAATACGGTACTAATGATGGCCGCAGCACAAATTTCGTACTGGAGACGAATCTTGAGGACGGAAATTATCAAATCTTTGCGGTTGGATTCCACAACAGTAGCAGCTATGGTGATATTAAGACAGCTCTTGTGACTGAGGGATCGTTCAACGAGAATGCCGTACTATCGCTCTCCACGGACGGTGGCGCCGAAGAGATATTTGCCGGTTCAACCGAGGCGTTTGAGGTAAAAAAAGCCACCGGTTTCAAGAAGGAGGTCGTACTGAACCGTCAGGTAGCCGGTGTGTATGTCTATACCAAGGACCTTCCCTACATCGCTGATGCCACGCAGCTGCGCCTGGTTGCTTCGAACGAGAACAACCGCCTGGTTCTCGGTCAGTTCGCCAACCTCAATCTGGACAACAACGGCTCTGGTAACACCATCGATATGGCAGTTGTTAACGGTTTCTCCGAAAGCACGGCCTTCGACAAGACGCTAGTAACGATTAACCTTAACGACTGGTTCTCGTCGATCGAGGCTAATGGCAACCTGATTGATGCCTCTAAGTGGGATAAACCGTCGAAATACGATGGCGTTGCCACTTTCGAGAAGGGTTCGGTATTCGGTGGTGAGTTCGTCATTCCGTTCGCTAAAGTTGAGGAAACCCAGACACTAAAGCTGCAGCTGACGACTGCCGGCGGCGAAGTAAAGCGTGAGTGGAACGTGAACATGCCTACATCTTCAACCACTTCCTCGTACACGCTCTATACCTGGGATACGGAGACCAGCGCATTCACCTCGCAGTCTTCCGTTACTGAAGACAAGCACTTCTACAACATCGTCCGTAACCACCTTTACGGTTTGGGCGACCGCGTGAGCGACGATCCAGGCAACGGCACTGATCCCGAACCGACTCCCGATGATGATGACGACCCTGTATCGTTGGACAACAAGCATGAGATCGAACTGGTTGTCAACGACAACTGGGAGGTAATTCACAACATGGAGCTGGAGTAGTTCCAAACCGAGACAAGACCGGCAGTCCGTCTCGAAAGGGACGGACCTTCCAGCTTGTTTACAACCTCCGTAATTTGATTTGTAACCAATTAAAATGAGTGCGATAAGATTCATAATCGTCAATATGGTTGTGATGACCGTGGCGATTTCCTGCAACAAGGCAACAATCGACACGATTGACGGTCCAAACAAACTTTCCTCCGAACAATCGTTTACGGTGGTTGTCGAGAGTGTGGGAGAATTGTTCACGGGCGGTGAGGGCGTCGACCCGACGATGACGACTCGTCGCCCCATATCAAGCGTAACGCCCACACAGACCTTCGATAGATTGAGCCTTATTATCGTCGAATATCGAAGTCCTGCCAAAGTCGTATACAAGACGACCATCGACAATTGGAGTAATCCGAACAATAAAGCAAGTATTCCCTGGAGCAACGAGGAGGGCCAGGGACGATATGCCACCATTCGACTGACTGGTGACGAATGCCTGGATGAAGGCATGACATATTTGGCCTATGCCATTGGATACCAATCTGGAACTTACAGCAACTACGAGCCCTTTGCTGGGATCGAAGTCAGCGATAATTATAACAAAACTGAGACCGCCACTGTCCCCATGAGTGGCAGCCCCGAAGAAGTCTTTGCTGGTGCCGAAATATTTACCGTTCAACACGGCAAAATCCTGTCCAAAAGAAGTGAAGAGGCCGAATTCGAACATGCCTTATTGATGGTACGTAGACAGGTAGCCGGAACGTTTGGGTATTTTACCCACATTCCTGTAAAGATTCAGGATGTTCCGGTATCTCACCTGCGCCTTGTGGCAACCCACTGCAATCAAACAGTCATTTTCGGCGGATTCCGTGGGGTGGATGATTCTTATGACTTCCACAAGGATAATGTAGTCAATGGAATGAATCCGCAAACGGACTTTAACGCTTCTTTGGCTGGGTCAACACAACTCGATGCATTCACGGTGTATGAGATCGATCTTGCTAATTGGTTTCCGGGTAATAAGGAGAATCCCCGATTACCGTACGATGCAAATAGAGACGGATATTTCGATGCTAGCGATGAGAATTGGCAGACAGATCCGGAGGCCTATCCCGTCGGGACAATCTCGCTATCTGCGGGAAGTGTTTTCGATGATAAATTTTTGGTTCCTTTTGCTATGACCCGAGATGATGTCAAGTCTGGACGAAACTCGTTCCAACTGCAACTGCTCGGTGTCGGGGGAATCATCCTGAAACATTGGAATGTAACCTTGCGAGATCTCGACACAGTCGATAATGAGCATCGAACTCTGGTTTCGTTGTCTGATGGTGAAACCGGGCGCACTCAGATCTCCGAACTTGAAAATATTGATACGGAGAGTTGCTTCAGCATTGTCCGAAACCGACTCTATACCATGGGAGAAAGAAGCCAATCACAAAATTATGGCGAAGATACACCTGTAGATTTGAGCATCGCAGACGAACTGGTAATGAATGCTCGTCATCAGTGGCAGATTCAGAACTTCATCATATTCAATTGATATACAAAAATCGTTGTATGAGATACGCTGGCATATTCATAATCTCGACGTTACTTGTGTTGGCTGTTGGCTGTTCCTGCGGGGATGTTTCCGTTGAATCTATGGTGCAACCTGGTCTTCAAAAGGTAGAAGTTCATTTCGATCTGAATACGAATGGAGATCTCCCGGCCGGAAATGACGGTTTTCCCCAAGTGGAAGACATGACGTTTGTTCCGGATGGTACGCTGTTGCCACAATCGGAACCTCCCCGGATGGTGTTGAGCAGTAATAATTGGCAGCAAGTGAATGATGTGCGGATTTATGTATTTCGCAAGAATGAGGTGGGTGATTTTGTCTATTACAAGCCGACCACAGAAGATGGCTTAAAGCAGGACTACCTGTCGGTTGATGATTTTACGCTCAAATTTGCACAAAGTCCCTATGTGGTTTGGTGGGGCGGCACGCAGGATTTGAACGAGTCGCACAGCTATGTTGGACAGATGCAGCTCGAAACAGGCGAATATACTTTTCTGGCCGTAGCCCGAGATGACGCCAAATCTGAAGTTAAGCGGATTTCAGATCCTAATCAATCGGATGCCAGGTATCAGTGGCCGATCTGGACCGAAGGGGAGACTCAGCTTCTGGATGCTGTTCTATATTGTGCTGATGAGAAGGTGATGGTTGCAACGGAACTCTTTTCGGGCTATACGGCCCAGACGGTTGTCGTCGATGGAACAACATCCCATTTTTACCGCTCGATCTTTCTTGAACGGGCCGTGGCCGGGATTCTGCTCTATGTAGAGAATATACCGACGGTTCTCCAGGCTTATGATCCGGACGAAGAACTTGCTACTGGCATTATACCTATGCCTATTGATTATAAGGTAGTCGGTTTGGGGGTGGTTCAAGGGGTAGTCTTATCCGACCAAGTGTTGATTGCCGATCGCAAGGCACTGGACGGTCGGCTGAATGTTCCGTTATACAACCACCCTTTAAATCCGCCGACACCAGAGCGGATGCTGCTGAAGATCGATATTCCCGAGCATGCGACTATCCGCAATGGTATCTATGAGGGAACCTCTCCCGATAACGAACGCCATCCAAACAGTTTGTGCGCCGGATCGTTCGTTATGCCGCAGTTGGCCAACAAGGCTTCGTCCTCGGATCACGAGTCTTACGATAAGAGTCTCTACCTGGTATTTTACGGTTATGATGAAAGCCTCGGTCAGGAATTTGCCCTAGCGTGGGTTCCAATTCGTTTGAATGCCGGTGCCGGGTATGATTCACACTATTATCCACTTGAGGCCAACCATTTCTACAGTATCGGACGGCGATGCTATACCGGAAACGGCGAAGACTTTCCCGAAGAGGATGAACCGATTGATCTGCAAAAGGGAACGACGGCCGATATTGAGATCAAAATTGATCCTTTTTGGAATGAATACTATGGAGGTGAAATCGGAGATCCCGCTCCGGGATTGGGACTCGATCCCGAATGGGGAGACCACCCCGCGGGTAATTTGTAGTAATGAATCAAATAAATACAGATAGACGATGAAGTACGGAGTAATTTTTCGTATGTTGTTAGCCAGTTGGATCTCCACTGCATTGTTTGCATGCCAACAGTCTGACGAAGGAGAAATAAGAACCTGTAAGGTCCAATTTGATCTTTCACTCGAAGCTCAGACGCGTGCGCCGCAAGAGATTGATTTCAATGAATATACTGTTTATCTCTATGTTTTTGATGCGGAGACATCGCTTTACGTGCAGACATTCGCGATAACGAGCAGCATCTTTACGGTGACCGGTTTGGAGAAGAATACCGCTTATCGGGGAGTATTTCTGGCTATTCCCAAAGGCCAGCAACCCGATTTACCAAGTTTTGCAGATATGTATGAGACATCAACGATGCAATATCTTGCAGGGAATCAGACAGGCCAGGAGGTATTCCGGAATATCTTGAATTTTTCGACAAACAACGAGTTAACCTCATACAATATTGTTTTGACTCGCCAAAATGGTGCTATACAGATTCGCATGAGCAATGCCGATGGGTCGATTAGAAATGTACGACTTGAGACCGAAGGGCTTCCTATCATGTTTTTCCATGACGGGACAGGTGGTAAAGTGCTTTCGGAAGGCACTCCCGTTCAGCTCTCGAAAAGCGAAATTCCGCCCTTAACGGATAATTACCGTATCAGCATCAATCTGTTACCTACGGAGGATTTGACGGACAAAGGACGCCTGACATTAACCCTCGTTGATGGAACCGAGACGGTTTATGACCTGAAATCCACGTCAGGGTCGATTCCAATCTACCCCAACCAGATTACTTGGCTTGTGCTTCGTGGAACGGGTGACGGAGGAAATTTTGAGGTGGGATTTGGTGGTGACATCGATCTGGATGATGATGAATGGGATGGTTACAGGTAGTTCGGTTGAATGATATAAGGAGATATAAAGTATAGTTTCATGGTCTGCAAACAACTATTTTCAGGATTATTATTTGCAATTGCCGTGCTTTGCATGACAGGATGCAGCAAAGTCGAAGAGACCGGCACTGTTGCAGGTGTTCCGGATTCAGAGACTCAGCCCGGAAGCGGAACCTTTGAGGTTACCTTTTTCCCCAGCGAAGGGGGTGCGGATACACGTGCTGCTATCAGTGGCCCCTCCGATCGGGTACAGACGCTCATGTACATCCTCTACCGTAAGGATGTATCTGATCGATATATTTATGTCAAACGCGAGACGGTCTTTCGTCCGGACAACTACTCCGTGTTAGAGAGCCACGAATGGCCCTTGGCTGCCATTCACGAGACTCTGCCCGACGGCGATTACCGGGTTGTATTCCTCGGGAACCTGGATGCCAATCTTTTTGAAGGTCAGGGACAGGAAACCGTTCTACAAAACTATATGACCTATTACGACGAGGCCCGCATGGTGATGCCGGCAAAAGGACCGTTGGCTTTCAACGATCAAAATATGTATTACTTTGCATTGGCTGATTTTAACCAGAACAACACGCAAGTTGATATCCTGCTCCAGCGTATCGTGACCAAGCACGAGTTTCTTCGAGAATTTGTTGATGCTAATGCTGCCTTGAGTCAACTGGTCGACAATATCGCCAAGGATATTCGAGAAAAGCAGTTGACTACAGAGGTTGTCGGCGGTCTGCTTCATAGTGCATTATTGGAGCCAGTAACCGACGCTTTGGGACTTGGAGGATTACTTTTTGCCCCCCAGGTTGTTGATGCACTGGTCGGTACTTTGACGGGAGATCTGATAGAGGCTCTCAACAAGGTTTTGCTACAGGAGCTTTTGACACGATTGGAAAGCACATTGAAAGCAAATGATACGGATGCAGATCTGTTAGGGCTACAGAATCTGCTCAATCCTTGGGCTATCTCATCGAGTGCCGACGTAACGGGTTATTTCACGCCATCACTGAATTTTGATCTACAGCCAATTGTGGCGAGTAGCCAAGCTGCTGTTACCTGGGAGAGCATTCCCATGCAACGCACAGTAGGAGACGAGTTGAGTAGTGAGCGTTATATTTCGATGATTCTGCTTGGAGGAGACAATTTGATTGATAAGATTGATGTGAAGAAAGAAGGGCTTGTAGGGCCATTGGTGGATGGCGTCATTGATGATCCTGTTTTATATGGTCGTCTAATCAACATCAATAATGATCTGATCTATACTGCAGATCCCAACGTGGCTTATCATACGAATTATGCCTTTCTCAATATGACTCTCAACGATTATGGAACCTCGGAAGATAGTGAGCAACTCCATTTAACTGCCAAACTTGATTCGGCATTGGTTACTGAAGAGTTACTGAGGAACCTTTTGGGCGATATTCTCGGAGGGCTACTCGGATCATTGCTGACCCCATTGTTGAATACTGTTACACATGTGTTGGATACAACGACATTTGCTTTGGATGTGAAACTTCCGGATCTGAGTATTCAGAACATTATAGTGGAAGGCGGTTGGGAACCTACGACCTCTTCTGTAGAGAATGGCAATTGATGCCTTATGAAAATAGGAAAAGACTTCCCTTTTGTACTTACAAGGGAAGTCTTTCCTTTGCCAACCATCCGCGACCCCAAAAGATCTACGAAAACATGTCGGGTACAGAATTCAAATATAAGAAAACTAAAAGCTGAATCATATTCCCATTTACACAAGATTTTGAACAGTGCCTTTTGCGAAAATTAGAATTATCAAATTTATGCCACAGTGGCCAATGCAGCCTAATACTTTATAATCAATTGCTTAGACACACTAAATAGGTTTAACTATTAAATATTTTCCTTTTTCAAGTTATAAAATAAGACCTAACACATTCTCTCCCCACAAAGCTTATGAAGCATATTGGTATCGCAGAGTACGATTTAACCCCTTTTGTTCTGACACATTTGACTGCAAGCCGTTAAAATGTATCTCTGCTTTACAACAGAAAATATATATCCAAGGGGTTTTACGGTCTATTAGTTAATATTCCGAGAATAAATCAGCTCCGTATTTTAAACAAACAAACCGCCTCATATGAAGCCATAAAACACCAGCGCGACAAACAAACCACCCATGTTCATCGCGCTGATATTCAGTTATTTAACTCAAATAAAGGCTATTAATATTCTTCCTCGTTGAAGAAATTTATATATATTGATTATCAATATATTATGTGACAATCAATGAAATTTGCGCAAACAAACCACGCCGTCTGAGACGGTTTGAGGCGATGGGAGGAATCGGAGGACAAACAATACTCTACTTTATCAATACATAATTATAAGAATTATTGTTCCGTATTAATCTGCAATTTGAACTTTGCCGTCGACTTCCGTGATTTCGTTACTTTTTAGCATCGCTTTGTAAACACTCTGAAGAGAGGTTGTGATATTCTCTCCTGTACGTTTGAATCCAAATTCTCGTGCTGCAACAATAAACAAATCATCAGAAGTAATACCATAACTATTGGTTACTATTACCTTCATCGCCAAGGCCAATTCTTCGTCACAGATATATGCGATTGGACGGATATAATCATCTTCAGGATTTGGAATCTTTACTCTTATATCGTCAAAACCTGTTATCCTCACAAATTCTTTTTTATCAATAGAAATTTTACCTTTCAAGTAATGTTTAAATATAAAACTAACATCATTACGCACAACAGAGGTAACCTTTTGTCTACCAAATAATGGAGCGACGCGACGGCATAACTCTTCAAAATGTATTGGCTGTTCTATCGAAATAACATTTAAAATGGTTTCATATACTTCAGCGGCTCCCTCTTCTCCAAAAGGATTTGCACGTCTATACAAGTCAAATCCATATCCTGGCTCCTGACGTCCCGTTGGCTCAATGATTTCTTCAATATCAACTGAAGGTATGACAGATTGCTCTATTTTCCAGCTCTCGACAGTATTAGCTCCCAATGCTTTTTCAATAGCATTAATGAGTTTTTCTTCTTCTGTTGTCTGGTCTTTTATCCAGTCGGTTGACCATATGCGATATATTGCCCATCCCATATCTTCAAGTATGGTCTGACGCAGTCTATCCCTTTCTCGCGCAGTCCTTGAGCTATGATAGGTTGCTCCATCGCATTCGATTCCAATGGCAAATTTACCTGTATTGATTGGATCTTTGACGGCCATATCTATACGGAAGCCCGAACATCCTACCTGGGTTACTACATCATAACCTTTGGATTGGAGAAAATCGTATACTGCTTCTTCGAATGGAGAATCAAAATCTAAATTACAATTATATCTAAGTTCTTTATCCAGAGCTACAATGCCTTGTTGTGCAAATTCAATATACGAATGCAGCATCTTTACACCCTCTGAAGATGTTTTGTCAAGATCTATATCATTCGCAGTGATTGAACCAACCAACTTTACATTGTACTTGGCTCGGGTGATTGCGACATTCAGACGACGGTATCCGCCATCACGGCTTAATGGTCCGAAGTTCATATACATAATACCTCTACTATCTTTAGCATATCCTATACTAAAGATTATTGTATCACGTTCATCACCCTGAACGTTTTCCAGAAAAAATAAAAAAAATGGTTCTTCTTTGTCCTCTATAAAAAATTTGTCGAATTTTGAATCCTGCAGTCGTCTTTGGCGGATAGCGGCATCTACGGCATTCTGCTGAGCTTCGCTAAATGTTACTACGCCTAATGAACGATTCGGATGCTTGCGGAAATGTTCAAAAACTAAGTCAGCTACTTTTTTGGCTTCAATAATATTATTCTTTTTTCCTCCACGGTCATATACTCCATCCTTTACATAAATATATTCCACGCCTGTGTCAGGCGCACTTTCTATCGATGAAGGGAAAGTAATAAGCTGGCTATTGTAAACCTTGACATTCGAGAACGCAATAAGATGTTCATCACGGCTTCTATAATGCCATTTCAAGCTTCGCTCAGGCAAAACAGAGACTGCTTCATCAAGAACTGATTCAAAAGTTCCGGCATCATAGCTTTCTATAGTCTCATCGGAATCAATATCATAGTCTTCATCATTAAGTGATGTCGAGAAGAAGTTTGTTGGTGGAAGCTGCTTTGTATCTCCGACTATAATGGTTTGTTTGCCTCGCATTATGGCTCCAATAGCATCCTCAGTATGAACCTGTGATGCCTCATCAAAGATGACCAAATCAAAGTTGTAACTTTGCGCTTCCAAAAATACACTTACAGATAAAGGAGACATCATAAAGCAAGGACGCAAAGTCGTGATGAGATTTGGAATTGCCATAAAGAGCTTACGTAATGGCATAAGTCTCCTTTGTTTGTTAAGTTCCCTTTTCAATATTGCAATTTCATCCCTTGCAGCAATAATTGAATTGAAGTCTGGAATTCTACTTAATGCGCGTTCTCGAACTCGCGCTCGTGCTATTTTGAATTGCCCTTTATCTAGCTCACAGAATTCGCTAATAGTCTGTGCTTGTATTCTCCCCCTGAAATCTTGCACAGCAGGGAACTTTGGCAGAATTGCATCAAGCCAAAGACGATAAAATCTTTTAAGATATGCATCCGTAATGTAGTTGGAACATATTTCTAATCCCTCCACTTGTTTAACAAATGCACCAAGGCCGAGTTTATTGCACTTTTCTCTGTTAGAACAGTAGTCGACCCACTCCTCTAACAAATATTTTTTATCGCGGCAAAGAGACATCCTTTGGGAAAGGTCAAGGATATTGGTCTGATAAAAATCTTCCTCATTGTTAAAAAGAGATGTAAACCATTTTATATATTCACTTGCAGTATCTCTAAGTGTGGATATTTTACAGCTCGTATCTCTACAATAGGATATAATATTTATATCATTGCATACTGCTTTAACAAACGAATCAGGTAAACTATACTGTGTTGCAAGTTCTTTTAATCCTGCAGCATATTTAAGAGCCTCTATCAATTCATCCCAATTCGTCTCAAGTCCGTTATAGTAATCTTTGTAAAGTCCTCTGATCTCGTCTTTTTGTCTTGTCTGTTGATTCTTTAGATTTTTCAGCAATATCAATAAATCCAAATTAGAAATGGCTGATTCATAATCGCACGGTGTGTTGAGAATATTCATTAAAGCATTGTACTCTGCAATGAATTTTTCGGCCCAAGATATAGTCTCTAGTGAGTATGTATTAATCTTATCCCATACGGAAGTTTCGTCGATTCTAACCTTAAGAATCGTATTCAATATCCTTAATTGCTCTTCAATATAATTTGACGAACTTGACAGATTGAATTGCGAAATCTCAGAGGATGGCAACTGTCCGCAAGATGTAATTCTGATGAATTCTGGCGTAACCGAATGCTGTTGATCAAGGGCTTTACTAAATGTGTCTATAGCCGCTAAAATGGTATCCCAATGAGTGTCAACACCTTGATAATATTCACCGTAAAATTCCTCATATTGATGCCTGTTAGAATCAATTATAGTTTGATTATCTAAAATAATCTTGAGAATATTCAATGTAGATAAAGCGTCTTCATAGGACAACTTTCCTCCTTGAGACAAATAAGAAGTCAGATGCTTAAGATCATTGCGGTAACTTTTCTTGAATACTCGTAAAAATGAAGTATAATTACCTCTAAATCTTTGCAAAATAGGATAGAAATCCAGAGACAGTATTTCTTTGTCAAAACGAGATAATATACTCTGTCGAGCATCGATAAGAGAGTTGTGACAAGTTCTATGTTCTTTCAAGTCTGACTTTATGCGGTTGAGTTCGTTTGTGTCAAACCATTTTCTCGTAGGCTTGATATTTACAATCTCTCCTATTGCGGACACTGACTTTACAAATGAGATCATTTGATTGGTAGTCTTCGGCGCTGGTATTCCTAATTTAGGACCAAGTTTCTCCGCTGATGTAAACAGATCATTAAGCTTTGTTGTCGACTGTAATAGATCAGAAAGTATCCCGCCTATATTTGATGTTAACTGGTTGCTATCTTCGCTATTGATTCTGTTTTGAAGTTGCAACATAAGAGAGGATAAATCATCTTTGCATTTTGTTGCATCAAAAGACAGTTCCTCAGTGCTATATATTTCTTTTATTTTTTTTGAAATACACTGAATTTCTTCAACAGATTCTTTATATTCACACGCCTTCTTTATTAATGAATCAACATTTTGTTCAAAGACCCATTCCTCTGGAATTGCTGGGGATTTGGCTGCAAAATTCAGTATTTCAACTAAGGTAGCATTTCCATACAATGACGGATTAACCTGAATACATAATTTAGAGCAAATGGACGAATGCAGTTCACCCAGCTTGTTCAAAAGAGGTATCGCTTGATTGGTATTTGAATCAATATCGTGACGTAATTCATTTGACAAATATCTTACAGTCGAATTGCGCCAAGCATTATTCAAATAATCCTCACTTCTTTTGCTGATGGTTTTGGATAATTCACCGAGTACATATAGTCTTTCATTCAGAACATCGTTTGTTGTGCCATCAACATTGTCTATAGGAAAAATAACATCTGGTGCATTTCCCAGTTTTGCCAATCTTCCTTGTATTGTATAGATGGAAACATTTAAGCCAGAAGTAGGCGTATGCAATTCCTCTTGGTATTCATTGAGTATATTTCGCTTCCTCTCTAAAAGTTCAAGTTGTGCTAAGGCTTCTTCTCGAACGCGGGTACGGTCTACATTTATAGAATTGGCTAGTTCGCGCAAGATTGCTTTCTTATTGGCTTTATGGCTGTGAAGTGTTAAGCAGAAGTCGGCAAGACCTACACTCGCCAAGCGGTTATAAACCACTTGCAAAGCCGCCATTTTTTCTGAAACAAATAGGACTTTCTTTCCATCAGCAATGGCTTCCGCAATAATATTTGTAATAGTCTGGCTCTTTCCTGTCCCTGGAGGGCCTTGTAAAACAAAACTAACTCCTTTTTTTGATAGCAAAATAGCATCTTGTTGACTTGAATCAGCATCTACTACTTGAAATGTATCTATCGGCCTTACTTGCTCATCGTGGTCAAAATTGTTAAGTTCATCAGGTATCTGTTGTATTGTGCTTTGTTCTCCTACGATAGCTGCAATTACGCCATTGTCATTTAGCTTTTCCTCATTTCTCTCCAAGTCTTTATACATATTGATTTTGAGGAATGACAAATTTGCCAAATGAATACTTCTCTCTACACTCCAATCTTGATTCTCTATTTTAGGAAGCAATCTTTCCATATACACTTCAGGAGAGTCATGTGCAGAGTCAAATTCCGGAACAATAATGCCAAAGTCATTATCCAGTTTATGTACTAAAGTAGGATTAATCACGATTTCATCATCGTGCAGTGTGAGTCTGTAAGGAGAAGTAATAGATTCTATTAAAAGTCATACAGGAACTAGAATAATAGGAGATGAGAATATATAGGACGATTCAGGCTGCTCCTTCCATTTAAGCATACCAAAAGTGAGGTACAAAGTATTTATACCTTGCTCCTCAATAGATGTGTTGGCTTTATATCGTAATGATTTTAAGGTCCTTTGCAGATCTCCGATAGGTTTATTGGTCTCGATATCGCCTTTAATGATGGTGTCGTATATTTCTTCGCCATCGTCAGAGACTTGCACTTTTTTAGCATATGGGAACTCTAACTCTTTTTCATTTATGACAAGCAGATCCCATAACTTGTCAAATGAGGGAGACGTAATTGTAACATTATTACGCTTCCCTTCAAGAAAATTTATAAGTCTATTTCTTTTACCGAAATCAAGCAGTAGTTTCTTCCAGATCTCTACTCGATTATGCAGTTTTTGTCCCATGTTACTATTATTCTCTGATTATCTGATTGTCTATTATAGAATTTTATCACAAAGGTTCAAGCAGAACAATATATTAGAATGGAAGATCATCATCCATTTCCCGTTCGATATTATCAAACCTTGTCCAAAGATTATTCAACACAATTATTTTGCGGTCCTTTGATATTTGATTCCACCACTCATAAAAGCGTTCTACCTGAGTCACCGGTACCAAGGCTTTTGTTTTATACCAAAATTTCCCTGATACAAAACATTCTATTAAATCTTTATTGCTTTGTATGTATGTTTCAAGTATGGATTTCTGTAACAGATTGTTGAGGTGAGTGGTAATTATTTCCAAGTCTTCAACATATTTGGTATCCTTATCCATTTTAGTGCAAACACTTATAAGTGAATCTGCTATATTATAGTATATGCTTTTTTCATCTTCTGAAAACTTGACTAAAAGGGAATTTTCTGAAGAGACATTTCGAACCACATTTTGAAAAGATGAAATACGATTATCTGGATTAGCAAGAATCATTCTTTCTAACACTGATCTGTACTTGAAAAGCTGTGATAAGTTATTATCACTGATAAGTCGCTCAAAGAGCTTTCCGACGAAATAGACCTCAGTCTTTCGGTCATAGATATTATTGGCAAACTCTTCTGGCGTTGAGTATGCCCAGTTCAAACTAACACTCTTAGTGCACTCAATTGTTTCCTGAGCAGTTTTTCCAAACCCAAAATCAATTATTTTAGGGATCCCGTCTATTGAGACCAAAATATTTTCTGGTCTAATATCACGGTGCATAATTCCATTATCCTCTAGGTATTTGAAGCCACTTATGATCTGAACAAAAATGTCATTGATAGCTGTTGGATTAGCTTTTACATACTCGCCTATGTTGTCCCCTTCAATATATTCCATCAGAATGTATCCGGTTGTATGTTCCGGATACAGGTAATATGAAAAGACGCGTACAATGTTCGGATGATTGATCTTGTATAAAATCTTGATTTCATCGACGAAATGTTCAAAATATTTATCTTTGTATTCTAAAAAATAGGGCGAATATTTTTTACAGACAAATTGTTCATTAATTGTTTCGTCTTTGATGAGTATAGTTCGTCCAGTACCTCCTTGCCCTACTTCCTTAAGGTACTTATACTCTTTTGATTTGATAAATCTTATAATATCATCCTTCATGCGAAATCTACTCTGCTATTATATAGGTAAGTAATTTATAAATCCTACTATCTTTGAAAGGTTGAGCTATGTATCTATTTTTTCTTGATCACATATTTCTGTTTAGGGTCTGTCTTACTTTCTGCAGAAGTCATTGTCAATACATCATCAAGTAATGGATCAATGTAAAAGCGCTTCATTCTGTATTTGTCGGAATATCCCAGATGTTCTGAGATCTCCTGTAGAGTGCGAGGCTCTTTACAATAATTCATCAGTTTCTGTATTGTTTCCAGCCTTTTTTCGTCTCTTGATTTTACTCCTTGACTTTTTACTCCTTGACTTTTTACTCCTTGACTTTTACTCCTTGACTTTTCGTTTTCCGTATATTCAGAATTCAAGGAGTAAGAAGTCCAACGACCTTTGTTGACGGGTAAGAGCATACCTTTTCCGACCAAGGTATACAGCGTTTTTCCGACCTCCAATGAGTTTTTGCCGAGTAATTGCTGCATACGGTAATTTGATGTGCTTCCTTCGGTAAATGCTGTTGCCAAAACTAATTGTTCCTCCTTGTTAAGGTTCTCGTAGTCGCTACCATAAATATCGTGAAGTGCTATGTGGCATTCGTCTGATATCAATGATGCCATAGTGAGTGTCAATTCCACCAAATGCAAATCCTGATTTTCAATAAGACAAGGTTGACGCCAGTTTTCTTTTTTCCAAGCATTTAGTATTGTCGGAAATCCAGAACCTATGTTGTCACCAAAACCTATCATCCTGAACATTGCCTGCATATTCGGGTTACGGGCTTTGGAGTGTCCTCCAGCATAAATATCCATTACAGGAATTTTCAGGGAACCAGGATTGGAAAAGACAAAACAATCATCGTGCTTCTCTACTTTCAACACTCCGGTTATCATATAGTCAGAATGTATCACAAGATTGGTCAATGCTTCTCGCACTGCTTTATGAACGGCAGTGTCATCTATTCGCTCCATACCTTCCAATCTAAACGGGCGCTTCAAGTCTTTGATTAATTTGGACTGCACTGTCATAAAGAAGTTGTACAGGTTGTTTTCCCATCGTCCATCGTATGTCAGTCGGTCACTCCAGCGGCTATCAGGCTGCAGATTCGTCATGTCTAGGTAGTCCATACGAATATTGTCGAACCGCTCTCTAATGGATAATCCTTTACCGAACATCAGCAAACCAGCAAGGGTCAATCCCTCCCGATGTGTATTCCTGTCAATTATATAGCCTCCCATATTCAGCAAGAAGTCTTTGTCTGAATAGTCGTTCCAAACATGATCCATGTTAGCTGTGCGGAATCTGTTGCGATATGCTGCAAGAGTATTAGCATCAATATCATCCATCGTGTAATTCTCCATAAGAACGGAATCATTACCGCTGTCGTTGGCATCCCGAATCATTGCCTTTACATCGTCTTCGGTACAATGGTAGTCTCCCTCATAGTTCCGTTTGAAAGAGCCTTTCATCATATTACCATTGATATAGATTGGCCTTTGCCGGTAATCTACTTGCGGAATATTGATAACTAATAGAGAATGTCCTTCGTATTCAACTATATCAACATCTTCTTCGGTAAGGATATTTCGGTTTACTTTGTTGCTATTCAAGGTATCGAAGAACTCCTTTTTCAATTTCTTTGGATTATTGACACCTGTTATTTCAAATCTTTTTGCCGGGTCTGGTTCTTCCGTATGCTCGGTTATGCCAAGCACGATGATTCCTCCTACAGTGTTTGCGAAGGATGAATAAGTCTCCCATACTGATTTAGGAATTTGATTCTCGCATTTCTTGCATTCAAACGAAATACGTTCTCCGACCTGAAGTAAGGTATTTAGATCTGTTATATCCATTTTAATCTTTTTTTGATTGGTTAATTAGTGTCCTTACATCAACATCAAGAATCTTTGCTATCTGCAAAAGAGTTTCTAAACCAGGCTGAACGGAGTTTGTACACCATTTAGAAACGGTTGTTTGGTCTTTATGTAGTTGCTCGGCAAGCCATTTTGCTGTCCTTTTTTGTTCTACCAATACGACTTTAATCCTATTGATATCTGTTTTGAGGCTGTCTGTCATTGTGTTATTGTTTTTTGAGATTACAAATATATAATTTAAAATGGAATACCTGAGATAATTATATGATTATTTGGTGTAATAATTAGTGTTTAACGCTAATATTTTTGATTTATCAGAATGCAATGTTCGTGGCTAAAACTTAAAAACGACAAAAAATATCTGTTGTTAGTTGCTCTCTATCTCCTTCTGTATACTTTTATCGGCATTATTACCAATCGTGAGGCATGAAACAAACACCTTCTCTTATACGCTTCTTCCTCTTCATCCGGTCTTCTTCCATCCCAGCGAAGGTCGGAATCGGAATTGCCACCACCTCCGCCGGATGAAACAGCAACAGGTTGCCCGCCAATCAAAGCATCAGCGATAGAGAAGATTCGTTCCCGCACAGAAGGCTCAGCCAGCTGATCAAGAAATGTATGCATCTGTTCAGCCTGATTGTCGTTGAGATCCGTCAGTCGTGCATACTCCTGTTGCAGCCATTTGAGTTCCCGATAGTCCAGCAACGCATTATTCTGCACCGCCTGTATTTGCTGTTCGGCATCCTTCCGATACAGTTCTTCAATCTGACGGACAATCTTCACGAATCGGCTGGCGATAGACCGGTTCTGCTCCTCAATCCATTTGTCAACACCGAATATCGGAGGTTTACTTGTGATCCGTGGTGGCTCAAAATCTATCTTGTGATTACGGAAAGGTTGCGCCACTCTACCGACACGGTCTATATTCTTTGTCATCTTCTCCAGTTCCTGCTCCTTTTCTTGAAGCTTACATGCCTTGTTTTCAAGCTTTGACTGGTATTCGGAAATCTGTTTTTGTATCCTGGTCTTTTGAATTTCATATTCCTGAAGAGCGATTTTGCCGGAAACCAGAGACTTCTCAATTTCTTCAAGTTGGGATTGAGACCTGAATATCTGTGCTTCCAACCTCCGTATCATAGTCTGCAGCCCCTTGACTGCTTTCTCCGCCTGTTTCGCATCTTTGGACAGTTTCCG
>CALURC010000008.1 GCA_944323075.1 uncultured Alistipes sp. | reverse complement strand
CGAGAGAGGTGCTCGGTATCGACGGTGAGGAGGTAAACATCGAATTCAAATGGAACGACAACATGCAGGACAACGGAAACATCATGGACTTCTATGTCAATGGTGATACGGCACCTGGTGGTCGGTTTAACTTCGTATACTCAACCAAACAATAATTTTTATGAATCATTTACTTAAACTTTCATTCTGTGCATTGGCTGGAACGGCCATGATGGCTTGCGGAAACGGCACAACTTCACAAGCCGAATCCGTACCGTACACCGCACTTGAATCGGGATTTATTACACCTCCCGACTCGATTCAGACCAGCGTTTACTGGTATTGGATCTCTAATAACATCTCCGAAGAGGGGGTTATTAAAGACCTTGAATCAATGAAGAAAGCAGGTATCAACCGCGCCTTCATTGGAAACATCGGACAAGACGACATTCCTTACGGTAACGTCAAAATGCTAAGCGAAGAGTGGTGGAAGATTCTTCACGCTGCTCTGAAAAAGGCGACCGAATTGAATATCGAAATCGGTATTTTTAACTCTCCGGGGTGGAGCCAATCAGGTGGCCCTTGGGTTACAGCCAAAGAGGCTATGCGCTATCTGAACTCTTCTGAATTGCGTGTAACCGGACCTGTAAAATTGAATCAAAAACTGGTTGCTCCCGCCGATTCGTTCCAAGACGTGCGGGTCATCGCTTATCCTGCACCGAAAGGTGATCTGCTCTTCCTGAACGAAACAAACGGGAAAATATCATCTACTCCAAGCGTGGCAGGTCTCTCCAAGCTTACGGATGGGGATATGAATACAAGCATCTCCATGCCAGCTGGAGGAGCGATTACGATCGACCTGAAAGCTAACGAACCTTTTACAGCCCGCAGCCTGACTCTCAAACCGACGGAACATCCAATGGGAGCTCAATGCGAACTGCAAGTTAAAGAGGGGGATGCCTTCAAAACTTTGGTCCAATTCGATATCAACCGGACAAATCCTGCTCTTAACGTAGGTTTTGATCCATACGCTCCTGTTGTCATGTCGATCCCGGCAACGACAGCTACCGATTTCCGCCTGATTGTCACCGGTGCCAACAACGGAAGCGGACTGGCTGAAGTTTCTTTGGGCGCTGCTCCTCGGGTAGAACGATTCAGCGAAAAAACGCTGGCCAAAATGCATCCGACCCCTCTGCCCTATTGGAAAGATTATCAATGGCGTGTTCAACCGGAAGTAGACGATCCGGAAACGATCGTAAAAACCGCACAAGTTCAGGATATTTCTCAATACATGAGTGCTGACGGCACCCTGACATGGGATGTTCCTGAAGGGGAATGGGTAATTTTGCGTATGGGTATGACTCCTACCGGAACAACCAACAGTCCGGCATCTCCAGAAGCTACTGGATACGAAACGGACAAAATGAGCCGCGAACACATCGAAAAACATTTTGAAGCTCATATGGGAGAAATTCTTCGTCGTATCCCGGCTGAAGACCGTAAAACGTTTAGAGTCGTAGTTCAGGACAGCTACGAAACCGGTGGACAGAACTTTACGGACAACATGATCGAAGAGTTCAAGACCCGTTATGGCTACGATCCTACGCCCTATCTCCCCGTATACAACGGCGTTGTAGTAGGTAGCGAAGAGGAATCAGACCGCTTCTTGTGGGATGTTCGCCGTATGGTTGCCGATAAAGTTGCTTACGATTATGTAGGTGGTCTGCGCGACATCAGCCACAAATACGGATTGCACACATGGCTCGAAAACTACGGTCACTGGGGATTCCCCGGAGAGTTCCTGATGTACGGTGGACAGTCCGATGAGATTGGAGGTGAGTTCTGGAGTGAAGGCGAACTCGGCGATATCGAAAATCGTGCCGCCTCCTCTTGTGCCCACATCTACGGAAAACGCAAAGTCTCCGCAGAATCGAACACTTGCGCAGGAAACGCATATTCACGCTATCCGGGTGTCATCAAACAACGTGGTGACCGCTTCTTCGCAGAAGGTATCAACAACACCCTGCTGCACGTATACATTACACAACCGGACGATCGTATGCCGGGTGTAAATGCAGGATTCGGTAACGAATTCAACCGTTACAACACTTGGTTCTCACAAATGGATGTCTACACGACCTACCTCAAACGTGCGAACTACATGCTCCAACAAGGTCTGAATGTAGCTGACGTAGCTTATTTCATCGGAGAAGACGCACCGAAGATGACCGGTATTGCAGATCCTGCTCTGCCCGTAGGTTATCAATTCGACTACATGAACGCTGAAGTGATCGAGAAATACATGGACGTGAAAGACGGTAAGATCACATTACCTCACGGTACACAATACAGTATTCTGGTTCTTCCGAAACTCGAGACCATGCGTCCAGAGGTTTTGACAAAGATCAAAGAGTTGATTCAGAAAGGTGCTGTCGTACTTGGACCTGCTCCAAGCCGCTCTCCGAGTCTGCAAAACCAACCGCAAGCTGACGAACAGGTTAAAGCTTTGGCTGCCGAAATCTGGGGCGACGTGGACGGTGTAAACGTTAAATCGAGACAATACGGCAAAGGTATGATCATGAACGGTCTGACGATGGAAGAGGCCTTCGCTCAAATCGGTGTAATTCCAGACTGCCGTATTCCGGAAGGAGCTCCCGTACATTACGGACACCGCACTTTGGCTAACGGAGAGATCTACTTCATCAGCAACCAAAGCAACGAAACGATCACGGTTACACCTGAATTCCGCGTAACGGGTCTGCAACCCGAACTTTGGGCTCCGGTAACCGGCGATATCCGCAAACTGACCGCCTTCGAACAGAAAGAGGGTGCTACTGCCGTTCCGATGCAACTGGCTCCTTACGAAAGTGCATTCGTCGTATTTATGGACAAAGCAGGACAGCCGGCAGGCAATAGCGTAGAGGTTAACTACCCGACCCCTGTACAGATCACTGAAGTTGCAGGTCCATGGAATGTAGACTTTGCCGACAAACTCCGTGGTCCGAAAGATCCCGTCGTATTCGAAAGCCTGACAGACTGGTCGACCAATGCCGACGACAAGATCAAATACTACTCGGGTACAGCTACATACAAAAACACGTTCAAATTGGACGAAGTTCCGGCTGACAAGAATATCTTGATCAACCTGAATGATTTCGTAGCCATGGCTCGCGTGAAGGTTAACGGACAAGAAGCCGGAGGCGTATGGACTGCACCATACAAATTGGACATCACCGATCTGGTGAAACAAGGTGACAACGAACTGGAAATCGAAGTTGTCAACACTTGGGTAAACCGTTTGATCGGCGATCAGAAACTGCCTGAGGCTGAACGTACGACTTGGACTCCGTGCAACCCATGGAGAGCCGATTCACCGCTGCAAAAAGCCGGTTTGATCGGTCCGGTCGTAATCGAAAGCGTAGCTTACGGTAAATAAGAAATAAACTAATAACCGGATTATACCGGTACAACACGGGGCGACCTTTTCAGAAGGTCGCCCCGATTGTTTTCCTACCTATCAAGCCTCAGAAAAGAAGGCTATACAGACTTATATTTAAAAACATAAAAAATCAACGTTTCTCACCACTGTTTCGCTCGTCGTACACAAAATTGAACCGACCTCCGGGCGCAGCATCCCCGTTGACATAGAAATCCATAATATTACCCTCTTCCTGCATATTATCGCTCCACTTGAATTCAAAAGCGAGCGACCCGTCCAAGTTCAAAAGCGAGCGAGGAATGCGAATCTCCATGCGATTTCCGTCAACTGCATAATCGACCGTCCCAACACGCTCCCATCCCCACTCTGAACCGATACTGCGGGACAAAACACATTTCCCCTTCTCGGGTGACTCATCATTCAAAACGAAATCGTATCCGCCCCATCCGGTTGACTTGTCGCGGTCGGTATCGATGAAGAGCATCATCCAGTTCGGATCGCTCTCGGGAGTCAGATTTTCAGCCGTCTCGACATAAAAGTAGACATACCGTCGGTCTCTGGCCACTTTTGCATCCACAATATCGTTCCGTCCCGTAGTATTGGTATAGAACATATCCGCATGTCCAGGACTACTACGGTGTATCGTATTCCCTTTATAATGCCGAAAATCGGGCAATACGTCACTCCAACCTTCAAAACGGCCAATCTTAAAGCTTCGGGGCGACGAAACCTCAGAGGGATCGGAAACGCCCTTATACCGGCGAATATTATCTACCAGTTGGATATAGTAAACATCTCCCTTGTCCCTCCAAGCCTTGACCGGTTCGATGTCGCGGCTCCGTTCCCAATCGAACTGATCGGGGAAAGCAAACGGATAGTACGGTCGAGCAGGATGCCATCCGATGTGTTTCCCAGCAATGAACTCATTCCAGCCCGTAACGAAAATCAGATCGGGGTCGCACGACAGGGCATAATCCCACTGCTCCTGAATGTTCAACCCGTACAGATAGGCATCCTCACGAGTATCCTGTCCGTGCTGTTGGGTATAACTGCGACCGTATGTACCGGGTGCATTAAATGCACAACAGTGTCCTCCGCTTGCCGCATTCGTATTCTGGGCGACACAGACCACCATCTGTTCGCAACTGCCATCCGAACGCTCCACATACTTATGCTGCGGGTAGGTTTCGAGCCATCCCCAGTGATCGGGACGCATAGGACCGTCCACAATGTCGGGCTGCCCGGGGCGAAAAGTGAAGAATTGTGCGATCTCCCGGTCCTCTTTCGAGTCGGTCAGGTTGTCGGGATAGGCCATGATGCAGGGCTTTCCGTGCAGATAAAACCAAAGATTCTTTGCCCGCCCCGATTTGTAAATGTCTTCGTACAACATCCTAAGTGAAACCAGCGACTCATCGATCGGTCCGAACGGTAACATAAAGGCAATCTTCGGTACATTGACTCCATCCTTTTGTGCCTGCGTCCATACATCGATCAATACGTCATAGGAGGACTTCCACGTAAAAGAGCCGTTCGTACAATCGAAAAACACGACATCCACTCCGGCATCTGCCAACATTTCGGCATGCTTCCGCAATACCCACGGATCTGTTGTCCGGTAATACCCGAACAGGGGTTCATCCCAGAAATAGGAGTTTCCGCCGATGTCCCACGCCGGATGATAAAAGTCTTCAATCGCTTCGGGATGCTCTTTAAGAATCTGAGTAATGTTCCCGATCCGGCGATAATCGGTAATTGGCGAGGTATGCCACGTCCAGTAAAAAAGAGCTACTTTCCGGTCATCACGTCGAGCACGGGTCTGCTCTCTGTCCGGCAATTTTCGTCCGAGGCCATCCGTCGCCGCCCACTGATCGCTTGCCACCTGTTGTGCCTCGACACATTTCGGATTCGTCGCTAAAATCAATCCGACTATCCCTACAAAAAACAACTTTCTCATGATCTTAAAAATAATAACAGAGAGCGGCTATTTGTATCTAACCGCTCTCTACATTTCATTCAAAACAATTACTCCGACTAATCTACCGGAATATCCTTATTTACATTTTTGGAACCGATCTGGGCATAGAACAACATATAAGCCAATGCTACGATGATCACCCAGAAACTGTTCAGGAAGCCGAAACCGTCGGCCACATAACCTTGAATCAACGGCAGGATACCGCCACCGCAAACCATCACCATGAAGATACCCGATGCAGCCGCCGTGTATTTACCCAATCCTTCGACAGCCAGATTGAAAATATTACCCCACATAACAGAGGTACACAATCCGCACAGGATCATAAACATCACTCCGATGGGCACTTCAGCAAGCCCAAACGAAATATCCGATTTAAACACCGGCATATTTACCGTCGTAGTCAGCGGACTGAATATAGCCAAAAGGATGAAAAGAGCAGCCACAGCGCTAACGGTCGTCAACATGGTCCGGCTGGAAACCCGACTTCCGATAACTCCACCCAAAAGACGTCCGATCAACATAAAGAACCAATAAGTTCCAACGATCGTTCCTGCAATTGTCGTATCGATTCCCAAACCACCTTTATCAACGCCCTCTGTCATAAACAGGTTCGAAGTATTGGCGATTCCAACCTCAACCCCGACATAAAAGAAAATTGCCAAAGTTCCCAATACGAAATGACGGAACGAGAATGGACTGTGTTTGTCCTTCTCTTTTTTCATTTCTGCAGCAGCTGCCAAGTGAGGCTCTGGGATACGAACGAATGCAAAGACAACAAAAGCCAAAGCAAAAATACCCATTGCCAAGAACAATGCGGGATTGGCATCGCTAATCGAGGCTGTATCCACCTGCCCACCGATCAGATATCCTACTAATACCGGCACAATGGTTGCCCCGATCGAGTTACACGAACCACCGAACTGTACTAACTGGTTTCCACGATTTCCACCGCCACCCAATGTATTCAACATCGGATTGACTACGGTGTTAAGCATACACATCGAAAAACCGGAAACAAGTGCTCCGATCAAATAAACGCCGAAGCTCTCCACGATTCCCGAAATGTAAGAGATCAATACACCGACAAAACCAACCATAATTGCAACCAGCGAGGTTTTTTTATACCCCAAACGCTGCAACATGATACCGGCAGGGAGTCCCATGAACGCATATGCGATAAAGTTTGCCGCATTTCCCAATTGGGACATAAAATTCGATGCACCGAACTGGTTTTTCACGATGATTCCCATCGGATTCTGAAGCCCCGTAACGAACGCGATCATAAAAAAGAGCGCGAACATCATAATAATCGGCAACACATAACTTTTTTGTTTTGTAGATTCCATCTATAACTTCTATTTTAGGTTAATAATTGGCTAAACTAGAGACACGTGCCTAACGCGCAACCGTATCGAAACGGAAAATAATTTTTTCGTTATACAACTCACCAGGACGCAGTACTGTACTCGGGAAGTTCGCACAGTTCGGACTATTCGGGTAGGCCTGACACTCAATCGCAACACCCGCACGGTTGTCGTACTCATGACCGCTGATGCTACGCGGACATCCTTTCAAGAAATTACCCGCATAAATATGGATCGAAGGCTGAGTAGTCGAGATCCGCAAACGCCGTCCGCTCTCCGGATCATACAGAATACCTGCCTCGGAGAGTTTTCCTTTCTCGTATCCGTCAATTGCCCAACTCTGATCATAACCCGATCCATAACGCAACGGTTCGTAATCGGCATCGATATCCCGAGACAACGGTTTAAACTCCGTAAAATCCATCGGAGTTCCCTTTACTTCAACCAGTTCTCCCGTACAGATGCAGTTTGCATCGTAAAGCAGATACTTATGGGAATTCAATTTAAGCTGTTGATCCATCGCACCCGGACGATCCTCTCCTTTCAGATTAAAATAGGAGTGATTGGTCAGGTTAATAATCGTCGGAGCCGAAGTTTTCGCATAATAGGTGATCTCCAATTCACAGTCATCTGACCAATCGTATACCACTTCAGCCTGCAAATCGCCGGGATATCCCTGATCTCCATCGGGACTGAACAGCGAAAAGGCAACACGGTCCGTCTCTACCCGACTCTCCCACACCTTATTGGCAAAACCATCTGCTCCTCCGCCATGAATGTGGTGACCTCCTGCACAATTTGCACTCAATCGATACTCCTTGCCATCCAACACAAAACGAGAATTTCCGATACGGTTGGCAAAACGGCCGACGGTCTTTCCCATATAAGGACCATCATTCTTATAACCCTTGAAATCATCGTAACCCAACGCCACATTCGCGAGTTTTCCTTCCCGGTCCGGAACCTCGATCGATACGACTGTTGCCCCAAAGTTGGTCAACTGTACGGAAGCACCATGTGCATTAATCAATTTATACAGGATGACCGCCTCTCCCTCGGGCGTAATACCCCAAACTTTTTGTTCTATATCCATAATCGTTCGCTTATTTCCAGAGTTTTTCGGGATAGATTCCAGCTTCGATCTGACGGCGGATCCGCTCTACAACAGCCGGACGGTCCTCTTTGTAAGTCACCCCGAACCACTGTGCCGAACTATGCAACACACGGAGCTGAACGCGTCCTTCCTTAACCAGTTTATTGACCATCGTCGGAATATAGAACTCCGATTTAGGATTGTCGATATTATCTTTCAAATACGCGCTGAAATAATCTTTAGAGTATTTAAAATAATCGGGGGTAAAGCCGAACATATTCATCGAGACAAGAGTATCCTCCGCCAACGGGAACAGATCACCCTTTTCATCCTCATAAACGATCTTGCCGTTATGCCGTTCGATTTTGGTTCGTTCCACCATCGAAGTAAGATTTCCATTATTGTCCAACCCGCAGATACCCCGGGATACGGATCCATAATCGGAAAGCGTATTCTTCAGCTCATAACCTACCATACAGTAATGGTTTTGCTGACCGGAAACGCTGCGCAAATAATCGCCGATCGTTTTATAGGCTTCAGCTCCATAGAAGTCATCGGAGTTGATCACGGCAAAGGGCTCCTCCTTGATCACCCCTTCGGCCATCATTACGGCATGATTCGTTCCCCACGGTTTAACACGGTCAGCCGGAACGGTGAATCCTTCCGGTAATTTGTCGAGTTCCTGAAATACGAAATCGATATCGATCTTACCCCCGAAGCGTTCCGGAGTAAACATTTCACGGAACTCTTTCTCAAAAGTATGCCGAATTACGAAAACGACACGTCCGAAACCGGCCCGTATCGCATCATAAATGGAGTAATCGATGATAGCCTCCCCATTAGGGCCAACACCATCCATCTGTTTCAATGAACCATAGCGGGATCCCATACCCGCAGCAAGAACCAAAAGTGTAGGTTTCAACATATTATGTTTCGTTAAAAAAATCAACTTGTCGTTTCACCATAGATCTTTGACCGCTATTCTCCCAAACACCGATACCAAATCTCGATAAAACGACCTCAACATCAACCGTTCCAAAAGAAACAGCCGAACAATCTCTACGCAAATTTACACTTTATAACTTATTTTCAAAACACACCGGAATAAAAAAAGATTCTCAAAATAATCTTTATATTTCCTCCGTTTTGCCGTTAGCCGATAGAAATTATTATCTTTGTAAGTTGTTTGGTAACAAATATTCTCATGAAATTAAAGGAAAGCATTCTATACTTCATTCGGAATCTGCGCGAAAAGCATCGCGTCAGCATACGAAACCTGCATACGGACAGAGAAGTATGGTACATGTACATCAGTCCGCTTAATCTGCTGGCCGGATTCATCGCATTAATTCTTGTGCTTTTCATTATCATTACTACAACGGTCGCCTATACGCCAATATTAGATTTGATTCCCGGCTATCCGGGCAACAAATCGCGCACGCTGTTGATCGAAAATATCGTTCGCCTCGACTCTTTGGAACAAGAGATTCGCAACATGCAGATATACAGCGAAAATATCTCTTTAATCATGGCCGGGAAAAATCCGGTTACACGAAATAACGTGACCGTAGTTGACACCTCGAAAAAAAACAATACGATCGTCGCCTCTATAGTCGAAGACTCCATACTCCGTTCACAAATGGAAGCAGCCGGCGGAATATACAGTCTGAACGATCCGGATGCCGCCCGCCGTTCATTGCGTAACGCATTGGATCTGTTCACTCCGGTCAAAGGCGTCGTCACCGAACAGTTCAGTCCAATCGACAAACGCTATGGTGTAACGCTTACCATAAGTCCCGACCAACAAGTGATGGCCGTAATGGACGGCACGGTAGTCTCCTCTTCTTGGAATCCAGAAAGCGGTTTTTCTCTCATGATTCAACACATTGACAATATGCTATCCGTATACCGCCACAACACCCGTGTCTTAAAGAAAACAGGAGACCGTGTATCGAGCGGAGAGATCATCGGATATGCCGGAGGAGAAGCTCCTGCAACCAATAACACACAAAATATTTTTGAATTCGAACTATGGCAAAACGGGACTCCGATCGATCCGGAACGATTCATCGTATTTTAAAAAAGATGGATTAATCGAAACGACGGGTACCGTTCTATAAAACCCTTCTGCAAATAGAAAAATGACACCGATAAAACAGCGATTGGCCATATTGGGATCGACCGGTTCGATCGGAACACAAACCCTCGATATTGTCAGAAACTATCCCGACCGATTTGAAGTAACGACACTTTCTGCCAATCGTCAATGGCAAAAATTGGCCGAACAAGCCATCGAATTTCTCCCGGACAATGTAGTAATTGCCGACAAACAATATTATCCCCAACTATGCAATGCATTGATCGACTACCCGATCAAAGTATATGCAGGAAGCGAATCGCTCGAACAGGTAGTTTGTTCTACGGAAGTGGACACGGTCGTGATGGCTTTGGTCGGATACAGCGGACTTTTCCCTACGGCCCAAGCTCTGCGACACGGCAAAAAAGTCGCTTTGGCCAATAAGGAGTGTCTGGTCGTCGCCGGGGAGATCATAACCCGACTATCCACAGAGCACCATGCCCCGATTCTGCCTGTCGATTCGGAGCACTCGGCAATCTTCCAGTGCCTTGCGGGAGAAAATGCCCCGATCGACAAAATCATACTCACCGCATCTGGCGGTCCATTTCTGCACAAAACGATCGAAGAGATGGAACAGGTCGGTATCGAACAGGCGCTGAACCATCCCAACTGGCACATGGGTGCAAAGGTAACGATCGATTCGGCCTCGTTGATGAATAAAGGTTTCGAGGTGATCGAGGCCCGGTGGTTATTCGGTTTACGGCCGGAACAGATCGACGTAGTGATCCACCCGGGGTCGATCATCCACTCGATGGTTCAATTTCAAGACGGTGCGATCAAAGCCCAGATCGGAACGCCGGATATGCACCTGCCGATCCAATATGCGCTCACCTTCCCGCAACGGTTGCCACTGGCGGGAAAACGGCTCGATTTCTGCACTCTACGTCGCCTTGAGTTCTTCAAACCCGACACCCAACGATTTCCGAACCTCAAGCTGGCATTCGAATGTCTGAAAACGGGAGGGAATGCAGGAGCCATACTCAATGCAGCCAACGAAGTCGGTGTCGCAGCGTTTTTAGCAGAAAAAATCCATTTTACGGATATCGCCCGCATCAATGAAGAAACTCTCAACCGGATTCCTGCCACACACTGCAAAACTCTGGAAGAGTACGAACAAACCGATCGGGAGGCTCGGGAAATGGCCTCTTCGCTTATAAACACACGAATAAACGCTTGATTCTATGGATATAGTAATTAAAATTCTGCAATTCATCGTCAGCCTTTCGTTGCTGGTGATCATACACGAATTCGGACACTTCCTGTTCGCCCGACTGTTCAAAACACGGGTGGAAAAATTCTATCTTTTCTTCGATCCTTGGTTTTCACTTTTCAAGTTCAAAAAAGGCGACACCGAGTACGGTATCGGATGGGTCCCTTTCGGCGGATATGTCAAGATCTCCGGTATGATCGACGAATCGATGGATACCGAACAGATGAAGTCTCCTCCCCAGCCCTATGAATTCCGGGCAAAACCCGCATGGCAACGACTGCTGATCATGGTCGGAGGCGTTGTCATGAATATCGTTTTTGCCCTGATCATCTACATCGGCATGAGTTACAAATGGGGCGAAACCGTTCTGGAGAACAGAGATATCGTATATGGATACACTTTCGATCAACTGGGTCAGGAAATAGGTTTTCGCAACGGAGACCGCATCGTCGACATCGAGGGTGAACCGGCTACCGATTGGCCAGGAACTCTAAAATCCATCCTGTTCGGACAGCCCGAATACGTAACTGTTGAACGCAACGGACAAAAAGTTCGAATCGACATCTCGGAAGAATCGATCAATCGTCTGCTCCAATCGGCCGATACATCGATTTTGCTCAGTCCTCGCATCCCGTTCATTATCAGTTCAGTCGTGAGCGGTTCAGGAGCAGCTCAGGCCGGATTGCAACCGGGAGATTCGCTGATTTCATACAACGGTACCCCTATGACCTTCTTTGATCAATATTCAGGTGCTTTCCATGCTGTACCGGGAGATACCGTCACGTTGGGTCTGGTCCGAAAAACAGATGGAATGACCAAGATCACAACGATTCCGGTAAAGGTATCGGCCGAGGGAACTATCGGAGTATACCCCAGAACCTACGACAGCCTGCTCACTTTCCGGACGCACAATTATTCGTTGCTGGAGTCGATACCGGCCGGATTCAAACGTACCGGAGAAGAGATCAGCAGCTATATCGACCAGTTCAAACTGCTGTTCAAACCCAAGACCGAAGCCTACAAATCGTTGGGTGGCGTAATCACGATAGGAAGCATCTTCCCTAACGAATGGGACTGGCAACGTTTCTGGAGCATCACCGCCCTGCTGTCGATCGTTCTCGCTGTGATGAACATCCTCCCGATCCCCGCATTGGACGGAGGACACGTGCTGTTCCTGCTTGTCGAGGTCATCACCCGACGAAAACCGAGCGACAAGTTCCTCGAATATGCCCAAATCGTGGGTATGTTCATCATCTTCGCACTGATGATCTTCGCTACAGGAAACGACATTTACCGATTCTTTATCAAATAGATCCGAACACAGATCCGGTGAGTTCAATAAGTCATGGCCAAGCTCAAAAAATCGTTTTTTTGCCGCAACTGCGGATATGAGTCGACCAAATGGGTGGGCCGCTGCCCTGCGTGCGGCGAATGGAACACCTTTGTCGAAGAGGTCGTGACGAAAGAGCCGACCCATCCGGCCCATCGTTCGGGACGATCGGACAACCGGCCGATTCCAGTACGCGAAATCGAGCACCAAAACTTTACGCGCATCGATTTGGGCAACGGAGAGGTCAACCGGGTATTGGGTGGCGGACTGGTTCCGGGCTCGATCATCCTGCTGGGCGGAGAACCGGGCATCGGGAAATCGACCCTCAGCCTGCAATTGGCCTTGAAGGCCACCGATCTGAAAACGCTGTATGTATCGGGAGAAGAGTCGCCGCACCAGATCAAGATGCGGGCCGAGCGCATCGGCATTTCGAACGACTCCTGTCTGGTATACAGCGAAACGAACCTCGAGAACATCCTCACCCAGATCTCGCAACAGACACCCGATCTGGTGATCATCGACTCGATCCAGACGATCCACACCGATACGATCGACTCATCGCCGGGCAGCGTCTCCCAGATCAGAGAATGCGCGGCCCTGTTGCAAAAATATGCCAAGCAGAACCGGACCTCGATCGTCATCATCGGACACATCACCAAGGACGGCATTATCGCCGGACCGAAAATTCTGGAACATATCGTTGACGTCGTACTGCAGTTCGAAGGCGACAACAACAACGTATATAGAATCTTGCGCAGTATCAAGAACCGTTTCGGAGCCACTTTTGAGATCGGCGTTTTCGAAATGAAGTACGAAGGATTGATCGAAGTAAGTAACCCTTCCGAAATCCTACTTTCGCACTACGATGAACCGCTCAACGGCATTGCTGTCGGAGCCGCCGTTGACGGAGCCCGCTCCTATCTGATCGAGACACAGGCGTTAGTCAGTACGGCGGCCTACGGTACTCCGCAACGCTCGGCCACCGGTTTCGATTCCCGCCGCCTCAACATGCTGCTCGCGGTACTCGAAAAACGGGTCGGACTGAAGATGTACCAGAAAGATGTTTTTCTAAACTTTGCCGGAGGGTTCAAGATTAACGATACGGGGCTCGATGCGGGGATCATCGCCGCCATCCTCTCCTCCTATTTCGATCGGCCGCTCGATCCGAAATGCTGCTATGCCGGAGAGGTCGGACTCTCGGGCGAGATACGTCCGGCAACACGCAGCGAACAACGCATCAGCGAAGCCGCCCGACTCGGATTCCACAGGATTGTCGTATCGGGTTACTTGCGAAAAACCCTGCCAAATCCTCCCAAAGGTATCGAAATCGTCTATATCAACAAATTAGACGAACTCGCCCGTATACTTTTCCGCTCGGCCGAATCCTGATTTATTTCCACAACCATACAAAAAAAGAGGAAAAGATTTTTAAAGAATCTTTTCCTCTTCGTTATTTAGTCAAGAATTACCGTTATTGAAGATCAACCCATCGGGTCCGGCATCTACCGTGATCACGCTGTTCCTATCAATCTTACCGGCCAAAATCTCCTTTGAGAGTTCATTGACCAGATAACGTTGCAACGTACGTTTAACCGGTCGTGCACCGAACATCGGATCGTAACCCTTCTCAGCAATCCAGTCGACAGCTTTGTCCAATACCTCCATGCGAATGCTGTTTTGAGCCAACATCTCGTTGATCTGACGAATCTGCAACAGCACAATCTGACGGACATCGTCCCGCGTCAACGGCGTAAACATAATGATCTCGTCGATACGGTTCAAGAACTCGGGACGAATCGTCTGCTTCATCAGATCGAACACCTCTTTCTTCGTCTCATCGAGTACATTCTCCGGTGGCAACTCATCGGTGTACTTCGACAACCGATCCATGATGATGTGCGAACCAATGTTCGACGTCATGATAATGATCGTATTGCGGAAATCGACTGTACGACCCTTGTTATCGGTCAACCGTCCGTCATCGAGCACCTGCAACAGGATATTGAAGACATCCGGATGGGCCTTTTCGATCTCATCGAGCAGCACTACCGAATAGGGTTTTCTCCGCACCGCTTCGGTCAGCTGACCACCCTCGTCGTAACCGACATATCCCGGAGGCGCACCGATCAAACGCGACACGCTGTGACGTTCCTGATACTCACTCATATCAATACGGGTCATCATTGTATCGTCGTTGAACAGATACTCGGCCAACGCCTTTGCCAATTCGGTTTTACCGACACCGGTCGTTCCCAGGAAGATGAACGAACCGATCGGACGGCGCGGATCCTGCAACCCGGCCCGAGACCGACGCACGGCATCCGAAATGGCCGAAATCGCCTGATCCTGGCCTACAACCCGATCGTGCAGTTCGCTCTCCATCTTCAGCAGCTTTTCACGCTCGCTTTGCAACATACGGCTTACCGGAATTCCCGTCCACCGAGCCACGACCTCTGCAATATCCTCTGCATCGACCTCCTCCTTGATCATGGCTCCGGCCTCGGCATTCTTCGCAACCTCCTGTTGAAGTTTCTGGATCTCAGCCTCCGTTTCGCGCATCTTTCCGTATCGGATCTCAGCGACCTTTCCATAATCGCCGTTACGCTCTGCCTCTGCTGCTTCGACCTTCAACTCCTCCATCAACTGTTTGTTCTTCTGAATTTGCTCCAGAACATCCCGCTCGCTCTGCCATTTTGCACGCAGGGTAGTCCGTTTGGCGTTCAGCTCATCAATCTCCCGAGTCAACTCCTCGATCCGGCCCTGATCCTTCTCCCGACGAATCGCCTCACGTTCGATCTCCAACTGACGGACTTTACGATCCAGCTCATCGATCTCTTCCGGAACCGAGTTCATCTCCAACCGTAATCTTGCTGCCGCCTCATCAATCAGGTCGATCGCCTTATCCGGCAAAAACCGCGAGGTAATGTACCGATTCGACAACTCGACCGACGCAATGATCGCCTCATCCTTGATCCGTACCTTGTGGTGATTCTCATAACGCTCCTTCAAACCTCTCAGGATCGAGATGGCATCTGCCGTAGAGGGTTCGTCAACCATGACCTTCTGGAATCGACGTTCCAACGCCTTATCCTGTTCGAAATATTTCTGGAACTCATCCAACGTCGTAGCACCGATAGCACGGAGTTCTCCTCGAGCCAACGCCGGTTTCAGGATATTGGCCGCATCCATCGCACCGTCGCCTTTTCCGGCACCAACCAACGTATGGATCTCATCGATAAAGAGCAGGATCTCGCCTTCCGAAGAGATCACCTCTTTTACGACAGCCTTCAGTCGCTCCTCAAACTCACCTTTATATTTGGCTCCGGCGATCAGAGCACCCATATCCAACGAGTAGACCTGTTTGCTGCGCAGACTTTCGGGAACATCCCCATCTACAATTCGATGAGCGATACCTTCGGCGATAGCGGTTTTACCGACACCCGGCTCACCGACCAGAATCGGGTTGTTTTTGGTTCGCCGAGAAAGAATCTGCAGCACCCGACGGATCTCATCATCACGACCAATTACAGGATCGAGTTTTCCTTTCCGCGCCTGATCGTTCAGATTGATGGCGTACTTACCCAGCGCATCATACTCCTGCTCGCTGGTCTGGCTATCGACCGTAGACCCCTTACGGAGTTCACGGATCGCTGTCACGAGCTCTTTTTCCGTAGCTCCCGACTCCCGCAGCAGACGTCCGGCCTCACCCTTGTCGGCCAAAAGTCCCAACAACAGATGCTCGACCGACGCATACTTGTCACCAAAGGTTTTGGTGTAGTCAGTTGCCTTCTGGATCACTTCCGAGCTCTCTCGTGAAAAGTAGACATCGCCGCCCTGCACTTTGGGTAAACGATCCAACTGCTCTTTGAGCACGCTCCGCAGAGCACCGATGTTTACTCCCACTTTCTGAAGCAGAAAGACACCAACGCTATTTTCCTCTTCGATAATGGCACTCAAGATATGCAACGGTTCGACAGCCTGATTGCCTCCGTTCGACGCCAGGTTCATTGCACTCTGCAATGCCTCCTGAGCCTTAATGGTTAAACTGTTAATGTTCATATCTTATTTCCTCCTAATTATTTTCTAATCAAAATTCGCGAGGAAATAGTACAAAACTGCTGCCAGACGGCATATTTGACAGATATGACATAAAATCGCGACAAAATGTTTCTATGGGAATCAACTATTCTGCCACGTCAGGTCGAAATGACAGAGACCGTTTCCAGCCTACAGACCTTATGTCATGGAGAAACCATTTTTCAAACTCCATCACTATGCATAAGATATAATTCAGGTTTCAACAAAAATCTCTCTTCTGTTTGGCTTTTGCTTCCGACTTTGCGTATATTTGTAGTCGAAACGAGGATAACGCATGGATAATTTTATCGTATCAGCTCGAAAATACCGTCCGACGACCTTTGCTTCGGTCGTCGGACAGGGTCATATTACTTCGACACTGAAAAATGCGATCAGCCGTCACCAATTGGCTCATGCTTATCTCTTTTGTGGACCACGAGGTGTTGGTAAAACGACCTGCGCCCGCATTTTTGCCAAAGCGATCAACTGCCTCAATCCCGGTCCCGATGCAGAGGCATGCAACGAATGTGAATCCTGCAAGGCGTTCAATGAAGGGCGCTCGTTCAATATCCATGAACTCGACGCCGCCTCGAATAACTCCGTTGACGACATCCGTAGTCTGACCGAACAGGTACGTATCCCACCTCAAATCGGACAGTACAGCGTCTTTATTATCGACGAGGTGCATATGCTTTCCGTACAAGCTTTCAATGCCTTCCTCAAGACACTCGAAGAGCCGCCCGCACACGCCATCTTCATCCTGGCCACGACCGAAAAACACAAAATCATACCGACAATACTCTCTCGGTGCCAGATTTATGATTTCAACCGAATCCGGGTAGAAGATACGGTCGCATATCTTAAATTCATCGCCGGACAAGAGCAGGTGACTTATGATGACGAATCGCTCCACATCATCGCCCGCAAAGCGGACGGAGGAATGCGCGATGCCCTCTCAATGTATGACAAGGTGGTATCCTTCTGCGGTTCGAACCTGACGGCCGAAAAAGTAGCGGAAAATCTTAATGTACTCGACTACGATACCTACTTCACCGTAACCGACCGAATACTTGAAGGCAATTACACCGCAACGCTGCTGCTGTTCGACGAAGTATTGCGAAAAGGTTTCTCGGGACAGACGTTTATCGGTGGACTGAACGCACATCTGCGCGATTTGCTAATGTGCAAAAATCCACAAACGATACCTCTTCTGGAGGTTACGGGCAGTGTTGCCGAACGCTATAAGACACAAGCGGGGCAATGTCCCGTTCCGTTGCTGTTCGAGGGTATTGATTTGTTGACCTCAGTGGACGCTTCTCTACGAACAGCCACCAACCAACGGTTACACATAGAACTGGGTCTGATGAAACTTTGCGGACTCGGTCAAAAAAAAAATGAGGAGACCCTGACCCCCTCACTTCCCGAACTTGTCCCGGCGCAAAATCCGACACGTAACCCGGCACAGACTGCTCCCAAAAAGGAGGTACCACCAACGGTTCAGAATCCAATGACCACAGGTGGTACGGCAACGACCGTAGTTCAGACGCTTGACCCTGTACCCTCGACCCCTACCGTCGGAACCCAAACGGAAAAAATTCGTACCGCCTCACTTTCCGTACCCGATAACAATCAACCCGCAGCGCCCCAAGCACACACAGAGAGTCTGCTCTCCGGACGGTCGATTCTTTCTTTACTGAATAACAGACAAAAAAACGAAAGCACCTCAAACACATCGGATATAACTTCAAACACAACGGGAAACGTTTCTGAAGAAAAAGAAGAAAAAAACGAGGCGTTACTAAAAAAGGCCTACCAGAAGCTCACTCAAGAGTTACTTGAAGATCGGCCTCGACTGGGGGCCGCCTTTGAAGAGGCTCGTATCGAAGATTATACAATCTACCTCAACGTACCTAACGAATCGCTATACGATGAGGTTATACACCATCTCTCCGATATTCAAAAACGGCTCTGCGAATTGAGTGGTGTCCGCTTAGCGGTCGACTTCAAAGTCGAAATCGCAGAAAGCACAAAACCACTCAAACCCATAAAGGCCGAAGACCGGTTGCAATACCTTACCGAAAAAAATCCTCTATTGACAAAACTACGTCAAACTCTTGATCTCGATATCGAATAGTTCTATTCTATCACCCGAACCAAATTCAAAAAGAGATGTTCGTTTCCTCTATTTTATTTTTTTGATATATATTTGTAAGAATAGACGAACGAAATGGCCAGATCTTCACACATACTCAGCCTTTTGGCCGCACGCAATTATCCGACCATGCAGATGCGTTTCATCTGCCGGGCATTGACCAATTACGTATCGGGTGACGTACTCGACATCGGAGGAGCTCTTCAAGAACACATCGAAGATCTTTTACCTCATGTCCATAGCTATATCGTCGCCAGTCAAAGATATTACAGACATGATATTCCGGAAGCGGTCAACCTCGAATTCCGGCACATGAATTTCCCGCCATTTTCGACCTTTCAGAGCGCTCAATTCGACACCGTAATCTGCTGCTTCTCATTGGAACGAATCAAAAATGACTTCCTTCTTATTCGGGAAATTCAGCGGGTATTGCGTCCCGGAGGAAAACTGCTCGTCATCACTCCGAATCAACAAACCTCACTGGCAAAAAATCCGTTCAATCTGCGAGAGTACACCGAAGATGAACTTAAAAACCTTATATCCTGTACTCTCAAACTGAAAGAAACACTCGGAATCTACGGAAACCGGCGTATAGCCCTCTATCGAGAACGAGATCGCCGCATGGCCGAATCATTTCTCGGATTCGATTTTCTGATGCTCCACCGATGGATCCCCAGAAAAATCCAACAACTTCCGTTCGGCTTTCTCGAGAACATCAAACGACGCCGACTCTTGATTACAAATCGTAAATTAGTTTCATCGATCCACGAAGATGATTTCTTTCTACAGCCGGCAGATAACCGTTGTATCAACTTCTTTTTCGTAGCCGAAAAACCCGACCGGGAATAATTCATCGAAATTCGGACCTAACATCCATCCTTCTCCCTAACTCTAAGATATTAAGGCACAAACGGTTCGACCAGATAGCGATCGAGCCACTCGAAAAACTCCCGATTCCAAAAGAGCGAATTCTGCGGTTTGAAGACCTGATGCCCCTCATCTTCGAAGGTCACCAACCGGCTCGGAATACCCCGTAAACGCGCTGCCGTGAAGGCCTGCAAACTCTCCGTATAAGGAATCCGGAAATCCCCCTGCCCGGAGAAAATCAGAATCGGCGTATCCCAATTTTTCACGAAACGATGAGGTGAGTTGGCATAGGAACGCCGAGTAACCGTATCATCGCTCCAATAGGGTCCGCCCAGATCGTTGTTTGGGAACCAAAGCTCTTCGGTCGCCCCATACATACTTTCGAGGTTGAACATGCCGCAATGAGCGATAAAGGCCTTAAAGCGTTTCTGATGATGACCGGCAAGATAGAAGACCGAGTAGCCCCCGTAGCTCGCCCCGACACAACCCAAACGACTGGCATCGACCCACGGCTCAGCTGCCACATCGTCGATGGCGCTCAGGTAGTCACGAATGTTCTGTCCGCTGTAATCACCTGAAATCTGATCACGCCACTCCTGCCCAAACGAAGGCACACCTCTACGGTTCGGAGCGACAACTATGTATCCGTGTGCAGCCATCAGTTGAAGATTCCACCGGTAGCTCCAGAACTGACTGACGACACTTTGCGGACCACCCTGACAATACAGCAGTGCCGGATAGCTTCGGGTCGAATCGAAATCAGGCGGCAGGACAACCCACGTCAACATCTGTTTTCCGTCTGTCGTGGTCACCCATCGCTCCCGGACCTCTCCCATCCGGATATAACGGTCTATTTCGGGATTTGTCTCGGTAATACGCTCCAGCTCTCCACTTTCACGCTCCACAGCATACAGCTCGGCCGGCGAAGCAAGCGAAGTTACCGATGCAACGATCTTTCCCTCACGACAATCGACCGAAACGATGTCGTGCGCTCCCGAGGTAAGTGTCACGACCCGGGCAGAATCCACGCCGACGCGACACAGCTGAATCGTCCCTTGAATCGGAGAGACAAACAGCAGCGACGAATCGCTCTCCCAATGCAGATCCGTCGCATCGTAATCGAAATTTGCGGTCAGATCATGCTTTTCGCCCGTTGACAAAGACTCGACAAACAGCCGACTTTTATCTGACTCGTTCCCGGCCCGCTCCATACTCGTGTAGGCTAACATCGATCCGTCGGGCGAAAAGACAGGATATTTTTCATAACCGGGCATTCCTTCGGTCAGGTTCCGTGTCGTCCCGCGCTCTACATCATAAAGATAGATATCCGAATCGGTACTGAGTGCATATTCGGTTCCCGTAGACTTCTTACAGGTATAGGCCAGAAAGGTTCCCTGCTCGTTCCACGCGATCTCCTTCATGTCGAAATAGGGAGCCATCGGAGCATCCCATGCCTCCTGCGGCATCAGATCGACCCCTTCTCGGATCATGTCATTTTTTTCGATCGGAGCAAGAAAAAGATGCCGGTAACTACCGTCGTCCCAATAGTCCCAATGCCGGACCATCAGATCATCATACACTTTAGCCTTCGCAAGAGGCAAGTCTGAACATATCTCCGCAGCACTGCGCCGAACCACCGGAACCCGCACCACATAAGCCAATCGATCGCCCGAAGGGGCTACACGGAAGCCCTCTACTCCGCCCTGAATATCGGTAATCTGGCGCCGGTTATTTCCGTTGGGAGCCGCACTCCACACCTGCATACTTCCGCCCGCATCCGACAGGAAATAGATCGTTTTCGCATCTCCGCTCCACTGAGGTGCCGACTCGTTGTTACCCGGATCTGAAACCAGAGTACTCTTTCCACCATCCGGTGATACGGTCCGAATTTCGGTCATTCCCTTGTTCTGTTCGACATTATATGTCGTTACAGTATAAAGCAGCCTCTTCCCATCGGGTGACAAAACCGGTGAACCAACACGCTTGATTTTCCACATCACCTCCGGAGTCAAAAGCCCCTGCTCGCGCTCCTCTTCACTCAACACCTGTTCCATCTTTCCTTTATCGCCATTAAAGATTTCCGTACAAGCCGCTATTGCGATTAGACCGCATACAACCGCACATCGTACAACTCTTCGAAAAAAAACGTATGCCTTCTGTCGATATCTCATTCAACTCTGTTTTTTTCATATGCGACTGCCGCATGGAATACATCGCGGATCGTCCCGTACGTACCCGACAACAGCTCCTCGGCCTGATCCCTCGGAACCCATTCGGCTTTGGTAATTCCTTCCACCGTTTGGGGCGCCGGAGTGGCTTCACCCTGATAGTACATCCGGAACCATGAGGTTCGTTTCACGATCCACTCACCGTGCATCTGATAACAGTGGAAGGTCTGCGTGAGCAGCTCTCCGCACTTCAAATCCTGTTGCGCCAAGGCACACTCTTCGCTTACCTCTCGTACGGCACAAATATCGATTGCCTCTCCAACCTCGCGTTTCCCCTTCGGAAGATCCCACTTTCCGTTTCGGAAAATCATCAGAATCCGATCCGATCGGTCGGTGACCCATCCTCCTCCGGCCTCGATAAAACGCAACGATGAACAAAATTGCTCGAAAAGAGCAGCCGAATCATCAGATATTAGGTATAACTTTTTGGTAAATTGAAGTTTTTGCAACAACTTTGTGATAGAAAACGTATCATTCGAATTAATATGCATTCGGAGTGCTTCGTTTTCGGGGTCCGTCGGCTCTTGTTCCACGAACAAAATGACGTTGTTTTCAATATAAACTTTATACATATCGTTTGCAATGTATGATTTAGACAAAAAAATCGCAGAAAGCCTATTACAAATTAAGGCAATTAAATTAAATCCGGCAAATCATTTTACATGGGCTTCCGGATGGTACTCTCCTATCTATTGCGACAACCGAAAGGTGCTCTCCTATCCGGCAGTACGCAAGGAGATTTGCAACGGATTCGTCAAAATCATCTCAGAGAAGTACCCCGATGCCGATATCATTGCAGGTGTTGCCACCGGTGCAATAGCCCACGGAGCATTGGTCGCCGACCGGTTAAATAAACCTTTTGTTTACGTACGCAGTTCTCCGAAATCCCATGGACTGAACAATCAGGTAGAGGGCGAGTGCTGGCAGAATGCTAAAGTAGTCGTTGTCGAAGATCTTGTTTCAACCGGAGGAAGCAGCCTTTGCGCTGTCGAAGCATTGCGGGAAAACGGATGTGACGTCTTGGGAATGGTAGCCATCTTTACATACGAATTTCCGACAGCCAAGGAGAACTTCGCCGCAGCAGATGTTCGTTTGGATACGCTCAGCAATTACAGTACTATGATCGAGTTGGCTGTACAGCAAGGGTATGTCCACGCCGACGAACTGCAAACACTTCAAGAGTGGCGCCGCGATCCGGCTAACTGGAAAAGATAACGACTTCACCGATATGGAAAAATACGAAAGCAAGCAGGTTCGTATTTTACGGCCTGCTTCGATGATTTATAATGTTTTTTCTCGGTTCGACAACCTCACGCCGGTACTGGCCGACAAGGTCGAGGGCTGGAGTGCTACGGAAGATACCTGTACGTTCAAGGCCAAAGGTTTCCCGATCTCTTTGCGAATGGTCGAAAAGGAGCCGTACAAGCTGATCAAGGTAACCGGAGAGGATGGATCGCCGATGGACTTTACGATCTGGGTACAGATGGTGAGCGTAGCCGAACAGGACACCCGTATGCGGATCGTCCTGCACGTCAAGATGAACATGATGATGAAGATGATGATCGGAGGCAAGCTCGCACAGGCCGTCGACCAGATTGCCGAGCAGATCGCCACGGCATTCAACAACGCCCCGATTCCTCCGCAAGCTTAACGGACAGATCGTTCAATAAAAAAGAGAGGTGACTCACACAATGAGTCTCCTCTCTTTTTTATCTCTTTCAAAATTTCTTGGAAAATTTACTCCGGTTTGTGAACCCGATAGACGATTTCTGAACGCAAACCATACAACCGAACCGCTTCGGGACTCAAATAGCGAACATAGTCGATCTCTTCGACCTCAAAACCGGCCTCTGCCAACCGCTTCCCGTAATCGCGCCCGTAGTCGCGCAGATGGTCCTTCTGCCCGAAGCAACGTTCCCGCTCATCGGGATCGGTTATCGAGGGGTCTTCGTAGGTTACCTCCCGCTCCATATTGACCGGCGAGAGCATAACGCCCCATCCGCCCGGCCGCATCACCCGGAACATCTCTCGCATGGCCAAACGATCGTCCTCAACATGCTCGAGAATATGGTTACAAAAAATAATATCGAACTCATTATCGGGAAAAGGAATCTGCTGAATATCCATCTTGACCTTTGCCAAAGGCGATTCGAGATCTGCTGTCACATAATCGAGTTTCGGCAACCGCTCGAATCTTTTGATGAAACAATATTCGGGAGCGATGTGCAGCAACCGGGCCGGCGCCTCGAAAAAGTCGGTCTCGTTCTGCAGATAGAGCCACAGCAACCGATGACGCTCCAGCGCCAGACAGTGCGGACACAGCGCATTCTCCCGTGAATGGACATACCCGTAGGGCATGAATTTCCGATAGTGCCGGCCACAAATCGGACACTCGACCTTACGACCCGCATACAACAACCCCATCAACGGCGTACACCACTGTACGATCCGTTGAATATACTTCCGGGGCACATACCGCAAAACCAGACGAATCAACCGTTTCATACGCCTACTCCTCCTCTTTCAAAATATCGGCCACCTCATTCTCGACCTTGTGCAGTCGCTCTTTGCACAACCGGATCAGCTCGGCCGCACGTTTCACCTGTTTTCCCATCTCGTCGATGTCCATCTGCTCATCGTTAAACCGTGCAAGAATCTGCTCCACTTCACCGATGGCATCGGTATAAGATATTTTCGACTTTTCCATAATTTTACGACTCTATTTTTTCGACTACTGCCTCCAATTTACGATTTTTCATCTCGACTTCGATGGTATCGCCCACCTGCAACGCCTCCGAATCGGCAACACTCCGTCCTTTTCCACGAACGATGGCAAAACCCAGTTCCAATATCCGACGCGGATCGTGCGCTGCAATACGCTCCTCGAGCAGTGCGAGTGACTTCGAACGATCGTTCAGGAAATCCCGACACCGCTGCACCAACATCTCCTGCAAATGATCGATCCGCAATAGGCCATTCGAAAAGACAAACCGCGTGGCATGATGCAGCCGCGTCGACGACAGTCCGACTCGTGCGCCCTGCCGCTCAATGGTAGCCGCAACCGCATGCCGCAACGCATCACGATACTGTTCCATGCGGAACAACGCCGTCCGTACCCCCGACTCCGACAACCGATTGAGCGCCGTCATCGCACGCTCCAATCGTTCAGTTTCCGAATGCAACAACGAACGGGTCGCCTCCGACAACCACCGATACGACGCATCAAGCTCCGCTTCGAACTGCTCCATCCGATCCTTCAGCGAGACGGCCACCGCCGTCGGCGTCTTCAGGGCCACGGCTGCAACCAAATCGGCCACACTCTGATCCTTATCGTGTCCTATACCGGTCAGCACCGGAAGCGGGAACTGCGCCAAGTAACTACACAACCGATAGCTATTAAAACACCCCAGATCGCTCTGCGATCCGCCACCTCGTATCATCACCAACACATCAAACTCTTCATAGCGTTCAGCAGCTCTGCCCAACGCCTCGACAATCGAATCCTCCGCTCCATTTCCCTGCATAAAGGCTTCGAACAGCGTCACCTCAAAACGATAGGGTCCAACCGACAACTCCCGCATAAAATCCTGATATCCAGCGGCACGAGACGAGGATACGACTGCAATACGCTGCATGACACAAGGAAGTGGTAGCTCTCGATTCATATCGTACACCCCATCCTCCTGCAGCTTTTGGATCGTCTCCAACCGTTGTCGCTCCATATCTCCCAGCGTATAGGTCGGATCGATGTCAGTAATCTGGAGCGACAGCCCATAAAGTGCATGGTACGATACCACAACCTTGACCAACACCTTCATTCCGGTTTGAAGCTCTTGACCTGTCGCACTCCGGAAATAGGAGGCAATCATTGCATACTGACTGCGCCAGATTACCGCTAAAGCTTTGGCCTTGGGCACATGGTTCGCACCACCCTTCTCAACCAGTTCGAGGTAACAGTGCCCCGAAACGTTGACCTTCTTTTCGCTGATTTCGGCCATAACCCAGTAGGGCAACGGATGCGCCTTGTCGATTCCTTGCCGGATCAACGTCTGCAACTCATCGAGCGAAAGAGGGTGCGATACGTTCATTTTATCTATTTATTTACCCGAAAAACCCGCTGAATTCCCTTGATACGCATCAGCGAATAGATCACAGCGTCAACTAATTGCGTTCCGGTCACCTCGATATTGATCAGTCCGGAGAGCATTCCTCCCGATGAGCTGAGATTCATCGACCGTATGTTAACTTTCAGGTCACGGTTAATCACCTCCGCAATCTTATTGACCAATCCGGTCGTATCATCGGCCTGAATACGGATAGTTGCCACAAATGCTCCCTTGGCTGCATTTTGCTGCCACCGGGCAGGTAACACGCGATACGGATAACGCTCCTTAAGCCGAATCGCATTCGGACAATCCTGACGATGGATCGTAATCCCGTTATTAATAGTCGTAAATCCAAATATTTCATCCCCGAAAATAGGGTTACAGCACTTGGCCAACTTATATTCGATATTACTTAACGATTCATCAATTACCAATGCGTCGCTGCTATCACTCGAGACCTTGAAAGCAACCGGTTCTTTTAATGTATGATCCTCATCCAGCGTTCCGTTCAGATAACGGGTCAGAATCTCCTTGATGTCGGGCAGAATGATCTTCTGCTGTGCGATCTGCCCATATAATTCGGTTCCTGTCTTTAATTTATAATACTTACACAAGGTCACGACCGCATCGTCCATCGTGATGGAGAGTTTCCAGTTTTTGATCTTGCGTTCCAACTCTTCGCGTCCGAGGCTGGCCGCTTTGGCCTGCTCCTCGCGCATATAGGCCTTGATCTTGTTCCGGGCCTTACTCGTCGTGACGAAATTCAACCAATCGGCTTTGGGTTTCTGGGTTTTCGAGGTCAGAATCTCGACAATATCGCCGTTACGCAACACCTCGCGGAACGATACATTCCGGTGGTTGACCTTTCCACCAATACAGCTCGCACCCAAATTACTATGGATATCGAAAGCAAAATCCAATACGGTTGCCCCTTCATTCAATTTTCTCAAATCACCATTCGGCGTAAAAACGAAGATCTCACCCGACGATAATTTGGCATCGAACTTTTGTGCGATCTCCTGATGTTGGGTCGTCTCCATGATTTCGCGCAGCTTGGCAAACCACTCTTCGGTTCCCATCGCACCTCCGCTGACCCCCTTATAACGCCAATGGGCGGCCACACCGTGCTCGGCAATCTCATCCATCCGTTCGCTACGGATCTGAATCTCCACCCACCGACCGGTGTCGGTCACAACCGTCGTATGCAACGATTCATAACCGTTCGATTTTGGAATCGAGAGCCAATCGCGCATCCGTTCAGGATTGGGGGTGTAAAAATCCGTAACGATCGAATAGATTCCCCAACACTGAGCCTTCTCCTGCTCCCGCGGACAGTCGATAATAATCCGAATGGCAAACAGATCGTACACCTCATCGAAGCCGATATGCATCCGTTTCATTTTGCGCCAAATCGAATAGATCGATTTGGTTCGACTCTTCAAATGGTATTTGATACCGAAATGCTGCATCTTTTCTTCGATCGGTTTTACAAAAGCACGAATAAATTCCTCCCGTTCAGCAGCAGTTTCGGTCAAACGACGGGAAATGTATTCATAATCCTTCGGTTCGAGGTATTTCAGCGCAATATCTTCAAGTTCCGATTTGATGTTATACAGACCGAGCTTGTGGGCAATCTGTGCATACAAATTCAAACTCTCCCAAGATTTTTTTATTCGCTTTTCCTGAGGAAAGATATCGAGTTTCCGCATCACCTCGAGACGATCGGCCAATTTAATCAGAATTACGCGCGGATCAGTCGAATAGGAAACGATCAATTCACGGAAATTGTCCGCTTGATCTGTTGCTACCTTTGGATCAACCTCTGAAATATTACAGAGCCCCTGCAAAATGCCGACACACTGTTTCCCAAAACGGTCACCGATTTGCTCCGCGTCCATCAATCCGAGCCGCACGACATCGTGCAATAACGTCGAGACGGTCGAATTCCGTCCCAATCCAACCTCTTGTATCACAATAATCGCCGTATTGATGGCATGAGTAACAAAAGGTGTTCCGTCGTGCCGTGTCATTCCCTTCAACTGATCGACAGCAACGCACAAGGCAGAACATACCACATCATATACCGTATCATCGAATACGGAACGCGCTATTTTCAAAAACGGCCGATAATACTCCGGCGCCAAATCCAACTCCAATTCTTTGCTCTCGACCATAACACCTCGTGATTAAATTTCGCGATAAAGTTAACAATTTTTCAAGACAAAGCCGCCGAAAGAGCCCTCTCACCCCCATTTTGAACAAACTCTTGTCCGGTCAAAAAAATCGCATACCTTTGTCAACTATCAATACCGATCCTATATATGGAACAAATTAGACTCGATTCAACACAGCACCCGATGTTTTCCGCCGCATGGGAGCTCTATTGCCACAGCTTTCCACGCAACGAACGCCGTTCACTGGCCCACCAGCAGACAGCCTTCAGATCAGAACACTATCGTATGGAGATCTTTACCGAACAGGATAAGTTTGTCGGACTGATCGGATACTGGACTTTTAATGAGTACGTTTATGTCGAGCACCTTGCCGTAAACCCGGCTCTACGGAGCGGAGGGTACGGCAGCCGCATCGTATCGAAATTTCTCTCATCGACAAACAGAACCATCATCCTCGAAATCGAACAGGTCACCGACGACCTTACTGCACGTCGTCTGCGTTTTTACGAACGGCTCGGCTTCCAGATCAATCCATATGACCACATCCAACCCCTCTACCACGAAGACGATCCGACCGGATTCCACCTGACCATTCTCTCCTTCCCCGACCCCATCACACCTGAAATGTACGATCGGTTTAATCGAGAACTCCATACAATCGTTCTAAAAAAATAGGACAAGAGCGTCTTTCGACACTCTTGTCCACCCACACCTAACCTATTGTTTCTGACCTTACTTCTTGAAGTATCGGTTGTAAAGTCCTTCGAAACCTTTTCCGTGACGGGCTTCGTCCTTACACATCTCATGAACCGTGTCATGGATAGCATCCAAGCCCAACTGTTTTGCACGGGTAGCAATCCGTTTTTTATCTTCACAAGCACCGCTCTCAGCTTCCATACGGGCTTTCACATTGGTCTTCGTATCCCAAACCACTTCACCCAGCAGTTCAGCGAATTTTGCGGCATGTTCAGCCTCTTCCCATGCATAACGTTTGAACGCCTCAGCAATTTCGGGATAGCCTTCGCGGTCGGCTTGACGGCTCATGGCCAAATACATACCCACTTCACTGCACTCTCCCGCAAAATGAGCCTGAAGTCCTTCCAAAACCTCTGCGTCCACTCCTTTTGCCACACCGATCACGTGCTCATCTGCCCAAGTAAGAGCTTCCCCTTCAACTACTTCCTTGAATTTTGACGCCGGTTGTTTACATTGTGGACAGAATTCAGGAGGCGTATCGCCTTCATGTACATAACCACATACCGTACAAATAAATTTCTTTTTCATAGCCATCAAGTTTTTGTGTGATTTCGTTATGTTAATTCAGTTTTTTTCTTGCTGTTTCTTTCAATTTTTCCCACTATTACATGCTTTACAATACCCTTTGTAATAGACCTGCACCTCATCGATCTCGAATCCTTCCCGCTCGACCTGCAATCGTTCGGCCGAGACCGACAACGGCATATCGAATACGCGTCCACAACTTCGACAAAGGAAGTGAGCATGCGGCGATACATCACCATCGAACCGCGCATTCCGCCCGTCCAGATCCAACAATAAAATAGCCCCGTGCGCCGCCAAAAGCTTCAGCGTATTGTAGACTGTCGTTTTGGACAGTGTTGGCATCGATGGACTCAAAGCTACATAAATTTCATCTGCCGTAGGGTGAGTCCGATGCTCCATCAGATACTTCATCACCGCAATGCGCTGCACCGAAGGCTTGACCCCGCACGATAAAAGGTATTTATGTAAATTTGTTTCCATTATTAATTTGTAATCATTACAAATTTGTTTTCGTTGCAAATATAAGGACTTTTTCTATTTCTACAAATTTTTTTCCGTTTTTTTCTATAAATATTTTTTTACACAGATAAAACCCTCATTTTCAATATAGCTTTTTTAATCATTCCCTCCCCGATCATTGGAGCATGGGCATCCTCTGGGAAAAAAATTGCAAAATCTCCTGGTTGCATCGAGAAATAGACTTCAGGAGTATCCTCAAAAAAAACTATATCTTTCTGTTTATCGAAAGGTGCACGAGTTGTTTTACACCTACTTCTCGGACTCCATCCATAAGTCTCCACACCCCGAATCGGCAACTGTACATCAATATACCTGTCATGAGCTTCAAGAGGTGCCTCTGCCTTTGTTCGCAGGTTTCCCTCACTAATTGACAAATAAAGATCTTCACCGATAATCGGATAAGTTCCCGGGTCCAAATTCGGATGCTCTACAAGAAACTCTATCGCCTTTTTAAAACACGGATGGAGCTTTTCATAACGCTCAATCTCTGCAAATGTTCCAACAACCATAATTTTCAATGTTTTATATTATACATAAACCAATCTGTGATTTTTCTCATCATTCTGTCTCTTCCAACTGACTTTAAAAATGAGGGCACCCCATTCACGAGTGCCCCCATTCATCTTTATTTATTCCACAGCCTACTCATCTTTATCAGTATCAGCATAAGCCTTCAAGAGTTTCTCCTGAACATCCGAAGGAACCTGTTCGTAAGAGGCAAACTTCATGGAATAGGTTGCCCGACCGTTCGTCAACGAACTGAGCGTAGTTGAATATCGGTACATCTCAGCCAGGGGCACACGTGCGACAAGTCTTTCAAATCCTTTCTCACTGCTCATTCCTTCGATCATTGCCCGCCGATTCTGCAGGTCACTCATCACATCACCCATCTTATCCGACGGAACCAGAACTTCGACACTGTAAATCGGTTCCATAATCTTCGGACCTGCCTTGCGGAAGGCCTCCTTAAAGGCATTACGTCCAGCCAGTTTAAATGAGAGCTCGTTTGAATCCACCGGATGCATCTTACCATCATAGACAACAACACGAATATCCCGGGCATAGGATCCTGTCAGCGGACCCTCTTCCATCTTCTCCATAATACCCTTCATAATAGCAGGAAGGAACCTCGCATCGATCGCACCCCCGACAATCGCACTATAAAATACCAATTTACCACCCCACGGCAAATCAGTCTCCTCCTTACTCTTGATGTTAACCATCAGCTCGCGGCCATCGACTTTGTACTTACTCGGTTCGGGCATACCCTCAACATATGGCTCGATAACCAACCAAACCTCTCCGAACTGTCCGGCACCACCCGATTGTTTTTTATGACGATAATCGGCAGCGGCCACCCTTGTAATAGTTTCTCGATAAGGAATCTTAGGAGCAAAATACTCCACATCTATTTTATTCTGATTTGCAAGCTGCCATTTGAGAATATTCAAATGATGCTCTCCCTGGCCCTGCACAATGGTTTGTTTCAACTCTTTCGAATACTCTACCAAAATAGTAGGATCCTCAAAATGTGCCCGATTGAGCAATTCTCCGAGTTTTTCATCCTCACCCGTTTTAAGTGAACGGATGGCGGCACGATAACGCGGATCCGGGAAACGGATCGGTTCATATTCAACATCGAATCCTGGAGCAGCAAGCGTCTGATTCGTTTTCGTTCCCTTCAATTTAACAGTACATCCGATGTCGCCGGCTTCCATCTCTGTCACTTTGACACGTCCCTTACCGGCAACGGCAAATAGTTGCGAGATTTTCTCTTTATTCCCGGTTTTCGTATTAATCAACTCCATTCCTTCCGTAACCTTACCCGATACGACACGGAAGAAGGTCATCTCACCGAGATGTGGCTCGACACTGCTTCGAAAAACAAACAAGGAAGTAGGAGCCGAACTATCTGCCTTCACTTCTTCTCCTTCAACGGTTTTAAAAGCAGGAGCCTCAATGGGACCGGGCGCCACATTAATGATAAATTCCATCAGCCGTTTGGCTCCGATATCCCGCTTTCCGGATGCACAGAACACCGGAATCAGATCGCGTTTAGCCAAACCAAACTTCAACCCCTTACGCATTTCGTCCTGCGTCAAAACCCCTTTATCAAAATAGAGCTCCATCAACGACTCGTCGTTCTCAGCTGCGGCTTCTGTAAGGATCTGGTTCAACTCGCGGGCACGCTCCATCTCCGATTCGGGAATCTCCAACTCTTCACGGATACCTGTATCGCCCTTGAATTTATACATCTTCATCAGCAGCACATCGATGAATGCATCGAAGTTCGGACCGGGATTCACCGGATACTGCACGATCACGGGCTTCACCTGCGAGGCAGCCCGCAGGGACTCAAGCGTATTCTCCCACGAGGCCTTTTCGCTGTCGAGCTGATTGATCACTGCGATAATCGGCTTCTCATGCTTCCGGGCATAGCGCGCCTGGATTTCAGTCCCCACCTCGAAACCGTTTTGCGCATTGAGCAGCATGACTCCCACATCGGCTACTTTGAAGGCCGAAAAAAGCCCACCACAAAAATCGTCCGATCCGGGCGTATCGAAGATATTCAGTTTTCTGCCGTTGTACTCGGCAAACAGAATCGTCGTATAGATCGAACGTTTGTACAAATGTTCTACCTCGGTATAATCCGACAGGGTATTTTCAGATTCGATACTACCTCTCCGGTCGATCACTTTTCCGTCGAAAGCCATCGCTTCGGCTAATGTGGTCTTCCCGGAGCCGGACGCCCCGAGCAGCACCACATTTTTGATCTCTTTTGTTGCATAGGTTTTCATAGTGGTAAGTTTTAGATTTTAGGTTCAAGTCAATACGGTTCTAAATTTACTTAAATAATCGGATTAATACAATTATTCCAACGAATTTTTATAATTTTCGCGCGAAAATGATTTTCTCCCGAACAAAAGGCCAAATCATCTTTTTCGGATCTTATAATAGATTTTAACATGGATATCTTTCTAACAATCCTTGCAGTTATCTGCTCGATAATAGGAATCGCGGGATGTATTCTACCGTTTTTACCAGGACCTCCCCTTAATTTTATTGCATTACTGCTGATACAGTGGGCCGGGACAACAACATTCTCCTCGCAATTTCTTTGGATCTGGGGAGCGATAGCCGCATTGGTTACCTTGATCGACTATCTGCTTCCGGCGTGGTTTGCCAAGCGCTTCGGAGGATCCAAGCAGGCCACTACAGGATCAACCGTCGGCTTGATTGTCGGCATGATATTCTTTCCCCCGTTCGGGTTGGTTTTAGGGGCTTTCGTCGGAGCCCTGATCGGTGAACTGATGCACGACAAAGAAAATCTTGCCAAAGCGTTTCGCGTCGCACTCAGCTCATTCGTCGCTTTCATCTTCGGTACCGGACTAAAACTGGCTGCATCGCTTATCATGAGCTGGTATGTCTTGCGAGCCTTGTTTTAACCCTGTATTATCAATCAATCAGACGCAACCCTTCCGCCAGAATCACCTATGGTGAGGCCAAATACTGCGCTGACCATCTCCACCCCAAAAACCGTCCTATCCTCCCCCACCCTCTAACAGCCACATCTTCGAACAGAGATACGGTCCCGTCATTTTATTTCCGTATCTTTGTCGGCCGGTCTACCGCTACAGACAAAAGCTCTTCCAGACCAGCTACTACTTAATATTATTGTAAACAAAAACGCAATGATTAAAGCCATATTCCTCGATATCGACGGCACTTTAGTCAGTTTCAAAACCCATCAGGTTCCGGAATCAGCCGTTACATCGCTAAAACGTCTCAAAAAACAAGGAGTTCTTCTATTCATTGCAACCGGACGCCATTACACCGATCTGAATAACTTAGGAGATCTCGAATTCGACGGATACATCACATTGAACGGACAGTATTGTTATGATCACCAGGGTGTCATTTACAAACATCACATTCCGAGTGAAGACATTCGTTCGGCTCTTCCGAACATCGAACACGATCCATTCGGATGCCTCTTCATCGAGGAACACAGAATGTACCTCAATCGAATGGATGCTCAAGTAAGGATAGCACAAGAACTGATCAATTTCCACGATCCAGAGATCCTTCCACTCGAAACAGCCATGCACCACGATATATATCAAATGATGGCCTTCATCGGCCCCGAACGGGAACAAACCCTGATGCAAGCCTTACCCCACTGCGATTCAACACGGTGGAACCCCTACTTCATCGATATCGTTCCCCGTGGAGGTAGTAAACGAGTCGGTATAGATGCCATCATCCGCAAATATGGAATCTGCCTAAACGAGACCATGGCCTTTGGAGACGGACAAAACGATTCGGAAATGTTGCGTCATGCGGGTATCGGTATCGCCATGGGAAATGCAGCCGATGAAGTCAAGCAAGCTGCCGATTACGTCACCTCCGACATCGACGATGACGGTATTGCCCGTGCCTTGCAACACTGGTTCGATCTATAAATTTCTATAGATTATATTATCTATTTTCTGAGCATCCAAGCTCCGGGGAAGATCTCATTCAATGTCTTCAACATACGCTGTGCCTCTTGTTCGGAATCGGACGAATAGGCCACAACCATAATTCGCCCGTTTGGACGAGGCAGTTTTTCGTAATGCAGCGTATCGTTCTTTTTCTTGGCCGATGCTATAAATTTCTCCGCATTGGCATCTGTGCTGTACGTCCCGACAATAACCTTATATTTTCCTTGTTTGGTTGAAACAGGTGCCTGTGCCTTATGTACCGTATCGGATGCAACAGGTTGAACGGATGCAACCGATGACGTATCGGCAATCGTATCATTCACAGCCGACTGTTGTACACTCTTCGCGGTATCCACTACAGCTGCCGGTACTTCCTCTGAAAGCATTCGATCGGCAACCTGAATCTGCGAACGAGATTCAATCCATAAGATTAAAACGACCGACAATCCAACTCCAACAATAATTGCCATAACAACCCACGTTATCACGCGTTTGATACCCACATTATCGGGCAAATAAACGGGAGATGAAATTCCGGAATTCAAGGCTTTTTCCAGATCCGAGGCCACAGCAAACACACCGTTCCGCACCTTTCCAACCGAAGGAATAACTACACCCTCTTCTGTACAGGCCCCTGCCAGCCATTCGGTATACTGTTCTTTAGCCTGCTCCTCATCCATTCCCTGCACTGTGGCAATCAACTTGACAACAGGGGTTAATCCCTTACTGCCTTCCTCCGCCAAAACAACATGATATTTCGGAGGAGTAACCACTCCTGCCTGTTCCATGACAGCCGGTTCTGTCTCAACATACAAATCACCGATTCCTGGCAAAGAGATACCCTGGCGTGCCGATAGGGTATTGAATATTAAAACGCTGATACGGTCCATACAATCCTATTTTTTTGCAATTTTTTTCTCCGGAACATGATACGCGCGATACAACAGCACACATCCGGCAATTATAAACGGAATACTGAGCAACTGCCCCATATTCAAAATCATACCTACTTCGAAATCCTCCTGAGGATTTTTTATAAATTCGATCAAGAAGCGGATTCCGAAAAGAGCAATCAGAAAAATACCAAACATCGCGCCAGGACGTCTGCGTGCAAGGTCTTTTCGATAATACAGCCAGACCATCACAACAAAAATAATCAGATAAGCCAACGCCTCATACAGTTGCGTCGGATGGCAAGGCAACCCTTTATACAGTGCATTCCACTCATTCGACATAACGAACTCAACCCCCCAAGGCAGTGAAGTCGGACGTCCGAAAATTTCCGAGTTCATAAAATTGCCAATACGGACCAAAGTTCCGGAAATGGCCACGAGAATTCCGATACGGTCCAATGACCAGATATAAGGCAGTTTATTCTTTTTCGAAAAGAGCCACAAACCGATCAGCAAACCGACCGCCGCACCGTGACTGGCCATTCCTCCCTGGTGGATGTATAGAATCTCAACCGGATGGGTCAAATAATAACCCGGATCATAGAACAAACAATGCCCCAGACGAGAACCTATAACCGTCGAAAGTAAAGCATACCAAAAAAACGAATCGAACATTTTTTCAGGATACCCCTCTCGTTTCATAATATTACTGATAATATATGCACTGATTATAAAGCCCAAAGCCCACATCAGTCCATAATATCGCACCTCGATCGGGCCGATTGTAAAAAGCGTCGGATGGACATCCCACACAAACAGCGGCAACCCTGCTCCCATACTATCAATCACTTTTCGTTTGTACTATCATCAACCAAAAAGGCTGACGGAATCATTTATTATAGCAAATGTAACCAATTTTGTTTAAAGTAGAAACACCTCTTTATAATTCAAAATACATTACGATTTTCAAGATCACTATTCCTAATACAAATAACCGGCGAAACTATAAAAGTTTCGCCGGTTATTTCATTTTATAGTTCAATAAATCGAACTTACTATTTATTATTTAGCATTGATTCCGACTGCAAAACAAGGAGACAGTCCTCCTTCAGGAGTTGTATTTATAACCGTCTGATTGTTAATCGTCAAACCAACACAAATATTGGATTCCTCCTGACTGATAGCCGGCATCGGAAAACCGTAAGTCAAACCGATTCCGATCAAAGCCTCACACACATCATCTTGAGAATATGCAGTGTTACCGGAGATAAAGAAGCCACCCATTTGAGCGTCACTAGGAACACCATAATAAGCAAAGAAACATTGCGGTTTACCTGTAGTCGTATGAGGTGCTGATGAAGTATATCCATTCGGTGCACCAGGGTTCAAATAGAAACCATTACCGGTAAATCCTTTTTCTGGGCTCCATGGAGTTTGTCCAGCATCGAAGTTGATAAATACATCACCATCCCACTGTCCGGTAGCGTGCATCCATGTTCCGTCAGGCATAGCAGCGAACATTGGATTCTGGCCGTTATTTTCAGTACCTTTCAACGCAGCCTGACCATCGATGAAGACTGTCTGTATATTATTCGTACCCGATACAAGAATCGAATTACTTGCTCCATACTCCGTTACATAATCAGCAAACGGCATGGCATCTACACCCAAATGATATACAGAGAAGTCTGTATTTTCTTTCGGCCAAAGAACTACATATGCATCATCCGGCAGTTGATAAACAGCCATTCCTTCGGGAATAGGTTGCTCATTGAAATTCTCTATACGAGTCCAATCAGCCGGAATTGCCTTGCCAGTAAGAGATTCCGGATCAAACAATTCCTGAGGCAGATCGATTTGAGTTCCGATACATTCGATTGTATAGGTAGCTTCACAATCATATTTACCCTTAGCGACAATCGCAGCACTAGCACTCGAAAGATCCATCGTTGCCTGTGCAGTTTCGGGAGCAACGAGCGTTGCATTTTCAGACAAGGCTATATCTACATCGATCGCCTTTTTGTTAATCTCATTTTCGCCGAAATCGATTGTAATAGCCAGCTTCTTTTGATCGATCGTCACCGCAGCTTCCTGATCTTCATATTTTGCAGTAAGACCTGTAACCAAAGTGTCTACTTCGGCTTGAACTTGGTAAGCTATTTTTTCTCCATTAAAATCAATTTCAAATGTAACAGGTTCCTCACCGCTGAGATCCATCTCTAACTCAACCGGAGAAGCTTGTCCGTCGATCGTTGCTCCTTCAATTAAATTAACAGTAATCGGAACTGCCACTAAATCCACATCATTCACGTAATAAAGACTATACGTAGAAGTTGCTACATCATAATCCGTGTAAGTCGCATCCGTTGCAACTTCCGAAATAAGATCAACTGGCTGAGCGGTAGCTTCTTGACTGATAGATTCACCGCCTTCATACACAGCTACGATTGTAAACGTATAATCCTCGCCGTTGGTCAATTCACCAACCGTATATGTAACGGCCTCAGGATCGTCGATCGTAATCGGTTCTTCACTACCAGACACTTGGATAGAATATCCCTTCAAGGTAGTTTTTTCTCCAGCTTCAGGTGCTGTCCAAGACAGAACAACTGACTTATACGAAGCCACTGCCTGGAAGTCCGTAACAGGGTTGTACACTACTGCTGCTGCTTCTGGAGTAGCCTGAATTGTTGCGACTTCAGATTCTCCTTGACTGTACACAGCCTTAATCTGGAATGAGTAAGCTGTTCCATTAGTTAAGCCTGTTGCCGTGTAAGTCGTTACATCAGAAGCAACGCTCGCAGAACCGTTACCCGGAGTCCACGTAATGCTGTAACTTTGTACATCTTCACTATTGGCAGCTTTCCAGCTCAACAGTACTTCACCATCTCCGGCCATAGCCTTAAATTCGGTAGGCGCAGGAGTCGGCGCTGGTGTAGGATCATCATCCTTGTTACACGACACCATTAAAAACAATGCCGATAACAACAGCGCACATTTTTGAAATAATTTCCTTTTCATAGCTGATTCAATTAAAAGGTTAGCATATTCAAAACACCTAATAAGCCATATATCTATCTACACAATAGGTATATTGACTTCTGTAAAAGTAAAAACAATTTATTGAAAAACCAAAAAAAAATCGACTCGAGCAATAAACAAAAACAAACAGCGTAGTCTAAATAACAAAATAGCCCATAAAACTTTAGACTATTTGATATACTGCTTCATCAACTTAGCAATATACTTCCCTACAATATCAAACTCCAAATTAACCACCGTTCCTACCTGAAATGTATGGAAGTTGGTATGTTCATATGTATAAGGAATTATCGCTACCTGAAACGAACCTTTTTGAGAATTAACAACGGTCAAACTTACACCATTTACTGCAATCGATCCTTTTTCGACCGTTATATTCCCAGATGAGGCATCATACTCAAACGTATAATACCAACTGCCATCTGCTTCTGTAATCGCCGTACATGTGGCCGTTTGATCAACATGTCCCTGCACGATATGACCATCTAGCAATGCATCGGGACGCATGCTACGTTCTACATTGACCCAATCTCCCTCCTTTAATCGACCAAGATTTGATTTAATCAACGTCTCATGAATAGCAGTCACCGTATACCGCGGACCATCTATCGCCACAACTGTCAAACACACTCCATTATGAGCAATACTTTGATCGATTTTCAACTCCTGTGTAAAAGGACATTCCAATACAATATGGCGATTGCCTTGCTCCTCCCGAATCGCTACGACACGGGCAATAGTTTCGATAATTCCTGAAAACATACCGGGTTACAAATTTTTTTTTATAATAATTCCTTGCACTATATACAATTTGACTATTTCGTCACGCGACAGCACAATAGGATCATATTGTTCGGAGTTACTGGCAATTAATACAAGTCGATCCGAATCCCGCTCCTGACGAATGATCCTAATTCCCTTAAAATATTGCGTTACAATCAGATATACCTCTCCAGGAATCACACTCCTGGTAGCCCATTCTTTCAAAATCACGATAGCTCCAGCCGGAATATCCGGATACATTGCCGTTCCAATATTCAAAGCAGCAAGATCTCCGTCAGCAAACATCGGCAAATTGATCCGGAACAATGGATCGGGCATTGAATCAGAACATACAGCTGTCAATGCATCCATTCCATAATATGGGACTCCTCGTTCTGAATCGGAATCCGACGAATGACCATCGATAAACATACTTCCTTCTCCGGTCAATAGCCATCCCTTACTGACAGAAGGGTATTTCGTTGCGATCAATTCCGCCAAATCACGACTGATACCGTTATTTCCTCGCTTAATCTGATACAGATTTTCACTACGCTTCAGACCAATATTTAGCGCAAACGAATTGACCGATAAACCGGTCCATTTAATTACTCGTTCGAGTCTATGCCATGCATCCCACATACGATACCCGTTATTACTCGATTTGATATTTACAAAACTACATTTTTTTATACAAAAAACTATCTCCTTCTAATAAATTATTGTAATTTTCTTTTTCAACATCAATCATATACCCATAAAAATAAAGAGGCGTATCAAATTGATACACCTCTTTACGAAAGCCGTTAGCTACGATTATTGTTGCATGCTTTTAAACATAGCATCGTATTTTTCAAATTTACTCATCATCTCCGGTGATTTATCACGCAAACGGAAACAAACACTCTTCAAAAGTTCAACCGTTACAGGATCCTGAGCATTCACAGCAAGTGCTTTTTCCAGCGGTTCGATAGCTTTCTCATAAGCTGCATCGATCTCCGCCATTGCAGCATCACGCTCTTCTGCACTGGTAAAACTTTGTTTATTGAAAGCTTCCGTCTTACCGTCAGCTATACGTACAACCATCAACGCATAATTGAAATTGGTTTCAAATCCATCAGGATTCAATTCACGAGCTTTGGCGAATGCATCCATCGCTTTCTGATTATCACCCAGTTTATCATAAACTCCACCTAAACCACCCCAAAGAGCTGCATTGTTCGGATCGGACTCTATACCTCGCTCAATATACGGAATAATCGTATTAGGATCTTTTCCCATCTCTCCATGCAATGAAATCAGGTGCTCCAAAATGGCACTATTTTGAGGGAATTTAGTCAAACCTGCCAGCAATGTTTGTTCTGCACTCTCATAATTTTTCTGTTTATAATAACAGAGGAACAAAAAGTCGTAACTATCACCATTGCTCTCATAACCATTCTCGATCGCTTGCGACAAATATTGTTCTCCCAAATCGTACTTTTCAAGCATTGCATACAAATATCCTGCATTAAAACAACAAACTGTATCGATTTTATTTACAGGCGCTTGTTTCTGCAATTCATAAGCCGCAGCAAAAACATCAGATGCCTTTGCATAGTCTGCTTCAGTGTAATAATTATCGGCTGTCTCTTTGTATGAATTAGCAACTTTTTCCAACCCAGCTTTTACTTTAGCTTCGGTTCCTTTCGCGTCTAATTCATAAGCTTTTTGATATGCAGCAACTCCTTTCTCCAACGCTCCTTCAACGAAATTTCTCTTCACACGCCAAAATTGGACCATCATATCTTTCATATAAACATCCAGATAGGCGTTACTCCATTTCACATACTCAACCCCGTTAATCGTTTCTGTACTCTCTTCGGGATTTTGCATGAGGATTTTAGTCGTAAACTCATCCATGCCCCGATATAATCCAGTCGAAGCAACTGTTCCTGCTTCAATATAAGCATCACCCAAAGCAAGCCATGTCTCTGCTTTAGTCGCTTTTTTAGGATTCTGGCTGTTGAGCTCCAGCTTGTCAATTTTCTTGATAATGGCGGCTTCGTCGAATTTAGCCTCTTGAGCCATAACCGTTCCACATACTAACGATACGGCTGCTGCGATTAAAAATAATCGTTTCATAATCCAATAACAATTATGGTTTAACTTTAATTTATTCATTCAAATTTTGCGATTCTGATGTTTCAACAGACGGTTCTTCAGCCTTGTTTTCCGATCCTCCTTCATCTGCTTCTTCACTCTTCGGTACTGGTACAACGGATGCGATGGCATCATTGTTACGCAAGTTGATCACTTTTACACCCTGTGTGGCACGTCCGGCTACCCGAATATCCGAAACCGGAATACGGATCGTCACACCCGAACGATTGATGATCATCAAGTCGTTATCATCGGATACCGATTTTATCGCCACTAATTTACCGGTCTTTTCCGTGATCTGCAAAGTCTTCACCCCTTTACCACCACGATTCGTAATCCGGTAGTCATCCAAATCGGTCCGTTTACCGTATCCGTTCTCAGAAACAACCAGAATATCCTCTTTCGTTCCCTTTTCGACACAGACCATACCGACAACCTCATCGTCGCCCTCAATCGTAATCGCTTTTACTCCGGTTCCTGTTCTTCCGATCGGACGAACCGTATCTTCATTGAACCGAATCGCCTTACCGTTCTTGGCTGCTATGATCACTTCATTATTACCATTGGTCAACTTGGCCTCGATCAATTGATCACCTTCACGAATAGTAATCGCATTGACACCATTTTGACGAGGACGGGAATAGGCTTCCAACAAAGTCTTCTTTACGATTCCTGACTTGGTACACATGATAATGTAATTGTTATTTACATATTCAGGATCGTCCAAATGGCGAACATTGATATAGGCCCGCACCTTGTCGTCCGGAGCAATCTGGATCACATTCTGAATAGCCCGTCCTTTCGATGCGCGTGTTCCTTCGGGAATTGCATAAACCTTCAACCAGTAACAACGACCCTGTTCGGTAAAGAACAACATCGTATTATGCATCGTTGTCACATAAATGTATTCGATAAAATCTTCCTCGCGGGTCGAACTTCCCTTAACGCCGACTCCTCCTCGATTTTGTGTTCGATATTCGGTCAACGGCGTCCGTTTGATATATCCCATGTGCGAAATGGTAATAACCATCTCTTCATCCGCATAAAAATCTTCCGGATTAAACTCTTCGGCACTCAACACAATCTCTGTCCGACGTTCGTCGCCATACTTCTCTTTGATCTCGACCATCTCGTCCCGAATAATCTGCATCTGCATCGCAACGCTTTCGAGCACCTCTTTGTAATAGGCTATTTTCTGACACAGATCGTCGTATTCCGTTTTGAGCTTGTTCCGTTCCAGACCGGTCAACGCCCGCAGACGCATATCGATAATTGCAGCAGCCTGCAATTCGGAGAGAGAGAAGCGCTCCATCAACTGGATCTTGGCCTCATCCGGACTTTGCGCACCACGAATGATCCGGATCACCTCATCGATATGATCAACCGCAATCAGCAAACCTTCGAGAATATGGGCTCTCTTTTCGGCCTGCGCCAAATCGTAACGGGTCCGACGAACCACAACATCGTGACGATGTTCTACAAAATTCCGAATCAGATCACGCAAATTGAGCAACATCGGACGTCCGTCAACCAACGCGATGTTGTTGACCGGGAAAGAGGTCTGCATTGCCGTATACTTAAACAAATTGTTCAGCACCACGCTTGCTACGGCATCGTGTTTCAGAATCATGACGATCCGCATACCCTTACGGTCACTTTCGTCGTTGATATAGGCGATTCCTTCGATCTTCTTCTCATTGATCAGATCGGCGATCCGGCGGATCATCTCTGCCTTGTTCACCATATAAGGAATCTCCGTCACGACAATACATTCACGCCCTGACGCAGTATGTTCGATTTCGGTTTTCGCCCGCATGACCACACGGCCACGCCCCGTTTCATAGGCTTCCTTAACTCCTTCATATCCGTAAATGATACCCCCCGTCGGGAAATCGGGCGCCTTGATACACCGAATCAACTCTTCCATCTCAATATTCGGGTTGTCGATATAGGCACAAATCGCATCGATCGTATCGGAAAGATTGTGTGGCGGCATGTTGGTTGCCATTCCGACAGCAATACCCGCAGCTCCATTAACCAGCAACAACGGGATTTTGGTCGGCAGTACAACCGGCTCTTGAATGGTCTCATCGAAATTCGGACGGAAATCCACCGTATCCTTCTCGATATCGGCCATAACCTCATCAGCAATTTTCTGCATGCGGGCCTCCGTATAACGCATGGCGGCCGGACCGTCACCGTCGACCGAACCGAAGTTTCCCTGACCGTCCACCAACATGTAACGCATGCTCCACTCCTGAGCCATACGTACCATCGCTTCATACACCGAAGAGTCTCCGTGCGGGTGAAACTTACCGAGCACATCACCGACAATTCTGGCCGATTTACGATGGGGCTTATCGGAATATAGGTTCAACTCGCTGCTCATATCATAGAGAATCCGACGGTGCACCGGTTTCAACCCATCCCGCACATCGGGCAGTGCACGCGATACGATAACCGACATCGAATAGTCGATGTAGGCCGTTTTCATCTTCTCCTCGATATTGATTTTAATAATTCTCTCCCCTTCTGTCGTCTCTGCCATAATTTTCGTCAACTTTTTATTATCATTTTTACCGAAAAGTTCGACAATTCGGCTCAAATTCCATTACAGATTCACACTTTTTAAAAGTGTGCTAATTTACGCATTTTTCAGAGAACCGCAAAATAAGGCCCTCTAAATCGTTTTATACCGATGTTTTTTCACACCTATATTAATAATGAAGAAAGATCGACATTGTTTTTCACCGTCAGATATTAAAATAGCCGGATTTTAACTATCTTTCGAAAAACGCATTTGAAACCACATCACCAAATCTACAGCCTCGCCCCAATGAATTTTCCGCTTCGCACTCTTTCCATACTCTTTTGCCTCTGGTATTGCGGATCAACCTTTGCCAACAATCCAAACCGTTTACGAATCGCTTGTTACAATACGGAGTCTTTGTGTGATACGCTTCGCGATTCAGAAATAGAAGATTCCGCATTCACACCACAAGGTTCCAACCACTGGAATACCGGACGCTATACGACCAAAATTACAAACATCGCTCGGGTGATCGACGATCTGAAAGCAGATCTACTCGTTTTGGAAGAGATCGAAAACGAAAATGTACTGCGCGACCTAATGTTCGCCACACAATCAGACTATAACTACATTCATCGGGACTCACGCGATCGACGTGGCATGGATGTCGTACTCCTCTACCGCAGCAGCCGGTTCTTTCCCCTCCACACCAAACTGATCTCCGGGAAAGGACTCTCCAGAGAAGCTCTTTTCGTCAAGGGAGTCCTTGCCAACGGAGACACCCTATCGGTGATCGGTGTCCACCTTCCGTCGAAACAGAACGCCCAATCATACCGGCTCAACGCGCTGCTCTCACTTCGTACCGTCATCGACTCGATCCTCACGCGCAACCCCTCGGAAAAGTTAATCGTCTTGGGCGACTTCAATACGGAGCCCATCACCCGACAGACCATGCGGACCCTTCGCCTCACCGATGCCCTATCCATCGAAAGTGATCCCACCGAAGATCGCTCCCTATACACCCCATTCCTGCGCTTAAGCCGCAAAGGATACGGTTCCCTGATCTACCGCGACCGTCGCCAACTATTCGACTTCATCGCCTTCAGCCGGTCGCTGCTGATCGACAACTCCCTGTACTACAACGGATCATGCGGCATCTTCGTCCGCGACTATCTGCTCGACTCGGAAAGTCCGTTCAAAGGCTATCCACTACGTTCGTTCCGCAACGGGCGATACACCGCCGGGTACAGCGACCACCTCCCGGTATACCTCGATCTGGAAACACAACCCATTGAAAGAATTTCGGTTCCGCAAATTTTGCAGATCGAAAATTAATCCTTACCTTTGCATACTTTCCTATGAACCGAAACTTTTTGATAAAAAGCACTGTGATTTTATAAATTTTCTTAAAAATACACACCAATTTAATTAACACAAAAGAACAATGCCAAACGTAAAAAGAGTTTACACCTTCGGCAACAAACAAGCTGAAGGAAACGGAAAAATGAGAGAGTTGCTCGGAGGAAAGGGAGCAAATCTTGCTGAAATGAACTTGGTCGGCATTCCGGTACCTCCGGGATTCACCATCACTACCGAAGTGTGCACCGAATACTATACACACGGCCGGGACGAGGTGATCAAATTGATCAAACCCGAAGTGGAAGCCGCTATGAAAGGCGTTGAGAAAAACATGGGTATGGAATTCGGCAGCAGTACCAATCCATTGTTGCTGTCCGTCCGCTCAGGAGCACGTGCTTCGATGCCGGGTATGATGGATACCATTCTGAACCTCGGTTTGAACGACGAAGCCGTAGAAGGTTTGGCTAAAAAAACGGGCAATCCGCGTTTTGCATGGGATTCATACCGCCGTTTCGTACAGATGTACGGTGACGTGGTACTCAATATGAAACCGCAAAGCAAAGAGGATGTCGATCCGTTCGAAGAGATCATCGACGCCATCAAAGAAGAGAAAAAGGTCAAAAACGACACCGAACTGACCACCGAAGATCTGCAAGAACTCGTAAAACGATTCAAAGCAGCCATCAAGAAAAATACCGGTAAAGACTTCCCGACCAATCCTTGGGAACAACTCTGGGGTGCCATCTGCGCCGTATTCAGCAGCTGGATGAACGAACGTGCTATCCTCTACCGTAAACTGAACAACATTCCTTCGGAATGGGGTACCGCCGTTACCGTACAGGCCATGGTATTCGGTAACATGGGTGAAACTTCTGCTACGGGTGTGGCTTTCACGCGTGACGCTGCAACCGGAGAGAACATTTTCAACGGTGAATACCTGGTAAACGCTCAGGGAGAAGATGTGGTTGCAGGTATTCGTACACCTCAGGTAATCACAATCGAAGGTTCACGTCGTTGGGCTGAACTGCAAGGTATCTCAGAAAGCGAACGTGCACTGAAATATCCTTCATTGGAAGAGGTTATGCCTGCAGCGTTCAAAGAATTGAACGAAATCCAAGATCACCTCGAAAAATACTTCCACGACATGCAAGACCTGGAATTCACGATCCAGAACGGCAAATTGTGGATGTTGCAAACACGTAGCGGAAAACGTACCGGTGCCGCTATGGTTCGTATGGCCATGGAGATGCTCGAAGAGGGCCTGATTGACGCTCCGACCGCTGTTTTGCGTGTAGAACCCGCAAAACTCGACGAACTGCTCCACCCGGTATTCGATAAAGATGCCCTGAAGAAAGCCAACATCATCGCTAAAGGTCTGCCTGCATCTCCTGGTGCCGCTACCGGTCAGATCGTATTCTTCGCTGACGAAGCTGAAAAATGGGCTGCAGCTGGTAAAGAAACCATCCTCGTACGTATCGAAACCTCTCCGGAAGACCTGAAAGGTATGAACTCGGCAAACGGTATCTTGACCGCACGCGGTGGTATGACCTCTCACGCTGCCGTTGTGGCTCGTGGTATGGGTAAATGCTGCGTATCGGGTGCTGGTGACCTGCAGATCGACTACAAAGCTCGTACGATCACCGTAGACAACAAGACCTACAAAGAAGGCGACTGGATTTCATTGGATGGCTCTACGGGTATCATCTATGAAGGCAAAGTTACGACCAAAGATGCCGACGTAAGCGGTGATTTCGCAAAACTGATGGATTTGACCGACAAATACGCTCGCCTCAAAGTACGTGCTAATGCCGATACTCCTCGCGATGCACAGACAGCTTTCCGTTTCGGAGCTCAAGGTATCGGTTTGTGCCGTACCGAACACATGTTCTTCGAAGGCGACCGGATCAAAGCTGTACGCGAAATGATCCTTGCTGATGACGAAGCCGGACGTCGTAAAGCTCTCGACAAACTGTTGCCGATGCAACGTGGCGACTTCGAAGGTCTGTTCGAAGCTATGAACGGACTGCCCGTTACGGTACGTCTGCTCGATCCACCTTTGCACGAATTCGTTCCTCACTTCGAGAAAGAGATGAAAGAATTGGCTGCCGATCTGAACGTATCGTTCGAAACGATCAAAAACAAAGTGGATTCGTTGGCTGAAGCTAACCCGATGTTGGGCCACCGTGGTTGCCGTCTTGGAAATACCTATCCTGAAATTACCGAAATGCAGGCTCGTGCTATCATCGAAGCAGCTCTGAATACCCGTAAGAACAAAGGTATCGATGTTCACGTCGAAATCATGGTTCCGTTGGTAGGTAACGTTAAAGAGTTGAAACTGCAGAAAGAGATCATCAATGCAACTGCAGAAGCAGTATTCGCTGAACGTAACGACAAGATCGATTACATGGTCGGTACGATGATCGAAATTCCGCGTGCAGCCGTTACAGCTAACGAAATCGCCGAAGAGGCTGAATTCTTCTCGTTCGGTACGAACGACTTGACGCAGATGACGCTCGGATTCTCTCGTGACGACGTAGCCAAATTCCTGCCGGTTTACCTCGAAAAAGGTATCCTGAAACACGATCCGTTCCAAGTTTTGGATCAAGATGGTGTTGGTCAGCTGGTTCGCGAAGCCGTATTCAAAGGTCGTGGTGTAAAACCAAACCTCAAATGCGGTATCTGCGGTGAGCACGGAGGTGAACCAAGCTCAGTAGAATTCTGCCACTACGCAGGTCTGAACTACGTTTCTTGTTCTCCATTCCGTGTGCCTATCGCCCGTCTGGCTGCCGCTCACGCCGCGTTGAAACAAGGCGGAAAATAGTCTAATCAAAAAAGGGGCGAAACTTAAACGGTTTCGCCCCTTTTTCTGACATATAAAAGAGAGAGGCGGTGAAGAAATAATCTTCACCGCCTCTCTCTTTTATTACTAAAAATTCGAATAAAACCGCGAATTAATTACCTTTTTTTCTCTTCCTTCTTGCTCTCTGACGCATCCAACTTCCGAATAAAAAGATAATCAGCACAAATCCGGCAATCAACAAAGAGGTTCCAGAAATACCCCAAGTCAAGTGAATCATTCTGTACTTAATGGCCCCAAACAGAAGAAACAACAAAACCATTCCAGCAAAATTTCGGGATTCATACCGCAATATTCCTCCGAAAGAGAATCTACCGGCACGATGTTCTCCCCCATTACGATTCGGAATGAGGGCCGGAACACGCTCACACCACTGCCGATATTCATCCCCATATTTGAGCAACATCACCTCCTCTTCCTTACTCAGGATAATCAAATAACAAAAAATATAGAGTAATGTAGCCCCCACAGCGAACCAATCCACCCCAATATAGAGGATAAAGCCGAACCAGATCAGAAAATCGCCCGTATAGAGCGGATACCTCATCCGGGCATATATTCCTGTCTTAGGAAATGACGAAGGCAGAGCGGAGGTAACACCCTCCATTGAATCGACCTTCTTCGCAGCTGTCAATATTCCCACAGCCCGGCTTCGGATAATGAATCCGCACGCCGTACAAACCACACAACATAACACAAATGGAAGACTATTCCATATCGAAAACGGAACAGCTAACCATAAAGCAATCAACGCAGCAGGAATCAACAACAGTGAAATCCATTTCCGACGAAACCAAAGCTTGCCGCGCAACACTTTAAAACGATCAAGTACTGTCATTGTATTTATGATTTATCGGGATATTTCCCGGCTCGATTACCTTTTCGCATCCACCACATAAAGAGTCGGTACGCACCGAAACCAATACAGATTCCCAGAATTGTACCGAAAAAAATGTCCATCGGGAAATGGACTCCGAGATAGATTCGGCTATAAGCCATAAGCAGTGCCCATCCTATAATAATTGCTGTATACCACCACCGTCGAAATAACAGGGCCGTATAGAGAGCTATCGTAAAACTGATTGCAGCATGGGCTGAGACCGTTCCGTAGAGCCCTCCTCGATAACCTTTCACCGTATGGACCCACATCTCGATATCAGGCGTGTGGGTCGGGCGGAACTTCGGAGTATAATGTTTGAAAAAATTGCAAATCTGATCGGCTAAACCGACACTGACTCCAAGAATCACGACACTCCACAGCAGTCCGCGCCACCCCATCCGCCGCCAGATGCAATACAACAGCAGCACATAGAGCGGTATCCATGTCAATTTTGCCGAAACGATATAAAAAAAGCTATCCCAAAATGGGCCTCCGTCACCGTTCAATGCCAGCAACAACTGCTTGTCTACGTCGAGAAGGGTCTGCCAGATCATAAAATCTACACCGCATTAAAATTGGAAATAGATAAACGGTTGTATCTCGGCCGACTTGATCTGCATAATACCCCAAATCAGCACGGTCAACAACAGGGCCTGAACCACAACAGGCGAAGCCGTAACCACACGTTTCCCCCACGTTTCGGTCGCTCGGGGCAGCATGTGCAACACATATCCGAGCGCCATCAACGCAAAGATTACTCCATAACCCGATACCACTTGTGGAATCAGAGCGACGTTAAAGTTATGAAAAATCTGCGACAAGATCTGCATTCCGCAATTCATATCCTGCGCCCGAAAGAGGATCCATCCGGCACACACCACATGGAACGTAATGATCATACCTAGGATTCGTCTCCAGAGCACCATCTCGGACCCCATCCTACGGAACGACGAGAAGTGCGTCGTCACCCATTTGTGTACGGCCAACGCCGCGCCATGCCATGCCCCCCATAAAACGAACCGTATGGCCGCTCCGTGCCACAAGCCTCCGAGCAGCATGGTCAGGAAAAGATTCAGATAGGTCCGGCCTTTCCCTTTACGGCTCCCTCCCAACGGGATATAGAGATAATCGCGCAACCAGCTCGACAATGAGATGTGCCAGCGACGCCAGAATTCGGTAATCGTCGCGGATTTATAGGGTGAATTGAAGTTTTCCGGGAACCGGAATCCCAACAGCAACGCAATCCCGATAGCCATATCGGAGTACCCCGAAAAATCGCAATAGATCTGCAGGGCATATCCATACACTCCCATCAGGTTCTCGAATCCACTATACAGTAACGGATTATCGAAAATCCGGTCCACGAAGTTCAGACTGATATAATCGGAGATGATCGCCTTCTTGAACAGTCCCGAAAGGATCAGAAAAATTCCCGTGCCGAACATCTCCCGCGTCACGACCACCGGATTCTGCCGGATCTGCGGAATAAAATCATGCGCCTTGACAATCGGGCCGGCCACTAACTGCGGGAAGAAGGAGAGAAAGAAGAGGTAATCGAGCCAGTTGTGTACCGGTTCGACCCGATGTTTATACAGATCGACGACATAGCTGATCGACTGAAAAATGAAGAACGAAATCCCGACGGGCAGAAAGATATTATGGAATGCCAGCCAATCGCGTCCTGACAAGTCATTAAGCAACCCCACAAAAAAATTGGTATACTTAAAATAGCACAGAATCCCGAGATCGATCGTCACACTGAGTGCAACCCACCCTTTTCGTGCTCCTTGTCCCTTAGTTCGTGATAAAAAGTGTCCGATCACAAAATCCGACAGAGACAAGGCGACCAACAACAAGAAATAGATTCCACTGGTTTTATAGTAGAAATAGAGCGAAAAACAGACTACGTACAGAATCCGCAGCATCACGGTCCGTCGCATAAACCGGTAGAAAAAAGCAAACCCGGCAAACAGAAACAGAAACAATCCGCTCGAAAAAAGCATCGGATTGGTCGGGTCATATACCAGCAGCTCCTTTATTTTAGAGAAAATCGACGAAATCTCATCCATACAATATTCACCTGTTTTCAGTTCGGCTCCTTTGGGTTCAAAATCAAGAGCACAAATGTAGCTATTTTACTCCTTATCTGTTCGTTTCATTGTGGATAAATCCTCCTTTTCAGAGGGTATTTCGGAACTACGCTGCGCATAGTCGGAATAGGCTGAAAGAAGTGCCTCGGCAAGCAACTCTCCTTGCATTTGATATCCCTCTCGGGTCAAATGGATCCTGTCCCGATTCATCATACCCGAACCACACCAGGACGTAACAGCCCCTTTCCCTCCGGCAACCTCATAAAAATCCCAAACCGGAATTCCCCTCATGGCAGCTTCATCCAGAATCACCTCCCGCATCGAAGCGACATGGGGATTCTCGCGACGATAGATCCGTCCCCGTGACCGCACCGCCCGACAACACTGCATCGGAGTGGTCATCAGCACCGCAGCCGTCGGCATCGACCGGGCAATCTGATCCAACAGATTGGCAACCTGCCGCTCGACATACTCCCGATCGAACCGGGATCCACTGCAATCGTTCGTTCCCAAAGAAACAATCACCAAATCAGGATCGAGCCACGCCGCCTGCTCAAAAATCTGAGGATTCCGCACAAAAGCAGAAAAGGTATTTCCATTAATTCCTACACTGTGATACCGCACCCCGTTTTGGGTACGGTCCAGCGAAAATCCGTAAAAACAGGGGTGAGCATAGGCCGTATCGGTCACCCGTGCCTTTAAAACCACGCGACATACGGCACTATCCAACTGAATCGAAGTCAACTCATCGCTTGGTTCGGGACACCAGATCCCCGCATCGAGCGAATCGGATACCTCGAGCAACGGAGCCCGTGCATGATGAAAAGCCAATACCCGATCAAACGGCGTTTTATCTTCAATACGGAATTCAATCTCACGATCCGATGTCGCCAATACCATCCCGGATACCCCAACCACCTCCTGTGGACGCAAATCAACACATTTTGCTCCATACCAACTGTTCGGCGAAGTGATCGTATAGTCCGAAGGTTCATTCGTTCCCAACAGTTTCAATGGTGCAATCAATCCGCGCCCTGCATCTCCAAACACTGCCTGCAGGCTGTCTCGCACGGCACCCGAAAAAAATCCGGCCTGAATGTGTGAATCCCCCAAATGCAAAATAGAGACGACAACAGAAGTATCACTTCCGACTGCACTCCATTTGCGGAACACCTCATCCAGTGCGGCAATATTTCCGGTAATCCGGTTCGAATCGACACAAACATAGTCGGGCCACTTCCGCACGGAGAGTGAATCGCAGTCCTCCGCACGAAGAACCGTTACCATCAACGCAAAAACGATGACTAGCCCCCATCCGATTACATTTCCGAATCGCCTCATCTTTTCTTCCGTGTTTATTCCACAACTACTACCGAATCGAAAACCGGAGTATAACTCTCCATCTTCTGTTGTTCGATCCGCTCAGTCTCCTCTTCACGGAACCGTTTCTCTTCCTCTACTCCCTGCGTCAGACTCTCCAACAATTTGCGGGCAACAAACTTACCTCCTGCATAACTGATATGCGTATAATCCTTGGCAGCCCAGTTTTTCTCGACGAATTCGGCCATGCTGTTGCGTCCGCCCATTGCTTCAAACGTATTCCAGAATGCCACACCAGTCTCCTCTGCTGCAGCACGCTGCGCCGCAATCATCCCATCGACCGACGGCATCGTCTCGAACACCCCGTTATTTTGCATACTTCGGTCGCAAATTCCCATCACCAACACGGCTGCATTCGGGAAACAACGCTTCATGTAATTGATGACCCGCACAAACGCCTTTCTGTAAGAGTCGTAATGCAACACATCGGCGGTCAGGACATTTAAACCATACTCCAATACGATCAGATCGTAATCGAACATCGCTCCAATCGTTCCATTGATTTTTCCGTTCGTAGCAAAAAGAGCCAATCCGCTGTTTCCACGAATCGAATAATTATCGAGTCCGGCACCTCCTGTTCCACCCAAAACGATTCCATACCCGATAAAGCCTTCTGTTTCTGTCAACCGACACTCAATCGAATGGATTGACCGCTGTTTAATACGGATCTGTTGTACCTCTTCACTCGATTCGGGACGATACTCTTGATGGATCGTATCGTTGATCGTAACCTGTATACAAGTTTTTCCTCGATTCATAAATATCAGACGGCACTCGGGAACACTCCACAAATGTTTCCTGAAGCTTACACCCTCAAGTCGTACGGATGCACCTTCTTCGGGAATACAGAGATATCCCGAAACAAAAAACTTGTCTTTCAGATCCTCTGAAACATTTCGGGCATTTTTGACATCCAACGTCTGCCACCCTTCAAACACATGGCGAACCGTTCCCCTGAATTGAGCGATCGGAGACGAAAAAGGAACAAAACCGACACCGGATCCACCATAAGCCTCCTGCAACTGTTCTCGCAGATCTGCCGTTACGATATCGCCCTCGATAAATGAATCTCCCAATACGGCAACCCGTACCCGGCTATGCCCGGCCGTATCCAGCATGGCATCGTAAAAAGGCAGAAGTGCCGAGCTACTGTCTCCGAAATCTTCCAAATAGGGTATCTCAACCCGAGGTCTCTCTTTCTCAACCAACTGCATGGCATCCTGAACCGTCTGTTCTGTAATCTGAGACTCTCCATTCGATTCAGTTTGATCCGACACCTGTACCGTCTTTTCCTCTACCGTCTTCACGGTTTGTGTCTCAACCTCTGTATTGCGTACCGGAGTATGCAAAGCCATATCCGCTTCTATTGCATCGGCTTCCGCAAGAAAAGTCGTATCGAAATAGAGATCTTCCTCCAAATCCGATGGGGTATCATCTTCGATCAAATCCGATAGAATATTGATCTTTTTCAATTTCATCTCCCCGACTTTTGTTCCGGGAATACGGGAGGCCGCTGCCAAAAAAACAATCACCAAAATAGCGATCAATGAGGCATAACCCGTATAATCTTTTTTTGAATTCATCTTCATCGACAATTATCTCGCGAAGTTAACAAAAAAGGCCCATATACAACAAAAGCGACCCTATGGCCGCTTCTATTTCTTATCTTTCCTCAATCGAGACCCTTATTCTTTGTTGTGGTTACGCTGATTGAGAGGAATAAATTGCTGATCTAATCCTACATTACGATAAGCAGGACGAATAATCCGTTTGCTATCGAAATTGAGCTCCTCGATACGGTGTGCTGCCCATCCAGTAATACGGCTCATGGCAAACAACGGAGTAAATACGTCACGAGGCAGCCCAATCAGGTCGTATACAAAACCTGAATAGAAGTCGACATTGGCACACACCCGCTTATTGACTTTATTCCCTTTGAACTCCATAAAAGTATGCACTGCACGCTCCTCGAGCAATTCCAAAAAGGCAAACTCTTCTTCACGCTGTTTCTCTTTAGCCAGATCACGAGCCATCTCCTTCAACAACAAAGCTCTAGGATCCGAAATCGTATAAACCGCATGCCCGATCCCGTAAATCAAACCACACTTGTCATACACCTCTTTCCGTAACATCTTACGCAAATATTCATCGATTTCGCTCACATTCGTCCAATCGTGAATATTCTCTTTAAGATGTTCGAACATGCTCACCACAGCAAGATTAGCACCTCCGTGCAATGGACCCTTGAGTGATCCAATCGCTGCAGCGATAGATGAATAGGTATCCGTTCCTGATGAACTGGTCACCCGTACCGTAAAAGTCGAGTTGTTACCACCGCCATGCTCAGCATGAAGCATCAACGCCAAATCAAGGGTTTTGGCCTCCAGATCGGTATACTCACCCTTCAACATATACAAGAAGTTCTCTGCAACCGACAGATGTTCTTTCGGGAAACGGATATGCAACGACCGTCCTTCATTGCTGTGACGGACGATATTGTATGCATAAGCGATAATCGTCGGGAATTTAGAGATCAGATCTATCGATTGGCGCATCAAGTTGATTCGGGAGGTATCATCCGGATTATCATCAAACGTATACATTTCCAAAACACTGCGTGCCAAGATATTCATAATATTCTGACCCTCCAGATCGAGAATATTCATTTTAGTCTTTTGCGGCAGAGGCATACACTGATGAATCATCTTACTAAAAGCAGCGAGCTCCTCACTGTCGGGCAGATAACCGGATAACAACAGAAAAGCCGTCTCCTCAAAACCAAAACGACCCTCAGATTGAATACCCCGTACCAGATCTTCTACATTGATTCCCCGATAAATCAACTGACCCGGTATTGCACGTAATCCTCCCTCGGGCAGGGCTTCATATCCTACCACATTACCGATCTTAGTCAATCCGACCAATACACCGGAATGGTCCTCATTACGTAAACCCCGTTTGACGTTATATTTTATAAACAACTCATTATCAATACGACTGGTTGTTTTAATCGATTCCGACAATCTGCTGATGATACACTCTTTATTCATACTCTAATCCTCCGCTATTTATTCATTCCTCATTAAAATTCATTCGTTTCGATTTTTGTCGCATCTACACCACGATTCCCCACAACTGTCGAATCGCACTCAGCTCCAAAACCACAAAAAGACTAAAAATATACGACCGATTCACCGACAATGGCCGACAACAGCCGATTTCCCAAACCACTTGCACCGATACGGAAACGTTCGGGAGTCAGCCACTCCTCCCCTAAAATCTGCTCGGTTATCGTATAATACAATAACGCATCCTCTTCCGTAGAAATACCTCCGGCCGCCTTGAAACCGACTTGTCGGCCCGTTTTTTCCGCAAAAGTCCGGATTGCTCGACACATAACCACAGCTGCTTCCGGTGTTGCTGCCACTGCCGCTTTCCCTGTCGACGTTTTAATGAAATCTGCTCCTGCCGACATCGCAATAACCGATGCCCGGTGAATTGCTTCGGGTGAAGCCAAGATACCCGATTCAAGAATCACTTTCAATACGATATCATCACCAATCTCATTGCGAAGCATCTCGATCTCATTCCCCATCAGATCGTATTCACCGTTAAGAAACTCTCCGATACTAATGACTACATCCACTTCGTCAGCTCCATTTTCGACCGCCATCGCCGTTTCGAGCATTTTCACCTCTAAATAGGTCTGAGAGGAGGGGAAACCGCCACATACGCTTGTAATGGACATTCCAGAATCTCCGATAGCCATACCCGCCGTCTCAACAAAAACGGGATAGACACATACCGAAGCGACATTCGGCACATCCGGATATCGATCCGGCAGTTCTACGGCACGCGTAACAAAACGATCGATCCGATCTTTCGAATCCGTACTGTTGAGTGAGGTCAGATCGATAGCCCCGAAACACCTTTTATAGACTTTCTTGTTTCGATTTTTCGGCAGGACACGACGTACCGCAGCAAGAATCTCCTCAATTTCCGCAGAGGAAACACCCGTTCCGAACTTTTTCAGATTGCTGCTGTATTCCATGATTCTGAATTTCGTTGATCCGATCCATTACTTCCTGCAAAGATAATAAATAATGCGGAAAGATCGAACAGATACAGGAAAGATAGAAGACCTGTCTTCGCGATATAACCCAATGATAGCTCGATCTTTCCCGAAATTTGATACATAAACGCAAAAAAACGAACCCTTTGGAGGTTCGTTATATCAATTTCAACATACGTCAAATCAGTCGTACAAACAATCCGAAATTTTACAACAAAAAGGTCAATCCGATATTAATCTGCTGCACTCGAGGTCCCTTTCCGTCTTTAAATAACGTCGAACGGTAATAAACTGCTGACAAAGCAAAGTGGTTATATCCGATATTGATCGTATATCCGTAATGGAAATTTCGAAGTCCGAAACTGCCATGATCTTTGTATTTTCCGCTCAATCGAGGATCCGACGCTTTAATCTTTGTATGGGTTCCGATACGCCATCCTCCGACCATACCCGCATTGATAAAGAAATTATTGTTCCGTCCCATCTGTACCTCGACCAACAAGGGAACATTCAAATAACAGGTATAGAGTTTCGATTTCTCCAGACGAATATTCTGCGCCTGATACTGGTAATCCGGAACGGTCACACCATCCTCTACCTTTAACGTCATATTCTCATCAAAACGGAAATTATTGAACTCCACACCCAAACCGGTAACCAACCCAACATGTCTGCTTTTCAACAACGTATAATCGATTGGATTCAGCGTAACCCCTATTGACTTTGCGCTTTGAGACAGGAATTCGGCCCCTTCCGGAAGATTCATGTGAGTCAGATTGGTAATCAACCCGCTATAGTGAATACCGATACCGGCCCAATGTCCGTCGTTCCACAACAATCGATTGTGGCGTTGCTCTCCTTCATCCGTTTTCGAAATATTTTTTATCGCGATCGTCAACCGTCCCCGTTTCTCTCCGGCGCTCTCCGGAACCATCCCTGCATCCTCCTGACCGGATACCACATCTCCTTGCAGAACCGTCGTATCCTGTGACTGACCGTACACACCAAAACACACCATAACGGACAGCAACACACCCAAAAAAGTCTTTTGTATCATCAATCTCCGTTTTCCTCAAATTATTCGACTCGATTTCCTATCCGGATAAACGATGCAATCTCTATTCCACGTTCATTCTCCGTACTGTATCTCTTTATCGGCAACAAATCATCGAGCGGAGCCAACAGGGAAGCCAAAATACGCATCGCTTCCTTAGTCCCATCCGTGAGACCCTCATCCGAATCATCATACCCGGGAAGTTCATCGGTCGTTGCTTCCGGCAACTCCACTTGTTCCAAAGTGATATCTCTATTCGAAGCGATCAAATCAGGAACCGCATACGAATCCGTAAACAACGGTTCCAAAACCACAGGATTCAGTTCTTCTTGATTCTTATCGACCTTTGGTGCCTCAATTCTTTTATTCAAAGTTGTCAATGGCGTCACCGCTCCAACATATGTATCGACAGTCGAAACCACCTTCTCCGGTACGGAGATAACATCCGAAACCACATCTTGTTTTACATCATCGGCCTGGGCAACTTCCGTCTCTGCTGCTACGGATTTTGCTGTTTCCTGATAAATCACCTCGATCTGCTCGGCCAACTGTTGCCCGCCATACTCTATCGAATCGTCGATCCTACCAAGACTCCCAAGCAGGCCGAACAATCCAACCACAACAGAAGCTGCTGCTGCACCCCCTACAAAAGACCCCACTTGACGCCAGCGCAAACTTCGCTTCACACCGCGTTTCAATCTCTCTTTATCCGGAAACTCCACACGATCGACCGACAAAACCGGCATACTCTCTTTTAAGGAACGAACCTCTTGAGCTACTTCAGGATGGCTCTCCATAAAGGATTCGAACGTCCGTCGCCGTTCGTCCGAAAGATTACCCTCGATATAATCCAAAGCCAGCTCTTCGTAATGATCCCAATCGTACATCACAAAATATCGTTTATATCTCCAATATACTTTTTCAACGTTACCCGCGCCCGAAAAATATAGACCTTCACCTGAGATTCGCTCAATGCAGTCATTTCAGCCATTTCCCGATAACTGTATCCTTCATAATCACGCAGCAGAATCAATGACTTTTGGATCGGAGGCAAAAGGTCCAGATAACGTTCGATCGTTTCAGACAGGTTGTCGAATTCACCTCTCTGCGAACTTCCTCGATTTATCAATACCTGCTCACCGCCGACGTATCGCTGCCGCATACGGATCTGATCTACCACCAATCGATAGGCTATCGTAAAAAGATAACCTTTCTCCTTTCCGCTGATTACAGCCTCGCGATTCTCCCACAATCTCAGAAAACTCTCCTGAACAACATCCTTGGCCTGTTCTTCATCCCGCAAGGATTTGAGGACAAACCGGTATAAGTTGTCGGAATACAGGTCGACGCATCTATCGTATTCTGAGGCTGTCATGCAAACACCGGTATTTGACGGTACAACGTATAATAAAGTGGAAAAGTTACATCGAACATCGTTTTTTTGGAAGTAAATTCAATTACTTGCTTCCGATAACATATTCGATCTCTTTAAACAGATAGCGATGTATCGATCCATCGAGATGTTCCACCTCCAACTCTCCCGAAGGCAACACATGACGAATCACCCCCTCAAAGCGCTCTCCGGTGCATCCATCGATATAGCACTTGCGCTCATCAAGACCGTACAGACGCTCTAAATAATCTTTAGCGAGTTGTTGTTCATCACCCCGTTCCAACATCGCATAACGAAAACTCATTTTTTGATAAAACGTCTCGAAAACAGCTCCTCTATCAAAAAACTGTCCCCGTTCAAGAGCCAGAGAAGTTGGATTCGGTAACGCAGGATCGAATTCGGTCTGATTCACATTGATTCCAATCCCTGCAATCGAACGGGCAATATATCCATTCGACAGATCGTTTTCGATCAACATGCCGACAGCCTTACGGTCTCCGGCATAAATATCGTTGGGCCATTTGATTCGTGCGGGAACTCCGAATGCATCCAACGTATCGGCAACGGCCAAAGCCACGGATTGCAACAACCTGAACTGACGTTCGGCCGGAAGGAAATCAGGACACAAAATGACCGAAAAGGTCAAATTTGCGCCTGTTTTACTACTCCAGCGATTTCCTTTTTGGCCTCTACCCTGACTTTGCCGTTCGGCCAAGATAACATCACCCGCCACGTATGACGGTTTCCTCGCCTCATCATTGGTCGATGTCAGCTCTCCGAAGTAATGAAAACCAAAACCCGCAACAGCAGCAAACTGTTCCAACCGTTGTTTCAAATCCATCATGCCCCCACGAATGATTGAGATACCCAATATGTGTGCTTTATACCGACACCCCGAAATCCCTCAAAGCTTGATTCAAAGCTGTTTTTCTATCAGTAGACTCTTTCCTCTGGCCGATAATCAAGGCACAGGAAACGTGGTACTCTCCTGCCGGATACTGTCTTGTATAGGATCCGGGGATAACGACCGAACGCGGTGGCACGTATCCCTTATAGTAGATGGGTTCCGGACCTGTCACGTCAATAATTTTGGTCGATCCTGTAAGCACTACATTGGCCCCGAGCACAGCCTCTTGACAAACGTGAGCTCCTTCGACTATAATACATCGGCTGCCGATAAAGCAATGGTCCTCGATAATCACAGGTGCTGCCTGAATCGGTTCCAGAACACCACCGATACCGACACCGCCGCTCAGATGCACCCCTTTTCCGATCTGGGCACATGAACCGACCGTAGCCCAGGTGTCGATCATCGTACCCTCACCGACATAGGCTCCAATGTTGACATATGAGGGCATCATAACCACTCCTGGAGCCAAATAAGCCCCATAACGAGCTGCAGCATGCGGCACTACCCGCACTCCAAGGTCCTTATATTCGGTTTTCAGCCTCAGTTTATCATAAAACTCCATCGGCCCGGCTTCGGAAACTTCGAGCTCCTGAATCGGGAAATAAAGAATCACCGCTTTTTTCACCCATTCATTCACCTGCCATGTTCCGTCGGCGAGTGGCTCTGCCGTACGAATTTTACCTTTATCGAGCCATTCGATCACCTGCCGAATACTCCGTTTGACCCGCTCCTCTTTCAACAGATCCCGGTTTTCCCAAGCCTGTTCGATAATCTCCTTTACCTCTTGATACATCTCTAACCCTATTTTAATACTACATGCGCAAAGTTATGAATTTTTACATGTTTTCCGCGAAACAATCCCTACATTTGCTTCGGGAGAGAAGGTTGACATTTCTCTCCGTTGCAACACTTGCTTACCCATGACATCAACAAAAATCAAATATCCGTTCAGCCGCCGGGGCGAAACAATCGACAACTATTTTGGGACAGAGGTTGCCGACCCATACCGCTGGCTCGAAGAGGGTCGTTCCGACGAAACCCAACAATGGATCGCGGCTCAAAACAAATTGAGTAAAAACTACCTTTCAGCTATTCCGTATCGTCCGGCGATCCGCCAGCGGCTGACAGAATTGTGGCACTCGCCCCAGTTCGGCATCCCCGAACGGCACGGTGACCGGCTCTTCTTTTTCTATAACGACGGCGGGCACAACCAAAGTATCCTATACTGCCAGCCCGACGGTGAAGAGGCCCGGATCTTTCTCGATCCGAACACCCTCTCTCCGGATGGAACGGCTGCTCTCACCGGCATCTCTTTCTCCAAAAACGGAAAGTATATGGCCTACTCACTCGCCGTTTCCGGTTCGGACTGGTCCGAAATACGAATCATGGAGTGTGCTACGGGACACCTGCTTGCTGACCGCATCCACTGGGTAAAGTTCTCGTGTGCCGTATGGTGCGGCGAGGGTTTTTATTACAGCGGATTCGATGCTCCGGACACGGGAAAAGAGTATGAAGCACAATCGCTCGCCCAGAAGATATTCTACCACCGTTTAGGATCGGAACAGAGCGAAGACCAGACCGTCTATCACGACCCGGAACACCCGCAACGCTATTTTCAGGCATCGGTCAGTCGCGACGAACAGCATCTTTTTATCATAGCGTCAGAAGGGACATCGGGCAGTGAGGTTCTCTACCGACGAATTGAAGATGAGACGAAATTTCACCTGCTCTTTTCGGGATTCGACTACGACTATACGTTTGTATGTGCCGATCGGGGCGAGGCCCTCTTCCTGACCAACGAACAGGCTCCGAACGGGAAAGTCGTCCGGGCGATTTTACAGAATAACCCGCAGATTGAACCGTGGCTGCCCGAATCGGACAACCGGTTGATTCAGGTGACTTCGGCCGGAGGAGCCTATTTTGCCCACTACCTCAAGGACGCCTGCAGCGAAATCATCCGCCTTGATAATGCAGGAAATCGTACCAGCCAAGTCGACCTTCCGGGAAACGGCACCGTTTCGGGGTTCGACAACGACGGCAACGACGATATTTTTTACTCCTACACCTCCTTCATCGATCCGGTTTCGATCTACCGTTACGATCTCCGAAGCGGAAAATCTTCGCTGTACCGCTCTCCGGAGAAACAGTTCGATCCGGCCTCTTTTGTAGTCGAACGGCACCGGGCCCAAAGCAAAGACGGAACATCGATTCCGTTTTTCGTCGTCCGGCACCGGGGCAGCCGCCCCGACGGAGATCGCCCGACCTATCTCTACGGATATGGTGGATTCGACATCAGCCTGACCCCCACCTTCTCCCCAATGGCCATCGCATGGATGGAACAGGGCGGCCTATATGTGGTCGCCAATCTGCGGGGCGGAGGGGAGTTCGGAGAGCAGTGGCACCGGGCCGGAATGAAATCCCGGAAACAGAACGTTTTCGATGACTTTATCGCCGTTGCCCAACAGCTGATCGACAGCGGATACACCTCGCCCCGAAAACTGGCCATAGCGGGCGGATCGAACGGCGGCCTGCTGGTCGGAGCCTGTATGACCCAGCGTCCCGACCTCTTCGCTGTCGCTCTTCCTGCCGTAGGCGTTATGGATATGCTGCGCTACCAATACTTCACCGTCGGCTGGGGATGGTGTGTCGAATACGGCAACAGCGAACTTCCCGAAGAGTTCACATGGTTGTATGCCTATTCGCCACTGCACAACATCCGTCCAGGTCACGACTATCCGGCTACACTGATTACAACCGCCGATCACGACGACCGCGTCGTACCGGCCCACTCCTTCAAGTTTGCCGCTACGCTTCAGGCCGCACAAAAAGGAGACCGTCCGATCCTGATCCGAATCGACTCCGCAGCCGGACACGGCATGGGAAAACCTCTCTCGAAAAAGATCGAGGAGCAGACCGATCAACTTGCGTTTCTGTTCGAGAACACCGAAACACCTTACCATCTGATCCACGACGACCCCGCGACCGTCTAAAAAGATCACATGATTTCGACCCAGCTCAGTCCGGCAAACGACTTCTGATTCGCTTTCCGCACGCGGTCGAACTCCTTGATCGTCCGGATCAATCCCTCTTCGATGGAAACCGTCGGTTCCCATCCGAGCCTGTTACGAGCATAACCGATTTCAGGAATGATATACGGCACAGAACCGGAGCGCAGATTGAGGCATACGATTTTGGACTGGCTGCCGGTCAAATGTACCACATCCTCGGCCAAAGCATCGACCCGAATCGACTCGACACTACCGATGTTGACCGGTTTTGCGACATCCCCGCCGGAGTCCATCAGCCGGATCAAGGCATCGATCGCATCATCGATATAGAGGAAACTGCGCATCTGGGCCGCATTGCCCCGAATAACCAACGGCTCGTTATCGAATGCACTACGAATAAATCCCGAAAGCAACCGGCCGTCGTTCAACGGCATGCCCGGCCCATAAATATGAAACAGACGGGCAATCCGCACATCAACGCCATACTGATTCCGATAGGCCGTACAAATCGTTTCGGCAGCCCTTTTCCCTTCGGCATACGAACTTCCCTCACCTACCGTATCAACACATCCTTGATAATCCTCCGTTACGGGATAACGACACATCTTTCCATACACTTCGGCTGATGAAGCCTGTATCACTCGAGCTTGCATCCGCTTGGCCAACTCCAAAATGTTGATCGTTCCGATCAGCAAAGTTTTGAGTGTCATCACCGGATCACGCAGATAGCTGCCCGGAGCCGACGGACACGCCAAATTATAGATACAATCGACCTCCTCGAAGTAGGGAAACGTTATGTCGTGCCGCAACAACGTGAACAACGGATTGTGCAGCAAATGGTCCACATTCTGGCGAGTGCTGGTGCAAAAGTTATCCAGCACGATCACCTCGTTTCCTTCAGCGAGCAGACGTTCGCACAGGTGACTGCCGATAAATCCGGCTCCACCCGTAACCAATATTTTTTTTCTCATCTTTGCGTAGGTTTTACCGCTATCCTACGCAAGAACTGTTCCACTCATAACTTCACAGATGAAAAGCGGGATGAGAGGTTAAAACTCATCCCGCTTTTCTATATTTTATTTTAAACTGTCAGGTTATCCTACATGACCGTTTTTAACCAAATATTCGGCAATTTGCACGGCGTTGAGAGCGGCACCCTTGCGGATCTGATCGCTCACACACCAGAACGTCAATCCGTTCGGATCAGAAAGATCCTGACGAATCCGACCTACATAAACTGCATCGACTCCCGCCAACGGCAGAGGCATCGGATAGACCTTCTTCTCCGGCTCGTCCATCAGCACAACTCCTTCGGCTGAAGCAAATGCCTTACGCGCTTCCTCGGTAGAAATAGGACGCTCCGTCTCAACCCATACCGCCTCGGAGTGAGCCCGCATAACCGGAACGCGAACACACATCGCACTCACCTTAACATCCGAATGCATGATTTTACGCGTTTCGTTATACATCTTCATCTCTTCTTTCGTATAGCCATTATCGGTAAAAACATCAACCTGAGGAATTACGTTATAGGCTAACTGAAAAGCGAATTTGTTGACCGTCGGTTCCTCCCCGCGAACCAGTTGGGCATTCTGCTCCTTGAGCTCTTCCATGGCAGCTGCACCCGCACCGCTGGCCGATTGATAGGTCGACACATGTACTCGACGAATGTGAGACAATCCCTCTATTGCTTTCAGGGCTACGACCATCTGAATCGTCGTACAGTTTGGATTGGCAATGATGCGGCGCGGCGGATTGATGGCATCCGTCGGGTTAACTTCCGGAACAACCAAAGGCACATCCTCATCCATCCGGAAAGCACTCGAATTGTCGATCATCAGAGCACCATGCTTCGTAATGGTTTCTGCAAACTCTTTCGACGTTCCGGCACCGGCCGAAGTGAAGGCAATGTCTACGCCCTTAAAATCATCGTTATGGGCCAACAAACGAACCGGGATCTCTTTCCCGCGGAAAACATACGTCCGACCCGCACTCCGTGATGATCCGAACAACAACAACTCGTCAATCGGAAAATTTCTCTGTTCAAGTACCTTCAGGAATTCCTGACCTACGGCACCACTTGCTCCTACAATCGCAACTTTCATAATCGGTTTTCAGTTTTTATGTTAATTTTTTTTGACTCTCTATCTCATTCCCATTTGTTTACACACCGTTTCGGGCGCAAAAGTATACCACACCGAAATAAAATCCTACTAATTGTTAAATTTTTATTTATTTTGTTAATTTATCAATAGAATCAAACGTATACTCTTCGATTAATCAAAGAACTCATCTTCACGGAATGTAGTCGAAGTTGCGGGAGCTTCAGCGCTTTCATCACAATCATACGACACCGCTCCGACCGGTACCGGGAATTTATCCTTTTGCGTAATACCGAGTTTGGGATCGGCATACACACGCTCCATAAACTTCGCAAAAATCGGCAAGGCAATCCGTGCTCCCTCACCGCCCGAAGAGAGGTGAATACTCCGGTCCTCGCCACCGACCCATGCACCACCGACCAACTTAGGCAGCACCCCGACAAACCATGCATCGGAGTTATTCTGCGAAGTTCCGGTCTTACCTCCCATATCCGCCTCCTTAATACCCAATCTGCGGATACTTCCTGCCGTTCCGGCGTTGACTACCCTCCGCAGCATGTCGAGCATCGTAAAAGCGGTCTGTTCGGAGATTGCTTCCTGCATCGGAGCTGCGAAGTTAGCCAAAACATTTCCCTGACGATCTTCAATTCGGGTAACGAAGATAGGATCAATATGCACCCCTCTATTGGCAAAAGTCCCATAGGCCCCGACAAGTTCGAACAATGAAAAAGTCGATGTTCCCAAACAGAGCGGATAAACTGGATCTATATAGCTTTCAATACCGAACTTGTGAATCAAATCGGCAACGGCTTCAGGCTGACGCGTCTGCTTCATGATCCATGCCGAATAGTTGTTACGGCTGCGGGCCAACCCCCACCACAACGGATTCAGCGCTCCGTCATACACTACCTTGCTGGCTTCACGCGGCGACCAGGGTCCGCTCGGGGTCTCAATCGTCACCGGAAGATTCGGCACCGGCGTACAAGGCGTCAGCCCGAGCTGTTCAATAGCAAAGGTATAGACAAACGGTTTGATGGTCGATCCGATCTGCCGCTTTCCCTGCTTCACCATATCGTACTTGAAATAGCGGAAAGAAGTTCCTCCTACATAGGCCTTTACATATCCCGTAGACGGATCGAGCGCCATAAACGATGCCCGCAAAAACCGCTTGTAGTAGTAGAGCGAATCTTTTGGCGTCATCAACGTATCCCTATCACCACCGTAATCGAAGACACGCATCTTAACCGGGGTATTGAACGCCTTTTCGATCTCCTGATCGCTCGCACCCTCCTTTTTCAGAAAACGATACCGGTCCGAATTGCGCATCGCACGGCGCATGATGGCCTCCTCCTCTTCATCCGTAATGTTGGTGAAGATCGACCGGCGCGCCTTGATCGTCTGATCCATCTTCGGCTGCACCGTTTCGCTCATCTGCTCCCACACAGCCTCCTCTGCATAGCGCTGCATCGAAGCATCAATCGTCGTGTAGATCTTCAAACCGTCCCGATAGAGGTCATAGGATTGACCGTTCGCCTTCGTATTCTTCTCGCACCAACCGTACAGCGGATTGTTCTCCCACTGTTCGACAGCCTTTTCGTACTCCCAGTCACCCTCAACTCCGGCAGCAAAGCTCTTCCGTGAAGGCCGATCCGACGTCATCACCTGCTGCAACATCGCACGGAAATAGGTTCCCGTTCCGGCATTGTGCGAAATGGGCTGGAAGTCGAGCTCGATGGGCAATGCCTTAATCGAATCGCGCTGATGACGTGTCAAGTAACCACCGTTCTTCATACGGTCAATTACCGTGTTGCGCCGAATCAAGGCACGGTCCGGATTGCTTCGGGGACTATATCGAGTCGGGGCATTCACCACCCCAACCAGCATCGCAGCCTCCTGTACGTTCAACTCCGAAGGCAACTTATTGAAAAAGGTCCGGGCGGCCGACTTGATTCCGTAAGCATTACTTCCGTATGCCACCGTATTGAGGTACATCGTCAGAATCTCCTCTTTCGTGTAGTTGTATTCGAGCATCACAGCCGTGATCCACTCCTTCATCTTCGAGATCACCAGCTTCGAAGTTCTCGAAATGGCGTTATCATAAATCGACGTATCCCGCGGATAGAGGTTCTTGGCCAACTGTTGTGTAATCGTACTTCCCCCACCCTGACTCCGGTTTCCGAGCGCCATGGTCTTGACCGCCACACGGGCCAACGAGATGAAGTCGATCCCGGAATGAGAGTAGAAGCGCATATCTTCAGTCGATACCAAAGCGGCAATCAATGCCGGAGAGAGCTCCTCGTAATCGACATAGGAACGGTTCTGCACGAAAAAGCTTCCAATCATCTCGCCGTCCTGCGAATAGATTTCGGTGGCCAGATTGCTTTTCGGGTTTTCGAGCTCCTCGAAAGTGGGCAACTTACCGAATACCCCGATCCGGATCAAAAAGAGCAGAATCAGAATCAGAGCGATCGGCGATATGATCAAGATCCAGAACCACCTCACGGCACGGGGAGTCTGGAGCGTTTCTATAATCTTTTTTTTAGTCATAATCGTACGACGTTATACCGCGCAAAGGTACAATTTTATCTCTATTTTACAGAATAACGTTCAGATATTGCAGTTATTTCATCACGGGTTTACAACGGAAGCGACAGACTGACTCCGGTAACCACGCCGGCCCGGTCACTGGGCTTATAGATATAAACTCCTACCGAAGCCGTATTGACCGGCAGACGCAACGGCTGCACATCGAAAATGAGCTCACCACCATAGGAGGTTACTGTCTGCGTCGACCTCAAGTGCGATCCTCCCTCCGAGGATTCGATCCGGGCAAAATCGTAGTAACCGTTCAACCGGATCCGCCGGAAATAAAGGATGCTGTTGATCCCTCCGTCGGGACACCACACGGGAAACTGATAATCGACCGAAAGGGCTCCGAGCCGATTTGCCGAAACATCATAACGTGCTCCACGCGGAAAGAGTTCTTTGTAATAAAAGCCATAGGTGGCGGTCTTCTGACGCTGCAGGTTACCCCGCAACGTCAACGAGTGATGCATCATTACACCGGGCAGATAAACCCTTCCGAACAGTGAATAGATCCGACTGAACTTCGACGAAAAGGGAGCACACACCATTGAGGCCCGCAACAGGTATCCCCATCGGGGCAACAGATCGCGCGTAGCCATCCGCACATTCTCGGAATAGGTCAGATTGACCACCATCCGCTGATATCCGGTCGTTACCGAAGAGTTTTCAACGAGCAGTGCATTCGTATGCCGCAATTCGACGGCCGGTGCCAACGTACGCGTCAAATGTCCGGAAGAGAGGGTCATCGGCAGATAGGCCATGATTCCCAGATCGACATACTCTTTTCGAGCAATGAAATCCCGTTCTTCAGGATATGTTCCATAAACCTGTTGCTTCCCTCCTCCATAGAGAAAAGAGAATTCGAATTTCGGAGCCCATCCGTAGTAGTTCAGTGCACCGCGAAGCAGACTTCCGTTACCGGGCGAATACCCGTAGGCCAAATAACCGAACGTGTTGGCCAACAGGTTTTGCGACATGACCGTAGCCCCGAATCCCACATCGATCCGACTCTCTCCGGCGATGTTGAACGGATTGAAGTTCCACGGTGCCCAACTGTGCAGGTTGAACAGATGGGTTCCCTTTCTATATCGTTTCACGCGCACTCCGTCACAAAAAAGCGAATCGCCCCTGACCGTATCGATATTGATTATGTTCCATTTTCGCCGAGGTGGATTCACCCGGTTTTCGGGTATTTTCCGATACCCGACAGGTACAAGAGAATCCGCAACGATCGGCTGCCGGGCCAAACGATAACCCTCCAACGAATAGGTCGTGAACAGAAGCGTATCATCGGATGCAGGGTCTGACGGCGCAACCGAACCGTATCGCGACCGACTCAGCCGAAATTCGCGATGTTGCTCCAGATCATAGAGATGAATCTCGTCTTTTCCCGAAGCGATCGAGTTAAAGGAGAGTTTGCCGGCTCCTCCGCGCAAGTTATATATGCTGACATACGAAGGTTCCGTAAGAGCGGTCATCGCTCCGGTTTCGGGATCGATCCGGCGGATAGCCATACCCGCATCGCTTAACGTAATAACGGCCAACGTCCGGGTACGATCATCGTAGGCCAATCCGTGCACCGAAACCGTATCGGGCAGATTGAATTGCCGTCCGTCACTGAACTCCAACCGGTAAATCCCCCGATAATCGTACCCGATCGCCGCCAGCGTACCGTCATCCAACGGCTGCGGAAAGAGCGCATTGTCGAAATGCCGCAACGTCCGACGTTTTCCACTCCTCAAGTCATAAGAGCATATCTTCGAAGAGATCCGCTGGCTCCAAAACGTACTGCTGCGGTACTCGCTCCAGTAGAGTACACTGTCGCGCAAGACCGGAGCCGTATTTACACTTCCCGTATAAAAGAGCCTGCGCTCCTTTCCGGATCGGGAATCCACGACCACCACCCGACTGGTACGGTCCATATCGCGCTTGAGCGCAAGCACCGTCGTATCGTTCAGCTTCATCGGAGCCGAATAGACCGTATAGCTGGTAATCGGGGTCGGAATGATCACACTGCTGTTCGGTTCGACCGGCTGCGTTTTCCAGAAGCGTTCGAGCTCGTCGAGCGTTTCACGAGCAATCCGACCGGAGGTTGTCCGGTAGTATTTGCGCAGGGCCCACGGTGTAGTAAAAATCGTATAGGGGCGTTTGGAGGCGTATTCAGCCACACGAGACCACATGTCATCTCCGTACCGTTCGCGCGACCATGTAGCCAGCTGATACCCGAACTGATAGTGGTCCGGAATGTAATCTTTATAGGAGCCGCAGAACCATTTGTCCAAGGCAAATTTGCGTTTTCCTTCGGTCAGGTAGGCCCTGTATTCGATCGTAAAGGAGGGTTGCAACGCCCGACCGTAAGTAGCCGTCTGCGTTTCGTGCATAACCGCATCACCCTCCAAAAACCAGATCGGCATCAATACCGAACTGATCAAACCCGACTGCTGTCCGATCAGGTACCCCAACCACTTCATCGGTCCGCGATAGAGGTTGTTGTACTGGACCGCATGGCGGTATTCATGGGCGATCAACTGTTTGTGCCACGGTTCGGCAAAGGGAGCTGCCGGGGGAATCGCTTCGAGCTCGATCCGCTTCGGCGCCCAGATTACGATTCCGTTCGATACGAAATTCTGGGTATGCAACAATACGGGCATGCGCAACGGCCCATACTTGAATCCATACGCAACCGACGGACGCAACAGCTCCATATAGGATGCGATCCGGGCTGCATTCTTCTGGTAATAATCCGGAAAGATAATGGTTCCTTCAGCGGTTTTGGCCTGATTCCACCGAATACTCTGCGGCGAACGGCCCCAATCGTAGTATTGTCCCGACAGGGTCGAAAATCCCGATCCTATCAGCACGACTATCCACGCACCGATACACCGCAACAGCACCCTCATCGATCTATCCTCCCGCCTTCTTGGCTTGATAACCGGCACGGGTCAAAACCTCGACCACCCGATCGCGGAAATCTCCCTGTATCAGAATCTCTCCATCCTTCGCCGTACCCCCTACTCCACACTTACTCTTGAGCATCCGTCCCAACTCCTTCAAATCCTCTTCCGTCCCGACAAACCCCTTAACGAGCGTAACCTGTTTTCCGGCCCGCTGTTTCCGGTCGAGCCACACTTTCAGACGCTGCTGCGCCGGAGGCAAAGTCTCCTGCACCGGCTCATCCTCTTCATACTGATACTGAAAATCGGGATTCGTCGAATAGACGACATGCAGACGGCTCTTCCAATCGTTATCAGACATATCCTTAGGCTAAACAGAATTAAAACGGCAGATCGTCCACCTCATCCTCCGGGGCGGCTGTTCCCATACTGCCCGACGGTTGCTGAATCGCCGCGGCAGGTGCTGCAGCCTGTGGGCGTGGAGCAGCTCCATAGGTTGTTCCGTCCATCGGCATACCGGCATTCTCGGCACGGCGCCCCAACAAACGCATATCGTTGGCGACAATCTCCGTCGAATATCGTTTGTTATTGTCCTTATCCGTCCACTCACGCGTCCGGATACTGCCTTCGATATAAACCTGACTCCCTTTACGGACATACCGGTCAGCCACATCGGCCAATCCCCGCCACAACGTTACTGTATGCCATTCGGTATGTTCCCTTGTCTCTTGAGTTTGACGGTTATAGATCCGTTCTGTCGTAGCCACGCGCAATCGTGTCACTTTACTTCCTCCTTCAAGAGTTCTCACTTCCGGATCCATCCCTACGTTTCCGATCAAAATCACTTTGTTAACCATCTCCTTCCTAATATTACTGACAAATTTTCAATTTCAAAGCCCTCCATCATGCAGCTCTGCAATCGATCTCCACAATCTCAATTGACCCGATTTTATCGTTATCCGATCTGCAAAACCGCACCTATTACCGGATCTAAATAAAGTTTTCCAGCTTTTCGAGCATTCCAATAAACAGCCGGGTCATCTTTATCTCCGCCTTCGCTCCTTCACTCTGGACCTCCTCATGGCTGGCCTTCGCTCCATCCAAACCCATATTCGTAATAACCGAAACCGCAAAAACCGGCAAACCCATATGTCGGGCCGCAATCACCTCAGGTGTTGTAGACATCCCCACAGCATCTCCGCCGATTGTATGATAAAAACGATACTCCTTGCGGGTTTCAAAAGTCGGGCCGGTCACTCCGGTATAACAGCCATACTGAAGCGGAATCCCCTCCTTACAAGCCACCTCTCCGGCCCAAGTGACCAAACGCCGGTCATATGGTTCGCTCATATCGGGAAATCTTGGCCCCAATTCAGCCTCATTTGGCCCTACCAGCGGATTAGGTATCAGATTGATGTGGTCGGTAATCACCATCAGGTCTCCTGGCCGAAAAGTAGGGTTTACACCGCCGCTGGAGTTCGAAACAAAAAGCACCTTGATACCCAAATATTTCATCACCCGCACCGGAAAAACCACCTGCTGCGGCGTATAGCCTTCGTAATAGTGGAATCGTCCCTGCATGGCGACAACCCGACGTCCGGATAAGGTACCGAAAATCAATTTTCCGGCATGCCCCTCGACTGTCGAGACCGGAAAATCCGGAATGTCCCGATAATCGATCGATGCCTGAATCTCCATGCTTTCGACCATCCGGCCGAGTCCCGTTCCGAGAATGATCCCTACCTCCGGTTCAAAATCTATTTTACTCCGGATGAAGGATGCTGTATTTTTGATTTGAGCTAACATATTTTTTTAATTGACGTAAAAAATCATGTTCCGAATCCCCTATAAAAGCTACCCGAACGGGCACATAATAGAGACGTTTCTGTACCTCTTCAGGAACTTTTTTGCGGTTGGTTAGCTTCACCGCATCTTTTTCCGTGGTCAAGACAACCGCATCGGGATACTTCTCTATCAATTCGCACAATCGTCTCATATCGCTGACCCGATAGACATGGTGATCACTGAAAATCAATCGATCGACAATCCGGAATCGTTCTTCGGTCTGCTTAATTAAAGGTTCCGGATTTGCAATTCCCGACATCACGATCACCGGATCACCGGCATAAAGCCGTCTTCCGGCACGATCCGGAAACAATGGAGCGATCTCGTCCTGCTCCATTGTCGTAAAATAGAGCGATTGATAGGGGTAAAGTCCGAGCGAATTGATCACAATCCTTATTTCCAACGGATTGATATCTTTCGGACATTTGGTGACCAAAACCAAATCGGCCCGATGAATCTGAGAGGGAACATCCCGCAGTTGCCCCCATGGCAACATCTTATCACGATAAATCGGTCGGTTGTAATCCATCAACAGAACATTGACCCATGCCTCGACGTAACGGTGTTGAAAAGCATCGTCCAACAGAATCAAATTGATCTCGGGATGAGCTTCTCGCAATTTATGAATACCTTCAACCCGTTTTTCGCACACCGCAACAGGAATATCCGGATACTTCAACTTAATCTGCCGCGGTTCATCTCCGATCATTCGTGCCGAAGATTTTTGAGTTGCCAGCACAAAACCCTTTGTTTTCCGACGGTATCCCCTCGAAAGAACTCCTACACGATAATCAGCCGACAAACACTCAATCAAAAATTCGGTAACCGGCGTTTTTCCGGTCCCGCCAACCGTCAAATTACCCACACATACAATAGGGATATCAAACTCCTCGCTTCGAAGTACCTTCAAATCGAAAAGTTTGTGCCTGATCCGCACGGCCGTTCCATAAAGAAAGGCTAACGGTGCCGCAATCAATGAGGGTAATTTTATCATTTCGTTCCGTATATCCAATCTTCAAAAATAACGTAAAAAGATTGAATATCAAATTTTTTATCAATTTATAAAATCCGTACTATCCGAAAAAACAACTCATGAAAATTCTATTTCATCTCGACGCGATACGGAGTAAGCGCCTGAATGCTGTTCGAATAGAGAATATTTCGTAACATATCATACATTTCGTATACTTCGCCTGTCTCCCCCTGGAACATTTCTGCACGAGCCTGTGCCGAAAGAAGCTTTACGATTTGCGCCAACCGGCTCTCATCTGTCGCCGGAGAGACAATACGAAAATCACCCGAGACACCAGCTCGTTCTGCGGCAAAGCTAATCGCCTCTTTCAATCCCCCAAAACCATCAATCAAACCGATATTCAATGCATCGGTTCCGGACCAGATGTGTCCTCCACCAATGCTATCCACCGCTTCAACACTCAAATTACGCCCTTCGGCCACATGTCCGACAAAAGTTTTATACACCTGTTCCACCCCATATTGCATATAATCGCGCTCCGATTGAGACAACGGACGTACTCCTACTGCACCGAAAACCGTCATACCCATATCAGCCGACGGATTGGTCTTGACCACATCAACCGAAATACCCAACTTATTTTTAAGTCCTTGTTCACCATTTAACACCAGTCCGAAAACTCCGATCGAACCGGTTTCGGTCATCGGTGAAGCAAGAATCATGTCGGCAGGAGCAGAAATATAATAACCGCCTGATGCAGCCATATTCCCCATCGACACGATCAACGGTTTCACCTGACGTAAAGCCTCCGCCTCATGCCAAATCACTTCAGAAGCCAGTGCACTTCCGCCCGGACTGTTCACCCGAAGTACGACCGCCTTCACTTCATCATCATCCTTCAACGCAGCCAACTGCCGTGCCAGGGTCTCTCCTCCGACCAATCCCTCACGACTCTTCCCGTCGACAATCTGACCTTCGGCATACACTACCGCAATCTTATTTTTCGATACATTCGACTCCTCCATCAAAATGCGATCGATATAACTTCTCAGGGAGACATAGTTCGGCTCCTCCTGCTCAGTCCACTCCCCGAGCATCTGTTCCACCTGCTGTCCATACATCAACGAATCGACCATACCCAACTGTCGCGCATACGAAGCATCTTTGATCTCCAAATTCGTAGCAAAGGATTGAAGAGACATGGAATCTATCCCTCTCGAATCGGCAATATCTCCCACAACGGTCCCCCACAGCGACCCCAATAACATCTCGATCTGCTGTCTGTTTTCGGGACTCATCTGATCCATAATGAAAGGCTCGACCGCCGATTTGAACGATCCGTGCCGAATTGCCTCTACCTGTACTTCAAGTTTATCCAGTAATCCCTTGTAAAACAGAGTTCCGGAAGCCATTCCATACCACATGACATCTCCTTGTGGATTCAATAACACCTGATCAGCAACCGACGAAAGATAATAGGAACTCTGTGTATAAAAATCAGCATGACTCACAATAAATTTTCCCGAACGACGAAAAGTTGATAAAGCATTACGTATCTCCTGCATCGTAGCCAGACCCATCCTGGCATTGGGAGTAATATTCAGATAGATTCCGGCAATACGATCATCCGTTTCGGCAGCTTCAATGGCTTTCAACACATCAATCAAGGCATATCCCTTCATCTGCATGTTCATCAGATCACCAAATCCCGATACAGAAAAGGGGTCATAACCAGGATTATCGTAAACAGGTTCCGAAAAGTCGATTTTTAATACCGATTTCTCCTTCACATCGGGTATTTTTTCCATAAAAACCGTTCCGAAACTGGCGATAACCATCACAAAAAATACGCTCGCAAGCACTCCTGCGACCACCAAAGCCAATAAACAGGCCAAAAAAGTCTTAATAAACTGATTCATTCTCCACTTATTAACTGTCAATCCCTATTTCCTTTTGCGGACAGACGATTCACGCCCGTAAATTTACAAATTATTTTTATTAACTTTATCTTTGTGATTTCAACACCGTTTAAGTATGACACAAGAAGAACTGTTCGGTCTATTACATGAAGTAGTACATCCCGAACGACAAGGTGATATCGTCACCTTAGGCATGATCGAAAATCCTACGGTCACATCAGAAAAAATTCAATTTTCCCTTGTTTTCACCAGAAACCGGGACCCGTTCGCCGCAGCCATCAAAAAGCGTTGCGAAGAGTTGATCGTTGCCCGTCATCCCGAATACGCTGGCAACATACACATCTTTATCAAAGAGAATCCAAATAAAAAGCCAACCGAAACTCATGAACGCACCGTATTCGGCAGCGATGGTAAAACAGGAAGAATCGTAGCAATCAGTTCAGCAAAAGGCGGAGTGGGGAAGAGTACGGTTACGGCTAATCTGGCTGTTGCTCTTTCAAAAAAAGGGTATCGAGTCGGAATACTCGATGCCGACATTTACGGCCCCTCACAGCCTATGCTGTTCGACCTTGAAGGGTATCAACCCGACGGTATAGAGGTTGATGGACACGAATGGATTCGTCCGGCAGATCGTTTCGGGATCCTCATCATGTCTATCGGCTTTTTTATCAACCCAAAAGATGCACTGATGTGGCGAGGCCCTATGGCCATCAATGCACTGCGACAGATGATTCGACAAACTCTATGGGGAGAACTCGATTTTCTGCTGATCGACATGCCTCCCGGAACCGGAGACATACACCTTTCAATACTTCAGGAGATGTCTCTGAGCGGAGCCATCATTGTCAGTACGCCACAAAAGATAGCATTGGCCGATGTGGTACGAGGTATATCGATGTTCCGCAATGAAAAGATCGGAATTCCGGTATTGGGACTTGTTGAAAACATGGCGTGGTTTACTCCTGAAGAGTTACCTGACCACAAATACTACCTTTTCGGCAAAGAGGGCACGAAACGACTGGCAGAAAAGGAACAATTGCCGTTGCTGGCCCAAATCCCGCTGATCCAAAACATTATGGAATCAGCTGACGAAGGTAAACCTATTTCCATGGAGAATACCCCCACGAGTGAATACTATCAATTATTAGCAGACCATATGCTCGAAGTACTCAATAAGCAATAAGGATTTTTGATAAATTTCTCTTGTTTTTTTTGAAACATCTGATTTACAATAGTTACAGGACGGGGTAGCGATGTTAAAAAAGTGTTGGAATATATTCTAACACCGGTTTATATTCTTTCATAGATTTTCATTAAAAACATTTGCGTAATTCAAGAGAAGAAGGGAATATAAAAAAACAAGAAGAATGCAAGGGAAAAATGTTCGAACTTATGGACACTATTGCACAGTAAATAAAAACAGTTTTGTCGAAATACCTCATTGTCGATAATCCCGTTATATTTTCGGAAAAAGTATGTGCATAAAGTTCAAAACAACAAAAAGAGTAATTGATATTCAATAAGTAAAGAGCTGATTAAATTGTCTATAAACTGTCGATAAACGATTATAAATAAAAGTTAATTTAGTTATAAACAATATGAACAGTTATTGTTTTGATTCTTTTTTAGATTGAATTTTAAATTTGAAAAATAAAATGAACAAAAACATGAATGATCAAAATAACAACAACCCGGTTTCATGTTCTTCTTCAGTTATGGAGTGTATGGAACGGATTCGCGATCTGAAGAGACAAAAAAATGCGATCATCCTGGCCCACTATTATACTTTGCCGGAGGTCCAGCAGATTGCCGACTTTACCGGAGATAGTCTGGCTCTTTCGGCGCAGGCAGCTAAGACCGATGCGGCGATCCTGCTCTTTGCTGGCGTCCATTTTATGGCGGAGACTGCAAAAATTCTTGCCCCTGATAAAAAAGTGTTGCTGCCTGAACCCCAAGCCGGGTGTTCGTTGGCCGACTCCTGTACGGCGGATCGTTTCGCCGAATTTTTAAAAGGGTATCCGGACCATACGGTGGTATCCTATGTAAATACGTCGGTTGGGGTGAAGGCCTTGACGGATATTTGTTGTACATCCGGCAATGCAGTCGAGGTGATCCGTTCGCTGCCTGAGACACAGAAAATCGTCTTCGCGCCGGATCGGAATCTCGGCAGCTATATTCAGCGGATTACGGGGCGGAAAAATATGGTGATCTGGGACGGAGCCTGTGAGGTGCACGAAAAGTTTTCCGCCGAGAAGATTCTCGAGATGAAGAGACGCTATCCGCAAGCTAAGGTTTTGGCCCATCCCGAGTGCAAGGAGGAGGTTTTGGCGGTGGCTGATGTGGTGGGCAGTACGGCAGCTCTGTTGAAGTTCGCTTCGAGCGATCTGTGTGATACTTTCCTCGTGGTGACCGAGGCCGGAATTTTGTTCCAGATGCAGCAGGACAATCCGAACAAACGGTTTATTCCGGTACCACCCGCTGGGGTCGAATCGGGTTGTAACGAGTGCGAGTACATGAAGATGGTGACTCTGGAAAAAATTTACCGGACGTTGCTGGAGGAGTCACCTGAAGTAATACTTGAAGAAGAGATCCGGCGTAAGGCGGAACGTTCTATCCAGCGCATGTTGGAGATCAAAAGGAGTTAGAAGGGGAGAGGCTTGGTCGGATCGGACGCTTTAATATGAAGGTGGTGAAACCGGTGGTGAGTCATCTCGTTTTTGCGTGGATTTATTGCTCTTTTCACCTTTCTCTTTCTGCTTTTATTTGATATGTAAATCATTGAAAAAGTAAGGAAGTGTAAAAAAATAACCGAAAAAGTTATTAAAAACGTGTGGTATGAAAAAGTTCTGGAGTAGGGTAGTTCTTCTATCTGTTTTGTGTCTCTCGGTGGTAGCGACACGGGCCGACGAGGGCATGTGGCTGTTGCCCTATCTGCAACAGTTGAATATCAAGGATATGAAGGCTAAGGGGCTGAAACTTTCGGCGCAGGATATCTATCGGGCTAACGGTACGGCCTTGAAGGATGCCATTGTGATTTTCGGAGGCGGATGTACGGCGAGTGTGGTCTCCGAGCGCGGATTGGTGCTGACCAACCACCACTGCGGGTATGGGGCGATTCAGCAGCACAGCAGTGTCGAGCACGACTATCTGCAGGATGGTTTCTGGGCGATGTCCGACAAGGAGGAGATTCCGACTCCCGGATTGACCGTGACCTTTATCCGGCGGATCGAAGATGTCTCGGATCGGATTCTCTCTCAGTTGAACGATACGATGAGTGAGGAGCGTAGGGCTGAGTGTGTACTTGCTGCCGTGCAGCAGATCAAGAGCGAGACGCAGCTCGACCGGAAGAGTCAGGAGGTGGAGATCAAGGATTTTTTTGGAGGAAACCAGTACTTGCTCTTTGTCAAGGAGGTGTATAGGGACGTGCGCTTGGTGGGTGCGCCGCCCAGTTCGATCGGCAAGTTCGGAGGGGATACCGATAACTGGATGTGGCCCCGGCATACGGGTGACTTTTCGGTGTTTCGCATCTACACCGCTCCGAACGGTTCTCCGGCCGAATATGCCCCGGAGAATGTGCCTTACGAGGCTCCGGTTCATCTTTCTGTTTCGTTGAAGGGGTATAAACCTGGTGATTTTTCGATGATTATCGGATTTCCCGGATCGACCGAACGCTACAAAACCTCTTGCGAGATCGATTTCACGTTGGAGGTGGACAATCCCAACCGGATTTTCATCCGTGGCGAGCGGCAAGAGCTGATGATGGAGGATATGATGGCTGATGAGCAGGTAAAGATCCAGTATGCAACGAAATACAGCGGATCGTCCAACTATTGGAAAAATTCGATCGGGGAGAGTCAGGGATTGAAACGCTTGAAGATAAAGGATCGTATGTTGGACGAGGAGGCCCGTTTTACCGAATGGGTTGAGTCCGATCCGGCGCGTAAGGCCAAATACGGACAGGCGCTCAATTTGATTTGTAGATCTATCGAGGGTATGACACCGCTGCGGGATCGGCAGCAGTACCTTGCCGAGGCATTGATTAATGGGGTGGAGATTAAGAATGCGGCATCCATTGTACGTTCCATTTTTAAGGAGGATCGTACGATCGATACGGTACGTTGGGAAGAGGCCCGGAAAAAGTTAAAGGAATTTTATAAAAATTACAGCGAAAAGACCGATCGGAAGATCGCCAAACGGATGTTCGAGATTGTACGGGACGATTTTCCGGGCGAAGATTTGACGCCGAGTTTCGGAGTGATTCGCGACTATTACGGCAACAACGTTTCCGATTATGTCGACGATATGTACGATCGTTCGCTGTTCTCCTCCGAACAGCGGGCCGAGCAATTTTTGGAGCACCCCGATGTGAATGTTTTGGTGAATGATCCTGCCTACAAGTTTTGGTTTGGTCTTGTCAACTCCTACAATCGTCTGATCGATTCGATCGGTACCTATCGGGACGATTTGATTCGTGGACACCGGCTTTATGTAGCGGGTTTAATGGAGATGAACCCTCAGAAAAAATTCTATCCCGATGCGAACTTTACGATGCGGTTGACCTACGGTCAGATTTTGCCCTACTATCCGCAGGATGCGGTTTTCTATGACTACTATACCACACTGGAAGGGGTAATGCAGAAAGAGGACCCGGAGAATCCGTATGAGTTTGAAGTACCAGAGCGATTGAAAGAGCTGTACCAGCAGAAAGATTACGGTCCCTATGCCGAAAAAGTGGTTATGCATGTCAATTTCCTGACCAATAACGACATTACGGGAGGAAATTCTGGAAGTCCCGTGATGAATGCCCGAGGTGAGTTGATCGGTCTGGCCTTCGACGGAAACTGGGAGGCGATGAGCGGCGATACGGTGTTCGAACCCGAGCTGCAGCGGACCATCTGTGTCGACATTCGCTATGTGCTCTTCGTCATCGACAAATTTGCCGGAGACAGCCGTCTGATCGACGAAATGACCATCGTGCGTTAAGGATTTTTCGATCGGATGGACGAATGTCGGAAAATAAGATTAATTTTGCGTCAAATCGTTGTAGTATGAACCATTTGTGCGAAAATGCGGCTTCAGCAAACGAAGAGAAGTCGCTCAATTTTCTGGAAGAGATTATCGAAGAGAGTATCGCGAAAGGCGAAAAACATATCCAAACCCGTTTCCCGCCCGAACCGAACGGTTATTTGCATATCGGCCATGCCAAAAGTATCTGCTTGAATTTCGGTCTGGCCAAGAAGTATGGTGGAAAGTGTAACTTGCGGTTCGACGATACGAATCCCGTTAAGGAGGATGTCGAATATGTCGATTCGATTCAGGAGGATGTACATTGGTTGGGCTTCGACTGGGCCGGCATCCATTACGCTTCCGACTACTTCGACCAGCTCTATGAATGGGCCCTTGTATTGATCCGTAAGGGGCTTGCCTACGTTGACGATCAGTCACAGGAGGAGATCCGGTTGAATCGGGGTACGGTAACCGTTCCCGGCAAGGAGAGCCCCTATCGGAATCGGTCGGTCGAGGAGAATCTCGATCTGTTCCAAAGGATGAAAAACGGTGAGTTTGCCGATGGAGAAAAGGTGCTTCGGGCCAAGATTGACATGGCACATCCCAATATGCTGTTGCGTGACCCGATCCTCTACCGGATCGTCCATGCCGAACATCACCGTACGGGTAACAAGTGGTGTATCTATCCGATGTATGACTATGCGCACGGACAGAGCGACTCGATCGAGCACGTGACCCATTCGATCTGTACGCTTGAATTCGACGTGCACCGTCCGCTGTACGACTGGTTTATCGAAAAATTGGAGATCTATCCAAGCCATCAATATGAGTTTGCCCGTTTGAACTTGACCTATACGCTGATGAGTAAACGAAAACTCTTGCAACTGGTGCAACAAAAGAGCGTCATGGGGTGGGATGATCCTCGTATGCCGACCATTTGTGCCCTGCGACGTCGGGGATATACGCCCGAAAGTGTGCGGATGTTTGCCGACAAGGTAGGAGTGGCCAAGCGCGATAACGTGATCGATTACGGATTGCTCGAATTTTGTGTACGTGAGGACCTCAATAAGAGGGCTCAGCGCCGTATGGCCGTATTGGATCCGATCCGTGTCGTAATCACGAACTATCCGGAGGGTAAGAAGGAGATGATCTCCTGCGTCAACAATCCGGAGGATGAATTGGCCGGACGTCGTGAAGTCCCGTTCGGAAGAGAGATCTTTATCGAACGTGATGATTTTATGGAAGAGCCGCCGAAAAAATATTTCCGTCTCTCGCCGGGCAAGGAGGTGCGGTTACGTTATGCCTACCTGATCCGTTGCGACGAGGTGATCAAGGATGAGTCGGGTAGAGTAGTGGAGCTTCATTGTACTTACGATCCGCTCTCTGGCGGGGGCAGTTCGTCGGATGGCCGTAAGGTTAAGGGAGTGATCCATTGGGTATCGGCAGAAGATGCGGTAGAGGCCGAGGTGCGTCTTTTTGACAGATTGTTTGTAAAAGAGGATATGAACAATCTTGAAGAAGGCAAAACATTTGAAGACTACCTCAATCCTGATTCGTTACGTGTGGTTACCGGCTATCTTGAACCGGCTTTGGGTAACGCGAAAGTAGGAGAGGTCTTCCAGTTCGAACGTTTGGGTTATTTTTGTGTTGACCGTGATTCGACACCGGAAAAGCAGGTGTTTAATCGCACTGTTACGCTCAAAGACAGTTGGGCAAAAATGGCTACTAAATAGATTTCAAGCGACAAGAAGATTAGATAAATGAAATACGGATTTGGTTTTATACTTTTCTTTTGTTTTTGTGTGCTTTTTTGTTCAGCCCAAACCGACAGTTGTAAAGTCATCATCACCACGCCAGGTTATACGAATATTTACCGTTATTCATTGGATGAGTTCAGTGCACAAATGGCTTCCGACTTTAAGAAGGAGGGGGTTACGGTTGCACTGCAGCCCGAGAACGACAGCACTTCGCTGCTGACGCTCAACATCAGTCGGAAGGATTATGTATTTCGCATAACCCGTACAGCACCTGTCGCACGGTTGATTTATGACCGCAATAAACGGCAATTTAAGGGAGCTGGTTTTAATTTTATTGAGCGAAAAGAGTATGACTATCGCGAACCCAGTTATGATGGCTTATCTCTGGCTAAATTTGCTACGGTTTGGCAGCCTCAAATTGAGAAGTTGATTCATGACCGTACGTTGTTGTCGCCGGATCGACCCAATGTTTTTATTATCGAGGCTGATATCGATGAAGAGGGTAGAGTACGAAAGATTGTTGAGCTGAACGGCGCCTTGAAACAGTATGCGCAGATTTTTATCGATAAGATTTATGATCTTTCGTGGAAAGGTTGGCAACCTGCCACGCGTAATGGAGTGCCTTATCGTACTTTGGCTCAGATCTATTTTGAGTTGCCACCTCGTTGATTTTCAAGGTTGAACAAAGTAGAAATCTTTATATTAAAAGATCGGTTTCATAATCTTGAAACCGATCTTTTTTGATGAATTTTTATATATATTTTTGTAAAAAATAAAACTATTTTTCTTAAAACTCAAGTGTTATTCGGGCTTCGCCGGTAAATGGAGATAAAGTTACGGTTTCGGTTTTCGAATCGTAATCCCCCCCTGTTACTTTAGTGGGTAGTTTTTCTTCGGGGTGGGGAAGTCGAATCTTTACACATGCCGGTTTACGGGTATTGTCGTTGCATTTTACGATAGCCTCGATACGCCCTTCCCGAACGTGTGAGACCACCTTTACATCAAATGTTCCGAAATAGCTCTGTACGTTCGTTAGTTCGATACTCTTACCGTCTTCCATCCATCGGCGCGGAATGACACGGAATAGTTGAAGTGTATCTTCTTCTTCCATATAAAGCATCCATCGGGTTTCCATCAGGAAGTTAGCTTCTTCGTGCGTCTTGTGCAGACTTAGCTTATACAAGTGTTCCCAAAAGGTGTAGGTTCCTTTATCCGCATAGGGGGCCATTGTGTAATAGTAGGTGCTTAAGAAAGGTTTTACCATCCCTTTTCGTGCCTGAAGCCAGTTGTGGCGGCAGTAGTAAGGTTGGCTGAAAGCTGAATTTTCCTGAAACATCAGTTCGCTGTAATAGTTAAGCAGGGTTTCGGCCAAGGGTTCGTTCGGATCGACGACTTCGCAGAACACCAAATACATTGGACCTAGCATACAGTCTGGCGCGGTAAAGGTCCCGTGTGAGCGGAATGTTTCGTGTTTCTGATAAAGCAAACGAGGGCCTGGAGCTTCGGTCCAAGGAGGAAGAGTGGGTGACCATGTACCGTCACCTAATGGTACGACAGGTGATTTTGCCATGGTGCTGTCTATTGATTCACGAATATCCTTTTTCCAATCATCCGCCTCAGTTTGCAGGTTTTGAGCTTTTTCGTTCTCCCCGATTGCAGCAAACACTTCGGCCATACGTTTTACTCCCAGATAACCGTATCCGTTCAGCATAAATTGGTGAAAGTGATCTTCCGGGTCGGCTACCTTTCCGTCAATCATACCGTAACCTTTTCCTCGGAGGCTATCCTTTTTGCTGCGGTCACGCCATTGGTGGAGGTAATTACAAGCCTTTTCCAAAGAGGGTGTGATCTGCTCGATCCATTCCCGATCACGAGTATAGCGATAATACTCTCCGATTGACCACAATACAGCTCCTGTTTCGACCATATAGCCATTGTAGTTTTCGATTCGGCCATCCTCCTGTTGGGTCTCTATAAAGTAATTCAAGGCCCGTTTGGCGATGTCATTCCATCCCATGGAGAGATAAAATTGGATGATCGGCGCACTTTCCGTACCGATTGGTGTGTAAACTCCTACGTTGGCTGCAAGAGTTCCGTCGGGTTCTTTTCCATAAGTAACCATGTCAAGATGTAACAATCCGGCACGAATCATTTCATCTATTCTCTGTTCAGGAAGAGTGATCTGTGCGGCTTGGTTCAGTTTGTTTTGCCAATAGGTTTTGCAGGCTTCATAACGGCTTTTTTCAGACTCCTGCGCAAGCTGTTCGGCACGCTCCATTGATATGGGTTCGTGGGGAAGACAGAACGATACGTCGATCTTTTCTCCCGGTTGTAGCAGAATAGCAATCTCTTCGTTTTCTATCGGTTTTCCTTCGATTTTCGAGATACAGAAAATCCTATCTTCGGAGAAAGAGGAGAACCCCTGCTTCGGGTCATAACGATATTCAGCCCCCATATACAGATTATTTATAGGTAGGGCAGGGCGGGGTGTTTTGACCCACGCATATCGGGGAACCGATCCTTTGTTTTCAATGGAAGTCAGAATGTATAGTACAGTTTCTTCGTTTGAGGGTGGCGTGGAGGCTATGATCTCTTCTAATTGTTTTTTATGAGTTTCGGTAAAGATGCGCCCTCCAGACCGACTGTCTGAAATCATATAGTGGGTTCCCTCGACATTCTCTGCGGTCAGTACCGATTTCTCGAGCGAAACGAATGAAACGCTGTTATAGTGTATATCATCATCGATCAGATGTGAGTGATAGATCGGCAATACGCCATTCTCTAAATTTCTCTTGATATTATCCATTACTCCTACACCCCGGCCCAATGCATAGCGATAATATACCGGTGCCGAGTTGGTTTCGGGCAACACGACGGGTGATGACGAAAAAATAGGGCGTATCGTCTTGTCTTCAAGCATACCGTCTGGAAGCTCTTCGGTAATTTCGAACATACGGATATCACGACTTAGTCCAAGCCAGATCGGTACGTTGGAGTTTCGGGTGCGCTTGGCTGCTATATCAAAAGAGACCTCCGGTTCGGATTCGATTCGTTGGATTTTTGTCCGATTCTTACGGGCGAGTATATCGCGTTCTACTTCGGTATAAGACCGTATATCGTCTTCAGGAATAACGACAACTCGGTAATCGGGTATGTATATCGGTGTATTAGTATTTACATCGCGTAGGAAGAATGAGAATGAACCTTGTGGAGCGTGTACGTGAATAAGGGTTGCATCGGGTCCGTATGCGACGTTGGCACTGTCGAGTTGACATTCTATCCTGCCTCCTGTGGTATCTTTGAATTTGAAGCTTTCTCCTTTGGTTCGGATGTTTCTGATACCGTTAAGATGTTCGATCGTTCCGTATTCTGCCGATAGACTTCCGGAACCCCCTCCTGAAGCCCATTCGATGGCGAATGAGTACTGCGTTTTTTCATTAGTTTGGGACCAGACATTTCCGGCAGCCAGCATGAACACGAATGTAATCCATGCAACAGATGTTTTTAAGTTCATTTTATTGGGTTTTGGTTAGTAGTAATATTTAGGACTTTATACAAATATACGTTATCTCGATTTAATTCGGAAGGCGTTTCGAGAGTTTTTATGGTGATATTTATTTTTTAATAAAATTAATTTTTATTGTTTGGCTATGGAAATAGGAAGAATGCAATAATTATACGTTTATTAGGCAATAATTTGACGGATTAAAATGTACCCATTCGTTGTATATTTGTGAAAATGAAAACTATCACTTATTAATAGCCTGAATTATGACAAACTTAAATGAACTTTACGAAGCGATTCTGGGAGGTAAGCTCGAACAGGCACAGGCTGTGACCCAACAGGCTATCGCCGATGGAATCGAACCTCAGTCCATTATCAACGATTACATGGTAAAAGGGATGGAGGAGATCGGTGCTCGTTTCGAAGCAGGAAAAGCTTTCGTCCCTAATCTTTTGATGAGCGCCCGGGCAATGAAGGGGTGTCTCGAATTACTTAAACCTTTACTTAAAGGAGATAACAGCAAGTCGGCCGGTCGGGTTGTTATCGGAACCGTGAAAGGCGACCTGCATGATATCGGAAAGAATCTGGTAGCTTCGATGCTCGAAGGGTGTGGATTTGAGGTGATCAATCTGGGGGTCGATGTGTCGAGCGAAAAGTTTATCGATGCGGCAAAGACCAACCAAGCTGATATTATTTGTATGTCGGCTCTTTTAACTACGACGATGAATTATATGAAGGAGGTTATCGCTGCTCTCGAGGCATCGGGACTGAAAGGTAAGGTGAAGGTCATGGTGGGGGGTGCTCCGTTGAATAATGACTTTGCAGTAGCTATCGGTGCCGATGGATATAGTTCTAATGCCAACGATGCCGTTGCTTTAGCCCGTCGGTTGGTAAATGCTTGACAAGATGTACACTCGGTCTGTCTCGCTTGATGTACTCGATATTGATTGGAAGAATATTTGGCTCAACAGCGGTTTTGAAGGGTACGTCCCCGACAGCCAGATGCAAAGATTGTTCCATGAAGTTGTTGACGAAGTGGCGGAAAAAGTCCGTCCGTCGTACGGATATGTCCTTTATCCGAACGAGGGAAGCGATCGTACGACTTTACGTTTAGGAGGTAAGATCTTCCATGCAGGAGGAATTATTTCCCGTTATCTTTTTGAAGCTGAAGAATTTGTAATTTTCGTCGCGACCGCAGGTCCTGAATTCGAAGCTTTGCAACACAGACTCCAATGCGAGGGGGATATTGTAAAGCAATTTATGGCGGATATTATTGGATCCGAGATTGCTGAAGCTTCTGGACGTTTGCTTTCCAGAGAGTTGGAGCGTGAACAGTCTGTGCGGACTTATCGTGTCAGCAACAGATATAGTCCCGGGTATTGTGGATGGCCGGTTTCCGAACAGCAGACTCTTTTTTCGCTGTTGCCTCCGGCTCCGTGTGGTATAACGTTGACCGATTCATCCCTGATGTTGCCGATCAAGTCGATAAGCGGAATAGTGGCTGTGGGCTCCAAGATCGAAAAAAAACCATACGGGTGTGCAATTTGCGGCCGCAAAGATTGTTATAAAAACCGATTACGTAAAACAGAATAGTTATGAATACTACTGATTGGATTAGCTCGATTATCGCGTCGAATCGTGTCTCTGCGATACCGATTATGACGCATCCGGGCATCGAAATTTTGGGATATCGGGTGCTTGATGCAGTAAAGGATGGGCAAATCCATTTTGAAGCAATAAATGCCCTTAACGAGCGTTTCCCTCAATCGGCAGCTTGTACGGTGATCATGGATCTCTCGGTAGAAGCCGAAGCATTCGGTGCTCAGCTCCATTTCGCAGACAATGAGGTTCCGAGTGTGACGGGACGTTTGGTATCGACCTATGACCAGGTGTGTGCATTGCCTGTCCCATCACTCGATGTAGCTCGGATTCCTGAGTATATTAAAGCTAACCGTTTGGCAGTTAACCACATCCGTAAACCGGTATTCGCGGGATGTATCGGTCCTTATTCTTTAGCCGGTCGTCTTTTCGACATGACGGAAATCATGATGGCGATTTATACTGAACCCGATACGGTTATGGCTCTGTTGGAAAAGTGTACGGCATTTCTTCTTTCTTATTGTCAGGCATTGAAGGAGAGTGGAGTTGCCGGAGTGATTATTGCTGAACCAGCAGCAGGTCTGTTGCCCAATGAAGATTGTTTGCGTTACTCATCCGTATATGTCAGAAAGATTGTCGAAGCTCTACAAGATGATACTTTTGCTGTAATTTTACATAATTGTGGTAATTCGGGACATTGTACGGAGGCTATGGTTGCGACGGGTGCAAAAGGTTATCATTTCGGGAATAAGATTGACATGTTGGATGCTCTTCGTGATTGTCCGGCCGATTCGTTGGTTATGGGAAATTTGGATCCGGTTGAATTGTTTAAAAACGCTGACTCTGATGTCGTGGAAGATGCCACGCGGACTTTATTGGAGCGAACATCTAATTTTCCGAATTTTGTTGTCTCTACCGGTTGTGATACCCCTCCCGAGATTCCAATGACTAATATTGAAGCTTTTTACCGTGCAGTAGAGGATTTTAATTCCAGGCGATAGGCGATTTTTCTGTGTTTTTTGATCTTATTTGCTGAAAGCGTTCCCTATTATAAACGAAAATCCTGTTTGCGGAACTCCGAAGCCGAGATGCCTACGATCCGTTTGAATGTGCGCGAGAAGTGATCGGCACTGCTGAATCCGAGTTTCGCAGCAATTTGGGCAATCGTCATTGAGGTTTTGAGAAGATATACGGTTGCTTTGTTGATCTTAAGGTGGGTGAAATAGTCTATTGGTGCCATTGAGGTCTGACGGACAAATTGACGATATAGGTACGATGGGTTATATCCTGCAAAGCTGGCAATTTCATCAATGGTAAGTCTGCGGTCGATGTTTTCGTTCATGTAGTGTGTGACGCGGTTGACAATGCCTTCGATATGGCGAGGTTGTTCGTTGATCGATTCGAACAGGTTCAGAAATCGAAATGAGGCGATGAAGTGTGCGAACACCAAATTTGCGTAATTTAAACGGTCCAGCGTGAGCTTTCCGCATAGTATGGCGTAAAGATTTTCAAACAGTTCGACCCGCTGTTCGATTCGGATATTGATCGAGGGCATCACTGTTATCGGAGTATTCATTTTTCTGGCGAAAATTTTTCCTTTTTCGCCGTTGAATTTTATCCAGTAGATGCTCCAGGGGTCATCGTTTTCAGCACCATATGCGAGAGGGGTTTGTTTGGGTAAAACGATGTACTGGTTCGCTTTGATTGTAATGGTCTGTTCTCGGATGCGGATGAAGCCGCTTCCCCAGGTGCAGTAGAGGAACACGTATGCGTCATCGCCGTTCAAACGTTCGACCTGATGGTGTCGGGCATGTGCTAAATATCCCAGTGAGTGGATGTACAAATCTCCAGTCAGCGGATCGTCTTGTATCAGATCAAGAAATTGTTGTGGAATGACGATGCGACGTTCTCCGGGAAAACCAGTTTCAATGCCCATATGATTGACCGATCTTGTTTTGATTACAGGATTTAGTAATGTTATGCTTTCAGAATATTTGTCTGTCAGACGTTTGTAATGAATCGTATTTTGACTTTACATGGGAAAGGTAGTAAAAATATCAGAGACCTCAAGTGGTTTATATGGATATTTGTTTTGTTTCTGTGGTATTCGATCGCTTGGGAATCTATCGACAAGTTTTGCGGGTTCGACAGTCGTTTTCATCTGATAATTTTTTACTTGTCGGTAAAAACAATTCAGGCAATTTCTTTAAGTTTTTGTATTTTTAACTGTTTAAGATCGTGTTTACGATGAATCATGACGCAGCGTAGTTTTACATATTTGGTCAGTGGCGATAGTGACCGTTTGTGGGGTATAACGGTCGATAACGTCGGTGAATACTGTGTACCACCCGGATACGACTGTTATCCTCCTCTTGTAGGTCACCCTGAAGGGTATTTTTTCGATGTGGACAAAGGTCGTGTAATGGATAATTATCAGTTGGTTTATATTACGCGGGGACGGGGATGGTATTATGAATCACCAGACAAGCGTGTAGCCTTAAACCGTGGATCGATGCTCATTATTCCTCCATACACTTGGCACAGCTACTGTCCCGATAAAAAAACCGGGTGGCAGGAGTATTGGATAGGTATTCGTGGGCCACACATCGACAGTCGCTATGAAAACGGTTTTTTTTGTCGTCGTAAGATTATTCATGAAATCGGTTTGCACGAGCAGGTCATCGGTTATTACAAAGAGGCCATCGAGATTGCCTTAAGTGAAAAATCGGGCTACCAGCAGGTTTTGGCCGCTATTGCCAATTCCATACTTGCTTACACGCTGTATTATGACCACAGGGTGACTCAGTCGCATTCGGTTACGGACGATAAGATGGATCGCGCCCGGAGTATGATGCGTGAAAAATTTCTGTCTGATATTACCCCGGAGCAGGTCGCTGAGGCGATAAACATGAGTTATTCATGGTTTCGCAAGACGTTTAAAAAGTATACGAACATGTCCCCCGCACACTATATTACCTTTCTGAAATTACAGAAAGCAAAGTCTCTTTTGTTTAATTCAACGATGAGTGTAAAAGAGATTGCCTTTTCTCTTAATTATGAAGATGCGGCTTATTTTTCGTCTATATTCAAAAAATACATCGGTTTGTCTCCTTCAGAATACAGGACGAATTGTACGGGATGCATCACTAAGGGGGATGAAGGGTAGGGGGAATTGTACTTCTGTTGGGTAAAAAGACAAATTTCAAAAGCTTAAAGCCAAAATGCCGTTGTCAGGATTCAGTGTAAAAATTTAATTTTACGTAGATTATATCTTCTAACTACTAAATCTATTAAACTTATCGTATATGAACAGTAGAGAACGCGTGCTTAAGGCACTGAAAATAGTTCCAGGCACACCAGACAGAGTACCTATTCAGTTCGATTTGTGTAAGCAGCATCTCGAATATTTTGGAAACAAATTAGGTATACCGGTAAACATTACCGACAATCTCTATGAGGATGTTACGTGGCGTATCAGCGGCAATGAGATACGCGTGGCTATGGGAAGTGACGTTGTTGTGGTCGGAGCATCTGTTGCTGATGGTTTCAAACGTGAAAAGCGTAGTGACGGTACCTGGTTGAATGAGTATGGTATGGTCATGAGACAGGGACCTATATATGTTGATGTCGTCGGATATCCTTTGGCTGAGGCTCAAACTAAGGCTGATGTTGATGCATATCATTTTCCAGATCCTGCTGATCCGAGTCGCTACAAAGAGGTCGAGCGACTTGTTGCTGAATACAAGGACCGTTACTTTATTATCGGTGATATTGAAGTTACCATATTTTCGCTGGCACAGCAACTTGTGGGACTCGAAAAACTCCTTATCGACATGATGCTTGAGGCTGAATATGTAAAGCCTCTGTTTCAAAAGTGTGCGGAGTTCCAGACCCAAGTTGCAGCCGAATTGATTAAGCGTGGTGTTGATGCCATTTGGTACGGTGATGATTTCGGCACACAAAACAGTCTGTTGATGCCGCCCGATATTTTTAAGGATCAGGTAAAACCCTGGTATAAGAATATGAATCTTGAGTTAAAAAAATTGAATCCAGATATCGTGTTGATTTTGCATAGTGATGGGGCAGTGGCGCCATTGTTACCTGATATTAAAGATATGGGTTTTGAGGTGTTTAATCCGGTTCAACCCGATGTACCGGGTCATTCAGCTAAGGAGATCAAAGATGGCTTTGGTGATATGTTTGCATTTTGGGGTGCTATTGACCAGCAAAAACTTTTGCCATTCGGTACTGATGAAGAGTTGGAAGCTGATATTATAGATAAGATGCATGTTCTTGGTGCCGGAGGTGGATATATGATTGCACCAGCTCATATTATTCAAAGCGATGTTACTCCGGAGCGTGTAGAAAAGTTTATTGAGCTCTGTAAAAAGTACGGAACCATATATTAGTGTTAGTTTATTTGTTGACAAAAAACCTGCGGCTATTGGGAAAGACATAGCCGCAGGTTTTTTACAGTCTTAATATTTACTTTTTGTCTATTAATTAATTGTTTATCAATTAATTGTTTATCAATTAATTATATGTGTTTACCTAAATCGATTTTGTAATTTTCATTGCGCAAAAATGAGGTCCACACATAGCGCAGTGATCTGCGCCTTCTCGTATCATTTCAAAATGCATTTTTCTTGCACGTTCTGGGTCCAGTGAAAGATTGAACTGGTCGTTCCAGCGCATTTCGTATCTTGCTTTACTCATTTGCAAATCTCGTTCGGCAGCACCTGGATGGCCTTTGGCTATGTCGGCTGCGTGTGCGGCCAATTTGTAGGTAACGACACCTTCTCGTACATCGTCTTTGTTTGGTAGTGCCAAGTGTTCTTTTGTAGTTACATAGCAGAGCATCGATGTGCCCATCCATCCTATCATTGCAGCTCCAATGGCTGAGGTGATATGGTCATACCCTGCACCGATATCGCTTACTAAGGGGCCTAATGTGTAAAACGGCGCTTCGTGGCAATATTCGATCTGTTTTTCCATATTTTCGCGGATCAGATTCATCGGTACATGTCCGGGTCCTTCGATAATTACTTGTACATCGTGTTTCCATGCAATCTGTGCCAGTTCGCCGAGTACTTTGAGTTCGCCAAGTTGTGCCTCGTCATTTGCATCGGCTATGCTGCCCGGGCGAAGTCCGTCTCCAAGAGAAAAAGCGATGTCGTACTTTTTGAGCAACTCGCAAATTTCTTCAAAATGTGTATAGAGAAAGTTTTCTTGCTTGTTGATGCTCATCCATTTTGCGAGAATGGATCCTCCGCGGGAGACGATGCCTGTTACCCGCTTGAGTGCGCAGGGGAGGAATCTCTGTAAAATACCTGCATGGATTGTAAAGTAATCGACACCTTGTTCGCATTGTTCTACAAGCGTATCGTAGTACACTTCCCATGTCAGGTCCTCAATCTTTCCGTTGACCTTTTCCAGTGCTTGGTACATTGGAACTGTTCCGATCGGTACGGGGGTGTTTCTTAAAATAGCCTCTCGCGTTTGGTGAATGTCTTTACCGGTCGAGAGGTCCATTACCGTATCGGCTCCCCATTTGATTGCCCAAAGAGCTTTCTCTACTTCTTCGTTTATTGATGAGCCCAATGCCGAGTTTCCGATGTTTGCGTTGATTTTTACCAAAAACTTACTTCCTATAATCATGGGTTCAGCTTCCGGGTGTTTGTAATTAGAAGGAAGGATTGCTCTGCCCGAGGCAATCTCCTCTCTTACCATTTCAGGAGTTATCGGGTTGGGGTGTGTGCTGTTTTGATTTTCACGTATGGCGACATACTCCATTTCGGGCGTAATAATGCCGTGTTTGGCGTACCAAAGTTGTGTGTGAAATTCCTCCTTATTGCGTTCCTTTGTCCAGGCTTCACGGACCTTTGGTAGTCCTTTTTGTGTGTCGATTTCATGGTTTGGGTCGGTGTATGCGCCAGTTGTGTCGTAAACATAGACAGATTCGCCTGTCTGGAGCATGATTTCTCTCATGCCGACCTTGATAGGAAACATTTTTCCTTCGATGTATATTTTTTTGCTGTTGTTTTTCGAAAGATCAAAAATGTTTTTCATATTTTGTTTTTTTCTTTTTTTTGTTCCACGTGGAACATTTGTTGGTGTTCTTCGTGGTTTTTGTAGTTGTTAGTGTTTATTAGATCTCTTTTTGTTGTTCCACGTGGAACATTATCTGCCGAAATATACAAGGAGCACGTTGATGTCTGATGGACTGACGCCCGGTATTCGCGATGCCTGTCCTATTGTCGATGGCCGAATTCGTGTTAATTTCTGTCTTGATTCGATCGATAGTGACTTGAGTTCGCTATAATTGAAATCTGGCCGAATCCGAATATTCTCTAACCGTGTCATCTTGTCTGCAATGTGTCGCTCACGTTCAATGTATCCGTGGTATTTGATCTGAATTTCGGCCTCTTCAATTACCTCTTGTGTGCACTCCTGGCGCTCAATGAAATCCCTCAGCGCAGAGATGTTGTCAATCAATCCCTCAATCGTTACCTTGTTTCTCAGTATGACGTCGTATAACTTTTTACCCTGTGTGAGCGGTGTCGATTCTACCGATTTTAGATAATCAGCAATCTCTTGAGGCGAAACACTGTATTGCCGGACAAAGGTGATCAACGATTCGACAAGCTCTTTTTTTCTCATAGCTTGCGTATACCTTTTTTCTGTGGCCAGTCCAATTTTGTATCCGATAGGGGTCAAGCGTAAATCGGCATTGTCTTGTCTGAGCAGAATGCGATATTCAGCACGACTGGTAAACATCCGGTAGGGTTCATCAACTCCTTTTGTAACGAGATCGTCGATCAGTACGCCGATATAGGATTCGTCGCGGCGCAAAACCAGAGGCTCTTCGCCTCGCAATTTCAGTACCGCATTAATCCCAGCCATAAGTCCTTGTGCACCAGCTTCTTCGTAACCTGTTGTCCCGTTTACTTGCCCTGCAAAATAGAGCCCTTCAATCAGTTTTGTTTCCAGTGTATGATAAAGCTGTGTCGGAGGGAAATAGTCATATTCTATGGCATAGCCCGGGCGGTAGATCTGTACGTTTTCTAAACCCTTGATCTTCTGTAGAGCGGCGACTTGTATTGACCACGGTAAGGAAGAGGAGAATCCGTTCAGATAGTATTCGTTTGTATCGGCACCTTCGGGTTCGAGAAAGAGTTGGTGGCTCTCCTTATCGGCGAATGTGCGCAATTTGTCTTCGATACTTGGACAATATCGTGGGCCGATTCCTTTGATGGTTCCATTGAATAGGGGCGAATCGGCAAAACCGCTGCTGAGCGTGTCGTGCACCTCTTTTGAGGTGTAGACCAAATAGCATTTCTTTTGTTTTTTAACACACTCTGTATCAGTGGAAAATGAAAATTTGCAAGGTTGTTCGTCTCCGGGTTGTTCGTCGAGACTTGCAAAATCGATGGTTCGTGCATCTAGACGGGCCGGAGTACCGGTTTTCATACGTCCGACTTCGAATCCCAATTCAGCCAGACGTGCACTCAGTCCGTGCGATGCTGCGTCTCCTGCACGTCCTCCGGATGCGTGCGTGCGCCCGATGTGCATCAGGCCCTCTAAGAAAGTTCCGGCGGTCAGGATGACGGCCTTGGCTTCGAAAACAACGCCCATACGGGTTGTGACACTACGGACTTTACCCTCTTCTACACCCAGATCTACGACAGCATCCTGCCAAAGGTAGAGGTTCGGTGTATTTTCGAGCATACGGCGCCATTCGGCCGAAAATTTGGCCTTATCGCACTGTGCGCGGGGACTCCACATAGCCGGACCTTTTGACCGATTCAGCATGCGGAATTGCAGTGTTGTTCGGTCGGTAACGATTCCCATATATCCGCCCATCGCATCGATCTCGCGCACGATCTGTCCTTTGGCCACACCTCCAACGGCTGGATTGCATGACATCTGCGCAAATTTGGTCATGTCCATCGTGATCAGCAGGGTCTGGCATCCCATATTGGCTGCCGCTGCTGCTGCTTCACATCCTGCATGGCCTCCTCCGATGACGATGATATCGTATTCGAATCTCATTTTATCTATCTCTTTTTATTTTTCCGTTCGATTTTCGGATGAGCTGTTGTAGAAAACAGTAAGGTATCGGTTTTCCAACTCTCTCATCTGTTTTTCAGCCTCCGGCGTTTTATCTTCGTATCCGCAAAGGTGGAGGATTCCATGAATGATTACCCGATGAAGTTCGTTTTCGAACGGAACGCCGAACTGTTCGGCATTATCGCGTACGGTGTCGATTCCAATCATCAAATCACCCGAAATCGTCTTTTCGTCCGAATTGTCGTAATCGAACGTAATAATATCTGTTAAATAGTTGTGATTCAGATATTTGTTGTTTATTTCGAGTATCCGGGCGTCGGAGCAGAAAACGATAGATACAGCTCCGCATTTCCAACCCTCGCTTTGGGCCGTTTCCCGTATCCATTTCGAGGTTTTTATCTTTCCTCGATAGGTAAACGTACAATCGTCGGTATAGTAGTTTATAGGCATGATTTTACCTTTAAATTATCGTTATCTGTGCAGCCATTTTTCCGGGTTTAGATTAGTAGGATTACCAGCTCCATTCCATTTCCAAACCTCAAAATGAAGTGTACTGTTATCTTCGAATTCTGATGCGGCCAATTGGCCGATCGGTTGATTGAGCGCAACTTTGTCACCCCGTTTGACACTGACGGACGAGAGGTTGGCGTATACCGTAAAATAATTACCGTGACGGATGATAATACCGTTGTTCATTCCGGCAGGAGAGGCAAAAATCTGGCTCACTTCTCCCTCAAAAACGGCCCGTACTGTGGCTCCTTTATCGGCTGCAATATCAACTCCCGTATTGTTCGATGTGAGCCCTTTTATGGTCGAATGCGGGTGAATACCGAACCGATCGACGATGACTCCGTGGACAGGATAGGGTAGCTTGCCCATGTTTTGTCCAAATGCACCGGTCAGTTTGGCCGTGTATTCCCGTTGTTCAGTCGTTTGGGTTTTGGAGTTTGTTTTACGAGACTCTTCGGTGATGATCTTACGGATCTGCTGCTGCAGCCGATCGATCTTCTCCTTGTTGGCCCGAATCGATGAAGAGAGTTTGGCTGCCTCTTTTTTGAGTTTGTTTGAGGTTGCACGATATTGTGTCTCGTCCTTGCCCAAAGAGTTCAGTTCGGCATTCCGGCTCTGTCTCACCTTGTCCAATTCGCTTTTTTGCTGTTCGAGTTCGTTCACTTCCCGGTTGATCGATGCCGATAGCGAGTCAATTTCAGCTGCTTTTAGCTCCCGCATGCGGTTATACCGTTGCATGTAGGCAATCCGCAGAGTAGCGTCGTTGAAGTCACGTGACGAGAAGAGAAAAAGCATGAAATTGTTCAGCTTATAGTTCTTGTAAGCGTCATAGACCATGGCGGCATACTCCTTCTTCAGTTGGTTTAGATCTCCTTCCAGCGATCTGATCGTCGTATTTTTTGTTCCGATATCGTTCCCGATCAGATTTGACTGTTTGTCGAGGTTTGAGATGATATTTTTCCGGTTACGGATTTTGTTTTGGATCAATTTCAGCTGTTGGTCAGCGTTCTTTTGGCTTTTTTGAGTTTTCGAAAGCAGCTGGTCGGTAATGCGGATATCTTCTTCGGCTTGACGTATCTCTTCCCGAAGTGACTCCAACTGTTGAGCATCTGCAGTCAGAGTAAATAAGATAGCACATACATATATCCACAACCGTCTTGTTCGAATCATCTCTCTCACTATTCGATTTGTTTGAGCCTGTTTTCAATCTCTTGAGCGTCGTATCCGTTTTCAAGGGCTTTTTTCCAGTAATATGAGGCCATAAACCGATCACCCAATTTGTATAGGATATCTCCATAATGAACGTACAGCTCCTTGTTGTTGTCTGAGTCGAGCGATATGGCCTGTCGCATCGGAATACGGGCCTCCTCGTAACGCCCTAACTGGTAGAGGACCCATGCATAGGTGTCTAAAAAAGTCGGGTTGTTCGGATCGAGGCGTACGGCCTTTTGCGACCATTCCAATGCCTTATCGAGCCGTTCATTACGAAGACTCAAAAAATAACTGTAGTTATTATAGATCGATACGTTGGTCGTATCGAGTTTCATTCCTTTGTCGTAAGCTTTGAAGCATTTTTTATCGTCACCTAAAGAGTGATAATTGTCCCCGATGGCACCATAGATCACGCTGCGCAAAGAGTCTGTCTGAGCATATTTTAGGGCCTCCTCAAAGAGAGGAACAGCTTCTTGGGGTTTTTCCATCATATATGCGGTTACCGATGCCTTTTGCAGCCGGAGTTCCGCATCTTTAGGAAACCGTTCCAATGCGATTGTCGTGTACTTGTCGACCGAGTCGGCCCGTTTGAGGTAGGCCTCCATGCCGATAATTTCATTGAAAACCTTTTTTTGGGGTATCGAGTCGGTTACATGCGATTTGTAGAGCTGGAGGGCTTGTTCTATCGATCCTCCTGCAATCAGATAACGGGCATATAACTCCAGTGTCCGAAGATCTTCAGGATAAGTAATAGCTAAGGTCCGTACCAAATCACCCATCTGTATAAAATTGTTTCTGAGAAAATTGGGAGTTTGAAACAGCTCTTCGTAAAATTTCAGCTTGGTTTCCAGAGGAAATTCTTTTGAACTGAAGAGTTTTGCAGCGGTTTCCAGAAAACGGACGTTGTCGTTGTGTCTTTTATAAAAGTCGTTTAACGATGCCAAGACCCTCAAACTGTTTGGATTGAGGCTGAGAGCTTTATCATAGTTTTTTTGGGCCAAATGGTCCATATTCATCATGGAATAGAGTTCTGCCAATACCACGTAATACTCCTCGTTGTATGGAAATGTTTCGACCAACATACGGGCTTCTGCCATGGCACGATCGAACTGTTGTGTGTTGAGCAGGAGCTGTAATTTGTGGCTTGAAAGCAGTTCGATAAGTCCGAAACGGTTTTCAGCGGTTTCGAGTACCTCCAGTGCCTTCTGTGGTTCCCCCAGCTGATCATACAGCAGGGCTTTTAACCGATAGTTATCCGGATTGTCCGGATTGACTTTAATCAGTTGGTCATACAACGTCAGGGCCGAATCGTAACGTTGAGTGGCAATCAGCAGTCGTCCCAGCTGCATTTTGTACCAAACATTTGCTGTATCGATCGCATTTGCTTTCAGACTGTATCGCAGAGCCTCTTCCGGGTGGTCGAGAGCGTTCAAAGACGCCAGTTCGTAGAGGGAGGGACTGTGTGTGGAATCGATCTCTAAAACTTTTTGGAACCATGCTTTTGAACGGGCGGAATCCCCTTCTAAAATGTTGCTTTTTATCCCTTCCATATAGAAATAGGCAGCCTGTTCGGATCGGGGCAGTGTTTTTTTCTCTTTCGCGTCTGCTTTCGGGGAGCGGCCGAAAAGCGGACATGTAAACACGAACGTTCCGAACAGAACGATTGATAACAAGACAATTCCGTTTTTGTATAGCATGGTGTGTTCCGGATGGAGTTTAGTATACCGAATCAAATTGATTCAGGAAACGAACATCGTTTTCAAAGTATAAACGTAAATCTTTGACTCCATATTTTAACATGGATATACGTTCAACTCCCATGCCGAATGCAAAACCGGAATATTTTTTCGAATCGATGCCGGATGCTTCAAGCACATTGGGATCGACCATGCCGCAACCCATGATTTCGAGCCAACCGGTGTGCTTGCATACATTACAACCCTTTCCACCGCACAAGTTACATGAAACATCTACTTCTGCAGATGGTTCGGTGAAGGGGAAGTATGAGGGACGCATTCTGATCCGGGCCTTTTCGCCGAACATCTCTTTGGCAAAATAGAGGATGCTCTGTTTCAGGTCGGCAAAAGATACGTTTTCGTCGATATACAGACCTTCCACTTGATGGAAGATACAGTGGGCCCGATAGGAGATCGCCTCATTACGGAATACCCGGCCGGGACAAATGACACGGATTGGCGGTTTCTGATGCTCCATGGTGCGGACCTGAATTGAACTGGTGTGGGTACGGAGCAGAATATCGGGATTTTTCGAGATGAAGAAGGTATCCTGCATGTCGCGGGCGGGATGTTCCGGCGGGAAGTTCAGTGCCGAAAAAACGTGCCAATCATCCTCGATTTCGGGACCTTCGGCTACGGTATAGCCCAGACGGGAAAAGATCTCGACAATTTGGTTTTTTACCAAAGAGATCGGATGGCGGCTTCCGATCGGATCATTCGATCCGGGGCGGGTCATGTCGATCTGGGATTGAGCTGTCGTCTCTGCATTTTCTGCCGCAGCCTTCATCTCTGCGATTTTCTCGTTGATGCGGTTTTTAAGCGCATTGATCTTTTGCCCCAGCTCTTTTTTCATTTCGGGGGCAACCTTTTTGAACTCTTCGAACAGGTCGTTCATCTCGCCTTTGCGTCCGAGCATTCGGATGCGGAATTCTTCGATTTCATTGTCGACTTTCGGTTTGAATGCTTCGACCCGACGCAACAAATCGTTTATTTTGTCAATCATTGTTGGTGTTTTATGTTTTTATCTCTACTTTTACCCGGAGGTTTTAACAAACAAAGGTACAAATATTTTGCGAATCATGCGCATAAAAAGCATAATTACCTCATTTCTGTTGGTTTTGAGCAGTTGGGTGTCGGCCCAAAAGGTCGGTATGGTGATGAGTGGAGGCGGGGCTAAAGGCTTGTATCACATCGGTGTACTGAAGGCACTTGAAGAGAATGAAATACCGATTGACTATATCTCGGGAACCTCCATGGGCTCGATTGTGGCCGGGCTCTATGCGATCGGTTATACGCCAGACGAAATGGCGGATATTTTCAAGTCCGATCAGATCAGTTATTGGATGAGTGGACGTATTCAGGCTCAATATATTTACTATTTTCGTCAAAAACAGCCCAATGCAGCGATGCTTACGCTGAGACTTGATCTGAAGAATTCGAAAAAGGTGGCCCAATTGCCGACCAACCTGATTCCGTCCCATCAGATCGATATGGCTTTTGTCGAGTTTTTTTCATCGGCTAATGCACAGTGTCAGGGTGATTTCGATCGGTTATTTGTCCCGTTTCGCTGTGTAGCGACCGATGCTGCGGCCCGTAAAGAGGTGGTTTACCGCGAGGGCGATCTGGGTAAGGCTATTCGGGCCTCCATGACAATTCCTTTGGTCTTCAAACCGTTGAAACAGGATTCGACATTGTTGTACGACGGTGGAATTTATAACAACTTTCCTTGGCAGGTTCTGAAGGAGGATTTTAATCCGGATATTCTTATCGGTAGTAAATGTACGGCAGGAAACAGTTATCCCGAGGAAGATGATGTAGTTGAACAGGTGCTTGCGTTGACGATGATGCATACCGATTATGACTTGCCTTCGGAGCAGGATATTCTGATCGAGCATGCATTCGAGGACGTTTCTACGCTTGATTTCTCGAAAGTGGATTATATCATCAATAAAGGCTACAGCGACGCCATAGATGCCATGCCTCAGATCAAGGAGCGTATAACTCGTCGCATGAGTGCCGATTCATTGGCGGCTCGAAGAAAGGCTTATCGGGAGTCGTTGCCCAACCTGTTTTTCGACAACTATCGCATTCATGGATTGAACGAGAATCAGACGAATTATGTCAAGCGGATGCTATTTCTCGATAAAGCGAAAAAATCGGATAAGGAATCGGATGTTTTCGATCTTGAAGATTTTCGAGAAGGGTATTTTAAGATTCTGTATGATGGAGAGATTGAAGGGAGTTATCCGAATATCTCATATAATGATTCGACCCATTTTTTCGGTTTGGATATAGAGATGAAGACCAAACCCAGTTTTAAAGTGCTGTTCGGGGGTAACATTTCGTCTACATCGATGAATCAGGCTTATGTGGGACTCGAATACAGCCGAATCGGACGGAGTTATCAAACTTATAATTTCGATGGGTATTTCAGCGCTCTTTATACCTCGATGGGATTGAGGGGAAAAACCGACTTTTTCCTGAAAAAACTTTTTTCGGTCGATTACGGGTTTATGTTGAATTATTACAACTATTTTAAAAGTAATTTCGGTGGATTGACCAAAAAAACCGATTTGTCCTATTCGAAATATATCGATTCTTATTTTACAGCAGCATTGAAGTTTCCGATTGATCGCCATTCGGTCGTGTCGTTACGTTTGAATGGAGGATACGATCGGTACAGTTATTTCCAGACTACCGATTATGCCGATACAGACATTATGGATCGTACTCAATTTTCCTACTTCGGAACCAGACTGGAGTGGGACCGGAACGATCTGAACTATCTGCTCTATCCGACGCGGGGTATTCGGCAGTCGCTCTCTGCGATATTTATTGCCGGAAATGAACTCTATCAACCCGGAAGCCGTGCTCCAGAGGGGGCGATGCAGCGTGCGGGACAGCCCCGGCATTGGTTTGGAGCGGAGTTTTTGCGCGAGCACTATTATCCGATAGCCAAATGGTTCTCGTTCGGATATTTGGTGCAGGGGGTGTGGACCAATCATCCCTCTTTTACGAATGAGTATGCGACAAATATTACATCACCTGCTTTTACCCCGACACAACATAGTAAATTCGTATATATAAAAGATTTTCGTAGCAGCTCTTTCCTCGGGGTGGGAGCTATGCCTACTTTTGAGTTCAGTTCGAAATTTTACCTGAAAAACAGCGTATTTTTCTTCCTTCCCGAGGACAACAACTCGGTCAAGGAGAACATTCGCAAACGAATACGGTTCATGTTCAGTTCGGCATTGGTGTATCAGAGTCCGGTGGGGCCGGTCAGCCTGGCGCTTTCAAAGTATGACGCGACCAATAAATATAACTGGTTCCTCACATTTAATCTCGGATTTACGATTTTCAATCAGAACGGATTGTTTTATTGATTGAACAGAGGGGGAGAGAAGAGGCGTGGCCGTGTCTCAAAATTTTTGTGACTTTTGGTGTATGATGGAAAAAAACGAGTTGAGACGGTTTGTGCGGGCATGTGCGGAGCGTTACGATGCGCACGAAAGAGAGGATATTTCCGGTCGTATTCTGGAGCGGATCGAACAGATGCCGGAGTTTCAGTCTGCGGAACGGATTGCTCTTTATTGGTCGTTACCTAATGAGGTGGCCACACACCGTTTTGTGGAGCGTTGGTGTGGTTCGAAGCGGATTTATCTCCCGGTCATGCAGGGTGAGGAGTTGTTGTTGAGACGATATGTCGATAGCAGTCAGCTTCAAGAGGCTTGTTTTGGGGTTTTTGAACCGAGTGAGGGTGAGTCGGTTTTGTTGTCTGAGCTTGATCTGATTGTGGTGCCGGCTGTCGGGTACGATCGTATGGGAAACCGGCTTGGTCACGGCAAGGGGTTTTATGACCGGTTGCTTCGTGGAGGAGGCGATACGTTGAAGATCGGTATCTGTTTTGATTATCAACTTTTTGATTCGGTTCCCGTTTCTGAATTTGACGTTCCCGTCGATCGGGTCGTCTGTGGCTCGAAAACATGGATAAATGTCTGGCGAAGAGGTATTCCGGATGCCGAAAGCGATTCATATCGGTAAATTCGCTATCTTTGGGGGATTATTTACAACGAAATGAGTATGAATAGAAAAGTGTATTGCCGGAGAGCTGTGAAATATATGGTTCGCCTGTTGGTGTTGGTTTTTGTATTGATTGCCGTAATGGTTGCTACCGGAATGGCTCGTACGGGGGCTGACGGAAACCTGGCCGATGTGTTTTTGACGCCGAAAGCGTTGTTGCTTTTGGCGATTATCGTTTTATGGTCGTTGGTTTATCCGAAGCTCGGATTTATCCGTCAGCCGTTGAAAATGGATTTTAATGCTGGTAAAGAGCAGATACAGAAGGTCTTCTCCGATAACGGATTTGTTCTGCTTGAACAAAAGGATAACATGATGGTATTCAGAATGTCCTCCTCTTTGGGACGATTGCTGGCGCTTGGAGAGGATCGGATTGTTGTTTCGGCTACTGAAGAGGGAATTGAAATGGAGGGTTTGAGAAAAGAGGTGGCGCGAATCGAGTTCCGTTTGCAACCTTTTTTGCAGGATTGATACCGATTCGGGAAAATTCCGCGTTATGTTAAAAAAATGATCGAAAAAATGCATAAAAAATTTAAGAAATGGATCGTGTGGGGAGCTTTGCTCCTTATTGCCGGAGGATCGTTTGCTGCAGCTTCGCAACCCGATTTTCTTATCGGTAAGAACATACAGATACTGTTCAATATGTTTCGAGACGTAAGTTTGTTTTACGTTGATTCGGTCGATGCCGACCGGTTGCTCGAAAATGCTGCTGCGGGTATGGTTTCAGAACTCGATCCATATACCGAGTTAATTCCTGAAAAGGAGATGGCTGATTTTGAAATTCAGGCGACAGGAAAATATGCCGGAATCGGAGCCATTATTCGTAAAAGCGGTGATTACGTAATGATTGCCCAACCGTACAAAAATTTTCCGGCTGACAAGGCTGGATTGGTGATCGGCGATAAGATCGTAGCAATCGATGGCGAAAACATTAAAGCGTACGATGCTACGAAAGTAAGCAGTATGCTCAAAGGAACTCCCGGAACCTCTGTGAAGCTTACGGTTGAAAAGTTACTTACCGGAGAGCAGGTTGACGTTGAGATTAAACGAGAGCGGATCGTGATCTCCGGAGTGCCTTATTATGGCGTGATTGACGGGGACGTCGGATATATTCTGCATAACGATTTTTCGGAAGACTGCAGCCAAGATGTGTTGACGGCGTTCGAAGCATTAAAAAAGGAAGGGATCACATCGTTGATTATCGACCTGCGTGGAAACGGAGGCGGTATTTTGCAGGAGGCGGTAAAGATTCTTTCGATGTTCGTACCCAAGGGAACGACGGTAGTATCGATGAAGGGGCGTTCGGAGGATTCGAATGAGATATTTGTAACGGCAACGGATCCGGTCGATACGGAGATACCAATCGTTGTATTGGTCAACAGTATGACGGCGTCTGCGGCTGAAATCGTGTCGGGAGCGCTTCAGGATCTGGACCGTGCCGTATTGGTCGGACAACGAACTTTCGGTAAGGGATTGGTTCAGGTGACCCGTCCGTTGGGCTATAATGCCTATTTGAAGGTTACGACGGCCAAATATTACATTCCGAGCGGACGATGCATTCAGTCGGTTGATTATGCTCACCGGAATGAGGATGGAAGCGTTGGAACGGTTCCCGATTCGTTGATCAAGGAGTATACGACGGTGGCCGGACGTAAAGTGTATGATGGCGGAGGTATCATGCCCGACGTACGGTTGGACCCCAACTATACCAGTGGATTTACCATGTCGCTGTATGCACAAGGATATATCGAAGATTTTGCAAATGATTATTATAAACGTCATCGGGAAGGCGTTGATGTCGATACATTCCACTTGTCGGATGAAGAGTATGGTCAGTTCGAGGCGTTTATGTCCGATAAAGAGGTCGAATACGATTCAGAGACACAGGAGGCACTTAAGGAGTTACGACGTAAGGCGGAGCGTGAAAAGTATGCCGACCGGATTTCCGAAGAGCTTGACCAGATTGCCGAAAAGTTGAAAGAGGACAAGGTGGCGGATCTTGAAAGTTTTAAGGACGATGTCCGGAAGTTGCTCGAAGAGGAGATCGTTTTACGGTATCATTACTATGAAGGCGTGGCCCGCCGGATATCTTTGAACGATCCGGAGGTGCGCCGTGCCGTTGAGGTCCTCAAAAACGGGGAGGAGTATCGACGTATTCTGACCTCGCAGGATACGCCTCGTAACGTGGAGTAAATCGTGGTTTGAATGGGACGTATATTGCATAAAGTTTTTTCGTTCAGAAGCCGTCTGGTCGTTATTGCGATAGGTCTGGTAATAGGAGTTTCGTCCCTGCTGTTTACCAACAATATGGCCGCGCAGTTGCGCGAGAAGGAGAAGAACGAGGTGGATATCTGGGTTGCGGCATTCCGAGAATTGGGCGCCGATCCGGGTAATCCGTTGTTGCTGTCGATCATTACCACTCGAAACAACATTCCGTTTATTTTGATCGATCGCGACCAACGGGTGATTGCTTCTCATTTGATCCCCGAACATATCCTGAACCATCCCGACTTGTTGAACCAGAAATTGGTCGAACTAGCTGAGATTAATCCCCGAATCAAAGTGGAGACACTTTATAACGAAACGTTTTATATCTTTTTCGATGAGTCGGGGTTGCTTAAATCATTGACCTATTTCCCGTATATTCAGCTGTTGGTTATTATAGTTTTCGTATTGTTCGGTTACATTGCGTTGCGGTCTACTAAGCAGGATGAGCAGAACCGTGTGTGGATCGGCCTGGCCAAAGAGACCGCCCACCAGTTGGGAACGCCAACCTCATCGCTTTTGGGTTGGCTCGAATATCTCCGGACACAAAATATCGATCCGACAGCTATTGCCGAAATGAATAAGGATATCATCCGGCTGACGAAAGTGGTCGATCGGTTCTCCAAAATCGGTGCGGCAACTTCGCTGTCCGAAGGAGTGATTAATGAAATTGTTGGCAATAGCGTCATCTATTTCCGTACCCGTGTGCCCAAGAATGTGACGATCTCTTACAACGGATTGGCTATGGCTCAGCAGAAAGCGATGATTAACGAAGCGCTTTTCGAATGGGTGATCGAAAACCTGTTGAAAAATGCGATGGATGCTCTTTCGGGAAAGGGAACGATCGACGTCAAGTTGTCGAACGACGATAATTGGATCTATATCGATGTCAAGGATACGGGTAAAGGCATTGCCAAAGGGAATTTCAAGCGGATTTTCGAGCCTGGATTTACGACCAAGACCCGAGGATGGGGGTTGGGATTGTCGTTAAGCAAACGAATCATTGAAGGAGCTCATAATGGAAAAATTTTCGTCCTTGATTCTGAAATCAACAAGGGAACGACGATTCGGATTGCATTGAAAAAGATCTATTCATAAATCATAAACAGGAAGGGAACGAGGCATTTGATGGAGAGTTTATATGTAACAGATTGCGATTGTTATCTCAGTCCGATACAAGCGGTAGAAGGGGCACATGTTCCGACCGAGACCGATATCTTTGGTTCCTCCTCCGTCCTGGTCGAAATACAGCCGTCTGAAGTGTTGTCGGGTCGTCCCATGCCAGTGAGAATGACCGAAAGTTTTGCCTATCATGGAATTGTATTGGCTGTGTTTGTCTTGTTGGGTTATCTGATCCATAGTTATCGCAGCAGTTTGGCGATTGTCTTTAAAGTGCTGGCCGGAAGATTGTCTGAAGGGAAGGTTTTTGATGAACAATCGTTGTTTTTCAAGAAATTTTTGATTCGCAGTCGATTGTTTTGTGTGTTGTTGATAAGCGGATTGTTGATTCGGGTTGGAACATGGCTGAAGATCGAATCATGGCTTCCGGATTCGGTGCGGCAGATGGAGGATTTGCTTTGTCTGGCGGTCGTAACAATGGTGTCTGCAGTGGTGATCTATCGTTGGATCATAATGAAAACGGTCGGGAAAATCATTTGTAATGAATCGTTTTTCAGTATGTTACGGTTTACAAGTAGCATAGTTTCGGCTTTTTCATGTTTTGTATTAGCGCCTTTCTTTCTGATTGTCGGATTATCCGACAGCGTTGCCATTGATAATGTCTTGTATGTGACGATTATTTTAGCTTTGGGGCTTTATATGCTTTATCTAACAAAAAGTTATCGGTTCTTTGCTGCCCGGAATGTTTCAATTCTGCAATGGATTTTGTACCTTTGCGCCGTCGAATTTTTTCCGATAAGCTTTTTCGTTTTGATTTTCATCAGAGAATAAGCCGATATAAAAGAGGGGGAGTTTTGAAAATAAAAAATGTTTTAATCTCGCAGCCGGCACCGGTAGTTGCCGAAAAGTCTCCGTTTAACGAGATTGTACTCAAACATCGAGTTCATGTGGATTTCCATCCGTTCATTAAACTGGAGGGTGTTTCATTAAAAGAGTTCCGAGGACAGAGAGTCGATATTTTGGAACACAGTGCAGTGATCTTTACCAGTCGAGTAACGATCGATAACTTCTTCCGAATCTGCGAAGAGGCCAGAATTACGATTCCTGAAACGATGAAATATTTCTGTAATACGGAAGCGATTGCACTCTATTTGCAAAAATATATTGTCTACCGAAAACGGAAAATATTTTTTGCTGATGGAACATTCTCTTCATTGCTCGAATTGATCGTAAAGCATAAAGATGAAAAATTCTTGTTGACGCTTTCGGAGCCGCATAAACCCGAAATGCCGATGGCTTTGGAAAAACTGCAGCTCAAGTGGGACAAAGTTATTTTGGCCCGTACGGTCAGTGCTGATCTCGAGTCTGTGGATATAGAGAAATATGACTTGCTGGTGTTTTACAGTCCTTCTGAAATCTCTTCGCTGCTCGGCCGTTTCCCTGCCGAATCGGTTCATCCGAAAATTGCGGTATTCGGAAATGGTACTGCGCGTGCAGCAGTCGAAGGCGGTTTAACCGTCAGTGCCATGGCACCTACGCCGGAAGCTCCCTCCATGACTAAGGCTTTGGATATCTATATTCGCCGAATCAATGCGGGAGAAGAGGTTGCTCCGGTTGAATTACAGGAGAAAACATCGGACCTGGCTATTATCGAGAATGCGAAAAAGACAAAGCGAAGCCGTTCGGTGAAAACAGCTACATCGGGCCAGGGTAAATAGTGACGAGTTTGCTATTTGCTGCGTTTCGGCCTGGGAAAACCATTTGTGGAGATGATGGCTACGGATCATACTTTTCCCCGTAATGAACGGTTGAAGTCTCGAAAAGAGATTGCTGCTCTTTTCGGAGAGGGACGTGGGGAAACCTTTTATCCGTTGCGCTGTGTGGTCCGAAGAGAGAAGGTCGAAGAGCAGAATGTCGGTATACGGGTGCTCGTTTCTGTATCTAAAAAGCATCATAAACGGGCCAATGTCCGTAATCTGTTGAAACGACGTATTAGGGAAGCCTATCGCATGAATCGGAATCCGCTGAAGGATCGAGTGTCGGGTCAGAGAGAACGATTGACTTTCGCTTTGCTTTATGTATCGAAAGAGATAGCGGATTTCGCTGCGATTGATTATGCCGTACGAAAAATCATATCCAAACTTTTGGACCAGACTGAAAACAGGGGTTAAACGGGTTGCGATAGCCCCGTTTTTAGCATTAATCTGGATATATCGCCATTGTATCTCTCCGTTTACGCCTCCCTCCTGTCGGTTTACCCCGACGTGTTCACAATATTGTGCCGAAGCATTACGCAAACATGGCTTGATTCGTGGGGGATACTTGGGAATCCGGCGTTTGTTACGGTGTCATCCATGGGGAGGAAGCGGTTATGATCCAGTTCCGTAGATAAAAAAGATCACATTTCGAAAATTACACGTCGAATCAAAGAAAATAAAGGGCCGTATCTCATTTCCGGGATGCGGCCTTGCTTTTTTAAGCGAGAAGGAGGACTAAAGTTTTCTTTTGTGTTGTTGCTCCTGCCTAAAATTTAATCGATACGCCGGATCTCGGCTCCGAGGGCATTCAGGCGAGTATCGATATTCTGGTAGCCTCGATCGATCTGTTCGACATTCTGGATGATACTGCGTCCGTCCGCCGACATGGCGGCGATCAACAGGGCGACTCCGGCCCGAATATCGGGAGAGGACATGGTGGTGGCCCGAAGTTGGATCTGGTGGTCCTGTCCGATGACCGTTGCCCGGTGCGGATCGCAAAGGATGATCTGAGCCCCCATGTCGATCAGCTTGTCGACGAAGAACAGACGGCTTTCGAACATCTTTTGGTGGATCAGTACGGCACCTTTGGCCTGTGTGGCGACTACCAGAAAGACCGACAGCAGGTCAGGGGTTAAGCCCGGCCACGGTGCATCCGAAATGTTCATGATCGATCCGTCGATGAAACTTTCGATTTCATAGTGGTCGTGGCGCGGAATGTAGATGTCGTCGCCACGCTGTTCGAAATTGACCCCCATGCGGGCAAACTGGGCAGGAATGATACCCAGGTTTTCAAAGGATACGTCTTTGATTGTAATTTCGCTACGAGTCATGGCGGCCATGCCGATAAAACTGCCTACTTCGATCATATCGGGCAGTAGGGTGTGGTTTGTTCCGTGCAGACTGTCGACACCATCGATAATCAACAGGTTGGATGCAATGCCCGATATCAGGGCTCCCATACGGTTCAGCATCCGGCAAAGTTGCTGTACGTAGGGTTCGCAGGCTGCGTTGTAAATGGTGGTTCGGCCTTTGGCCAGTACGGCTGCCATGATGATGTTGGCGGTTCCGGTGACGGAGGCTTCATCAAGCAGCATATAACATCCGGTCAGTCTCTTGGCCGATACGGAAAAAAAGTTTGAGTTGCTGTCGAAATCGAATTGGGCGCCTAATTTCTGGAAACCGATGAAGTGGGTATCCAGACGTCGACGTCCGATCTTGTCGCCTCCCGGTTTGGGAATAAATCCCTTTCCGTAACGGGCGAGCAGCGGTCCGATGATCATGACCGATCCCCGAAGGCGTGCTGCACGTTTGCGGTAATCCTCGCTGTTCAGGTAGTCGAAGTCAATCTCTTTGGCCTCGAACGAATAGGTACTTTCGTCGATCTTCTCGACGGTTACCCCCATCTTCTTAAAAAGTTCGATCAATTGAAGAATATCGACAATCGCCGGTATGTTGCGGATGGTTACCTTTTCGGGCGTTAACAGCGTTGCACATAGCACCTGAAGGGCCTCGTTTTTGGCCCCCTGTGGGTAGATGTCTCCTTTAAGCGGAGTGCCGCCTTTGACTTCGAATGTTGCCATAAAAATGAGCTTTATATGTCAAATGTAACGATTCGCTTCGAGATTTCAAAACGAAGCATGTACCGGTTGTGTGACAATCCGGATAGTTTATTTTGGAAAAGGTTTGGGACGATTGCAAAGAGTATCTTTTTTATAACAGATAACGTTCTCTGTCAGTAGAACCAACTCTGAAAAACTATTTTCCCGACAAGGATTGCCGTTCCCAAATCTTTGCAATAGTTGTGAATTTGTAGCAGGCGTTCAGTGCGGCATAGGTGAAGCCTGCTTTCCCGTCGCGGAATCCTCCCTTGATGAGGTAGAAACGCAAAAAACGCCAACTACACTTAAAGAATGCCTTCCCGACCGAGAATCGTTGATTGTTGCGGCGCAACAGTTCCTTGTCGGAATAGACGTTGATTTTGGCAAGTCGGGCTTCGACGCTTTCATTGGCTAAATGTACAATCGCCAGATCATGCCGACGGCTGGGAATAGAGGCCGTACGCCCGTTGATATTCGGTCGTGCATGGATCGTCACCGGCCAGTCGCATTTCGATTTGCGGATAAGTCGGACAATGTAATCGGGGTAGTCACCGTGCATGAACTTTCCAAAGAAATAGTTTTTGCGGGGCATCCTCAATGCAGCGTACTCCGTGTGTTCGGACCGTTCGGCGAAACGATAAAGATATTCACGCAATGCCTCAGGAACCACTTCATCCGAGTCGAGCACCAGTACCCATTCGTTGGAGGCTTGAGCGATTGCATAATTGCGGGCCGGTTCGACGAATCCGGTCCGTTCGTGATACACGATCCGACAACCGTATCTTTCGGCAATGGCGCAGGTCTGATCCGTCGAGTGCATGTCGCAAAGAACGATTTCATCGAAAGTGGCGACTGACTTTAGACATGCGTCGAGGAAGCGTTCTGAATTGAAGGTATTGATTACGACCGATATTTTCATAATTTCAGGGTTCAGTGGGTTTCAGAATGTTGTTGGGGGCAAGCTGCTGCAGTGCATGAGGCACATCCGGTGGTGGAGCAATTTGTGGCGTTCGATGGTGCAGCGGTACCTTGTCGCAATAAGGCCTCCTCTTCACGCATCTGTTGTGAGGCACATCGAATTCCGCGCTCCTTCATGTGTTGATTTTCTCCGATTTCAGAGTCCATATAGTGGCCCTTGAAGATGATTGTCAGCGATAGTCCGATAACGAAAAAGGCGACGGCTCCTAAGGTAATCAGAAAAATCAGTAATCCGGATGACATAATTCGTAGTCTTGTATTGAATAGCTTGCTTCGTACAAAGTTCATACAAAGATGGCGAAAAAACAACAATATTCCCTACTGCAATAATAAAAAGAGGAATTGTTTTATCTTTGTAACGTTATGTTCTCGGCGAAGGTGGGAATGAATTTTGCCTGAGAGGAGAAGAAAACAAGTAAGTCATGAAAATCGTAATTGCTGGAGCCGGAGAGGTGGGGAGCCATCTGGCCAAGATGTTGAGCAGCGAATATCACGAAATAACGGTGGTTGACAGCGATCCGAAACGGCTCGAATCGATTGCCGGGATGGCCGATGTGATCGTGATTGACGGAGATTGTACGACCTTTGCCGTTTTGAAAAAGGCTTCGGTGCGGAAGGCTGATCTTTATATTGCCGTTTTGCCCGATGAAACATCGAACATCGTTTCGGCCATGTTGGCCAAACAGCTCGGAGCCCGTAAGTCGATTGCCCGTATTGACAACAATGAATATTTGGAACCCAACAATAAGGAGGCCTTTATCAACATGGGAATCGATTATTTGTTCTATCCCGAGAAAGCGGCCGCACAGGAGGTGATCAATCTGTTGGGACACACCAGTACGACCGAATATGTCGACTTTTCGGGTGGAAAGCTCTCGTTGGTTGTATTCAAGATCGATGCGTCGTCGCCGTTGGTCGATAAATCGTTGATCGAGGCCTCGGCCGATCAGGAGAATCTGCCCTATCGGACGGTTGCCATATCGCGCAATGGGGAGACGATCATCCCCCGTGGAAACGATCGGTTTAAAGAGGGAGACAACATCTATGTGATTGCCAATCAGTATGCCGAAAAGGAGGTGGTGGCCTTCTCCGGAAAGACCGATATCGATATCAAGAACATGATGATTTTGGGAGGAAGTAGGATCGGAGTACAGGTTGCGGCAGCTTTGCAAGACGAGGTGAATATCAAACTGATCGACTATACGCCCGAGAAGGCCTATAAACTGGCCGAGCAGTTGGATAAAACCTTGATCATTAATGAGGATGGACGGAATACGGATGCAATGGTCGAGGAAGGTTTGAGTAATATGGACGCTTTCCTTGCGGTGACGGGTCGGGCCGAAACGAATATTTTGGCGGCGATGTTGGCAAAACGTCTCGGGGTGAAAAAGGTGATTGCCGAAGTGGAGAATCTCAATTACATCAATCTGGCCGAGAGTATGGGGATCGATACGATCATCAACAAGAAGCTGATTATGGCGAGCAGTATTTTCCGTTTTACGATGAGTACCGACGTACAGGCGATCAAGTGTTTGACCGGATGCGATGCGGAGGTGCTGGAGTTTATCGTGAAGCCGAACTCTCCGGCAACCAAAAATAAGATCCGGGATCTGAAATTTCCGCACGATGCGATTATCGGAGGTGTTGTGCGTGGCGACAAGACGTTTATTGCGGTCGGTAACATGGAGATCAATGCATACGATCGTGTTGTGGTCTTCGCGTTGCCCTCTGCGATTGCGAAGATTGGAAAATTCTTTAATTGATGGTGGGTATGTCGTGGTTGACAAAATTGGTTCGTGCGGCAACAGCGCCGCGTAGAAGAGAGATACGTCGGTTTATGATGCATCCCATAGAGGTGCAGCAGGAACAGTTGTACGATTTGGTCGGTCGAGCGGCTGAGACCGTTTTCGGAAAGGAGCACGGTTTTGCCTCGATTCGCACACCGGAGCAGTTTGCCCGGCAGGTGCCGGTAACCGATTACGACGCCTTTTGTGGATATATAGAACGGGTTCGACAGGGGGAACAGCAGGTGGTTTGGCCAACGCCCATCCGGTGGTTTGCCAAATCCTCCGGGACTACCTCGGCCAAGAGTAAGTTTATTCCTGTTAGCGAAGAGGGTTTGCGACGTTGCCACATGCGGGGCCCAAAAGATATTGTAGCGCTCTTTTCGGATCTTTATCCCGGGAGTCGTGTCTTTTCGGGAAAGACCCTGACGCTCGGAGGCAGTCATCGTCTGGTGCGCAGCGACGGTGTGGCACAGGAGGGCGATTTATCGGCGATACTGATCGAAAATACGCCGCGTATCGCCTCCCGGTTTCGGGTTCCGAGGGTAGAGACGGCGTTGATCCCCGACTTCGAACAGAAGGTCGATGCGATCTGTCGCGAGACCGTTTCGCAGCGTGTAACGGCCTTTGCGGGGGTTCCTTCGTGGAATCTGGTGATGCTCAAAAAGGTGCTTGAATACACCGGGAAAAACAACATCTTGGAGGTGTGGCCGCATATGGAGCTCTTTACGCACGGAGGGATGAACTTCGAACCGTACCGCGAGGAGTATCGTCGGATCTTTCCCTCGCCGCAGATGAAGTATATGAATACTTACAACGCATCGGAGGGCTTTTTTGGAATACAGAACGATCCGTCGGCCGACGACATGTTGTTGATGCTCGATTACGGGGTCTATTATGAATTCCTGCCGATGAAGGATCTGAACGATCCGTCGAAGTGCGTTCCGCTCGAAGGGGTGGTGCGCGGAGAGAACTATGCGATGATCATCACGACCTGCAACGGTTTGTGGCGGTACATGATCGGCGATACGGTGGAGTTTACGTCGTTGGCTCCGTACAAAATCCGGATTACGGGCCGGACCCGTCACTTTATCAATGCGTTTGGCGAGGAGGTGATTGTCGACAATGCCGATCGGGCGCTTCAGGCCGCCTGTCAGGCTACGGGGGCACAGATTGCAGATTATACGGCCGGTCCGATCTACATGACGGAGGGTCGTAAAGGTTCGCATCAGTGGGTTATCGAATTTCAGGTACCGCCTTCCGATCCCGAACGGTTTACCGATGTGCTCGACCAGACGTTGCAGCAGGTGAACTCCGATTACGAGGCCAAACGTTTCAAGGATACGACACTGCTGCGTCCGACGGTGACACATGTGCCGCAAGGGACTTTTTATGCATGGATGAAGCGTCGCGGCAAGATCGGCGGACAGAACAAGGTTCCGCGTCTGTCGAACGACCGGACCTATATTGAGCAACTGCTCGATCAAAACGGAAGATCGGTATGAAAGAGATGAAATCTGCAATCCTTTTGGGGACAGCTTATCCCTATCGGGGAGGGTTGGCTGGAACCAACCAGACGTTGACCCGGACTTTTATTCAGGAGGGGATAGCTTGTCGGATCATTACCTTTACGTTGCAGTACCCCTCTTTCCTCTTTCCCGGAAAGAGTCAGTATGATGACGGTCCGGCTCCCGAGGGGGTCGATATTACCCGTATGCTTAACTCGGTCAATCCGATCAGCTGGATCCGCACCGGGCTGAAGATTGCGCGTGAGCGACCCGATGTGTTGATCGTGCGCTACTGGATTCCGCAGATGGCCCCGGCTTTCGGGACCGTGTGCCGGATTGCCCGGCGGAAAGGAGTCCGGACGATCGCGGTGTTGGATAACGTAATCCCGCACGAGAAACGACTCTTCGATACCTCTTTGACCAAATATTTTCTCGGATCGATCGATGGGTTTATCTATATGTCCGAGCAGGTCTGTCGTGATTTAAGGCTGTTTAAGCCCTCCAGTCCAGCTATTTTTTCGCCCCATCCGATGTACACGAACTACGGAGAGAAGATGGACCGGGAGGAGGCATGCCGTTTGTTGCGGATCGATCCGGATTGCCGCTATACGATGTTTTTCGGATTCGTGCGCGATTACAAGGGGCTGGATCTGTTGCTCGATGCATGGGCGGAGCTTTATCGCAGAGGCAAGCTCGACGGGCATCGGCTGATCATCGCTGGTGAATATTATAGCGGAAAGGAGCGCTACATGAGTCAGATCGATCGGCTCGGCATTCGGAATACGATTCTGATGTTCGACTATTTCGTTCCGGACGATGAGGTGGCGCGGTTCTTCTCGGTGAGTGATCTGGTTGTACAGCCCTACCGTGATGCCACGCAGAGCGGGGTGACACAGGTGGCTTACTATTTTGATGTTCCGATGGTTGTTACCGATGTCGGCGGATTGCGCGAGATCGTTCCCGATCAGGAGGTGGGATTTGTCGTGCCGCCTCGATATGAAGCCATTGCAGAGGCCATTGACCGTTTTTATACCGAAAATTTGGCCGAACCGTTTAAGGAAAATATACGAAAATACAAAGTACGCTTTACTTGGGAACGGATGGTCGAGAATTTTAAAACGCTTTTTCGGAAAATTTCTGAAAAAACCGAATAAAAAATATATTTTTGTAAAAACCGTTGAGGTAAAGGGATATGTATATCGCGATAACAGGAAATATAGGATGCGGCAAAACTTCGCTGACACGCATTCTCTCCGAGCGGACGGGCGCCAAGGCCTATTTCGAGGAGAGCGATAATCCATATATCGGCGATTTTTATGAGGATATGAACCGATGGTCGTTCAATTTGCAGATTTACTTTTTGGGTCAGCGTATCCAGCGGGCTCAGGAGATTCTGAAGACCGGAAGCGATCTGATTCAGGACCGGACCATATACGAGGATGCCTATATTTTTGCCTCCAACCTGCACGAAAGCGGATTGATGGCTTCGCGTGATTTCGATACCTATATGAAAATTTTCGATTTGGCGACGGCACTGATTCCGGTTCCCGATCTGTTGATTTATCTCAAGGCAAGCGTCCCTACCTTGATCCATCAGATCAAAAAACGGGGAAGAGCCTATGAGATGAGCATTCAGGAGGAGTATCTCGAACGTCTGAACCGGAAATATACCGAGTGGATCGAGCATGAGTATCGGGGAGAGGTGATTACGATCGACGTGGACCATACCGATTTTATTGCCGACGCGTCGTTGCTGGACGGTGTGGTTGCCCGGATTCAGGAGATCAAAAACATGGGCCGATGATGAGTCATTCCATTTCGTTGCCCGATCCGTTTTGCCGGATGATCGAGAGCCAGCTCGGATCGGAGGCAGCTGCAGCACTGTTCGATTCGTTACAGAGTGAACCGCCCGTTTCGGTGCGATACAATCCATATAAACTAAGAGAGGGTGCAGAGCGATGGGGTCCGGAGTATGAGGTGGTTCCTTGGTGCCGATATGGCCGTTATTTGGCTTCCCGTCCGCAGTTTACGCTCGATCCGTTGTTCCATGCCGGGGTTTACTATGTGCAGGAGGCCGCCTCCATGTTCCTCGAACACATTTTTCGGAGTGTATTTGAAGGACGGGATTCGCTGTGGGTGTTGGATCTCTGTGCTGCGCCCGGCGGTAAGACGACGTTGTTGTCGACTCTTGTCGGGACGAAAGGTGTGGTCGTAGCCAATGAGGTGATCCGTTCCCGGGCGGCGATTCTGGCCGATAATGTGCGGCGATGGGGAATCGGCAATACGGTCGTAACGAGCAACGATCCGGCCCATTTCAGCGCTTTTCACCACGTTTTCGATGCGGTGGTGGTCGATGCACCGTGTTCCGGCGAGGGGATGTTTCGTAAGGACCCGGTGTCGCGGAGCGAATGGAGCGAGCAGAACGTCAAATTGTGTGCTGCCCGTCAGCGACGCATTCTGGAAGATGTGTGGGATGCACTGCGCCCGGAAGGGATTTTAGTGTATAGTACCTGTACGTTCAATCGGTTTGAGGATGAGGAGAATGTGGCGTGGCTTTGCGAACGGTACGATTGTGCGCCAGTAGAGATAGCTGTCGATCCGCAATGGGGGATTGTTTGCGGAGAGGTACAGGGGATTCCGACTTTTCGTTTCTTCCCGGGGCGGACGAAGAGTGAAGGTTTCTTTGTCGCAGTGTTGCGAAAGGAGGGGACCGGGAAGGAGAAGGTGCCTCAGGCCCGGAAGAAGGTCTTTTCGGCACTCAGGCGTAACGAGGAGCAGGAGGTAGCCCGATGGATCGACGGTTCGGGTGACAAAAGCTTTGCCGCGATCGATAAAACGGTCTATATCTACGATCGGGAGCAGTTTCCGTTTATTCGACAGATTTCCGAGTGTATGAGCGTGATCTATTCCGGAGTGCCGGCCGGCCAGTTTTTCGGGGCCGATTTCAAGCCCGATCCGGCGTTGGCGCTCTTTTATGGGGTTTCGAAAGATCGGGTCGCCGTTGTAGACCTGCCTTTGGAACCGGCTCTGGATTATTTGAGAAAACAGAGTGTAGACCCTCGGCTGTTTGAAGAGGGGATGAATCTGGTGTGTTATGAAGGCATGCCGTTGGGATGGATCAAACGGATCGGTAACCGTTGCAACAACCTATATCCCAAAGAGTCGAGAATTTTTCAGCTATAATTCGTAATTCGCGTTTCTGTGCGTTGTTTTGTCCTCGGTTTGTTGTTGTTTTGTTGCGGCTGTGCAGGCCGTATGGAAAAGATCGGTCCTGCGGTTATTAATTCAGTGAACGATTCGGAAGAGGAACAGAGTCTTTTTCAAAATGATTCGTTGGCAGGGAAGGATACGCGGGTAAGCAAAGACCTAACTTCCGGAGAGGAGGTTTGGGGGATTCGGTTGCGGGTGGCCGATGTGACGCCTGCGGGGCTGACGCTGATTTGTGAGCAGTCGGGCGGGAATCCGACCGGAGAGTTGCAGATCGGTCCTATGTTTTGGTTGGAGCGACAGGTTGATGGGGTGTGGAAAAATGTGGAACGGAGGCATTCCGGAGAAGATACGGATGTGGTTTATGCTTTCGAAGATATTGCGTATATCCTGCGGAAAGGCAGTTCGAGGATATGGAGGATCAAATGGTCGAATCTCTATGGAGATCTGCCCGATGGAAAGTATCGGATCGGTAAAAGGATTACAGACTTCAGAGGAACCGGTGATTATGATACGCGGATTTATTATGCGGGCTTTGAGATTGCAACCAATAAAAAATAGAGACGATATTTACCGTCTCTATTTTATTTAGTGATGTTATCGCGAATCGATTAAGCCAATACGATACCGGCTTCGGCACACTCCTTCCGCATAGATTCCGGCCAGATGCTGCTTTGGATCTCGCCGATGTGTGCTTTACGCAACAGGTACATGCAGAGGCGCGATTGTCCGATTCCACCGCCGATCGTGCAGGGTAGGGCGCCGGAGAGCAGCTTTTGGTGGAAATAGAGAGATCGTTTTGCCTCCTGTCCATGCAATTTCAGTTGGCGGTCGAGGGCTGCTTCGTCTACGCGGATTCCCATGCTCGATACCTCGAATGCACTACCGAGAATCGGATTCCATAACAACAGATCACCGTTCAGTCCGACATAACCCTCTTCGTTCGGTGTACTCCAGTCGTCGTAGTCTGCGGCACGACCGTCGTGAGGCATACCGTTCGAGAGCGGAGCCCCGATGCCGATGACGAATACGGCTCCATACTTGCGTACGATCTCATTTTCCCGTTCCTTGGGCGTTTTGTTTGGATAGAGGTCCAATAGCTCTTGTGCATGGATAAAATGGATCTCCTCGGGTAAAAACGGTACTAATTGCGGAAAATCGACATATAGTTTGTTTTCTGTTACTTTGATTGCTTCATAGATTCGGCGGACCGTCTGTTTGAGAAACGAAATGTTTCGCTGTTCGCGGGAGATTACTTTCTCCCAATCCCATTGGTCGACGTAGAGCGAATGGATGTTGTCCAACTCTTCGTCTGGCCGTAAAGCGTTCATGTCGGTATATATGCCGCGTCCTTCGGGCATCTGCATTTCGGCCAGTTTCAACCGTTTCCATTTGGCCAATGAGTGTACTACTTCGGCACGTTGTTCGTTCATATCCCGGATCGGAAATGCAACCGGACGTTCCACGCTGTTCAGGTCGTCGTTGATTCCTGTTCCCGAAAGGACCACCATCGGAGCCGTTACACGTAGCAATACCAATTGGGCTGAGAGGTTCTCCTGAAACATATCTTTCACGAGTTTGATCGCTTTTTCCGTATTCTCGGTATTTTCGAGCAGGTTCCGGTAGCCGACAGGTTTAATGAGTGACATATGCGCTGTTTATTTTGCAATAATCAGAAAATAGTTCTTTTTACCTTTTTGAACCAGCAGGTATTTATTGGAAATCAGATCCGATTCCGTTACGACGGCGTCGATCGATGCGATTTTCTTTTTATTCAAAGAGACACCACCTCCTTGAATCAGTTTACGAGCTTCACCTTTCGACGGGAAGATTGCCGCATGTTCCGTACAGAGGGAGATCACGCCGACCCCTCCTTCACGGAGCATCGATACGGGAATTTCGAATTGGGGAATCCCTTCGAAAACCTGAAGGAATGTCTCTTCATCGATTTTGCGTAATGTGTCGGCCGTAGCGTTACCGAACAGGATTTCGGAAGCTTCGACGGCTTTGTTGTACTCTTCCTCATTGTGGACCATGATGGTGACCTCGCGAGCCAATGTTTTTTGCAATTTCCGCAAATGGGGAGCTTCACGGTGGGCGGCGATCAGTGATTCGACCGTATCGCGATCGAGCATCGTAAAGATACGGATGTATCGTTCGGCATCTTCGTCGCTGGTGTTGAGCCAGAATTGATAGAACTTATAGGGAGACGTATAGCGGGGATCGAGCCAGATGTTGCCGCTTTCGGTTTTCCCGAATTTCGTGCCGTCGGCTTTTTTGATCAACGGACAGGTGAGGCCGAAAGCTTCACCACCTGTTTTGCGTCGGATCAGTTCGGTTCCCGTCGTGATGTTGCCCCATTGGTCCGAGCCGCCTAACTGCAATTTGCAATTTTTGTGTTGGTATAAATGCAGAAAGTCGGTTCCCTGAACCAACTGGTAGGTGAACTCGGTGAACGACATGCCGTCGCCTTCGCCGTTGAATCGTTTCTTGACCGAATCCTTGGCCATCATGTAGTTGACCGTGATGCACTTGCCGATGTCCCGAATGAATTCCAGAAACGAAAAGTTTTTCATCCAGTCATAATTGTTGACCAATTCGGCAGCGTTTGGAGCATCCGATTCGAAATCAACGATGTGGGCGAGCTGTTTTTTGATACCTTCCTGATTTTTGCGCAGCGTCTCTTCGTCGAGCAGGTTACGTTCCTGCGATTTACCTGAGGGATCGCCGATCATGCCTGTCGCACCGCCAATCAGAAAGATCGGTTTGTGGCCGCAACGTTGGAAATGTTTCAAGATCATGATGCTGACCAAGTGTCCGATATGCAATGAATCGGCTGTCGGGTCGATTCCGGCGTATGCGGTGGTCATCTCTTTGGACAGTTGTTCTTCCGTGCCTGGCATGATATCGTGGATCATGCCTCTCCATTTAAGTTCTTCTATGAAATTCATCGGTTTTGTAATATCGAATTTAGGTCTCGACGTGCTCGAACCGAGACCGCACAAAGATACGAAAAGAGAATAAATTAGTCAAACACTATCCCTTCAATAAGGGAGTTAAGGCTTGTCCCGAAAAAAACGGGAGAACATTCCTTGCTGAATATTCTCCCATTGTGTATTCCGTTTTTTGTTCAGACGACCTCTATACCTTTTTCTTTTAGTAATTCGAGTCCTACGTCTTTGAGCTTGTATTTTTGAATCTTTCCACTGGCCGTCATCGGGAAACTGTCGACGAAAAAGATGTATTTCGGAATTTTGTACCGAGCGATCTGTCCCCGACAGTAGAGTTTTACCTCCTCTTCCGTCAATGTCTCTCCCTCCTTGACCTTGATGAAGGCTCCGACTTGTTCTCCGTATTTCGGGCTGGGGATACCTGCCACTTCGATGGCTTCGATCTGAGGCATCTTGTAGAGGAAGTTTTCGATCTCACGGGGGTAGATGTTCTCACCGCCGCGGATGATCATCTCCTTGATTCGTCCCGTGATCCGGAAGTATCCGTTTTCGTCCATCACTCCGAGGTCTCCCGAGTGGAGGAAGCCGTTTTCATCGATGATGGCGGCCGTCGCTTCCGGGTTTTTATAATACCCCTTCATGATGTTGTATCCCTTGCAACACATCTCGCCTGGAGTTCCCGGAGGACACTCTTTATTGGTTTGCGGATCGAGTACCTTGACCTCGACGTTCGGGAAGGCCCGGCCGACGGTCGTGGCCCGGATCTCCATCGAGTCGGTCGTGGCCGAGGCAGTCATACCCGGAGAGGTTTCCGTAAGTCCGTACACGCTGATGATCTCCTTGCAGTACATTTTGTCCATCACCTGCTTCATGGTTTCGATCGGGCAGGGGGCTCCGGCCATGATTCCCGTTCTCAGGGAGCTCAGATCGAACATGTCGAACATCGGGTGGTGGAGTTCGGCGATAAACATCGTGGGGACTCCGTGCAGAGCGGTACAGCGTTCGCGGTGAACTGAAGCTAAAACCTTCAGCGGATCAAAATCTTCGACCATTACCATCGTCGAGCCGTGCGTGATGACCGAGCATACGCCCAGCACGCATCCAAAGCAGTGGAACAACGGAACACAGATCAGCAGTTTGTCCTTAGCCGTAAAGTGCATCCGGTCGCCGATGGTCAGACCGTTGTTGAGGATGTTGTGGCTGGTCAGCATAACCCCTTTCGGGAATCCGGTCGTACCGGAGGTATATTGCATGTTGATCTCATCGTGGCAGTCGACCTTTTTCTTGGCCTCTTCCAGATCTGCGTCATCGACCAGAGCGCCGAGCTTCATCAATTCGGATGTATTGTACATACCCCGAAATTTTTCCTGCCCGATATAAATCACATTACGGAGCTCGGGGAAGCGTTTGCTGCGCAGATTTCCCCGTTGGGTCGTTTTCAGTTCGGGAACCAGTCCGTAAAGAATATCGACGTAGTCACTGTCCCGGTAGCCGTTGACCATACACATGGTATGGATATCGGCATTTTTCATGATGTATTCCAGTTCGGCGGCCTTATAGTTTGTGTTGACGGTAACCAGCACGGCACCGATCTTTGCCGTTGCGAACATAAAGGTCATCCAGTCGGGTACATTTTTTGCCCAGACTCCGACTTTACTCCCTTTGGTTACGCCGATCGAGAGCAACCCTTTGGCAAAGATATTGACCCGATCGTCGAACTCCTTATAGGTAAAACGCAGTCCTCGGTCGGGGTAGATCATGAATTCATGATCCGGATCTTCGGCAACATATTTCTCGAGAATACTGCCGACCGTATAATCGAGCATTTCTTGTTTTTCCATTTTTTACGAAGTCCAAACGATTAAAACGGCGTATATACGACAGCCAGAACTTTAGCCTGCTGTTCGGGGGTAGGAACCGAAATGTTGTGGGGAACGATCGAGTCGAAATAGATGCTGTCACCTTTCTCTAGATTGTAGGTTTCGTCTCCGTAACGAACTACTACATTGCCGTTTAAAACATAAATGAACTCTTCTCCTTCGTGGTGAGACAAGGTCGACATCTCGTTGGGGGAGGTATATTCGACGTTGATAACGAAGGGTTCCATATTGCGGTCGGTCTTGTTCTCGGCAAGCGAACAATATTTCAGATGTTCTATATCAGCGCCATTGCCTTTGCTGAGGCAGACCGATACTTGAGGAATCTGTTCGGTAGGAGTAGTAACCGTTGGTTCTGGAGATTCCATGCCGTCGAGGAAAGTTCCCAGACGGATACCCAGAGTTCGCGCCAATTTGATTAATGTCGCGAGAGACGGTAAAACTTTTCCCGATTCAATTGATACGATTTGGTCCAAATTGACTCCGGACTGTGCTGCGAGGTCTTCTTGTGAGATGTTGCTGTCCTCGCGTAGACGTTTCAGTTTGTATCCTATATTTTCAGTCATGACAGGTATGGTATGGGTTTTCTTTGAAAATTCTATTCAAAGGAACTTCGGATGTCAAAAAAGTCCAAGTAAAATTTTCCGAAAATTACGAGCTCCAAAACTCCCTATTTTTGGTCGATTCTTCTTGTGTTTTCTATGGTATGTATTTTTTTTATAATTTTGAAGAATCAAAATGCGATGAAAGATATCGAATACCTATCGGCAACAGTCGTGATCGTTGGAGAAGACGGCCGTCCGATTATAAGAAAAAGTTGAAATTATGAAAATTACGATTATCGGAGGAGGGAACATCGGTGGTTCCATTGCGGGCGGTTTGGCTGCAGGAACTTTGGTGAAAGCATCGGATTTGACCGTTGCGGATTGTTCTTCGGCTGCCCTTGATAAAATCAAGGGCATGAATGCCGACATCAAAACGTCGAATAACAATGCAGAAGCCGTCGAACAGGCGGATTTGGTGATCTTGGCCGTAAAACCGTGGTTGGCCGAAGAGGTTTGTGCTTCGTTCCGCGACAAGCTCGATTTCTCGAAGCAGATGTTGGCATCGGTCGTTGCCGGTGTGCCGTTCGAGAAATTGCACATGATGCTCGAGAATGGTAAGGGAGTTAAGCCCACGTTGTTCCGTTTGATTCCCAATACGGCGATCTCTTTGCGGGAGAGCGTGACTTTTATTGCGTCGGACGGGGCTTCGAGCGAGCAGCTCAACGGATTGGTAACTCTGTTCAATGAGTTGGGCAAGACCGTGGTGGTGACCGAACAGATGATGATTTCGGGAACTTCGTTATCCTCCTGTGGAATTGCCTTTGCCCTGAAGTATTTGGATGCATCGATCAAGGGTGGTGTGGAACTCGGATTCAGCGAGGAGGAGTCCCGTGAGATTGTCATGCAGACGATGTACGGAGCTTTGGCATTGATGAAACACAACAAGACGATGCCCCAGACCGAGATCGACAAGGTAACCACTCCAGGAGGACTTACCCTCAAAGGATTGGAAGCTATGGCTGAAGCCGGCTTCTCGGAGGCCGTATGGGCCGGATTGATCAAGAGTCGGTAATTTCAGGATCGGATTTTAAAGAAAAGGTGGTGCGACGGATGCGAACGACGAAAAGTTCGGCCGTCGCACTTTTTTTGTGAAAGGCTAAAGAAGAACGGAAGGGAGCGGAAATAACTCAGGAAAAGCCAAACGAATTTTTAGAAGGTCGGTGGTTGAACAGGAGAACCGTTTAAGATCGTTTTTTATAGGTTAGCGTAGCAAGCAGATTGAGTATAATGGCGAAGGCAGTCAGTGCAGTGTAATTTGCCCATAACTCTTTTACCGTTGTTCCTTTCAAGTAGACCGCTTGCATGATTTCAATAAAATAGCGGGGCGGAAGGAATCGTGTGATCCATTGGGCCCATTCGGGCATAGATGCAACCGGGGTGATCAATCCGCTCATCAGTACGAAAATCATTACAAAGAAAAACATGACGAACATGGCCTGTTGCATGGTCGAAGAGCCGTTGGCGATCGTGACTCCGAGTCCCGACATGGTGAGAACGAAGAGTGCGGCTGCCAAATATATCGCTCCGAGTGAACCGACGGGAGACAATCCGTAGACGAGATAGGCCAACAACATGGCGATCGACAGAACAACCAATCCGATGATCCAATAGGGAATCAATTTGGCCAAAGTGAAGGTAAAACGTCCTACGGGCGTTACGTTGATCTGTTCGATCGTTCCGGTCTCTTTCTCTCCTACCAGATTGAGCGACGGGAGAAATCCGCACAGCATGATGAGTAGCATGATCATCAGGGCCGGAATCATATAGTTGCGATATTCGAGTGTGGGATTATAGCGATTTTCGACGACGATGGGCTCGGTGGATGGAAGATCTATTCCCTGTTCCCGTTGCAGTTCGGTAAGTGTTTGGGTTATGATGCGGACGGCATATTGCGATCCGAGATTTCCTTTCAAGGCATTTACTCCGTTTGCCGTAATCCGCATTTTTTTCGGGTTACCGAGCAAAATCGATTGCTCAAATCCATCAGGGACCTCGATGATAACGTCCGCATCACCCTTCTCGAGCAGTGCAAATGCGGTGTCGTAGCGCTCCGGAACCGAAATCAGCGTGAAGTAGTCCGATGCGTCTGTTTTCCGGATCAGCCGGTTCGAAAGGCTCGACCGATCGTTATCGATGATGGCAATGCCGATGTGCCGAACGTCCAAAGTCATGACCCAAGGCATGACGAGCATAATCATCAGCGGGAAGATCAGAGCGACTTTCGGCAGAAACGAATTGCGGATAAATTGCCGGAACTCCTTGTCAAGTAATATCAGTAGCGTACGCATGGTTATTCGAGTTTGTCGTTGAATTTTCGGAGCGCTATGCCGATCAGTGCTAAAGTCATTCCCGAAAGAATAGCGAACTCTTTCAGTACGGCCGCGAACGGAACCCCTTCGATCATCAGTTTCCGTATGGCGGCTATGTACCAGCGGGCCGGAACAATGGTTGAGAGCGCTTGCAGAATTTTGGGCATGTTTTCGATAGGGAATACCATGCCCGAGAGCATGATGACGGGTAACATAAGTACCATGCCGGAGATCAACATGGCCATGACTTGAGTGTCGGCTATGGTTGAAATGAAAAGTCCCAATGCCAAAGCCAGTATCAAGTAGAGCAGAGAGATCGCTACGATTCCTGCGGTCGACCCCGATATGGGGACGTCGAGTGCATAGCGGGCCAACAGCAGAATGGTAGCCAGATTGATGCATGACAAGGCGAAGTAGGGGATCATCTTGGCCAATATGATTCGTATCGGACGTACCGGGGAGGCCAGCAGTACCTCCATTGTCCCCGTCTCTTTTTCGCGTACGATGGATACAGAGGTCATAATGGCGCAGATTAAGATAAAGATCAATCCCATAATGCCCGGAACGAAGTTGTAGGCACTTTTCATCTGGGGGTTATACATCAGGTGCATTTCGGGCTCTATAAGAGTGGCGGGACCCCCGACGGACAGAACCTGTTGCAGGTATCCGGCTCCAGCTGCGGCGATGTTGGGGTTCGACGCGTCGAATACGAGCTGAATGGCGGCTCCATCAGTTGGTGATAAGGCTGAAGAGAGGGTTTTTCGGTCATAGTCGTCAGCAAAAACTACTACGACATCTGTCTCTCCACGACGCAATACCTCGTCCGTTTCTTTCGGAGAGATGAAACCTTTATAGGTAAAATAGGCATTGGCTGCCAATCGTTCCACTTGTTGACGGATGGCGGATGTACGGTTCGGGGCAACGACTGCGAAATCGATGTTGTTGATCTCGGTTGAAATGGCGAATCCGAAGAGTGTCATCTGGACGATCGGCATCAACAGAACGACGAGCATGGTGCGTGGATCGCGGATGATGTGTAGCGTCTCTTTCCGGACGAATGACAAAAAACTTCCCATAGTAGTGTCGTATTATTCTCCTCGTTTTGCGTCGCGAGCCAACGTACGGAACACCTCGTCCATGCTCTTTGCGGCAAATTGTTGTTTTAATAGGGTTGGGGTATCCAAGGCTCGTATCTGTCCGTCGACCATGATCGATACGCGCGAGCAGTACTCGGCTTCATCCATGTAGTGAGTGGTGACGAAGACGGTTGTGCCGGCAGCTGCGGCTTCATAGATCAACTCCCAGAATTGACGTCGGGTCACCGGATCGACCCCGCCGGTGGGTTCATCGAGAAAGACCACTTCGGGACGGTGGAGTGTTGCTACCGAAAAGGCGAGTTTCTGTTTCCATCCGAGCGGCAACGACCCGACCCGCGTACGGATCTCTGAACGGAATTGCAGGCGGTCGAGCAGTTCGACGGTCCGACGCAGGGTTTGGCGGCGGTTCAATCCGTAGATTCCGGCATAGAGTCTGATATTTTCCCAGACGGTCAGGTCCTCATAAAGCGAAAAGCGTTGGCTCATGTAGCCGATGTGTCGTTTGATCTCTTCACCTTGGGTCATTATGTCGTATCCTGCGACCGTACCGCTGCCGGATGTGGGATAACTCAATCCGCAAAGCATTCGCATGGCAGTTGTCTTCCCGGCTCCGTTGGCTCCGAGGAAACCGAAAATCTCTCCCCGTTCAACCTCGAACGAGATACGGTCTACTGCGATAAATTCGCCGAATTTTTTACTGAGGTTTTTAACCGATATGACTTTGTCCCGATTCATTTTCCATGCGTTGTATGAATACGTCTTCTATTCCGGCCTCGACCGGATATAATTCTATGGCTGAAAAACCCTCCGCTGAGAGCGTTTCGATAAAACGGACTGCATTGAAGCCTGATTCAGTGACCAGATGATGGGTCTGTCCGAAAGGATAACATGTTCGGACACCCGCATAGCAGCGGGCTGCTTTTAGTAGTCCGAACATGTCGTCGCCGTGAAGTGCAAAGAGCGGAGCATTGAATCCGGATACAATGCCTTGCGGAGTGTCGATGCCTAAAACTTTTCCTTCGTTGATCAGGGCGATTCGGTCACAACGGTTCGCTTCGTCCATATAGGGAGTCGATACGAGGATCGAGATCCCTTTTGCTTTCAATTCAGCAAGCATGTCCCAAAATTCGCTGCGTGATACGGCATCGACTCCTGTGGTCGGTTCGTCGAGGAACAGGACCGAGGGCCGGTGGATCAGTGCACAACAGAGGGCTAGCTTTTGTTTCATGCCTCCCGAGAGTTTTCCTGCGCGCCGCGTGCGAAAGGGTTTTATTTGACGGTAGATCGGATCGATAAGATCGTGGCTGTCGCGGAGGTTTGTTCCGAAGAGTGCAGCGAAAAAAGCGAGGTTCTCGTCGACCGTCAGGTCGGGATAGAGCGAGAAACGGCCCGGCATGTAACCGATCGTCTTGCGGATGTTCCGGTATTCGGTTGCGGTGTCCATGCCGTTGACCGAGGCTTGACCTTCGTCGGGGTCGATCAAAGTAGTCAGCAGCCGGAACAGTGTTGTTTTCCCAGCTCCATCGGGACCGATCAGTCCAAACAGTTCGCCGCGACGTACCTCCAGCCGGATTCGATCGAGAGCGACGACCGGGCCATAGCGTTTGGTCAATCCCTTTATCTCTATCGCATTGGAGAAATTCATGGTATGTGCTGTTAAAGGTTTACTTCGCCGTAGAGTCCGATTTTCAGTCGTCCGTCGTTTTCGACCGCGATTTTTACCGCATAGACCAAGTTTGCCCGCGTGTTTCGGGTCTGGATATTCTTAGGGGTAAATTCGCTTTCTGAAGCGATCCAGATGATGTGTCCCGGATATTCGTACTGTTCGTCGGCTCCGAAGTCGGCCGTTACGGTTACCTCTTGTCCAAGTTGCAGGGCGGCCAGTTGTTCGGAGGTGAAATAGGCCCGGAGGTAAATGTGGTCGAGGTCAGCGACCTTCATCAGGGGGCGTCCTGTTGAGGCCAGTTCTCCGGTTTCGGCATATTTGGCCAGAACGGTGCCTGTGACGGGCGATACGATCCGGCATTTGGCCAAATGGTCTTCGACTTGTGCGATTTGCAGCTCGATCGAGGAGCTGTTTTCGTCGATCGATGCCGTGTTGTTACGTAGTGTCGAGAGAGTTGCCTCCAACTGTCCACTTAGGATTTTGAGCGAGGCATCGATGTCATCCAGTTGCTTTGTTGTGGCGGCACCGTCATCGAGCAACCGTTTTACACGGGCCCGTTCGGTCTCCTGCTGAGCGATCTGTTCTTGTAATGCCGTTACCTGTTTCGAAATATCGGGCCGGTTGCTGCGTACCGATGCAATCTGCCGCTCCAGTTGCATTTTTTGCAAGTAGAGTTGTACCGTGTCGATAGTGCCGACCGTTTGGCCTTGTGCGATCCGGTCCCCCTCGTTCACGTCGAATGCAAGAATACGTCCTGGAGCTTCGGCCGATACCGTTACCTCCGTAGCTTCGAAAGTCCCCGTCGCGTCGAATGATTCGCTCCGGCTGCATCCTGCCAATATCAGCAGCAGAAGGTACATTGTCGATCGTTTCATGGTTTATTGTTTTTATTGGTTAATCGTATGTTTCAATTCGTAGAGTGCTTTCAGCAGTTCGATTTCGTGCACCGACTGGGCGGACCGAGCCGCAGCCTCGTCGGTAATCTTTTGCAGCAGATCATTCGTGTCGATTATTCCGTTACGGAGTTTTGATTCAGCAGCCTCACGAACAGACTGCCTGAGTGAGACAATGCGGGCGTCATCGGCTATGGTTTTACGTAGGCGAGCGATATCTCCGGTCTCCTGTGCGACTTGCAGGTCAGTTTCGAAGCGAAAAACATCTCGTTGCAGGTCTATCGACTGTTGAGCCGTTCGGAGTTTGTTCAGCGAGTTCTTTTTCGTGTAATAGGCACCGAAATTCCAGGACATCCGGATGCCTGTGAGAAGGTTCCAACGCCATTCGTTCGACATCATGCTGGCGAAATAGTCCATACTCGGGTAACCGTAATATCCTTGAGCAAAAAATCCGAATTTGGGCCTCGTCGAACTTTTTATAAGGGCTTCACGAGCTGATAGCGTTTTTTTGCGAGCGTCGAACAAGGCAAGTTCGGGACGGGCCAATTCAGTTGTTGCCATTTCCTCGAATTCGGGACGACGAAGGTCACCCTGTAACGGTTCTCCGATAAACAGTTCCAGCATTTTGCGGTAGCTCGTTCGTGAAGCCTCGATTTGCGTAACCTGTTGGCGGGCAGTGAGCAGTTCTGCCTCTACGACATCGGCATCGCTTGCAAGGGCTGTTCCGTTTGTAACCAAGGAGCGCATCTTGTCGAGATTACTTTCAAGAAGAGCTATCGTTCGGTAGGTTTGCGAGAGGTTTTCCTCGAGTAATAAAATCCCGAAGTAAAGTTCGTTTACACGTTTTTTTAAAGTATATAGGTCGACGTCTGTCATGGCACGTTGTTCAGCTGCTTCCGTATGGGCGAGTCGTTTGTCGGCATTCGATTTTCCACCGTCCCATATCGTTTGATTCAGTTCAAGCCCTACCTTGTATTGATCTTTTTTCAGTCCAGGTATGGTCACTCCGGCTTGAGACAGCATGCCGGACAGGGCTTCGGGGAATTCGGGAACCTCGTTTTGCCATGTCGCTTGTGCCGATAGCGTGAGCTGAGGCAGCCAAGCCCGTGCCGCATTCGAAAGGTCGTACTGTTCGGTCAGGCGGATCAGATCGTACTGTTTTACCTCGGGATAGTGTTCGCGGGCTAACTCTTGGCACGTTTCGAGTGTCATTTGGGCGAAAACCGAGGCCGAAAATCCGGCGAACAGGATCGATAAGATAATTCGTTTCATGAGGTTATAATTTTTTGAGTCGACGCATGATCGTTTCTATGTTTTCCTGTTTACGTTGTGCGAAGAAATGTTCCCGGTCTGCCGTCAAATCTCCCAGAAGAGGTTGTATGATCGGGAAGGCAATGAAGGCGAAGACATTGAGCGAGATGATATCGATCAACAGCATACGGGCATCTATCGGTTCCGTATCGTTCCGCGCAGCCGATTCGTCCAATTCTTGTTGAAGACTGTATTGCAACGGGTTGAGCAACACTCGGATGTTCTCCTGCATCAGTTCATAGCGTTCGGGATGTGCGAAAATTTCGTTGACGATAAATCGGGGAAGTTCTGGATTCGCGGCGATAAAATCGAAATGGCGTTCGATACCATCTTTTATACGGGCCATAAGGGGGAGTTCGGGTTGTCCGAAAGCGGCCAAAACCGACTGACCCATCAAGCGGAGTTTCTCGTCGAGTATCCGTTTGAAGAGTTGCTCTTTTGTACGGAAATAGTAGTGAAGCATGGCATGTGTAACTCCGGCGGCTTCGGCTATCGCCGTTGTGCGGGCTCCTGCATATCCTTTTGACAGAAATTCCCGTTCGGCTGCATGCAAAATATCCGCTTCTTTGTTGTCCGTGTGTCTTTTTTTGGTTGTGTCCATTATGTAATTAACAATTTTGTTAATGCAAATATAGGAATGAATTTTTCTTTGTCAACAATTTTGTTAATTATTATTCGAAGAATAATGGTTTTGTATTTGTGGAACGGATATTAGTACTCAGTGTTTCAGATGTTTTGTTATGTATGTGAGCCGCTTCTGTCGAGATACAAAAAAGGCCACAAACGGGAGGTCTGTAGTGTGACACTCCTTCTTGTGACCTGAGATGGGTTGAATTTATGTTCTGATCTTAAAGCATCGGAAAGCCGATCAGAGGATGAATCAGTCGTTGTTCATGTAGGATTCTATTTCGGACGTGGTTACGGGTGGACGGTCGCTGCCCAGCAGCCGGTTCCCGTACGGAGTAATCAACATGTTGTCCTCGATCCGTATGCCGCCGAAGTCGAGATATTCGCGGACTTTGGCAAAATTGATAAAGTCCCGTCCGAATCCTTCGACCTCCCATTTGTCGATCAGATCCGGGATGAAATAGATGCCCGGTTCGACGGTTATGACGAACCCTTCCCGAAGCCGTTTCCCCATGCGCAGAGAAGAGAGTCCGGGAGTCGAACTGCGGAGCGTCTCCTCGTCGTAACCGACATATTTCTCTCCGATGTTCTCCATGTCGTGGACGTCGAGCCCCATCTGGTGACCCAGTCCATGCGGCATAAAGAGCGCTTGAGCCCCGACGGCTACGGCGTCCTCCATGTTCCCGCGCATCAGTCCGAGCGAACGGAGTCCCTCGGCGATGACCCGTGCAGCTTCGTTGTGCATCTGGTAGTAGAAGGCGCTCGGATGGGCCAACTCGAAGACCTTCCGGTTGGCGGCCAAAACAATGTCGTAGATCTCCTTTTGTTTGGGAGTGAAGTACCCGCTTACGGGAAAAGTTCGGGTAAAGTCGCTGCAATAGTTCATGGTGGTTTCGGCTCCGGCGTCTACCAGCATCAACCGACCGCTTTGCAACGTACCCGAATAGTCGTGGTTATGGAGGGTTTGTCCGTTCTGTGTGACGATTGAGGGAAATGATACTCCGGCTCCGTATTGCAGGGCCACACCTTCGATAGCTCCTGCAATTTCGCGTTCGCTGGTTCCCGGCCGGCACATCCGCATGGCCAATCGGTGCATGCGGGAAGCGATGCCGCAGGCAAATTCGATCTCTTCGATTTCACAGCGGGCTTTTACCTCGCGCAAAGCGACGACTGCCCGGGCAAGTTCAGTTGAGGCATGGGCAGTAACTCGGTCAGGCATTAGGCCCAACAAACGACTGATGTGAAGGGTCGTTTCTGCTCGGTAAGGGGGCAGATAGTGGATTCTTCGGCCCTTTGCCGCTGCGGCTTCGATTCGTTTGTAGAGGTGATTGATAGGTTGTGTATGTTCAATTCCGACTTTATAGGCCAGTTCTGTGAGGGTCGGTTGAGGTCCGGTCCAGATAATATCTTCCAATGAGGTGTCGTCTCCGTAGAGGATGTCTTCTCCCGAATCCAGGTCAAGAAGTCCGACTGTTTTCGGGCGGTTTAGTCCGAAAAAGTAGAGAAAAGTACTATCTTGTCGGAACCGGTAGGTATTGTCCGGATAGTTGGCCGATGATTCGTCGTTGCCTGGAAACAGGACTAAACCGCTGGAAAGGCGTTCATGGAGTGCTTTGCGTCGCTCGATATAGATTTTTTTGTCAAACATAGTGTTCGGGGAGTTTGGTTGTCCGTACAGATGATTTTTATTCGATAACGGTTGTATCGGAGTAAAAATTATCGATCGAAATTAACTTTTTTTATCCGAAATGAAAAATGTCATTCAGCTTTTGTTGGAGATCTTTTTGCGTTATATGTCGACTGCAAACACTTTGCCGTTACCGATTTGACATTTGGGGTAAAAACATCTACCTTTGTCGCGAATTCGAAATCAAAATTTGTCCGGCAGGATTGCTTCCCAGTCGGATTTTGTAGATTATGCGCTTACAACCGCCGAAATTCATACGTCGTCTCTTTCCTTCGATGATTTGGTCGATGCCCGAGACAGATCAAGTCTATCTGACTTTTGACGATGGTCCGACGCCAGGTATTACGGAGTGGATTCTTGATCGATTGGCTGAATACGATGCAAAAGCCACTTTCTTTTGTCTGGGGAAGAATGCCGAACAGTATCCACATCTTTTTCGCATGATCGTTGATGGTGGACATGCCATCGGAAATCATACATATAGTCATCAGAAAGGATGGAGCATGAGTCTCGAACGCTACATCGAGGATGTGGACTTTGCCAACGATATATTGCATACCGATCTTTTTCGTCCGCCGTATGCACGGATTACGCCCTCTCAGGCACGACGTTTGAGTGAACGTTACAATCTGATCATGTGGGATGTGCTGAGCCGGGATTACAGTCCGTGGGTATCGCCCCGTCAGTGTCTGCATAATGTGACCCGCTATGTGCGCGGAGGGTCGATCGTCGTTTTCCACGACTCGGTAAAGTCTTTTCGTAATTTGCGTTATGCCCTGCCACGGACGCTTCAGTATCTTCGGGATAATGAATTGAAGTGTTCGATTATCGAGTTATAGCTATGGATAGAAAGAAGAAATTGATCGTCGCAGTAACCGGAGCGAGCGGTTCGATTTACGCCCGGCTGTTGTGTGAGTATCTGAGCCGGATCGAATCCATTGGAGAGATTGCACTTATCGTTTCAGAGAATGGATCGCAGGTCGCGATATTTGAGGATTCGGACGATTGGATGCGCAATCCACGTTTTACACGGTACGATTGCGGAGAGATGTTTGCGGCGCCGGCTTCCGGTTCGGCCCGTTACGATGCGATGGTTGTGGTGCCCTGTTCGATGGGAACGGCAGGCAGAATAGCGGCGGGAACTTCGGATAACCTGATTTGTCGCGCGGCGGACGTGATGCTCAAAGAGCGGAGAAGGCTGATTCTGGTTCCTCGTGAGGCTCCGATGAGTACGATTCATCTGCAGAACCTTGTGCGTCTTTCTGAGGCAGGAGCAATCGTTTGCCCCGCTGCACCTTCGTTTTATTCCTGTCCGGTCGATATAGAGTCTTTGTGTATGACGATCGTCGAACGGATTCTTTCCCTCTTGGACATTGATACGCCCCGTTACGAGTGGAACGGAATTCGTTAGTGCGCTTTCGCAAATAATTCTTATTTTTGTCGGGTAAGAACCGACATCGATGAAAGACATCCGGAATATAGAGACCGATTTGGACTTCGAGAATAAGATCCGTCCGCAGGATCTGAAAACGTTCAGCGGACAGGATAAGATTATCGATAACCTGACGGTTTTCATCAAAGCGGCTTTGATGCGGGGAGAGGCGCTCGATCACGTCTTGTTGCACGGCCCTCCCGGTCTCGGGAAAACAACCCTTGCCAATATCATCAGCAACGAGATGGGGGCCACCCTGAAGATGACTTCGGGACCGGTGCTCGATAAACCGGGCGATCTGGCCGGACTATTGACCAATCTCGAGAGCGGTGATGTGCTCTTTATCGATGAGATTCACCGGTTGAGCCCGATTGTCGAAGAGTATCTCTATTCGGCAATGGAGGACTATAAGATTGATATCATGCTCGATAAAGGGCCGAGTGCCCGGTCGATTCAGATCGAGTTGAATCCTTTTACACTGATTGGAGCAACAACACGTAGCGGTTTACTGACCAGTCCACTACGGGCGCGTTTTGGTATTCAATGCCATTTGGAGTATTACGACAGCAAAGTCTTGAGTAAGATTGTAAAGCGTTCGGCATCGATACTTCAGGTTCCGATTGATGACGATGCGGCTCATGAAGTAGCTTTACGGAGTCGAGGTACGCCGCGAATTGCGAATGCCCTATTGCGTCGGGTGCGTGATTTTGCAATGGTCAAAGGCGGTGGACGGATCGACGTGAAGATTACGCGTTATGCTCTTGATGCGCTTAATATCGACTCGCGTGGACTCGACCGGATGGACAATAAGATTCTGACAACAATCATCGACAAATTTGGCGGTGGGCCTGTCGGGTTGGGTACGATTGCAACGGCAGTAAGTGAAGATGCGGGTACGATCGAAGAGGTCTATGAGCCGTTCCTGATTAAGGAAGGTTTTTTAAAGAGAACACCCCGCGGACGCGAAGTTACCGAATTGGCCTATTCACACCTCGGATTGGTCCCTCCAACGCAGCAAACGACCCTGTTTTAAGTCAACAGACACCGTAAGTTGAGAAGACCGTGTAACCATCCCGGTGAGATGGGGATTATGTATTCTTTTTACGCTTCTCCTGCGAGAAAATTCATTGCAAGATTTGCCTCGTCCGACGGCAGAGTAGGAAGCTGTATCTTACCGATCAAGGCTTCGTATCGTTCGATATTCTCTTGCAGGGAGAGGAGCAGGCGTTTGGCGTGTTCCGGAGCGAGTACGATGCGGCTCTTTACGCGCGCTTTCGACACACCGGGCATCAGCCGTACGAAATCCAGAACGAATTCGGAAGTAGAGTGCGAAATGACTACTAAATTGGAGTATTCGCCTTCTGCGACAGTATCATCCAGTTCGAGGTTTAGCTCCTTATCTTTTGTAAAATCGGTTTTAATCATTGTACCGGATTAAATTAGGTTCTTGTGGATTTTCCCTCCGGTTTCGGGAAGGACGGAAAAATTTATGAATCGGACTCCGTCGCTTCCCAAACCTGCGGGGAAACAGTTGCTTTTCCCGGTCTGTCGGGGGCTATCCACACTTGGAATAGCCGCAGCTCATACATACCGGACAGCTGTTTTGGTAGACCAAAGTCTCCTGTCCGCAATTCGGACATTTCTCTTTGGATTTTGTTCCGTTGGCGATATATTGTTTCAAAGCACGGGCAACACCGGTTTTCCACGTATTGATGCTTTCGCTGTCCAAACGGAGCGATTCGATCAGCGTAACTACGTCCAGAATCGGCATACCGTTGCGCAACACACCTGAAATCAACTTAGCATAGTTCCAGAACTCTTTGTTGAACAATCTCGAGATTCCTCCTATCGTGTTCGTATATCCATATTTATCCTTGTATTGGAAGTCGTAACGTTTCGTTCCATCCGGTTCCTTCACCTTGAGGATTACACCTTTTTTGATCTTTTTAGGAATAAACATGGCATCCTCTTCGATTTTCCCAGTGAAGATCTCGTATGGGCGATCATTATAGATACCGACGAATGCTATCCAATCTTCGTCACCGTTTTTGAATCGGACGATGTCAGCCGCCAATTCGATCGGGCGTTTTAATGGAGGACGGTAGCCTTCGGCATTCAGGGGTGCCTCTTCTTCAGCCTTACTCTTTTTTTTCTTTTTCTTTTCGACCAATACGCCGTCACGAGATCCGTCTCTGTAGACTGTGACGCCTTTGCATCCGTACTCCCAGGCGGTCAGATAAACCTTTCCGACCATCTCCTCAGAGATGGAGTTCGGAAGGTTGACCGTAACCGAGATCGAGTGATCCACCCACTTCTGAATGGCTCCCTGCATCTTTACCTTGTTGACCCAGTCGATATCGTTTGCTGTTGCTTTATAGTAGGGTGATTTGGCAACCAAAGCATCTATCTCGGTTTGCGACATGTTTTTCACTTCGTCGAGATTGTAGCCATTGACTTCGAGCCAAACGAGGAATTTGTGGTGGAATACGTTGTATTCTTCCCATGAATCGCCCACTTCGTCGACAAATGTGACTTTCACATCTTTATCGTTCGGATTTACCTTTCTGCGACGGGTATACACCGGTCGGAATACAGGTTCGATACCCGATGTCGTTTGGGACATCAAGCTGGTCGTACCGGTAGGCGCGATAGTCAGGATAGCGATATTTCTCCGGCCATATTGAACCATTTCATCGTACAAAGCGGGATCGGCTTCACGGATACGTCCGATCATCGGGTTATTTTTTTCACGTTCGGCGTCGTAAATCAAGAAAGCACCGCGTTCTTTAGCCATTTCGACAGAGGCGCGGTAGGCTTCCACTGCCAACGTTTTTTGAATTTTTACGGCAAAATCGATCGCTTCGTCAGTTCCGTAACGGTAACCCAATGCGGCCAGCATGTCACCTTCTGCTGTGATACCGAGTCCTGTACGACGGCCTTGTATCGCCTTTTCCTTGATTTTTTCCCACAGCTCTAATTCCACACGACGGATATCTGCATCTTCGGGATCCCCTTCGATTTTTTTGATGATTGCGTCGATTTTTTCAAGTTCAAGATCGATGATGTCATCCATCATCCGCATGGCTGCGGCAACATGTTTTTTAAATTTGTCGAAATTGAACGAAGCTTCCGCCGTAAACGGTTTGTCAACGTATCCGTAGAGATTGATGGCCAACAGTCGGCAGCTGTCGTATGGACAGAGCGGAATCTCACCGCACGGGTTGGTCGATACGGTTCGGAATCCCAAGTCGGCATAGCAATCTGGAATGGATTCCCGCAGGACAGTATCCCAGAACAAGATTCCGGGTTCGGCCGATTTCCATGCGTTGTGAACAATCTTATCCCATAAGGCTTTGGCATCGATCTCCTTTTCGTATAATGGATTTTTTGAATCGATCGGGAATTGTTGGTGGTATTTACCTCCTTTTATGACGGTTTGCATGAACTCGTCATCGATCTTTATCGAGACATTGGCTCCGGTTACCTTTCCGGTTTCGACCTTTGCATCGATAAAATTCTCTGCATCGGGATGTTTGATCGAGAGGGAGAGCATCAGAGCGCCACGGCGACCGTCTTGTGCCACTTCACGGGTCGAGTTGGAGTACCGCTCCATGAACGGAACGATTCCTGTCGAGGTCAGAGCGCTGTTTAGCACGGGACTTCCGGTCGGGCGGATATGGGAGAGGTCATGTCCCACACCTCCACGGCGTTTCATGAGTTGAACCTGTTCTTCATCGATGCGAATAATTCCTCCGTAGGAGTCTGCTGGATGGCGGTGTCCGATTACAAAACAGTTCGAAAGCGAGGCGATTTGCAAGTTGTTTCCGATACCTGTCATCGGCCCGCCTTGAGGAATCAGATAGCGGAATCCTTTCAGCAAGTCGTAAACCTGATCTGCATTCATCGGATTGGGATATCGTTTTTCAATCCGTTCGATTTCCGAAGCGATGCGTCGGTGCATCTGTTCAGGGGATTTTTCGTAAAGATTTCCTCTTGAATCTTTCAGGGCATATTTGCTTACCCATACTGTTGCGGCGAGGTCATCTCCTTTGAAATATTTCTTCGCCTCTTCTACCGCTTCGTTGTACTGATAGACGGTCATGGTTTTCGTCTCGTTGTTTTGTTGTTGTTCTGCCATGATTTTGCAACTCCTCTTATATTCCTCGATTCATTTTCGGCTCGAAAAAAGCGAGCTCAAAATTTCATTACAAGATTACGAACTCTTCTTCTTTTGCAAAAGAGGTGCCTGTGAATCTTATTAATATTTTATTAACACTTTTATGCAAATGGCTATCTCTCAGAGGTTACCGAGACCTTCTTTATTTTTCCTCCGAGAGGGGGAGCCATTTTGGAGATTTTTACCCGAACATGTTGGCTTTGGGGGAATCGACGGTATATTGCGTCGATGATTCTTTGAGCCACGTGTTCCAGTATGTGTGATTCGACTTTCATTTCGTCGCGGACGGTTTCGTAAACGGATAGGTAGTTGATCGTGTCGTTCACATCATCGCTGGCGGCTGGCAGCGACAGGTCTGCTGTAATCGTAACGTTTACCAAAAAACGGTTACCAACGATTCTTTCGAGCGGGTAGCAGCCGTGAAAGGCACGGAATTCCATCTCTTCTAACTCTATGACACTTAAATTCACGGTCGGTATATTTTTGATTATATTACAAAGATCGGAATAAGACTGTTTCGGCGGCAGGGGAATGAAATGATTTTATTGACATTTTATCGGCAAAAACGATTTGAAACGGCCAAAGAAATTTCTATTGGTTTTTTTATAGTGTTAGGAAAATAAGAAAGATCAGGAAAAAGAAAACAGGATAATATCCGATAAGGTATTATCCTGTTTTAAGGACCTGTAATTATTTTGTATCCCCAAAAATGTCCGGTCTACTTCTTCAAAGGGATAAAAGGTTCGATTTCGGCTATAATACGCGTAAAAATGGTTTCAGGAGGAAGCATACCTTCGTCGGGACCTACACATGAAACCACCCGAAACCGTTTGTCATATGTCGTTTGGGCCAGATAGACTTCGCGGACACGTTGTTGAAGCGTCAGGGAGGCTTCGTGAATGTCCTGTCGGCCGTGCAGATATTCGCGGTCGGCACCCTGCCGGTTCTCCTCCAACTTCCGACGGGTGAAATCGAACGGAACATCCAAAAAGATCGAGACATCGGGACGTGGAATCCGGTGGTAGCCGTACTCTAAATCGACGATCCAGTCGCGCAGCTTTTTTTGCTCTTCATGATCCGAAATTTTGGCACATTGATAAGCCACATTCGAATATACATAGCGATCGAGAATGACGCATTTGCCTGCATCCAGCCAGTTCCGAATCATTGGGGTGGCATCGGCCCGGTCGCCGGCATAGAGCAGCGCTACGATGTAGGGATCGACCGCTCCGACCTCTCCCAATTCGCCCCGAAGGAATCGGGCGATCAACTCTCCGTATACCGGAGCGTTGAAACGGGGAAAGTGGAGGTATTCATAACCGATGCCGCAGGAGGCTAACATCTGCTGCAACTTGTTGACTTGTGTCGATTTTCCGGCTCCGTCGAGCCCTTCGAGAACTATTAAAGCCATGTTGTTTGGGTGATGGTTTGGATAAAATCATTTGAGTTATGCACGAAGCATGTTCAGGGCTCGGTTTACTCCTTTGGCCAGACGGTCCACTTCTTCGCGTGTATTGTAGAAAGCGAACGATGCACGGGCCATCGAGGTGATCCCATAGTGGGTCATGACCGGTTCTGCACAGTGGGTTCCAGTTCTAATGGCGATACCCAGCTTGTCGAGGATGACTCCGATGTCGTAGGGATGGACACCCTCTGCTCCGAATGATACGATGCTGCACTTGTCGGGTTGGGTTCCGTAGATCCGTAAACCGTCGATCGCCCCCAGCTGTTGTTCGGCATAATCCTTCAACATGGTTTCATACGTTGTCGCAGCATGAAGATCGAGGCCGTTCAGAAAACCGATAGCCTCTGCGAGACCGATGGCTCCGATGTAGTTGGTGGTTCCCGCTTCGAACTTGAGCGGCAGTTCGGCGTAGGTCGTTCCGGAGAAGGAGACGGTTCTGACCATATCGCCTCCTCCCATGAACGGAGGCATCTCTTCGAGCAGTCGCTCCTTGCCGTAGAGCACGCCGATACCGGTCGGCCCATATAATTTGTGTCCCGAGAAGGCGTAGAAGTCACAATCCAACTCCTGTACGTTCACCCCACCGTGTACAACACCCTGACATCCGTCGACAAGGACCGGAACTCCCGCAGCGTGGGCCGTTTCGATCACTTTTTTCAGGTCGGGGCAGGTGCCCAGTACGTTTGAGGCTTGAGTAATGCAGACAATACGTGTCCGGTTGTCGATCAGTTGATCGAGCGTTTCGATCTTTAGCCGTCCGTCGTCATCGAAAGGGATAACCCGAAGCTCCGCTCCTTTCCGTCCGCAGATCAGTTGCCACGGGACAATGTTGGAGTGGTGCTCCATCTCGGTGGTGATTACGTTGTCTCCCGCTCCGATAAAGCGCTCTCCGAAGCTGTAAGCCACCGTGTTGATCGAGGCGGTCGCTCCTGCGGTAAATACGATCTCTCGGGTTGAACCGGCTCCGATGAAGTCGGCTACGGCACGACGTGCCGCTTCGTACTCCTCCGTACAGACTTCGCTCATGTAGTGGGCGCCCCGATGAACGTTGGCATTTAATTCCCGATGTAGTCGATCGATTGTGTCGATAACACAGCGGGGTTTCTGTGCCGTTGCTCCATTGTCGAGGTAGGCCAGAGTCCTTCCGTACACCTGTCGGGAGAGAACAGGAAACTCCTCCCGTATTTTTTCTACATTCCAGTCCATTACATTCGTTCTATTTTCTCGGTGACGAGGGTTTCGAATTGTTCGATAACGGCAGCAATCGGAATGTGACCGAGCAGTTGTCCGACAAATCCGATGATCTGCAGCCGACGGGCGGTCTCCTCCGAGATACCCCGTTGCCGCATATAATACACGGCCTCTTCGTTCAGCTGACCGACCGTCGCACCGTGGCTACATTTTACATCGTCGGCGTATATTTCCAGTTGCGGCTTGGCATCGATATGGGCATTTTCGCTCAGCAACAGGTTGTTGCTCTGTTGGAAGGCTTGGGTCCGTTGTGCGCCCGGAGCCACATAGATCCGCCCGCAGAAGATGCCTCGTCCGTCTCCGGAGGCGATGGCTCGGAACGACTCTTTACTCGTACAATCGGGAGCCGTATGCCGAATATCGGTCGTGAAGTCGATGTGTTGTCCTTCGCTGCAGAGCATCAGGTCGTCCATGTGGTTGTCGGCGCCTGCTCCGTTTAATTCGACCCGGCGGTCTCCACGGATCAGTTGTCCGTCCAATGCAACCGAAAGCGAATAGAGGTGACTGTCTGTCTGTTGTCGGGCATAGTTCGAGGAGATCGAAGCCGAATTTACATTCAATCGATAATCTTCAACAAATTCGATATGGGCTCGTTCGCCGACCGATATTTCACTGACTGCGCAATCGCAATATGCACCTTCGTTCAGCGACAGATTTTCCATGAGGATCTGGGCTTGGCTGCCCGGTTCGAAAAGGAGCAGGTTCCGTGTAAATCCGGCAAGCGACTCCCCTTCGGCATAGTAGGCGAATCGAATATCGATCGGACGCTCCACTTGGATGTTTTGGGGAACGTAGACGAAGACTCCGTCTTGAGCAAACACCGTGTTGAAAGCGGTGATGGCATCGTTTTCTTGCCCGGCCAATCGGTTATAAGCCTTTTCGACCAATTCGGGAACTTCCCGGGCGGCTGTGGCCAAAGATCCGAATATGACTCCGTTATCTAAGCGAGTCAGGGCTTCCGAGTCGATGCAAAAACCGTTCAGAAACGACACCGCATAGTGTTCGTCTCTTGCCGGGGGTAAGGTTACGTGCCGGTAGGACGGCATGAAGTAGTATTCGAAATCCCGGTCGTACAGGCGTTGCAGGTCGGTATAGTGGTATCTATCGCCGTTGGCCGATCCTTTGGCCGGAAATCCCGACAGATTGAAGATCTCCAAAGCTTCGGCACGTGCCCGATTGATCACCGGAGGTAATCCCTCAGCAATGATGTCGGCATTGGCCAGATAGAGATCGACCCATTTTTTCTCCAAAGCTCCGTTCATCGTCTTACTTTTCATATTGATTGATCAGCCAGTCGTATCCTTGTTCCTCGAGTTTCAAGGCCAGCTCTTTACCGGCCGAGTAGATGATACGGCCTTTGTAGAGTACATGCACAACATCGGGAACGATGTAGTCGAGCAACCGTTGGTAGTGTGTGATGACAATCGTAGCGTTGTCGGGGCGTTTGAGCTTGGCCACTCCGGTCGCCACGATACGCAGGGCATCGATGTCGAGCCCGCTGTCGGTTTCGTCGAGGATCGCCAGTTTTGGTTCGAACATGGCCATTTGGAAGATCTCGTTCTTCTTCTTCTCTCCTCCCGAAAAACCCTCATTCACCGAACGGCTGGTTAGTTTGCTGTCAATCTCGACGATTTTGGCCTTTTCGCGCATCATACGCAGAAATTCCGCCGACGAAAGGGGCTCCAATCCCTGATATTTCCGCTTTTCGTTCAGAGCATATTTCAGAAAGTTGGCCATGCTCACTCCGGGAATCTCGACCGGATATTGAAATCCCAAAAACAGTCCGGCACGTCCGCGCTCTTCGATGCTCATCGACAGCAGGTCCTTGCCGTCGAAAAGAACTTCGCCTCCTGTTACTTCATATTTTTCGTTTCCTGCGAGTACCGATGCAAAGGTACTTTTTCCCGATCCGTTCGGTCCCATGATCGCATGGACCTCTCCGGCACGCACCGTCAGGTTGATTCCTCGGAGAATCTCCTTTCCGTCTACGGTGGCATGCAAATTTCGAACCTCCAACATATAGTATCTGTTTTATCCCTACGGGTGTCCGATTCACTGTTACGTTTCGATCATCGAACCACCCTTCTTAATTAAAATTATTCGTTCTCTTCGGCAACCTTCGTTTCCGTCTCTTTCCATCGCCGGTTCTTCTTCAAAGCCTGATCGATGATGTAGAGCAACTGCCCGTTGACACTGCGAAACTCATCTGCAGCCCACTTCTCGATCGCCTCCATCCGTCGGGCATCGATCTGGAGTACAAATGTCTTCTGTTCTCCCTCGCCGGCCATCCGAAACGTTTTGCCTTTATTGATGTAAAGTTCCCGTATTTACGACCGGCTTGGCCTGTTCGTCGGCGCATAGTACGACGAGCAAATTGCTTACCATAGCCGCTTTTTTATCTTCGTCCAGATCGACGATCTTTTCGTCCGCCAATTTGTCAAGGGCCATCCGAACCATCGTGACCGCTCCTTCAACAATCTTTTCGCGTGCAGAGATGATTGCGGCAGCTTGTTGGCGGCGCAACATGATCGCTGCGATTTCCGGGGCGTAGGCCAGATAGTTGATCCGGGCCTCGACCACTTCAATGCCGGCGATTGCCAGCCGGTTGTTCAATTCAACTTCCAGTCGGCTGTTGATCTCCTCTCCTCCCGAACGTAGCGTGATCTCATCCGATGTCTCGTTATTATCGTAGGCATATTCGCCTGCCAGATTTCTCAGTGCAGCATCGCTTTGTATGGCGACAAAATTCTGGTAGGCGGCCATTCGTGTGGCTAACGTTTCGCGTTGTTGTACTGCGACAGCACCCTGCTTTGTCTGGATCGTTTTTGTCCCGGCGGTCTCCTGACTGTCGATCTCGAACATCGCCTTGTAGGTATCCTTTACCTTCCAGACCAGTACCAGACCGATCATGACCGGATTACCCGCTTTATCGTTTACCTTGATCGGTTCGACATCGAGATTCCGTGCCCGATAGGTAATTTTTTTCTTGACATAGAAGGGGTTTACCCACCAGAATCCGTTTTGGTTGAGCGTTCCCCGATAGACTCCGAAAAAGAGCATGACCCGCGCTTCGTTCGGTTCGATCATGAAGAATCCGAACAGACTGAGCAGGAAAAGGATCAGACAGGCTCCTCCCCCTAAGAACAGATTCTCCATCATCAGCCAGATGCCTCCTCCGAGCAGACACAGCGCGAACACGATCATCACGAAACCGGAGATCTTCAATCCTTTGAACAGTTTCTCTTTGTTTTCCATAATAATCTATCTTTAGGTGATATTATCTGGATATCACGATAGTATAAAAATTATTTGAAAAAACAAACATTATTCACAGATCTTTCTACGTTAACCTACACTTCCTTCGAGACTGATCGACAGCAGTTTTTGAGCCTCTACGGCGAACTCCATCGGCAGTTTGTTCAACACTTCCCGGGCGTATCCGTTCACGATCAGCCCGACTGCATCCTCGGTCGACAGACCGCGCTGTTTACAATAGAAAAGCTGGTCTTCGCTGATCTTCGACGTGGTGGCCTCGTGTTCGACAATAGCCGAACGATTGTCGACCTCGACGTAGGGGAATGTGTGTGCGCCGCATTTGTCGCCAATCAGCAGCGAATCGCATTGCGAATAGTTTCGGGCACCTTCGGCTTTGGCCGAAACCTTGACTAATCCGCGGTAGCTGTTCTGGCTCTGTCCGGCCGATATTCCTTTGCTGACGATGCGGCTGCGGGTGTTGCGTCCGAGGTGGATCATCTTTGTTCCCGTATCGGCCTGCTGGAAGTTGTTGGTGACGGCTACCGAATAGAACTCGCCGGAGGAGTTGTCTCCGGCCAGAATACAACTCGGATATTTCCACGTAAGGGCCGAACCGGTCTCGATCTGGGTCCATGACAAGCGGGCGTTTTCCCCTTTACAGATGCCTCGTTTGGTGACAAAGTTGTAGATACCGCCTTTACCCTCCTTGTCGCCCGGATACCAGTTCTGTACGGTCGAATATTTTACTTCGGCATCCTTCATGACAACGATTTCGACTACTGCGGCATGCAGCTGGTTCTCGTCGCGTTGAGGAGCCGTACAACCCTCCATATAGCTGACGTATGCTCCTTCGTCGGCGACGATCAGCGTACGTTCGAACTGTCCGGTTCCCGCGGCGTTGATCCGGAAATAGGTACTCAGCTCCATCGGACAGCGTACCCCTTTCGGAATATAGCAGAACGATCCGTCCGAAAAGACAGCGGCATTCAGTGCGGCAAAAAAGTTGTCTGTATAAGGAACAACGCTTCCCATATATTTTTTTACCAGGTCGGGGTGATCTTTCAAAGCTTCAGAAAAAGAGCAGAAGATGATCCCCTTTTCAGCCAAAGTTTCCCGGAAGGTGGTTTTGACCGATACGGAGTCCATGACGGCATCGACGGCTACACCGGCCAGCACCATTTGCTCTTCGAGAGGTACTCCCAATTTGTCGAACGTAGCTTTCAGCTCCGGATCGACCTCATCCATGCTGGAAAGTTTGGGTTTTGGCTTTGGTGCGGCGTAGTAGATAATGTCTTGAAAATCTATTTCCGGAAGATCCAAATGGGGCCAACGAGGCATGGAAAGGGTTTTCCAGTGGCGGTAGGCCTTGATTCGGAAATCGGTCATCCACTCGGGTTCGCCTTTTTTCTCCGAGATCGAACGGACGATGGCCTCGTTCAATCCTTTCGGTAGCATTTCAGTTTCGATATCGGTTACGAATCCGTATTTGTATTCACCGTCGGTAACTTCGCGTAATATTTCATTTTGTTCTTCCATTCGAAACTCTCATTTTAGCACTCGACAATAGGTTTGCGGTTCACGCTTTTATGAGCCGTTCGTGTGTCGGTTCGACCGTATTGGTTCATGTGCAAAGATCTGTCCGACACTGCCCACAAAGGTAGCTTTTAAGATGTGATCCTGCAAAATTTCATCCAAAATTAAAAATGTGACATTCTTTTTGTAATACGGATATTTTGAAGATTTTGTTATTCCATCTGAAACGATTTTAGAGTAATAGTTGGCAGGTGTGAATGAAACAGATGGGGTAAAAGAAAAAGTAAGTATGGGAGGGGGGAGGATGTCTATTATGTCCTGATTTGAAAGGGACATTAAATTAAAAAGAACGAGGACAGTTTTTTGAAACCGTCCTCGTTTATATTTTTCTAACAAAAAGTTTAGAAGAATTTTACCCGATTATCGGTGATGTCGCTCTGGTCCATCAAGGCCTGCATGAGCCGTTCGCTGATGTAGGATTCGGCATTAGCTTCCAAACGAACTCTTTCGCTTTCAGGAGTTACGTTATCGAGTGTTTTGCGAGAGGTTACGTCAAACAGATAGATGCCATTGATCCCTGTTACCGGTTTTGAAACCGTATTCTCGGGGGCTCCGGTTACGGCACCGATCAATTTAGCTTCAGCTCCGACGCCTTCGATGTAAAGGGTGTTAAACTCTATGTCGGAAGCCTGTTTTTCTTCCAGATTGTATTTGCTTGCAACTTCCGCCAATGAGCTTCCCGTCATCTCTTTTGTCAGCATTTCGCCTTTCATTTTAGCACGAAGGATTGCTGTAATTTGAGAAGCAACAGCTTCTTTCGGAGCGATTCCTGCTTCGGATACTCCCGTAATTGCAGCGATTAAGTAGTTTCCATCAACCTCAAGGATTGAAGATACATCTCCTTTCTTGCCGTTGAAAGCCCAACGGACTACTTCGCGAGAGTTATTTAACCCGTTGATATTTCGGTCTGTATTTTTGATTCGTACGACACGTTTTGACAATGAATTGTCTTCAGCTGCTTTCTCGAAATTCTCATACGATCCGGCAACCTCACCTACGAATTTACTTGCTTTGGCATAAATATCCTGCTGGGTTGCATCGCTCGGATCGATACGGTATACGATTGTAGCCAACTGTACTTTTTTCTTTGGGGTACTCTTGTAGGTCACTTCGCCGATATGTAGTCCGAACTGAGTCTCTACAGTAAAATATTCACCTTTGTTTGTGTTGATCACTGCTTCTGAGAATTCGGGAACCATGCGGTCTGCGGTGAAGATTCCGAGGTCACCTCCGTTTGCAGCGGCAGCCTGATCTTGAGAATAGAGTTTGGAGAGCTCGTCGAACGATGCACCTCCCTTCAATGCTGTTACAATGCTGTCTGCACGTTCCGTTTCACCGGCTCCGATCAAGATGTGACGTGCACCCAATGAATCCGGGATCATCTTCACATCAGCAACCCGGGCCAGCGTATAGACGTCACCCTCTTTTACTGGGCCATACATCGCAGGTTGGTCTTTCCCGAATGCGAAAGTTGCCATTTCACTGGGGAGCTCCTCCTCTGAACGATACGTTTTGTCGGGTTGTTCCTGAGAGTTGAGTACGGCGTATTGGAACGGTGTTTCGCTTGCCGAAAACTCTTCAGCTATATTGTTGATTGTTTTTTCTGCTTCTGCATAGTCTGCTTCCGAAGGGAGAACGTCAAACAGGACATATTCAACATCGCGAGAACTTGCTTGCCGGAAGCTGTTTTTATGTGCATCGTAGTATTTTTGGATGTCTGCTTCAGGAACGGTAATCGTTGAGTCGGCAATGGCGGTGTATTCTCTCATGATGTAGGAGATCGAGCTCGATACATCTGCATTGGCTACACCCTGTTCTACCTCGAGGTCATTGACATACATTCCTTGAGCAACCAGATTGAGGTATTTGGAGAAAAGCCGTTCCTGGATCATCTGTTCTTTAAAAAAGTTCCAGATCATGGCACTACGTCCCGTAGGATCCTTGCTGATATTGGCTACAAAATCCTGAACGATGGTTCCATTATACGCACCTGTGTTCGGATCAGAAAAATACATTCGGATGATCGGTGATATAAAAGAACCATTGATCATGTCGAGTTGTTCTTTATCCGTAACATTTAATCCGATCTCTTCAAAACCAGGCATCCAGGCATATTCCATAACCATGTTCTCCCATACCTGATTTTGTATATTATCTTGTTGTTCGGAAGTAAGGGTGGAACCAGACAGCGTTTCCAATATGTTTTTACGGTAGTCGAGTTGGTTTGAGAAGTCGGTATATCCGATTTTTTCGCCGTTTATTTTACCGACTTGCATTTTTCTTTCGTTCATCATATTGGCCCCGGAGGTTCCGAAATCTCCGAGTAGGAACGACAGCAAGGCTATACCGATTACGATGGAGACGATAACTCCGCCCCGTGTTCTCAATGTGTTTAATGTTGCCATATTAAAATTTAGTTTTTGTTTTCCGTTTTTGATAGTATAACGAGCTCCAAAGATAGTAAAAATCTTTATTCCAAGAACAAAACGTGTGCAATAAACACGATTTTTGTCATTTAAGGAGCGTGTTTAAATCAAAGTTATGCGGAGCAATTCAATTTTTGAAGCATCTGTTCGTAGGATACGGATTCGCATGCGGTCGGTCAGGATGGTTTCGCCGGCTTCGGGTATGCCTTGGTAGACCGAAATGACATATCCGGCCAGGGTGTCGTAATCGTCGCTCTCTGGGAGTCCGATGCCATATTTTTCGTTGATTGCCTCGATTTCGAGACGTCCTGAGAAGAGATATTCCCGGTCGTTGATCTTCTTCTCGACCAGTTCCTGAGAGTCGTGTTCGTCCTCAATCTCTCCGAAGATCTCTTCGAGGATATCCTCTATGGTGACCATTCCGGCCGTTCCGCCGAATTCATCGATAACGACTGCGACAGAGTGGCGTTTTTTTATGAAGATCGAGAGCAACCTGCGGGTTGGCATGCTCTCGGGGACATATTCAACTTTTTTCAGTACATCGAGTATAGTCTGTGGGTATTGTAACAGACTTTTGTTGTGGACGAAACCGATGATGTGGTCGATGTTGCCGTCATAAATTAGCAGCCTTGAAAATTGGGTGTCTACGAAGCGTTGGCGGGCTTCCTCGACCGAGCAGTTTTGGTCAATGGCTTCGATATCGATACGGGGGGTCATACAATCGCGGACAAGTCGTTCGGAAAAATCCAGCGCGTTTTGAAACAGCCGAATGTCTTTTTCGTTCTGCGGTTCCCGGTTTTCAGAGGCTTTGTCAATCAGAAGGGCAAGGTCAGTTCGATCGAATGAGCCGACATTACGTTTTTTCCTTACGGGAAAACCAAGTATCCGGAAAAAGCCCAAGGAGATGAGGGTTGTCAGTCGGGCGATCGGATAGAACAGCAGATAAAAGAAATAGACCGGAACTGCGAAATTGCGGTAATAGAAGTTCGGATTCAGACGGACGATGGCTTTGGGAAGAAATTCTGCCGTGAAGATAATGATGATCGTTGAGATTAGGGTTTCGATCAGGTAGGAGGTTCCGTCGCTGACAGAAAATCCGCACTTGCTCAGTAGAAACTGGATCAATACGCTCATTTGTAGCGAATAGACGACCAGAGCGATGTTGTTGCCGACCAGAATGGTAGTGATATACTGTCCCGGATATTTCGAAAAGATCCCGGCAATGAATCCGAACAACGGGTTCTTTTTGCGTTCGATTTCGAGTTTCAGCTTGTTGGCTGATAAAAACGCGATCTCCATTCCCGAAAAAAAGGCCGATAGAGTCAGCGAGACCACTACGACTATGACAACGACAACAATACTTTGCATCATGATTCTCTAAGCTCCGTTTTTTACTATTGATCGGGTTATCTGGATGAACAGTACAAAGATAGCGAATATTTGTTCGTCTCGTTATCTTGTTCCGAGAGGATTTTAACTCTTTACTCGATGACAAGGGATCGTTTTGGAAAAATAATCTAAAATATGTTGTAATTTTGCACCCCGAAAAACGAAGTATTCCGTTATGAAACCCTATTTGACTATCGGTCTGTTGATTGTATCCAACATTTTTATGACTTTCGCATGGTATGGGCAGTTGCGGTTGAAGGGGCAGCGGTGGTTTGATAATTTGCCCTTGCTCGCTATTATTCTGTTGTGTTGGGGTGTTGCTCTGTTCGAATATATGTTTCAGGTCCCGGCCAATCGCATCGGATTCAGAGGCAATGGCGGTCCTTTTACGCTTTTTCAGCTCAAGGTGATTCAGGAGGTGGTCTCTTTGACCGTATTTACGGTTTTCGCTTTGGTCTTTTTTAAAACCGAGACTTTCCGGTGGAACCACCTGCTGGCTTTCGTATTTCTGGTACTGGCCGTCTACTTTATCTTTAAAAAGTAGTTCTGAAAAAGTATAGCTCCAGCGATCCTGCATGGCTGAGCAGTTATCGTGGAGCTACATATCTTTTTCCCGGTTCGATCCATCTTCCCGCCTTCCTCCCTTTCCTTTTCCTTTCAGTCCTTTCTTTTCTCAGAGACATCGGGAGAGAATCAGGTGATGGTCTGCTTTGTCCTTTTGTTTCCGGGTATTAAGCCCTTGTTTGACCCTCTCCGTCGATGATGTATTTGTAGGAGGTCAATTCAGGCAGTGCCATCGGTCCGCGGGCATGCAGTTTCTGGGTGCTGATACCTATTTCGGCACCGAATCCGAATTGTGCTCCGTCGGTGAAGGCTGTAGATACGTTGGCATAGACGCATGCCGCATCCACCCGTTTCTGGAACTCCCGAATCGTGTCCGGATTTTCGGAAATGATCGCTTCGCTGTGACGTGACGAGTATCGGGCAATGTGGGCGAGGGCCTCGTCCAATGAACCGACCGTCTTGATGGCCATTTTGTAGGCCTGAAATTCGGTTCCGAAGCTGTGTTCGTCGGCGTGTTGCAGCAAGTTTTCGGGATACTTGCCTTTCAATGCGGCGTAGGCCTCATCGTCGGCGTACAGGATTACGTTCTTATCGGCCTGCGGAGCGCAGATGGCCGGCAGATCGGACAAACGGTCCCGATGGATGATCAGGCAGTCGAGAGCATTGCATACGCTGACTCTTCGGGTTTTTGCATTAAGGATCACCGCAGTTCCTTTATTCAGATCGCCCTCCTTGTCGAAATAGGTATGAACGATCCCGGCTCCGGTCTCAATTACCGGGATGTGTGCGTTCTGGCGCACGTAGTCGATCAACCCTTTACTGCCTCGCGGAATGATCAAATCGACGTATCCCGTGGCGTTGAGCAGTTCGGCCGTTGCCGCACGGTCGGCTGGCAGCAGCGTGACGCAATGTTCATTAACCCCTTGCGCCTTCAGTACCTCCCGGATGAGTTCGGCGATCGCTTCGTTCGAACAACGGGCGTCGCTTCCACCTTTCAGAATGCAGGCGTTACCCGATTTCAGGCAGAGCGAGAATACGTCGAAACCGACGTTCGGACGGGCCTCGTAGATCACGCCGATTACGCCGAAGGGGACCGTAATTTTCTTGATACGCATGCCGTTCGGACGCACCGTTTCGCTGAGTACCCGACCCAGCGGAGAGGGCAACGAAACGACGTTTCGGATGTCGGAAGCGATACCGGCAATACGTTCCCGATTCAACAACAGCCGGTCGTACATCGGATTGGCCGGATCCATACGCGCCAAATCCTCTTGGTTGGCAGCCAGAATCTTATCGGCATTCTTTTCGGCCGCATCGGCCAATGCCAGTAACACTTCGTCGATTTTTTCGGTCGAGAGGCAATTCAGCTCCCGCGACGCTTCGAGTGCCTGTTCAAAACTCTCTTTCAGTTGCATGGTCATATTCTCTTCGTTGCCTGCGCCGGAAAGCGCGGTGATGGTTAAACGATTAATCTAGATACAGATAGTCGTAGTGGACGATCGGGCGTCCACCCTTGTGTCCGATTGTTTGGCGGGCCTTGGTGCTATCGCAAGCTACACGGCCGACTCCCATTGGTTCTCCGTTCGGGGCGATGATCCGCACGATGTCGTCCTTTTCGAACTCTCCCTCCACCCGGTTTACACCCACCGGAAGCAAACTGGTAGCTGAAGTGCTCAGCAACGCTTCATATGCCCCTTCGTTGATGTAGAGTTCACCTTTGGCAAACCCTTCGGAGTGGGCGATCCACTTTTTCACCTGAGAGATCGAACGTGAAGCCGGAATGAATCGAGTGGCAACTACATCATGATCTGGTTTTTCTGCCAGCAAGTCGAGCAGGATGTTGTCCTTTTTGCCATTTGCCACGATTACTTCAATTCCTTCGTCAGCCACCTTCATGGCGATCCGGCATTTGGTTAACATGCCCCCTCGCCCGAACTGCGATTTGCCGGTCCGGATGTATTGGGAGAGCGATTCCCGTTTGGTTCCGATTTCACGGATGACCTGAGTTCCGGGATCGGACGGGTCGCCGTTGTAGATTCCGTTGACGTTGCTTAGCAACACCAGTGCTTCGGCGTCCATCATCGCGGCGATCAGTCCCGACAGTTCATCGTTGTCGGTGAACATCAGTTCCGTTACGGAGATTGTATCGTTTTCGTTGACGATCGGGATCACACCGTTTTCGAGCATCACCGTCATGCAGTGTTGTTGGTTCAGGTAGTGCCTTCGGGTGGAAAAGTTCTCTTTTGTGGTCAGCACCTGCCCGCAGGTAATGCCGTATTCGCGGAACAATTCGTAGTAGTGATTGATCAGTTTGACCTGTCCGACTGCGGAAAAGAGCTGTCGGGCCGATACAGCGTCCAAGCGACGGTCGCTTCTCATCTCGCTGCGACCTGAAGCTACCGCGCCCGACGATACGACGACGACTTCGACTCCGGCGCGGTGAAGTTGTGCGAGTTGGTCCGTCAGAGCGGACATGCGGGTGGTGTCGAGCGTGCCGTCGGTCCGGGTCAGAACGTTACTTCCGATCTTTACGACCACTCTTTTGAATTTGTATCGGTTCATGAGACGATTCCGTATGGTATGAAACAAAAACCGCACGTATCGTGCGATTTTTGTTTCCGGTAATCTAAAATGATAAAACGTTTAGTCTTTGATCCGTTCGCTGTATTCCCGAGTGCGGCTGTCGACTTTGATTCTTTCGCCGGTTTGGATGAACAGCGGCACGCGGATCGTAGCTCCTGTATCGACAGTAGCAGGTTTCAGCGAGTTGGTCGAAGCCGTATCACCTTTTACACCGGGTTCGGTGTAGGTTACCTCCATTTCGATGATCGGGGGCAGTTCGGCGGAGAGTACGGTCTCTTTTTCCGTGTGGAACATTACCTCGACGATCTGGCCTTCGCGCATCAGGTCGGAGTTTTCGATCAAAGAGCGGTCGATATGGATCTGTTCGAACGTTTCGGTGTGCATGAAGTTGCAACCCAAATCGTCTTCGTAAAGGTATTGATAGGGACGACGCTCTACGCGAACGGGTTCGATCTTTTCACCGGCAGAGAAGGTCTTGTCGACTACCCGGCCGTTTTCGAGGTTTTTCAGTTTGGTACGAACGAAAGCCGGACCCTTACCCGGTTTTACGTGCAGGAATTCTACAATCGAGTAGGTTTTGCCGTTGAGCTCGATGCACATTCCGTTTTTGATATCTGCAGTTGTTGCCATGAATTGTATTATAGGATTGTTCAAATCGCAAAAATAAGCGTTTTCTCGGAAAAATTGAAATTTCATATAGAATATGTGCGAAAAGATTGTTATTTAGAAAACAATAGGGTAACTTTGTACCTACTTTGTGTGAGATAAAACAGCAAACGAATTAAATTCAATTTTCATTAAATTTCATTTTACTTATGGGCAATCTGTTTACATCTACTATCGGGAGAAAACTGATTATGAGTGTATCGGGGCTTTTCCTGATCCTGTTTCTGCTGTTCCACATGTCGATGAACATTGCGGCTGTCTTTTCCGTAGAGGCTTACAATGCGATCTGCGAATTTCTGGGGGCCAATTGGTATGCGCTTGTCGGAACGTTGATTCTCGCTTTCGGTGTCGTGGTACACTTGGTTTATGCAACCATTCTGACCCTGCATAACCGGAGCTCGCGTGGTACGCAGCGTTATGCGGTTGAGGCTATGCCTCAAGAAGTGACTTGGGCATCGAGAAACATGTTCGTATTGGGGCTGATTATCGTGTTGGGCCTGCTGTTGCATCTCTACAATTTCTGGTACAAGATGCAGTTCGCTGAAATTATCGGCAATCACTCTCTGGGCGAGTTCGGGCCTACTGACGGTGCTGCTTACATCAGTGCATTGTTCAGCAATCCGATCTACTGCATCGTCTATCTGATCTGGTTTGCTGCGATCTGGTTCCACTTGACACACGGTTTCTGGAGTGCATTCCACACGATCGGTTGGGACAATCAAATCTGGATCAAACGTCTGAAATGCATCGCCAAAGTGGTCGCAACGATCATTTTCCTCGGTTTCGCAGTAGTCGTAGTGGCTTTCTATTTGCGTAGCCTCTGCTGCGGTTCAATATGTTAATCCATCGAGTTCAAGAATAATAAACAGACTAATAGAGATATGGTAAAGTTAGATTCGAAAGTTCCTCAGGGGCCTTTGGCTCAGAAATGGAGCAAGCATAAAGCTGATATCAAGGTAGTTAGTCCTGCCAATAAAAGAAAATTGGATATCATTGTGATAGGAACCGGTTTGGGTGGTGCATCGGCTGCCGCTTCACTCGGTGAACTCGGTTATAACGTCAAGGTGTTCTGCATCAGTGACTCGCCTCGTCGTGCACACAGTATCGCGGCACAGGGAGGTATTAATGCGGCAAAGAATTACCAAAACGATAACGACTCGGTGTTCCGTCTATTCTACGATACGATCAAAGGCGGTGATTATCGTGCTCGTGAGGCCAACGTATATCGTTTGGCTGAAGTATCGAACAATATCATCGATCAGTGTGTCGCTCAGGGTGTGCCTTTTGCCCGTGAGTACGGCGGATTGTTGGCCAACCGTTCGTTCGGTGGTGCTCAGGTTTCCCGTACGTTCTATGCCCGCGGTCAAACCGGACAGCAGTTGCTGTTGGGTGCATACGCAGCACTGAACCGTCAAATCGCAAAAGGTAGCGTGAAAAGCTATCCGCGCCACGAGATGCTCGATTTGGTGCTGGTTGACGGAAAGGCCCGAGGAATCATCGCCCGTAATTTGGTTACCGGTGAGATCGAGCGGTTCGGAGCTCATGCCGTAGTTTTGGCTTCGGGAGGATATGGAAATGTCTTCTTCCTTTCGACCAATGCAATGAACTCCAACGGATCGGCTGCATGGCAGTGCTACAAAAAGGGAGCGTTGTTCGCAAATCCTTGCTTTACGCAGATCCACCCGACCTGTATTCCGGTACACGGAACGCAACAGTCGAAACTGACGCTGATGTCGGAGTCGTTGCGTAACGACGGACGAATCTGGGTTCCTAAGAAAAAAGAGGATGTAGAAAAACTGCGTGCCAAGAAGATCAAACCTTCGCAGATTCCCGAAGAGGACCGCGATTACTATTTGGAACGCCGTTACCCGGCTTTCGGTAACCTCGTTCCGCGTGATGTTGCTTCACGTGCGGCTAAGGAGCGTTGCGATGCCGGCTTCGGAGTAAACGAGACCGGTCTGGCCGTATTCCTTGACTTTTCGACGGCGATCGCACGTCTGGGCGAACAGACTATCCGCGAGCGTTACGGAAACCTGTTTCAGATGTACGAAAAGATTACCGATGTCAATCCGTATAAAGAACCGATGACGATTTTCCCTGCGGTACACTATACGATGGGTGGTATTTGGGTTGATTACAACCTGATGACTACGATCCCCGGTCTGTATGCGATCGGAGAGGCCAACTTCTCCGATCATGGAGCCAACCGTTTGGGAGCTTCGGCTTTGATGCAGGGTCTGGCCGACGGTTATTTCGTACTTCCGTATACAATCGGAGATTACTTGTCGCACGAAATTCAGTCGCCTAAGGTCGATACGAATACTCCGGAATTCGAAGCTGCAGAAAAAGGCGTGAAAGAGAAGATTGCCAAACTGCTTTCGATTCAGGGTAAGGATACGGTGGACGATCTGCACAAGAAGTTGGGACATATCATGTGGGAGAATGTCGGCATGGCCCGTACGAAGGAGAGCCTCGAAAAGGCGATTGTCGAGATTCAGGCTTTGCGGAAAGAGTTCTGGGCAAATGTCCGTGTGCCGGGAACCGACAAAGAGTTCAATCAGGAGCTCGAAAAGGCGATTCGTCTGGCTGATTTCCTCGAATTGGGCGAGCTGATGGCCCGTGACGGATTGAACCGGAACGAATCCTGTGGTGGTCACTTCCGCGTAGAGTCTCAGACTCCGGAAGGTGAGGCGTTGCGTCATGACGACGAATTTGCCTATGTTGCAGCGTGGGAGTATGCCGGTCCCGACGGAGAACCCATCCTGAATAAAGAACCGTTGACCTTCGAGGCGGTCCACTTGGCTCAACGGAATTACAAGGACTAAGAGGAGTTTAATCAGGTAAAACGTAAAGACAATGAATTTGAAATTAAAGATATGGCGTCAGAAAAACGCCCATGCACAGGGAAAATTCGTCGATTATACGGTCGAAAACATTTCTCCCGATACTTCGTTTCTGGAAATGTTGGATATTCTTAATAACAACCTGATCCAGAAAGGCGAAGATCCGGTAGTATTCGATCACGACTGTCGTGAGGGAATCTGCGGTATGTGCTCGTTGCATATCAACGGTCATGCTCATGGACCCGATACGGATGTTACCACTTGTCAGCTGCACATGCGTAAATTCAAGGATGGAGATACCATTACGATCGAACCGTGGCGTTCGCGGGCTTTCCCGGTAATCAAGGACCTGGCTGTCGATCGTAGCGCATACGACAAGATTCTTCAGGCCGGAGGTTTCATTTCGGTGAATACGGGAGGTGTACCCGATGCCAATGCGATTCCGATTCCCAAGGCCGATGCCGATGAAAGTATGGATGCTGCGGCATGTATCGGTTGCGGCGCATGTGTGGCAACCTGTAAGAACGGTTCTGCAATGTTGTTCGTAGCAGCCCGTGTCTCTTCGTTGGCCAAACTGCCTCAAGGACGAGTAGAGGCCGCACGCCGTGCCAAAGCTATGGTTGCCAAGATGGATGAGTTGGGATTCGGTGCATGTACCAATACCGGAGCTTGTGAGGCTGAGTGTCCGAAAGGAATCTCTATTGCTCACATTGCTCGTCTGAATCGGGAATTTTTGTCGGCTAAACTTAAAGATTAGTCCGATTCCGTTCGAAAGACAAGGGTACCGATACCTTTTTGTTTGCAGGGGATATTCAGGAAACTGGATATCCCCTATTCTTTATGTTTTTGGGAATGGAGGTGTGGATTTATTGGTAGGAATAGTTCCTTAATATTAAAAAAAACATTACATTTGTAGCAATTGGAAAGTAAATAAAAATTAAAATGTCTGACCGTTATGATGAGGTAACGCGACATAAAAAACCGGAATGGCTGAAAATCAAGCTCCACAATAACGACGAATTCGGCGAAGTAGCCCGAATTGTACGTCAGTATGGATTGCATACCATATGCAGTAGCGGACGGTGTCCGAATCAGGCCGAATGTTGGAGTCGACGTACAGCCACTTTCATGATTTTGGGCGATATTTGTACCCGTTCGTGTAAGTTTTGCGCAACAGCCACCGGACGCCCGTTACCGCCAGATCCGGATGAACCCCGGAACCTAGCACGCTCTGTTCGCTTGATGGGGCTGAGGCATTGTGTCGTGACCTCAGTGACACGTGATGACCTTCCTGACGGAGGGGCGCAAATATGGGCCGATGTGGTTCGTGCCATTCGCGAAGAGAATCCTCAAACGACAATCGAATTGTTGATTCCCGATTTTGATGCCCGAAAGGAGTTGATCGATACGGTAATTGATGCCGCTCCGGATATTATCGGACACAATATCGAGACAGTAGAACGTCTGACCCCGTTGGTTCGTTCACGAGCCAAATATCGGGTCAGTATGCAGACTTTGGCTCATATTGCCGGCAGAGGGTGTCGGACCAAAAGCGGGTTGATGGTCGGATTGGGCGAGACGCCCGATGAGGTCTATGCGACAATAGACGATTTGGTTGCGAATGGAGTCCAGATTCTGACGATCGGACAATACCTGCGTCCGACTTTGAAACATTATCCGGTGGCGGAGTATGTGACGCCCGAACAATTTGCACATTACAAGGAAGAAGCTCTGAAACGCGGGATGCTCTATGTTGAGAGCGGTCCGATGGTCCGTTCGTCTTACATGGCAGAGAAAGCTATGCGTTGTTGCAGCGAAACGCAAAAATGATAAAGGGATGGAATGCATCGAGTATAGATATATGGGACGGATGGAGTATTCCGAGGCTTGGGCGGAGCAGAAACGTCTTTTCGGAAAACTGTTGGATGCCAAACGTACAGGAGAACTGGCAGAACAAGTGCTGTTGTTCGTGGAGCATCCGCATGTCTATACGCTCGGCAAAAGCGGACATGCCTCCAATATGTTGGTCGATGATGCGTTTCTGAAACAGATAGGCGCAACCTATTTTCAGATCGATCGAGGTGGGGATATTACTTACCACGGATTGGGCCAGTTGGTCGGATATCCGATTCTGGATCTGGAGCGATTGGGTGTCGTAGGGCTGAAAGATTATATTTGGTCGCTCGAAGAGGCGATAATCCGGACGGTTGGCGATTATGGAATCGTCGCCGATCGGTTGGAAGGAGCGACCGGTGTGTGGATCGATCCGCATGGTGCCGGTGCACGGAAAATCTGTGCGATCGGGGTCAAGGCCTCACGTTATGTGACCATGCATGGATTTGCATTGAATGTGACGACTGATTTGCGTTATTTCTCTTATATCAATCCGTGTGGATTCGTGGATAAAGGGGTAACGTCAATTGAAAAGGAGACAGGAGCCAAGCCTTCGTTGGAGGAGGTAGCCCAACGGTTTGCCTCACATTTTGCAAATCTGTTTCGGTGTGAGGTCCGAAAACCGATTCCCGGATCGGAAAGAAGAGATTAAGTAATTAATAATATATAGTATGTCAGCGGAAAAGAGATGGGTAATCAAGCCTCAGGGGGATCCCGAAAAGGTGGCAACATTAGCCTCCTCGTTGGGTATTGCACCGGTGCTTGCCAATCTATTGGTCCAGCGTGGCATTGAAACGGAAGAGGATGCATGGCGATTCTTTAATCCGAAATTGGAGAATCTGCATGATCCGTTCCTGATGAAAGGGATGGATCGTGCCGTGCGGCGAATCGATGAGGCGATCGAACGGCAAGAGCCGATTATGGTCTACGGAGATTATGATGTAGATGGAACTACGGCTGTGGCGTTGGTCTATTCGTTTTTGCGGAAGTTGGGACATCCTGCGTTGTTGTTCTACATCCCGGATCGTTACACGGAAGGATATGGGGTTTCGATTAAAGCGATCGACTATGCCGAACGTAAAGGTGTGAAGTTGATCATCGCATTGGATTGCGGGATTAAAGCGACAGAGAAAGTGGCTTATGCCCGAACCAAAGGAATCGACTTCATTATTTGTGATCACCACCTGCCCGGAGATACTATTCCTGAAGCGGTGGCGGTTTTGGATGCCAAACAGCACGACTGTCCCTATCCTTTCAAAGAGTTGTCGGGGTGTGGAGTCGGATTCAAGATGTTGCAAGGGTATTGTCAGTACAAGAATTTGCCTTTTTCTGAAGTGGAGAGCCTGCTCGATCTGGTAGTGGTCAGCATCGCATCGGACATTGTTCCTTTAGTCGGAGAAAATCGTATTTTGGCCTATTATGGACTGAAAAGATTGAATGAAAAGCCTCGTAAGGGGTTGTTGTCGATCATCAAGATTTGTGGCTTGGATAAGCATGTCATAACGATTGATGATATCGTATTCAAGATCGGTCCGAGAATCAATGCGGCCGGACGTATGGAGGTTGACAGCGATGATGAAAATGCAGCTCCTTCGGGAGGACATTCTGCTGTCTACCTGATGGTGGCACGTGATGAAGAGGTGGCCTCTGAGTATGGAGCCTTTATCGATACATGCAATCAGGACCGGAAAAATATCGACCGTTCGATTACGCAGGAGGCGCACGAAATCATTGAGAGTCATCCGGAGATGAAAAACCGGAAAAGCACGGTCATTTACAATCCGAAGTGGATGAAAGGAATCGTCGGAATCGTGGCATCACGGTTGATCGAGACCTATTTTCGGCCGACGGTCGTTCTGACGATGAGCAACGGTTATGTGACCGGTTCGGCACGAAGTGTTCCGGGGTTTGATTTGTATCAGGCGGTAGAGTCATGCTCTGATCTGTTGGAAAACTTCGGGGGGCACATCTATGCGGCCGGATTGACAATGAAGCCCGAGAATGTAAATGAGTTTATGCGGCGATTCAATGCATACGTGGAGGAGAATATCGATCCCGAGATGTTGATCCCGCAAGTGGATATCGATTCAGAACTGTTGTTCAGTGATATTACGCCTGCATTTCGTGCTACGCTCAATCGTTTTCAACCGTTCGGACCGGAGAATAATGCCCCGGTATTTTTGACTCGGGGAGTCAGCAATCGGGGAGATGCCCGTTTGGTTGGGGCCGAACAGGAACACCTGAAAATGGACCTGATGCAGGGTCAGAAACCCAATACGTCGATTCCTGCCATTGCATTCCAGCAGCCGACGCTCTATGAGTATGTCCGGTCGGGAAAATGTATCGATGTTTGTTATACGGTGGTTGAGAACCACTATCGAGGAACTGTTTCACCTCAGCTACGGATCAAGGATATTAAAAAAACGAAGATCAAATAGATTCTTGAGAGAAGAAGTATTCTTGTTTTGAAAGAGAGTAAAAAAGCATACCGGATTTTTCCGGTATGCTTTTTTTGTTTAAAAACTCCTGTATCTGTATTGGGCTGAAGATTGGAGACGGAGTTTTATATAGAGGTCTATGAATCTATTTTTTTACGGGAGCATCATGTGTGTAATCTAAGAACCGGATGGATGAGGGCAGATCATTTTCGATGATGCTCTTCATTTTGTTCGCAAAAGGGCACGGATAACCTAATGGAGTTCCTTTTTGGATACAGGAGGCAAAAGCAATGGTGTCTGCACCTCTACGGACCAATTCTCTTGCTCTCAGAACCGACTTCTTGCCGGGGCATCCTCCGCAGTTGCAAAATCCGATAATCTCAATCTCTTCGGTGATACCTGCGAAAGCTCCTTTTCGCTCTCTGATTACTTTGAAGTCGGTTGTTCCCGGGCAGTAATCTTCCGTTTGCATACATCTGATGATTCCTACTTTCATGGTATTTATGTGTTATATAGTTATTAGGTATTGGCAATATGTGTTCATGTAGGGTTGTATCGACTTTTGAAAGTTGGCGTGTGGCCAGATCTAAGAAAAAAGTCTGTCGGGAAGTGACAGGTGAGTATTAGCCTATGATCTGATTCTGGTGTGTCGAAAAACAAATATGTTGACCCATGGGGATCAACATATTTTATAATTATAATAAAGCAGGATGTTACTTTAGTTGCTGTGGGTACTTGTTGATTTTACTCTTCAGCCTTCTCTTGTTGATCGAGTAGATCGGAAACCAAAATTCTACCACAGTATTCGCAAACGATAATCTTTTTGTTTGAACGGATGTCTAATTGTCTCTGGGGTGGAATGCGGTTGTAGCAACCTCCGCAGGCGTCTCGTTTAACTGTAACGACAGCCAGGCCGTTACGTACGTTATTACGGATTCTGTGGTAAGCGGCCAAAAGTCTGGCGTCGATTTTTGTTGCTGCTGCATCGGATTGTGCTTGAAGCGATTCCATCTCTTTTGCGGTCTCTTGGTCGATGCTTTCCAGCTCTTGCTTCTTGGCTGCAAGATCGATTTTCCGATCGGCAACTACGGCCTGTGCGTCTTCGATCATTTTTTTCTTGACTTTCGTGTCGGCCGTACTTTCTCTGATTCGTTTTTCACACAACTCGATTTCCAGCTTCTGGTATTCGATCTCTTTGGACAGAGAATCGAATTCACGGTTGTTACGGACATTATCCTGTTGTGCTTCGTATTTAGCAATCAGTCCTTTAGCTTGCTCGATCTCGTTTTTGTGTTGTTTGATAGCGGCAGCCTGTCCGTCGATTTCGGAAGCGATATTGGCGATCCGGGTCTCCAGTCCTGCAATTTCGTCCTCAAGATCTTGAACTTCGAGCGGAAGCTCTCCTTTTATCTTATTGATTTCGTCGATCTTCGAATCTATCTTTTGAAGTTCGTATAACGCGATGATCTTCTCTTCGATGGAGTAGTCGTTCGCTTCACCGCTTTTTCTGCTTGATGTCGCCATATCAGTGAAATTTCTTAAATCAAATAATTAACAGGGTCTACGGAACTTTCGCTCCTGTGAACTGCAAAATTAGCTATTTTTTTTGTAATTACATCATGCAGCAGTTCTATTGCACAATATTCACTGGCAAAGTGTCCTAAGTCGGCCACGACAATGCGGTTATCCGGCGTATAAAAATCGTTATACTTAAAGTCGGCAGAGAGATACAAATCGGCGTTTGCAGCGACTGCGTCTTCGATAAACGTAGCACCCGAGCCTGTAACGAGTGCTATTCTGGAGGTTTGCGGGCGACAAAGCGCACTATAACGTATGGTTCCACAGTGAAGTTGTTCTTTGATCTCCCGAAGTAATTCAAAAGTGGGTCGAGAAGCAGGCAGATCTCCGACAACTCCGCTACCGGACGGAACGGACGATGTATTTTGTGGTCGTAAGAAAGTCATGTTTTTCAGTCCAAGGATAGTGCCCAAGCGGAAGTTCATACCGCCGAGTGCGTTATCCAGGTTGGTGTGAGCTGCGTATAACGAAATACCTGCGATAAGGCAACGGGCTACAATACGTTGTGATGCATCGGCTCCGGTGACTCGGCGTAAAGGGTGGAAAAGTAATGGATGGTGTGATACGATCAGGTTTGCACCGAGCGCAGTGGCTTCATCCAATACTGCTTCTGTTACGTCTACGCAAAGCAGGATCCCGCTGACTTCAGCATCAGGATTCCCTACGTTCAATCCGCTGTTGTCGAAATTTTCTTGAAGAGATAGGGGTGCGAACGTTTCGATAATTGAGGCGATATCTCGGACTTTCATAGTGTATTGATTCAAAAGTGGAATAACGTGTCTTGTTTTGAACCGGTTAGATGTGTGTAAGGTCGTTAAAAAAGAGATTGTTCGATGATTGTAGGACGCGGCGGTGTGGTTGCCTCCTCCGGTTCTTCAGGATCAATGGTTTCGGTTTCAGTAATCTCTTCAGGTATGGTCCGAACGATGGAGGGTTGAGGCGGAATCGGAATTTCGCGTTGCAAAAATCGCGGAACAGCTGGACCTATCGGAATCTCTTCCTCACTTTGTGGCTCAGGGTTAGTCTGTTCTTGTGGGGTGGGTATAGGTTTTTCGATAGGTGCTTCGGAAGGAATAGTTAACTCATCTTCCTCTTCTGACAATATCGGTTCATCGATGAAAACGGTCTCTTCTCCTTTTGTTTTAAGCTCTTCCCGCACCTCGAGCAATAATGATCGGATTCCTTGCAGTTTTTCGATTACCTCTAAATCGCGTTCTTCGCCTTTTTTATTCTCTTTCAGTCGTTTGGCTGCTCCAGCAAGAGTCATTCCGTTCTCTTTGACCAGGTGGTAGATCAGCTTCAGATTTTCAACGTCTTTCGGTGTAAACAATCGGTTTCCTTTCCGATTTTTATCAGGTTTGAGGATGTCGAATTTCTGTTCCCAGAACCGAATCAGCGAAGGACGGACATCGAACATCTCCGATACTTCGCCCATCGTATAGTAAATCTTGCGATTTTTACGCTCCATGAGGTTTGTTGTTCTTGATGGTTCCCTGTAATAAGGGAAACGTTTCTATCTGCACGGCAAGATACGAAAAACAAATCGTTCCGACAAGCGGGGGGGCGCTCTCCTGCCATTTTGTCTGGAAGATGGAGTGTGTCTGTTCGATGATGGATTTCGTAAATTTTGATTATTCTTGTTACCTTTGCGGATGTTTAGGATCATGTATCGGAGTGTTGTAATGTGGCAGCCTTCCGGTGTATATGAAGGGAGAGGAGTTGCTCTTCGGAAAAAACTATGAGTATTCGGATTACAGGACAAGTAGTGACCGGTAACAGAATCGGCCGACGCATCGGATTCCCTACGGCGAATCTGGTGATCGGGACGGATGTGTCGTTGCGTAACGGTGCTTATGCGGCCCGGGTTTACGTAGATGATCGGTGTTATGCGGCATTGATCAATATCGGTTACAAACCGACCGTGTGTCGTGATTCGGAACGTACACTCGAAGCTCATATTCTTGACTTCAGTGAGGATTTGTACGGACGGACGATTTCCGTAGAGCCGATTCGGTTTATTCGTGCGGAACGGAAATTCGACTCGATCGAAGAGTTGCACCGTCAGATAGAACGGGATCGGATCGAGGCTGAGAGGTGTTTCGCAGGTGATGTCTGTGGAGAAAACAAAAGGAGTATTCATATAAAATCAGAGGAAAAAATGTATTTGGATTTGAACTTGCCCTATAAGGTGGCCGACATTGGTTTGTCGGATTGGGGGCGTAAGGAGATCGAAATCGCCGAAAAGGAGATGCCCGGATTGATGGCTGTCCGCAAAAAATACAGCAAAGAAAAACCGTTGCGAGGCGCCCGGATTACCGGTTCTTTGCATATGACCATTCAGACTGCGGTTTTGATCGAGACGTTGGTCGAATTGGGAGCAGAGGTTCGTTGGGCCAGCTGCAACATCTTTTCGACTCAGGATCATGCAGCAGCAGCGATTGCAAAAGCCGGTGTGCCGGTGTTTGCATGGAAAGGCGAGTCGCTCGAGGAGTATTGGTGGTGTACGGCTATGGCGTTGAACTTTCCGGGAGGAAAAGGTCCGAATTTGATCGTGGATGATGGCGGTGATGCGACTTTGTTGATTCATAAAGGATATGCGGCCGAGAATGATCCTTCGGTATTGGATCACGAGGCTTCATGCCATGAGGAAGCGGTTATTATGAATACGCTGAAGGCGTTGCTTGCAGAGGATTCGCAACGGTGGCACCGTACCGTAGCCGAGGTTAAAGGAGTCTCGGAGGAGACGACTACGGGAGTTCATCGGCTCTATCAAATGCAGAGTCGGGGCGAACTGCTCTTCCCGGCCATCAATGTGAATGATTCGGTGACAAAGAGTAAATTCGATAATCTGTACGGGTGTCGTGAATCTCTGGCCGACGGAATCAAACGGGCTACAGACGTCATGCTTGCCGGAAAGGTTGTTGTCGTATGTGGTTATGGTGATGTCGGGAAGGGGTGTGCAACCAGTATGCGTTCATACGGTGCCCGCGTAATCGTTACGGAGATCGACCCGATCTGTGCATTGCAGGCTGCGATGGAGGGTTTTGAGGTGAAAACCGTTGAGGATGCACTGCCCGAAGGTAATGTTTATGTGACGACGACCGGTAACTGTGATATCATTCGGATCGACCACATGGAACGTATGCGTGATCAAGCGATAGTTTGCAATATCGGGCACTTCGACAACGAAATCCAGATGGATAAATTGAATGCCTATCCCGGTATCGTACGGACGGAGATCAAGCCTCAGGTCGATAAATATACCTTCCCTGACGGTCATTCGATCTTTATTTTGGCCGAAGGACGGTTGGTTAATTTAGGGTGTGCAACGGGACATCCTTCGTTTGTCATGAGTAACTCGTTTACGAATCAGACATTGGCACAGATCGAGTTATGGACTAAATCCATGGCGGTAGATGTATATCGGTTGCCGAAACATCTGGATGAAGAGGTAGCCCGTCTGCACCTTGAAAGTTTGGGAGTGCATCTTACCAGATTGACACAGAAACAGGCCGATTATATCGGAGTCTCGGTTGACGGCCCGTACAAAGCTGATTTTTATCGATATTAAAAATTGACAGGATTTAAAAAGTAGCGGGATCAAGTGGTTCCGCTACTTTTTTATTATTGTAAGGTTCTTTGATTAAAAAGGGTTCTAAATCTGTCTAATCGGTTTGTAAGATGTTGTGAAGTGACGTTTTTTTGAGTGATCAGTCTTTTTGGCATGCGATTTGTAAAGATCAATAACGGAAAAATATTGCAAAAGATTTTGTGAATTTGAAAAAATGTGCGTACATTGCGAAAAGATTGTCAAACATTAAAAGAAATTGCCTATCGGAAAGATCTACTCTAAACCAAAACCGAGTAGTATATATGAATCTGAAGAAGTTAAGTGATAATGAGTTGCTTAATGTTTATCAGTCCGGCAATGAGTGTGCTTTGACCGTATTGGTCGATCGTCATCGTCAACGAGTCTTCGATTATATTAATATGATGGTGAAGGACCGTGATTTGGCAGACGATATTTTTCAGGAAACTTTGATACGCGTATTCCGGTTCGTGAAAGACGGTCGCTATACCGAAAACGGAAAGTTTATTTCGTGGGTATTGCGTATTGCGCATAATCAGGTGATCGATCATTTTCGACAGAGAAAACAGCAGAATAATATTTCAGAAACAGAAGCAGGATACGATCTGTTGAATAATCAAAAATTTTCCGATCGTTCGGTGGAAGACCGTATGGTATCTGACCAGATTGCAGCCGATGTCCGGAAATTGGTGGAATTTCTGCCTGCCGAACAGCGAGAGGTTGTTAAAATGCGGTATTATATGGGGCTGAGTTTTAAAGAGATTGCAGACGAAACGCAGGTAAGTATCAATACGGCGTTGGGCCGGATGCGATATGCGCTGATCAATATGCGCAAGATGATCGATGAAAAACAGTTAATCTTAAGCTAAAGCGCAATATTTGTTGAGGCCTTGCGTTATATAGGTACAAGTCGATTAATACTGTGCCTATGGAGGATAAATACAATGATTGCGATTTCGATCTCGAGAAAGCGGCGGACGAGGAGATGTTCCTTAAAGAGGTCATTCAGGATGATGACGATCTGTTGTTGATCGACTATTGGCTCAGGGCCGCTGCTGCGGGGGAGAAATAAAAAATCGGGGTTACGGAAATATTTTCTTGTGACCCCGTTTTTTCGTTTATATGACATGAAAAACAGAGATCAGCAGGAAGATTCCTGCTGATCTCTGTTTTATGCTTTTAATTTTTTAATATACAATATATTACATATTTGTTATCAGCTGTTTTGGCATCGTTGCCTTTTTTGTGATGTGTTGAGCATTACAGAGGAATGACACCAATACCTGGCCGGTCGGGAATCGTCACCTGACCGTCTACGATTTTTATTCCGTCGAAACGGTCGTTTGCAATCAGCAGGTTACCGTCCAGGTCAGCCCAATCCATCAGCGGGGCCAGTTGTGCGGCAGCCGTAACGGCACACGAGGTCTCGGTCATACATCCGACCATCAGTTTCATGTCGAGAGCTCGGGCCAATGTTGCCATCTTGTAGGCTTCGCGCAAGCCGGTGCTTTTCATTAGTTTGATGTTGATTCCATCGTATACGCCTTGTGCCCGTTTTACGTCTGGAAGGCGTTGCAGGAACTCGTCTGCAATAATTGGAAGCGGACTGCGTTCACGGATCCATGCCGTTTCGTCGATCATCTCTTTGGGGAGCGGTTGTTCGATGAAGAGCGTGTTCCGTTCATTCAGCCATTCGATCATTTCGAGGGCCTGTTCTTTATCTTTCCACCCTTGATTGGCATCGACGCAGAGCGGTTTGTCGGTTGCAGACCGGATGATCTCCACCAACTCCTTGTCGTGGTCTGATCCGAGTTTCACTTTAATGACCTTATAAGGCGTCGTCTCTTCTACCTTTTGGCGTACCACTTCGGCCGTATCAATACCGATGGTGAACGAGGTGTTGGGAGCCTTTTCGGGTGAAAATCCCCAGATCTTGTACCACGGTTGTCCGAGCAGCTTTCCGGTCAGATCGTGCAGGGCAATATCGACCGATGCTTTCGCAGCCCGATTGTCGGGGGCTATCGAGTCGACGTATTCGAGGATCTCGTCCATGCGGAAAGGATCGGTAAATTGGTCTAATTTGAGTGAAGCAAGAAATTTGCATACAGACTCTTCGGTTTCACCCAAATAGGGTGGCATGGAGGCTTCTCCATAACCGATAACTCCTTCGTATTCGATTTGAACCTGAACGTCGGGTGTATGTGTGCGGGTGTTGACAGCTACGCCAAACGGATGTTTGAGTTTTAATTCATAAGGTTCGAAACTTAGTTTCAGATGATTGCTGCCACCTTTTGTTGTTTTGGGGGTAGAACAGGCCGTCAGAAGCGATCCGCCGGCTGTTGCGGCGATACCGGCTGTCACGATGCCTTGTGCCGCGGTTTTTAAGAAATCTCGTCTGTTCATGGCTACGATATATGAGAGTTAGAGTTTGCGGTTGAAATACCACGGATGTTCCGAAACACGGGTAATGCCCGGGGTTCCGATTCGGTTTTTGATGCGGCTGATCGAGAGGCACGGGTATCCGACGAAATCTTCGGCATCGGGGTCGAGGCTGTTGACGCGGACCTTGCCGGAAGAGTGGATGAACCGACCGTTGTCGAGATACATACCCACGTGGGTAATGCGCCCGGTAGCGACGTTGCCGAAGAAGAGCAGATCACCCTTTTGGCACGTTCTCCACTCCTCTCCATTGAATCGTTCGCCGGTCAGGGCCTGTTGCGATGCGTCTCGGATCAGGATGATGCCGGAGTTCCAATAGGCGGTTTTGACCATGCCCGAGCAGTCGACCCCTTTGACCGAGGTTCCGCCCCAAAGGTAGGGGACACCCATCATGCTGCGGGCGGTCTTTTCGAGTTGTTCCGGGTCGAGCGGATCGTCGGCCCAGTCCGAAAATTCCCGGATCTGGTCGTTGCAGACATAACCTTTTCTGCCATCCGGCAGCTGTACGGCCACAAATTTCCGATTCGATTTCTGATCGGGGTCGAGTTCCAGAATCGATCCAAGCACCAGATCGGATATGTGGGCACTAGTCTTGTCCGGTTCGGCATAGACGAAGCCCGAATAGTCGGTAAATATGTAGCGTTGTGCATCCCGCCACCGATCCATCTCCTCCTTGGTCTTCAGCACAACGGCGCTGGCATCGATCCATGACAGGTAGCCTTCCGGACTTTGTACGTGATACCAGTCTTCGTATTTTTCCAGTACCCGAAGCGGAGTTCCCATAAGGGCTTGACTCACCATCTCGGCAGCATGGGCCGGGCTGAGCCGAAGGTTAACCGAAGAGAGGGTTACGAGAGCTTCGGTGTGGTTTCCAACGCTTCGGTCGGGCAACAGGTTGATGTAGTTTGTGAAAGGAATATTCTGTTGCTGCAATGCCTTCTCGAGGGAGTCGATGATCTCGGCGCGATCGCATTTCCCACGAAGCAGGCAGAGGGTGTCGTTGACCGGATCGGCCACCACCTCATAAACTACGACTCTCCGGTCGGGGGCGAATTTTTCTCCGATCTGTTCCACAATTTCTGCGGCTGGAGGTGCCGCAATGCCGCTCAGCATCCATAGACTGCACCACAGGGTGCCGAGTATTTTTAGTGTCTTTGTTTTCATATCTATCTTCATTCAGTTTATTCGTATGATATATCCATAGCATAGTCCCATTCATCGAAATAGAGGTTTCGTTCCGAAGTCTCTACCTCTCCGCGTTGAAAATCGATCGGCTCGCTGCGCATGTGTTTCTTTCGGGGGGTGAACGGTTGGCTGTAATCGCTGTTTACGACCAGACGGTAGCTGTCGAGCCCCGATTTGTAGAAATTGCGCACGGCAGGATTGTCGCTCTCTTGCCGTCCGGCGGACACATCGATGGGAACCCAGCCTACGCCTTCATAATAGACCGATCCCCAGTCGTGGAGATTATAGGTCTGAGGATAGAGGGTCCAGCCACTCTCCCAACGGGCGGGAATCCCCACGCTGCGCAGCATTGTAATGAGTAGCAGCCCAACCTGTCCGCAGTCACCGTGTCCCGAGGAGAGTACATACTCCGGAATGTGGGGCAATACGCTGTATTCGATCGATCCGGCCCACGGAATCTCGTCGATCCAGTCATAAATGCGCGATACGATCCGTACGGGATTGGTTTCGTCACCGGCCAGTTCGCGGGCTTTGGCAGCTAACCGGTCGGAGAAGAGAATCTGTGGAGGGCGTTCGGCCGTATAGGTCTGATAAATCTCGGAGGTCGTATCGTAGGGCTGTACTCGGTTGATTAGAGAGTCTTGATTGAAGTAGCGGGCCCGGTTGATCATCCGGAAGGTTACTTCGAAGCGGGTGGCGCTGTCTTTGCGTGCAACCTGCTCGAGGTAGATGCTTCGTTGGGGTGTCCCGACCGGTGCGAGGGTATAGGTCTCGGGAAACGAGCCGAGCAGTTCGATGTCGGTTTGTCGCGGAGCGATCTCCTGTGGATAGGGCAGCCAGCAACGGAGTGTATCCCCTTCGGGTACGGCGTTCGGGTGTACGGTCAGGGTGTAGTGAATGGTGGTCCGAACCGGATGGGTGGCGGCTCCGAAACGAGTGGTCGAGTCGACGATAGATTGCAGACGTGCGATTCGGGGATCGTTGCCTGATGCAGCCGTCCGGTCGGGAAGTTCGGGAACCAGATGGAACAGATTGCCGACGGCCCGTCTGAAATAGCGTTTCTCTCCGTCGATCAGGCGCATCTCGAGGTGGCCGGCGTCTTCCCAGCGTGCGATCTGTTCGGATGAGATCGTGTCGGAGAGTCGGGCGTGGATCTGTTCGGTGATTTGTACGGAGTCGTACGGAAATTCGATTCTCCATCGGCGTATGATCTCCTGCAGGGAGTCGGCCCGGCGGTGCTCTTCGGCCGATGCGTGTCTCTTTACGGCATCGAGCAGGGAATCCGCTTGGGAAAAGGCCCCTTTGTCTATGAGTGCGGAAACCGTTTCGTCCCAATCATTTTGAGATTTCGTGCAGGCGAATGTTCCGCAGCAGAGAATAAGAATGAATAGACTGTAAAAATAAGGTCTTTTCATGATTGGGTTATGCTTGCTTTTTCGTTATACGTGTTTCGTTCGTTTTAGAAGAGAAGCATACATCAGATCGTACACCGGGGTCGGAACTCCGAGACGTTCTCCTTCATGGACAATGTATCCGGTCAGTGATTCCAGTTCAGTGTTCTTTCCTGCACGGAAGTCTCGTTGCATCGAGGTGGTCGTGTCGGCCGGAATGCGTTCCATCTGATCGATGACCTTTTGGGCAATCCCTTCGGAAAGCGTAATCCCTTTCTTGCGGGCGACCGCCTGAAACTCTTCGAGCAACGATTCGAATTGCTGACGGTACGACGGGGTGTTCAGGACGACACCGTAAGGTTCATCGGTATAGGAGGTTGCTGTTGCAACGGTCGAGATAAATGCGAACTTGTCCCACACGCGTCGTTGGATGTCGGGCATGTGATAAGCTCGGATATCCGCTTCGGTGAAGAGGGCTTGCAGTTCGTCCTGTCGTGGATCGGGATTATCCTGCGCTCCGAACATATAGCGGTATCCATTGGTCCGTTCGGCGATACGTCCGGGCGATACGATATAGGCTACGATGTAGACACATCCGTCCCATACGGGTTGTCCGGGCAGGACTGCTTTGATGCGTTCCGCACTGTCCACTCCGTTCAGAAAGGGAAGAATGACCGTCCGAGGAGTGATCATCGGTCGGATCTGTTCGACCGCCCGCTCGATGTCGTAGGCTTTCGTGCAGAGCAGAATGTAGTCGGCAGGCCCGATCTCGGCGGCTGAGTCGGTTGCGATGGCCGGATAGGCGGTGAAGCTGCCCTGCTGTGCGTCAACAACCAGACCATGTTGCCGGATATTTTTTAGTGCTTCTCCTCGTGACAGGAAACAGACTTTTATTGAAGAGTCTGGCGTGTAATGTTTGGCAAGTTTTCCCCCGATAAATCCGCCGACTCCGCCTGTGCCGACGACAACTATTTTTGTTTCCATACTTTTGTCTTATTACTCAAAAGACAAAGATACGAATTTGCCGGAGGTTTTGTTTTTTCCTGCGGGTAAATATCGGAAATCGAAATGGAAGAAAATGAAAATACCCCCTCCTGTAATTTAAAAAATTCGGTAATTTACTTGAAATGAGAGTTTCGGATAAACTTTGAATCGGGTTAAAAAACGATCGATACCTGATATCTCCTCTCCTACTTCGACCAATGATGACAGCTTATTGCTTTGTATGGTTGGTGTGCCGATGAACATGGCGCCGAGTTCGAATTTGAAGCCGAAACGGGAATCGGGCAGGGTACGGCCAAATCCGATGCCCACGTAGGGTTTTATTGTGTGTATTTTCATCCATCCTTCGACTTCCCCCACTTCATCGGGCGTGATGATTAGGTCGCCGATTTGGATCGGTTCGGTACTTTGTCCCGAAATCCGAATCATCCGGTTTTGGCCTGCATAGAGTCCGGCCGTGAGGAAAAATGATGAGTTACGCGAGGGGAAATAGTCGAACAGTAAATGTCCGTTCAACATGTTTATTTGGGCTTTTAACCGAACGTCGGGCGGGGAGATCTGACCCGGTGCCGGGTCGAAATCATCGTAGGTGTAGTGAAATGAAAAGGGTAAAGCACTAACTCCTGTACGAACCGCGACCGATGTGTGGAGGGGAAATCCTAAAGAGAGTCCAATTCCGGATGTTCCTGCATCCAGTGCGACGACTCCGTGTTCGAAAGCTTTCATGTCGCGTTGGGAGAAGAGCGAGGCGCTTTGCAGGAAGATTAGGCAAAATAAGAAAAACCGTAAAAAATAAATTTTCATGGAAGATGCGGTCGAATTAGGAAAAAAGCGTTACAAATATAGGGATAGATGAGGGTGAAAACGAACGATAGTTGTGTTTTTATAGATTTAGTTTGAAAGGCGATAGATGAAGAAGTGGTTCTGTTTCAAGAAAAATTCGTATATTTGCCCGGTTAACCAAAAAAGATACAAAAATGCACGCTTACGTATTTCCGGGACAAGGCGCTCAATTCGTGGGAATGGGCAAGGATCTCTATGACAATGTCCCTTTAGCAAAGGAGTTATTCGAAAAAGCGAATGAAATTTTGGGATTTTCCATTACTGATATCATGTTCGCAGGAACCGACGAACAGCTCAAACAGACAAAAGTGACCCAACCGGCAATTTTTTTGCATTCGGTGATTTTAGCAAAATCTTTGGGCGACGGGTTTAAACCGGACATGACAGCAGGTCATTCGCTCGGAGAGTTCAGTGCTTTGGTTGCAGCCGGTGCGCTCTCGTTTGAAGATGGTTTGAAACTGGTTTCAAAGCGGGCTCAAGCCATGCAAAAAGCTTGCGAGCAGAATCCCTCGACTATGGCAGCCATTATCGGACTTCCGGATGAAAAAGTTGAAGAGGTTTGTGCTTCGATACAAGGAGTCGTAGTACCTGCCAATTATAACTGTCCGGGCCAATTGGTCATCTCCGGAAGTAACGAAGCGATTGATGAAGCATGTAAGAAGCTTTCAGAGGCTGGCGCAAAACGTGCCTTGAAGCTGAATGTAGGTGGGGCTTTCCACTCTCCGTTGATGGAGCCGGCACGCGTTGAACTGGAAGAGGCGATCAAGGCTGCTCCTTTCGCTCAGCCGATTTGTCCGGTCTATCAGAATGTCGATGCAAAACCGTACACGGATCCTGAAAAAATACAGAAAAATTTGATCGCACAGTTGACGTCTCCTGTTCGGTGGACGCAGATTGTCCGCAATATGTTGGCAGATCAGGCTACGCAGTTTACGGAACTCGGTCCGGGAAGTGTTTTGCAGGGTTTGATCAAAAAAGTTGATCGGAGCGCTGTTTGCGAATCAAAACAGACGTTGTAAGATTCCGATTTGTAATAAATGTAAAGAATGGGGTGTGCAGACAGCCGTACATCCCATTCTTTACGTTTTGTATTTTTGGGAAAACGATAAGAAGCTTGGGTTAGAATGTAAAATATTTTAACAGTTTGTGGCTTTTTCATCTTTTTTTCATTTACTTTGTACGAACCAACTATAATTGCTCGTTATATTTTAAAAAAGAAAACCACTTAACATAACCCACTATAATAGTTAACAGACATGAGCACGTTACAAGAATTTTTCAATCAACCGGGTAAAAACGGAAAAGCTAAAGGTATTGTACAGAAAAACAATATCTTAAAGCGAAACATTATTGCCCACATGGCTATTGAAGGCGAGTGTACATTGGCTGATTTGGCTCGTGAATTACATGTCAGCATCCCCACCGTGACGAAATTGGTAGATGAGTTACTGGCAGATAAGATTATTGCAGATCGTGGTAAGATCGAAACAAGTGGAGGTCGGCGTCCCAATGTTTTCGGTTTGACACATTCATCGATCTATTTTGCGGGGATTGAAATCAGCCGAGACCAGATGGTATTGATGTTGACCGATCTGCATAATAATGTGATTAAACTGGAACATGATTCCGATTTTCAGCTCGATGATACGGACGAATGTTTGGAGCGGATTTGTCAGACGATAGAGAAATTTTTGAATAGTAGCGATATAGACCGGACAAAGCTGTTGGGTATCGGAATCTGTATTGCCGGAAGAGTCAATCCGAAAACGGGGAGAAGCTATAAATATTTCACCTCTCAGGAGGAGTCTTTGTGTGAAATCATGGAGAAGCGACTTGGTTATCGGGTGTTGATAGAGAATGATACGCGAGCTCGTTGTTATGCGGAATACACGAAAGGGTGTACCGGAGAGGAGAAAAATATCATCTATCTGAATTTGGCTCGTGGTGTGGCGATCGGTGTAATTATTGACGGGAAACTTTATTATGGAAAATCAGGTTTCGCCGGCGAATTCGGTCACACTCCCTTCTTCGATAACGAGATTATCTGTGATTGTGGCAAAAAAGGGTGTCTGGAAACTGAGGTATCGGGAATCGCTATTGAGAATAAGATGATTACTCAGATTCAGAATGGCCGGACGACGATACTGATGGATAAATACCAGAAACAACATAAAATTCATATTAACGATATCGTTCAGGCGGCAAAGAACGACGATACGCTGTCGATCGAATTGATCGAAGAGGTCGGAGAAAAGATTGGAAAGAGTATCGCATTCTTGATCAATATTTTCAATCCAGAGCAGGTGATTATCGGAGGAAATTTGGCTGCAGCAGGCGATTATCTTATGTTGCCGCTGAAATCGGCTGTCAACAAATATTCGTTACGTTTGGTTTATAACGATACGCTGTTCCGTACGACGAATCTGGATGAAAACATCGGGGCCCTCGGAGCAGCCATGTTGATCCGGAATAAGATTATTTCGTTGTAGTATAATTGTAGGTAGTAATTGATTTCATATCCTTTTTGTTATGGGCAATCCGATGGAGAGCGATCTGATCCGGTTGCGCGCTTTGGAACCGGAGGATGTGAATATTCTATACCGGTGGGAGAACGATACCGAAACGTGGAAGGTGAGCAATACGATCGCTCCTTTTTCCAAACATGTTTTAAGAAAGTTCATCGCCGAGCAGCAGCGGGATATTTACGAAACCCGTCAGTTGCGGTTGATTATTGAGTCGAAAGCCGAAGGAAAACCGGTCGGAGCGATCGATCTGTTCGATCTCGATCCCTATAATTGCCGGGCAGGTGTGGGTATTTTGATTTATGACAAGAATGATCAAGGGCAAGGATATGCCTCACATGCCGTGTCGCTGTTGATTCGGTATTGCTTTCAGGTGTTGACCCTCAATCAGCTATATTGTAACATACCGACTCAGAATCGGCGTAGTCTTGCTTTGTTTAAGAGTAAAGGGTTTACGATCAGCGGATTGAAGAAAGAGTGGACCAGAACCACTTCCGACTGGCAGGATGAGTATATGCTTCAGCTGTTAAATCCGAAAAAATGGTGACAGATCGGGGATGTCGTTCATGGTGAGCCAGTGTCCCGAATTGTCGTAACGATAGCAGATATGTTTGATCCCGTTCGTCAGTAAGACGAACGGGGTTTTTAATATGCTGTTATAACGAACGGCTTGTGCAAGGGTTATTTGTGTCAGGTTGACGTCGGGGGCTTTACATTCAGCCAAGAGACAGGGACTCCCGTTTCGAGCGAATACGACCAAGTCGGCTCTTTGTCGTGTTCCTCCAAGTTCGATCGGGTATTCTTGTGAAATGGAGGCAGGTAGAACTCCGCGTGCCTCGGTCAGAAATCGAATCAAGTGCTGTCTGACCCACTCTTCAGGGGTTAGAACGAGCCATTTTCGTCGAATGTTATCCCAAATTTGAGGGCCTGTTTCACGTTTTCGGATTCTGAAAGGGTATCGAGGAAAATTTAATTGCGAAAATGCATCCATCTGTTGATAAAAATGCGTACCTTGTGCCTGATTTTTCGTGATGAAAACGCGTTGCGGAATATCCGCCATATTCTACAAATATAGAAAAAAGTCGAGTACAAAAAACGGACTGCTTGATTTTTTTGTCGAGACTCAATCTGTATTTATCGATATAGCGATTATTAAATAAGATTATATATAGAGGTAAAATAGTTAGTTAGCTATGGGGAATAACGCAAAAAGTAAAAAGGAAGAGGCCCTTCTCTACCATTCGGAGGGGCGTCCAGGAAAAATAGAGGTCGTTCCGACCAAACCATACAGTACGCAAAAAGACCTTTCTCTGGCCTATTCACCCGGAGTGGCCGAACCTTGTTTGGCTATTAAGGAGAATCCGGATGATGCGTATAAATATACGGCAAAGGGAAATTTGGTAGCTGTGATTTCGAACGGTACGGCAGTGTTGGGACTCGGAGATATCGGAGCTATGGCAGGGAAACCTGTAATGGAGGGTAAAGGCTTGCTCTTTAAGACTTTTGCTGATATTGATGTGTTCGATATAGAGGTCAATACTAAGGATACGGAGCAGTTTATTGAGACTGTAAAAAATATATCGGTGACATTCGGTGGAATTAACCTCGAGGATATTAAAGCCCCCGAGTGTTTCGTTATCGAAGATCGGCTTAAGGAGGAGCTGTCGATTCCGGTGATGCACGACGATCAGCACGGGACGGCAATCATCTCTTCTGCGGCATTGTTGAATGCATTGGAAATAGCGGGCAAAAAGATTGATGAGGTTCGGGTCGTAGTGAACGGAGCCGGAGCTGCTGCGGTTTCTTGTGCAAGATTGTATATGTCGCTCGGTGTCAAACCCGAAAATGTGGTAATGTGTGATAGTAAAGGAGTGATTTCGGTGCGTCGGAATGACCTGAATCCGATCAAGAGCAAATTTGCCACGACTCGGGAAGTCAATACATTGACAGAAGCATTGGTCGGTGCGGATGTATTTCTCGGGCTTTCGGTAGCTAATGTACTGACACAGGATATGGTGCGTAGTATGGCCGAAAATCCGATCGTGTTTGCCTTGGCAAATCCCAATCCGGAAATTTCGTATGCCGATGCGATGGCAGCGCGCAAGGATATCATCTTTGCAACGGGACGTTCGGATTATCCGAATCAGGTGAACAATGTACTGGGATTCCCATACATCTTCCGGGGGGCACTTGATGTACGGGCGACAACGATCAATGAAGAGATGAAGATTGCAGCCGTGAAGGCTCTCGCTGCATTGACCAAAGAACCAGTTCCTGATATTGTAGCTGCAGCTTATAATGATAACAATATATCTTTTGGACGGGAATATTTGATTCCGAAAGCATTGGATCCGAGGTTGATCTCGACGATTTCGGTGGCAGTGGCCAAGGCAGCTATCGAATCGGGTGTTGCCCGAAAAACAATTACCGACTGGAAGGCTTATGCCGAAGAGTTGGACGGACGTATGGGGCGTGACGATAAGTTGATGCGTGCGATTCGTTCAAAAGTTAAGACGGCAGAACCGCGTCGAATCGTATTCAGTGAAGGTGACCGGTTGACGACAATCAAGGCGGCCATTCATTTGATTAACGACAATCTGGCTGTTCCGATCTTGGTAGGGGATGCGAAGAAGATCGCCTCCATCCTGCAGGAGAACCACCTGAATCTCGATATGAAGTATGTGGTCGATTTCAGAAGCGATGCGGAGAAGGGTCGGCGTCAGGATTATGCTTTGCAACTTTATAATAAGGTGAGCCGTAAAGGTGTTCGTATGAGTGAGGCCGTTGAGTATATGATGCATCGGGATTGGTTCTCGTTGATGATGGTGGCGGCAGGCGATGCAGATACGTCGATTCTCGGATATACGCACCATTATATCGAGTCGTTGAAACCTGTCCGTCAGATTTTTACGACGAACAGCAATACGACTTTGGCTGCTATGCAGATTGTAACGACCAAAAAAGGACCGATGTTTTTTGCTGATATGGCGGTTAACCCGAGTCCATCGGTCGAAGATCTGGTTAACATTGCATTGATGACGGCCCGGACCGTACGGAGTTTCGGTATCGAACCGGTAATTGGTATGCTGTCTCATTCAAACTTTGGTACAAGTACCGAGCCGTTGGCGACGAAAGTGGCTAAAGCGGTGGAGATTCTGCACTTCCAGTATCCCGAGTTGCTCGTAGACGGTGAGATGAAGGCCGACATTGCGCTGAACAAAAAGGCCCGGAATGAATTCTATCCGTTTAACAAGTTGGGAGACCGTGATATCAATGTGTTGATTTTCCCGAACTTGTCGTCGGCCAACATCTCATACAAAATGATGGAAATTTTGGGTGGTGCCGAGATCAATGGTCCGATTTTAATGGGATTGAACCATCCGTATGTACATTTGATTCCCGAGGTTGCTTCGTCCCGATCGATCCGTAATTTGAGTGTGATTGCGGCGGCTGCGACGATTCCGACCAAATAAATACGAAGGAACACGGAAGAAAACTGAAAAATGGCTGCCCGGCATTTTCTCCGGGCAGCTATTTTATTATCTTTGCACATTAAGGGAAATTTTGCGAAAGGTTGAATAGTAAGGGTATCTTCGCATAAATTAAAACTTGAAAAAGATGAAATACGGACGTTGTATTGCATTCTGTTTATGTGGACTGGTTGCGCAGTTCATTGCGCAGGCCCAACAAAATATGATGGATGATCCGACCGAAGTGAGCTTCCGTAGGGAGCCGGCCGGGACCCGGATCATGAGCTATGACAGTCGGGATCTTGCCTTGCAGGAGGATGATGCCAATTCGCTTTATATCCGTAGTTTGAACGGAAAGTGGCAGATGAAAACCTTTCGTGGACCGGTGGATCTCGATTCGACACTCACACAACCCGATATGGATGTATCGGCATGGCAGACCGTTACGGTGCCGGAACGTGAGGTGAATGACGTGTGGGCTGCGGTCTATCGTCGGGAGTTTACCATGCCGTTCAAGTGGATCGATCGTCAGATTTTCGTCCGTTTGGATGCCGTAAGCCGGGCCTATTATGTCTTTGCGAACGGACACCCTGTCGGCTATCACGAGGATTCCAAAACTCCGGCCTATTTCGATATCACGCGTTATGTCGCTGATGGGAAAAATACGATAGCCGTGATTGCCTATGCACATCCGGCTTCGGAGGCGTTGGAGAATCAGATCGAAACCGAAGGGACACAGATCGAAGGTGCGGTTCGGGTGATTGCCCAGCCGAAGGTGCGGATTCGGGACTTTGTGATCGATACGCGGTTTAACGATGCGGGTAATGCTTTGTTCAGCTTCGGTGCAATTGTCAAGTCGCATCTGCTGAATCCCAAAGAGGTGCTTGTGCACTATGAGTTGATCGCTCCGGACGACAGTACGGTCGTATCCCACGGCAAGCGCGATGCCCGTTTCTACCTGCGGTCGGAGGATACGGTGCGTTTCTTTGCCAACCTGCCCGATATTCAGTCGTGGAGTCATGAAAGCCCGAAGCTATACACCATAGCGTTGCGGCTACAGCACGAAGGACGGTTTACGGAGTATACGAAGGTGAAGATCGGATTTCGCAAAGTGGAGTATGATGACAAGGGATTTCGGATCAACGGCTATCCCGTGACGTTGCATGCAGTCGACTACGATTGTCCGAAGGAGGAGGCGACGATTCGGCGGGACTTCGAGAACTTCCGCAAACAGGGAATCAATTGTCTTCGGATTACGGACTATCCGCAGAACGACCGGTTTTATGAGTTGACGGATAGCTACGGCCTGTATGTATGTAACAGTGCGAACATTGATACCCGTGCGAGTGGAGACGAGCGGACAGTAGGCGGAACGCTGGCCAACGACACGGTATGGACCAATGCCTATGTCGATCGGGTGATGAACATGTACTATATGTCGAAAAATCACCCTTCCGTGCTGATATTCTCATTGGGAGAAAAGGCCGGTCAGGGTTATAATACCTATGAGGCCTATCTTAAACTCAAGGAGGTGGAGAAGGAGCGTCCGGTTATCTATCAGGAGGCCGGAGCCGAGTGGAACAGCGATATGGTGGTCGGAAAACCGCAAGAGAGAAACGATTCCGACGGACGGTTTACCTTGAATTTTGCAGGGCAGGCTGAAACGTCGGGAGGAACATCGTCGGGATACGGAAACACATCGATCGAGGAGGGACCGGTAGCCGGCCGAGTGGAGATTGTCAATGGATTCGGTATCGCTAATATGCGGAATTTCGAGATCGGTTATACGATTATAGCCGGAGCGAAACGGATTGTCAAGGAAGGTGTTTGCTCGCCGGCAAATATTCCGGCCGGGGAGAGTGCATTGGTTGATATTCCGTTGGATGGAGTCAAACCCGGAAAGTACACTCTGGTCGTCTATATCGCTCATCGCGATGAGCCGGATGTCGCGCCGAATGGCACCCGGATTGTCGAACGATCGCTCCCGTTGGTTGTTCCCAAAAAACCGTAATGGAGCATAATGAGATCGTTGGTCGATCTGTTATGAGAAGGGAAAGTGTTTATCTTGCTTTTTCCCAAATAATAGGATAGGAGAAGAGAGTAATTTAGTTATCTTTGATCGAATTGTATTAATTTTCACAGAGTTAAATATGAAGAAAAGTCTTTTTTGGTGTGTCGCGGCATCTTTGGTGGCAACGGTGGGTTCGGCTCAGACCTTTACGGAGTGGATGGATCCCGAAGTCAATGCCGTTAACCGTGCTCCGATGCATGCCTCCTATTTCGCTTATGAAAATGAGTCGGCTGCTCGGGAAAATGTCCGGGAAAAATCGGCCAATTTCATCTCGTTGAATGGATTGTGGAAGTTCAATTGGGTGAAGGATGCCGACCAGCGTCCCACGAATTTTTATGCGAATGACTTTGATTACAGCGCATGGGCTGATATGCCGGTTCCCGGTATTTGGGAAGTGAATGGATACGGAGATCCGGTCTATATCAATATGGGATATGCGTGGAGCAGTATTCAGCCGGTCAATCCTCCCGAAATTCCCACTCAAGACAACCACGTCGGGTCCTATATCCGTACGATTGAACTGCCCGAAGGGTGGACGGCAAAAGACAAGGATCTGTTTATCCATTTCGGATCGGTTACTTCGAATCTTTATCTGTGGATAAACGGGAAATATGTCGGTTACAGCGAGGACAGCAAATTGGGCGCGGAGTTTGATGTGACCGAATATCTCCAGCCGGGAACCAACCGGATTGCCTTTCAAGTGTTTCGTTGGTGCGACGGTTCGTTCCTCGAGGATCAGGATTTCTGGCGCCTGTCCGGAGTGGGACGTGATGTGTATCTCTATGCTCGGCCGAAGGTCCGTTTGAACGATCTGTTCATCACTCCCGATTTGGATGCCGAATATCGGAATGCGACCCTCACTGTGCAGGGGACGATGCAAGGACGCGGGGCGGTGAAGTTTACCCTTCAGGATGCACAAGGAGCCGTTGTGGCCGAGATGGAGGCGACTCCCGATAAAGAGGGCAATTTTGAGGTGGAAACAGCCGTCGCCGATCCGAAAAAGTGGAGTGCCGAGGCCCCGAATCTGTATCGGTTGTTGGCCGTGGTTATGGATCGTGACGGCAAGGTGACCGAAGTGATTCCGCAGAATGTCGGTTTCCGTAAGGTGGAGATCAAGGGATCGCAGGTATTGGTAAACGGACAGCCTGTGCTGATTAAGGGTGCCGACCGGCACGAGATCGATCCCGATTACGGTTATGTCGTATCGGAACGCCGTATGATCGAGGATTTGACCCTTCTCAAAAAATTCAACTTCAATGCTGTGCGGACCTCGCACTATCCGAATAATCCGTTATGGTACGACCTGTGTGACCGGTACGGAATCTATCTGGTCGATGAGGCGAATATCGAGTCACATGGAATGGGATACGGCGAACAGTCGCTCGGACATGATCCGCGTTTCAAGCTGGCCCACATGGAACGGAACACCCGTATGGTATTGCGGGACAAGAACCATCCGAGCATTATCTTTTGGTCGTTAGGTAACGAGGCTGGCCCCGGAGAGAATTTTTATCAGGCGTACGATTGGATCAAACAGTTCGATCCCAGCCGTCCGGTGCAGTACGAACGGGCACTGGATGATCCGAAGCGAAACGACTATTCGGATGTGTGGTGTCCGATGTATCCGGCGATCGCTACCGTAGAGGCATGGGGCAAAGGTGAGGGTGATCGGCGTCCGGTGATCCTTTGCGAGTATGCCCACGCGATGGGGAACTCGTTGGGCGGGTTCAAGGAGTATTGGGATCTGTTCCGCACCTATCCGAACCTGCAGGGTGGTTTCATTTGGGATTTTGTCGATCAGGGCCTTCGGGATTATCGCAACGGCTGCATGATCTATACGTACGGTGGTGACTACGGTCACTATACGGTTTCGGATAAGAATTTCAACTGCAATGGTTTGGTCAGCCCCGATCGTGTGCCTAATCCCCATATGTATGAGGCAGGCAAGATTCAGCAGCCGATCTGGACGACACCGGTCGATCTCCAGAAAGGAGCGGTTGAGGTATATAATGAAAACTTCTTTATCGATCTTTCGAACTACCGGATGGAGTGGGAACTTGTGTCGGAGGGTGTTCCGGTGGCTCAAGGAGTTGTGAACGATTTGGATATCGCTCCGCAGCAACGCAAGACGATAACATTGGGATATACGCTTCCTGAAGGAACGGGAGAAGTCCTGTTGAACGTACGCTATCTGTTGAAACAGGCAGACGGTTTGTTGCCGGCAGGCACTTGTCTGGCCTACGATCAGTTGGAAGTAAGACCGTACAGCACCTTCTCGGCCGAAGCATGTCCGGCAGCGGATTCGGTTCGGCAGGTGCCTTCGACGAAAGCGCTGATTTTCGAGGGCGACAACTTCTCGGTAAGTTTTGATCGGGCGAGCGGCTGGATGACCGATTACACGATCGACGGGAAAGACCTGATTTTGGAGGGTTATCCGTTGCGCCCGTCGTTCTGGAGAGCTCCGACCGACAACGATTTCGGTGCCCAGATGCAGCAGAAGTTCCGCTTGTGGCACGATCCGCAGATGAAGCTGAAGAGTCTGGAAGCGAAACCTCAAGGAGGCGAGATGGTCGTTGCTGCGAAGTATGAACTGCCGGAACTGGCCGCACAACTCGAACTTACCTATACGATTGACGGAAACGGAGCTGTCGAGGTTGCTGAAGTGTTGACAGTCGATCCAGCTCAGAAAGATATGCCTCACTTGTTCCGGTTTGGTATGGAACTCACGATGCCTCATCAGTATGATCAGATCTGTTACTACGGTCGTGGTCCACAGGAGAGCTACTCGGACCGGAAAGCGGCAGCGCTGATCGGCCTGTATACGGAAGATGTAGATGATCAGTACTATCCGTATATCCGTCCGCAGGAGAGCGGGAACAAGACCGATGTGAGATACTGGAAACAGATCGACCGCTCGGGACGTGGATTTGAGATCCGAAGTGATAAGCCGTTCCAAGCGTCGGCATTACCCTATTTGACGGCAGATCTGGATGATGGTGTCGAAAAACACCAGCGCCATTCGGGTGAACTCACTCCTCGGGATTTGGTCAATGTGCATATCGATGCCGTACAGATGGGTGTCGGAGGCGAAGACAGTTGGGGCAGCTGGCCAAGACCGGCTTATCGGTTACCCTACGGCGACTATTCGTTCCGTTTTGTACTCGTTCCGATTCGGTAGAGATTGAAAATGGTCTATATAGAACAAATGTCCCGAGTGAAGTTTCGCTCGGGACATTTGTTGTAACAAGAAATAAAATCCGTACCTTTGGAGCAGTGGGGTCTGTGTTTGGAGAAACGGGCTCTCGGTAAGTCGGATCCTTTATCGCATATCGTAATTTTCGAGAAAAGACTATGGTGTTGAATGCCGGAAATATCCTGCTGGTCGGAGCGGTTTTGTTGTTTGTGAGTATTATTGCAGGAAAAGCAGGACACAAGTTTGGGGTTCCTGTTTTGTTGCTGTTTCTGGGGGTCGGTATGCTTTTCGGAAGCGATGGGCTGGGAATTCAGTTCAACAGTCCGACTGCTGCGCAATTTATCGGTATGGTTGCCTTGAGCGTAATTCTTTTCTCGGGCGGTATGGATACCAAATTCAGCCGAATCCGTCCGGTACTCGGGCCCGGAATAGTTTTGGCGACCGCCGGAGTGATGCTTACGACCTTTCTGACCGGGGGAGCAATCTATCTGATCGCTCGATATATTTTTCCTCAGTTTTCGCTCTCGTTGTATGAATCGTTGCTGCTTGCCGCCGTGATGTCCTCAACCGATTCGGCTTCGGTGTTTTCGATTCTTCGTTCAAAAGGGCTTAAATTGAAGGAAAATCTGCGTCCGATGCTCGAATTCGAGAGTGGAAGTAACGACCCGATGGCCAATATCCTCACAATTCTTTTCATTCAGGTGATTCAAGTGGGAGGGATGAGCTTCGGTCAATCTATCCTTACGCTGTTGATGCAGATATCCATAGGCGCGATCTCGGGGTACTTACTCGGACGGCTTGCCCTTTTGTTTATCAATCGATTGAACAGCGACAACAAGTCGTTCTACTCGGTATTGTTGCTGTCGTGTGTCTTTTTTGTCTTTTCGTTTACCGATCTGATCAAAGGAAACGGGTATTTGGCTGTTTACATTGCGGGATTGGTTATCGGAAACAGTAAAATGCCTCATCATCGAAGTATCGGATCTTTCTTCGATACGATAGCTTGGCTCTCTCAATTGGTTATGTTCCTTGCCCTCGGGCTTTTGGTCAATCCCAAGGAGTTGTTACCAGTCACGTGGATCGGACTGATGATTGCTGCGGTCATGATTCTTATTTCTCGTCCTGTTACGGTGTTTCTCTGTTTGGCTCCGTTTCGAAAAATTACGAATCGGGCGAAATCTTATATCTCGTGGGTCGGATTGCGGGGGGCTGTACCCATTATTTTCGCGACCTACCCGTTGACTGCAGGAATCGATAATGCTTCGTTCATCTTCAATACGGTGTTTTTCATTACGATCGTTTCGCTGCTTGTGCAGGGAACGACGGTCAACTATATGGCTCAAAAACTGAAGCTTGTTGCCGATAACCCTGAAGCGGGGCGGAAAAAGTTTCGGTTTGAAGAGCTGCCGGCAGAGATTAAATCTACATTCTCCGAAATACCCGTTACGGCTGATATGCTCGTTAAAGGCGATCGGTTGATGGACCTTCCATTGCCCGACGATGAATTGGTCGTTGCTGTCAAACGGGACGGAACGTTTTTTATACCTAATGGCAGCTCCCATATCTTTTTGAATGATAAGTTGATGATCATTTCCCATAGTCAATCGGTCGACGAATGATTGGCGTCGATCCAAATCGTTGTGTCATGAATATCCGTTCAGCTGTATTTACTGTCAGTAGTCAAAAATTGGAACAATGTCCGAAAGACTCGTTACCCGAATTTGCGTTTATCGGCAGATCGAATGTCGGGAAATCTTCTCTGATCAATTTGCTGACAGATCGTCCGGGTCTTGCCAAAGTCTCGGCCACTCCCGGAAAAACCCGATTGATCAACCATTTTAAGATTGATGGGACATGGTATCTGGTCGATTTGCCCGGATATGGGTACGCCCGGGTTTCGAAGGATCAGCGGGGGGCCTTTTCGCGCTTGATCACCGATTATGTGTTACGACGGGAAAATATGGTTTCGCTTTTCGTGTTGATTGATTCACGTCTCGAACCGCAAAAGATAGATTTGGAATTCATCCATCTGCTCGGGGAGCATGGAGTTCCTTTTGGCCTGATCTTTACCAAATGTGACAAACAGTCGGTCGACAAGACATCGTCGAATATAGCCCGTTTCGGTCGGGTGTTACGGGAGACATGGGATCAGTTGCCTCCTGTTTTCCGAACCTCTTCCGAAAAGCGCCAAGGGCGTGAGGAGGTACTCGATTATATAGAGGAGTGTTTGGATTTGTGGAAACAAAACATGTAAAAAAGTCCCGGAAGGCTCCAAAAATCCATAGAAAAAAGCTCTTCGGCCATTTATTACGAAAAAGTTACAAACATTCCCTATGTTTTTCATGAAAATGGCGTACATTTGTGCACGAATGAACAACTCTTCAGATCATGGCAATTCATAAGATTAAGATTTTTTCATGTCGGGGTTCCCGCTATCTGGCCGAAAAGATCGCTTCCAATTTCGGAATCGGTTTGGGCAATTCTCAAGTGCTCGAATTCAGCGACGGGGAGTTTCAGCCCGCCTATGACGAAAGTATTCGTGGATGTACGGTATTTATCGTTCAGTCGACTTTCCCGCCTGCTGACAACTTGATGGAGCTGCTGTTAATGATCGATGCTGCCCATCGTGCATCGGCCCATCGTGTCATCGCTGTCATGCCCTATTTCGGTTGGGCAAGACAAGACCGGAAAGATCGTCCGAGAGTTTCCATTGGTGCCAAATTGGTCGCAAACCTGCTGCGTGCTGCCGGGGTCGATCGGATTATGACAATGGATCTTCATGCCGATCAGATTCAGGGATTTTTCGATATCCCGGTCGATCACCTCTATGCCAGCGGTATTTTCGTCCCTTATATCAAAAATCTTAATATAGAAAATCTGTCGATTGCAGCTCCTGATATGGGTGGTGCAAAACGGGCCAATGCTTATTCGCAACATTTGGATGCACCGATGATTATCTGTCACAAGCAGCGTGAAAAAGCCAATGTGGTAGGAAAAATTACGGCTATCGGCGATGTGAAAGATCGGAATATTATCATCATGGATGACATGATTGATACGGCAGGGACTATTACCAAGGCGGCGGATATGTTCAAAGAGTTAGGAGCAAAAAGTGTCCGTGCTGCCGTTACGCATCCCGTATTGTCCGGACCTGCTTACGATCGAATCAATAAGAGTGCGCTTTCCGAGGTTATCGTGACCGATACGATTCCGCTTAAAACGACCGAAGACACCTCAAAATTTACGGTATTGTCGGTAGCTGACATCTTTGCCGATGTAATCGAACGGGTTCATGATTATAAGGAGATCAGCTCGAAATTTATATTTTAGAGTGGTCTGATAATCATCTTCGATTGGGGCGAAGAACGTAAAGAACGAAGTATTGATTCTGAAAAATTTTGCTTTTACGCAAAAATAGTTTAGTTTTGTATCCGATTTGAGCCGCGCTCGTTTCGATACAAGGAAAGTTGGGTGAGTGGCTGAAACCAGCAGTTTGCTAAACTGCCGTGCTGGGTAACTGGTACCGGGGGTTCGAATCCCCCACTTTCCGCAAGCGACTTGCATATAGATTGCAGGTCGCTTTTTTTATGTGTGTGTTTTGCTAAATAGTTGATTGAAAGTAATCTGTCGCTGATTTGGCAGGCTGTATGTCGAGGTATACATCGAATTGAAGTTGACGAGCGATTAGCTTTTCAGTATATTTTCTCAAGATAGATATTTACATAAACTTTTAAGCTCTATCTACGATGGAGCTTCTCTTTCTTTACCATGAAGAACGGATCGGGGATTGACTCTGATCTGGGGCGATCTCTATTTTGCGGGTTTGTGCTTTTAAAATTTTTCTGGATTGGATCGAATAAACTTATGGAATGAATTTTGATTCAGTCATGTCGGATCTCATTCGAAAGTTCCAATAAACCATATTTTAATTTTAAAAAGCATGAAAAAATCGATTTACATTTTAATGGCCGTATTTGCGTTGGTCGCTTGTCGGCGCGATCCCGATCTGGGAGAGTTGAGCAGTGATTTTTTGGTGTTTACCAATTATGATACTGCGGCGAATTTCAATGAATTTGTGACCTATTATATGCCGGACAGCATCATGATTATCGGTGATAGGGATATTCCCGAGTACTGGACAGGAATTAATGCTGAAGCCATATTGGAAACCTATGCCGATAATATGGGTATGTGCGGCTATTTACGCGTTTCGGACAAAGAGGAAGCCGATTTGGGCTTACAGATCAGTTATATCGAGAGCGTTTCCTATTTTGTTGATTATTACAGTTCTCCTTATTGGTGGAATGCCTATCCCGGATATTGGTGGCCCGGATATTGGGGAGATTGGTCGGACTGGTATTATCCGTATCCGGTGGTGTATAGTTACAGTGTCGGGTCGCTGTTGACCGAAATGGTCGATCTAACGGCAGAAACCGGACCGGAACGGAAGTTGCCAGTGGTGTGGAACTCCTTATTGAGCGGATTGCTCAGTGGTTCCGATTCATTTAATGTTACCCTTACGGTGAGGGCCGTGGACCAATCTTTTATTCAATCCTCCTATCTGATACGAGATGTGGAGTAACGCACAATGAGTATTCATTTATTATAAAAACGTTGATGTCATGAAAAACATAAAAAAGAAAATCATAGGATGGGGTGTTGCTGTAGTTGCTTTGTCGTTTTGTCCGGCATTGAGCCAGGCGCAATATAATTCAGATATATACATGAATATCGATTGGCAATTTAATGTTCCGCTCGGAGCCAGTTATGTGGATAAAGCGAGCGGATGGGGTATGAATTTTGAAGGCGGATACTATTTTCCATGTAATTTTGGTATAGGTGCTTTTCTTTCTTATCACACGAATAATGAATATGTTTCTCGTCGCACAATATCCATGACCCCATCTTCGGCTGTTACCACGGACCAACAGCATTCCCTTTATCAGGTGCCGTTCGGTGTGACCGGACGCTATCGGTTTCTGGCCGGAAGTATCTGCGAACCTTATGTTGCCATGAAGCTCGGTGCAAATTATGCGCGAATTTCATCGGACTTTTATATCCTGCAAGCCTATGAAGAGACGTGGGGATTTTACATGTCGCCGGAACTGGGTGTACAGATACGTCCTTTCTCACAGACTCGCATCGGATTTCATGCCGCTCTCTATTATAGTTATGCGACTAATGAGGGTACGGTCATGCAGGATAAAATGAGTCAGTTGAATAATTTTGGATTCCGTCTGGGCCTTAGCTTTTAATTAGGGATTGGTGATAGATGAAGTGTAAAAAACTTCATAAAAATATACGACTGTCAGCAAAAAGACAGTCGTATATCTTATTATCGGAGTGACGTCAGTCAGGGGGGAAACGTTTAGTTTCCTATACAGTAATAAGTGAATTGATTCTCCTCGAGGTCATGTCGATCATAAATATTACGTCCGTCGAACAGAATGGGAGTGCGCATCAATCGTTTTACGACAGACCATGAAGGAAGTCTGAACTCTTTCCATTCGGTAACCAACAATAGTGCATCTGCATCGGTTACTGCATCGTACATGTCGGATCCGTACTGGATTCGATCACCCCATTTGTGGCGGCACTCTTCCATCGCTGCAGGATCGTATACGGAAATTTCGCCTCCTGCTCCAAGAATCAGTTCGATCAGTGTCATCGATGGGGCTTCCCGGATATCGTCTGTTTCGGGTTTGAACGCAACTCCCCACAATGCGATACGACGACCTTTGAGATCGTTTGCGAAATGACGCATCAATTTGTCGAAAAGAATACGTTTCTGTCGTTCGTTGACTGCTTCAACGGCATGGAGGATTTGCATCGGATAACCTACAGTTTCAGCTGTATGTATCAGGGCCTTGATATCCTTTGGGAAACAGGAACCTCCGTAGCCACATCCGGGATAAAGAAACTTCTGGCCGATGCGCGGATCGCTGCCTATTCCTTTACGGACCATATTGATATCGGCACCGACGTATTCGCAGAGATTAGCGATATCGTTCATAAAGCTGATGCGTGTAGCCAGCATGCAGTTCGCAGCGTATTTGGTCATCTCGGCAGAAGCGATATCCATGAAAATGACCCGGAAATTGTTTAGAAGAAACGGACGGTAGAGTCGACTCATTAATTCTTTGGCCCGTTCGCTTTCTGTGCCGACAACAACACGATCGGGACTCATAAAGTCCTTGATGGCATTGCCCTCTTTAAGAAATTCAGGATTTGATGCTACATCAAACGGTATGTTTACTCCCCGTCGCAGCAACTCTTCGTGTACGATCGCTTTGATCTTCACGGAAGTTCCGACAGGAACAGTACTTTTAGTGACTAATAGCGTATAACGTGAAATTGAGGCTCCAAACGTTCTGGCTACGGCAAAGACACTGCTTGAATCGGCGCTGCCGTCGCTGTCGGAAGGTGTGCCGACAGCAATAAAAACAATGTCAGTCGTATCAATGACCGATGTTAGGTCGGTTTCGAAGCTTAATCGACCGGCTGATAGATTTTTACGGATTAATGTATCGAGCTCCGGTTCATAAATGGGGACTTGTCCATTACGTAGTTTTTCGATCTTATCGGAGTCCTTGTCGATACAGACAACTTCGACTCCCATTTCTGAAAAACAGACTCCTGAAACCAAACCGACATACCCACTACCGACGATTGCTATTTTCATTGACTTGTCGTTTTTATGCTTTATTCGAGCCTTGCGAGATTTAAATTTTAGGCTTCAAAATTATGGACAAAAATAAACATTAATTTTGATACGTTTGTAATGTATAAGCGTGTAAAAGTGGGTTTTTCTTAAGGAGATAAGCAGAATATCAAACATAATTAGTACCTTTGCAACGCTTATTTATGCACATCTCAAAAAAATAGAGAATAATGCTGACATTGTTTGTTGTCATAACACTTCTGGTTTCAGCTTTAGTCGGGGTCGTTGTGATTCCGAGAATCATTATAATTTCGAAAAAAAAGAAATTATTTGACGAAATCTCCGAGCGGAAATTACATCATGGAAACATTCCCCGTCTGGGAGGAGTCGCTTTCCTGCCGGCATTTATATTCTCTGTCGCTTTGATTATGGGAATCCGCTATTTCGGTGGATGGGAGATCAGTGCATGGTCTTTGGAAACGGATGTTTTTCGGGAAGGAATGTTTTTGTTGGCTGGATTGACCATGGTCTTCTTTACGGGTCTGGCGGATGATCTTACAGGACTGACATATAAGAGTAAATTTGTCGTACAGATTTTTGTCTCATTGCTCTTGGTTTATGGAGGATGTCGGATCGGCAATTTAGGGGGATTGTTTGGAATACATACGGTTCCTGTTGCTGTCGGAGCGGTTCTGACCGTATTGGTATGCGTATTGTTAATGAATGCATATAATTTGATTGATGGGATCGATGGTCTGTGTTCGGGTCTTTCATTGTTAACTCTCGGAGCCTTGGGTATTTGGTTTACATGGAACAACTTGTATGTGTACGGAATCATGGTTGCTGGAATCGTAGGCGTTGTAAGCGTCTTTTTCTTCTACAATGTGTCTGGCAATCGAATGAAGATCTTTATGGGAGATACAGGGTCGTTAACATTGGGGTATCTAATCGCTTTTTTCGGGCTTAAATTTTATAACATGAATGTCGAAACTGCCATGTTTAATACACCTGCTGCACCTGCTGTTTTTCTGGGTATGGTGTTTATTCCGGTATTCGACACAATTCGTGTTTTTTTTGTGAGAATCAAAGCCGGATTGTCTCCTTTCTATCCCGACAAACGACATATTCATCATAAAATGCTGCGTCTCGGATTGAACCATTTCCAAAGTTCGATGACTATAATTTTTATGCAAGCATGTTTTGTTGTGCTGAATGTTTTGCTTAAAGATATAAATATCAATATATTGTTTTTCTTAGATTTGATTCTTGGATTTATAATGATTTACGTGATCGATCTTTTGGGAAAACGAAATAAAAAGCTTGTATGAATTCGACATTTAGATTTGTTTTAGTATCGATTTTGTTGTTGCTTGGACCGTCTGGACTTGTTAGTGCACAAGTTGCAGTTACTTCGGATATGGTTCAACGGGCGAAAGCTATGGGTGCATCTGACGCCCAAATTAATGCAGTTTTAAATGCGAATGGATCTCCATCGTCGACGGCAACCATTACTTCTTCTTCTACGATAGCCTCTGATTCACTCAGTAGAAATTCATCACAAAGGAATGTAGATGAGGAATATTTGCAGAATAGGGCAAACGCTACAGGAGGACAATTCCGTCTAGATAGTTTGAATAGTAATTCGAATACAGTGTTCGGACAAGAGATTTTTTCTACTGAAAATTTGACGTTTGCTCCGAGTTATAATATTGCTACTCCTCCTAATTACGTGTTGGGACCCGGAGATGAGGTGATGATTGAGGTGTGGGGTGAGTCGGAGTTCCGAAATCGAGAAAAGATATCTCCTGAAGGGAGTATCAGTATACAGGGAGTCGGTCCGATATCTCTTGCAGGATTGACTGTAGCGGAGGCTCAGCAATTAATTGCTGCTAAAATCAGCGAAATCATGAACGGTCAGGTTCGTGTAACATTGGGGCAAATTAGAAGTATTAAAGTAAATATTTCAGGTGAGGTTCGTGTGCCCGGGACCTATACATTACCTTCATTAGCCACTCTGTTCAATGCATTGTATTCTGCGGGAGGGGTTAACAATATTGGATCTTTGCGTCATGTGAAGGTTTATCGAAACAGCAAAGAGGTAGCGGATTTGGATGTGTATGATTATTTGATCAATGGGAAGTATGAGACCAATATCCGCTTGGAAGATAATGATATGATCATTGTTCCTCCCTACGATAATCATGTGCGGATTGCAGGTAAAGTGAAGAGGGGTATGGCCTATGATATGAAAGAGGGAGAAACGTTGGGTACATTAATTGACTATACCGGAGGATTTACTGGAGATGCATATAGTGAAAATGTAACCGTATATCGTAAAAGCAATGGCCGTGCATGGGAGATTCTTACGGTTGATCGTCCCGATTTTTCTGATTTTGAGGTGCAGGATGGCGACTCGGTTTTCGTGGGAGAGGTTCTGCCGATTTATCGGAATATGATTTCAATTTCTGGTGCAGTTTGGCGTCCCGGTCAATATGAACTTTCCGATAAGATTTCGACATTGTCTCAGTTGATTAAAAAAGCGGAAGGTTTAAGGGGATCTGAGTTCGCATCTCGGGGACAAATTTCCAGATATGATTCGACAACTAATCTATATACAGTTATCCCGTTTGATGTGCGGAAGGTAATGAGTGGAGAAGATATTCCGTTGTGTAATTTGGATCAGGTGTATATTCCCAATATTTATGACTTGCGTGAAAATTATATCATAACGGTATCAGGGGAAGTAAATGCACCGGATACGATTCCCTACCGGCAGGGGATGACCGTTGAGGACGTTATACTTTTGTGTGGAGGATTACGTGAATCAGCATCGTTGGCTAAGATCGAGATTGCCCGAAGGGTTAAAGATCCACAATCTACGACTTATACTCCCAAAACGGCAGAGGTGTATACGTTCGATATCACAGAAGACCTGAAGATTGCTCCAGAGGATGCTCGATTTGTTATAGAGCCATTTGATGAGATTATAGTACGACGTTCTCCCGGATATTCCGCACAACAGAAGGTTTATGTTGAGGGACAAGTTTTATTTGAAGGAGCATATGTGCTAGCTACAGCAGGGAGTCGTTTGTCGGATATTATTCGTAATGCGGGAGGATTTACTCCTGAAGCCTATATTTTAGGAGCGAGTGTACAACGACGGATGACAGAAGATCAAAAGGCAAGAGTGCAAGCCGTATTGAATATAGCTAATACTAATAAAGGGAAAGATTCGATTGCAACGGAATCTGTCGTTATTCCTGAATATTATCCGGTCGGAATCGATGTGGCTAAAGCTGTTCAGGATCCAGGTTGTCCGGATGATATTATTCTGCGGGAGGGGGATAGAATATTTGTTCCGAAATATATTGGAACTGTCAGTATTTCCGGTGCTGTTTTGTACCAGAATACGGTTGTATATGATCAGAAAAAATTCAAAGAATATATAAGGCAAGCCGGAGGGTATAAAAAAGAGGCACGGAGAAGACCTTTTGTGGTGTATATGAATGGAAAAGTTGCTGCAACGCGGGGGGGGTTCTTCTTTAAGCGTTATCCGAAGGTTGAGGCCGGATGTCAGATTGTAGTACCGATGAGACCGGAAAGAACCGGAAACGGATTGGTGAACACGATGGGCTTCATGTCTTCTACAGCTTCTTTAGCGGCTATGGTTGCTTCGATTATCAATTTAAGCAAATAGCCTAGTATACGCGAAGTGTAAACGTGTATTCGTTTGTTTAGAGCAATAATAGAAGAGGGCGGAAAGTGTTATTCCGCCCTCTTCTATTTTGAATGTTGAGTTGATATGATTAACTAGTCTAAACGGAACAGACCGTCGACAGTGCTGACGTGGTGTTCGGTGATGCCGATTTCGTCCATCCAGCGGCGTGTATCAAATGTTTTTAGGTTGCCGGTGTTTGTTCCTTGACCTTGGTCGTTATTCCATACCCATGTCGGTGTCGGCCACAGACAAGCCCGGAATTTAATGGTTTTATAGAAATCTTCGCTACACCCTTGTTGCCCGTGATGAGCCATTTGCAGGTAATCGCAGTCCAGGTCATTGCGGTAAGCACTGTTTAGAACTTTGTCCCCACACTCAATTCCAGCGTCGCCGAGAAAGACGATCGATTTAGCCCTGTCCCATGCACGAATGATCATACTGGAGTTGTTGTATGGATTCGTATGGGCGAACTCTTCGTTAGTTACCCCCAGAATCTTGAGATTCAGTCCGTCGATTTTTAGTTCCAGACCGGGTTCTTTTAGGTCTATCACTTCGGTGACGGCTGGGTCAAGTGCATCTAATCGAGAATAGAAGATTTCAGTTAAAGGATGTGATCCTTGTTCACTGCGACTTAATGCATTTGAAAAACGCGAATGGTATATTTTCTTGATTTTTACTTCTCCAGGATTTTCGAGAATGGCATTAAGTGCCCCCATATGATCGTCATGCGGATGGGAAAGAAACCAGGCTTCAACTTCATTTCCCAATGCAGCCAGGAATCCTTTTAGAAACATGGCCTCATCCTTTACTCCTCCGTCCATGACGACAACACGTCCTTTGTCAGTCCGGAAGACGTAGGAATTGCCGATTGTGTTGATTTGGGAGGGAATTTGCCAGAGGGTGAATCCCGATTTCCCGGAACTCTTGGCCGACAGGTCGACCGGCAGGAGCGTTGCGGCAGCTCCTCCGAGCAGACTGATACGTAAAAAATCTCTTCTTTTCATGGTCGTGTATGTTGTTGTATTAGATTGGTTAGTCGAGACGATAAAGGCCTTCGAGGCAGCTAACGTGGTGCTCGGTGATGCCGATTTCGTCCATCCAGCGGCGGGTGTCGAAAGTTTTGAGGTGGGCTGTGTTGATGCCGCCTCCGGCGTCGTTGTTCCATACCCATGTCGGTGTCGGCCACAAACAAGCCCGGAATTTAATCGTTTTATAAAAATCTTCACTACAACCCTGTTGTCCGTGATGGGCCATTTGCAGATAATCGCAATCCAGATCATTGCGGTAAGCACTGTTTAAAACTTTGTCTCCGCACTCGATTCCGGCGTCGCCGAGAAAGACGATCGATTTGGCCCTGTCCCAGACGCGAATGATCATGCTGGAGTTGTTGTACGGATTGGTATAAGCCAGCTCTTCGTTGGTTACTCCCAGAATCTTGAGGTTCATGCCGTCGATTTTCAGCTCCAGTCCCGGTTCCTTCAAGTCGATCACCTCGGTAACTGTCGGGTCGAGCTTGTCGAGCTCGGCATAAAATTCACGGGCATAGATATTATAGGGCTCTTCCCGATCGATCAGCGATTCGGAAAACCGGGAGTGGTAGATCTTTTTGATCTTCAGATCGCCCGGTTTTTTGAGGATTTCGGTAAGGGCGCCCATGTGGTCGTTGTGCGGATGGGAGATGAACCACGCCTCCACCTCACACCCCAGAGCCGAGAGAAAACCTCTCAGGAAGGGAGCCTCTTCGTTCATTCCTCCGTCCATGACAACCAGCCGACCTTTATCCGTTTGGAATACGTATGAATTGCCGATCGTGTCGACTTGCGAGGGAATCTGCCAAAGGGTGAATCCCGATTTCCCGGAACCCTTGGCCGACAGATTGATCGGTAGAATCGTTGCCGCGGCACCTCCGAGCAGGCTGATGCGTAGAAAGTCTCTTCGTTTCATGGTATTATAGGTTTATACATGAGGATGATCCGTAAAATTGGCGTGTTCCAGACCATACTGTTTCCGTTTGTCTTCCTTCTTGAGAAGAAAGGCGAATCCGATCGACAGGAGGCCGAGGACGGCGAAAATCAGCATCGGCAGGGTGTAGTCGTATCGTGTGGCGTCGAGACCGTCCACGACAGTGGTGCCGATGATGCAGTATTTTTGTAGGACGAACCCGATCAGCAGTGGGACAAAAGAGAGTCCCCAGTTTTGGATCCAGAAGATCAGCGAGAAGGAGGTGCCGACCATTCGGTAGGGTATAATTTTCGAGACGGAGGGCCAAATGGCTGCCGGAACCATCGAAAAGGCGATACCGAGCAGAAGCATCAATATGATGGCTATCCACTTCGCAGTTAGTACCGGAATGGCAAATACGAGATATACCAGAGTCAGGATTCCCGAGCCGATCCACATTAGGGTGATGCCGTATCCCTTATGATCGTATATCGATCCGAATAGCGGGGTGAGCAGAATGTTGCCGAACGGGAGCAGAGCGGGAACTGCTCCGGCGAATTCCGGGGAGATGCCGAACTTTTGGATCATCAGTTCCGTGGCGAATTTCAGAAAAGGGAAAATGCCCGAATAGAACAGCAGGCACAGAATGGTGATGTGCCAGAAGGCGCGGATGCGCACGATACGAACGATGTCGGAGATCTTGAAGGGAGGCTCCGTGGTCTCAGAAGAGTCTGGTTGCGTGTTTGTGTTCTGTGCACGATCGTATCGGCGATCCATGACACAGAAGATCAGGTATGCGAGAAATCCGATGCATAGCAATGCCGTACACAGGGCGATCGGAGCGGTCGGATCTCCCATGATGCGGGCAAGTGGCAGCGAACCGAACATGGCGATGGCTGTTCCGATACGTCCGGCTGCAAGATTAAGGCCCAAAGCTAAGGCGAGGGACCTTCCCTGAAACCATTTGATCACGATTTTGTTGGCTACAATGCCGAACATTTCGCACCCGACTCCGAAAAGGGCATATCCTAAGGTGGCGTAGAGAATCTGAGATTTTAGGGCAAACAAGGTGTGTCCTCCTAATGTGAGGGAGGTGATAGCATGGTTCCACTCGGTCGAGATGGCCCAATACTTGAGCAGGGCTCCGGCGATCATCAGTCCGGCTGCAAGAGTGCCCGTAAAACGGATTCCGTGTTTGTCGAGGATGATCCCCCCGAAAACGAGCATCAACAGAAATATGTTGAACCATCCGTATCCGCTTGTAAAGATGCCGTAATCGACGCTGTCCCAACCCATCTGCTGCTCGAACAGCGTTTTGAGCGGTGCCATTACATCTATCATGACGTATCCGGTCAGCATGGTGAAAGAGACCAAACACAATACACTCCATCGGCGAAATGAAGTCGCATAGGTGTTTTGAATCGGAGGCTCTTTCTGTGTCATGTCGGCTAGGGTGGATGTATAGCGTTAGTAGTCTGTTTTACCGTATATTTTCAGGACCTTATAAGCCTCTTTGATACCCAGCTCACCGGCCTTACTCATGTCTAGACACCCTTTATGGGTATCTTTCAGGTAGATCTGAATTAATCCCCGGTTGTAATAGGCTTCGCCGAACAGCGGATTCAGTTCGATGGCATGGGTGTAGTCCTCCAAGGCCTCCGAAAGCATGCCCGACAAGCAGTATAGGTTGGCCCGATTATAGTAGGCGTAGGCAAAGTCGGGCAGCAGCTCAATCGCCCGATTCAGGTCACCGATCGCATCGTCGTAGTTGTAGACCCGGTTGGTCTGATTTTTCAGTCGGTTGACCGGATCGTTATCGATCGTGATGCGTTGTTGCCCGTTGTCCAACGAGGAGACAAAATCGATCATCTCGCTCTGGGTCGTACTGCGGTTGATGTAGAGGAACGGATTTGTCGGGTCGTGGTCGATAGCGGTCGTGTAGCTGGCAATCGAACTGGTGTATTGTCTGATCAGCGACAGCACGACACCTCGTTTGAAGTAGATCTGCCACGATTCATCCCCTTGTCGAAGCGAGTCGGAGAGGGCCGTATTGATAGCTGTTAAAGTGTCGGGAGGTAGATCGGTGGGGGTGTTTGCCCACTTCATGTAGCGAAGGTTCACACGGCTTTCGAAAGAGTCCGCCTGAGCGGAATAGTAGCGGAAATATCCGGTCGGTGTATGCGGCGGTTGCTTGGGAAGCGTGTCGTTGGCGGCGATAAGGGTGAATTTAAACAGCGGGAGCAACGAAATGTCGGCGTCCCGTGAGGTGATTCTCCGGGTTCGCTCTTGTGTCGACTCGGTCTCGAACGAAAGCAGCTGGTTGAATTGCCGGCTGGTGTCGGCATAAATTGAGAACGAGCTGTCGTTCAGTTTCGACCGATATTCGGCGATTTTCTGATCGGCGATTTTTTTATCGTTGATCGACCCTTCCCGATCCCGGAGCATATAGCGTAGCGAAGAACGGTTGAGGTAGGCGTTGGCAAAATCGGGGTAGAGCTCGATGGCCCGGGTGTAGTCGGCGATAGCAGCCTCATAGTCGCCCAGTTGGGTGTAGAGCCCGGCACGATTGTAGTAGACCAGTACGTTGTCGGGCGAGTAGAAGACGACCTTGTTGTAATCCTCCAATGCCTTGTTGTAGTCCCCGATTTGTGTGCGGAGCAGTGCCCGGTTGAACAGCGTTTGGGCACTGGTCGAGTCGAGCTCGATGACCCGCGAAAAATCTTCGATTGCTTGGACAGGTTGTTTTTGATTATAATAGACCAATGCCCGATTGAAATAAGCAGGGATAAAGGTTGAATCGTAATGGATCGCTTGATTGAAATCGGACAAAGCGAGATCATATTTTTTTTGCGCCATATAGAGGGCTCCTCTACGGTTGTATCCGTTTGGGTCGAAATAGTTGGTTCGAATGCCCCGATCGAAATCCGCAAGGGCTCGGGTTGTGTCTTTCAAATACAGATAGCAGGTCCCCCTGTTTAAAAAGGCATCGGCTACTTTGTTGTCGTGATTGATATATGTCGAAAAATCTTCTATGGCCTTATCGAACTGTTGGGTCAGTAGATAGGTGACACCTCGGCTGTAATAGGCACTCGGTAGATCGGGCCTCAAGTCGATAGCCTGTTGAAAATCCCGTAGTGCATCGTCGTAATTACCCAAACGGGAACGAGTAATGGCCCGATATTGAAGAGCGATCGTAAAGACCGGATTCTGATGGATGGCCAGTGTGAAGTCCTGTTCGGCTCCGAGCAGGTCATCGAGGTTGTATTTTGCTATACCTCGTAAAAAGTAAGCTTCATAGGCGGTAGAATCGGCGCGTAATAGGATATTGAGCACCTCGATAGCATCCTGATATTTGTTCTCGATCAGGAAACTTCGGCCTACGTAGAAGAAGTACGCCTTGTTGAGTTGCGCATCCGAGGGTCGCCACCATAATCCTGTGATGAGCGTTATGAACAGAATCAACAATAATTTCCGCATCTGTACAGATGTTTCGGTTTAATTCGCTAAAGTAACGCAAAAAATCCGATTTGCCGTATGATTTCCGTTTTTTATACGATTTGTCACATCGTTTTTTTTGTTTCAAGAAGCGAAACTGAATAAAAATCGGAAGTGAGCTTTTATGTTAACAAAAAGTTCGCTACCTTTGAAAGCAATTTCGCGTATTTCCGGAGTGAATGTGCTTAAGTCGGGATAGGTCCGGATTACGTTCGGTTATTGCCGGTTTCCCTCGTGATGCGGGAGATCGTTTCTGTTGTTGGACTTATTCATATCTTAACCGAACAAGATGAAAAAAATTGACGTTGTTTTAGGTTTGCAGTGGGGTGATGAGGGAAAAGGCAAAGTCGTTGATGTGCTGACCCCGAATTATCAGGTTATTGCCCGTTTCCAGGGAGGCCCCAATGCCGGACACTCACTGCATTTCGAAGGTAAAAAATATGTGTTGCATACGATTCCATCCGGAATTTTCCGCCCGGGTTCGATCAATATCATCGGTAACGGTGTGGTGATCGATCCGGTGATTCTTTCTGATGAGATTTCCAAATTGGAAAACGATGGAGTCGATGTGGCGGACAAACTGTGGATTGCAAAAAAGGCTCATCTGATCCTTCCTACACACCGGATTCTGGATGCAGCGTCGGAGGCTTCTAAAGGAAAAACCAAAATCGGTTCGACCTTAAAAGGAATCGGCCCTACCTATATGGACAAGACCGGACGCAACGGTCTGCGTGTAGGAGATATTCTTTCTCCATCTTTCCGCGAATTGTATGACCGTCTGAAGGAGAAACATTTACAGTTGTTGCGCCAGTATGATTTCCAGTTCGACATTACGGACTATGAAAAGGAGTGGTTTGACGGTATAGAAAACCTCAAACGCTTCCGTTTCATTGAAAGCGAACACGAGGTCAATCGGTTATTGAACGAAGATAAAGCGATTCTGGCTGAAGGTGCGCAGGGTTCTCTGCTCGATATCGATTTCGGAACCTATCCGTTCGTAACCTCTTCCAATACGCTCTGTGCAGGGGTATGTACCGGCTTGGGTGTGGCTCCGTCGAAGGTTGGTAAAGTATATGGAATCTTTAAGGCTTACTGTACGCGTGTAGGCAGCGGTCCTTTCCCGACGGAGTTGTTCGATGAGGACGGCGAAAAAATGCGGCAGATCGGAATGGAATTCGGTGCTACAACGGGACGTCCGCGTCGTTGCGGCTGGCTCGATATGGTCGCTTTGCGCTATTCGGTGATGATGAACGGTGTGACCGAACTGATTATGATGAAGTCTGACGTATTGAACGATTTCGAAAAATTGAAGGTCGCAGTGGCGTATAAGATCGGAGACAAGGAGGTTACCGACTTCCCGTATGAAGTCAATGAAGAGGTCGTTCCCGTTTACAAGGAGTTCGAAGGATGGAACTGTAACATAAACGGAGTTCGGCAATACGATCGATTCCCGACGGAATTGAAAAATTATATCGAGTTTATCGAAGAGCAGACCGGTGTACCCGTGAAGATTATCTCGGTAGGTCCAGATCGGGAAGAAACAGTCATTCGGTAGTATTTGTGAGGCGGGATTTTATAGAGAAAAGACGTATGAAAAAGATAAATTTGGCAGTCGTAACCTTGTTGTCAGCAGCCATGCTGTTAAACGGTTGTGCTGCATTTCAGAATATGAGTAAAACCGGTAAAGGAGCAGCGATCGGTGGAACGAGCGGAGCTGTAGCTGGAGCCGGAATCGGGGCTTTGGCCGGAGGCGGTAAAGGAGCAGCAATTGGCACATTGGTTGGTGCTGGCGTTGGTGCCGGAGTGGGAGCGCTGATCGGAAAACGGATGGATAAACAGAAAGAGGAACTCGAAAAGATCGAAGGTGCTCAGGTAGAAACCGTAACCGATGAGAACAACTATCAGGCGATTAAGGTAACCTTTACCGATAAGATTTTGTTTGAGACCGGGAAAAGTGAATTAAGCAGTGCATCGCGTGCTTCTCTGAAAAAATTTGCAGAGTCGCTGGCTCAATCGCCCGAGACGAATGTAGCTATATACGGTCATACGGATAACACGGGTAGTCGGAAAATCAATCAAGAGCTCTCCGAAGAACGGGCTCAGGCTGTGGCGAACTATTTGATCGGACAGAAGATTGATCCGTCGCGTCTGACAACCCGGGGATTGGCCTACGATGATCCGATTGCCGACAACTCGACCGAAGAGGGACGGGCACAGAACCGTCGTGTCGAGATTCTGATTACGGCGAATGATGCGATGATCCAGCAGGCTCAACAGGAGGCTGCTGCCCAGTAGCCCTACTGATTGGGAAACCGAATAAGGCGGTCGAGAGGGAGAGAAGAGGACGAGAAGTATCCTCTCTGACCCGTCGGCCGTCATTTTTTATATAATTTAAGGGAGAGGAATCGATATGGTCAGTTATCTTCAGGTGGAGGATCTTGTCAAATCGTTCGGTGATTTGGTGTTGTTCGATCATCTTTCGTTGGGTGTGGCTGAAGGGCAACGAATCGGACTGATTGCGAAAAACGGAAGTGGAAAGACTACACTACTCAATATTATTGCCGGGAAAGAGGATTATGAGTCGGGGAGGATCACGTTTCGACGTGATTTGAAGGTCGCATATCTGGAACAGAATCCTGTGTTTCCGTCGGGGACCGTATTAAATGCTTGTTTGCGCGGTGATACTCCGGCTCTTCGGGCGATTGCTGTGTATGAACAGGCTGTGGAATCGGGAGATGAGATGGCATTGCGTCGGGCAACGGATGAGATGGATGCACAAAATGCATGGAATTACGAAGCACGGATCAAACAGATTCTTACCCAGCTGAAAATTACTCATTTCGATCAGCCGGTCGATCAACTCTCCGGGGGGCAGATCAAACGAATTGCCTTGGCCAATGCGCTGATTTGCGAGCCCGATCTGCTGATCCTCGACGAACCGACCAACCACCTCGATCTCGAAATGATCGAATGGTTGGAGGAGTATCTTTCGCGAGGGCGGTTCAGTCTGCTGATGGTTACGCATGATCGGTATTTTTTGGATCGGGTCTGTACGAATATCGTCGAGATTGATGATAAGAAGACCTATCTTTATGACGGAAATTATTCACTCTATTTGGAAAAACGCCGACAACGTCTCGAGGCGGAAGAGAGTCGACGAGAAAGGGATGTAAATCTTTATCGTCGGGAACTGGAGTGGATTCGTCGCCAGCCGCAGGCCCGCGGAACCAAAGCCCGTTCGCGGATCGAGTCGTTCAACGATCTCGAAGAACGGCTGCGCAAGCGCCGTTCGGAGGGAAATCTGCGGTTGGATGTCGGCGCGACCTATATCGGTAAAAAAATATTCGAGGTAAAAGGACTCTCCAAACGGTTTGGTGACAAGGTCATTCTCGATGGATTCAATTATCTGTTCTCCCGTTACGAGAAGATGGGAATTATCGGCGATAACGGTACGGGTAAGTCCACTTTCATCCGGATGTTGCTTGGAGAAGTGGCCCCGGATTCCGGAACGATAGATATTGGTGAGACTGTGCGGTTCGGATATTATTCGCAGTCGGGAATAGAGTTCGATGAGGGAGAGAAAGTGATCGATGCGGTGACGGCTGTGGCCGAGTCGGTGGAGTTGAATGATGGAAGACGAATGAGTGCGTCACAATTTTTGCAGTATTTCCTGTTTTCGCCTCAAGCACAACATAACTATATTGCCAAATTGAGTGGAGGTGAGCGTCGCCGGCTCTATCTGTGTACGGTGTTGATGCGGAATCCGAACTTTCTGGTACTCGATGAACCGACGAATGATCTCGACATTATGACGTTGCAGGTACTCGAAGAGTATTTGCAAGGATATGGTGGATGTTTGATCGTCGTGTCTCACGATCGTTACTTTATGGACAAGGTGGCCGATCATTTGCTGGTTTTCGGAGGAGAGGGACGTATAAAGGATTTCCCCGGAAATTACAGCGAATATTTGGAATGGAAGCGGTTTAAGGAGAATCAGCAGCAGGCGGAAGTCGGTAGAATAGAGCGAAAGGAATCAACGCCTGCAGTATCGGAGCGGCGACGGTCGTCCGATTCTTCGAAACGCAAATTGTCTTTTAACGAACGCCGTGAGAAAGAGTCTCTCGAACGGGAGATTGAAACACTGGAACAGGAGAAAGCACAACTTGAGCAGGAACTATGTAGCGGTACGCTTTCGGTCGAGGCTTTGACGGCACATTCGACCCGAATCGGCGAATTGTTGACGTTAATTGATCAGAAAAGTACCCGCTGGTTCGAATTGAGCGAGATAGAGGGTTGACCTCTGTTCGTATAAATGAACGGGATACGAAAGATTATAGTGAAAAAAATGTGGAGACGTCTTAAAAGGAGCGTCTCCACTTTATTTTATCTGAGATGTCGTTTTTTTCGGTAGATCGAGTAAGCTGTTCCCACCAGAAGAACTCCTGTAATCATAACGCCGAGCGCCCAACTTTTTTGGCATCGGTCGTCTTGCTCGATGACCACTTCAAGCGGAGTGCGGGCACTGTATTTGTCCTCAAAGGCTGGAATGTCCCGGCAATTCCATTTGTCGAGCAGGACTCCTTCATGTAGCAGGACAAGTCCATTTTTTGCCCGGATCAGCGTCTTGAGGGTTGTCCCGTCAATGTTGTATGCGGGGATTCGTGCAGCTCCGAAAGCAATGCGACCGTCTGCCGGTAATGTAGAAGGGGTGGCACATACGATCTTATATTCGTTTTGTGCAGCGTAACTGGCAACCTCTTCCAGACGTTTTCGGCAGACTTCGGGAAGGGATTGTTCCGTATCGGTCAACGTGATAATGAAAAGATCTCTTTCTGCGAGCAGTTCGGCTGTACGGTTTCCGGTCGAATCGAACAAGGCGAAATCGAGAGTCGTTTCCGGTTGTGCTTTTTTCCGCTCTGTAATGTGGGTGTCTATATATTCCCAACGCAACGAATCGTACCACGTCGTGTCGGTCAATGCGAATTGATGTTCTTTACCCGTCGTTCGGTCTTTGTATATCAAGGTCGTGATTGTTTCACTCTCGTCTCCGGGCATTTGTTGGGAGATATCGACTCCCCGATGGTAGGGCAAAAAATCGAAGATCGGAAGATGGCGCATGCTGTAACATCCGATTCCGGCTGAAAAAAGCGAGAAAAGAAGAATCATACTCCACTCTTCCATGCCGAGATATTTGTCGTGTTGTCGATATGATTCTTTATGCGTATATCGCCACAATAGAGTGGTAAGTGCCAGCAGAATAATGTTTTTTATGAAAGTCTGGCCATTGGATAGTTTGATGAAGTCTCCGAAACAGCCACAATCGGCAACAGGATTCCAGATTACCAGTATTAATGACAATAAGGTGAAAAATGTCATTAGAACGAATGTCCAGCAGGCTGCAGCCCGTTCTCGGATTCGGAACAGTAGGCACAATCCGAGTACCATTTCGATCATTGGGAGCAGAATCCCGATAAAATAACGGATTCCCGAGAGCCATGCCATTCCGAATGCTGAGAAATATTCTCCGAGTTTGATGGCTGTTCCCCAAGGGTCAACGGCTTTGATGAATCCTGAAAAGATGAAGGTCAGTGCAATGATCCACCGTATAAGAGATATGACAGCGGGTTGTCTTTTCATTGTTAGTTAATTAGTTTCATGCAAATTTATATTTTTTCGTATGGATATCCAATTTTTGAAGCTTTTTCGTAATTTTGTTTGATAGAGTCGGATTGTAAAATTGAAAGGTGATGGAAAAGAGTCGTACAGAGCAGCAGATTGCACAAGCCATGTCGCGTGTGATAGATTATTATGCTGCATGTGATTCCACGCAAATCGCTCATACTTTGTGTGTACATGGATATACTCGCATGCTTGCTATGCGTGAGGGATATGATGAGCGGAAAACAGGTTTATTAGAGATAGCTGCACTTTTACATGATATCGGCTGTCCCAGTGCTAAATGGAAATACGGCGATTCTCAACCCATACATCAGCAGCGAGAGGGAATGTGTATTGCAGCCGATTGGTTTGCATCCGATCCTTCGTGGCTCGAAGCACAAGATGCTCAGTGGGTTGTGGATGTTGTCGGGGCACACCACAATGCGGTCAAGGCCGAAAAGTTGGGTTTTGAAGTATTGTACGAAGCTGATCTGATTGTCAATTTGTTCGAGGGGTACTATCCGGTCGATTACGCGAATGTATATTTCCACAAAATGGTCCGAACGAAATCGGGCAAACAGTTGTTTCGACAACTATTCGCCCGATGGTTAAACAAGGATTAGGGATCCTTAAATTAAAGGTATATTTTTAAACGGTTATTTCCGTTTCAGTAGCCGATAGATCTCTCCGACCCACATGACGATCGAGGTCGAGCTGATCACGATCAGCCAATCCTGCCATGAGATAGGGGTAGTCCGGAATACTTCTCCTCCGAAGGAGACAATCAGAATCTGACCTACCAGAATCAGCAGCAGCACTCCGAAAAATGCGGCACAGCCTTTTGTGGCTTTCCAGATCGGAACGGAGGTGCCGAACCCTTTTGCGTTAAACATATTCCAGAACTGGAGCATTACGAAAACGGTGAAGAATACCGACAGGTCGTAGCGGCTGATCTCCGATCCATACCAGAACAGCAGGCCCAACAGGGTGATGACGAACAGCGATCCAACACCGATAATTGCCCGTAACATGGGTCGTGAGATGATGAAGTCGCTGTTTTTGCGGGGACGTTCCTTCATGACGCTACGGCTTGGAGGAAGCGAAGCAAGTGCCAATGCCGCAAAGGTATCCATAATCAGATTCACCCAGAGCATCTGGGTAACCGTAAGCGGAAGTTCATTGCCGAAGATCGAGCCCAGCAGTACGATGATGATCGCTACGAAATTGATTGTCAGCTGGAACAGAACGAATCGTTGAATGTTGCGATAGAGCGAACGACCCCACATGACAGCCGTGGCGATGCTGCTGAACGAGTCGTCGAGCAGCGTGATGTCGCTGGCCTCTTTGGCTACGGAGGTTCCGGTTCCCATTGACAGTCCCACCTGAGCGAAGTTCAGCGCCGGGGCGTCGTTGGTTCCGTCTCCGGTTACGGCAACCACTTCGCCGCGTTGTTGGAGCAGGCGCACCAGACGTTGTTTGTCGAGAGGACGGGCCCGGGACATGATCTTGATCTCCTGTACCCGATCGAGCAGTTCTTCGTCACTCATGGCCGCGAATTCCGCACCGGTAATGCGGTTCCGATCGGTATCCTGCTCGGTCCACAGTCCGATCTGACGTCCGATCTCTTGTGCGGTAGCCGGAGTATCGCCCGTGACGATTTTTACGGCGATACCAGCGTTCAAACACTCCTGAACGGCTTGCGGAACATCATCCCGAACCGGATCAGAGATAGCCGCGATTCCCACGAAGTGCAGTTCACACTTCTCGAGAGCCTCGTCGCAGGTCTCTATTCCGTCACAAACGGCATAGGCAAATCCCAATGTACGCATGGCTTTGTTCTGAAAGGCGAACAACCGTTCTTCGACTTCCGATTTTTTGTCAAATCCCGGGCAGCGTGACAATACGATTTCGGGAGCTCCCTTGATGTATAAAATTCTCTTTCCGGAGGCAGAATCCGTCAGCGTGGCCATGAATTTACGTTCGGTCGTGAAGGTCAGCTGATCGACGACAACGGCTTTTTCTCGCAATATCGTGTAATCCACGTTTTGTCCCTTCAGCCACAACAGCAGGGCTCCTTCAGTGGGATTACCGATCGGTTTGCCGTTCCGGTCCAGAAAGGCGGTGGAGTTGGCGGCGATACCTTCCTCGATCGTCTGCACGTCATCGATATAAAAGACGGTGTCGTGTACGCGCATTTCGTTGCGGGTGAGGGTTCCCGTTTTATCGGTACAGATCACTGTGATGGCTCCCATCGTTTCGCTGGCGTGCATCTTGCGGACCAGATTGTTCGTGCGCAGCATCCGACGCATGTTCACGGCTAAAGACAGCGTAACGCTCATCGGCAACCCTTCGGGAACGGCGACGACGATCAGCGTTACGGCTACCATGAAGTATTGCAGTACTTCGGCAGCGACATCGGTCCAATCCGCCTGAAGCAGATCGCCGACAATAATTCCTTTGACAATCAGTGCGACAAAGGTCAGAATGGCCAATGAAATACCGATGCGACCAATCCATTTCGAGAGACGTTTGAGCTGAAGGTTGAGTGGGGTATCCTCATCGCTTTCTACTGTCGCTTGTTCGGCAACTTTCCCGAATTCAGTAGCATCGCCGACGGCAAAAACCTCCATGATTCCGTGTCCCTCCATCACCGTTGTGCCACGCATAACGTGGTTTGAAGGATAGGTAGCATCGGAGTCGAAGTGGTTCGGGTCGACGGTCTTGTCCACCTGAAGTTCTCCGGTCAGGGTCGATTCGTTGATCTTCAGCGAAACGGCTTCGAGCAATCGTCCGTCAGCGGGGACCTCCTCTCCGCTTTCGAGCAGGACGATATCGCCTACGACGACCTCCTTTTTCGGGATTTCGCACACCTCGCCGTCGCGGATTACCTTAACCGGAGTATCGTCGTTTGTACTGTTGAGCAGATCGAATTTTTTCATTGCATCGTATTCAAACCAAAAGGCGATGCCCGTTGCTAAAAAGATCGCACAGAAAATACCGATCGTCTCGGCGAATTCATTATGGATAAATCCAATTCCGAGCGACAATAGTGCCGCAACCAACAAGATCCGGATTACAGGATCTTTGAATTTTTCAATAAAAAGCCGCCAAGGAGATTTCCGTTCGGGCGGGGTCAGCAGATTGCTGCCGTGTTTTTCACGACTTTGCAATACCTCTTCTTGTGTTAAACCTTTCATTGGTGTGGACATAAATATTGATTTTTATTGATTGACAAAAGGTGATTCATTGTGTTTCGAAGCATCTAATTTTATGGCGACAAACAGCAGGATCGTAAATGCGATGAGCGACGATCCTCCGTAGCTGAAAAAAGGAAGCGGTATGCCGATAACCGGCATGATTCCAATCGTCATGCCGATGTTGATCGTTACGTGAAACAAGAAAACGGAGGCCACGCAGTAACAGTAAATCCGACCGAAGGGTTCTTGTTGACGTTCCCCCATACGGATCAGACGAAGAATCAGAATCACAAAAAGAATGATTACAATGGCACTGCCGATAAAACCCCACTCTTCTCCGACGGTACAGAATATGAAGTCGGTACTCTGTTCGGGGACGAAGTTGAACTTGGTTTGTGTCCCCTCGAGAAAGCCTTTACCGGTAAATCCGCCCGAGCCGATGGCAATTTTCGACTGATTGACGTTGTATCCCCAATGGTTCAGGTCCGATTCGAGTCCGAGCAGATCGAGAATACGCTTCTGTTGGTGGATTTGCAATACGTTATTAAATACATAATCTACCGTATAGGTAAAACCTAGCGAACCGAAAAAAAGAAGAATGAAAGTTAATATGTTGTTGATTTTGTAGCGGTAGGCATAGAGGATTACGACACCGATCGAGAGTGTTGCGGCGATCAGAATGGAAAGGTACCACGAGATGTCGATCGACAGCAACAACTGACAGACGGTATAAATCAATGTAGAGCCCAAAGCCAGTCCTGCCAGATAGATCGCTTTGCTCTTCCAGTTGCCGTTGGTCATACCCTCGCCGACGACGCAAACCAGGATCAGTACGATCAAAAGGGCGGTAGGTTCGAGCAGAAACGAAAAGATAAAAAGCGAGATGATCATGATCAGCGCGACGTAGACCCATCCGTTGAATCCTTCGCGATAGAGCATGAAGAGAAACGACCCGAAGACCAAGGCCGATCCGGTATCGTTCTGCAGCATGACAATCAGCACGGGAAGTCCGAGCAGAATTGCTACGTGCAGCAGATGTTTCAAGTTACGGATGTCGAACGAGTAGGAGCTCATGTAGCGGGCCAGAGCCAGTGCGGTAGTGAATTTTACAAACTCCGAAGGCTGGATCCCGAAGAGCCACGATTTAGCGCCGTTGACCTCCTTGCCGAACAGCAGTACGCCGATCAAAACCAGTATGGAGAACCAGTATAGGGGATAGGCCAGAATGTGGTAGTATTTGTCGTCGATCAGCAGGATGGAGATGGCGATGAAAGCCGATACGCCGATCCAGATCAGCTGCATACCGTAGCGTTGACTGATGTCGAAGATACTGGAGTGAGCTTCGTCATAGACGGCGGCGTAGATATTGATCCATCCCATCAGAACCAGTACCGTGTAGACCAGTATGGTCATCCAGTCCAAACCGCCGACGGTCAAACTATTTTCCTCGTTGCTTCTCATAGTATGGATAGGCGATTTGCATGGTTTTTATTCTTTCGACCAGATCGGGACGTTTGATCGTATCTGTCAGATAATACTCCGTAAGCAGGCTTGCGATTGGTGCGGCAACCGTGGCTCCGAATCCTCCGTTTTCGATATACACCGATACGGCGATTTTCGGATTGTTGCGTGGAGCAAAACAGAAAAATGTACTGTTGTCTCTGCCGTGAGGGTTTTGTGCAGTTCCTGTCTTTCCGCAAATATCGAGTCCGGGAACCATCGCGACATGTCCTGTGCCACCTTCGTTCACGGCCATATACATTCCTTCTACAATAGGATCGAAATGACGGGAATCGACTTTCGTGTAATGTTTTTCGTAAAAGCGGGAGTCGATCGAGTCGCGATCGTGGATACGCTTGACGACGTGCGGAATCCGGTAGTAGCCGCGGTTGGCGATTGTGGCCACCATGTTGGCCATTTGCAGTGGAGTACATCCCATTTCCCCTTGTCCGATGGATAACGATATGATGGTCAGCCCATTCCATCGTCCTCGATAGGCTTTGTCGTAAAAAGCCGATGTGGGAACATTACCGTTAAGTTCGCCGTTGAAATCAGAACCCAATTTCCGGCCATAGCCGAAACTGCGCACGTAGTCACCCCATACGTCGAATCCCTCTTCGATATTTTTGTATTTCTTGTTTTCGATGATATTCCGGAAAACGTAACAAAAATAGGCATTGCATGAGGTTTGGATGGCTCCCTTTAGGTCACGGGGAGAGCTGTGGGCGTGGCACTTCATTCCCCGTCCGTAAGGATATCCGCCATGACACGGGTAGGTCTGTTCGGGAACAAGTACACCCTCTTGAAGTCCGATCAACCCCTGTAAAACTTTGAAAGTCGAGCCCGGCGGATAAGGGGACATCACGGCCCGGTTGTAAAGTGGCCTTCGCGGATCGTTCAACAGTTTCATGTAGTTATTGCCTCGTTCTCGTCCGACCAGTTCGTCCGGGTCGTAGGTCGGACTGCTGGCCATTACCAAAATCTCACCGGTCTCGGGTTCTATGGCCACCACGCTGCCCACCTTGCCCTGCATCAGCTCTTCGGCCAGAGCCTGCAGGCGGGCGTCGATCGTACAGGTGATGGCTACACCTGGAGAGGCCAGCGTATCATAGATTCCGTTGGCGTAGGACCCCTGTGGAACTCCGTGTACGTCAACCATCTCGATTTTGACCCCTTTCACACCCCGCAAGACCTCCTCGTAGGCCTGTTCGATACCGCTCATCCCGATGTAATCTCCGCTGCGGTAGTAGGGATTGCGTTCGATGATACGTTCGTTGACCTCTCCTACATAACCCAGTAGATTACCGGCCATCTTGGTAGGATAGGAGCGTACCGTACGGTAGACGGTGTAAAAACCGGGAAAGGAGTGTTCTTCCAATTTCAGTTTTGTCTCTTTCGGAAGCTGCTTGACGACTACCGAGGCCCGGTAGGGCGAATATCGGCGGGCCTTGGCGAGCTCTTCGCGGAGCTGTTCGACGGGGATCTCCAGAATGCGGCTCATCAGCAACGTGTCCAGATCGTGGACTTCTCGTGGAGTAACCATCAAATCGTAGGCCTCCTTGCTTTGGACGAGAAATTCGCCGTTGCGGTCATAGACCTCACCTCGCGGCGGGTATTGGACCATATATCTCAACACGTTATTTGCTGCATTCGTTTTGTAGGTTTCGTCGAGTACCTGGATATAGAACAGCCGTAGTAGTATTACTACGGCGATTAGCAGAACAGTGCCTTTCAGAGTTCGGATGCGGTTGGAACGATTCATGAGGCTTACTGTCTTTGTCGGTTGATCGAAAAAAGTCTTTGGCAGAAGTAGACGAGTAGTAGTGTAGCGAATGAGCTCAGAATGATGCGCAAAAGAGTGAAGAGAATCAGATGTAGTGAAAGGGCTTCGAAGAGGAAGAATACTATCCCATGCAAGAGAATCAATACATAGGCGTATTTGATGAATTTTTTCAGTCCCAATCGATTGACATTAGGAACACCTCCGTCTTTGACTTCGTCTTTTCCAAGTGTCAGCAGCAGCAGGGTAGGACGGCAAAAAGCTGCGAAAAGAGTAGCAATAGTATTGACTCCTGCAGTGGCCATAAACATATCCATTGTTACACCCATCAGTAGGCCCAGCAACAATCCGCTGACCGGAGCGATTTCGATTGGAAGCAGAATGAGAAAAGCAATGTAGACTAACGGATGGACATAAATGCTGATTCCGATTCTGCTGAACAAAAAGACTTGCAGCAGAACCAAAACTACGAACAAAATAGCATATTGTAAAGTCCTATACATAAATCGCTATCCTTCTGTTTTCAATTTTCTGTTTCACATTCAAGATTGCGTATCCACACAGAAACGTTTTCTAATTATAAATTGCTTTCGGTATCTATGGTCATGCTGTTTTCCAATGTTTCCCGCTCTTCGGCATCCAAATATTTTACTACAAGGACGTTGTTCAAGGCTGCCATGTTGGTATGGATTTTCACCCGAACGTCGTAGTAGGTTGCATTGTTCAGTTCAAAACTTTCAACCGTTCCGATCATGATTTCGGGCGGGAAACGTGACGAATGACTTGTCGTTACGATTGTATCTCCTTTTTGCAATGTGGCGTATTTCGCCACTTCCGACAGCTTAAGGTATTCGTAACTTGTCCCGTCCCAAGTGACCGAACCGAAGTAATCGGTTCCCTTGATCTTGCCGCTTGTCTTGAAGTCCCGGTTCAGAATCGACATGCATACCGAAAAGTGTTCAGAGCATCCTATGACATATCCTGCAATGCCCCCATCGGATATCAGTGCCATGTCGGGTTGCAAACCCGCATCGACGCCTTTGTCCAGCGTAATGTAATTTTCTTGGCGGATAATCGAATTGTTGATTACTCGAGCTTGAGAGTAGGCATATTGCGGTCGGTTTTTCGGTGCGGCTGAAGTATCTCCGAACATAGTGTTCAGAATGGTCGAGTCAACGTCTGGCGTATAGACCGGATGACGGTACTGTTCCAATTCGTTTTCCAACTCAGCGACTTTCTCCGTCAGTGAAATATTCTCTTTTCTCAAATGGAAATAGCTGTTCAGTCCCGATAGTTGAGAATAAATACCGCCTACGACATAGTTCGAGGCGGTAATTAATTTCGCTTTGGTGTAGCTCGTGCTATTTGCATAGTAGTGCAAAGCGAACCCTTCGAGAACAATAAAGATCAAAACGAAATGGATCTTCTTTATGAACAGAAAGAATTTGAACATTCCCTTTTATCGTGTTGTTCCGAACCTATTTTCACACTGCTTCTAACCTGATTATCGCATCAGGAAAGAAAAACGGTTGATGTTTTTCAATGCAATTCCTGTTCCCCGTGCGACGGCCCGCAACGGATCATCCGCAATGTGGAACGGGATATTGGTCTTTTCCGAAAGACGGCGGTCGAGACCTTTCAGCAAAGCTCCTCCCCCCGCCAGGTAGATTCCATTCCGGGCGATATCTGCATACAGTTCGGGTGGAACCATCTCCAGTACCTTCATGATGGCGGCATCGATCTTGACCAACGATTTTTCCAAAGCGTAGGCCATCTCGTTATAGGAGATGCTCAGAACCGAAGGGAGCGAGGTCAGAATATTCGGACCGGTTACTTCGAAATCTTCCGGTTCCTCATCCAGTTCGGACAATGCGGCGCCGACGGCGATCTTGATGTCTTCGGCCGTACGTTCTCCGATTCTCATGTTGTGCTGTTGGCGGATGTAGGTTTGGATGTCTTCCGTAAAGACGTCACCGGCTACGTTGATACTTTCGCTGCAAACGATTCCGCCTAATGAGATACAGGCGATTTCGGTTGTTCCGCCTCCGATGTCGACAACCATGTTACCTTCAGGAGCTTCTACGTCGAGTCCTGCACCCAAAGCTGCAGCCATCGGTTCGTAGATCATATACACTTCGCGTCCTCCGGCATGTTCGGCTGAGTCGCGGACCGCACGAATCTCCACATTGGTTGAACCCGACGGAATGCAGATGACCATTTTGAGCGAGGGACTGAACAGACGGCCATTGTTTTTGACCATTTTGATCAGCCCTCTGAGCATGATCTCCGCCGCATTGAAATCGGCGATCACACCGTCTTTCAATGGCCGGATCGTCTTGATATTCTGGTGGGTTTTACCGTGCATTTGGCGGGCTTTCTTACCGATTGCCTCCACTTTACCGGTATGTTGGTTGAGCGCAACGATCGAAGGTTCGTCCACTACGATCTTTCCGTTGCTGATGATAATCGTATTGGCGGTTCCCAGATCGATGGCCAGCTCCTGTGTCAATGAGAATAAACCCATAACGTTGTGTCTTGTTAATAAGTTTTTCGAAAATCGAGTCTAATGTTTGAAGTGGCGCAGTCCCGTAAACAGCATGGCCATTCCGTTCGCATTACAATAGTCGATACTCTCTTGGTCGCGAACGGAACCTCCCGGCTGAATCACTGCATCGACACCCTCCTTGTGGGCTATTTCTACACAGTCTCCGAATGGGAAGAATGCATCCGAGGCCATTACGGCACCGTGCAGGTCGAAACCGAAACTTTTGGCTTTTACAATAGCCTGTTTCAAAGCGTCGACGCGTGAGGTCTGACCGATTCCACTGGCAATCAGCATGCCGTTTTTAGCCAAAACGATAGCATTGCTTTTCGAGTGTTTGACGATCTTGTTGGCGAAAATCAAGTCTTTCAGCTGTTCGGGAGAAGCCTGTTTCTGGGTAGCATAGTGTGATTCACCATCGATACCGCCCACTTTCAGGTCGCGGTCCTGTACGGCAACGCCGTTCAGCAACGACCGGAATTGTTTCGAACAGCGAGTCGTGTCTTTGAGACGCAAGATGATACGGTTCTTTTTACATTCCAGAATCTGAAGTGCTTCGGGGGAGTAAGAGGGGGCTAAAATCACTTCGAAGAAGATCTTGTTGATCTCTTCTGCTGCAGCTGCATCCACTTCCCGATTGCAGATCAATACACCTCCGAATGCCGATACGGGATCTCCTGCCAAGGCGTCTTTCCATGCTTCGAGGATTGTAGGCCGACTCGCTACACCGCAGGCATTGTTATGCTTCATGATGACGAATGTCGGTTCGGAGAACTCTTCGATCAAGTTGATTGCAGCATCGATGTCAAGCATATTGTTGTAGGAGATATCCTTACCGTGATATTTTTCGAACAGACGGTCGAGGTCTCCATAAAAGACAGCCGATTGATGCGGATTCTCTCCATATCGCAAAGCGGTCCCTTTGTTGAAGCTCCGTTTGAAAACTTCGATTCCTTCTTTCTGATTGAAATAGTTGAAGATAGCCGTATCGTAGTGGGAGCTTACAGAGAAGGCATAGGCTGCAAATCGACGGCGTTGTTCGATGGTGGTAGCGGAGTGCTGTTTTTCGATGATGTCGTAGAACTCGTCGTACTGATCGACCGAAGGAACGATGATGACGTCCTTGAAGTTTTTGGCGGCAGCACGAATCAATGAAATACCTCCGATATCGATCTTCTCAATGATAGCCTGTTCTTCAGCACCGGAAGCGACGGTCTGTTCGAACGGATAGAGGTCGACGATCACTGCATCGATTTCTGGAATTTCATATTGTGCGGATTGCTCCTGGTCTTGCGGGTTGTCGCGACGGGCCAGAATACCGCCGAATACTTTGGGATGCAATGTCTTGACACGTCCACCGAGGATTGACGGATATCCCGTAAGGCTCTCTACAGAGATGGCCTTTAACCCTAAACTCTCTATAAACGAGAGGGTTCCTCCGGTTGAGTATATAGTAACTCCGTCTTCGGCCAATTTTCTGGCGATACGATCGAGTCCGTCTTTGTAATAGACCGAAATAAGTGCGCTTTTTATCTTTTTCACCGTCTGAATTGTTTTAATATGTTTTAGAACCACAAAGATACAAAAAAAAAGATGATGCTTGTGGCAAGTCGTAAAAATATACCGTTTTGATCGAATATTTCAATGTGATTTTTCCCGGGCTCATGAATAAAACGAAGTGGAACGACAGTTATTTTAAATTATTTGTAAATTTGTAGGCTTGTAAGCAATGAGTGTATGGGATATAAAATCGATACCAATGCTCGGTGTGCAGTTATCGGATACGGTAGTTGGGCAACGGCATTGGTTAAAATATTGCAGGAGAACGAACCACAGGTGGGTTGGTATATTCGTAACGACGAGGTTTTGGAACATATTCGTCGACATAAAACCAATCCTCGTTATTTGCGGGACGTTCGTTTCGATACCGGACGTCTTTCACTTTCCAATAATCTCGATCAAATCGTAGATGAATTTGATATACTCGTTTTGGCAGTGCCCTCGATCTACTTGAAGGCCACTCTCGCTCCGTTGACCGTTTCGCTTGAATCGAAATTTGTTGTTTCGGCCATAAAGGGAATTGTGCCGGATGAGCTGGTCACGATTGCTGAGTATATGAACCGGAATTACGGACTTCCGTTCGATCAGATTGGAATCGTTTCGGGACCCTGTCATGCCGAAGAGGTTGCTCTTGAAAGGCTCTCTTATTTGACGTCGGTTTGTAAGACTCCGGAAAATTCGGAGGCGCTTGGACAGAAAATCAGAACCGATTATATTCGTGTTAGCGGATCGACTGACATTTACGGCATAGAATATGCCGCTGTGCTTAAGAATATCTATGCCATTGCTGTTGGAATGGCGATCGGTTTGGGATATGGGGATAATTTTCTTGCGGTACTGATTTCGAACGGAGCGATGGAGATGGCGCGTTTTATGGAACGGACCTATCCTGAGAAACGAAATGTGTTCGCTTCGGCTTATCTGGGGGATCTGCTGGTAACCTCTTATTCTCAATTTAGCCGTAATCGTCGTTTTGGATTGATGATTGGGAAAGGCTATTCGGTGCATTCGGCCCAGATGGAGATGAGTATGGTGGCTGAAGGGTATTATGCTGCCGATTGCATTATGAAGATCAATCTGCGCAAAGGGGTGGATATGCCGATTGCGGGGATGGTTTATAAGGTGCTTTATCAGGGGGCATCGCCCTCGTCCTCTATGAGGTCTCTGACAGAACGGTTGTTTTGATAGTAAGGGCCTTTTCTGTCAAAGGTAAAAAAAGAAGGTGCGGAATTGTAGGATTTATAACTGGGAACGGACGTGGAATTGAAGTAAAAACTATAAAAAGTCATAAAAACAACGAATTATGAGTATGATTAAAATTTCTATCGACAAGATTCAGGGTGGTGTATCGCTCGATGAGGTCAAAGCTCTGAAAAACGATGCCGAAAAGGCAAATCAGATGTTGCATGACGGCAGTGGTAAAGGGAATGATTTTTTGGGATGGGTTAATCTCCCGAATGAAATTACGCCGGAGCAGTTGGCTGCTATTGAGGCTTGTGCCCGCTCGATGGCTTCGTTGTCAGAAGTGATCGTGGTAATCGGAATCGGAGGATCGTATTTGGGCGCAAAAGCTGTATTGGAAGCTATGGGCGATTCGTTTCGTTTCTTGCACAAATCACAGGACGCCCCGGTTGTGCTGTTTGCCGGACAAAACCTTAGTGAGGATTATCTTTATGAGCTGCTCGATGCCGTAAAACCCTACAAATTGGGAGCTGTTGTTATCTCGAAATCGGGAACAACGACCGAACCGGCCGTGGCATTCCGGATTATCAAGGAGGAGATCGAGAAGCGTTATGGCAAGACTGAAGCTGCACGCCGCATTGTTGCAGTGACCGATGCCAAACGTGGTGCGTTGCGGACATTGGCTCAACAAGAAGGTTATGTCACTTTCGTAATTCCGGATAACGTGGGAGGCCGTTACTCGGTGTTGACTCCTGTTGGACTGTTGCCGCTTGCGGCTGCGGGAGTCAATGTCGAAGAGCTGGTGCGAGGAGCACGCGATATGGCTCGGGCTACGGCTCCGGACGTGCCGTTCGAGGAGAATCCGGCCGCTTTGTATGCTGCTGCACGGAATGCTCTCTATCGGAAAGGATATAAGACCGAGATATTGGCCAGCTATGATCCGAAAATGCAGTATGTGGCAGAGTGGTGGAAGCAGCTTTACGGAGAGAGTGAAGGAAAAGACGGCAAGGGGATCTTCCCGGCCAGTGTTACCCTGACGGCAGACCTGCACTCGATGGGACAATATATTCAACAGGGAGAAAGAACGTTGATGGAGACCGTAATCAGCATCAACAAGCCGAAACATGAATTGAAGATCGATTCCGATGCAGCCAACCTCGACGGATTGAACTATCTGGCCGGAAAACGGGTGAGTGAAGTCAATCTGATGGCCGAGATGGGAACACTGTTGGCACATGTCGACGGTGGTGTGCCCAACATCCGGATCGAACTTCCCGAACTGACGGAGTACTATTTGGGCGGATTGCTCTATTTCTTCGAAAAGGCGTGTGGTATTAGCGGATATTTGCTTGGGGTCAATCCATTTGACCAACCCGGTGTGGAGGCTTATAAGAAAAATATGTTTGCATTGCTCGGCAAGCCCGGATACGAAGATCAGGGTGATGTTTTGCGCAAGAGATTGTAATCTGATGACCGCTGCCTGATCGGTTTTCCCGAATGGTAAAATCGTGTTTCGGGAACGGTGGGAGACAGAGTAAAATCTTAAAAAATTTTATGAAATTTCGGAGGAAAACTCCGGAAAATCATTAAATTTGTAACATTGAATTTCTTAACATTAAACATAGATCAAGTCATGGTTAATTACAAAGATCTGGGCCTTGTCAACACGAGAGAGATGTTCAAAAAGGCTATCGATGGGGGTTATGCTATTCCTGCATTCAACTTCAATAACATGGAACAGCTGCAGGCAATTATCGCTGCAGCGGTTGAAACCAAATCTCCGGTGATTCTTCAGGTATCTAAAGGAGCTCGTAATTATGCGAATGCAACTTTGTTGCGTTATATGGCTCAAGGAGCTGTGGAATATGCAAAAGAGTTGGGCTGCCCGAATCCTCAGATCGTATTGCACCTGGATCACGGTGATTCATTCGAATTGTGCAAGGATTGTGTAGATATGGGCTTCTCGTCAGTGATGATCGATGGTTCGCATTTGCCGTATGAAGAGAATGTCGCTTTGACCAAGAAAGTGGTAGAATATGCTCATAAATACGATGTGACCGTTGAGGGTGAGCTCGGTGTATTGGCAGGCGTTGAGGACGAAGTCAGTGCAGAACACCACACTTATACGAATCCGGAAGAGGTGATCGACTTCGCTACACGTACGGGTTGCGATTCATTGGCTATCTCAATCGGAACTTCGCACGGTGCATATAAGTTCAAACCCGAACAATGTCATGTTGACCCTGCAACCGGACGGTTGGTTCCTCCTCCTCTGGAATTCTCCGTATTGGATGCAGTGATGAAAAAATTGCCGGGATTCCCTATCGTATTGCACGGTTCGTCTTCGGTTCCTCAGGAAGAGGTGGATACGATCAACAAATATGGTGGAAAATTGGAAGCTGCGATCGGTATTCCGGAAGATCAGTTGCGTAAGGCTGCTAAATCGGCTGTCTGCAAGATCAATATCGACTCCGATTCCCGTTTGGCTATGACGGCTGCTGTACGTAAAGTGTTTGCAGAGAAACCGGCTGAATTCGACCCGCGTAAATATTTGGGTCCGGCTCGTGACAATATGAAAAAATTGTACGAACACAAGATCATCAACGTATTGGGATCTGCAGGTAAGCTGGATTGCTAATTTGTAGCTCCTGTTACAATCATAGTTAGGGGATGACCGTGACGGATACGGTTATCCCCTAATTTTTTTGAAGAGAGGGTGTAGGGTTTAGAAGATAATGAAAAGACATATCCCATGTGTGTCTGATAAAAAACGGACAGATGATCGGGTATAAACCTTTATTGTTTTTTGAGGATACGGGTTTTCAGGTTAAAGCTCTTTCCTTGCTTTGATGAAAATAAATAGGGAATAGGGTTGCAGTTTGCCGAATTTTCGTTACCTTCGCGTCACGGGAAAGTGGTTTTATTCATTGGGAAAAAGCACTCTGCCAACAGCTTAGTAGGTCGATCCTGTTTGTGATCGGCGATTGTCGAACGAATTTTGATTGCTGTATGGATGATGATGCGGAGCCGAATAATTGCGGTATCATACCTCAATACTATACCTTTTATATATGGGATAGAACATGCGGACGTGACGTTGCATGCCGATCTGATCTTGTCGCCACCCCGAAATTGTGCTGTTGCACTGCGGGCTGGTGAAGCAGATATTGCCTTGATTCCGGTTGCCGCTATCCCGACTATCCCTGATATTCGGATTATTACGCCCTATTGTATCGGTGCCAGTAACTCGGTACGGACAGTAGTTTTGGCTTCCAATTCTCCGATTTCTGAGTTGCATACGATTTACCTTGACAGCCATTCCATGACATCCGTCGGTTTGGTCCGTATTTTGTCCTCACGATGGTGGCATATCACACCGGAATGGAGGGCAATGGAGGATTTTTCGGTATTGGACGATCCTCAGGATCGAACGGGTTATCTGATGATCGGGGATAAAGTGTTTACGCATGAAGACAATTTCCGCTACTACTATGATTTGGCTGATCAATGGAGAGAAATGACGGGATTGTCTTTCGTATTTGCCGCCTGGGTTGCTCGGAGAAGTGTTCCCGAAGAGACAATTAATGAGCTCTCTTCAGCTTTAGGCTATGGGGTTGAGCATATCTCTCAGGCGATTTCTTGTTATCATTATGATGACAGACCGTATGCATACGACTATCTGACAAGAAATATCGATTATCATTTCGATGAAGAGAAACATCGTGCTTTAAAGCTTTATTGGACGGAGAAGATGAAGGTCGACCCTCCGATCAATCCTGGGTGAAGACTCCTCTGATGCGACGCTCTCGGAGGAGACGGAACAAACCCGAGTATTTACCCTCTAAAGCACAGAAGAGATGATCACGATTTATCTGAAACAATATAATAAAATTGTCCGTAACGCAGATGTCAAATTGTTTGACGATCTCGGATACGACGATATTTTGTGGATCGATCTGCTCTCTCCGACCATTAAGGAGCAGAAGGCCGTCGAGAATTTCATGGAGATCAATCTGCAAACACGCCAGCAGGTCGAAGAGATTGAGAGTTCTTCGAAGTATTCCGAGACGGAGAATGCCATTATTTGCAACTCGAACTTTTTCATTCCGAATCCGGAGGCATTTACGACGGAGCCGGTGTCATTCATTATAGCCGAAGGGATTCTTGTATCGGTGCGCAACAGTGAATTCCGTACTTTTACTGAAAGTGCCAAAAAGTTACAGATGAACTATAAGGCCTATTCGACAGGTTATCATCTGTTGATTTCGATACTGGAGGTGCGGATCGATTTTGATGCCGACCTGGTGGAGGTGCTTGCCAAGAATATTGCGGCTTTGAGCAAGGCTATGAACAACAGCGAACATATCGATAAGGAGACGCTGAAGCAAATCAGCCACATGCAGGAGAACACCATGTTGATTCGAGAAAATATTTTTGACCGTCAGCGGATTCTTTCCGGGATTCTGCGTAGTGAACGTTTCCCGAACGATATCTATCCTAAATTGCAGTTGATGATCAAGGACGTCAATTCGCTGATCAACCACGCTGATTTCAGTTCTGAGCGGCTTGACTACATGCAGGATACCGCACTCGGTCTGATCAATATCGAGCAGAGCAATGTGACCAAAATTTTTACCGTTGCAGCGCTGTTTTTTATGCCTCCTACGATGATCGCGAGTATCTACGGAATGAACTTCGACGGAATCCACGAATTGCATTGGGAGTTTGGTTATCCTTATGCATTGGGATTGATGGTTCTGGTGTCGGTTCTTACGTATTTGTTTTTTAAGTGGAAAAAACTGCTGTAGTTCCCGAAAGGGAATCTCATGTGCTTGGGAAAATCTATAGGTGATGGATAGATCGATACTTTTTTTGAGTATTTTGAGTTTGTGGCTTATCGTAGGAAGCGGGTTGTATGGGGCAGATACAACGTCGCGGAAAAAGATCTATACTTTCCCGATTCGCGAAGAGATCATGCCTTCGACCGAACGATTAACCTCGAAATGTCTTGGTGAGGCGGTTGCGGAGGGGGCGGATTTAGTCGTTATTCAGATGAATACCTATGGCGGAATGGTTAATGCCGCCGATTCAATCCGTACGATGGTGTTGAATGCAGCGATTCCGGTGTGGGTGTTTATTGATAATCAGGCTGCATCGGCGGGGGCGTTGATTGCGTTGGCTGCCGACAGCATATACATACGTCCCGGAGGAAATATCGGAGCTGCTTCGGTGGTAGATCAGAGTGGAAGACCTATGCCCGACAAGTTTCAGAGCTTTATGCGGGCTACGATGCGCGCGACAGCTGAAGCGCATGGAAAGGTAATCGATCGGATTGAGGGTACGGATACATTGTGGCGCTGGCACCGCGATCCGCAGATTGCAGAAGCGATGGTTGGTATTACATCGGGTGACAGTACGACGTTAAATGTATTGACTTTAACAGCTGAAGAGGCGATCGCAAAACATTTTGCAGAGGGGAAAGCATCTTCTCTTGAAGAGGTTTTGTCGGCGGCTGGCGTTGAGGATTACGATTTGATCCGATATGAGCCAACCCTGCTCGATCGGATATTGGGCTGGTTGATGAATCCGTTTGCGCAGGGTGTTTTCGTTATGCTGATTGTCGGTGGAATCTATTTCGAGTTGCAATCGCCGGGGATAGGGTTCCCTCTAATTGCCGCTGTGTTGGGGGCGGTGCTCTATTTTTCTCCGTTATATCTCGAAGGAATGGTGCAGTATTGGGAACTGATTCTGTTTATCGTCGGTTTACTGCTGATTGGTGTTGAAATATTTGTTTTACCGGGCTTCGGAGTCGCCGGTGTTCTGGGGATCGTTTCTGTTGTTGTCGGCTTGACCTTTGCCGCACTCGATCGGGAGGTATTTCGGCATGTGCAGTCAGGAGAGATGTCGGTAGGTCGTGTGTTGCAACCTCTTTTAGTTGTAGTCATTGGTATGACGGCGGCCTTTGTCGTTGGTATTTGGTTGGGTAAGCGTTTTTTGTCAGGAAATTCAATTTTGCGGAACAGGGTCGTACTGACGACCGATTTGACTCCACAGGAGGGTTGTGTCGGACATCGTTTCCCTGATGAATCTCTGATTGGTCGGATAGCGGAGGCAACAACGGTTTTGCGTCCGTCGGGAAAGATTCAGTATGATGGGACTTATTATGATGCTGTAGCAGAAAACGGGGGATTCGTTGAGCGAGGAACTCGGGTCGTCATTACTCGTTTGGAACACGGACAAATTTATTGTGAACCAGCTGTCGATCAGTCCTAAATTCTGTCGCAAGATGACAAAGTGATGTGAAAAAACGGACTAATAGTAAAAAATTTGAGTTAATTTGATTATTAGTTGGTTGCTTCGTAAAAAAACGTTAGATTTGCAGTCGCTTTGCGAAGACTCTTCTTTGAGGTAAGAGAGTAACCAAGGCAATAGTAAAATTTTTTAATCTCAAAACAATGGGTTATTTAGATGCAGACAAAAAGCAGGAGCTTTTTGCAACTTACGGAAAGTCTAATACCGATACCGGCTCTCCTGAGAGTCAGGTAGCTCTGTTTTCTTACCGTATCAGCCACCTCACGGAGCATTTGAAGACGAACAAAAAGGATTTCGGCACGCAACGTGCGTTGTTGCGTTTGGTCGGAAAACGTCGTCAGCTCTTGGATTATCTGAAAAAGGTTGATATCGAAAGATACAGAGCCATCGTGAAGGCATTGGAACTCCGGAAATAGTTTTCGGATTTTCCTTATGGGGACAGCTGCCCTTGTCTTAAGGGCAGCTTTCTTCTCTTTTCCGGAAAAAATTTATGAATACAGGCCCGTTGAAGATCGATTAAATTACGAAACTTTAGGAGGATAAAAAATATAGAGATGTACAATGCAACACAAAAGATGATTCCATTGAGCGGAGGTCGCGAGATTATCATCGAAACAGGAAAATTAGCCAAGCAGGCCGACGGTTCGGTCGTGGTGAAACAGGGTAATACCATGCTGCTGGCTACGGTTACGGCAGCTAAAGAGGCAAAAGACGATTGCGATTTTATGCCATTGTCTGTCGAGTATAAAGAAAAATATGCAGCCTGTGGCCGTTTCCCGGGCGGATTCTTGAAGCGTGAAGCACGCCCTTCCGATTACGAAATTCTTGTTTCCCGATTGATCGATAGAGCGCTACGGCCTTTATTTCCTTCGGATTTCCATGCCGAGGTGTTTGTTACCGTAACGTTGATTTCTGCCGATAAGGATATTATGCCTGATGCCTTGGCTGGTCTTGCCGCATCTGCTGCATTGGCTGTTTCTGATATTCCTTTCGGAGGTCCGATCTCAGAGGTGCGCGTATCACGAATTAATGGTGAATTTGTAATCAATCCGACTTTCTCACAGAACGTGGATGCCGATCTCGACATTATGGTCGGCGCTACGATCGATAATATCCTGATGGTTGAAGGCGAGATGAAAGAGGTCTCGGAAGCTGTTATGCTCGATGCCATCAAATTTGCTCATGAAGAGATCAAAAAACATTGTGCAGCTCAGATCGAACTCTCTAAAGAGTTGGGTAAGGACGTTAAACGGACTTATTGCCATGAGAAAAATGATGAGGAGTTGCGCCGTCAAGTGATCGAGGCAACTTATGACAAAGCTTATGAAATAGCCAAGTCGATGACTTCTAAACACGAGCGTTCTGATAAATTCGATGCACTTGAGGCTGAATTTGAGGCTCGTTTCAGTGAGGAAGAGTTGGTTGAAAAGGCTCCGTTGATCAAGCGCTATTTCCATGATGATGTATTGAAAAAGGCAATGCGGAACATGATCCTCGATGAAGGAGTGCGGCTCGACGGTCGTAAGACTACCGAAATTCGTCCGATCTGGTGTGAAGTGGATTATCTGCCTGCAGCACATGGTTCTGCGATCTTTACACGTGGTGAGACCCAATCATTGACTACGGTTACGCTTGGTACAAAATTGGATGAAAAGCAGATCGACGATGTGTTGATTCAGGGAACCGAGCAATTTGTTTTACATTATAATTTCCCTCCGTTCTCTACGGGCGAGGCTCGTCCTGCACGTGGTCTGTCACGCCGTGAGATCGGGCATGGAAACTTGGCGTGGCGTGCCCTCAAACCGATGGTTCCTGTAGGCGAAGAGAACCCTTATGCTGTGCGCGTTGTGTCGGATATTCTCGAATCTAACGGTTCATCTTCAATGGCTACCGTATGTGCCGGAACTTTGGCATTGATGGATGCCGGAGTGAAGATTAAAAAACCAGTTTCCGGTATTGCCATGGGACTGATTACTGATACAGCTACTGGTAAATACGCTATTCTTTCCGATATTCTTGGTGATGAAGACCATCTTGGCGATATGGACTTCAAGGTTACCGGAACGAAAGACGGTATCACCGCCACGCAAATGGATATTAAGGTTGATGGTCTTTCGTATGAGGTACTTGCAAAGGCTCTTGAGCAGGCAAGACAAGGACGTCTTTACATTTTGGGAAAAATCCTGGAGACGATTTCGGAACCAAGACCCGAATTGAAACCTCATGTTCCACGTTTGGAACAGATTACTATTCCTCAGGAATTTATTGGTGCTGTTATCGGTCCTGGTGGAAAGGTCATTCAGGAGATACAGAAAGCTACCGGAACGACGATTACCATTACGGAAAAGGATGAAAAGGGATACGTCGATATCTTCGGTGAAAACAAAGAGGCTCTTGATGCAGCTTTGGCCCGTATCAAAGGCATCGTAGCAATTCCCGAGGTCGGAGAGATATATAAAGGTAAAATCCGGTCGATTGTATCGTTCGGGGCTTTCGTAGAGATCCTGCCCGGAAAAGACGGTCTGCTTCATATTTCGGAGATCGATAACAAACGATTCGAAAACATGGAAGAGACAGGTTTGAAAGAGGGTGATGAGATTGAAGTGAAGTTGATCGGTCTGGACCCGAAAAACGGAAAACTCAAACTCTCGAGAAAAGTCTTGTTGGGTAAAAAGAAATAGAAAATAAAGTAAATCTGTATGCTGCATGAAAAAAAAATGAGAAAAGCTGTTTTTTTGAACAGAATTTAAAATATATTCTTATTTTTGCAGATACAAGTATTGGATTGAGAATTAAACAATTAACATAACAAAATAGTAACTAATCAATTAAATCACTGATTATGAGAAAGTTGGTAAAAATTATGATGCTTGCATCAGTGGTAGTGCTGCTGGCTGGCTGTAACTGCTACAAAAAGATGCTGAAAAAGGTCGATCAGGTGAGCGTTTCTGCAACTCCTGCTGTTATGACCTTGAAAGGAAGTAATGTCGTTACGGATGTTACGGTAACCTTCCCGGCTAAATATTTCAATAAGAAAGCCACTTTGAAGGTAACTCCTGTATTGGTATTCGAGGGTGGCGAAATCGTCGGCACTCCTAAATATCTGCAGGGCGAAAAAGTGAAAGATAACTATACCGTTATTCCTTACAAAACCGGTAGCTCTTTCACTCAATCTGTATCGTTCCCTTATGACGAACGTGCTAAACTTTCAACCCTTGAATTGCGTATCGAGGCTAAATGTACGAAAGGTAAAAAATGTAAAGAATACAGCGATTTCGCAGCTATCCCAGTTGCTGAAGGCGTAAGCACCGTACAGGCTTTGGCCAACAATACGGCTTATCTGTCAATTATGCCTGACAACTTCAAGAGAGTAACTACGATTTCTCAGAGCGCTGACATCATGTATTTGATCAACCGTTCGAACGTACGTAAGGGCGAATTGACCAAAGAACAAGTGAAAATGTTCGAAGATTTCGTAAAAGAGTATTCTAACAAAGATCGCGCAACCCTCGGTAGTGTTTATGCTAAAGGTTATGCATCTCCTGATGGTCCGGTGAAATTCAATGACGAACTTTCTAAAGCTCGTAGTGAAAGCGGTCAAGAAGCTATCAGCAAAGCTTTGGAAGGTGTAGATGCTAAATATGACATCGCAGCTTATGGTGAGGACTGGGAAGGCTTCAAAGAATTGGTTGCTGCTTCTGATATCAAAGATAAAGATTTGATTCTTCAGGTTCTGGCAATGACTGACAATCCAGTTCAACGCGACCAAGAGATCAAGAACATGACCAGCGTATTCGAAGTTCTTGCTGAAGAAATTCTGCCTCAGTTGCGTCGTACCAAACTGGTCGCTGACGTGGATATCGAAGGCCGTACCGATGCTGAAATTCAAGAGGCTGCTGCAAATAATATCGACGTTTTGAGCGAAGAAGAGATGCTTTATGCTGCTACGCTGACTGATGATCTCGATGCTCAGCTGAAAGCTTACGAAGCTGCTGCTAGCAAATACAACAGCGTTCGTGGTTACAACAACGCCGGTGTAGTTCTTGCTAAACAAGGTAAATTGTCTCAGGCTAAAGCTCAGATTGAAAAAGCTGCCGGTATGAGTAAAGATGCTGCTATCACCAACAACTTGGGTGTTATTGCCCTGATGGAAGGTGACGCTGCTGCAGCTCAGAAATACTTCTCAGCTTTGAATACTCCTGATGCAAAAGCAAACATGGGCTTGGTTAACCTCGCAGAAGGTAACTATTCTGAGGCTACCAAATCACTGAGCGGTTACAACTTGGCAGTTGCTGAAGTAATGAACGGTAACCTGTCTAAAGCTAAATCGCTGTTGGCAAACGAAAATTCTGCTGACGCTGATTATCTGAAAGCCGTTATTGCAATGCGTGAAGGTAACTCTTCTTCTGCAATCTCTAACTTGAAGAGTGCAATTGCCAAAGATCCTGCTAAGAAAGATCAAGCAGTTAAAGATATCGAGTTCTCGAAACTTTTCGGAACCACTGAATTCCTTGCTTTGTAGTTCTTAGCGAAGAACAAATAAAAAAGAGGGAAGCTCACACGGGCTTCCCTCTTTTTTATTTGTTATGGCATTCTAGATATCGAGTTATACTATAAAAGGGATAGGTTAAATATTAGGTCGGTAAAAAGTATATTTTTCTAGTATTATATTCTAAATATATGTACGGGTAGATCGGACGGCTGAAATGGTTAAAAATAAAGCGGAGAGGTGTTTTATGCACCTCTCCGCTTCTTGTTGACCCATCAGGACTCGAACCTGAAATGACAGAACCAAAATCTGCAGTGTTACCATTACACCATGGGTCAAACACTATTGCTTGTTTCCGTTAAGCGGGACAAATATAATGCAAGATTTTTTTATCTGCAAATTTCATCGATAATCTGTTGCGTTGCGCCTTTATTATTTAGGACGTATTGCTTGCAGATATCTCCCAATTCTTGTGTTTTTTCGGGGTTATGAAATAATGGTTCAAACCATTTTGTCAGTTCCTCTGCATTGGATATACTATGAGCTCCTCCTGCAGCAATCAACTCTTTGGCTTCTTTGAAGGCTTCATAGCGTGGCCCAAAGGCTAAAGGTAAACCAAATGTCGCAGCTTCAAGCGTATTGTGAATTCCAGCTCCGAATCCTCCGCCGATATATCCCCATGTGCCGTAACGATATACGGACGACAAAAGTCCGATTGTATCGATAAACAGTACTTCTGCATGTGTCAAATCACTATCCGGGGTTAGCTCAGTATAACGCAATGATCGACGGCGAATGGCTGTCCGTAATTTTTCGATTCGTGATGAGTGTATCTCGTGGGGGGCGATGATAAATTTGACAGTCGGATATCGATTGATAAGAGTGAGTAAAATCTCTTCGTCGGGAGGCCATGTACTACCTGCAATAAAAACGGGCGTATTCTGGGCAAAACGCTCGATTTCTGGCAATCTTTTAACATTTGAGGCAATTGCGTACACGCGATCGAATCTCGTGTCCCCTGCAATGCTTACAGCGTCGATTCCGATTTCATGTAGCAGTTGCTTCGATGTATTATCCTGAACAAAAAGATGTGTGAAAGCATGTAGTGCCTGACGGAATAGTCCTCCTTGTGGTTTGAAAAATATTTGATCTTTGCGGAAAATCGCGGAGATCAAATAGAGTTTTGTACCGGCTTTTTGCATCGCCGTTAGGTAGTTGTACCAAAATTCATATTTAATGAATACGGCGATTTCCGGATGAACAATTTGCATGAAGCGGCGTACGTTTTTGGGAGTATCTGTCGGCAGATAGCAAATGCAGTCTGCTCCCGAATAGTTTTTCCGGATTTCGTATCCCGATGGAGAAAAAAATGTGACCAGAATTTTGTATTCGGGATGAATTTTCCGGAACGCTTCGATCACAGGCCGTCCCTGTTCGAACTCACCGAGGGAGGCTGCATGGAACCATGCGACCCGGTGGGATTCGAGTGATTTCAATTTGTCGAAAAGATCACGGCGTCCCTCCTTCCAAAGACGCGCTTTGGTGTTAAATGGAGCCGCACATCGAATACCGACGTCCATCAATCGAACGCCGCAATTGTATAATAGCTTCATGAAATCTATTTAAGTATATCCTGAAGTGCTTTTCGATTTAATACTGTAATAGCCGAATCTTCGTAGTGAAGGATGTGTCTTTTTTCCATCTCCGACAATACGGTTTGGAGTGCACTCCGGGTGACATCGAAATAAGCAGCTATGTCTCGAATGTCCGTTACCGGGAGTACATTTTGCTCTTCAGTTGTCGATTCAAGCAGGTAGTTGGCTACTTTCTCTTTAAGTGAATGGAATGAGAAGTAGAAAATCTTTTTCGACCATACATTGGCACGATCCGAAATGATATCGACAAAATTTGATAAAATCAACACGTTGTTTTGCATCAATTCGAAAAGATAGCCTCTGTGCAAGGTGAGGATGGTGACCTCGCCGTCAGCGATGACATCGATGGGCAACCGATTGTATCCTCCGAATAGGAACGCGGGAGCGATTAGTTGTGGAGCCTCTATCGGGTCAATCGTGACCGGTTTATTACCATAGGTAATTTCTCCGTGTACTTTTCCCTTGAGAATGATCATCAATCCGGAATAAGCACTCTCTTTGCGTGCAATGACAGCCTTATCTGGATATTCTGTCACGGTGAAATCGCCGCGCTTGTCAATAATTTCTTCGATTTGTGTTTCGGTTAACCCTCGAAACAGAGGGCATTGTTTCAATATCTTATACATAGTAGTGCGCTTTTATAGTTAGTGATCTCTATTTGATGATGTGAAGATACTATTTTTTATCCATTTATCAAAGGATTTTACCACCTCGTATGCATGACGTCCGGAATATAACGTATTTCGTATTTCCCGGTTAGAGTGTAATCGACGGCAATCAGATCGAACTGGGAGTCGAGATCGAGGTTGTACAAAGCGATATAGTGTCGTGCGGCGTGCAACAACCGGTTGAATTTGGTTCGTGTCATGGCTTCTTCGGGACAAGTCAGACCTCCTGCTTTGCGGCATTTGACCTCGATGATGTGCAACACTCCGTCGCGTCGGGCCGTGATGTCCAGTTCGTATCGGCCACTACGCCAGTTTCGGTGCAAAATCTCGAACCCGTTATCGATCAGATAGCGGACAGCGGCCTCTTCTCCTTTTTGTCCGATTTCCTGAGTGTTCATTGGATGATCCGGGTTTTTTGTCTGCAAGTTTGTTTACCGCAATTTTGCGATCTCCTTTTCGATCTCGATCGGGAAGTATTTATATTCCAATGCGTGTACTTTCGTCGCTACTGTCTCGGGTGTGTCGTCCGAAGTTACCGGAATCCGATATTGGGCAATTATGGATCCGCTGTCGTAAAGCTCGTTTACCCGGTGTATGGTAATACCCGATTCTTTGTCTCCGGATTCGATGACGGCACGGTGTACACGATCTCCATACATGCCTTTCCCTCCATGCTTGGGAAGCAATGAGGGGTGGATGTTGACGATTTTGTCTGGATATGCACGTAATAAATTATCAGGAACCAACCATAAAAATCCGGCCAGTACCACGAAATCGATATGGTGAGAGGCGAGCAGATCTACGATTTTGTCGCTGTGATAAAAAGTATCACGGTCGAAGACGACCGATTCGATTCCCAGCCGGGTGGCACGTTGGAGTACCGGAGCATCGGATCGGTTGGATAGAATCAGAGTTACCTGTGCCGTATTTTTTGAAGCAAAATATGCGGCTATGTTTTCGGCATTTGAGCCAGAACCAGATGCGAATATGGCTATTTTCTTCATTTTCAATGGGTATATGGTAAAAAAACAGTTAAAAATATAAAAAAAAGAAATGAATGGTCAAAAATAATCGAAAAAGTGTTACTTTTGCAAAAATTTGGCTTTGAAACGGAAGTTATTTTTGTAGAAGAAACTCAATGTTAAACTTAAACTAATTTAGATTATGTCAGACATTTCATCAAAAGTAGTGGATATCATCGTCGACAAACTCGGCGTTGATGCAGCTGAAGTGGTTCCTGCCGCAAGTTTTACCAATGATTTGGGTGCAGACTCTTTGGATACGGTAGAGTTGATCATGGAATTCGAAAAAGAGTTCGAGATCTCTATTCCGGACGAAGACGCTGAAAAGATTACTACTGTAGGCGACGCAATCAACTACATTTCTTCGAAAAAGAACTAATTAACTGAAAAAAGCTTCTAAACAGGCATTTGTCGATCAAATTTCAATGACTTTATGAAACAGAGAAGAGTTGTAATAACAGGGATCGGAACGATCAATCCCTTGGGTAACAATATAGAGGAATACTTCACGAATCTTGAAAAAGGTGTGAGCGGAGCAGGTCCTATCACCCATTTCGACGCTTCGAACTTCAAGACAAAATTTGCCTGTGAGCTGAAAGGTTACAACCCGACGGATTACTTCGATCGTAAAGAGCTGAGAAAGTATGATCTTTTCTCCCAATACGCATTGATCGCTGCCGAACAAGCTGTCAAAGATTCTGGTATCGACCTCGAAAAAGTCGATGCAGAACGTACCGGAGTGATCTGGGGATCGGGTATAGGTGGTCTGGAAACATTCTACCTTGAGGTAAAGGGCTATGTAGAGGGGAATTTCGTTCCTCGATACAGCCCTTTCTTTATCCCTAAAATGATTGCCGACCTAGCTGCAGGACACATCTCGATGAAGTACGGATTCAGAGGTCCTAACTATTGTACTGTGTCGGCTTGTGCATCGTCCAATCATGCGATGATCGATGCCATGAATTATATTCGTTGGGGTAAAGCGGATATGATTCTTTCCGGCGGTTCAGAAGCTGCTGTCAACCCTCCTGGAGTTGGCGGTTTCAACTCGATGCAGGCACTCTCTACCCGAAACGATGATCCGCAGAAGGCTTCGCGTCCTTTCGATGCTGATCGTGACGGTTTCGTCATCGGTGAAGGTGCAGGTGCATTGCTTTTCGAGGAGTATGAGCACGCTGTTGCCCGTGGCGCAAAGATCTATGCAGAGGTCGCCGGCGGCGGAATGAGTGCCGATGCTTACCATCTTACTGCTCCACATCCGGAAGGTATTGGCGCAAAAAAAGCCATGTTGGATGCTATCGAAGATGCAGGTTTGAAGATCGAGGATATCGATTATGTCAATACGCACGGTACTTCGACTCCGGTAGGCGATGTCGCAGAACTGAAAGGTTTGGCAGCTACTTTTGGTGAGCATCTGTATAAAATGAATATCAGTTCAACCAAGTCGATGACGGGACACTTGCTCGGAGCAGCGGGTGCAATCGAGGCGCTTGCATGTGTGATGGCTTTGACTAAGGGGGTTATTCCTCCAACGATCAACCTCGAAAATCTTGATCCGCAGATCGATCCGAAGTTGAATCTGACGGCGAATGTGGCTCAAAAACGCGATGTGAAGTGCGTGTTGAGTAATACGTTCGGATTTGGTGGACACAACTCTTCAGTAGTGTTTAAGAAGATTTAGTCGTGTTCCGTTCCATAGGCGCTATCTTCAAATCGAGATACGGTAAGGATAGGGCGTATTATAAAATATTGAAAGCTATTTTCGGGATCGTTCCGAATAATATAGAACTTTATAAGCTGGCCTTGATTCATAGGTCAGCTTCCTTGTTTTTGGAAGACGGGACTCCCATTAATAACGAAAGGCTTGAGTTTCTGGGAGATGCGGTTATTGAAACGATTGTTTCGGATTTCTTGTTTATTGAATATCCGGAAGAGAAAGAGGGTGTATTGTCGCAACTTCGTTCTCGGATTGTCAGTAGATCGTCATTGAATCGGTTGGCCATTGAAATCGGGTTGGATCGTCATATTATTGCGCAGGGAAATGTATCCGTACTCCAGAAGCATATATATGGGGATGCTTTGGAGGCTCTTTTTGGAGCAATCTATCTGGATAAAGGGTATAATTTTGCTAATCGGTTGTTTATTAACGGTCTTTTGCGGAAATATGTTGCGTGGGAAGACATGGCCGAACAGGAAAATGATTTTAAGAGTCGTTTGATTGAATGGGGGCAAAAGAATAGGCGTCAGGTAAATTTCGAAACCAAACCGAGTTCGGCATACACTTCGAAATTACCTCAGTTTGCCACTACGATTTATGTCGATGGTAAGCCAGTCGGAAGCGGTGAGGGAGGAAGTAAAAAAGAGTCGGAACAGGCGGCTGCACATGAAGTTTTTCAGATTTTTTGCGTGTCGGAGGGGGGCGATTCACAGTCTGAATGTGTAGCGGAGTCGAAAATAGATATGCAATAGCAGCAGAAAAGAGAGCATGTCAGATCGTACGGACATAGATAGAGAGGTTCGTGAGAAACTTGTTGAGAAGGGCGTTTCAGCCTTGTCTTCTACGGAACTGTTGAGTATATTGTTCCAAAAAGGAGAGGGCGGAATGGCTGCATTGGATCTTGCGGAACGATTGTTGGCCGGTTTTGGAGGAAGCCTTTCTGCTATGGCACGCTGTACGATTCCTGAATTGCGCGTGAAAGAGAATTTGGGGATCCGGCGTGCGGCAATTGTGGCGGCAGCCTTGGAACTCGGACATCGTGAGCAATCGGAAAAAGCCGATAAGCAGGAAGTTATTCGTACGAATCAGGATGTTATTACGATGTTTCGGCCTTTATTGGTTCATTTGCCACACGAGGAGTTTTGGGTGATCTATCTGAATACGGCGAATCGAGTGGTCGATCGTGTACGGATCAGTCAAGGCGGCGTATCGGAGACCGTGGTAGATGTCCGTTTGGTAATGAAGCGTGCTATAGCGAATTTAGCACGGGGGATTGTTTTGGTACACAATCATCCGTCGGGTAGTGCTCAACCCAGCCAGGTCGACAAGGAGTTGACACGAAAAATTGCGGACGCCGCTGCTCTGTTTGATATTTTGTTAGTGGACCATGTGATTATTGCCGAACAAGAGAGCTTTAGTTTTCGCGAACATGCACTGTTGGATCACTAAAAAGTGCAACAGAAGAGTTGATCGATTTTTTTCAGGATGTGGTGTGCTTTCAAATTGTATAAAAAATCGTTTATTTTGCGGATAAAATAGATTTATGTTATGGCGTTGATCTTGTGTATCGAGGCAGGAACGGATGTCGGATCGGTGGCTTTGGCTAAAAACGGGACGTTGCTCTCTCTGCGTGAAAGTTTGGAAGAGAAGCAACATGCCCGGAATCTCGCGGTCTATGTTTCCGAGATTTTGAAAGAGTATGATCTTAATGCAAAGGATCTTGATGCGGTAGCAGTGGGTAAAGGTCCTGGATCTTATACCGGGTTGCGTATTGCCGTTTCATTGGCTAAAGGAATATGTTACGGGGCCTCGATTCCGTTGATTGCAGTTAATAGTTTGGAGGCGTTGTGTCGGGTTGCCCTGGAGGATTTCGATGCAGGAATTCTCGGCATTGACGAGATCGAAGGCATGCGTCTACTGCCGATGATAGATGCACGACGGATGGAGGTTTACTGTCAGTTGTTCGACGCACAGGTACATCCGTTGACAGAGGTGACGGCACATGTATTGACGCAAGAGAGTTTCCTCGAAGAGCGTACGGCGCCTGAAGGCTTATTGGTCTTTGGAAACGGTGCCGGAAAGTGCCGTGAACTGTTCAGCGAGCCGAATGTGCATTTTGTAGAGGTGGTGCCTTCTGCTCGAGGGTTGGTAAAACCAGCATTTGAGGCGTATAAAAATGGTATATTCGAGGACACTGCCTACTTTGAACCTTTTTATTTGAAAAATTTCGTGGTAAAACCTTCGTCGAAAAAAATATTTTGATTACCTTTGCGGTGTAAAGGAATTGACCCATGGTGTAATGGTAACACTGCAGATTCTGGTTCTGCCTTTCTTGGTTCGAGTCCAGGTGGGTCAACAAAAAGAGCGTCAGGCATTTTGTCCGACGCTCTTTTTGTTGTTTGACGTGTGGTGATGTGGTTATGGCTCTATATATTTGATGGTGTATGTATTGAGCTTTTCAAGTGGGGATAGACGGAATATAGTCTTGTAGGTTTAAAATCTTCGGACACAGTATAATAAAAAGAGGTCGTGCGTTTATCGCACGGCCTCTTTTCCCCCGAAAGGAATCCCGTTGGGTTAGTTGGTTGGGGAAATCGGTTAACGAGTCTCTATTAAAAACAGGGACTGTGAAGGAGCGAGTGTTAGATCGATCAATGTTACTCGCTCGTTTCCTTTTCGGGTATATTCTGTTTCGACAGGGAGTACCTCTCCGTTATGAGGATTCCATAGTTCGAACTGTTTTTTGCCTCGGATGACGATGGTCGATTCAAAAGTATCTTCCTGTAAGTTGGCAAGATAGTACAGATCGCGTCCATCATGCTCTTTATGGATATAACGTAGCGGTGTTGTTCCTTCAGGAAACTCTATGTCATATGTTATCGTGGAGTTGTCTGTCAAGGCTCTGTGCAGCATCTCTTTTGTAGGATTAGGCAAGAACCAAACCTCTCCCCCTTGGCTGCTTGTTTGGACTGTATATGTGTCGCGTGACGTTCCTTTGGGAAACAGTGTTTTGATCAATTCTGCTATCAGTTCGTCCTGGTTGGGGTCAGTCGATTTGGATGGAAGCTGTGTCGTGAAGATCACTCGTCCGCCACTTTCATAGAATTCGACGATTTTGGTCAAGTCCGCTGTTCCGATGGTCTTTATAGAGGGGAGTATAAGTGTGTGGAACGTATTGTATTGTAATTCATTTTCTAGGTGCATACCATTTTTGTCAACGTGGCATGTTGCATTGAGAACTTCCGGATGAAGGAACATAAAATCTCGGCCCAGAAGATTGGTTAGCCGTTCGCTTACCTGAATATAGTCCATATCAGGGATTTTGACACCTCCTTGATAGGGATCCAGCGGTCCGTCGAAATAGTGTTCACCCTGCATTGTCTCGATCGGATAGAGCATGGCTATGTCCGTAACGTAGCGGTCTTCGTTACGTAATAAAATATTCAACCGGGCCAGGAATGTGTTGAATTGATGCAATTTGTCGCTGTACAATTTGTTGCGGTGCGAAAGTTCCGGCTTGAAGGTAACGTCGGCGTCGTTATACCATACGGCATGTGGAATCAAAACGTTGATACCTTTAGTGTATTGATCCATAGCGATATTGTATAGCGTATCCCAAGGAATGTCACCCATTGCTCCGTAAGTTTCGGACATGACCAGCGAGTGATCCCAGTTGTAGGCTGCCGAACTGACTATCTTGTAGAATTTTTCAGCAGGTCTGGGGCCTCCGATCTTGTCGATGCCCGGAGCCGTTTGGTATTTGAAACATTTCATCAGATCGGTCGAGGTCCCTACTGGATTCTCGATCTCCTCGTTATCTTGATGTCCTGTTGCAAAGATTCCGTGTTCGGCACCCCATTCGCTAACGATCTTTGGGTAGGCTGATGCATATAATTCGGCCCTGAAACCGAATAGGGCATTGCGGGCAGCTTGCGTTTCGGGTCCGATATCGTACCAAAGAGCAGGATAATAGAGAGTAGGGCTAAAGCCGTAATGTTCTTGAAACTCTTCGTTGAATGTCGGCGTCCAGCATCTGGCCTGTGCCCGATACAGTGTTGGTTCGTCGAAAAAAGTTGAAGTAATTGTCGTGCCGAAAAGGTCGGGCATCCGTTTGTAATATGCATCGTGAGTCATTGAAACATAAGCCTTTGCTGCCTCTTTACTCAGATAGTCCATATTCGGATCGTCGTCTTTTACGCAGACGAACTGCATGATTTTCCATCGTCCTTCCGGAACTTTCCAAACGATAGTTTCCTCTGTAATTTGGTTGTTCAGGTCGATACGTTCTTTACTTTCTGTATTCATGGCGACAACTGCCATCAGTACGCCCGTCTTGTTTAATGGTGCGATATAGGTTGTACCTCCTTCGGCTTCTTCTTCAATCTTGTCCAGACGCTTCATTGTTAGACTGGGAAATCGATTATGAAACCGTGGTATCCCGTCTGCATTGATTGCACCCCCACTTCCTGTTGGGAATCCGTATTCATCGTATAATGAAAGTGTTAACCCCATTTCTGCAGCACGTTCCGCTGTGTATTTATATAAATCGAAGTATTCCTCGGTAAGATATTTCGGGGCCAAATTCTGTCCGAAAGGGAGTATCGCAAAACCTCCATATCCACACTGGTCTCGGAATCCGGTCATTTGTTCATCGATTTCTTCGCGGGAGATCGTGGTGTTGTTCCAAAACCAAAGCGGTTCAGGACGAAATTTTTGTGGCGGATTCTTGAAGTCGGCCGGGTTTTGTGCAAATGAAACCGTAGCCAATACTATTCCGACGAGCGGTGTAATGAAGTTTTTCATAATAGGTGTTCGTTGATTTTTTACAAAAATATAAAGGAGCTTACGATCTATAGTCTCTTTTTTGATATTCGAGGTCGTTTTTTTGTCGTGATCTTGTAAAAAAGATTAGCGCATTTTCGAAGACAGAGTAGTATTTTCACGAAAAAATTATGGTTGAAAATGCAAAATAAATCAAGAAAAAATTTTTTATTTATAGTCGAATTATTATCTTTGTTACGCGTCTATACATATTTTTGGGATGCGTATATATAATTAAAGGTGTGTTTCGAATAGAAAAATAGTTTGCCAGGAGACGTTTTGCTAAGCGTCCGGAAAGGTGTAGTTTGTACCTTCCGCCTTGTGAAACAGTGAGTTGGTGGCTATTTGTTAGGAGAAATTGAACTGTTGAAACGTGTGTATGGGTAAAGCTTTACTTCGATTAAAGTGGGCGGCTTTGTTGGCTTTGTTGTTCTTGGTAGGGGCTTGTTGTGAACGACAAGATGACCCTTTCAAGTACAAGATTGCTATTGTCGGTAATCCGTCCGACCCCGATATTCGTTATGACAGTGCGCAAATGCAGGCCTTAAAAGATATGGGCTTCAATACCCTTCAGCTGAATATCGCATGGGGAGCCCGCCCTGCAGATGAACCTCTGAATTTGGAGGATATTCTTTATGTAGATGGAATTGGAGATCCCGAAAAAATTGCAGTGCGTCTGAAAAACATCAAAGACCGTGCCCGAATAGCCAAGCAATGGGGTTTCCGGACCCTATTCCATTTCGGAGCTCCACGGGTGGATTCTCTCTATAAAATATTGACTCCGGAGCTGATCGATGTCGCTACGGAGAAAAATAGTATTCAGAAAAAAGAGATTGTCGATAAATATGTTTCATTGTTAAAACGCTTGAAACAAGAGGTCCCCGAGTTGGATGATATAGAGATTTATACATTCGATCAGGATGCATGGGTTGGCAATGAGTTCGGAAATGGAGCGAGCGATCGGGATATTCCATTGGCCGAGCGGATTCCCTTGTTTTTAAAGACATTGACTGATACTTGGGCTGAATTGAGTCCCAATGGTATGGTTTGGTGGGAGCCATGGGAGATTTCGGCGGGACAGATCTATGCAATGATACCTTCGTTGCCAACTGAAAATTTTGGTCTCTTCCTACATTCCAATATTGCGGAGGTCCAGTTGAGCCGTCCTGTGGATGTGTGGTTTAAAAATACTGTTCGGCTTTGTGCAGAACGGAATATTCCAGTCGTCGGAGAGATATTTATGGCCAGCGTTAACGAAGAGGTGGCTCCGTTGACTCGTATTGCAGCACCACGGTTGGTTGCAGAGGAGTTGGAGGCAGTAGGTCATGTGTCCCAGATTGCTGGAGTGAAAGAGTATTTTGGGATGGTGCCAGATAGCTACGATCCTAATTTATTGATGGCTGCTGCGAAAATGCAGAATCTTGACATAGCTACCGAGCAAGTGTTGCAAGAGATGGTGGAACCATATGGTCCTGCATCGAAGGATGTGCTGGCCGCATGGGAGTCGAGTGCAGTTGGATTGTCTGTATTCCCTTGGGATGCGACATGGCGTTTCCGCAGTCTGCCGAATAATTTAGCAGGGATTGAAGTCTATCATAAATGGAACATTGCGCATATCGAAGGGGCGGTTGCTCCATCGCCGAGTTGGAAATCAACGCGGCGTAGTCTGTTTATGACGACAGAGAGTGAAATGCTTGATCCGTGGTTCTTTGAAGATATAGAATTGCGGTGTGCGACAAGTTCAGAAAAATTGTTAGAGGCGATAAAGCATTATAAAAACGCTTCGGATAAGATAGATATAGAGCCTTATGTTTCTTATCTGAAAGAGAATAAAGAGCAGTTGGCCGTGTTGGAACAGATGGTGACTGCAATTCGTTGTTATTGCAGAGAGGCTAATTTGACCTATCTTATGCGTAAACATGTGGAGGAAGGAAATCAGATTCCTCTGGATTTAATTCGTCGTTTTGAAAATGTAATGCAACTTGATATAGCGAATCAATCGAAAGGCATAGCTGAAAATATATATGGGAATCCGACTGCAAAAGAGATGCTTGAGTCGTTTAGAGCAGATCCTGTTCGGTGGGTTACGATAAATTATGTCTACCAATAACGAAAACAAATACTAAAAATTACTAAATTTAAATGTTCATTAACTAGTTTTAATTATGAAAAAGTTTACTTACATTACACAATCGTTTGCGGTGCTATTGCTGCTGGTATTGAGTAGTTGTGCAAGTATGCCTGATCCGGAACCTATTTCGGATAAGTATGCGCGCCCTGACGAAGTAATAGCTGCTGGAGTTCCTGTGATCAATGCAGACGGGAAACCTATTTATACTCCTTCGGACGGAAATTTCCGTTATGCAGGAACGGTATTTGCGAATGCAGATGGTACACTATCTGCATGGTTTACAACTGCCGGAGGTACTTCGGATGCTTCTTTACCTGCACGTGTGAGGTTAGATAGCGGAGATGGTGGAGGAGGACCATATAGTTTGGGACAATCAGGTACAGATGCTGGTGCTATTTATTATCCATTTGACGAATCGTTTTATGGATGGGCTGTTGAATGTCCGGGATGGAGTGCCCCAGCTTATATGACTGTGTCCATATATCAGTGGGCTGGAGATTATAATTCTACAATTGCTGAAACTCCGCTGGGAACTGTTGATTTTGCTCCTTATCCGGATAATACGTGGTTGGAAATAAATGTAACTAATAGTGGATATGGCGATGCGACAGGAAATGCTAAGTTTCCAGCAGGTGAATATCTTTGGTATGGTCAACGTTTAGACGTAAGTGGTGTCAGTAAGAATGAGCCTGGATTTTGGGGCGGTGGCCGAGGTGATAAGGCTAGAGTATGGTATAAGGGAGGTGAAAAAACAACAGGAAATGAAGGTTTCCGGCATGCAGTTCAGTATACCTCGCCTGCGGAGTTAGGCTTTTCTGGACAGATTAAGTATAACACTGCTTCATCAAGTGATATTAATGCTGAATGGACAGAACAACCTGATGATCCAACAGTTGCTCCTACATCAGATAAGGCGGATAAGTATTATGCTAAGTGTGGCTCTGTAGTTAAAGCAGGCAACTATTATTATATGGCTTATCAAGGTTCAGAAACCTTTAGTGAAAAGACGGATAACTATATTTTCGTTGCAAGAGCAGAGACGAAGGATGCCATAGATTGGGAAAAATGGAACGGAACAGATTGGGGTGGAGATCCAGCTCCATTGTTTAGTGTTGATATATCCGAGCCAGAACTTTATTTTGGAGCTGGAGAACCTAGCTTAGTTATAAAAGACGGAGTAATTTATCTGTACTATACTTATTGTACGACTGAAGATGGGGCGCTAAATACATATCTTATGACAGCAGATGCTACAGATGAAAATTGGCCGGCTAATTTATCGGATAAGGGATTGGTAATGGACCGTAGTGCATTTGCAACAACTGCTATGGATGGAGCCTCTGTTGTATATGCAGAAGAGTTGAATAGTTTCGTCGCTCTTCATAGTGTAAACAACAACGAGGTAAACAGTTATTTTGCAATTTGGCAGTCGGCTGATGGCGTTTCCGGTTGGTCTCATGTCGGAACAATATATAGTAATACTCGAGTTCGGGCAAAATATCCTCGCTTCATAGTTAACGAAGAAGGTCATATACAGGCCTCTACTCCTCATAAGATCCTATATCAATTCGGAGAATCGCAAGCTAACTGGCAAACGTATATGAGTTCGTTCTCTTTTGCGCAATAAATAATAGAAGGAGGAGTTGCCCTTGAATTAGTCGAGGGTACTTTCCTTCTCTTTTTAAATAATATCGAATCTATAAACAGCAAACAATTATGAAGAAATTTTTCTATACCATGCTCTGCTGTGCTGCTGTACTTGTATTTGGGGCATGTAATGAAGAGGAAGAAACAGAGGTTTTGACTTTTAAGGTTCCTTTGTCTGAATATGATGCTCCTAAAGAAGGTGGTATCAAAGTGATAGGTTTTTCTACTGCTACCGATTGGACGGCTGTAGTAGATTATGCCGTTCCTACTGCTGAAGCTGATGAGTGGTTGACAATAACTCCACAAAGCGGTAAAGCTGGTCACCACTATTTAACACTTGATTTGTTGGAGAACGGTGGATATGATGATCGAGTGGCAACTATAACGATTACGTCAGGTTCTGAAACCAAAGTCTTGACTGTTAGTCAGACGACTTTGCCAGTGCAAGATTTTGATTCAACTGTTTATAATATTGGTGCTGAAGGGGGTATCGTGGATATTAAATTTGTAACAAATCGTGCATATTCTGTAACAATTGATACTTTGTATTCAGAGTGGCTTTCCGTAGTAACAGATAAATCTTCTTCTTTAGAGAATTATACAGTATCTATTAAAGTGGAGCCGACACCAATGTTGACTTCTCGATCTGGTTTTGTTCAAATTACGGAAGTTGACGAAGAAGGTAATCCCGCCGATCTTTCGCAATTGGTTGAGATTACTCAAGCAGGAGGAGAGGATGTAGGATATTATATCATAGATGGATTAAATTCAGGATGTACAGTACCTTCTGTTGTTATGGATGAGGCAGGAAATTTAGATGCTTTCTATCTTTATACAACGGGAAGTCAGAATGGTGATGTTCAAACACACGTAAATGCAGGTGCACATCAACCGTGGGATTTGCATGATGGACCTATTGCGCAACATATGGTTATGACGACTGCATGGTCTAATCTTAAGCTAACGAATGGTGCCGGTTGTACGTGGAGTAATGATACACCTACTGAAAATGGTAATGGTGGTATTATGACGGTTAAGCTGTATATGTGGGATACTGATTACAGTACAACTATCGCTGGAGGTGCTGTGTATGAGAATACTGTGGAATATAATGATAATCAGAATGATATCGAGCTGATCGGTTCCTCGAAATTTGCCGCTGGTGACTATTTGGTTGAGCTTTCTTCTGATAAAGTTCATTCAGGTGTTTGGTATTTCCCTGCAAGTGCAAATGCTACGGTAGCCGGTTATGACAATTACAAAAACGGTGGAAAAACAAATGATGTGGCTAAATGGCAGTTCTCTTATATTGGATCGAGTCGTGGTGGTATTTCTGGAGCTGCTTATAAAACTTCAAAAGATGGTGGTAAGACTTGGAGCGATCAGAAAACTATATTCTCATTGAATGATGATTGGGTAGCAAGCTATTCTCCATCTGATATGGTTATTACAAAAGGAAGTAAGTATTATTATGCTACATTTGATAAAGCAGGAGATCAGAATATTTGTATAGCACGTAGTGAAAAACCGTATGGACCGTATCAGATGTGGAACGGGACAAAAGAAGAGTGGAGATCTTATACAAGTACTACTGTTTGGAAGAATACCCCGGCTGTTTCATTGGTTGAGCATAAAGGGACTATTCGCGTTTATTATTTGCAGGGCTATAATCTGATGACTCAAACAGCTGATGCTTCGGATGATTTGTGGCCTATGAATATGTTCTCAGCTCAGAAATGTTATACTTTTGATGAAACGTTAGGTTCTTCTCTGTCAATAGATGCTAAGTATCATGAGGACAGAGATGAAATAGTGATTACTTATATCCAAAATAACCAGATGTACACAATTTCGGCTTCTGACGGAGTTTCGTTCTCTTCAAAAGAGCCTGAATGTGTGATTGAATATATGTATCCGAATGCTGCGAAACCTCGTTATGTTGTCTCAAGTGATGGAACCGTGAAAGGTAATGGACAATTCTTGACTTATTCGCAAAGTAAAGGTATGTATATCAAAGTGCTTGAATAGTATTTGGAAGTCCAGATATTATCCTTAAAGTAAAGGGGGAAATATTTATTTCCCCCTTTTTTACCTAAAAAAAGAACTTAAAATGAAAAAATTATTGTTTTTATCTTTTTTGTTGTTGTGCGTGTATTCGTGCGATAAGACAAATGAAGAGCCTGAAATAGTTCCAGAGATAGAGATTGGAGGGCAATCGCAAGTTACACTACCGATTACAGGAACAGGAACGTTTACTTTTACAACAAATGTTTCATGGACAGTGTCGGTAAAGGATTCGGATGGCACGGCTTCTTCATGGTGCCGTATTTCACCGACGCAGGGGGAGAAAGGTACTCATCGAATTACGATAACAACAGATGAAAATGCTTCCCCGTATGATCACTTGGCAGCTGTTATTACGATTGTCGCGTCATCGGATCAGTCGTCCGTATCGGAAGATATTGAAGTGACATGGACTGCAGATCATCTGCTAGCTTTTTCTCAAAAAAGTATAAAACCTGCATCGGAAGGGGAAATTATTGCTTTGGCTTTGCAAAGTACAGTAGAGTATGAAATTGAAATTATTCCAGAAAATGCGCAATCGTGGATCAAACCTGTCGAGTCAACGAAAGGTTTAGTGGAAGATTCGCTTTACTTCGAAGTATCGGAAAATGACGGAAATGATGTGCGTGAAGCGAAAATTACTGCTAAAAGTAAGGAGCCGGTTCAAGGTAGTTATTTAGCTGATACCGTAACAGTTTCGCAGGATGTTTTTAGTGCGCTTTATTTTTCTGAAGAAAGCCTTAAAGCAGCGTCAAAGGGTGAAACTATAGGTGTCTCTTTGCAAAGTACGGTGGATTATGAAATTGAAATCACACCAGAAAGCGCCAAATCGTGGATTATTCCTGTTGAATCGTCTAAAGTTTTGGTAGAAGATTCTCTCTATTTCGAAGTGTTGGCTAACGGCGAAAACAGCATGCGAGAGGCAAAAATTACAGCAAAAAGTAAAGAACAGGTTCAGGGCGATTACCTAAGTGCTGAGCTGGTGATCTCTCAAAATTCAGTGTGCGTATTTACCTTGGAGGATAGCGGCTGGGATATCTATTCCGGAGGTGCTTATCGCTATGGTCCTTCTATTATCATTAATGATGATGGGTCGATCGATGCTTGGTTTGCTGCGCCAGGTGGGGCATACGGCGAGTATAACGATCTATACAATAAAGATGGGGCAACGACAGCAGAAGGGATTTTTGGCGATAAAACGGTAGCTCAAAAATTTACTGCTGATGTTCCCTTTTGGGGTGTTTCGGTAACTAGTCCTAACTGGAATGGGAGTTCTTGTGGGTTGACACTGAGTTTATATTCTTGGAATGGAAATACGTATGATGAAGTGGTAAGCCAAGAGCCTATCGCGACAGATCGATTCGATGAGTATGAGGATGGAGCCAATTTAACGTTGAGTAAGGAGGATAAATTCCCGGCAGGAACCTATTTGTGGGTGTTGTCCGATGGGAAAACACAGCAATCAGGCGTATGGCTGGCAGAAGGAAATGTCAATGGAGTAGTCAGTTATCGAGATGGAACTCCGATTAACGGTAACTGGAAAGCTCAATGGATGGAAGAAAAGACGACTGGTGAAATTTTCTGGGATCAGGCTTCATATCAGCATTCGACCGATGGCGGACGTACCTGGTCTGAAGAGATCATGACACTTTTGCCCACAGAATTTTCATCGGATCATTTTTCTGTTTGTGATCCCGGGGCTGCCTATTGGAATGGGTATTATTATATTGGCTATACGTCGACCGAGAATCCGGGAATGACGGAAAATTATGCATATGTAGCACGAAGTCATAATCCGGACGGTCCGTGGGAAAAATGGAACGGTAATGGATGGGGTGGAAATCCTGAACCAATTGTTGTGTTTGATGGAACACCTACACAATTCGGTGCAGGGGAACCTTCTATTGTTATATTAGATGAGACCATCTATTTCTATTACTCATGGAATGACGGTTCTGTGACTACCCGGGTGGCTACGGCAAGTACGAATGATCCTAATTGGCCCGGTAGTCTGGTTCATCATGGAACAGCTATCGATAAAGGTGGTATTGAGGGTGCTGATCACTCTGATGTAAAATACCGTGATGATATCGGTAAATTTCAAGCTATCAATACGGCATCGCGTATGACAGCCAATGGGTATATCGTGCTGTGGCAGTCGGATGACGGATTGAAATTTGAAAAGATTGCCGAAATACGGGATAATATTATGCCCGGTTGCCATAATTGCGGATGGAGTGGAGACCGTCAAGGTCATATTCGTCCTGATCAGCAACAATATATTGCCTATGCATATGGTATAGGAACTTGGGGTGTATGGAATACCCGTTGGGCTAAAATCAACTGGTAACAGATAGTTCAAAAATCGATATTTTTTCGGACCGGAGGATTGTACGTTTCCTCCGGTCCGAATTTTTTAAATCGAACCTTTTACAAAAAAATTTGCAGGTCAATTTTTTTTACCTATCTTTGTGCTGTGATGCTGTATTCGTCTAACGGTTAGGACGGTAGATTCTCAGTCTACAAATAAGGGTTCGATTCCCTTATACAGTACTGGAACATAAAGCTTTTGCCTGAAAGGCAGAAGCTTTTTCTATTTCATAGTATGAGATGCGGGTAACTGATGTTATCTGTTTTGAAAGACTCTCCAATAGAGTAAGAAAACAGAATCGACGCTACTGTTTGCAAAGGGTCTATTCGTTATCATTTAAAATATATCTGCAGAGCCGCTCTCTGGCTCGGTGGATCTGGGTCTTTACAGTACCCATCGGAAGATTCAAGTGTGAGGCTATCTCTTCATAAGAGTATTCTTTAAAAAAACGCAATTCGATCAGCTCTTTATAACGAGGTGGCATGCGGTCGAGAAAAGCCTCAATACGGGCTCGATTCTGGTGGGTGATCATGCGTTCTTCCGGATTTAGTTCACTCCATGTCGAGAGCCCTCCGGTTTCACGAAGGTTGTCGATCGGGACAGTGTCATCCCGTTTGCGGCGCACGTAATCGATAAACGTATTACGAGCGATGGTGTAGATCCATTGTCCGAAGGTATATTGGGCTGAGTAACGTTGCAGATTCAAATACACTTTGACGAAGGTCTCTTGCAGCAGATCGTCCGAATCGTCGATATTACCTCCTGTTTTTTGGAGATAAAGCTGATGGATCGAATCCCTATACCGATTGAAGAGATGCTCGAATGCCGATGAATCTCCATCCAGGACCCGTTCGATCAGTTGTTGATCGGAGGCTATGATGTAATCTTCTAGCGCCATATTGCTTTGTTGCGACGAAACATACGGTCAATGCCGATTATTAGTCCACCGATGGGAGCCCAGATATCGTATAAGACGTAAGTTCCCAAAAATTTGTGTTCACCGAGTCGTTTCCCTATTTTACGGAGAGTCAGTTCAACGAGTAGTAACCGTATAAAAAGGAAAAACAATGGAATTGCCATCCATAGCAGAGGCAGCACAATAATCGATCCGGCAACTGCTCCGAAAAAGAGGAAACGGAAAACCAATTCGGATCGGAGGGCCCGTTTGGCCTTTCCCGGGTAATAACGGTAAGCGTATCCGAAATATTTGCAAAGTGCGTACCACCAACCGATCCCTCCATACTGAAATTGTCGTACGGTAGCATTGGGATTCATGATTACACTGACGTTGTCCGGAGTAGCAATTTTTTGTATGAATAGATCATCCACTCCGATACCCATATTCAAATGGGTAAATCCTTTATTCCCGAAATAGAGAGATTTGGTATATCCGATGTTGTACAATGTTCCGCGGTAGGTGTATCCACGTACTGCAGAGGCCAGATAGCGAACTGATGAGATGAATCGGCTGCAGCGGATCCACCGGTTGGCTCCTCCTTTTTTCTGTTCTATACCGCAGTATCCGATGACGATGTCGCCGCTGATAAATCCTTTGGCCATCAATGCTATCCATTTGTCTGATGTAGGAACGCAGTCAGGTGTTGTGAAAAGCAGGTGCTCGTATCGTGCAGCCTTGATTCCCACGGTTAATGCTAATTTGATGCTGTGCTCGTGTTGCAGTTGTTGCTTGAATCGGGTTACGTGTAGCAATTCGGGGTATTCGGCCCTCTTTTCAGCTAATATTTCGGCAATTTCATCGTCATAACTGCAATCAACAAGAACAATTTCAAATGCATCGTATTGTTGTTGTAGCAGTAAGGGAAGAGTCTCTTCGATGAAATAATATGAATTCTCACGAATTACGATGATAACGGAGATCGGAGGAGTCGGCATGTCTTTCCGAATTCCACGATTGTTGCGGAAATGGGGGATAGAACCGTATACGGACAAATAATAATAGAGCTGAATGAAAAAGAGTGCGATCAGGATCGTATTAAGTCCTAAAGCCAGATAGGGATGTGCTATCCCTAACTCTATCAGATCGTTGTATAATAGATTCAAATATTCCACAGTAATCTTTATTTGAAATGTGTCCCTTGCGTCGACAGCTCGCAATGATTCTTTCTATTGCGGACCGGATGGACTGATATAATCCACAAAATTACGCGATTTTGAGAGAATCCCCAAACGTTTCTCGATGAACGGAAAATTATTTACCTTTGCCGATTATGGAATTTGAATTGTTACATACCGACTCGCAAAGTGCAGCACGAGCCGGGCGTATTGCCACCGATCACGGAACGATCGAAACGCCGATTTTTATGCCTGTAGGTACAGTGGGAAGTGTGAAAGGTGTGTTTCATCGTGATTTGGAGCAGGAAGTCGGGGCTCAGATTATTCTGGGAAATACATATCATCTCTATTTGCGACCGGGAGTCGAGATTTTGGAACGGGCAGGAGGATTACATCGTTTCTGTAATTGGAACCGTCCGATCCTGACCGACAGCGGAGGGTTTCAGGTCTTTTCGTTGGCGGCATGCCGGAAACTTACAGAAGAGGGGTGTCGTTTCAGCTCTCATATCGATGGCTCGAAACATCTGTTTACGCCCGAAAATGTGATCGATATTCAACGAAGTATCGGAGCCGATATCATGATGGCATTTGATGAGTGTCCGCCGGGAGACTCGGAGTATGATTATGCGGCACGGTCGTTGAATCTGACCTGTCGTTGGCTGGAGCGCTGTTTTGATCAATATGAGAAGACACAGCCACTGTACGGACATCGGCAGTCTCTGTTCCCGATTGTGCAGGGATGTACCTATCCCGATTTAAGGAGTCGTTCGGCTGAATTTGTTCAACAATTCGACGCTGATGGTTATGCGATTGGAGGGTTGGCCGTTGGAGAGCCTGCCCCCGTGATGTATGAGATGATCGAACTGGTCAATTCGATTCTGCCCAAGGATCGTCCCCGTTATCTGATGGGAGTCGGTACGCCGATTAATCTTTTGGAGGCGATCGAACGAGGTGTTGATATGTTTGACTGTGTTATGCCTACGCGAAATGGTCGGAACGGCATGCTGTTTACCAGCGAAGGAATAATCAATATTCGTAACCGGAAATGGATCGATGATTTTTCTCCGATCGATCCAGCAGGTCTCTGTTTTGTCGATCGTGTTTATACAAAGGCCTATCTGCGTCATTTGACCATAGCCGGTGAAATGCTGGCAGCACAAATTGCCAGTATGCATAATCTTGCTTTCTATTTATGGTTGGTCGGAGAGGCTCGCAAAAGAATTCTTGACGGAACCTTCTATACGTGGAAATCGGTCATGGTTGAAAAACTCTCCAGGAGGTTGTAATTTTGCCAAAAATGTGGCCGGTTCCGTATAAAATTATTAATTTTGGTCGCTTTCAGAAGCGTTTGTCATAGGGAGTAAACAATAAAAAGATGAAGTTTCCCGGAATCAAAATATTGGATCGATACATCATCCGTAAATTTTTAGGGACTTATATTTTTGCTATTGCATTGATTATCGTCGTAGTGGTGATTTTCGATGCTGCGGAAAAGATGGACGACTTCATCGAACTGAAAGCTCCGCTGTCGAAGATTATCTTTCAGTATTATCTGAATTTTATTCCTTTCTTTGTCAATCAGTTCAGTGGCCTGTTTACGTTTATTGCGGTAATCTTCTTTACTTCAAAGATGGCCTATAATACGGAGATTATCGCGATGCTCTCGGCAGGGGTCAGTTTTCGCAGGTTGATGTGGCCCTATTTCGTAAGTGCGAGCGTTATTACCTTGCTTAGCCTGATGCTCAATCTGGTGATTATTCCGATTGCAAACGGGAATCGTCTGAAATTCGAGATGAATTATATCAAGAATGTCAAGGGGGCACAGTATGACCCGCACATCTATCGTCAGATAGAGCCTGGAACATTTGCCTATATCCGCGGATATACGGAGCAGGATCATGCTGCGTCGTTTTTTGCATTGGAAACTTATGAGGACGGAACAGTGGTATCGGCACTTGAAGCAGCCAATGTTAAGTTTGATCCCGAGACGGGCCGATGGAGTGCTCCGAAATGTCTTTATCGAGAATTTAAAGACGGTAAAGAAATTTTTAATAGCGAACGATCGCTCGATACGTTGATTAATTTGAGAGATAATGAGTTGGGACGTGTCGAGGAACTGGTCAAGACAATGGACATTGTAAGTTTGAGTCGTTTTATCGATCAGCAGAAAGCGAAAGGTTCGGATATGATTGTCCGGTTTGAGGTGGAAAAGTATAACCGGTTCGCCTACCCGATATCGACATTTATTCTTACGGTGATAGGTGTTTCACTATCTTCCCGTAAAGTGCGCGGTGGAACCGGATTGCATATAGGATTGGGAATTGTTTTAGCCTTCTCGTTTATTTTATTCAGTAAATTCGGAGAGGAGTTTGCCAAAGGAGGGTTGTTGCCTCCAGAAATTTCTGTGTGGATACCTAATATTCTTTATGCCTTTATCGCGTTTTATCTCTATAAGAAAGCGCCAAAATAACGCTAAGTGTTGCGCCGAAGATAACGTTACGAAAGGGCTTGTCATAATTTTTCTTTACGGTTGTACTTTTGGACTTTTCACATCGGGCAGAGCTTGTCCGTATGTGGGTTTTCCTTAGTTGGGAAGGGCTGTCAATGGGGGAAATCGTTTCGGACTTAGTGTACTCGACCTGAATTCGAGTCGTGTCTGATGCCCGAAATGGCGCAGAAAAGGTTATATTTGTTATCAAGCAAAGTAATTTTTGAGGGTGGAGAATAGTATGAATGCTATTCTCAAGTTTGTCGTTTATTCATTAACTTAATCTAAATAAAGAATGAAATTTTTGTATTTTTTACTTGCGGGTTGCTGTGTCTTATGTTCGGGTGCCCGGGCTCAATCGAATGAAAAATTGATGCATCAGGTTATGCGGCAATACGACATCGGTGATAAGGAGGCCTTTTTGAACCGGATCGATGAGGTGAATCACGATATTGCGACACGGGGAATTGTTCTCTATGAGCCGGATAATCGAAAATTGATGACCGGATATGCCTATCATGAAATGTATGATTGGGATCTCTATTTCGAGAATCTGTATATGAGTTATTTCGGTATTCCGGATTATTGTTTTACGAATTTGAAAAGCTTCTTGAATCAACAGTGCGTCAATGGTTTCATCTCAAGAACGTTGATCGACAAACGGGAACGGCAACATTTTAAGCCTTTCTTGGCGCAGATTGCAGAGCTGGGTTCACGGCAAACGGGTGATTACACATGGCTCGAAGAGCGTGGCGATCGGGGAAGAATGCAAATCGGTTCCGCATTCAAGTCGATTTCCTATTATGAACAGTTGATTCTGAGTATCGATTACTGGCTGCGTTACTGCGATTTCGACCGGAACGGATTACCGGTATGGAACAGTTCTGATCATAGTGGTATGGATAACCAGATCAGTCGTGCAGGACGGTTGGACGAATTCCGGTTCGAAGGTGTAGATTTGGCTTGTTATATTTATCGGGAGCTGCAAGCGATGGAACAGATCGCAATCAAACTTGGGAAAACAGAAGATGCAAAGAAATTCCACCTACGTGCAACGGCTTTAGCCGATAAGATCAATACGATCTTTTGGGATGAAGAAGATGGATTCTATTATGATCGCGATGAGCATACGGGTGAATTGGTTAAAGTGAAGTCCGTAGCCGGATTTATTCCTTTGTGGACAGGTATCGTACCTCCTCGTCGGGCTGAGCGGTTAGTAAAAGAGCATCTGATCAATCCTGAAGAGTTCTGGACAAAATATCCGGTAGCATGTTATGCACAGACGGAGCCTGATTACGTACAGGGAGACATTCGTGATTGGGGATGCAACTGGCGTGGTACAACGTGGATTCCGACCAACTATATGATCATGCACGGACTGATCGACTACGGATATATGGATGAGGCTCGCGAGTTGGCTCGTAAAACACTGGATCTGGTTTATAAATGCAATGATGTAACTCGGGAATTTTATAACGGAGAGAGTGGGGAAGGTCTTGGTCTGAAACGTTTTTGGGGATGGTCCGTATTGGCTTATGTTATGCCGTTCGAGTGTGAGCTGGGATATGATCCGAGTAAACTGGACGGAAGTGAGATTAAACCGTTAGGAAAAGAGCTTTTCCAGAAAGAATTTCCAGCATCGGAGAATCCTCGTCCAATAAGTACCCAGCTTTCTCAGGACGGATATTAATAAAAATTGGACGAAGATAGAGGTTTATAAAAAACGATCAATAAAAAGCCTTTGTTCTAATCTGGAACAAAGGCTTTTTTATATGTCCATAGGAAAGAATTCCAGGAGGGAACAGTCCCAGCTCTGGTTTTCAGTCGAGCTCTTTTATTTTCGAACGCTAAACGAGTATATGCAAGTTTGTGTATAAGTCTCTCCTGGGCGTAACACTGCAGAAGGGAAATTTTCGTGGTTCGGAGCATCAGGATAGTTTTGAGTTTCGAGGGCAATTCCAGTCCGGTAGTTGTGAGCTTCGCCTCGTTTCCCGATTTGACTGCCATCCATGAAATTCCCGCTGTAAAACTGTATGGCCGGTTGATCTGTTTTGACCTGCATGACGATTCCTGTTGAGGGCTCATACACTTCTGCGGCTAATGAGATCTCTTTACCTGTTTTATTCAAAACCCAGTTGTGGTCATAACCTTTTGCCAACTTCATCGGTTCGAAATCGGCATCAATGCGTTCGCCAATAAGCGTGGGTTGTGTAAAGTCCATAGGGGTTCCGGCTACTGAATCCAACTCTCCTGTCGGAATCAATCCTGCATCGGTCGGAGTAAACCGGTCGGCGTTGAGGGTCAACAGATGGGTATTCGTACTTCCAGCTGTCGTCCCGTGCAGATTGAAGTAGCTGTGGCTGGTCGGATTGAGGATTGTGGTACTGTCGGTTGTCGCCTGATATTCGATTTTTAAAGCATTATCTTGTGTCAGGGTGTAGGTTACCGTAATCGCGAGATTTCCCGGATACCCTTCTTCTCCGTCAGCTGATAGATAACTCATTTCGACTGCAGGTTCTCCTGTGTTATTGTTGACAGTCCGTGCTTTCCATACTTTATCCCAGAATCCGTGTGTTCCTCCGTGCAGATGGTTCTCTCCGTCGTTGATGGTCAGCTGGTACGTTTTGTCATCTAATGTGAAGGCCCCTTTGTTGATCCGGTTCCCGTAGCGTCCGACGATTGGCCCGCAGAAGTGGTCGGTCGACGAGAGGTATTCCGCGATCGATTCGTAGCCCAAAACGACATCCTTGAACTCTCTTGTAGCGTCGGGTACCCACAGTGCTACGATACGGGCACCGTAGTTGGTCAGCTGTACCATCATGCCGCTGTCGTTGGTCAGGGTGTAGAGGGTTACGGAGTCGCCGTTGAGGACCGTGTCGAATGCTGCAGTAGGCAGGGCGACAGGACCCTTTTGTTGCGGCGTCTGGGTGCATGCACTCAAAATCATGAGTACAAATGCGGAAAGTGTGATAAGTTTGTTCATATGAATCGTTTTTTATTTGCTTGATACAAAATTAGGAAAAATAGACGAAACTCGTTTTGGGAAAAATATGGAAATCTCGTTCCCTGACAACGGTAAATTTTACCTGATAATTCTGAAAAATGTTGTAAGTTTGCCCCGAAAAAGTTCTATTGATTATGTGGTTGACTCTGGCTCTTTTTTCTGCCGTTTTTCTTGGTTTGAACGAAGTAACCAAAAAAAGTGCATTGAAGGATAATGCGGTACTGCCTGTTTTGGGGCTTAGTATCGTGATTAGTGCGGTCCTCTTTCTCCCGTTCCAGTTTTTGAGTCTTTTTGCTCCGGATACCCTGCGCGATACCATGTTTTACATCCCTCCCGTCTCGACACAGGCACATTGGGGTATCTTGTTAAAGGCCGTTATTGTACTCGGGTCATGGATTTTCGGTTTTTTTGCCACCAAACATCTTCCGTTAACTATTTCCGCATCGGTTAAGGCAACACGTCCCGTTTTTGTCGTATTAGGGGCTATTTTGATCTTCAGTGAACGCCTCGATCTGCTTCAATGGATTGGGGTTGTGACTGTTTTGACAGCGTTGGTCGTTCTGTCCAATATGGACAAAAAGGACGGAGCAGATGATCGGGAATCACCACGGCGAAAGATGTTGTGGATCTATTTTCTGATCGCATCTACTCTATTGGGTGCGGCAAGTGCGCTTTGGGACAAATATTTGATTGCGCATTTCGATCGTATGGCTGTACAGGCCTATACGAATTACTATCAATCATTGATGATGGTTGTTGTGGTCGGACTTATGTGGTATCCTACCCGAAAGCGGACTACTCCCTTCCGGTGGAAGCCTTCTATTTTCCTGACTGCATTTTTGTTGACGGTTGCCGATTTTCTCTATTTCTATGCGCTGAGCGATCCCGATGCCTTGTTATCGGTTGTGTCGACAATTCGTCGATCGGGCGTTGTTGTGACGTTCGTTGTTGGGGCGCTTCTCTTTCATGAACGGCAAATCAAAAGGAAGGCTGTCATTTTGGCCGTCGTGTTGTGCGGCGTCATGTTGCTTTACTTCGGTTAGATCCTATTGGCGGGCAAGCACGGCATTGCAGTTGCACAGGGGACGGGCTGTATCCGGATGAATTGATGTCTATCCGCGGATGCGGTCGTAGCGGAGAAAAGTAAAAGGATGCGGGAATTTTTCTCCATGAGGGAATGATTCTTGTTCCGTTAATCTCCATTCGGATCGGTCCCATTCGGGAAAATAGGTATCACCTGAGTAATCGGCATCGACTTCGGTGAGATAAAACCGATCTGCCAAAGGCAGAGCCTGAGCATATATTTGTGCTCCGCCAATGATGAATACCTCTTCTGCAGCAGGGAACAGCAGCAGGGCTTCTATTAATGAATGGACAACGATACATCCTTCAGCTTGATAGTTCTTTTGTCGCGAGATGACGACATTGGTACGGTTGGGGAGGGGACGTCCGAGTGATTCGTAAGTCTTTCGCCCCATAATGACCGGATGACCTGAAGTGATCGTTTTGAAGTGCTTCAGGTCTTCCGATATGTGCCAAATTAGGCGATTGCCGTCTCCAATCACTCGATTCCGGGCTACGGCAACGATTAGTGAAATCATACGGCAATAGGTGCTTTGATCGACGGATAGGGATCGTAGTTTTCCAACGAGAAGTCTTCGTACTGGAAATCGAAGATCGACCGTACGTCGGGATTTATCTTCATGACAGGCAAGGCTCTTGGTGTGCGTGAAAGTTGCAGGTCAACCTGCTCTGTATGGTTCAGGTAGATATGAGCGTCACCTAACGTATGTACGAATGTTCCGACCTCCAGTCCGGTTACTTGTGCAACCATCTGGGTCAGCAAGGCGTAGGAGGCAATGTTGAACGGAACTCCTAAAAATACGTCGGCACTGCGTTGGTAGAGCTGACAAGAGAGCTTGTTGTCGGCAACGTAGAATTGGAAAAGCGTATGACACGGGGGGAGAGCCATCGTGTCGATTTCGGCAACATTCCATGCACTGACGATCAGACGTCGAGAATCGGGGTTTTTCCGGATTTGATCGATGACCTGCGTAATCTGGTCGATGTGTTTTCCGTCCGGAGTCGGCCAGCTACGCCATTGATAGCCGTATATGTGTCCCAAGTCTCCGTTTTGATCTGCCCATTCGTCCCAAATTGTAACCTTGTGGTCGTGTAGATAGCGAATGTTTGTATCGCCCCGCAGGAACCACAGCAATTCATATATGATCGAGCGAAGATGCAGCTTTTTTGTAGTCAGTAGCGGAAATCCTTGTGACAGGTCGAACCTCATTTGATATCCGAACGTACTGATCGTTCCAGTCCCGGTCCGGTCGCTTTTTATGGTTCCATTGGCTTTGATATGTCGTAGCAAGTCGAGATATTGTTGCATGGTACTATATTTTTACCTGGTAGGTTTCTAATGAGAATCCATTTCGATCCAGTTTTCCGTAAGTCGGCTGGTCGATCCATTCGCCCAGAAAAGCAATATCGCATTTTTCGGTCAATGGAAAGACTTCGTTACAGTGGATATGTCCGCAGATAAACAGATCGATTTCGGGATGGTGTTTTGCGAAATCAGCTGCAAATCGGACAATGGGCTCTTCAAGACCTCGAAACGGATGTTTGATTGGTTTGGAGCGTCTGTTTGATCCGCTCCACCATTGTCCGAAACGCATGGCGGCGTTGGGATGTATAAAGTTCGAAAAAGCCCATCGCAGAGGACGGCTTCTGAAAATGCGACATAAAAGTCGTCCTTGTATATTCCGTTTCCCAAGAGTGTCTCCGTGTCCGATAAAGATACGGTGTCCGGCCAATTCTATGATTTCATAATCGACCGGATGCAGAATCAAACCACATTCGGTTTGTAAATAGTCATAAGCCCATAAGTCGTGGTTGCCTGGGAAAAAATGAATTTTAACTCCTCGATCCGTAAGTTCGGAAAATTTTCCGAGAAGACGGGTGAATCCTTTCGGTACGACCCGTTTGTATTCATACCAGAAGTCGAAAATGTCACCGACGAGATAGATTGCCTCTGCATCGAGCGAAACTTCATCCAACCATTGAATGAAGAGTCGTTCGCGGTATGTGGCGGTTTGCCCGACGGCTAACCCCAAATGAATGTCTGAGGCAAAGTAGTACATCGAATTATCGGATCAGTTCGGCAATCTTGTCTTTCAACTCTTCGCCGAAAATGTTTCGTCCGACAATTTTACCCTCACTGTCGATCAATACATTGGCCGGTACGGATTGGATATTGTAACTCATGGCGGCAATTCCGGATGCTCCTTTTGAGTCGTAAACGCAGATCCATGGCAATTTCTGTTCTCTGACAGTAGCGATCCAGTCGGCTTTTTCGTCGCCTAAAGAGACCTGGAAAATGACCAGATCTTTATCTGCATAGAGTTTATGGAGCTCTTTCATTTCGGCGTTATTGACGCTACTGTGTGTATCTTTCAGGCTCCAGAAGTCCAAAAGGATTGTTTTCCCTTGGTAGTCGGTCAGTTTCCTGTTTTTCCCATTAACATCTTGAAGTTCTATTTCGGGGAAACTCAAACTGTCACTTTCCTCTAACGTAGAAATTTGTTGTATTAAATCGATCGTCTTTTTGCGTTGGTCGATTTCGTTCTGAAGGGCCTTGACTCGCGATGAAGTAGGATAGTGAGTGGAAAGCGAGTCTGCAACTGTTTGGTAATAGATCAAATCGCTGGTCTCGTTGTAGAGCCATGTGTCGTTGGGCAGCCGTTGGTATAGAGCGTAAATTGCTGCCATTGAGCTGGCATTGGACAGAATGAATTTGATATGTTCGCGTTTGATCCGATAATACTCTTTGAGATATTTATCGAGGATCTCTTTTTTGTTTGCTTCGTGTTCTTTGTCCGAAGGGATATTCGTGAAGAGTTGTGACAATGAATCCAAAGTCGAAACACTCTGGTTATAAAATGTATTGAACTCACGGAGCAAACGAGAACTTTCCGATCCTTCAACGGTGTAGTTTCGGCCCAGGTCGCACAGCGAATTTACAGTGAGCTTTTCACCCGGTGCGACGATAAGCGGAATTGTACTGCCGTCACAGATCAGATTAAAAAACATCGGAGCCTTTTCGGGAATGTCTACTTTGAATTTATAAAATCCTTTGTGATCCGTTAATACCGTGTCGATTACGATTCGTTCACGAGCCGAAATCATCTCCAATACGACTGTATCTTCGGAAACCCCGGAAAATGTTCCTTCAATTTTGGCTTTGGGGTTTTTCCCGCAGGATACAACAAGAAAAACAAATAATGAGACCCAACCGTATGTTTTCAACCTGTTCATCATCTCCTAATACTCACTTCGCGCAAACGGCTCCATTTTTGATGGCCGTTTCCTGTTTTGGATTACAAAAGTAAAATTATTCTTCGATTTACCCTCTTTTTTTGTCTATTTTTCTTTTTGTTTACTGGGTCACAGGAACTTTTGAGCGTAAAGCCGATTTCGTTTTTTTCTCTTTGGAGATCTGTTCGTATTTTTTCTCCACCTCGATTTCAAAATCGCTCAATACATTCATGTAGTTGATAAAGGCCTCATAAGGAGAATCATACGGGTTGAAGTAGCTGTGTACATCTCCATCCGAGAACCATTTGGTTGCCATGTAATAGAAATGGTCCGACTCCTGCATGAAGTTCCAAACATGATTGTAGTCAGGATGATTGATAGCGTGAATTTTATCTTTCATCGCATATAGTTTCGAAAAGGCTTCGTTTTGCAGATCATTTCCCAACCAAGCTGTGATGTCCCGTTCTTCGTCGGCCCACGAGATCGGATAGGGTGAATAAAGAATGCCTACCGGTTGGAATTTCTTTGAAACCTCACTTGGAGTGGCAAAATGAAGTCCTGCTTCCAATGCTTTTTGTGGAAAGTATCGCATAAAATCGAAGATACCGCTCTCTGCTTTTTGGTGTTCACCGAAAGTTTCGTAATCCATGAAAAGGTTGATCATCTCTCCAGGAACGTCGGGATTACTAAGCCAACCGACATATTTTTCGGCTGTCAAAGGCCATTCATTCCAGCTTCGATCCGAGAAACGAAAAGCGATGTCATCACTCAATTTGAAATTCCGTAGCAGAAGATGTAATTTTTGGTCTAATGCGTTGGCATAAAGGTAATTGGGGCTTTTCCATCCCAAAATGTGTTTGGCCCCTTCGGTCAGCATGGTCCGGAAACCCATTGATGCGACCGTTTCTCCGATTTCGTCCGAATAGATCAATTCCGTATTACGAAAGGCTTTGGGTTTTATTCCAAATTCCGATTCGATAACTTTGCAATGCTGTTTGACTTGAGTGATGAATTCATCTCTGTCAGTCAATGAGGCCAGGGAGTGGGAATATGTTTCGGCGAGAAATTCGACGTTTCCCGTATGGGCCAGTTGCTGGAAACTGTCGAGGACCTCCGGAGCGTACATTCTGAACTGTTCGATGGCTATTCCCGATATGGAGAAAGCGACCTTGAACTTTTTGCCGTATTTCCGGATCAGGTCCAGCAACAAGCCATTCATCGGCAGATAGCAGTTTCTTGCTATTTTTTGTGTAATGGTTCGATTCGTATAATCGTCGAGATACGTGTGATCTTTCCCCATATTGAAAAACCGATACTTTTTCAATCGTAGCGGTTGGTGTACCTGAAAATAGATGCAAATCGTTTTCATATCGATCTTTTTTTGATAATTCGACTACTTAAATACTTTTCTGTGCGATTGTTCGATCATTTATTTTCTATTGCGGAGCGATATACATCAATGACCTTTCTTGCTGCATCGCTCCATTTTAGATTGACAACCTCATTCTTCCCTCGGGTAGCTGACATGGCGGCCAAAGATGGGTACTGCAATAGTCCGTATATTGCATCGGCCAAAGCGTCGACATCCCAGTAATCCACTTTCAGCGCATAATCCAAAACTTCTGCCACTCCTGATTGTTTGGAGATGATTACAGGAACATTCGATTTCATAGCCTCGAGCGGAGAGATCCCGAAAGGTTCTGAAACGGATGGCATAACATACACGTCGCTCATACCGAACATTTTCTGAACTTCATCGCCTTTTAGAAATCCGGTAAAGTGGAACCGGTCGGCGATACCCAGTTTCGCGACACGACGGACGATGTGTTTCAGCATATCTCCGCTGCCGGCCATTACAAAACGGACGTTGTTCATTCGTTTGAGAACTTTGGCAGCTGCCTCGACGAAATAATCGGGACCTTTCTGATAAGTGATGCGACCCAAAAATGTGACGATCTTATCGGATACGCCTCGTTCCGCTTCGTCGGCTTCACGAGTTTCGAAGCGTACGGCATTATGTACCGTTATAACCTTCTCGGCCGGAATACCATACTTTTCAATGACAATATTTCGTGTCAGATTACTTACTGCGATCACACGATCGGCAGCCTCCATTCCGGCACGCTCGATATTATAGACCTCCTGATTGATGTGTTCGCCGCTTCGGTCGAATTCGGTCGCGTGCATATGTACTACCAGCGGTTTCCCGGAGATTCGTTTTGCCGCTATGCCTGCATAATAGGTCAGCCAGTCGTGTGCGTGGATTACATCGAATTGGCCTTCCATATTCCGAGCGATTTGTCCTGCAACCATGGCAAAACGAGCTACCTCTTCCATCAGGTTCGGACCGTATTTCCCGGAAAAAACATATCGTTCTTTCCATGCATCACGTACCGTATATTGGGTCTCATGAGAGTGAATCTCCTGTGTCTGCTCGTCGAACTCTTCGGGCGACACATACGGGATCAGATTCGAATCAATGTGAATAAAGGTCAGTTTATCGCGCATTTCGGCATCGATGATTTCGCCTGCCGGAATTTCAATGTCGCTCGCATTGACGACGTGTACGAACCGTTTGTCTTCGTCGCCATAAGCTTTGGGTACGACAAAAATAACTTCCGTACCCTGTTTGGCGAGCCCTCGAGTTAATCCATAACATGCCGTACCGAGACCTCCTGCAATGTGGGGAGGGAACTCCCATCCGAACATCAATACCTTCATTTCACGTTTGCGTTTTAATATATTATACAATAAATATTCTATCTCGATTTGGAGTATAGCTTGATCATCTGATCGATGCGTAGTATGGCTCCGACACTCCATGCCTGAGAGATTGCGCCTCGTGGATTGTGAGGAGGATCTCCGTCATAGATTTCGTTGATCGAAGCGATGCCGCTTATGCTGATATCTTCTTCGAAGTTTTGAAGGATCTCTATTGCTTCATTGAGGAAATCTTTGCCATAGAGGTCGAAGTTTGCCTTCACATAGTGTTCCAATAGCCACGGCCATACGGTTCCCTGATGATAAGCCCGATCGCGAGAGGGTTGGTCGCCTTTGTAGTGCCCTTTGTACATAGGGTTGCGTGGAGAAAGCGTCCGCAGCCCATGAGGTGTAAGCAAATGACGACGAACTTTGTCGATAACTTTTTGTTTAAGCGTGTCGCTAAGCATCCCATAAGGCATGGCACATGCAATAATCTGATTGGGCCGGATATCTGTGTTTTGGCCGTTTTCATTTACATAGTCTGCGAGGAACTCTTCTTTCTCGTACCAGAACAACTGGAGAAACGACTCTTTGATTCGATCAGGGAGTGATTTCCATTTTGCCACGAAATCTTTGTCTCCGTTTTTCCGGGCTAATTCGATCGTGTAGCATACTGCGTTGTACCACAGAGCGTTGATTTCGACTTGGTAGCCTTCGCGTCCTGTTACTGGATGACCGTCGACAACGGCGTCCATCCATGTCATGGCGTAGTTGGGATGAAATGCCCACACCAGACCGTTTTCCTTGACCTGTACGTAATCGCCACCCTTGACATAGGAGTTCAGAATATCTTTCATCGCGTTTCCGTACATTTGCCATATATTCTTTGCACCGCCCGCGGCTTTTTCGAAGTTTTGTAAAGTCCAGAAGAACCACAGCGGGGCGTCTACCGAATTGTAGGCGTTGCCCATGTTGGGAAACATACCGTCTTTCATTTCGCGGACCATTGTGTCGAGCACGTCGCGGCACGACTCCTTGTCTCCTTGTGTCAGGGTAATACCGGGAAGCGAAATGAAGGTGTCGCGACCCCACCGCCCGAACCATGGATAGCCGGCTACGACTTCTGTTTTGTCGCCATGCCGGACAATGAATTGTCGTGCGGAGTGACGAAGGCAGGAGAGGAAGTCGATTTTTTTTGATCGACGGGCCAACTCTTCTTCGAATACTTGATCCAACTTATTGGGATCAATCTCTTCGGTCGATCCGGAGAAGATGATACTTTGTCCCTTTTTGATTTCCATTTCGAAATAGCCTGTCGTCAAAAGATCCTCATGGCCGGGATATCCGCGGTCGATCTCCTCTGCATATTCGAACGAGTAGTACCAGTCGGGAGCGGCAATGAACTCCGATGGGACGTTTGTCTGAAGGTGTAGCCATGGGAAACCTTCATACAGCCGATTTTTAACCCCATTGGCAATCGGGTAACTATGTCCGTCGGCATAGAAATTGGCTTTGCTGAGTGCATGTCGATCGCGGAATGCAAGGAATGGTCTTAGTCTCAGTAAGGTTTGTGACCGGGCATTCAGCAGTGTATAACGAATCAACAGTTGGGTTCTGGAGTGAATCCAAAGCAACTCTTTTTTCAGGATCACACCTCCGACCCGATAGGTTATGGCCGGACAGGGGGTGTATGTAAAATCTGTGATGTATTTGTGTCCTCGAGGTTCGTATACGCCGGGAAAACGATGAATGGCTAAATTGAAGGATTGCTCGTGTTGGACGATAGTTTCGTCGACCGATGAGAGCAGGACGTAATTGTTTTCGTCGTCATCGTTTTTGGGACAAACCATCAATCCGTGATATTTACGTGTGTTGCAGCACACGATAGTCGTACTCATATATCCGCCTGCACGATTGGTACTGAGCATTTCACGTTGAAGCGAGTACTCCAAGTTGCCTAATTCGTTTTTGTCAAAATGTAAAACAGCCATACTTGAAAAGATTTTCTAATCTTACGTGTAAATCTATCGAAAAATTATATCATTTCAAAATAAAAATATGTTAATATTTTGTCCTGTTTTTGACGGGTTTGATTTTATGAAAAAAGACGCTTCCCAACATTGGGAAGCGTCTTTTGAAAATGTTTTTCGACCTTTTTCCGAGACTTGGATTCATTGAATTACGCCCATTTGACCAAGGCGAAATCCATACGGTGAGGCAGATTCGAATTTTTAGGGAATACACGGATGGCCATATCGAACGAGCCGGTTGCTTCCGGAGTTGTTTTCCCAGAGAAGTATGCGAGTGAGTTCTCGCGGTGAGTGTATTTCAGTTCGACCTTGGCTATTACGTGGACATTGCCTTCGGTAATCTGATCGGAAAGAATCATTTCGACTCCGATATCCTCAGGTGACAATCCGTCGATGTCGACTGTTACTTCGACATTGTAGCTGTGTCCCATCAGGATCGAACCTTTTCCCGTGTCGGCTTGTTTGACATCGACTACGTGTATTTTGTCCCAGTGCTGGCTGATCCGTCTCTTCCATGCAACGATGTCATGCGTCAGTTTGAACTCATCGGCACACAGTTTCAGATTCCGTTCGTGTAGTTTCGAATAGAACCGTTCCTGGTAATCGTTCAGCATGCGGTTGGTTGTAAAATGTGAAGCGATATCTGCGATGCAGGTTTTTACCGACTCGATCCATTCGTTCGGGATATTCTCTTCGTCACGTTTATAATATTTCGGGACGATTTGCTCCTCGATCGTGTTGTAGATCATTTCAGCATCCATTTCATTCTGGAAATTTTGATCCTCGAATGTCCGTTCCATCGGTAACATCCAGCCGCCGCCTTCTTTGTAACCTTCGACCCACCAACCGTCCAGGACACTGAAATGCATGACTCCGTTCATGACGGCTTTTTCTCCGCTCGTGCCGGAAGCCTCCAATGGACGTGTCGGCGTGTTGAGCCATACGTCTACGCCTTGCACCATGCGTCGTGCTAGTTCCATATCGTAGTTTTGCAGGAAAATGATTTTTCCGACGAATTGCGGCATGGCAGCCACTTCGACAATGTGTTTGATCAGATCCTGACCGGGTTTGTCATTCGGGTGAGCCTTTCCTGCAAAAATAAATTGTACCGGACATTTCGGGTTATTGACAATGCTGTCTAATCGATCGAGGTTGGTAAAAAGAAGGTTGGCTCGTTTGTATGTGGCGAATCGACGGGCAAATCCGATTGTCAGTACATCCGGATTGAGCGACTCTTTGATGCGAATCATCTGGCGTGGCGAGTCGAACCGGAACTGTTTAGGATCGCTTACCCGTTGTTTGATGTGGTCGATCAGCTTGTTTTTCAATACCAGTCGGGCATCCCACAATTCGCGGTTGCTGATTTGACGGACTTTCTGCCAAGCATCGATGTTATATTCCTGCTGAGTGAATCCTTCACTAAAATATTTGGAGTAAAGCCGACGCATATTGGCCGCACACCAAGTAGGGAAGTGTACACCATTGGTTACATAGCCGATATGCAGTTCGTCTTTGAAGTAGCCCGGCCACATGTTTTTAAAGATATCTTTGCTGACCTCTCCGTGCAACCAGCTCACGCCATTGACCTCTTGGGAGAGGTTGCAAGCCAGAAAACTCATCGAGAATTTTTCATTCGAATCACCCGGACAGGCCCGACCCAGACTGATGAACTGTTCCCAAGTGATACCCAAACGATCCGGATAGTGGGACATATATTGGCGGATCATCGACTCGGGGAAGGCATCGTGTCCTGCAGGCACAGGTGTATGCGTTGTAAACAGCGATGAGGACCGTACTACTTCGAGGGCTTCATCGAACGAGAGTTTCTGATTGTGGATCAGGTTGCGGATTCTCTCTATGCCGATAAATGCGGCATGTCCTTCGTTGCAATGATATACATCCTGTTTGATATTCAGAGCCTTCAATGCACGGATACCGCCGATGCCCAGCAGCATCTCCTGCTTTAACCGGTTTTCCCAGTCACCTCCGTAGAGGTGGTAGGTGATCGAACGGTCTTCGTCCTGATTCAGTTCATGGTCTGTATCCAGCAGGTACAGCTCGGTTCGTCCGACATCGCATCGCCATATACGGGCTGTAACGATTCGGCCCGGGAGAGCGACCTGAATATCCATCCAGTTGCCGTTGGCGTCCAGAACGGGCGAGATGGGAAGTTTCGAAAAGTTTTGGGCTTCGTAGCTGGCCTCTTGGGCACCAGAATTCGATAATTTCTGGGTAAAATAGCCGTATCGATACAGCAAACCTACGGCAACCATCGGAACATTTTTGTCGCTGGCCTCCTTAAGGTAGTCGCCGGCCAGGATACCCAAGCCTCCAGAGTAGATCTTCAGTGAACTATGCAGGCCATACTCCATACTGAAGTAGGCTATACGAGGTCCAGAAGCATGTTTTTTCTCTTTCATGTAGTTCTTGAACTGCGTATATACTGCGTCCAGTTTCCCCAAAAACAGTTCGTCCTTTTCCAATGCAAGAATGCGCGAGTGGGTCAGCTTGTCCAGAAAATCGATCGGATTTTTTTCGCATTTGACCCATAGTGCACGATCGATATATTCGAACACTTCGTAAGCTTCCAATGTCCATGACCACCACAGGTTTTTTGATAACTCTTCAAGTGGATGAAGACGTTCGGGAAGTTGGCGTTTGACCATGATTCGGGTCCATGACGGAGAGTTACTGATTTGCGGCTTTACGAAGCTGGTTGTGGCTTCGTTATGCGAGTTTCCGTCGTACAAGGATCTGTTGTTCCGGCTTATGGCACGGTCGTATGCTTTCTTGTAAGCTTCGTAATAATATTCGATCAGATTTTCCCATAGGGCGATTCTCGAAATATCGAGGGCTGATGCACGGTGTGCAACATACTCCTCGGATCCCATGGTTACATATTTTTTCAGGACCTCTGCAATGTTGCTTACGACTTCGGCATCGTTTGTGTCGTTTCGGGAAATGACGGCGACACCTTCATGTTTTTTGAGCTTGCTGTCAACCCACAGTCCGAAGCCCGTAAGCGAAGTGGTGATCGTCGGGACCGAAAATGCGATACTTTCAAGCGGAGTGTAGCCCCATGGTTCGTAGTACGAAGGGAATACGGTAACATCCATTCCGCACAAAAGTTCATAGTAGCTTTTGTTGAATATTCCGTCGGTTTGGTTGAGGTACGACGGAACGAAAATAACCTGAACCGGCGAAGAGGGATCTACCAATCGGGTGTTTTTGATACGGTTGATAATCGGGTCCCAGTCTTGATTCTCGAGATAGTGGGTCGTGTTGCGCAGAACGTTCGGATCGATCGGGTTATTCGGATCTGCCAAATGAGCCTGAAGGTCTTTGCGCGGGCCGTTATTTCCTGCCGGTACGGTTACGTAGGCCAATATGGGACGATTCAGGTCGTTCGATTCTGCAAGGGCAAGCAGAGAGTCGATGAAGATGTCCAGTCCCTTATTTTTAAATTCGTACCGTCCGCTCGTACCTACGATCATAGGTTCCGTGTCATAATGGATACCCAGACAGGCTTCAGCAACTCGGATCATCATCCGGCGAGCTTCGGTTCGTTTTTGGTCCAATTCCGGTTGTTCCCACACGAAATCATCTTCGAAACCGTTCGGCGTAACGATGTCGACCTCCTTGCCGAGGAGATAACGGCATTCACGTGCAGTAAGGTTGCTCACCGTTGCAAAACAGTCCATATTGCCTGCTGCGATCTTTTCCAGCGAATGTTTGGCTACCACATTGAAACGACGGGCCTGCTCATCGGCATTTAGCCGGGTCATATCGCTATATAGAGGCAAGCCGTTACCTGCGATACAACGTCCCATGACGGTTGCATGTGTGGTGAATACCGTTGCGACATATGGTGAATGGTTCTGAAGGTACAAACCACCGCTTGCGGTCATCCATTCGTGAAAATGAGATACGATGCGATCGGTTGGAGAACAGAAGTAATTTACATAGCTTTCAATTACTTTGCCGGCTGCCGTTCCGAACAGTACGGGTTCGATGTAATCCCATTGTCCGCTGATTGAGTCGACGCGGTAACTTTCCCAAAGGTATTTTAGAATGTCGTCTTTGCTGGAGAAGAATTGGCTGAAATCGACCAATACTGTAATGGGATTTCCTTTGACTTTCCATCGTCCGATTTTTACACGGATGTTGTCGTTGGCCAATAGCGACTGTTTCCAGTTTTTCAGAAGTTCGGGATCCTCCTCGAATTCGAGATTTACGTCTTCTCGATGAACGTCGGGCCCGATCAAGATGTATCGATCGGCCAACTCACGAGAGAGGGTCAACACCTTGGTTGCGATCACCGTATGGATACCGCCAACTTTGTTGCAAACTTCCCAACTGACTTCGAACAAGTAGTCCGGAACCATTTTAAGTTCTTCGTGTTTTGACATATCTTATCGGTTTAAGTATCTGTTTTGTATCATCTCTGTTGTTCAATGCAAATATACGTTTTTTATCAGTCGCGCTTCCGATTTTTTTACACTTCAAAAAGATCAGAAATAATGGAATCCGATATTAAATAGTGTACTGCAGGAATGTAGAACGTATTATGTTGATAAATCAGTATGCCTTGATTGATAAATTTTTGGGCACGCTGCGAAAAGTAGTGCAATTTCCGTGCCCCGAAACGACGTTCAAGCTCTTCGGTATTTATCCCTTCTGCTCGTCGCAATGAGGTCATAATGAATTCGTTGTATAGATCTTGGTCGGAAAGTGTTTCCGAATCGAAATGTCTGTCTTGTGGCTCGAGAAGCAAGTATTGATGGAGATTAGCGATGTTCCATGTCCGTCGTTTCCCATCATAGGAGTGGGCTGAAGGACCGACTCCTAGATAATGTGACCCGTTCCAATAGTTGCTGTTGTGGTGTGCACGGAAGCCCGGCCGGGCAAAATTTGAAATCTCATAATGTTCGAATCCTGCGGAGGTAGCCATGTCGTGTAATAATAGGTATGCAGATTGACTCGACTCGGAATCGATTTCGTGAATTTTTCCGGTGCGGAGCCAGCGTCCGAAAACAGTGCCATCTTCCAGTGTAAGGTGATAGGCCGACAAATGGGTAATTTCGTGTCTGAATGCTTGTCGTAGGTTGTATTCCCATTCGGCAAGACTCATCTGTGGAATTCCGTAAATGAGGTCGATGGTCAGGTTGTCGAATCCGGCGTTGTGGGCATTGTCGATTGCACGTATGGCTGTCGAGGCATTGTGCCGTCGGTGCATCCAGCGTAGATCGCGATCGATAAAGGATTGTATGCCGATACTTAACCGGTTGACTCCGTTGGCATGAAGTCCTTGCAGGTACTCGGGAGTGAGGTCATCCGGATTGGCTTCGACTGTAATCTCTTTTACGGAGAGGAGTCCGTAGGTTCGAGAAATTTTTTCTAACAAAGCTCCTATTTCGGAAGGAGTACAGAGGGAGGGAGTACCTCCGCCAATATAGATTGTTTCTATGGTTTCTCCTTGAAGAAAGTTGGCGCGACGTTCTAGCTCGTCGCAGATGGCGGCCAATACTTCTTCCTTTTTGGCAAGCAATGTGCAGGAGTAAAAATCGCAGTAATAACACTTGCTTTTGCAAAAGGGAATATGGATATAAATACCTGCCATACGAGAGTCGGTCGGAATCTTTTGCTACCGTTTGGTCGTGTTCCGATTATTTGTAGTTTTGCAGCACGATCCCAACGGGGGCTTATAGAACGTACAAAATTATGAAAAAAGAGAGTCACACTGTGATCGCCATGATCCTTTTTTTCATGTGGACAGCGGGAATATTGTATGGGTCTCTCGCTCCGGGAGAGGACTTGCCTCCGATGGGATGGCTCACTCGGATTCCCTATTATGATAAATGGATCCATTTCGGGTTCTATTTGGGTCAGGTTGTGTGGTTGTCGTTGTGGATTCGTCCGTCGCGGCAGAATCGTATATGGGTTGCCGTACCATGTATCATATTTTCCGGGATCATAGAGTTGATACAGGGGGAATTTTTTGCGAGGAGTACGGATTGGATGGACTTTGCCGCAAATTCGTTTGGCGCTTTGCTGGGAGTTCCTCTAACTGGATTGATTCTTAGAATTTTTAGCAGAAAAAAACGAGAGGTGAACAGCCAAACTACAACCGGACATAATGGGCTGTAATATAGTAACCTTGTGGCTATATGGCTATTCTAATTTTTTTTAATATTTTAACACTGTTATTTGGGTAACAATATAAATAATTCTTATCTTTGTCGCTCGATATTGTAGAGATGTGAAAAAGTAAATTTTTTCACAAACGTGTGAAAAGTAGTATTAACTAAATATAGTAAAGGTATGTCAAAGATTGATTTAAGCAAGTACGGTATTTCGGGCGTGACCGAAATCGTACACAATCCTTCTTACGAACAACTTTTCGAGGAAGAGACGAAACCCGGTTTGCAAGGATTCGAAAAGGGACAGGTTACCGATATGGGTGCGGTGAACGTAATGACGGGTGTTTATACCGGTCGTTCTCCGAAAGATAAATTTTTCGTTAAAGATGCTGTAACCGAAAATACCATCTGGTGGACTTCGGATCAGTATAAAAACGATAACAAACCCATCAGTCCTGAAAGCTGGAAAACCCTCAAAAAAATCGCAACGGACGAACTTTCGAATAAACGGCTTTTCGTTGTTGATACGTTCTGCGGTGCAAATGAAAACAGCCGGCTGAAAATCCGTTTCATCATGGAAGTGGCATGGCAGGCTCATTTCGTTAAGAATATGTTTATCCGTCCTACGGAAGAGGAGTTGGCTGCTTACGGTGAACCCGATTTCGTGGTATTGAACGCTTCGAAAGCAAAAGTAGAGAACTACAAAGAGCTGGGTCTTAACTCGGAAACGGCAGTAGTATTTAACCTCACGGAAAAGATTCAGGTGATCATCAACACTTGGTACGGCGGTGAAATGAAGAAGGGTATGTTCTCCTATATGAACTATCTGCTTCCGCTGAAAGGTATGGCCTCGATGCACTGCTCGGCCAATGCCGATCTCGAAGGTAAAAACACCGCTATCTTCTTCGGACTTTCGGGTACTGGTAAAACCACATTGTCGACAGATCCGAAACGGTTGTTGATCGGTGATGACGAACACGGTTGGGATGACGAAGGTGTCTTCAACTTCGAAGGTGGTTGCTATGCGAAAGTGATCAATTTGGATAAAGACAGTGAACCAGATATCTGGAATGCGATCAAACGTGATGCATTGCTTGAAAACGTTACTGTACATGAGGATGGTTCAATCGATTTCTCCGACAAATCAGTAACGGAAAATACTCGTGTATCTTACCCGATTTATCACATCAAGAATATCGTTAAACCGGTTTCGAAAGCTCCTGCTGCTAAGAAAGTGATCTTCTTGTCTGCAGATGCCTTCGGTGTATTGCCTCCGGTTTCGATCCTCTCGCCTGAGCAGACCAAATATTACTTCCTGTCAGGATTCACCGCAAAATTGGCCGGAACGGAACGCGGTATTACCGAACCGACCCCGACATTCTCAGCATGTTTCGGAGCTGCTTTCTTGTCGCTGCATCCGACCAAATACGGAGAGGAACTCGTGAAGAAAATGCAGGCTTCAGGAGCCAAGGCTTATTTGGTTAACACGGGATGGAATGGTACGGGCAAACGTATCTCGATCAAAGATACGAGAGGAATTATCGATGCGATCCTCAATGATTCGATCGACAGCGCTCCGACCAAGACGATTCCGTATTTCGATTTCGTAGTGCCGACCGCTCTGCCCGGTGTAGATCCGAAGATTCTCGATCCGCGCGATACCTATGCTGATGCAGCTCAGTGGGAAGAGAAAGCGAAAGACTTGGCCAACCGTTTCATCAAGAACTTCGAGAAGTTTACAGGAAACGAAGCCGGTAAAGCATTGGTTGCTTTCGGTCCGAAATTGTAATGAACAATCTGAAGTAGTTTTAGTAACATTAAGAAGTGAAGTGGAGGATGAATTTCATCCTCCACTTTTTATTTTGTATTGTCTATTACGGTGTGAGATTTGTAATCAGCTAAATTTTCTGAATAGTGGTGATTATGAGAAAAATAAACAGGTATCGTTTTTAAAACGATACCTGTTTATTTTAATAAAAAATGCTGGTCTTATTCTCTGCGGGCAAATCCGAGATAATAGATCAAGGTGGCAATGGCGGAGAGAGCTGCGACCAGATATGTGCGGGCAGCCCATGAAAGAGCCTCTCTTGCTTGAGCGACCTGTTCGCCTTGAAGGATTCGGGCTCCTGTCAACCAATTCATTGCCCGTGCCGAAGCGTTGTATTCGACCGGAAGCGTTATGATGCTAAAAAGAGCCGAGGCTGCAATCATTGCAATCCCGATCCAGAACAGAGCAGGGAAAGAATGAAGTAGCAGAATCCCTGCCAGAACGACCCATAGCGACCATTGTGAAGCGACGCTTACAACCGGCACCAAAGCAGAACGCATTTTCAGCGGGGCGTATTCCCGGGCATGTTGTACGGCGTGTCCGCACTCGTGGGCGGCGACGGCTGCGGCAGCTACACTGTTGCTACCGTATACCGATTCGCTCAGGTTGACCGTTTTGGTGGCCGGGTTATAATGGTCGGTCAAATGACCTGGTGTTGAAATGACTTTTACGTCATAGATTCCGTTGTCCCGCAACATCTTCTCGGCAACCTCCTTCCCTGTGAGACCGCCGGGGAACATTACTCGGGAGTATTTCTTAAAAACTGACTGGAGTTTCATCTGTACGATCAGTCCGATAATACCGATCGCGATGACCAGTATCCATTGTGCATTCATGGGTCCTACCATAACTTTTTTTGTGTTGTTTTGTCAATTAACGATTGTATCGATTACTTTATTATTTTACTTTATGTTTCGAGGGGGGTGTGTTTATCCACGGTATGTGAGAAAGGCGTTGGCCTGACGTGCCGGCATGACCTCAATGTCATTGATGTTCATGTGTTCAGGAAGCGAGACAATCCATGCGATGACTCGTGCTATATCTTTCCCCGTTAAGGGTTCTATCCCTTCGTATACTTGATCGGCACGACTCTTATCGCCGTGGAAGCGTACGATCGAAAATTCGGTTTCAACCATACCCGGTCGGATCTCGGTTACCTTGATTTCGTGTTTTAGCAGATCCATGCGCATTCCTTCCGAAAGGGCATGGACCGCATGTTTCGTGGCACAATAAACCGCTCCGTTTTCGTAAGTCTGTCGACCGGCTATTGATCCCATGTTGATGATGTGCCCTTTGATGTGTTGGTCGATCATCCACTGCGATACGATCCGGGTTACACATAGCAGACCCTTTATGTTGGTATCGATCATCGCTTCCCAGTCGCGCCAGTCGCCCTCGTCGATATGTTCAAGACCTGCAGCCAATCCGGCATTGTTAATTAAAAGATCTATACGGCGAAAAGTTTCCGGAAGTCCGTCGAGAGCACTTTGGGTTTGGAATCGGTCTTGTATGTCGAAACCCAGAACATGAACTTTTACGTGATATTTTTCTTCCAATTCGTCGTTCAGACTCTTGAGTCGGTTCGTGCGGCGTCCGGTGATGACCAGGTTATAGCCCATCTCAGCCAATACCCGTGCGGTGGCTGCTCCGATACCGGATGATGCTCCGGTGATTAATGCCGTTTTTTTCATAACGAGGTTCTTTTGTTGGCAGAAGACTATCGCCTCCCCGAACTTTCGGGAATGGTTCGGCTCCGTAGAATACGGAAAATTTCGGATTCTTTCTGCCCCATTTCTCGCAAAAATATGAAATTTTACGTTACTTTGTGCGGGTTAATGTTTTTTGATGACCGATGGGTAAATTGAATCTGGAATATTTTTTGGCCCGGCGGATTGCCTCTTCTACAAAAGGGATGCGCAAAAACGTGATGATTCGTATCGCAACGTTGAGTGTGACGATCAGTGTGGCGGTGATGATCGTTTCGTTGGCGGTGATTTTGGGTTTCAGAAAAGAGATCACCGCAAAACTGACCGGATTCGATGCGCATATCCAGATCGTCCATATCGATGCCTATACGTCGAACGAAACGATACCCATTGATCGGGATATGCCTTTTTTATCGCAAGTGCGTCGGATTCCGGGATGTGTGCGGATGGTTCCGTATGCACAGAAGATCGGGATTCCCCGGGGGGAGCGGGCGTTGCAGGGAATTATGCTCAAAGGGGTAGACAGCACGTATAATTGGTCGTTTTTTCAGAAAAATCTGGTGGAGGGAGCGGTTCCTGATGTTCGGGGAGAGCGAAACAAGGATATTCTGATCTCCCGTTCTCTGGCCGATCTGTTAGAGGTCTCAGTGGGTGACCCATTGGAGATGTTGTTTATCCAGGACTCTCGGCCGCGTGACAGGTTCCGTATATCGGGAATTTATGATACCCATTTCGGTGAGTTGGATCAGACGGTCGCCCTGACCGACTTGAGAAACGTTCAACGGCTCAACGGTTGGGATTCGACGCAGATTACGGGGTACGAGGTAACCGTGTCGGATTTCAGTAAGCTGGATCAGTTTACTGATTCGATATATCAGGCCATTATGGATAACGTGCCGGCAGAGGATCATGATCCGGTTCGGGTGGTCAACCTCCGGGAACGTTTCCCGATGATTTTCGACTGGTTGAATGCGCACAACGTCAACGTTGGTGTGATCATAACCATCATGTTGCTGGTCGCGCTGTTCAATATGGTGGCGGCTCTGTTGATCATCCTGCTCGAACGGACCTCGATGATCGGAATCCTTAAGACGTTGGGTATGGATAATCGGGCGTTGCAAAAAATGTTTGTCATTCGTTCGTCGTTCGTTGTGTTGAAAGGACTCTTGTGGGGAAATATCGTCGGGATAGGATTGTGTCTGTTGCAACACTATACCGGATGGGTCACTCTGAATGAGGAGGGCTATTTCTTGACGACCGTTCCAATCAGTATGGACTGGCGTTGGCTGTTGTTGCTCGATGGAGCTACCTTCTTGGTGATCGTAGCTTTGATGGCATTGCCTACGATGATAATTTCATTAATTTTGCCGGAGAAAACGATTCGGTTCGAATAATCAGTCGGATATGACAAAACCTTATCAGAGTGCGGAGACGAAAAAGAAGCAGGTGCAGACCATGTTCGATGGTATTGCAGATCACTACGACTTGTTGAACCGCATGCTCTCCTTTGGAATTGATCGGGGATGGCGACGTCGTACGGTGGATCGGGTACTCCGGTTACATCCGAACGAGATTCTCGATATGGCTACCGGTACTGGAGATCTGGCGATTCAGTTGGCACAACGTATCCCGCAGGCTCATGTCACAGGAGTCGACCTGTCGGAGGGAATGCTGTCGATCGGAAGGGAAAAGGCGCAAAAAAAAGGTCTGTCCGAACGGATCGATTTCGTAAGCGGCGATGCGGAGAGTGCAGCTTACGGGACAGAGCGGTTCGATGTGGCGACGGTTGCGTTCGGTGTGAGAAATTTTGAAAACATTCCCGCCGGAATTGCCGGTATGTTCCGCGCTTTGAAACCTGGAGGACACCTTTTTGTGTTGGAGTTCGGTATGCCGCAAAATGGACTGTTCGGTGCCTGTTACAATTTTTATTTCAGGCAAGTCCTGCCTCGTATAGGTGGATGGATCTCGAAAGACAAGGCGGCATATACATATCTGCCCGATTCGGTTCGGGAGTTCCCGTATGGAGAGCGGTTTGTGGAGCTGTTGCATGTGGGTGGTTTCCGAAATGGCGGATTTCGAAACCTTTCGGGTGGAATAGCCCAAATCTATTGGGCTGAAAAGCCTTCTGAACAGAAGACGGTTTTGGGAAAATAGGATATCTTTGTTTAAACCTCTATAGTATGAAAAGATATGGATGGCTGCTGTTGTCGATGGTTTTGTTCGCTTCCTGTGTTCGGATGAGCGATCTGTCGTACGATGGAATAGAGTCGGTAGAAGTCGTATCGGTTGGCATGAATCAGTCTGCAGTCGATCTGTTTGTTCGGGCATCGAATGCTTCGGGAACCAATCTTTCGGTAGTGAAAGCCGAGTTGACGTTGAATCGTGACGGAGTCCGGCTGGCTCAGGCCGAAGTCGATGAGAAGGTTAAATTACCCAAACGTTTTGATGGAACGGTGCGGATTCCGGTTAAATTTCGGATTGACGGAGGATTGTTGGGTATGGCTTCAATTGCTTCGGTATTGTCCAACAGAGGAGTCGGAACTACGGTTTCGGGGGAAGTTGTTGTGAAGGCCGGGTTGGCAAAAAAGAAGTATAAAATAGATAATATGGATACCGGACGCTTTCTGCGTCAGTTCGGAATTGATCCGGAAGATATTGTTAAAGGAATTGGCTTATGAAAAAGTGGTTGATGTTGTGTATTTTGAGTGTGACTTACGGTGTGGCCGTTGGGCAAGGGCTGAACGCATTCAAAAATCGGCTCTCTTCGCCTGATCCGAATTATCAGAGTAGAGTTGTTGCAACGGAACACGGTGAGGCGGCTACGGCCGTGCAATCGGCACGAACGGCATTGTCTGGTTCAAAATTAAGAGGATATCGTATTTTGATTTATTCGGCGAATACACAAAATGCTCGGACAGAAGCGGAGGCTACGGTTGCTCGTTTTAAAAATTTATATCCTACGGTTCCCGTGAATATGGTTTATGAGTTGCCGAACTTTAAAGTGATGGTCGGATATTTCTTGACATCCGAAGAGGCGCTTGTCTTGTGGGGAAAGATTAAGGGTGAATTTGAAAGGGCTTTGGTTATCCGTGCAGATATTACCTTGGATGATTTGAAGAAGAGTACTTTGCCTCAAGAAGAAAATTCATCGGAGCATCCGGATGGTGTTCAACAGAAAGTTGAGTAATGTTTTGAAAGAAACGGGACAAATAGCGGGTGTTTGTTTTTGAAAAAAAATTAAAAAAAATGATAAAAAAAAGTACAATAAGTAGAACGAAGTTGTATCTTTGCGCCCGAATAAATTCAACTTTTTAATACGTATTATTATGAAGACTTTTGCTAAATCTGTAATGATGCTCGCAGTTGTTGCTGCTTGTGTATCGTTTGCATCTTGTGGTAATGCCGGTGCTGAAAAAGCTAAAGCTGATTCTATTGCTGCTGCCGCTGCTGCTGATTCTATCGCTGCTGCTGAAGCTGCCGCCGCTGCTGCTGCTGCTGCCGCTGCTGCTGATTCAACTGCTGCTGACTCAACTGTTGTTGCAGAGTAAGGTTGATTTCCGTCTGTCTGGACGGATATTACAGATTAAATGCATAAAGGATCCTCGAAAGGACCCTTTATTTTTTTGTCTTATAACGAACGTGTATATTAGTAAAAGAGGTAGTCATTGACGTGTTGTTTTCTGAAATTCGGAGTTGAAACGTGAGCTGTTTTCGTAAATTTTTCCGATATTTACAGTATATAAAGTGATGTTGTGTGTCATTAAAATGATAAAAATGAAAACAAAACCTTATTTATATGTATTACAAGATAAGTCGGATTTATCTATAGATACTGATATTATAAAACAAGTAGCTTATTATTGTTTGAGAGAAAATAATACGCAAACGAGTTGCATAAAAAGGTATTTTAATTTTTCATACAGACAGACCAGCAAAATAATGGATGAGTTAGAAAAGATGGGTATCATTCGTTCAATCAGAAATCATCCATTTATCAAAGAGCTATCCGTTAGTTCTTTTGAAGAAATAGACGCAATATTTAATAATGAATCATCTATTATATTAACAGATAAAGTAGTTACGCAAAATGAGGTTAATGTTGACACAGAGCCAGATTCAAGAAAAATATGGATGGAACAAGAGAAACAAAGAATAAAAGAAAACATATTAAAACAACGAGAGTTAAGGGAATTACGCAAAAAAGCAAAAGAAGAATTGATAGCTGAAGGTTTAATAGAGAATACAAAAAGAAGAGAACCCATACCTCAGCATGTACAAGATACAGTGTGGAGAAGAGATGGAGGAAGGTGTGTTAAATGTGGAAGTCAAGAGAATTTGGAATTTGATCATATTATACCATTGTCTAAAGGAGGTTCGAATACTGTAAGAAACATACAATTACTCTGTCAAAAATGTAATAGAGAGAAATCAAATAAAATAGGATAAACATTTAATTTATAAATTATTATGTACACATTTCTGTCTGTAATTTTAATCATTTTCGGAATTCTCCAGATTATCCTGTTCTTCAAATTGTGGGGGATGACAAACGATGTTCGGCATATTAGTGAAAAAATTGGGGGGTCGATCTAATAACAACTATTCCCAATTAGAGAAATCAATATGGCAGTTTCTTTTGGAAAACAAAAAAGATAAAGCTATTGAATTTCTGAATTGCAATTTGTCTTCTGAGTTAATCGAAGCGACACGTTGGGGCGGTGAAACAACTGATAATGTTATCCAGTCTATAAAGAACCGTTACCAAAATATTACAAAAAGCTCGGGGTTCCTTTCCCCGAGCAAATCGGAAAAATTAATACGTTGAAGGATTTGGAACAGCTGTTCTAAGGCTGCCCTTCATCTCCCTTCGGTAGCACGCAATCCAAGAGATGTTGATATATCTACTCCTGTTATTTGTCGCTTCATCCAGACGCTTTAATACAGCCGGATGAAGCGATATTTGTTTCGGCTTCCTTTCAAGGCGTTTCTGGCCGGCGCCCTTTCTTGCATTTCTTCAACCTATAATTAATATCAATTATTAATAACCAAGTATCCTGAAACCACCGACAAAATATTTTGGCAAATCTGAAAATAAACCTGAGCCACAAAACCAAGAGTATCTATATCCATGTTTTTCTTTGCAGTCAGATCCATCTACTACATTTTGACAAAGGTATACTCCATCATCTTCAACACTTATTCTACCAGACATCCACTTGCCGCATATCTCTCCTTTGAATCTCGCCCCGTTATAGTCTAATAAAGTCGGTGACATTGAATGTTTTGTAAGCATTGCCTTGCCAGTTTTAGTTACACAACAAAGATAGTAATTTTGTTTTAAAAGAGTATTTTTTAATGTTTTTCCATATTTGTTATATGTAGACAAATAAAAGACTTGTCATTTTTAATGCTGATAAAAAGGTTTTTGTGGGGTTGGAGTCAGAATGGGATTTTTATAAATAAAGTGAAATTTTGTTGCTGTAAGTATTACGATAAGTTCTTTGAGCCTTTTCTCGTACAAATCGAAAAAAACGATACATTAAAAGTTGAAAGCAGTTATTCTGAGGCGGTAGATGAAATATAGCTTTTAAACGTTAGTTGTAAAGTATGTTCCTGTTATAATCATTACATAAAGTAAAAAGGATGAGATATTCTCATCCTTTTTACTATTCTTTATAGAAAAGAATTCTATTTGAAATAAGTGTATTCTTGACCTTCGTGTAGAATGGTTACAGAGGCTTTGTCCGATGTTTCGACGTGCCCTACGATCTGGGCATCGATTCCAAAACTTTGCGATATCCGGATCAAGTCGTCGGCAACCGATTCGTTATCTATATAAAGTTCCATCCGGTGTCCCATGTTGAATACGCTGAACATCTCTTTCCACGGTGTTTGCGATTCGCGTTGAATCAGACGGAATAATAATGGAGTGTCAAACAAGTGATCTTTTACAACATGGAGCTGATCGATAAAATGGAGCACTTTGGTTTGAGCCCCTCCGCTGCAGTGAATCATACCACAGATGTCACCTCGGTGCTCTTCCAACATGGCTTTGATTACAGGAGCATAGGTCCGGGTTGGGGAGAGTACCAACTTGCCAACTGTTAGCGGACATCCGGGAACAGTATCCGTCAGTCGGAATTTTCCAGTGTAGACCAGGTCGTTCGGAACGGATGGGTCGTAAGTTTCGGGGTATTTCTCTCCGACGATTTTTGCGAATACATCGTGTCGGGCTGACGTTAGTCCGTTACTTCCCGTACCTCCGTTATATTCGGTTTCGTAGGTGGCTTGCCCCGATGAACTGAGCCCAACGATCAAACAGCCGCTGTGTATGCGGGCATTATCGATTACATCCTTGCGTTTCATGCGGGCTGTAACCGTACTGTCTACGATAATCGTTCGTACCAGATCTCCGACATCGGCTGTCTCGCCTCCAGTCGAATAGATTCCGATACCGAGATCTCGCAACTGTTGCAAAAACTCTTCGGTTCCGTTGATGATTGCAGCGATCACTTTGCCCGGGATCAGCTGTTTATTTCTTCCAATGGTTGAAGAGAGCAGGATGTTATCCGTAGCCCCGACGCACAGCAGATCGTCTGTATTCATCACGATAGCATCTTGTGCGATTCCTTTCCAAACCGACATGTCGCCTGTTTCACGCCAATAAGCGTAGGCTAAGGAGGATTTGGTGCCGGCTCCGTCTGCATGCATGATCAGGCATGCTTCTTCGGAGCCAGACAGATAGTCTGGAATGATTTTACAGAAGGCTTTGGGGTAAAGACCTTTGTCGATATTTTTGATCGCTGCGTGAACATCCTCTTTTGAGGAGGATACGCCGCGCCCTGCGTAACGCGATGATGGATTAGACATAATGAAATACCGAATTATATTATTTTACAAAGATAACCATTAATTTCCGTTTATTCCCATTTTTTGATAATTTTGCTTGTGTGTAATAGTAGGCCATGAATTTGTTAAGCGGAAAACAGGAGCCGGTATTCGATCTGATACGGAGTATGAGTAAAGCTGAAAAACGGAATTTCAAGCTTTACGCAACCCGTTTGTCTGGAAATCAGGAGGCCAAATTTATCTCGCTGTTTGATTGTATGGATACGCTGGAGGAGTATGACGAGTCTAAAATTCTGCAGCGTTGTCCGATCAAAAAGGAACAGTTGCCCAATATGAAGGCGCATCTGTATAAACAGATTCTGGTCAGTATCCGTTTGCTCGATGTACAGCGGACTGTGCCGATGCAGTTGAGAGAACAGATCGATTTTGCCCGGATACTTTATAATAAAGGGTTGTTTCGGCAGTCGGCTAAAATTTTGGAAAAGGCAAAGGGACAGGCTCTGTTGTATGAACAGCATACCACAGCAATTGAGATTATCGAATTCCAGAAGATGCTCAATACGCAGGACGTGTCACGCGGATTGATTGTTAAAAGTGGTGCGGCTAGTCGTCAGGTGGCGGAACTGAGTATCAAAATAGCGAACATCAACGAGTTGTCGAATGCCTGTTCACAACTTTATGCACTTTACTTACAGTTGGGTTATGCACGGACACAGCGGGATTTGGATCTGATCGAACAGGCTTTCGGAGGAGTTCTGGCCAAGTATAATAATTGTCAGTTCTCTTTCTTGGAGCACATCTATTTTTGCGAGGCGCAGGCATGGTACAATTATATCCGTCATGATATGTTGGCCTGTTACCGGAATGTATGCCGATGGCTGAAGCTTTTTGATAGTGCTCCGCATATGAAAACCTTGATGTATGACTCATATCTGCGCGGATATTCTCGGTTGCTCGAAGGCCTCTATCTGTTGCGGAGCTATCGTCGTTTCATGCAGTGTTTTTCTCAGTTCGAGAGTGAAGCGGATGCGATTGGCAGTATCAATGAAACGGCACGGATGTTTTACTTGCAGGTGTATTATATCAATGAGATAAACCGTCACTTTTGGGAAGGTACTTTTGCTGAAGGAATCCGGATTATTCCCGAAGTTGAAACCTACATCCGCAGTTACTCGACCCAACTGAACATCCATCATCGGATGGTCTTTTATTACAAAATAGCCTGTCTTTATTTCGGGAATGGGGATTATCGCAAGTGTATGAATTATTTGGGCAAGATCATCAGTACGCGGGATGCCCGTATACACCGTGACCTGCAATGTTTTGCCCGAATACTGAATCTGATCGCCTCTTATGAGGCGGGAATCGATTATAATCTGGATTATCAGGTGCGTTCTGTCTGTATGTTCCTGGTGAAAATGAACGACATGCACGAGGTCCAAAAAGAGTTGATCGCCTTCCTGAAGCGGCTTAATTCGATTTATGCTACCTCGCTCAAAGAGGAGCTGTATAAATTATATGAACGTCTGAAGCCGTACGAACATCATCCCTATGAGCAGCGTACGTTCTATTATTTGGATATCCTGTCGTGGCTCGAAAGTAAACAAAAAGGGGTCTCGGTGGCGGAGATCATCCGCAAACGCTTTTTGCGGGAGAATCCGAAATCGTAAACATTCTGGTCTGGATTTCGATCAAGATCAAAAAAATTTATTTTCTTTTCCTCTGAGCTTATAAGTTAAAAATTTATTCCGATTTCTAAATTCGGCTTATTATTTGAAATCGATTTTGACAAATGAGGTCCGTTTGATAATTTATTGGGCATTATTGGTGGTGTTTGTGAAGGGAAAGCCTGCTGTTTGCACGATTACTGGATGTTGTCAGTTCGGATTTTATTCACTATTTTTACGCCTCGAAAAGGTTTTATAAATTATCATACTCATAAAAAGTCTATGGAAAAACACGTTCAAAAGTACGTAGATGATTTTATGGCGAACCTGATCGCCAAAAATCCGGGTGAAAAAGAGTTTCACCAAGCCGTACAGGAGGTCGTAGAGTCCTTGGCCCCCTACATTCTGGAAAATCCCGTGCTTCAGAAGATGAAGATTCTGGAACGTATCGCTGAACCCGAACGCGTGATCATGTTCCGTGTGCCTTGGCTCAACGATAAGGGCGAGATCGAGATCAATAAAGGCTATCGCGTGGAGATGAACAGCGCTATCGGTCCCTACAAGGGCGGTATCCGTTTCCACTCTTCGGTGAACCTCAGTATCCTGAAGTTCCTCGCTTTCGAACAGACTTTCAAAAACAGCTTGACCACACTCCCTATGGGTGGCGGTAAAGGTGGTTCTGATTTCAACCCTAAAGGTAAATCAGATAATGAAGTTATGAGATTCTGTCAATCGTTCATGACCGAATTGCAACGCCATATCGGAGAAAATACCGACGTGCCTGCCGGTGATATCGGAGTGGGTGGCCGTGAAATCGGTTTCATGTTCGGACAATACAAACGTCTGCGCAACGAATTTACCGGAACATTGACCGGAAAAGGTCTCGGATGGGGTGGTAGCCCGTTGCGTCCCGAAGCTACCGGTTACGGTACCTGCTATTTTGCACAGGAAATGCTTGCAACGCGCGGTGAAAGCTTCCAAGGTAAGACCGTGACGATCTCCGGATCGGGAAATGTGGCTCAATATGCTTGCGAGAAGGCTACTCAACTGGGTGCAAAGGTCGTTACGCTCTCCGATTCGTCGGGATATATCTATGATCCGACCGGAATCGATGCTGACAAACTCGCTTATGTTATGGAGTTGAAGAACGTATTCCGTGGCCGTATCAAAGAGTACGCCGAGAAGTATCCCGAAGCAACCTACTATCCTGGCGAACGTCCTTGGGGTGTGAAGTGCGATATCGCCATGCCTTGCGCAACCCAGAACGAGTTGAACGGTGAGCAGGCTCAGGCTTTGGTCAACAACGGTTGTATCTGTGTTGCAGAGGGTGCGAACATGCCTTCTACTCCTGAAGCGATCACAATCTTCCAGAAACATAAATTGCTCTACTCTCCGGGTAAGGCTTCGAATGCGGGTGGTGTAGCCACTTCGGGTCTTGAGATGACTCAGAACTCGATCCGTTTGATGTGGACTCCCGAAGAGGTTGATCAGAAACTTCATTCGATCATGAAAGATATCCATGCAGCTTGCGTGAAATACGGAACTGAACCTGATGGATATGTTAACTATGTGAAGGGTGCAAATATCGCAGGGTTCATGAAAGTGGCCAATGCTATGTTGGCACAAGGTTGCGTTTAATCGATCGTCTCGGGTGCTGGACCATGTGTCGACCCCGAATCGATAGTTAATAAATTAGAGAGGGTCGGAAAATTCCGACCCTCTCTAATTATTTTGTTGAGGATTTTATTCTAAAGGGATAGATTCGGCAACGAGTCGATCTCGCTGAACGAGAAACGGCGAATGGAACAGGAGCCTATACCCTCCATTAGTACAAAATTGACCGAATCGGATTGTTTCTTTTTATCGTGTTTCAAGGCCCTTAAGAGATGTTTGTAGTCAATTTCGGAACGGATGGGGAGTCCCATCTGTTCGAATACTCGACGAACCCGCTCTGCATCTTGTTCGGATATGTTTCCTAAATGAGCCGAAAGATGGGCTATCATTGCTGTACCTATGGCTACGGCTTCTCCGTGAAGGAACCGTTGATTGCCGCATTTTTCGATGGCGTGAGCGAATGTGTGACCTAAGTTGAGTTTCCGGCGTTCGCCGCTTTCGCGTTCGTCACGTTCCACGATATCGGCTTTTACCCGAATGGCTCGGGTTATTGCCTCCGTTAACAGTTGAGAATCGTTACGGAACATCTCGAACGGATGGTTTTCGAACAATTCGAAAAGTTCCCGGTCTGCAATCAGTCCGGCTTTGATGATTTCGGCCATCCCGGCACGGAACTCCCGGTCAGGCAGTGTACGGAGCATTGAGAGGTCACACAGTACGAAATCGGGCTGGTTGAAAGTCCCGACCATATTTTTATATCCTTCGAAATTGACGCCATTTTTACCACCAACACTGGCATCTACCTGTGCGAGCAGGGTGGTCGCAACGAACCCGAAACGCAATCCTCGCATGTAAGTGGAAGCTACATATCCTGTGATATCGGTGACGATTCCCCCTCCGATTCCCAAAATGAAGGTTGTTCTGTCGGCATCCCGTGCCAATAGTTCTCCGTATAATTTCTCTACGGTCTGCATGGTCTTGATTGTTTCACCCAGACCAATCAAACAGTAGTCGTAACGATTGATTATCTCTTTGTATCGACGGTGTACGTTCGAATCGGTAATGACGATAACCTGTTTCCCTTCAGGCAGGTAATTGTCCAAAGAGTGTATTACATCGCCGACAACGACCCGTGACGGCGAATTCTCGCGGCGTTTAACTTCGATTTCCTGTTTCATTTGACAAAAAATATCGTTTCCCCGAATGTAGTGTCGGTAAACGCGACAGTTTCATTCGTACAAAGATAAATTTTATTTCGTACCTTTGTGGCAATAAAAAGTCATTCTATGCAAAGATTACGCAATATTGCGATTATCGCCCATGTGGATCACGGAAAAACTACGCTGGTCGATAAGATGATTCTTCAGGGCAATCTGTTCAGAAATAATGAAAAAGCGGGAGAACTGATTCTCGATAACAACGATATCGAACGGGAACGGGGAATCACTATTCTCTCGAAAAACGTATCGGTAAATTACAAGGGATACAAAATCAACATCATCGATACTCCGGGCCACTCCGATTTCGGCGGTGAGGTTGAACGGGTGTTGAATATGGCCGACGGGGTATTGTTGCTCGTGGACGCTTTTGAGGGAACGATGCCTCAGACACGGTTCGTTTTGCAGAAGGCATTGGCTCTCGGGAAAAAACCTCTTGTTGTGGTAAATAAGGTCGATAAACCGAACTGTCGTCCCGATGAAGTTTACGAGCAAGTGTTCGATTTGATGTTTACGTTGAATGCGACAGAAGAACAGCTGGACTTTGTGACGATATATGGAAGTGCCAAACAGGGCTGGATGTCGCACGTATGGAAGGAACGGACAAACGACATTACCCCGCTGCTCGATGCCATAATCGATAATATTCCGGCTCCGGAGGTACGTGAGGGTACACCACAGTTGTTGATCACATCGCTGGAATATTCCCCTTATGTGGGCCGAATCGCAATCGGAAAGTTGACCCGGGGTGAATTGAAGGCCGGAATGCCGATTACGTTGGCCAAACGTGACGGGAAAACGATGGTCAAGACCCGGATCAAGGATCTGATGGTATTCGACGGTTTAGGAAAGAAAAAGGTGGATTCGGTGGAGTGTGGTGAAATATGTGCTTTGGTTGGGATCGATGGCTTCGAGATCGGAGATACGATCTGTGATTTCGAAAATCCCGAACCGTTGGAACCGATTGCGATCGATGAACCGACTATGAGCATGTTGTTTACGATCAATGATTCGCCATTCTTCGGTCGGGAAGGAAAATATGTTACCTCGCGTCATATAAAAGAGCGACTCGATCGGGAGTTGGAGAAGAATCTGGCTCTGCGTGTGGAACCCGGTCCCTCTTCGGACAGTTTTGTCGTCTATGGACGAGGCGTATTGCACCTCTCTGTCCTGATCGAGACAATGCGTCGAGAGGGTTACGAGCTTCAGGTCGGCCAACCTAAAGTTATCATCAAGGAGATCGACGGACAGAAGTGCGAACCGGTAGAGGAGTTGACCATAGATATTCCGGAAGAGTATTCCGGACGTGTGATCGAGCTGGTAACCAAACGAAAAGGATCTATGATCGATATGCAGACCATTTATGATCGCCAGCGGATTATTTTTGAAATTCCGTCGCGCGGAATCATCGGTTTGCGCAGCAATTTGTTGACCGCTACGGCTGGAGAGGCGGTTATGTCGCATCGGTTGAAAGGGTTTGAACCCTACAAAGGCGATATGGAAGTTCGTCAGAACGGTTCGTTGATCGCTATGGAGACCGGAACGGCTTATGCCTATGCAATTAATAAGTTGCAGGATCGTGGAACGTTTTTTGTCTCTCCTCAAGACGAAATCTATTGTGGACAGGTTGTGGGAGAAAGTACGCGTCAAGACGATATCGTGATTAACCTGACCAAGTCGAAAAAGCTGACCAATATGCGGGCCAGCGGTTCAGATGAAAAGGTATCGATTGCTCCGCCGGTTATTTTTACCCTGGAAGAAGCGTTGGAGTACATCAAAGAGGACGAGTACGTAGAAGTGACACCGAAGTCGATCCGGATCCGTAAGATTATCCTGAACGAGACGGAACGTAAGCGGGCTGCAGGGAAGTAAAGGGTATACAGGCCTGTCGGATATTCCGGAAACAGTTTTCCCCGTAGAATGTATGGGGTAATGTGTTTTTGGGGAGGACGGATTCGACTGTACTTTTCGATAGCTTGGTTATGTGTCGAAGATCGGGGAGGTGTGACGGATGTTTTCATTTGCAACAATGTAACTTATAAATAAGTAAAAATTATGGCAACTGTTGAAACTATTTATTTGGGAGACCTTCGGACCGAAGCGACTCATCTTCAATCCGGAACGAAAATTATGACCGATGCCCCGGTAGATAATCATGGAAAAGGAGAAGCATTTTCTCCTACCGATTTGGTTGCGACGGCTTTGGGAAGCTGTATGATGACCCTGATGGGAATTGCTGCTCAGACACAAGGAATCGAACTGAAGGGAACGAAACTAAGCATTACGAAGATCATGAATGCTTCGCCTCGTCGGATTGGAGAGATTGTTATCGATGTTCATTTTCCGAGCGATTACGAGCCTAAACTTCGGACTATCTTGGAGCGTGCTGCAGAAACCTGTCCGGTAGCTCATTCTTTGCACCCCGATTGTAAACAAACGATACGTTTTTACTACGGAGAATAGAGTGCGAAAGAGATGATAACCTTTACTGTTGCGTTGCTTGTACTGATCGGCGGCTATTTCGTTTATGGAAAGTTCGTCGAGAAGATATTCGGTGCTGATCCGAGTCGTAAAACCCCTGCCTACACGAAACAAGACGGTGTAGACTATATTCCTATGCCGACTTGGAAGGTGTTTATGATTCAGTTCCTGAATATTGCCGGATTGGGTCCGATTTTTGGTGCGATAATGGGTGCGAAGTTCGGTACGGCATCTTATTTATGGATCGTATTGGGGACTATTTTTGCCGGTGCGGTACACGACTTTCTGGCGGGAATGATCTCATTGAGAAATGGAGGTGAAAGTTTGCCGGAGACGATCGGACGTTACTTGGGTGTCAATTTCAAACAGTTCATGCGCGGTTTTACCGTGTTGTTGATGGTGCTTGTCGGAGCTGTGTTTGTGGCGGGACCCGCCGGACTGTTGGCCAAACTGACTCCTGAAAGTCTCGACCTCTCTTTCTGGGCGACTGTCGTGTTTGTCTATTATGTATTGGCAACTCTTTTGCCGATTGATAAAATTATCGGGAAAATCTATCCGATCTTCGCGGTGGCCTTGATCTTTATGGCTGTCGGAATTTTGGTTATGCTTTTCTGGAATCATCCGCAATTGCCCGAGATAACTGATGGACTGACCAATACACATCCAGAAGGACTTCCTATTTTTCCTATGATGTTTATTTCGATTGCCTGTGGAGCAATCTCTGGATTCCATGCCACGCAATCTCCGATGATGGCTCGTTGTATGACCAATGAGAAGTATGGACGACCTGTATTTTATGGAGCAATGATAACCGAAGGTATCGTTGCATTGATATGGGCTGCGGCTGCTACCTATTTTTTCCATACGGAAACCGGTGCCGCCTTGTTTGTAGCTGATTCGGGGAATGACAATGCTGCGATAATCGTCGATTCGATAACTAAGGAGTGGCTCGGAACGATTGGTGGTTTGCTGGCTGTCTTGGGGGTAATTGCAGCACCGATTACTTCTGGAGATACAGCATTTCGTTCGGCCCGTTTGATCGTTGCCGATTTTCTGCATGTTGATCAGAAACCAATCCTGAAAAGGTTGTTCATTTCAGTTCCGTTGTTTATCGTTGGATTCATAATTTTACATGTAAATTTTGCTATTTTGTGGCGTTATTTTGCCTGGTGTAATCAGACGTTGGCCGTCTTTACTCTGTGGGCTCTGACGGTCTATTTGGCGCGTGAAAATAAACCTTATATTGTGACTTTGATTCCGGCACTGTTTATGACGGCCGTGTGTACGACCTATATTTTGATGGCTCCCGAAGGTCTGGCTCTTTCGGAAGTCGTAGCTTATATTATTGCTGCTGTCGTTGTCCTGTTTGTTTTCGGACTTTTTCTTTTCTGGAAAAAGCGTAATGCAATATCGAGAGTGGGATAGATAAGATATTATAACGAAGTGTTTTATGGATCTTCTCGTGGATACGTGTACGCAGAAGATCCATTTTTTATACCTTTGATAAAGGAAGTTGTATATCAAAAGTATGAAAAAAACGTTGTAATTTTAGATTACAGATTTGTAGCCGAATTGTACGCAGGAACAGAATCGAAGTTTAGATCAATAGAATGAGTAAAATTTCTATCTTTGTGAAATAAGGCCAGAAATTTCGAAAAATTGCGATGGGAAAGAAAAAAACTTTATTTTTTGTATATGGAGATATGGGTCGATGGTGCATTTCTGTACTGTCGTGCTGTTTGTTGATGATTTCCTGTACGAAAGATCCGGTTGACGGCAATCCCGGAGATCCGGACGGAACTTATACGGCAGATGCCGCTGCAAATCAGTGGATCTATTCTCAAATGGCAACCCAGTATTTGTACAATGACTATACAAAAAGTATAAAACCGAATTATAATCAGACATGCGAAGTGTTCTTCAGCCAGTTGCTCTCGCGTGACACGACCGATAATGACGGTAAGCACACTGGTGATAAGAATTATTTCTATTCGTACATGGAGCGTACCGGCCAAACGAAAGCTACTTCGGGTATTGTATCTGAGTATGGAATGGAGTGTGTGTATTATTACACGGGAGTATCACGTCAGTATGTCAGTGCAAGAGTGCTGTTCGTTGTAGATGGTTCGCCGGCCGATCGCGCGGGTATTCGTCGTGGCGATTGGATCGTGGGTGTTGATGGACTTCCTATAGGAGCGAACCAAACGTCGGTGGTGGAGAGTGGCGGTGCTGCAAAATTACAGATCGAACGCATGGCGCTTCGGCAAATTGATACGATCGATGGATTTGAAATATATGACTACGAAACGACATACAAAGGGACTGTTGCCATTGAGGCAGCGGAAAGTATGGATGTTTCTCCGATTTTAATGGATACCGTTATTAATTATGGTGGAAAGAAAATAGGATATCTGGTTTACAATGAGTTTAATACAGGGCCTAGTGGTGTATCGGACGTAACATATGACAATCAGCTTAAAGAGGTGTTTGCTTCGTTTCAACAAGAAAAAATAGACGAGCTAATTCTTGACATGAGGTATAATCCGGGCGGATATGTGAGCAGTTGCCAATTATTGTGCAGTATGATTGCGCCGCGAAGTGCATTGGGGGATGTCTTTTGTTACAGAAAGATGAATGAGGACCTGGATCGGATATACGGTATGGTAGAGATGGATTTTCTCAATGAAGGAGAAATGGCTCCGTACAACCTCGATTTAGATCGGTTATTCGTTCTGAGCGGGGTGTATACGGCTTCAGCAAGTGAGTTGGTTATCAATTCACTCCGCCCCTATATGAATGTATATCTGATCGGAACCCAAACAGAGGGTAAAAATGTGGGTTCAATCGAGATCTCCTCTTCGGCTTACGGCATAACGCTTCATCCGATCTATTCACAAGCTTTCAACAAGAACAAAAAATCGGACTATTCCAAAGGATTTATTCCCGATGAAGAGGTCGATGAGATCAAAAATCAGGATCAACTTTTGCCGTTGGGCGATTCAAAAGAGTTACTTATGCGGTATGCTCTTGCTCGGATAACGAACACTCCTGTCCCCGGAACAAAAAGTCTTCCGACAACTTCTGTTCCGTCCGGGAAAGAGTGGATGGGTAAAAATCAATCTCGTCGGGGTGTTCAAGGAATGATTTTCACGGACTCTCTGACTCTCGATATTAAGGCAAAAACAGCCGAATAAAAACATAGATGTTTATGGTAATTACAGAGCAAAAATTAGATCAGTTACGCACCATATTGGGCGATACACCCAAAAAAATAGTCCTGTTATCCCATACCAATCCAGATGGCGATACCATCGGTGCCGCTTTGGCATGGCGTTCCTATCTCGATCGTTTGGGACATGTCGTCCGGTGTATTGCTCCAAACCGATACCCCTATTTTCTCGAATGGATGACTGATATCGGTTACATCGGTGTATTCAAGGATGATGCGGATGGAGAAATGGCTCGTTTCATCAGTGAAGCGGAAATAATCTTCTGTATGGATTTTAACCAGATCAACCGATTGGATCGAGTGACTGATACGGCTATGGCCAATACAACGGCGACACGTATTCTGATCGATCATCACCTGCATCCCCCGGTAGATGGATATGCCTTGCAGTTTTCGGACACATACTCCTGTTCAACTTCATATATTGTCTATCAGCTGATCGTTGCATTGGCTGGCGAAGAGGCTATTGATCAGGCAATGGCTGAAGCATTGTATGTCGGAATCATGACCGATACGGGTAATTTCAGCTTCAGTTATTTGACTTCCGATCTGTTTCGGGCTGCTGCTGTATTGATCGATCGAGGAGTTAACGTTCCGCACGTAAACAGTAGCGTATATGATAACTTCTCCGAAGGCCGAATGCGTCTGTTGGGATATATGTTGAACGACAAAATGGTCACTAATTACCGATACGGAGTTGCCTATGTTTCGCTTACCGAGGAGGATATGCGCCGTTTTAACTTTATCCAGGGCGACAGCGAGGGTTTTGTCAACTATCCGCTTTCAATACGGGGCATTCGTATGTCGGCTATGTTTATTCAGACCAAACACAGCATCCGTGTATCGTTACGTTCAAGGGGCGACATCGATGTCAACGTGTTTGCCCGCCGATATTTCGAAGGAGGCGGACACCGCAATGCTGCCGGAGGTCGGTCGTATGTTTCGATGGAGGAGACATTGAAAAAGTTTCAAGAAGATTTGAAAGAGTATTTTGGAGCTTAATTTGATGCTATAGAATAAAAAACGTGCGTCATTCGGTAAATCGATTGTTTTAATTAAGCTTCGTTCCGAATAAATGGATTGTTATGAAAAAAGTTTGGAGTTTTATACTGAGTGCAGTTCTTTTCTTTGTTATCGTATTCGGTATTCAATGGGCAGGAGAAGTATACTGGTTTAAAAGAGGGAAAGAGTTATCTTCATTATTGATCGAATCGGGGGTTACGGCGATCATCTTTGCCATTTTTCTGAGTATGATCGGACACAGACAACAGATACAACAGGAGCGTGATGAAGCGTTACGTGAACGTCGTCTTGCCGAGTTCCGGAAAAAAGCCGAAGAGGAGGAAAAGAAAAAGAACCTGAAAAAATAGAATGAAGAAGAGCATGACTCCGGAAAAATATAAATATCATTACGATCGCCGCAGCCATCGCATCACTTTCGTTATTCTGACAATTGTTGTACTGCTGTCGGTCAGTGTCGGTTTTGTGTTGAGTGGAGCCTATCTCTCTGCATGGGGGCTTTTTTTCCTGTTTTGTGTCATTATACTTTACATCTTGTCGATTCCGCTTTATGTTTTGCTTGACGATTCAGTCGTTGAGGTGCATTGTATTGTCGATATGACACGGATTCATATCGAGGACATAGAGAAAATACGTGTTTTTGGCAAAAACGAATTTAAACGGCTTTGGCCTTTGGTCGGTAGTTATGGTTTCTGGGGCTATTACGGATATTATTTCGATTTCATGGAGTGGACCATGTATAAGGTTTATGCTTCGGACCGCAAGCATCTGGTTATGATTGAGGATATTTATGAAGATCAATTTATTATCAGTTGTGATGATCCGGAAACTTTTGTAAAACATGCTCTTGAATTTCGCGATCGGAAAAGAAGCGAAATATTGCATCATACGGCCTTACAATCCGCACAGACCGATCGTCCGGAGACAAAACAGTAAAACATCCTAACGGTTTATCACAAAATCGCTATCTTTGTCCGTTGAAGTTCTATGATTTCAATGGACTTATTTTTTTTCGAGTTGAAATAATCACAAAATACAACAGATATGGCATTTGATATTGAAATGATCCGGAACGTGTATAAAACGTTCGCAGAAAAGGTAGAGCGTGCTCGGACTGTAAAAGGAGGTCCGCTGACACTCGCAGAAAAGATTTTGTATGCCCATCTCTATGACGAAAACGAGGCCAAGCCGTTTGTCCGGGGTACTGATTACGTCAATTTCCGTCCAGACCGTGTGGCCATGCAGGATGCAACGGCGCAGATGGCCTTGCTGCAGTTTATGAATGCAGGACGTGACCGTTCGGCCGTTCCCGCTTCGGTACATTGCGATCACCTGATTCAGGCCGATCGGGGTGCTGCTGCCGATCTGGCTACCGCCAACGAAACAAACCGGGAGGTATACGATTTTCTTAAAAGCGTGGCCAGCCGTTACGGAATCGGATTCTGGAGTGCTGGTGCCGGTATCATTCATCAGGTCGTATTGGAAAACTATGCATTTCCGGGGGGTATGATGATCGGAACAGACTCTCATACTCCTAATGCCGGTGGTTTGGGTATGGTTGCCATTGGTGTCGGGGGAGCCGATGCCGTCGATGTGATGGCAGGTATGCCTTGGGAGCTGAAAATGCCCAAGATCTTCGGTATCAAACTGACTGGAAAACTTAATGGTTGGGCTTCTCCGAAAGACGTCATCCTGAAAGTAGCTGGAATCCTCACGGTTAAAGGAGGAACTAATGCTATTTTGGAGTATTTCGGAGAGGGTGCAGCATCATTATCCGCGACAGGAAAGGCAACGATCTGCAACATGGGAGCAGAAGTCGGGGCAACGACCTCTCTCTTTGCATACGACGAATCGATGGACCGCTACCTGCGGGCAACGGGACGTCCCGATGTGGCCGATGTGGCCAAACAGTTGAGTGGTTCGCTGCGTGCTGATGCCGAAGTTGAAGCTGCTCCCGAAAAATATTATGATCGCGTAATCGAGATCGATCTTTCGACACTCGAACCTTATATCAACGGTCCGTTTACTCCGGATGCCGCCCATACGATTTCCGAATTCGGTGCGTGGGTACGTGAAAAGGGGATTCCTCAACAGATGGAAGTCGGTCTGATCGGATCATGTACGAACTCCTCTTATCAGGATTTGGGAAGAGCCGCATCTGTTGCACGCCAAGCGATCGATAAAAAATTGAAAACGCAGGCGAAACTGCTGATCAATCCGGGTTCGGAGCAAGTACGTTACACGGCAGAACGCGACGGAATTCTTCAACCGTTATTGGAGATCGGTGGAGTCGTGATGACCAACGCTTGCGGTCCTTGTATCGGACAGTGGGCCCGCCACGAAAAGGATAATACTCGTCCGAACTCAATCGTTACGTCGTTTAACCGTAACTTTGCCAAACGTGCGGACGGCAATCCGAACACACATGCATTCGTCGCATCACCCGAATTGGTTACGGCTCTGACTATTGCCGGAGATCTGACGTTCAATCCGCTGAAAGATAAACTGCAAAATAACGATGGTGAGTGGGTTATGCTCGACGAGCCTAAAGGCGATGAACTTCCTGCAGCCGGATTTGCCGTCGAGAACAATGGGTACGTTGCACCGGATGATAATTTCACTGGAGAAGTCGTTATCGCTCCGGGATCGAATCGTCTGCAACGTCTTCAACCTTTCGCTGCATGGGATGGGAAAGATTTTACTGATCTGCGTTTGCTGATCAAGGCCGAAGGAAAATGTACAACCGACCACATCTCGATGGCCGGTCCATGGCTTCGTTTCCGCGGTCACCTCGAAAACATTTCAGACAACCTGTTGATGGGGGCCGTCAATCGGTTCAACGGTAAGACGAATTGTGTGCTGAATACTTTAGATGGAAGTTACGATGCCGTATCTTCTGTTGCCAAACAATACAAGAACCAGGGAATCGGATCGATCGTTGTGGCTGAAGAGAACTATGGAGAAGGTTCTTCCCGTGAACATGCCGCACTGGAGCCACGTTTTCTGAATGTCAAAGTCGTTTTGGTCAAATCGTTTGCCCGTATCCACGAGACAAACCTCAAAAAACAAGGTGTTCTGGCCCTTACCTTTGCCAATCCGGCAGACTACGATCGGATTCGTGAGGACGACCGGATCTCGGTAACGGGTCTGGCAACGTTTGCACCGGGAAGCCGGATGACGGTAACGCTCAAACACAGTGATGGAACTTCCGAATTGTTCGAAGCGGTCCACACCTATAACGAGCACCAGATCGGATGGTTCAAGGCAGGAGCCGCACTGAATTGCTAATGAGAAGTATCTAAAGAGCGAAAATATCGCTCTTTAGATACAAAATTTATAGGAACGTATTGTTTTTTCGGGAGAAAGCACTACCTTTGTGCTCCCAAAGTGCAGGAATCTCTTGCGAGGACGTAGGGGCCCGTAATATTCCCACTATAAATTAATATGATTGAAAATGGACAAGTTGATTAAAATCGCCCAGGATTCTATGTGGGTGAAACCGGATGTTCCTTCGTTCAAAAGTGGTGATACGATCACTGTAACGTACAGAATCGTCGAAGGAAACAAAGAGCGTCTTCAAAGTTTTAGAGGTACGGTCATTCAAATTAAAGGTAGTGGTATCACTAAAATGTTTACGATCCGCAAAATTTCTGACGGAATCGGCGTTGAGCGTATTTTCCCGCTCTACTCTCCTCACATCGACCACATCGAAGTGAATAAAGTAGGTGTCGTTCGTCGTGCACGTATCTACTATCTGCGCGGTCTGACCGGTAAAAAAGCTCGTATTAAAGAGAAAAAGAGAGTCGTTACTGCAAAATAAAGCATACCGATCACTCAAAATGAATATGAAAACGGAACCTGTTAAAGGTTCCGTTTTTTCGTAGAATGATACGGTTGTTCATCTCTTTATAAAAAAGATTCTGTTCCCGAAAATTTTGTACCTTTACGCAGAATACAAATACGATTGAGCTCTTATGGTTAAAGAGATTCTGTTAATCCTAACGATACTATTACAGATTGTCGCAACGATCGTTGCAATTCGGTTGTCACGCCGGACGAAATATAACCTCTCGTGGATGTTGTTTACTGTAGGTTTGACTTGTTTAGCCGTTTTGCGACTTGGCGAATATTTTCGGATTAAGAATTGGACCAGTGTACAACTACCTTCCGAAGTTTCTCTTTGGCTGGGTATTGCGGTATCGCTTTGCTTCGCTGTGGGAATGTTGCTTGTGCAGAAAATTTTTGACTATATCACCCGAACGGAGCTTCAACAACGTATCAGTGAACGGCGTATTTTAAATACAATTCTGCGAACCGAAGAGAAGGAGAGACAACGTTTTTCAAAAGATTTACACGATGGTTTAGGACCGTTGCTCTCTTCGGCAAAGATGTCAATTTCCGCGCTGTCTGAGATCAAAGACGAACGGAGTAAAGAGATTCTCCGCAATGCAAATTATGTGATTGATGAGGCTATTCGAAGTCTGCGAGAGATCTCGGTCAACCTCAGCCCCCATATACTGAATGATTTCGGTCTTTCTCGGGCCGTTTCAAACTTCATCAACAAATTGCCTCGCAGTTCGATGCGGATCAATTACTCGACAAATCTTCGGACGGAGCGTTTTGATATGGATATAGAAGTGATCCTCTATCGGGTTATATGTGAATTGATTAATAATAGTCTGAAACATTCAGGGGCAACACAAGTTACCATATCACTGATATATACCGATGAAGTGCTTCGGCTCGATTATCGGGACAATGGTTGTGGATTCGATGTTTCTGCGCAGGAACAGCAAGGAATGGGAATTGTCAATATCCGTTCGCGCATCCGTTCTTTAAAAGGCAATATGGAGATGAAAAGTACACCCGGCAAAGGAATGGCTGCGCAAATCGAGATACATATATAATATCGAACTATGGAACGAACTTGCAATATTATTTTGGCAGACGATCATACGCTATTCCGAAATGGATTGCGGACTTTATTGAGCGGAATTGCTGGATTCGAAGTCATTGGAGAGGCTTCCGATGGCATAGAATTGCTCGAGTTGCTTGAAAAAACGGTTCCTGATGTCCTGTTGCTCGACATAGAAATGCCTCGGATGAACGGGATAACAGCGGCGGAAGAGGCTTTGAAACGTTGGCCCGATTTGAAAATCATTACGTTGTCTATGTATGGCGACGAGGATTACTATTTCAAAATGGTTTCGCTCGGAGTAAAGGGGTTCATCCTGAAAAATTCCGAGATAAAGGATGTCGTCGCAGCCATTGAAGCTGTCGCTGAAGGAGGCAGCTTTTTTTCACAGGAATTACTATTCAATCTGGTCAGCAACCTGAAATCTACTCCTTCGTCCGTTCCGGAGGATAGTCCCGAACAGCTTTCCCAACGGGAATCGGAAATTCTGCTTCATATCTGTCGCGGAGAATCAAACAACGAAATTGCCGATGCGCTCTTTATCTCGAAACGTACGGTAGACAAGCATCGTTCTAATATTTTGGCAAAAACGGGATGTAAGAATACAGCCAATCTGGTCGTTTACGCGATCAAACATCATTTGGTTGAGATCTAACCTGAGGGAAATGTTCATTTGGTGAAAAACACAAGTGTCTCTTTAATTGCAATATAAAGTCACTCATAGAGATAATATGTTTTTGTATCCTTATCCAGAGGTGACGATTCATGATTTTTTCTGAAATACAAAAGAGGAGAAAGACATCAAATAGCTTTCTCCTCTTTTTGCTTTTATCGTTTATTATTCCCTTATGATCAGAACTTAAGGCCTAGACTCAATGTTACGATGTGACGAGAGGCTTTGGGTTGTACGATTTCAGAAGCAAGTTCGAATCGATCACTTCCCGATCCTTCAGCGTAATAGAAAATGTCATAGGGCGCATATTTATAGTCCGTATAGACATAGGTCAAATCGGTATAGAAATTTCCTTTGAACCGATACCCAAGACCGACAGAATAGCTCTGGTATGAACGTACATTCATCTGGTTGCTGAAAATGAAATCGGATGAGTTTTGACAGTCGCCATAATATGCATATCCGGCCCGAACGAACAGATTCGATAGCGGAGTAAGTTCAACACCGACACGGAAATTATTGGCCGCCTTGTATAACTCCTTTACCTCATCACGAATCATCGTCTCATAGGACCAGTTTCCTCCGGCCATATCACGTAACCGCATTCCGTTGTACCATACACGTTCATAATCGGCACTGATCATACCGATACCCGGAAATGTATAAGATAGTCCGGCCATCAAACGGGTTGGAGTCTGTATTCTGTACTCGTTCAATGAAAAAGGGGTGTCCAAATAGCCGTTCGGAGACTGCCCTGAATAGTTTGCCGACATATATTCGACATACTCCTCGTTGATGTTGATGAAAGTAGGCGTGTGCACCGCAAATCCGATTCTCAGATTGTCGGTAGGACGTGCCACGAAACCAATCTTGAAGTTCACGCCGGTTCCATCCATCTTCAGTCTTTGGATGTAATTCATATTGAGCAATGTTGCCTCATTCCCGGTGTAAGATTCGAAATAGTTGCTTTCGTTCTTATAGTAAATATCCTGAATTCCGACAGCCAATCCAAAATAGAAAGAGTTTTGGAAATTGAATCCTCCGGCAAGTGAATATTCTCCTACACTTCCTTCCTGTAATTTTCTTACAACCGGATTAATCGTTGCCGTTTGCGACAGTACGCCCCACGGCGAATAGAACGTGCTTCCCTCTTCAACCGGGCTCATGATTCCGGTTTGATAACCCAAGATAGCACCCCATCGATCTACCCCGTAGTTTTCAAAAGGGATATATGGTTGTGATTCCGGACCCAATAATGTCGATTCAGGCAGTCCCCTCAATTTTTCCGAAAAATATTCGGTCATCGAGTGTGCTGCTCCCGATCCGAATGCCATTGATGAACTGCTGAAATCAATTTTTCTGTTGTAAGCTACACCTAATGAAAAGCTGGTTAACGATCCTGGTCCACGGTACATTTCGAACGATGCACCGATGTTGTTCGGAGCGAACTTCGTTTTTGATGCGTTTCCTGTTCGCTTGAGGTAATCGCTGCTGATGTCGGTTGACAGAACGGACAATGAGATGCCTACCTCTGACCCCCGGTACATACCCAACCCTGCAGGGTTGATCGAAATCGAAGCAAGGTCGGCCCCAAGCGAAACAAATGCACCTCCCATGGCTGCCGAACGAGCCGTGCTCAACGAGTAGTCATACTGTGAAAGTTTAAGCAGATCGCCCGGTGTTTGGGCATTTACACTTGAAGACCATGCGACGACAAGCGAACTAAATATGATCAAACTGATTTTTTTCATGAATCGACAATTTTTATTTTTATATACACCTCACGGGATTCGTGTAATACTTATCGGCGATAACTGCCACCGCCCGAACGGGGGGCGCCGCCGCCTCCACCCATGCTTCCACCTCCGAAGCTGCCGCCTCCAAAACTACCTCGGTTAAAACTTCCGGATGAAGAGGGAGCCGGGGATGTTGTTCCACGCCGATAGGACGGGGATGTTGTAGTTGTACCGCCAGAGCTCTTGGTGCCATTCATATAAGATGACGAAGACGAACTTCCACTCTTCTGTTGACGGCGATATACATCGTAGGGTGATGAAGAAGTATTGCCTTTTGTTCCGTTGTCATTTCGATAAGAGGTGTTTCCACTGTTGTCGTAGCCTACAGTACCTCTACGGTAGGAAGCAGAACCGCTACTGGTGGAAATCCCTGTTCCATTCGATTGGAAAGAAGAATTGCTTCCCCGACGGTAACTCGAATTCCCTGATCCGCCCATGTAGGAAGGATAATAGGCTCCTGAAGAGTTTCTGGGCTTTCCATAAACGGTGTTATGGCTATTGTATTTGGGGTGTCCCCAATACCCACCATGTCCCCAATAGTGCGGACCATGAGGCCAATGAGGGCCATACCAGCCTCCCCATCCATAATAGGGGTACCATCCTCCCCACGAGAACCAAAAGTCGTTATACCAGGGAGAGTACCAGCCGTAATGATTCCAGCCCCAGTTCCAGTTCCAACTCCACGTGGGACTCCATCCCCACCACCAGGGACTGTTCCACCACGTCCATGACGGATACCCCCACAGTCCTAAATTGACGGTTACATTCGTTGCTCCCCAGTCTCCGAAAAACGAAGAGACATATTTGGGCTCGACCCAAATCTCGTCTCCGGATACCATGACGTTATAAAAGGCAGGATCATAAGCCGATGCATATCGGGCTGTAGTACTCGTCGCAGCGTCTGCATAACTACTCGGCATTTTGTAAGAAGGCGAATTGATTCCCCTGAGTCGTCTTTCGTAGGAATCCTGAATGCCATCGGAGAGAACACTGCTATATGAGAGCTCCTCTTGTTGTGCTTCTTGTTTCTGTAAGTCGGCGATCGTACGAGCAATCTCCTCTCTGCGTTTTTGTTCGGCTTCTTCCGCCGCCTGTTGTTCCGCAAGCACACGAGCTTGATGTTCGGCCCGAGCCGCCATCAGCTCACTTCGATTCCGCGGTGCATACAAATCATCATTAACGGAGGATGCCCCGGAATACACGGTCGCACTACATCCTCCCAAAAGGAGTGCTGCGAATATTCCGCCTAAAACGTTGATCAATCTGTTATTTTTCATACTGTCCTGTCGCATGTTTGTCTTGCTATTAATATAACGGAAACCAAGTCTAAAAGTTGCTTCAAAAACAATTTTATACCTGTTTTTTTATAGATGGACAATCGTTGCGAATCGTTGCATCCAGACAAATTCCATCATTTGTTTTTTCATAAAGGGACACAACGTCCAAAGATAGGTAATATTTCTATAATATCAGAAAAATAGTATACCTTTGTAAACGAAATTCATAGTATAACCGAACAAGACAAAATATGGCAAAAGAGCTGAAAGATTTAACTCCGAGAGAAGAGAACTACTCGCAGTGGTATAACGATCTGGTTGTGAAAGCTGGATTGGCTGAGAACTCGGCCGTACGGGGCTGTATGGTAATCAAACCCTATGGATACGCAATTTGGGAAAAAATGCAAGGCGCGTTGGATCGCATGTTCAAAGAGACTGGTCATGAGAATGCCTATTTCCCGGTCTTCATTCCCAAGTCTTTCTTTAGTAAAGAAGCCCATCATGTCGAAGGGTTTGCAAAAGAGTGTGCAGTTGTCACTCACTACCGACTGAAAAACGATCCGGAGGGGAAAGGCGTTGTTGTCGATCCTGATGCCAAACTCGAAGAAGAACTGATCGTTCGTCCAACTTCAGAAACTATCATTTGGAATACCTATAAAAATTGGATTCAATCCTACCGCGATCTTCCGATCTTGTGTAATCAATGGGCCAACGTAGTCCGTTGGGAGATGCGGACCCGTTTATTCCTGCGCACGGCTGAATTTTTGTGGCAAGAAGGGCACACTGCACATGCTACAAAAGAAGAGGCTTTAGAAGAGGCAAAAAAGATGATCGGTGTATATGCCGAATTTGCGGAGAAATGGATGAGCCTTCCTGTGATCGTTGGACACAAGAGCGATAGCGAACGGTTTGCAGGTGCCGATGATACCCTGACGATTGAAGCAATGATGCAGGACGGCAAGGCTCTGCAGAGCGGTACCTCTCACTTCTTGGGGCAAAATTTTGCGAAGGCATTCGATGTGCAGTTTACAAATCAGGAGGGAAAACTCGATTATGTCTGGGCCACTTCATGGGGAGTATCGACTCGTTTGATGGGGGCGCTTATTATGGCCCATTCTGACAATAACGGATTGGTTCTTCCGCCAAAACTCGCTCCGATCCAAGTTGTTATGATACCCATATATAAGGGAGAAGAGGAATTGGCTCGTGTGGTAGAACGTCTGGAAATAATCGCTTCAGAGCTGAAGAAACGAGGAGTAAGTGTTAAAATCGATTCGAGAGACAATGTCCGGACCGGATTTAAATTTGCAGAGTATGAGCTCAAGGGTGTGCCGATCCGACTGGCCATGGGTCAGCGCGACTTTGCCAACGGTACGATTGAGATTATGCGGCGGGATACCCTCGAAAAAGAGACCATCTCACAGGAAGGTATCGAAGACCGTATCGAAAAACTACTTGATGAAATTCAGCAGGGGATTTACGAAAAAGCTCTTAAATTCCGCGACAGCATGATTACTCGTGTGGATACTTATGAAGAGTTTAAAGATGTCCTGGATCACAAAGGTGGCTTTATTTTGGCCCATTGGGATGGAACGCCAGAAACAGAAGAGAAGATCAAAAATGAGACTAAGGCCACGATTCGTTGTATTCCGGTGGACGCTCCGGAAGAAGAAGGCCGTTGTATTATTAGCGGGAAACCGTCGCATCGACGCGTTATTTTTGCCAGAAGCTATTAATCTTTTTTCAATACAAGAAGAGGGGAAGGTGTTATCCTTCCTCTTTTTTTTGTCTTTTTACTTTGTGAACATGGGATTTCATTAGTGATTGATTTACTATTAGTTAATGGTTGCAGATCGTAGAATTAAAGATAGAAATCTTAAAAAAAATGAAAAAAAGATCGCAATAATTTGTAGATTCAGAAAAAGTCTCTACATTTGCACCCGCCAAAAGGAAATAAGGCAGTTCTCAAGAAAACGAATGAAAGAATAAGTCAGCAAAAAAATGATTTTTCTTTTTGGAAAATAAAAAAAAGCATTTATCTTTGCAGTCCGTTTCCTTCATTTTTTAAGAGAGACACCGAGGAGCTCGAAAGAGCTTCGAAGAAATACGGTTCTTTGAATTACTGGTAATTAATTGAGAAAAATAGGTAAATGTAGTACTTATCAATTCCTAAATTCAGGAAGCAAACAGTCAGGACTCTAACAATCTAATTTATATTTTATATCATGGAGAGTTTGATCCTGGCTCAGGATAAACGCTAGCGGCAGGCCTAACACATGCAAGTCGAGGGGCAGCGGATGAAGTAGCTTGCTACTTCTGCCGGCGACCGGCGCACGGGTGCG
>CALURC010000007.1 GCA_944323075.1 uncultured Alistipes sp. | reverse complement strand
TTATTTATGAAAGAAATTATGGATACGAGCCTTGTAGAAGGCTATATCTTCCTTTTTGAAGTCCTTGATATGGTTGGAAAGGAATGTCAGCACGTCCTCCTCGCTGTAATAGGTCTTCTTGCCCAGTGTCTTGTAGGGCAATGCGCCGACGCTGCGGTAGCGTTGCAGGGTGCGCTTGCTTATCTGGAGCAGCATGCACAGATCCTGATTGTCGAAAAGGCGGATGCTTTCCGTGATAGCGGGCTGTTTCCCCTCAGCTTTTATCGCCAGCAGCAGTTCGTCCTGACGGTCGAGCCGTTCCATCAGCTTCTGCATCCAGCCCTCGAAGTTGTTTCGTGTGAGCAGTTCCATGACTTATGTCCTCCTTCCTTTGGGGTTGCCGCCCGTGCGTAGCGTGTGGTTACGTTTCAATTCCTGCGGTGTCGCCGCATCCTCGTTGACGGCACACGCTTCAAGCAGGCGGTCGATTTCCGACTGCCGGTAGCGGCATTTGCCGCGCAGCACGACATAGCCGATGCGTTGTTCGCTGCGCATACGCTGGAGGGTGCGGGTACTTACGTTAAGCAGGTGCGCCGCTTCGCGTGTGGTGAGCAACCTGTCGGACGATGCCGCTTTCTTGTCGCCGGAGACGGCACGGACGTGTGCCGCAATCTCCGCTATCTGTTCCGTCAATGACCGGAAGGCGGAACTTTCCATCGTTATCACTTTCATATTCAGTCCTTTCTTTTTGTTTCTGCGGCAAAATTCGGCAATAAACAAAAGGGGCTTTAACAACTCACTACGTGACTCACGTAAGATTTTTATGGAAGATGGCTCCGTAACCCGGTCAAACGGCGCAACAGGCAGCCTTTCAGCGGAAAACGGTACGTGTTCGGGACTGCATCGTTACCTTTGCGGCCAAACCGATAATTGCATGAATATGGAAATAGTATCTATCGAGAAAAAGACTTTCGAGATGATGGTGGCGGCATTCGGCGCACTCTCGGAGAAGGTCGCCGCCCTGAGGCGCAAAAGCGATACGGGGCGCATGGAAAGATGGCTCACGGGCGAGGAGGTCTGCGGGCAGTTGAGAATAAGTCCGCGCACGTTGCAGACGCTGCGCGACAGGCGGCTTATCGGCTACTCGCAGATAAACCGCAGGTTCTATTACAAGCCGGAGGAGGTGAAGCGGCTGATACCGCTTGTCGGCACGCTCTATCCGCACGGCAGATGATTTGATTTATTCACGACCCACTGAATCCGAAGTTATGATGAACGAGAACAACGATGTTTTTACGATGGAGGATGAGCCGATAGCCTCCGTGGTGCAGGATATGCGCAAAGGCTCGAAATGGCTGTCCGCATTTCTGGAGAATTACCGCCCTCCGCTGGACGGGGAGCGTTACCTGACGGACGGCGAAGTGGCGGAACTGCTCCGTGTGAGCCGACGCACCTTGCAGGAATACCGCAACAACCGAGTGTTGCCCTTCATCCTTTTGGGAGGGAAGGTGCTTTACCCGGAAACGGGGCTGCGCGAGGTGCTGGAAGCGAACTACCGCAAGCAGTTGGAGTGAGGCGGTTGCATAAAAAAGGAAACGGGCGACACCTTTCATGGTGCTGCCCGTTTCCTTGTCTTATGTGGTATGCGCAATCAGCAGTACCCGGCTTTTCCGTTCTGTATGAACATCACGTATGCCTGCTGTTTCTCTTTGGCGAGTGCCTTTCCCACCAGCCATGTGCGGAAAAGGTGGGTGTTGTAGGTGTTCAGCCGGAAGGCGACGGGGATAATGATTTCAAGCGCGTACACATCCGCGTACAGCCCGTTTTCAAGCTGCATGTAGCGGCACACCTCGTAGTCGTTCAGCACGTCCGACTTGCGGACGGCTTTGATGGCGGCGTTCACTGCTGGGACAGTCGTATGGAACAGTCCGGCTATTTCGGTGACGGTCATCCACACGCCGTTACCGGTTACGCTGACCGCCTTGTCTTCTATGATGATTATGTCACGTTTCATGGCTTCTCTTTTTTAGATGGTACAACCTGCAAATTCCTCGACGCCGTTCAACCTTGCCGCAAGGTTCTCCATGTCCTGATTGAGCTTCTCTTTGGTTATCTTCGCGTAAATCTGCGTCGTCTTTATGCTCTTGTGTCCGAGCATGGAGCTGACGGTTTCGATAGGTACGCCGTTGGAGAGGAAAACCGTCGTGGCTGCCGTGTGGCGGCTTTGATGCCACGTGATATGCTTGGTGATGCCGCAACGCTTGGCGACGGCACGGATACCTGCAAGGCACGTGTTATAATGCGGCACGGGGAATATCCTGCCGTTCTCGCACAGACCCCGGTATTTGCCGATTATGCGGTTGGCGATGTCAAGCAGGCGGATGTTGGACACCACGCCCGTTTTCTGGCGGTTGATGTTTATCCACTCGTGTTCGTCGAAGTAGGTGCGGATATTCTCTTCCGTGAGGTTGCGCATATCCGAGAACGACAACCCGGTGAAAGCGCAGAACAGGTAGAGGTCACGGTACAGTTCCTGTTTGGCGTTTTTCAGTTTCCCGTCCATCAGCAGGCGTATTTCCTCTTTGGTAAGGAAACTGCGTGTCGTTTCCTCCTTCTTGATTTCATACTCGCGGAACGGGTCGCGTGTCAGCCACTCGTTGTTGATGGCGATGAACACCATCGTCCGTAACGGGCAAACGTACAGCCAAACGGTATTGGTGCAGCAGTGCTTGTCTGTGCGCAAGAACATCTCGAAGTCGGAGATGAAAGCCGGGGTAAGCTCTTTCAAAGCGATGTCTTTCACATGGTATCGGATGTCGAGGAACTCTTGCAGATGCTTGTAAACGATACGGTACTTTTCCAGTGTACCTTTTGCTTTCATGCCTGCTTCCACCTGCTTCTCGTAGTCTTCATTATGCCGGCGGAACACCTGCATCAGCGTGTGGTAGCGGTGTTCCAGTCCGAGAAAGGCGTTCTTTACCTTCTCCGCCGTGACAAAGTTGTCACGCTCCATGATTTCTTGATAGTGCCTGTTGATGCGTACCCGCATCTTGTCAAGCATACGGTTCGTTTCGAGTGCCGCCGTGCTTCTGCCCGTGACACGTCCCCCTTTGGTGTCCCACAGTTTCGGATCGACAGTCAGCTTGCAGCTGAACTGCGTCTGGCTGCCGTCAACCGTGATGCGTCCCATGACGGGAACCGTCCCGTCTTTCTTCACTACCTGACGCTTAAGGTAGTAGATTACTGAAAATGTACTCTTCATCGTCCTTAATTTTTTTGGTTTCAAAATTAGTTGGTGAAGAGTCCGGTGTCGGTACGCAAAACGGGGAGGAACGGCGCAATCTTTTTCCGTAACCGGAATTTTCGCGTGAGTTGTCGGTAACTCACTATTCCTTAGTGTCTTGTTTCGCTATCCGTACCCGTTTGTCACATTTTCGGGCATGGTTACGAACAAGTAACGTTGCGGCGTCAGGATTTGGCTTCGGCAGGGATTGTAATGGCTTCACGAATTTTCGCCACTTCAACTAAAACCCTTGTAACTCAATTCTATCACTATATCTTTCCGCATTTCACTTTTTTGTAGTAACTTTGCAGCGTCAATCATCCAATAAAAGAGGTGGCTGATTCGTTATCAGACAAGTACACTAAATATATGACACTTCAAACAGATAAAAATACGGCTCGTTTGGGTTCGGAACCCATCGGCCGACTGCTGCTCAACTACTCCATTCCGGCCGTTATAGGCACTGTCATGACCTCCCTGTACAATATTGTGGACAGGGTCTTCATCGGTCAAGGAGTCGGACCGATCGCCATATCGGGTTTGGCCCTGACATTTCCCTTGATGACACTTATTACAGCTGTCGGCACTCTGATCGGAGTCGGAGCAATGGCCCGAACCTCTATCGTTTTAGGTATGAAAGATGAAAAATGGGCCCAAAATATCTTGGGTAATGCCTTCATTCTAACTTTCTTCCTATCTGCCTTATTGACTTGCGGATCGATGTTTTTTATCGATAAAATTCTTTATGCTTTCGGCGGAAGCGAACAAACCATTCCCTACGCCAGAAGTTATCTGATGATCGTAATTCCAGGGAGTGTTTTTGTCAATCTAAGTTACAGTTTCAGTGGAATAATGCGAGCTGCCGGATATCCGCACAAATCGATGTATACCATTCTGATCGGAGTCGTCCTCAATGTTATCCTCGACCCGATCTTTATTTTCGGATTCGATATGGGAATCAAAGGAGCTGCCATCGCAACAGTCATTTCAATGTTCGTCAGTTCGGTATTCGTCATGACCCATTTTTGTAATCCAAAACATACGGTCCATTTCCGCAGGGACTGTTTCCGTCCAAAATGGAGGATCATCCGAAATATCGTATCGATCGGCATGGCTCCTTTTGCCATGAACTTTGCAGCCAGTATTGTCAACGTAATCATGAACAACCAGTTAGTTCGCGAAGGAGGTGACTTGGCTATCGGGGCATTCGGAATCATCAACAGCTTCGGAATCTTGATCGTCATGTTTGTATTGGGTATCTGTCAAGGCATGCAACCTATCGTGGGATACAATTATGGTGCACAGAAATACAAAAGGATGAAAGATACATTTCTACTTACCATTAGAATTTCGACGCTGATTATCACCATAGGTTTCATTGCTTTCGAGCTGATGCCCGGCATATTGGTACGAGCCTTTACGACCGATCCGGAGTTAGCTCAAATGGCCAAACACGGAATGAGGCTAGCATACATGGTATTACCTCTGATCGGAATGCAAATCGTCACGTCCGTCTTCTTCCAATCGATCAGCAAGGCGGCCAAAGCAACCTTCATGGGGCTGTCACGTCAAGTCATCTTCCTGATCCCCAGCCTATACTTTTTCTCCCATTGGTTCGGATTGACCGGCGTATGGCTCTCATTACCTTGTGCCGACCTGCTTTCCGCAATCGTAGCATTGTTCATGCTTCGTTCCGAACGTCGGATTTTCTATCCGAGAACGGTTCTCCGGCGTGTATAATCTACCCATCCTCATTATTTCTACTCCGTTAAATTTACCCAACTTCTGAATTTAACGGAAAAATCGTTATATTTGTCAACTACCGGGATCAATACAGGCTTTGCGCATACTGTATTAAGTTTCCCGTGTAGAATTTTTGTACAATCGAATAACGAAATTCAATTATGAGAAAATTTCGACTCCCTTCGTTTCAATTATTATTACTATGTCCGCTTTTGTCGATCTGGATCGGCACAGCCTCTGCTCAAAAAACGGGGACGATTCGTCCCACCGAACTCACCTGCGAATACCTGAAGAATCCTGAAGTCGTCGATGTCCTACAGCCGCGCCTATCATGGATCAATACGGCCGATGAAAACATCCGTGGAGTATCACAAAGTGCATGGCAGATCCAGGTAGCCTCTTCGAAAGAGGCCCTTCTGGAAGGAAAAGCAGACTTATGGGACAGCAAAAAAACAAAAGGAGACCAATCGATCCTTATCGCATATGACGGACAACCGCTCCAATCCCGACAAATCTGTTGGTGGCGTGTCCGGGTATGGGACAATAAAGGGAAAGCGTCAGAATGGAGCGCTCCGGCTTATTGGGGCATGGGTATTCTCGATCCGTCCGAATGGCAAGGCAAATGGATCGGAGCTCCCTGGCAAGACGATCAATCGTTGGAGCAGTCAGGAGGTCAAACTCCGCCTTCCGCTCCGCTGTTGCGTAAAGTATTTTCAGTCGACAAACCGATCGCTTCGGCCCGCTTTTACGGGACCGGACTCGGTTATTTCGAACTCTACCTGAATGGTGAAAAAGTGAGCGAAGATGTCCTCGTACCGAACCAGACCAACTACGGGAAACGCCCGGGCTTGGAAAAAAGAGGCATTTCGGTCGAAGATAACTTCCGTGAATATCGCGTCATGTATCTCGGGTACGACGTAACCGATATGATCCGGCAGGGTGAAAACGTTGTCGGGGCCATTTTAGGAAATGGTTTTTTCAACTCATTGATTCACTGGACACAAGCCTACGGATCCCCCCGCTTTATCGGACAAATCCACATCACCTACACGGATGGAACGGAAGAGGTGGTTGCGAGCGACGCATCGTGGAAAGCGTGCAGAAGTGCCATCGTATCGGACATGATTTATGCCGGTGAACATTACGATGCCCGCATCGAACAACCGGGATGGGTTACTCCGGGATTCGACGACTCGTCGTGGAAACCCGTAGCATTGCGGAAAGCCCCTGAAGGGAAGCTCGTTGCACAAGACGCTCCTTCAGACCGGGTTATGGAACGACACAAACCGGTCCGCATCGAAAAATTGGGGGACGGCCACTATCGTGTCGATTTCGGACAAGAGATTTCGGGTTGGCTGCACCTGCACAATATCAACGGTAATACAGGACATCGGATCGACATCAAATACATCTGCGAATCACCGGTCGGATCGAACAGTTACACATTAAAAGGGAGTGGGAACGAATCCTACCATACACACTTCACATGGTATGTATTCCGTGAAGTAGAACTCACCGGTTGGCCCGGCGAACTGAATCCGGACCAACTTACAGCCGAAGCCGTATATACGAATGTCGCTACAACAGGACACTTCTCCTGCTCGAACGAACTTTTCAATATGATCAACCGGATTTGGTGGCGCAGCCAGACCGACAACATGCACGGCGGTGTAGCCAGCGATTGTCCGCACCGTGAACGCTCGGCTTACACGGGCGACGGACAGGTCTCCTGCGTAACCGTAATGCACAACCTGGATGCAGCAGCCTTCTACCACAAATGGATTCGCGACATCTGGGGAGCTCAGAATCCCGAAACCGGATATGTACCCAACGGAGCCCCTTGGCAACCGGGTTGCGGCGGCGGAGTTGCATGGGGAGCCGCAATGAACATCATGCCGTGGGAGTTCTACGTTCACTACGGGGACAAACAGATGTTATCGGAAAATTTCGAAGCGATGAAAGAGCAGATCCGTTTCATGAAAAACTGGATCGGTCCGGACGGCATCATGTTGATGCAAGCGGAAAACCAATGGAAAAACCTGGGCGACTGGTGTCCGGCATTCGAATTTCCGCCTACCGATATGGTGCATACCTTCTATCTGTGGCGTTGTGCCGACCTGACCGCTCAAGCTGCCCGAGCCCTCGGCGAAGAGGGAGATGCCCAAACCTATGCCGAATTGGCTGAGAAAACGGCAGACGCATTCCATAAAAAATTCTATAACCCGGAAACTGGCAGCTACGGAAAATACGGAGGCAATATCTTCGCCCTGAAGATCGGGGTTCCCGAAGCCTACCGCGACCGGGTAATCGCCGCACTCAAACAGGATATTCTCGACAACGGCGGACATTTAGACACAGGTATTTTCGGCACCCAATTCTTCTTCGAGGTATTGGCCGACAATGGGTTGAATGATCTTGCTTTCGAGGCGATGAACAAACGCGACTATCCGAGTTTCGGACTCTGGATCGCGCAGGGCGCCACCACGACATGGGAACAATGGAACGGAGACAATTCCCGTAACCACCCGATGTTCGGAGGCGGTCTGACATGGTTTTACCGTAAACTGGCCGGCATGAACGCTGATCCCGAACAGCCCGGATACAAACACATCATCTTCCGTCCGCAACCCGTAGGTGACATTACTGAAGCCCGCTATGAAAAACTGACCCCATACGGCAAAGCCTCGATCGAATGGAACAAAAAAGACATATGCTTCTCTATGACCGTGGTCGTTCCTGTTGGCTCTACCGCAACCGTTTATGTACCCATAATGGAAGACAGCAAAGCAACGATCGTCGACGGTCAGGGGGCTTGTTCCACATACGAAGGGACCGAAAACGGGTATGAAAAATATATCGTCTCCTCTGGTAAATACACCTTTACTTCCCATCTAAATCACGCTACCTATGATGACCCTATCTATTTCTTATAACATAAACCTAAAACTATGAAAAAGACTTTATTGCTTGCATCAATTGCATTTTGTATAGCAGGGTGTTGCGAAAAACAGACTCAACCCTCAGAGGCTACGACTCCGAAGATCGAGAGCACAGGCGAACTGCCCATTCTGGCATGGCACAGCATTCCGGCAGACAGTACGACCCTCGAACGATTCCTCGAAATGAAAAACATCGGAATCAACATGCACTTTTCCGGATATCCCGATGCAGATGCCATGGAACGGGCATTGGATTTGGCCGAGCAAGCCGGAATCAAGGTAATCGTCTCTTGCCCCGAATTGAGCGAAGAACCCGAAAAGACGGTAACGCGTTTTATGAATCATCCGGCGCTGGCCGGCTACTTCCTGCGAGATGAACCGAACACCTCTGCATTTCCAGAACTTGCGGCTTGGGCTAAACGTATCCGTGCAACCGATGACAACCACTTCTGCTATTTGAACCTGTTGCCAACATATGCACCACTGGAAGCATTGCAAGCCGAAAGCTATCGTGACTATGTACACCGCTTCGATCAAGAGGTGCCTCTGCAACTTTTGTCGTTCGACCACTACCCGATCGTGGGAGACAACTACCGTCCGGACTGGTACGAAAATCTCGAAATCTTTTCGGACGAGGCCCGTAAAGCGGGAAAACCTTTCTGGGCATTCGCATTGGCCACAGCTCACGATCCTTATCCAATTCCGGATCTGGGACACCTTCGACTCCAAATGTACAGCAACCTGGCTTACGGAGCACAGGGTCTGCAATACTTCACCTATTGGACCCCCGGCAAAAACCCGCACTGGAACTTCCATCACGGTCCGATCGGACTGGACGGCAAACGCACCGACGTATACGACAAGATCAAGACGTTGAATACGGAACTCCATGCGCTCAGCGGAGTATTCTTGGGTGCAGAGGTCCTCTCGGTTCGCCACACGGGCGACTCGATTCCCCAAGGAACCGTTGCGCTGACCGAACTTCCGGCACAGGTCAAATCCTTGGAGACCGAGGGTGAAGGCGCTGTTGTTTCTCTGCTGCAAAACAAGGACAAGCAATTTTTGGTCATTGTCAACCGCGACTTCAAGAACCGCATGCAACTGCACATCGAATTGGCTCCGGAAGTAAAACGGATCTTGAAGGACGGTTCGATCGTCGATGCATCGCTCTATTCGGATACGATGATGGTCGATCCGGGCGACGCAATGATCTATATGTTGAATTAACATCCCGAAAGAGTCATGAATTTTAAGAAGCTCTATTTTTATCCGATTTTAACCATTTGCGCTCTCTGCTTGTTAGCACCCAATCGCCTCTCGGCCCAAGAAAAAATTCCACAAAAGGAGATTCCCATCGTAGCTTGGTTCGGGATACCGGAGGAAGAGGCCACAGTTGAACGGTTCGAAGAGCTGAAAGCGGCAGGATTCACCATCAATCTGCGGGGTTGCTCCAATGCGGACCAGATGGAGAAGGCGCTCGACGCGGCTCAAAAAGTCGGAGTGAAATTGATCGTGGCCTGTCCCGAATTGCAATCCGATCCGGAAAACACCGTAAAACGATTCATGAAACATCCGGCCACGATAGGATACCTGCTTCGTGATGAACCGCTCGCAAGCGACTTCCCCGGATTAAGCGAATGGGCAAAAAGAATCCAGTCTGTCGACAAAGAGCATTTCTGCTATTTGAATCTCTTCCCGAACGGGCCGAAAGAACATTTGGATGCATTAGGCGTCAAAAGTTACAGAGAATATGTTTCGCGTTTCGAAGCTGAAGTTCCGGTCCAATTCCTTTCGTTCGACCACTACCCGATCACCTACAACGGCATGAAAGAGGAGTGGTACGAAAACCTGGAAGAGTTCTCGGACGAAGCGAAAAAGGCGGGTAAAGATTTTTGGGCTTTTGCCATGTCGACTCAGCACTGGAAATATCCGCATCCTACTTTGGCCACTTTACGACTCCAGATGTTCAGCGATCTGGCATACGGTGCTCAAGGTCTACAATATTTCACCTATTGGACCCCTGTCAATTCGGAAGGGTTCGACTACCAGTTCGGACCGATCGGACTGGACGGCAAACGAACGGTAGCCTACGATCTTGTTCGGCAGGTGAATCAAGAGATCAAAGCGCTTTCGGGCGTTTTTGTCGGGGCCAAGGTTCTCTGGGTCCGCCATACAGGACCGAAAATTCCGCGAGGTACAATCCGTTTCGATAAATTGCCCGAACCGGTCCGTGTGCTTGAAACGGAAGGAACGGGAGCTGTTATATCGCTGTTAGAAAACGACGGAAAACAATTTTTGGCGATTGTCAACCGCGATTACGAGGCACCTATGCGGCTGATCTTTTCGGCCAACGCCAAAGTCAAACGCATTCTCAAAGACGGCACAATCGTTCCTGCCAATGCTTACACACCTGTAATGACCGTCGATCCGGGTGATATTGTCATTTACATGTGGGAATAAATTTTATTTTCTGATTCATCAAATACAAAACGTCGGTTCAAAAACCGACGTTTTGTATTATCGTCTCATTCTCTACAAAAAAATATCGTATTCAATATTTTTCTAAAACAAACGTTTCTTTTATACATAAGATAATTCTACAAACTTCAGAAAAAACTATTTTTGTCCCGTTTAAAACAAAAGACTTTCATATGCATACAAGATTATTAATCACCACAGGATTGTGTTTTTTGGCAACTATGTTCATTGTGTCTTGCTCTTCGGATTCCAACGATGATCTTCCTCAGCCTCAACCACCTACCCCATCAGGATTGGTACTGTTAGACACAGAGTTCCATGTCGTGAAAGGCGATTCATTCAAAGTGCGCTTTAGAGTCAATCCATCCGGTATCGATCTAAAGAAAGAGGATCTTGAGCTGGATTTTATCAAAAGCCAAACCTATACACCTTACAGGCCGGAATCGGGTGAAGTTTTACCGACAAAAATCTCGTACGTCACTCCATCGGATTATTACGAATGTACCGATCTCGAACCCGATAAAAACACATCGGGAGATACACTTGACGGACAATGGGTTATGACCATTCATACCCAAGGAGATGCAAATTTCATGAACTGTTCGACCATACATCTCGTCATGCAATATACGGATGCGACAGGAGTTAACCGTCTGATTACCTCCTCCAATGCGATCGAAGCCCAGATCTATCCCCGTATCGACGAAGGAATCGTTATCGGATATTCAAAAGGACAAACCTATCGTGGCGCGAGCTCGGACAGCATCCTGCCCTACCCTGTCCTGTTAGACGTACAATGCTATAAAAACGAGACAAACGAATATTGGTGGTACAACCGGGAGTTGATCTCTCAAATGGAATTTACCGTAGATGAAGCCAGTCAGAGTATGTTCTCCGTCACACCGAGCACTGATACCAGCTTCGTCTCCTTCACTCCAACTTCTGATCCAAAATGGGACGAGTTCGAAAAAGCATCAGACCTGTCACTCTCGACACCTGTTCACATCAAATTAGTTGATACATCAGGATATACGTTGGAGAAGCAGATCGATCTTACCTACTACAAGGCCAATATCACGGCCCCGATAACTCTTTCTGCTAGCGAAGTGCAAGAATCTTCCATCATGTATAAAAAACTATCGGAGTGGTTCGACCAGTTAGGCATAACCGCCGACTTTAACACCCAACTTTTCCGTACTACACAAAGCAAGAATTCCCATACGACATCCATTGCTAAAGTCGGCGTCATGCTTTCCTTGGTGACAAGCGGAGGAAATGGCGTCGATCCTTTCGATGCTCAACTAAAAATCAACAATCTCAAAGTGCGGAAGGGAGAATCTCCTGACAACGTATTCTATCTGAAAATCGTCACATTCCCTTATAACAACAACGACAACTATCAAAATCTGATAGTCTTCGATGTCGCCGTCACTGTTTCGCTAACAGTAACCGATTAGTTTTCAAAACAAAAACAACAAATTGAGACGATTTAACTTCATTATCTTACAAAACGTCTAATCATCGATCATAAAAAATAATCCTTTGCCGATGGCAGAGGATTATTTTTTACGGGATACACAAATCTTTCGACGATCCTCCCTCCAGGAACACACCTCCTTCAGATAGAAATATCAGGAAATTTGATTACTTTTGTAGCATATCGAATTGACAAGTTTCCCGTTTCGCATAAATCGAATATGTTTGGGAGAGTAGTCATTGAAAATAAAACTCATGGACAATACAAATAATAGAGAGAATAAAAATCAAATTTCAGAAAACACACTCGATGTCGGACGAGGATGTTCATTCTGTCACAACGACAACGAGACAGTTGTCACTCCGTGCGAAGGCTGTTATAAATTACACTCTTACAACTGGCTGGAAGAGATGCCGGAAGTTATTCCCAACGACATTTTCGAAGTTCGGTTTAAAAATACACGAAAAAGCTATTATCGCAACGTCAATAACCTCTCTCTGAAACGAGGAGATATCGTTGCCGTAGAAGCTGCTCCCGGACACGACATCGGCATCATCTCAATGACCGGCGATCTGGTAGCCAAACAGATGAAACGGATCGGATTCAATCCCCAGAACGGAGAGTTCAAAAAAATTTACCGCAAAGCCAAACCTTACGACATAGAGAAATGGCAGGAAGCCATCGCCCTCGAGCATGAAACGATGATCCGCGCCCGACAGATTGCGGCCGATATGAAACTAAACATGAAAATCGGTGATGTCGAATACCAGGGCGACAAGATCAAAGCCATCTTTTACTACATTGCCGACGAGCGCGTCGATTTCCGTGAATTGATCAAAGTTTTTGCCGAGCAATTCCGCATCCGCGTCGAGATGAAACAGATCGGAGCACGTCAAGAAGCAGGACGGATCGGAGGTTTAGGTTCCTGCGGGCGAGAATTGTGCTGTGCCTCGTGGATCGCCAATTTCGTATCGGTCACCACCAACTCGGCCCGTCAACAAGAAATATCGCTCAACCCGCAAAAACTGGCCGGGCAATGCGGAAAATTAAAATGCTGTCTGGTCTACGAAGTCGACACTTATATCGACGCACGAAAAGACTTTCCGCACATCAATCAACCTCTACAAACAGAAGAGGGAGAATTCCATCTGGTCAAAAGCGACATTTTGAACCGGATCATGTGGTTTGCTGCCGATCCGGGATCGCAAGCCAACATGATTCCGCTGTCGGTCAACAGAGTTCGCGAAATCATCCGGGCCAACCAGAAAGGAATCAAGGTTGCACAGTTAAACACAGACGCGACAGACCAAAATGCTGAGCCTACATTTGCCGATGTAGTTGGTGAAGAGAGTCTGACACGATTCGACAAGCAACAAAGCCGTCGCAAGAACAGAAAAAAGAAAAAGGCATCTGCAACAAATGTACCGGTTTCTGCCCGCAACGAGGGTCAAGAACGGAAAGCAGACAACGATACGTCAGAACCGGACCGTTCGGGAAAAGGAGGGAACAAAGTTGCTCAAAATACGACGAACGATCTACCTGCTAAAAATGGAGGTAACGAAGTACGCAAAGAGGGAGCCCCCCGCAAAAATAACAAAAGACGAAAACGCAACAATCCAAATGGCGGACAGCCCCGTCAAGAGGTAAAAAAACAAGAGCCGAAGAGTGAATAAAGACAGATATCTGTATGCCGCGATTCTATTTACAGGAATCGTCACATTTACCTCTTGTGTTGCGCCACAACAGATTTACACGACTGAAATCGATGAATTCGGATGGCCTGCAGACCAAGAAGTGTCTGTTGAATTTTCCAATACGGATACTGTCTCGTTGCGTTCATTGAATGTTGTCGTTCGGTATGGGCAAGACTTCTCCATGGAACCATTAAACCTCTCCATAACAACCGTGACGCCCGACGGGTACCGGTGGATCGATACGCTTTCAATATCCGCTCCGGAACAACGATCGGCATACGGACTATACCAAGATATCGAACAACCCTACCGCCGGAAAACACTATTGGATCGTAACGGTCAATATGTTTTCGTGTTTCGACCTCTATCGTCAAAGAAAGAGATCAAAGGAGTAGCCGCAATCGGTATCGACATTCGGCAGGAGCAGTCTGATGAAATAAAAAACGATTTTTAACAACTTATGGGAAAAGATAAAATCAAACGATTTGCAGAGAATGCAACCTTTCGATGTGTGGTTCAACCCGAATTCGAAGAGGTTTTTCGAAAAGATTATGCACTAAAAGGCCATTGGCACGATACATTCTTTAAGAATCCGAATCCGATCGTTCTCGAATTGGGTTGTGGTCGCGGTGAGTACACCGTAGCGTTGGCCAAACGTTTTCCCGAAAAGAATTTTATCGGTGTGGACATCAAGGGAGCCCGTCTGTGGCGTGGTGCAAAAACCGCTACGGAGGAGGAAATGGAAAATGTTGCATTTCTGCGGACCCGTATCGAGTTTATCGAGTCATTTTTCGCTCCGGACGAAGTGGATGAAATCTGGATCACCTTCCCCGATCCGCAACTCCGAAAGAACCGGATCAAAAAGAGGCTCACCTCTCCGCAATTTTTGGAGATGTATGCCCGATTCCTGCGGGAAGGCGGGAAGATCCATCTAAAGACCGACTCTCTTCCGCTGCACGACTACACGAAACAGCTTGCCGAATTGAATCATCTGGCGATCGAAGCGGCAAATGCTGACATTTACGGTACCGGTTTTGCGGATGAGGTCCTCTCGATCCGGACCACCTACGAGCAACGGTTTCTGCAAGAGGGTTTGCCGATCACCTATCTCCGTTTTCGGCTGGATCAGCAGAAAACGTTCGAACCGCTGCCCATCCCCGACGACGAAAGTCTATAGATGGAGGTAAACACGCCTCTCCCATACGGAAAAGTGCCACGCTGCCCGACGTGCAGAAAAAATCGTCAATTTTTCGTATTTTTGGGGATCGTGTAAAATTCCATCGCTATGGACCGTTCCGAAAAAGAGACCTCACTTCCCGAAAACGCCTACCGTGAGCTTGCCGACGGAGAGAAATACCGTCCCGTCCTACCGCCCGAATCCTCGCCCAAAGAGGTTACGCCCTACTCCGTCGTGTTCGGATTGCTCATGGCCATCCTCTTCTCTGCGGCTGCAGCCTATCTGGGCTTGCGGGTAGGGCAGGTGTTCGAGGCTGCCATCCCGATCGCCATCATCGCAGCGGGCGTAGGAAACCTGCTCAGCAAGAAAAAGATACTGGGACAAAATGTAATCATCCAGTCGATCGGCTCCAGCTCGGGCGTCATTGTCGCCGGTGCTATCTTTACCCTCCCTGCACTCTACATTCTCGGACTCGATGCCGCATTTTATCAGATCTTTCTCTCCTCTCTATTGGGCGGATTCCTCGGCATTCTGCTGCTGATCCCGTTTCGCAAATATTTTGTCCGCGACATGCACGGGAAACTTCCCTTCCCCGAAGCGGCCGCAACCACCGAGATACTCATTTCCGGAGAGCGCAAAGGATCACAGGCCAAACTGCTAGCTTTCAGCGGTATCATAGGTGGACTATACGACTTCATCATCGGGACCTTCGGATGGTGGAGCGAAACAATCTCCACACGATTGCTCCCTTTCGGAGAACTGATTGCCGAAAAAGCAAAAGTGGTCTTCAAAATCAATACGGGAGCTTCGATACTGGGGCTTGGATATATCGTCGGACTGAAATATGCCACCTACATCTGTGCCGGATCGTTCACCGCATGGTTCGTACTGATTCCTCTGTGGGGATACTTTGCCGACTCGCTGAACCTTACCGGCACCCTTCCCTCGGCTCTATCTGGAACGATGTCACCGGAAACCATCTTCTCGACATACGTCCGCCACATCGGCATCGGAGGTATTGCCATGGCCGGATTGGTCGGAATCTTTCGCTCTTCACGCATCATCCGGCAGGCATTGGGACTTGCATTCTCCGAACTCATCCATAAACGGACCGACAGCCCCGAAACGACTGAACGTACCCAACGGGACCTCACCATGCGGCGTATTCTCTCCCTTTTGATCGCCGTTCTGCTGACGACCCTTTTCTTTTTTCACTTCGGTCTGCTCGAGCACTGGACCCATTCACTGGTAGCCATTGCCATCGTCGCGATCATATCCTTCCTGTTTACAACGGTAGCCGCCAATGCCATCGCCATCGTGGGTACGAATCCCGTTTCGGGCATGACGTTGATGACGCTGATTCTCTGCTCGCTGATCCTGTCGAGTATCGGGCTGAACGGCGAAGCGGGCATGACGGCAGCCCTCATTATCGGCGGCGTAGTCTGCACCGCCCTCTCTATGGCCGGGGCCTTCATCACCGATCTAAAAATCGGATACTGGATCGGGACCACCCCCGCCCGTCAGGAGGGTTGGAAATTTATGGGAACCGTCGTTTCAGCCGCAACGGTCGCCGGAGTGATTCTGCTGCTCAACCAAACCTACGGCTTTACGGGCGAAGACGCCCTCGCCGCACCGCAGGCCAACGCAATGGCTGCCGTGATCAAACCTCTGATGGAGGGGGATTCGGCTCCGTGGATGCTCTATTTTGCCGGAGCGGCATTAGCCCTGATTCTAACGATGATCGGTGTACCGGCATTGGCCTTTGCATTGGGTATGTTCATTCCGCTCGAACTGAATACTCCGCTGCTGGTAGGCGGATTGCTCAGCTGGTTCGTAAGCAACCGCAACCGAGACAAGCAGGTCAACAAAAAACGTCAGGATCGGGGAACACTGATCGCCTCGGGATTCATTGCCGGAGGGGCCTTGATGGGTGTTGTCAGTGCCCTGTTGAAATATTTCGGAGCCGACTGGTTCGCCTCGTCATGGAGCCAGACAACCGGAGCCGGAGTGCTTGCCGTCATCATGTACCTGCTGCTGATTCTCTATTTTATCCGTACCTGCTACGGCTCTCAAAAGACAAAAAACTAACGCTTACACATCGATTGAATCATAAAAATATGCAACTCGAAGAACGTTTTTTACAATATGTCGCATTCGATACGCAGAGTGATCCAAACAGCGACACCTATCCGTCAACGGCCAAACAGCTCATTCTGCTGAACCACCTGCTCGAAGAGATGCTTCGCATGGGATTGGAAGAGGTCGAAATCGACGCACACGGATATGTAACGGGAACGATTCCGGCATCAACGGGCTGCGAAAAAGTTCCCACGATCGGCTTTATCTCGCACGTCGATACGAGCCCCGACATGTCGGGAACGCATATTCACCCCCGAATTATCGAATCGTACAACGGCGAAGACATCCGGCTGAACGATGATCTGGTAATGAAAGTTTCCGATTTCCCGGAGCTGGAGCACTTCAAGGGGCACCGGTTGATCGTCACGGACGGGACCACCCTGCTCGGAGCCGACGACAAGGCCGGTATCGCCGAGATCATGACCGCAGCAGCCTACCTTATGGACCATCCCGAAATCGAACACGGCAAAATCCGGATCGGTTTTACGCCGGATGAAGAGATCGGACGGGGAGTTGAATTTTTCGACGTCGAAAAGTTCGGAGCCGATTTTGCCTACACGATGGATGGCGGTTTCGAAGGAGAGCTCGAATACGAAAACTTCAACGCCGCTTCGGCAAAAATATCCGTACAAGGCAGGAACATCCACCCCGGATATGCCAAAGACAAAATGATCAATGCCATAGAGGTACTCCACGACCTGCATGCCCTGCTCCCCGCCACGCAACGGCCCGAACACACCGAAGGATATGAAGGCTTCTATCATCTGATCGGGATGCAAGGCACCGTCGAATCGGCCTCATCGGAGTACATCATCCGCGACCATTCGCGCGAAAAGTTCGAACACAAGAAAAAGTTCCTGTCGGATGCCGCCGCATTGATCAACGAAAAATACGGTTCCAATGTGCTCTCTCTGGAGATTAAGGACCAATATTACAACATGCGCGAGCAGATCGAGCCCTATCCTGAGGTGATCGAAAAGGCAATGGAGGCCATGCGTACGAGCGGCGTCACTCCGCTCGTGCGGCCGATCCGCGGAGGAACCGACGGAGCCCAGCTATCCTATCGGGGACTTCCCTGTCCGAACCTGTTCACGGGCGGAATGAATTTTCACGGCAAATTCGAATACTGTTCGGTCAACACCATGCAGAAAGCTGTTCAAACCATCATCAATTTGGTCCGTTTATGGACTGTGCCATCCGGCCAATAGGAGTGAAAATTCATTAACATTTTATTAAATTTGAAAAAATTTTAATAAAAAGTCGTACCTTAGCGACACTAAATAAGTCTCAAACAGACATGAGTCCAATAGCTGTTTTAATTACTATCGCGGCCTATTTCGTCGTTCTGTTTTCGGTTGCCTATTTTACCGGTCGCAAAGCCGACAATCAAGGATTTTTCGTAGGAAACCGTAAATCGCCTTGGTTCATTGTAACTTTAGCCATGATCGGATCGAGTATCTCCGGCGTAACATTCATTTCGGTGCCCGGATGGGTCGAGGTAAATAATTTTTCGTACCTGCAAATGGTGTTGGGATTCGTCGTCGGACAATTCATCATCGCCTTCGTGTTGATTCCGCTCTTCTACCGGATGCAGTTGGTCTCGATCTACGAATACCTCCAGCAACGCTTCGGAATATCCTCCTACAAAACCGGGGCATGGTTCTTCTTTATCTCCAAAATGTTGGGCGCAGCCGTCCGGATCTTTTTGGTCTGCATCGTGATGCAATTTCTGGTATTCGATCCGCTCGGGGTCGATTTCATCTGGAACGTGGCACTAACCATGCTGATCGTATGGCTGTACACGTTTCAGGGAGGTGTCAAATCGCTCATCTGGACCGATACCCTCAAAACATTCTGTCTGATCGTCAGTGTCGGACTCTGTATCTACTACATAGCCTCCGATCTCAATCTCGGTTTCGGATCGATGTTCCGGGCCGTTGCCGACAGCGATCTTTCACGCACATTCTTTTTTGACGACGTGAACGACAAGCGGTTCTTCCTCAAACAGTTTCTGGCCGGAGTGTTCACCGTAATCGCCACCATGGGACTCGATCAGGACATGATGCAACGTAACCTGAGCTGCAAAAACCACCGCGATTCACAAAAGAACATCATCACCAGCGGAATCATGCAGTTTTTCATCATCGCACTGTTCCTGATGTTAGGCGTTCTGCTTTACATGTACGCTGCCCGACACCAAATCACTCTTCCCGAGAAAAGCGATGAAGTCTTTCCTATGCTCGCGACACAGGGCTATTTCCCGACAGTCGTAGGGGTACTTTTTGTCATCGGTATGGTTTCTGCCGCCTTCTCTGCAGCAGGCTCGGCACTGACCGCCCTGACCACGTCATTCACCGTAGACATTCTCGACAGCACACGAAAACACTCCGAAACAGTGACCGCCCGCATCCGGAAACGGGTCCACATCGGCATGGCCGTCATGATGGGAGTGGTCATCTTGATCTTCAATCTGCTGAACAACACGAGTGTCGTCGATGCCGTCTACATTCTGGCTAGCTACACCTACGGTCCGATTTTGGGACTTTTCGCATTCGGCATCTTCATGAAGCAACAGGTCCGCGACCGCTGGATTCCGCTCGTGGCACTGCTGGCTCCAGTGTTGTGCTTCATCCTGCAAAAAAATTCTGAGGCGTGGTTCGGAGGCTACTCCTTCAGCTACGAACTTCTCATATTCAACGCATTGTTTACCTTTATCGGACTGTGTCTATTGATAAAAAAAGAACATAAATCATGAAAAAGATGTTGGAATTCGGTCGACGTGCGGCAGTGCTCCTGATTGCACTTTGCTGCTGGTTCGGATCGAGTGCACAGGAACTGTCGGACAATGTACGGAATCGAATCGGCGAAAGCCTGACAGCCACGGCCAAAACGATGTTGCGTTCAGGCAAAATCCGGATCGATTCGGTCGCAATACAAAAGAAGCGGATCGAACTCTATGCCAGTGAAAATTGCGCTTATATCCCCTTCCGGGAGGACAATGTAGCGGCCATATATGACAGCATACGGACCATACTACCCTCCGATTTCCAGAAAAAGGAGGTTGTCCTGTATACAGAAGGCCAGCCGATCGAATCGCTGATACCCCATCCGCTCCGATCGAAAAACGACCGGAAACTGAAACGGTTCACTACGGAATACGACTATCCGTTGGTCATCCGTGCCGATGTGCCTTACGAGCCAACGGCCGGACTGGCAGGGCGCCACATCGCCATGTGGCAAAGTCACGGCTACTACTTCGAACCGAAGCTGAACCGGTGGGAGTGGCAACGGGCCCGGATTTTTCAGATCGTAGAAGACCTTTATACACAAAGCTATGTCCTGCCCTATTTGGTTCCGATGCTTGAACGGGCCGGAGCCTATGTGTTGCTGCCCCGCGAACGCGACACGCAGGAGGTAGAGGTCATCGCAGATAACGACACCTCGACCGCTGCACATCCGGTCTATGAAGAGCAGTCCGGGAAGTACGGGTGGACAACCGGAGACAGCGCCGGATTCGCCTACAAGCAAGCCGTCTATAAAGATAAGGAAAACCCATTTCGCACGGGTACCTACCGCCAGACGAAGAGCGTTTCCCGAGCCAGCGACGCTGGTGAAGCCCGTTGGACGTTAGAGATACCGAAAAGCGGCCGCTATGCCGTTTACGTCTCCTATAAAACGCTTCCCAACAGCACGGACGACGCCCTCTACACCGTACACCACAAGGGTGGAACCACCCGTTTCCGGGTCAACCAGACCATGGGCGGAGGGACATGGATCTATCTCGGCCATTTTGAGTTCGACGCAAACACGCAGTCCGATGACTCAAACGTTTCGACATCGAACGACAGCCAAGCATTGGTTACACTGAGTACTCTTTCGCGCAAAGAGGGGCGGATCGTTACGGCCGATGCGGTTAAGGTCGGCGGTGGCATGGGCAACATCGCCCGCATCATGCCCGAAGAGCAACGTAAACCCGAAATCGACTACCAATACGAAGTCAGCGGCTATCCCCGCTTCACGGAAGGTGCCAAATACTGGCTCCAATGGGCCGGATTCCCCGATTCGGTCTACACGCCGACGAATCTGACCAGCGACTACCGCGACGACTATCTGTGTCGAGGACTGTGGGTTAATTATCTGGTCGGTGGATCGAAAAACGCCCCCGACCGCGAGGGAATGCACATTCCGATCGACCTGTCATTCGCCTTCCACACCGATGCAGGCACCACCCCCAACGATTCGATCATCGGCACGCTCGGCATCTACTATACGCACAAAACCGACGGTCTCTACCCGAACGGCACATCACGCTGGTTGTCCCGCGATCTGACCGATCTGGTCCAAACGCAGATCGTCTCCGATATCGAGGCCCTCTACGAACCGAACTGGTCGCGCCGCGGCATGTGGAACGACTCCTATTTCGAGGCACATGTTCCGGAGGTTCCGAGTATGCTGCTCGAACTGCTCTCCCACCAAAATTTCGCCGACATGCGCTACGGACTCGATCCGGGCTTCCGGTTCACCGTGAGCCGAGCCATCTACAAAGGGATCCTGCGTTTTCTCGCTTTCCAGAACAAACAGGAGTATGTCGTACAGCCACTGCCTGTCGACCATTTCCGGATCCGTTTCTGCGCAGCCGACAGCGCCGAACTGAGTTGGCAACCGGTCGACGACCCGCTTGAACCCACCGCACATGCCGAACGCTACATCCTCTACACGCGCATCGGGGATGGTGGCTTTGACAACGGGACAATCGTCGAAGGAACCCACACCCGTGTCAAGGTGACTCCCGGCACCATACAAAGCTACAAAATCGCGGCCTTGAACCGTGGCGGAGAGAGCTTCCCGTCCGAAACGCTCTCGGTCTACCGAGCTGCAAATTCAAAAAATGCATCCACGAACGAAAATACCGTTCTGATCGTTAATGGATTCGATCGCGTCAGTGCACCGTACAGCTTTGTCAACGGGACGCTAGCCGGCTTCTACGACGAGATCGACCACGGAGTTCCCGACGGATCGGACATCTCCTATATCGGCAGTCAATACGAGTTCCTGCGTCCTACGCCGTATGGAGACGACGATGCGGCAGGATTCGGTGCAAGCCGTGCAGATTACGAAAAGGAGGTGATCGCAGGCAACACGTTCGACTACCCTTTCCTGCACGGAAAATCGATCGCTGAGGCCGGATATTCGTTCGTCTCGTGCAGCAACGAATCGGTCATGGATGGAGAGGTCGATCTGAAGGAGTACAAGGCTGTCGATCTGATCCTCGGCAAGCAACGCGAAACCGTCGTGGCCCGGGGTGCAAAACCGGCCCGCTTCCGCGCCTTCCCCGAACCGTTGCAACAGGCACTGAAATCCTATTGTGCAGCGGGAGGAAACTTGTTCGTCAGCGGAGCCTATGTAGCAAGTGATCTGTGGGCCAGCGACACGACCGAGGTATCGCAAAATTTTGCCTCAGAAGTATTGAAAATCAAACTCCGGACCGGACGGGCCGCCCTGCACGGAGGGGTTAAAAGCGTCAGCTCCCCCTACCGCACGCTGAACGGCAACTACACTTACAACCACACGCTGAACGATACGTGCTACATCGTCGAGTCGCCCGACGCGATCGAGCCGACCGACAGCGATGCCTATACCGTATTCCGCTACTCGGAGAACAACCTCAGTGCCGGTGTCGCCTACAAAGGAGCCCACCGGGTATGTACGTTGGGCTTCCCGTTCGAGACGGTACTCGGACAAGAGGACCGGAATCGGTTGATGAAATCGATTCTCGACTTTTTCGAAGAGAAGTAAACAGATAATATTCGACACCAGAAATGACAGCATCCACCAACAAACGACTCCTTGCCCTCGATATTCTGCGCGGGATGACCATTGCCGGAATGATTCTGGTCAACAATCCGGGCAGTTGGGGAGCTATTTATGCACCGTTGCGGCATGCGGCATGGAACGGACTGACCCCGACCGATCTGGTCTTCCCGTTTTTCATGTTCATCATGGGAATTTCGACCTACCTTTCGCTGAATAAATATCACTTCCGCCCGGAAGGAACGGTCATCCGGAAGATCATCCGCCGTACGGTCGTCATCTTCCTGATCGGACTCGGTATCGGATGGTTCTCCCGTTTCTGCAATACGTTCTATGCTTTGGGCAGCGAAGATATATCGTTCTGGGAACGCCTCGGACGCTCGTGCTGGACGTTCGACCGGATACGTATCCTCGGCGTTCTGCCGCGACTGGCCCTCTGCTATGGAGCCGCCGCCCTGATCGCCGTCACGGTTCGACATAACCGGATTCCGTGGATCATTGGAATCCTTCTGTGCGGATATGCCGTTATCCTGTGGGTCGGACACGGATTCGAGATCTCCGAAGCCAACATCGTCGGCATGGTGGACCGTGCGATACTCGGACCGGCACACATGTACCGCGAAGGGGACCTCGCGTTCGATCCCGAAGGATTGCTCAGCACGTTGCCTGCAATCGCCCATGTACTGATCGGCTTCTGCTGCGGAAAACTGATCTGTACCCCAGCCAAAACCTCTGACAAACTGTTAAAACTGTTTTTGATCGGCTCAACAATGATGCTCGTCGGCTGGTTGCTCAGCTACGGATGCCCGATCAATAAAAAGGTGTGGTCTCCGACATTCGTCCTGATGACCTGCGGCATGGCCTCTTCGCTGCTGGCCCTGCTCATCTGGATCATCGACGTAAAAGGGAAAAAACGGTGGAGCCTCTTCTTCGAATCGTTCGGCATCAATCCGCTGTTTCTGTACGTCACGGCCTCCATTCTGGCCATCCTGTTGGGGGCCATCCACATCCCTCACGGAACAGAAAACATAAGCCTCCACGGAGCACTTTATCAATTGGGACTCAAACCTTTGTTTGGACCGACGCTCGGATCATTGGTCTATGCCTTGCTTTTCGTTGGAGTAAACTGGTTGATCGGGTACCCTTTGTATAAACGCAAAATCTACATCAAGATATGATTCTATTGGCAGACAGCGGCTCAACCAAGACCGATTGGTGTATAGCCGAAAACAACTCCATTCAGAAACGCATTTCGACGCGGGGCACCAACCCCTTTTTCCAGACTCCGGACGAGATCGAACGTGAGATAGCCTCCGAACTGGTTCCAGCAACGGCAGGTTTTCCGATCGACAGGATCTTTTTCTACGGAGCCGGATGTGCGTTCCCCGAAAAAAACGAAATCATCCGGGCCGCATTGGCCGCCCACTTTCCTACGGCCGCAATCGAGATCAACAGCGACATGCTGGCCGCTGCAAGGGCGCTTTGCCAGCGATCGGCCGGAATCGCCTGCATTTTAGGGACCGGATCCAACTCCTGTTATTACGACGGGAAACAAATCTGCAACAACGTCTCGCCGTTGGGATTCATTCTCGGAGACGAAGGCAGCGGAGCCGTATTGGGCCGGCGGTTGGTGGGCGATTGTCTGAAAAATCAACTGCCCTCCCCGCTGAAGGAAAAATTTCTCGAACGGTTCGATCTGACCCCAGCCACCATCTTGGAACGCGTCTACAAACGCCCCTTCCCCAACCGTTTTCTGGCCAGTCTATCGCCGTTTATCGCTGAAAACCTCCAGATTCCCGAAATCCGACGTATCGTTTCGGAAGGATTTACCGACTTTTTCCGGCGCAACGTTATGCAATACGACCGCTACGCTGAGCTTCCGATCCACTTCACCGGCTCCATCGCCTACTACTATCAGCCGATTTTGGAGGAGTCCGCCCAACAGATGAACCTACGGATCGGAACGATCCTGCGAGCCCCGATGGAGGGTCTCGTAACCTATCACTCGATCGACGAATAAAAACATAGAATTTATGACTTTTGTAAAAATCACAGAGCAGCCATCGCTCTACGACAATCTGGAGGATCAACCGATCCGTACCCTGCTCGAAGAGATCAATCAGGAGGACCGGAAGGTTCCCGAGGCCGTAGGCAAGGCCATTCCTCAAATCGAAAAATTGGTAACGGCCATCGTTGAACGCATGAAACAGGGCGGACGGATCTTCTACATGGGAGCCGGAACGAGCGGTCGGCTCGGCGTACTGGACGCATCGGAAATTCCGCCGACCTTCGGCATGCCCCCGACATTAGTGATCGGGCTGATTGCCGGAGGCGATACGGCACTGCGCAATCCGGTCGAACACGCCGAAGACGATCCGGAGCAGGGGTGGAAGGAGCTTCAGGAGCGCAACATCAATCAATTGGATACGGTCATTGGAATTGCCGCATCGGGGACGACACCCTACGTAATCGGAGCACTTCACAGAGCCCGCGAACACGGTATCCTTACGGCCTGTATCTGCAGTAATCCCGACTCTCCGATGGCAGCAGAGGCCGATATACCGATCGAAATGATCGTAGGCCCGGAATTCGTCACGGGAAGTTCCCGAATGAAATCAGGTACCGGACAAAAACTGATCTGCAACATGATCACGACAACAACAATGATCAAACTGGGTCGTGTCAAGGGGAATCGGATGGTCAACATGCAGTTAACCAACAATAAGCTGGTCGATCGAGGTACACGTATGGTACGAGACGAATTGGGACTTCCATACGAAGAAGCCAAAAACCTGCTGTTGCAATACGGATCGGCCCGCAAAGCCATCGAAGCCTACCGGAACGATCATCCATAAAAACGGTTTCCCATTACAACACATACAGTCTCCGAAACAGTCAAACGACCTGAATCTCGTAGCGATTCTATCATTTTCTTTTGAAAATCGCCACACAATTCAGGCCGTTTTTTTGCTACCTTTGCAGAGTATTAAGTGAGATTTATGGATAAAAAACCTTTGATTTTTCTGACAAATGACGATGGTGTTCATGCAAAAGGCTTACGTGAACTCATTGCAACACTTCAACCCTTGGGACGTCTGTTCGTTGTCGCCCCCCAAACCGCACAAAGCGGCATGTCGCACGCCATTACCATGACTCGACCGCTGTTCCTTCAGAAACTGGAAGAGACACCGGAACGCGTCATCTATTCTTGTAACGGGACCCCTGTAGATTGTGTAAAAATCGCTTTCGATTATTTAATGTTGCATGGCGAGCGCCCTTCATTGGCCATATCGGGAATCAATCATGGAGCAAATTCAGCCATCAATGTGCTCTACTCTGGCACGATGGGTGCAACCATCGAAACGAGTTTTTACGAAATTCCAGCAATCGGATTTTCTCTCCTTGATCACGATGAAAACGCCGATTTTTCAACTGCTCGCCTTTATGTAGAACAGATTACCCGTAAAGTAATGGCTGAACCAATCGAAAATCCTTTGTGCCTGAACGTCAACATTCCCAATCTACCCGCAGCAGAAATTAAAGGAATTATGCCATGCCGTCAGAATCGTGGATATTGGCGAGAAAAATTTGAGAAGAGAACCAATCCTCAGGGCCGGGATTACTATTGGTTAAGCGGATATTTCTATAATACAGAACCCGAAGCGTGCGACACCGACGAATGGGCCTTGAAGAACGGGTATGTATCCATTGTTCCGATCCAAGTCGATTTAACGAACTATCCTCAACTCGATCGAATAAAACAATGGAAATTTTAACCCCCATTTCCATCAAACCTCAACCATTCGATCATTCATACTGAATTACAGTAAATTGCAGAAAAAAGTTTACAAAAGAAAAAAATTTAGACCTTAAACACAATAAAAAAACCAAAAAACTTTTTCTGTTTTTAAGTTTTCTTATATACTTTTGCCACACAATTATTTGTAAAAATGTTCGTTATATCTACATCATACAAATAACGGCAAAATATTCAGTGGAAAGGAATTACATAAAATAATACAAGAATTATGAAATTGCGAAAATCAATGCTCAGACAAACTCAACGCGGTGTATTTATCACAGCACTGAGTTTCAGCGTTTTGTCATGTGGACAAAACCAAAAAAACGGAATGATGACCAATGGCGCACCGGAATATGCAGTTATGACGGTCGACACATCCGCTGTAGATTTAAATACTTCATATTCAGCCAAATTACGTGGTAAACAAGATATAGAAATCCGGCCTAACGTAAGCGGATTCATCACAAAGCTTTGTGTTGATGAAGGTGCTACCGTGAAAAAAGGTCAAACACTTTTCATTATCGATCCGGTACAATACGAAGAAGCTGTGAAAGTTGCGGAAGCTGCTGTCAATGTAGCTAAAGCAAGCGTAGCAACCGCAGAATTGACTGCAGAAAACAAACGCGAACTTGCCCGCAAAAATATCATCAGCCAATACGACCTGCAAACAGCAGAAAACTCGTTAGCATCACAAAAAGCAAATTTGGCTCAAGCAGAAGCCCAATTAATCAATGCAAAGAAGAACCTCTCTTACACCCGCGTCACCAGCCCATCCAACGGTGTTGTAGGCAAAATTCCGTTCCGTGTTGGAAGTCTGGTGGGTCCGACAACGGCTACTGCACTGACAACTGTTGCCGACGTCTCTGAAATTGTAGCATACTTCTCGTTAAATGAAAAAGAGGTAATGGCTCTCACCAAAAACAATGACGGCAAAACAACCAAGACACTGGAGGAAATGCCAGAAGTAGAGTTACAACTTCCTGACGGATCAATCTACCCCTACAAAGGAAAGATCATCACGGTCAGCGGCATCTTCGATGACGCAACGGGATCGGCCAGTGTTCGTGCTGCATTCCCAAACAAGGAAAATATCCTGCGGAGCGGGGGGTCCGGAGTAGTTCTGATTCCGGAAAAGGATAATAAAGCTCTCGTGATTCCTCAAAATACCGTTACGGAAATCCAGGACAAACGGTATGTGTTCGTCGTAACTGACAGTTCAACTGTCGTACAGACAGAAATTCAAATTTTACCGATTAACGACGGTCAACAATTCGTTGTAACATCTGGCTTGAAACCCGGAGACAGAATCGTTGCCGAAGGAGTCGGAACGACCGTACGCAATAACATGAAAATCACTCCGATCACACAAGAACAAGCGAAGGCTAAATTACAGGGCGCTATTCAGCAACAAGCCGGCGCAGCAGCAAAATAATCTTGGGAGTGTTGAATTCATTAAAAAAACATTAAACCATGAAACTAGACAAATTTATAAAACGCCCTGTACTATCGACTGTGGTGTCGATCTTGATCGTCATATTGGGTATATTGGGGCTCTTCTCCCTTCCTGTAATCCAATATCCTGACATCGCGCCCCCAACCGTACGGGTCAGCACATCATATACAGGAGCGAATGCCCAAACCGTATTGAATAGTGTGATTGCTCCATTGGAAGAGCAGATCAACGGTGTGGAAGACATGTTGTACATGACCTCTACCGCCTCGAACAACGGTGAAGCCTCCATCGAGGTCTATTTCAAACAGGGTACAGACCCGGATATGGCAGCCGTGAACGTACAGAACCGTGTAGCCAAAGCACAAGGTCTATTACCGGCAGAAGTAACGAAAGTCGGTGTGATCACGAGTAAACGTCAAACCAGTATGTTGCTCGGTTTCACCCTCTATAGCTCAGATGACCGCTATGACGAAACGTTCCTGTACAACTATGCTGAAATCAACCTGATTCCACAAGTACAACGTGTCCCGGGTGTTGGTGACGCAATGGTCATGGGAGGTAGTTACGCCATGCGTATCTGGCTGAAACCCGATGTAATGGCCCAATACGGACTGATGCCATCGGATATTTCTACGATTTTGGCCGAACAGAATATTGAAGCAGCTCCAGGACAATTCGGTGAAAGTGGCGATCAGTCATACCAATACATCATGCGTTACAAAGGACGTCTGGAAACTCCGGAAGAGTTCGAAAACATGGTCGTCCACGCTACAAGTGATGGAGAAGTATTACGGCTTAAAGACATTGCACGTGTCGAGATGGGCGGCCTTTCTTATGGATTCGGCACACGTTCTAACGGTCACCCAGGTGTTACGGCAATGATCTTCCAAACAGCCGGTTCGAATGCAACAGAAATTATAGAGGATATCAAAGTTATTCTGGACCAGGCTGAGGGCGACCTCCCTCCCGGAGTAAAATGCGACATTCTGCTCGATACGAGCGACTTCCTTAACGCATCTATCCACGAAGTGCTGAAAACTTTGATCGAAGCATTCATTCTGGTATTCCTCGTCGTGTTCATCTTCCTGCAGGATTTCCGATCGACATTGATTCCTGCAATCGCAATTCCGGTAGCTTTGATCGGTACCTTCTTCGTTCTGTACCTGATCGGATTTAGTATCAACCTTTTGACTCTATGTGCCCTTATCCTTGCCATCGCCATCGTCGTCGATGATGCCATCGTCGTCGTCGAGGCCGTCCACGCAAAACTGGACCAAGGTTATAAATCTCCAGTCAAGGCCTCTATCGACGCTATGAGCGAAATCGGCAGTGCAATCGTATCTATCACACTCGTCATGATGGCCGTGTTCATCCCGGTAAGCTTCATGACCGGAACATCAGGTACATTCTATCGTCAGTTCGGTTTGACCATGGCGATCGCAATCGGTATTTCGGCTATCAACGCATTGACTTTGAGCCCTGCCCTCTGTGCTCTCTTCCTGAAACCGCATAAAGAAGAGGAGGGACCGAAAAAAACTAGCTTAATCAAACGTTTCCATCAAGCATTCAACACGGCATACGATCTGACCCTCAAGAAATATAAAAGAGGTGTAGATTTCATAATCAAACGGCGCTGGCTCGCATTCTCTATTGTGGGTATCAGTATTGTCGCTCTGGTTTGGTTGATGAGAATCACTCCGACAGGTATGGTGCCCAATGAGGATACCGGATCATTCTTTGTTGCCGTAAGTATGCCCCCCGCTACATCTTTGGAAAAAACGGAAGCTGCTTTGGCTCAAATTGATAGTCTGATTGCGGCTAACCCTGCCGTAAAAGCCCGTACCGAAATCGCCGGATACAGCTTTATCGGAGGTCAAGGTAGTTCCTATGGTACATTCATTTGCCGTCTCAAAGATTGGTCGGAACGGACCGAAAAGGGACAAGATGTAACATCAGTTATCAATACGCTGCAAATGCAAATCAGCTCATTGGTCAAAAATGCAACTGCCTTCGTATTTGCTCCGCCGATGGTGCCCGGTTATAGTGCATCGAACGGTTTCGAACTCAGTTTGCAGGATAAGACCGGTGGTGACATCAACGATTTCAACAAAATCGCGAATGAATTCATCATGGAGTTGAACAAACGTCCTGAAATTGCCGCAGCCTACACTTCATTCAGTGCAGACTTCCCGCAATACATGGTGGATATCGATGTTGCGAAATGTAAACAGGCCGGTATTAGTCCCAACACGTTACTCACCGCTTTACAAGGATATTACGGAGGTTTGTACGCATCAAACTTCAACCGATTCGGACGTCTGTACCGTGTCATGATCCAAGCCGACGCTGATTACCGACTCAATCCGGAAACGTTGAACAAAGTCATGATCCGCAACGGAAATGAAATGGCTCCTATCACACAATTTATCACTCTGAGAAAAGTATACGGTCCAGACAACATTTCGCGGTTCAACATGTACACCTCTATCAAGGTCAACGGTCTGCCTGCTCCAGGATACAGTTCTGGAGAGGCCATCCAAGCCATTCAGGAAGTTGCTGACAACTATTTACCCACGGGCTATGGCTTTGAGTTTTCAGGTATGACCCGTGAGGAACAATCTTCCAGCAGCAGTACCACGGCTATTATCTTTGCCCTGTGTCTCGTATTCGTCTACTTGCTGCTGAGTGCTCAGTACGAAAGCTATATTCTGCCGCTCGTCGTAATCTTGTCGATTCCGGCCGGTCTTGCAGGTAGTTTCATCTTCGCACAATTCATGGGTGTTGAGAACAACATCTACATGCAAATCGCTTTGATCATGTTGATCGGACTTTTGGCAAAGAACGCCATCCTGATTACCGAGTTCGCGCTCGAACGAAGACAAACGGGTATGGGCATCGTTGCTGCCGCCGTCATGGGAGCTGCCGCTCGTCTACGTCCTATCCTGATGACCTCTTTGGCGATGATTGTCGGACTGCTTCCTATGATGTTTGCCTCAGGTGTCGGTGCCAACGGTAACAGTACTTTGGGTACAGGAGCCATCGGAGGTATGTTGATCGGTATGATCTGCCAGATCTTTGTCGTTCCGGCCCTCTTCGTTGCCTTCGAACATCTGCAAGAGAAGTTTAAACCGATCCACTGGGACGATACGGACAACTCCAACATCAAAGACGAAATCGAACAATACACTAAATAGCAATGAAAAAATCGCAATATATCGTATGTATCGTATGTGTGGCCGCTTTGATGAGCAGTTGCAACATATACAAACAATACAAACGTCCCGAAGTAGATACTAAGGGACTCTACCGAGATCCAGTCTCGACAACCGACACCCTCGCATCGGACACAACGAACATGGGAATGATCCCATGGGAGGAGATGTTTACCGATCCATGGCTGCAAACATTGATCCGCCAAGGGCTGGAGAAAAACTCGGATTTGAGAACTGCCATGCTTCAGGTAGACCAGGCGGAAGCCCAGTTGAAAGCAGCACGATTGGCATATACGCCATCCGTTGCATTGGCTCCGACCGGAGGAGTGAGCAGCTTTGACAAAGGGGCTGGACAGTGGACCTGGACCGCCCCAGTCTCTGCAAGCTGGGAAATCGACCTGTTCGGACGTCTGCTGAACTCGAAACGAGGAGCTAAAGCCGCGCTGATGCAGACACAAGAGTACAAGCAAGCCGTACAGACGCAGGTGATCTCGGCAATTGCCAACTACTACTACACGCTGCTGATGCTCGACAAGCAGCTTGCCATCACGGAAGAGACCTCCGTATCTTGGAAGAAGAGTGTCGAAACGATGCGGTCTCTGAAAGAGAATACGACAACGACAAATGAAGCTGCCGTAGTTCAAAGCGAAGCGAACAGCTACATGATCGAAGCCAGCATTCCTGACCTGAAACAACAGATCCGCGAAACAGAGAACGCTCTCTGCATGCTGCTCCATCAAGCTCCGCAACAGATTTCACGAGGAACGCTGGATGAACAGAACTTCCCGGAAATCATGCGCGCAGGAGTCCCCGTTCAGTTGCTGTCGAACCGACCGGATGTAAAATCCGCCGAGATGGCCTTGGCTTCTGCCTACTATAATACAAACGTCGCTCGCTCCGCTTTTTATCCGTCTATCTCGCTCTCGGGAACTTACGGATGGACAAACTCAGCAGGTAGCATGATTGTCAATCCAGGCAAAATGATTGCTTCGGCCGTTGGTTCTCTTACACAACCGATTTTCAACAAAGGTGCTAACCTTGCGAATTTACGTATAGCAAAAGCCCAACAAGAGAGTGCACTGATCTCTTTCCAACAGTCTATTCTGAATGCAGGAAGCGAAGTAAGTAACGCTCTGTTCCTCTACCAGGCTGCCGAAGATAAAATGGTTCAACGGGAAAAACAGATCGAGGCATTGGAAAAATCTGTAGCATATACTCAAGAGTTGTTGATGTACGGCACATCGACCTATCTGGAAGTGTTGACCGCACAACAATCGTTGCTCAATGCACAGCTCTCCGGCATATCGGACGAATACCAAAAGATACAAGCCGTGATCAACCTATACCATGCATTGGGTGGCGGAAGAACTGAATAAAACATTTAATATTTAGTATTATGATCAGCCCATTAGCCTATATCGATCCGACCGCAAAAATTGGTCAGAACGTAACGATTCACCCGTTCGCTTACATCGATAAAAATGTTGTAATCGGTGATAACTGTACGATTATGCCTTATGCCAGCGTGCTTGACGGGACACGTATGGGTTCGAACAACATTGTATACCAGAGCGCCATTATCGGAGCTACTCCTCAGGATTTTAAATTCACAGGGGATGCAACGGAATTGATAATCGGCAACGACAATACAATCCGGGAAAAAGTGATTATCAATCGTGCCACATTCGCTGGGAATCAAACCCGTATCGGAGATCGTAATTTCTTGTTGGAAGGGGTTCACGTCGCACATGATTCGGTCATCGGCAACGATTGTATTTTAGGTAACGGAACCAAAACCGCTGGAAACTGCATCATTGATGACAAAGCTATCCTCGGTAGCGATGTCATTATCAAACACGGATGCAGAATCGGTAGTTGGACATTGGTTCGTGACGGATGTCGTGCCAATAAAGATGTACCTCCATTCATCGTTGCCGCACACAACCCGATTTCCTACTACGGAATCAATGCTACGTTGATGTCTTATAAACACGACGTGTCAAACAAGGTGATAGACGATATAGCCAAAGCTTATCGCCAAATTTACCAGTGCGGAACAAGTTTACAAAACGCAATGATCCGAATAAAAGAGATCATCGATCCCAGTCCGGAGATTCAATATATGATTGATTTCATCGAGCACTCGGACAAAGGAATTATAGGAATTACCGAATTGTAAAATTCTTTATAATTTCAAACAAAGGACGGCCGGCTAATAACCGGTCGTCCTAATTTTATATATGAAGCTTCCGATCTCTCTTCGATATTTCATTTGATTTATTTAATAAAATTCATAACTTTGTTTCATTACCTGTTTTTAGGACCGAACGAAAACTAACTTAATATCCACCCTTAAACTTTCACATCATGGAAAACTCAAAAAAAATTATCATTGCAGCAGCTCTGCTCGCATTGGGTTTTGTTTTCGCAGGAGGACTTCTTCGTAACGGAATCATCCGGTTCAAAGAGAGCGAACGTGTAGTCTCGGTAAAAGGTCTATCAGAAAAAGAGGTCAAAGCCGATCGTGTCATATGGCCCCTGATGTATAAAGTCGCCGGCAATAACTTATCCGATCTGTATAATACAATAGAAACGTCCAACGCCAAAATCGTCTCTTTCTTAAAAACCAATGGAATTTCAGAAGAGGAGATAACGATCTCTCCGGCACAAGTAATCGACATGGACGCAGAACGCTATGTAAGTGAAGGTGTCAAATATCGTTATAACGTCACCTCGATACTGACCGTATCGACAGACAAAGTAGATCAGGTTGTAAAGTTGATGGCCCAACAGGGAGATCTGCTTAGACAAGGGATAGCGATCAATAACGACGGTGATTATCGCTACCAGACCCAATTTTTATACACCTCGAACTCGCTTAACCAGATCAAACCCACAATGATCGAAGAGGCAACCCAGAATGCACGTATAGCCGCCGAGAAATTTGCGCACGACTCAGACAGCAAGCTGGGTAAGATTAAAAAGGCTAACCAAGGACAATTCTCAATCAGCGATCGAGATGCGAACACACCTTACATAAAAACCGTAAGGGTTGTTACCTCCGTCGATTATTATTTAAAAGACTAATCTTGTTTCACTCGAAAACGGATCGCTCGTTATGCGAGCGATCCGTATTATATACCAACCGTAAAAACCTAAAATTTATGAAGAGAAGGGACTTTCTGAAAACATTTGCAGGGATGGCCGCACTGACCATCATACCCCGACATGTATTGGGTGGCCCCCGATATACAGCCCCGAGCGATCAGCTCACCAAAGGTATTATCGGGGTCGGAGGCATGGGTCGCGGACATTACGGCTATGCAGGAACACGTCTGGTTGCCATATGTGACGTAGACAAGAATCACCTGGACGCAGGCCAACAACTGGCCGGAGAAAAACTGGCTATGTACTCGGACTACCGCCAGCTGATTGCCGATCCTAATGTAGACATAGTCCACATCGCCACCCCACCCCATTGGCACGGAATTATGGCTGTTGATGCAGCTCGAGCAGGGAAAGACATCTGGTGCGAAAAGCCGATGACACGGACAATCGGTGAAGGGAAACGTGTCATGGAAGCGATCAAACAGAACGGCAACATCTTCCGGTTGAACACGTGGTTCCGTTTTACCGACACGTTCTACGGCATGAACACGACGGTCGACAAGATCAAAAAGTTAGTCGACAGCGGCATGTTGGGATGGCCGTTGAAGGTAACGATTTGCAAACATACGGGTTTCGACTGGAAATTCTATTGGGTCGGACAGGAGCGGCTCGAAGAACAGAAAGTTCCCGCTGAACTCGACTACGACATGTGGTTGGGTCCGGCTCCTTACAAACCCTATAACTCACACCGGGTACACCAAACGTTCCGCGGATATTGGGATTACGACGGCGGCGGACTGGGTGATATGGGACAACACTACATCGATCCGGTTCAATACTTCCTCGGCAAGGACAATACGAGTCCTATTTCTGTCGAAATCGATGCTCCTCAACAACATCCGGATGCTGTGGGTACATGGCGTAAGATCGAATACACGTACGATGACGGATGCAAGATCATTCTGTACGGAGAGGACAACGGCGATCCGAATGCCGCCTACATCGAGGGACCAAAAGGAAAACTCTACCCCAATTTCCGTTGCGACATTCCCGACTGGGAACGCAAATTGGCCGAATTTCCCGATCCACTGCCGCAGAACACCGATTTTCTGGATTGCGTCCGCACACGCCAGAAATTCGCACTGAACGAGCAGAACGGATTCCGCTCTTCGACGATCGTCAATATGGGTATCGTTGCTCTCCGATTGAATCGTTCGCTGAAGTTCGACCCGGAGAAACTGCTCTTCATCGACGACGATGCAGCCAACCGATTGATCGACCAACCGATGCGAGCTTCGTGGTCCCTCTAACGTCTAATTCCAAACATCCACAACGCAATGAAAAGAATCGTTTTAATAGGTATAATCATTCTCAGTTTAGCGGGTAGCTGTTTCGCACAATCGGCCGCTAACCGCACATGGAAAACCAAAGTTTCCGACGCTCTTGGCCTGATGCCCGCTCCGAACGAAGCGGAATATACACGTCTGATGGGCGATCTGGTATCGACCGGCGCTGAAGGAGTGGATATGCTCGTTTCGATGTTCGACGGAACCAATAACGTTCCGGTCAGCTACGCACTTGCCGGATGGTCGGCTTTCGTCAGCCAACCCGGACAGGAGGATGCTCGTAAAGTCTTCGCGGAAGGTATTGTGCGCGGACTCGAAAAAAGCAGTGATCGCAAAATCAAGGCCTTTTATGTCAGATTGCTGCAACAGTGTGGCAAAGAGGAGAGCGTCGATGCGCTCGCTGCCCTGATCGACACGCCCGACCTGTTTGCACCAGCCCTGACCTCTTTGGTTTCAAACGGTACGGAACAATCCAAAGCGGCTATAGCCAAAGCCATTACACAGCGCAACGGAGCTCCGAACGCTTCTCAAGTGAATCTCTATGCCACTTTAGCCCAAGCTGCAGGAGATGCGCTGATCGTAACCGAAGGAGTGGAGGATGTACTGATCTCATGGCTCGGAACCGATGCGAAGATCGACAAAGCGATCTACCACTCGCTGTCGAAGATAGGTAGTGAGAAGTCACTCCCCGTTCTTGCCGAAGCAGCGGATAAGGCCGAATACAAAAACGAACCGACCCATGCGGCCGATGCCTATCTGGCACTGATCAAGAATTTGCAGACCAACGGCATGGATAAAGTAGCCGTATCCGAAGCAAACAAAGCGCTGAAGAAAGCCATTGCCTACGAATCGGGATACAGCCGTATCGCTGCTACCGAAATTCTGCTCCCGGCTCAAAAAGATCCGGTTGCCTATACACTCAAAGCGATGAAAGATTCTGATCGCATCTATCGCAACAGCGTGCTGCAGTTCGTCACCCCGTACATGAACGACGATGCTTACACCAAATTAGGGGACGCCATCTCCAAAACAAAATGCGATCTGGCCAAAATCGATATAATCAACTATCTGGGAACGCAAAAAGCAGAGATAGCTCTGTCGTCCATAGTTCCCTACTTCCAGAACGAAAATACAGAACTGGCAACTGCAGCCATGTGGGCCGCAACCCGCATTGGAGGAACTGATGTCCCGACCGCTTTGGCCGACGTTATTCTTTCGGCAACCGATGCTGAAGCCGATCAGGCAAAGGCTGACGTGGCGGCACAATGTCTGCAAGCCTACGATGGAAATATCAACGACATCGCAGCCGACATCGTAGAACAGACAAACGACCTTCGTGGTATTACCCTTCTGGCCAATCGCCGGGCAACGGATAAGGCCGACGTAGTATTCGAAGCCCTGGAAAAAGCGGAAGCCTCTTCAAACATAAATGTAGCACCTGCAATCTACAATGCTCTTGCATCGGTAGTAGACGCCAAAGATCTGAGCCGTCTGTACACCTTATTGGAGGCTCAAACCGAAGCCAACAAAACGGAGGCCGTACAACAGGCCATTGTCGTTGCATTGAGCTCGCTGACTCCTGAACAACAGGCCGAAGCCATCACCAAACAGATGAATGCCAGCAGCAAAAAATCGCTCTATTATGTCGTTATGGCCGAAGCCAATCTACCACAAGCCCTTGCGACCATTACGGAAGGCTTCGACAACGGTTCGGTTACCGACAAGACCAATGCCTTCAAGGCGCTGCTCTGTCTACAAGGAATGGATGCTGCCAACAAACTGGCTGAAATCGCGGCAGGTAACAACAAAGAGTATGCCTCCAAAGCGCTCATGACCTATATCGATCGTGTCAACGCCTCGAGTGAAACAGCCGAGAACAAGATTCTGCTGCTTTCCGATGCATTGGACATCGCAGCCAATAACAGCGCCTTGTCCCAGAAAGAGGCTATCCAGGCTACCGTTCATGCACTGAACGCCGTAGGAAACAACAAAACCTTCCAAGGGCTGATCCTCGCAGGACGCTATCTCGATCATGCCGACAACTCGGTGTGTCAGGCTGCCTCTACAGCCGTAATCAACACGGCGCTGGCACACAAAGAGTATTACGGTCCTGCTGTGGTTGAGCTGGTACAGAAAGCTTCCGACAAGCTCGAAGGTCGAGACAGCAGCTATATAAAAGAGCAGGTTCGCTCCCATTTAGCCGCCTTACCCCAAACCGGCGGATTTGTATCGATGTTCAACGGCAAGGATCTGACCGGTTGGAAAGGTTTGGTTGAGAATCCGATCGTACGCGCCAAGATGAAACCCGAAGAGTTGGCTAAGGCTCAAGTTGCAGCCGACGAACGGATGCGTGCAGACTGGGTAGTCAACAACGGCCTGCTCGAATTCGTCGGAAACGGATTCGACAACATCTGTACGGAAAAACAATACGGCGATTTCGAAATGTATGTCGACTGGAAACTCTATGCTGAAGGCACGGAAGCCGATGCTGGTATCTATCTTCGTGGAACTCCGCAAGTTCAGATGTGGGATACAGCTCGCCGCAACGTAGGTGCACAGGTCGGTTCGGGCGGATTGTACAACAATCAGATCAACCCGAGCACACCTTCGCACGTTGCCGACAATCCACTCGGAACGTGGAACACCTTCTACATCAAGATGGTCGGAGACCGGGTAACGGTTTTGCTCAATGGTGAAAAGGTAGTCGATAACGTGATCCTCGAAAACTATTGGGACCGCAGCCAACCGATCTTCCCGATCGAGCAGATCGAATTGCAGGCCCACGGTACACGGGTTGCCTACCGCAATCTTTACATCAATGAGCTGGAACAGGTAAAACCCACCGAACTGTCGGCAGAAGAGCAGGCAGAAGGATTTAAGCTGCTGTATGACGGCACGAATATGCACAATTGGATCGGTAATACAAAAGACTACGTTTCGCAAGATGGAGCTATCGTTCTCTATCCGAGTAACGGAGGAGGCGGAAACCTCTATACGAAAGACGAATACAAGGATTTCGTATTCCGATTCGATTTCATGTTGACAGAAGGAGCGAACAATGGGGTCGGTATCCGAACCCCAACCGAAGGCGACGCAGCCTATGTCGGTATGGAGATACAGGTTCTCGACAATGAGGCTCCGATTTACAGTCAATTGGAGGTTTACCAATACCACGGATCGGTCTACGGTGTCATTCCGGCGAAACGGGGATTCTTGAAACCTGTCGGAGAGTGGAACAGCGAAGAGATTTGGATTAAAGGCAATGAGATCCGAGTAACTCTGAACGGAGAGGTTATCACTGAAGGAAATATCGCCGAAGCCAGCAAAAACGGTACACTCGACCACAAAGACCATCCGGGTCTCAAAAACGAGAAAGGCCACATCGGATTCCTCGGACACGGTTCGGTCGTGAAATTTAAGAATATTCGCATCAAAGAGTTATAATACGTAACTTCTCAACAAGAAGAGGGGAGCCTTCATGAAGGCTCCCCTCTCTTTATCTATTGACCCGCAACAAATTCTGGTGTCAGAAAATTTCTCTGAAAAAAATTATTTGCGGAACACGCGATCCATCTCCCGCTTCATATCCTTCTCCTTAATATACTCCCGTTTGTCATAATTTTTCCGGCCACGGCCCAATCCAATCTGCAACTTGGCCAATCCCCGTTCATTGATGAACAGCTTGATTCCGACAACCGTGAGCCCCTTATCCTGAAGAGCCCGCTCCAATTTGGCCAACTCTCGACGCTGCAACAATAGTTTTCGATCCCGTTTCGGCATGTGGTTGTTATAACTTCCCCAATGGTATTCCGAAATATTCATTCCCCGAACGTACAGTTCATGGTTATGAAAATAGCAGTAACAATCGACCAACGAAGCCTTCCCCAAACGCAACGACTTGATCTCGGTTCCCGAGAGAACGATCCCCGCGATATAGGTATCGAGCATTTCGTAATCGTACGTTGCACGCTTATTTTTAATAGATACATTCTTAAGGTCGCTCATTGCACCGAACTATTTATTGTGAGAAGATTTATTCTGCCTTCGTTTATTCCCCTGTTGCTTGTTGTTAGCGAAACCTCCGGACTTCCCATTATTCGAATGTCCCGAAGATCCTTTGTGTGCCCTATTGTTCAAACGGGGTTGTTTATAGTCATTTCGGAGATTATTTAAAGCAACTTCGTCGATGGTCACCATATTATCGGACATAGAACGTATATCTTTCATGATCACCTCATTATTCGGATGCTCCTGATTATACTCGAAAGCTTTCGCCCGCATGTATTTGGCTATATTGGCAGCGATCTGTGTTTTAGCCTCTTCGTCTTCTATCGTCTTGAGCGCTTCAAGTGAGTGCTCGATATTCTTACCATAATGTTTTCTTGTAATCTTACCATGCGGATACTCCATACGATCTGGCCTGACTTCCAGTATCTTATGAGACGGAATAGGATATGGGGCGTCTACATCCAGCTTAAAATCAGACATAATAAACAGATGGTCCCATAGTTTATGTTTAAAATCCGCAGTATCCCTCAAGGTTGGATTCAAGTTTCCCATTACTTCGATCACAGCCTGGGCTTGTTGGTTTCGCAAATCCCGATCATGAATAGACATCAGATAATCAACCATTTGGTGCACATGCCTACCATATTCAGGAAGCATAAGTTTTTTCCTTTGATAATTATAGTTTTTATCCATAAAAAAGAGTGATCACAGTGAAACACAGGCTCCCGACCTATACAATATACGATGTTCGCCGTTGCGAAAAAAGGTTAAAAAAAGCGGATACAATAGTATTTTTAGGTTGAAATTATCGGCTCCGACATGTTTTCGGAACCACCGCATATTTTTCTGAAAAACGGGAGTAATGCTTAACTTTCGGACAAAGCTACACGGTTTTTTGATAAAAACAAAGGCTATAAAGCAAAAAATAGAGTTATATATTTTCAACATCCAACATTTTATTCCATCAACTATGACAAACATTTTGGTAATCGACAGCGAACGCAGTACACGCAACACCCTTAAGGAGAGACTTGAATACGAAGGTTACCGCGTCGAAACCGCAGAGACGGACAGTGAGGCAACAGCGAAGACCGACCGCAAGACATTCGATCTATTCCTCTGTGACATGAACATACCCGAATCAGGAGCTCTCGGTCTTCTATCACGACTATCGGGAACGAAAGTTCATGCGCCTTTCATTATTCTCTCCTCTCTCAAAGGGATTGACCCGGCAGTCGAATCGATAAAATGCGGAGCTTACGATTACATTCCCAAACCGATCAACCTGAATAAACTGCTTCAATCGATTCGTTCCGCAACTACACCCCAAGACCAAAATCGTGCCACATATGCTGCGGAACCATCAGAACCGACAGAAAACCTCCACCTCCATTCCTTGCCCGCCCCGAGAATTGTCACCGCTAAAAATTCGAACGAAGATGAATTAATCGGAAAATCCCAAGCCATGATCCACGTGAAGCGATTGATCGAAAAGGTCGCACCATCAGATGCACGAGTATTGATTACCGGAGCCAACGGAACCGGCAAAGAGTTGGTCGCACGGCGTCTTCATGCACTGAGTCCTCGTTCCGCAGCACCCTTTGTTGAGGTCAACTGCGCTGCGATTCCGTCAGAATTGATCGAAAGTGAACTATTCGGTCACGAAAAGGGTTCATTCACCTCCGCTAACAAACAACACAAAGGAAAATTCGAACAGGCCGACGGAGGGACACTGTTTTTGGATGAGATCGGAGACATGAGTCTTTCGGCACAGGCCAAAGTGTTACGTGCATTACAGGAGAACCGGATCAGCCGCGTAGGAAGCGACAAGGATATAAACGTAAATGTCCGTATCGTAGCAGCTACGAACAAAAACTTAAGACATGAAATAGAGGCCGGCAATTTTCGGGAAGATCTCTACCATCGTCTGAGTGTTATCGTTGTGCGGATTCCCTCATTACGGGAACGACAAGAAGATATCCCGATATTGGCCGACTACTTTGTCAAGAAGATTTGTTCGGAATACGGTATTGCCAACAAGACCATCGATAAAGAAGCTCTTGATCTGTTGTCAACAATGGAATGGAGCGGAAATATCCGGGAACTCAGAAATGTCATCGAACGTCTCATCATTTTGTGTGACGAACGCATCACAGCAGAAGACGTAAACACCTATGCCCAAGCTGTTTTATAACACGCACCACAATACAACAAATTTATATTTTTATAATATAAAATATTGTATGTTTACAAAATCAAATAAAATCTGTAACTTTTCTCTCATAATGTATTGACTCATGACATCATACTCAATTCCCCATACACACAATTGCTACAACATATATTATCCTTATAATAAAAATATCTTTTCGAAATAGTTTGCTTATCTTTGTGCTCTGTTCGGCCACCCAGTCTAAATGGCTGTCCGACAAAAATTACGCTCATTATAAAACATACAATATGTCCAGCACAAAGAGAGTCAGAGTACGTTTTGCACCGAGTCCCACAGGCCCGTTGCATATGGGAGGCGTCCGTACGGCCCTATACAACTATCTGTTCGCCCGCCAACACAAAGGAGACTTTATTTTACGTATCGAAGATACCGATTCAAACCGTTTCGTTCCCGGTGCCGAAGCTTACATTCTCGAGTCGTTGCGCTGGTGCGGTATTACGATCGACGAGGGGGTCAGCGTAGGTGGGCCTCACGCTCCCTACCGCCAAAGCGAACGCAAAGAAATCTATTTGAAATATGCATTACAGTTAGTCGCTTCATCGAATGCCTATTATGCTTTCGACACTCCCGAAGAGCTGAATGCCATACGGTCCGAGGCGGAAGCTGCAGGTCGGACTTTTTCCTACAACTATGAGGTCCGCGAGAAACTGCCCACCTCGTTGTCGCTTCCGGCCGAAGAGGTTCAGAAACGTATCGATCGTGGGGATCAATGGGTCATCCGATTCAAGACTCCTGAAAATGAAGAGATCCACATGCACGACCTGATTCGCGGCGACGTAACGGTCAACACCTCAACGCTCGACGACAAAGTTCTGTATAAATCGGCCGATGCCCTGCCTACTTACCATTTGGCCAATATCGTCGATGACCACCTGATGGAGATCACGCACGTCATTCGGGGTGAAGAGTGGCTACCCTCACTCCCGCTACACTACATGCTGTACCGTGCACTGGGCTGGAGCGATTCACAACCGGAATTCGCACACCTTCCGCTGCTACTCAAACCGACCGGCAAGGGTAAACTGAGCAAACGCGACGGCGACAAGATGGGATTCCCTGTTTTCCCGCTTCAATGGACCTCTTCCGACGGAGAACAGTCGAGAGGATACCGCGAAGATGGCTACTTTCCCGAAGCCTTCATCAATATGCTGGCTTTGTTGGGCTGGAATCCGGGAACCGACCAAGAGATCTTCTCGATGGATGAATTGATCAAGGCCTTTTCATTAGAACGGGTGAGCAAGAGCGGAGCCCGATTCAATCCAGAGAAAGCGCACTGGTTCAATGCCCAATATCTGCGGACCAAATCCGACAAGGAGCTGGCTGAACTATTCCTTCCTACCTTAAAAGAAAAAGGGATAGAGGTTCCAATCTCAAAAGTCGAACAGGTCGTTGCGTTGATCAAGGAGCGAGCAGCCTTTGTCAAGGAGCTATGGGATCTGTCGTGGTTCATGTTCCAAGCCCCCGAAACGTATGACACGAAATCTGTAACGAAATTCTGGAAAGGAGAGAATCCGGCTCGGATCGCCGCACTGCGAGAAGTGCTTGCTGGGATCGATGATTTTTCAAAAGAGCATGCAGAGAAGGTCGTATTCGACTGGATAGTAAAGAACGAATATCCGATGGGACAGGTCATGAATACCTTCCGGATCGCCATTGTCGGAGCCGGATCGGGGCCGAGTATTATGGATATCTGCGCGATTATCGGCAAAGAGGAGACCCTCAGGCGAATCGACAATGCCCTACTCCGCCTGAACCGCAACGAAACGGCTGAATAGTACCACAATCAGGCAAGAACCATTCATAACACACCTGCACGCTACATAAAGAGCGGCGGCAAGAACTTTCCAAAAGAGAGTCTCGCCGCCGTTTTTATTCATTTATTGTGCTATGGATCGGATTCGCTATACAATACCTTCCTTTTACACCTTTCACGCTGTTAGCACCCATTCGACACTTTTCCCCTCTCATCATAAAATCGGTGCACTACTCGTGATGATAGGGTTCATTACGGATGATAGTAAATGCACGATAGAGCTGTTCGGCAAAGATCGCCCGTACGATCTGATGGGAAAAGGTCATTTTCGACAAGGAGAGTTTGGCATCAGCCCGCTCATACACCTCTTTGGAAAATCCATAGGGCCCGCCAATCACAAAACAAAGCCGCTTCGTCCCGCTGCACATCTTTTTCTGCAACCACGTTGCAAACTCAATGGAGCGCATCTCGGTCCCATGCTCATCGAGCAGCACGACACAATCGCCTTCTGAGAAGCGACGCATCAACATCTCGCCTTCCTGTCGTTTCTGACTTTCGGCCGAAATGGTCCGCCGGTTCTTCAAATCAGGCAAGACGACAAAAGTAACCTTCGTATAGAAATTCAACCGTTTGATATAGTCGTCGAGCAAAGCGGTGATTTGCGGAGAATCAGTCTTTCCGACTACGATCAGATCGATATTCATCGACGTGTGGTTTTTGTCTTCGAAGTCGTTGCAGCAGAACCGTTCAAATATCTTGCGGCATCGACCGTCTCAGGAAACGGGAAGTCACTGTTCCACTCTCCCTGCACATCACGATAGGTCACATAGTGCAACGAATCACTCTGTTTGAGCCACTGATAGGTCTTATACATATTGTAGCCGTTCCCGCACTGACCTCCCATTGACAAGGCAATCACGGATGTATAATTCTTGCTCCGTCCCTGCATCGTTGCAGCCCGGTCGATAAACTGAGGCAGGAACGCAGGATTGTTGACCAACGAACCGCCCACGTTCCGATCGTTCGTCCGATACCCGGCATTGATATTCGCCTGATCGATGACATACATGCCGACCTCGTTGCACAGCTCATAGAACCATCGCGGTTGGGGATAGGCTACACAGACCGTATTGACCCCTCCGCTTTTCAGCGTCCTCAACTCCTTTTTCGTCGCATCTTTCGTCCGGGCCGCATTGTAATCCACCGCTTTCAGCTCGGCCCGTTTCCCGTTGATCCAAAGTTCTCCATCGCGTAACTCGGTTTCGTTCAATCCGAACTTCATCGGAATGTACTCGGTAATTCGTCCGTCGCGACGGGTGTAAAGCATCAGGTCAAACAGTTGAGGCGATTGCGGACTCCACGACATCTTTTTTAACACGTTCTCAAGAACTTCACGACGATAGAGCGTATCGGTGCTGTTTCCCGGAATCTCTGTCTCAATCAGATTATAGGTCAACAATTTGCCAGCCGGAGAATATATATCATATCCTAACGTGATCTTCTGCTGGTCCCGATAGGAATTGGACATCACGACGGCAAAGTCGACCCATCCATGAATCCCGGTCGAATCGCCGCGGGTCCGGATCACAAAATCCTCGATCCGAAGTTTGGGTTGTGAATAGACATAAACCTTACCGAGCGTTCCGGGCAGGCTTCCCGGGACAAGCGTCTCCATCCAATTTCCCGTAGAATAGCCATAGACCTCTATGCCGATCGTATTGATTCCGTCAGTCACGGCATTCGATATTTCGAATTCGGTCGGCGTGTGCGCATCGTTGTTATACCCGATCCGACGATCGTTTACATACAACGTATAAGCTCCTCCCACGCCCTCGATATGAACAAACATGTCCCGATCGAGCCACAGGTATGGCACATCAATCACCGCACGATATTGCACCAAGGGGTTTTCCGGCGGCAGCTGCGGCGGCATCAAATCGAGGAAGGGATCAGAACCCCTATCGGGCTCAATATTCGGCACTGAAACTTCCTGCCATGCCGAAGAGGTAAACCCCGGACGATAAAATCCTGGTTCTCCGCCCTCCTCCGTTGTCGAGACCAAAACCCGCCACTTCCCATCGAGCGGCAAATAATGCGGCGCCTCGTTCGGATCGCCTTTTACAGCTGTTTCTCGCGTCACATAGCTAACAAACTCCTGACGAGGATCTGCCTTACCATCACCTCCGACCGCAGGGTCACTCCATACGTCCAGCGTTTGTGCCGACAGAGAACCCGAGGATAACAGCACCGCAAACAAAAAAATACTCTTTTTCATCTATGTATACTCAATAGATCGTAAATCGTTCACCTATTTTTGTCTGAAGAAGATCTGAATGGGCACCCCCTGAAAGTCCCAACGCTCCCGAATCTTGTTCTCCAGATAACGCCGATAGCCCTCTTTGATGTATTGAGGCAGATTTACGAAGAATGCAAACACGGGCGTCGGAGAGGAGAGCTGGGTCACATACTTGATCCGGATGTATTTTCCCTTCGTGGAGGGAGGAGGTGTCTCTTCGATAATCGGCAACAGATATTCGTTGAGCTCGGAAGTTGGAATGCGACGCGCCCGCGAATAGTAGACCCTCATCGCCGTCTGCAACACATCCATAATCCGCTGTTTGTTCAGCACCGAAGTAAAAATAATCGGCACATCACTGAACGGCGCGATCCGCCGACGGATGTTTTCGGTCATCTCCTTCATCGTCTTCTCCGTCTTGTCGACCAAATCCCACTTGTTGATTACAATAACACACCCTTTCTTATTCCGCACGACAAGATTAAAGATATTGAGATCTTGGGACTCTATCCCTGTCGTAGCGTCGATCATCAGGATACACACGTCCGACGTTTCGATCGACCGCACGGAACGCAATACCGAGTAAAATTCGAGATCCTCGGTCACTTTCGTTTTCTTACGCAACCCGGCCGTATCGATCAGATAAAAATCCATCCCGAACTTGTTGTATCGCGACAGGATCGAATCACGCGTCGTTCCGGCAATCGGCGTAACGATATTCCGCTCAGTTCCAAGCAGGGCATTGGTCAGCGAAGATTTTCCGACATTCGGGCGGCCAATCACTGCGAACTTGGGCAGATCATCAGGCAACTCACTCTTCGAATCCTCGGGCAATGCCGCAACCACAGCATCCATCACCTCTCCCGTTCCGCTTCCGTTGATCGATGAAATACAGTAAGGCTCACCCAATCCTAACGCATAAAACTCATGCGAATTATAGATTAATTCATTGTTGTCCACTTTATTGACAACAAGTATCACCTTTTTCGAAGACCGCCGCAACAGATCGGCTACAATCGCATCCAAATCTGTAATTCCGGTCGACACCTCAACCAAAAAGAGGATTACATCGGCTTCTTCGATCGCCAAGACTACTTGTTTACGGATTTCTGCTTCAAACAAGTCTTCATCGCCCACGGCATACCCGCCCGTATCAATCACAGAAAACTCGCGACCGTTCCAATCGGTGGTTCCATAATGGCGGTCACGTGTTGTTCCTGCCGAATCGTTAACGATTGCCTTACGCATACCCACCAACCGGTTGAACAACGTACTTTTCCCCACATTGGGACGCCCAACTATCGCTACTATACTCATTATTGCTTAAATAATTCGTTTTGCCTTATCGGACAAAGATACGCTTTTTATTTCAACACGCCCAAACAAAGCGAGTTTCCGACAGACATTTTACTTCCATTATATTTTCGGAACAGTACCACGCACTGCCGTAAAGTCATCAGCACGCGACAACGGATCATCAATTCCGTATCCGACTGACATTGAGGGAGCGAAATCTCTTCCTGCATCCTGTTCTATTGCATCATCAAGCGTTTTCCGATCCTTTGCTCCTTTCTCAATTACCCCGGCAACATCCTCATCCGTAATCTGTTGTTCATCCTTCTCCAACAATACACCAAGAGCATAGTGTGCCCACTTCATTTCATCGTCACGATAATTTTCCACTATTTCGTGCAATTCATGAGCAAACGATTCCAAATCGGGAATCTCTCCTGAATCAATCCGGTCGAGCAACGCATCGACCCGACTGCGAGGTGCAATCATTCCAGCCCAATCCACCCACTCCCGCATCGTCGCATCCGATTCCGCAGGAGCTATCCCTGAAGCAAACCGTTCGCCTAAATAAGCACGCAACGCCTGAGTATAAAGTAACAAACCTTTCCTTAAAGAGGACATTTTAATCTTTACATGGTTCCATTTCACAGCCTCGGCCGTAGAGTAACGCTCAAGTAGCTTTTTACATTCGACTACTCCTTGCAAAACCCAACCGGCCGTATATGGATTCATCAGATCATAGTGAATGATATCATGCCCCTGTCCGTTACGTCGATCCCGTTTGGGCCATTTCCGCACATCTCGAGCGGTACCAAAACTACGCAATCCTATACCGGGCAACAAAACGGATTCTCCTGCCTCTTCAATCAAATATGAAAAGGGCATCGCCCGGGTATCGTGATGATCATAATGCCGTCCCTTGACTATAGAAAAAGCTCCGGTCGCCGCCGGCAACAACACATACGCATCACTGGCAAACTTACACCCCCGAAGATGAATTCCCTGATGGACCGGTCCCGATTTGTACATATGGTTACTCTGATTGGCCCCGCTACCCGCATTGAAAAAGAGAAAATATCCGGCAATCAACAACGTAGCACGGTGGTGCGACACTGTGTAGGGTCCCGCAAAAACAGAACAGGCTTCACCGTGATTACAGTGGCTATTGGCAAAAAACAGAGAGTTTTCCGCAGAAAATCCGTTTTCGATCAGAACGCCTTCGCCGATAAAACACTTTTTGATCATTGATCCCGTATCGATCCGCGATCCACATGCAGCTATAAAATCGGAAGCCGTTACTCCAGCTCCAACATAAGTAGGTGCTTCAACCGTACTGTTGATCGTACCGTTACGCAACGACAAAGCCCCTTCGACTACAGCCTCCTCTCCAATCCTTACATCAACGGTAGAAAGCGTATTGACAATCCGACTACCTGCACCAATCGTTCCTCGATCAGACTGTCGTGCTTCAACCTCTCGTCGGATCATCTCCTCCAACCGAGCGATCGTAGCACGACGGTGCCGATACATAGCCATAACATAAGCTAATTGAGCCGTAAGATGATCAAAAACAGGAACCTCCCGTCCTCCCGATTCATTTACGACAGCTGCCTCAACACCGTTGCCAAAAGCAGACTTCCCGGTACATATAATTTCCCCCACATTCTCGACGACAACCCGATCCGCCAGATCATACCGGGCAATATAACGTCCGACATTGGCAATCAACACTCCGTCTCCTATCGTACAATCATATAATGCAGCCCGATAAATCCCGCTACGTCGCACAACACCGCCTGGCAAATGTATTGCGGCGCCATTGGCTCCGAGACGAATACTACCGCCAAAATGCGCTCCTCGAACATATTTCGGATCGAACCCTTCGGACACACGAACATTTGACCAATCTTCTGCCGTACACCCATTGGCCGACAGTACAGTCAACTCGTGTTCCGTTAAAGACCTATATTTACCCTCTATTGTATTTTCCATAAACATATATCTATATATAATAGAACATCCAAAAATACGAATTTATTTTACGACTACTTTTCCCACATCCAGAAGTGTCATTCAAATACGGGAAGCCAGTCCAATAATATTAAGGTTATTCCAAATTAAAATCGTAGCTTTGTGGGCTTTTTCAAGGAAAGCTCGATCGCAATGAAACGCAACGACACAATCACCCGTTTACGATATGCAGCCAAGAGTGCGCTACGCCCAGCATGGGAAACTGCCGTATGGGTTATAAAAATGGTCATCCCCATCACACTCGGTATCTCTGTATTGGAATACCTCGGAGTCATCGGCTGGATATCCGACATGATTGCACCGCTTTTCAATAGGATCGGGCTTCCCGGAAGTAGCGGACTGGTTTTTCTAACAGCTGCTCTATCAAACAACTATGCCACCGTTGCCGTTATTGCCACACTCGGATTTGACTACCGGAGTGTAGTCATTCTAGCTGTCATGGCCCTAATATGCCACAATCTGCCGATCGAATCAGCCGTTCAACACAAGACAGGAGTCTCTGCTGTGGGCATGACCCTTCTCCGCTTGGTAACAGCCTTTATTGCAGCAGCCCTACTAAATCTCATCCTTCCCGAACAAATGTCGGGGACCTTACATCTCCCTGCAGCCGGACATACTCCAACATCGTGGAATGAGGTAGCTATTTCTTGGATTACAACAGTTGTGCCCCTTTGTCTGCAAATCGGCGTTATTATCATCGCGCTGAACATCATTCAACAAATCTTACGTGAATTTCACCTACTTGATCTGATATCAGTTCCGCTTCGTCCGTTTATGGCCATATTCGGGCTCCCCCAATCGACCTCATTTTTATGGATTATCAGCAATATTGTCGGTTTGACCTACGGAGGCGCTGCGCTGATTGATGAAATCCACAGAGGTGGGATTTCACGACATGATTCACTGCTGCTAAACACCCATATTGCAATCTCTCATAGTTTGTTAGAAGATACTGTAATCTTCTACACGATCGGTATCGGACTCATATGGCTGTTAATGCCCCGGATCCTACTTGCCATATGCGCCGTATGGATCCTTCGTGCAATACAAATATTTATCGGACGTTCGAAAAGTTTACGTCCTTCTGAAAGATAATTGATTGCAGATGCAACATTTAAAAAAGCAATAACATCTTTTAAAATACGTTGTAAATATATACCTTTGAGAACTTAACATACGACAAAATGAATAAATTTACTAGCAAATTACTGGTATTAGCAGGATGTATCGCCATTTTTTCTTCTTGCTTAAAAAATGACTATTTCGAAAGGACCCAAACCGCAATGGGTTATAACATTTACGTATCTGTCCGCAAACAAAATGTAATGACATTGGACCCTTTCAATGTAGCATTTCGTTTAAACACCTTGATTGAAGAAGGAAATGGAGACCCCAATCAAGCTCCGGACTCAATAAAACGCCTACTTTGCACCTCTGAAACAACCATCACTTTTGACGAAACCAATGGAACATATACGTTGACTTACACAGGTAGCCCCACCGAAGGAGATTCTTATGACAAAGATTTCGTTCGTAAAGGTTCTATATCCATCAAGACAAACGGTTACCCAACGCTTGGAACGCCTTCTGCACAATGGGACATTGACTTTAACACTTCTTCGACATATTCAATATATAGTAACGGAGATGAAATAAAACTCACTGCAAGTTCTTATTCCATCAACAATACTGGCGACAACACTTGGACCGTATATGTATCACAATTTGTATCGTCTGTTCCAAGCATATCTTCAGAAGGAACCACGGTCGAATATAAATCAAAATGGAATGGATCGTATCAAATCAGTCAAAACAATGGCTGTCAAAAACTTTCAGATATTCAGTATTCAATTTTTTCAATCAACTCAAATAATAATGGGACTACTATGTATTATCCAATCGATAATATGACAGTATCAACTCCAACTCCATTTCTATATAATCCACAATGTTCATCTGTTGTTCCTGTAGGAAATGGGAAAATGCTTATCTTTTTAGCCGATGATCCGAATTTGGAGAATTATACCGAAGCTGAACTTTTGGGTGGATCGGAAATCAATGTTTGTAACCCAAAAACCAGAATCTCATACGGAGGTTACGTAACTGACTACTTGATTCAATAACAGATTTTCATTAAAAATAGACTTACATAAAGGCGATCTTCGTTCAGGAAGATCGCCTTTACTTATTTTTTATGCCAAAAAGTATAAGTAAAAAACACCTTTTTCAGACTGATATAAAAATAATTGACTACTTTTGCACGCCCAAAACATACGGTAATCACCCAATTTTCCATGTAAAAAAATGAAATCTTTTGCATTTCAGCCCAAACTGTTTCGAACGCTCAAACACTACTCGAAACAGACTTTCATTTCCGACCTGATGGCGGGAATTATTGTCGGAATTGTAGCTTTGCCATTGGCCATTGCATTCGGTATCGCCTCTGGTGTCTCTCCCGAAAAAGGAATCATCACTGCAATTATTGCCGGTTTTATCATCTCGTTTCTGGGTGGCAGCAAAGTCCAAATCGGCGGGCCAACCGGAGCTTTTATCGTAATCGTTTACGGAATCATCGCCCAATACGGAGAGAAGGGGTTGATCGTTGCAACGATCATGGCCGGTGTTCTGCTCATTCTGTTGGGTCTGTTTAAATTGGGAACCATCATCAAATTCATTCCCTATCCGATCGTCGTCGGATTTACCAGCGGTATCGCCGTTACGATCTTTACGACCCAAATCAAAGATCTGTTCGGAATGACAACAGAGAGCGTTCCAGCCGAATTTCTAGAAAAATGGGCGTGCTATTTTCAACATATCGGGACGATTGACCCCTATTCAACAGCCGTCGGTATACTGAGTATTGTGATCATATTCGTAACCCCCAGATTTTCAAAAAAAATTCCGGGTTCGCTAATCGCTATCGTCGTCATGACCATAGCCGTATTCCTTTTGAAACGCTACGCCGGAATCACTTCGATTGAAACGATCGGAGATCGATTTCAGATAAAGGCCTCATTACCGGGTGTAGCCGTTCCAGAAATGAGCTGGGAGGTTATTAAAAGCCTTTTCCCCGCTGCCGTAACCATCGCTGTCCTCGGAGCTATCGAATCGCTTCTTTCAGCAACTGTTGCTGATGGTGTCACCGGAGATAAACACGACTCAAACCAGGAACTTCTGGCACAAGGAGCAGCAAATATCGTTACTCCATTTTTTGGCGGTATTCCAGCTACAGGAGCTATCGCCCGCACCATGACCAATATAAACAACGGAGGGAAAACGCCGGTTGCCGGATTAATTCATGCCGTAGTACTGTTATTAATTCTACTTTGTCTCGGTCCCCTGACCAAACACATTCCGATGGCCTGTCTGGCTGGCGTATTGGTCGTCGTTGCCTACAACATGAGCGAATGGAGAACATTCCGGGCACTGATGTCCAACCCCAAATCGGACGTTGCCGTGCTGTTGATCACCTTTCTGCTGACCGTTCTGTTCGACTTAACCGTTGCCATTGAGGTCGGTCTGGTCATTGCCTGCCTGTTATTCATGAAACGGGTCGCTGAAACGACCAATATATCGGTACTAACCGATGAAATCGATCCGAATGCCGATGTGGATGTCGCGCTGAACGCCGAGCACTTGACAATCCCCGACGGAGTCGAAGTCTACGAAATCGACGGGCCCTACTTCTTCGGTATCGCCAATAAATTTGAGGAACAAATGGTCATGTTACACGATCGTCCTCAAATCCGCATTATCCGTATGCGTAAAGTTCCGTTCATCGATTCGACCGGCATCCACAACCTGACTATTCTATGTAAGACCTCACAACGAGAAGGGATCCGGATCATTCTTTCGGGTGTAAACGAGCAAGTCCACAAGACGCTGGAACAAGCCCATTTTTACGACCTGCTTGGCGAAGAGAATATTTGTAGCCACATCAACATCGCATTGGATCGAGCCCGACAACTGCTCTCCGAACAGAAAGCTTAATCAGAATCATTTCACCGGACAGAAAGAAGGAACGGCCCCGTACAGGTCGTCCCTTCTCCGTCAACAGACTCAACAGATGGCATAAAATTGAGTTATCCGGCTACTGCAGCGACTCTTTTACGATTACAGAACCGTTCGCACTGCAGGGTAATATCATAACCTAACATCGCACCCAACATAAAATCCTCTTCAGGGGTCAATCGATTGAGCGGTTTGTCAATGAACGTTCTCACAGCATCGAGACAGGCCCGTTTACCAAAATAGAGATTCACTTTATTCCCGACAACTTCCTGAATTACATAATCGATTTGCTGACGACGCAAACGGGCGCCGACCAATTCCGCACAAGTCCGACACATGGTGCACAACACCAAATTTCGAACTCCTTTTTTGAATTCATAAATATGGTGCATGAACATCTTCATATCGCTAAAACGGGAGAATTCTTCTGCGCTCATAGCGTAAATTCATTTAAAAATTTGCAATCCACGTATCAATCCGATCTTCCGTCTTGTCGCTTTCGTTAACATCATCGATGGCTAATCCGATAAATTTTCCATCGCGACACACGGCAGAATCGGTTACATCATAATCTTCCGGCACATAAGCCCCGACAAACGCACACCCGGTTCCGGCTAAATCGTCATACAGCACAGAAAGGGCATCACAAAACGTATCGGGATAGGAAGCCGAATCTCCACAACCGAACAATGCTACACGTTTTCCTGTCAAATCCTTATTTTTTAACTGGTCGACAAAACTATACCAATCGTCCTGCAAATCACCGGCTCCCCACGTAGATGATCCGAGTAACAACAAATCGTAGTCCATTAGCCAATGTATGCAAAAGAAGGGAAAATAAAAGCGGAGAAAATCTATATAAATTCTGATTATTAGATGCTTCCGTAAATCAGATGATTTCTGATGCATTCCTTAAAAATCACTATTATTCTTCATTTTTGTTACCTAAAACGATACTCATTTGCGGATTATTTCGTACCTTTGCAGGTGAATATAAGACACTGAAGGACAATGGGAAGAAAAAGGAAATCACTGGTGGAGAAATCCCCGTTCAAGTTACGCCGCCGCAAACTGGCAGACGGACGCATGTCCCTGTTCCTCGACCGCAGCGTGGACGGCGGGCACGAGTACGAGTTCCTGCAACTCTACCTCCTGCCCGAAACCTCTTCTACAGCGAAGCGTCAGAACGCGCGCACACTCCGGGATGCGGAAGAAATCTTGCAAGCGAGAACCGAAGCCCTGTTGAATGCGAAAGCCGAGACGGGACTTGCCGGTTCCGGTACGGGAATGCTACTTTCGGACTGGCTTCAAACTTGTTATGACAACCACGAAAAACGGGGTTTAAGAGACATGGGTAGCATCAGCAACGTGAAAAAGGCTTTGCATATGTTCCGTCCTGACACCAGCCTTTCGGATATTGACAGGCAGTTCTGCCTTGACATGATTGACTGGTTCCGCAACACATACAAGCACCGCCTGACAGGGAAGCCCGTCAGCGCGAGAACCGCAGACACCTATTGCCAGACTTTCCGCACCATGCTCAACGAAGCGGTACGCGAAGGACTCATAGACAAGAACCCGTGGAACAGACTTGAGACCATCGAGAAGATAAAGAAGCCGGAAAGCAAGCGTGAATATCTGACTATTGACGAGATACGGAGCATGATTACCACGGACTGCCCCAACGAACTTGTGAAGAGGGCTTATCTGTTCTCCTGTTTTACAGGTCTTCGCATCAGCGATGTCAGAAATCTCAAATGGGGTGATGTTTATACCGAGAACGGGCAGACATTCGTTTCGGTCGTGATGAAGAAGACCACCAAGCCGTTATACATTCCCCTGTCAGGACAGGCATTGAAATGGATGCCCGAAAAAGGAGATAGCACCTTTGATGATTATGTGTTCGGCAACCTCGTCAATTACGGTAACGTGAACGAGAACCTGAAAAAGTGGGCGGAGGCGGCAGGAATCAGGAAGCATATCTCCTATCATACAAGCAGGCACTCCTTCGCAACGATGATGCTCACCCTCGGAGCGGACTTGTACACCGTGTCGAAACTGCTGGGACACAGCTCGGTCAAGCACACCCAGATATACGCGAGGATAATCGACCGGAAGAAGGACGAGGCGGTGAACCTTGCGGATTCCGTATTCTGAAATCATAAATCGTAATACCTTATTATATTATTATATATGGCGGCAAACGGCAAAAAGACAAAACTGAAGGAACCGGTGAAGGTGCGCACCAAGAAACTTGCGGACGGTTCCGAGTCATACTATCTTGACATCTATGTGGACGGCAAGAGGCAGTACGAGTTCCTTAAGCTCTACCGCCTTCCCGAAATCAATGCCCGTGTCAAGGAACAGAACAGGGCCACACTGGCGGCTGTGGAGACCATCAAGTCAAAACGGATAATCGAACTGACCAACAACAAGGCCGGACTGAAGAACACATCAGGCAGGTCAAAGATGCTGCTGTCGGACTGGATGCGGACATTCTATGAGGAACAAAAACGCAGAGGTGTGAGAGGCGTGAAACTGTTGGGTACGGTGTCTAACCTTGTTTCTACTTATATAGGAAAGAACAAGGTGCGCATGGGTGACATCGACAAGAACTTCTGTGTTGCCTTCATCCGCTGGCTCCAGTCCGAATACAAGACCACGTGGGGCAATCCGCTGAGTCCGAAAAGCATGTCGGATTATGTCGGCTACTTCAGCACGGCATTGAACGCGGCGGTCAGGGCTGACATCATTCCCGAAAACCCGTTCATGTCGCTTACCCCGACCGAGCGCATCAAGGTGCCGGAGAGCAAGCGTGAGTTCCTTACCGTGGACGAGATAAAGACCCTTATAGCGACGGAATGTCCGAGGGAGGATGTGAAACGTGCTTATCTTTTCGCCTGCTATTGTGGTCTGAGGCTCAGTGACATTTACGCACTCCGCTGGCGTGACTTGTCCAAAGATGGGGAACAGTGGCGCGCGTCTGTCGTGATGCAGAAAACCACGACCCCGATATTCCTTCCCCTTTCCTCGCAGGCGATGAAATGGATTCCTGAACGTGGCGATGCCCCGGATGACGGCAAGGTGTTTGACGGGCTGATTGCCGAACCCAACATAAACAAGGTGCTGGCAAAGTGGGTGAAAGCGGCCGGTATCACCAAGAAAATCACCTACCACACGTCGAGGCACAGCTTCGCGACGATGATGCTGACATTGGGCGCAGACCTTTATACCACGAGCAAGCTGCTCGGCCACTCCAACGTGAAAACGACCCAGATATACGCTAAAATCGTTGACAGCAAGAAGGTTGAAGCTGTCAATCTGGTCGATGGCGTATTTGACTGATATACTGAGTTTCTACCTTATAATACAATTTGTTTAGTGATAAAGTAGCAACTCAGTATACAAATATATGCTGAGATATTACCTTATCTTATGAAATTTCACCGATAAAGTAAAAAGTCAGCATAAAACATTCTTTTTTTACGATTAAAAATCAGTACCTTTGCAAAATCAATGGAAAAGTTATGCAAGATAGACTGATATCCCGAAACAGAGAGTGTGAAGAACTGCAGCGGTGCTTGGATTCCGACAGATCTGAGTTTGTAATCGTCAGCGGTCGCCGACGTATCGGCAAGACATATCTTATAGACAAGTTTTTTAACTACAAATATGACTTTACTTTTGTTGGTGAACATAAGACACCGGCAAAGATACAGTTACAGGATTTTATGAGAGCCATAGAACGGCATTCCAAAAAGAAACAGCCGAAAGTAGCCAATTGGTACGAGGCTTTCAATGCGCTCGCCGACTATCTCGAAAAACTTCCGAGCAAACGGAAAAAGGTTGTTTTCATAGATGAAATGCCGTGGATGGACACCCAACGTTCCAATTTTGTCAGTGCATTGGAGAATTTCTGGAACGGATGGGGGAACCGACGTACCGACATAGTGTTCATCGCGACCGGATCGGCAACATCTTGGATGGCTGACAAGATAGGAGGCAATCAGGGCGGATTGCACGCCCGTATCACATGCAACCTGCATCTTTCTCCATTCACCTTGCATGAAACAGAAGAGTATCTGAGGCAAAGAAACTGCCAATGGGACAGATACCAAATACTCCAATGTTATATGATATTTGGCGGAACACCTTTTTATCTGAGCCTACTGAATGTTTCGGACAGTCTTGCACAGAATATAGACCACCTGATATTCGCGGAAGGCGCACAGCTCCGGGGTGAGTTCGATGAACTCTATACAGCGTTGTTTGCCAAGGCCGACACTTATATTTCAGTCGTTAGACTGTTGTCGGAAAACAAATTAGGTCTGACACGTGAGGACATTCTCCGTATGACCGGCATTGAAGGTGCTTTTCTGAGCAAAATATTGAGAAATCTTGAACGCTGCGATTTTATCACACGGCTGTCCCATTACGGGAACAAAACACGAGACAGTCTGTTCAGACTTACCGACTTTTTTACATTGTTCTATTATAAGTTCATTGAACCCAATAATACAAAAGACGGATTGTGGTGGAGCAATAACCTTGATTCACGAAGTGTGTCAGCATGGATGGGACTAAGTTTTGAGCTTGTTTGCCTGAATCATCATAGGCAAATTAAAACTGCATTGGGCATCGCCGGAGTTGGAACTGCCATTTCTACATGGCGAAGCAAGGCTGACAAAGGCGATGGTATACCCGGCTTTCAGATAGACATGATTATTGAACGTGCAGACCGCATAATTCATTTGTGTGAAATGAAGTTTAGTACAGATCTATACGGTATTACAACAAGTTATGAGATGAAACTCCGTGAACGTATGGGTTTGTTCCGTATGGCGACAAAAAACAAGAAAACACTAGTAAACACATTTGTCACAACCTACGGCGTGGCCAATGCTAAAAACAAAAGTATAGTTCACAGCGAGGTGACAATGGATGACCTTTTCAATTCCTGATGATTATGATGATACAACAGATAACACAACGGCTGCAAGAGGTAAATAACTTGCTTGCCACTTGTAAGCAGGACAGCATCACCTTTGAACAGGCTTTGCTGCTATCCCTGTTCTACAAGGATTTCAATGAGACAAACCAAATTGTGACAGAGACGGCTGCGATGTTCCATGACGATGCGGAACAGTTGAATGAAATTTCCTTTTCCCTTTTTTCGGAGGCTGAAAGATTTCTGTCTTTGGATATTACTGGATTGCAGTCCGTGGATTTTGAGAGCCTTTTTGAAGCGAACCTCAGACCGTTTGAATCACGCTACGGGGAAGCGAAAGATGTTGCCACCGGACTGTGGCGCGAGTATTCGGCAATGAGCAACCGGCTGGATTTCTTATCGCTCAACTCAGAGGAATACAAGTCGCTTGACCCTTTGTGCGATGCCAAGAAAGCGGAATACGACACAGCCCACGCGCGTGCGAACCTTTTATATAATAAGTGGCAGCAGGAACGTGACCGAACCTTCTGCGTGTATTGTTTCAAGCCGATGTTCCTTTCCGTGCTGGTTGAGAGACTGAAAGGCATTTCGGGAAGCATCATCAGCGACATAAGACGGATGAAGGAGGATGCGCATGAGTGACGGCTTCCTGTTCAAAGACACATCCGCATGGATGGACACCGTTGACCTCGCCATGTGCCTGTTCATCTACGAGGTCTGTAACGACTGCCAGTTCGGTCATCTTTCCGGCAGTGACTTCGTGAACTTCATGAACCTGAAGCCGACGGTACAGCCTGTCACCGTGCGTCCGAAAGAGAACCTGCGCATCTGCTACATGGTGTTGTCCGTATCGCAGACCGTCAAGCCGCGTGAGCGTGGCAAGCAATGGGCGGAAGATTTCCTGCAACGTTGCGGCATATCCAAGTCATATTACGACAAGCACCGCAACGACGTGTGTGCGCAAGGTGCGACAAGAGAGAACCGGGAATACCGCAAATCCATCGACAATGCCATCCAAAAAGCCCGGCAACTGAACTGTACCCCATAACAGCCCGCCAGTTCCCCATTTGATATAACATACGAAGATTACGGCAATGCGCCATACCGCTGAATACCAGCAGTATGGTGCATTGTTGTCTTATACACTTTCCCCATTCGGACCACATTGTGCCACTTCAAGTCCAAAGTAACTTTGCAAGCGAAACATAAGGCATAAAACAGCAGAAAGGCAAGGTGTTATGCCGAGTGGCAACAGGAATAAAAACAAATTGAAAGCGATATGGAAACAGAAAGAAACCTACTCACTACCACCGAGGCTGCAAAGTACCTCGGACTCAAGCCGAGCTATCTCTACAAACTGATGATGCGCCGTGCAATCCCTTATTACAAGCCCAACGGCAAACTGTGTTTCTTCTCGAAGGCAGACCTTGACACATGGCTGACAAACATCCGTGTCAGGTCGCAAGCGGAAATTGACAGCGATGCCGCGCAGTATCTTGTAAACCGCCATGCGGACAAGTAACGAACATCCGAATGAGATTCAAACACCAATCAAACAGTATTCAAAAACCATTTAAACCATTTCAGCATGAACAATGAAAACAATGTGCTGCAGGTGAACAGCAATGTTCCCGCGCAAAAGGACAACAGCGGAAAAAACAATGGCAAACAGCCCCGCGCAAGAGGCGAACTCAAGGCGGAGTTCGCCCATGTACTTGCATTCCTCAACTCTTGTACACTTTATCAGGCAGACGCCGTACGTGTCATGGTAAGCCATGCCACGGGCAACGGCAAGTATGAGGACATCGATCCGGCTGACAGGCTGGCAGTAAACCGGTTCCTGAACCACGGCATGAACAAGACCAACACCCTGACGGCAGACGCTGTGATGTCGTTCCGTGTCGGACGGTCGGAAGTCCTCCTTAATACCGTCACGCAATTCTGCAACCAGGCACAGGCACTCAAGGCGACCGTTGCGCTGATGCGTATCACCACCGATGCCGAAGCAGTGAAGACAGCCTTCGCCAAACTTCCGGACGACAAGTAATCCGGGTAAAGTGCGATCTACAGGCGGCTGTCATACCTCTTATAATATAGGCGAGACAGTCTGAAACAGCGATGGGATAATGCCAAAGGCAGGGCAGAAAAGGAAGAAAAAGGAGGGAAGGAAGATGGGTGGTGTTTCAAGATATGCCGCTGTATTACATTCCCTGACGGTCATTCCATCCACGGTCCTCTTGCCGTTGTCCATCCGTCCAACGAGAAATGCCGCTCGCAGGCTCGCACCGGTACCTGTTATAACATTATCAAATTACCACTTATGAAGACCGAACAGAATACGCAATGCTATACAGACACGTTTGAAATCACTGCCGATTTCACCGGTGCAACTAAAGATACAACGGATGTAGGCGACAATGTGGAAAGCAAGAAGAAAGTCAAGGAGAAACGAGATTCAACCATCTCGTTTCGTGTCAGCAAGTCGCAACGGGAGAAGATTGAGAACTTTGCCAAAGAGTGTGACATGAGCCTCAGTGACTATGTGCTTTCCCGCGCATACGGATACGAGCCTAAAGTACGGCTGACACCGGAACAGGAGGCAGTCCGCGAGCAACTTGTCATCGCCCGCAGCGACTACGCGAAATACACCTCGATGCTTAACGCGATGTCACAGGACGAGCGACGGGCGATGTTCCGTAACCAGCCGTGGATGATAGACGCGCTACGGCTTCTCGGCAAGACTGCGGACATGATTACAAGGCTCATCAAGAAACATTTCGCCCCGAACCGCATACCGGCGGTGAAAACTATAACAGTACAACAAGAAACAGTATCAGAAACAGACAAGGAGGAGGAACCGGCATGATAGGCAAGGCAAAATCCATAAACCACGGAATAAATGACATCCGATACATATCCGGTGAGTCGAGAAACAAGAAACACCCGGAACTGATATACCATGTCAAGGACAACCTGCTTCCGTGCGAACTTGACGCGCAAGGCGTATGGGACATGATGAAAGCCCATGCGCCGATGAAAAATAATGTAATCCGCATTGAAATCAGTCCGGCGAAAGAACATACAAAGGACTTCACCATGCAGGACTGGCAGCAGTTGTGGAATGACTTTGTCCGGGAGTTCGACAAAATAGAGATGACGAATAAAGACGGCAAGGTGTGTTCACACAAGACAAACCTTGCGGACAGCATCTACACGGTTTGGCTGCATCTTGAATCCGACAGCCGGATTCCCCATCTCCATGCCGCCGTGTGCCGAAAGGACAGGAACGGCAGGACGAACAACGACCATAAGATACATATCCGCGCGCATGATGCGGCGCAGGAGGTAGCCCTCCAGCGTGGATGGATAACCGCGATGGAAATCCACAAGGCAAACGCCGTCAAGGTTGCCGAAGTCCTTATGGATATCCTGCGTGCGATGCCGTCATGGTCTTGGGATGATTATGTAGCAAGGGTGCGGGCAAATGGTTACACACTCGTGGAACGACCGGACGACAAAGGTGGCATAAAGGGTTATGTGGTCGGAAAGGGCAAAGCCAAATTCAAGGCTTCCGAACTTGGCAAGGGGCGCAAACTCATGGTATCGAAGATTGAACAGACCTGGCAGAAACTTCATGGCCAGCCCGAAACAAAGACTGTGCAGCCTGTCGGGAAAAACAGGGCAAAGACGGATGCACCTGTTGTACCTGTCGCCGCAAAGCCTGTTGCAAAGCCACTGCAACTTTCCAGCGAACCTGTCGCAGACTATTCGTCATGGCATGAGAACACTTCCCGATACGAGCTGCCGCACGACGGCAAGACCTCCCTGTTCTATATTCCCGATGATGTCATGCAGGTGTTCAACGATGAGTTCGACTATCGCGAGACGGCGAACTGGAAAGAACTCACCGATATGGCGGTAGCCTTGTTCGTGGGATTGACGGCAGTTGGCTCCGTTTCAACGGGAGGCGGTGGAGGCGGTTCACACAATGATGACAACTGGCGTGACAAAAAAGACGAGGACGAGATTGAACGCGCCCGCAGATGCGCCCGTGCAGCGGCGGCACATTTTGGCAAGGAAACGAAATCAGGACGCAGAAGATAAAGAATACACCTATGGCAAACAGGAAATACGATTACAGCAAGGATGTGCAGCCCACAGAAGCCACATCCGAAATGGCAAAGACTTCTGAAATAGAAGAGGTAACAGCAGTAACAGCGGAAGAAGCACGTCGGCAAAGACTTGAACAACGGAATGATGCGCTTGCCAACGAGTTCCGCAGGCTCAAGCCGGAGATTGCGGATGCGCATAAAAAGTTGGAAAGCCTCATTGAAGGAATCGGTGCATACGCAGGAACAATGCAAAATCTCCACGACCTGCTTAAAACATCATTTCCGATAAGATTTGCAGAAAACGACAGACAGGCATTACTTGAAGAAATCAATACCATTGTTGACAATGCCATATCACATATTCGCATAGAAAGCAAAAAGGCAGACAAGGATATCCGTCGCAATGAGAATCGCATATCCATGACACAGACAACATTCTGGTGCATGATTGCATTGCTGCTAATACTTGCCACGTTTTTTGCCCTCGTCATATTCGCCAATGTGAAACTGATTCATTCCGATGTGCTGACACAAATTTCAGTTGTATATTCCGGGCTGACAGTCTTGACTATCATCCTTGCAGCATATATCTTCAGGAAGAAGTAATCTATGCCGCGCAATGGTAAAGCATTCAAATTTTCAGAATCATTTACCGGTCTGTGTCATATCTCAAAAAATATATAATTGCGAATAAATAGATATAGAGTGCAACTACTAAAATCCACATACAGATTTTCCATCTTAGTCTCGTTTTATCGGGTAAATTCCCGAAACGTATACAATATCGTTCACTTCGTTTTCCAAAGTCCAAGAACCATACGAATATAAAATAAACAGCAAGTGTAATCCATACCAATGTAAAATTATGCCATTGGAATATTATAGAAAGGCATAATGCCGTCACAATGCCGACATCCAAAAGCTTGACATCCCAAGGACAGGGAATGGTGTCGTTTCTGTTATTTCTACCGAGAGCCATCAATGCGTACGCACGTATCTTGACAATGTTGTTGAAAAGAGATGCGAATACATTTCTTATCCGAATGGTCGCTTGTTCACGGTTGCACCAACGGCGGATATATGTGTAGCTATCGCTGAGCATTCCGCTCTGAAAAATACATCTGTGTCTATTCTTGCGGGCTTCTTTGATAATTGCCAAAGCATCTTCCTCTTTACCATTATGTATGAGAGCCATAAGGTATAGAAGTCGATCAGGGTCATAATCCATCTTGGATTCATCGGGATAAAAGGTGTCGGCATCAGGATTATCCGCTATAAACTTTGTTATTTCTGCGGTTGCACCATTAAATAACTGTTCAAATTGATTTTCAAGCTTGTTCTTGTCGGTAGTATCTTTAATCTCATATGAGGCCAGCACTTGTCCTGAAAGAGAGTATGCTCCTGTTCCACGCAAGCTCAAAGGTTCGTTCTTGTTATCCGAGGCATCCCATATATTCCACCACAAATCATCGGCATACATAGGCTTGACGGTGAGCCTGACATCACCGGTCATAAAATACAGACAGAAGAAATAACCGCTCTCTACCGTGAAGTTGATATAAGAACTTTGACGGAAACCATATTTGCGGCTTATGCTGCGTCTCGCATCGGCTGATATTTTCCTATACTCCTTGTCGGTCATCTCATTATTATTCAAAGCCAATAGTCATAGCTTTAACAGTATAATTCCAGCTCCATATATATTCTACCCACATCAGACCAATACTTACAAGAAGGCATACAAGCAAAGCTACTCCGACATCTTCATGCCGATTTCGGAACGCAAAAAACACATTTGCCGACTGAACAATTGTCAGCAATACATTCGCCGCCAACAGACACCTGTTGACTTCTGCTGCTCCTCCTACAAAAAGCACAACAAATGATGCCGCGAATACAATCGCAAACATTATGACGAACATCCATTTTGCTTTATATATCAGTCTCATCGCTTGCCTCCTTCCTCGGTTTGTTGATTGTGCGAAATGCATGACCTCCAACTGTGCAAATCAGAGCATTTGCAAGCAGACATATCGGAAGCAGATATATTTGTCCGATAATCAAAGGATAAGACTCCATCTTGATTAATCTCAGAGTATCAATAATGATTAAGTCTACGATATATGCGCCATCCGCTGCACAGAACATCAATATCCAAGTCGCAAAAACCGGGATTTTGGGAGAGGATATCAACCCCATAGCTGCGACTCCAGCATACGACACGATTATCAGCATAATTACGATGATACTTTCACCATACATAATAAGAGGCATCGTAGAAAACGCTAATGTCAGCGCAATCTCCCAAATCCAAAATCGTTTATCGGTCAGTTTCATGCTCCTCGCGCTTTTTATATGTATCAAGTATTTTATCCAACAATTCCGTGTTTGCACCACGTTGCTTCATTTGGCTTCTGAATAGTTCAGCCTTATATTTTATCCATTGAAGAAATCTGTATGCACGTATTCAATTCCTCTTTGCCGGTATACTTCCTAAGTCTGCCAATGTGTCATCTCCGATACTCATACTATCATTTTACGATGAATCCAAGATGAATCAATATCATCTATATAAAACAATCTCATTAGAATCGTTTGATAATCGAAGTAACTCCAATGACCTCTCTCCTTTTTTTATCCGTAATTCTTTCATAAAGTATTTTCCATGGAAAGGATGGTTTGGGGCATTAATAGTTATCGAATTATTCTTTTTATCAACGCTCCAAGTCCCTTTTGACAAATCAAGAGTGTGTTGAATTTTATTGTTCGGAACATATATAGGCGGTAAATCTATGGAATCATTATGGATTATAATCCATCCATTCAGAAATTCTAAAGAAGCTGAATCCGAATGCAAATAGGTATTATTAAAATCTAAATTCCACGAACCGGTAATATCGTATCTTTCGTAATCCGCTATTAACCTCCATGTTAAAAGGATGGATACCAATCCAATAAGAATAAGTCCTATTATTTTCTGCCACTTCTTCATACGCCCGATATATTTTGTTCTAACACACAAAGTTATAATATTTCCCGCTGAAAACTTCGTTATCAAAATTGAGATTCCATTACATTGATTATTTCATCAAGTCGTGGCATATACTCAATGATGTTTGGCTCATTCCTTTCTGCCATTTTGTTGAATTGTGACAAGACTAATCCTTTGACGGCAGAATAATTTTCAGGCGACACAATTCGTGTCAACGTAAGATACATGAACACCCAGTCTGCCCCGACATCGGGCAATGTCCGTTTACCCTCCAATATCGGTACAATCAAGCGGTCGTACATATCGCGCAACGATGTGTACGAAGAAAAGACCATATCGGAACATTCGGCAAGCGCATTACGGAGTGTCGTGTAATTCTGTTCTAAACTATCTTCTGTAACTTGAAACTTATCTTGCCGCTCAAGCATATTTCCGCTAAATGCGACAGAAGGATTATCTCGTTGGTCTTGCAGGGATTTGAAGCTATACGGTTCAAACCATTTCAGCAGGACATCGAAACGAACCATATAGATAGGATAGATGATAAGCACACCGTCCTTAATCCAGTGATCCAACTCTATTGAACGCCGTAAACCACTCTCTTGCTGAATGAAGGAGGAATTGCGTTTGCGAAACTTGAAGCCATCAAGAAAAGGTTCTGATTTTAGACGCTCAACGACGATTTGAAATATATCTTGATTATTCATACCCTTTCAGTTATAGTTTTCTGGTTCAACAGCTACTCAACCTATATTTAGAACATTTCCCATATACTTGCATACACTATTTAGGCGAGCCTTCTTCACTAATATTAACCAAAGATACACTTTTGCAAATAGAACCCACGACATACTCTATCGGAGTTAAAAGCTCAATATCATTGTTTTCAACTAATTCTTCTATTGAAGATTTTATAATCATCCAAAGTTTGGATGATTCATATTCTGTGTATGGATGTTTCATTGTTTGTTTTCTTTATATTTCCAGAACTTTCGGTAGCAATTACCCTGCTCATCGTAATATCTCCACTCTCCGAACAGATTGCTGAAATCATCTTCCGGGTCATCGAAATATGCCACCCAACCTTCCATACGGGGCTTGCCGTCCGCATACAGATAACGGATATAAGCGACCGAATCGGGGATTTGGGACATATCCGATTCGGGACATATCCGCAACTTATTATCACTTACACTGTCTATTATCGGCAGGCTGTTGTAACCGGGTTCAAAGTTCGTAATCCGCTCTATTGCTGCGATGGTGTCTGTGGTGGAATGCCTTTTCTTCCTTTTATCAAGAAATTCCTGCTTGCCGACAAAATACTGTACACCGACGACACCGCCAGTGAACTCGAATACAGTCGAATCGTTGTAAACTATCAGGCACTCGTCAGAGTTTAGGCTGTCCTGCTGTGCGAGGGTAAGAGGTTCGTCATACAGCAGGAACGAATACAGCCCCATGCCTTTGCGCCGGAATCGGAGGGTCGTGTATCTTGATAATTGGTAATTGTCTGTTACTATTCCGATACAGCCAATATCGTCTAAATGATTTTTTAATATTCTCAAATATTGTTTGTCCAAATAATCTGCTTGCGGAATATGTTCATTTTTACCAAATTCGATAACGAGCCGAGTGCTGTCAGGCAGTGAAAGCCGTTCGTATTTGGCGATATTTCTCATCCAAGAGCCTTCCTTTTCATAATGCTCCGCCATTATCTCGGCGTTACAATCCCGTGCCGGACTGATGTCCGACCAGATTATCAGTCCTATCAGAAGCAGGTCGGCAATGTGGAAAAAGAGCAGCACACGGTCTGTCTTTGTGCGTCGCCTTACGGACTTTATGAAGGAATAAATCCAAAAGCCGGTAATCGGTATTGTGATGAAAAACAGGGAGACGAAGACGAGGATAAAGAAAAACATAGCCATGCCTGTATCGTATCCGCCCACTCCCGAACTCGCTATCGCCATGACGACAAGAACGATTGTGACGACGAATACCGACACATAGCGCAATGCTGCCCATTTGTCCTTCGGCTGGTTTGTTTCGTTATTGTTCTGTTTCATCTGCCATATTTCTTTTTCAGATACTCCCTAAGTTTCGGAGATTCCTTGCCCTGATACACACGGTTGCGGTCGAACACCGTCCAACTGTCGCCATCCGGGAAATTTATCTTTTCGAAGCTGGCCGCATCTGCTTCGGGAATAATGGAATCCTGACAGAATATGTGTCTGTCGTCTTTGCCATAATTATGGTCCACACCACTCATGGCTTCTTTCTTTCCATTGAGATAAGAAGAAGCCAAGACAGGAGTGAATGTCTTCGGATTTGCCCCGACAACCATCTTATTGCTCCACCACACATGGTTTTTGTCCCTGTACCAGTTGCCAGCTATATGCTCGAATGTAGCGACATCTGCACCTGATAGTATATGGAATTCCAAATCATAAATATTGGTGCCGTCAGAATACATCAATCTTCCTAATTGAGTAAGTTTTTTGTAATCCTTTATCTGGGTCGGTATTTCTCTTCGGTAGGCTCTATGCTTATCCTGTCCTATATAGAAAGCCACTTCCCTGAAAGTAACCGGATCAGCACCTTTAATCTCCTTTCCCATAAAGAATACGCTATATTTATCAGCGGCGTAGCATCCTGATTGCATTGGCCGCTGCGCATCTATGGGATGAAATGTTGCATAATCAATATTCGGGATTACCGTACCATTTAGATAATAACCATTGTAGCGGTCTTTCCCCCAACTTGTATTTTCACCTAATTTATCTTTCAAAATTTCAAATGAAGATTTATCTCTTACATTTAGAGCCTTGCCATTATTATAAAAGTCATTTTTATCCTCCGTCAATTCATAGGAATGTACCTTGAAGGTGGCAGGGTCGGCCCCTTTAAGCAACTTTCCCGAATCATATACATTAAATGCATCAGCTGCATAATCCTTTTCAAATACTTGAAATGACTGTCCGTCAGCTCCATCTATTATGTCACCTCGATAAAAAGCATGCGTCTTGTCTTGACCATAATTATCGTCCAATACCTCAAATGTCTCAGGGTCGGCATCAACCTTGCGTGAATTATGTCCGTTGCCTTCGTTCCAAGTATGCCATGTCACTTCCTTACCGTCGTTCTTATATCCGACAGAGCATGCTGTAAGAAACATCAATATCATAATTACTGATGCCGCACATATTGGTTTAATTGATATTGATAGTCGCATAAGCTATTTCTTTTTGTGTTTGAACTTGACGGTTTTTCTGGCGTGGCGTTTGGGGTACTTCACTTTGATGATTACAGGTTCGTCGTAGCCTTCGGCTGTAATGCGGAGTGTGGCTTCTTTCAGCGGTTTGCCAGTGTCATCGTCTTTCAGTCCGCTTTCAACGTCCCAGTATATGCGGTAAGGATGTTTTTCATCATGAAAAGATGGATATATGTATTCAGTATTTTCTTCGCCATTCTCGTCTGTCCATATCCGTTCTACATCAAAACAGGCGTTGTCGATGCGCTTGCCGTTCTCGTCAAAGATATTGAGGTCGAGGTAATGAGTCGGTTTACGATTTTCAACTACAACCACTTCGCCCATCAGCCCCTTTGACGGAACAAGCGCGATAGTCACATTTCTTATCTCATTGGTTACGACAATCGTCTGCGTTTCATCGCCGACAAAACTTACTTTCAACGTGTCTCCGACACAAGCGTCTATTTCAAACTTCCCGTCGGTGTCTGTAGCTGTTCCTTTCCTGTTCGTCAAATTCAAAACCGTTGCTCCAAGCACTTCTGTCATTACGATGGTGCCATCAGGTTCTGTGTTTTCCTCTAAAACTATGCCTTTTACTTTCAGAGTATCAACACGGGTCTCGGATATCCTATCAGCAAGTGCGTTTTGAGTATTTGATAATGATTGCGCCTGCGAAGTCATCGGCATAAGCATCGTGAGGGCTGTTGCCGAAATCCCTGCCAACGCAACGGCTTTGCCTGCGAGGGAGCGGGCACGGAGCTGTTGCACCAAGTAATGCACTTCGGCTTCACATTTGGGGCAAGTGCCGAGGCAGTCGCCTTTGTAGCGACATTCCGATGTCACGAACTCAATTCCGTTGGCATCTGCAATTTGCATACGTATCTCTTTCAGTATCTTACAGATCTGCTTTCCTCGTGCCATAGTCAATGTCTGCGTATTTGGTAGGTGAATAAATCGAAGTTGTTGAAACCGAGGGCCTCAAGTCTGGAACAGCTTGCCGTGCGGTCGGTTTCTGTGTTGAAATCAGGTATCAACGGTAAGCGGATTATGCAGTCCTTTTGTCTCCCCGAATCAGCTATCAGCCGGAGATTGTCAAGAACAAGGTCGTTTGATTGTCCGGTGTAGCTGTTGTATATCGCGGGGTTCATATCCTTGATGTCGATAATCAGGGTGTTGACCACCGGAAGCAATGTCTCGATGTTGACTGAAGGAACATTTAGCGATGTCTCCAAGTTGAGTTGCCAGGACGCACCGCACAACTCACTGAACTCACGGATGAAATCAGCATGTAGGCACGGCTCGCCACCTCCGAATGTAACGCCGCCATTTGTGGCGATGAAATATATTTCGTCAATGCGCACTTCATCATATAGCGATTGTGGTGTATATTCTTTGAAATTTCCACTATCGGCAAGCGATTGCGGATTCAGGCAATATTGGCAGCGCAATGGGCATCCATGGAAAGCAACGAGCGTGGTAACGCCGTCGCCGTCAGTCGAGAGGCGATGCCGTGCTATTCCGATTATTTTCACCCGTTGTTTCATGTAACCAATTACCTTAAGTTACACAAAATTACGCATTTTACTTGAAAGAATTGCGATTTTGGTACGGAAATAATTTAAGAACTAACGATTTGATGATTTAGATTATGGGTAAGACTATAAAACAGTCCATTGTGAACGCAAGCACCCGTTTATAAATACATCATGGAATTATTCCAAATTCCATTTTTTATCCCTACTTTTGTAAGTGAAAAGCACACTATTCTTCTATACGTCACGCATACGCAGATAAAAATTATTTCTGTTACCTATTTGTTGCTTAACAACATACAAATCTGTTTATACAGCTATAAATCAATAATGTAATATTGCACATTGGTTAGTAGCCCATCACCTGGCCAACCGATACTTCAGCGACATTATAAACATCAGCTGACGGGATACTGAGCTTTTGAGCAATCTGTTTGGCCAATGCTTCGGTAGTTCCCATCGTACTTCCGAAAAATATTCCTGTTTTCATTTAACTAGTTTTTTTGTTTTGGGCAAAAATACGCCACTCTCTACTGCGATTCAATACCTAAAAAGAGGGGTAAAACAGAATCCAATACCTATTCACTCAAATACATACCAGCCACACAAAAAAAGAAGACATCCGCATACTGCGAATGTCTTCTTTCGTGGGCCCAGAGGGGCATGATCCCCCGACCTTCAGATTATGAGTCTGCCGCTCTAACCAACTGAGCTATGGGCCCTTTATATATGTCTATATCTCAATCTAAATTCTGCACATCACTCCAATCCCCCATCACACCATTCTTCTCTCCTTCACTTCCCTCCGGAGAACCCTATTCTTCCCATCCCCCTCTTTTCCAAAACTTCGTTTAGATCAGGGCAAAGATAAATAATCTTTGGCAATACACAAAATATCGGACATATCAATCCGCTACCTTTCCATCTCTCGATACGCCTGCAAACCCTCTTGCAGAAAAGTAACAAAACGAGTTACATTCAAATCATATCCGCGCCCCGGAACCAGCTGTTCTCCATTCGGTCCAAGAATCATATAATAAGGTTGTGCATTGATTCCAAATTGTTTATGTACTCGGTAGGCGTTGATTTTCCCCATACCTTTTAGTACTTTTCCATGTTCTGTAGTAACCCATTCCGACTCGGGTAACTGTTTCTTATCGTCCGAATAAAGTGCAACTATTACGAAATCTTTTCGCAACAAATCCAATACTTGCGGATCAGACCACACGCGCGCCTCCATTTCCCGACAATTCACACATCCATGTCCCGTATAGTCGACAAACAACGGTTTTCTGACTTTTCTCGCATAATCCAACGCTTCATCGAGATCGAAAAAACCTTGTAACCCATGCGGCAACTTCAACAGATCGCCATACTTCACCTCTCGGGGAAATCCCATATCGAAACGAGCCTCGCTATCGGCCGTACGCTCCGTTTCGGCAGGGCGAAAATCCTGCGTTTCCAACGGAGGAAGGTATCCAGAAAGCCCACGCAACGGAGCTCCCCACATTCCGGGCAACATATACACGACAAACGCAAAAGTGACAATAGCCAACAACAATCGGGTCACTCCCACATGTTTTACCTCTGAATCGTGCGGGAAACGCAATTTCCCAAGCAGATAGAATCCCAACAGCGTAAAGATCACAATCCAGAAGGCCAGATATATCTCCCGATCCAAAATACCCCAATGATAGGTTTGGTCGGCAACACTGAGGAATTTCAGAGCCAAAGCCAATTCGACAAATCCCAGCACGACCTTCACCGAATTCAGCCAACCGCCGCTACGAGGCAAACGGTCGAGCATCGAAGGGAAAAGTGCCAGCAGCGTGAAAGGCAGAGCAAAAGCGATCGAAAAGGCCAACATGGTCAATACCGGCGTCCATACGGCTCCGGCAGTAGACTGAATCAAAACCGCCCCGACAATCGGACCCGTACAAGAAAATGAGACCAGCACCAGCGTCAAGGCCATAAAAAATATTCCGACCACGCCTCCTCGCTCGGACTGACGGTCACTGCCGTTTACCAACCGGCTGGGCAATGTAATTTCGAACGCACCAAAAAACGAAATAGCAAAAACAATAAAGATCAGGAAAAACAACACATTGGGCAGCCAATGCGTCGCCAACCAGTTAAAGATATCGGCCGTTACGGCACCGCCTCCGACCCACTTCGTAATCAATATTATCACCGCGATCGGAACAGTATAGAGCGCTACGATACTCAACCCATAAATTCCGGCTTTCATTCGAGCCTTAAAACGGGATTCGTTTTGTTTCAGGAAAAACGAAACGGTCATCGGCACCATCGGGAAGACACACGGAGTCAACAAAGCAGCGAATCCCCACAAAATTGCCTCTATGATCAATCGCCACAACGACTTCGTTCCATTATCTGCTCCGGTTGTCCCTGTAGACCATTCGACAGCCGAGACGGAGTCACGAACCATCGATGTATCGGGCAACGGTCGGTACTCGATAGAGTCAACCGCCGAATTCTGTTCCTTTCCTTCCTCCCGATCAACGCTCTGGAGTTCACCAGATTCGACCACCGACTCCTCCGTCTGTGTTTTATCAACAGAAGTTTCCGGAACCGATATTTCAACCGCTTTCCCGGCCCCTTCCAAAGCTATCGTAAAATCTTTCTCATCCGGAGGGAGACAACTCTCGTCATTGCATGCCATCCATTCCACACGAGCCTTCAACTCAGTTTTCACGCCGGCTGCAACCCGAACCGTCTGGGCCAACCGAGCTGTCTGCTCGAAATAGCCAATCTCCATCATGAACAACGAATCGTACAATCGGACCGGCTTTGAAAGCTGCTCGATTCCGCCGACCAACGTCACTGATTCATTCGGTTCGAAAACCACCGTTGTTGCATTCGGCCCCATATCATCATAAGGACCAACGTCATAGATATGCCACGGTGCGTCGATCCGAGCCGTAAACAAGAGACGTATGGTTCCGTCATCACCCGCTTCTGTCGATACGTTCCACTCGACCGGCCCGGCCCAAGCACTCTTCCCTCCCCAAAAGAGGAACAGCAACAAAATCAAACATGTCGCTACTCTGTTTCTGCTTCGGCGCATATCATTCTGTTTTAAATTGAAAATTCCGTTCGGCAATTCCGGTTTTCATTGCCGACTCAGCACCAACAGACACAATTAATATGCCCGTTCGTTCCGTTTTTCGTAAAAGTTGACGAATGCCTTGTTCGAAACGACATTTCCGCCCGGAGTCGGATAATTTCCGGTGAAATACCAATCCCCGTTATGTACAGGAATCGCCCGTCTCATATTTTCGACACTCTGGTAAACAACCTCGACATCAGCTCGAATATCCGATGCGGTAACGATTTGTGCAATTTTTGCCGAAATCTCTTCGTCAGTAAACGGTTCGTAGATCCGTTTCACACAATTTACCGTATTTTCACGATCCGGCCGTTGCAACTCCTGCAATGCTTGCTGATATACCTCTTCGATCACATGGTTCATTCCCCTTTCGCGCAACAATTCGATCGCCGCCTTGAATGCAACGAAATGGCTCAACCGGGACATATCGATACCATAACAATCCGGATATCGGATCTGGGGAGCCGAAGAACAAACGACGATCTTACGCGGATTGAGCCGGTCCAGAATCCGAATAATACTCTGCCGCAAAGTTGTTCCCCGAACGATCGAATCGTCAATGATCACAAGATTGTCCACTCCGGGACGAATCGTTCCATATGTAATATCGTAGACGTGGGCCACCAGATCGTCCCGTTCGTTATCCTGAGTAATGAACGTTCTCATCTTCACATCCTTGATCGCCACCTTTTCGATTCTGGGTTTAAAGCGCAGAATCTCACGCAACGACTCCTGTGTCAACGTAGCTTTAGTCTCCAAGATCTGTTTGGCCCGTACGCCCTGACAGTACTCGTCGAGACCTTCGACCAACCCGAAAAAAGCACTTTCTGCCGTATTGGGAATATATGAAAATACCGTATTTTCAATATCGTAATCGATACTCTTTAAGATTTGCGGAACCAACAGGCGTCCCAACTGTTTACGTTCCCGATAGATATCGCGATCGCTACCCCGCGAGAAATAGATCCGTTCGAAAGAGCAGGGATGGATCGGTCTGGGAGCCGTAAACGGGTCCACCGTAATATCTCCGTCTCTGCGGACGATCAGGGCATGTCCGGGCTCCAATTCCCGAACGTCTTCATATGCCAAATTAAAAGTCGTCTGAATCACCGCACGCTCCGAAGCGGCAACCACAATTTCATCGTCGTAATAGAAAAATGCAGGACGAATCCCGCACGGATCCCGCATCACGAAAGCGTCGCCATGCCCGATCATACCGGCCATCACATAACCGCCATCCCAACGACGTGCCGATAGCGACAGGATCTCTTTCAGATCGATATGTTTGGCCAACATCTCCGTCACGTCGTGTTTCGAATAACCCTTATCTTTGAAATAACGATACTTATCGTCATTCTCCCGGTCAAGGAAATGACCGATACGTTCCAAAATTGTCACCGTATCGGTCTTAGCGGGAGGATACTGACCCAAATCAATCAAACGACCGAACAATTCGTCGATGTTGGTCAAATTAAAGTTTCCAGCCAACACCAAACTCCGAGTCATCCAGTTATTCTCGCGAGAAACGGGATGTACATTTTCAATGTCGTTTTTCCCGAAGGTTCCATAACGCAGATGGCCCAAAAATAACTCCCCAGTAAACTCCACCTCGCGTTTCAAGGCTTGAGGGTCCTGCATCAGTTCTGGTTTCTTCGAGAGGACCGCATTGATTTTGGCGTCAATCCGTTGAAATACATCTCGAATCGGAGCCGCATCGTTCGACCGAACCCGATTGATGTAGACATTTCCTGGCTCAGGATACAATTTGATATTGGCCAAGCCTGCTCCATCCTGTCCCCGGTTATGCTGTTTTTCCATCAGAATGTGCATTTTATTAAGCCCATAAAAAACAGACCCATACTTCTTCTGATAATAGTCAATCGGTTTAAGCAAGCGGATAAACGCTATTCCGCACTCGTGTTTGATCGAATCACTCATAATTTTATCCAAATAAAACGCCACCACAATCGGTTTGCGCAAGGAACTAACGGGCCAAAGGTACCGATTTTTGGTCTTTGAAACAAGAGAGACGGGTATGATTCCCTATTTTGATTCCAACAAGCCCACGATTCCTGCCGAACTCGTAAACAAACAGCGGTTCCGATCCAATGGCACAACCGTACTGATCAAAGAATTATGCACCTTATGTAACCAAAGAACCTTACCCGTACGAGCTTCCAATGCATATATCACACCATTCATCGTACTGCCGAAAACAACTCCGTCTTTTTCGACCGGCATCGAAGGAGCGATCTCATATCCGAAACCGACGTTAGAAGCCCATATCTTACGGGGCGCGCCACCTTCTGTCGAGAAGCACACTACACTGTCACGCATGGTCTTACTGAAGATCCGGGTACTGTCTTCCGAAAGCCCAACCGTTTCTCGGACCGTCGACTCAGCAGTCCGCCACAAGGTCTTTCCGCTCGCAGCGTCGATACATGACAACACCCTGTCTGGAGCAGCAATAAAAACACGCCCCTGTGTTGCCACCGGCCATACAGCCGCAGGTGAATAGAGCATCCCGCGCCGTCCGTCATGCCATTGCCACAACAACTTGCCGTCTTTACGGTTCAAAGCATAAAGATTTTCGTCCCAAGCACCAAAAATCACCTTGTCACCGTAGATCAGCGGACAGGTCTCCACATAACCTTTTATTCCATCGAATGTCCAGACTTTGTTTCCGGTATGAATATCGATTGCCCAGAACTTTCCGTCGCTTCCTCCGAGATACGCCGTTCCGTCACAGATGGTTACCGCACCGAGTACGGCGGCCGACGTCTCTATTTTCCACAGTTGTTTCCCATTTTTCGCATCCACTCCGTAGATATTGTGGTCGGCCGAACCGAAAACAACCACTCCGTCAGCAACAGCCGGTGTACCGACAATCCGCATTTCGGCGGCAAATTGCCACAACAGCTTTCCATCGCTGAGCCGGACGCAACTGAGCAACCCCTTATCATCTCCAACATAGACCCGATCCTTTCCCAATACAGGGGAAGAATATATGGCATTGCCCAACTCGGTCATCCACACCTCTTTTACATCGGTATACTGTTGGTTCATCGAAAAATCAGGACGATCGTATCCGGAAACATCTTGCGTATAATACTGTTTTTTGAGCGAATAACCGCCCCAGCGTCGGGGCTCTTCTCCTATTTTCTGTTCATAGACCACCACGGAATCGGCCGTCACTTCAAACAGAGAATACCCTCCGACCGGCTCTTTCGCCCGCAGCGTCGAACGACAGATAAATGCCGGTATCCCGTCATATGTATCCAGATTATTGGAGTGGTAGTGCCCACCCAAAAAGGCCTTGATGTTGTAATGCCGAACCAGATCGGTCACGGTGTACCAGTTGTCTACGTCTCCCCGTTTCATGGGATAGTGTGTTACTAAAAAAACCGGCTTTTCGGTTCCATAGGCGTCCAACTCCTCCTTCAGCCAGCTGATATCTTGCGGAGCAACGTGCCCCTCCATCATTCGAATCACCGGACCGGTATTGAAACCGAGAAAGAGAAAGCCTTCGTATTCAAAACGGAAACGATCCGAACCGAACACGCGGTCAAAATCCGTCGCTCCCGATTCGCTCCATTTGGTTTCATGATTACCTGAAGTAATGTATGTAGGAAGCGACAAGTTAGAAAGAATCTCTTTCACCCGCTCCAGCGAAGCCCGATCCCCATGATCGGTCAAATCTCCCGCCACAATCACAAAGTCGAGTCCAACGGTCGCATTGATCTGATCAACCGCCCGTTGAAGGTCCTCCGCCCCGGTAGATCCCGATGAAATATGCAAATCGCTGATCAGGGCAAACCGAAAATCTTTTCCCGACAAAACGGTTGTCACGCACGACAACAACCCCACAATCAAAAACCACACTTTTCTCATAATACTATGTTTTTCTTGTACGAAACTTACTCTTCTACAAAAATAACGGATTTCAACCGGAATATCCTTTTTTCAGGCAAAAATTACAATACCCTCTTGCTTGGGCATCCGCTTTGTGCTGTCAATCAACGACACAACCGCAATTCGATTAATTTCTCAGCTTATGAAAATACATTACTTTTTCAAGCAAAAGGCCTCGACATTATTGTCGTTTCTCATGCTTCTCAGCCTCAATCCACTTTTCGGACAACCTCCTTCCAACAAGGTCACCGGACAAGTGACGGGTTCCGACGGTCCTCCTTTGATCGGCGTTTCCGTAACGATCAAAGGTGAATATACACGAGGGAGTTATACCGGACCCGACGGACAATATTCGTTATCCGCGATACCGGGTGATACCCTTGTGTTTTCTTACATCGGATACGAGACCCGTGAGATTCCTTACACGGGTCGCTCTCCGCTGAACGTTACACTGACTGTCGTCACGACCGATCTGGATGCCGCTGTGGTAGTCGGATACGGCGTACAACGCAAACGTGACATTACCGGCTCCATCTCATCTGTCAAAGGATCCGAGCTGAACACGACCGTTGCAGCAGCCAATCCACTGCAAGGACTACAGGGGAAAGTAGCGGGTGTAGAAGTAGTTCAAAACAGCTCTCCAGGCGGTGCTCCCCAGATTCGCGTACGGGGACTCAGCTCTTTCACCAATTCGAATCCCTGTTACGTCGTCGACGGACTGATCATGGACGACATCGCCTTTCTGAACCCCAATGAAATAGAATCGCTTGAAGTATTGAAAGACGCATCGGCCACAGCCATCTACGGATCACGAGGAGCCAACGGAGTCATCATCATCACGACCAAACAGGGGCGCAAAAACCAACCCGTCACCTTAAACGTCGAAGCGAATCTGAGTGTATCCGAAATGTCCCGGTATCTGGATTATGCCGATGCTGGCGAATATTTATACCTGAAGAACCGAAATGTCATGGCCCAAAACGCTATCAACGGAACCTCCACCCCCCTCCCATACACACCGGATCAGATCGACGCAGCAGGAAAAGGTACCGACTGGCAACGGGAAATCACACGATTGGCTCTCACACAGAATTACAATTTCAATCTGGTAGGTGGAGGCGAAAAATCAACTTACGGGCTCTCGGGTGGTTATTTCAATCAGGACGGGATCATCAAGAATTCGGGATACGAACGGGCGAACGTCAAATTATCGAACACCTATGAACTGACCCGCTGGGCCACCATAGGGAGCAACATCTCCTACATTTACGAACGGCGCAACAGTCAGGGTGTGACATTGGCAAGTGCGCTGCGGGCCTTGCCGACAGCTCCGGTGACCGATCCGGACGATCCGTCGAAGTTTTTCGGTCCGGTGGACGAGATCGGCAAAGCGGGCAACCCCGTCGCCATGCTCTACTACGACAGCGAGAACTACACGAATTACTACAAAACGCTGGCTAACTTCTTCATCAAGCTGGAGTTTGTCAAGAATCTCGTATTCCAGTCCTCGTTCTCGATGAACAGTTCCAACTCCGAAGGGAAAAGTTTCCTACCGGCCTACGAAGTGAACATCGACCAGCGCCGAACGGACAACGAGCTGAACGTCAACCAGAGCCGTCAGTTCGACTGGCTCAGCGAAAACACGCTCTCCTATTCGTTCGAAAAGGGGAAACACACCTTCAGTGCTTTGGCCGGAATCACTTTTCAGAAAAGTTCGTCCCAAAACCAGAGCCAGAACATCAAAGGGATGCCCGCAACTGCATGGAAGAACCGCAACCTGTGGTACATCGGACTGGGTGAGGCTTCGACACTGACCGGCACAACCGGAGGGGCAGTCTTCACCTACCTCTCCTATCTGGCCCGTTTCAACTACAACTACGACGACCGTTATCTGATCACCGCAACGGTCCGTACGGATGCCTCATCCCGTTTCCCCAAAGACGGGCGTTACGGGACCTTCCCGGCCATAGGTGTCGGCTGGGCCATGCACGAGGAGAGCTGGATGAAAAACATCAGCTGGCTCAACCAGATGAAACTCCGGGCCAGTTACGGTATTGTAGGTTCTGATGCGGGTATTCCAAACAACATCCAGACCGCATACGTCAATACGGTCTACGGCGTTTTCGGGAAGAACCCCACCGGAGTGACTACTTCCGAGGTGCTCGACATGGTGATCGATTACGGACTACGCTGGGAGGAGGCCCGACAACTTGACTTGGGTCTCGATTTTCTAGCCCTGAACGGACGCTTCTCTTTCGAGTTCGATTACTACGCAAAAACGACGTCGGGCGTACTGACCAACATTACGCTGCCCGGAATAAGCGGAACGAGCTACTCTCCGCTCTCGAACATCGCGAAGGTCCGCAATACGGGAATCGAGTTCAATCTCGGATGGCGCGAAAACAGGAAAGATTTTACGTATGACATTTCGCTGATCGGAACCACCCTCAAGAACCGTGTTATTTCTGTCAATCAGGACGTTCCCCCTCTGGAGAACGGAGCAAACGTCACGCTGGTCGGTTATCCGATCGGCGGGTTCTGGGGCTATGCGGTCGAAGGCATTTATCAGGATTGGGATGAAATTGCCGAATCGGCATCGATCAGCGGAGCCACCCCCGGCGATCTGCGGTACAAAGACCAAAACGACGACGGTGTGATCGACAAAGACGACCGGATCTACATGGGGAGCTATCTGCCGAAAGTCACCCTCGGTCTGAATCTGCGATTCGAATACAAAGGGATCGGCCTGGAAACGGATCTTTATTCAGCTCTCGGCGGTAAAATATACAGTACCCGACGGCAGACATTAGGAACTTCACCCTATAACGTAACGACGGACTACCTCAATTCATGGATCGGACCAGGTTCGACCAACTCGACTACACGGGTACTGTTAGATGGCCCGGGCTCCAACAACCAGTACAGCGAATACTACCTCGAGGATGCCAGCTATTTTAAAATCCGCAATTTCACGCTGAGCTACTCTTTTCCACAACGGATTGTCGAAAAGATGAAGATGCGTACGTTGAAAGTCTATTTTTCCATTCACAATCTTTGGACCGCCACGCGGGCAACGGCCTACTCTCCCGAGATCGGAGGTTCACCCAACGCTGCCGGCATCGACAGCTTCGATGCAGTTTATCCCCCATCCCGCACATTCTCATTCGGTATCAATATAGGAATTTAATACCCTTCACAACCTATGAAAAAATTTACGATTTATTTGCTGTTCTGTCTGCCCATCCTGTCATTAAACTCATGCATGGATGATTTTCTCGACCAACCGGCTCAGGGCCAAATGACAGAAGACGATTTCTTGGAAAACAGCAGTTCGGTCTCGAGTCTGACCAACAGCATCTATACGACCTATCGCGAAGGAAGCGCATGGGAGACCATCGGTTCGTGGATAGGAGATTTGTGTTCGGACAATGCACTGCGGGGCAGTTCCCTGTCCGACGGCGGTGGCACGATTTTCAATAACGGAGTCAATCAGTTCCAAAACATGTCGGGCCTCAACGGCGGTTCCGATTTTCTGAACTGGCTGTGGAACAATGCCTATACCGGAATCGGACGAGCCAACACCGCACTGAAAGCCATCCGTGAATTCGACGGCATCGATCCCCGCCAGAAAGAGATTCTCGAAGGCGAGGCCCGGTTCAATCGGGCATGGTTCTACTTCTCCGTGTTGAAACATTGGGGGAAGGGTCCAATCGTCCCTCTCGAAACCCTCACCGGGGCCGAGATGGCCGACATTGCGATCGCCAACCGCACGACGCTTTATGACTCGATCATGGCCGATCTGGAAGCCGGACTTCTGATGCCCGATAAAGAGGAGGCCAGCCAATGGTATCCCACTTCATGGTACGGTCGGGCCCACTGGGGTTCGGCTATGGGGCTGATGGCCAAAGTGCTGCTCTATCGGGCCGCCGACGAACCGGAACGAGCCAATGAATACTATACCCGGATCGTATCGATCGTCAAGGAGATGGAACTTTCTGACGACGGCTACGGACTGGAACCGCTATCCATCCTATTTTCGAAATCAGGAGAATACGGATCCGAATCGGTGTTCGAGATCGGAGCCGCCAGTTTCATGACATCGGACGGAGCCTATCAGGGCTGGCAGGTGGTCGGTGTCCGGAGCGATCCGAACTGGGGCTGGGGGTTTGTCGCTCCGTCGCTCAATCTGGTCCAATCTTACGAGCCGGGCGACAACCGCAAAGAGAACGACATCATCTACGGACGGACCACGGCCTTCAGCGGCATGGAGCAGACCCCGTCGGTCATCGACGGCACCACGATCGTCGGATCGTACATTGCCGATGATCCCGCATCTGCCTCGAACGGATTTCCGAACCGTTTTACCCGAAAGGGGTACCAACCGCGTCCGGTCACGGGAGCAATGAAAACTACGGAGGAAACATCCGGCTAATGCGTTGGGCAGAGGTATTGCTGATCGGAGCCGAAGCGGCTGTACAATGCGGCGATGCAAAGGCTTCGGAGTGGTACAACGCGGTAAGGGCTCGGGCCGGACTCGGAGAGAAAGAGGCAACGCTCGAAAACATCTGGGAAGAGAAACGGATCGAGCTGTCGATGGAACGGGACCGTTACTTCGATCTGGTGCGGATCGATAAGATTCGTCCGGGGTATTTTGCAGCAAGGGTTTGGGCAAAGATCCAGTCCGAACAGGCAGGTCTCGAATTAATGAAAGAGCTGGGTATCGCATCGGAATCCACGTTCCTTCCTCTACCGACAACCTCTCCTGTCGAAACCCCGAAAAACTATGTGCTGCCTATTCCGAACGAACAGATTCTGCTGATGAATAACCTCGAACAGAATCCCTATTATTAATATCATGAAACCGATCTCTGCTCTCTTTTTCTTATTTTCATTGCTATCGATAGGAGTTGCATCCGGAAATACCCAACCTGATACGGCACAACCGTCGGATCAAAGCATGCTGGACACGCTCTTCTGCTCATCGGGACCGATCGAAGCGACCGGTTACGACTCGCACGTAGAATTGAGGTGGCGTCCCATATCCGGAGTCGATCGCTATGCAGTATACCGACTTCAGGCCTCAGGTAACCCGGTTCTGCGCAGATTTACAAACCGGACGTACTATCTCGATTTCGTCGAGACAACCGACACGACCTACACCTACCGGGTCTCGGCATTGAATCGTTCAGGTGAGACGATCCACACAAGTCCCGACGTCTCGGCCTCGGTGCGGCGGCTTACGGACGATCAGCTGCAAGAGATGGTACAACGATACACGTTTCGCTATTTCTGGGAGTTCGCCGACCCGCTTACGGGACTGATCTTCGAGCGTTCGGACGACAGCCGAGAAAGTTGTATCACGATCGGGGGATCGGGATTCGGCATCATGGGATTGATCGCCGGCATCGAGAACGGTTTCGTTACACGCGAAGAGGTATTGACCCGGCTCGAACGTATTGTCGGATCGTTGGAACGGCTTCCCCGTTTCCATGGAGTCTGGGCCCATTGGTACGATACCTACACCAACAAAGCCTACCCGTTCAGCGAACACGACAACGGAGGAGACCTCGTCGAGACAGCATTTCTTATACAAGGATTGCTGACGGCCCGAGGCTATTTTGATCGGGAAACGGAGCAGGAGAAGACGCTGCGTGCCCGTATCGACACCCTGTGGCACGGAGTCGAATGGAGCTTCTACACACAAGGCGAGAAGGCACTCTACTGGCATTGGTCCGAGGAGCACGGGTTCGCCATGAACCACAAGATACAGGGTTACGACGAAGCACTGATCGCCTACATCCTCGCTGCCGCCTCTCCAACCTACCCGATCGATCGGGAGGTTTACGAACAGTGCTGGGTCAATCGGGAAGCCGGCGAATTCTTCTGTGCAACGGACTTTTACGGGACGATGCTTCCCTTAGGGAAACGGGCGCTGATGGGAGGACCGCTGTTTTGGGTCCACTACTCCTATCTGGGACTCGATCCACGAGGACTGCGCGACCTCTATGCAAACTATTGGGAGCAAAACTGCCGCTTTACCCGTATCAATCGTGCCTACTGCATCGACAATCCTTACGGCTGGGTCGGTTACGGTCCCGATTTCTGGGGGTTAACTGCATGCGATGCCCTGCCAACAGGATATATGGCCCACTCTCCGGGTATCGGTCACGATTTCGGGACCGTCGCCCCGACCGCAGCCCTCTCCTCGATGCCCTACACGCCGCATGAGTCGATGGACGTGCTCCGCAACCTCTACCGTAATCTGGGACCGATCTCTTTCGGGATTATGGGTTTTTACGATGCACTTAACCTCGGTATGTCCGATCCGCATAAATCGACGTACAACTATCTTGCAATCGACCAGGGCCCGATCCTTATCATGATCGAAAACCACCGTCGCGCCACACTTTGGAAGGCTTTTATGAAAAACGACGACGTCCGACGGGGCCTTTCCCGTTTGGGGTTCACCTACAACCAATCACCTGTCGAAACACTAAATTAATCCGTTATGAAGATCATTTACCTACTCGTTCCCCTTCTCGCAATATATTTTCTACATGGTTGTCGCTCGTCTTACGACCGGACTGCCTCGACAGAGAAGGCCTCCCACTACTTTTCCGATCCGAAAATCGAACAGTACGTCGATTCACTGATGCAACGCATGACCCTCGACGAGAAGATCGGACAATTAGTCCTCTACTCGAGCCACTTCACCACGACCGGACCGACGCTTCCGAAAAACGTCGAGGAGGCGATCCGCAACGGCACCTGTGGAAACATCTTCAATGCCCACGTTCCGGCCTACAACCGCGAGCTACAGCGTATCGCCGTCGAGGAAACCCGCATGGGCATTCCCCTATTGTTCGGCTACGACGTCATTCACGGCATGAAGACCATTTTTCCGATCAATCTCGGCATGTCTTGTTCGTGGGACATTGAGGGGATCAAAAACTCTGCACGCGTAGCCGCGCGTGAAGCGATTGCCGCCGGTCTGAACTGGACCTTTTCGCCGATGGTCGACGTGACACGGGATCCGCGTTGGGGACGCGTTTCGGAGGGTTCGGGAGAGGACTCCTACCTCGGTTCGCTTATTGCCGCCGCCATGGTGGAGGGATACCAGGGGGAGAGTCCCGAATCCCTAGCCTCGGACAGTACGATTCTGGCCTGCATCAAACACTTCGCTGCTTACGGAGCCCCTCAGGCCGGACGCGACTACCAGACCGTAGACATCACCGACCGCACGCTTCGCGAAGTCTACCTGCCGCCCTATCAAGCCGGGATAGATGCCGGAGTTGGATCGGTCATGAGCGCATTCAATGACATCGATGCAGTTCCGGCCACGGCCAGTCACTACCTGATGACCGACATCCTGCGCAAGGAGTGGGGATTCAACGGATTCGTCGTAACGGACTTTACCGCCATCAATGAACTGGTGCCGCACGGCGTGGCGGCCGACAGCATGGAAGCCGGTGCTCTGGCCCTCAACGCGGGAATCAACATGGACCTTCAGGGCGACATCTACCACCGTTTTCTCAAACAATTGGTCGAACAGAAAAAGGTTTCTCTCCGACAGGTCGATCGGATGTGCGCCGGCGTTTTGCGGGTAAAATGCGCATTGGGGCTCTTCGATGATCCGTACCGTTACCTCGATACGACAGCTGCCGCACGCGAATTCTACAAACCGGAGAATTTGGCTGCCGCACGCGACATGGCCCGAAAGTCGATCGTTCTGTTGAAAAACGACAACAGGACGCTTCCGATCACGACAGGACGCAAAATCGCTCTGATCGGACCATTCGCCAACTCCCGGATCGATCTGCTCGGATCGTGGTACGGACAAGGGGACACTTCGCATGTTGTCTCCATTCTTCAAGGCATGCAGGAGCGCTTCGGTCACGATAAAATCATATTCACACAAGGATCTCCTTACGAACAAGAAAACCGTATCGGTTTTCATTCAGCATTGCAAGCAGCACGCAACAGCGACGTCGCGGTTGTAGCGGTCGGTCTACCCGGATCGTGGAGTGGAGAAGCGACGAGTATGACCACCATCTCACTGCCGAAGATTCAACAGGAGCTGATTGCAGCGATCCGCACCACAGGCAAACCCCTCGTTCTGTTGCTACTGAACGGACGTCCGCTCGATCTGAGCTGGGAGAGCTCCGTTGCCGATGCGATTGTCGAAGCATGGTATCCGGGCACGGAAGGAGGACACGCCGTTGCCGATATACTGTCAGGGGATTTCAACCCTTGCGGGAAACTGACCATGACCTTTCCGAGATCTTTAGGACAAGTTCCAATACACTACGATATGAAAAATACCGGACGTCCTTTTACACCAAATGTCGGAGAACAACACTACGTTTCACGCTATATCGACCTTCCGGACAACACACCGCTCTATCCCTTCGGATACGGACTCAGTTACACGACCTTTGAATATTCCGATCTTCGGATTTCTTCCGATAAAAGCGACATGAAACAGCCGATCGAAATCACCGTAACAGTTCGTAACAGCGGTGAAAGAAGGGGTACGGAGGTGGTACAACTCTATCTTCAGGATGTCGTCGCCAGCGTTACACGTCCACTCCGACAGCTGAAAGGTTTCGAACGAGTGGAACTGGCTCCGGGCGAGAGCCGTGAAGTTTCCTTCCTGTTAGACGCCCAAAGCATCAGTTTCTATCGTCAAGACATGAGCTACGGATACGAACCGGGACAATTCAAAGTCTGGGTCGGAGGTAGTTCATCCGCCGATCTGGAAGGCTCTTTCGAAGTTCTCCGGTAAACAACGCACAATTGAAGAATAAAAACAGAGGCCTCAGCCCCGAAATAGGGCATTATCTCTTTCAAATGCCCGACACACGGAATAAAAGGCAAGGTAAAATCACGCGCTTGTTTCATCCGATCCTGTTCCCTATAATGGGAGCAGGATCTCTATTTCCATGAGCGGACCGCCTCCTTTACGACAGACTCATCCAACCGATAATTTCGCTCCTGAATGAGTTTTTCCATGTGTTTAGGTGAATCTGCCCGAATCAGGCATCGATTATCCATAAAATTATTCACACAACGGATATTTTCCGTAAAATCGTCAATTCGAATATGGTTCAACGAGCTGTTGTTGATGGATATTCTACGACACTTTCTGTTCTCATCCATTCCACTCAGCCAGACGTCACATACCCCGGAAGTCAGTCCTGTGATGTTGACCAAATCGACATCTCCATCGAAAATGAAATCTCCATTAATTACGAACATCCCTGAGAACAGAAAATTATACCCGATACCAAATCGGAAGTCGGGATTTTTGTACCCAACTCCTTGATCCGAGAAACAAACAGCAAATCCATCGACTTGATTGGCCTCCTGCACAGATACGTTTATGGCATTCCCCCACTCCAAATCATGGACACGATACTCGGCCGGTTGCTTGAATGTCACGTAATAGATCGTTCCGGGATCGGGGCGTTCTCCTTTCCAGACTATTTTCGAAGCCGCCTCATAATCTTTATTATCAGACACACGCACCACATCGAAATCCTTTCCGGCAATCCACTCTTTCCCTCCTGTTACCGGTTTACTGCCGATACGGACCACTTCAGCGTATCTTGGCAAACCATACCATACGGTTCTTTGTGCAACATCGGGTTCATCGGGAACCGTATGTGCATGCAATGTCAACCAATCCCAATCCTTTTCTCCTCGACGAATAACCTCAGCTTCGGGGTAAGGATTCAACCGATCTCCAGAACGTCCACACGGTCCGGCAAAAATTCCACTCGTAAACGAACATGAGCTATTGTGTATCGACGGTGCTTGTCCTCCCACCCAATCGAAAAACACTCCATCTTGAAAAACATCGGGATTACCCATGCAGTAGACCGATTCAAATTGATATTCGCCCTGTCCGCAATGATTTCCGTTATCCAGCCGAATACCCGTTCGGGCATCCAAACGGTGCACTTCGGCTACCCGAACATGTCCTCCCGACCCGACAATATCGATCCCTACCTCAAAAAATCGTGTCGCAAGAATTCCTGAACCTAAATTTTCTCCAATATTGACCCGAGAAACTGTTACATGATCGATCAGAAAATCCTCTCCTTGACCGGTAGTCTCAACTATTCCCACATTATTATCCGCATAATAGGCAATATGAGCAATTTGCAAAGCCGCCGTACCGGCAATTGTCTTTGAAGGTAATGCAGAATCGAGAGCAATCGTCATATTCTCAACCACACACCCTTTATGCCGTATCCGTAAGGTCGCTGCAGGAACTCGTTTCAGATCTTCCCTACACACGAAACCAAAATCTTGCCGTGCATCGCATTGTAGAATACGGGTCGTACCAACACCTTCGCCCCGGAAAACCTGTCCCGTCGCACTCGATTCGATAGATCCGTGATTGGGCATTGCCGCCCCATCGAAATAATAATCTCCCGCAGAAAAAAACAGTGTCGCTCCTCGTGACACGGTCGACATAATTTTCGACATTCTCTCGCTGTTGACCCGAGCCGCAGACCGATCATTTTTAATCAACGGAGCGAACCTACCTGCCGAATCCGGACGATCGACATACACCACTTCTGCCCAAAGTCCCGTTACCGTACATAGATTTATCAAAACTACAACGGCGGACAGCATCCATATTTTTTTCATTCCAGATACTTAAAGATATTTTGATTTTTATCCCTGTTTCGACACAAGAACACACCAAAGGCCTACCCTGCCAAACCTTTTCTTAACATATTTCTCAACCTTGCGGGAGAGACATCTTGGCTCACGTGTCCTTTGCGCGCCAACGAAATCGTACCACGCTCTTCCGAAACCACAATAACCAATGCATCCGTCACTTCCGATGCACCTAAAGCAGCTCGATGTCGCATTCCGAATTCCATTGGAACTTCTCGCTCGGTCGAAGGCAAAACACACTTGGCAGCGGCGATCCGGCTACCGGCAATCACAACAGCACCGTCATGCAACGGAGAATTTTTAAAGAATATGTTTTTAAGCAAGGGAGCAGATATTAGGGCGTCGATCCGTTCACCCTGTTCGATAAAAGGTCGCAGATTCACCTTTCTTGCAATTACTATTAATGCACCTGTCTTCGTTACTGCCATATCCTCACAAGCGCTGACAACCGTATCGATCCACTCAACCCCCACCACATTGGGGACGTTACGTTTGGGACGGAACAACCGAGCTAAAAAAGAGACCCTTCGATTCGTATATTGTGTTCCCAACAAGATCAGGAATCGCCGAATCTCTTGTTGGAAAACCACAATCAACGCAATAACTCCCACTCCGATAATCTGACCGAGAATCATGCTCATCAACTCCATATTCAGTACCCGGGTCACCACCCAAAACAGGTAAATGATCAAGATACCTACAACAATACGCAACGCATTGGTTCCTCGAGTCCAACGATAAACTTGGAACATAAGCAGCGCTACCAAAAAGATATCTATGATATCGATCAGCGTTATATCTAAAAAACCGAATCCCATAACAAAAACAAAGGTAAAAAAAGAATAATAAAACGGCAACTGAAATCAGTTGCCGTTTTATTACCTTTTTATGTTTTATGTTACGACTTATTTCGCTTCTTCTTTCGCTTTTCTACGGATCAAATCGTAAGCGATCGGAGTTGCCGTAAATACCGTCGAATAGGTACTGATCAGCACACCGAAGAGCAGGGCGAAGACAAAACCACGGATCACCTCTCCTCCGAACAGGAAGATTGCCAACAATACAACAAGTGTAGTACCCGAAGTATTGATCGTACGGGTTAACGTCGAGTTAATCGCATTGTTGATATTATCTTTTATGTTCCGTTTTGGATAGAGTGTCTGATACTCACGGATTCGGTCGAAGATCACCACCTTATCGTTGATTGAGTAACCGATGATAGTCAAAATAGCCGCAATGAACGACTGGTCGACATCCATGCTGAACGGTAGTACTCCGTGCAATAGAGAGAAGAGGCCAATCGTGAATATTGTATCCAACGACAATGAGATCACACTACCGATACCCCATTGCCAACGTTTGAATCGAATAATGATATACAAGGCAATAGCCACCAAGCTGAACAACACGGCAATTACGGAGTTGACCTTGATATCGTGTGCCACCGTCGGGCCCACTTTATCCGAGCTGACAATACCGATCGGGTTTGTAGCCGTCGTCAAGAACTCATCCTCGGTCAACGGTTGCGCCATCAACGGAGAGAGTGCTTTGTAGAGCATCTGTTCGATTTCGTGCGTAACATCCTCTCCTGCATCATCGTACTTATACTGCGTAATAATACGCATCTGATTCTCTTTACCAAACTGCTTTACCTCTTTACCGGCATCCCCGAAGACATCGCCCAGCGCTGAACGAACCTGATCAGCCGTTACGGGTTGGTCGAAGCGTACGACAAAGGCACGACCACCGGAAAAGTCTACGCCATAGCTCATGCCGCGAACACCCAACGAGATAAGAGTAACGAGTAATAGGATTCCCGAAATGACATAAGTAATTTTACGTTTCGCAATAAAGTTGAAACGAGTGTTTGCCAAGAAGTTTTCTGTAAGCCGATTCGAGAAAGTAATATTTTTTTCTCGTTTCAGCATTCCGGTAAAGATCAACCGAGTGATCAAGATTGCTGTAAACAGAGAAGTAAGAATACCAATGATCAACGTCGTTGCGAAACCTTGTACAGGACCTGTTCCGAACACGAACAGTACAATACCAGTGATCAATGTGGTTACGTTACCGTCGATAATGGCAGACATCGCGTTCTTGTAACCTTCGGTCACTGCTATGTTCAATGTCTTGCCCATACGCAATTCTTCTTTAACCCGTTCGTAGATAATAACGTTTGCATCGACCGCCATACCCATCGTCAACACGATACCGGCAATACCCGGCAAGGTCAGCACGGCTCCAAAAGAGACTAACACCCCGAACAGGAAGAACAGGTTACATATCAAGGCGATGCTTGCAACCATACCGGCCTTGTTGTAGTAGAAAATCATATAAAGCAGCACCAGAATGAAGGCCAAGATGAAGGACATCATACCGGCGTTGATCGATTCCTGACCAAGAGAAGGACCTACGACATTATCCTGCGTAATTCTTGCAGGAGCAGGCAGTTTACCAGACTTCAACACATTGGCCAAGTCACGAGCCTCATTGATCGTAAACTGTCCGGAGATAGATGATTGACCGCCGGAGATCTCTCCGTGTACCACCGGAGCCGAATATACATAACCATCCAACACGATTGCAATGCATCGATCGATATTATCAGCCGTCAGACGAGCCCACGTCCGCGCTCCCGAAGCGTTCATGATCATCGACACTTCAGCGCTCGAACCGTGCTGTGCATATTGTTCACGAGCATCAACTACGACACCTCCATCCAACGGAGCTTTTCCGTCTCGGGTATTCGCTTTAATGGCATACAATTCAAAGACAGACTCACTACCGCTCATCGGCTTCACACCCCAAAGCAGCTTCACATCACGGGGCAACAACGCCTTAACTTGCGGCAAAGCCAGATAGCGGTTAACTGCAGCCGTATCGGATGAAAGAGCAGTTCCAATTACCGGACCGCGGGCAATCTGTCCTGTTTGATCGGCCATCGGACGCAATTTGGCAAATAGTGGATAGTTAGCCATCATCTGTGCCATATCCTGAGACTGATCGACATCGGTACTATCCAACTGAGCAACCAGACTCGTTTCCGTCGAATCGACTTTCGTGCTATCGGCAACAGCATTGCTTTCGACAAGCTCGGTCATTTCCACTACAGCAGTCGAATCATGGGCCAAAGAATCGGCTCCGACCATTTGCCCTGCTTTTTCCAGATCCTTGATAACCGTATTAGCTTCGACCAAAGCGGGATAAATTTCAGAATTCTCATAAGTAGCCCAGAACTCCAGACTGGCAGTTCCCTGAAGCAATTTACGAACCCGTTCCGGTTCTTTCACACCGGGAAGTTCAACCAGAATACGACCCGAGTTTTCCAAACGTTGGATATTGGGTTGCGTCACACCGAACTTATCGATACGGTTCCTGAGCACATTGAACGAGTTTTCAATCGCGCTCTCAGCAGATTCGCGAAGCACCTTGATCACCTCATCGTTTGTGCTGTTCGGATTAATCTGTTCCCGCAATTCAGGCGTATTAAAAATATAACTCAACTTTCCGCCGTTCGAGAGCTTCTCATAAGCATCGGCGAACAGAGTTATATAGTCACTCGTACTGTTTTTTTGAGCTTCACGAGCTTGTTGTAAGGCCTGATTGAAAACAGGGTCTTTGCTGTCGTTCGACAGGGCACGAACCACATCCTCAACCGAGATCTCCAACATGACGTTCATACCGCCACGCAAATCGAGACCGAGATTGATCTCTTTCTCTTTACACTCTTTATAATTGAATTGGATAAATCCTAAATCGTAGACGGTTTTGGATTTAATCGAATCCAAATAGCTTTGTTCCTTTTGCGCATCACCGGCGGCATAGGCCTCCGCCTTTTTCTCGACATGGCGCGTCACAAAAGTGAACGAAAGCTGGTAGGCACAGGCAATCGCCAATGCGATCGCCAGAAGTTTTAGTGCTCCTTTGTTCTGCATTTTGTCTGAAAGTTTTATATTTAATTTTCGTTAAGTCGAGGTTTATTTCACTCGCGTATTTACATTTGGAGTGCAAATCTACATATTTTTTCCCGAAATACAACAAACCGTCTTTGAATGCGTAATTTATTCACTAAAAAATTATTCGCTCAAAGACAAAAAGAGAGGAAGACGAATATTCGTCTCCCTTCTTTTTTCATTTTTGTTTTTCCCAAGAAACAATGTCTACTGGTTTTGGGGTTGTTCCGCAATGATCCGCATGGCACACTTCAGGATCGCGTCATCGTCCAAAGTCACGACACCTCCGTCAGGCCCTTTCTCCATATGAATCCCCACGGGATCCCCATCTTGGAAATGTGTCCCTCCGAAATAATTACGTACAACGTTAACATCTATGTTCAATTCATCCGCAATACGCTGCGAACTGCCGCTGGGCAGTTTATCTTTAATCCGACGCAGCTCGTTAAAAGTAATTATCATAATCCTGACGGTTTAGGTTGATTTATAATTTTCAATAGCACGTTAATACGAATAACAATTCAGTTTTAAAATTATAAAAAATTAAGCATAAAAACAAAACGATCCGCTCGGTTTTTTCACAATTTCGCAACAGACACATCCCACCCCACTGATAATTAACACAATAAATAGAATTTCCCACACATCTTCAATCCATCCTAAAACATTGACAACAAAATCACTCACCTCTATTTTGGAGTCAATAGTTCACAATTCAGACAATTCATTACCTTTGCAAGAAAAATAAGAATATGACTTCCAACCTCGAAGGAACGATCAAGCAACGTGTACAACTTCGTATCGTATGTTGTTCGGTGCTGCTGATGGCCGGCAAATTCTTAGCTTTTGCCTTGACCAATTCAGTCGGCATCCTGACCGATGCGTTGGAAAGTATCGTTAATGTAACTGCTGGATTTATAGGACTGTACAGTCTGCGTCTCGCAGCACGCCCCAAAGACAGCAATCACCCGTTCGGACACGGCAAAATCGAGGTAATTTCGGCCTCGATAGAGGGTCTCATGATTGCAGCAGCAGGAAGCATCATCATTTACGAAGGAATCCGCCGATTGTTCGTTCCTTCAGAGATAGGACAACTCGACATCGGTATCTTATTGGTTGCCGCCGCAGGTGCAATAAACTACCTGCTGGGCCGATATAGTATCCGCATGGGACGCAAATACAATTCGCTCGCCCTGGTTGCCGGGGGAAAACATCTGCAATCTGATACCATCTCTTCCATAGGGTTGGTAATCGGTTTGATCCTGCTATACGTAACCGGTATCAAATGGATCGATAGCGCCTTAGCTCTCATATTCGGAGGAGCTATCATTTGGACCGGATCTTCGATCCTCCGAAGAACAATCGCCGAGCTGACCGACGAAGCCGACAAGAAATGTCTTGAAAAGATGCTTCAGGTAGTATCCGAAAATCCGGACCCGGCATGGATCGATATCCACAACCTGAAAATTATCCGGTATGGTAGTGCTTTTTATGTAGACTGCGACCTCACTTTACCTTGGTTCTACGACATCCGCCAGGGGCACAATTTATGTCAACAATTACAGGAAACCATTCGTCAAAAATTTTCCGATCAGGTTTTGATTTCCGTACACACCGATCCTTGTGACGAAAAACATTGTTCACATTGCGCTGTAGCCCCTTGTCCCTACCGGAAACATCCGTTTACCGCTCCATTGGTTTACACACTCCAGGAGTTGACCGAAAGCGACGAAGAACGACAGGAATAATTTTAAACAACTCATATCGACAAACCCAATTTTATTTTTTTAACCTAAACTTATTACTATGAAACGTTTATTCGTTTACTGTTTGCTGTTGATCAGCATGTCTGTAGCCGGGTGTGCAGACAAATCTTCGACACAGAAAGATCCGGGAACTCAACCGGAAGAAACCAGCCAAAGTATCCCGATGTCCCACATTCTGATCTGTTGCCGTAGTGCGAACGAAGGGGTTATCAAATTCAAGGTAGGCGACCAATGGATTACGGATCACGACTACAAAAACATCGACCACGCCCGAGCCATCCTCTCTACTATTCAACAAGCAGGGATCAACGATGTCATCATCGATTTAACAAACCCGAGCCAATGGGAATCCGTTCCTGGAAGTTGGCCCGGTTGCCAACCCAACGAAGGAGCACTTTGGGAAGTTGAGACGAAAGATCAAATTGCCTCGATCGAACAAGTATGTACCGAATTGGGAATGCACTTTGTGATGTTTATCGGAAATCCGGCAGCCCACACATTGGCCTACTGGAATGGAGTAGCCAAACGTATCTGGGAGAATTGGGCCAACAAAGAGGTATACCGCAAATATGGTTTTGGCGACGATCGTCCGATGCTCGTCGTTTTCTACATGGGCGAAGATTTTTGGAAAATGTACGACGCCGCCCCCGAAAACGAAAAAGATTATCTGGCAAAATTCCGGATCGGAACCTGCCAAGTAAATTCGCCCATGAACTTCGGACCAACGGATGGTTGGGGCTATCGTCACAAATCATCCAGCTCCGACAATAAAGTCCGTTTTGCGTGTCCAAACGAAGGCGTTGCACCGACTGAATGGAAACGCAGCACACTGGAACAGTGGAAAGAGAAAGTGGCATGGGCCGGTGAAGCGACCGAATATTGCATTTTCGGCTCTTACGATGACACCTGCGACGCCATTTTCTGGGGTATTGCCGACACTCACGAAAGCCAGAGTGCACATAAACGTTATCCAAACAACGAGGCTCCGGATGCCTACTACAATGTAGTCAAAGATTATCTCGCCAATCGGAATAAAGCCAAATAGGTTTATTCAATAACTCACAAACAAAACAAGGATCGCATTGAATCAATCCTCTCCTTTTTTCTTTTGCTGTCTTTCATCACGTATTCGGATGATCAGATTACGTACAAAATCATAACCGGAAAGGCACCACTGAACTGTTGTACATATCCGGTCAATACCGCCTCCGAGATAGGTGAATACTCCAGCCGGAGTAAACAGATCAGTCACCTTCTTCCGATCTTCTTCCAAATGACATTTCATTCGATGTAATTCGAGATCGATTCTATATCGCTCGGATCGGAGTTCTTCCAAGGTTCCAATCCGGTCATAACGGACCCTATTCATCATTCCCATTTTTTCGATTCATATCATCGGTCATCCGGCACAACATTTTTACAGCCGAATCGACGATCAGCCTCTTTCGCAGCAAATAAACGATTAATGAGCACACAACAAACACTCCACCCATCAGCAAAATAGCCACCAGATAGGATCCGAGCAAAATTCCGAGTATCCACGTCACCGCTACAGCAAAAAACAACACGGCAATCCCCAGCAAAACAACCAACAAAAGAATCCCGAACAACGTATTAAAACATACGGCAAGATTTTCTATGGTCCATAACCTCACTTTATCGGCATTGAGCGAAACATAATCACCCAAATCCCGCATTGTCTTATCCAAAGGACCGGTACTGTTTTTTGCATTCATACATCCTTCTGATTACTGGTCCTCACAACAATGCAGCGACTCGTCGAGAGCCTCTTTCATCTTCTGTCCGTTCTGTCTCAACTTTTCCGTTATTTTCTGACGGGTATTGGCTCCTGAATCGGGAGCAAAAAGCAGAGCTACGGCAATACCTATGGCCGCGCCACTCAAAAACGATAATAAACCTTGACTTTTCATAAGATTTGATTTTTTGGTTATACCGATTACGTACCGTTGCAAAAAGCACACCACAATTCACACCACGTCATCGAAAGAATCGGACTCTCGAATCATGCTTTTCCCAAAAATTCTGTTATCTGCATACCCATTCATAACCAATAGCCACAAAATCGGATTGATACGAATACCCAGTAACAGGTATTTTACCAAGTTACGCAATCTGGCATTAAAGATGTTCGATACTTTTGATCAAATCAAAAATCATGCGTTATGAAAAAAATCGTATTGCTCCGCCACGGCGAGAGCACATGGAATCAAGAGAACCGTTTCACGGGATGGACCGACGTTGACCTTACCGAACAGGGATGCGCCGAAGCGTATCAGGCCGGCGAACTGATGCGACAGGAGGGGCTAACATTCAATCGTGCCTACACCTCATATCTGAAACGAGCCATCAAAACACTGAACATTGCACTGGACGTACTCGATCAGGATTGGATTCCGGTAGAGAAACATTGGAGGCTCAACGAAAAACATTATGGTGTATTGCAGGGGCTGAACAAAAAGGAGACCGCAGCACAATATGGAGAAGAGCAGGTTCTGATCTGGAGAAGAAGCTATGACATAGCCCCGGACGCGTTATCGGAAACCGATTCTCGAAACCCGAAATTCGACAACCGCTATACCCAGATTCCCAACAGCGAACTTCCCCGTACCGAATCATTAAAAGACACGATAAAACGGATACTGCCCTACTGGGAAAAGACTATTTTTCCCCGGCTAAAATTTGAAGATCAACTTTTGATCGTTGCCCACGGCAACAGTCTGAGAGGAATCATCAAACACCTGAAACGAATTCCGGACAGCGAAATCGTACGGTTAAATCTTCCGACTGCCGTTCCCTATGTTTTCGAATTCGACCGTCATCTGAATCTCACAAAGGACTATTTTCTCGGCGATCCTGATGAGATCCGTCGTAAAACCGCTGCCGTAGCAAATCAAGGAACAAAATAGCACGCCGTCTGACAATACGTTATCTTTACCTCCCATTTACCGAGCTCTGATACTACCGTCTGAAACGGACATTAATGAACACATCGGCCTCGATGCTTACCGTAAATTTCAAAACGAACTGCATTGAGGCCGAATAATATAAATCATTTTATTTGCAGGCCCTCTCCCTCTCTATCGAGTAGCATCCCCTTTCCCATATGTTTTTTCCATGTGTTCGACAAAGGAGTTCAACAATGGTTCGTAATCCCCCCACTCTTTCTGTCGATCTTTCCAATTGCCGAAAGAGGTAATCAGTGCATAATTTTTTTTCGGAGAAAACAGCGACAAATGACCTCGCACACCGATTGAAAGAATCCAATCGTCATCAAGCAAAGGAAACAACAATGCACCTTCCTTCAAAGGCGTGGGGCGGTTATACCACCAATTGAATCCATACACACCCGGTCCCAAATGGGTAAAATGATCAGCCCCTCCTCCGTAGGAACCGATCTCCAGATAATCGTTAATCCGTTCACACGGAGCGGCGTGAGGCAGATCGTATGGGACCTGCGGACGCATATATTTTCTGAACCATTTTCGCGCGATCACCTGCTCCTCATTCCAAGCGCCCCGGTTATGCCACATCCAAACCAACCGCGCGTAATCACGAACCGACAACGTTATCCTATGCCTCTTTGGTGGAATATGATAATACCCCCACTCATCTTCAAATTGCAACTTTTCAAATTGCACTGAAGCGACCTCTTGCGCCGGCTGATGAAAAAGATACTCAAGCAACGCATATTCATAAAGCTGTATGCCGTAATCATTATAGGCATATGCCTTTCCGGCGGCTTCTTTCAATGTGTATCCACTGGTCATGGCACCAAGCGACCGAAAAGTAATTGTTGAGTCTTTACCTCTCAATGGTACGCCACAATCAATCAGACGTTCGTCAGCACTCCGTACAAGTTTCCGATCGAGTGCACAGAAAAAAAGTGTACTTAATACAGGCTTGGATGCCGACGCCCAATCTACAGGGCGATCGATACGTCCCCAAGAATAGAGAATCTTCCCGTCGAGCACGACACATCCGGAACCGCCTATCTTTCTGGCAAGCTCATGCAACGATGTATCTTTTTCACCTCTTACATCCTATTCCCAATGGGCCCGTGGTGCATAACGTGTCGACGCACATCCGTTCAAAATCATTGTACCAACCAGACAAATTACCCAAATCCTCCGGAATATTGACATTTTCCTTTTTTCCATCCCCGTTTCCATGATACTTTTTTGCCGTTATCTTTCAAAGATAAAACAAAAAAGATCATTATTCCAACGAATTACCACAACTTCCTTTATCCACCTCTCCGTTATGTAATAAAATACATTTTTTTCAATGTGTCTGCTCCGTGAAAATACCACCATTCTGATTTCTACAACTTTTCCACAGAATATTCTCTTTTATTCTATATTTGTGCTTCAAATGGATGCACTCAAACAATCAAAACACGAACTATGAATATGAACATGAAAAGATCTTTCGCCGTTTTTTTGTTAACTCTCTGTTCGACAACCTTCATCGGTTGTGATAAAGACGACGAGGCTCCCGATCCTGCAGGAAACGTCACCCTGAACATGATGAACGAAGATAACGGGAGAACGCTATTGGGAGCTTCGGATGTATTCATCAATAATGCAAACAACTTCCAAACACAGAACTGTTATCTTGTCGACCAAGGGAAAACATACGGTCTCGGAGCCTCCTTCCCCTTGACCTTAGACAATCTGTCGCAAGAGAGCGCCGTTCTACAAGGCCATATGTACTACGTATATGCTCAAAATTCCTTAAGGGATTTTCCCTCGGGGGAACAGGCTATCTTCGTCGGTTCGGAATTCTACAAAGCCTATGTAGTCGCCCCCATCACATCGGAAAACACGACAACAGGAGCACAGGTAAAATACGTTATTGCGCATGCCGAGAGTAACGGACTTCCCTTACCCGGCACCACTGTCATCGGCAATCTCAACAACCAAGGCGACAGCTGCACATACAACCTTCCCCAAGATGCCGAATTGATGTATGGCTCTTATCTGGAACAAAATGCAGATTCATTCGATATCCGACAAGAAAATGGTGTCCTGACAATCGTTTTAAAAGACTACCCGGACTATGAAGCTGGTCCATACGGGGAATACACATTTTATCTTCGGTCGGGAAATATTTATACAACGATCGACTTCCACGTCGCTATGGACAGGTAGGAACCAGCCCCCTCAAATAACTCCAAAAGCCTCGAAGTACTCGAGGCTTTTTTATATCTATCTTTTTATTTTGACGATGTTTTACGGCACAAAATCTCCTCCCCCACTTTTTCAATAAAAAAAGAGCTGGACTTAATCAAGTCCAGCTCCCATAACATCTAAACTCCCTGGGCCCTACAAAACTCCGGCCCCCGAGTTTTTGTTATCTGCCACCGACTATTTTGCAGCAGCTTTTTTCTTATCGTAATGTTTTTGATAACGGCTCATAAACTTATCGACGCGTCCGGCAGTGTCAACCAACTTCATCTTACCGGTATAGAACGGGTGAGACGTGTTGGAAATTTCCATCTTATACACGGGATAGGTTTCGCCGTCTACTTCGATGGTCTCTTTGGTCTGGACGGCGGACCTGCACAAAAACACATGATCATTCGACATATCCTTGAATGCCACTAAACGATAATTCTCAGGATGAATCCCCTTCTTCATGATGTTTAAGTTTAATTTATTGATACTCTATAATTGATCTTTCGATCGGTTTGGGAGGCAAAGGTAATCAATCGATTCGGTTTTGCAAAATAAAACAACAATTTTTCGGAAACGCCGTTACAAACCAACCGTTCTTTCCCTCCGTATTACAAATTACTTGTAACTAATGACCATAACTTTCGAATACTCCCAGAACTTTTGCTTATCCTTGATCTGTAGCGACTCGAAAATTCCGTCTTCTGACATAACGAACTCATAGGACTCAGCAGGATGCGAACTGACCAGGGTCGCTTTTTTCTGACCGATCATCACATGATCCAAATTACGGATATCGACTTGAGTGAAACTATCGAGACTACGATTCTCATTGATCTTCAATGTCCGGCCGATAAATCCGCTCTTATAGACAATCTCTTTTGACAACAACTCTTTCTCCGAACCGATAATATAATAGCCCGTATTAAGAATATTGTCCTGAGTTTTCACCTCACCTTCAAGAGATGCCTTTTCCGTGGCAAGCGTCTCCACCTGTGTATTCAAACCTGACACCTGCTCTGTCAAATTCTGCACCTGGACATTCTTTTCTGCCAAGTTCTGCTTCAACACTTTGATCTCCTGATCCTGCGACTCAATCTGTGATGTCATCTGAGCAATCAGTTTTTCCAGACTTCCGATTTTCACATTTGCCTTACGCAACAATTCAGCATTTTGTTCGAGCCGCGCAATCGTCTCCCGATTCTCGATTAACAAACGATTGATCGCTTCTATATCTTCGCTGATCTGCGTTGTCGTACTTTTGGGCACCTCGCCATCCGTCATGTTTTTGCTGATGAGATTCTCCCGCGTTTTGATTGTATTCAAATTTTCAGCCACAGCATTCAACGAGACAAAAATATCATCAATAATCGAATCCTTCTGAGAGATCACCCCATTCAACGAATCATTTGTCTGTTGCATCTGTTCACGACTAGTTCCCTGATTGTTGACACACGCAAACAAAGGAGCCAATATAACGAAGAGTATAAAATACTTTTTCATAACGATAAATTTTAAAAATCCGTCCACACACTCTCTTTCTATCGACATCCGATCAGAAAGTAACCTTTACCCCCAATCCGAAGTCAAGCGCATGGAACTTTGTTTTTTCAATCAGATTAAGATTCGGTTTGTAATCCAAAGAGAATGCCAAAGGAATTGTAGGAAGTTTATATTCGAGACCTATCACGCCATCGATACCGAATGCAAACTCACTATGGTGATGATCCCAGGCACCGATGTTGGCACCCGCTCCATAATAGAAGTTAAAACCCTCCTGGATAACCGGTATATTCCGTTCGTAAAGCGCATACAAATTGAACCCTTGAGCGAAATCGATGATGGCCTCGATCGAGTTGGAAGGATCGAAATTGTGGCGAACCGTAATACCCGAAGCCGTCACACCACCTCGCACCCCAATCGCCCAGTTATAATTTTGAGCTTTACCTTGCGAAAACGCAGCGATCACAAGGATGAATAACAAAATAAAACCTTTTTTTCTCATATCTACGTAATGAAAACTACAACTCTCCAAATATAGCCAAAACAAAGTTAATAATAATTCGCATATTCAAAACACCGGATTACCAAAAACAGAAGAAGAAACGGAGGAAAGGATTTTAGACCTACTCCTCCGTCTCTTCATTGCAAAAGGATACCTACGCTTCGTTCTCTACATCTGAAATCAATTCCAGATCGGCCGGTGTCGACTGCTCTATATAACGGGCTGCTGCTGCCACCTGCATTTCAGCGTATTTCACATAAAGCTCAGCCGAAGCACGATAGTCCTCAACCTCTCCAGCCTGACGCATCAACAAATAGCTGATCACGATATGAGCAGCCATCTCTACCATCCGGCGTGCATGGAAATCGACAAACTCATTGTTTTCGGTTGCCGTAACCTTTGCGACGCACTTTTCATAAGTCTCACGCAATACAACCAGACGATCTTTCAGGTGCGACTGTTCATACTCTTGCGCTTCATACTCCTTGATCTGGTTGAGATAGGTTCCGGTGGTCACGTGACGGATCGCCGCAACGACCTGCAACTGTGAGGTTCCCTCGTAAATATTCGTGATCCGCGCATCCCGATAGAGACGCTCTACCGGATAATCTTTCATGTAACCCGATCCTCCGAAGACCTGAATCGCATCATAGGCCAGATCATTACAGTACTCGCTCGCCATCAGCTTCAACATCGGCGTGAAAGCATCAGCCAAACGAGTATATGCCTTCATCTCGGCACGTTCAGCCGGTTCGAGTTTCCGGTCGTGGCTCAAATGGGTATAATCTTTATAGATCTCTACAAAACGGGTTGTTTCATAGAGCAAAGCCCGCGAGCCCAACAATTTGGCTTTCATATTCGAGAGCAGCTCCTTAATCGCCGGGAATTCAATAATAGGTTTCCCGAATTGCTGTCTCTCTTTTGCATATTTGAGTGCTTCGCGATAGGCAGCCTCAGAGAGTCCGGTCGATTGAGCGCCGATTCCCAAACGGGCAGCATTCATCAGCGACATGACATATTTGATCAGCCCCATCTTGCGGTCGCCAACCAACTCTGCCGGAGCATCGGTAAACACCAACTCGCAGGTAGGAGACCCCTTGATTCCCAATTTGTTTTCGATACGACGCACCTTAACCGCCATATTGTTCCGGTCGTATACGAACATCGACAGACCACGCGCATCGGTCGTACCCTCTTCCGAACGGGCCAAAACCAACGAAATATGTCCGTCACCATTGGTAATAAACCGTTTCACACCGTTGAGCAGCCACGTTCCGCGAGCCTCGTCCCAGTGGGCTTTGAGCATAACAGCCTGCAAATCACTACCGGCATCCGGTTCGGTCAGGTCCATCGCACAAGTCTCTCCCTGGCACACCCGTGTCAGATACTTCTCCTTTTGCTCTTCCGAAGCAAACTCATTCAACGTCTCTGCACAATCCTGTAATCCCCAAATATTCTCAAAGCCGGCATCAGCCCGAGCAACCATTTCATTGGCCATTACAAAGTAAACCAGCGGGAAGTTCAATCCACCGTATTTCCGGGGCAAAGTCAATCCGAAAAGTCCGGCTTTCGCCATTACTTCAATGTTCTGCGCTGTACCGGGTGCATAGACCACGTGATTATCTACCACCTTTGGTCCTTCGTGATCGACCCCTTCGGCATTCGGTGCCACGATGTCGCCGCAAATCTCGCCGATGATCTCCATCACCCGACGATAGCTGTCCTGCGCATCCTCAAAATCCACCGGAGCATAGTCGTACTTATCCTTATCGGCAAAGCCTTTCTCCTTGAGTTCCACAATCTTCTTCATCAACGGATGATTCATGTGGTACTGGAGATCCTTGTTGTCTAAAAAGAAATTAGCCATATTCTCTATTTTTTAATTTGCATCTATACACTTTTCGGTTCAAATCTCGGAAACCTGAAAATCGGAAACCTGTTTTTTCACAATCTCCCCGACATCACACCACTCCTGTTCGGAAAGATCGCGCCGAGGAATCGCAATCATCGAAATATTCGAAAGGTGAAGAAAGATATAATCCGCACTTTTTGCAGCTTTCGTAATGTTCGACCAGCGGCTGACCGCCTCCCGATCTAATTTTTTCACCTTGACTCCATTTTCGTCAAGAGTCATTTCGACATTTCCAAATAGCTTTTCGTTTTCCGGTTTTCCGTATGCCTTTTTCGCCTGCCGAAGTACCAGTCGGAGATACAGAGCGGGGGCTCCGAACCACCATGCAACCGAAGTCGCGACGCCGACAATCGCTATTGCGACATTCATCCTTCCATGAATCACATCAGGAATCAACAAAATCACCCAAATCAGAGGAACCAACACCCGATACCACAACATAGCTCTCCGGGCACCTTTGTCGTTCTTCAGATAGTGCTTCACGCAAGCCAACGTATCGGCAAGCTGCATATCGAACCGAATCGTCATTCCGCCTATTTACTGTTTTGCTTGTAATATTTAATCATCTTAGGAATGATCTCCATGGCATCGCCCACAATGGCATAATCCGCAATCTTGTTGATCGGAGCCTCAGGGTCGCTGTTGATCGAGATGATCATGGCCGACTGATCCATACCGGCCGTATGCTGAATCTGTCCGGAGATACCGCACGCGATATAGAGTTTCGGGCGCACCGTAACACCGGTCTGCCCCACCTGACGGGCATGATCGGCCATACCTGCATCCACCGCAGCACGCGAAGCACCGACTTCCGCTCCCAACACGTCAGCCAGATCAAACAGCAGCTGGAAATTCTCTTTCGATCCCATACCGTAGCCTCCGGCCACGATTACCGATGCGTTTTTGATGTTGATTTTCCGTTTTTCGATCTGACGGTCGATAATCCGAACAACAAAATCGCTGTCCTTCAAATATTTGTTGGCATCTACCTTCACAACAACACCTTTCCCGGGCGTTTTGGCCTTCTCTTTTTTCATCACACCTTCGCGAACCGTTGCCATCTGAGGACGGTGATCCGGATTGATGATCGTAGCGATGATGTTTCCGCCGAAAGCCGGACGAATCTGATAGAGCAGATTCTGATACTCCTTACCCGTCTTCACATCTGTATGGGAACCGATCTCAAGGCTCGTACAATCGGCAGTCAAACCGCTGTGCAATGCAGAAGAGACACGTGGGCCCAAATCACGTCCTACAGGAGAAGCTCCGAACAATGCAATTTGAGGCTGCTCTTCCTTGAATATTCCGCACACTACCGCTGCATGGGGTAATGTTCTGTAAGGCGCCAGGCAGGCACAATCGGCGATATGAATGCGGTCAGCTCCATACTCGGCCAACTCTTTTTCAACTCCGGCCAAGTTGTGTCCCAACACCAGGGCCTCGAGTTCGCATCCCAGCGTATCGGCCAAAACACGGCCTTTGGTCAGCAGTTCCAGCGACACATCAGCCACCTTCCCTTCTTCGTTTTCGCAATATACAAATATGTTGTTCATCAATATGCGTTTTAGATTTGGTTTCGAATTATCCTAACGTATGGCTGGCAATCAGCTCCTGGATCAACGATTCGATATCCCGATCGGATCCGGTCAACCGTTTCGCCTCTTTTGCTGCAAACACTACGTTTTCGATCTTTTTAACTTTCGTTGGCGATCCGCTGAGACCGAGTTGTTGGTCGTCCGCATCTACATCGGAAACATTCCACTCGGTAATGTTCAGGTAGGGGCGGTTCGTCCGCAAATCGGCATAACAGCTCACCTCGTCCTGTTGGCATTCACTGGGTGTAATGGCATGTTTGTACTTCATGACCAGTTTCGCATTTCGGGGACGACAATCGGGTGCCGATCCGTTAACGGTTACCACCAACGGCAGCGAGCAGGCCACGGTCTCGACCCCGTGTTCGAGTCTGCGACGGATAATCAGCTCCTCGCCCTCGAAACCAACGATCTCCTCTGCATAGGTCACCTGCGGCAAATTCAATTTTTCTGCCACTTGAGGCCCTACCTGAGCGGTATCGCCGTCAATAGCCTGACGTCCTGCGATAATGATATCTGGATTCAATTTGGCTACCGCTCGCGACAGGGCATAAGATGTAGCCAGCGTATCGGAACCCGCAAATTTTCGATCAGTCAGCAGCACACCGCCATCAGCTCCGCGGAACATTCCTTCACGAATAATTTCAGCCGCACGTCCGGGACCCATCGTGAGCAGATCGATCCGACTTCCGGGAAACATGTCTTTCAAAACAAGAGCCTGTTCCAATGCATTCAGGTCTTCTGGATTGAAGATCGCAGGCAGTGCGGCACGATTCACCGTACCGTCGGCTTTCATCGCGTCTTTGCCCACGTTCCGCGTATCGGGAACCTGTTTAGCCAGAACGACTATTTTCAACGTTTTTTTCATTATTGATTCGTATTATTTTAATGATTAATATGATGATCGATCAAAACTGAATTCCGCAAATTTAAAACTTTTTCGGAAAAAACGAACACTTCAGCTCATCGCTTTACCTGATCCATAACCTTACGAAGAATCGCACACGACTCTTCAATCTCAGATGGAGTTATCGTCAACGGAGGAGCGATCCGCATGGCCGTTTCATGAAACATGAACCACTCGGTCATCAATCCGGCTTCGACGGCATCCCACACAATCCGGGCAGTAAGCTCCGCATCGCGGAACTCGACAGCCAGCAGCAGCCCCACACGACGAATTTCCCGTACAAGAGGATGATCTGCGAGTAACTTTTCATAGAGAGCGCCCTTTGATTCGGCCTGTTCCATCAATCCTTCGGAAAGGGTATACTCCAACGCAGCAAGCCCTGCCGCACAACACACCGGATGACCGCCGAACGTGGTAATGTGCCCGAGGACCGGATTGGTCTTCAGCACATCCATCACCCGTTTCGACGCAATAAAAGCACCCAGAGGCATCCCTCCACCAAAAGCCTTCGCAGTACAGAGTATATCCGGAACTATCCCGTAACGCTGAAAGAAATAGAGCGTTCCGGTTCGTCCCAATCCGGTCTGTATTTCATCGTATATCAGCAGTGTACCCGTCTCATTACACCGATCGCGCAACGCCTGCAAATAATCGCGATGCACCGGTATGATTCCACCCTCACCCTGCACCGGCTCGATAATCACGCAAGCCGTCCGAGAGGTGATGTACTGCAAATCATCGGGCTCATTGAACCGGATTTGACGCGTATCAGGTAATAAAGGTCGAAACGCATTCCGAAACGTTTCTCCTCCCATTACACTAAGCGACCCGTGTGTACTGCCGTGATAGGCATTTTTGTAGTAGATCATCTCGGTCCGTCCGGTGTATCGTTTGGCTAGCTTTAAAGCTCCTTCAACCGCTTCACTTCCTGAATTGACGAAATAGACCGAATCCAGTGGATCGGGCAACAGAGAAGCGATCCGCCGCGCATAGCGAACCTGAGGCGCTTCGATCGCTTCACCGTAAACCATCAGATGCAGATAATCGCGGGCTTGCGAACAGATAGCTTCGATTACGGCCGGATTACCGTGTCCTACCGCGCTCACCGACACCCCGGAGATCAGGTCGATCCACCGTTTTCCGTTCGGTCCGTAGAGATAGACGCCCTCTGCCCGTTCCACCTCGAGCATCATAGGATAATCCGATGTCTGCCCCACATGTTCGAGAAAAAGTTGTCTAAGATTAGAAATCATATCTGAATCATTTTTATTCATGCAAAGATACGCAAAATCGAGAATCGAAGTTCGTCCGACACAACATTTCTCGTATGATAACAAACGACTTATCTATCATAAAAAGCCTGCTATCAGAAATCAAAAAAGAGACCGAACCATTGCACCTAAAGTTCCGCAATGATTCGGTCTTGTTCTCCGTAGTAAAACTGGCAGCGTCCAAACTCGTTCTCCTCCCCTTATGTTCGTATGCACCGCCTTATTTTTTCTCTGTTTTCAATGCGAGAGCCTCATTACTTTTACGCTCGAGCGCATGGATCAGCGAGAGGGTCAGGTCTACCCCTGCTTGATTGGCCACTTCGATCAGCGTCCAGAGAATATCACCGATTTCGTCCGACACCTCATAACGGAAATGGGGCTCATCAGCACGATCATTGAAACGATGTACCATCACCCGACTCAATTTTCCGATCTCTTCGGTAAGAAGAGCCATATTGGTCAATTCGTTATTGCGGATCTTATTTTTTGCGGTCCACGTTTCAATCAACTCCTGCACCTCTTTGACTGTCATCCTAACGTATCTTCTTTTATACTGTAAATCTCTAAACTAATTTCGGATTATTCCCGATTTTTGGAGTCTATCCAAATGGTTACCGGACCGTCATTGATCAATTCGACCTGCATATCAGCTCCAAAGACGCCCGTTGCGACCGGCCTGCCTATCGCCTCGGAGACGGAAGCGACGAATTGTTCATACATTCCTTTCGCCTTTTCCGGTCGGGCAGCCCGGATGTACGAGGGTCGGTTCCCCTTCTTCGTCATCGCGTGCAGCGTAAACTGACTGACGACCATGATCTCCGCCTGCACCTCCTCCGCCGAACGGTTCATCACTCCGGCATCGTCGGCAAATATACGAAGTTTTGTCAATTTTCCGGTTAGCCAACCGATATCCTGCTCATCATCGGCCTCTTCAATGCCGACAAAAACCAGCAGTCCCATTCCAATCGCGCTGTGCAGCTCACCTCCAATCGTCACCGAAGCTCGCCGCACCCGTTGAATCAATATCCGCATACAATAATCCTTTAACGATCAATAATCCCAAACCGGAGCTCCATTCCTGTCGAAGGTTGCACAAGGCAACGTCGTTTCGACCGGCAGCCACGTCGTATAGGGTTTCTCGGCCGGTTTCGTCGCATAGTCCTCCACTTCGACACTCTTTCCGTCCATGGTCCGAATCTGGGCGCTAAACCAGTGTCCCGGACGGTCGACCCACTCTATCCCCTCAAATGACTCGGATGTGAACCGGTATCGGGCCACCTGATCGGCCGGCTCAGCAATCGAGAGCAAAACCGGACCGTAATAGACCGAACTTTTACCTTCGACACGCTCGGCCCCGACCCAATAGTGGATCCGCATATCAAATTCCAATTCGACGACATCTCCGGATCTCCACTTCCGCTCTAACCGGAGATAGCGCCCCGGCTCCACGTCATCGACCGCCTCTCCGTTCACTTTCACGAACGTCCGGTGCGACCATACAGGAATTCTCAAACAGAGGCCAAAACGTTCGGCCCTCTCCGGCAGTACCGAAATTCGTACCGATCCACTCTTGGGATAATCGGTCTGCTGTTCGATTTCGATCGGGCGGCCGGCTGGCGTCTCGAACCGGATCTGCGATTCCCCGTAATAATTGAGATAGATATTCTCTCCATCATTCAGCACGCCCCAACGGGTAAAGTGGCTCAAACCCCGATTCCCGCTTGCCTGACAGCAGTTCATCTCACGGCCTCCCTCAAAGCTATGAGGAGCCAGCTCGATCTGCGAACTGACGCGCACGCCGTCCGACGAGTTCATGTAGACGAACTCCTTGTCGCCCAACTGACTCCCCAGCGTGGCATTGAGCAACGACAGTTCCAACTCATCGGCCACGTATGAATTTCGACTGAGTTTGAGATACTCCGTCGAGAAGGTCATCCAAGCCACCGTATTGCAGGTTTCACTTCCAGTTCCGTAAATATCTCCGGTAGCCCCTTCTCCCGTTCCGAAACTTCCCGTATTGTGCCGGTCATACTGCACGATCCCCCACCACAACGACTCCATCGCATCCGCATACTGCTGTTTCCCCGTAATGCGATACAATGTGTACAGCGAGGTCAACGTATAAAGACTCTCCCATCGCTTCTGGGGCGAATGGCAGAATGGAATCCCGTCCAATGCGGCCTCGAGCCAATTACAAGCCAACGTACTGTTCGTATAGAAATCGTGATAGGGCACCTTCCACTCCTGCTGCACGATATATTCAGCCGCCTCCAGATAACGGGGATCACGAGTCTCCTCATACAGCAAAGCAAAAATATGGCTCGGAGCGAAGTTGCATTCCCCCCAATTCTGCGAAGCGAAAAAGATCTTTCCACGGATAAAATAGTCGTACATACAATCTGCCGCACGACACGCTACCTCCAAAGCCTTTTTGCTGCCCGTGACCTTACACCACAACAGGAGTCCATACATGCAGTGGTAATGTCCCCAGGTATCCCATTTTTCAGGCAGGTTATCGAAACGTTCCCGATCGGACCAAGGACCTAAATAGCCATCCTCCCGCTGAGCTCGGGCCAATGAATCAACCATACGATCCCCCACCGCACGCGTTTCGGGAGCATGCGACGTCAAATAGGTCTGAGCCACTCCGGTAAGGATTTTTCCGGGAAATTCTCCATGCCACATGCACTTGAACAACCTGTTCGAATCGGGTCGCATGAAAGCACCGAACAGATTCGAATTATTCTCCAACAGGGGTTGTATCCAGCTCCGTTCATTCGCATCGAGTCGTTCACCGAGATGTCCGCCCACACGAAACTCCGTAACCGTGTTATACAAACCAACATGGGACGAAGGGGCTTTTCCGAAAAGTGTCCCCATCGTCCCAAGCATCGGTATTAACATCAATAAAAAACGTCTCATATTTACTATCTCTGGGTATCTACAAAGATAGTAAAAAATTTATGCCGGAATATTCGCCTCCTGCATGAAGGCCGACCAATCTTTCCAGACCGGTTCAAAACCTTTGGCCTTAACCGCATTGTAAACTTCGGTCGGAGTCCGGCTATCGTTGATGGCCCACTGTTCAAGCTCATCGGTCGGATGCGCATAACCACCAGGAGTCGTCTTGGACCCGGCACTCATAACGGTCACTCCGAACGGCATAACCGTATCACGACATGCTGCACTTTCGCGCGTCGAAATCGAGAGTTCAACATCCTCGCTCAACAATCGGTAAGCACAAATCAACTGCAACAAGTTCCGCTCGGTCGTCGGGTGCTCCGGATTGAATCCTCCTTCGCCATAATAGGGACGGAGACGAGGAAAAGCAATCGAATATTTCGTTCTCCAATACCGGTTCTCAAGGTAACGGACATGCAACGCTGTAAAAAACGCCTCGGTTCTCCAATCTTCGAGGCCGATCAGATTTCCAACGCCCACTTTATAAATTCCAGCCTCACAGAGTCGGTCGGGCGTTTCGAGACGGTACCGATAATCCATTTTCTTTCCGCGCAAATGATAAACCGGATAGCGTTCACGGTTATAGGTCTCCTGATATACATAGACCGAATGTAGACCGTGATCCATCAACATACGGTATTCGTCCGTATCAAGCGGCTGCACTTCGAGAGAAATCTGCTGGAAATAGTTTTTGATAATATCCATCGAATCGGCCATATACTGTACGCTCGACGAACGTGGAGCCTCACCCGTTACCAGCAGAATGTGTTCGAACGGATCCTTCTTGATGGCCTGACACTCGGCATGTATCTCGTCCGGCGTCAGAATGGCACGATGAATTTTATTCGTGCAATTAAATCCGCAGTAGATACAGTGATTCTGACAGATATTGGCCAGATAGAGAGGAATATAGAGCTGAATCGTATTTCCGAAACGGCGACGGGTAATCTGATAGCTTTTCACGGCCATTTCGTTCAGGTATTTATCCGCAGCAGGGGAAACCAGTGCAGCAAAATCCTCCATCGAAGGGCGATCCTTGCTCAGAGCCCGTTCGACATCGGCTTCAGTTGCTGCATATATGGCCCGACGGGTCGTTTCCCAATCGTATTTCAAAATCAGATCATAGTATGTCATAGCTGTAAATCTTTAATACCTTCCAAGAATGGGTTCAACGGGCTGGTTGCCGAAGCGGAAAGATTCTGGGGTGCAAGTTGCGCCTCAAAAGCCATACGGCCAGCCTCAACAGCCATTTTAAACGCTACGGCCATATTGACCGGATCCTTTGCCACAGCGATCGCCGTATTGATCAGGACAGCGTCAGCACCCATCTCCATAGCCTCTGCTGCATGAGAAGGAGCCCCGATACCAGCATCTACAACCACCGGGACGTTGCTCTGCTCGATGATAATACGCAGCAGGTCACGGGTCTTGAGGCCACGATTCGATCCGATCGGAGCCCCCAACGGCATGACGCATGCGGTTCCGACATCCTCCAACTTTTTACACAGGACCGGATCGGCATTGATGTACGGCATCACGATGAAGCCCTCCTTAACCAGCTCCTCTGCCGCTTTCAGCGTTTCGATCGGATCGGGCAGCAGATAACGGGGATCGGGGTGTACCTCGAGTTTGATCCAATTCGTTCCCAACGCTTCGCGTGCCATTTGTGCTGCGAATACGGCCTCTTTGGCATTACGCACTCCGGAGGTATTGGGCAACAAATTGACTCCCGGCAGATGTAAATGTTCAAGCATATCATCCTGTGGGTTATCCAACTCGACCCGTTTCAGCGCAACGGTCACCAACTCGCTGCCGCTTGCTGCGACAGCCTTCGCCATCATCTCCGACGAAGAGAACTTGCCCGTCCCGACAAACAGACGGGAGCTAAACTTTTTGTCAGCAATTACTAACTCTTTCATCTTATTGTTTTACTTCATGTTATAAATTATCTGAGACTTTCGGACCATAAGTCCGTTCCGTTTCCAAAACCCGTAAAAAAGAGGCCGTCACCCCCTTTGGATCCACACTTCGGGCAACCGCACCGCTCAACGCCACTCCCGGTATCCCGCTCCGGAGGATTTGCGGCACGTCCTCCAACTCGATGCCTCCGATAGCGACAACCGGCAGATCGATTTTTTCAGTCCGCATCTGCGCTGCAATGTTTCGGTACCCCTCTACGCCAAGAATTGCCGAAAGGTTCTTTTTGGTTGTCGTGAACCGGAACGGACCCAATCCGAAGTAATCGGTCTCCCCATGACACCGAGCCGCAATCTGATCAAACGTATTGACCGTCGATCCAATGATCGCTCCGTCACCCAAAATCTGACGTGCCTCTTCCGGCAATCGGTCTTTCTGACCAAGATGGACACCGTCCGCACCAACCGCCTTTGCCCACTCGGGATTATCGTTCATAATAAACACTGCACCGTAACGTCGGCACAATACTCGCATCGCTTCACCCCGCTTCAGAACCTCCGCTTCGGGAGCCTCCTTCATCCGCAACTGAATCCACCGGCCGCCTCCTTGCAGGAACTGTTCGGCCACCGCAAGATTTCCATCGGAGATAAATTGCAGCACACCGCCTGCAGCCCGCCACTTCCGGCACAACACGCGATAATTTTTCAGACTCTTTTCGACATCGATGCGTCCCTCATCTACACTCCAAACCGCACCCAGAACAGCTGCTCCATCGAAACCGAGCCGTTCGACCTGCGTCATTGTATCTGCGGAGACTCCACCCAATGCCACGATCCGTCCGTCATGATGCGCCAACCGGAAAAATGTCTCTTCGGGATCCAAACCACTGCGATAACCGGGTTTGGAGATCGAATCGAACAGCGGACTGATAAACAGGTAATCGACCCGACCGGCATATTGCTGCACCTCCTTCCACGAATGAGTCGACAAACTCCTCCGGAGTCCTGCACCTGCACCTTTTTCCAACTCTTCTCCGTGCAAATGGACTCCACCCAATCCGTACTTCCGGGCCAGCGGTTCGTTGTAATGTATCGTCAGACGGGACATATCGCACCCCGACGCCTTCAACCGGTTCAGCAAGCGTTCCACCTCTGTCTCACTCGATTCCGGCTTACGGATGTGTACGATCGGAGCGCATGGCTCCTTACAAATCTCTAACAAGGCCTCCGCTTCGCCCTCCATTACACGAGGCAATGTGATGACAATCGGAGCCTCGAAACGCAATCGTCCGTTCATAATCAACCTCCTTGCGTAGCACGGATCAACGTAATTTCAGCCTGATCGGCAATCGGCGTCGTAGTCCACTCGGCACGCCGGATGATCCGGATTCCGATGGCCACAGCTATACCTTCCGTCGGAACGTGTTGTTCCTCGAGTAATTCAGCGAGTGTAGCGGCTTGTGTAGTGATTTTCGCCCCGTTCAAAAAAACTTCCATAGTCACATTATCGAAGACGATAAAGGGAACACGGTACACGGAGCACGTTGCAGGTGGAAAACTCCCTCCGACGGCATTAACCGTATCAGGTGTTTTAGGGTGTAATCTCAGCCTTTAATTTCGGCACCCCCGTTTTCCCTTATCTGGATTTATACCCTGCAAAGTAACAAAAAATAATTGGGAAATCACAGAAAATCGATATTTTTGTCTGATATAGTCATCAATACATGATATGTTACACCACTGCATCAGACAAAGTATCTGGCTTATAGTCATAGCCACATTTTCATATTGTTGTTCAGGGAGACCCGATCCGAAGGAAAATCGGACGGTTATCGATGGCTTTGCTCAAGGCGGTACCTACCATATCGTGCTAAAAGGAACCGGTTACGACAATGAATCGTTGAAATACGAAATCGACAGCCTCTTTTTGGTAGTAGACAATTCGATGTCGCTTTACAATCCGGAATCGCTGCTGAGTCGGCTGAACCGCAATGAGACCGACTCGGTCGACTCATTCATCACCCGCTGCATCGAACAAGCCGAAAAGATCAGTCGGGAGAGCGATGGTGCCTACGACGTCACGATCAAACCACTGACAGCGGCCTACGGCTTTGCAGAAGATTCTACTTCCGAAGCCCCGAATGTCGACTCATTGCTACAACTGGTCGGTTACGAAAAAATCTCGATCCGTGACGGCCGTCTGACAAAACAAAACAGCAACATGCAGATCGACCTGAACTCTCTGGCACAGGGCGCTACGGTCGATTTCGTCGCCTCTTGGCTTGACACCAAAGGATTCGAGAACTACATCATCGAAATGGGCGGTGAGATTTTTTGTCGGGGGACCAACGCGAACGACAAGGCCTGGCAAGTAGGCATCGATCGTCCGATCGAAGGGAATCTCACACCGGGAGCCGATCTTCAAGTCATTATCGGCATAAGCGGGCAAGGTTTGGCCACTTCGGGAAACTACCGCAAATACTATACGACAGACGACGGCCGTAAAATCGTTCACACGATCGATGCACGTACCGGAGAACCGGTTATCAGCAACCTGTTATCGGCTACGGTCGTGGCATCGACAGCAACGCTGGCCGATGCCTACGGAACCCTGTTCATGATATTGGGCCTCGACCGCAGCAAGGAATTTCTGTCGACACGCCCCGATCTGCAGGCCTACCTCATTTATTCGGACGATGCAGGCAAGCTCAAGACCTACGTCACCCCCGGGTTAGCCTCGATGATCGTTCCGCAGCCGAAACACTGAATCCACATTCTAATTAACAGGAGAAGAAATGAAACGCGTTCGCTTTATCTATAATCCACAGTCAGGAGAGACCGTCATCACCGAGTGGCTCGACAAGATTATCGAGATTTATCAGGCACACGGATGCCTGATTGAACCCTATCGTCTCAACTTCAGCGATAACGAAGAGCAGGATATGTTACAGGGAATCGACGAGACCTATTTCCACATCCTGATCGCCGGCGGCGACGGAACGATCAACTACGTCGTCAATGCTATGAAACGGTTCGGAATGGATCTGCCGATCGCCGTATTGCCGACCGGTACGGCCAACGATTTCTCTCACATGATGGGTGTACCGTCCGATCTGGGACGTGCCTGCCGGAGAATTCTCGCTGGAACCGAACAACGGGTCGATCTGGGACGTGCCAATAACGAATATTTCGTCAACGTGTTCAGTTGCGGACTCTTCACGGACATCTCTCAAAAGACACCCACGATTCTGAAAAACACATTCGGCAAGTTGGCTTATTACTTCGGCGGATTGGGCGAGATCCCGAACTTCAGAAAGATGCACATCTCCATCGAGACCAAAGACGAAAGTTACGACGGATCATCGCTAATCTTTTTCGTTTTCAACGGGCGCACAGCCGGACAGATGCGCTTTGCCTATATGGCCGAACCCGACGACGGTCTACTGGATGTCATCATCATCAAAGGCGACCGGTCCATCGAAACGATCCGAACAATTTTTCACTTTATCAAACGAAACACAGGAAGTTATCCACCCGGAGTGGTCTACTTCAAGAGTGACGATATTACGGTCAACTCCTACAACGATGAGTCGACCGACATCGACGGACAACAAGGACCTCGGTTCCCAATCCACATTACGTGCGAAAAAGGAGCTCTTCGCATCATCGTACCCGCCGCCTCAAGTAAAAAGAAAAGAAACGAAACTACCCGATAGTTAGATCAGGGAAAAGGTTATAGACAACGATGGCCACTAACATCAACAAGTAGACCGTCTGCGGGATCCATCCATGCAGGCGGACCAGGTACGAAGGGATTAAAATTGCCATAGGAACAGAGATAAGCACACAGTCAAGCAGTGAGCGACCAGGCAAACAAAACGGCAACAGCGAACATATCAAAATCCATAAAAAATAGACAAACGCCTTGTAGGTACGTGTCCGCAGCGTCGGGGCTCGTTTCATGGACGAAATAACCGAAAGGACACAAACAGTCAATGCAATACCCCAAAAGAGTAACAATGCGGGATGCAACCATCCTTGGGGAACAAATTCAGCATTGAACATAGCAACTATCCCTTCACAAAGCTGATAAAAGACATACGATATCGGATGTCCCATTCCCCAATATACATAAGAACAAATAGCCATCGGAAGAACGTATCCCGTTAACGCAACAATACACTCTCGGCCATCTTTCTTAAATATAATCAAGGAGACAGGCAACAACAACAAATAGACAACAGCATGTGACCAAATCAGCAAAGCGATTCCTGCGAGCAGGGTCGAGTTAAACAAATCTCCATAACGAACGACCCGTCGGAACGAAGAGAGCATCAGGCCAAAAGAACTGATCATCAGAAACGACAGCACGAATACAGGCAAAGAGCTATACCCAAGCGTTGTACATCCTGCACCGATCGCCACATAAACGACGATCGACAGATAGCTTCGATCTGCAAGAATCATGTTCCGAGAGACAATGCGAATCAGCAAGCCGCTATTTATGAGCATCAACAGGCTGTCCAATACAGCCCCCGTTACAGGATTTCCGGCAGCAAAACGTTCCAATAGCACCCCTATGGGCATATCCATAAAAAAGCCGGTGGCAGGAACTGATCCTACTACACCGGCATTTGTCCCAAAGAGAAGCAAAAGCAGGAAAAACAGGAGCAGCGTCCAACCGAGACTCAAACGAATGACATTACCCATAGACGCCCTCCGTTAATCGGCTACAAAAGATCTTGTCCGATATCCTGACGGAAATACTTTCCTTCGTAATCTATTTTTTCAATCGAAGCATATGATTTCGCCACTGCATCCGTTATAGAGTCACCCAACGAAGTTACAGCCAAAACCCGTCCTCCTGAAGTATAAACCTTGTTCCCTTTCAAAGCAGTCCCTGCATGGAATACAGTACTGCCTGTCACGTTACGAAGGCCTGTAATCTCAAATCCTTTCGGATAGTCTCCGGGATAACCCCCCGATACACAAACGACAGTCGTTGCCGTCAACGGAGATATTTTCAGTTCGTACTGATCCAATTTCCCGTAAGCCATACTCTGAAACAGCTCGATCAGATCGGATTCAATTCTTGGCAATACGACCTCAGTCTCGGGATCACCCATCCGTACGTTGTATTCGATCACATAAGGTTTTCCGGAGACATTCATCAACCCGATAAAAATAAAACCTTTATAGTCTATCTTATCTGCCTGCAAACCTGCGACAGTAGGTTTGACGATCGTTTCAACCACCTGTTCCATGAAACGTTCGTCAGCAAAGGGGACAGGAGACACAGCCCCCATTCCACCTGTATTCGGACCGGTATCTCCTACACCGACGCGTTTGTAATCCTTTGCTACTGGCAAAACCTTAAAATTCTTTCCATCAGTAGCCACAAAGACCGAACATTCGATGCCTGAAAGGAACTCTTCAATCACAACCGTATCACTCGCCCGTCCGAAACGACCGTCGAACATGGATGCCAACTCTTTTTTGGCTTGATCCAGAGAGTCGATGATCAACACTCCTTTGCCAGCGGCCAACCCATCAGCCTTCAGCACATAAGGAGCTTTCAACGTTTCAAGGAATGCATAAGCTTCATCGATACTTTTCTTTGTAAAACTACGATAGGCGGCAGTCGGAATATCGTGACGTTCCATAAACTGTTTGGCGAACTCCTTACTCCCTTCGAGCCGCGCTCCTGCGGACGACGGACCGATCACAGGAATATTACTGATCTGATGGTCCTCTTTAAAGAAATCGGCAATGCCTTTCACCAAAGGGTCTTCGGGTCCGACCACTACCATATTGATGTTATTCGAGAGGACGAACTGCTTCACTGATGCAAAATTCGTCGGATTAATCTCGACATTGGTTCCACATGCGACCGTACCGGCATTTCCCGGAGCGATGAACAATCGGGCCAAGCGTTTACTTTGAGCGATTTTCCAAGCAAAGGCATGCTCACGGCCTCCAGATCCCAACAAAAGAATATTTACCGATTCAGGATATTTCATGGTAGTATATTTAACTTTCCGATATTGCAAAATCATTGCAAAAATACACACACTTTATGGCATTTGCACCTTTCACCGACTAAATTTACGACCTCCGACAAGTCACTTCCAGACAAACAATTGATAAACTGCAAATTACAACGCTTTATTTTATACTCTAAATTTCATTTTTCCGCCTTTCAGAATAGAAAAACGCCGTAGTGGAACAGCCCTTGAAGTCAATTCAACTATTTAGCTCCTATAAAAGGTTTGAGTAACGCGTTCAACTTATCGTATTCGACCAAAAAACCGTCATGTCCGAATGGTGAATCGATCAACCTCAACTGACAATCGGGAATATGTTTATACAAAAAAACCTGTTCGGAAACCGGGAACAAAATATCCGACGAGATTCCCACCACCATTGTTGGACATCCGATCGATGATAATGCACTTTCGACACCACCACGATAGCGTCCTACATTATGCGAATCAAAGGCTTGGGTCAACCGATAATAGGAATAGGCATTGAATCGCCGACAAAGCTTGTCTCCTTGATACTGCTGATACGTCGTTGCCCGAAAACCTGCAATTTTATAGAGGTTATCATTCTCCTGCTGCGTTGCATTATAGGCCGAAGAGCCCCTATAACTGAGCAGACCTATAGACCGAGACACCCGCATTCCCTTTTTCCCGGCATTTTCGGACTCAAGGCCAAAACTCTCATCTGTTTCAATCGCCATCCGCTGAGATTCGTTCAACGCGATGGACCACGGTTGACTGCGCGCTGCCGTGGCAATCAGGACAAGCCGTCCCGCAAAATCAGGGCGGGTCAACACCATTTCCAAGGCTTGAAAGCCTCCGATCGAACTACCGATAACCGCATGAGCCGATGTAATACCGAGATAATCCGCCAACAAGAAATGGGCCTTTACCATATCACGCACAGTAATAAAAGGGAACGATCCGTAATACGGATAACCGGTTTTCGGATTGATGCTCATCGGCCCCGTCGAACCATAGTGCGATCCGATAATGTTCGCACATATTACACAATATCGCCTCGGATCAAGGAACCGACCCGCCTCAACCGTATGCGGCCACCAATCCGCCACATCGGAATTGGCCGTCAAGGCATGACACACCCACACGACATTATCCTTCCTCATCTTACCAAAGACATGATATGCAATCGTCAATTCAGGAAGGACCTCTCCATTCTCTAACTCAAACGGTTTGTCGTATGTAAAATAGCGTACGGGCATATTGTGGATTTAATCAAGCAATTTGCAAATTTACTCGAATTTCGATAAAACGACAGGTTTTTCGGACGAAAAGTGCACATTCATTCCAGAAATCACACTTAAGCCCGACCGGGAAAAGCCTGAAACAAAAGAACAAGAACCGACCTTTTCCGATCCGGTACGCCTCCAGAGAAAAGAGGCTGCACATTTTCGGGACTTTACTGCAATCGGTTATTTCTCTCTCTTAAAAATATTGAAGTGACTCAGAATACGACTTTTGCGTTCAAGAATGGCAAGCTCAATCAACAACAGCAACAATCCAATCCCAATCAAATACTGATACTGTTCGTTATAGTCTTCAAAAATCGTAGATGTCAAATCTTTTTTCTCTATTTCATTGATTTTTTTGACAATCTCTTCAAGACCTATGCTCCGATTTGTCGCACGGATATAGGCACCACCTGTTGACAGAGCAATCTTCTCGAGCGTCGGTTCGTCAAGTTTCGACACGACCATGTCACCGTTTTCATCCTGAATGAAATTCCCGTCGATCTGTATCGGTGCTCCTTCGGGCGTTCCAATCCCGATCGTATAGATCTTTATCCCCTTTTCGGCCGCCGCTTCAGCTGCAGCAATCGCATCATCTTCATGATTCTCTCCATCGGAAATAATGATAATCACACGACTTCCTTCGCTGCTTGAAGAAAACGATTTGGCAGCCAAATCGATCGCAGCTCCTATGGCTGTTCCCTGTTTCGAAACCATTGTTGGGGAGATGTTGTTGGCAAACGAACGAGCCGTCACATAATCGGACGTAATAGGTAACTGCATATAGGCGTCGCCTGCAAAAACAATCAACCCGATACGATCCTGATGCAACTGTTCGATCAATCGATCAATGGCAAACTTTGTCCGTTCCAATCTACTCGGTTGAAAATCCTGAGCCAACATACTGTTCGATACATCCACTGCCAACATCATTTCGATACCGGTATGGGTCACCTCTTTCAATTTGGAACCAAATTGAGGCCGCGCCAAGCCCACTACGATAAATACGAGGGCCAATGCAAAAAACATAAATTTGGTCCGGATCCGCTTCGGCGAATACTCCGGCATCAATGTCTTAAGGGTTTCGAGGTCACCGAAACGCTCCATCGACCGCCGCCGCATCCGAACCATCAACCAATATATACCGACCAAAACCGGCAATAGGATGAGCAGATAAAGATATTCTGGTGCTGCAAATCTGAACATGATCTTACGTTAATTACGGGATCTGGCGAAGCCATAAATTCCGGATTAAATATTCTGCTACGAGCAAAATCAACGCGGCAAGGGCAAAAAACGTAAACCGTTCGTGGTATAGGGTCAAGTTTTCGACTTCGACCCGGTTCTTTTCCATCTGATTGATCTCGTCGTAAATTGTCTTCAACTTATCGTTATCAGTAGCACGGAAATATTTTCCGTCCGTCTGTTGCGCGATTTCGGTCAAAATTTTCTCATCGATCTCGACCTTCATCGGCACAAAACGGGTCTGTCCCCACGGATCGATTGCCGGATAGGGGGCCGTACCCTCACTTCCCACTCCGATCGTATAGACCCGGATTCCAAGTGTTTTAGCGATCTCGGCTGCTGTCAAAGGAGCGATCTGCCCACTGTTGTTGACACCATCGGTCAACAGAATGATGACTTTACTTTTGGCCTGGCTCTCACGCAACCGATTGATTGCCGTCCCTAAACCGTTTCCGATCGCTGTCCCGTCCTCGATGATTCCGCTGCGGATCGTACCCAAAATGTTGACCAAAGACGCCTTATCGGTGGTCAACGGGCTCTGTGTAAAACTCTCTCCGGCGAAGACGACCAATCCGATCCGGTCGTTCGGACGGTCCATAATGAATTTGGCCGCCGTCTCCTTGGCCGCAGAGATCCGGTCCGGCCGAAAGTCCTGTGCCAACATACTGCTCGACACGTCGATCGCCAAAACGATATCGATACCTTCAGTCGTACTGTTCGTATCGCTCGATATTCCTTGGGGACGGGCCAAGGCGACAATCAGCAGTGCAACAGCAATACATCTCAAGACAAAAGGAAGATGACGAAAATAATATTTCATACTGCGGGAAACCCGTCGCACACCAGCTACCGTAGAGATCTGTAACGTAGCCTTACCTTGTCGCTGCCGATAGATATAGAGTGCAATCATGGGCACCAACAGCCACAACAGCCACAACAATTTAGGATTTGCAAAACTCGATATGTCTATCACTTCGTTACTGATTTTAAATTATCCGATCTTTTTATCCCTTACCAGTTCTTTCCTGAGGCTCCGACAGCACGTACCTTTTGAGCATCTACCTTCTTTTTGGTATTGTCTTCGCTGCCCTGCACCGCATCGAGCATCCGCTCCGCCTCTTCCCGACTCATTCCTCCATTCTGAGGCTGAGGTTGTTGATTCTGATCCTGTTGCTGATCGGGATTCTGACCTCCGGATTTATCATCATTTTGCTGATTCTGATCGTTCTGGTCATTTTGATTGTTATTTTGATCTTTCTGATCCTGATTCTTGTCTTTATTCTGGTCTTGTTGATTCTTGTTCTGGTCTTGCTGATTATCGTTTTGATCCTTGTTTTGATCTTTATTCTGATCCTGCTGATTTTGCTGGTTATTCTGCTGGTTATTCTGCTGGTTATTCTGATTATTTTGTTGCTGATTTTGATTATCTTTTTCGAATAATTTTTTTGTATAGGCATAATTAAACTTAGCCTGCTGATCATTCGGATCTAAACGCATACAGTTTTTGTACGCCTCCAAAGCCTCCTCCAACTTACGTTGCTGAAAGAGTGCGTTCCCCTGATTAAAATAAGCTGCCGCTGCATTTTCCATGTAGGCCGAATCAGCTGCCAGTTGAGCATTCATCTGTGCTGCCTCATCGTACCGTTTCTGTTTATAGAGGGCATCGGCCAAATTGAAATTCGCCTCATATGACTCGGCATTTTTCTCCAATGCCCGTCGATAGGCGACTTCGGCTTCGGTATAATCGCCCTTTTCGTACAATTTATTGCCCGAACGGATATCGCGACGCTCGGGGTATTTCTGTCCGGACGCCGATCCTGCAATCAACAACATCAACCCAAGTATAATCGTACTGCGCATCATCATGCTTCTTTTTCATCGGTAGTTTTTGGAGTCATCTCTTCTTCTTTTTGCGGATTTTCAACCGGCGACTCCTCCACAGGCTCACCTATTTTGGTCTCCTCCACAAAATAGTAGGCATCGGTATAGGCCGCTTCATTTTGATCGGCATCGGGTGTATATTTGGCAAACTTAACAAAATCGGCCGTGAACAATGTATCCGAAAGTCGCTTCATAGAGACATCCGTAAGCGACTCTCTCTGCATACGATCGATTATCTCCTTCGAAGTCATCTCCATCGCCTTAATCGGATAACGGCTCGAAAGATATTGTCTCAAGATGTCGGTAATACCCGTGTAATACTGTTTATATTTCCCGCTCTGCCATAATTTTTGGTTGTGCAGCTTCTCGAGCTGCTTGATCGCTGTAACGTGAGGTGGCTCATCAGGAACTTTTTTATCCCCGAACAACGACCTTTTTCGTAATTTTTTCACGATCAACCAGATTATGGACCCAAGAACAAGTACCCCGACCAATCCCATAGCGAGATAGCCGCTAAACTCCCCGAAACGAACCGGTGTATGGATCGGACGCTTGACATCATGGATCGTCTGTTTGACCGTGTCGACAGGAATCGTATTGACTACAATCCGTAATGAATCCTGTGACCACAATGTATCGACAATATTCTTGTCGACATACAATACGGGGAATTTTCCCGTATGATAATCTCCTTCATCGAAACTGGTCAACGTATACTCTTTCCGAAGCGTCATTCGACGGCCATCGCTTTTAAGCGTATCGACATCACTCTCCCCTAGAATTTCTATCTCTGTCGAATCACCCAACGTACCTTTGAGGAGGGGAAACTCGACAATCTCCATCATATCTTTATCGACCTCGACCTCCAACTGGAATTGATCTCCGATCAAGACCGAATCGGCAGAAAATTTAGCCCGAACCGTTGGAGTCTCAGCATGTCCCACCATTCCCGTCAACACCAACAGGACAAGTCCGATCCAAATTTTGTATCTTTTCGATTTTTCCAAACTTGTCATACCCCTTTTTAACGACGTTTAAAGAGTTGAATCAACGAAGAGACATAATCCTCTCCGGTAGCAATCATCACACTATCCACACGGCAACGTTTCAACGACGTATCGATCAACGCATTGGTCTGTTCCCAATGGCGCGCGTAAGCATTGCGGACGACCCGAGAAGCCGTATCGACCCACACCTCCTCACCGGTTTCGGCATCCTTCATGCGAATCGCTCCCACATTGGGCAAAGCTTCCTCCCGCCGGTCATAGATCCGAATCCCTACCAGATCGTGTTTTCCCGAAGCAATTTTCATTGCATCTTCAAAACGCGCTTTTCCCTCCTCCGTATCCATAAAGTCGGAAAGAATGAATGCTGTCGACCGTTTTTTAAGGATGTTGGTCAAATAGCGCAATCCTTCAGAGAGATTCGTCCCGTTGCTTTCAGGCTTAAAACTGATTAATTCCTTGATGATCATCAACACATGAGCCTTCCCCTTTTTCGGTGGAATAAATTTTTCAACCCGATCACTGAAAAAAATACACCCCACCTTATCGTTGTTCTGTGCCGCAGAGAAAGCCAGCACGGCTGCAATCTCGGTAATCATGTTTTTTTTGAGCTTCGACGTTGTTCCAAACATCCGCGACCCGCTGACATCGACCAACAACATCATGGTCAGCTCCCGCTCCTCTTCATAAATCTTGATATGAGGATTGCGGCTTCGGGCGGTAACGTTCCAGTCGATATCGCGCACATCGTCGCCGATCCGGTACTCACGCACTTCACTGAAAGCCATACCCCGTCCTTTAAACGCGCTATGATACTTTCCGGCAAAGACATCGTTGCTCAGACCCCGCGTCTTGATCTCTATCCGACGCACCTGTTTCAGAATATCGCTGCTGTTTTCCATAAACTACAATTACGAAACTCGTCCCTGGTTTATTTCTCTTTTGGGTTTAGGGCACCTCAACGTTATTGAGAATCTCCGTAATAATCTCTTCAGTCGAAACATTTTCAGCTTCGGCCTCATAAGTCAACCCAATTCGGTGACGCAGCACATCGTGGCATACGGCCCGCACATCTTCCGGAATCACATATCCACGGCGTTTGATGAATGCATAACTCTTGGCCGCCTTAGCCAAAGAGATGCTGGCACGGGGCGAGCCGCCATAACTGATCAACGAAACCAGGTTCGACAAATTATACTCAGACGGTTCACGCGTTGCGAAGATGATGTCGACAATATATTTCTCAATCTTCTCGTCCATATACACACTGCTCACCACTTCGCGGGCACGCACGATATCCTCCGGAGCGATTACCCGATTCGGACGGGGCATTCCTGCACCCTCCAGATTGAGCCGCATGATATCTCGCTCCTCCTGTTTCTTGGGATAGGTAATCCGAGCCTTGAGCATGAAACGGTCGACCTGTGCTTCGGGGAGTGGATAGGTACCTTCCTGTTCCAGCGGGTTCTGGGTTGCCAATACGAGGAAAGGATTTGGTAACGGATAGGTCGTGTCACCGATCGTCACCTGACGTTCCTGCATCGCCTCGAGCAGAGCACTCTGTACTTTGGCCGGAGAACGGTTGATCTCGTCTGCCAACACGAAATTGGCGAATATCGGACCTTTCTTTACTGAAAACTCTTCATTCTTCTGACTGTAAATCAGCGTACCGATCAAATCGGCAGGCAAAAGATCCGGAGTAAACTGAATCCGACTGAAGCGTGCATTCACGGCTTGGGCCAACGTCGTAATAGCCAACGTCTTCGCCAACCCCGGAACACCTTCCAGCAGAATATGTCCATTAGACAGCAATCCAATCAACAGCGTGTCGACCAGATGCTTCTGACCGACGATAACCTTACTCATCTCCAGATTCAGTGTATCGACAAATACACTCTCCCGCTCGATGCGTTCGTTCAGTTCCTTGATATTGATTACCTCACTCATATTTTCTAAATATTACGATATAATCTCTATTTATTTTGCAGTGGCATTATTTATAAACGATTAAGTTGCAAATTTATTGTAATTTTCTCGAATTTGGTCGTCCTCAACATTTTTTATATTGATTTTTTTCGGGTTCAAATGATTACCTTTGCGGCGTCGAATTATCAATGCGTTCATCGTGGCAGAATATCTCGAAACATTGAATGACGCCCAGCGTGAAGCCGTCGTAAACTTTCGTTCCCCGTCGTTGATCATAGCCGGAGCCGGTTCGGGCAAAACCCGTGTTCTGACTTGCCGAATCGCCTACATGCTCGAGCAGGGCGTAGACCCCGGATCAATCATAGCCCTCACCTTTACGAACAAAGCCGCCAAAGAGATGCGGGAACGTATCGGACAACTGCTTTCACCTCAAGCGGCACGGCGTATATGGATGGGTACATTCCACTCATTATTTTCACGCATTCTCAGAACTGAAGCCGAATCATTGGGATACCCCTCCTCCTATTCGATCTATGACGCTTCAGATGCCAAAAATTTGGTCAAAGCAGTTATCAAAGAACTCAAGCTTTCCGACGAGACCTATAAACCGGGCGACATTGCAGCGCGTATCTCGTTGGCTAAAAACAACCTGGTTACTCCAGCCGCTTACGAAGCCAACACCTCGCTGATTGCCGAAGACCGCGAACGTCGGCGACCTCAGTTCGTCGATATATACAAACTGTATGCCCAAAAGTGCAAGCAGAACGGCGCCATGGACTTCGATGATCTGCTACTCAACACGAATATTCTGTTTCGGGATCATCCCGATGTATTGGCCCGATACAAAGAACGGTTTCGCTACATACTGGTCGACGAGTACCAAGACACCAACATTGCCCAATATGTCATCATTCGTAAACTGGCAGAAGGAAATCCGGGTATCTGCGTCGTAGGTGACGATGCACAGAGTATCTACTCGTTTCGGGGGGCAAAGATCGAGAACATTCTCCGATTTCGTAACGATTTCCCGTCAGCCCAGATTTTCAAGCTGGAACAGAACTACCGATCGACGCAGACGATTGTCAACGCAGCCAACAGCATCATCGAAAAAAACAAAAAACGACTGCAGAAACAAGCCTTTTCGAAAGGCGATATAGGCGAGAAAATCGGTGTTGTCAAAGCATATACAGACAAAGAGGAAGCGATGATAATCGCCTCGGATATCGTTGATACGATACGAGACCAAAGGATCGGTTACGACCAAATTGCCATTCTCTACCGGACCAATGCCCAGTCGCGTGCCTTGGAAGAGGCCCTGCGCGGACGCAATGTTCCTTATAAAATATACGGAGGCGTTTCATTCTACCAACGCAAGGAGATCAAGGACCTGCTCGCCTATATTCGACTGGTCATTAATCCGCGTGACGATGAAGCGTTTCGGCGCATCATCAACACCCCATCGCGAGGTATTGGAGATGTCACGGTAAGCCGCATCGCTGACGCAGCTGCACGAAAAGGGTTGAGCCTGTGGGAAGCAGTCAGCGAACTGACGCCCGAAGAGATGGATCTCAAAGGCGCTGCGAGCAAGCGACTGACCGATTTCGTGGCCGTAATCAACGAACTCTCTTCGATGCGAGCCATAAGCCAGGCCCACGAACTGGCTCTTGAAATCGCTTCGCGTTCCGGAATAATCGGCATGTACAAAATACAGCAGACCCCCGAAGCCGTCAGTGCGTTGGAAAACATCGAAGAGTTGATCAACTCCGTCCGTGCTTTTTCTGAAGAACGTGCTCAAACGGAGATGGAGGAAGAAGGTGCAACCACAGGAACGACTCTCGAAGAGTGGTTGCAGAATATTGCCCTGCTGACCGACATGGACAACGAAAAGCCGGAAGACCGCAACCGTGTAACGTTAATGACCGTACATGGAGCCAAAGGACTGGAGTTCGATTGTGTTTACGTGGCCGGGTTGGAAGAGAACCTCTTTCCAAGCATGATGAGTATGGGGAATCAGGATGGATTGGAGGAGGAACGACGTCTGTTTTACGTTGCCTTGACGCGAGCCCGCCGAAAAGCAGTACTCTCCTTTGCCGAATCACGGTTTAAATGGGGAGAGATGACTTTCTGCCGGCCGAGCCGTTTTTTGGGTGAAATTGATCCGCGATACCTCGATATCCAATTCGATCCGGAGGAACTCACCACAACCGAAAAGCCGGATTCATACGAGAAACCGCAAAATACGATTCAACGCGGAGCGTATGGATACACGCAGAATCGGGGAGTATCAAGACCCGACAACCGATCTTCCTACGAATCGAACAGAACTCCCCGGCCGAACAACAACACGTCCAAGATCGACCTCGGAACACGTTTCCGAAGCGTAGGCCGTCGTCCGATGACAGAGGCTGGAGCAAACCCAGACACACCCAATAGCCGCAGGACGCCCCACGATTCCACGGTAGCCACTCCATCCGGACAACAAAATAATCAGGGCGAAATCGCAGTCGGAATGACCGTTCATCACGACAGATTCGGAACGGGACGTGTAATCGGCGTCGAAGAGATGTCCGGAGATACGAAAATTACGGTCGACTTCAACGGTGTGGGAAGGAAAACCCTCCTGAAACGATTCGCCAGACTGACTATTGTCTAACTCTTCTGAAGCGCGTAAACTCAGTTCATTCATTTTGATACAGAGTAGATATTATCAACACACATAAACACATTAAATTAAGGATCTGAGTCATGTACGGATTGTTTTTAATTTTGTTGTTTTACCTGTTGGGATGCCTGATTTCAGCGTTGATCGGTAATTTCGTTCCGGGGAGCGTCATCGGTATGGTCCTGCTATTTGCCGCCCTGTCGTTCAAATGGGTCCGTCCGGGAGCCGTAAAACGCGTCTCAACATTCCTGCTCGACAACATGATGCTCTTTTTCGTGCCTGTCGGCGTTGGCCTTATTACCTCTTACACCCTGCTGAGCCGCTACATGCTGGCTATTATCGTCGCTTCATTGGTAAGTACAATTTTAGTTATCGCCGTGGTCGGTCTGGTTGAACAAAAGTTAGAATCTAAAAAAGATTCCGCAAAAAACGAAAAGGAAGAAAATGCAAGAACTCATTAATTCACAAATTTTCTTGTTGACCCTCACCGTCGGGGTCTATCTCGGAGCCATACAACTCCGGCGCAAAATCAACTGTGCCCTGCTGCATCCGGTATTCGTCTCGATACTGGTCCTGATCGGCTTCATCCGACTCACCGGCATCGAATACGAACACTACATGCAACAGACACAAATCATCGACTTCATGCTCGGCCTGTCTGTCGTCGCACTGGGCTACATCCTGCACGACCAGATCTACAACATTCGGGGTAACGTTATCTCGATTGTCATGGCTATACTGGTTGGGAGTGCGGTCGGCATCGTCAGCGTCGCACTTATCGCCCGCTGGATGGGTGCCGAACCCGCGGTCGTAGCCTCGCTCGAACCCAAATCAGTAACCACAGCTATCGCTCTGTCTGTTTCGGCCAATTCGGGCGGTATTCCTGCATTAACCTCGGTTGTAGTAATCGTCGTGGGAGTTTTCGGAGGGATTGTCGGCCCTTGGGTACTGAAAAAAATCGGCGTAGAGAGCCGTATCGCCAAAGGTTTGGCAATGGGAGCCGCTGCACACGCTTTGGGAACTGCCCGAGCCATGGAACTGGGAGCTGTCGAAGGGGCTATCAGTGGACTGGCCATCGGACTGATGGGTTTGGCGACCGCCGTACTGGTACCGATTCTCGAAAAAATCATGTAAAAGCAGAAGATCATGCGAACGAGCGAACGTTACAAGGGGGTTTTGGAGTGGTTCCAACGCAACATGCCGTCAGCCGAGAGCGAATTGCATTACCGCAATCCATATGAATTACTGGTAGCGGTTATTCTTTCAGCCCAATGTACCGACAAACGGGTAAACCTAACGACACCTGCACTGTTCGAGCGTTTTCCCACTCCCGAATCGATGGCAGCCGTCGAACCCGAAGAGATCTACACGTATATCAAAAGTATCTCTTATCCGAACAATAAAGCCAAAAATCTTTCAGGTATGGCGCGCATGTTGGTTTCGGAATTCGGAGGGATTGTACCATCCGATATCGACCAGCTACAACGGCTTCCAGGAGTCGGTCGTAAAACGGCGAACGTCATGGGAGTTGTCCTTTTTGACAAGGCTGTAATGCCGGTCGACACACATGTATTCCGTGTATCGGAGCGAATTGGTCTGACTACCGGAGCCAAGACTCCCTTACAAACCGAACAACAGCTCACCGCACACATTCCAGCCAAACTGCTGCCCATCGCCCATCATTGGCTGATCCTGCATGGACGTTATGTCTGTACAGCTCGGAAACCCAAGTGCGAAAGTTGCGGTCTCACAACGTGGTGTCGTTACTTTTCTGATACACTAACTTAGACCTATACCCACGATTAAAATAAAATATAATAACCTTAATCACAGAAAGGATACATCCAACACATGTATCCTTTTTTATTTTACCACTATGTGCTGCAATTCTATATAGAAATAATATTGACTAAAATCATATTAAGATACCTATACCTGCATTAACCATGCATAGAACCTTCTCTTGTATCTTAACTTAATTCTGCTCATATAACCATCTCTATACAGAAAACATTTATATCTGTGCGACTCCTTTATTAAGGAAAATATTTCCTTACATTTCCTCTACAGTGTACCCAAGCCATGTTACCTAAAAAACATCCAGAGATGAGCTGGTACAAATAACAACTCAACTACCTTCAACATTTTCTCATCCATCTCATAAACGATAGAAAGCAGGCACCGTAACCATCTTTTCAGTAGACACTGATCATAGATATGTCATAAACGGGCTGTTATCTCAGCGGTAAACTTGTTAGACCAGGACCGAAAAATTTCCACTCATTCCCCCGCCTAAATGCATAACACAAAATAAACTATATATACAAAAAAAAGGAGCCTTGCAATTGCAAAGCTCCTTAAAGAGGCGGCTTCCTACTCTCCCACATTTTACTGCAGTACCATCGGCGTTAACGGGCTTAACTTCTCTGTTCGGAATGGGAAGAGGTGGAACCCCGTTGCTATAACCACCTAAATCTCTTCTCGACTCTCTCCGTCGAGTATTTCTTAGGCCTTTGTCCGGACAAGATGAGAAAAGGGCCCTCTTTCAAGAAAGTCTTTCGGGTTATTAGTACTGCTCGGCTTTGACATCACTGCCTTTACACCTGCAGCCTATCAACGTAGTAGTCTCCTACGACCCTCAAGGGAAATCTTATCTTGGGGTTGGCTTCGTGCTTAGATGCTTTCAGCACTTATCCAATCCGAACATGGATACTCAGCAATGCACCTGGCGGCACAACTGATACGCCAGAGGTTCGTCCAACTCGGTCCTCTCGTACTAAAGTCAGGACCCCTCAAATTTCCTACGCCCACAACAGATAGAGACCGAACTGTCTCACGACGTTCTGAACCCAGCTCGCGTGCCACTTTAATC
>CALURC010000006.1 GCA_944323075.1 uncultured Alistipes sp. | reverse complement strand
CCACCAGCTGGGCATCATCGTCGGCATCCGGGAGAATCTTTCATACCACCAGAGCCGCCACAGCTTCGGCACGCTGGCCATCTCCGCCGGGCTTTCCATCGAGAGTATCGCCAAGATGATGGGACATGCGAACATCTCCACCACCCAGGGCTACGCACAGATCACCGAGCAGAAGATCTCCGAGGATATGGACCGTCTGATCCGCCGCCGCGCACGACGGCAGGGCGAATCCCCGGCCAAGGTGTAACGACTCCCGACAACGGCCGGCTCCCGGAGATCCCGAGGCCGGTAGTTGTGTTTATCCCTGCTCCTTTTCATCCGGCAGCAAGGTAATGGACCGGAGCGAAATGCCAACCTCATGCCCGAGGGGTTTTCCCGAGTAGAAGCCTCCGCAGATGGAGATGCACCCCGGGGAAAAAGGTTGTCGTATTCGCTCCGGCCCGTTTTTGGAGATGCTACCGATGAAAAGGAGAAAAACAACGAACAGCTACATTGTGGGAGCTCAGTTGTTCATCTTCCCTTTCCCTTCCCGCCTTCTGTCTGTTCCGTCTTGTTGCCTCCGTCCTGCCTCTCGTCTATCGGAACTCGTTGCGATACCCCTCCTCCAGCATCCGCTCGACATCCGAGGAGCGGTAGAGGATCTTGCCGCCCAGCTTGATGTAGGGAATCCGTCCTTGATTGCGGTAATCCTGTAAACTCCGGCGGCTGATCTTCAGCCGCTGCGAAAGCTCCTCGTCCGTATAAAAACTTTCTCCGTCCAACGAAGACTTGCGCTTCGAAAACAACGCCTCCAACGCCTTGGAAAGACGCTCCAGCGCCTGGAAGTACGAGCGGATCCGCTCGTCATGCTCCGTAATCAATTCATTGCCCATTTTCCGTCTGTTTTAAAAGAGATCCGGCCCGACACCACCACGAGGTCATGATCCGGCTCCCGCTGTTTATACCCTGTTTCTGCGCTTCTGGTCGTGCATGCGCCGTGCTTCCAGCACCGCAAGGAACGACCGCACATCTTCTGCCCGGTAGTAGATCTTGTGGTTGATCTGCGTGTAGGAGAGCGACCCGTTGCCGCGAAGGGTCTGCAACGTCCGTTTGGAGATATTCAGCAGCTGGCAGACCTGCTGGTTGTCCAGCCACGGCTCCGGCTCGCCGATGCGGTGCGCATGGCAGAGTGCGTCCATCCGTCGGGCGAACTCCTCGAACCGCGCGAGCATCCGCTCAAAGGTTCGGGATTCTACATTGACTATTCCCATGTCAGTGTCGTTTTAAGATCCCGGGAAAGCGACTGGATCCGATTGCGGCACCAGACCGTAATCTCCTCGTCAAAGCTTGCGAAGTGATGTTCCAGCACGCGGTCCAGATAGCTGTACATCGAGATCTTGTCGTCGTCGAGGAGTCGCACGATTCGCAGGATCCGTTGGTGAAACTCCGGACGGACATAAATGGCCTTGCCGTGGAGAGCCGCGGTCTTAACCGGCAGTAGGAAGAGGCGTTCGTAGTTGGAGACTTTTCTCGATAAAGTCCCGGAGTCGAGGGATGCCGTTCGGCTGTCGCCCCGAAGTTCATTCTTCTGTTCTTGCATAATGATTGGCTTTTAAGGTTTCGGGAGCGAATATAGGGGCAAGGAAGGCTTTTTCTCTGCTATCAGCGCTCTATGGCAGTGGTTGGCGTCGCTGTGGCACAGGTTGGCGTCGGGGAGAGTCCAAAATAGCGTATTGGGAGACATTCCTTTGGCGTGCCAAACAGAAAATCTGGCATTCTGCTTTTGGGCGGACTGAAGAAGGAGATTGCCAGTCCGACAAGGGAGGTATTGGCAGCCCTAATACCTCTGTATCCTCAACATAAAGTCCCCTACAGACATCGATAGATCAAAGGAACAAGAGATCCGCAACCCAAGGTATCATGAACTCAGGGAAGCAAGACATCAAGGGCTCTTGAGGCCAAGAGAACATGACGCCAGGAGACCATGAAGCCATGAGTCCAAGACCTCAACAGGGTCTGAGTTCCAGATCTCAGGACTTCATGAGGCCCAGATATCAAGAACTCCAGAGGTCATGAGTTCTTGACCTCTGTAGCTCACGAGTCCAAGAGCTCATGATTTCGGGACATCAGGGGTTCTTGACGTCTGGAGATCAAGACGCCAAGACTTCGAGCTCTGTTGATTTCTTGGGATCACTATTTCATGATGGATTGAGTTCAAGATTTATTCATTCCGTTTTGGTGCAATTTTGTTCCCGATATCGGCTTCGGGAACGGGCGGTTCGCCTCTTCAGACTGGCCGGCGAACAAGCGGGAACGGGACGTGATATTCGACCCGTTTTTGAGTCCCCGGAACATTATATGTTTCGGGACTCGGCAAGCTGTGTTTTCAGTTACGCGAAATATTTTCCGTAACGCAAAACAACTTGCCCGCAAGGGGGTGGAAAACTCCTCCGAAGTCGTCGCTTTTTATAGGGCACCTCGTGTGCCGGGACCGATTCTCAAGGATCAATGGGTCTTCGCCATTTTCACTCGAAATTGGATTCGCAGAGCCTCGTTCTTGAACATTACTGCACGCAAAACCGGGACAAATCTTGCAAGATTTGTCCCGATAAATGATGTCTTTGATTCAAATTATCCCGAATAAAACGCTTAATGGATGGTGCATTTTGACAATTAAGCACCTTTATTAAAAATGTGTCTACACATGATTCTTGGGTTCAACAGGTCCCCTAAAAGAGTTGCTAATCCATACATTCAATTCTGCAAAATAGGTCTCGTATATAATCCGGTATCCGGTCTCTCCTCGCAATCCGCACCTCTACATCAGCCCCATGCGCTTGCGGGCAAAGGGGATGACCCTCGCCGGGGACTGCTGCTTCGACAGCAGGTCGCGCATGTAATCCATGTAGGGTTCCACGTGACGGAAATAGGCCTTCAGACCCTCGCAGAGCGAATTCTTGCGGCAGCCGTCCGAACCCGTCTCGAAGCGGTGTTTCGGACATTCGCCCCGGCACGCGAAGTAGTATTTGCAGCGCAGGCATTCGGCCGGCAGGGCGTTGCGCTTCGCCAGGCCGAAGTCGCGGCGTTTTTTCGAGCGGTAGATCTCCGCCAGGGTCGTCTCGCGGATATTGCCCAGCAGGTATTCCGGGTAGACGAAGTGGTCGCACGAATAGACGTCGCCGTTGTGCTCGACAACCAGCGCGTCGCCGCACGTCTCACCCATCGAGCAGACGCCTGGCTGCACGCCGCACCACTGGGCCAGCGAGGCGTCGAACATCTGCACGAAGGTGCGGCCCACGTCGCTGACGACCCATTCGTCGAAGATGTCGCACAGGAAACGGCCGTAGCCCCCGGCCGTGACGGACCATTCGGCCAGGCGAGCCCCTTCGCGGTCGGGCGAGACGATCAGCGGACGGTGGAAGCCCTCGACATCGACCACGTGCTCCACAGCCGGCAGGAACTGCATGTATTTGCTGTGCACCTCGTCGCGGAAGAAGCGGTAGATCTCCCCACCGCGCCCCTCGCAGAGGCGGTTCACGACACTCAGCGTGTTGTACTCCACGCCGCCGTGCTGGAACATCGAAACCGTCTGCATCACCCGCTCGAAGGTCGGCTTGCCGCCCTTCGTCACGCGGAACGAGTCGTGAATGTCCTGCGGGCCGTCTAGCGAGATGCCCACCAGAAAATTATTGCCCGCAAAAAGGTCGCACCACGCCTCGTCGACCAGCGTGCCGTTGGTCTGCAGCGTGTTCTCGATCCGCTTGCCGTCGGCGTATTTTTGCTGCAGCTCCATCGCCTTGCGGTAGAAGTCGATTCCCAGCAGCAGGGGCTCGCCGCCGTGCCAGCAGAACTGCACGACATCCACCTCGTTGGCTTCGATATACTGGCGGATGTAAAGTTCGAGCAGTTCGTCGCTCATCACCGCCTGCCGGCCGCCGTACTGCACGGCCTTATCCAGATAGTAGCAGTAGTGGCAGTCGAGGTTGCAGGTCGAGCCCGCGGGTTTGAGCATCGTCGAAAAGGCCACCGGACCTACCTGCTTCTCGGCGTCCCGGAAGGTGAAAATGTCCTTGTTTTTCGTTGGAATAATATTGATGTTCAATGTTCAATGTGTCTAAAACCATAGGCTATTTCAATGATAGCTTTTTTATTGTCATTTGGGTAGACTGTTTGGTATGCCTAATTCCTTTTCTCTTTTGACTTTCAATCCGAGATAAATCAGATCCCGGGAACAAGACTGTGTTAGGAATGCTTATCCTTGACCATTATACCTATATCAATTGTAGTCCCGGATTTCCGTTGAACATGATTCCTTATATGCGGTCTTATTAAATATCACCCTGTTCAAAACATTCTCCGAGAGTTTATCAAAACTCCACAATACATCACAACATTTGTCATCACACACAGCAGCACTTCATAATTAAAAGAGGGGCGGTTTACGTACTTCGTATATGCGGATTTTCATGTAACTGCAATCGATAAAGATAATATGGTATTTTCTTTGTCTTGCAAATAGGTTTTAAAGTCCATTGATTTGTTTGATGAAACATTCGGGAGACAAGGGGGTAATGCCGAACACAAATGTGGCTCCTTCTTCGAATGGCTCGATAATCTCGAAATTTTCATAGGAGACTCCCCCTGGAATGGGAAGTTTACATCCCCAATAACAGCAACGTCCATTGACCAATCCCTTTAAATCGGGAGAGGGTTCTTCCCGATACCAGTATTGGGTGGCTCGGATCCCAGTATATCGCCAATGAATAGGGGTCCGTGGAACATATGCTGCATCAACTGGATATTTCTCGTCAGGGGCAGCAATAAAATATGCTGTACCTTTGTCGTTGTGAATCATCTCTTCCAAAGGTGTGAAATCGTGGAGTGTAAAATCCTTGCCTTTATAATCGGGCCATAAAGATCCAGATCGTTTGATTGTATTTTTGAGATGTAATTCCCGCAGCCGAGCATGATTCCCCATGGTCGCCGTTACAATGCAATGTGCTAATGGGATAGAGCCTTCATAAGAGAATGTAGACAGTTCGACCTGATAGGGATGATCTTCTCGAATCCGGAGTCGTACATATACTTTTGCACCATTATCGAAGGCTTCAGAGAAAATAAAGAATGTCATGACCTGATGCCCTTTTTCTCCGGAAATAACTCCCCGTGCCGGGAAACGAATATCTCCGGGATGCATTGCAAGCGAATCATCGGTGCTCCAGAATCGTTTGCCATTTGCCTGATCCAGACGACTCGGTTCCAGTTCGGAATATCCTCGGGTCAAACTTCCGGCCGGAATAGGCTCAATAGCGATAAAATTCATCACGTCAGTAGCGCTGCGCCCCAGGTAGGGTGTATAGATACGGATTAAACCTCGAGGACCTTTTAGAGGAAACAGTCCTACCCGTATCCCGTCTACAAGACCCCACATGGGAATTGCAGGACGTCCTTGGACCGGTCGTATCCATGTGCCATCGCATTCCGGAGCAGCCAGTCCTGCTAACAGGTTTGGTCCCGCAATCCCCGGAATGGACAAAAAGAGGGACAGGACCCAGAATAAAAAACGTCTCATAATATATATATTCTCGAAGAATGTAACTCCGACGGCTTTGTATAGCCGCCGGAGTTGTCGGGAAATTATTTTTTATAGATCTTGGCGGGGCGGATATTAGCACGCAGATCTTTTTCGAAGTCCATCAGCATTTTTTCCAAGCTATCAGCCTTCTCAGGGAATTCAGCAATGCGATTTCGTGTCTCTCCAATATCTTCACGCAGATTGTATAGAGCACGTTCTGCTGTACGTAGCTCTTGTTGACCACGTTTCCCATCCATTCCTGGCTCCGTGACAAAATTATATGGATGCTCAAGAACGAATTTCCAGTCTCCTACGCGGATCGCTTCCGGCGTTTCAAGGTAGTAATAATAGAAAGCTTCGTGCGGTGACTTGGCATTTGGTTGGCCAGAAATGAGAGGAAAAATATCCTCACCGTCGATTTTATGATTAGGCAGTGGAATCCCCAGATATTTGGCCGCTGTAGGCAACAGATCGAAATTGGCCACGATTTCATCGCATTGGCTGCCAGCAGGAATTACCTCAGGCCATGTCATCAAACAGAAGACACGTTGTCCGCCATCGAATGACGTGGTTTTGCCTTCACGCAGGTTTCCATGACTACCACCGTGATTGCCAAAGAGAAGCCATGGTCCATTATCGGACATGTAAATTACCCAGGTATTCTTATCGATGCCATTTTCTTCGAGGGTTTTGTAAATTTCCCCGATCGACCAGTCAATTTCCATGATTACATCACCATAAAGTCCACGGCCAGATTTACCCTTGAATTTATCGGAAACCGCCAGTGGAACGTGTGGCATAGAGTGGGCTAAATAGAGGAAAAACGGTTTGTCTTTATTCTCTTTGATGAAAGAGGTCGCGTATTCGGTATATCGAGTGGTAAGTTGACTTTGGTCTGGGTTATATTCGATTATACTATTGTTGTTGTACAAGGGCAAATCGGGATCCGTGGGTGGTCTCATATCGTTGGAATAGGGTAGGCCAAAAAATTGGTCGAAGCCTTGTTGCAGAGGCAAAGCTCCAGGTTGATGTCCGAGATGCCATTTCCCTACGGCAGCCGTTGAGTAGCCAGCTTGATGGAACATTTCAGCTAGAGTTAGTTCTTCGGGGCTGATCCCACGCAAATGTTTGGGAAATAGAACGAACGGAATACCTACTCGTTGTGGATAACAACCTGTCATGATGGATGCCCGAGAAGGAGAAGAAACGGAAGACCCGGCATAGAAATCATTGAATTTCATTCCATTTACAGCCATGCGGTCAATGTTTGGCGTATGAATGTCCCGAGCTCCAAAACAACCAATATCGGCATAACCTTGATCGTCGGTCAAAATAACGATGACATTGGGCTTGGAGTTGTGGTCGGGGGACACTTTCTTCTCTTTTGCGGCGCAGGCACTCGTACAAGCGAGTGAACCTGCCAATAAAACTAGATTTCTGTTCATAATGGTGATTTAAAATGTTTTTAGATTGGGACTACCACCCTGGATTTTGATCGATGGTCGGGTCGATAGCTTTGTTGTAATAATATTCGTCGGTGGGAATGGGGAATAGGGTAAATTGTTTTTTATTGGTTGCGGCAAAAACAGTTTCCAATGCAGGGCCGTAGATACTTCCTGCCTCCGGAGTCCATGCATTGTTCTCTTTGTTGTAGGTGGGAAGTTTGAGCCGGTTATTCGGTGTGGTAGGCAGATTCTGCAGGATATCATACATCACGTATTCGTAACGAGTCTTTCCCGCAATTCCGTCGGGACTCTGCATGCGTACTAGATCGAACCAACGCTGCCCTTCTCCTACGAACTCGAGGCCTCGTTCGTTGAAAATCAAATTGAGGAATGTTTGTTTGTCGGGCGTAGTTTCCAGCAATTTGGGGTAAGAACGGGATATTCCATCTGCTTTTCGGGCCCGATCCCGGATCTCGTTGAATGCGTCTACTGCGTCTTGGGTGACACCTTTTGATTCGCAGAGTGCTTCTGCCTTGATCAGATAGATTTCAGCGAGTCGTAATAGGAACAAATCATTTTCATTCGTCCGTTGGTCTTTACCCATTGGATCGCGATATTTGTTGACAAAAGGTGTGGTAGCGACATTTCCTTTCTGATTGTCGTCATTGACGAATAACGGCCAACCGTTGAAGGTATAGGGCCAGGCAATGAGGTATTTGTTCGTTTTCGTGTTGTGCCAGTAATTGAGAATGGATTTCTCCAGGCGGTAATCGATGGCCGGAATTCCATTTTCGACTTTGACATTTTTTTGATATACGGCACAATAGTCGGTCTCAGTATCAGCCGCAGTACTGTTGTCATTGTAGTAAATACCATAGAAATAGGGATGCATGCGGACATGTTCGCCCCCGTTTCCGTCTGGAGAATTCCCGGTGACGCCGTAGAGTGTGAGAGGCAACATGCGCCATGCCCATTCGGAGCCAGCAGAGGCCACCCCCGAATTATTCATGTCGCGGGTGAACCCAATGCCAAAGATTACCTCTGAAGCATAGGCGTCTGTCTCTTTGTTGACATCCCAAAGATCCATGAAATCCTCAGCCAGGCTATATTCGCCGGAATTGAGTACGGAATCCGCAAAGATAACGGCCTGGTCAAAGATGGCGACAGCCTCGCTCGAACGATCTTGTAGATTCAAGTAGTTCGCATAGGTAAGATAGGCTTTCGACATGAACCCTTGTGCGGCTCCTTTGGTCGCACGCCCCCGTTCGCCGGCGGTTAGCGCCGATCGGAGCGGCAGGTTGTTCGATGCCGTTTGGAAGTCGGTAAAAATCCGTTCATAGACTTCATCGATGCTGGCACGGGGCATATCGAACTTTGATAAACTGGTTGTCGGTTCCAGCCGAAGCGGCACACCTCCGTAAAGGCGAACCAGATAAAAGTAGCTGAATGCGCGCAGAAAAGAGGCTTCTCCGATAATCCGTTTCCGATAATCCGGCGAGACATAGCTTTTGTCGGAATAGGTTAGCAGCTCATTGCTGATGTTGATTACTTTGTAAAGTGTATTCCAAAAAGGTCCTACCAGCGACTGGTTGTAATTTTTTTTGCCGAACGTGGTATATTCGTTGTTGACCCCTTGCCCATTGAGTCCGTTTTCGGCGTAGAGGTCATCGGCTGCCATCATTAACATCAAGGCACCCTGAAGTTTGAATCCGGCTCCGTCATTCATGAGGGCATACGCGCCGGTGATGAGCAATTCGATATCGGCTTCCGATTTGATGGTGCTTTTAGTGTAGGTGTCACGCAACTCTTCGTTGAGGCTGCAGCTGCTTATCAGAATGCTAGCGAGCCAAAGCGGCAGTGCCAGGAAAATGGCCGTATGATTGATCTTTTTCATAATTCTTCAGAAGTCAGAAGGTTAGATTAACACCGAAAGAGTATGTGGCCGGGAGCGGATAACTGCCGAAGTCTACGCCCGGTTCCATGGGACGGTCTCCGAAGGGATTGACGGCAGGGTCGTATCCCGAATATCCTGTAATGGTGAATAGATTGCTCCCGGTTATAAATATTTTGATAGAGGAAATGCCCAGTTTCTTGGGAAGTTTCCGGAATTGATAAGAGAGTGTGACAGTCTGCAGACGCAGATAGGAGGCATCTTCGACATACCAGTCTTTGCATCGCATATCAGTAGCCCGATTTGTCGGTGCCGTGTATTTATTGCTTGTCCCCTCGCCATGCCAACGATTTACCCAGGCATCGTGAGCGATATTGGTCCCGGTAGCAGTCCTCAGCGAGCTCATGAAGGCGTGATTGAGGTTCAACATTTGGTTGCCGTAGCTGCCCATGAATTGGAAGTTGAGCCCGAAACCTTTGTAAGTGAGGTCGGACCCGAATCCGTAGGTCAGTTTGGGATAAGCATTGCCAATGTTCGTACGGTCTTCGTCCGAGATTTTTCCGTCGTGATTTGTGTCTACATATTTTGTATCACCCGGACGTGCCGTGGGTTGTATCATGACGGTCTCTCCCGTATTGGGATCTGTATATGTATAATTATTTATCTCGTCCTGATTCTGAAATACTCCATCAGTTTTATATCCCCAGAAAACTCCGACCGGAAGCCCTGGAGTGGAAACATGAACAGAATTGCGAATACCGTAGGACTGATTATAAAGGTATTGACTTCCGTAAATTGTACCTGCATCGCCCACAGAGATTACCTTATTTCGGTTGATTGAAAGATTACCAGTCAATCTCCAACTGAAATTCTGTTTGACGAAAACATCTCCTTGCAATTCAATGTCTACGCCTTTATTCTGAATCTCGCCTATGTTCATAACATTGGCACCATAACCCGAAGAGGTTGGTAGTTTAAAGTTCAACAATAAATCGGTTGTCTTCTTGAAATAAAATTCTGCAGTTAAAGAGAATCGGTTGAACAATCCAAGATCGAAGCCGGCATTGGCCTGCATGGTCCGTTCCCATTTGAGCAGAGGACTTTCAAGAGTCGACGGAACGAATCCGGTAACAATGCTTCCGCCAATAACGGCAGAGTTCATTCCCAATTGCGCTTGTGTCGCACCTATGGCAATGTTGTCATTGCCCGAATATCCGAAACTGCCTCGAATACGCAAGTTCGAAATCGTAGAAAGGTGCGCGGACATAAACGGCTCATTATATATGTTCCATGCTCCACCTATTGATGGAAAAAAGCTCCATTTATGTCCCGATGCAAGACGACTTGAACCATCATAACGACCTGTAAGAACTAAAACGTATCGATCTTTGTATGAGTAATTTGCTCGTCCGATAAATGATGATAGTGCGCGTTGTTTGTAAGTAGTATAGAGTTTTTGTGGATATGTGGCATTGCCCATATTTGTACCGCCGAGTTGATCGTTGGGAAAATCGGTGCTAACCTGACTCGAGGCTCGTATAGTCCATTGTTGCCAAGAGTAGCCCAAAACTACATTTACATTATGTACCTGTCGGAATTTACGATTGAAAGTCAGTAAATTATCGATAGTATAAGAGAAGTTCTTGTTGTCAGCTCTTGTTGCGGAACCGTTGTTGGTATTTCCCTGAAAGGTTCCGCGAGGCCAGTAAGCCTCCCGTAGTGTATAAACGTTGTTTACCCCCCCCCTAATTTGATAAGTGAGACCTGGCAGAATATCATAATTTAGGTCAAGGTTGGCAACAAGGGTATTCATCGATGTCTCGTCTTTAACCCGATCTACCAACAAAACAGGATTATTGGCATAGTCATTACTTGTTACATCGAACTCACTCATTTCACTATCATAGAGCTTTTCAATTGGACGAAAAGCTAATGCAGAAAGAATGACCGAAGTACTAAGGTTCCCATGCGTATTAGATTGAGGAAGTTGATTCTTTTTACTCATCGACATATAGGACCGCACAGACATCTTTAATTTCGGGGTGATTTTTTGATCGAGATTAACACGAAATCCGCCTCGCGTGAAATAAGAATTACGAATAATACTGTTTTGATCTGTATAATTTCCAGAAACTAAATATTTGGTTGCTTTGGTTCCTCCCGAAACGGATAATTGGTGATCCTGAGTGTAGCCTGTGCGGAAAATCATATCTTGCCAAAAACGATTGGGGGATACGGTAATGGTGTCGGCAAGTGCTTGATCATTTGGGAAACGACGTTGTTCCTCTGGTATACCATCATTGATATCGGCTTCATTTAGATAATGAAAATATTCAGAAGTTGAAGCCATCTTAATCTTCTTGGGAACGATATTAAAGTCAGAACGATGGGTATAAGAAATCTTTACTTTCCCTGTTTCTCCAGATTTGGTGGTAATAAGTACCACACCATTTGCCCCTCGGGAACCATAGATGGCAATTGCAGAAGCATCTTTCAAAATCTGAATGGAAGCAATATCGGCTGCATTGAGATTGGACAATGCGTCGGATGCCGGTCGTTGATTCATCCAGTCTTGGTTAATACCGGCTTGCGTAGATCCGAAACTACTTTCAATAGGTACGCCATCGATGACAACCAGAGGCTGGCTGCTTCCAGTTATGGACGATACCCCCCGAATATTGAATGTCATACCCGAACCTGGCTCTCCGGTGTTTTGCAGAATTTGTACGCCGGCAATTCGCCCTTGAAGAGCAGAAGCGGCTGAGATGACAGGTTGTTCGCTTATATCGTCCATCTTGACGACGGATACGGCACCGGTCAGATCGCTTTTCTTTACTGTACCGTAACCCAAAACGACTAATTCCTCCATTTCAATATTACCGACTTCCAGAATGACGGGAATGTCTGTTTGTCCGATGAACATGATCTCCTGTGCTTTATATCCCAGAGAGCTGAAAACGAGCGTAGACTGTAATGATACCTTGGGAAGATAGAAGTTCCCTTTGGCATCAGTAACAGTTCCCTGTTGAGTTCCTTTGATCACGACGGTAACTCCCGCCAAAGGGTTCTGGTTCTTGTCCATAACTATGCCTTTTGCCACTTTTTGGGCAAAGCCAATTTGGACAATGCAACATAAAACAGCAAGTAATAGAATTTTTTTCATTTTCGGTTTGGTTTAATATTGGTGATGGTCGTCTATTGGGTAATATCCCAGTTCTTGGGCGGAAGAAAGGTTTTGGGGTGTCCTTTGGGAATTTGGGGCGGGACAATGGTATCGTATTGTTGTACAACACGCTGTAACGAGTGGGAAAGTGTGGAATTCTTTTTGTTTTTACTCTTTTGCTCGCCTGGATCGGTGAAAACATTCGTGAGCAGAACGCCATTTAAGTCTGTCATCAACGGATTGTGTCCCGGAGAAAGGTATTTGTTGCCGTCACTATCAATGGCAGCCCCTCTTCCAAGATACATGGTTCGTTCGATTTTTACATCGGGTTCTCGCAATGCAGCGAGGACACTGATGCCGTCGAGCGGCCGTTGAGGTGCCGTCGTAACACCCAGCAGGTCCCGAATTGTCGGAACAATATCCACATATCCCGTTAATTGGGTGATTTTACGTCCATCGCCGGAAAAAGCTGGATAGTGAATGAATGCCGGAGCTCGTACACCTCCTTCCCATTCCGTATTTTTCTGGCCCCGCAGAATGCCGGACGAACCACCTCCTGAGTTGACATCGGCTCCGTTATCACTAAAGAAGATAAACAACGTGTTGTCGGAAACGCCGGATTGTTGAAGAGCCTTATAAATTTGTCCGATCCCCCGGTCCATACATGTCACCATTGCCGAGTAGATCAGCCGTTTGGCTGTAGCAGAATCGAAATCCGAGATATTGCGATCTCCTGTGTAAATTTGGAGGTCTTCGGGTTGTGCTTCCAGCGGAACGTGCGGGGCATTATAGGTCACACACAGGAAGAATGGAGTCTTTTGTTTTGAATAGTCTTCGATGCAGCGCACGGCTTCGGACGTAATAAGTTCCGTCGAATAGCCCTTGTCATGACAAACCTCAAAATCACGATGCCAGTCAGGCTCCCCGTTCCGTTTTTTATTAAAATAATCGATTGCCCCATTCAAACAACCGTAAAAATGAGTAAATCCATTATTGAGTGGATGATACTTCAAATCGAGGTGTCCCAAATGCCATTTTCCGATGATAGCGCGGTTGTCGTATCCGTTCTGACTCAAAATTTTGGGTAAGGTCTCTTCCGTCGGATCGAGTCCATAGTTGAGCCATGGACGGATGACGATGTTCCGAATTCCGAAACGGTCCGGATATCTTCCTGTAAGGAATCCAGCTCGTGTGGGCGAACTGAGGGCTGCCGTATAGAAACGGTCCATCTCAAGTCCTTCAGATGCCAGTCGGTCGATGTTGGGAGTGCGGATCGTGCTGCCATGATAACCGACATCTCCCCATCCCAGATCGTCGGCAATGACAATGACGATATTGGGCCGTGCTTTCGGTTGGCAGAGAGTATACCCCGGTATAGCAAGAGCCCCGGCACCAGCTATGCAGATAGCCATCTGTCTCATGATAGGTTCCTAATAGGGTTTGACAATCTCCAGGTCGTCTTTGGATGGGAGTTCGGGGAATGTGGCATGAGGTTCCATCTGATACCAGAATGCCACGGAAGAGATGTCGGAATGTTGCGGATAGTAGCGCATGTCATTGCGCCATCCCAGATCTTGGATCGTTACTCGAAGATCCTGGCGGAAACGTATGGGGTCGAGAATGTGCCAGCGGTACATTCCGAATCGTTGTTGAGATCGGTATACGCCGTCAGGTCGTACGACCTGATGCAGGCCGGCATAAGGCGTACTGAATTCCTGATATTTTTTTGTGGATTTGTTTTCGAAATTATAAGAGCCGCAAATGTAATCTTCTGTTCCGGTTCCGCAAATGGTAGGAAATTGTTTGTCTCCGTCCATGTAAAATTTGATTTCACCCTCGCCCCACCAGCCATTGTTGCTGACTTGCCAGGCAAGATAGGTTCCGACATATTGGCCTTGTCCCTTGACACCGTCGAGGATCGTATGTACGGAGGTCAGGTTGGGGTTTGAACGGCGGAATTGGGCATGGAAGTAGGCAGCGTCTTCGGGAACATCGGTTAAGGTATAGTTGATTTGATAATAGAGCCGCATTGGATTCTTATTGTCGAGGTTTTCCATCGTAATGCGACAGGACCTGCGGAAAGGCATCTGCCAATAGCAGTTGAATGCACTCCCGGGGTTGACACATACAGCTAAAGAAGATAGTGGTGCTACCTGTTCGCCCATTCCACCTCCGCCCCATGCGGAGCAAAAGAAGTCTCCGATCGGACACTCTACAGAAGGCTCGGCCTCGCCATCCCAGTAAAAACGAATAATGGACGATCTCCAGTCTCCGGTAGGGGTCATCCATATTTGCTGGATGGCTCCGGGACCTTCGATTTCGGCAATAGTGAATGTCTCACCCGGTCCAATATTGATATAGGGATTTACTTTCCATCCCACGCCGAGATCTTGGGCTGCATGATGAGCATTGGCTTGATTGGGTTTATCTTTGTCTCGTATGGGGTCGGCCATGCCGCCCTTGCCTTTTTCTCCTGAAAAGTTTTCAGGACTAATCGATCGGGTTTCCGCATTCGAAATCCGATAAAGGTTGCCCATATTCATATCAAGCCCATTGAATCCGGGATTTTGGGCATGACCATGTGCCAGGAATGCACATGCAAGGCCAATCATCAGTAGTTTACGTTTCATATTTTTTTGCTTTTTGAGGGGTTTGAACGTTTTTATATTAATTATGCTCCGGATCGGTAAATTTTGCCAGAGCCAAATATTGCCGATATAGCTTATCGTATATTTTTGTCCGGGCAGGGTCCGGTTTATATTCTGCCGTATATCCTGAACCCATGGCTGCCTGAGCCTCTGGAATGTTGGAGTATATGCCCGCAGCGACTGCGGCGAACATTGCGGCTCCTAATGCACATGCCTGTTCGGAACGCACGACGCGGATTGGCATATCGAGCACGTCAGCAAGAGTTTGCATGACGAACGGTGACTTTTGACTGATGCCGCCGATCGCGTTGATTGCATCGATTCCGATTCCCTCCTGTTTCATGTGCTCGATGATAGCCCGCGATCCGAAAGCGGTTGCCTCCACCAACGCCCGGAAAATCATGGGGGCGCTACTTCCTAAAGTCAATCCAGTAAGAGCACCGCGAAGCGTTTGGTTGGCAAAGGGGGTGCGTCGTCCGTTGAACCAGTCCAAAGCGACGATGCCGCTTTTGCCCGGGGAAATTTTTTCCGCCTCGGCAGTAAGCCGTGGAAGGATCTGCCCGATGGCGGTATCCACGATTTCGGGAGAGCAAAGGTTCCGAAGAGGCCAGGCCAGTACATCCCGGAACCAGGCATAAATATCTCCGAAAGCAGATTGCCCCGCTTCGATTCCAATGTAACCAGGCAGAACCGAACCGTCTACTTGCCCGCAAATGCCGCTTACACAGTGATCACCAAGAAGAACAGGATCAATCACCATAATATCACAGGTTGATGTGCCCATGATACGCGTAAGTACATGGGGCGCAATACCTGCTCCCACTGCGCCCATGTGAGCATCGATCGCCCCTACAGCCACTGAGATGCCAGCCGTAAGTCCGAGTCGCTTTGCCCACTCCACAGTCAGTGTCCCGGCTTTGGTGTCGCTCGTGTCGGTTTTTGAAAAGAGATGCGGACGCATGGCGGCGAGCAACGGGTCGAGTCTTTCAAGAAATGTTTCGGACGGAAGTCCCCAAGAGGCGTGCCACATGGCTTTGTGTCCGGCGGCGCAACGGCTGCGCTTCATGGTTTCCGGGGAGGTGTTGCCGGTGATTAGGCCGGTAATCCAGTCACAATGTTCACTCCAGGCCCAGGCCGCTTTGGCCACTGCGGAATTTGTTCGTAGTATATGGAGGACTTTGGACCATACCCATTCACTGGAATAAATACCACCTTCGTAGCGGATATAATTCTCCGACCAAGAAGTTGCAAGTGCGTTGATTTCTTCGGCTTCAATTACCGAGGTATGGTCTTTCCAAAGAATAAACATGGCATCGGGATCTCCGGCAAAGGCTGGTGTTAACGCCAAAGGAATGCCGTTACGGTCGGTAAGCACAGGTGTACTACCTGTCGTGTCAAAACAAAGCCCTACAACGTTTTCTGCGGTACCAGGCGCGGCATTTTTCAATGCACAAGCTACTGCCCCCTCTAACGCTTCGATATAATCAAGCGGATGTTGACGATAGCGATTTGACGTGAGATCACAATAGAGTCCTTGGGCCCATCGAGGATACTCCATGACGCCTGAGGCGATCTCTCGTCCTGTTGAGCAATCCACTATGAGTGCTCGACATGAATCGGTCCCGTAATCGATGCCGATAGTATAACAATTTGTACTTCTCATTCGATTTTAGATTTTTACTTTCCTAGCCACAAAAATGCTGTAAAAGGCAATGATCATGAAAGCAATGGCCGGAACCCAATAGGCTAATTCGATACTGCCAACTTGGTCTGAAACGATGCCTTGGATCTGTGTCAGCAGAGCAGCCCCCGCAATGGCCATAACCATTCCTGAACCGCCGATTTTCGTATCTTCACCTAGACCTGAAATGCCGATGCCATAGATTGTCGGGAACATTAGAGACATACAACCCGTGATACCCATCAGCGCATAGACTCCCAGAGCTCCATCTGCATAAATGGTGATCAAACAGCAAATAACGGCTAACACGGCAAGGACCGTGAGAATTTTCCACGGTTTGAAGAACCGCATGAGTCCGGTGCATATGAAACGTGCTGTCACGAACAGTATCAAGGACATTATGTAGTAAGTTGCAGCAGCTTGTTCTGGTGTGCATGGTAATAGCGCATTGAGCCCGATCCATTCGCAGAATGAATAGAAACCTGCGGCAACAGGTTCTACGTTCCGAAGAGCTTCGATCACTTGTGCACCCGAGGGATTGTCGCCTAATGTAGCAATGACATTGTCAAAGCCGAGTTGTTGTATGGCATAACGGATAACGAATGACCATACGGCGATTTGCGCTCCTACATAGAAAAACTGTGCGATAACCCCCCAAACATAATTTTTGTTGCGAATAAGTCGTTTGAAAGTGCCTTTGAAATCGAGCTCTTTATCGTCTTCTTTCAGATTGGGCATTCTGGTAAAGCGAATTGCCAACAAGAGGGCTATCATAACCAGTCCAAGCACCATGTAAGTCATTGTAACAGCATTCAACTCTTGTCCCTGTATGCGGGTCAACTCTTCAACGGGCAATGCGGCACGTTCTGCAGCACTCATTGTGTTGAGCTGCGAGAGAATGAATACCTGACTGATAACTACGCCCGTAATGGCTCCAAACGGATTGAACGACTGTGCAAAATTGAGTCGCTGTGTGGCTGTACTTTCGGGGCCGATGGCACATACATAGGAGTTAGTGGATGTTTCGAGAATCGAAAGTCCGGCGAATAAAATGAAGATAGCCAGTAGGAACATGTAGAACCCAATTTCGATCGTACTTTCGGAGATAAGCATTGCCGGATAGAACAGGAATGTGCCGAGCGCATAGAGCCCCAATCCGAGCATGACTCCCGATTTATAGGTGAATCGTTTGATGAATAGTGCGCCGGGAATTGCAAAGCAGCCATAACCGAGCAGGTAGCAGACCACCTGAATCCAAGCGGTTTTCGAGTCCGAGAGACTCATGATTCGCTTGAACGCAGCTAGCATTGTGTCCGTGAGGTTGTTCGGAACGGCCCAAGCGAAGAAGAGCGTGGTCAGCAGAATAAATGGCCAAATAATTCCTTTGGGTATGATGCGTTGTTTTTCCATAGTTTGGTTGAGTTTTGGGTTGGAAATTCAGAATGATTAGAAACAATCCGCAATTTTCTGCAACTCGACACCAAAAAGATCTTGTACGATCCTGGCGATTTGCGTCTCTTCTCCCTGTATATGCATGACATACTGTGTATGTGAGGCCGATTCACCGGAGGCTAGTTCTGCACCGGGCGAAGAGGTTTCGATTTCATAGAAAGGTCCCATGACAGTACCGTCGTCTGTGGGACCGTCGTTATAGGCATTGATCACGTCGCCGGCAAATGGATCTTCTTGCGGGCCCCACTGCCCGTTCACGTAGCTTACACGGCCCCTGGGGACGGTGTATTTCACCAGTGTGAGTACTTTCTTGTCCGAATCATAACTACCGCAGATGTCTTTGGCTCGTCCCGCCGGGAGCCCAATCTTTGAACGATAGGTTCCATCGATCTTGAAATAAAGCATACCGTCCTCTACCTTCAGCCGATCGGATGGCACCTTGCCGAAATATTCATCGTTGACGATGCGTCCCGTACCGGATGTGTCATAGGGAATGAAAACCGTCGTGGTCGGCGTTGGATTGAACATTCCCAATAACCATATGGAGGGCAGTCCGGTTTGCTTGGTCCAGGTATTTTCTCCTTGATTGGTGATGATGTTCTCCGTACCGTAGGCAATCATTTTCAACGTTGAGGGAATCTCCGTGCCGAGCAGTTCCGCTGCGGTTTTGCGATCCAACAAGGAAATTGTACGTTCAATCCCGATTTTGAGTTCCGAATCTGCCGCGTTTATGAGTGTAGTTTCTTTGGTAAATTTCACACTTGAGGAGGTTTGTTCTGCTATGTTATAAGTTTCGGTGTCTATGACTGCAGGAACGCGCCAATTTTCATAAACCTGTTCCTGTCCGTTTTTGAAGTACAGGGAGAAAGGGCCTCCTTCCGGTCCTAACCAGAAACGCTCTTCTCCGCCAACGGGATTGAATTGAGGATTGATTTCTCCGGATTCAATCAGTTTGTAATTGATCCATCCGAAACTATTCCCAGCATCACCATCGGCAGTAGATGTCATTACACGGCCTTGGTATGCGGGAATAATCATAATTTTTGAAAGTCCGTCAGAACTGGAGAGTTCAAGGAAAGAGATTTTATGCTGCTTGAAAAATGCAGCGTCATATCCGTAAGAGCCCATTTCATATGTTGTTTTATCGCAGCAGGCAGTCAACATGATGGATGCTGTTGCGAGAGTTAGAATGGAATGAATGCGTTTCAAATGAATGCGTTTCATGAAAATATTTTTTGTTATTTGTATATGGGGCCGAAGGTGCTGCAAGCCCGGAAATCTGCATCCTCGGAATTAGAGCCGAAAGCATTCCAGACAGATGGTCTGAATATTAGTTTTTCGTCGATGTTGTGCATGCATACAGGGATTCTGAGCATGGCCGCTAGGGTGATAATGTCGGCTCCGATGTGCCCGAAAGAGATGGCTCCATGATTGGCGCCCCAGTGGCTCATGACAGAATATACGTCTCTAAAAGGCCCATGTCCGGTAAGGCGGGGTGCGAACCAAGTCGTGGGCCATGTTTTGTCGGTCCTTTCATTGATGATGCGATAGATTTCTGGGTCGACATTTACGGCCCAACCCTCTGCGATTTGGAGCGAGGGCCCAAGTCCCTTAACAAGGTTAATCCGGCACATGGTGACGGGCATCTCTCCACGAGTTAGGAATGTGGAAGAAAAACCTCCCCCTCGCATGTATTCCCGACTTGCAGGATGCCAGGTAGTGGCATCGAGGCAGGACTCAACCTCCTGTTGAGAAATTTCCCAGAAGGGTTTCATAACAGGATTGCCGTTTTCAGTTTGTTGCCCGGTGGCATCGAGACAGCAGGAACCGGAGTTAATCAAGTGTATGATGCCGTTGGCCGCGGTTCCTTGAAGTTCTTTTCCTGTTACTCGTTTTACGGCTTCGGGACTCCAGAATGTTCGAACGTCGGCGAACATCTGTGCTCGGTTGGTGAGCAGATGCATGAGCAACATGCTAACACCGTTGAGGGTGTCATTTTCGGTGGCAAAAGTGTAAGCCTGCCGGATTCCGTTCCAGTCGAAGGAGGAGTTGAGTATGGCTTCGGAGAAATCTCCATCGGGCTTAAAGTCAGTCCACTGCCGCTGTCCCTGAAAGCCTCCGACGATGGCATTGTGCCCCATAGCCTCTTCCTCAAATCCGGATTCGGCAAGCTTCGGATTTCCTATCATCAGATCTCTGAAGATGAGAGTCATCTTTACAACGTATTCCCAGATGGCGTCTTTTTCTTGCCGGGAATATATCAGGTGTTCTGGGTTATAGTCTTTGCCTTCATTTTTTTTGCAATACTTTTCGGTCCACGCCATTGCTCGATGAAACTCCTCTGGGTCATAAATTCCCAATTGGATACGACGTTCGATCTCACTGGCATCTACGGCTTCGTTGCGCATGCCGAGATACTCTTGGAAGAAATCGGGATTAGGCATGGACCCGGCGATTCCCATGGATACGGAACCGACAGACAAATAGGATTTTCCTCTCATCTGCATGACAGCCAAGGCTGCACGGCCAAAACGAAGGAGCTTTTCGTGGACATCGTTGGGAATGGCACGATCGGTGATATCCTGGACGTCGTGGCCGTAGATTCCGAAGGCAGGAAGCCCTTTTTGATTGTGTCCAGCCAATGCAGAAGCTAGGTATACGGCCCCCGGACGTTCGGTGCCATTAAATCCCCAAATCGCTTTAGGCGTAAGGGGATCCATGTCGATGGTCTCTGCACCATAGCACCAGCAAGGGGTGACAGAAATGACAGCACCTACTTTATTATTGCGGAATTTATCGGCAGCCATGGCTGCTTCGGTTACGCCTCCAATGGTTCGGTCTGCGATCACACACTCCACAGGTGCGCCGTCTGCATAGCGCAGATTCTTTTCATAAAGTTCTGCCACATTGTGTGCCATGGCCATTGTCATCTCTTCAAGGGATTCACGGATGCCTCCGCGGCGTCCGTCTATGATCGGCCGTATTCCGATCCGAGGATGATTTGTCATATTCATAAAATTTAATGTTAGTGTTTTTTTTGCTATATCGTTTTAGCGCAATATCAAAAAAATATCAACAAGAAGATGAGGCATTAACAATTAATTCACCATCAATCTGAACACATTGAATAGCTCGATTTTCTTCTTCCAACATGTTTACCAATATCTCGACTGCTTTTTTCGATAACTTCTCTACGGGTTGCTTGATGTAGGATAAAGGAATCGAACATAATTCAAAAGCATCGCTTCCATCAAAACCGACTAATCCGAGTTCTCTGGGAATGGCTATTTTTTGTTCACTAATTGCATAAAGACCAGCTACGGAGATGGTGTTGGTTGCAAAAAATAGAGCATCAATCCCCTTTTCTTTCATCTTTGCAATTACTTTGGCGGTTGATTTACGGAGGTTGTCTGATTTGGCAAAACCTATACATATCTCAGATTTGAGCCCGTGATCCTCCATGGCTGCCTTATATCCTTCGATTCGTTCTTGCATATGAGATAAAGAGATGTCGTATGCAACCATACCTATGCGGCAAAACCCTGCTTCAATCAAATGGCTGGTAGCTAAATATGCTGCTTTATGATTATTAAGTGTAACATAGCTACTTTCAATATTTTTATAGGGACGGTCGAATTGTACAATGGGTATGTTGCTGTTAACTAATTGATGTATAAACTTTTCCGAGCGTTCGCATGGCGCAATGATAAATCCATCTACGCCGCGATTTATAAGGCTTTCGACAAGATCTTGCAGTTTTTGGGCATATTCATCGGAACTTCCAAAAAAAACCGTGTAACCCAGTCGAGCCGCCACATCCTCCATACTCCGAACAATTTGGGCGAAAAAAATGTTGGAGATATCCGGAATAACCACGCCAATAACGCCTGATTTTCCGCTACGCAGATTTTTCGCTGCAATATTGGGCTTATAATTGAGATCTTTAGCGATTTGTATAATGTGACGAACTGTTTCTTCGCTAATCCGGTGCTCTTTGCCTTTGCCGTTAAGAGCAAAAGAGGTAAGGCTCGTCGAAACACCGGCTTGTCGTGCGATGTCTTTCAATGAAACTTTTTTTGTCTTCCGGTCAGTCATGTGGGCGTTACTCTTTTATATTCGTAACAATTTGCCATAAAGCGACACTGGCAAAGATAAATATTAATTTGCAATATTCAAACATTTTTAGCAAAAACGTTATAGCAAAAAGAGGAAATGTCCTCAAAAAGAGTGTCTGGGAAGGAACTCTCAGTTCTTTCAGATATGCAATATAGCAGGTCAACACGTCGCGGCGTGTTGATCTAAGTTTTGTACTATATAGTCTACTCTCGAGGAATAATTCCCGATCCAGGTCGATCCGCGGCACCAGCGTCAGGTACGATTTCTTATCCCTGGCCGTTTTGCCCATTAGCCGCAGGAACAACTCCTCATTGAGGTTGGTTCTCTGTGGCCGTATTATGAATTTGGAGAAAATAGTTTTATTCTCTATTTCACTACTGTCCACTAAAAATGGACAAGGTTAAAAATTAAATAAATTCGGTTCACTAGAATCATATCGGTCTTTGACATTTTTGAAATTCGATTTGTCGAACAAGTCACTGAGATGTGTTTTGT
>CALURC010000005.1 GCA_944323075.1 uncultured Alistipes sp. | reverse complement strand
CTTACGACCTCGCATTCTGGGCCGATTACGTCCTATATAAAAATGGAACGGTCGTCTCCGAAGCTTACAATGCCGCAGACCTGAGAAACATCTCCATCAACAACGCCATGTCCAGCGATGCTTTCTCACTCGTGATCAATGATGTAGTGGTTGATGGGGACGTAGCAATCACCTCCGGCACCGAACTCTCCCGGGCCGTTGCCTTGCTGAAAATCGAAAGCAACCAAACTGTCCCTGCCGGATTTGCATCCATACAATATTCCCTCTCTCAAAGTGTCTCTTCGATTAACCTGCTCACCGGAGAATCCACAATCAACTCATCCGGAACCTTTTTCTCGAATACATTGACTGTAGGGGAAACGCTCAGTGTCAGCCGATACATCTTCCCTTGCGACCCGTTTACCTGTTCGATCAATTTACTCAATCAGAACGGTACCCCTGTTAGAAGCTTCGAAGTAGAGAATGTCGAAACACAGAAAAATGTTCAGACAGTCCTCAAAGGGGATTTCTTTAGTGAAAATACCTCTTCCGGTTCGCTCTCGTTAACCATAAATCAAGAGTGGGATGCCGACAAGGTTTATATTGTAGAACCAGCTATTACTGCCATTCCGATCGCTGATGCGAATTTCAAAGCCTACCTCGTCGCCAACTTCGACACAGACGGCGACGGTGAAATCTCCGCTGCAGAAGCCAAACAGGTAACCACCATCGATGTCAACACCGACAATATTTATTCCCTCGATGGAATCGAATATTTCACTAATCTAACCCAATTAGCTTGCAAAGGAACTTCTGAATGGGACAGTAATTCGAATTCCTATATAGGTATAGGGAAGCTGACCGAAATCAATCTAAGTAAAAATACACTACTGTTTTTTTTAGACTGTGGATATAATCAACTTACCCAGCTCGATTTGAGCAATAATACACAACTAAATTTCTTAAACAGCCAAAATAATCCATTAACCAACCTCAATTTAAGCAATAACACAGAATTATCTACTCTATGTTGTGTTGAAAACCAATTAACCGAACTCGATCTGAGCAATAATACACAACTCACTAATTTACATTGCCTAAGAAATCAACTCACCCAGCTCGATCTGAGTAATAATATGTATCTGATGACCTTAGAGTGTTACGATAATTCATTAACCGAACTCGATTTGAGCAATAACACACAACTGGTTCGGTTAGCTTGTCAGAATAATCAATTAGCCCAACTCGACCTAAGCAATAATTCAAGTTTAGAGCATATTGAATGCAACGACAACCAATTAACGACACTTGATGTTAGTAATAATCCTGTGCTTGCTGAATTGATTTGTAAAAACAACTTATTAACACAACTCAATATTGACAATTGTCCAGAATTAACATTATTGTATTGTGAAAACAATAACATTTCTGAATTAGATCTAACAACCAATACAAATTTATCATTATTCATTTGCTCGAACAACTCTTTAACTTCACTTGATTTATCAAATGCAAGCAATCTAAATACACTTTCCTGTGCAACGAACAAACTAAATTCTTTAAATCTTAGTCTTAACACGCAACTATCCAATTTAATATGTGCTGACAATCAATTAACACAACTCGATATAAGCAACAACATGGCATTAGAAACTGTAAATTGCTTAGATAATCCTTTGGAAACGATCTATGTATGCGAAGGATATTCGTTCTCTTTAAACAAACCAGAAACAACTCAAATCGTTGTGAAATAATTTGCTATTGCTCATATTATTAGAAAGAAGACAGGTTGGAAAATTCCAACCTGTCTTCTTATTCGATTTTTAATTTCTGAAATAAAAAGTCCCATAAAACCTTGATTTGCTTTACGGGACTATCTTTTTTACTAACCTGTCCGGCTGAATGGCTCAACACAAAACTTGCTCTTCCCGTTCAACCGTTCTGGCGGAGAAGGCGGGATTCGAACCCGCGATACCCTTTTGAGGTATACACACTTTCCAGGCGTGCTCCTTCGACCGCTCGGACACTTCTCCTTTTCCTTATCCCCTCCGGAAAAACTCGTCCTCAGACTATATCTTCCGAAAGGCGCGGCAATGTACGAATTTTTTCCGAATTTTTCCCTATTTCGCTCCTTAAAATCTTTTTTTTGACTTTTATACGATCCTAAAACCACTTTTTACTCAATCCTGTCACCAAAAATCCGATATGTATTTCGGGTTGTCCGCTCTTCTATCTCTTCCGGGGCCACACCGTATAATTCAGCAATCCGGTTACATATCAGCACCAAACGACTACTCTCGTTTCGTTTACCCCGATACGGAACCGGAGACAAATAGGGCGAATCGGTCTCCAGTACCAAATCATCCAACGACATCGAACTCAAAAAATTCGCCACCGGAGATTTTTTATATGTTATAGGACCGCCTATCCCGAAACAAAACGTTCCGATCTCCCGAAGAAAACGGTAGTGCTCGAGTGTTCCGCTGAAGCTGTGCACGATTCCGCGCAAACCAGTACCCCGATAACTTTCTAACAAGGTACACATCTCTTCCCATGCCTCTCGGGTGTGCAACACAATCGGCAAATCGTACTGCAACGCCAAATCGATCTGATACCTGAGTGCATACTCCTGCTCCGTACGATAATCTCTGTTCCAATACAGATCCAATCCGATCTCTCCCACTCCACAAAAGGCGATACCTTCGGGAGGGCATTTCAAATAATCGGCAACCAGCTGAAGATCCTCTTTGTAATGGGGATTTTCGTTCACCGAGGTAGGATGGAGCCCCATCATCGGACGGCACAACTCCGGATAGCGACGGGACAAGGCAAACATCGCTTCGTAAGACTCTCGGTCGATTGCCGGCAACAAAATTTTTCCGACACCCGCATCAAGAGCCAGGGAAACCGTTTCGTCCCGATCCTCATCGAACTGTTCGTCGTAGATGTGCGAATGGGTATCGATCATCATATTATACTTTGCTTCTGACATAAAAACCTCCATGATGGGACCGGACTGCACCCGACAACTCCAGATCGAGCAACAGCACGGCCAATTTTTGAACCGGAATTCCGGTTGTAATGCTCAACTCCTCTACGGATACCGGGTCATCTGCCCCGATACATGACAACAGACGTTCCTGCTCGGTCTGTGGACGAGAAGTGGACGACGATGAAATTATGGATTCTTTCGCTTCCAATTTTAAATCCGTTTCCGGTTGACCGAAAGGTTCGGAAGAGTGAAGAGGTTCCAAAAGCTGAAAAGATTCGGAGGCAAAGAGAGACTCCGACGACTGTGAGGGTTCGGATTGACGATGAGATTCCGACAACTGAAAAGACGCTGACGGTTGAAAAAGCTCCTGTTCCGACACGGCAGAAGCTGTCACAACAGATTCCCACCCCAAGGCATCCAGCACATCTTTTCCGCTGCAGACCATACAGGCCTTCAAACTACGGATAAGATGATTGGTCCCTTCCGAAAACGAATCATCGATTCGGCCGGGAACCGCCATTACCGTCCGATGGTAGCCGTCGGCCATATCCGCCGTAATCAACGAACCTCCTTTCCGAGGCGACTCTACGATCAACGTTCCGTCACTCATTCCGGCAATTATCCGGTTGCGCTGTACGAAATTGGAACGCTCCATCCGGCACCCGGAATGATATTCACTGATCAGTGCACCACCCGTTTCGATCATCCGTCGGGCGCTTCCGGTATGGGGTGCGGGATAAATCCGGTTCAACGGATGTGCAACGACTCCGACGGTCGTCAGCCCTGCATCCATTGCAGCTCGGTGCGCTGTAATATCCACACCATAGGCCAAACCGCTAACCACCACTGTATCGGGACACAGGGAAGCCAGTTCGCCAATGATCTTTTCACACGCCCGTCGGCCGTAATGAGTCATCTTGCGCGTACCGACAAACGAAATCCACTTTCCGGCATTCAGATCAGCCGTACCCCGAACATAAAGAACATGTGGATAGTCCGGACACTCCTTCAGCCGTTCCGGATAGAGCGGATCATCCGATGCCAAAACCCGTATGCCGTATTCGGACACAAACTGCAATTCCCGATCGGCCGCGGGATGATACTCCCTCCGACTCAGACTTCGCGCCACGGCCGGACGAATCCCTGCACGTTCGATGAGCTCCTGCTCGGTCGCCGCAAAGATCCGTTCGGCCGATCCGAAGCATTCGATCAAATGGATGGCCGTCCGAGGCCCCACCTCAGGATGCATCGTAAGCGCTATGTCATCGATTATCATTTTTTCACTTTTATTTCGGAGTGATACTCATCTTTCACGGAAGCGGATCGACTTTTTCTTTTTTCACGCCGCTCGGGTCTGCATCGACTCAATCTGCCTGAACCGGCTACAATAAAGCTTCAAACGAATAGTCTCCGGAACCCACTTCATAAAGCGCCTTTCCCTGCTCCATACCCAAATACTTGATTCCAGAAGACGAAGCAACCGGACGTCCCGACTCCGTCACGGAATCCAGATCCGACGTGGGCACATGGATAACCGCTGTCGTGTTGACCGGCACCGAAACCTTCATCGAAAAACGATTGCCCTCACGTTGCCATTCGCTGCGGATGCGTCCATACATCGATTCGTGCCATGCCTCGACAAAGGTCAGGTCGCCGACAACCGACGGATCGATCACGAACCGTTTGAATCCCGGAGCATCAGCTGCACAACGGATTCCCGCCAAATATTTATAAAAATAGCCGCTGATCAGACAGAACGGAGGATGATTCCTTGAGGAAGCTCCGTCCCATGTCTCCCACATCGTATTGGCCCCGCTTTTTACCATAAAACCCCATCCGGGATATTCGGGCTGCGTTGCTATCCGATAGGCACGTTCCGGATCGAGTTGCGGAATCAGGTCCATCATCGCCATGGTACCGACAAAACCTGTTCCGATCCGGTCGTTCGTCCGGTCCAGATCAGCATACAAACCATCCAACACCTCACCATACAACGTTTCGGGAACCAAGCCGTACTCCAACGGAACGACATTTGCCGCCTGCCGGTAACCGGTCGGAATATCTCCATGATAGATATTCCGTTCCGTATCGAAAAACTCCTGATTGAACCGTTCGGCAATACCTGCAGCCCAACGTTCCAGATGTTCCGCCTCTTCCTTCTTATCCAAAACCCGTGCAATGCGTGCCAGATATTTTACAGCTCGGTAGTAGGAGGCCGTACCGTAAAGCGTCAACCCTTCGGGCGGGGCCATATCGTATGAGGTCAGATCATCGGACAGGGTCATGTGAGGCGAAACCCAGTCGCCAAGCACTTCTCGTATGATTTCAGGCTTACCTTCAACATGGCGCCGCGAGGAGTGCTCCACAAAACGTTTCATCGTCTCGTAATGTTGTTCCATAACTTTCTTGTCCCCGTAATAGGTATACAAATCCCAAGGGACAAAAACAATAGCAGCCGGCCATACCGTCGATATACTCTGGTCATAACCGGTCGACGGAGCCACCGTACACAATCCCCCCTCGGCATCGGCCGTACCCGCCAAATCTTCTGTCCATTTGGTATAAAAAGCCGCCATGTCGAAGTTATAGATCGCCGTCTGGTCTGTCATGTAGGTATCGGCCGTCCATCCCTGTTTCTCGCGATGTGGACAATCGGTCGGTATACTATGAAAATTATTCAACATCGTCGCCCGAGACATCGACTGCAGGCGGTTGACCGTCTCATTGGAACAAGCAAACGAACCGGCCTCTTGTAAATCCGTATGAACAGGTATACCTTCAACTGTCTCGATCTTTACGCCTGGATCGGCCGTCACACGAACATACTGAAACCCTTTATACGAGAAACGACACTCGAACGTTTCATCGCCCGAACCTTTCAGGATGTAGCCATTCTGCTGACGGAGGTTGATCGCTTTGTCGTAGAACGAGGCGTAGTCCGGATCGGAAATCTCAAACCGCATTTTCGACGGATGCAGGTCGGAAACCAGCTGCGGATCAGACGGCAACTCACAATACTCGACCGTTACCCGTGTTCCGGCAGGGCCGCTTACCTTCACCCGAGCCCAACCCGCAATGTTGCGACCGAGATCGTACACCCTGCGATTCTCTCCTTTATCGACCGTACGAACAGGAACAATAGGCTCGAAACGACGTACCGGAGGCATCATTTGAGCCCGCAACGGACCGCTGCCTGCAACGACAGCAACCGTATTCCACTCCGAGTCGTCGTATGCCGGCAAACTCCAACCCTCTCGGTCGAGCCGGGCATCATACAGCTCGCCCTGACGCGTATCATCGAAAATGACCGGACCGCCGATCGTTTTCCAACTTCCGTCCGTAACCACACACGCTGTCGTGCCGTCCGAATATTCGATCCGGAGCTGTGCAATAGCCTTGGGTTGTCCGACCCACCGCGACTGATTCAGCCGCCATATATCGTTACATAGCGGATTATACTGTCCCCGACCGACCATAATACCGATCGCATTCTCTCCTTTTTTCACCTGTCGGGTCACATCGTAGGTCACATAAAAGGTCCGGAGATGGTAGTTCGTCCACGCCGGATCAAGCACATGATCTCCGACCCGGTCTCCGTTCAGATAGGCCTCATAGTAGCCTACTCCCGTGATGTAGAGCATGGCTCGCATCACCTTACGCTCCACCTCAAACTCTTTTCGGAACAAAGGTGACGGATCGTAATACGGGGAGGCCATATCGTACAATTCCCAAATCGATTTTCCCATTCCATTATACCAAGGCCATTCCAATTTGGCCGTACGGGACTCTGCCTCCTTATGGGCCTGCCACTCGGATTTCCACAGAGGATCCTCCTTGTAGGCGATCCATTGGGCTCCATTCCATGCCGCTTCGTCCAACAAGCCCATGCTCCACACAGCCGGATCACTCCATGCACTCGCTCGGCCCGCAGCATCCCACACCTGCACCTTCCAATAGTACGATTTTCCTGACTGTAAAGGTTTCCCTTCATATTCAACCTGAACAGAACGGTCCGACTCGACTTTCCCGCTGTCCCACACATCACCGGTCCCCCGCTTCAACAAATCCGCGGATGAAGCCACCAAAATGCGGTAAGCTGTCTGGACATCTCCTCTTTTATTTGAAGTGAGCGTCCAGCTCAGACGCGGTTCCGTCACATCGATCCCCAACGGATCGCTCATATATTCGCAACGCAGATTCTCCACATCGACCGCGTACGAACCCGTCGTAAAGATCAACGACAAGGCAAGTAACCAAAAACGTTTCATGAAAGTATTTTTTATGGGTTAGTAGTTTCTCTATTTTTCAAACGGGCCTCGACCCAGTTGGTCAGATCGACAAAACGGTCGACTCCGAGCACTTCCGGACGCAACGGGAAAGTATCGTGTTCCTCGCCACCAAAATCTCCAAATACCGCGCGTAACGAATTTCGCACCGTCTTGCGTCGTTGGTTGAAAACAGCCTTCACCACCTTAACGAACAACTGCTCATCACAATCAAGCTGCTTTACTCCGTTACGAACCAACCGGATCACGGCACTTTTAACCTTCGGGGGCGGATTGAACACTCCCTCGCTGACGGTAAACAGATACTCTATGTCATAATACGCCTGCAAAAAAACGCTCAGTATTCCGTAATCCTTCGTTCCCGGTTTTTCGGCGATCCGTACGGCAACCTCCCGTTGCACCATTCCGACCACTTCCGGAACCAGATCACGATACGCCAATATCCGGAAAAAGATCTGCGACGATATGTTATACGGAAAATTTCCAATAATGTTCACACCCTTAGGAAAGCGCTTCTCCAAATCCATCTTCAGAAAATCACCCTCGATCAGTCGGTCCGAAAATTGAGGATAGTTCTCATGCAGATAGGCCACACTCTCCCGATCCACCTCCGCCCCGTAGAGCATAATATCGTCCCGCTGCAACAGAAACTGCGTCAGCACTCCCGTTCCGCATCCCACCTCGAGCACCGAACGGCAACGATCCGCCTTCAGGCTTCCCGCAATTCTACGGGCCACCGACAAATCAGTCAAAAAATGCTGTCCCAAATGTTTTTTCGGCCTGACGTACATAATTTACCTCCGTCTTTGCTATTTCATCCACTCAATCTGTCCTTTCGAATCGACCCGCACACTGCCGTAATTGATCGACGGAATAACCGCACGTACCGCACGCAGATTGATTACGCTATAATATGGATCTCCTGCATCCAAATGAAGTTTCACCTCTTCGAACTCCTCTAAGCCAGCTTCCAATGCCGCCTTAAAATTGGCTTTACTGGCTTCCCATTTCTCTTCATCGGTTGAACAAGTATCCAAATCCACACTTCCAATCATCGTCGTTTCGAGAAGATAGGTCAGATCTCCCTGTGCATTACCTATCCCCAAAAACATGTGGTCCGGACGCAAAATAAGATACGGATAAAGGTTGAACCGTTGATAGATCGAGGCCAACAGACACGTTCCCTCCACGCAATTTGCCTGAGAAGCCGCTAAGACCTGATCAAAAAAACGGACATTCTGCACCCGTACACACGCAGCACTCCCCGGCACATCGGTCGCATTGCTGTAACGGATCTTCGATTGCTGCAACACATACCATATCGCACACATCTGCTGCAACAGATAATCTTCATCACCAGACAAATAGCCATCAAAGCCTCCAGGCAGATAACAATCCTTCAAAGCATGATCCAAGATTGCGTCGATCGCTGCATTCTCTTCCTCCACATAACCGGCAAACATTTCAGGAATCTCGACAGCTCCGTCCTCATTCAACATCAGTCCCTCGATCCGTTCAGACGGAGTCACCATTACGGCATTCACACACTGACTTACCGAACGACACGAAAAGGTTCGTTCAATCGTACAGACTTCCTCTCCATCGGATAAAACTGTCCATCGAAAAGCCATATTCCGGGTTTTATCGAACTTTCGCAAGGCATCGTACTTCCAGACCATATGGGGTTGCATCCACAACGTATCCCCTCCGCCCGGTAAAACGTACCGTTCTGTTATCTCTTCGTTAAGTTCGGTCTCGTGCATTTTCAACTCGATAGTCACACCCCGCCGCTCACTCACCAAAGACAAACGGAACAGATCTTTCGTAAACAACTCTCTGATATCAACTCCATGATATTGTGTTATAAACGGAATCTGATACAAATACGAAGTGTAAATCTGATTTTCAAAGCCACGTGGAGTCAAAACCACATCGACCTTCATATCCGACTTCGTTAGCGGTGCATAGCTCTCTTCTTTGCTACATCCACATACCAACAAGGCCATGCATACACTTACCCAAAAACTTACTCTCATTTTCTTTCTCATCATTGTCTTTTCAAATTAGTATATCCACTTCTCTTAAGCAACAATGTGCCGGCCCTCATTCAGCAAGGTCCGGCACCATAAACTTCAAAATTACTGCATCGATACATTAATTTCCCATTTCACTCATGAATTGAATCCGGACAAGCCGAATCTCCTCTTCGGTAAAATCGGGTCCAAGCTCTTTGACAGCCTCCTCGAGCGAATCGGTTTCGGCATCCTCCTTGAAATAGAGATAAATCTCCTCCGCCTTATCTTCATCGACCGTCTCTTCGATATAATACTTGATATTCAACTTCGTTCCCGAATGAACAATCGCTTCGATCTCCGTAAGCAACTCCTCGAAATCCATATCGCGCGCCTTTGCGATATCCTCGAAATCCATCTGCCGATCGATACTCTGGATAATAAACACCTTGTTGACACTTTTGTTGACCACACTCTTGACCACCATGTCTTGTGGCCGGATAATGTCCTTCTCCTCAACATATTTTTTGATCAACTCGATGAAGGGTTTACCGAATTTACGGGCTTTCCCGGCTCCCACTCCGGTAATATTTTGCATCTCTTCGAGGGTAATCGGATACTGAATGGACATATCTTCGAGCGATGGATCCTGAAATACGACAAAAGGAGGCAATTCCATCTGACGGGCCACTTTCTTTCGTAAATCCTTCAGCATGGCATACAACTCTTCGTCGGCTGCTCCGCCCTTTCCGGCCGGAGGCGAAACCGTTTCATCGTCATCACCATCCTCATACTCGTGGTCGGCCGTCATCATTACTGAATAGGGATTCTGCAGATACTCCTCGCCCGCCTTATTGATCGAGAGCAAACCGTAGTTTTCTATATTCTTGTCGATCAATCCCATAATCAGAGCCTGACGAATCACAGCTCCCCAGAACCGATCATTATGATCATCCCCCGCACCGAACCATTCGCTTTTATGGTGGTTATACGACTTGATCAACGCATTGTTCCGTCCGACCAGCATATTTACCAGATAGTCCGACTTGAATTTATCTCCGATCGCCTTAAGCACCTTCAACATCAGCACGATATGCTCCATTCCTTCGAACCGGGGCTTCGGATTGACACAGTTATCGCAACATCCGCAGTTATCCTCTTCGAACTCTTCCCCGAAGTAGTGCAGCAAAGTCTTGCGCCGGCACACCGAACTCTCGGCATAGGATACCGTCTCCTGCAACAACAGTTTTCCGATCTCCTGTTCGGCCAACGGTTTTCCCTGCATGAACTTTTCGAGCTTCTGGATATCCTTATAGCTGTAAAAAGCGATACAGTGTCCGCCTTGGCCATCCCGACCGGCCCGACCCGTCTCTTGATAATACCCCTCGAGACTTTTCGGAATATCATAATGGATCACGTAACGCACATCCGGTTTATCAATACCCATTCCGAACGCAATCGTCGCCACAATCACATCTACCTGTTCATGCAGAAACTTATCCTGATTTGCAGCCCGTGTCCCTGCATCCATTCCGGCATGGTAAGGCGCCACCTTGATGTTGTTAGCAGCCAACAATTCGGCCAACTCCTCCACCTTCTTGCGGCTCAGGCAGTAGATGATTCCCGACTCTCCTTCGTGGTTCTTTATATAACGTATGATCTCTTTGGTCGCATTCGTCTTCGAACGCACTTCGTAAAACAGATTCGGACGGTTGAACGACGATTTGAAAACCGTCGCATCGAGCATACCCAAATTCTTCTGGATATCCATCTGCACCTTCGGGGTAGCCGTAGCAGTCAATGCGATCAACGGTGCAGGCCCTATTTCATTGATGATCGGACGAATTCTCCGATATTCAGGACGGAAATCGTGCCCCCATTCCGAAATACAGTGCGCCTCATCGATTGCGTAAAACGAAATTTTTATCTTACGCAAAAAATTCACATTATCCTCTTTGGTCAATGACTCCGGGGCGAAAAAGAGCAATTTGGTCTTTCCCGCCAGCACATCCTCCTTCACCCGTGCGACTGAAGCCTTGTTCAGCGACGAGTTCAGGAAATGGGCTATTCCCTCCTCCATGCTGAAGGTTCGCATCGCATCGACCTGATTCTTCATAAGAGCAATCAGCGGAGAGATCACAATGGCGACCCCTTCCATCATTAAGGCAGGCAACTGATAGCACAACGATTTTCCGCCACCGGTAGGCATCAGCACAAAAGTATCCTTTCCGGCCAGCACATTGCGGATAACAGCCTCCTGATTTCCTTTAAAATGATCGAAACCGAAGTACTCTTTCAAACAATCATACAATTCAACATCTTTTTTATCAGCCATTTAAACCTCAAATTATATATCAACTCGCCTATTTAATAAAGGAAAGATAAGAATAATTTCCGATTTTAACTAACTTTGTAAAAATTTTTTTCGCTTTTGCGCCCCGAATCTATGAAATTATATACGAAAGATCTGGTCAAACGATACAAAACCCGCACGGTTGTGGACCACGTATCGATTGAAGTCAACCAAGGAGAGATCGTCGGACTGTTAGGACCGAACGGAGCCGGAAAAACCACGACGTTCTACATGATTGTCGGACTGATCAAACCAAACGAAGGAAGCATTTTTCTCGAAAATAAAGAGCTGACAAAGGAACCCGTATACAGAAGAGCCCAAGAAGGCGTAGGATATCTCGCACAGGAGGCCTCCGTATTCCGCAGACTTTCGGTCGAAGACAACATTCGGGCCGTACTGCAAATGACCGATTTCAGCAAAGAGTACCAAAAGGAACGGCTCGAAAATCTGATCGAGGAGTTCCGGCTGAGTAAGGTCCGCAAAAGTCTGGGAATCCAACTCTCGGGAGGTGAACGCCGCCGGACCGAGATCGCCCGTGCCGTAGCCATCAACCCGAAATTCATCCTGCTCGACGAACCTTTCGCCGGAGTCGACCCGATCGCCGTCGAAGACATCCAAAGCATCGTCGCTACACTGAAAGACAAAAATATCGGAGTCATCATAACCGACCACAACGTTCACGAAACCCTGTCAATCACCGACCGCACCTACCTGCTTTTCGAAGGCCGTATTCTGAAAGCCGGTTCGGCAGAAGACTTGGCAAACGACGAAATGGTCCGTAAGGTCTATTTGGGACAAGACTTCAAATTACGCTGATCAAACATACCATGAACAAAACCATACAACGAGGAAAAGCCGGAGGTGCGATCACCGCTCCTCCATCGAAAAGTTATGCACAACGGGCCGTTGCCGCCGCACTTTTATGCAAGGGAGAGACCACCCTTACGAACATGATCCTCTGCAACGACACACGGGCCGCACTACAGGTAGCCGCCGATCTCGGTGCATCCATATCTTCAGACGGCAATACCTACACGATTCGAGGTGGCTTAAACCCGAAATGCGCTTCTCTCAACATCGGAGAGTCGGGGCTGGCTACCCGACTGTTCACCCCCATTACCGCCCTGTGCGACAAAGAGATCACCCTATCCGGAACAGGTTCAATCATGAAACGTCCGATCGCCATGATGGAAGGTCCGCTCAACGCCTTGGGTGCCCACACCTCATCAAACGACGGTTATCTACCGATCCGCATCTGCGGCCCCATGCATGGAGGGAACATTACGGTCGACGGCTCACTCAGTTCGCAATTCATCACCGGACTGCTGATGACCCTTCCGACTGTCGAACAAGACACAATCCTGACGGTGGAGAATCTACGGAGCCGTCCCTACATCGATATGACCATCGGCCTTCTGAAAGAGTTCGACATCGATATCCAACACAACGACTACCAACAGTTCTACATCAAGGGCGGACAGCAATACCGCCCCATACGATACAACATCGAGGGTGACTGGAGTGGAGCCTCTTGCCTGTTGGTAGCCGGTGCGGTATCAGGCGAAGTGACCATCCACAACCTTAACCCACTGTCGCTGCAAGCCGATACGGCCATCATCGATGCCTTGACCCGTGCCGGAGCCGAAATCATTACGACAACCGATTCGGTCACTGTAAGAAAAAACAAGCTGCACGCCTTCCAGTTCGATGCGACGCATTGCCCCGATCTGTTTCCGGCATTGGCAGCTCTGGCGGCCAACTGCGAGGGAACCTCAACGATCCGCGGCACGCACCGATTAACCCACAAGGAGAGCAACCGGGCCCAGACCATAGCGGACACTTTTACCCGAATGGGCATTCAAACGGACATCGAGACCGATGATCTGATGCAGATCACCGGAGGACCAATCCACAGCGCCACGGTAGAGAGCTACAACGACCACCGTATCGCAATGGCTGCTGCCGTTTCCGCCCTGACCTGTGATAATCAGATCACCATACTCAACGCAAATGCGGTCGACAAATCCTATCCGGAATTTTGGGAGGATCTCGACACACTAAGCCACCCCATATAAACGTTTACCGACCAAGGAGTAATACCCATTCTGGGGCCATTCCTCATTAAAATACTCTATCATGAACAGTTTCGGAAGATTATTCAGAGTTTCCATATTCGGAGAATCTCACGGTGAAGCCGTCGGAGTAATCCTCGACGGAGTCCCTGCGGGCATCGAACTCAACGAAGATTCATTCACAAAAGACCTTGCACGTCGCAAAAGCGGCAAACGCGGCACAACACCTCGTAAGGAGAGCGACACACCGCAACTGATTAGTGGTGTCTTTGACGGACATACCACCGGAGCGCCGCTGACCATACTGTTTCGAAACGAAAATACACGTTCGGATGACTACCGTAACCTGATCGTACAGCCGCGCCCTTCTCATGCTGACTGGGTCGCACTGCAGAAATTCGGTGGTTTTGCCGACTATCGTGGAGGAGGACACTTTTCGGGTCGACTGACCCTCGCCCTCGTCGCTGCCGGGGTTGTAGCAAAGAAAATCTTGAACAAGAAGATCAAAATAGAGAGCCGTATCGTTGAAATCGATTCGTGTAACAACCCGGACGATTTTCCCAAAATCGTCGAAGAAGCACTCCGTGCCCAAGATTCGGTGGGAGGCATTATCGAATGTACGGCAACCGGAGTCCCTCCGACATGGGGTGAACCCTTTTTCGATTCGGCAGAAAGTATCATGAGCCACCTGTTTTTTTCTATTCCGGCCGTTCGCGGCGTTGAGTTCGGAATGGGTTTCGAAGCCGCCCGCATGAGAGGCAGTGAGCACAACGATGCTATTCTCTCCCCAGACGGAACCACCGCAACCAACAATGCCGGAGGTATTGTCGGTGGTATCACCAACGGCAACCCGATCATTGCCCGTGTCGCTATCAAACCAACGGCCAGCATATCTTCGCAACAGGTTACGCTCAACCTCGAAACCGGAAAACCCGAACCACTGATTATCAAAGGACGACACGATGCTTGCATAGCCCTGCGGGCCCCTGTCGTTATCGAGGCTGCTATGGCAGTTGCATTGTGCGATTTGTCGATGATCGCCCAAGCCATCGAACCGAAAAGAACCTCGACAAAAAACTCAAAATAAACTCAGAAACACGAATTATCCATCTTTTTCGACAATAAGTTCTGATCTATTAATATAATTTAGGTTTGGCAATTCCGTTAATATTATATACCTTTGCACACTGTTTCGGCTCAATATGAACATACTGGGAAAATATTCGATCGCCTATAAAGGCCTGAGTATAGGGAAACACCACTTCGACTTCTCGGTGGACGACCGTTTCTTCGATGCTTTCGAAGATTCGGAAATACATAAAGGTCATGCCGACATTTCGGTCGATCTCGACAAACAGAGTCATCTATTGACCCTCGATTTCGGAATCAAAGGCGAAGTGGCAGTGACGTGCGACCGATGCCTGGGAGAGTTCATGATGCCGATCGACTACACGGGCCGGCTCGTCGTCCGTTTCTCCGAAACACAAGACGAAAGCGACGGCGAAGTGATGTGGATCAGTCCGGCCGAAACGGAGATTAACTTGGCTCAGTATATCTATGAAAGCATCTGCCTGAGCTTGCCTTATCAGCGAGTCCATCCGACAGACGAAAATGGCAAAAGTGGATGTGATCCCGATATGCTGGTCCGCTTCAGTATCGTAACCGAAGAGGAGTTCGAAAAAATCGTCCACGACGAAGAAACCAGCTCCTTCCAGAAAGAACTCGAAGCACTAAAACAAAAAATGGAAGAATAAATCGTCGAACATCGTTTTTCGAAACCGATGTTCGTCAGAAAAAAGATTGAAATACTAACAGTTATAAACATTTTTTTAAAATGGCACATCCTAAACATAAAGTCTCCAGCACGAGACGTGACAAGAGAAGAACGCATTACAAAGCCGAAGCACCTACCGTAGCTACTTGTTCTAACTGCGGCGCACCTGTGCTCTACCACCGGGTTTGCCCCGAATGCGGTTACTACAGAGGCCGTGTAGCCATCGAAAAGAAAGCCGAATAGCTCACTCCTAAAAGTCATACGGCTATGACGAAAATAGGAATTGATGCAATGGGTGGTGATTATGCTCCGCAAGCCGTAGTATCGGGAGCTGTAAAAGCGTCCCAACTGATCGACAAGGAGAGCAAAATCGTTTTGTTCGGCGATAAGCAGCGCATAGAAGAGATCCTCGCTCAGGAAAACTGTCCGGCCGATACGTTCGAAATCGTACATACGACCGAAGTAATTGAGATGGGCGATAACCCTTCTCAAGCTTTCCGCCAGAAACCGAACTCGAGTATCGCACTCGGTTTCCGGTATCTGATGGAGAAAAAAATTGACGGCTTCGCCAGCGCAGGAAGTACTGGAGCAATGATGGTAGGCTGCATGTGCACCGTCAAACAGATCGAAGGAATCATTCGTCCGGCCATTTCGTCGGTCATCCCTACGATCGATGGAAGCGAAGTCATGTTGCTTGACGTGGGATTGAACGTCGACTGCAAACCCGAAGTGCTCTGCCAGTATGGAATCATCGGCAACTTCTATGCACAAGGCGTTATGCACAAAAAAAATCCCCGCGTGGCCCTGCTCAACATCGGTGAAGAAAAAGAGAAAGGAAACCAACAAACCAAAGCAGCATACGAAATGATGGCGGCCTGCAATGACTTTAACTTCGTCGGAAACATCGAAGCAAAACATCTGTTTACCGGAGACGTTGCCGATGTCGTGGTTTGTGACGGTTTCGTCGGCAATACGATCATCAAGCAGATCGAAGGGGTCTACATCGTCGCCCTTAAGGACGGACTTAAAGGAAGCTATTTCAACAAGCTCAATTACGAAACGGTAGGAGGCACACCCGTTCTGGGAATCAACGCCCCCGTAATCATCGGGCACGGCTGTTCGAGTGCTGAAGCCATCAAGAACATGGTGCTGCAGACCGAAAAAACGATCAAAGCACAATTGGATTCCAAACTACGAGAAAGATTTAGTTAATGGCAACAAAGAAAACCGCAGCAATAACAGGTGTCGGTGCATATCTGCCCGATTACATTCTGGATAACATCGAATTAAGCAAGATGGTCGACACGTCCGACGAATGGATCATGTCGCGCATCGGTATCAAAACACGACACATTTTAAAAGGCGAAGGACTCGGAACCTCTTATATGGGGGAAAGAGCAGTGAGAGATCTGCTCGAAAAAACCAATACGGATCCACTGGACGTCGAAATGCTCATCTGCGCGACTGTAACGCCCGACATGTTCTTCCCCTCGACAGCCAACCTGATCTGCTACAAAACAGGTCTCAAAAAAGCGTTCGGATTCGACTTATCAGCTGCATGCAGCGGTTTCTTGTTTGCGCTGACAACCGCTTCGAAATATATCGAAGCTGGCGCCATGAAGAAAATTATCGTAGTCGGAGCTGACAAAATGTCCTCGATCATTAACTACAACGACCGGAATACTTGCCCGATCTTTGGAGATGGCGCTGCAGCTGTTCTGCTCGAGCCTTCTGACCAAGGCTTAGGTGTTCAGGATGCAATTCTACATTCAGACGGAAGCGGCGGACAACACCTCTACATGAAAGCCGGTGGTTCAGCCTACCCTGCTTCTCATGAGACTGTTGATAACAACTGGCATTACGTATACCAGGAGGGACAGCCGGTGTTTAAAGCAGCTGTATCCAACATGGCTGACACGGCTGTCGAGATCATGGAACGTAATAAACTGACGGCGGACGACATCACCTATTTGGTACCGCATCAGGCCAACTTGCGGATTATCGAGGCAACAGCACACAGAATGGGACTTCCGCGTGAAAAATGCATGATCAACATCAACAAGTTCGGAAACACGACGGCTGCAACGATTCCTTTGTGCTTGTGGGATTACGAATCACGTTTAAAGAAAAACGACAACCTGATTCTCGCGGCATTCGGCGGTGGTTATACATGGGGCGCCATCTACGTAAAATGGGCCTATGACGGAGGTGATTTCTCGAAATAGACTCTACTCTATTCTCGTGGCGGCCACATTCCGCTATCGTACACAATAAGGAAATGAACCGCTCGGTTCTATAGTTCAAGGGATAGAACGGAAGTTTCCTAAACTTTAAATCCAGGTTCGAGTCCTGGTAGAACCACAGTAAAAGGTCGATAACATAGTTATCGACCTTTTACTTTTCAGATATACCGTTTACATACACAAAGAAACGTCATCCTCCATACCTTCTTGCCTTCTCCGCAAATAACGACGATCCTAAATACTACTCCTTACAAGGAAAGGTATGTATATGTAATATATACTAATCTTCAATCTCTATCTCTACAACACTTCCACAAGAAGGCAAAGAACGAAAAGCATTCTGCGGCTCGTTCGCTCCAGACAACACGTTTAAACAGGCGATTACCCCACCGTGTGTAAAGAGCAACACTCGACGGTGTGCTCTATCACGTAATCCATCGACAAAAGTACCTACTCGAGAAAGCATCGCCATAAAAGAATCTCCTGCAGCAGTCGGCTGATGAATCCAATCATCAAACCACACTTTCAAAACCGGATCGTCAATCGTTTGCCACGGTTGCATCTCCCACCTTCCGAAGTCCATTTCCAGAAGTCGAGAATCGCGTATGGCCCATGGGAAACCGCAAAAATCGGCCAACCGCGTACATCGGTTCAACGGACTGGTGTATACGGCATCGGAGGTATCGAATGCGTACGTTCGAAGCTTCTGTGCGATCGTTTCGGCCTCTTGTTCGAAATCAGCAGCCAAAGGCACATCGGTCCGTCCGTAACAGACCCCTTTCGGTACCGCAACCGCCGTATGTCGTACACAGATCAACAGCATCACCCGAGCCAATACAACGCCGAAAAGGCCAAATAAAATACCCCTTCACAAATCAGGAATGAAGCTCCACAACAGTCTCCCGTATATCCTCCGACACGGCGTTTCATCCATCGGATCAAAAACCAGGAACACAACAGCGGAGCCAATGCTGCAATCCAATATTCGGAGGAAGCAAATAAAAGTAAAGGCAAAATTCCCGAAACAGCTGAAAATGCAAGCTCAAAAGGGCGCATTGCCTGATATACGACACCCGATTTACTCTGCTCCGATGAACGGGCATAAGGCAAAACGTTGATCGTCATAGAGGCTGCAAATTTACAAAACGGATCAGCACAAAGCACAACCATACACGATACCAGGATCGGCAAAGAGGACAACACGGCAAACTGAAGCAAAAAGTAGAGAATCAAACCGACGATTCCATAACTTCCCGTACGGGAATCCTTCATGATATCGAGCGTCTGCTTAGGTGATGCACCTCCACCAAAACCGTCCAGAAAGTCGGATAATCCATCTTCATGCAGAGCTCCAGTCAGCAGTACTCGAACTAAAATCGCCAGCGCTACCGCAACCTGAGCAGGCCAAAGAAAAGCTGCTCCATACATGGTTCCCGCCATTGCTGCAGCTGTAAGCCATCCCGTCAAGGGCCAATAAGCAACTACCCGGGCGTAATACTTGTTTGGGACCGTCGCGATACGCCAAAAAGGCAGTCGTGTAAAAAAAATAAAAGCCGCTAAAATCTGCTTCATGATCGCTTTTCTATCTATTTCCCTATTCATTTCTCTCGCCGCATTCAGCGAGCACCTATATCTCACTAAAAATACTGCGTAACGGACGCTTGTTCGAAGGTAGCCATCTCGTTGATCATCCGTACAGCCGAGTCAAGAATCGGATAAGCACATACGGCACCAGTTCCTTCTCCCAATCGCAGACCGAGATCGAGCAACGGTTCTGCCCCAAGCATCTGCAACAGCCGTCCATGCGCCGCCTCATCGCCCCGATGCCCGAAAACCGCATAATGGAGCACTTCAGGAGCAATCTTCGACGCAGCCAGCATACAATTAGTCATGATAAAGCCGTCGACCAGAATCACCATTCCTGTCTCCGCTGCACGCAACATCGCCCCGACAGCCATCACCATCTCGTAGCCGCCGAAATAGCGCATAATGTCCTCCACCGAACGATCGCCCGAATAGTTTTTCAGGGCCTGCTTGAGCACATGGCATTTCCGGCGAACTCCGGCCGAACCCAAACCGCATCCGGCTCCGACGCACTCCTCCAACGGTGTATCGGTCAGACAACTCATCCACAACGACGATGCCGAAGTATTCGCTATACCCATCTCTCCGAAAGAAATCACATTACACCCCTCCTCGCGACATTTGTCCACAATCTGAGCACCGCATTCTATGGCCCGCTCCATCTCTTCAGTCGTCATGGCCGGACCGTCCAGATAGTTGCGCGTGCCTTTACGAATCTTCATCGAAATCAAATCTTCCGCCTCTGGCAGATCGGCGTCCACTCCCGCATCGACGACCTTCAGGCGAAAACCGTGCTGCCGACACAGGAAACTGATACCGGCTCCTCCTCGCAAAAAATTAATAATCATCTGAGCAGTAACCTCCTTCGGTGAAAGGCTTACCCCCTCTTCTGCAATACCGTGATCACCCGCAAAGACAATATTATAGGGCACCTTCAACTCTGGAGACAACGTCTGTTGGATCACACCCACCTGTACTGCCAATTTTTCCAACCGTCCAAGCGATCCGAGCGGTTTTGTTAAACTGTCAATCTTTTTCTGAAGTGCAGGACGAATCGACTGATCCGGCTCTTGTACTGTAAATTTCCTCATCATGTTATTTAATTTTTACTGGTATTCCCGAAACCATCCACCAAACTTCATCAGCTGCACGGGCAATGTGCTGATTGACCCATCCCTGAAGATCACAGAAACGACGCTGACAAGCATCGGCAGATATACCCCCCGATCCTATCTCATTCGTCACGAAAATCAGATCGGCCGCCTGTTCTACCAAACGGTCAAACTCGGAACAGACAGCCTCAAGTGTCCGATTGACGTCTGAATCGAAATCGTAAAAAAAATTGGTACACCACAACGTTACACAATCCACTACGACCGTCCGTCCGGTAAAGTCATGCTGACTCAACGCCAGCTCCTCCTCGACCGTAGTCCATTGCGGACCTCGGTCTGCCTTATGGCGTTCGATACGTTGTCTGTGCTCCTCATCCCAAACTCGAGACGTCGCCAAATAAACCGGATTCGATGAATGCTCCAAGGCTATACGTTGTGCAAACGAACTCTTTCCCGAACGGGCGCCTCCGGTAATCAACGTTACTTTAGCTCTTTTCATCTGTTTCGTACTCCTTTATTTTTCGGATCCAATCGCCGAATGATGAACATCTCACCATCTCCTTTCCAGGCCACTCGAGTTCAATCTCTTTCGTCCCTAAAATTCGAAGTATAGGTCCATCGCCTTGTTCTCGATCATATACGGGTTGAAATCCATTACGCAGCAACGCATTTTCAGCCCAATGCACCGAGCTTCGGTCCTCAGCGTCGATTTTGATTTGTCTTCCCTCCGGACTCGTAAAACGAAACATACCTGAAGCCACATCGAATGTGACGTTCCGACGCCCGAAAAAACGATTCAACGTCCCATCCAACACCAAATCCTCCGTCGTTCCACAACACATTCCGTACTCCTTCGACAGCAACCACAACCGATCTGCCAGCAACAGTGCCTGATCGATGTCGTGGGTCGAAAGCAGTACGCTCTTGCCCTCATCTCGAACCAGACGATGCAGCAGATTCATCATCTCGATCCGGCTGACTACATCCAAAAAGGCTGTCGGCTCATCGAGCAGGATAACCGGACACTGCTGGGCCAACGCCTTTGCGATCATCACCTTTTGCCGTTCTCCATCGGAGAGCTCGGCCACATAATCCTCCGCCTTTTCGCGAACACCGACCGCTTCCATTGCATCCCCGACAATCCGGTAGTCGTCCCGATCGAGCCGACCGAAAAAACCGGTATAGGGATGCCGTCCCAAAGCCACCAACTCCCGAACCCTTAGCCCACCGGCATAGGTCTTGTCGGTCAGCACAACCCCGAGCACCCGGGAGCGTTCCGACACCGAATAGGTTTCACTCGGTCGACCGTTCAGCAACAGATTACCGGACAACGGCTGTTCGCCTCCTGAAAGCGTCTTCAGCAGGGTCGATTTTCCAGCTCCGTTCGGTCCCAACAGACAGGTCAGTTCGCCTCGCGGCAGAGTAAACGAAAGTCCGTCGTGCACGACCGCCGTTCCACGCCGACCCAAACGATAACCGATCGCAAGCTCTTCTCCCCGTATGACCGCCGTTTCGTCCATCAATTAAAATATTGGATTTTTCGTTGGTTGATAATCACATATATAATTACAGGTGCTCCGATCAACGGGGTAACCGCATTCAACGGAATAACCCCCGTCTCTCCCGGCAGCAGACAGATCAGATTACACAACAAGGCGATGCCCGAACCGATCAACACCGTTACCGGCAGCAACAGCCGATGGTCAGAAGATCCGGTCAGCAACCGGGCCAGATGGGGCACAGCCAGACCGATAAAGGCAACCGGCCCGCAAAATGCCGTAGAAGCAGCCGTCAACAATCCGGTACACAAGAGCATCAGAATCCGGACACGTCGCACTCGTACTCCCAGATTGGCTGCATACCGCTCCCCGAGCAACAAGGCATTCAACGGTTTGATCAATCCTATGGCAATACCCAACCCCACGGTTATCAATCCGCAAAACAGAGGCAACCGCCGCAATGATACACCGGAGAAGTCACCCAATCCCCACAGCATATAGGAGTAGACACCGTCGGGAGCCGCAAAAAAGTTGAGCAATGAGATGACTGATGAAGCCATATAACCGACCATGATTCCGATGATCAACAGCATCACATTGCTTCGAACCACCATCGAAAACAGAATAATGATCCCGAGTACCGCAACCGCCCCCAGAAAAGCCCCCGACACGACGGCAAGATATCCGCTCATCACTACGCCTCCACTACCTCCGACCGCACCCCCAAGCGCTAACATGACCAATGCCACACCGAGACTTGCGCCCGAATCGACACCGAGGATTGAAGGACCTGCCAGCGGATTATTGAATACGGTTTGCAGCATCAGTCCCGACACGGCCAATGCTGCACCGGCAAAAAGTGCCGTCAAAGCCTGAGGCAACCGTGACTCCAAAACAATAAAACGCCACGAAGAAAGTTCCTCTCCCCCCATCAAAATACGCCACACCGACGAAGCCGGAATCGACACCGATCCAAAGAAAAGGCATCCGACAAACAGCACGAACACCACTCCTGTCGACCAAACGATATATCGGATTCTACCTCTATTCATCCTTCAATTTTCGGTAATAACGCAACGTCTCTCCCGGCAACAACTCCGGGTGAAAAATCAAAATCAGATCGCGAAGCACACGATCGGGATGTAACGGCATCTCCTCATAGTAAGGAACCGTTCCAGTATTGCATACAAAGATATTACGTTTTTCGAAAGCTGCGAAACATCGATAGGGTTCATATTCACTTTGCAACGTTTCATAAGTCATTTCGTTGGGAGCATTGTATTTAAACAACCAAAAATCGGCAGCCTGGCCCCGTTCGAATACTGTCTCAAAAGAGAGAGGAACCGATCCGGTCTGCGTATCGTCATGCCACAGGTAATCGGCCCCTGCATCTCGCAACAAAACACCGATATAACTGTTTCCTCCCGGAACATACCATGCCGCTCCATACTTTCTTTCGGTGATCACAGTCGGCCGAACCGATGTGGTAGCCGCCAAATTCCGAAGTGAATCATAAACCGCTTCCGTATGATCGAATAGAGAATCCGCTTTACTCTCTACTCCGAAAAAGAGCCCCATCAACCGAATCCACTCGGTTCGTCCCAACGGTGTGGACTCCATATAATCGGCACACTCCACGATCGGAATACCCATCTTCTCCACGCGACCATATCCGGCGTGTTCAAACGGTGAGACCAGAATCGCCTCGGGAGCAGCAGCTACCATCCGCTCTAAATCCGGCGATGCTGCACTACCCAAATTCGCAATGCTTCCCTGCTCCACTCCTTTTTGGACAAAATCGAGATCAACATATTCCGGTTCACAAACTCCAACAATACACTCCGAACGATCCAACTCCTCCAACATACCACAGTGTACCGATGAATAGACCGCTACTCGCTGCAACGGAACCCGCAGCACATCTCCCTCCGGAAGATGATCGGGCAACTCGGAATCGCGATCTACCAGAACATAGCGATGCAGCAACCGCGCCGTATCCCACGGATTCACCATCTCGACCACCTTATACCCATCGTAACTCTCGACCCGGAAATTTCGGGCATAACGCGTACGAAACGAATCGACACACGACGACTCTGAAGCGTACTGCCGCCCACCTCCGCAGGATACCGTAAACAAGATCAATAAAAGCCAACCGCTACGAAACCATATCTTCAAAACTCTTTCCATTTTCAGTTCTGTTTTTTACCAAAAAAGGACAGATGAGCGGCACCCGGCCCCCATCTGTCACTTCGGGGAAAACTACACTTATCAATATCCGAACGAGACAATCCATCAGGCCGACGAACCAACCTCAATAAAATATCACGTCCTGCGATATTCACTTTCAATATATCCTCGGGTAAAGCTGGAAAAACTCGGATTCGCAACAGAACGTTACGACCGGTAGAGATGTCCCATATCGCCTTTTCCCGAAGCGGTTATGTAACCCGAACGCAGGCAGGTCTTCTGGCTTACCCCACATCCGTCGGCCTTCCCGTCTTCGCGACAGTGACCTATGATCGACAGATGCCTTGATCGGGGTTTACAGCTGCGGGAACAGCTCCGGAATCGGACCCTTATGATCCCCACCGGATTCCCTATTACGACCATCCACCTCTCTGGGACGGTCACCTCCATTCAGCACAAGACAAATGTAAAGATATTTTCTGAGCTTATCAAACGCCGGCTCCATCTTTTGAGGCCAAAGTTATACACATTTTGCACACATTTTCCTTATTGAAAAAGAGAGCAGCCAAATTTTGACTGCTCTCTTTTTTCTATATAAGATTACTCTCTTTACATTCCATAACCCAGCAACGACAGCTGATTGTAAATTACGCTCAGCAAACCCAACAACACGATACCCGCACTGCAAAGGCTCAAGCTGAACCGCATAGCCCCATCGCAACGGAACGCAGCGATCGGAGCATCACTCTTGTTGATGAACATAGCCTTTACCACCAACAGATAGTAATAAAGCGAAATAATCGTATTGATCAATGCAATCAATACCAGAATATAATATCCTTGTTCAGCAGCTGCTGCAAAGATGAAGAACTTGCTGAAGAATCCGGCAAAAGGAGGGATACCCGCCAACGAAAACATTGCAAGAGTCATTACCAAAGCCAAACGTGGATTCGTCGAATACAAGCCATTATAATCATCCATGGAAACCTTTCCAGTCTTGTTCTCTATTGCGGCAATTACTCCGAAGGCTGCCAGATTCGAAACCATATAAACCAGAATATAATAGACCAATGAAGCCATTCCCATAGCCGACCCGCCGATGATACCCAAAACGATATAACCGGCTTGCGAGATGGACGAATAGGCCAAAAAGCGCTTCAGATTCTTTTGACGAATAGCAAACAAGTTAGCCAATGTAATCGTCACAATGATCACACCATACAAGATTCCCTGCCATTGTGCAGCGATCGGAGAAAAGACCTTTATTAAAATCGTCATCAACACGAATGCGGCTGCTCCTTTCGAAATGACCGACAGATAGGATGTCACCGCTGTCGGAGCCCCTTCATAAACATCCGGGGTCCATTGATGGAACGGCACAAGCGACATCTTGAAAAACAGTCCCACGACGAAGAAGACAAAAGCCAGAATCTGCAACGGAGCGCCCGTAATCGCAGCAGGTATATCCTCGAAATAGAGGGTTCCCGTCGTTCCGTAAATCAAAGAGAGACCATACAGCGACAATCCGGAAGCAAACACGGCATTCAAGATATACTTCGCACCGGCCTCAGCCGATTTACTCTTGAACTTATCGAAAGCGACCAGTGTAGCTAAAGGAATAGAGGCGGTCTCAAGCCCGATGTAGAAGAACATAAAGTTTCCGGCCGATACCATAAAATACATTCCCAGCAATGTCGTAAGCAACAGGAAAACAAATTCTCCTCGTTTATGAATCGTCGACTCACTTCTCAACCATTCGCTGGCCTGCATCAGTACGATCAATGTTCCTATATTGAGAATTGTTTTCAAAACTCCGATCATCGGTGTGTATTGGTACATTCCTCCGAACGATTCGTTTGCCACTGAAGGCACCACATGCAGCAGTGTGTGCACAGCGAACAATATGCACGCTACGGGTTGAAAATACCGCAAACTTTTCTTCGATCCGAACACATCATAGAGCAGCAGAATCACCATTACGGCGACCAACGACAGCTCTTCTTTCATTACCAAAAAATTACTGTAATCCATAGCGTTCATCCTACTTGATTAATTGTTCGATAATAGGGGCCAGACTTTCATGAATCATATCCGACACCCACAGAGGAGCCATACCTAAACCGGCAATGGCCACAATCAATACGATAACTGAAAGGCGTTCGAACCAAACTGCATCGGTCAACGCCAAATGATCCTTATTCTGCACAGCTCCGTAAAACACCTTACCGACCATACGCAAAATATAGACTGCAGTAATTACGATCGAAGAGCAAGCTATGATCGTAAATACCCGGTGGAAGGTATCGGTATGCTCGAAAGAGCCGACGAATACGGTCATTTCGGCAACGAAACCACTCAATCCCGGCAAACCCAACGAGGCAAGTCCGGCAATCACGAAGCATACGCTTAAGAAGGGCATGATCTTCATCAGACCACCCATCTCGCGAATATCCCGCGTATGTGTCCGGCCGTAAATCATACCGATCAGGGCGAAGAACAGTGCCGTCATCAATCCATGTGACAACATCTGCAACACAGCACCCGTCATCGCCGTTTGATTCAACATGAGGATGGCGAAGAGGACCAACCCACAGTGACTCACCGAAGAGTATGCATTGATATATTTGAGGTCGGTCTGTTTGATTGCAGAGAAAGCTCCGTATACAACGCTTATACCGGTCAAGATCAAGAATATCCAAGAAAGCTCATTTGCAGCCTCTGGCATCAGATAGATTGCGACACGGAAACATCCGTAACCACCAAGCTTCATCAATACCCCGGCATGAAGCATCGAAACAGCCGTAGGTGCCGAAGCGTGACCGTCAGGAGACCATGTATGGAACGGGAACATTGCACCGAGTACACCGAATCCGACAAAAGTCAACGGGAAGAATAAATATTGAGCGTTCATCGGAATCGTATTCTTCGATATTTCGAGAATATTCATCGAGAGCTGTCCGCCTTCGGGAGCTGAATGGAAGTAGATACCGAGGATTCCAACCAACAACAGCGCGGAACCTCCCATCAACATCAAGGTCAGCTTCATTGCGGAATACTCTTTGCGACCGGTTCCCCACACTCCGATCAACAGGTACATCGGGATCAGCGCCACCTCATAAAAGAGAAACATCGTAAAGAGGTCCGTAGAGATGAAGAATCCGAACACCCCGATCGACAGCAACGAGTACCAGGCGAAGAATTCACGGGGAAGTGGCGACATTTTCCACGAAGCGAAGACGCCCGTAAAGACGATAATAGACGAGAGCAGCAACATGGCCACCGAAATACCGTCGACACCCACCGAGTAGTGAATATTCAACGGAGCGAACCACAGCACATCGGCCGTAAACAACATCTCTGCATCATTTCCCGCACTTCGCTGCCCCAAGAACATCACCGTCAGCGTCACGGCCAAAACCAGCAACAAGGAGGCTCCGGTTACCATCACGGCACGGATCCGACGGATGTCCTTCAGCAGGAACATCGCGCAGGTCATCAGTACCGGGATCAGTACGAATAAAGATAAAAAATTCATATCGCGCAACTTATATTATTAACAAACCAATACCAGAAGAGTAATCAGCAACAGACCGGCAAGGAACACCAACAAATATTGTTGAATCTGTCCCGACTGTAATCCGCGAATCGCGAAAGACATTTTGTTGGTCACGAAAGCCAGCCCGTTCATTGCACCATCGATCACATGACGGTCGAACCAGGCGATCGAGCGGGAAATTCCGTTAAAGATGATCCGTTTGGTGATAAACAGATAGACCTCGTCGATATAGAACCGATGTTTAGCTGCATTGTGCAGGCCGTTGAAAGTCTGCTCCAGCCGATCGGGAATCGAACTCTTTTTCCGATAGAACACCGTGGCCACCGCAATACCGATAAGAGCAATCACCACGCTGGTAATCGCTACCGACGCTTCAAGATGAATGATGTAGTCGGCTCCATCACTGCTGACAAATTTTCCGAAGGGAATAAATCCGGCAACACAGGTAACCGCAGCCAGAATAATCAACGGAGTCGTCATCGAAGCAGGAGCTTCATGCGGTTCATGCTCGTGTTCGGCAGGCGTACCCCAGAAAATGTTATAATAGAGGCGGAACATATAGAATGCCGTCAGACCTGCGATAAAGCTCATGATCCAACCCATGGCCGGTGCAAAGCTGAACGTAGCCGCCAGAATTTCATCCTTACTGAAGAATCCCGAGAAGGGAGGAATACCGGCAATTGCCAGACAGGCAATCAGGAAAGTGATATGCGTAATGGGCAACTGTTTGCGCAAACCGCCCATATGGCTCATCTCGTTGCTGTGTACGGCATGAATAATAGCACCGGCACCCAAGAAGAGCAACGCCTTGAACATTGCGTGAGTAAACAAGTGGAACATACCGGCCATATATCCGGTTCCGTTGTGTCCGCCATAGCCCGATACGCCGAGTGCAACCATCATGAATCCGATCTGAGAGATCGTCGAGAAAGCCAGCACCCGCTTGATATCGGTCTGCACACAAGCGATAACCGCTGCGAAAAGTGAAGTAAAGGCACCGAGATAGGCCACTCCGTGCAACACTTCGGGGGTCTCGAAATAGTACACCGGGAACAGACGGGCCACCAGATAGACACCGGCCACGACCATCGTCGCCGCATGGATCAAGGCCGACACCGGTGTCGGACCCTCCATAGCATCGGGCAGCCAGATGTGTAACGGGAACATCGCCGACTTACCGGCACCTCCGACGAAGATCAACGCCGTGGCCCACGCCAACACCGAACACCCCATAAAGGTGGTTCCTGCCGCCTGCGTAAAGATCGACCGATCACCCGAAGTCAACACCCCGAAATCGAACGTCTGCGTAAAGAACGACAGCAACAAGATTCCGATCAGGAATCCGAGGTCGGCGAATCGCGTCACGATAAAGGCCTTTTTCGAAGCGGCAATTGCTTCCGGCTTGGTGTAGTAGAATCCGATCAAGAGATAGGACGATACACCCACCAACTCCCAGAAAATGTACATCTGGAAAATATTCGTGGCAAGAACCAACCCGAGCATCGAACAGCTGAACAGCGACAGAAAGGCGTAATAGCGCTCAAATCCGCGTTCGCCCTTCATGTATCCGAGACTATATATGTGCACCATCAACGAAACGGTCGTGATGACGATCAACATCATCGCCGAAATCGGATCGAGCAAAACGCCCAAATCTATGTGCAGAGTGTCGGTAAAGCGCAACCACTCGATGTTGAAGGGCACCCATTTCTGATAGACGCCATCGACACGTGCTCCGGTGAAGTAGATCCACGCCGTAGCATAGGAGATCACCGTCGTTACGGCCATCGACAACGTTCCGATCAACCCTGAGGTACACGCCTTCAGTTTCATACCCAGCAACCCGAGTACGATAAAGGTCAACATCGGCAACAGTACGATCAGTATCGTGTATTCCATATCGTATAATTTTTTCTCTCTTTAAACAAATTAGTCTTTCAGTTCATCGAGGTTCTTCACTTCGATATTCTTCAGGTTTCGATAGATATTGACGATGATCGCAATGGCTACCGCAGTCTCAGCCGCCGCAATGGCAATCGAAAAGATCGAAAAGAAGAGTCCCTCCATCTGGCCGGGAAACAGATACCGGTTGAAAACCGCGAAGTTTATGTTTACCGCATTCAAGATCAACTCAATGGAAAGCAATATCGCAATCAGATTACGACGCGTAACAAAGCCATACACACCGGCAAAGAACATTACGGTGCTGACCAACAGATAGTATTGCATTTGTATTTCCATAACTTTATTTCCGTTTACGAGCAATCAACAAACCTCCAATGATACAAGCCAACAGCAATACGCTGACAGCCTCGAAGGGCAACAGGTACTGATATTTTCCGGTACCCATCATGGCATATCCGATAGCATGCATATCAACCTCACCCTCGGCAAACAATACCGGAGGATAACAGTGTGTCAACAACAAATAGATGCACATTACAGCACCGACGATCGAAACGATCAGTCCCGACAACGTCCGACGGTTCCGCAACGGAGCCTTTTTGTCTTCATCGGAGCTCGTCAGCAAAATCGAAAAGACATACAAGACGATAATACCTCCTGCATAGATCAACAACTGGACAGCTCCCAAGAAGGAATAATTGAGCTGAAAATAGATGCCCGCCGTAGCGAATAGCACAAAAAGCAGGTATGTCGCGGCACGCAGAATCCGTTTGGTCGTAACCGTCATGATCGAAAAGATGACGATTACAGCCGCAAGAAATGCGAAACCGGCTTGTTCTAAGGTAAATTCCATATTGCGTCTATTTTTTTTCTAACGTTGAACCTTCGTGATTAAGTTGTCGCACGAGTTTTTCGCGGGTAAACACCGCATGTTCAAATTTCGTATCGAACGTAATCGCCCCGTGCGGACAGGAGCGTACACACAATTGACAGTAAAGACAACTGCCGATATCGTAGATGTATCGTTTCAGCACCCGTTTTTTCTTACCTTCCTCATCGGTTACGGTTTCCGATTCAACCCGTATCGATCCGTTGGGACAGTTCATCTGACAAATACCGCATGCAACACATTTATGTTCGTTATTCTCGTTGTGCGGCATAATAAGCTCACCACGGAAACGATCGAACATCTGCAGTGTAGCCCGATTCTCAGGATACTGCTCGGTAGTCTTCTTGCGGAAGAAAACACGAATCGTAACACGCATTCCCTTCAATAACGAGGTCAGCCCTTTGAAAAACGACCCGATATATTCTTTAAAAGCACTCATATTCCGATTTTACCTTTTATAATTTACAGCCGTTAAAAATGCAATCCGGTTACGACGATAATCACCATCAACAGCAGATTCAGCAAGTTAATCGGCAACAAATATTTCCATTCGAGTTTCAACAGCTGGTCGATTCTCAGACGGGGGAAAGTCCACTTGAACCACATGATGACAAAAATAATCACCCCGACCTTTATCAGGAACCACACCAACGAAGGGATATAATCCATCACGGCATTGAAACCGTCCCAACCGGCAATGTGCAACGGCATCCAACCTCCGAGGAACATCGTTGCGGCAACCGCAGAAACGATAAACAGATTCAGATACTCCGCCAAGTAGAAAAATCCGAAGTGCATACCCGAATACTCGGTGTGATAACCAGCAGTCAACTCTGAGTCGGCTTCGGGGAGGTCAAACGGTCCTCGGTTGGTCTCGGCAGTACCGGCAACCAAATAGACCAAAAAGGCGATCACAGCAGGAATGTGACCCGAGAAGAGGAACCAGCAGTCGGCCTGACGTTCCACAATCTCGGAAAGCTGCATTGTTCCAGCCAAGACAACCATCGTCATAAGTGACAATCCGATCGAGAGTTCATAACTGATCATCTGGGCACCGCTTCGCATAGCACCGATCAACGAATATTTGTTGTTACTCGACCAACCTGCCAACAAAATACCGACAACACCGATCGAAGAAACAGCCATAAGGAAGAATATACCCACATTAAAATCGAGCACCTCAAGACCTTTGGCAAAAGGAAGACATCCAAATGCCAACACAGATGAGATAATTACAATATAAGGAGCCAAATTGAACAGGAACCGATCGACTCGATCAATCGTTATCAACTCCTTGATCAACATTTTGACCATATCGGCGATACTCTGCACCGTACCGTAGGGACCGACACGGTTGGGCCCGAGACGGCACTGGAAAAAGGCACAAACCTTACGTTCGATATAGATCAATGCCAGAGCGATCAGTGCATACCCCAGCAACAGGCACAAACCGATCAGGATGCATTCGGTCAGGACAACGCCCCACGCCGGCATCACACTGCTCAGTGCTTGATCGATCCATTGGGTCAGCGCATTGAAATCCAGACTGTCTGTATAGGTATTCAATAACATAATCGTTTTCTATTATTTTAATGATTTATCTGTCGACATCGGGAACAACATAGTCGAGTGAACCGCCGATTGCAATCAAGTCGGCAATCTTATAGCCCCGGGTCAAATGGTCCACTACCGAAACCAACGGCAAACACGGTGAACGGAATTTCACACGATAGGGATATTTATCGCCACGACTTTCGATATATACGCCGAATTCACCACGGCTTGCCTCGACGCTGCTGAAAAACTGACCTTCTGGCAAACGTATAATCGGTTTGGTCTTCACGGCATAATCACCCGCAGGAACATTATCAATCAGTTGTTCGAGGATATGAAGTGACTCACGGATCTCATCGACACGAACCAGATAACGGTCAAACGTATCACCGCCCGTACGGACAATCTCTTTGAAATCGACTTTATCATACACGCCGTAAGGTTTCAACTTACGCACATCACAATGCCATCCTGAAGCACGCCCCGAGGGCCCTGTAACCCCATATGATATCGCATCCTCCTTAGTCAGCACACCTATGCCCTTCATACGCTGTTGTGCTATGACATTTCCGGTGAACACCTCATCATACTCCTCGAGCATCGGGGGAAGATAGGCAATAAATTCCTTAACTCGCTTGACCAAATTGGGATGGATGTCGGCCATAACACCTCCGATCACGTTGTAGTTCTGGATCAGACGTCCACCGGTAGTCTCCTCCATCATGTCGAGCACCTTTTCACGATCGCGGAATCCGTAGAAAAAGGCGGTCAGTGCTCCGAGGTCCATACACAGTGTCGACCAGAACAGCAGGTGCGACGACAACCGATTCAACTCATCCATAATGGTACGGATGTAGAGCGCCCGTTCCGGCACCTCTATGCCCATCGCCTTCTCGATACACATACAGAGTGCATGACGATTCTGATGAGCTGCAAGATAATCCAACCGATCGGTCAAGGCTAAAGTTTGAGGGTAGGTCAAACTTTCGCACATCTTCTCGATACCCCGATGGATGTATCCACAATTCACATCCACTTTCTTGACGATTTCGCCCTCGAGCGAAACCCTGAAACGGAGCACCCCGTGTGTTGCGGGGTGCTGAGGGCCTATATTGACCACATATTCCGAATCATCGAAGAGGACACTCTCCGTCTCTTCGATTTTACCATTCTCCTCTTGTAATCCCGGCACCACATCGAGCGACTCATCACTCTCCAGCCGTACGGGATTGATCTCCGGCGATGCATCATAATCCTTACGGAACGGATATCCGACCCAATCGTTTCTCAAATAGAGACGACGCATATCGGAATTACCGACAAAACGAATCCCGTAAAAATCGTATACCTCTCGCTCATTCAACTGAGCAGCTTCCCAAAGGTCGCTGACACTCTGCAATTCGGGATTTTCGCGATCCGATGTTTCGGTGCGCAAAACGATCTCATGTCCGAACGATGTAGAACGCAGGTGATAAACTACACCTAAGGTCTCGCCCCAATCCATCCCGGTCATACAGACCAGAAAATCGAACCGCATCTCCGGATCATCCCGCAAGCTTTTAGCTACGGCATGAAACTCTCCGGCAGGAACGGTCACCGTCAACGGCTCTCCTTCGGCAAACACAACCGACGGGGCCATAAGCGCTAACTTATCTTTAATCTTATTCATTATCTGCGGATTCTTTCTTTTCTTTTCTGTTCACCACGCCAAAATAGCGTTCTGCTTTAATTTTCCGTTGCAGCTGCATCATGCCGTACAACAAGGCTTCAGGACGGGGCGGACATCCCGGCACATACACATCCACCGGAATAATCTTGTCAACCCCTTGCAATACGTGATACGATCCTTTGAAAGGACCGCCAGAGATAGCACAACCGCCCATCGCGATAACGTATTTTGGTTCGGCCATCTGATCGTACAGACGTTTGAGAACGGGTGCCATTTTATGCACGATCGTACCGGCTACGACAATCACGTCGGCCTGACGCGGACTGGCACGGGTCACTTCAAACCCAAACCGGGCAAAATCATAGCGGGCGGCACCCACCGCCATAAATTCGATACCACAACAACTGGTAGCGAATGTCAAGGGCCAAACCGAATTCGACCGACCCCAATTGATCAGTTGATCCAACTTACCGACAACCACATTAACGCCGCCGGCTCTGAGCTGTTCGATGTATTCATTATCGTTGAATGCATCGTATTTCATCGATTTGATGTTGACTCCTTTTATTTCCATTCCAATGCACCTTTTTTCCATGCGTACGCCAATCCCAGTACGAGGATTACCATAAAGAAAAGAATATTGAACAGACCGGCTACGCCGACTTCGCGGACAATTACCGCCCACGGAAACATAAACATAGCTTCCACGTCAAAAATCAAGAACAAGATAGCGAACAGATAGTACCCCACACGAAACTGCATCCATGATTTACCCCGTGTCGGAATACCGCATTCATACGGTTCGCCCTTTTGTTTGTTAAAAGATCTCGGCGAAAGCAATTTGTCGAGCCCGAGTGCTGCGACCACAAGAAAGATGGCCGTAAGAATAACGACCAATAACAACGTCAGATTCATAATCCTTCTTTTGACAACGCCGAACACCTCATAAATGCCACAAAATACATTTACAGGCTATCGGCTACTGAAAAAAACGGTACAAAAATAGCTCATTTTTATCAAGAGAAAAATTATATCTCTTTTTTTATTCTTTTTTTTTCGTTTTTACGAACAACGCTCCTCACTTTCAGCATTCTTGATTTAGAATAAACTTTTTAGGAACATACAGCAATACAAAAAAACTGGCCGCTTGTTTTGCGGCCAGTTTTTTCCTTTTCCCGTATCAAACGGAATATAGTTTTAATTTTAAATATACTCCTTCAGAGCTTCTGTCAAACGCTGAGCATCGGCATTCTGAGGATCAATCTGCAACAATTTCTGCCAATATGTCATTGCAGACGCATAATCCTCTTTCTTAATAAAATATACACCCATATAGTGATAGGCTTCTTTCAAAGAAGAAAGATACTTGCTGGGCTCTTTTTCCATCATGGTAATAGCCTGTTCATAATAAGGCTTAGCCAATCCAACAGGATTCTCAGGATCGTCCATTGCTATATTTGCACGGCCTCTCCACAAAATACCCGTAACGTTTTCAGGCAACTTTTCAACGATATATGCAAACTCACCATCCGCACCTTTCAAATAATCGATCATCTTAACTGAATCGGCCTCAGCCATCGGACCTGCACCAGCTGCCGTACGCAAAGAAGTTCCTGCTTCATAATACATTTTACCCAAAGACAAACGGTCCGACAATTTTACATCCTCACCGTTATCGATGAATTTTTTATATGCAGCGATAGCATTATCATATTGCCCTACATTATTGTATTCCTCGGCCAAATCACGAAGTATTTCCTGTTTTGACGTATCCATTTGAAGCACCTTATTGTAAGCAACAATTGCATCCTCATGCTTATCGTTCTTTGCCAAAATCTGAGCATAGTACAAATAATCACGTGAAATCAGACGTGATGTATCGCTGTTATTCATCAACTCTTGAGCCAAGTCATAACTTGTCTTATAGTCTCCTTTGTCGTAATTGATATACATGTTCAAACGGCGGAGTGCAGTACTCTGCGGAGCACGTTCCAACACTTTGCTTACGATACCCTCTACTTCATCATACTTTTTACTCAAATAGAGGATGGTCGCATAACGGGCCAAGTCATTCAAACTCGAATTCTCGGGATCTACATACTTCGAGAATGCTTCAGCAGCTTCCGTAAAACGTTCGTTTTTATAGTATACGTCAGCCAACTCACTGTAAACGACCGTGTAATCGGGATCAAGTTGGATCAACTGATTCAATTTGTCGATAGCAAATTGAGGATTGACTTTGGTATAAATCTTTGCATATTTGAAATAGGCCTCTTTACACTCGGGATCGATCGTTGTTGCCATTTCATAACAACTTGCAGCCTCTCCAATCTTCTTTTGTGCGGCAAGAATATCACCTTCAAGAACAAAGAAATCGGGAGTTTTTGTCCCGAACGGACGGGCCTTTTCCATGTACTCTTTTGCTTTATCTACCGATATCGGCAAATATGCGCGTGCCACAGCTATATATACCAGTGGATTTTTCTTGTTCTTTCCTGTAAAGAAACCATCGAATGCTGTATCTTGATTCGGATTCTCTTTCAATCCGAGCTTTAATTCCCCGATCGAGTTGAAAACAAAATCGGGATCTGCGACCAAACCTTCCTTATAATAGTAAGCCGCAGAATCTTTCATATTCAAATCAGCATAAACCTCACCTAAAAAATAGCAGGTCTCCGCTTTGTTGTTCACCTTTTCGTTTTGCAAATTCGCCAAGAGGACTGTTTTTGCCTCATCGAGCATTCCTGCCCGATAGAAATCAATCCCTTTCGTATTATCATCTGCAGAAAGGGTCGCCGCGCCGAAACTCAACGCCAAAGATAAAATTCCAAATTTTACTTTCATTATATTACTAGTTGTTAAGTTATGTATTTTCTACCAAGTGTCTCTTACATTTACAATACGTACATTTTGTGTCGCCGGCACAACTCCCGAACGTAATATTATACGTTGTCCGCGGTCAGACGCCAGAAATGTAGCGAAACCCGACGCCAAGCCACTACGAGGATCGGTCAGCACCGCATAAATTTCCCGAACCAATGGGTACTGGCCTAAAGCGATATATGCTTGATAGGGTTTATAGCTGTTTTGAGCTGTTGCAACAGCCTCTTTAGAGACCGACATAACCGTCACCCGTTCAGAAAATGAGAGCTGCGTAGAGTCGCTTTTATTACCGACCCATGAGACTCCTATGACCCCGATTGCATTAGGTGTCTTTTCCACATAATCGATGACAGCCGCATTTGTCTTCAATGCACTCAAATTACCACGCAACGAATCGCCCTGACAGATCGAATCTACAGCAAAACGCACGGTACTGGAATTGGTATGATCAAAAACGAACATCAACTCTCCCAAACGCGAACGAGAATCCACCTGATCCCAACGAGTTATTTCTCCCGTCAAAATCTTTTTTAATGTAGGCACAGAGATTAACGAATCCGGATTCTGTTTATTAACAATCAACGCAATGCCGTCTGTTGCGATTTTTATCTCTTTTGGGAAAAACTTTTTAGATTCAAGGTACTTGTTCTCCTGTTCCGTCAATTTACGCGACGTTATAGCCAAACGCACACTATCTTTCAACAGCAAATCAATCGCATCCACCTCATCTGTGTATATAGGACATATACCAGCCTGAATATAGATGCTCTCAAAAACATCGATCTCTTGCTGAATAATATCCCGAAAACTTTCATCAGCACTTATCGGAATCACACCCGAGGTTGCCGTATCTGTATATTTGTCATTAGATTGCCGTCCGTGACACGAACATAACGTCAGTACGACAACGATCATATATACACTTTTCAACAATCGATTCGTTTTCATGTCGTCTAATTTATTCGTCAAGCTCCAAAATTATTTTTCATATCTTTCACCTGACGATACCCTCTAAAAATACCGTATAAAAAAAAGAGTACTCCCATACCATAACGTATAGGGGTCGATATAGATTTCACAAAAATAGGAGAAAATATCATAACATACGCCATCCCCACGTAAAATAATATCATAAATATCCCGAAAATATAGTATACGGTATTCATCCGTTTTCGTTCTCTGTTCTTTTTATCCTGTTGCATAACTCTCCTCGTACAGAATTAAGTATCTACATCACTATATAGAAAAACGAAAGCCCTGTTTAAATATTTTAAGCAGGGCCACATAAAAGTATTTTAATCCGATTGTTTCGGATCCAACACAAAACGAACCGGCACGTAAAAATAAACTGCAACATTTTTACCATTTTGTTTTGCGGGTTGCCAGTCCGGCATTTTTGACACCACACGAACTGCTTCTTCATTCAAAGTACTGTCCACTGAGTTCACCACCCTTATTCCGGTAATTTTACCCGTCCGAGCAATTGTCAATTGCAGCACGACCGTACCTGAAATACCTTTCTCTTTTGCCTTTGCAGGATAGACGATGCTATCATTAAGATACTTCATCATCGCTTCTGCACCTCCCGGATAGACAGGTGGTTGCTCAGCCGTAATAAACACCTCCTCCCCGTCTTTCACACTGTCTGCTGTGACTACCTCAGTTGTCCACCGAAGTTCTTCCATATGAAGAAGATCCATGTCGGCTCTACCCTCCCCTCGAAATTGTTCGCCGTAACAAGAGAAGCAACTAAATACCAACGCTGCTTCGAAACTAAGCCATACTATTCGTCGATTTTTTTTCATGATCTTATTATCAGAGCTTCATCGTTACGTTACAGACGCACATTGCACGATCGCACGGCTCTACTCAAAATAGCTTTAGATCATACAGATGCATGTTTTACAAAAATACGAGAAAATATTGTAACAGAAAGCACAAGCGACAAAAAATTATAACAGAAGAACAAAATACAATACACATCAATCGCCAACTCCCAGCCTATCACGATTTCCAATCACCTAAACTTCCGAATTTATCCGTCTGTTGGTTATACATACAAAAAAAGCAGGCCCTGTCATTTGAACAGGACCTGCTTAAAATCGCATCTTTATATTTTACTTCTGACCTATCACGAAACGCACGGGTAGGTTGAAATAAACAGCAACATTATTACCGTTTTGTTTAGCAGGTTGCCAATCGGGCATTTTTGAAACAACCCGTACTGCCTCTTCATCCAAAGCTCGGTCAACTGAATTCACCACTTGAATATCATCAATTTTACCTGTTTTGGAAACGACAAATTTCAAAACAACAGTACCAGAGACACCATTCTCCAATGCGATCACTGGATAAATAATGTTATCATTCAGATATTTCATCAAAGCTTCCATTCCACCGGGGAACATAGGAGGCTGCTCTGCCGACATGAAGATCTCTTCTTCGACCTCTTCTTGCGGAGTATCGAGTGCAATTTCACCGACATCTGCGATATCCATACCGAACTCATCGTCGTTACCTTTGACATCGGCTACTGAAATTGCAGTTGATGATGAAAGCAACTCATCCTGAGTTTTCACATCCTCTTCACCGACCTCTTCGTCTTTCACGATCTTCGGTGCGGTAAATTTGATGGTACTCTTCAATGGAGGAGGTGGCGCAGCTTCAGCCTTTTTAATTACATCGTTATTTTTCACTTCGGGAGGTGGAAGTTTCTCAAGCTGTACAGTTTGAGTCATTTCAATTTTCACCTCCTTTTCAGGTACGACATAGCTAATCAACTTAGGCAATGTTAAGATGAGAATCACTGCAATCAGCACGATAATCATTGCCTTGTTATGACGGGAAGTAGACGACTCGCGCATTCTATATGCACCGAAGTCATGATTCTTTCCATCAAAAACTAATTCGCACCACTGTTTCGAATTCAAATCAAAGTCACTCATTGTTTTTCGATTTAATGTGCATTAATTAGTTTGTTGTCCAAAATCACTGTTTCTACCTAGATCTCCGCCAGATTTAAGATTCTCGATCAACCATGAATCGCCTTCTGATAAAGGAACGATGGCATAACGGCTGATGTCGCAAATCTGCATTTCATCCAATGCGTCAACCAGATTCTTGTAGCTTGCTGCGTCTGTACCTTTAATCGAAACTACCGGAGCACTGTCATCCTTTTTAATTTCGGTTGACTGAGCTTTAAACTCCTCTTCTGTAATTTCATGGTTTTGCAGCTTTTGTTTGAGTTCTCTTACTTGTGCCACAACATTGCTATTCCGCGCCAAGAGAATCGCACGCAAACCGTCAGGTTCATAGGTGGTCTCTTTCAGCGAAGTATAGTCTGCATAGTTGGGCTCTCCGAAATAGTAATACACTTTATCGTCTTCGCCCAACAGCAATGTAACGGCACGGGATGCAGCCAGTTTGGTTTGTTCTTCCTCTGTCGCATCCTTCGACGGCATACTGATCTCCATTGTCTGAGGTTTACTCAGCGACGTACAGAGCATGAAGAACGTAATCAGCAACATGTTCATATCGACCATCGGGGTAAAATCGACTCGAATGGTCATTTTCTTCTGTTTGCCTTTTTTGCCGTCGTCTTTACCGCTGTTATTTTCTTGAATTTCAGCCATATTATTTAGATTGTGCCGACATTAATTATTATCACTTACCACTTTCAAGGTCGTAATCAGGTTATAACGGTTTTCACGAATATCCTGAAGCGACGTCATGATCGTATTGATTATAGGGAACGGAGTTTTCTGATCGGCCTTGATTGCTATACACAGCTCTTTGTTCTGTGAACGAGCATTCTTAACCCAAGCTTTCAGCTGGTTATCCGTACTGTCGATCGGAATTCCGTAATCTTTCAGAACTGCATCCTGCTGTTCGGAAGGAAGAGCAAGGAATGATTTCATCTGACTGATCGATACTCCGAACGATGGAGACAAACGAAACTTGTTGATCTCCTCATCCGTGAATGATATACCGTACTCTTCGCCCATCTTTTGCAACACGGCGACTCGGTCTTCTTGTTTATCCAGACTCATGAACACTTTTCCATCATCGTCCACCAAGATTTGGAGGATATTGATTTCCGGAATCTTTGTCTCCATGACCGAAGACGGTGTACTCACCTGAATCGGTTCTTTCTGGATAAAAGTCGATGTCAACATGAAGAAGGTAAGCAAAAGCACAGTGACATCACTCATCGCCGTCATGTCGATGAATGTACTCTGTTTTTTTACTTTTACTCTAGCCATAACGAAAAACTGTTATTTTTTAATTGTTAGGCTTTGTGAGTTGCAGCATAAGTCTGAACAATGGTAAATCCTACTTCGTCGATGCTGTAAGTAAGTTTGTCGATTTTACTCGAGAAGAAGTTGTAAGAAATAACGGCGAGGGCACCGGTTGCGATACCGAATGCGGTATTGATAAGGGCCTCAGAAATACCGGCTGACAGAGCGACTGAGTCAGGAGCACCAGCATTAGACAAAGCGGCGAATGCACGGATCATACCGATCACAGTTCCCAACAGTCCGACCAAAGTACCCAGCGTAGTCATGGTTGCAATCACCACCAGGTTTTGTTGCAGCGAAGGCATTTCCAGAGCGGTTGCTTCGTCCAACTCTTTTTGGATGTTCATCAATTTTTGGTCTTTTGCCAAAGTCGTATCTTTTTCCATCTCTTCGTATTTGGTCAGAGTAGAATAGATTACACTTGCAACACAACCTTTTTGTTTAACACAAAGTTCACGGGCTTTTTGCGTATCATTCGCATCCAAAGCTGCTTTTACGTTTTTCACGAATTTTACGACATTGCCTTTACCTTTAGCTTGGATCAATGCGAAAGCACGTTCGATACTCAATACGATAACCGTAAGGAACAATGTTTGAAGAACCGGCACGATAATACCACCTTTGTAGATCGTACCTTTAAAGTTTCCGGGCAGCGGGTGGTTGTTGGGGTCGTTGTTCATGAAGTTCGCGGGATCACCGAACACGAAAATGAACAAGCATAATGCTATAATAAAACAGCATACAATAACCAGAAACGCTGATTTGATGCCTTTTGCCTGTTTGAAATTTACTGACTTGGCTTCCATAGTGAAAAAGTTTTGAGTTTTTGTTTTGTTTAAAAAAGTTTTATGTTAAAATTTTAGTAAAAAGTTGTCTCTTTGTCCGTACAAATATACACTTTCTTCGCTTATCACGGTTGTTACTTTTCGATGAAATCCTTTGTCTTAAAAAAAATCGAGGACTCACATTACCATATCCGCCTCGATTTATCTATATCTATGTCTGTAAATTATCTCTAATTTAAATCCTTTCTTGCCTCAAATTTTAATCTAAATATCCTTCTTTTTCCTGACATAGTTTCATTAAGAACTCACACTTCTGTCTCAATGGACGGATTTTCACCTCAGAAAATAAACAACCCCCAAAAGTAATAAAAATTTCAAACCCTGCAAAAAAAGCAGATATTTTTCCACAAACCACTTGCATCTCGATTTCTGCGTTCACCGTTTATAGCCAATAAAACATTTAACGAAATAACCGAGCTTTCACACTGAATATCCTTATTGTTCAAAAACCAATTAAGAAACCCCATAATAGAACATTTATTTTTTACATATCACAAAAAAATACGTACCTTGTGTCTACTTTTCCCATATCGGGAATAGCCACCTATCCTATAAATCAAATAGATAATATCAACCGATCATGATCCAACCCACTACATTCAGAATTTTTCTTTTGGCAATGCTGGTTTGTGCCGTTATCGTCTTTATCTGCCTCTATTTTGTGCGAGCCGGATACGGCATGCTCCGCGACGGAAAATGGGGCCCTCAAATCAATAACAAGTTGGGATGGGTTCTAATGGAAGCTCCCGTCTTCATCGTAATGTGCGTACTATGCCTATGCTCCACTCGACGCGGCGATGCTACATGCCTTGTCTTTTTCGGGCTCTTTCAGCTACACTACCTGAACCGCTCGTTCATCTACCCGCTCCTGCTCAAGGGACACAGCACCATGCCAATCGGAATCATCATCATGGGTGTCGTATTCAACATCCTGAACGCCTGCATGCAGGGCGGATGGATTTTTTACTTCGCTCCGGAAAACTACTATACGAACGCATGGCTCACCTCTCCGCAGTTTATCATCGGTACCCTCGTCTTTTTCACCGGAATGGCCATCAATATCCATTCGGACCACGTCATCAGAAACCTGCGGAAACCCGGAGACACAAAACATTACCTACCTCAAAAGGGCATGTTCCGTTACGTCACGTCAGCGAACTATTTCGGAGAAATCGTCGAGTGGACCGGATTCGCCATACTTACATGGTCGGCCGCAGGTGCGGTGTTTGCGATCTGGACTTTTGCCAACCTCGTTCCCCGTTCGGATGCAATCTACAAACGTTACCACGAAATGTTTGCTGAAGAGTTGAAAGAAAAGCCCCGCAAAAGAATCATCCCCTTTATATATTAGACACTGTCACATCTGAGATGTTCTGAAAAGATTATTCACAAGAATGAAAGATATATTACCATGAAAGAATCCTTGTTGTTTACCCCTTGTACGATCGGTCCACTGACACTGAGAAACCGCACCATACGGGCCGCCGCTTTCGAAGGCATGGCAGCCGGTAACGCCCCGACCGATCTGCTATATAATTACCACCGTCAGGTCGCAGCCGGAGGAATCGGTATGACTACCCTCGCCTACGCATCGGTTACCCGCAGCGGACTCTCGTTTCCCCACCAACTTTGGCTGCGGAAAGAGATCATTCCGGGTTTGAGACGCATCACCGACGCCATCCATGCCGAAGGCGCCGCCGCCAGCATACAAATCGGACACTGCGGCAACATGTCCCACCGATCGATCTGTGGGTGTACACCACTATCAGCCTCGACAGGGTTTAACCTCTACTCTCCTACTTTCGTCCACGGTATGCGACACGACGAAATCGTCGATGTAGCCAAAGCTTTCGGGCAGGCCGTTAACCTCGCTCGGGAAGCGGGTTTCGATGCCGTCGAGGTACACGCCGGACACGGATATCTGATCAGCCAGTTCCTTTCTCCCTATACAAACCATCGTAAGGATGAATACGGAGGTTCGCTAGAAAATCGGATGCGTTTCATGAAAATGTGTCTGGACGAAGCAATGACCGCTGCCGGAAACGACATGGCCGTACTGGTAAAGACCAACATGAGCGACGGGTTCCGCGGAGGTCTCGAAACGGACGACTGCATTGAAGTGGCGCGGAATATCGAGCAGTGCGGCGTACATGCTCTGGTGCTCAGCGGAGGCTTCGTCAGCAAGGCCCCGATGTATGTCATGCGTGGACGGATGCCAATCCGCTCGATGACCTACTACATGAAACAGCTGTGGCTCAAGTGGGGTGTGCGTATGGCCGGACGCTGGATGATCCACGACGAACCCTTCCGCGAAGCCTATTTTTATGAAGATGCACTGAAATTCCGCAAGGCACTGAAACTTCCGCTGGTTTACGTAGGAGGGCTGGTCTCACGGGAAAAGATCGACATGGTTCTCGACAGCGGATTCGAATGCGTCGCAATGGCCCGTGCTCTGATCAACGAGCCCGACTTCGTCAACCGCATGAAAAACGAAGGAGAAATGCGCTGCGGCTGCGACCATGTAAACTACTGTATTGCCCGAATGTATTCGATCGAAATGGCTTGCCACAAACATTTGCAAGACCTGCCGACCTGCATTCAGAAAGAGATAAACCGTGAATTGAAACGAAGATGAACCACAACGTCACACCCCCATCGCAAGTCTGGGCTCTGGTTACCGGAGCCAGTTCGGGAATAGGTCTGCAGTATGCCCGCCAGTTGGCCGGACGCGGCTATGCGCTGGTCATCGTCAGCAACGAAGCGGAGCGTATCGCCGAGGTCGGAGAGGAGCTGCAGAAGGAGTACGGCACAAAAGTCATTGCGCTTTACCGGGACCTGTCCCTACCCGATGCCGCCCGCGAACTGTTCACCTATTGCGAAGAGAACAGCCTCCCGATCGAGGTCCTGATCAACAACGCCGGAGTCTTTTTCTTCAATGACGTCGTGAGGGTAGAAACCCGCCGGATCGAATTGATGCTCGACCTGCATGTACGGACCGTAACCCTGATGTGCCACTACTTCGGCGGCGCAATGAAAAAACGGGGCAAAGGGTACATCCTGAACATGTCATCGATGTCGGCATGGATGCCTTTCCCGGGTATCGCCATATACGCTGCCAGCAAAAACTATCTGCATCAGTTTTCCGTGGCCCTTCGCAACGAGCTCTTCGATTCGGGTGTTTCGGTTACGGTGGTCTGTCCGGGGGCCGTCGCCACGGACCTCTATAACCTGAGTGACCGGTACAAACGGTTAGCTATCCGGCTCGGGATCATGATGCGTCCCGAAACCCTCGCGCGTAAAGCGCTCAAAGCGATGTTTTCCCGCCGCAAACGAATCATTCCCGGAGCACTCAATCACCTTTTCATTCCGCTCATGCAACTGCTTCCTTCATCACTTGTACGGCTGATTAAACGCAAATCCAAATTTTACCGATATGGAGAATAGACCGCTATATATTGTCACGGGAGCGAGCGGCGGAATGGGACAAGTCCTCACAACCGAACTGCTACGCCGGGGATATCGTACGGTCATGGCTTGCCGCGACCTGAAAAAGTCGGAACCCATCCGGCAACGTATTCTGCAACGCTGTTCTGCCACCGAGCTCGAACTGCTACCTCTCGACCTCGCCTCGCTGGATTCCATACGGCAATTCTCCGAGCTACTGAAACAACGGGATGAAACGATCAGCGTATTGATCAACAACGCGGGATCGATGAACGATTCGTTTCGGCTCTCTCAAGACGGTTTCGAAATGACCACGGCTGTCAACTACATCGGAACTGCTGCACTGACCCTCTCTCTGCTTCCGTTGATGCACTCCGGCAGTCGCATCATCAATACGCTATCGTGTACACACCGCATCGGACAAGTCGGTCCGGGCTGGACGAAGGTAGACCGCGAGCACTTCGCCCGATTCAAATGTTACGGGAATTCGAAACTTGCCCTTTTGCTCTTCTCGCTCGAATTGGAACGAACTTTGCGCAATCGGGGTATCGAGGTATTCGCTGCTGACCCAGGCGTCGTCGATACGGGAATGATCACCATGCACCGATGGTTCGACCCGATTACCGACCTGCTTTTCCGCCCCCTGATCAAGAGTCCGGAAAAGGGGGCCGCTACGGCCTTGAAACTCGCGACAGACGAAACAATCGCAAAGGACGAAACCAATACACCGAACCTCTATTGGATGGGTGAAAAACCGAAAAAAATTTCAGAACACGTACTGACCCATCCTTATAGAGCCGAAATACGAAACGAACTATTCCGCTTGACAGGTCTGCAGATGCCACCTGAACAATGATAAAAACAATTTTTTCAAAAATACACGAATCATGTTATCGCTTTACACCCTAGTCGCTGCATCGCAAGCCGTTGCAGACACGCTTCACAAAGAGATTCTGGTACAAAAAATCCAAAATCTCTCACAAATGTCAACGGAAGAACTGACCAGCATGGTGATCAAATGGGTGCTCAACCTGTCGGCACGAGTCCTGATTGCCGTAGCTATCTTTTTCATCGGCCGTTGGATCATCCGTTACCTAAAGAGAATATTACGCCGTATGATGGAACGGCGATCGGTCGAGGCTTCGCTCAAAAGCTTCCTGCTGAATCTGGTCAGCATTACGCTCACCCTATTCCTGATTATCGTCATTATCGGCGTCTTGGGGATCGACACCACATCGTTCGTTGCAATCTTTGCATCGGCAGGTTTAGCCATCGGTATGGCACTGAGCGGCACATTGCAAAATTTTGCAGGTGGTGTAATGATTCTTATTTTCAAACCGTTCCGGGTAGGTGATTTCATCGAAGCACAGGGTCAAACCGGGACTGTCAAAGAGATTCAACTCTTTAATACCGTAATTAACACAACCGACAACAAAACCATCATGATCCCCAACGGCGGTATCTCCACCGGGATCATTAACAACTACTCAAAAGAGAGTATACGACGCGTCGAGTGGACTTTCGGTATCGGATACGGAGACGACTATGATTTGGCCAAGGCGACAATCGCCTCGATGCTCGATCAAGACGAACGTGTACTGAAAGATCCGGCCTATTTTATCGCACTGTCGAGCCTCGGAGACAGTTCTGTAAACATTGTCGTGCGGGCATGGACCAGCACAGGAAATTTCTGGGATGTTTTCTTCGATATGAATGAAAAAGTTTACAAACAATTTGCCGTTGTCGGACTGAACATTCCTTACCCGCAAATGGACGTACACATTCATCAGTAAATGGCTGGATTGAACCAGTATCCACAGCAAAAAGGGGCGACACTTTCAAGGTTCGCCCCTTTTTTATATTTTACAATCACAATCTACACACATGCCACAATACCCGACTTATGAACACCTTTAATCGTTCGTCTGATTAGATCAACAAATAAAAGACTGGATCATCAACATACACACTCCGAAGACCATTCATCTATTCTAAAAAACACACGAAGCGAAGTTTTTGTGGAACACCATGGCATATCCACTACCCTTCGCTTCGCGCTATGCAAATATAAAATCTCTTTTCGATCGGGCCCTTCCTACTTGAGCATATCGTCGAGTTCTTTGATATTCTCGTTAATTACCTCATCACTGAGCGAATAGTTTACCAAATCGCCAGCCAGAAACTTATCGTATGACGCCATATCGATCAATCCGTGTCCTGACAGGTTGAACAAGATAACCTTCTCTTCACCGCTCTCTTTGCACTTGTTTGCTTCGCGGATCGTTGCTGCGATCGCATGACACGATTCAGGAGCAGGAATGATACCTTCGGTCTGAGCAAACAAACATCCAGCCTGGAAGCTCTCCAACTGCGGAATATCAACAGCCTCCATCATCTTGTCTTTCAATAACTGAGAGACAATCGTTCCCGCGCCGTGATAACGCAATCCTCCGGCATGAATATTCGCCGGAGCAAAATTATGTCCCAAAGTAAACATAGGCAACAACGGAGTATAACCTGCCTCATCACCGAAATCATAACGGAACACTCCTCGCGTCAGTTTTGGACAAGAATCGGGTTCAGCTGCAATAAAACGCGTTTTCTTTCCCGATTTCAAATTGTGCCGCATGAACGGGAACGAAATGCCTCCGAAATTCGATCCTCCGCCGAAACAACCGATCACCATATCCGGATATTCACCGGTCAGGGCCATTTGTTTTTCAGCTTCCAAACCGATAATCGTCTGATGCAAAGTCACATGATTCAACACTGAGCCCAACGTGTATTTACAATTCGGTGTATTCATAGCCAACTCTATGGCTTCTGAGATCGCCGTTCCAAGCGATCCTTGATGGTTGGGATGTTCGGTCAATATCTTCCGGCCGGCCTTGGTCGACATGGATGGCGAAGCCGTTACTTGAGCTCCGAACGTCTGCATAATCGAACGACGATAAGGTTTTTGCTCGTAACTGATTTTGACCATATATACAGCCAATTCCAATCCGAATGCTTTAGCTGCATAAGAGAGTGCAGCTCCCCACTGTCCGGCTCCCGTTTCGGTAGTTATATTCGTAATTCCCTCCTGCTTGCAAAAGTAGGCCTGGGCCAATGCCGAATTCAGCTTATGTGATCCGATCGGACTAACACTTTCATTCTTGAAATAGATGTGTGCCGGAGTTCCCAAGGCTTTTTCCAACTCATAAGCTCGTACAAGAGGAGTACACCGATAATTCTTATATTGTTCCCGAACCGGCTCTGGAATATCAATCCACGCGTCCGTCTGGTTCATCTCCTGCTGAGCCAACGCTTTAGCAAAAATCGGATAGAGATCCGATGCCTGAAGCGGTTGACGCGTTTTGGGATTCAACGGCAACAGCGGCTTGTTCGGCATATCAGCCACGATATTATACCACTGTGTTGGAATTTCACTCTCCGGAAGAATAAATCGTTTGGTCTTCGTACTCATTTTCTATTTATTTTATCATTTCGATTTTCACTCACAAAAAAAGCCGTCGGATAGCCGACAGCCTATCAATCATCCCGTTAGTCTTCGACTAAATATCTTTACGACCTCCACTTATCGATCGGAACACCCCTATACCTTGTGTACTTCAACTCTTCCCGATCTTTCAGACTCTATACTCCATCACCTCTTTAGAGGATCGTACATCTTTGCAAATGTAGGTATTTTTTACGGAAGCAATATCTTTTACGACTATTTTTTTACCTTTGTTAGGAGATTAGTTTACATTTTGGAACATGAAAATCACACAAATTTTTATTTTTGTTTTTGTACTTTGTACGACCGCTTCTCTTCAGGGTGCAACCATCGATACACTGAAGGTTCACAGTGCATCGATGAACAAAGAGATTCCCGTTATCGTCATCGCCCCCGAGACATCGGATCAGTCCGCCCAATTCCCTGTCATTTATCTGCTCCATGGACATGGCGGAGACGAATATAATTGGATCCATGTAAAACCGGAACTGCCTGAAATGGCCGACAGAGACGGGATTATTGTAGTTTGTCCTGACGGAGAGAACAGTTGGTATTGGAATAGTCCAGTTAACCCCACCATGCGCTATGAAACATTTGTATCCCAGGAACTACCGGACTACATCGACCAGCACTATCCAACGATCAACGACAGGACTGGACGCGCTATCACAGGATTGAGTATGGGTGGACACGGAGCCTTGTGGATCTCCATCCGTCACAGCGACCACTTCGGAGCAGCAGGCTCCACCAGCGGCGGTGTCGACATCCGCCCCTTTCCCGAGAATTGGAACATGGCTGATGCTCTCGGCGATATGGAGTCCAACCGAGAAGTGTGGGACAAACATACGGTCATCAATCTGGTCGATCAACTGGAAAACGGTGAACTGGCAATTATCATCGATTGCGGCTACGATGACTTCTTCTTCGAGGTCAACAAAAACTTCCACGACAAACTGCTTGAACGGGGAATCGATCACGACTATCTGGTACGTCCGGGAACTCATAATGCAACCTATTGGAACAACTCGCTCGACTATCAATGGCTTTTCTTCAAAAAATTTTTCGATAAAGCTGCGAAACAATAGTTCCCCCTCCATATCAAAACAACTCCATTCGTCACCTAAATTAATCTTTGGGTGACGAATGTTTTTCTATATCCTGTTGTAACTTTTTTTTAGCCTCTGCGTTTTACGTAACATAAAACATAACAAAACAGGCTACATTTGCCCCTTAAATTAGATTGTTAACCCGTAACGGTTATGCTGTTATGCTACGGCAACGGACGTAAAAAACCCGATACCGCAAACGACAAATGTAAAAAACGTGACATTGCAAAAAACTACCATATCTTCTCTCATCGCCCTTCTATTGCTCGGATCCGGGTGTTCCAAAAACGATAACTACAGCGAGTATCCTTCATACCAAGAAGGAAACGTATATATCCGGGCTTACCAAAACGGAGAAACTTCTGTTCCGGATTTCTCAACCAAAACCGTTATAGGCGGTGAATCGCTGGACAAGACTGATTGGTGTGAATTGGACCAGATCATGATCTATTACAAACCGGCAGAAAGTGTCGAGCCTCTATCGTCACAGCTGTTTTCCTTCTATCGGCCATATCCCGATGAAACGCTTTTCAGTGCGACAATGCCCGCTCAACCAGAAGCCAATTACACCTATTACGGAGCTTATCCAAATCCCGAATCAATCGATGGAACACACGTTACCTATACGCTGCCTGCCTTACAAGATGGCTCTTACGACATGCGGAACTACGACATTACAGACCCCAATACCTATGATTCGTACAAAGGCAATCTCGATATCATGATTGCGGATCCGCAAACAGCATCGGCCCTTCACAATGGCGAAACATTGGGTATGAATTTTCATCATCAATGCCATGTACTGCGGATACAGGTTCCTACAGGACGAAATCAATGGGGTGAAAATGTTCAAAAATTACGCATCGAATTTCCGACAGCAGTAGTGGGCAAAATGGAACTGGACCTAACAGACCCAACTGCCATACCGACACTCACAGAAGGAAGCAATACAATCAACGTCGAATTGAAAGAGCCATTAACCGAATCGGAAGAGGATGCGGCAAATGGTTGTTATGTATGGGTATTCATCTGCCCAACGACAGTCAACGGGACGATCCGTTTTACGGCCTACGATGCAAACGGATACCAGTCGAATTCGCTGTCAACAACGGTTAACAAGACGATGGCAGCAGGTGCGATCACCCCGATTACACTGACCGTACCGGATGAATTACCCGTTACGTGGATCGACTTTTCAATCGCCGGAAACAATTTAGGAGAAACACCTAATACATTTACAGTTACAGCTCCGGAAGGCGCCACCTTCCGTAATGGAACGAATGAACAAACTTTTACCGTCAACTCATCCAACACATACTCTCTGGGATTCTACAACGAAATAGATGGGATAAACAACGGAGATCTGATTAAAAACGGAATAACAACTATAACATACGACTCGGAACATGCCGTTGTATCTGAGAAAAAGCAACTCTCTTTTACGGCGAATGGCCGAAATTCGATAAACCTTACAGTCCCTTACTTATTTTACGAAGATTTCAGCTCTATAAGTGCTCAAGACGAAACCAACGACACCAAAGAGCTGGATTCATACAATTTGTCGGGATGGTCCGGTTCACGATTCGGGCTTCAAGCAAATACCTCCGCCATGATCTTCGGATATTTGGGATCTTCCGTTCTTACCGACCCTGACGGAGGCGATAACCATCGAGGGCGGATTGATACTCCGTTCTTATCGGGTTTAAAAGACGGAGCTAATGTATCACTCCGTGTCTCGTACGATGTAGGCGGCACTAAAAAGAACGGGAATACCATATTGGGTAAAACTACTGTTATGTACTCCCGATACGGTTTCGGAACCGATACAAAAACGGGAGCCCTGAACGGAGACGATAATAGTATCGAAAATGTGTTTATCGATAACGAAGAACCCGGAACGGATGGCAGTTATACAAATTTACCGGTTCACCGCGATATCACCGTCACCGATTGTACCAACCAACATCGTTTATCTTGGAGAGCTTCATTTCGTGTTGATGGACAAGGTCTCTCTACAATTACAGCAGGACGGACCTACATCTACATAGACAACATCAAAGTTTCGATCATACCTTAAAACATCATTAAACTACAAACCGGAAAAAGATAAATTATACTATGAATACAAAAATTTACGCAACTCTGCTAACCGCTGCAACGTTCCTTTGCGGATGCTCTAAAAACGATGTCTCCGATCCGGGAAACGGACAAGGTGCGGTCGCTTTTACCTGCTCGATCTCCGGTACCGTCGATGAAATCGCCACATCGAAAGCCGATCCCCAACGAGAACTACCCTCTGAATGTATTCCCCCGACAGAACAACTGTCGCTAGTCCTTTCGAGCGATATTGGAGTTGTCGGATCATATGAAGTCATGTCTGACTATGACCAACCTCTTCTGACTGAAGGGAGCTACAACGCCGCCTTTTCCTACGGAGACATAAATCAAGAAGGTCCGAATGCATGCTACTTCACAGGAAGTACTGATTTTACGATCGTTGCCCGTAAAACGATAACACAACCTGTCAGTCTGGCTTTAGCTAATTCGATCTATTCTCTGACCTGCACCGATTGGTTCATGAAATATTTTACCGACTATGAATTTACCGTTCGGACCGAATCGGGTCTTCAGACCACCTTCGACAAACCGGTCTCCGAAACCGATCCGATTTTCATCAAAGCCGGAACCAAACTGTTTTTAAGCGGAAAAGCCACCAAAACAAACGGTGTCGAAATCGAGTTTCAAGAGACCGAAATCGGAACTACCGCAACCCGCACATGGCATACCATCACAATAGATGCAGGTGAAGCCAACGAAGTGTCGATCAATATTCTGTTCAACGACTCGCTGATCACCGCCGACCCCATAGACGTCGAACTTAATCCCGATGCCGAATAGATATAATTTCATTTCTTCGTAAAAAATACATTCGCCATGATAAAAAAATACACAAAAACGATACTCCCGTTTCTGGCTTGCGCCATACTGAGTACGGGATGTTCCAAAGAACAAACAAACTTTGACAACCCCGAACCCGGATCCGATGAGATGGGATATCTCGTCTTTTCGGGCATAAACGTTTCGGTTGCAACCGATGCCGAAGTTCTCTCCTCACTCGATTCCAAAGCCAACACGGCTGAAACGACAGAAGCTCCGGACAACTACAAAGTAAAGATCAAAAGCGTTAAAACAGGAGCCATACAGGAGTTCACTTACGCTGAAATGAAACAACCCGAAAACCAAAAGATCGCCTTAGAACCGGGAGATTATATCGTTTCTGCCGAATCGGACGACTATGCCGAATATATAAATGGAAAACATTACGCCGACTGGGAACGACCAGTCTATCGAGACTCTGTTGTCGTTGTGATTACCAAAAAAGAGGAAAAAACGGTCGATAACCTGATTTGCAAGTTGGCCAATATCAAGACGACCGTATCGCTGTCGACCGATTTACAAGGTTTATTCAAGACCGACGAGGAGGCTTCAACCGAGGAAGAAAAGTTGAAAGTCGCGCTGTCGATCGGCGATAATGGACTTACATACGGACGAACGGAAGCCAATAGCGGTAAAGCCGGTCACTTCAAGGCCGTATCAGAATCCAACACACTGAAACTCAATCTCACTGGACATTACAATAAAGCAGCCGGAGATGAAGCTCCGCAATACGTTCCGGTCACATGGACAAAAGAAATTACAAACTGTAAGGCCGGCCAGTGGAGAAAAATATCGATCAATGTCGAAAACGCAGATCAAGGTAACGCTCAGTTCCAAATTACGGTCGAGACGTGGGCTTATGATTCAAAAATCGACGTAGACATCATGAAATGGCAACCCTTCATCGAAGAGACTATTCCGGATGAGGATGTTTCGGATGCAGGCTCTCCGGTCGTTACCCTCGACGGGAAAGACATAACACAAGGATACTCGCTTACCAGTTCAATGTTCGACGCCGAACTCGGCAAATGGAAGGAAAATCTGAAGGCAGTCATCACCCCGAACGCAGATGGAGCTACCGTTCAATCGATCGATATCGTCTTCGAATCGGACAATTCGGACTTCATCTCAGCCCTCGAAAACGGTGGATACACGAACCACAAAGTGACTCTATGGCCTGTTAACGGAGAAATCTCCACATATGTATCAGTCAAAGAGTCCTCGTCAACCTCTGCGATTACGGCAACGGTTACGGATGAAGGAATGTCAGCCTTATTCCAATACAAAGGAACACATACGGTCAAGTTTATATCAAAAGATTCCAAAGGGCGTACTTCGTATACCCCGTTGATCATACGTTCATCTGACGACACCCCCGTCGCAGGTCCGAATATGGTATGGACAGATAAGAGCGGATCAAAGACGTACGATTTCGACAAACGCTATAACCACAATGAAGTCGAAATCGTGATCGATGTGACTTCACAGACGGGGGTTACCGGATTTGAAATCGACATCATCAGCGACAACGTGCTGACTCCGGATGTATTGACAGGAGTCGGTCTCAATCCCCATCTTGATCTGGTCAATCCGGGAGAGTACGAAGAGAAGCTGCAAGGACTTGGATTCCCTACCGGAACAAATGTTCAGGGGCAGAAATCGCTGTCATTCGATATATCGAGCTTTATGGAATTATTGACAATGTTGAACCAAGAAGGAAACTGCGATTTCAAATTAACCGTATCGGATGCATCTGGTACCAACATCAAAACTATACAACTAAACGTCAAACTCCAATAAATCTATCCAATATCAAATGTTGACAACGATGAAAAAATATATCAATCTTATTGTATTGGCATGCATGGCCGTTGTGCTGTCCGCATGCTCGAAAACAGAAGGAGTTGACGATCTTCCAGAGAAGGCAGGAGGAAATCTGCAACTGAATTTTACAATCGATGGGAAAATGGTCTCCGGCACCAAGGCTGACACGTATGATCCGCGTACCACAAGCACTCTCCGCATCTACCAAGTGGAGAGCGACGGTGCCGAGGGTACGACCGAACGGCTGATCCGGAAATACAAGCCGGCGAACGATGTGCCTGCCTCACTCTATTTGGTCTCAGGGACCTATAAAGTGACAGTCGAAGCCGGAGACGGCAGCGAAGCCACCTTTACAAACAAAACCTACTACGGCGAAGAGACCTTCGAATTGGCTGCACACGAGACAAAAACCGTCAACGTCGACTGCAAGATCAAAAACGTCGCAGTAAAGGTGGTTTTCGACCCGACGATCCAGAGCAAATTCGATATCAGTAGAATCGCTTATGTATCGGCTTCGGATGTCTTCTCAAAAGCCGATGCAGAGAACAATCTGGTACCTACGCTCACATACGACACGGACACGACCGGATATTTCCTACTACCCGAAGGGGTCAGCAACCTGAGCTGGGGATTTTACGGAGAAAGCTCTGACGCAGACATCAACAAAAACAATTCGAAAACAGGGACCATCCAGCTTCCTCAAGGGGGGTATCTCTATACGTTGACGTTCAAATACTCGAAAACGCCTGACGGCTACCTAACTGTAACGGTCAACGTACGCGAATGGGAAACCGTACACGATGACAATTATCTGTTCAGTCCCGATCCTTCGATCTCGGGAGAGGGATTCAACATCAAATCCATCACGGGGTATTACACCGACCCAATCTCGTTTGCAATCACTTCGATTAATCCGCTTGCCTCGCTTAAATTCACCGACAGCAAAAATACGGAATACGCAGTATTGGACGGAGGAAACGTCATCGACGGAATTGCAGCACAAGGTATATCCTATACGAAAACGGACGAATACAACGGCAAACTGACCCTTGACGGAACTTTCTTCGGCACACTGGAATCGGGAATCAACCCGTTGAACTTTGTCATCACCGACACGGATGGAGGTGAAGGTAAAGCGACAGCACAAATCGCCATTGCCGGAGCAACAGAAATTTCATCGCCCGACTTGTGGTTCGGAACCGGAAACCTCGACGCCATCGTGACCAATCCTGCCGCTTCGGACATTCAGATCAAATACCGCAGCAAGGGAAAATATGACGAGGTATGGAGTGAATGGAGCAGTAAACCGGCCGTAAAGGGTGCGGACGGCTTCACATACAGCGTGGCACCAAGCGACCTGGCTGCCGATCACACCTATGAGTTTCAACTGACCGAAAACGGCACAGAAGTTGGAGCTATCAAAACCGTGACAACAGAATCAGGAATTCAGCTTCCTAATGCAGGATTCGAAAATTGGCACAAGAACGGAAAAATTTGGTATGCATACTCTGCTGGAGAATCCGCTTTCTGGGGCAGTGGCAATCCGGGATCAACATCGATGGGTGAAGAGTTCAACACAACAACCGGAATCAATGATCCCCGGCCCGGATCGTCCGGATCCACTGCTGCTCAACTCCAAACTCAATATCCGAATATGTTGGGTATGGGAAAATTAGCAGCAGGAAATATCTTTGTGGGCGAGTTCGGGGCAGTATCAGGATTGGGAGGCACTGTAAAGATGGGAAGAGCCTTTACTTTCAATGCCAAACCAAAAGCCCTTCGTGTTTGGTACAAATGTTCACTCGGAATCAACGACAAAGGTGATGCAAATAACGGAATACAAGACAAATCAAGAATCTTCGCCTGCCTGGTGAACATGACCAATGGCAGTACCTATCATACAGTCAATACGACCCAACCCGAAGCGACGACTTTCGATCCTACGGACGAATTCCTCTACACGGACAAAACCAATACGGGTACATTGGAAGGACACATCATCGGATACGGTGACTTTCTAATCGAAGCTTCGCAAAACGAATGGAAAGAACACATCATTCCGATCACATACCGCGAACAATACAGCAGTGAAAAACCGAACGTATTGATCGTTACCGCATCGGCCAGCTACCGCGGCGATTACTTCGAGGGAAGTACCAGCAGCAAATTAATTATCGACGATTTCGAATTTATCTACTAAACGCACTGCATGAAAAACCCAATAGTTTTTCTTACACTGATTTGCTTTCTCATTGCGGGACATCGACTGGCAGCAAAAGCTCCAGTCGATACCCTTGTTTCGGAAAAGGGAATAATCCATCAAACCAAAAAGAAACGAGGACTGATCAGTATGAGCAACACATTCGTACCGAAAGGACAATGGATTGCCGGAACGTCGGCTTCGTTCTCGACCCATACGAACGACAACTATACATTCATCGTTGTCGAAGGCATCAATTCAGTCGGACACACCGTAAAAGTAACGCCCGTATTGGCCTATGCTCTGAAAAAGAATATGGCGCTCGGAGGCCGCTTTACCTATTCGAGAACGTTCTTGAAAATCGACAAGGCGGAAATCAAACTCGGAGATGAAGACACCGGAATCAACCTGTCGGCTGACTCCTATTATGCACTCAGCCACTCTTATGAAGGAGCTGTAATCTGGCGACAATATGTACCTTTCGGCAACAGCAAGCGTTTCGCCCTGTTCACTGAGATGCAACTCGGATTGGGCGGATCCCAAGCTAAATTCGCCGCTGACACACCCGTGAGAGGCACCTATGAAACCGGATTTCTCATGTCTCTCGGCATCTCGCCCGGACTGGTAGCTTTTGCCACCAACAACATGGCCATCGAAGTAAATGTCGGTGTTATGGGTATCTCCTACAACCACGTCAAACAAGTACACAACCAAGTGACCGTCGGTGAACGATCCAGCAGTATGATGAACTTTAAGGTCAACATCTTCTCGATCGGACTCGGTGTCGCATTCTATCTATAAAACGAAAACAGACCATGAAAAAACAGTTATTTCTCTTTTTACTGATCTTCGGGGCGATTTTCGTTCATGGAATGCCACCCGAAACCGACCTTCCTGGCCTCGCCGATGATACCTCCTCGAAACCGATTAATCCGATACCAACAGTACAAACGGATTCTGTCACCTCTCTTCAACAATCGAATATTCTCGACGACAAAAAACCATTCCTTCCCACCAGACGCAGAATGGATCGAGGAATCGACCAATTCAAATTTGCCTACAAAGGAGAAGTCGCAATCGGATTGACCGCCTCTTACGGTACACTATCAAGCGACGACACCGACTATCTGTTGATCCTCGACAACCTCAATCTCGACGGAAGTATCTTCACCGTAAATCCATCGTTCGGATATTTCATCAAAGACAATTTGTGTATCGGTGTACGATTTGGCTACAGCCGTATGCAGGGACACGTCGGAAGTGCCAACATCAACCTCGGCGAAGCCAATGATATCAACATGTCATTCGCCAACATTCGTCTCGACAACCACACCGTCTCATACGGAGCTTTCTTTCGATCCTATGCGGGAATTGACAACAAAGGACATTTCGGCCTGTTCAGCGAAATAGAGGTCGGCGTAAACACGGGTTCGACCAATTTGGCCTACGAATCTAATGAGCAAATAAAACATACGCACAGCGACAACCTACAATATAGATTGGATTTCAATCCGGGTCTGGCTGTATATATTTTTCCAAACGTATGTACGACCATCTCTTTCGGACTGGGAGGTATACAATATACCAAAGTCACACAAAAAGACCCGGAAGGGAATATTATAGGAAGCCGAAATGCATCGAAAATGAGATTCAGACTGAATCTGCTCAATATTCGCATCGGATTCAACGTTCATTTATAACATGTGATATCTATCAAGTATGAAAAAGTTTTGTAGCCGAATCTTACTTGCTCTATCCATACTGCTGACCGCGTGTATAAAAAACGACATTCCTTATCCGGTAGTCGTTCTCGATATTCTCGGTGTATCGGGCGAAGGATTCACCTGTTCCGAATCAGATATAGATAGGAAAAATCGCATTGTCACGTTACATCTCGATGAAACGACCGACATCAGTCGCGTTCAAATCGATTCGATATCCGTCTCTTCCGGAGCAAAGTCATCAGTCCCCTTATCCGGTGAATTCGATTTGCGGGGAAATCTGCCTATCACCCTTTCGCTCTATCAAGACTACGAATGGACTCTTCATGCAGAACAGCAGATCGAACGGATCTTTACCGTCAAGAACCAGATCGGTAGTTCAGAGTTTGATGTAGAAGCAAAAACGGCAACCGCGTATGTTCCCACCGGAACAGACATGAATAATATCCAGATCACCGAACTCAAACTCGGTCCGAAGGATATCACTACGATGACCCCCTCTCTCGAAGAGCTGACAGTGTTCGAAACTTATCGGCAGGTCTATATCCAATACCATGACTTCAAGGAGACATGGCGATTATATGTTATTCCGACCGATATCTCCATACAATTCACTCAAACCGATGCATGGAGCCGCGTAATTTGGCTTTACGCTGCAGGAAAGAGTGGAACTTCTCTCGGTTTCCGCTACAAGAAGAGTGGAGACACTCAATGGATTGATGTCCCTGCAGAAAAAATCACCATTGACGGAGGTTCGCTGAGCACCTGTATCTCGGGGCTGGAACCGGAAACCACGTATGAAGCGATTGCTTACTCTGACGAAAACGAAACAGAGATCGTCACACTAACAACCGACCCGGAAACCAAACTGACCAACGGAGACTTCGAAACGTGGTGTACGGAGAAAGATATCGTCTACCCGGGACCGAGCAAAGAGAGTTCCTATTGGGGAACAGGTAATCCGGGAGCCGCAATTGCAGGAGCAACCCTCACCAGCTCTACCACCGACAAACGTCCGGGCAGTCCGGGTACATATGCTGCCCACCTCCAGTCGAAGCTGGCCGGTATCGCCGGTATCGGAAGATTGGCGGCAGGCAACCTTTTTGTCGGACAATACGTCGGGACTCGAGGTACTAACGGAATTGTAGGTTTCGGCCGCCCATACACATTACGACCTACAGCCCTTAAAGGATGGATCAAATACAATCGCGGTACAATTACCGATGTCAGCACGGTTATGCCCCCGGGGTTGACGATTGCAAAAGGCGACCCAGATAATGGAATCGTATACATAGCTGTTGGTACATGGACTCCTGAAGAGTACGGCGTGTGCGAAAAAGAGGACGGAAACAAACAGGTAGGGACAGACGAGGTTCCAATCAGCATCGATACCCGCGATCCGAACACGTTCTTCAACCCGAAGAGTCCGGCTGTCGTCGCCTACGGAGAGATGGTGCTCACCGAATCGATCGCCGATTGGCAACAGTTCACCATCAAGTTGGACTATAACACAACCCATACCGTACCTACACATCTGGTTATCGTATGTTCCGCCTCCCGCTATGGAGACTACTACATCGGCAGCCGTGACAGTGAAATGTGGCTCGATGACTTCGAACTGGTCTACGACTACGAAGAGGAATAATCAAATACCTACATAAAAAGTGCGCAGGGATCTAAAAATTAGATTTCTGCGCATTTTTTCACCTCCGAACATATTTTCCTTTACGTTCAAAATCATATTATCGCCTTCAAAGCCCCATTTTTTCCATTCGTTTTCGGCAGGGAAAAGACAAAAAATGTTTTCCGCCGTTGTCTTATTTGAAAAAAAACATTACTTTTGTACAGTTCCGTGCACGAACACGGACAGAAAAACACGAGAAATTTCAATAAAAACAAATAACGGATGAAAAAATTATTTGCACTGCTTATGCTTACGGGCATTGCCGTTGGAGGCTTTGCTCAAGACAATTGGGTATCCCTATTCAATGGGAAAAACCTGAAGGGATGGAAAAAGCTGAACGGTACGGCCGAATATCGAATAGAAGATGGCGCCATTGTCGGAATCAGCCGCGTTAATACACCCAATACATTCCTCTGCACGGAACAAACATTCGGCGATTTTATTCTGGAAATGTATTTCAAGGTTGACGACGGACTGAATTCAGGAATTCAATTCCGCAGTAATTCAATTCCCGAATATGCCAACGGAACAGTACATGGCTATCAATATGAGATCGATCCTTCAAAACGAGCCTGGAGCGGTGGTGTGTATGATGAAGCGCGTCGCGGATGGCTCTACCCGATGAGCAAAAATCCCAAAGCTCAAAACGCTTTCAAGCCGGGAGAATGGAACAAGGTACGGATCGAAGTAATCGGCGACCGCATCAGAACATGGTTGAACGGTGTTCCCACGGCTGACATACTCGACAACGCCAATGCAACCGGATTCATAGCCCTGCAAGTACACGGTATCGGCAATAACACTGCAATGGAAGGCAAAACCGTTCGTTGGAAAAATATCCGCATCTGCACAACCGACCTTGAGACCGAAAAGATGGCGGAAATTCCCTGCCTGCCCCAAGTAAACTGTATACCTAACACGATCTCGGAACGTGAGGCCGCAGAGGGTTGGGTACTGCTCTGGGACGGAAAAACCACAAACGGATGGCGTGGTGCCAAACGAACCGATTTTCCACCCTCAGGATGGGAAATACGTGACAATATGTTGTGTGTACAGAAATCTGACGGAAGAGAATCGGCCAATGGCGGTGATATCGTTACAACCCGCACATATAAAAACTTCGAATTGGTCGTTGACTTTCAGATCACCAATGGAGCAAATAGCGGTATTAAATATTTTGTTGATCCCGAGATGAATAAAGGTGAAGGATCGGCTATCGGTTGCGAATTCCAGATCCTCGACGACCAACGCCATCCGGATGCAAAACTCGGTGTAAAAGGAAACCGCAAGCTCGGTTCACTCTACGACCTGATTCCCGCTCCCGAGCAGAAACCGTTCCGTCCGGGACAGTTCAATACGGCCAAAATTATCGTAAAAGGTAATCATGTTGAACACTGGCTCAACGATGTCAAACTGATCGAATACGAACGTAACAATGCCGAATGGAATGCTCTGGTCGCATACAGCAAATATCGCGACTGGCCAAACTTCGGTAATGCAGAGAGCGGATACATCCTATTGCAAGACCACGGCGATGAAGTCCGGTTCAAAAACATCAAAATTCGTGAACTGGAATAAATTTCATACAAACAAACAACTGACATACATAATCGATTCATCTGACAGGAGTACTCATCTTCGGATAGAGTACTCCTCTATTAAAGCAAGAAACGTATCTGATCAAAATATCGGCTACAGGGAGAGTGTCCTATCGTTAATCATATCCCTATCTTGTGCGAATCCTCCACAAATCAGATTTACCATATAGATTCTTCCATTCATTTGACCGACATACCGGACAATAATATTACCTTTGTAAAGAACCTTTAACAAATACCTGATCCGTACCTGACAACTCAAACGAAAATGAACAACGAAAAAATAAACCGCAGAGACTTTCTAAAAGAACTGGGCTTTACAGCTGGAGCGACCGCCCTATTTGCCTCTTTCCCTTGGATTAGCGGCTTCGCCGAGGATAATCAAAAAGCGATTGCCAAAGAGAAACTTCGCATCGGAGTGATCGGTACCGGCGATCGTGGCCGGTTCCTTCTCAATTTCTTGGTCCGTAACCCGAAAGCAGACGTAGTCTGGCTGTGCGACAATTACCAACCATGGCTTGAACTCGGCCAACAGATTGCACCCAATGCTAAAACTTGTGCAGACTACCGCCAAGTAATAGACGATCCGACCGTTGAAGCAATCGTAATCGCTACACCGCTTTATACACACCATGAGATCGCGATCGCTGCAATGGAAGCCGGAAAGCACTTATTCTGTGAGAAGTCGATGGCCAAAACCTTGGACGACACATTGGACATGTATCAAACCCACAAACGAACGAACCATGTCTTTTTCGTCGACCAACAAAGGCTCTACGATCCGGTTTATCTGAAAGCGATCGAAATGATTCGTTCAGGAATGTTCGGTGAGATACAAGGTATCAATACCTTTTGGAATCGTAACGGAGACTGGCGTCGTCCCGTTCCTTCGCCTGAACTAGAACGAAAAATCAACTGGCGGCTTTACAAAGAGTATTCATGCGGACTGATGACCGAGTTGGCTTGCCATCAGATACAGGTCGGAACATGGATTTGGAGAGAACTTCCAGAACGAATCTACGGACAAGGCGGTATCACTTTCTGGAAGGACGGGCGAGAGGTCGAAGATAATGTCGGGGTAATGTACACATACAAAGACGGGAAACGTCTGACATTCAGCTCAATCATTTCAAATGCATTCTACGGATTGGAAGAACAGATCATGGGTAATCTCGGCACGATCGAACCCGAGGTCGGCAAATATTATTTCGAGAAGACCCCGCCGATGCCCGGACTGTTGCAAATGATCAACAACATCGAAAAAGAGATATACAGCACCGTATCATTCGCCGGACCGAGCTGGGATCCGGAGATCGCCAAACAGAACCACGGCGAATACATCATCGGCAAAAAACGAGATTTTCTGGATGGTACCGGATTTACAGTCGATGCTTTCGTTGATGCCGCTATTGCAGGGAAACAGCCTCCAATGATCGCAGAAGAGAGCTACTATGCTACCGTTCTTTCCCTGTTAGGACAGCAATCCATCGAAGAGAAAAGAGAAATTTTCTTTCCCGAAGAGTACCGTATCGATTACCTTTAATCCAAGACTAAAATCATGAAAGATATCGTCATCACAAAACGCCAAATTTACAGAGAGATCATTGTATGGATCATCTGCCTGGTCCTCATATCGATCTGGAACATGATCGCCATTATCAAGTTCGACACCCAATGGATCGAGTTGATTTCATTGTGGTATGTCATTATTCCTCTTTCGATCCTGCTCTATATCATTCTGATTCCCTTCCGATGGATCGGTTGTCTGGTGATCCGAAAAATCAAATCGAGTTCCCCGAAGGCACTTAAAACGCAGAAATAAAAGGAGATGGTCGAACAGATCAGCCATACCTTCAAACGCACCCTATCGGGAGCCGGTATCTATTACGGATGGTTCGAGGCGATGCACAGCCGTTTCGATCTGTTGGCTATCGGAATCGAGGAAGAACTCGGGACAACACTGTGTCACAAAGTTGCAGAAGAGACCTTGAGACTCGAAAAACGACTGAACCGATTCGACGAGGAGAGCGATATCTGGCAGATAAACCACCTCGACAACTACGACCGTTATGCAGCCGACCCGGAACTACTCGCCATCTTCTCAGAGGCATTGCGCTATCGGGAAATGACTGGCGGTGCATTCGACATCGCCGTACAGACACCCGACTACCGGATCGAAACGCCCTGCTTTACTGTCGATGTTCCCTGCGAGTCAATCGTCAAATTAAGGCCTGATGCCATCGCCGATTTCGGAGGGTTCGGCAAAGGCTATGCACTCGAAACGGCCCGCAGAATAGTTGTCGGAGCAGGTGTTTCCTCCGCTCTGCTCAGCTTCGGAAACAGCTCCGTGTGCGGCATCGGGCTCCACCCTTCAGGCAAGAAGTGGCAAATCGGCGTCGAAAACCCAATGCATCGCGGAACGACCATGAACTTGTTTGACCTGCAAAATGAAAGTTTATCCTCTTCCGGAAACCTGCCATACAATCGGGGGCACATCCGTTCGACCCGAACCGGTGAACCGATCGAAACCAACCAAATCGTGTCGGTAGTTTCCCCTTCTTCCACTGAATGTGAAGTTCTCTCGACTGCCCTATTCGCTGCCGATGCCGAACAACAGCAGACCATTCTGAACAATTTTCCACATCTTCAAGCCACCGGCATGGATTTTTCCACATCAGGATATACGGTACACAAGTTGTAATCAAAAAAAATAACGGGTTTCGACCAGAAATAGTCCGAAAAGAACATCGAGTTCGGTTTTTACGTATTTTTGCGCCGTTCAAAATTCGAATAAAACATGGAACGACCGATCATTTCACTGAAGGGCGGTGTCGTGCGCGACGAAAGCCGCCGTTTCCAAACACCGATAGACTTCTCAATTAACCCGAACGAACAAATCGCCGTCATGGGACTCAACGGCAGCGGGAAAACAATCCTGATCGAAACGGTACAAGGTAACATCTATCTCGAACAGGGACATATCGATTTCGATTTCGGAACATCGGACGACCATGTTTCGGAACATATCCGCCACATCACGTTCCGTGACGCTTACGGCAGTGCCGATGGCGAATATTATTACCAACAACGCTGGAATGCCTCCGACAGAGAAAGCGCCCCGCTGGTCCGTGAAATGTTTGAAAAAATGACATGCAGCGATGAGGAACGTCAACGTCTGTTCCACCAACTCGGCATCGAAGCAATGCTCGACAAACAGATCATTCTGCTATCGAGCGGAGAGTTACGCAAATTTCAAATCGCCAAAATGCTGATATCGGCTCCGCGTATTCTGATTGTCGAAAGTCCCTTCATCGGACTCGACAAAGAGGCCCGTCAGACCCTCGAAGAGCTGCTCGTCCGTGTTGTCCGCGAGTCCAACGTACAGATTATCCTTTCGGTATCGGCCCCGACGGACATTCCCGAGTTCATCACCCACGTATATACGGTAGATGGAATGCAGTGTGGCAAGAAACAGACCCGTGCTGAATTTTTTGCCAACGAGCCTTATACCCGCCATAAAAAGGAGCTCGATGACACCTATCGTGCCCATTCAATTTCACTTCCAACACCCACACGAACACCAATCGAATGTGACGAAATCGTACGGATGCAAAACGTTACCATCCGATATGGAGAACGGACTATCCTCGACTCTTTGAACTGGACGATTCGCAACGGTGAAAAATGGACCCTGACCGGTCCGAACGGCGCAGGAAAATCGACGCTGCTCAGCCTGATCAGTGCGGATAACCCGCAATCCTATGCACAGGACATCTCGCTATTCGGCCGTCAACGGGGATCGGGAGAAAGCATCTGGGACATCAAAAAGCACATCGGCTACGTATCACCCGAGATGCACCGTTCATACATGAAACACATTCCGGCCATCGACATTGTCGCTTCGGGATTTTTCGACTCGATCGGACTTTATTTGACTCCCAATGAGGAGCAACGCGCCATCTGTGACGAATGGCTGAAGGCTTTCGGTATCGAAAAGCTCCGCGACCGGTCGTTCGTCAAGCTCTCCTCCGGAGAACAGCGGTTGCTGCTGTTGGCCCGCGCCTTCGTCAAAGACCCTGACCTGCTGATCCTCGACGAACCGCTGCACGGACTCGACTGCTACAACAAAGAGCGTGCACGTGCCGTCATCGAGGCCTTCTGCGAACGTCCGGCCAAGACCCTGATCTACGTCACGCACTACGAAAACGAACTGCCCCGCTGCATCGACCGGGAAAAACGGCTGGAACGTCACTAACCGCACCCGCCAATTCGGGTCTCCACCATCAAATACGGATCAGACATACAGACACCGGCACACACCACCGGCCAGTCAAATACACATCGGCATCGACCGATCGGAATCTTACTTCTGATCGGTCATGAATGGTTTGTCCGAAATAATTCCCCGGTTTTTGCGGCCATCGACATAGATATGCAACATATGTGGGAAACGGACCTGACGGATCCATTGGCTCTCGTAGACCGCATCCATCGCATCGAGACGTACCGAATCGAACGACCCGTCACCCATATAGGGAGCGATCGTCATATATCCCACGCCGAACGAGGTCAGATTCTGGAAAAAATGGGTTCCCTGACTCGGCTCGATCCGGAAATCCTCCAACCCGCACTCGACGATCACCTTCGCTTCGGAAATAGAAGTCCAGCGAACCGGAATCCCCAGCCACGGATCGCTCGATCCCCAACGTCCGGGACCGATCAGCACATACGAACGCTTTTCGTTGCGCATCGAGGTATTCAGACGATCGATCTCATCGGCAATCTGCTGCGTGTGTGCACTGTCGAAAGCCTCGTTACGTACATATATCACATCGAACACATCGTCAATCGCCCCCAACCCCAACGCATTCTCGGCATAAACCAAGGCATCGTGCGTATCGACTTTCGACCAGTCGAGCGAGGCATTGGCCTGAGAATCAACAATCGGTCGGATCTGCAGAAAATTAAATGTCTTTTCACTTCCGTACGGTACGTCCATATCCACAGCAAACTCCATCTCGACCGGGCAACGCATCTCCTTTTCGCCCATTTCGAGCAAATCGCATATAATCTGAGCCAACGGAATTGTGTCATACTTCAAAATCTGGGAGAAGGTGATGATCTTACGTCCCTCAACAAACGAGCTGTCGGTAATCCGCTGATTCTCGGCATCCCACGTCGATGAGACATAACGCATGCTGCGGAAGTGTCGGACCCGATTGATCTCAAAACGTTCGAGGTTGACCGCATCGTCAATCGAGGTTTTGAACTCCTCGGGTTTCAGATTCAGGGCATACATCTCGCGTTGCGTATCACGAAGTGCAAGCTCAGGCGTCGAAAGTTGTAGAATATTCTTGGGATAGCGGGGCGAAAAACGCAGAGTTTGTCCGCCATCCACCACCAATTTACCCAAGCCGAAAGCCAGATTGACAATTCCGTCTTGCGGCTTCTCGTCGCCAATGGGATAGAAGTTTAGCGAACGTGCCACTCCCGAAATCGTCGGGAAGAAGTATCCGCTGTCGGCCGAACCACATACCTCCTGAATCAAAACCCCCATTTTTTCCTCGCTCAACAAATTAGAAGTCGCCTGAATATAGGCTCTGCTCGAAGCGAAATAGACCGAAGCATAGACACTCTTGATCGCCTTACCCAATAACCGTAAGGTCTGATCCTCATTATTGGTCAACGGAATCATGTAGGTCGAATAAATACCCGCAAAAGGCTGGTAGTGGGAATCCTCGAGTTTCGAACTCGACCGAACGGCAATCGGAGCCGAAGCGTGCCGGATAAAGACACGGAGATCCTCCACCAACGATTCGGGCAGACGAGAGCTTACAAATTCAGAGAGGATCTCCTCATCGGTAATATCGGCATTGATGACATACTGCAGTCCGTTTTCGCGGATAAAATCGTCAAAACAGTCGGTCGCAATCACCACCGTACGGGGCAGGCGAACGTGTATCCCCTCATAGCGGTCATAGAAGCGATGTTTGTGCAGCATGCTGTTCATGAAGGCCAGTCCGCGCGCCTTTCCTCCGAGCGAACCGTTCCCGATGCGGGCAAACCAGATATGATCGTCATACGTTTCGCGGTCGAAACGGGCAACGACCCCGAAGCCTTGCAGGAAACGGTACTCCTCTATCTTGTGGGCGATGAAACTGCGCATCTCGTCGACCGAATCGAAATTTCCCTGACGAACCTGCCGAATTGTCGCCGCCAACGAAAACAATCCCCGCGAATACATCCACTTCGACAGGCGATTTCGGTCTCCGTGATAAAAAAGTACCTCCTCGGGAATCTCCATAACGAGTTGTTGCAGGTCGCGCAGGTCGCGAGCCCGTCCGATCACCGCCCCGGTTTTCAGATCCTTGAACACAAAATCTCCGAACGAGAACTCCTCCTCGATATAGTCGCTCAATTCGATCAACAGCGTTTTGGAATATTTTGCAATAAATCCGACGCCGAGCTCTTCTGCCGTTTGGCGCATGCTCTCCTGCGAAGATTGAAGCAAAAAGGGCATCAGCGGATTGTCGCGTTTGATCATCCGGCACAGGTCGATTCCTGCATCAAGCTTTTCGCTGGACGAGGGATCTCCCTTATGCAGGACGAATCCGACATCCGAAATCACACCCAACAGATTATTCTTGTACTTCTCGTACAGTCCGACTGCCTCTTCATAGTTGGTGGCTAACAGAATCTTCGGGCGGGCCCGTTTACGCAGTTTCTGCTGCTGTTCGTTGAGCGCCTCCGTCGAAAACTCACGGCTCTGCTGCAACACCAACTTATAGATGGTCGGCAAATAGGTCGAATAGTATTTAATCGAGTCCTCAACCAGCAGAATAGCCTGCACCCCGAACCCCAAAATATCGGCATCGGCATTCATCCGGTCCTCAATCAACTTGATAATCGTCAATATCAGATCGGGGTTCCCGTGCCAATAGAAAATATAGTCGATCGCCGACGTATCCTCCCGCTCGATCTTCAGGCCGATGTCGCGCGAAAAATTGGTCAGCAACACCACCGGAATGTCGGACTGAATCTCCTTGATCCGCTGCGCCAGATGGAACACATCCACCTCCCCGACATTAAACATACTGATCACCAAATCGAATCCGGAATCCTGCTGCAACAGCTCCAGAGCCTCGAGCGAAGAGCTCACCCGTGTAAAAGTAGGCGGATTACTCAAATTCAGCTCGATGTACTCGTTGCTGATCTGGACATCGATCCGTCCATCCTCCTCCAACGTAAACGCATCGTAGCTGCTTCCAATCAATAAAACTTTTCTGATCCGCCGACTCATCAAATCGGCATAGGTCACCGACACCTCCGACGACAACACATGTTTCTCGTTGCGATTCATAACCCAGCTTTCGTTGTTGTATACGGACAAACTTACCACAATTTTAGGAAATTTCGTATCTTTGGCGGAAATTATCGAAACGAGTATGGCTAAATATACCCTCGAAGAGGTAGACTCACGGAAGAGGGTCCGTGAATTTTTGGATCTGCCCAAACGCCTGTACAAAAACGAACCCCATTGGATCTGTCCGCTCGATCAGGATATCGAGAATCGATTCCACGTCGAAACCAACGAATTGCTCCGGGACGGAGAGGTTATCCGCTGGATCGTCCGCGACGAACGAAACAAAACGGTAGGCCGTATCGCCGCCTTTTACAACCGTGAATTGGTAAAAGCTTCGGAATATATGCCCACCGGAGGGTGCGGATTCTTCGAATCGATCAATGATCAGGAGGTTGCCAACCTGCTTTTCGATGCCGCCCGCGACTGGCTCGCCGCCCGGGGTTTGGAAGCTATGGACGGCCCTATCAACTTCGGTGACCGCGATCAGTGGTGGGGGCTGTTGGTCGAAGGATTTGAATTCACACCGCTATACACCAATCCTTATAATTTCAAATACTACATCCAACTGTTCGAAAATTACGGTTTTCAGAACTACTTCAATCAGCACACCTACCTGCGTGAACTGGCTGAAGGGCTCTTCCCCGAAAATGTTTACGAACGGGTCAAACGGCTTCAAGAGGAGCCACGATACCGTTTCGAACACATGGACAAACGCCATATCGAAAGGTACGCAGACGACTTCCTCTCGGTCTACAACAAAGCGTGGGCCGGATTCTCGGGTGTCAAACCGATCGATCGCGAACACGCCTTCAAACTGATGAATACCTTGCGCCCGATTATCGACGAACGGTTGATGTATTTCGCCTACTATGACGACAAGCCCATCGGTTTCTACCTGATGATCCCCGACCTGAACGGAATTATCGGACCATTGAACGGGAAATTCGGTTTGTGGCAAAAACTGCGCTTTTTGTGGCGGCTAAAAGTTACGAAAAAAGCCAAAAGAATCTTTGCCATCATTTTCGGCGTGACTCCGGAATTTCAAGGTAAGGGCATCGAATCGGGTATGATCTACACGTTCGAACAATATGTCGGCAAGAAGATGCACGGCCGATATACAAGTCTCGAGTTGGCATGGATCGGCGATTTCAATCCGGTTATGATGCGTATGGTAGAAAACTACGTCTGCGCCAAAAGACACAAGATGCACACGACCTATCGTTATCAATTCGACCGGACCCGAGAATTCAAACGGGCCCCGCGCATGAATCGACGCAAAAAAGAGACAACCGCAGAGACTTCTGCCTAAACGATCTATCAGTTCACGCGACACTTATCCATATCGCCGACGTGTAAAGAGTCGAGGAAAAGAAGCTGTGACCGCTTGGATTTTTAAGGGAGGAGACGTACCTTTGGGTTCGGAAAATCGGATATGCGATCGATGAATTGGAAACATTTTATTAAAACTCATGCCGCACAGCTTCGGAAATATGGAATTCTCACCGGAATTCTTGTAGTGGCAGTCGTGTCGTGCATTCTTATTTTCGATCATTCTAAAAATCATCAAAATAATCATCAGACCATGACAAGAGGTATCATACACACGGAGAAAGGCGACATGCATGTCGAATTCTACGACAACGAAACCCCGATCACCGTAGCCAATTTCTGCAAACTGGCCGAATCGGGTTTTTATAATGGACTTACATTCCACCGGGTCATCCCCGACTTTGTTATCCAGGGCGGTTGTCCGCTCGGAACCGGAGCCGGAGGTCCTGGTTACACCATTAAATGCGAGACTTCAGCCCCGAAACAATATCACGATCGAGGCGTCCTGTCGATGGCCCATCGCGGTAAAGATACGGGAGGCTCGCAATTCTTTATCTGTATGAACCGGACCAATACAGCCCATCTGGATGGTGTACACACCTGTTTTGGCCGTGTGGTTGAAGGACTGGACGTTATAGACCAGATCCGTCAGGGCGACAAAATTCTTAGTATCGAAATCATCAGAGAGGAGAAATAAGCTATGGAATTCGAAGGAGTCGTATGGCGTGTTCTTCCCCAGATCAAAGGAACAAGTGCACGGGGTGAATGGGTAAAACAGGAGGTCGTATTCGAACTTCCCGGTGAGTTCAACCGAAAAATATGCGTCGGATTCTGGGGCGACAAGGCCAATGATGCAGCTACACTGAAACCCGGTGAAACAATCGCTGTCTCAGCCAACGTCGAATCACGCGAATACAACGGACGCTGGTACACTGAAGTGCGGGCTTGGCGGATCAACCGGAAGTCGACCGCAGAGTCCCAACCATATGCTGCAGAGAACCTGCCGCCATTAGATGCGTTCAGCGCCGAAGAGCCTGCTTCTTCTGCCACCGATGTCGACGATCTGCCCTTCTGATCGTTCAACACGGAATAGACTCTCTACGACCGGACCGGACGAACCGTTTTGTCCGGTCGTAATTTTTTAAAGACAAAGAACAAGTCTACTAATTTTGCTTTTTTAAGGCCAGACAGCGATTGCCATATACAACTACACCCATCGAGACGGACCCATGAAAATCATCAGCTACAATATATTAGAAGGCATGGCAGCCGACACCTCGCCCGACAAGCGAAAATTTATCGAGTGGGTTCTCGCCCAAAACACCGACATTCTGGCTTTGCAGGAGGCCAACCGGTTCACACAGGCAAGTCTCAACCGATTGGCACAGACCTATGAGCATCCTTACACACTCTTGTCCAAAGAGACAGGCTACCCCGTTGCCATCACTTCACGATACCCGATCGAACGACCTCAAATTATACTGAAACCACTGACACACGGCTGCCTGTTCGCTGAAGTTGCAGGATACCGCATCGTCGTACTCCATCTCGACCCGTTTTCTTACAAGAAACGGCAAGATGAGCTCTCTCATGTCTTAAGTACCATCGAAAAAGAGAATCGTTTTTCGGAAAAAGAAAATTGGATTTTAATGGGAGATTTCAACTCGTTCTCGCCAATAGACCGAACGGCCTACACCGACAACCGATACCGTAACCGGATATTGGAACAATCACTGGACAATCCGCACAGGAACAACCTGAATGCTGGAGAGATCGACTATTCGATCCACCGCAGGCTCTTGGATAAAGGATACATCGACGCGCTGAAAACAAAATATCCGGATTTTACCCATACCTACCCGACGCAAAGATTCTACTCCGAAAAAGAAGAACCGATCTGGATCCGATACGATTATATCTATCTGAGTGCTGACTTGCAAACAAAAATCGTTACGGTCGATCCCATCCGTGATCCTTTCACGGAATACTATTCAGACCACTATCCGATCCAACTGATTTTAAAATAACAGGAAAACGACCTCGGTGATTGTGTAAAACAATCCCGACACCTCTCCTCTATTATGAATCAATAATTCACCTCAAAGGGAGACAATCCTGTCTAATCTAAATCGCTTCGCCAAACAGGGTTGCAGAAGTACACCCGGTAATCCTTACCGTCGCATACTCTCCGATACGATGCTCCTTGCGATCGAATACTACCACCTTGTTCTGCGACGTACGTCCGAAAAGCTGATCCGCACTTCTTTTGGAAGTTCCCTCAATCAACACCTCAAAAACCCGTCCTACATCCCGGTTGTTGTTCCGCAACGAGAGCTGGTTCTGTAAATCGATAATTTGCGTCAACCGTGCCGTCTTTATCTCTTCGGGAACGTCATCCTTCATATGACGTGCTGCCTTCGTCCCCGGACGTTCGGAATATTTAAACATGAATGCAAACTCATATCCGACCACCTCCATCAACGACAAGGTCTCTCGGTGATCCTCTTCGGTTTCCGTACAGAATCCGGCGATCAGATCGGTCGAGATCGCACAGTCGGGCAAGATTCTCCGGATGGCTGCAATCCGATCAAGATACCACTCGCGAGTATACTTCCGGTTCATGATCTCCAGCATTCGCGTGCTTCCCGATTGAGCCGGCAGGTGAATCGCCCGACATAAATTCGGATGCGCTGCCATCGTATAAAGAACCTCATCGCTGAGGTCTTTCGGATGCGATGTCGAAAAACGAACACGCAACAATGGATCGATTTCGGCCACGGCAGCCAATAAGGCTGCAAAATCAGTCGTTTCCCCCGCTTCTTCCCAACGGTACGAATTGACATTCTGGCCGAGCAGCGTTACCTCGCGGTATCCGGCCTCAAACAGCTCTCTCGCCTCTTGCATAATAGTCTGCGGATTGCGACTGCGCTCCCCTCCTCGTGTATAAGGCACAACACAATAGGAACACATGTTGTTGCAACCGCGCATGATCGAAATAAACGCGCTCACCCCATTCTTATCAAGCCGTACGGGCGAGATGTCGGCATAAGTCTCCTCTTGTGAAAGCAATACATTCACGGCTTTGGCTCCCGTTCCGGCTTGCCGCACCAACCGGGGCAGATCGCGATACGCGTCAGGGCCAGCCACAATATCGACCAAATGTTCCTGCTCGATCAACCGTTCACGAAGCCGTTCGGCCATACACCCGATCACTCCGATCAACAAATCCTTTTTCTGCTTATAGGGTTTAAACTCTCGCAACCGACCGAAGATTCGCTGCTCCGCATTGTCCCGGACGGAACAGGTGTTGATCAGAATCACATCAGCCTCCTCAAGCCGCTCAGTATAACGATACCCCTCATCCTGCATGATAGAGAGTACTACCTCACTGTCATTGACATTCATCTGACAGCCATATGTCTCAATATAAAGTTTCCGTCCCTCTCCCGTTAACGGACGCATAGATTTCAAATTTTTCGTATCGAATTCCATTCTGCTTTTACACTTTTCGTCCGATCCAATGTCGCGAACCGTTCTTCCTATTCGCTCGAACCGAAACACTTACCATAGATTTCCGTTTACCGCCATATCTTTTCAAAACGGCAACGTGTTTCGCCTACAAAGATAACAACTAAAGCAGAAAGGACAAACACGACGTCTCCTCAACCTCGTTTCACCTCTATTCTTATCACAAAATTGAAAAATAGAGAATTAAAACGTACCTTTGCAGGACAGTCCGAGGGAGTTCCATTGAACATCTGCACAACGCAACGATATATACTCCCGCCCGATTCACGCATTTTAATGGAATACACATGTTATTGAATCTGTTACTTATTGTTATCGCCTACCTTTTAGGATCCATTCCAAGCGCCGTATGGATCGGGCGAAAATTCTATGGCATCGATGTCCGAGAACATGGAAGCCATAATGCAGGAGCTACCAATACACTTCGGGTATTAGGCCCTCGTGCCGCTTTACCCGTCTTTGGCATCGATATATTAAAAGGATTTGTCGCAGTAACTCTCTCCCATTTAACCCGGTATGACGATCCGGCATACATTGCTCAGTTCGGCAATGATGCACTATTCAACTTAAAAATAGCATTGGTAGCTGCCGCTGTAATCGGACACATTCTCCCTATCTTCGCTAATTTCAAGGGAGGTAAGGGGGTAGCGACATTGACTGGTGCCGTATTGGGTGTTTATCCAGCAGCCGTACTGCTTTGTCTGGTCGTATTCATTATTGTGTTCGTTTCGACACACTATGTCTCTGCGGGATCGATGAGTGCCGGTATCGCTTTTCCTATTTTCGTAATCGGACTCTTCGGAGAACGCTCTCTTTCTCTGATCATTTTCAGCTGTCTGATCGCCCTGCTGCTGCTTTACACCCACCGCAAAAACATTCGACGACTAATCGACCACACCGAATCGAAAATTTATCTACGAGGAAACAAAAACAAACAGCCTCAATAAAAAATAATAATAAATTTTATTATTTTTGAAACGGCTCTATTACCCGATAAAAATGTATAAACAGATTATTCGCCCTATTTTCTTTCAGCTGTCACCGGAAACAATCCATCGGATAGTAATTGTTGCCTTACGGACAATTCACTACATTCCGGGAGCCCGTTATCTATTAAGGTGGATGTTTTCAGTACGTCATCCTTCGCTGGAACGTGAAGTATTTGGAATCAAATTCCGAAATCCGATCGGCATTGCAGCTGGATTTGATAAAGATGCGGAGGTCTACAAAGAACTGTCCTCTTTAGGATTCGGATTCACGGAAATAGGAACCGTCACACCCAAACCTCAACCAGGTAATCCGCGTCCCCGCCTGTTTCGTCTACCACAAGACCTTGCCCTCATCAATCGCATGGGATTCAATAATCACGGAATGGAAAATGCCGTCCGCAATCTGCGTTACCGCAAACCACATCAGATTATCGGAGGCAATTTGGGGAAAAATACCCTTACACCCAATGAATCGGCCCCGGCCGATTATCTACGGCTGTTCCGCGCCCTTTACGAATATGTCGACTATTTTGTCATCAATGTGAGCTGTCCGAATGTCGCCAACCTGACTTGCCTCCAAGACAAAGACAACCTAAAAGAGATACTTAGGGGGTTAATCGAATTCCGAAGAGGACAAAACCAATACCGCCCGATCTTGCTAAAGATCTCGCCAGACTTGAGTACTCAGCAAATAGATGACATGATCGCCGTATTAATCGAGAGCGGACTAGACGGTATCGTCGCGACAAACACAACGACACATAGGGATGGACTGCAAACCGATCCCGAGACTATCGCATCGATAGGTAAAGGAGGCCTCAGCGGAGCTCCTCTAACAAAACGATCGATCGAAGTAGTCCGTTACATCCACAAAAAAACCGAAGGACGTTTCCCAATTATCGGAGTCGGCGGTATCATGACCGAAGAGGATGCTTTAGCCATGTTACAGGCCGGAGCCAGTCTAATCCAGGTCTACACTGGATTCATTTATAATGGACCGGCATTTGTCAAACGGATCTGTAAAAGACTTCGCAAAGAGGCTGAAAGCAAAACAGCAACTACTACTAACTAAAACCATAAATTTATGGATCGCTCTTTTCGTTTTACATCCATTCTGTTTCTTTTTTCTTTATTCACGATTTTCGGATGCAATACAGAGCGTAAAGGCAATAATACTGAAGGAGAAGACACGTTGTCCGGACGGACATCAGGCTATGTCGGAATCCGACCATTGCCTCGTTCTGCCGAAGAATCAAAAGCCGATTGGTTATCCGGAATCGGTTATTACGACTCCCTACTCCATCCAGACGACTTTACGGCCAAATATACAGACGTGGTAATGGACTACAAAGGAGCATTTGCCACCAACAAATGTTTTTTCGAACACTATTTACCATTTGATCGCGATTGGATCGATACGAATCCCCAGACAAATCCTTTGATCGAATTGATCCGCAACAAGGAACAAGGAGGCATGGAGGTAGAACACATTTTAATCTGTCGTGAAGCCGAATTGATAGGAAAAGGGAAATGGGGGCCATTCAAGGAGGACAGCCGTATCCTGTATCAACGGGATGTGGACGATTACCGAGAACTGTTCCGTACCGCTCACCAGCAGGGTCTGGTCAAGCACGACAATTACAAATTGATCCAACTGGTTACTCACGCCTCATTCTTCATGGAGAATCCGGAAGCCGCCAAGATCATCAAGTCGATGGATGGCGTCGCCTACGAATCACATCAATTCAACCGCCACTGGCCTTTCGAAACCGGATGGACCCGGCCCGACGAATTGGCGAAAGGAGCCAAGTGGACTTTGGATCAGGGACTGGAATACATTTTCTACTACGGACCTTTCGTCTACAAGGAGTTTGAGGAGTACACCGATTTTATCGAACGTGACTGGTTGTACCGTTTCTGGGATGCAGGGCTTCCCAAACACCATCCCAACATGCACTTCTATTTGAACGCTTTCCCTCATGCCCACGGATCCAAACGCCCCGTCGGTCCCGAATCGGATCCACACTCCTATTTGGGCATGTTAAAGTGGCTAATCGAAGAGATCAAAGGTCCACAACCTACTTATTAGGTACATATCAAGAAACACCATACATTCCTTCTTAATACGGTTTTTGCCATAAGTGCAAAAACCGTATTTTTTTTATTCCAATTTACATTTTAATTTATTACATTGCGGACATCAACTATAAATAATAGTTATAAGTATAGTTACCCCAAAGACTACTGACAAACAATAAAATACACTGCCATGAACAAAAGACTTCTAATGATCCTGCTCCTGATGACGAGCGGAGCGTTAGCATGGAGTTGCAACTCCACCACTAAAAAACCAAACGACCTGCAAACAATGGAATTCGGACTGGCCGGCACGAGCGATATGCTCTATTGGGGCGATACGATACCCTATTATCTCGATCGCTCTTTTCTGTGCTCTTTTCCGAACTACAAAACGGTTCTCGACAATCCGGACCAAACGTATGACGTCATGCTGCTGCATCAAAAATTTGACAAACCATACCGCGCCTACTGGGAAATCATAGACGGTACGCTCTACCTCTGTACGATCGACCGATATGGCGTCGTTCCGACAGACACCGTAAACGACTGGTCGCGGATAGAGACCATGACCGGAACAAAGTTCGATCATCCACGAGTACCCCAATATACACGGACACGCGGAGTGGGCTCCTCTTTCGGTACACCCGACAAAGTCCTTACGGCTGCAACGTGGGTCAACGGAACATTCTATGCGAGACAGCAATCCTGCCAGACTCCAAACCATGCAGTGGAACTCAACGATGAGTACTGGTACGTACTGCCCATCCACAAACTGACTTTCGAAAAGGGGAAATTGGTAGCTGTCGAGGATCTCATGAATGTGCCCAAAAGTTTCGCATTCAACCGATATCTTTTCGAAACGCCTGATCCGCTCGGCCCACGTGCCCAATGCGATGACTCCACACTGACATTCAACGACCAAACCACCCGTATCGAAGCCGAACTCAAAATACCCTCATCGAAAATCATCTCACTACGATACCGGCTCGATTCCGATACCCAAAGGGTATGTACGTTGACCTCCACCCGATGGCGCTCTGCCACCGCCAATCCTCTTCCAGAGATACAACATATCGAGTACCCGCAGTGGAAATGGGCCTCGTTCAACGGCACATATTTCGGACCTGCCGACAGCGTTTTCTACAATCGGAACAAAACCTACATCTATTTAGACCTGCAGGAAGGCAATTTAGACATACAGGAGGGCAAACGACTTGAGCTGGTTATCGACGGTAAGTACGGCTATCCCTGTCTGATCAGCGAATCCTCCGTCTGGACCTTCTCCAGCGTATTGGATCGTCCGAGCACCATCGAACGCGGAGGAGCGGGCAACTACGAAGTGACCTTCCTACACACGCTGTACGATAAAGAGGGTAATCCGACGGAAAAATCGACGGAATTGGAACCATTACCCGAATAGAGAGAATAAAATCGGCCAGAAGCCACTATCTTTGGGGGTGTTTTCGCATGATTCGGCGAGGACACCCCTACATTTTATTCGAATCACACACAGAAAAACGATCAACCATGTTAGCAGAAATCATCACGATCGGCGATGAGATACTGATCGGACAAATCGTCGACACCAATTCGGCGTGGTTAGGCGAGAAGCTGAACGCCGCCGGAATCCGCATCCACCAGATAACCTCGATATCGGACTCAGCCGAACACATCACCCAAGCGGTAAACGAAGCCTTGAGCCGCGCCGACATCGTGCTCTGTACCGGTGGGCTCGGCCCGACAAAGGACGATATTACCAAACATACGCTCGCCCGAATGTTCGGCATGCGTCTGGTCCGCAACGAGGAGGTTTTCGAACAGGTAAAACGGATGACCGCCCAGCGGCACATCGATTTCAACGAGTTGAATCAGGGACAGGCCGACGTTCCGGAGGGTTGCACCGTACTACCCAACCGTTGCGGCACGGCTCCGGGCATGTGGTTCGATCGAGACGGCAAGGTCCTCGTTTCGATGCCCGGCGTTCCGTTCGAAATGAAAACGCTGGTCGAAGAACAGGTCCTTCCCAGACTTTACGAGCACTTTCAGTTCCGTGCGATTGTCCACAAAACGGCCATTACGTTCGGATTGGCCGAATCAATTCTGGCTGCGACGATTGCCGATTGGGAAAACGCCCTGCCCGACTACCTGCATCTGGCCTACCTGCCGAATGCCAATAACATCCGTCTGCGGCTGTCGGCATACGACGTCGACCGCGAAAAAGCCGCTGCGGAGATCGACCGTCAGTTTGCCCTGTTGGATCGGGTTATCCCCTACCGGATCATCGGCTATGGTGATGCCACACTCGAAAGTGCCGTAGGTGAATTACTCCGTCGAAACGGCGAAAGCGTCGCCGTTGCCGAGTCGTGCACCGGAGGCAATATCGCCCACCGTTTCACACTCCAAGCCGGAGCTTCTGAGTACTTTATGGGCGGAGTAGTCGCTTATTCGAACGATGTAAAATGTGCCCTGTTGGGAGTCGATCCGGAAGCCCTTGCCCGAGAGGGAGCCGTCAGTCAAACGGTTGCCGAACAGATGGCCGAAGGGGTTCGCAAAGCGACCGGAGCCACTTACGGCATCTCGACTACGGGAATCGCAGGCCCCGGGGGCGGTACGCCCGAAAAACCGGTCGGCACCGTTTGGATGGCCGTTTCGGGACCACAAGGAACCGTTTCACACAAAATGCAGTTCGAATCCCTGCGCAGCCAGAACATCGAACGTGCCTCGTCGCATGCGATCAACCTGCTGCGGTTGCGCTTATGCGGAGCACCCGACGACGGGCTCTGGACCATCAAATACTAATCGGGAGTATACTTTTCAGAGATAAGAGATCTAAACCGTATTCCTATCTTCAGTCTTCGACCGGGAAAAACAAATTGTCTAATCCGTCGAAACGAAATTTACGTATCTCCTTCTAAAATGATTAGTAACATCCCATAAGGTTTTCGCATGAGACCTCTATAAAGGCTCTTGCCACAGGTCCTCTTATAAAGCAAAAATAATTTCTACACCCACAAAGCGAGAGGGGTGATTCATGTAAGAATCACCCCTCTCGCTTTCCCAAATAATTATTTAAAGAAATTTTTCATCCGACCGTTTTTCCTTCGTCGATTATATCTTATCGAAACGTGTATAAGGAACCAACGCCGCAGGAATCCGGATTCCCTCCGGAGTCTGGTTATTCTCCAACAGTGCGGCAACAATACGCGGTAATGCCAAAGAGCTACCGTTCAAGGTATGAGCCAACTGAGTCTTCTTATGTGCATCGCGGTAACGCAACTTCAACCGGTTGGCTTGGAACGATTCGAAATTCGATACGGACGAAACCTCCAACCAACGACCTTGAGCTGCAGAGTAAACCTCGAAATCGTAAGTAATGGCCGAAGTAAAGCTCATATCGCCTCCGCAAAGCCGCAAGATACGATAGGGCAATTCCAATTTCTTGACGATACTCTCCACATGGGCAATCATTCCATCCAATGCTTCATACGAGTGATCAGGATGGGCAATCTGTACAATCTCAACCTTATCGAACTGATGTAAACGGTTTAATCCGCGCACATCCTTACCATACGATCCTGCCTCGCGACGGAAACACGGCGTATAGGCGGTCATTTTAATCGGAAAATCGGACTCGTTCAATATCACATCCCGATAGATATTCGTCACCGGAACCTCAGCTGTCGGAATCAGATAGAAATTATCGAGATTTACATGGTACATCTGCCCCTCCTTATCGGGAAGCTGTCCGGTTCCGAAACCTGACGCCTCGTTCACCATCAACGGCGGCATCATCTCGGTATAACCTGCCTCCGTGTTACAGTCGAGGAAGAACGTAATCAGCGCACGCTGCAATGCTGCTCCCTTTCCCTTGTATACAGGGAAACCTGCTCCGGTCAACTTCACGCCCAGTTCGAAATCGATCAAATCATATTTTTTAGCCAGCTCCCAGTGAGGCAGCGCGCCCTCCGGCAAATTGGGCATAGGACCACCGGTACGAACGACCACATTATCAGCTGCCGTTAATCCATGAGGCACATCCTTGTTCGGGAAATTCGGCAAAGTCACGATCAGCGCATTCAAATCTGCCTCCACTTTGCGAAACTGTTCTTCCAACCCTTTGGATTGCTCTTTCAGTTCAGCCGTTTTTTGTTTAGCTGCCTCAGCCTCTTCCTTTTTTCCCTGTTTAAACAACAGGCCCACCTCTTTGGCAATAGCATTTTGCTGAGCGAGACAGGCATCCAACTCTCCCTGAAGCGATTTCCGCTCGTCATCCAGTGCCTCAATCCGATCGACGGTCTCTTTGGCATCGACTCCTTTTACAGCCAAACGCTCCAGAGTAAACGCCTTATTTTCTCGTATCTGTTTAATTGTCAGCATGATTATTATTTTTATAAAACACTCTCTTTTACATGATACAGCTACAAGTGACAAAGGTAATAAAAAAACACACCCAAAATCACCTTAAAACGACAAAACAATCATCGTGTTGGGTCATTTCACACCGATCACCATCGATTCCTCGTGAATCAATACAAAAAACGAGATGGATCACCCTGATTTAATTGTAAATTTTATACCTTTGTAGGTTGTAAATATCATGCTATTTATGAACATCCGGAAAAATATTCTGTTCTCGCTCACCGCACTCACCTTTATTTGTTTGTTGAGTTTCTGTTCGGGTTCCTCCGGCAACAGCAACCGTTCTTCGATTACAGATCCGAACGATATGATAGCGAGCGTTTCTCCGGTCTATGGGAAAACCACAACTCAAGGAACTACACAAGACCTCCGATTCAGCCTCAACGCAGAGGTAGAAATTGACAGTGCAGTACTCTCCATCGATTCGCGCCGGATTGCCCGAATCGACACCTCTGGATACACATACAAAATAGGTAAAAACCATCCTACAGGCCGTCTGGTCTACAAAATCACCACGTACAAAGATACGTTGAGCGATAATCGTAGCGGAGAATTCACGGTTTTGGCTGCACCTCCTGTACTTTACGGACACACTGTTGTCAAAGTCTACCCTCACGACGCCAACGCCTATACACAGGGGTTGTTGTGGCATGACGGGCATCTATACGAAAGTACCGGACTCGAGGGGCAATCATCACTGCGCAAAGTCGACCTGCAACGCGGAACTTCAATCCAAAAAATCGATCTCGACGAGCACTATTTCGGAGAGGGACTCGCTTTACTGGACAACAAACTCTATCAACTCACTTGGCAAAACAACAAAGGATTCATATACGATCTGGAAACATTCAAGAAATTGGATGAGTTCGACTACAACGGCGAAGGCTGGGGATTGACTTCTGACGGTCGTCATATCTACATGAGCGATGGCAGCGAAAATATCTATGTTCTCGACCCTGAAACTCTCAAACGCCTGCGAACCATTCAGGTATGTACAGACAACAGCCTGGTCAACTACATCAATGAAATGGAGTGGATCAATGGCGAGATCTGGGCAAATGTCTATACGACGAATACCATCATCCGGATCGACCCGCAAACAGGTGCCGTCACCGGAGTGATCGACATGAGCGGATTGCTCCAAGAGTCGGACATCACCCCCACAACCGACGTACTCAACGGTATCGCTTACGACGAGAAGACGAAACGGATTTTCGTCACGGGGAAAAACTGGAACAAATTGTTCGAAATCAAGGTTCACCCCCAACCAACCACCGAATCACAAGATTAACACATGCTGAAATTTTCGATACAGGACGAAATCTCCCGCCGGATTCTGGTACTCGACGGCGGATTGGGAACCATGGTCCAAGGTTACGATCTGAGCGAAGAGGATTATCGTGGCGATCGTTTTGCAAAATGGGAGATCCCGTTGAAAGGGTACAACGACCTGCTGGTACTGACCCGCCCGCAAGTAATCGCTGAAATTCATGAGGCCTACCTGAAAGCCGGCGCCGACATCATAACCACCGACACGTTCAACGCCAACCGAATCTCATCGGTAGACTACAAGTTAGAAGATTACGTATACGAGATGAACCGTGCAGCCGCATCACTGGCTCGCGGAGTCGCCGACCGATATACGATGCTGAATCCGGGCAAACCGCGTTTCGTTGCCGGATCGATCGGCCCGACCAACCGCACCGCCTCGATCTCACCCGATGTAAACAATCCCGGTTACCGGGCCGTCACGTTCGACGACCTGCGGATATCGTATGCCGAACAGGTGCGCGGTCTGCTCGACGGAGGGGTTGATCTGCTGCTTATCGAGACCATCTTCGATACGCTGAATGCCAAAGCGGCCATCTTTGCCATCGAGGAGGTCTTTAATGAACGGCACATACAGATCCCGATCATGATCTCAGGGACAGTCACCGATGCCAGCGGGCGCATGCTTTCGGGGCAAACCATCGAGGCCTTTTATGCTTCGGTAGCACACGCCAAACCATTTTCGGTAGGGTTAAACTGCGGTCTCGGGGCCGAACTGATGCAACCCTATATCGCCCGACTGGCCGCCCGAGCCGAATGCGCCGTATCGGCCCACCCGAATGCCGGACTGCCCAACGGTTTCGGCGGATACGACGAAACTCCGGAAAAAATGGCCGAAGCCATTCGCGGTTATTTGGAAGAGGGGCTGCTGAACATCGTGGGCGGATGTTGCGGAACAACTCCCGTACACATAGCCGCCATCGCCCTGGTAGCCAAAGAGTACTCGCCAAGAACGATTCCCGCCCCCACACACACGACCGTACTCAGCGGACTGGAAGAGCTTCGGATCACTCCGGACATGAACTTCGTCAACGTCGGGGAGCGAACCAATGTGGCCGGCTCGGCCCGCTTTGCACGCCTGATCCGGAAAAAGCAGTACGAAGAGGCTCTGTCGGTTGCCCGGCAACAGGTCGAGGGGGGAGCACAAATCATCGATGTCTGCATGGACGACGGACTGATCGACGGAGTGGAGGCCATGCACGACTTTTTGAATCTGGTCATGGCCGAGCCGGAAATCGCCCGCGTCCCGATCATGATCGACTCGTCGAAATGGGAGGTGCTCGAAGCCGGATTGAAGTGCGTACAGGGAAAGTCGGTTGTCAACTCGATTTCTCTAAAGGAGGGAGAAGAACGTTTGTTGGAGAAAGCGGCCGCCATCCGCCGATACGGGGCCGCTGCCGTCGTCATGCTGTTCGACGAAGAGGGACAGGCCGACACCTACGAGCGGAAAATCGCCGTTGCAGGACGGGCCTACCGAATCCTGACCGAAGCGGGATTTCCACCCGAGGACATCATATTCGATCCGAACGTGCTCTCGGTAGCAACGGGAATCGAAGCTCACAACACATACGGCATCGACTTCATCCGGGCCTGTCGCTGGATCAAGGAGCACTGTCCCTACGCTAAAGTGAGCGGAGGCGTCAGCAACCTGTCGTTCTCGTTCCGGGGCAACAACCGGGTCCGCGAAGCCATGCACTCGGTCTTCTTATATCATGCAATCAAAGCCGGCATGGATATGGGTATCGTAAATCCATCCATGCTACAAGTATATAGCGAAATCGAACCCGAACTGCTGCACCTGTGCGAAGAGGTCATCCTCAACCGCAACGACGAAGCCACCGAAAATCTGATCGCCTATGCGGAACGGATCAAGCAGCAACAGGAGAGTGACAAAGCAACCGATACGCAACGTCCGCAATGGCGTAGCGAAAGCGTCGAAGAGCGGCTGGCCCATGCCATACTGAAAGGCATAACAGACTTCATCGACGAAGATACCGAAGAGGCCTACCACAAGATCGGCAATGCACTGGGAGTGATCGAAGGCCCGCTGATGACGGGCATGAACCGGGTCGGAGATCTGTTCGGCAGCGGGAAAATGTTCCTGCCCCAAGTGGTCAAGAGTGCACGAGTGATGAAACGCGCCGTTGCGGTACTGACCCCATACATCGAACAGGAACGTAATGAAGGACGCGCCTCCTCGGCCGGGCGAATGCTGTTGGCAACGGTCAAAGGCGATGTGCACGACATCGGGAAAAATATCGTATCGGTAGTTCTGGCCTGCAACGGCTACAAGATCGAAGATCTGGGTGTGATGGTCGATAGGGAACGGATCGCCGAAACCGCCGCCCAATGGAAAGCAGATATCATCGGACTCAGCGGATTGATCACCCCGTCGCTCGAGGAGATGGCCAAAGTGATCGTTTCAGTCGAACAGATGGGTCTGAAGATTCCGATTCTGATCGGCGGGGCAACGACTTCCGACATGCACACGGCCGTTAAACTGGCCCCGCTGTATAGCGGTCCTGTAATTCACGTGAAGGACGCCTCGGACGACGTCAGAATTCTGAACGAACTGAACTCATCCCGACGCGACGCCTACCTGCAAAACGTTCGGGACGAACAGCAACGCCTCAGAGAGGAATTCGCGCGAAAGAACGGACAACATCAGCTCCGGTCGTTGGAAGATGCCCGTGCCCACGGTCTGAAGATCGATCTGAAGGAGATTACGACACCGCTTCGTACGGGACGTATCGTCTTTTCGGACTACCCAATCGACAAGATTGCCGAAGCGATCAACTGGAGCTACTTTTTCAGCGGATGGGGCCTTGCCGGACGCTTCCCTGCCCTGTTAGACGATCCGGACAAAGGACCCGAAGCAAAAAAACTTTACGACGATGCCCGAAATCTGCTGGAAGAGATCGCAACGAAACACTTGTTGCAAGCCAACGGGGTGATCGGACTCTTCCCGGCCAACCGCATCGGCGACGACCTCATCATCTATACGGACAACACCCGAAATACGGAACAGCTCCGGATGCCACAGTTGCGCAACCAACAGGCCGATACGGAGGTCAACCTCTCGATGGCTGACTTTATTGCCCCGGTCGGAACGGACGACTACGTCGGAGCCTTTGCCGTAACGGCAGGAATCGGACTGTCGGAGCTGACCGAACGGTTCCGCCGGGACAACGACGACTACCGGGCGATCATGTCCAAACTGTTGGCGGACCGGCTGGCAGAAGCTTTTGCCGAAACGCTTCACCGTTTTGCACGAGTCTCGCTCTGGGGATACGAGCAGGTGAACGAACACACCCTCGCCGACCTCTTTGCCGGACGGTACCGGGGCATCCGGCCCGCATTCGGTTATCCGTCCTGTCCGGACCACTCGCTGAAAACCGAGCTATTCGAACTGCTCGACGTAACGAAGGCAATCGGCGCCACACTGACCGAATCCTACATGATGTCGCCCGGAGAGTCGACCTGCGGACTTATGTTCGCCCATCCGCAAGCCCGCAACTTCTCGGTCGGGACAATCGACGATGAGCAGTTGAACGACTACGCCCGACGCAGAGGCATCGATCCCGAAAAACTGCGGACGATCATGCCTCAACATCTGCTCGACAAATAACCTCAACCGAAAACAAATTACACGCTATATGCACATTACCGAAATCATAGCCCAAGCGGCAGCCTCCGGAAAATCCCGTTTTTCATTCGAGCTGTTACCCCCGCTCAAAGGGGAAGGAACCCAACAGATCTTCGACACGATCGACTCACTGATGGAGTTCTCACCGGCCTTCTGCAGCATCACCTCACACCGTGAAGATGTCAAATATGTCGAAAAGGAGAACGGTCTACTCGAACGGCACACAGTACGTCGCCGTCCGGGGACGGTCGGCATCTCCGCCGCCATCATGAAACGGTACGGCCTCACCGTCGTTCCCCACCTGATCTGCGGAGGCCAGTCGCGTTACGACATCGAAGACGCTCTGATCGACTTCGACTTCCTCGACATTGACAATGTATTGGCCCTGCGGGGTGACAACATACGGGGGGAACACGCCTTCAAAAACCTGCCCGACGGACACCGGCACGCCTCCGAACTGGTGGCCCAGATCAGTCGGATGAATCGCGGGGAGTTCATCGACGGGGAGGTCGAACAGTGCCGGAACACGAGCTTCTGTATTGGTGTGGCCGGCTATCCGGAAAAACATGCCGAGGCGCCCAATCCGATCGAAGACCTGAATCGGCTTAAGGAGAAGGTCGATGCCGGAGCCTCGTTCATCATCACGCAGATGAGCTTCGACAACACCAAGATTTTTGCCTTTATCGATGCCTGTCGGGCTCTGGGAATCAATGTTCCGATCGTTCCGGGCATCAAGCCCTTCACGTCGAAGACCCAGCTCACGATGCTGCCTCAGATCTTCCACGTGGATATTCCCGACGCACTGGTCCGCGAAGTGGAGCGCTGCAAGGACAACGCCGCCGTCCGCCAAGTCGGCGTCGAATGGGCCATTGCACAAGGTCGCGAACTGATTGCTAAAGGCATCCCCGTCATACATTTCTATACGATGGGTAAAGCCGACAACATCGTACGGATCCTTCGCGAACTTTTTTAGCAGATACGATAGCCATAAAAGGCAAAAAATATTTTTGCATATCATGACTGACGAAACGATAAAAACCTCTGCCCGTAATCTTGTAGGGCAAATTATCGAGGTCAGGCGACATCTGCATGCCCACCCCGAACTTTCGTTCCACGAACATGAAACGGCCAACTACCTTGCCGATCGGTTGACCGAAGCAGGTATTACGTTCCAACGGATTGCGGGAACGGGTATTCTGGCACGGATCACCGGAACGGGCGATCCGAAACGGTGTGTCGTGCTGCGGGCCGATACGGATGCCCTTCCCATTCAGGAAGAATCTGGCGTTCCGTTCACTTCGGTCCATGCAGGCGTAATGCACGCCTGCGGACACGACATCCACACTTCATGCCTGCTCGGAGCCTTGCTCGTACTGCAACAACACCGCGAACTGATCGAAGGGACTGTATTCGGTCTTTTCCAACCCGGTGAAGAGATCGCTCCCGGAGGGGCAGCTTCGGTATTGGAAGAGGGTCCGTTCCGCGATTACTCCGTCATGGCCTTTGTCGGCGAACATGTCGCACCGGAAATGCTTTCGGGACATTTGGGATTCCGTTCCGGCCAATACATGGCCTCAAGCGATGAACTGCACATCAAGGTTCATGGCACGGGGGGACACGGAGCCCTTCCCCACACGCTGACCGATCCGGTGGTGGCTTCAGCTGCACTGATCACCGCCCTTCAACAAATTACCAGCCGTAACGGCAACGCGACGATTCCGACGGTTCTGTCGATCGGACGGGTCATCGCCGATGGAGCTACCAACATCATTCCACCCGTCGTCGAGATCGCCGGTACACTCCGGACCATGGACGAAGCGTGGAGAGAGCAGGCCAAAAAGAGGATCCGCCAGATTGCCGAGGGCATCAGCACTGCTTACGGAGTCCACACCGAACTCAATATTCCGCCGGGATACCCGTGTGTGGTCAACGATCCGCAGTTGGCAGCTCGCGGGCGGGCAATCGCCGCACGGCTATGGGGAGAAGAAAATATCGAAGAGTTGGCCCTGAGAATGACCGCGGAAGACTTCGGCACCTACACGAAACACTATCCCGGACTCTTCTTCCGACTGGGGACCGCACGCCATACGGGCGATCGGGGTGGAGGTCTTCACTCGGCAACCTTCAACCCCGACGAAGAGGCTATAAATTATGGTATAGTTACGATGGCTGTCTTCGCTTTGGAGTTCTTGAAAGATGCGAAGTAAAAATTATTCGTTTTTTTGCTTGTCTCGTAACGAGAATAGTTATACATTTGTAGTGTAGAATTTAATTAAACTTTACGAAAATGGCTTACAAAATTAGTGCTGACACTTGTACTGCATGCGGTACTTGTATCGATGAATGTCCGGTAGGAGCTATCTCTGCAGGGGATGTATATGTTATCGATCCCGAATCTTGCACCGAATGCGGTACGTGCGCCGACGTGTGCCCGACGGAATCGATCTCTCTCGAGTAGGATCTGTCCGGTCCCGTGAAATAGCACCGTTTCTTGTAGCAAGAAACGGTTTTTTTGTATCTTGCCACCTCAAATTTTTTCGACGATGAATCTCGATCCGCTCTACCGCAAAGCCCTCGCACGCGAGCCGTTGACCTGCGACGAGGCACTGAACCTCTACACGGAAGCCCCGCTCGGTGAACTTTCGGCCGTAGCATGGACGCTGAGAAAGGAGTTCCACCCTGATGATATCGTCACCTGGCAGATCGACCGCAACGTCAACATCACGAATGTCTGCATTTCGGGGTGCAAGTTCTGCAACTTTCACTGCAAACCCCATCAGACCGAACGGGCCTACATTACGACCCTCGACCAATACATTCAAAAAATTGACGAGACGCTGGCCTTGGGTGGTGACCAGCTGCTGTTACAGGGCGGACTACATCCGAAGTTAGGCATTACGTTCTATGAGGACCTCTTCCGGCAACTGAAAGGGCGCTATCCCCAAATCCGGTTGCATGCGTTGGGGGCCCCCGAAGTGTACCACATCGCCCGCATCAGCGGATTGGACATCGAGACCACACTTCGACGGCTGATCGATGCGGGACTCGACTCGCTGCCCGGAGCCGGAGCCGAGATCCTTGACAACGACGTGCGCCGCAGGCTCTCCCCGGGCAAACCGAATGCCGATCAATGGATCGAAGTGATGCGCATCGCCCACCGTTTGGGGCTGGCCACCTCCGCCACGATGATGTACGGCCACATTGAAACACCTCGCCAACGGATCGAACATCTGATCCGGATTCGCGATCTGCAGGCAGAGAAATCGCCCGACAAGTACGGTTTTCTTGCCTTTATTCCTTGGATTTTCCGCAGCTCGGGCACCCAGTTGGAAAAAGAGGGTGTCTCCCCTACCTTTTCGCCGACCGAATACCTGCGCATCATCGCCATAAGCCGGATCGTATTGAACAACATTCCCAACATTCAGGCCTCGTGGCTCACCGTCGGAAAAGAGACGGCGCAAATTGCGCTGCACGGCGGAGCCAACGACATGGGGTCGATCATGATCGAAGAGCACGTCGTCTCTTCGGCCGGTGCCGACAACCGATTCGATGCCGACGGAATCCGACAAGCCATCCGCGAGGCCGGATTCATACCCCGGCTCCGCAACCAACTCTATGAATTTCGGGACGAGTCGTTTCTGGAAACGAAACAACATCAGAAAAATTCGGTCCGATAGTCGTACGAATTACGGATCTGTTCGAAAGATTCGGGATGGCTTTTCAACCGCGCGGTTTCGGCTTCGATGTCGAAGTATCGCGGCATCTCGCGGCTCATCCGTTCCCACGTGATCGAAGGGTCGGGATGACTCGGGGTAACTTGTGCGGGATACCAGTCATTGAGCGGCCATCCGTACAGCCGGCTCACCGAACGCACCACTGCCGCCGTCCCGGCAGCCTTACCCTGAATCGAATATCCTGCTATGTGTGATGTGGTAAACGTAGCCAACTTCAACAGTTCCAGATTGATTTCGGGTTCGTTGTTCCATGTGTCGATCACCGCATGGGACAATCTGCCCTGCTGCAAACTTTCGATCAACGGAGCATCCTCAATGATCCGGCCGCGTGACGTGTTGATGAACACCGCCCCTTTTTTCATCGAGGCAAAGAAAGCTGCATCGGCCATACGATCCGTAGGGCACGATCCGGTCCGGGTCAACGGCACGTGACAAGTTACAATGTCCGAGCTTTCCAGCAACGTATCGAGCATACAGAAGTTTTCGCTTCCCTCTGCTTCGGCCCGAGGAGGATCGCATCGTAATACCCGAAAACCGAACAGTTCACCGTATTCGGCAATCAACGAACCGACGTTTCCCACGCCGACAACCCCGAGTGTACGATCACACGGGTGCCATCCGTCCCGAGCTGCAAGCCGTGCCAATGCTCCCATAACGTACTGTAACACGCCTCGGGCATTACACCCCTGAGCTGTTGTCACTTGGATGCCGTTTTGTGCACAATACTCCGAATCGATGTGGTCGTGCCCGATGGTCGCCGTTGCAATCAAACGTACCGGAGTCCCGGCCAATAACGTTTCATCACAACGCGTCCGTGTCCGAACAATCAACACATCGGCCTCTTTCAGATCAGTACGCGTAATCCGGTTACCCTTTTTATAATCCACACGGGCATAGGGCTCAAGTACCCCCCGCAGAAACGGAATATCACAATCCGCTACAACATACGGTTTTTTATCCATCGATTCATTCTATTGACGGCACAAATGTAACAATAAATTGAAAACCGCAGGGATTTATTCGCTCAGAACAAAAAAACCTCCGGCGCAATCACTGCGGCGGAGGCTCACCCAACTTAAATGTATGATTATGAAAAAAACTACTCGATTCCCGTATCAAGAATGACTACCGGAAATCTGTATGGATAACGCGCCCTCGATAAAGAATATTGTCTTTTACCAGTATTTTTTTGAACAAAAGCACAAATCATACTGATAGACAACCACATAAAAAACCAATAAAAAAAACGCTCTCCGCGAGGAAACGGTTTTACACTTCAGACCTTTCTTTTTTTGATTACTTTTGTAACCGAACCTAATTATTTGACCATTAACTATGGCAGACATAAATTTTGATCCAAACGGTCCCGGCATCGATAATGGCCGTTATTTTGGTCTTCCTTTTACGGCGGAAGAATCCCGCTTAGTTCTGTTCCCTGTCGCTTGGGATGTTACGACTTCATACCGTGAAGGAACTGCAGAAGGTCCTACTGCCATCCAGCGTGCATCATTGCAAGTCGATTTGTATGATCCTCACCATCCACAAGGTTGGCAACAGGGAATCGGCACACTTCCTTCCGACAAATCCATCCATGAAAATAGCAAAAAGCTACGAAAAACGGCACAACGGGTAATCGAACATTGGGAAAACAACGGTGCTCCGGACGACGATACACTACAGGCAAACCTTGCCCAGATCAATCAAGGATCGGCCGAACTCAATCACATCGTTTACGAAACATCACGCCGCTGGATCGAGGCAGGAAAGAAAGTCGGAATCGTCGGCGGAGATCACAGTTCTCCGCTTGGAGCCATCCGGGCGGCAGCAGAACGCTATCCGGGTATGGGACTGCTCCACATCGACGCCCACGCTGACCTGAGAAAAGCCTATGAAGGATTCACCTATTCGCACGCTTCGATCATGTACAACGTTTTGAATGAACTTCCGGACGTATCAATGTTAGTTCAGGTGGGTATCCGCGACTATTGCGATGACGAGCTCCATTTAGCCTCCTCTACACCCCAGGTTGTACAATTTACCGATCATGATCTCTCAGCCGAAAAATTCGGAGGCTCCTCTTGGTACGCACTCTGTAAACAGATCATATCACCCCTTCCCGAAAAAGTCTACATCAGTTTCGACATCGACGGGTTATGCCCCGACCTCTGTCCCCACACAGGGACACCGGTTCCCGGAGGTCTGACCTATCAAGAAGCCGTTTATCTGTTAGTTATGCTTACCCAAAGCGGTCGTGAAATCGTAGGATTCGATCTCTGTGAAGTAGCCCCCGCTCCCGATGCTGCAGACGAATGGGATGCAAATGTCGGAGCTCGCATGTTATACAAATTGTGTAACCTCACTCTACTCTAAAACAAATCTATTCGATTTGGTATCAGCTTTGCTGTAACACGTTGCAGAAACCACAAAAGATGACTCAACACATATCTTTCAAATACAAAAGGAACTTTTTCCTCCGCCGCGAACGTCACCATCGTCTTCTGCACAGTCCGTGGGCAGGCGGTCTGGTTCTCGTCATATTCGCCGCATTGGCCATGATTTTGGCAAACATTCCAGCGACAGCCGAAGTTTACCACCATCTACTGGAGAGTCACTTAACCGTAGGATTCGACCACTTCAAATTGAGTAAACCGCTCGAGGCGTGGATCAACGACGGTTTAATGGTAATTTTCTTCTTCCATGTGGGTCTGGAAATCAAACGGGAAATTATAGCCGGACATCTCTCCACGATTCGTCAAGCAGCCCTCCCGATCGCTGCGGCTATCGGTGGCATGATCGTTCCTGCTCTCATATACACCGGGATCAATCTAGCCGGAGGCGAACTATCCGGATGGGGCGTTCCGATGGCTACCGACATCGCATTCGCTATCGGTGTCCTGTCTCTGCTGGGGAACAGAGTCCCCGTATCATTAAAAATCTTCCTAACTGCATTGGCTGTTGCCGACGATTTAGGTGGAATTCTGGTTATCGCACTATTCTACTCGACAGACATTCATTTCGAAATCCTGGGGATCATAGCCGGAGTGTTTTTACTCATGATCTTACTCCGGAAATTCAATGTATACAAAATGCGCTACTATCTGATTCTCAGTATAGTTATCTGGATTCTATTCCTCTATTCCGGTATTCATGCAACCATTGCCGGCGTTTTGATTGCCCTCACCATACCCTCAACCCCTCGGTACACGAAACGCTATTTTCTTTATAAGACTCAATTTTATCTGGACTCATTCAGACAACACAACCGCGACGGCGTTGAAATCCTATCCAATAAAAAACAGTTGGAAGATATCGAAACCATTCGTCAAATTGCGGTCAACGCAATCAGTCCGTCTCAACGTCTCGAATACGCACTCCATCATACCGTCGCGTTTTTCATTATGCCCATATTCGCCTTGGCCAACGCAGGAATCAAAATCGAAGGATTTGGAGATCTCGGTATACTATTCAAACCATTAGGAGCCGGCATCTTTTTAGGATTGGTATTGGGAAAACCGATCGGCATTTTCTTGTTCAGTCGACTTGCAGTACACCTGAAATGGGGCGAACTGCCAGAAGGTACCACTTGGCCCATGATTTTCGGAGTATCCTGTTTAGGAGGAATCGGATTTACCATGTCCATTTTCATCAACAATTTAGCCTTTTCCGATCCGGCCGCTCTCACCGGAGGAAAAATCTCCATTCTAATCGCATCTCTTACCGCAGGGGTATTCGGATGGCTCATAACGAGGATCGTTTCACCCAGAAAAAAAACCGTATCTTCACACGAAAAAAATATATAGAACAGCACATTATTCACTTAATTTGCTTAACTTTGTCGCTCGCTTGGGAAAACGAGACCGATAAAAACGGCACAATATTTTCAACTCGAAACAATTTGAACAATTAATATAAAACAAGATGAAAAAATTAATCGTATTGAGCGGAGCTATTGCTCTTTTCTTCAGCGCCTGCACCTCGAACGGAGGCGGAAGCATGACAACCGAGGAGGACTCATTGGCTTATTGTCTGGGAACAGACATGGGAACCTACATCTACAATGTAGACAGCGCACTCGGTCAAAAGTTGAACGTAGATTTGCTTATAACAGGCATCAAAAACGCTATCAAAAAAGACACTTCGATTATGTCGAGTGAAGATGCTTATGCTTTCATGCGCAGATATTACACCGTAATCAAACCGAGGAAAGATAGTATTGCCAGTGCCGAATTTTTAGCTAAAGTGGAAAAAGAGAACAAAAACATTCTAAAAACTGAATCAGGCCTGCTTTACGAAATCGTTGAAGCCGGTGACAACAACGTAAAAGCTGACACTTCTTCTAAAGTTCGCGTTCTCTATCGTATGGCTGACCGTAACGGTAAAGACATTCAAAATACCTATGACAGCAACGACACACTCGATATTCCGATCAAAAACGTAATTAAAGGTTTTGCAGAAGGTATGACCTTAGTCGGAAAAGGCGGAAAGATCAAACTGTGGATTCCTGCTGAACTTGGATATGGTTCACGTAACCAAGGTCCTGTTCCCGCCAACTCAGCTTTGTATTACGAAGTTGACGTAATCGATGTAGTTCCGGCTGAAGAACCTGCAAAATAATAATCTAAGAAAAATATATTCGTCGAAGTCTCGGCGATACACAAAAAGTCTGCTGAAATCAGTAGACTTTTTTATTTAATCATAGACTCACACAAAACATATCATAAATCTCCTCCAGATAGAACTCGAAGATCGGCAATCAAAGAACTCGACCTTATCAAGCCATTACAAAATAGAAAATGTATTTCATAAAGAAGACACAAAGGGTCACTATCAAAAGTATATAAACATTTATTTTTCAAGTACTAATAATCACACTACATCATCAACGTTGATTGATCTCACAAAAAATATGAACTATTATGCTATTCTTAAACAATGAATTAGATTGCACTATTACCATACGACAGACTCTATACTTATCATTAGACATTCCCTTTCAAGATCATTAATTAACTTAAACCAATACTGAAATAAGTTTTGCATTGATCATGAAAAAAGTATTATCAAGAACCGATACTAACAATCGCACCATTTTAAATCTACCACAGCCCATCAAAAGATATATCTCTTATAAAAAATATGTTCAGAAATAACGATATTGAAAACTTTAATCATCTGTACATTCTCTTTACCATACTACCCACTTCCTATATATAGATTATCAATCACTTACTTCTATTCCAAAAAAATTATCAATCGTATTTCCTTTAACTAGTATCAAACCCGAAAATCTTTTCATTACTTACAATTTATATCGTCACAAATACCATTAGTAATATTTATAAGCTAACAAACAAATGAACATATAGATCAAACGGCAAATACGGACAGTGCTTAAAATGAAATATAGAAAGTGTCTGTAACGGATAGGCGTGACGGATTTCAAACTGACGGACGGTCTTAGATTTTATCCGGTGCATAATACAACACCCCAGCCGTACAAAAACAGCTGGGGTGTATATTGTACAATATATTTATTCCGGTTAATTCGGACGATTATTCGAGTCGCCACTCTGTTGCATCTCGATTAGTCGAGCATATACACCACGAAGTGCCATCAATTCACGATGTGTGCCCTGCTCCACAATCTGACCGTGATCAATTACAATGATCCGATCCGCATTGTATATCGTACTCAACCGATGGGCAATCACCAATGAAGTACGCCCTTGAAGCAGTGCATCCAACGCATTCTGTACCAACTTTTCGGATTCCGTATCGAGCGCTGAAGTTGCTTCGTCAAGAATCAAAATTTCGGGGTTTTTCAACACAGCCCGGGCAATGCTCAACCGCTGCCGCTGTCCGCCTGAAAGTTTCATGCCCCGATCTCCGATATTGGTCTGATATCCGTGCTCCGTCTCTCGGATAAAGGTATCGGCATTGGCTACGATCGCCGCCTGACGTACTTCATCCTCTGTCGCATCCTGTTTTCCTAAACGAAGGTTATTCTCGATCGTATCGTTGAACAGGATAGTCTCCTGCGATACCAAACCCATATACCGACGCAAGCTTTCAAGCGTATATTTGCGGATATCGATTCCGTCGATCAGAATCTGCCCCGACTGCACATCATAGAAACGCGGAATCAGATCGGAAAGGGTCGATTTACCTCCACCCGAAGGACCGACCAACGCAACTGTTTCTCCTTTCTTGATCTTGAAGCTCACCCCGCGAATCACCTCCTTGCTGTCGTAGGAAAAGCGGACATCTCTGAATTCGATTTCATGTTTCAGTCCGGTCATCTCCACCGCATCGGGTGCATCGTTGATTTCGCTCTTTTCGTCGAGCAGAGCCAATACACGTTCACCGGCCGCAATTCCCTGATTGATGTTGGCAAATGCATCGGTGAATGAACGTAATGGACGAGTAATTTGAGTGAAAATAGCAAGATACATAATAAATGTACTTGCCTTTAGATCACCAGAAAGCACAAGACTTCCTCCATAAATCATCAACACAGCAGCTGCAGCTATTCCCAAAAATTCACTGACCGGAGAAGCCAGCTGTTGACGCCAGGCCATGCTAAGTGAAATACGGGAGAAGAGAGCATTTATTTTCCGAAATTTTCCTACCGTATAGTCAACTGCATTGTATCCTTTAAGGACTTTTATACCGGAAAGCGACTCATCCATCAGACTGACCATATCAGCAAAGCGTTCTTGTACCTGTGTTGCCGATTTTCGCAACCGTTTAACAATCGAACCGATAACCAGAGCCACAATAGGAAGGAACAGAATAGAAAATATCGTCAGTTGCCAAGAAGCGACCACCAATGCAATCATGAAACCGATAATTTGGAACGGATCCCGAAATGCCACTAACAACGTATTGGTAATACAGAATTGTACCACCTGTACATCTGAAGATATTTTTGAGATGATATCGCCTTTACGTTCATTACTGAAATAACCTGCATGCAATTTCATCACATTGTTAAAAACGTCATTACGAAGACGCTGTAATGCTCTGACCCGCATTGCTTCCATGGTCCGTTGTCCTAAATACCGGAATAAATTACTCAACAACGACGTCAGGATCACGAATATGCTCAAGAATATCAGTACGTCCATTGTGTCGTAATCCGCCCCGAAGACTTTATAGATCAAATAACTGATTGCACCCTGAAGGAAACTTGTATCGAATGCGAATTTCGGGAATGAGGTCACATGAGGTGCGGCAGAATCTCCAGCAAACAACGTTTGCAGGATCGGCTGAATCAGCGTAAACGTGAAAGTATAAAATATCGTATAGAACAGCGTATAGAAAAAATACGGAATCGCGTATTTCCTGATTGGTCTGGCAAAGCCGAGAAGTCTCCAATAAGTATGCATGTATTATGGGGTCGTTATGGTTATGCGGACAAAAATAGTATTTTTATTTCTATTCCGGTAATTATCTCTGTTGCCTTTTCTTCGCTCTGCTTCACAAAAACACACATCGCTCATTCAGACCAAATGGGCTTTTGTATTATTTGACATCGTCTGCTCCCCATACAGAAAAAACATGATCTTTTTTTCATAGTACGAGGATTTACTTTTTTAACTCGTTTTCTACAATCGTCTCTCCCTGTTAGCAAAAAAGTAATGTCCCGGCTATTCGAAGCGAACATAATCGAGTCGTATCGTTTTCCGGTCGTTCCCCAAAAAGACCAGCTTCAAGTCCTGACGCTCCGTACTGTTTTTCAATCGGCACTCGACCGTAACATACTCATCCGCCGATGCCGGAAGTTCACATCGGCCCAATCGTACAGGTTCCGCATCATCCCGCCAAACCTCAATAGCACCTCCTTTCAGATCAGACGGTGTCGCAACCCGAAAGACCGCCCGTGCACTCGAGGGCAGATTATGCACATGTTGAAACCGGAGCTCTCCCTCGCCGGCCGTCATCCTCATTTCGAATCCTCCCTCCCCATTCTCTTTTTTTTCTCCACCTTCCGACGCATAGAAATTCTCTGCCTCGATCGGTCCGTACGAAGCCTCATACTGCCCCACACCCAAACGGTTCAGGTAAACGGGCTCAATCTCTCCATTGTCCCGATAGTGCACATACATAATTACCGTATTCCGCCAATAGCTGTGTGCACCGTTGCTGCTCAAATCATTGCAGTTAAAATAGGTCTGGTTGTTCCATTCGAAAAACGAGCCATGACGGTCGTGCGTCAATCCGGCAACAGGCTGCGCGAACTCTGCCTCCGTACGCTCGGGCACAATAAAGCACCCTTTATAGGTATACGGACCATAGACATGGTCAGCTACACCATAATAGCATCCCCACGAAAGGTAGTACTTTCCATTATGTTTATGCAAATAGGGTTTATCATCGGTCGGATGTTGGGGATCCTCTCCGTTATGATTATAGGGTCCCCGCGGATTGATAATCTCCACCGTCCGGGGCGACTCCCGAAGTGAAATCATATCCTCACCCAGTGCTGCAATCTGGTATTGCCATACCCCCGTCACCAAATAAGCCGTTCCATCATCGTCGATGAAGACACTCGGATCGCGTCCCGGCATCAACGGTTTATCTCCCAGCGGAGCTTCCCAAGGTCCGACCGGAGTATCCGAACGCACAACGTATGTATTTTCCGGATTGCACACATACCAATAATACTTCCCGTTTCGGGTTTGAGCATCGGTCGCCCAACAATCCTTATACCCTTGAGGAAATCCCAACACGGTCGGTTCGAGTGCACTTTCAAACGTCCACGTCACCAAATCCTGCGTCGACCAGACCCACCATTTTTTAAGCACGAACCCACGGCTATCGGGAGAGTAATCATGGCAGGCATAATTATACAAACGATCGCCGTATGCCCGGAAATGCCCGTCATCCAATCCGATGTTGGCAACGATAGGATTTCCTGCCGGTTCTTCCGTTACGCGTTCATAAGGTTCCGCTACCGTCACAGCAAAACCGCAAGCGCCCAATATAGCTACAATAAACCACTTTTTCTTCATTTGGGATTTGTTAAGCTTACAGAGCTTCAAACTCTGAAATCAATACACCAGAATTCGACACAAATATTTTGTTCGACCGAAAGTAAAATTAATAATAGGAAATGAATCGTCCAAATCAACGTTCCATTCTTTCTTGGAAAGACCCTTTCTTTTCCTCGACAATTTTCGATTTTACTTCAGAATAATGCCTGTAAAAAGAGTTACGGCCGTAAATCGACAAGACTCTGTTCTTTCAAAATCCGGGGCTATTTAACGATAAGGTGTGCGACCACCTCTTGACCTAACACCCGATTGAGTTCCTCTTTCAATGCAGCTCGGCGCATAAAGATTTCGTTCCGGACTACCGATGAGCTCAAGTAGACAAACATCCGACCGCCACGCTCAACACTCACTCGCTGTGTATATTTTGCAATTTCAGGACCTACTACCTGAACCCATACTTCGGGTAAACGCGCCTCGGCGAATTTTTTCAATATCTCTGGACGCTCACGGAAAAACTGATCAAGCGCCTCTCCGACACGGACCGGTTCACGTCGTCTCATAGTTGGCGAATGTCGCCTCCTTCGACTCCGAACAGGGTGTAGTCGCACGAACCGCGACGCAAAATTCCCTCCAGCCGGACCTTGTTGCAGTCCGTAATAAAGATCTGGCCAAAGCGCTCTTCGGTCACGATTCCGATCAGCTGCTCGACCCGTTGCATGTCCAACTTATCGAAAATATCGTCAAGCAACAAAATCGGCATCGCCGATCCGGCCGCACATACCGAATCGTATTGTGCCAACTTCATCGCCACCAAAAACGATTTCTGTTGCCCCTGGGACCCATATTTCCGCAAAGGATAGCCTCCGATGGACATACGAATGTCGTCCCGATGGATTCCGCTTGTGGTATATTGATTCACCCGATCGCGTGCCAATGAGGATCGCAGAATCTCCTCGAACGGACGTTCGTTAAGCTCCGAACGATATGACAGTTCAACCTGTTCCCGGTCTCCGGACAACAGCTTGTAGTAATATGCCACACGTGGAGCCAAATCCGAGATCATTTTTTTCCGTTGCTCATATATCTCCCCGCCCAAAATGACCATCTGCACATCGATCGCTTGCAGAATCTCCGAGAAATTCGACACCTGCTGCAATTTCAGCAGACGATTACGCTCGGCCAACAACCGGTTGTAACGCACCAGCGACGACAAATAGGCCCGATCAAGTTGCGAAATGAAGCTATTCATATACCGACGTCGCTCCTCTCCCGATTCGTTGATCAGCGCCGTATCCGAAGGTGTTACCAACACCAAAGGGATCAGTCCCACATGATCGGAGAGTTTTTCGTAATCCTTTCCGTTGCGGCACAACTTTTTCCCCGCTCCTTTTTTGCACGAACAGACGATCCGTTCCGTATGTCCGGCCCCATCGAGATAGCTCCCTTCGATCAGAAACGAATCACCCCCATGACGCATACACTGCGAATCGGTCAGATTGAAAGCACTCTTGCCCATTGACAGATAGTGCACCGCATCGAGCAGATTCGTCTTCCCGGCACCGTTATCCCCCACCAGACAGTTCATGCGAGGCGAAAGCTCAATCCGCGTCTCGGCAATATTCTTAAAATCGATCAACGAAAGTTTTTGCAGATACATAAGCCGTGAGTCCGTACAGAAAACCGATCAAAGATACTCACTTTTCCCGAATATCGCGGCATCCCCTGTTTTTTCAGAAAAAGATGCTGAAAATGTTTCAAATTCCGCAAAAAAGGTTACTTTTGCACTTCGTAAACATGTAAATTTTAAAACTTCAGATAAATTATGGCACAACACAAACAGCAAAACGAACAAGATCCTGAAATTGCCATCACATCGGCCATCGGCAATGTCGAGGCATTTATCATGAAAAACGGACGTTCGCTGCTGATCGCCCTGATCGTCATAATCGTCGTCGTGGGCGGATTCTTCGGATACAAATATTTGATCATGGTTCCCAAAGGGGAAAAAGCTGCAGCTGCCATGTTCTCGGCTGAACAGCAATTCGCCAAAGACTCGTTCCGACTCGCTCTGGAAGGCGACGGCAACTTTGCCGGATTCCTCGAAATCATCGATAAATACGGTTCTACCCCGACCGGAAATCTGGCCAATCACTATACAGGTATCTGCTACCTTAAAATGGGTGATCCTGTAAGAGCTCTCGAATATTTGAAAAAATACAAAGCTTCTGATGACAACGTCACTTCGAAGATCATTGCAGCACAAAACTACGGACTGCAGGGTGACGCTAATATCCAAAACGGCAATTACGAAGAGGCTGTCAAACTTTTCGAAAAAGCTGTAGCTACAAGTGCTGATCCGCTGACAGCTCCCTATTATCTTAAAAAAGCGGGCGAAACCTATGAAAAGTTAGGTAATTTGGATAAAGCACTCCAAGCTTACGAATCGATCGCAACGGACTACGCAGGTAGCATGGAAGCCCGCGATATTCAGAAATACATCGGAAATATCCAACAAAAAATGTAATTCGACCATCGCCGGCACCGTTCGCACATTATAATCTTCGAAAAGGTTGTCGCAGACATGCAGCAACCTTTTTTGTTAAAAACCAACAAACCGTTCACTAAAATGGCAACCGTTCACAAAAACCTATCGGATTTAGGCGGGAAACTGCCCTCAGCTGCCGGCATGAAGTTCGGCATCGTCGTTTCGGAATGGAACGAACAGATTACCGAAGCCCTGCTGCAAGGTGCGGTAAGAACCCTCAAAGAAGCGGGATGCGACGAGCAGAATATCATCATCAAACATGTTCCGGGCACCTTTGAATTACCTTTGGGCGCCCAGTTTTTCGCAGAATATACTGATGTCGACGGAGTGATCGCCCTGGGATGCGTCATTCAAGGTGAAACCCGACATTTCGATTACGTATGCATGGGTGTAACACAAGGGATAACCCAACTTATGCTATCATGGAGTATGCCGGTTGCTTTCGGAGTATTGACAACCGAAAATCTACAGCAGGCTATAGATCGTGCAGGCGGCAAATACGGGAACAAAGGCGATGAAGCCGCAGCAGCAGCAATCAAGATGGTTGCCCTGCAACAGGAAATGGAACCGGAGGATAGTGCTGCCGACCGCCGCAAGATCAACTAACGGCACTACACAACTGCTACCACATCAAGATCGAGAAAGATCGTCATGAAAACGATCTGACGGACAAACAGGAAACAAGCGAGAAGTTTCTGTTCTAAGGAAGATAGATTTTCCTCTTTAGAATTTAGCATAGAAAAAATCCGGAAGGCCCAGATGAACTTTCCGGATTTTTACATTATCTATGACGCCGCGCCAAAAAACTCGCTAAGCGTTCCACTGATTACAGGATTATAGCAGTTTGGCTCGCCACTCCTCCTCCTTGAAACCCACCAGTACAAAATCATCGGCAACCAACAGCGGCCGTTTTACCAGCATGCCGTCCGAAGCCAGCAGCGAAAGCAAAATCTCGTCGGATTCCGAACCGATCTTATCCTTGATCTGCAACTCGCGGTACTTCTGTCCGCTCGTATTGAAAAACTTGCGCAACGGTAGTCCACTTTTCTTGATCCATGCTGCCAGTTCATCGGCCGACGGTCTGTCCAACACGATGTCGCGCAGCACCACCTCGATGCCCTGTTCACGAAGCCATTTGGCTGCCTTGTTGCTCGTCCCGCATCGGGGATAGTAAAGAAATTGGTATTTCATAGCATCTCCGTTTTTAGTTTTCGTCTCGACAAATTTAGAACAATCTGCACATTTTTGCACAAAAAATCGGGCGAAAGTCCGAAAAACTCCGCCCGATTCGTTCTGTTACATCCCATGTTGTCTTAATCCAAGTTTTCCTCGCACTATTTGATCATTTTATCAAACGTCCTCTTCAAAGAGACGATGTCGCGCTGAAAGGCAAGAATATCCTCTTCGTGTTCCAACTCATCCTCGAGAATCTCCACGGCCATTTTCGCAGTTGTATAATCGACCCCATCAGTATAATCAGCCAGATCACGATACCGTTTGATTGCACACCGCTCCCCCCGCAAATTCTGTTCGAGAATCGTCTCGACATACACATCCGTCGGCGCCTCATATTTGCATCGGGCGAGCTTCATCCACTGATCGGGACTCAGTACGGGCGTTCCTCCCAACTGGACGATCCGTGCAATCAGTTTATTCGCATGTGCCAACTCTTCATTGGCATGAACCAGCATTTCTGATTCAACTTCACTCCGCATCGGTCCTTCGGCTACATGTGCCCCGACCCAATACTGATAATAGGCCAACCACTCTTCACACAGAGCAGCATTCAACATTTCGACCAACTTCTGAACATCCAAGTTCAGCACTTCTGCACTTTCCTGTTTCATATCACTATCCGTTTTTTAAATTTATATACACGGACGTGGGCAAAGATTGTGCAAAACCTTCTTCCTTTCGAATAAAACCTTTCGCTTCGGGGAAGAGTTATAAATCGCACATAAAAAATCCCGAGTCCTCACGAAAAAAAGCTGCGATAACTTTATGAAGGCTCGGGATAAACTTCGAAATCAGAACGATATCTTATTCGTTGTTCAGACTATCAAAACGGAACCCGACTTTCTCTCGCGGCAGGTGCGTTCCCGATCCGGCCTGCTGTAAGTCAAGTTGAATCCGATCGTACTCACGCTCCCACTCTAACAACATGCGGTCGTATCGGATCGAAACCACATCCCAATGAATCGGTCGGTTCTCCTGTTGCCTCAAGTTCTGATGAAAGAGTTTCAACTCCTTGGTCATATCCCGCAACGAACCCAATCGGCTCGCATAGGGCATGATCAACCCATAAAGTGCCGTATTGACCTCGTATCCGGCATCGTCGTTGCGGACAAACGAGTCGTACAGATCCGACATTTCGGTGGCCAATATCGATTTATGGAAGACGAAATCGAGTCTCCGGGCCGCAAACAACAAGGCATCAATCGTAGAATCGTGCAGGGCGACATGGGGACGATTCTGCGAAAACCGCGTATAGGCATCCTCGCACCAGAGTCGCATCTCTCGACTAACCCCCATTCTCTGCAAATGGTTTTGCAAAGAGACTCCGGCCCGTGTAAAAGGCAAAGAGTAGGCCATCTCAAAGTTGACCGCTCCGACCTTGCCGTGCACGTCGGCCAAAAGGTTGATACCATCGGCATAAGCATGATTTTCAGCATTTCGGTAGAAAGCCCAGTCGAATGCATTCCGATACTGATCCATATCCGATTCGCCCTGCTGCCATGCACATGCCGCAGCATAAACGACTCCATACCAACCCATATCGAACAGGTCCTCACCCAAGTCATCCCACGAAGTGTTGAGCATGCCCATCGACCCGAACTTCTGTCCGTCCCGAACAAAATTCCGGATGTTCTTCATGTGGGCCAGATAATCGGGGAAAACACGGCCTCCATAAAATGCAGACGGAGCCACAAAAGTCGGAATATTCCGTTCGGCATAGGGCTTCAGGAAGATTTCATAGCTGTCGCGAGGCAGATAGTCCCATGCTACGGCGATCGCCTGCTTGGGCAGTCGGTCGAGCTTATCCGGATTCTTAACGGCAATCTCACCCCAGAAAAGCAATTTTTTCCCGGCAAGTGCTGGAAGTTCGGCTACACGGTTCAAATGGTTCAAATATACATCCGCGTGTGATTGATCTGCGACAGCCTGCTTGCTCTTTCCGCGTCCCAATTCAAAGGTTTCGTCACAACCGATATGGATAAATTCAGAGGTAAACATAGGAACGATCTCTCCAAGATAATCGTTGACAAAATCGTAGCTTCCCGACTCGGTCGGACTCAACACCTGACTACCGTGCAACTCGCCCAACGAAGCGTAGCGCTCCTGACGCAGAACGTAGTGCAGATGTCCGAAGGTCTGCTGCTGCGGGATAATCTCCACGTGATAACGGGCCGCATAATCGACCAGTTCGTGCATCTCCTCCGCCGTAAGTGTACCTCCATAAGGATTGATCACCGGGTGAAGCTTCGATTCATACAGATTTTCAGCGTATATGCTGTATCCGTTAATTTTATATTCCGATAAAATACGAATCTGTTTTTTGGCATACTCCAATGTGGGAATCGGGCCGCGGCTCCAGTCATCCTGCTGCCAGCGATAGCGCATGGCAGGGGCATCGTTGATCGCCACAGCACGCACGGCATACCCCTCTTCGGTCGGATAAACGAGCTGGCGCAACGTCTGCACCCCGTAAAACACACCGGCTGCCGTTGCAGCCGACACGATCACCCCTTCATCATCGACCAACAACAGATAGCCTTCGGGGTCGGGAGTCGATCCGAGCGACAGCCCTGCCTCTTCCAGACGACGATCTGCAGCCTTGTTGCATCCGGGACGCGTCAACGTAATCGCATCACGGATTCCGGAACGGCTCTTCTTCACCGAAACCTCCGCCTGCGCCAACTCTTCTGTCAACGTCGAGGCCGCAAAAAGATCGGCCTCATCATCCGAACTCACCTTGACAACAATCCGTGAGCCGGGCATATAATCCTGCGCTCCGAGTTTAATCTCCTTCGGATAGGGAACCAATGGTAACCGATCACCGCCAAGCGCTCCCCGTCCCTGCCCGAACAGCGCTCCTCCTCCAATGAACGATGCAAAAATCAACGATAAAAAAATTCTTTTCATACTTGAGTATTGTTAGATTTGATCTACGAAATTAAATAAAATCGTCGAAATTTTCCGACACATAGTCCAGAAAACAAACTTCGAAGTAGAAAAAAGGGACAAATGGACAAGTTTTTCTCGAAAGGAATTTTTTATATCGGAGAATATTGTGTACTTTTGTCGGTCCTTTGGAGTAATCCTAAAAAAGATTAAACTTTATGAAAATTTGTGAAATCACGGGTAAGACGGCACAAGTAGGTAACAACGTGTCGCACTCGAACAAAAAGTCCAAAAGACGTTTCAATCCAAATCTGAAGACGAAACGCTTCTGGAACGAAGAAGAAGGCCGTTGGATCACACTGAAAGTGACCACTGCCGGAATGAAAACCATCAACAAAAAAGGTTTGGCCGCAGCTCTTAAAGAAGCAGCCGCTCCCAAATCGCTGTATTAATCACTAAACGTATCTGAGAAATGGCAAAAAAAGGCAACAGGGTTCAGGTTATCCTCGAATGCACCGAACAAAAAGAGAGCGGTCTGCCGGGCATGTCGAGATACATCACGACCAAAAACAAGAAAAATACGCCGGACAGGATGGAGCGTAAAAAATATAATCCGATCCTGAAACGAGTTACCATTCACCGCGAAATTAAATAGGTTTGAATCATGGCAAAGAAGGTAGTTGCGACGCTGAAAACCGGAACTGGTAAAGCGCACACAAAATGTATTAAGATGGTTAAATCTGAAAAAACGGGAGCTTACGTTTTCAAAACTGAAGTCGTACTCAACGATCAGATCAAAGATTTTTTCGCTAATAAGAAATAAGCATTACGCCCATCTTATTACAAAAGGCCTGTCCAGCGGACGGGCCTTTTGTAATTTATAATCCACTCAAATTAGCGAAGTTGTGCTTCTTAAATCAGCTTTTCTTCAACCGCTCTATTTGGACTGCAAAAGGATAACTTGCGCATCGATTCGATCCACTGCTTGACGAACCCGATCAATATTGACCGAAACACTATCTATTTTACTCACCCTAAAGCTCATACCAAATATCGCCACTCACGTACTCTAAACTTTAATACAAAACACTTATCGCAACGATAAAACACAAGCATCAATCCACCAAACAACACTCCGGCCACAATAACTCCAAGTGTTCCGTTCGGTGAAAAAACATACCAGCACATCCCCGAAACAACAAACAGAACAGCCAACACAATCAAGCCGAACGACCTGCATACAGTACAGTGTACACTGGAGACTCCACCTTTTAACGTCAACCAGGAATCGCTGCTGCCCGACATGGACACATCTCGGAAATGAATATCTTTTTTCGACACGTGAAGCTTAGTTTCGGGGTTAATTCCAATTAAAGACATAATCCATCCTGCCACTCCAGATTTTCGCCCGACAATCAGCACAAGCGTATCCGACTCCGGGTCTTCAGGTAAAACGAAGCAATGCAAAACCATTGTCGAGATCCCCGACCCCCAATTTACGCCGAGAAGCAACTGCCAGAACAATCCACCAAAACAGGATCGCCCCGATGCCCATCAACACACTAAACGATTCATTCATAGCCAACTCTTTATAAGCCACAAATTCCAATAGTCCGACATGGACTCCTTCATCACACTCGAAATATCACTTAAATCTAGCGAATTTAGACGAAATCCCTTGTGGAATCGTTCGTTTCTGATCTTAAAGAGTATTATCTTTGCAGATGAGTAATACACTGCGACATGGGACTATTCAATATTTTTTCAAAGAAGGAGAATAAAGAGGACCTGAATAAGGGTCTCGAAAAGACCAAAACGGGCGTTTTCACCAAACTTGCTCGCGCAATCGCCGGCAAGTCAAAGGTTGACGACGAAGTGTTGGACAACCTTGAAGAGGTCCTAATCACCTCAGACGTAGGAGTCGACACCACCCTTCGGATCATCGAACGGATTGAAAAACGGGTCGCAGCCGACAAATATATGAATACCTCCGAGCTGAACAATATTCTGCGGGAGGAGATAACGGCCCTGCTTGAAGAGAACAAGGACGCCGGCAGCGACGGGTTCTCTTACGAGAAGAAAAACGGCATGCCTTATGTCATCATGGTGGTAGGCGTCAACGGAGCAGGGAAAACCACTACAATCGGGAAACTGGCCGCCAAGCTAAAGCAAGCCGGCAAAAAAGTGTATATCGGCGCGGCCGACACCTTCCGCGCTGCAGCGATCGACCAGCTGGCCGTATGGGCCGAACGGGCCGGTGTGACAATGATCCGACAAGAGATGGGCTCCGATCCCGCATCGGTTGCCTTCGACACGCTGAAAAGTGCCGTAGCCAACGGAGCTGACGTTGTCCTGATCGATACCGCCGGACGACTCCACAACAAAATCGGACTGATGAACGAGCTGACAAAAATTCGTAACGTGATGGCCAAAGTCATTCCGGATGCGCCACACGATGTCATGCTGGTTCTGGACGGTTCGACCGGACAGAACGCCTTCGAACAGGCCAAGCAGTTCACCCAAGCGACCCAAGTCACCTCCCTGACCATTACCAAGCTGGACGGCACGGCCAAAGGCGGTGTGGTTATCGGCATCAGCGATCAGTTCAAGATTCCGGTCCGCTATATCGGAGTGGGCGAAAAAATCGACCAGCTCCAAGTATTCGACCGCAGGGAGTTTGTCGACAGCCTGTTCGGCAAATAAAATCGACCGGGCATACAAAAGAGACAAAAAACCTATCGGAAAAATCAGGCCAAGCATACCCGTAAAAATTAACCGGTGCCAGCAAGGAGTGGAATACCCACCATGCTGACACCGGTTTTTGATAGACAAAAACCCATCTCCAAAATGTCTCTAAAAGCAAACACTGATAGGGGCAAGCCCAGATCTGTCGGAATAAATAATCTATCGTTTCGCGTCATGGAAGCATATTTTATTATGAAGTGGGATAATGGCAAGACTGAGCTCTCTGACTATTTGAAAACCTATCTATACAACAATATGGTGTCGAAAGGTACTGCCAACAGATTCATAGGGTAACAAAAGCCTAAGTCACCTTTCGTTCAACTTTTTCTTATAAAATTACCTACCCCACAGTCTTCACACACAGGAATACAAAAACACCTGTCACCTTTTCTTAAAATCACCAATATATTTTTGAAATACATTAAATCATTTTTAACTTTACAAACAACCGAGAGGCCGGTTTAAATTATTGTTGTTTTTACCCTTATCAGAACAGGACGGCGTCATCCGATACTGTTTTTATTTCTTCTCGACCGATGAGCATGAAGTAAAATATTGTGCGACACGGTCTATTTTACACATCCGTATTAAATCATTTCAAGTTATGAGACTAAATACAATTATCGGCATCCTACTATTAAGTTGTGTTTATTGTATCTCTTGTTCATCTGCATCCAACGAGGAGCGCGTCCCGTGTTCTTTTGTTTGCAACACCAACGACATACTCTACTCAGGAGGTAATACACCGTATCGCTTAAGCCGCTCCCCATTGGACTGCATTCCGGGATTCCAATCGTTCCATTCCGATACGATCACCTCGGAAAACATCGGTAAAAATTACACCGCCGTATGGAGCTTGATTTATGACTCCCTGCAATTATGCATGCTGGAACACACCGACTCGATCAAATACGGCGAAAACAGAGAGTGTCCTGCTGAATTGTATACAGACATGCAAAAATTCCTGAATCGACCATTCGTAACAGACGAACGAATCCAATTCTTACCTCCCGAAATTCGATCATCCAAAGTGATGACGGCAACATGGGTAACAGGGGTTTTCTACATACAAGAGCTCTCTTCCTTTAATAATGCATGGGCTTCGTTTTATGAACTGACATGCAGAGAGGGACGGATCATATCGATGAGACAATTATCCCCTTGTCAAAAAAGATTAACACGTTAAATCTCGCTTTTTATGAAATCAGTTGTTGTGGTTATATGCTTTTTAGCGGCATTGGTCGGATGTCGTTCCAATTCTCATACTCCGGGGCGCTTTACTTCAAGCACCAACGACTATCTCTATATTGACGATGCGCCTTATTTTATATCTTATAGCCCGTTACGAGAATTCAACGATTACAAATCGATATATTACACTCTTCCCAATGCCACTCTCATGCAAATCCGTTATAACGGGGAAAAAGGATTTGAGAAAAAATCATACGCTGCCGTATGGTCCATCGAACACGACTCTCTTTATCTTTCCGGAATCCTGTATGCCGCCAATGATCCATTCAGCCTGGTTGAGATTCCGTCGCCCTATTATCGGGTTATGGAGCAACTTCTCCACAAGACTTTCAGACAAGAAAGTCTGCAACAACGTGACACGGTATTTCACCCACACAATTTATGTACGGCAGACTGGTTCAGCGGAACGTTATACGCAAAACCAGTCAGAGATGCCGAAATGGGGTACCTTACCTGGTTCAATGAACCTTTTTTAAAATTGACCTTCAACCGGGGCAGGCTTACCGCATCGGAATCCATAAACGTAACCCCGCAACTTACAAGGGAGGAGCAAAAAAGAAGATTCGATCATTTCGAGGATTCACTCTTCAAAGTCATTACAAGAGGACAGCAACTTCAGGTGAAAGATTCCATCGATTCCGTACGCAGGCTTCCTACTCCGATTTATATTCTGCCTTAAAAAACATGTCCCTGTCGAATGACAGGGACATAAACAAATATACATTCTACTCCTGAAACCCAATGGATCCGGAATACAAACGATACGCTTACCGAGCTTCGCTCATCATGCTTTCCCGGGCATAATCCATCGATCGAGTAACATCGAACCACATGATACATTGCTTGCCTCGTAATTCAATATCCATACGGTCGTATTTCTGATCGACCAACTCTTGCTCGTTCACCTTCGTCAAGCCCAATGTCTTCATGATAATATATTCGTCATGCACACAAATTACCGGCATGGCTGTCTCCTTCGTCTGCCCGTTTCCCGCACTGAACACGCCCTCCATCAGTTTAAATAAACGTCGCATATAGGGTGCAGTCTCACTTTTAGGAACCTCCTGCGTATCGCGGCAAGCATAGTCCACGAACATGATCACCTCATAAGCCGAGAAAGAGACCGGACACTCCTTCAACACCTGTTTGGCTGCCTTGAATGCCTCTGCGTATTTCTTGGCCTGAAGCAAATCTTTGGCTTGTTTCACACCGTAATCCGCATTTCCCTTATAGGCAGACGTCTCCGCAAAGCCATAATACAACTTGGCCCCCTCTTCCGCCGTCAACGTTGTATCTCCGCTCTCAAAACGTTTCAACAACTGTTTGTACTCACTTTTCGAAACCTGCAAATCGTTTTGTGCGGTCTGGGCCGAACCAAAGTCCATGACAAACGAAAAAACACATAATAAAATCAAAATCTTTTTCATAATCGGCCGTTTTTTATAGAGTTATACTTACAAATATAACCAACACTATTTATAAAACAAATCAATCCACAATATTTTTCATATAATAAATTAACTTAAAAACGATCATTCAAAAAAAAAAAAAAACGGTTGTTTTTAAATCTATTGATTTTATAAACAACCGTATAAATATATTTCCGGGACTCCGATTCCTTTCCGACACCGGAGTCCGACAAGACAATACAACCCTATGCAGTCAACTCTGCAGGGGCTACATAAGTCCTGGCAGCCAGTTCTTTATCGATCATATAAAGGCCCATCTTGCTGTCATCGACCATTTTCAACGAATCGATGATACCCTGTGCTGTCTCTTCCTCCTCGACCTGTTCGTTAACAAACCAAATCAGCTTATTAGCCGTAGCAAAATCTTTTTCGGCCTCCGCCAAATGGCACAAATCGTTGATCAACGCCGTAACTTTTTGTTCGTGAGCGAGCGTGGCCTCGAATGCAGCCAACGGAGAATCCCATGTCGTAGGAACCGCTTCGATCGGTGTCAACGTTACTTTTCCACCCCGAGACAATATATAATTCATAAAAATCTGCGCATGAGCTTGCTCCTCTTGGAATTGGATCGAAAACCAATTAGCCACACCCTTCATTCCTTTCGCCGCAAAATCTACAGACATCGACAGATAAAGATATGCAGACCAAAACTCTGCATTCACCTGAGCATTCAATGCCTTTTGTACTTTCTCGTTCAACATAACTGTTTTAATTTTAATCGTTCGACAAAATCATTCGACAAAACAAAGATAAAACATATTTTCCTATATTTGTAAAAATGAACCTCAAAATCAAGATGAACATAAAAAAACTACTCCTTTTCTGCTCTTTTACGTTTCTACTTGCAGGATACAGTCATTCCCAAGTGGAACGGATCAAATTACCCTCTAAACCACAACAGAAATACCGTCCGATTGCCGACCGTCTCTACCGTGCCATCAGTCTTCAGGCCCACTACTTAATCGGGACAGTACACTCCCATGAACAAGATTCAAGTCTAAAACTACTTACGCCCAGCATTCACGGAGAACATGGCATCCGTCCAAATACTGGAACATTGGCAGGCCTCTGTTTTTTGCACCGTTTCGGAAAATACCGTTCCGAATGGGTCGGTACAGAGAAGAAAGCGCTTATGCAAGAATACATTCTGCCAATGATGCGCTATATAACCTCCACATACGACTCCCTGCCCACTTCCGATGGGAAGTGCTGGAATTCACAGTGGCAGAGTGCCCACTGGGCATACTCGCTCGGAAGAGCCGCTTGGTTTGTATGGAACGACCTTCCTGAAACACTCCAACAGGAAGTCTGCCGGATCGTCAAAGCGGAAGCAGCCAGATTCTACGATCAAAAACCGCCCCATCGCTACAAATACGATACTGCAGCCGAAGAAAATGCATGGAACAGCCAAATTTTCCACATTGCCTCTCTCCTAATGCCCGAGGATCCAAACCGAGAACGATGGGATACCCTTTTCCAAGAATGGGTTCTCTCATCGTACTTGACTCCATCGGACATTCGTTCCGACAGTATAGTATCGGGAACACCCCTATCCTCCTTCGAAGGAGCAAACCTATACGATGACTATACCTTAGAAAACCACCGAATCATACATCCCGACTATATGGCCTCGTTCATTCTCACATTCCATACCGCAGTGGATTATAGCATGACTGGCCGGACAATTCCCGATTTTCTGCGATTCAACATCTCTCATATCTACGACAACCTGAAATGGTTCTCTCTCCCGGACGCCGGACTCACCTATCCCAGTTGGCAAGACTGGCGGATTTTCCGTAATTCAGACTGGCTGGTAAACCATTTGTTCATGGCCGTCTATGCAAACGATCGCGATGCATGGCATCTAACCATGGAAGCCTTGGAATGCATAGAACGGATGCAGGAGCGTCATCCTGAAGGAAACATATATAACGAAAAAGAGTACTTCTTTCCCTCCACACAACACGATTTGATTCTGTATCTATCCCTTTCTTGGCAGGCACTTCACTTCGCCAAGAATCTACCTGATTCCTATACTCCGAAAAACGGAGTCAAATGGTTTGAAAACGGAAAAATCATCTTAAACAAATCCGACAAATTTCTCCATTCACTAAGCTACAGCAACAAAATCATGTTCATGCCGACTTTGAACCGGCCAGATCGTATCTTCGACTCCTACCCGAGAAACGGAATAGGATCAATCCGGGAAAAAGGAGCTGACACTCCCCTGCCGCTGACTCTCGAACAGATCAAGATCGACACAAACCGAAATTCCTTCACTGTACGAATGGATGTCAGACATGGCGATGCAGTCCGAGCTTCATACGAAATCACAGCCGAAAACGACCGAATGTTCGTACACGAAACCCTTACCGCACTTCGACAGTGCAGTCTGAGTTACATTTCCACGTCTGAATTCGGTATACTGAACAACGAACACTGGATTAGAGAAAGGGGGCAACGACGTATCCGGTACGGTGAAAACACATCAACCATTACTGCTCTATCCGGAACGGAATTACTAATTCCCTACGAAGAATTCTCCATTGACACTCTCTCGTTCGAAGTTTCGGGACTCCACTTTCCGATCCACTATCGCGGAGCATCTTCTTATGCCAATGCACGAATCACAGACATCCTTAGCTTGAACCACAGCGAAGAAAACAGATCATTTAACAGAGGTGAAACCATCTCCGATCTAAAATACAGTATCGAATAAGTTAAGACCTTCAAACGACAAAACATGGCAAATTGCCATGTTTTTTTGTACCTTTGTCTTAAACTTTCCCATTCAGAAAGCCAATGAGACAAAAGCGCAAGATCAATCTCGTCACCCTCGGATGCTCCAAGAATATTGTAGACTCGGAACACCTGATGGCTCAACTACACGATAGTGGATTCGAGCTCACTTTCGACTCCAATTCAACCGATGCCCGTACGGTCGTAATCAATACCTGCGGTTTCATCGGCGATGCCAAAGAGGAGTCGATCAACACGATTCTCAGTTTTGCCGATGCAAAAACCAAAGGGGCCATCGACCACTTGTTTGTCATGGGATGCCTCTCGGAACGCTACAAAAAAGAGCTACAACAAGAGATTCCGGAAGTAGATGAATTTTTCGGCGTCAACAACCTGAGCGATGTCATCCGAGCCGTTGGCGGTTCCTACCGCAACGAACTGATCGGAGAACGCTACCTGACCACACCAAGCCACTATGCCTACCTGAAGATTTCGGAAGGATGCAACTGGGGATGCGGCTATTGCGCCATCCCGCTGATCCGCGGCAGACACCGCTCCGCCCCGATGGAAGAACTTTTAACGGAGGCACAAAAGCTGGCGGCCAAAGGTGTTAAAGAGTTGATCGTAATCGCACAAGACACCACCTACTATGGGCTCGATCTTTATGGATCACGCCAACTCGGTCCCCTGCTCCGGAAACTTTGTAAGATTGACGGAATCGAATGGATTCGTCTGCACTACGCTTATCCGGCACATTTTCCTGACGACGTGATCGAAGCCGTCCGCGACGAACCGAAAATATGCAAATACCTCGACATTCCGTTCCAGCACATCAGCGACCGACAACTGAAAAGCATGCGGCGAGGAGTTACAAAAGAACAAGTTTACGACCTGATCGAAAAACTTCGGACCGAGATTCCCGACATTGCATTACGCACCACCCTACTTACCGGATATCCGGGCGAGAGCGAGGAAGATTTCGCAGAACTGCTCGAGTTTGTCGAAAAGGTACGTTTCGAGCGTCTCGGCGTTTTCCCCTACTCTGAAGAAGAGGGAACCTATTCTGCCGAACAGCTCGATGACGATGTTCCCGACGAGGTAAAACAGCAACGTGCCGACACATTGATGGAGCTGCAAAACCGCATTTCTGCAGAGAACAACCGACTCCGGATCGGCAACTGCGAACGGATCATCATCGACCGCAGAGAAGACTCATTCCTTATCGGCCGATCGCAATACGACTCGCCCGAAATAGACACCGAAATACTGATCGAAACAGAGCAACAGATTCGTCCGGGCGCTTTCTGCAATGTAAAAATAACAGATGCAGAAGATTATGATCTCTACGGAACCCTATTGCCCGCAGGAAACAAAAAATAGATTTTGCAGATTGATAAAAAAACCTTACTTTTGAGTGTGTGAATAATTTTGTCTGAGCGTCATGGACGATAGCAGAAAGGTGGTCGAATCACTGAAAAAGAAAGTTGCAAAAATTATCGATGACAATCGAAGCTTGCGACAAGAATTGAGCCGGCTGACCGAAGATTACACAAAAGTCGTTCGAGAAAAACGAGTGTGCGAAGAGAACATCAGACGCCTGAACAGACGAATAGAAGCACTTGAAATCAGCGGAGGTCTCGCGGGAAACCATGATGATCGACGCGTGGCAAGATTACGTGTCAATAAACTGTTGCGGGAAATCGACAAATGTCTTGCCCTGATGAACAAATAAAACTTGACATCTCCGCTCGTCGGATGATCATAAAAAAGTTTTATGGCAGCAAAGCGAAGAATTAAACTGAAAGTGATCGGCAAAGAGTATCCGATGACTATCCAGCAAAACGAGGAAGAGAAATTTCGTCGTGCAGCACAAGATCTCAACGCTTTGATTTCTGCCTATAAAACAAGATTTGCGGCCGAACCCGAAGATTACCTCGCAATGGCTGCCATACAAATAGCCGCAGATAAAGTGGGGCTCGAAATGGACAGGAAGTTGAGCGATGAAGAAAAAGCGCTAACCGAGTTGGAACAGGAAATCGACGACTACCTGAATAAAATATAAAGTCAACTGTGACGAGGAGAAACAAACTCCGAAAACAGTAAAGGTTCTTAAACATAAGACAAGGAATAAACCCGCATGGATTCCTTTTAAGCTTTGCGAAACTCAACACTATTTACATTGGAGTGAAGCTTGGTATTTCAAAAACAGGCCTTACCCTTCCTTCTCGGAAGGTTCTTCTAAGGAAGACGTTGGAAGTTTGCGATATACGGCAGCTCCATACATGACGGAACTGGAGATTCGTCAAACAAGAGAAAAGGAAACCCGTGCGGGTCTTTTTTTGAAGAGAAGAAAACTATTTTATTTTGTTTAACATACTAAATATTAACTGACAATATGGATATTCTAGTCATAGTAATAATTACGATCGTCTGCTCAGCGGCAGGATGCTATGCAGGATACACGATTACATCGAAGATATTCCGCAACAAAAAAGCCGCACTTCTGAAAGAAGCCGAAGCCGAAGGTGAAATGATCAAAAAAGAAAAAATCCTTCAGGCCAAGGAAAAATTCATTCAACTCAAAAGCGAGCACGACAGAACCGTCAATGAACGCAATCAAAAGCTCGCTCAAAGTGAGCAACGGGCAAAACAGATGGAAGCAAACCTGGCCTCACAACAAGAGGAGCTAAACCGAAAACTCAAGGAACAGAATTCGGTACGCGAACGTCTCGAAGCTCAAAGCGAAAACCTCGAACGAAAAAAAGATGAATTAGACCGGAAAATCAAAGAACAGAATATTCGCCTCGAACAAATCAGCGGCTTAAGTAGCGAAGAGGCCAAGAACATTCTGATCGAAAACATGAAAGAAGAGGCCAAAACGGAAGCCATGACCTATGTCAACGAAGTCATGGAAGAGGCCAAAATGAGCGCAAATAAAGAAGCGAAAAAAATAGTAGTCCAAACCATCCAAAGGGTTGCAACGGAAGCCGCGATAGAAAATGCTGTTACGGTATTCAACATCGAAAGCGACGAAGTGAAGGGACGGATCATCGGACGCGAAGGCCGTAATATCCGGGCACTGGAAGCTGCAACAGGAATCGAAATCATTGTGGATGACACTCCAGAAGCGATTATTTTGTCGGGATTCGATCCTGTGCGAAGAGAAATCGCCCGATTAGCTCTCCATCAATTAGTTACAGACGGAAGAATTCATCCGGCCCGCATCGAAGAGGTGGTTGCCAAAGTCCAGAAACAGATAGAAGAGGAGATCATCGAAGCCGGGAAACGTACGACTATCGATCTCGGGATTCATGGATTACACCCCGAACTGATCCGACTGATCGGTAAGATGAAATACCGTTCCTCATACGGACAAAATCTGCTGCAACACTCAAGAGAGGTTGCCAATCTCTGTGGCATTATGGCAGCCGAGCTGGGGTTGAACGCAAAACTTGCACGACGTGCTGGACTGTTGCATGACATCGGTAAAGTACCGGATGATGAACCAGAATTACCGCACGCCATTATCGGTATGAAATTGGCTGAAAAATACAAGGAAAAACCTGAAGTCATCAATGCCATCGGTGCACACCACGATGAAATAGAGATGAACAATCTGATCGCTCCGATCGTTCAAGTATGCGATGCAATCTCTGGTGCACGCCCAGGGGCACGACGCGAAGTCGTTGAATCATACATCAAACGGCTCAAAGAGATGGAAGAGATGGCACTCTCCTATCCTGGTGTAATGAAGACTTATGCAATACAAGCCGGTCGTGAGTTACGGGTCATTGTAGGAAGCGAAAAAATTTCCGATCAAGAGGCGGACAATCTATCACGAGACATAGCAAAAAAGATCCAAGACGAGATGACCTATCCGGGACAGGTAAAAATTACAGTCATCCGAGAAACTCGTTCGATCAGCTACGCAAAGTAGCTCTCATCAACAGAGAGAGATTTCAAATCCATTTAAACGGGGTGTTTTATAAACACTCCGTTTTTTTATCCGACTCTTCTGCCTCTGTTCTTTTCATATTTTTGCGACTCTTGCTCTTTTTCATGGACAATAGCCAATGAATATTGTTGTTCTTTTCTCTAACACATGTCGAGCACCAATCAAAACAGACTCAAAAGCCTTGAAAACTTATGCACGCCAAAATGTTGACCAATAGACTCAGCCAAACAGCTAATTAAAAAAAAACACAGATTAGTTTAGTAATGACTAAACGAATGATTATAAACCAACCTTCAATCTATGATCTATGTCTTTTATCAATAAAGAAAAAAGAAATAAAAAAGCCCGCAAACAATTGTTGTGGGCTTTTTCATTTCTATACTATGATCTACTTTCTGTTACGACAAAGGTTTTACAGAAACATAAGATCTGTTCTTCTCTTTTTTCTGGAAGGCAACCACACCATCAATCAGAGCATAAAGAGTGTGATCTTTTCCCATACCAACATTTTCACCCGGATTGTGTACCGTACCCCGTTGGCGAACCAAAATATTGCCGGCTTTAGCCACCTGGCCGCCGAAAAGTTTTACGCCCAAGCGTTTGCTTTCCGATTCACGACCGTTCTTGGAACTACCGACTCCCTTCTTATGTGCCATGTTTCTTCAGGTTTTAATCGTTAAGCTTTAATTTCATCAATTTGAATCTGGGTCAAGTATTGACGATGTCCGTTTTTAACCTGATACCCCTTTCTTCTTCTCTTTTTGAAAACGATCACTTTGTCGTCTTTCAAGTGTTTGAGAATCGTTGCATTCACTACGGCCCCTTCTACTACAGGTGTGCCGATCTTTACCTGACCGTCATTATCCGTGAGCAGGACTTTGTCGAAGCTCAAAGAGGAACCTTCGTTCCCTTGAAGACGGTAAACATAGAGCTTACGACCTTTCTCGACTTTAAATTGTCGACCTGCAATTTCTACGATTGCGTACATTGAATCACAAAATTTATTTTTGCATAAATCGGATGCAAAGATAGCAATCTTTTCCAAATAAAGCAAACATTCAGAACTTTTCATTCTGTGATTCCACTTTTCTTTCCACGACAAAAATCCGATGGCTCCGCGCCAGCCGAAATCGTCGGAAAAAAGACCTTTTAACATATCGAAAAGAGTATTTATTTCGTTATATAAATGAAAACCGGCAAACATCTCTCCGATTCGCACACGAAATCGAGCCTTTGCCCGACAAAAACCGATTCGCCGAGGACAAAGCCTGCAAAAAATTTTAGGAACTCAGAATAAAACCGTACCTTAGAGCGGTTTTTTAACACATCTTAACGTGATCTATATTGTCAATACCTCTTTTATGGTGGCTCCGCGAATCCACGATCAATGGCTTGCATCTCTACGCAAAGACTACATTTCTCGTCTCGATGCTGAAGAGTTTGGGAACATCACATTCACACGGGTGTTGACCGAGCGTCCCGAAGGACATTTCACCTATTCGCTGCAAGTCGAAACACAAGACTTGAGCGGATACCAACGGATTATTCAAAAACTTCTACCTGAATATACCGATGCCGCTCATAAAATTTACGGTGAAGATTTGATGTATTTCACATCGTTGTTAAAAAGGATTGAACTATGAACAGAATCTCATACAGAAAATTTTTCGGAGCTGTCATCACACTTTTAGTGCTCTGTGAAACTGCTACAGCCCAATACAATACAAAAATCGACATTCTCAAAGGAGAAAAATGGTGGGGCGTATTCATCGGTGGAGACCAGTCCATGCCGTTAGAAGAACCCTTTCCGAAAACAGACCTGTCCGTATGGACCAAAAGCAATGCCATTCCGTTTTTGGTATCCAGCAGAGGTCGTTATATCTGGAGTAAAACGCCATTCAAGATTGAATTCACGGGAGAAACATTTCTGATCGACTCACCGATCGAAGAGGTCGAAGCCGTTACGGGAGGAAAAACACTCCGCGAAGCCTATCTGGTGTGCTACCATAAAAACTTTGCACCACAAGAAGGTGAAGACAGAACCCCCGCTTCGGAATTTTTCACCACACCTGTCTATGATCTGACTTCGGTCGTCTCTTTCGGGATTTCAGCCGACGAAATCCGTAATTACATGCAGGAGACCCTTGCTGCCGGATATCCGGCAGGTACGTTAATCATTCCTAGCGGATGGCAATCTACCATAGGAAGCTTCTCTCCTGACTTGAGATTGTACGGAGACTTTGCCTCCCTGGTCAATGATATCCATGCACAAGGATTCAAAATCATGCTGACGGTAACTCCATTTGTCAGCGGAGACGGCCCCATCTACCGGGCATATCGCAACAGCAATGCATTTGTCAAACTCTCGGACGGACGGACTGCTATGGCCGAATGGGCCGGCGGATACAGTGCTTTTTACGACATTACACGAAATGACGTGGTATCGATTCTGCACAAACAACTGACCTTGTTACGGGACAGCCTCGGAGTCGACGGATATCTGTTCGATTGTAAAGACGCACTACCCTATGCCCGATTCGCCTATGCCGGAGCTGCCGAATTTCTAAAAAAATGGAGTGAATTAGGTCTAGATTTCGGATTGAGTCAATATACGATCTGCCGTAGTGACGGTTTTGTTCCTTATTTACATGACCTGCAGATGGACCGCGCTTTGGACTGGGAATTTTTAAAACAGGCTGTATCCAGTATGCTTACAGCAAATCTATTGGGACACCCATACAGTACAATCAGCGCCGAGTCGAAATTATCAGCCGATTCACTGGCGGTCAATCCGACCCTGTTATTACGATATATCCAACTCAGCACAGCGCTGCCTGTCACAGTTTTCAGCTTCGCACCATGGAAGATAAATGATGCAACAATCGTCGAGCAATGTAAAAAAGCATTCGCCCAACGCCAAAAAATCGGAACATATTACGATCAGTTGATTCATGAAAGTGCACGGACCGGAGAACCGATCCTCCGACATATGGAATACGAATTTCCGCGTAACGGATTCACCGATTGCAACGACCAATTCATGATCGGATCGAAATATCTGGTAGCACCTTTGCTGGAAGAGAGCAACAGCCGCACTGTACGATTCCCTCGTGGAATATGGATATCTCCACAAGGAGAACGAATCAAAGGTCCCGTTGTCAAAGCTTTCACATCAGAACAGGGAGAAATACTGATTTTCGAATCCGCTAAATAGTAACATACCTAACCAAAACTCACATAAACCGTCATGCTGAACAAAGAACAAATCGACTACTTGCTGATCCATGCATATAATGCCGCTATCCGAGCCGGAGCCCGTATTATCGATATCTATCGAGGCGGAGATTTTACCGTAGACATGAAAAGCGACCATACACCGATCACCATTGCCGACCGCGACGCCCATGAACTGATAAAAAAATACCTCAGCCAAACCCGCATCCCGTTATTGAGTGAAGAGGGACGCGATCTGCTGTTCGAAGAACGACGTAACTGGGATCTCTTCTGGATGGTTGATCCGCTGGACGGAACCAAAGAGTTTATTAAAGGCAACGGTGAATTCACGGTCAACATTGCACTTATGTACAACAACGAACCGGTCATCGGTGTCATCTATGTTCCTTATATCAACAAGATGTACTTCGCATTAAAAGGAAAAGGATGTTATCTGAAATCAGACGTCCGTCCTTCACACGATGCACAGTTCGATCTTCAACAACTATGGACGGATACCCAACCTTTACCCCTTCGTGAAGAAGCCAACTGCCCGATACGGATTGCTGTAAGTCGCTCTCACAACACGGAAGAGACATTCGACCATATCGCTCGACTCAAAAGAGAATACCCCGATGCGGAGATTGTCGAACAAGGCAGTTCCTACAAATTCTGCATGTTGGCCGAAGGTGCAGTCGAAATCTATTTCCGAACATCTGACACGTACGAATGGGACACCGCTGCGGGTGAAATCATCCTCTCCGAGGCAGGTGGAACTACAGAGTCTTTCGAAGGAAATATCGGTTTGCAATACAACAAACCATCACTGTTAAATCCCCACTTTATTTGCCGGAGTAAATTTTTTAAATAATCCATTAAAAAAGGTCCGATCTGCATACCATTTAGGACAAAGTTTTCTACCTTTGTTGACATAATTTATATGGATAAGAAAACTATGGAAAACAAAAAAAGCGTAGCACTTGTTGCTCACGACAACATGAAACGTGATTTGGCCGAATGGGTGGATTGGAACTGGGAAATACTGCTCAAACACCATTTGATCTGTACCGGAACAACCGGAAAGATGGTAGAACGTACACTACGCGACCGTAGAAAAGGAAAACTGAACGAAGACGAACTGGATATTACCCTACTGAAATCTGGCCCGCTTGGAGGAGACCAGCAACTCGGAGCCATGATCGCCGAAGGAAAAATCGAAGCTCTTATCTTCTTTTGGGATCCAATGCAGGCACAACCTCATGACGTCGACGTCAAAGCATTGTTGCGTTTGGCAACACTATACAATGTTCCGACAGCCATCAACCGTTCGTCCGCTGACTTTCTGATCTCATCTCCGTTATTCGGAAGCAGCTACAAACCCGTTATTAAAGACTACAAAGAGTATATAGAACGGACACTGAAACAATAGCAACATATGCTGTAATGTTGAGATCAATTCATTGGAGGAAGAGGAATCTTTTGATCACTTTTATTTTTTCTTAATATGGACGCCATAGAATTATTAAAAAACAGAAGAAGTGTAAGAAAGTATAAAGATGAACCTGTCTCCAGAGAGTTGATGACAGAGATCATTCGTCTGAGTCAGTTTGCTCCGTCATGGTCGAATTATCAGATCGCGAGATACAACGTTATAGACAACAGAGATCTGATTGAAGACATTGCTGACAACTGCGTCCAAGGCTTTGTTTACAATATGAAAACCATAAAAAGAGCCAACGGTATTGTTGTCCTGAGTTATGTAACCGGAGAGAGCGGTTCTTTAGCGGGGAAAGTTGAAAACTCCGAAAAAACCGTATCGGATAACAATTGGGAATGCTTCGATGCAGGTATTGCATGCCAACAGCTCTGCTTGGCTGCTTACGCCAAGGGAGTGGCTACTTGTATTTTGGGAGTCATCAACAACGAAGCGATCGCTCAAAAAATAGATCTGCCTAAGAATGAAAAAGTAGCTGCAATCATTGTCTATGGATACGAAGACGGAGAACACCACAATGCTCCGGAACGTAAAAACATAGACGAAGTACTTAGATTTATCGATTAGGCTTTTTTACTATACTTTTTTTACAGGCATACACATAGTGGAGATTCTGAAGACTCGTTTGTAATACGGATTCTGCAAGCTATCAGTTTCCACTAATTTCATTGTATAGAATCAGTTTACATGTCAAGGTCTTCTTTGTTTCCTTGCTAAGTAAGATGGTACGCAAAAAAGAGTTTTTATAATACAAACCGGTAATACTTACGTTACACCGTACGTTTACCGGTTTTTTATAACGCTTTTTCTTAAAAAGAAATATTGGACAAACTTATAATTTCATGGATTTCCAAAAAGACATCGCACAGATGCTGATCGACTATTTTGCCAGATTTCCCGAAGATCGGATCAAGAAGACTTCCTTTACGGATTTTGTCGCCGCATTCGACGGAGCAGCGCTGTACAACCGGAAAAATTTCACCGGACACATTACAGCCGGAGGTATTGTGGTCAGCCGGCAAAGCGGACGTATCCTGCTGTTGAAACACAAGCAGCTCGGCAAATGGTTGCAACCCGGAGGTCATGTCGAAACGGGTGACGCAACAGTCTCGGCCGCGGCAATTCGTGAAATCCTGGAGGAGACAGGAATTCGGCAGGAGCAGCTCGAGCCGCTTCGCTTTCCGAACGAGACGTCGTGCCTGATCGAGGTGGATTCGCACTTCATTCCCCGCAGCGAAGCAAAAAAAGAGGAGGCGCATACCCATCACGACATGCGTTTCGCCTTTCTGTTCAACGGCGAGGACGATTCGGTCCGGATCGATCCCAACGAATCGGAGGGTTGTCGCTGGGTTCCGCTCGAAGAGTTTGCATCGCTACCCGAATTCCGCTCGTTGGCTCCTCGAATCCGCCAACTGGTCGACCTGTATCTTCCTGTCGGCAAAGTTCGATAGCCCCGCTCGGTAAGCGGAGTTCGAATATCTGCAATACAACAACGAGGGAGGACGTCTAAGACGTCCTCCCTCGTTTCTTTTTCGGAAAAGTCCGAAGATCTTTCCACACCCCTCTTTTTCTTTCTCACTCAACCTATCTGCTGCAGCTCACTATTTAGCTGAATCTTCATGAATAAAGGGACGTTTTACGACCCGAGCCGGAATCGCCTTGCCCCGTATCGTCACCGCAATTTGCGATCCTTCTGCGACATAAGGAGCCGCTACATATCCCATTCCGATACCTTTTTTCAATACCGGAGACATGGTTCCCGAAGTCACGACACCGATCTCACGTCCTTCAGGATCGGTCAACGGATACCCGTGACGAGGGATTCCGCGTTCGGTCAACTCAAATCCCACCAAAGAACGGCTCGTTCCCTCCTGTTTTTGTCGCTCCAACAAAGGTTTGTCTATAAAGTCGCGGTCCGCACTGAAACGGGTTATCCACCCCAAACCTGCCTCAATCGGCGAGGTCGCATCGTCGATGTCGTTACCGTAGAGGCAAAACCCCATCTCTAACCGTAACGTATCGCGCGCCCCGAGTCCGATATTTTTCAGCCCACAGCCGTTGCCAACACTCCACAAAGCATTCCACAGCCGATCGGCATCCTGATTGGCCACGTAGATCTCACAGCCTCCCGCTCCTGTATATCCCGTAGCCGAAAGAATTGCGTTCGGAATCCCGGCAACTTCTGTCTTCTTGAACGTATAATAGGGTATCTGCTCCACGGGTTCGGGACACAACTGCTGTACGATACGCATAGCTTCCGGGCCCTGTATGGCAAGCTGCGCTATTTCGTCCGACGCATTGTACAGCTCCTTTCCCGGTGTCATACCGAACCGGGCTCCCCACTCGGTCAGATACTTCCAATCCTTCTCGACATTGGCCGCATTCACAACCAACAGATAGGTTTCTACATCCAACCGGTAAACCAGAATATCATCGACAATCCCTCCCCGCCCATTAGGCAAACAACTATATTGTACTTTCCCGTCGTAAAGTTGCCGAACATCATTCGTCAAAACATATCTCAAAAACTCCTCAGCCCGCGGCCCCTTGACCCAAATTTCGCCCATGTGGCTCACGTCGAAAACCCCAGCCCGCTGCCGTACAGCCATATGTTCATCGTTGATTCCTGTAAACTCAACCGGCATCTCATATCCGGCAAATTCAACCATACGTGCTCCGTTTTCTCGGTGATATCGGGTAAAAGGTGTCGTTTTCATAAACGTCTCGAATTTATTTTTTGCGAAATTACAATTTATTCTAACTTTATACCCGTTTTCTGGATTAAATCACTCCGAAGATGCTGCTGAAGATTATCATCATCGCCCTGATCGTTTACATTGTGGTCGTCACCCGGTCACGGATTCGTATTCCCAATCCCAAAATACAGGCAACCGTCGATGTGCTTCAGGCCGCCACTCTCAAAGACCGACATGTGCTTGAAATGGCCCGAAAATACATCGCCTACACCGATGCACAAAACACCATACCCTCGGCAGAAGACCCATATGCTCAAAGACTCGAGCGGCTGACTTCGAGATACATTGCCGTAAACGACGTACCGCTCAACTTCAAAGTCTACAAAACCAATCAAATCAACGCCTTCGCTACGGCTGACGGCAGCATCCGCATTTTTTCGGGATTGATGGACCGCATGTCGGACGAGGAGCTGATGGCGATCATCGGGCATGAAATGGGACATATCCGTAACAGCGACACATTACATGCCATGCGCAAGGCCTACCTCACCTCCGCAGCTCGCAATGTACTCGGAGCCGCAGGAGGTGTACTCGGTTCGCTAAGTTCATCGCAATGGGGATCGATCGCCGAAAAACTGGCTGAATCTCATTTTTCGAAGGGGCAGGAGTATGCCGCCGATGACTTCAGTTTCGGATTTCTCCAACGCAACGGTTACAATCCGCTGGCCATGGCCGACGCACTGGAAAAAATCCATCGTCTTGCCGAACAGGCAGGGAATCGACCAGATGCCATTCTCCAACTCTTTTCAACCCACCCAGACAGTCTGGACCGTGCTGCACGCATCCGCGCAAAACAACTCGCTCTCCCCTCTGAACCGAAAGCCTGACCCCCTCATTTTTTTCAAATCGCACCCGGATTTTACAATAAATCGGTTCTCACCAATAAAACGAAACATTTCATTTATTCTCATTTTTATTGTACCTTTGCAGCGCAAAAGGGGATTTTCCGACGACTATTCCAAAAACGGAAACTGAACCGCCGCGAAATGATTCATCCCTTTCTGGGTACGGTTTTTCAATGTTGTTTTTATAATATAAATCGCTATGGCTTATAGAATGATTTTGAACGAGACTTCCTATTTTGGAGTCGGTTCGAGAAAAATGATCGCAGAAGAGGTCGCTAAACGCGGATACACCAAAGCTTTGGTCGTAACCGACAAGGATCTGGTAAAATTCGGAGTAGCCACTCAGGTAACCGACGTACTGAAAAATGCCGGCATACCGTTCGAAGTATTCGACGAGGTAAAACCTAACCCCACCGTTACCAACGTGAAAAACGGAATCGCAGCTTTCAAAGCTGCCGGAGCCGATTTTATTGTCGCTATCGGAGGCGGTTCTTCCATGGATACCTCTAAAGCTATCGGTATTATTATCAACAACCCTGAATTCAGCGACGTAGTATCGCTGGAAGGCGTAGCCAACACCAAAAAGAAATCGGTACCGGTAATCGCTCTGCCTACCACGGCCGGAACCGCTGCCGAAGTAACCATCAATTACGTCATCACCGACGAAAAGAACGTAAAGAAGATGGTTTGCGTCGATCCGAACGACATCCCTACACTCGCTATTATCGACCCCGAATTGATGCTCTCGATGCCTCGCGGACTGACTGCATCGACCGGTATGGATGCATTGACCCACGCTATCGAAGGTTTGATTACGCTCGGTGCATGGGAGATGAGCGACATGTTCGAAATCAAAGCTATCGAAATGATCGCCAAATGGTTGCCTAAAGTCGTTGAAAATCCTTCGGACATCGAAGCTCGCGACGGCATGGCAACGGCTCAATACATCGCCGGTATGGCCTTCTCTAATGTCGGTCTGGGACTTGTACACGGCATGGCACACCCGCTGGGCGCATACTACGACATCCCTCACGGTGTAGCCAACGCACTGTTGTTGCCTTTCGTAATGGAGTACAACAAGGAGAGCGCAAAAGCAAAATACCGTACAATCGCCAACGCTATGGGTGTCGACACCTCGAAGATGGACGACGACCAAGCTGCTCAAGCTGCAGTAGACGCAGTCAAAGCTTTGGCTATCCAAGTTCATATTCCACAACACCTGAGTGAAATCGGCGTTCCGGAAAGCGGTCTGCCTACTTTGGCTCAAGCTGCCTTCAACGATGTCTGCACCCCGGGTAACCCACGTAAAGCAACGGTTGAAGAGATTCTTGAACTTTACAAGAAAGCTTTCTAATAAGACAAATAAATCAACAAAAAGGAGCGAAATCATTCGCTCCTTTTTTATTTTCATCGTCCGGAAAAACACTCCTCCTTCAAGAACCAAAATCAGACAAAATATCTATCTTTGTTTCAGTAAATACGGGGGATCATGAAACACAAAAACAGCCACTCCGCTCAAGAGTCTGAAAGTAAACGGTCTCGAAAAAAAAAGAGCCTGATCAGACGGATCATAAAAACTTGCTGTATCTTAGTCGGTGTAGTCATTCTGCTTATTGCTCTCGCAATCGGATCTGTACTGACCATTTTGTCGCCTTCGCGCCTCACCCCGCTTGTCAACAAATACAGCAGTCAATATTTAGACGCATCGGTTCGATTCGATACGGTGACCCTCTCCCTGTGGGAGCATTTCCCCCACGTCAGCGTCAAACTCTCCGGCGGAGAGATTGTCTCTCATGCCCTGCAATCGGAACCCGACTCAATAAAGGCACTGATCCCCTCCGCAGCCGACACACTGTTGCGGTTCGACGAACTCGTCGTAGCACTGAACCTTCCCAGACTGCTCGCTTCACAAGCCATGATCCGTTATTTCGGTGTGACCGCACCGGAAATATACGCATACATCTCACCTTCCGGCAAGGCCAACTGGGAAATCTATTCCGACACTACATCTTCCGAAAACTCAGATGAAAAAAATCCATTCGAAATCAACTTTTCGCGTGTCGAAATCCTCAAAAAAGGACGCCTTGTTTTCGACGATCGGACACAATCTCTTTTCGCTGAAACCAATATCGATCAACTAAAGATCCGAAAATTTCTTATTGACCGCTACAAAACAGACATACAACTGACCACCTCTGTACGAAAAGATTCCATACAGATGTGCGAGCAGCTCCCCATAGCCCTTTCGGGCGGTCTGTCATTTGACTTCAAACATGCAGACGCCCTTGCACTCCATCGGCTGAATCTAAAAATAGATGAAACGCCCATTCGTTTCGACGGCAAGATCACATTCGCGTCAGACACTCTCAAAACAGACAACCTGCAATGCGACATCAACTCATTGGTTCTAAGCCGTCTTGTCGAGCTTGCACCACAAGCGCTTTTCCCCAGAATCAAAAATATCGACACCGACCTCGAGTTGAGTTTGAAAACCCGTATTGCAGGAGAATTTAATGCAGCGGGGCAGCTTTTCCCTCATATCGAAGCCGAAGTAGCAACAAACGGGGGACACTTCGCATACGCCGACTCCCCGACCAGAATTGACCGGTTCAAAATTGACGCATTTCTCCGCTACAACCCCGATACGGCCGACTCAACAGGAATACGATTAAACGATTTCGACATCCAGGGCTCCGGTATCCAACTGGCCGGGCAAGCTACGATTTGGGATCTGTTGGGCGACCCTTCGGTTACGACAAAAATCTCGGGCGGTGTCAATCTGGACACCCTCTCCCGACTCTACCCCTCCGAACGTATGTTTGTCAGCGGAAACTTGAAAATCGACGCTATCGCCAAATTCCGTAAAAACGACCTTTGTATCGAAAGATTCGGCAATGTACGGATAGGAGGACTACTTTCAACAGACAGTCTGTTAATCGACGCCCCCACTGATTCGATCTTTTTGTTGACCCACAACGGGACCATTCAATTCGGCTCCGGATTCCGCAAATTCGACACCATTGAACAGTTTGACGAAGAGATGTTACGCATACGTATCGATGCCGATTCTCTCAACCTACACATGAAGGATCAGTCAAGAATCGCCGTATCGAAAGTTTCGACCACCCTGCAAAGCGCTGTCGCATCATTTAGTGGAGATACAACTGCCGTACATCCGATAAAAGGCAATATATCTGCACAAGTATTCGATGCCATACTATCCGATTCATCTCGAATGAAACTTAGCAAAGTCAATAGTTCGTTTGGCATCCAACCTTCTGCCGATGACCCCAAAATTCCCGAATTAAGTCTCACCTTCGACGCAGGAGACCTTTGGGCCAACGACCAAATTAACCGATGTGACTTTACCGATAGCCGTGTCGATTTTCACGCCACCCTAATCCGCAATAAAATCGATACGACGCGACGACGGATTCTGCTCGACTCTCTTCAAAGAGTATACCCCACGGTCGTCCGAGACTCCCTATTCCGACATCATTTCGCACAACTACGCGCCTCGCGACAACCGGACGATTTCTCATCGGCAGATCTTGACATGTCACTAGACAAAAACATTGCCGACAAATTCCGCAGATGGAATGCATCCGGATCAATCCGTGCTGCGTCAGGACGAATCGCAACCCCCTATTTTCCTCTATCAAACCGCATCGAAAATGCCGACATCGAATTTACAACCGATGAAGTTAAGTTAGAAAAAACCGTCCTGAAAGCCGGTGAATCCTCACTCGAACTGAACGGAAAAATATCGAACCTGAAACAAGTTCTGCTTCGTAACGGCAAGTTAAAAATACAGATGTCAATCGAATCGGATACACTGAATTTCAATGAACTGATCCATGCCGCTTCAGTCGGTTCTCAGTACACAAACTCTTCCGAAAGCTATAAGCAATCAGTCGCTGAAGCTGAAAATACGGATGAATTACAACAGGTTATCGAGGAACAGAGCGGAATCGCCGATTCGACCTACGAAAACGCTTTACTGATCGTTCCTTCCAACATAGATGCACAGATAGACCTCCACTCCCGCTACGGGATCTACGGAACATTACACCTCAACTCGTTGAAAGGAGCATTTATCGCTCGAGACAGATGTTTGCAGATCAACAACCTGAACGCAACTACCGATGCAGGCGACATGGCCTTGACCGCCTTATATGCTACACGAAGTAAAAAAGATATCATCACAGGTTTCGATCTGGAAATGCGTAAAGTAAAAGTCGATCGGCTGATCAGCCTGATTCCTTCGGTCGACTCTCTGTTACCCATGCTCCGATCATTCGAAGGCGTTGTCGATTGCCAACTCGCTGCAACTGCCTCGGTCGACACGATGATGAACCTTGAACTGCCCAGCCTGAATGCTGCATGCAGCATCCACGGTGAAAACATGGTTCTACTCGATGGGGAAACCTTTACCGAAATCGCAAAAATGTTGCGTTTTAAAAATCGAGACCGGAATCTCATCAACAGCATTTCTGTCAATTTTCTGGTTCACAACAATCAGATCGAGATCTTCCCGTTCATCATCGAAATGGATCGATACAAAGCTGCAGTAAGCGGAATCCACAAATTGGATATGAGCTTCGATTACCACATTTCGGTATTAAAATCGCCCATTCCGTTCCGTTTAGGGCTCAACATATCGGGTACGTTGGATAAATTCAAATTCCGAATCGGAAGAGCCAAATACAAAAACGAAAACATTCCTTCTTACGTTACACTGATCGATACGACTCGTATCAATCTGCGGCATACGATTACCGATATCTTCCACAAAGGGATCAATGCAGCCCGCCTGGAACGTATAGAGAAGGCTATCCCAATCGTCGACACCGCAGCGATCCAAACCCAAATGGAACCTCTCAGCAAGGCCGACAGTCTCCAACTACAACAAGAAGGCATCATCGAACAGGATTCGGTTCCGGTGATCGATACACTTCCTGAAGTACGACCAATTCCTGTTCTCCCGACGGATACTCTCGTCACCGGATCTGCACAATCATTACCCTCTGATTCCACAGATCAAACGAAAGGAAGCACACTGCCTGTAATCGAAGGGAAAGAAGAACAAGAATCGCAAAATGTTTCACGCGCAATGACCCGTCAAGAGAAAAAAGCACGAAGAAAAGCACTACGAGAAGAGCGGAGACAAAATCGGGCTGTTACGCCCAATAATTAGAAAGATTATCGTATCGACATAGTAAGTCTCTAATCAAAAAAAAGCTGGCTCTTTTAGGCCAGCTTTTTTTTACCACACTGATATTCCTCCTATTCGATCGGCTTGACAGTAATAATCTCCTCTACTTGATAAACCCCGTCATAATCGAGAGCAAAACCGTCGGTGGGCTTTCCCATATCCCGTACCTTCAACTCTACGTACACAGGCGTGTATGGTTTCGCTCCATTACCTACCGTTTTTTCGTAATCGTTTTTTAAAGCTCCAGTACTATCTGCCACCCAATATTCGAGCGAATCCCCATCGGCTTTGAACGAGCGAACTTCATGTCCCCAGATCAACGTACCTTTCACCACTCGTAGCTCCTCCTTAGCCACTGGAATCGGAACCGGCCCCTGAAAACGAGTATATACAAAGGTCGCCTCTCCTCGAACAAGAACCAGTGTATCTTCACTGATCTTCTGAATATTCATTGTATCGGTAAAACGGCCCGTGACGCCATTTCCTATACTCTCACCCGCCAAAATCAGTTTTTCTCCAGACATCTTCCAGTTCTCATAAACTAAAGTTGCCATATTGATCGAAGATGCAGTTCCATCCTCTTTCAATTCGAACCCTTGCACTCCTTCGATTACGCCACCAGGAATAGGCTCAACCCACTTCCCTACCATCTGACGATCCTGCGTGCAAGACAAAAGTGACCCGACAGCCAACAGTGACATCACACCCGATAATTTCATACTCATAACAAAGCATTTTTAATTTTTCGAAAAGTACAAAAAAAACGCTGTCCGAGAACAGCGTTTATCTAAAAAACTATAAACACTTGATTATAATCAAGTATTTTCCGTCGAATCCTTCCTCAAGAAAGAGGTTCTCATCCGACTCAGAGTTTCGGGACGTACACCTATATAGGCCGCAATATCTTTCAGATTCACTCGATAAAAGATATCCGGCACCCGCTTCTGTAACTGAATATATCTCTCTTCCGGTGTTTCACACACGACAGATACTATACGCTGTAGATGTTGATAAGCTATCGTCTCGACAAACTTTCGCACATAAATATCTCCATCTATTTCAGTTTCAAAAAAAGAACGTAGATTTTCAATCGGTGTACAATAGATCACCCCGTCTTCCATCGCTTGAATATCCAACAGAACCGGTTTCTTATTCCTATAAGGGATATAATCCGCAATCAACTCGTCCTCGAACATAAATGCAAAAATCCGTTCATTCCCTCGAGAATCTTTCCGAACGCACTTAAAACCACCCTGTTCGATGTATGCAATCTTACCGCCGATCTCTCCCGCTCTCAGGAAACATTCACCTTTCCGAATTACCAGACGCTCTCCACATTGTTTAATCAGATCTTTGAGTTGTGACAAATCCGATTCCGAAGTATATATATCGAAGTCTGACATAACCCACCGATCTCCACATCAAGTCCGAAGAACCTCCAATCCGTACTCTAAGCCCTCTATCCTACACAAAGAATCAGCAACTGTGCCGTCAAAATCCGCAGAAACATCGTCAATGGATAAACCGTTGCATAACCGACCGACGGCATATCGTTACCGGCAACACCATTGGAATAAGCCAATGCTGGAGGATCGGTCATTGCTCCTGCAGCTACACCCATCAGTGTAAAGTAATTTAACTTGAAGAATTTTCGTGCAATCAGACCTACGATCAACAACGGCAACACCGTAATAATAAAACCGTAACCAATCCAATGATACCCGTTTTCATAAAGTACCGTATGTACAAAACCTTCTCCTGCACCCAAACCGACACACGCCAAGAACAACGCGATACCGACCTCCCGCAGCATCAAATTGGCGCTCATTGTCGTATAGGTTACCAATTTATAATGTGGTCCGAATCGGCTAATCAATATCGAAACTACCAACGGACCTCCGGCCAACCCTAATTTGACAGGTTGCGGAATTCCCGGAAACATAATTGGTATACTTCCCAATACCACACCCAGGAAAATTCCGACAAAAATCGGAATCAGATTGGGCTCGTTTAACCGACGCATGGAGTTTCCCAATACTTTGGAAACTGCATTGATCGCCGTCTCACTTCCAACAACGGTCAAACGGTCTCCCATCTGCAGTTGCAGGTTATGATTTGGGATCAAGTCCACACCGGCACGGTTTACACGCGTAACATTTACCCCATAGCTCTGAAGTCGCAACGAACCGATATGTTGTCCGTTCAGTTTCGACTTGGTAATCATAATTCGTCTGGAAATAAGCTGATTGTCAAGTTTTTCCCATTCCTCTTTCTCCATATCGATCTTTTCTCCGAGTAAATCAACCAACAGATCCATATCATGTAAGGTGGTTACAATCAACACACGATCTCCTACAACAAGCCGTGTCTGGGCATTAACAATATCGATATGTCCATCTACATGCAATACGCGGGAAATGACAAACTGACGATTAATCAACCGTTTGACCTGAAGTACTGTTTTCCCTTCAATAAAAGGATTTTTAACTTCAACAGAGATGCGAACCGCCGCATTTTCATCGTTCTCTTTTACTGCCATAGCTTGGTTCTCCTCATCGAATCGCACTTTACAAATCCATCGGATTACAATCATCGAAAGAATGATTCCGAGTACTCCCAAAGGATAGGCAACGGCATACCCCGTAGCAATATCCGGAGAGTCGATTCCTGTCATATCGCTATACGCCTGCTGCGCCGCACCCAACCCCGGAGTATTGGTTACAGCACCAGACAAAATGCCGACCATTGTCGTAATGGGTAATCCCGTTATCAAGTAGATCACATAAGTGGTCAATACACCCAACAAAACGATTCCCGTAGCAAACATGTTCAACTGAATCCCTCCTTTTTTGAAGGAAGAGAAGAAACTCGGTCCGACCTGAAGTCCAATCGAATAAACGAAAAGAATCAGCCCGAACTCTTTAAGAAAATGGAGCAGGTGTTCGTTGAGCGTCATGCCGAAATGGCTAAAAGCAATACCGACAAACAATATCCACGTAACTCCAAGCCGTACGCCTGCAATTTTAATCTTACCCAGAGCCACTCCGAGTGAAATAACCAGCGCCAATATCAATACCGAATGAGCGACTCCTCCTCCCCAAAATGCGCTGTTACCGAAGAACAAGTCATGAAAAAATCCCATAAAACCTTAACTTATTTATCCTATGGAAACGAAAGACGATCAAAAACCGCTCCGTCATTTCATTTCCCGGTGCGAAGGTAACGCTTTTCACGGACAAAGTTTCTCAGAAAACAAGTTTTTAAAAAAATTTTTTATTCGTTCATCACATAACCTCTCTCAAAAAAACAGAGAAAAATACAGATCTTTACCCTCCGGAATCGTCTAAAAATACTGTTTTTAGTTTGGGGGACCGATATTTTTTCGCACTTTTGTAGAAAACTTGGGGTGATTTACCCTTTTCGTTTCGAACAGAATGTAAACAATCTTTTACTAAAACTCATACTATGAAAAATCTTACTTTTATCGTCTCGCTTGTTCTCGCGACTGCGATACTCTCCTGCTCGTCCGGCGGAAACAAACAGACAAACGTTACCTTGAGCGATGATTCGCTCTACACCACGTTCCAAGATCCGGGACATGAGTGGCGTGGAAAACCATTCTGGTCATGGAATGGTCGACTCGACAAAGACGAACTGATCCGACAACTCCATGTATTTAAAGACATGGGTATGGGCGGCGCCTTCATGCACTCCCGCGTCGGTCTTAAAACCGAATACTTGGGATGGGATTGGTTCGATCTGACCAATGCTGTGGCAGATGAAGCCGAAAAAATCGGCATGGAAGCTTACCTCTACGATGAAGATCGTTGGCCCTCAGGAAGTGCGGGAGGTATGGTCACAAAAGACCCTAAATATCGGCAAAATCATGTTACTATGTACACAATGCCGGCAGAAGAGTTTGTTTGGGACAACGATTCGATCATCTCCGCATTTGCATGTAAACTCGATGGTATCAACTATTCCGAATTGGAACAGCTCACCAAAGAGTCCGACATGTCAAAATATGCCGGTAAAACCGTCCTGAAATTTCAACATGAAACGGCCGAGTGCAACGACAACTACAACGGATACACCTATCTGGACCCGATGAGTCGTGAGGCTACCGACCGCTATATAAAACTGACCCACGAAGCCTACAAAGAGTACTGCGGCGATCGTATCGGTAAAAACATCGTAGGTATCTTTACAGACGAACCGCATCGTGGAAATCTTTTCGGAAATGCAGCAGGAGGAGCCCAAAGCGGTGCCAACAAAGTGCCTTGGACCCCGAACATGCTCAAAGAGTACAAAAAGGCCTTTGGAGGTGATTTGGCTGCCGATCTGCCGAAGCTGTTTTTGCGCGAAAATGGCGAGCGTGTCAATGACGTCAAATGGAAATATTGCGAGTTGACTGAAAAACTTTTCATCGAAAACTTTGCCAAACCGCAATATGATTGGTGCGCCAAAAACAACATGATCTACACCGGCCACGTACTGCATGAGAATACCTTCTCCAACCAAACCTCTGTGTTAGGTTCGGTTATGCGCTACTACGAGTATATGCAAACTCCAGGTGTGGACATGCTTACAGAAAACGACAATTCGTACTGGGTGGTTAAACAACTCTCTTCCGTAACCCGTCAGTTGGGACAGAAATGGCTGCTTTCTGAATTATACGGATGTACCGGATGGCAATTCAACTTTGAGAGTCATAAAGCCGTAGGCGACTGGCAGGCCCTGTTCGGAATCAACCTCCGTTGCCACCACCTCTCTTGGTATACGATGGAAGGTGAAGCTAAACGAGACTATCCGGCCAGCATCTTCTTCCAATCCCCGTGGTGGAAAGAGTATAAGTATGTCGAAGACTATTTCTCGCGTCTGGGTGTCATGCTGAATCAGGGTACTCCAGTATGCGATGTACTGATCGTCAATCCAATTGAAAGCGTTTGGAGCCAAGTTTGCGTATCCTCTTTCAACAACTTGTGGTCAGCAACTCCCGAAATCAGCAAAATGGAAGAAAAATATGCCGATCTGTTCCACTGGTTGGCCGGCGAACGGATCGACTTCGATTACGGTGACGAAGAGATGATGAGCCGTCTGTCCAAAATCGGAAAAGACGATGAAGGCAATCCTGTTTTCAAAGTAGGACAAGCTGCCTACCGGACCGTTCTGGTCGGTAACATGGAAACCATGCGTGAATCGACACTCAAAGCCCTCGAAAAATTTGCAAAAGCCGGAGGTAAAATCATCTTCATGGGTGAAGCTCCGAAGTATGTGAATGTTGAACCGTCAGAAGCTCCGGCAGCATTGGCCGCTAAATGTATTCAAGTCGATTACGCAGAACAACCTGTCGTAGAAGCTGTGAAGAATGTGATTCGCCCAGCTGTACAGGTAACCGATGCAGCAGGAAACAACCTGTCTAACATCTTCGGACAAGTTCGCAAGGACAACGATCGTTATTATGTTGTCCTGATGAATATGGACCGCAGTAAAAAATATGATTCTGTAACGGTTAAACTTCCTTATGCAGGCAACATTGCCCTTTGGGATTGTAAGACTGGTAAAGTATGGAAACAATCGGCTAACAATTCGACCGAAGAGGGATCCGTACTGCTCACCTCGTTCGAACCCATCGAAGAGAAGGTTTACACGATTTCAGCTGAATATCCTACCTTCGCTGCAGACCAGCCTACCATTACAGAGAAGGCTCGTCAAACGCTTCCCGATTCATACGAATATACGTTGAATGAACCCAATATTTGCGTATTGGACGTGGCAACTTGGCAAATCGAAGATGGTCCCAAACAACCGTTGACGGAGATCTTGAAAATTGACCAAGCGGCTCGCAAACATTTTGGTCTACCCTATCGTGGCGGCGGTATGCTCCAACCTTGGTATGCAGAAAAATACCATCGTGATGAGTATAAAAAGCTGTTGGGTGTCATTCGGATGGAGTTCCCATTTAATATATCTGTTATGCCATCAGACTCCGTGTTCCTCTGCATGGAGACACCAGATCGCTTCACTGTACTGGTCAACGGACGTAAGATTGACAACACGCCGAACGGTTGGTTTATCGACAACAGTATCCACAAAATTGCAATTCCTGCACAACGTCTGCAGACCGGAGCGAACAAGATCGAATTGATCGGTCATTTCAGCCAGAATCTCGATCTCGAGGCGCTTTACCTGATCGGAAACTTCGGTGTTAATCTGAACGGTATACAAAAGACGCTGACAGCTCTGCCGAGCAAACTGAAAGTGGGAGACATTGCGACTCAAGGATTGCCATTCTATTCAGGTGCTGTGTGCTACAAGATCAACAACCTGCCCAAACCTGCTGCCGGAGAACGGATTATGCTGACCATGGATGGCTTCGATGGTGGATGTATCGAGTTGAATAACGAATATGCTCATCAAATTTGTGGATGGCAACCCTATCAGCTGGACCTGACTCAGGTAGCTGAAAAAGGTGATGCTGCAGAACTGAACGTCGTACTTACCCGCAGAAACACGTTCGGACCGTTGCATGCACTTCCCGCATTGGTCGGCGCATACGGACCGGGCAACTGGGTTACCGGAGGTAGTTCATTCACTATGGATCAATACGTTCTGCTTCCTGCCGGATTGACCCATCAGCCAGAATTGGTTATCGAAGAGGTAAAATAATCGTAGACAAGATTACTTTTCATGAAAGTGAGACGGACCTGAAGATCCGTCTCACTTTTTTTTGATAAAAACGTAAAGATCGTTGCATATTTCAATAAATTATTTCTACTTTTATATAATAATAACAAATACGGATACTTATCCCTTGACAAAATTCCTGTATCCGTTTCTTTCCCCCCGACTTACGTGTAGCCTAATCCTTAAAACCTATGAAAACAGGAAAAATTATGCTCGTGCGTAAACTTTTTGTATCGGTTTCCCTATTGGGAATTTTACTTCCGGCATCCGGATTCAGCAAGAAAAAGGATGTTGCACCACCGCCCGTTATGGACAGCATACAGGCTGCCCGGTTTATGGACTCGATCCACCGTTTGTATTTGAATGAGGTCAACTTCATTATTGACCACATAGAGAACACCTATATATCCGGACGTCGGGGAATGAGCGACGAAGAGTGGAATCGACGTGTGGAGATTGTTCGGGATAAAGCCGCACATGCCAACAATCGTTGGGAATATGTTTATGCATGCCGTTACTTGAACCTGCTTAAAGACGATGCCCATTTCAAGTTCCCCGACGACGGCATGTTCAATCGATGGGGATATTTCCAAGAGGACGATTACTTGTTTCCTTTATGGGTTCAGACTTGGAAAGACGGATCGGTTTACAACGTAAAGGATTACAAAGGCATTATTCCCCGTTTCGCTCAAATTCTCAGCATCAACGGTCGCTCTGCTAAGGAAATGGCACTGATTAACCGGGCTATTGGCCCCGGTGAGGAGGCCAATGCGATGGCTATGATGAATGCTAAGTACGAGGCAAGACCTAGAGCTTGGCCGAACTTCGCCAATTTTCTATTCATGGAAGGTATTCGTGCACCGTTCGAGGTCGTTTATATCCGACCTGACAATAATCGACATGATACTGTTATATTAGGGAACATATCTCGTGAAGAGATGTATCGCCAATTTAAAAAATCAGGCGACAAACGTAAAGTCAAATCAGAAATCGGCTTTGGGAAAAAACCAATCGTTTATGAAAATCTCGGCGATGGAATCGGCGTACTTTCGATCAATTCCTTCTGGGGGAAACGTTGGTCGTCCATGTTGCTGTTCGGCAAAGACTGGCGCTACAAACGCTTGCTTCGTCGAGCCATGCGCCGTATCGATCGGGACAATATAAAAGATCTGATTATCGATGTCAGTCTGAACGGCGGCGGAATGACAGAAAACGTATATTATACGCTAAATTATTTTACGGATAAGCCGATCGATATAAACGCCAAGTATCGTATAATCGACGAAGGTCGAGAAAAATTGCAAATAAACATAGAGAGAAGCCCGCATATAAAAGAAAGCGATCGGGAGCGTTTGATTGAATACATCGGAACACTGAAAGACGGAACCGTTTTTTGCACGGATACGGTCTGTGATCTGCAATACGTTCCAGATCATCCGAAACACGGTTTTAGAGGAAACGTATATGTCCTGACCGGCCCGCTTACTTACTCGGCGAGTCAGATGTTCGCCCGTTACTGTCAGACTTTGGGAATCGGCCTGACGGCCGGACAACATTGCGGAGGATATACAGAAATTTCTACGGGAAATACAGCAAAAATAACATTACCTCGGTTAAGCCTATTGGAGTTCGAAGTTCCGTTCGGCGTTACGCGGATATGCAAAGAGGATGATCCCTACGATTATCCACCGGTAGACATTCCGATCGACCATCCGTTCGAGGAGTGGCTGAAGCGGGAGAACCACAGTCTGGATCGACTGATCGAGATGATCCGAAAGGGACAAGTGGACTCAATCGTTTCTTCAGCCTCCAAATCGAACGAAGCCTCAATCCGATAGCACTTTCCCCGAATCAAAAAAAACACTTCACGAAATCTCAAAACACATTTCTCCCAAATATCGAATAGCCGAGTTTTCGTACAATAACAAGCGAGGCGCCTCCGCAAATCCGGATACACCTCGCTTCCTTTTTTCAATATAAAAACTCTTATGAATCCGGCGCACTATTCCTAATTGCACATAGTCCGGAATCCTGAATTTCTCGTACTACCGATCCAGTGCCTGCTCGATATCAGCAATGATATCTTCGACATCTTCGATACCCACCGAAAAACGGATCAGGTCGGGAGCTACGCCTGCTTCAACCAACTGCTCATCGGTCAACTGACGATGCGTATGGCTCGCAGGATGCAGTACAGAGGTCCGTGCATCAGCTACGTGCGTCACAATAGCCGTCAGTTTCAGACTGTCGATAAACCGGATAGACTCATCACGGCCACCCTTCAAACCAAAAGCAATCACACCACACGATCCGTTAGGCAGGTATTTTTGACCCAATTCATAATACTTGTCTCCCTTCAAACCGCAATAGTGAACCCAAGCAACCTTGTCGCTCCGTTTCTGAAGGTATTCAGCGACCTTCAGCGCATTCTCGCAATGGCGGGGCACACGAAGATGGAGCGTTTCCAAACCGATGTTCAACAGGAAAGCGTTATGCGGTGAAGGAATCGAGCCCAAATCACGCATCAACTGAACCGTTGCCTTCGTGATATAAGCCATTTTACCGAACTGTTTGGTGTAGGTCAATCCGTGATATGACTCATCCGGAGTGGTCAGTCCGGGAAACTTATCGGCATGCGCCTCCCAATCGAAATTTCCGCTGTCGACAATCGCGCCTCCTACACTGGTCGCATGTCCGTCCATATATTTCGTCGTCGAGTGTGTCACAATATCGGCCCCCCACTCGATCGGGCGACAGTTGATCGGTGTAGCAAAAGTATTATCCACGATCAAAGGCACACCGTGGCTGTGAGCAATCCGAGCGAATTTTTCGATATCGAGGACCTCTACCGAAGGATTCGAGATCGTCTCTCCGAACAAGGCCTTGGTATTCGGACGAAAAGCCTTTGCTATCTCCTCCTCTGAAGCATTCTGATCGACGAAAGTCACCTCGATTCCCATTTTGGGCATGGTAACGCCGAACAGATTATAAGTTCCACCATAAATTGTCGAGGCACTGACGATATGATCCCCTGCAGAACAGATATTCAATACGGCATAAAACGAAGCAGCCTGGCCCGATGATGTCAACATTGCAGCAATACCGCCTTCAAGCGCTGCTATCTTGGCTGCTACCGCATCGTTGGTCGGATTCTGCAAACGTGTATAAAAATATCCGCTCGCCTTCAGGTCGAACAAATCGGCCATCTGTTCACTCGTCTCATATTTGTATGTTGTGCTTTGATAGATCGGCACAACTCTCGGTTCTCCCTTTTTAGGCGTCCAGCCCGCCTGAACACAAAGTGTTCCCAGATGATGTTTTTTATTATCCTTACTCATAAAAAAAGTATATTAAAGTATATTAAATTCGTACTACTTTTGTTCGGGACAAAAATAGCTATTATCCCGAAATATTTCTCGAATCTTTTTTTCATAACCGGCAGCCGTCGCCTCCATACCCAAATCGTTGGGATGAACCCCGTCGACCGTTCCATCTTCCGGAAAATCCATCTCTTCACACTTAAAAAGATAGAGATCCTTCACGCCTTCCCGGCACAAAGACTCATAACAGCTTCTCAGCAGCTCGTTTTTGTGCACTACTCCCGGATCACCCAACTGGGACATTCCGCCCTCATGTTCTACCAAAAGAATCGGAGCTTCATTCGCCTCCCTCAGCTTGGTCACTCCGTACCGGAAACGACTCACAAATTGTTCATCTTCCATATAGGGTACGTTGGGAATACAATCTATTATATAGAGCAGAGCCGGCACTTCGGCAATCAGGTCGATGACTTCCGGATCCATCTGTCCGTTTCCCGAGAAACCCAGATTCATCAGTGGGTACTGCAGGCGACGAGAAAGAATATTGGTCCACGCCATTCCCGGTCGCGAAGCACATCCGCCTTGGAGAATTGACGTTCCATAAGCCACGATCGGACAGGTCTCATCATATGGCACCCATTCAAACTGCGAAGCCGAGTCTACACCCACTTCCATCCATTCTACGTGATTATACAGCGGTAAATAGAGTTTACATTCGCGAACATCGCCTCCGGCCGGACGAAAAGTATAACAAATCGTATCACCGAATTTCCAATCAATATCCCTCGCCGTGAAATGCCACTGACCATCAGACCCATTTTTAACATATAAATCGACACCAGAAACACCCGTTGCCGGCATATGTCCCATATCTTTTTCACCCGATACACTGTAACGGACCGTAATCATCGAAGCATTTGTTCGAAAAAGCATCGAAAAGCCAGCCGAATGGGTTGATAGATTCCATAAAGACGGACGAATTTTTTCGCGAATCCGTTCAGGGAAACGGTTATATGTACCCGACAGCTCTCCGTACCAACCCTGGCCTTCAACCACACGTATACCTGCCTCCATCGGGTCATACCACTTTGTCTGCGCGCTTACAAATCCTGTAAACAAACACAACAAACATACAATGATCGCTTTTTTCATAACACGACATCTAACTATTCCCCTAAAGGTAATCATAAATAGGGCAAAAAACAAGCATCAGCCGGCCACACATCGCTCGACCTAAATCAGCCTTCCAAGGATATAAACGGAAATGTGTTCCGCTTATTATTCATTTTCACTACTTCACTACGGATTACCATTCTATAGAGGAGATAAACTAAATTTTCACTTCGTCCACAAAAAAACGGAAGAGGTACAGTGTCGATTCCGACACTCACCTCTTCCGAATTCCTATACTACATTCGCGAATACGGCTCTATACAGAAAATTCCGATGGCATCATACTTTTTACCTTCTTCCTCTTCCCTGAGTCCGTTTCCGTCCCGAATCAAACAATGAACTACTATTTGTTCCGTTCGGGACGCAAGCTACGTACCGTAGCACCAGCCTGCCACATTTCGCTTTCGCGCATCTCTTTCAACTCTTCGTTCAATTTTTCACGATAATCAGGTTTGCTGTTCGAATCGATTGAACGTTGAGCCTCATTACCGCAAGCAACTTCTGCATACAATTTTCTAAATACAGGCAGGGTTGCATCACGGAATGGTTTCCACCAATCGAGAGCACCACGTTGTGCAGTCGTAGAACAGTTGGCATACATCCAATCCATACCGTTCTCTCCAACCAACGGCATCAAACTTTGGGTCAACTCTTCAATCGTTTCATTGAACGCTTCGGAAGGAGAGTGTCCGTTTTCACGCAATACCTGATATTGTGCAGCGAAAATACCCTGAATAGCACCCATCAAAGTACCACGCTCACCGGTCAGGTCAGAATAAACTTCACGTTTGAATGTGGTTTCGAAGAGATATCCAGAACCAACACCGATACCCAATGCGAGTACACGATCCATAGCTTTTCCGGTAGCATCCTGCATTACCGCATAGCTCGAGTTCAGGCCACGTCCTTCCAAGAACAGACGACGCAACGAAGTTCCCGATCCTTTCGGTGCGATCATGATAACATCCACATCTTTCGGCGGAACGATACCCGTACGATCTGAATAGGTTGCTCCAAAACCATGAGAGAAGTAGAGAGCTTTACCTGCAGTCAAGTGTTTTTTTACAGTCGGCCATACAGCGATCTGTGCCGCATCGGAAAGCAGATACTGAATAATAGTACCCTTTTCGCAAGCCTCTTCGATCTCGAACAACGTTTTACCCGGTACCCAACCGTCGGCAACTGCTTTATCCCAAGTCTTCGAATTCTTACGTTGACCCACAATTACATTAAACCCGTTGTCTTTCAAGTTCAACGACTGTCCGGGACCCTGTACTCCGTATCCGATAACAGCGATGGTCTCGTTTTTCAGAACTTCGAGCGCTTTGCTCAGGGGGAACTCTTCGCGTGTGATCACGTTTTCTACGACTCCCCCGAAATTCATTTTTGCCATGATTTTTCGGTTTTAAATCGGTTTTAAAGATTATTTAACTACTATAATTGATTCAACGTATTCTCCATTGATTCGCGATGCAATACTACACTTCCCGACCGCGTAAATTCCAACAACACCTTACGGGTTTCCAACTCGGTTCGCAGATTTTCAATCTCTTCCCGCGTTCCGGTCTTCTCTACCACGACGAAAGAGGGATTCATCTCGATGATTCGGGCATTCCATGAACGAATGATCATATCGACCATACCGCTCTCACGCACGATTTTCGACGAAATCTTATACAATGCTATCTCTTGCGTAATCAACTCGTCATCCGAATAATATTCGACCTGAATCACTTCGACAATATTCCGTAACTGACGAACCAACTTTTCGATAATTTCCTGCGTCGTAAAGGCCGATATCACGAACATACTGATGCCCTTGATCGACGATTCGGAGACCTTCAGACTCTCGATATTGATTTTACGTCGCAAATAGAGCGCCGTGATCCGATTGAGTACTCCGATCTGGTTCTCCGTAAATGCTATAACTATATACTCTTTAACCATAATCTTCTGCTTCGTTAAATTTTACTCTTTACAGATCGTATCCGACAGTGACGCTCCGGCCGGAACCATCGGGAATACATTCTCTTCAGGCAGCACGTCCACCTCAAGGAAATAGGCTCCCGGGGCATCGGCAAGCTCTTGAATTGCCGCCTTCAAATCGGACAAACGCTCTACCCTACGATTGGCTATACCGTACGCTGCCGCAATAGACGGAAAATCGGGGTTCTCCAGCTGTGTAAACGAGTAGCGTTTTCCGAAAAAGAGCTGCTGCCACTGACGGACCATCCCCAGATAAGTATTATTCAAAACAATCATCTTGAGTCCGATATGATTCTGCATAATCGTGCCGAGTTCCTGCATGGTCATCTGGAAACCACCATCACCCATGATTGCCACGACTTCACGATCCGGAACTCCTAATTTGGCACCCATTGCAGCAGGAAGTCCGAAGCCCATCGTGCCCAAACCTCCCGATGTGATGAAACTGCGAGTTTGATTGAATTTCGAATACCGTGCACTGAACATCTGATTCTGACCCACATCCGTAACGATTACGGCATTCCCTTTTTCCACTTCAGCCAATGTACTGATTACATCATACATCGAAATATATTCGCCTTGCGGATCGGTACTCGGAAGAACCACATCCTCATACTCTTTTTTATTATTCTCAGCAGCTACCGCCATCCATTTTGATCTATCCTTATAAGAAATTCCCCGTTTCATTGCCTCCAATGCATCGGCGGCATCGGCATGAATCGGCAAATCCACTTTGATATTCTTATTCAATTCTGCGGCGTCCACATCGATATGGATAATCTTTGCATTCGGCGCATAATTTTTAACATCGCCCGTTACACGATCGCTGAAACGCATCCCCACAGCAATAATCAGATCACTGCGTTGCGTCATCTCATTTGCCGCAAGGTTTCCGTGCATACCCAGATTGCCCACAAACAGCGGATGATTATTCGGGACGGCTGATATTCCCATCAACGTCGAAGCCATCGGCACTCCAGCAGCTTCGGCAAACTCCAAAAGTTTCGATTCGGCATTTGCCAGCTTAACGCCCTGACCTACCAGGAGCAAAGGTTTGTCGGCTGCATTAATCATCTGTACCGCCTGATCGATCAATGTTAAATCGAGTTCAGGATGGGGTTTGTAACTACGCAAGTAGATACATGGCTTATAACTGAAGTCGAACTCCTCGACTTGAGCGTTTTTCGAAATATCGATCACCACCGGACCGGGACGGCCACTACGAGCAATATAAAAAGCTCGTGCGATCGCACTCGGGATCTCGGAAGCTTGAGTCACCTGATAGTTCCATTTCGAAATCGGCATCGTCATACTGATCGTATCTGCCTCCTGAAATGCATCGGTACCCAACAGCGAGCATGGAACCTGCCCCGTAATACAAACCAAAGGTGTCGAATCGAGCATCGCATCGGCAATACCTGTCACCAGATTCGTTGCCCCGGGACCCGAGGTTACCAAACAAACACCAACCTTTCCCGTAGCTCGTGCGTACCCTTGTGCCGCATGAACCGCACCCTGTTCATGGCGGGTCAAAATATGATTGATTCTATCTGTAAAGTGGTACAAATGGTCATAAATCGGAATCACCTGTCCACCCGGATAGCCGAAGATCGTATCGGTTCCCTCCGCTATTAAGGATAACAACAACGCTTCAGCCCCTTTTATTTTCGGTTTATTTGCCATAAATTCGTTTTAATTTACCGGTCGAAAGGATCCACACCCTATCATTATCATTACAGACTTTTTGCAAACCCTTCCTCTTGTTCCAATGTCAGTTTTGTTTCATTAAATCTCTTCACGCACACCGCCCTTATCGGCCGAAGTCACCATCGACGCGTAGGCCTTAAGGGCCCGACTGACGACTCGATTTCGCTTCACCGGTTCGAAACGAACGATAGCCTCACGGCGTTTATCAAGTTCCTCGGCAGAGAGTTCCACATTGATCGTACGATTTGGAATATCGATCAAAATGGTATCGTCATCGCGGAGCAGAGCAATTTCACCTCCTGCAGCTGCCTCTGGCGATATATGTCCGATCGACAAACCTGAAGTACCTCCCGAGAAACGACCGTCAGTAATCAGGGCACATGCCTTTCCGAGATTAACTGATTTCAGATATGAGGTCGGATAGAGCATCTCCTGCATACCCGGACCTCCCTTAGGCCCTTCGTAGCGAATTACCACCACATCTCCAGCTTTGACCTTCCCGTTCAAAATACCCTCGCAAGCCTCCTCCTGAGACTCAAATACGCGGGCTTTGCCTTCGAACAGCAGAATCGATTCGTCCACTCCGGCCGTTTTGACGATACAACCGTTTTTCGCAATGTTTCCGAACAGAACGGCCAATCCGCCATCTTTCGAATAGGGATGCTCCAAATCACGGATACAGCCTTTCTCCCGATCGAGATCCGGAGCCGGATAATAGGTACTCTGTGAACCCAACACTAAATTGAAGCGTCCACCCGGAGCGGCAAGCGCCCGTTTTTTTGCCTCTTCGGTCACTTCCGGACTTCTCAGATCGTTCTCGCGAATCGCTTCGGCCAAGGTCAGACCGTCTACACGACGTACCGACGTATCCAACAATCCGCCTCGATTGAGTTCTCCCAAAATGGAGAGAATACCTCCAGCGCGATGAACATCCTGAATATGATAGACCGGCGTGTTAGGAGCCACTTTACACAAGACTGGAACCCGACGCGACAACATATCGATATCGCTCATCTTGAAATCGACACCAGCCTCCTGAGCCACTGCCAGCAGGTGCAGCACGGTGTTCGACGAACCGCCCATCGCGATATCCATCGACATGGCATTCAGGAAGGCCTCGCGTGTAGCAATCGAACGCGGCAGAACCGCATCGTTATCCTCGAAATAGTACTCGCGGGCATTTTTTACGATCAAACGGGCTGCCTTATGGAACAGTTCTTTGCGATCTGCATGGGTAGCCACAAGGGTTCCGTTGCCGGGCAGCGAGAGTCCGAGCGCCTCGGTCAGACAGTTCATCGAATTCGCCGTAAACATACCCGAGCACGATCCGCAAGTGGGACAGGCCGCATGTTCCAGACGAGCCAAATCTTCATCGGAGAAGTTCTTATCTGCTCCCTTGACCATTACGTCGATCAAGTCATATGCACGATCACCCATCCGGCCGGCCTCCATCGGACCGCCCGATACGAATACCGTCGGAATGTTCAACCGCATGGCAGCCATCAACATCCCCGGAGTAATCTTATCACAGTTCGAGATACAGATCATCGCATCAACCTTGTGTGCATTGCACATATACTCGACGCTGTCGGCGATCAGATCCCGCGAAGGCAATGAATAGAGCATTCCGTCGTGTCCCATAGCGATACCGTCATCGATAGCAATCGTATTGAACTCGGCGGCAAAACAACCCTCCTCAGCGATCCACTCTTTGATCTGCTGTCCAATCTCGTGCAGATGTACATGCCCCGGCACAAACTGTGTAAACGAATTGACAATAGCAATCACCGGTTGTCCGAATTGTTCATCTTTCATTCCATCGGCTCTCCATAGGCTTCTCGCTCCTGCCATCCGACGTCCCGTCGTACAGACACTGCTTCTGAGATTTTTCATGATACTATATATTTTTAATTCTACTCTTTAATTTCATCGGTACGAAAATAGAGTGAATCTTCTCACCCACCGCATCCGTTTTTACACCGTTTATGATATTCAAATGCAGGTTCAATCCTTCAACCTGCCGAATATCAACCAGATCGCTTCGACAATACCCTCTTCGCAAAATCCAAACGAACGCTTTTCTCATCCGATTATATCCGACAAAGGTACGTTTTTTTATAAAAACAATGAAATTTTCGGCTCATTTATAGATCGATCCCGCATCATATCGATCGGTAACATCGTCCATCCGCAAATATTTCTTACCTTTGTTCACTGAAAAACACCCTTCAAACACTAAGAAATGAAAGAAGAATACATTCCTTTCGTCAACGACTTGATCGAATTGGCTATCCGTGAAGATATAGGTGACGGTGACCACACCTCGCTCTGCTGCATTCCGCACGACGAACGCGGACGCATGAAACTACTTATCAAACAAGAAGGGATCCTCGCCGGTGTCGAAATCGCCGAGATCGTACTCCGCAGACTCGACCCCGATGTCAAACTCGACAAACGGATCGAAGACGGTTCACATGTCCGCCCGGGCGACATTGCCTTTTATGTCGAGGGACGCCTGATCTCGCTGCTGCAGGCCGAACGGATTCTGCTCAACATCATGCAGCGCATGAGTGGTGTCGCCACCCAAACCGCCGTTTACGTCAAGGAGCTCGACGGTCTGAAAACCAAAGTAATCGACACCCGGAAAACTACACCCGGCATGCGTGTCATGGATAAAATGGCCGTACACTTGGGTGGTGGTGGCAACCACAGGATGGGGCTTTTCGACATGATTCTGCTCAAGGACAACCACATCGATTTCGCCGGTGGTATCACGGCTGCTGTCAACAAGGCGAAAGAGTACCTGAAAGCCAAAAACAAAAACCTCCCGATCGAGGTAGAGACCCGTACGCTCGACGACGTACGCGAGGCGGTAAGTCTGGGCGTTGACCGCATCATGTTCGACAACTTCACGCCCGAAATGACCCGACAAGCCGTTGAGCTGGTCGGCGGACGGTGTGAGACCGAATCCTCAGGCGGAATTACACTCGCCAACCTGCGTGAATATGCAGCCTGCGGTGTGGACTTCATCTCGGTCGGCGCGCTGACCCACCAGATACGAAGCCTCGACATGAGCCTCAAAGCCTGTAAAGCAGACGAATAACCCATGACACGAACGATTCTCCAAACTTTTTTAGTTTTCGGCATGGCGATACTTGCAACTCTCTCTTACGGTTCATCGCCCCGATTCGGATACGATGCGATCCGAAGAGGCGAGTTTACCCCAAAAAGCGTAAAGGGCGGGCGCAGTACGGCCGACGGAAAACACTATACAACCCTCGAAGAGAATCGGATCGTCAGATACGACTATCAAACCGGAACGGACAGCACGGTACTCTTCGACGGCGGAGCGGTTTCTCCGGCCATTCAGGTCGAAGATTATGCGATCGGTCCGAACGGAAAATACCTGCTGCTCACCACGCAGATTACTCCCATCTATCGGCGATCGTTTACGGCCGAATATTGGATCTACGACATCCAGCAAAAAGAGCTGAAACCACTCTCTGAAGCCGGAGCACAACAACAGGCTACCTTTTCTCCCGACGGAACCCGGGTTGCCTTCGTCCGGGACAACAACTTGTTCGTCACCCGGATCGAATCCGGGGAGGAACAGCAACTCACGTTCGACGGAGTGCGAAATCGGATCATCAACGGCGTCCCGGATTGGGTCTACGAAGAAGAGTTCGCCTTTGCACGCGCTTACGAATGGTCGCCCGACGGAAACCGCATCGCATGGTTGCGGTTCGACGAGAGTCAGGTCAAAGAGTACGAAATGACCCGTTTCGACGGAGCACTCTACCCCCAGACCTACACCTACAAATACCCCAAAGCCGGTGAACAGAACTCAATCGTCGAACTGCACTGCATCGACCTGCACTCCGGCGAGCAGTCGAAAATAGAGACCGGAAGGGAAACCGACCAATACATTCCTCACCTTCGTTGGACACCATCCGGAGAGTTGGCCTATTACCGACTGAACCGGAAGCAAAACCGGTTCGAAGTCATCCTCTGCCACAAGGATGGCAGCCAGAAAACGATCTATGAGGAGCAGAACGACCGCTATGTCGAGCTACCCGACCGGTCGACCGTTACGTTTCTGCCCGACGGCGACCGCATGGTTGTCCGCAGCGAACGGGACGGATACATGCACCTCTATCTGTACAGCATCCGCAAAGGATTCCTGAACCGGATCACCGAAGGCGAATGGGAGGTGACCGAGATGGTCGGATTCGACGACGACCAGATCTATTACCTTTCGACCGAAACCTCACCCCTACGCCGTAACCTCTACTCGATCCGCTGTGACGGTTCGCAGAAAAAACAGCTGACCGAAGACAACGGGACCTACCGGATCGTACCCTCCGAAGGATTCCGCTACTATCTCAGCTACTTTTCAAATGCAACGACTCCCGAACGAGTCACTTTACATCGGGCCAATGGCGAAACGGTACGAACACTGGAGGATAACGCCGCACTTCGCGACAAGTTGCAACAGCTGCAACTTCCGGCCAAACAGTTCTTCACGTTCCGCACGAAAAACGGCGACGAGCTCAACGGTTATCTGATCCGTCCGAACGATTTCGATTCGACCCAACGGTATCCGGTGCTGATGACCCAATACAGCGGACCGGGCTCGCAGCGTGTGGCCGACCAATGGGAGATGGAGTGGACCGAAGTGCTGGTTCAGGAGGGCTACATCGTGGCATGCGTTGACGGACGGGGTACAGGTTTCCGCGGCGAGGCCTTCAAAAAGTGCACCTACGGGCAACTCGGACGTTACGAAACGGAGGACCAGATCGAAGCGGCACGCTATTTGAGCGAACTACCCTACGTGGATGCCTCCCGGATAGGCATTTACGGATGGAGCTACGGAGGATTCATGGCCCTGAACTGTATTTTGCGGAGCAACGACATATTCCGAGTGGCCATAGCCGTTGCCCCCGTAACGTCATGGCGCTACTATGACACGATCTACACGGAACGCTACAACGGTTCTCCGTCCGAAAACGCCGCAGGCTACGACAACAATTCGCCGATCGGAATGGCAGACCGACTGAAAGGCAAACTCCTGATCGCTCACGGGACAGCCGACGACAATGTACACATTCAAAACACCTACGAAATGGTCGCACGCCTGACGGCAGCAGACCGTCCGTTCGAAATGCAGATCTACCCCGATCAGAACCACAGCATGGGCTCCTCGCGCCACCACCTGATCGAACGCTGCATTGAATTCATCCGGACCCATCTGTAAAGCGACCAAATCTCGTTACACACAACAAAACACTGAAAAAACAATGGATTTTTTAACTGAACACAACCTACTCGGGCTGGTCATTGGGATCGCCACGTTTTTAATCATAGGACTTTTTCATCCGGTCGTCATCAAGGCCGAATATTATTGGGGCACCCGGTGCTGGTGGATTTTCCTGCTGCTCGGACTCGGAGGTGTCGCCGGCTCATTGGCAACCGACAACGTATTGGTGGGAGCATTGGCCGGCGTATTTGCCTTCTCCTCATTCTGGACGATCAAAGAGCTTTTCGAACAGCAGGAACGCGTCCGCAAAGGATGGTTTCCGGCCAATCCGAAGCGTCAAAAACAAAATTCGGGAAACGCCTCCAAAAATCAAGCGTCATCTCCCCAAAAACGCCGCAAACCGCGGGCAAAGCAGGTCTCTGTAAAGAACGGACGAGCCCTGCAAATGTATGGGGACCCGGTCCGTTCAGAGAAGAGCGAGCAGGAGCGCCGATCGGCCAAAAAAGACAACGGAGAAAGAGCTTCTAAAAAAGTTTCACAGGAAGAGGCCCATCAAGGCCCCCAAAGGAACAATACGCGATCCGTCAAAAACAGCTCTCAAGAAGCGTCACAAGTAATAACATCTCGAAAAACATCACATCTTGAGCAACCTCAAGAAACGTCCTCAAAACAGCAAGAGACAACCTCTGCACAACCTCAACAGGCTCCACGAAGCAAGCCAAAGAAAAAGCCACAACAACCGACAGAGACAACTTTCTCCAAGGCATCTCAAGAAAATTCCGTCAATAACACTGCTCCTCTGGAGACGCCACAGGAAACGACCCAAGAGATATCGACGCAACAAGCTACCCCTAGACGGAGACCGAATCGGCGACGTCGGCCGCAACGGGTAAAATCGAGCAATTCGAACAATCTGGATGCAGCCAAAAACGATTCGCGACCGGCAAAAAGTTCAAGTGCCGAAGCCGACGTAACGTCAGTGAATTAGGCACCACTGATCAAATTTATATATTACTAAATCCAACGATCAACACTAAACGGATTTATAGAGATAATCCATAGACAAACAGATTTGGGCTGTCGAGAATATCCGACAGCCCGAATCTGTTTCAAGCAAGCGCCCTGTTCTACTCTTCGATCAGCTTATCGAGCGCGTCCAAACAACTATGCACGTACCGGAAACGACCTGAGTTGTTATCAACCACCTCGCCCCGTTTATTCACAATTACGCAATGCGGGATAGCTTGGATATTGAATTTGGAAGTCAATAAATTCCATTGATCTTTTGTTATCCGCAAATGCTCTCCCTTGATCTGATACTCATCAAGAAATTTTTGATACGCTCCGAGCGGAGAATCTGCCTCTGAAGTAATGTAAAGAAATTTGATTTTCCGATCCTTCATTGACTCAACATATTCACGCGCACGAATCATACCTTGTTTGCATGGAGCACATCCCGTCGACCAGAAATCAATATAGAGCACATTTCCCGCATACGGTGCAATCAACTCTTCGAAATACTCGTCTGCCGGAGTTTGTGGTTGATTCTCACTGGCCGAAAACATATCCGACATGCTCCGTAACGCCAATACATCGACATATCTATTAATAACATCTTTCACGACATACGGTGTTTTGACATAGGGTAACATTTTGGACATCTGCTCCAATACGACCTGCTCCGATGCCTCTGCATACCGATGGGCTAAATTGAACACATAGTGTTGGAATAAAAGATAATCATAAACCAAACAACGATCCAATCCATAACTTTGCACCATATCGAACGCACGTGAATAAAAATACTTTTCATAAAGTTCAGCGCCCCGTGCATAAAGAGAATCTATCTGATTATTATACTCCTCCATATACTTCAGAAACATATTGGAGACCACCGTATCTTTTCCTAAATCGACCCTTGCGTTTGGAGAATATGTCGCATTTATAAAGCTCTGTTTTATACTATCCACTCCACGCAACTGTTCTTCTGTCAATTCCTTATGGTTTTCGTGCATCTTTTTCTCCGCATAGTCTACAGCATCAAGTGCCCCAGCTAACCCTCTGCAAGAAGTACCATAAATCATATTTCCCACATTTCCTAATGACAATGGGAAACGGTCTAAACACCCAAGGACGCTTGTTGACTCAGAACTCGTTATAAACAGCGGATTATCCAACCACTCCATCGATAGAAAATCGAAATAATTGTCTGGCAACGGTATATAATCCGGGTTCGGTTTGGTAACATACCCCTCCGGTGTCATTTCACTAATAAACTGGAGATTATCGACAATTGCCGCATAATATAACTTAAAGTTATATATTGTGTAAATATAATCGGTATAGAGCAAATCTTTCGTTCGATCACTCATCGCATATTGCGACATCCATACATGCATCGAATCTTTAATCGACTGTAACTGCTCATCGACACATGCCTTAAACACATCAGACAATCCATTAGTCCGGCAACTGTCAGCCATCTTGTCTATTAAACTACATCCTTTATCAATTATCTGTTGTGACAGGTTCCTATATGTATTATATTCAGCAGCACGCCCCATGAAACGGGAACCGTCCATCCGAACCGGAGTCCGGTTATGTACATATTGAGGATTGAATACATCGGTCAACATAAACCGACACATCAGCGTATCGCCCGGCTCGACAAACATCTTTCCATAAAAGGCATCGTTCAACTTCATCGTCACATGTTGCGGATGCTCGAGTTCCATCTTCAATTCGAAACGACCGTCGGGCTGGATATCGATCAGATGTGTATAATCCTCATCTGTCAGTAAATTATGAGATTCAATAATACCCGTCGTAAAGCCGAGATCCGGAGTGTAGCCTTCGAAAATACCCCGAACTACAACTGTTCCCTTGTTGTAAAGCTCATTCCTGTACTTTTCGGGATCGTAACTCCACGTCGAGGCTTCGCCGCCGCTACGAGAAACGAACTCCTTGCCCAACGTATCAAACCTTTTACCGTCGGCTCCGAACAACAAGGTGCCCTCTCTCCCTTCTCGCAGACAGAACGTCGTATCCTTACCCTCCTTCCTAAGTTCTACCCATACGTTACGTCCTTTCTTGGTCACCTCGCCGTACTCCCAGAAATCATTTTCCCATACGGCTATTTGAGGGAAAAATCCGCACACCCAACGGTTCGAGCCGTCCGTCGTCATCCATGTGCCTTCGGCCCATGCAGGCAGAGCCATTGGTGGATCCGACAACCAGATACCCCACGTATTCTGAAACGGTGGATTCCAACCATGAAAATCGAGGCATTTTGCCTCTTTATCCAAAGGTTCGAAAATCAACCGTGCCTTCATCTCTCCGGACTTGTCCATGTAGACCCGAGAATTCAAATCAATCCCTTCCGCGCCGATCAGTTTATACATTTTGCCGCTTTCTCGATCCCGCAGATACTGTCCTCCAGTACCATATTGGATCCACCATCCGGGTGTATAGCGCAAGGTCACGTCGGCGACCGTCCGATCCTTATCTGTCACAAAGCGATCGAAACGCGCCGCATAAACATAATCGTTACGGACAGAGTTGACTTCCCATTTCTGTCCCCACGCCTCTCCCACACACAGCAGGAAAAGCAGACAAAGCATTCTCTTTACGGTCATAAAAGTAGTTTTATAGGTTACCGTAAAAATAAAAAAAATCCGGCACAAACCGGATTTTTTATTGTTTTTTTTTATAATTCTATACCTACTTAAAGAATTTACGCTGGAAGATCAGCAAATAAACCACCCCGATGGTAATATAACTGTCCGCAAAATTGAAGATCGGACTGAAAAAGAGAAACTCCTCGCCGCCAACCCACGGAAACCATGACGGATAGGTTCCCTCAAACAGCGGAAAAAACAACATGTCCACCACCTTACCGTGCAGGAAACCGGCATATCCGCCACCTTCGGGGAGAAAAGTAGCCACTTCCGTAAAAGTGGATTCGGAAAACAACAAGCCATAAAACGCACTGTCGATCACATTTCCAATCGCACCCGCAAAAATCAGAATAATCCCCACAACTACCCCTACAGGAGCTTTCTTCTTATACAGATAACGAATATAAAACCCTAAAGCCACGATAGCCACAATACGGAATATGCTCAGAATCAACTTTCCATAGCTCCCGCCCAACTCAAAGCCGAATGCAGCTCCTGGATTCTCGATAAACCGGATAAAAAACCAATTCGGGAAGACCGTAACACTTTCATCAAGCAGGAAATGTGTTTTAATCCATATTTTGACAACCTGATCTAGCAACAATAGTCCGCCGATCAGTAACCATATCTTTTTCTTATTCATTCCGAACGAGGTAATTTGTTAGATTCGCAAAGATCGCTATTTTTTCGTAATTGCCAAACCACCCCAATCACAAATAGATTTACATTATAAGCACACAGACTAAAAAAAATTCGCAGCAAGAATTACCTTTCTCATTCTCCTGCCACACAAACTTCAACCGTTACAAAGTTCGGTCAATTCAGCTCCTGCCCTAAACTTTATGACATTCCGGGGAGCTATTCGCAACATCGCACCGGTTCGTGGATTCCGACCGGCACGGGCCGGTTTCTTTGCTACCGAGAAAGATCCAAATCCCACCAACACGATTTTATCTCCCTTTTGCAGGACTTCGCCCGTCACTTCGATCAACGCATCCAGTGCTCGCTTTGCATCAACCTTAGTAATGTTTGCCCGCGCCGCTATTGCGTCGACAAGCTGTGTTTTATTCATAGCCGTACACTTTTTTTTTAATCAATTAGACATACTGTCAATCAGGTTATTACAAATATAAAAATATCAATCAAAAAAACCAAATTTTTCTTTTATTTTTCGACACTTATTCATTTCATCATAACCATCAAGCTATTTCACAACCATATTCTGGCAAGAAAAAAGAGTCGATAAGTTGGAAAAAAGAAATTTCCGTTATATTTTTGCACCCGGAAAGATGGCAGAGTGGTCGATTGCGGCGGTCTTGAAAACCGTTGAGCTGCGAGGCTCCGGGGGTTCGAATCCCTCTCTTTCCGCCAAAATAAAAAAACCGAATGCAAAATTCCTATTGAGATTGCATTCGGTTTTTTTTATTCAGAACCACGTCCTAACGATTCACTAATAATCACCACACTGCCCCCCCGAACGTTTCAGAACTGCTACAAATGAGTATCGAACAACGTATGTGATCAGTGGAATTGGAAATCTCAAATATTCCCCAAATATCTTTAAATATCTATTTACCAAATTTGTAACCCATCTTACTAGAGTGTATTATTGTTCTGCCATTACATGAATGGTCCGTTTAAGACAGGAAAAAATATAATCGTCAGAATTGTACTCTGCCACAACCGAGATAACTGAATAGAAACAGATCTTTGCCTAGTACAAGGAATGGTTCGGAATATTTGGTAAGTGTCCGAACATCCAAATTCACTTAGCGCATAAGATCTTCTTTAGAGATAGCTCGTTCAGCGATTGCTTCCTTGAACCTACTGACCTTAAATGTATCGAACAGATTATTGGCTTTTTTGATCAAATTATCGGATACAGCTTGATTATAGAGTGCACGTAACGAACGGAAACGGATTCCGATCGAATTGTCGGAGTGATGCGCTTGCATTTTTAGCCACATTTCAAACTTTTTAAGAAAATCATTGTCAATGTCGATAAAACAGAACTCGAGGGATCCGAAACAACACAACAGGGCAGTTTTTAGGTGTGTAAAAGTCATGGCATTCCCCGATACGGTTTTTTCCACTCACTCGTTGAATATAAGCCAAAAATATTCTGCTACGGTCTGTCGTACGACCTTAGCAGAGGCTTTGTCTACTAACGTGTGTAGGGTATAATCCCGCTGGTTCGTTTTAAAGTAGATGATCTGCTGTTCATATTCATTGATTTTTCGCTCGATCTAAGCGATAATCTTCTCCCGATCGGGACAATGACGACGTGGACGACCTTTAGATGCATCCCAATATCGTAGAGCGAGTGAAGGATGCAAGCTAATGTACTTTCTTTTGCGATCTTTCGTCAATTTCAACATTAACGGGTGTTCCCCGTTAGCTAATGATTTGAGGTGTATAACACGACCTCGACCGTTGCATTCATGTCGATTCTCGGTTTACACATTGGTTTACACAAAGCCCTCGAAAAGTGCCGTAACCCTACCGAAAAGAACACAAAAAAAGCAACCTGTATCTCTACAAGTTGCTCATCACCAGTGACTCCGACAGGATTCAAACCTGTAACCTCTTGATCCGTAGTCAAGTGCTCTATTCAGTTAAGCTACGGAGCCTTCCCTTAATTGCGAGTGCAAAGATAAGCAAAAATTTATTCCGTACAAATATTTTCTCAAAGAAGTTTATGACAAAATAGAATATTTTTCTTATCTCCTAATTGTTACTCCCTGCAACTTGATCTGAATGTTTCGAATTCTCAATAAGATACAATCCTTCCAACATCCGAGACAATTCAACCGGCTTAATGTTTCTTGCCTGTATTATCCCATCCGGACCTATCAGCACATTCGACGGAATCGACCGAACACCATACATTCCTGCTTCGGGTGTGTTCCAAAATTCCAATCGGCTGACCTGTTTCCACCCCATTTTTGAAGACCGCAGGAACCGAACCCATGCATCCCGCTCCTTATCGAGCGATACCGCATAAATTTCGAACCCATCTTTATGAAACCGATCATACACCTCCACCCATTGCGGAATCTCGGCCCTACACGGCGGACACCACGAAGCCCAAAAATCGAGCAACACATACCGTCCCTCCCCTACAAACTGCGACAAAGGACAATCCGTTCCGGTCGTATCCGGCAAGGAGATATCCACATAGGGCTGTCCGACTGCCGTACGGGTCAAGGCTTCTGACATGGCTTCCAACAACGTTCCATAAACAGAAGAACGAACCGAAGGATCCAGTACCGCCAAAGCCTGACGCAGCTCTTCGGCACCCATTTCATACGACAAGTGACGGAATAACACATAAGCAGCTACAACACTCCCCGCATTTTGCCGCACGAAATTTTCAGCCCACCGGAACTGCACCTGCCGCAACGAATCAGCCATCTGAGAACTCGATACCTGTACCTCGGGAGCGTTCGATAAATTTCCGAGTGAATCGTATTGCTGACAAAAAATGCGATAAAGCGAATCATTCGTCGACCCCGCTACACGAATATCCTGCGGAGCAGCAGCCGAACCGGTAATCCGAATCGGTCGGTTTTCCAGGAAAAAACGCAATATTGCTCCATCGCAAGTCTCTACAGCCGCATAAATCGGTGTTGATACATCCCCCGTAAACCGGAAAGCTCCGTTTATCACTTCCGTAGAGTCAATAACGCGCGGTTGTTTCCCTTCGAATACAGAAAGATATATCTTTCCTGACACTCCGGCAATCTCTCCATCGATCGTATAGCCCGCCGACACCGGCTGTTCCGTACAGGCGGCAGTTCCAACGACTACCGTCCACAACAATACCTGCAATCTTAAATTTCTCATTTTTTTGCAACTCTCTGTCCCTTTATTTTTTGATCCGCTCAGGGTGATTCGAAACAAACTGTTCCCAACTGCTCGATGCTACAGGGCCGCCTCCGAGTGCCTTTTTCTTGGTCCGAGACTCCAACTTCGGGACAGGTGCACTCTGGAACCAATGGCACACCGCCACGGCCAATCCGTCAGTTGCATCAAGGTGTCGAGGCAAAGTCTCCAGGTGCAGCAGATTTTTCAACATTAAAGCCACCTGTTCCTTCGTTGCCGCGCCACGTCCAGTGATCGTTTGCTTCACTTTTCGCGGGGCATACTCCGCCACCGGAACACCCCGACTCAACGCTGCCGCCATGGCCACACCCTGAGCCCGGCCCAACTTCAACATACTCTGAATATTTTTCCCAAAAAAAGGAGACTCGAGAGCTACCTCATCGGGACGATACTCGTCAATCAATCCACTTATCCGATCAAATATGTAGCGAAGCTTCTGATACGGATCAGTGATTCGATGCAGATCGATATCACCCAAAACAATACACGATGCCGTACGGCCCTCCACCTGAAGTAACCCATACCCCGTTACGTTCGTACCGGGATCGATTCCCATAATAATCTTAGGCGTCACCTCTCACCTCCTGTCAAGACAGCAATTATTGTTCAGCCAATTGGGCCTTCAGTTGTTCCAATTCTTTTTCCATACGCCGCACCTGCGCACTCAACTCCGGCAGATTACGGTATACTGCAAATGAGCGATGGTACTTGATTCCGGGCATTGCCGGACTTCCCATATAGACCTGACCAGCCGCAATGCTGTTCGAAACGCCCGACTTGGAAGCAATCTTCACTCCGTCGCCGATCGTCAGGTGACCCGCAATACCGACCTGACCACCCATCATACATCCAGCCCCCACTTTAGAAGATCCGGCCACACCGACCTGAGAAGCCGCTACCGTATTGGCTCCCACCGTCACATTATGGCCGATCTGAATCAGGTTATCGAGCTTAACTCCCTTATGAATAACCGTTGACCCCATCGTTGCCCGATCGATACAGGTATTCGCCCCGATCTCTACATCATCTTCAATACGCACATTTCCGATTTGAGGGATCTTATGATAGACACCATGTTCATCAGGAGCGAATCCGAAACCATCGGCCCCAATAATCGATCCTGCATGTATCGTCACACGGTTTCCTATCTGGCAAGCCTCATAAATCTTCACACCCGGGAACAGCGTCACATCATCACCCAGACGCACCCCATCACCCAGATAAACCTGAGGATAGATTTTGCACCGATTTCCGATTTTCACACCCTGCTCGATCACCGCATAATCGCCCACATAGACCTCTTCACCCATCTCGGCCGATTCATGAATCGCAGCCAACTTGCTGACTCCCTGTTTCTGCGGCTTATTGGCAATATACAGCTCCAGCAATTTTGCGAAACAAGAATAGGCGTCATCAACCTTAATCATCGTCGCGGACACAGGTGCTGTCGGTTCAAACGACCGGTTAACGATTACGATTGTAGCCTTCGTCTGGTAGATATAGTGTTCGTACTTCGGATTCGACAGAAAGGCGAGCGATCCGGGATGTCCCTCCTCGATCTTCGACAATTCGGAAACCGTTGCCTTCGGGTCGCCGACAATATCGCCTTGCAAAAATCCGGCTATGAGTTCTGCAGTAAATTCCATAATTTCACGTATTACAAATAGTTTTTAATATCAATATTTTCAGGCATCAACGGCGTCGGATCTCCGCCAAACGCCAATAGCTCCCGGATTACGCTCGACGATATGGCCACATAATCAGCCGGGGTAAACAACAATATGGTCTTGATCTCCGGGAACAGCGAACAGTTGACTTGCATGATACTACGCTCGTACTCGAAATCCACCGTATTGCGCAAACCCCGTAAGATTGTCTTGATGCCCAGTTCGCGACAAAAAGCACCAGTCAGCTCCGTATAGGTCCGGACTTCGATTCTCGGCTCGTCACGATACAAATCGCGAATCAGCCGCATGCGGTTTTCCGGAGTCAACAAACCCTGTTTCTCCTTATTGATCCCGATTGCAATAACAATCCGGTCGAAAAGTTCCAAACCCTGATCGACCACGTATTTATGTCCCAGCGTAAACGGATCGAACGACCCGGGGAAGAGTGCTACTCCATTCATTTTTCATTCGTTTTGCACATCCTATATGGATGCAAGATACGTATCTTTTCGGATTAAACAATCGCTTTTTTCGATTTTCGGGTAATCAGCTCCATACGGTCTCTCCAAAAAGAGCAAGGCTGCCGTTTACCGACAGCCTCACTCGCCATTTTTCTTTCCAGATTAGTCAATCAGCCGATCGAACAGCTTCCGGAAACCGACTTCTGCCCCGATCATCGAAGAGAGCTCGGAGATAGCTACCCGTTTCTGTTCCATTGAATCACGATACCGGACGGTTACAGTCTGATCTTCCAACGTCTGATGATCCACCGTTATACAGAACGGAGTACCAATCGCATCCTGACGACGATAGCGTTTTCCAATGCTGTCTTTTTCGTCATACTGCACATTGAAATCAAACTTCAGCTGATGCAAAATTTCACGGGCCACCTCCGGCAGTCCGTCTTTCTTAACCAACGGCAGTACGGCTGCTTTCACCGGAGCCAGTGCGGGCGGGAAGTGCATCACCACTCGCGTTTCGCCATTTTCGAGCTTCTGCTCTTCGTACGATGCAGAGAGCACCTGAAGCACCATACGATCGACTCCGATCGACGTCTCGATCACATAAGGCACGTAGCTCTCACCCGTCTCCGTATCGAAATACTGGATCTTCTTGCCCGAGAATTTCTGGTGGTTGCCCAGATCGAAGTCGGTACGCGAGTGGATACCCTCCACCTCCTTGAACCCGAACGGGAATTCATACTCCACGTCGGTCGCGGCATTGGCATAGTGTGCCAGTTTTTCGTGATCGTGGAAACGGTAGTGTTCGTCGCCGAAACCAAGTGCACGATGCCATTTCATCCGGGTCTCTTTCCACTTTTTGAACCACCCGAGCTCCTCTCCCGGACGGACAAAGAACTGCATCTCCATCTGCTCAAATTCACGCATTCGGAAGATGAACTGGCGGGCGACGATCTCGTTCCGGAATGCCTTTCCGATCTGAGCAATACCAAACGGTATCTTCATACGGCCCGTTTTTTGGACATTCAGGAAGTTCACGAATATACCTTGCGCTGTCTCGGGGCGCAGATAGATTGTATTGGCTCCTTCGCTTACTGAACCCATTTTCGTTTCGAACATCAGGTTGAACTGACGAACCTCCGTCCAGTTACGCGTCCCGGAAATCGGACAAACGATTTCGCAGTCGAGAATAATCTGCCGCAACTCCTCCAGATCGTTACGGTTCAACGCATCGACCATACGGTCATGCGCCATATCGCGTTTTGCCCGATAGTCAGCCACTCGAGCATTGGTTTCCAAAAACTTGGCCTCGTCAAACGCATCGCCGAAACGTTTCTTGGCTTTTTCGACCTCTTTTTCTATTTTTTCGTCCTGTTTAGCAATAAAATCCTCGATCAGCACATCTGCACGATACCGTTTCTTCGAGTCGCGGTTATCAATCAACGGATCATTGAACGCTCCGACGTGTCCCGAAGCCTCCCAGATTTTCGGATGCATGAAGATCGCCGAGTCAATTCCTACGATGTTGTCGTGCAAACGAGTCATAGACTCCCACCAATAACGCTTGATATTGTTCTTCAATTCAACGCCCTGCTGACCATAGTCGTACACAGCGCTCAATCCGTCATAGATCTCACTGGAAGGAAAAATAAATCCGTACTCCTTGCAGTGAGCCACCAATTTCTTAAAAAGTTCTTCTTGTGTCATAAATGATTATCTTGATTTTCGATTATTCCAAATTTCTAAGGCCGAAACTCTCCATCCAAATATAGAGAGCCGTCAACCGCCTCTTTCACACGGAAAAAATGAGGACGTTCGGCAGGCAGCACATTCGGCTGATGGATACTCAGCAGCATCTCTCCGTCGAGCGTCCGGAACAGCATGCCGTGACCACCGTCGCGCGCAAATAGCGGTTCCGAAACATGTTCCCACGGCCCGGTGATCCGACCGTTTGCCGATCTGGCCACGCCAATTGCATATCCCTCTTTCCCGAAAGACGACCACAACAACAATAATTCTCCCTTACGGTTACGATACAGGAACGGGCCATCGGTCACATACGCCTGCCGCGACGGATCGATCATCACGGTCCAAGGGGCCGACGACGCAGCAAACAACGTGCGCGGTTTCCCTTTAGCCGCCCTCAAATCCCGGGTAAGCCGTACCGCCTCAACCGTACCGTCTCCGATCTGGGTCCACTCGTGGCAGAAAACCATCCACGGATTACCCTTTTCATCAACATAGAGCGTCCCGTCGAGTGCCTGCCATGTATCCGGTGTCACGCGTCCGTCGCTATGCTCCACAAACGGGCCTCGCGGTGTATCCGCCACGAAAATCGCCGTTCCGAGCAGGCTGTCGACTGCACCGCGAACCGTCGCGAAAAGATAATATTTGCCCTTATACTCATGGCATTCGGCTGCCCAGAAATTGCCTTTACCCCAGAAACCCGGTCCGGGTTCAAAAACCGGATAAGGCCCCTGCCAGCGACGCATGTCCCGACTGACATACTGATCAAAACCGTTTCCAACCCAATGTCTGTTATCTATTCCTCGGGTTGTACCGAACATATAATATATGTCATTAACCGAATCGACCAAAAGAAACGGATCGCGAATATGCACCGAATCGACCGTTATCCCCTGTCTGGACAAAGCAGGAACACCTTGCGCCACAAGTTTATATCCGGTCGATACACCTATTAGTCCGGCCAAAAACATATATAACATATGTCTCATAATCTTTCCCAAATCGTATTATGGAATGCAAAGATAAGTTTTTTTCTTAACTTTGTGACGAAAAACAGGCTATCTCCTGCAATATGAGCGGCAAAACGGTCGTTGAAAAAAATCTTCGGCCGGAAGAATGGAAGGATATGGGAAGAATTTTAGCTATCGACTATGGACGCAAAAGAACGGGGCTTGCCGTTTCCGATCCGCTGAGGATCATCGCCAATCCGCTCGAAACCGTTCCAACCCACACGCTAATGGAGGTCATCAAACGATACATCGCTGAAAACGATGTCGATCTGATCGTTGTGGGCATGCCGTTACAAATGGACGGGCGTCCGGCTGAAGCCTACACCTACATCCGTCCCTTTTTAAACCGGCTCGGCAAGGAGATACCCCAAATGTCCGTCGAACTGTTCGACGAACGGTTTACCTCAAAACTTGCCCTGCAAACCATGATCGCCGGCGGCGTACCCAAAAAGCGCCGTCGCGAAGACAAGGGAATGGTCGACCGCATCAGTGCAACGATTATCCTGCAAGGATATATGGAAGCCCAGAGTTTACAGACAGAAAAAAAAATATAAAAACTTACTCACATGGAAAAAATCAAAGCCGCCGTAGTCGGATACGGCAACATCGGAAAATTCGTTCTCGAAGCACTGCAAGTCGCACCTGATTTTGAAATTGCCGGCATCGTCCGCCGCAATGCATCCGAAGTTCCCGACGAACTGAAAAACTACAAAGTCGTTTCAGGAATCGAAGCTTTAGGAAAAGTCGACGTAGCCATCCTCTGTACACCGAGCCGTAAAGTGGAAGCTTTCGCATCGGAACTTCTGGCCAAAGGAATCAACACGGTAGACAGTTTCGATATTCACACCGAAATCCCGGAACTGCACCGTAAGTTGAACGAAATCGCCACACAGCACAAAGCCGTTTCGATCATGTCTGCAGGCTGGGACCCCGGAACCGACTCGATTGTCCGTGCCATGCTGGAAGCTTGTGCTCCCAAAGGATTGACTTACACAAATTTTGGTCCGGGCATGAGCATGGGGCACACCGTAGCTGTCAAGGCGATCGAAGGAGTGCAGGCTGCGTTGTCCATGACCATCCCTACAGGCACCGGTATTCACCGCCGCATGGTATACATCGAACTGAAACCGGGTTACGAATTCTCTGAAGTGGCTAATGCCATCAAAAATGACCCCTATTTCGTTCACGACGAAACACACGTCATTCGGGTCGATTCAGTTGATGCTCTGAAAGACATGGGACACGGCGTCAACTTAACCCGCAAAGGTGTGTCGGGGAAAACCCAGAACCAACTTTTCGAGTTTAACATGCACATCAACAATCCGGCTCTTACTGCACAGATTCTGGTCTCTACAGCACGTGCCGCCATGCGCCAAAAACCCGGCTGCTACACGCTGATCGAAATTCCGATGATCGACCTGTTGTACGGCGAGCGCTCCGAACTGATCGCGCATTTAGTCTAATAGTCTAAACCGTATCTCCCGTATCTTGAATCAAACAGAAAATGATACTACCAATTTATATCTACGGATCGACAGTTCTTCGGAATGAATCGGTTGACATTACTCCGGATTATCCCGACTTGAAACGTTTCATCGCCGACCTTTGGGAAACCATGTATGAAGCTGACGGTGTCGGACTCGCAGCTCCTCAAGTAGGACGCAATATTCGGGTTTTTGTTGTGGATGCCTCGGTCAATGCCGACAAGGATCCTCGGCTGGTCAACTTCCGAAAAACTTTTATCAACGCCAGAATCTACGAACGATCCGACGACGAAACTCCTTTCAGCGAAGGTTGTCTGAGTCTGCCTGGGCTTAACGAGTCGGTCAACCGTCCCAGCCGGATCAAGATTCGGTACGTGGACGAAAACTTTGTGGAACACGACGAAGAGTACGATGGTTTTGCAGCCCGCGTCATTCAGCACGAATACGACCACCTTGATGGAATCATGTTTGTTGACCGACTCTCTCCGCTGCGGAAAACTTTAATCAAAGGGAAGCTCACTTCATTATCCAAAGGAAAATACAAGGCTGACTACCGCTGCAAGCAGGTAAAAAAATAGAGCTCGATCAATAGACCCTACCCCGATAGACGGACGAATCATCATACGGAACGATTCGTCCGTCCATTGTTATGTCATTACTATTAAAATCGGGATCGACCTCAACTCGCACCCGGTTACTACCCGATGTAAGCGTGATTCTGATTTCCGCAGCGATACCTCCTCCCAATACACGCATACTATAATACACAATCCCTTTACGCCCCTCCTCAAGGTGTACATCTGAAACTGTACCGCGTAAAGTGATACCTCCTATTCCGCTAGGACCCGGACGCACTCCGTTAAATGTAACTTGAACGACAGCCTCTGATCTGTCCCGGGAGATAAAATTCGTATTCGTACTAACGCTTGCGGTTTTACCTCTTTTAAAGGACAAACGGTCAATCTCAACTACGAATCGTCCCTGTTGCAATGCGTCGAAAGCCTGTATATATGACAAACTGTCAGAAACGGCTTGCGTCCTTTTCACTTCTTGCCGCAGATCTTTCCGTGACTGATTTTTAGCTTGTAGAACTGTTCCTGTTGTTGTTCCCACCAGCAAACACATCATTATCTGTAAAACCCTATTCATAAATATAAAATATTTTTATTTAATATCTTTTATAAGCCACAACAATCATACCCCAAACTCAAATCTTCCCAACTCTTCTACTCGACCGATAAAGCATTTCATCACAACTTAACTTACAAAACCGCTGTAGTTTCCATTTTTTTTCTACATTTGCGGATATAGAAATACCCGAATTTTCCATCTTTTAAACCAATATTTTTATGAAGAAAAGTTTACTTTTGATTGTTTTTCTTGCTGCTGTCAGCTTCGCTTCGGCACAAAAGACTTTCACCTTTGGTCCGAAAGTCGGTTTTAACATCTCCGACATCGGAATGAAAGTGGATGATGAGGGATCTGAATCTTCATCCGACAGCGACATCAGCGGAGCCAAACCGACTCTGGTCATCGGTGCTTTCGCCGAATTTCGCCCCGTCAAGGTTTTTGGTCTCTCTGTAGATGTGCTTTATTCCCGCCAAGGTATGAAAGACGACATATCGCTAAGTGCAGGTTCATTCAACATGTCTGCAAAAAACAATATCCGTCTACACTATCTGAACGTTCCTGTCATGGCCAACATCTATATCATTGGCGGACTGGCCTTCAAAGCCGGTATACAACCCGGATTCCTGTTGGGGGCCAAATCCATTAATGATGTTTCGGACGACTCCGGATCTCAATCGACTACCACAGACCTGAAAAAAGCCGGTGCACTGAAAAATGTCGACGTGACAATCCCTGTCGGTTTGGCCTATTCATTCAATTTCGGACTGGTCCTCGACGCCCGATACAACATTCCGTTCAACAACATCGCTTCGAGCAAATTCAATGACATATCGGAAATTGGAACAACCAAAGTCACTAACCGAGTATTTACGTTCACTGCAGGCTGGCGATTCTAGTTCTGATTTACTTGTTTTTTAACAACACTTTTAAGAACAGTTCTCTTCACGAGAACTGTTCTTTTTATTTTATGTAAACTTTCATCTCTTAATCCAAACCAAAATAATTTAAGCCGAAAAAAGAAATCAGGATTTACGTTGCAATCCTCATCATTTTATTCTATTTTTGTTATATAAGGACACCATTGACATAATAATTAATTTTTTAAGTATGAAACACACCAAACTACTCGCCTACCTGACCCTTTTGCTTCTCGTTTTTACATCAGGAGCAATCTCTTCATGTAAAAACGAGGAAACTTCAGCCAACTATCCAACACCTCCCCCGTCAGAATTCACCGCTACGGAAGCTGATGCCCAAATCACATTGAATTGGAAGGCCCCCGAAAGCCAATTCGTCAGCGAATACTCGCTAACTTGGGAACCAGGAGATGGCAACGTATCACTCTCTGCCGAGACCAGAACCTACACAGCCAATCAATTGACCAATGGAACTGAGTACACATTCACACTAAAGGCCATATATGAAAACGGAGTACAGTCTGACCCTGTCACCCAAAAAGCGACACCTATAGCAGCAGACGTCCCCGCTCCGGAAAATTTCACAGCCCAATCGGGAGACAAAGAAGTCTCCTTGTCTTGGAGTCCGGCAACAAGCGAAAACATAAAAGCATATCTCATTACCTGGACACCGGGGGATGGAAATGTATTACTTTCGGCAGAGACAACATCATACACTGTCACATCTTTAACCAATGGCACCTCATACACTTTCTCAATCGTTGCGATCGATAACGAAGACCGCAAATCGGCCTCTGTTTCCGAAAGTGCGACTCCACAAGAAACGGCTTTAGAAACATGGCCCGAAGAGGGTATGGAAGATGCCGTATATATCAATAACGGGATTATACAGTTAGGCGTTGATATGGATCGGGGTGGTTCTATCTTCCATTTCTCGGAAGTCGACACCAAACGCAACTTACTGAATCATGCCGATGAAGGCCGCTTTATGCAACAGTCATATTATGGTGAATCAGACGGTAGTAACTGGAACGGAACACCATGGGTGTGGAACCCGATTCAAGGTGGAGGTAGCCATGGCGAAAAAGCCCGTGTACTCTCTCAAAACATTACCCCAACCTCGATCAATATCGTTTCAGAACCGGTTCATTGGGCTAGCGGCGAGGCATTGTCCGAATGCGAAATGGAAGAGACGATCACGCTCGACGGTCGCATTGCACATATTCACTATACTTTCCGCAACAACGGACCAGGTGCAACAAACCACCCTGCAACCCATCAAGAAGTTCCCGCTGTTTTCATGGACAATGGATTGAGTAATCTGGTTTTCTATTCAGGAGACAAACCATGGACCAACGATGAGCTCACACGATACACACCACCTTCCCAAACTTCTGGAACAATCGTCAACGAAGAGCGGACACGCACGGAACATTGGGCCGCCTATGTCGATGACAAAGATTGGGGGCTCGGTGTATATACGCCGGGAACTCCGCAAATGACTCTTTATCGATTCGGGCATGGCTCGGGTCCTACCAGTGGGGCATGCTCCTATTTTGCTCCGATCCGAACTTTTGCCGTAACAAAAGATCTGATATTCGAATACGACGTATATTTATACATCGGAACAGTCGACCAAATAAGAGATACCTTCTACGACATTCGTTCAGAAGGTTGGGAGATCGACGACTCAGGATTCCCTGCCGGATATTTCTATATCAAAGAGAGCGATCAGGTAACAGTAACCGATGACAACTATACGGGAACGAACGGAACATTCACCCTCGAAACGACAGGAACATCCCCATCCGTCACCACCCAAAGAATCGCTGAAAATATCTCCGACCAGGTATTGACGTTCCGATATAAATGCGACAAGGAGGTGGGATTATCTGTTAAAATGGATGATAATGCTATAAAGACACGTATCATGCCTCTGTCTCCGACATCCGATTGGAGCGTATATTCATTCGATTTGGGAAATTTGATCTCCGAATCGGGATGGGGAAGTGTCGGCTCCCGGATACAGATATTCCTGGATACAGATGCCGGAACACAAATCGATATTCAAAGAATGCGTATGCGTCCACGTACCATCGAGGAAGAAAATGCAGCCTCCGCCCTATTTATTGCACTTACAGGACCGGAAAACCAACTCGAGCAATTCGAGGATCTGACAGATTACTTCAGTTATGCAACGGGATATACATACCTTTACCAAGCTGAAGCCAATGCCGACGACCCATACATCGCCACAGCTCCTCGCACTCGTGCCATTGCTAATGACGAGAACAAGCTCTCATTTGAATACAAGTGTGCAAAAGGCGGATCAATCGAATTCTTCTTTAAAATCATTGCAGGTTGCTCCGTCTCCGGATTAAATTTCCCAGCAGCCGATGACTGGACCTCCATTACCTTCGATATAACGGCAGGCAAAGCCAGTGCTCTTCAAGCCGATCCTTCCTGCCTCAATTCAGGAGGTCAAATGCGGTTTGACATCAACGGTATCAACGGAACTCCATTATATATACGAAACATCCGCATCCACAAATAAACAAACCGGATAATCTATATATAAACAAATAGGACAAAAAGAGAGCTCTGCCGATTTGACAGAGCTCTCTTTATTCACACTTTCATATTTTATCAATTTTAATGTTCATGACGCAGGTAAACCAAATCCAAACGACTCATTCAATCAAACAACTCTCCTTCGGGATGTCCTCAGACAAATGCGCTTTCCAAAACCGAAATTCCATACTTGTTTGAGGTGGTTCTTTTTTATATCACATCACCCCTATAGTGTTTAATATCCAAAGTACAAAATAAAAAAGAGGGAACCCTCACGGTTGCCTCTTTCCCCGGGAACTAATCCCTAAAACTACTAACCCAAACTTAAATAAATGAAGAAACCTTGTTGCTTGTACTTTCTGCTTTACTTCCTTTACTCTACTAAGTTAACCTTCAATTTTTATGCCAAACTTCCGTTGTCATGCCACCCGGACAGATCGGCTTTCAAACTTATAATTGACAAACATCGTGCCATGCCAATTATACCGACAGATCAACTTCCTTCTCTCCTTTAAAATACATACTATTATAGCATTACGAAAAAGTAAAACATCATGTTTTCCTATCGCAATGCTATAACAGAACGAGGCTCTGCCTCTCAATATTGTTTAAAACAAAACTTTTATTTGACTATTTGTCCAAAGCATGACAAATTGACTGATTCAACTCCCTTATTTTCTGCTCATTCAGCTTAATTACTTTTCGGTCGTAGGTCATCAAACCGTTCACTTCCACCTCAACATCGCTAGTCTGAGTATAAACACCGGCCGAAAATCCTCGTTGGATCATATCTTTCAGCATGTTTGTATATTTCAGATAAGCCTCTGTCGCTTCATCCGAATTCTTGAATTGGACATATCCCCAATTTCGATCGGGTTCCCACAGATGATCCGCAACGACCAGTCCTATTCCTCCATACTCTCCCATTACCGTCACGCGTTTCGTATCGTACAAATACATCTCGGGATGCGGATAACGGTGCAGATCGAGTACATCACCGCATGCGATATAGTGGTTTCCTCCACTGGCCGGATTGACCGATCGGGTTGGATCATACAATTTCGTCCATTCGGCAATTTCGCGGGTTTTGAACTGTCCCCACGCCTCATTGAACGGAACCCACATCGCGATACATGGGTACGAATAGAGATAATCGATAATCTCTTTCCACTCTTTCCGATAATTGGCTTCTGATATCGGAGCCCGATTCCACTCTTGTCCATCAAAATACTGTGTCATCTGCCATTGTGGATTGCTCTCCCCTCCGCTGGGCATATCCTGCCAAACCATGATACCCAGTTGGTCGCAATACATATACCAACGTGCCGGTTCGACTTTGACATGTTTGCGAATCATATTAAAACCGAAGTCTTTTGTCTTTTTCAGATCATACAAAAGAGCCTCGTCGGTGGCTGCCGTATAGAGTCCGTCCGGCCACCATCCCTGATCGAGGGGGCCAAAATGGAAAATATCCTTATTGTTCAGTTTCAAACGCATGATACCGTTCTCGTCATATCCCGTAGAATATTTCCGCATAGCCGTATAACTTTCTACCTGATCGACCGTTTTCCCTTCGGAATTCAATGTAATTTTCAGATCATAGAGGAACGGAGAGTCAGGACTCCACAGTTTCATATCGGCCGGCATCGTAATCGTCACGGGTACTCCCGAAAGAGCCTTTCCCTGAGCCACCATACGATCTCCATCCATTACGGATACCTCAACGACATCACCCATTGCCGCACACGACGTTTGTACATCCACCTTCAACTCTTTCTTATCAATATCTGGTATCGTCTTAATACCAGCAATGTATTTTTCCGGAACCGGTTCGAGCCATACGGTCTGCCAGATACCGCTTACCGGAGTATACCAAATACCCTCCGGGCGATTCACCTGTTTTCCTCGCGGTTGGAAACCCTCATCCGTAGGATCCCACACTTTTACCTTTAATGTATTGGCTCCTTTCTTATTCAATGCCTGCGTAATATCGAACGAGAAGGGGGTATATCCTCCCGTGTGCTCACCGACCTTTATATCATTGACCCACACTTCGGCTTTCCAATCTACCGCACCGAAATGGAGCAGCACCCGATCCTCTGTCCATTTTGCAGGAACCGCAAACTCTCGGGTGTACCACAACTCATTTTTTGCCCCCAATTGTTTCTGAACTCCCGAAAGGCTCGACTCAACGGCAAACGGAACCAATATTTGGCCATCCGTCTGCTCTGGAGTGACACCTACCGGTACAATGCTGTAGTTCCACAACCCATTCAGATTCTGCCACTGTTCGCGTTCCATCAATGGACGGGGATACTCCGGTAGCGGATTATTCGGATCGACCTCTTCCGCCCAAACCGTTTTAATCTTGTCACCAGCAGGTTGCCACTGCGCTCCTGCCGAAAGTCCCGATAAAAGAAGGGATACCAATACAAGCGTTTTTTTCATCTTTTCCGTATAGTTACTTAGTTAGCTTGACAAATTTAGCAAAATTACCATAAACCGGGAAAACGTATCGAATCAAAAAGCCGTAAAGAGTTCTTCTTTTCAGGAAAAAATACGATATTTGCAACCTGATGTGATACAATAAAAGCAAAAAGATATGTCAAGCGGAGGAAGAACCAAAATCGCAGAGCTGTTGCAATCGAAAACGGCTATCGGAACGGATGTCGTAGTCAAAGGATGGGTCAGAACCAAACGCGGGAACAAAAACGTGGCTTTCATCGCCCTCAACGACGGATCGATCATCCATAATATACAAATTGTCGCCGACGTCAACAAGTTCGACGAATCTTTGCTCAAAAACATCACGACGGGAAGCTGTATCAAAGCATGCGGGAAACTGGTTGAATCGCTCGGGTCAGGTCAACCCGTCGAAATACAGGCCGAGTCAATCGAAATCTACGGAACAACCGACGCTTCATATCCGTTGCAGAAAAAGGGCCATTCGCTGGAATTTCTGCGCGAAATCGCCTATCTGCGTCCCCGCACCAACACTTTCGGAGCCGTACTTCGTATCCGGCACGCAATGGCATTCGCCATACACAAATATTTCAATGATCATGGCTTCTACTACCTGCATACTCCTCTGATTACCGGTAGTGATTGCGAGGGGGCTGGTGCCATGTTCAACGTAACGACACTTGATTTGAATAATATCCCGAAAACAGAAGAGGGTAAGGTCGACTACTCGCAGGACTTTTTCGGAAAACCGTGTAACCTGACCGTATCCGGTCAGCTTGAAGGCGAACTCGGAGCCTTGGCTCTATCTCAAATCTATACATTCGGACCAACATTCCGTGCCGAAAACTCCAATACTCCACGTCACCTAGCCGAATTCTGGATGATCGAACCGGAAGTCGCCTTCTACGAATTGGAAGACAACATGGAGTTGGCCGAAGACTTTTTGAAATATCTGATCCAATATGCTTTGGATAACTGTCAGGATGATTTACAGTTCCTCGCAAAAATGTACGACAATGAACTGATCGACCGACTCAAATTCGTTGTTGATAACGATTTCGTACGGCTGGATTACACCGAAGGTATCGACATTCTGATGAAAAGCGGAGTCAAATTCGAGTTCCCGGTAAGCTGGGGTCTCGACCTGCAAAGCGAACACGAACGGTATCTTGTCGAACAACATTTCAAAAAGCCGGTCATTCTGATCAACTACCCCAAAGAGATCAAGGCTTTCTACATGAAGCTGAACGACGACGGAAAAACCGTACGGGCAATGGATGTGCTCTTCCCGAAGATCGGAGAGATTATAGGCGGTTCTCAGCGAGAAGAGAACCTCGACAAATTACGTCAACGTGTCGAAGAGGTCGGCGTTCCGGAAAAGGATATATGGTGGTACCTCGACACCAGACGATGGGGAACCGCTCCTCATAGCGGATTCGGGCTCGGTTTCGAACGACTGTTGCTGTTCGTCACGGGCATGAGCAATATTCGTGACGTAATACCATTCCCTCGTACCCCGAAAAACGCTGAGTTCTAATACAAAAACGGTTTTAGCAGACATTTCAGACCACAACATAGGACCGTTTTTGCTACAATGTGCCCTTTACAGGTCGCGGTTAGAAGAGAATTATCTTTATCTTTGTATTATACCAAAGATAGGTAATTCTCTATTTAATCTACTATTATTGAAAAACGGAAAACTATGTCTGCAATTAACCAACGTCAGGTACAGAAACTTCTACAGAAGCTCTCGCCGCAGCAGATCCAAATGATCAAGCTGCTCGAACTTCCAACCATACAACTCGAACAACGCATCAAACAAGAGATCGAGGAGAACCCCGTTCTTGAAGAAGAACCCTCTGAAGAACAACAGGAAGAAGAACCCAAAGAGGTCTCCGTTGACGAATATTTCGCAGAGGATGATACTCCGAGATACAAGTATCACGCCAACAATTATTCTCCAGACGATCAAAAACGGCCGATCTATCTCACAGAAGGAATTTCTCTACAGGAGAGTCTGATCCAACAATTAGGATTCAAAAACCTGTCGGACAGGGAAATGACGATAGCCAAATACATTATCGGAAGTATTGACGACGATGGCTACTTACGCCGGGATTTAGCCTCAATAACCGATGATATCGCCTTCAGCACGGGAATAGAAGCAACGGAAAACGAGCTCGAAAAAATTCTCCACACCATCCAACGTCTCGAACCGGTAGGTATCGGTTCACGCAACTTGAAAGAGTGTCTGCTTTTGCAACTGGATGCCCTGCCCGAATTAAATCCGGCCCAAAAACTCGCCCACAAGATTCTGACCTCCTATTTCGATGAATTTACGAAAAAACACTACGAAAAACTGATTTCCCGACTGTCGGTCAGCGAGGATGAATTCCGTCATGCGATCGATGAGATTGTACGGCTCTCTCCCAAACCGGGCAATTTATATAGCGATGACAAAAGTACGGCCCAGCCTTATATTACTCCCGATTTCACGTTGGACTATCAAAATGGGATTTTCGACTTGAAACTTAACTCGTCGAATATTCCAGACCTGAAAATCAACCGTCGCTATATGGAAATGATCCGCAGTATGACACAAGAGAGCGGAACGGAATCGGAATCAAACCGAGAAGCCATCCAGTTTGTCAAGAATAAAATCGATTCGGCCAAATGGTTTATTTCAGCCATCCGACAACGGCATGATACGCTTATGCGGACCATGCAGGCAATTCTCGACTACCAACGCGAATACTTTATCGACGGAGATCAATCGAAACTACGGCCGATGATTCTGAAAGATATTGCCGATGCCACGAAGCTCGACGTTTCAACCATCTCGCGGGTGGTCAACAGCAAATACGTACAGACACAATTCGGCATCATTCCTCTGAAGCAACTTTTCTCCGAAGCAATGCAAACCGACAGCGGTGAAGAGGTATCCTCATACGAAATCAAAAACATTCTCTCCGAATGTATCGAAAAAGAAGACAAACACAAACCGTTGACAGACGAAACTCTGATGGACATCCTCAACGACAAAGGATACAAGATCGCCCGACGTACCGTTGCCAAATATAGAGAGATGCTCGGAATACCTGTCGCCCGATTGCGCAGACAGATTTAACCTTTTCTTACTGTTTCCCCTTTCAAACGTATAAACTTTAAAGATCCGGCCAGAAAAATTCACCAAAATTCGTATCTTTGGATTCCGTTTGAAAGTTTCGCATGAGAGAAAGCATATATAGTCGATCCGTTTGTCGGATTGTATCGATAGGACTCCACCCATTTGTTATTCCGACCGTAGCCGTAATTTTATTGCTGTTCGGTCCGACTATCCTCTATCCCCTTTCGCTTCCGGCCAAAGGGATTCTGGTCGGGGTTGTCGCAATCGACACGCTATTGTTGCCCTTGGGTGTTATTGGAATACTACAAGGTACCGGTGTAATCAAAGACCGCTCGTTACAAGAACGCAAACAGCGAATCATTCCCATAGCCGTCGTCGCTCTGTGTTATGGGTTGTGCATACTTTTCTTATCGAAAATTATATTTGCCTATCTGATTTCGCGGTTCGTCATCGCCGCTTTATGCTGTGTGGTAACAGCCGGTATCATTACACTGTTTTGGAAAATCAGCCTCCACATGACTTCGATCGGAGGAATGCTCGGTATGCTCTTTGCCATGTGTATCACGGGATTGGGAAATCTGCAATACACCCTGATCCTGTTTCTGATTTTAGCGGGAATTCTGGCCGGTGTGCGGCTTCAGATGGGAAGCCATACTCCACTGCAAATTGCGGCAGGGTTTCTGTTGGGATTTCTGCTTACCACCGGATTCGTACTTCTCTTTTAACATTCCCGCCGATCTCGGACAAAAAAAACGGGGAAGCTCCCCCGTCCGAAAGATCAGCGATGAATCACTCCGGAGCCGATCAGCTCATCGCCGTCGTACCAAGCGGCGAACTGTCCGGCCGTTACCCCGCGCTGAGGCGTATCGAAAACGATGTATCCACCCTTCGGTGTAACATATAATGTCCCGTCCTGCAAAGGTTGCCGATAACGGATACGCATACGGAAACGCGCCTGTTCTCCCTCCTTTAGCGCCCGGTCGGGACGGATCCAATGCATCTCTTCAGGAAGAATGTACAATGCCCGCCGATATAGTCCCGGATGCTGTTTTCCCTGACCCACATAGACGATATTACGCTCCACATCCGTCGCAATGACAAACAACGGCTCGGGACGTCCGCCCACATGCAGACCTTTGCGTTGCCCGATCGTCAGGAAATGGGCACCCGAATGGCGACCTATTTTAACACCATCCTCCTCTCCATAAAGATAGGGAGCAGCAATCCGATCCAACACGGCAATATCGGGAATCTCGGTATCTGAAAAGCACTCTGTATTATCATGCCGATAACCGGGCCATGACGCAGCTATCTCTACTATATCCCCCTCCCGGGCCTTCAGTTGTTGTTGGAGAAAAACCGGCAGATCGACCTTGCCGACGAAACAGATGCCCTGCGAATCCTTACGCTTGGCCGTGGCCAGATGTTGTTCTTCGGCAATCCGGCGCACTTCAGGCTTCAACAGATGCCCGATCGGAAAGAGAGCACGCGACAACTGCTCTTGCGTCAGCTGGCACAAAAAATAGCTTTGATCCTTGTTCGGATCGCTGCCTGCCAGCAACCGATAAACCGTCTGACCCTCTACGTCGATCGTCTCTTTACGGCAATAGTGTCCCGTAGCTACATAGTCAGCGCCCAATTTGAGGGCCTCTTGCAGGAAAGCATCGAACTTGATCTCCCGATTACACAAAACATCCGGATTGGGCGTCCGCCCTTTGCCGTACTCGGCAAACATGTAATCGACCACCCGACGACGGTAAACTTCGCTCAGGTCAACCATGTGAAACGGAATATCGAGCCGTTTGGCCACCAGTTCGGCAAACATGTGGTCGTCGTACCACGGGCAATCGCCCTCCAATGTACCGGTCGTATCGGTCCAGTTCCGCATGAACAACGCCACAACATCGTATCCCTGTTCCTTAAGCAGGTAAGCAGCAACACTCGAGTCCACTCCTCCGGACATTCCTACAACAACTCTCTTCATACTCTTTTCATCGGGTTATCAGTAAAAAACGGGATGCGACACTTCCCTTTTGTGTGCCGCACCCCTAAAAACCTATCACCTCTTATGCCATGGCCAACTTCAGCACATCGTCGTTCGTTCGAACGTAATGGAAAGTCAGACCTTCAACATATTCGGCATTAATCTCTAAAATATCTTTTTTATTCTCTTCACTCAGAATGATCGCCTTGATTCCGGCCCTTTTGGCCGCCAGAATTTTCTCCTTGATTCCGCCGACCGGCATCACACGACCTCTCAACGTCGTCTCGCCCGTCATGGCAATCCGATCCTTAACCGGTCTGCCCGTATAGGTCGATACCAGAGAGGTCATCATCGTAATTCCTGCACTCGGACCATCTTTCGGAATGGCCCCTTCGGGTACGTGGATGTGAACGTCGTTCTTTTCGAACTTCTCGGGATCGATTCCCAGCTCCTTGCAATGAGCCTTCACCCACTGCAAAGCGATCGTCGCCGACTCCTTCATCACATCTCCCAGATTACCGGTCATCGTCAGGGCTCCCTTACCCGGCGTCAGGATCGACTCCACATACAGGATATCGCCACCGACTTCGGTCCATGCCAATCCGGTCACAACACCCACCATACCAGCTATTTCATACTCTTCATTCAAGAAACGCGGCATACCGAGCACTTTTTCGACATCAGCTGCAGAGATCTCAGGTTTGAACGGTTCGTCGAATCCGATATTTTTAGCACGTGTACGGATCAGTTTGGCCAACCGTTTCTCCAACGTCCGCACTCCCTGCTCACGAGTATATTCGGCGATCACCTTCTCAATCACCTTCGGTGACATCTTAAACTGTTTCGCCGTAACGCCATGCGCTTCCAACTCTTTAGGAATCAAATGTTTTTTCGCAATCTGAATCTTATCCTCGAGAATATATCCCGGAATATTGATCATCTCCATACGGTCGCGCAACGCTGGATGAATGTTTGATATATTATTAGCCGTTGCAATGAACAACACTTTCGAAAGGTCATATTCCGTATCGAGGTAGTTGTCGTGGAACGTCGCATTCTGTTCCGGATCGAGCACCTCTAACAGAGCCGACGAAGGGTCGCCGTGGTTGCTCACCGTAATCTTGTCGATCTCATCGAGGATGATGACCGGATTGGACGATCCTGCCCGTTTGATGGTCTGGATAATCCGTCCGGGCATAGCGCCAATATAGGTTTTACGGTGTCCCCGGATTTCAGCCTCGTCATGCAAACCGCCCAACGAAATCCGTCCGAACTTCCGCTTCAACGCACCGGCTACCGATTTGCCCAACGACGTTTTACCGACTCCCGGAGGTCCATACAGACACAAGATCGGAGACTTCATATCGCCTTTCAGCTTCAGGACTGCCAGGTGTTCCAGAATCCGCTCCTTCACCTCGTCTAGTCCGAAATGATCGTTATCGAGACGTTTCTTTGCGTGGACCAGATCCAGATTGTCTTTCGTATAGGTTTCCCACGGCAGATCGAGCATCAACTGCAGATAGTTCAACTGAACCGAATATTCAGCCACAGCAGGATTCATCCGTTCAAGTTTGGCCAGCTCTTTATAGAACAAATCCTTGACCTCCTGTCTCCACTTTTTCTTGGAAGCTCGCTCGTGCAGCTCGTCAATATCCTTATCGACAGGATCGCCACCTAATTCATCCTGAATAGTCCGAATCTGCTGCTGCAGGAAATACTCACGTTGCTGCTGATCGATATTCTGCTTTACCTTGTTTTGTATTTCGTTTTTGAGCTCGACCAACTGCTGCTCACGCACCAAAATTTCCAGCAAACGACGAGCCCGCGCCAAAAGTCCGGGTGCCTCGAGCAACCGCTGTCGATCGGCATCGGGCAGATCAAGATTTGAACAGATAAAATTGATGATCCCCCGTTTGTTGTCGATATTTTTAATGGCGAAAGTAGCCTCTTTGGGCATCTGAGGCGAAACATTGATGATATTCAACGCCACATCCTTGATCGAATCGACCAATGCATCGAACTCAATGTTGTTCGGTTCGGGAACCGAATCCTTCAAAGTCATAACCGAAGCCTTAAAATATGGATCGGATACGACAAAATCACGCACCTCAATCTTCTCCAATCCCTGAAGAATTACCGTTAAATTACCGTTGGGCATCTCCAGTACTTTCAGAATCCGCGCAGCCGTACCGATCCGATACAAATCGTCCGGTCCGGGCTGCTCCACCTCCGGCTCCTTTTGTAACAAAGCCCCGAGAATTCCGTTTGCACTCTCCACGTCCCGAACCAGTCTCATCGACTTGTCCCGTCCCACTGTAATGGGTGTAATCGAGCCAGGAAACAGCACCGAACTACGAAGGGTCAAAATTGGTAAAATGTCGGGAATATCCACCTTCTCCATCATATCGCCATCATCGCCCGTCATGATCGGAATCACATGATGTCGTCCTTCAAGCATATCTGATATACCTGAAAAGTCCTCCTCTTTATTATATTTTTTACTCATCTTCAGTTTTACTCCTTCTTAATCATACAATCCGCAAATATAGCGCTTTTCACCTAAATATAAAAAACAGACAAAGCCGATACAACCTTCACGCCGAAGTAGATCCCGGATGAAGAAACATCCCCTTGCCTGCAATTACAGTATATTTCACGATAAAGGAACGCTCTCACCGCTATTTTTATTGTGAAAAGTGTGCGACACATCGGTTCGGGCCCCAGAAAATTATACATTTACGGGAAAATATGTATTTTTGCACTCGGAAATATAAAAAACAGAGAGTATGGAAATCGGACCGAAATACATCCCACAGGAGATTGAATCCAAATGGTACGAATATTGGCTGAAAAACAACTATTTTCACTCGACTCCGGACGAGCGTGAACCCTATACGATCGTTATCCCGCCCCCTAACGTGACGGGTATGCTACACATGGGACATATGCTCAACGAGACCATTCAGGACGTATTGGTCCGCCGCGCCCGCATGCAGGGAAAAAATGCCTGCTGGGTTCCGGGTACCGACCACGCCTCGATTGCTACGGAGGCAAAAGTCGTTCAGAAACTCAAGGCCGAGGGCATCGACAAAAACAGCCTCACCCGCGAAGAGTTCCTCAAACACGCTTGGGAGTGGAAAGAGAAACACGGTGGCATCATCCTCAAACAATTACGCAGGTTGGGGGCATCGTGTGACTGGGAACGGACGAAATTTACGATGGATCCCGAACTGAGCCGCAGCGTCATCAAAGTTTTCGTCGACCTGTATAACAAAGGAAAAATCTATCGCGGAATCCGTATGGTCAACTGGGATCCCGCTGCACAAACAGCCCTCTCGGACGAAGAGGTTATATACCGCGAATCACAAGGTAAACTTTACTATCTGCGCTATCGGATCGAGGGCTCGGACGAATACCTCATCGTAGCCACGACCCGACCCGAGACCATCCTCGGTGATACGGCCGTATGCGTCAATCCGAACGATCCGAGATACCAACATCTGGCTCCGGAAACACGCGTTCTGGTTCCATTGATCAATCGCTCAATTCCGGTGATCCGCGATGAATACGTCGACATCGAATTCGGTACCGGTGTTTTGAAAGTTACTCCCGCCCACGACGTCAACGACTACATGTTGGGTGAAAAATACGGACTCGAGACGATCGACATCTTCAATGACAACGGTACGCTGAACGAACACGGGCAACAATATGCCGGCATGGACCGCTTCGACGTGCGGAATCAGATCGAGAAAGATCTCGATGCGACAGGCCTGCTCGAAAAGACCGAAGCCTACACCAACAAAGTGGGCTATTCGGAACGAACCAATGCCGTAATCGAGCCCAAACTCTCGATGCAATGGTTCTTGAAAATGGAAGAGCTTGCCCAACCGGCACTTCGGGCCGTTATGGAGGATGCTATTCAGCTCGTCCCTGCAAAATTCAAAAACACCTACCGCTACTGGATGGAGAACATCAAGGACTGGTGTATCTCGCGTCAGCTCTGGTGGGGACAACAAATTCCGGCCTACTATCTGCCCAAAGGCGGGTACGTCGTAGCCGAAACTCCCGAACAGGCGCTGGAGCTCGCCCGTCAGAAGAGCGGCAACGATTCGCTCACAATCTCCGATCTACGGCAGGATCCCGACGTCCTCGACACATGGTTCTCGTCGTGGTTGTGGCCCATCTCGGTCTTCGACGGCATCAATCGCCCCGACAACGAAGAGATCAAATACTACTATCCGACTAACGATTTGGTTACTGCCCCCGACATCCTATTTTTCTGGGTGGCCCGTATGATTATAGCCGGATATGAATTCAAGGGAGAAAAACCGTTCCGGAATGTCTACCTGACAGGTATCGTTCGGGACAAACTGAGACGAAAGATGAGTAAGTCGCTCGGCAACTCTCCCGATCCACTCGACCTGATCGATCGCTACGGAGCCGACGGCGTACGGTTGGCCATGCTGCTCTGCTCGGCTGCCGGAAACGATCTGCTGTTCGATGAATCGCTGTGCGAGCAGGGACGGAATTTCGGTAACAAGATTTGGAATGCCTACCGACTGGTTAACGGATGGCAAGTCGACGAGAAACTCGAACAAAGCGACAACAACCGGATCGCAACCGAGTGGTTCGACGCAATGTTGAATCGGACACTCGCTCAGATCGAAGCTGATTTCACAGAATATCGGATCTCCGAAGCCCTGATGAAAATTTACAAACTCTTCTGGGACGAATTCTCCGGATGGTATCTCGAAGCGATCAAACCCGCTTACCAATGTCCGATCGATCGCCCGACGATCGACGCGGTTCGCGGATTTTTCGACAAACTGCTGCGGACGCTTCATCCGTTCATGCCGTTCATCACCGAAGAAATCTGGCAACACATGAGCGAACGTCGCGACGGCGAAAGCATCATGATCGTTCGTCTGCCCGAGGCCAAACCCTACGACGAAACTCTGCTCGAACGGTTCGACCAAGTCAAAGAGGTCATTTCGGCCCTGCGGAATATCCGGAAAGAGCACAATCTTCCGAATAAGGACACCTTAGAGCTATGCGTACTGGCGGACAGCAACTTCCATCCCGAATTCAATCCTATTTTGATGAAGATGGGTAATCTGAGCGCCATCCGCACAGTCGATGCCAAATGTTCCGATGCCGCAACATTCATGGTCAAGACAACCGAATATTTCGTTCCGCTCAACGACAAGATCGACACGGAAGAGGAGTTGAAAAAGTTAAAGGCCGATCTAACCTACATGGAAGGTTTCTTGGCCTCTGTCCTCAAGAAGCTTTCGAACGAACGCTTTGTTCAGAATGCCCCGGCCAAAGTTGTCGAAACGGAACGGGCCAAACAAAACGATGCGGAGGCCAAGATCAAGGCACTTCAAGAACGCATCGCCCAATTATCGAAATAGGCAACTTGGGGGGGGCGGCGCTTTGCTAATCAGATTTACTCACCGGGAAGCTGGACTGATACAGCGAATCGGATTGTCTGATTGAACATGCAACACGAATTGTAAGAATAGTCATAAAAAGGAAAGGACCGTATACTATTAATAATAATCGTAGTAGTGATTTCGGTCCGGCCGCTATTCCTACTCTGATTGAAAACTTTCTTTTACAAATCAAAAAAAGAGAGGCGATTCTGTTGAATCGCCTCTCTTTTTGAAAATCTGACAGATCTATTTTTCGGAATTAGCTTACCGAAACATCTAGCACTATAAATTCACTTGGGCTGACTGTAACCCTTGCGCAGAGAAAGTTACATCCGAAGCCGTCGCTGAGGGCTCGAAATAGATCACCATACGTCCCTCGTAACTCTTGCCCCGCTCTTTCGATGTATATTTCTCGCCCTGCGGATCGTACTGGTTCCCGTTGTCGATGCCCATGACTCGGCCCGCAGCCGATCCGCTCACCGAAACCTCTACCTCACTATCCGGAACCCGGTGCCCCTTTTCATCCACTACCTGCAACTCAGCCCGTACCACATCGCCATAGCGGAAGATCCGGGATACATCCAACGCATAAGGCTCGCCGGCCGTTTGCAACGTATGTTCCGTCACCTTCTTCCCGTCGCGATATCCGATCGCCGTAACAGATCCGGCCCGGTACGGTACACTCCACTCTACACTATATGCATCCGGATCGACCTTCTTCTTGCCCATAGACTTCCGGCCTACGCGCAGCTCTACCTCATCACAATTCGTATAGACCCACACCGAAACAGTGTCCTTCCCGGACCAATTCCAGTGATCCACCACATCGCGAGGGGACCAGTCAAAATCTCGCCCTTCACTCCGCTGTACACCTACATGGACAACCGGTTCCTCCATCCAATAGCTCTTCCGCAACCAATACTCCATCTTTGGGAAGCCTGCAATATCCAGAATCCCTTCGTTCCATCCCCGATAATCGGGCCATACGATCTCTCCAAGATAATCGTATCCGACCCAGACAAACTCCCCAAGCACATAATCATGATCCCGTACCGACACATGATTCCGGGTTTTGTGGTAGGTCTCCGTTCCAAGCAACATCCGGTGCGGATAGCGGGCATGCTCCGCGGCATATAAACTGTCCGTATGAATCCGATCGATATAGTTATAACCCGCTATATCGAACTCATCCATAAACCCATACACATTTGCGCCGACAAAGAAGTCGCACGCTGCCGTCACCGGACGGGTCGGATCCTCCTCACGGGCGATCGCTTTCAATTTGCGGGCAATCTCGATCCCTTCGATCCGTTGGTTCGGAATCTCATTGCCCAGCATGTAAAGAATGACACTGGGGTGATTCCGATCCCGACGGATCATCCGGCGCAAGTCCGTCTCGCCCCACTGATTGAAATAAAGATGGTACGTATAGGGCATCTTTCCATAGGTACTCTCAGAGTATCCCCACTCCTGCCCCCGGTTCCACTCATCGAATATCTCGTTCGACACGTACAAACCCAAGCTGTCGCACAAATCATAGAATCGAGGCATAAACGGATAGTGACTTACCCGTACTGCATTACACCCCATCGCTTTTAACGTCTCGAGTCGTTCGCGCCATACGCCGAGCGGAACGGCAGAACCGAAACATCCGACATTCTGATGCAGACACACACCCTGTATCTTAACCTGTTTTCCGTTCACTTCCATACCCCGTTCCGCTGAAAAACGAATATCGCGTATCCCGACTGGGGTCTCGATCCGATCAGCCTCCTTACCGTCGTACGATATCGTCGTCACTAACTTATACAGATACGGCGTCTTGTCCGACCACAAACGCGGCTCCGAGACCTCCATCTCCTGCTCCATCTCTGTGCGGGTATAGTCTCCGATCAACTGACGGCTCTCCGTGCGGGTCACCTCGTTCCCTTCCATATCATACAGAATCGACGTCAGCGTACACTCCTTCTGTACACGATGGTTCCCTTCGCTCGTCGGCGCATCCTGATCCTCCTGATCCCTCAGCCATACAAACAACGACTTGTTGTCCGTCCACGAGAAACGTGTCTCAGGATAGTTGTGATTGATCACCTCATAACGCATCGCTATCGTTGCTCGTTCGGTCGATACCTCTGGGATTGTAATGAACGTACTCCCGTCCGTAAAGTGCATCTGCGAGGTCACGATCAGATTAACGTCCCGATAGATACCCGAGCCTGTATACCATCGGGAACCCGGCTGAAGCGAGTTGTCTACTCGTACCGCCAAAACGTTTACCGTATCCTGACGAACGAACGGCGTAATGTCATACTCGAAGGAGTTGTAGCCGTTCGGATACTCTCCCACCATACGGCCGTTGATCCAAACCTGACTCTTCATGTATACTCCGTCAAAACGGACGAAAACCCGATTCCCTTTTGCACTTGCCGGGGCCTCGAACCGCAAACGATACCAGCCCGTCCCGCACGGCATAAATCCGCCCTGTGGCCCGCTCGGATTGCGCTTGTCGTATTTGCCCTCTATACTCCAGTCATGCGGCACATCCAGAACCCGCCAATCGCTGTCATCCACATCCGGAACACCATAAGCTCCATCTCCTAATGTAAATCGCCAACCCTGATTCAAATTAATCACCTCTCGGGCTTCGAGCCGCGATAGGCCAATCAAGCTCATGAAAAACACGACCCGTACCAATAATTTTCTCACCATACCTTTATATTTTTATTTTTTAGTTTCAACGTAAAACTATCATTGCATTCGTAATATTACCGGACCCAACAAACCGCTTTCACGCAACGGAGCCGATTTGTCCGGCCACTTCAAAACCCACGTTTTTCGGGCTTCTTCCGGTTGTCCCGCATCATAGACCAAACGGTTGAACCACGTGTTTGTAACCTTAATGCAGATTGTATTCTCTCCTTTTTGAAGATAATCCGTAACATCCGCCCGATAGGGCTCGGTCCAAAGGGTCTGCACCTGTTTCCCGTTTATCCAGACCTCTGCGATACGTTCTACCCGACCTAAATCGAGTTGATAGCTTCGATTTTTCTTAAATTGAGGCAACTCAAACGATGTACGGTATTCGACTGTTCCAGAGAAGGATTTTCCCTCCTGCGAGAGATCCAAATCTTTCCACGGTTTCAGTTCGGAACGTAGAGACTGAGGCGCTCCCCATCCATTCGGAAAACGGAATTCCCACTCTCCATCCAAAACAGCAATCGTCTCGAAGATCTGCTGTTGCGACACCTTTTTCTGTTTTTCTCCTTTCTCAAAAACAATGAAACAGGAACCTGACGGAGCCAAATCAAGAGGAATAAAAGTCCTTCCGTCTCGCTGCTCGCACGGGATATCTTCGATAGAGCCATCCACAGGATCCCATAGGCGAACCCGACCCGTACTCCGGAAATCAACAACGCCCTCGAATCCTGAACCTTTCGGAGCACACACATAATACCAATCAACATCACCGGTCGTTCGATGTAGCCAAAGAGCACCCGATGCGTGCACATCCGGCTGTATTTCGAGCTGCGTCAATACCTGTTCCAACGACAAGCCCGAAATAATCTTTCCGTTTCCGACCTCGCGAATACCCGATGCAGGCTTTTCGCCCCAGATTTTCGACACCGCTTCATCAAAACGTCGCTGGGCTGCGTCACCTCCGCTCAACGTTGCCAAACCTTGGGGCGCCTCACCTACGACAACTGCTCCGTCACACAACAGCTCATAAATCTTTTCCAACGTTTCGGGCAACATCCGGTAGGTCGAAGGCATCCACAGCACTTCGTATGAGATTCCTTCTGGCGTAACAATTTTCCCGTCACGAACCGACAACCGACTCAGCAAAACATCCGGATTGCAGTAATCGTATTTATAGCCATCGGGGAAAGGAGCCTGCTGATCGGGTTTGTGATCGATCTCATCACCCAAATACCACAAGACATCCGACACCGGGCACCCTCGCTCGAACAGATAACCGCAACGGGCCAGATAGGTATTAAACTCCTTCATATATTTCCACCACGTCTGTCCCTTAAGGAACGGTGTTCCGATTCCAGCTCCGGCAAAGGAGGTTCCGGGCGGTAAGAAATCTACCTGCGGATTGTGCGTATAGGTATGGAAGATCAGATGGGTCACCCCCTCGACACAATTGACATTGGCCACTTCGCGAAGCATCTGGAAATTTTCATCCCATGTATGATTGAATGAGGTGAAGGCCTCTGCCGCGACACGCGGTTTTCCATACAGCCGAGCCGCCGAAGCGGTCGGCTTGATCGGTTTGAAGTTCAAAGACCCGACGTAACCCTCCGTAAATGGTTGCCAGAATTCGCACATCGGCACATCGGCATATTTATAATACTCCATTATATCTGCTGGGAAGATATCTCCGGCAGCCGTCTCATACGATATGGAGAGACCATTTTGTTTCGCCCGTTCGGCCATATTGCCGTAAAAATTATCGGCAAAAAGGTCTCCTACGACACGACGCCAATCAAGTAAAAAACGTGTCGTGGTCTCGGAATCGTCAACTACGTACCCGAACAGTGCCGGAATCCACTTTCTCAAAGCATATCCGGTTCTCTGATAAAACTCCTGCTCCATGTCGGGGGTCCATGTCTGGGTCTTGCACTCCCAACTGTCGAACAACAGACCGTTCAGCAGACCTCCGCAAAGCGCTCCACCGTTCTGCGTCAACCGTCCGATATAGCCGTCGAACTGAGCATCGGAACCCGCACGCGATAGTTTATCGCACTCCCATCCCGTACCTTCGGGAGGCGCAGGACCGTTTTTCATCCCTGCATTAACATGTCCGATCCGAAGTATCGTCCACTCTCCATCCGGCACTTTCCAATCGAGTGTCCCGTCCGAAGCCATTTTATCCGAAAGATCCACAATACCGGATTGCGCTACATAGGCCTCCTTCGACTGTTCCACCGACTGTCCGCCGCGCTCGATCGAACGCAACGTCCAACCGGCCTCAGACTCCCAGTTGTTTTTTCGGGCTCCGGAGAACAGAAATACATTTCCCAAGGTAATATCGTGCTGATTGACAATCGTGATCCGGTAGTTACGTGTCGGCTCTGTCTCCCTGCAAGCCAACGTAATCGGACGATCATCCTGCCAGCTGCTCTGCGGCAAATCGGTATGCAGTATATCGACCGCTTCTCCATCGGGCATCACAGCCTGTACCCTAACATTTACTCCGGGTTCATAACACCAAGCATGACTCAACCCGTTGATCGACGGAAATTCGACCGTACGAACCACAGTCTCCTCCGGTAAAGTCACATCAATGCGATAGGGATTATCTTCTGTTACAGCACCGAGCTGTATAGAGGCCTCCCCAGTCAAAACTTTTGCCCAATCATGCTCGGTATTGCTTCTAACTGTTTCAGGTCGTAAAGGAGTTCCTATATCATCCAATGGAGTCGGGAAAGCAATTACCGCCACATCCCGATAATCCCGCCAATCTTCCGCTTTAGGAAAAGCCGCCGGCAGAATAATTGTACCTGAGTCCTTTACCGTGACATCCGTCCGGCTCCATACCAAATGACGCATTGCCTGCTCGGACTGAATCCACGGGCCACCCGCCATTGCCCATCCTGGACATCCCTGCATCGTAAAACGCAGGCCAAGTCGTTCACACTCTTTTGCAGTATGCTGTACCGCAGCCTCCCACTTGGGACTAAGACAAGTTATTTGCTCGTCGGTTCCGGGCCAGATGCCTCCAAACTGTCCATGGAACAACTGAATCCCGGAAAAACCAGCTTCAGCGATAGCTTCCAAATCCTTCGTAATACCCGCCAAAGAAACATTACCACCAATATAATGAAACCATGTTTCGGGATAAAACACTTTGTCAGGGTTAGCAAAATTTTGATAATCTTTAACACCGAAAGGTTGACGCAATTCATCAACAGGGGGAACGATAGGAACTTGCGCAGATAAAACGCTCCAACTAAATGAGGTCACCGCACAAAACAATCCCCCGAATAAGGATCGTAATAAGTTCATTGGGTTAGTTTGTTGTAGGGGTTAGGTTATACAAATATTCAGGTCGCTCATTTTATCAAAAATCACCATCTGAATATACGCTTTATTTGTCAAAGATAACGAAAATCCTACAATAACAAGTAAAAAGATTCACAATAGCCAAGCTTGCACCGAGCGTCTTCGCTACGGAGTACTTATATCATGTTACCTAAAAACATCCAGAGATGAGCTGGTACAAATAACTACTCAACTACCTCCAACATTTTCTCATCCATCACATAAACGATAGAAAGCAGGCACCGTAACCATCTTTTCAGTAGACACTGATCATAGATATGTCATAAACGGGCTGTTATCTCAGCGGTAAACTTGTTAGACCAGGACCGAAAA
>CALURC010000004.1 GCA_944323075.1 uncultured Alistipes sp. | reverse complement strand
TCTATCGCTAAACTTTATCAGCAAACATCTCTCAGCGTCTCCCCTCTCTCCTGCTCTCTCTAACATCTCTTATGAACGCCTCGCTTCCGCCTTATCTCGTTTAGCGGGTGCAAAGATAAAGCGTTTTAAATGCTTCCTCCAAATTTTTTTGTAACTTTTTTGAAACTTTTTTTGTTAAAAATCCACAACCATCTCTGCCCAAATATTTTACATCACACATTTTTTTGAGCATCCAATGCCGCTTCACAGAAAACTAACGAATCAAATCATTCCAGGCTCCTGCGAAATAGGCTCGATGTAACTCTTTCAAACGCCCAGTATCGTGATTACGGATAAACAAATCCTCCAAATCTTTGTAGATATAAAACTGCAACCAATAACCATCATTATATCTTTCCCGATCAGTATAGGGAGTTTTCCATTTGGCATACCACATGGTGTTTATCCCATAATGATCTGCTACACGGCATGCAGCCTCAGCATTTTTCCACATCCCGGCAGCCACTTTTCGGAACAATCGGGTAAAATTGTTGTATTTATACCGAGACACATCGATCAGCTCACATCGATCGTCAACACCTAATTCGGACAACAAAATACGGGTTTCAAATACGTGATCACCATCCAAATCATACTCAATACAATCGAAAAAGCCATTGTCATCGGTATCACCATAACGAACCGTAGCAAAAGACTTTGGCGCACGGTTCTGCCACGACCGATCGTATCCCTGATAATATTGAGCAGTCTGATCGATACGCCAACAGCCCCACTCTGCTCCATACAGGTGAATCCGGCCGTCGAACCGGCTTACATACAACTGTCCATTCCCCGAATTATCAAGATCCCACTCGCCTCGATCTCCTGCCCAATCTGACTGAGAATGATTATCCACACCGCCCCGATTACTTCCGATCTTGAAAGGATCCATCGGATAATAAAATTCCACGCGTTCCCAACGGGCACAATCATCATCCTCGTCAAAGACAAAATAGACTTGCTTCCATTCTCCTCTTTCGAAAATCAAGGGCCATGCACTGCGATGATCCGGGTATATCAGTTCTGTCAGTTGTCGGATGCGCGGATCGATAAAGAACTTATCTGCTTCAGGCAAGCCCCGCATATTACGTAACGGATGTATCTGATCGGTATAATCAAATCCTTTCCCCATGAATCCTAACGTGCAATCGAAATCAAAGTCATTTCCCTGTGCATTATCGTTATCTAAATCGACGGCGATCGAAACCCAATTGGCCGAACCCTTAACCTGTCGGTCCTCATAACCCTGCTCCGCAGCCTTAGGAGCTGCGACCGGATCATCCAATACACGAATTGCCATTTCGGACAGGCCATCCCGATCGGGATCATAAAATAAAAACGGATTCTCCCAATTAAGCCGAAGATCAACCATCTGATCCGTCGAGGTATGAATCTTCAGGAAAGCAGTATTTCCGCTATAATCGGTATAAAAGTCTGAAACACCATACTTCTCCCAACATTTAAGCTGCATCGTATTCCAGTCGATATAATTGAACACATGATCGTGATCCGTATCCAGCAGAATCATATAATGTCCATTTGGCCACCCGCGTTTCTCCTCCTTCGGATACTCGGCGATGAGCTGGAGTTCAGCCTGACCATCATCGTTCATATCTGCATACTTGACCACAAGATCATAAACACCATCTTTATCGCGATCGAGCAACAAACAATCATTATCCATATCACCTTCGAGATCACCCCGACGCATATCACCATCATCGTCAAGCCACAAAACGGGTATCGAATCTATCGTTATGCTGCTGATAGCATCAGGCTGACCATCCCCATTCAAATCGAGATATTCGGGCTGGAAACCAGACGGAGGAGTCGGCAGCCGGAATGAGCCGATCTGCAAACGTTGATTCCAATAGCCATACTTAGGAGCCGACGCCCCTACAGCGAACTGCACAAACAAACAAAAGACTGAGAATAAAAAGATCTTTTTCATTTAGGTTTTTTTAGGTTAGATTATTCATTCACATAAAATCGCGGAGGACAGGAGATCCGGAACTATGCAACCGTTTGCACAAAGTTAAAATTATTTTGTTGAAAAGACAACACGTCTCTCATCTTTTGCATAATCGAAAAACGAGGGGACATCGCTAATGCGACGTCCCCTCATAATATAAATCTTCCAAAGTGTTACATAAAACTCCGGAAAAAGTCTCGTTAAATTGCTGCAGCTACATAATCGCCCACTTCAGTCGTCGAATAAACTTTCGCTCCAGCGTCAGCCAAATCCTCGGTTACGACACCAGCCTCAATCGCTTTATTCACCGCATCACGGATCGCCTTGCCCTCTTTGTCCAGACCTACATGCTCGAGCATCATGGCTGCCGACAGGATCGTAGCCATCGGGTTCGCAATGTTTTTACCGGCAGCCTGAGGATAGCTTCCGTGAATCGGTTCGAACAACGCCACTTCAGCACCCACCGAAGCCGACGGTAACATTCCCAGCGATCCACTGATTACACTCGACTCATCAGTCAAAATATCACCGAAAAGATTCTCCGTTACGATCACATCGAAATGCGTTGGACGTTGAATAATCTGCATGGCCGCATTGTCCACGAACATAAACTCAACAGTCACATCGGGATACTGTGGGGCCATCTCCTTGGCAATCTGACGCCACAGACGAGAAGTTGCGATGACGTTGGCTTTATCGACGACCGTCAACTGTTTGCGGCGTTTCTGAGCCTGTTCGAAAGCCAACTTCAGGATACGTTCAACTTCCTCTCTCGTATAGACACATGTATCGTAGGCCGTATTTCCATCTTCGCTACGTCCCTGCGGACGTCCGAAATACATACCTCCGGTCAATTCACGGACGCAAAGGAAATCTGCACCCTTGACAATCTCCGTTTTCAGAGGAGAGCGTTCAGCCAACGAATCGAATACGGCCAACGGACGCAGGTTGGCAAAGAGCCCCAATGATTTACGCATACGGAGCAATCCCTGCTCCGGACGCACCTTGGCTGTTGGGTTGTTATCGTACTTGGGATCGCCAATCGCACCGAACAGAACGACATCTGACGCCTGACAAACAGCATGTGTCTCTTCCGGGTAAGGATCGCCCGTTGCATCGATCGCACAAGCACCGACCAAAGCTTTCGTATAATTAAACGTATGTCCATATTTTGCAGCCACACTGTTCAAAACCTTGACTGCTTCGCCGACGATTTCTGGACCGATTCCATCTCCCGGCAAAAGTGCGATTTTCAATTCCATAACTCTTTATATTATATTCGTTAATTTGCAAAAACTCATCCTCATTTTCCTCGCCCCTTCCGCAACGTCCCCTTTCTCGCACCCACATTCTCGTTACAACCCATCCGATCAATCATTGTTCGTTTCGAAAATAAGCTCAGAAAACATTGACTCTCATTCACTCTCCCAAAATACCGTATTACTTCTCTCCTCGCTCCAACAAAACTTCACTACAATATTTTCCTCCGATGAAAGTTACTCGGCTTTCAGGGTCGTACCACCGTAACCTTTTTCAGCCACTGCGTCAGCACAACAAATCACAACCCGACGCACACCCCGACCGATCGCATCGAAAGCATTCTCCAGCTTAGGCAACATACCATCCGCCACTACTCCTTCTGCACGCAGCCGCTCAAACTGAGACGGGGTAATCTCGGGAATTACGCTATTGTCATCATTTACATCAGACAGCACCCCGCGCTTCTCGAAACAGAAGACCAGCTCTGTTTCCATCAAGCCCGACAAGCCGACAGCAACGGTACGAGCTACCGTATCTGCATTCGTATTAAGCGGGCTTCCATCGGCAGCATCGAGTGTAATAGGCGCAACGACCAACGTATAACCGGCTTCGATCAGCGCCTTAGCCAAAGCCGAATTGAACCGTTCAACTATAGGATCGCCCACGTAACCGTAATCAACCGGAACCGGATTGCGGCGTTTCGAAGAGATCAAAGCTCCATCCACTCCACTCAGGCCGATCGCTTTACAACCGAGTGTTTGTAACTTACCAACAATTGTTTTGTTAATAAGTCCGGCATAGACCATCGTCACCACCTTCAGCGTTTCGGCATCAGTCACACGCCGGCCATTGATCATCAACGTTTCGATTCCCAGCGCCTTACTGATCGTCGTGGCAATCTTGCCACCTCCGTGTACTAATACTTTCGGGCCTTCAAGGGATGCGAAATCTTTTAAAAAGGCATCCAGCTTGACCGGGTTATCAACAACGTTTCCGCCGATCTTAACAACTTTCAACATCTTGTTCACATTATGCTGTTAGCAATTTACGCAGCGCTGCCAGAAAAGCATCCGCATGTTCCCGCGTAATGTTCAGAGCCGGCAACAACCGGAAAATCTTTTTGTTTCCGGACGAACCGACAAACACTTTTTCTTCGAAAAGCAATCGTTTCCGTAACTCAGTCGCATCGTCGAACAGTTCGACGCCGATCATCAATCCGCGACCGCGAACTTCACGTACACCCGGCATCGTCTTGATCTCATTCATCAGATACTCTCCCATCGAACGGGCATTATCAATCAAATGATCCTCGGCTATCACATCTGCCACGGCAATCGCCCCGGCACACGCCAAATGGTTTCCACCAAATGTGGTTCCCAACATACCGAATGTCGGAATAAATTTCGGTGCAATCGAAATGGCTCCGATCGGGAAGCCGTTGGCCAATCCCTTCGCCATCGTATAGATGTCGGCCTGAACTCCGGCCCAATCCGATGCATAGTACTCACCGGTACGACCACATCCGCACTGCACCTCATCGGCAATGTAAACGGCGTTGTACTCGTCACACAACGAACGAATCCGACGCAAGAACTCCTTGCTTGCAATCTGGATTCCACCTACCCCTTGAATTGCCTCGATAATAACCGAAGATATCTCATTCTTATTTTCACGGAAGGCTTTTTCAAGAGCCTCCTCATCGTTCAGGGGGACAAAGATCACATGATCGGTGTGATTGACCGGAGCCGCAATCTTCGGATTGTCTGTCACCGAAACGGCCAGCGAAGTCCGACCGTGGAAAGCTCCACGCATCGCGATTACTTTACTCTTTCCGTTATAAAACGAAGCCAGCTTCATCGCATTTTCGTTTGCTTCCGCACCCGAATTGCACAAAAACAGCTGATAATCCTTTTTTCCGGACAGTTCACCCAACTTCTGGGCCAACTCCCGTTGTTGGTCGATAATCACCGAATTGGAATAAAATCCGATGTTTTTCAACTGATTGACCACCATATCCACATAGTGCGGATGGGTGTGTCCGATGGAGATCACGGCATGACCTCCATACATATCGAGATAACGCGTCCCCTTGTTATCCCAAACGTAGGAGCCTTCGGCCCGAACGATATCTATGTCCCACAACGGGTAGACTTTAAACAAATCCATAAGTCACTATTTTTCAACGGCAAACCGTCCGATTTAACTATTTCTTTTTTGCGTCAATACGAACCACAGCTTAGAAGGCTGACGGTTTCAGATGCAGTCCGGCTCGTTCTTCCAATCCGAACATCAGATTCATGTTCTGCACGGCTTGTCCCGAAGCCCCCTTCAACAGGTTGTCGATCGCACTCATGACCAACAGTTTGTTTCCATGTTTCTCTACATAGACCACACATTTGGCTGTATTGACCACCTGTTTGAGGTAAATGTTCCGGTCACTGACAAAAGTGAGTGCGGCATCTGCATAAAAATCTTCATATATTTTCCGTACAGCCGCTTCATCCAACGCACAATCGATGTAAATCGACGCAATAATACCTCTTGCGAAGTCACCACGATACGGAATAAAATTAATCGCATGATCGAATGACGGCATCAAACTGCGGATGCTCTCACCGATCTCCTTGAGGTGTTGGTGTTCGAACGCCTTATACACCGACAGGTTGTCGACCCGTTGGCTGAAGTGAGACGTAGGAGCAAGCTTCTGTCCCGCACCGGTCGATCCGGTCACAGCCGTCACCTGCACTTCTCCATTCAACAGACCCGCGGCAGCCAACGGCAACATGCCTAACTGGAGGCACGTGGCAAAACATCCCGGATTGGCGATATTGTGTGCTTTGCGGATCTTTTCCCGATTCAGTTCGGGCAACCCGTAAATAAACTGCCGATTACCGATCGACGACGTGGCTGCTAAGCGGAAATCCTGACTCAAATCGATTACCCGAACGGATTCAGGAATCGGATTCGCCTCCAAAAATTTCCGGGCATCCCCATGACCCACGCACAGGAAAACCACATCCACATTCCAATCCAACTGATCGGTAAACCGCATATCGGTCTCTCCCAGCAAATCGATATGCACATCACTCAACCGGTTTCCGGCATTGCTGTTGCTGTGCACAAACTTCAATTCGACATCGGGATGATTTAACAGAATACGGATAGCCTCGCCACCCGTATATCCTGCTCCTCCTATAATACCAACTTTTACCATATATATTATATATATTCTCGAACCGCAACTTTGTGTTTAATACACATTCACCGGAAAGCCGCCTCCTTCAGAGCATTGTATACGAAACGGCTATACAGAACTGTCTGCGATCCGACACTGCCCTCATTAAGGCAGTTGATCCTTATTGACCTTGTAGTAGATTTTATTCTGGTTACCGAAGATCTTGCCAAAACCTTTGACATCTTCGCTGGTCCAGTCGTTCATAGTCTCTCCGTAAGCACCGAACTTGTTGCTCATCAGATCGTGATCGCTCTTAATACCAACCAACACGAAGCGGTACGGATGTAATTCGATATATACATCTCCACTGACCGTGCGTTGTGTGCTTTCCAAGAAAGCCTCGAAATCACGCATCACCGGATCATAGTACTGACCTTCGTGCAGGTAGTTGCCATAGAATGCAGCGATCTGGTCTTTCCAGAAAAGCTGCCATTTGGTCAACGTATGTTTTTCAAGCATGTGGTGCGCCTTGATGATCAGCATCGGAGCCGCAGCCTCGAAACCGACACGGCCTTTAATTCCGATAATCGTATCACCGATGTGCATATCGCGGCCGATCGCATACCGACAAGCGATCGCCTGCAAAGCCTGGATCGCCTCGATCCGATCATCATAGCGTTTACCATCCAGAGCGACAAACTCGCCTTTTTCAAATGTCAGCGTTATGCGACGCGGCTCGGTCTCTTTCAGCTGAGAAGGATAAGCCTCTTCAGGCAGAGTTTCACTGGAAGTAAGAGTCTCTTTACCTCCGACCGATGTACCCCAAAGGCCTTGGTTAATGGAGTATTCTGCCTTTTTAAAGTCGAAATCCACTCCGTGGCTACGCAGGTAAGCAATCTCCTCCTCCCGACTGAGTCTCTTCTCGCGAATCAGAGCAATCACCTCGATTTCGGGTGCAATGATATTGAACACCATATCGAATCGCACCTGATCGTTACCGGCACCAGTACTTCCATGGCACAAGTAGTCGGCTCCAATTTCCCGTGCATATTTTGCGATAGCCGTAGCCTGCGAAATCCGTTCGGAACTTACCGAAATAGGATAGGTTCCATTTTTAAGTACATTACCATAAATCATGTACTTAATCGCATGGTCGTAATAATCATGCGCTACATCGAGTGCCACGTAGCTTTTTACGCCCAACGCATAGGCCCGTCGTTCGATGGCTGCGAGTTCATCTTTCGAGAATCCGCCCGTGTTTGCCAATACGGCATGCACTTCCAAACCCATCTCTTTCGAGAGATAGATCGCACAATATGAGGTATCCAAACCTCCACTAAAAGCCAATACTACTTTTTTCATGGTTATTTATCGCTTTTGTTATTTTCGTTTCATTACCAGAACGGAGAAAGCCGGTCCTCAACCAAATCGGACATACTATTTGTCGAGCAACCCTTTTTCGATAGGTACTTTCACCGTATCGTGTTCGGGATCGAACAGCATAGCCGTACACAGACAGTTCTTCCGTTGTTTGCTCTGCAGGATCGGATAGTTTACACAACTTTCACATCCTTTCCAGAACTGATCGTCATCGGTCAACTCGGTATAGGTCACCGGCCGATATCCCAATTCGGAATTGATTTTCATTACAGCCATACCTGTCGTCAAACCGAACAGCTTAGCTCCGGGGAACATCTTCAACGAGAGGAAGAATGTCTTGGTTTTGATGGCTTTTGCAAGGCCCAGTTTCCGAAATTTCGGATTGATTATCAAGCCCGAATTTGCCACATAATTTCCGTGTCCCCACGACTCTATGTAACTGAAACCGGCCCATGTTCCGTCCTTATGAAAAGCAACAACGGCTTTCCCCTGACGCATTTTGTTCGCCACATACTCGGCCGTACGTTTGGCGATACCCGTACCACGGGCTTTAGCAGATTCGGCCATTTCATCACAAATAGCCTGTGCAAACTGAGTATGCTCCTCAGATGCCACCATTACATTAAAATCATCAATTGTCATTTCGAACAACAACTATTAAACGCCAGAAAATAGCGGCATCACTGCCGCATAAATCAATACGATTTGCAAAAGTATGTAAAAAAGGTGAGAATCGGACAAAAAAACGACGATTTTACACATATCCGGTCATGCAATTCTCCGAAAAGCAGTATCTATCGAATCTGAAAGAGGCTGTACCGCTTTCCAAATCGGCAAAAAAAGTAAAGACAAATTCAAAAAAAAGAGCAGGATCGACTTTCTTTGCGACCCTGCTCTTTTACCGCGATCTTATTGCGATTTAATACTTTTCACTCATCACTTCGAAATAGGCGCGTGGATATCCGCAGACCGGACATTTTTTCGGAGCCGATGTACCGATATGAATAAATCCACACTCCATACAGCGCCATACCGTTTCCTCCTCCTTCGTAAAGATCCGTTCTGACCTCAACGTATCGTACAAGCCTCTAAACCGTTCTTCATGAATCTTTTCAACTGCAGCGATCATACGGAATTTCAAGGCTATATCCATAAAACCCTCGTTTTCTGCAATATCTCCGAACAAAGGATACAAGGCACTCCACTCCTCATACTCACCTGCTGCAGCCAATTCAAGATTACGAAGAGTAGTTCCGACTACTCCGGCAGGATACGATGCAGTAATTTCAACCTCCCCACCTTGTAAGAAACCGAAATAGATGGCTCCGTGTTGCAACTCATTATGGCGAGTCTCTTCAAAAAAAGCAGCAATCTTCTCATAACCATCTTCCCGTGCCTGTTTTGCATACATCCGATAACGATTTGCAGCTTGTGACTCTCCAGCAAATGCTTTCAGCAAATTCTGCTCTGTCAAACTTCCTTTCAAATTCTTTTTCATCACAACATAAATTTTAGCATTCGATTTGGTACTGAATTTGTTGTTATTCTAACAAATTATTATTAACATTATATCGTTTTTAAACCCGTTTCATTATGATACACGCATTACCTCCACTCCCCTACGCGGCGGACGCACTTGCTCCCAAGATGAGCCAAGAGACACTGGAATTCCACTATGGAAAACACCATCAAGCCTACGTCAACAACCTTAACAACCTGATCCCCGGAACTCCCTACGAGAACTCCTCTCTCGAAGAGATCATCGTCCGTGCTGAAGGCCCGATCTTCAACAATGCGGCACAAGTCTGGAACCACACTTTCTTCTTCTACACATTGTCCCCTTCTCCAAAATCGATGCCAAGCGGTCCGTTGGCCAAAGCCATCGATCGCGATTTCGGTTCTTTCGATCAGTTCAAAGAGAAATTCGCTCAGGCAGCGACCTCGTTATTCGGATCGGGATGGGTATGGCTCGTTGCTGACAACGCAGGGAAACTCTCCATCATCTCGGAGCCCAATGCAGGTAATCCTCTGCGCAAAGGATTCCGTCCGTTACTGGCGATCGACGTTTGGGAACACGCCTACTACATCGATTACCGCAACCGTAGGCCCGACTTCATCCGCAATTTTTGGGACCTGGTCGACTGGAATGTCATTGAAAAAAGATACGAACAATAACCATCTGCATAAGGCTACAAACACAAAACAGGAAGGAGGAAACAATCCATGTTTCCTCCTTCCTGTTTATGGCAATGCATGAAATATTTGTCAACTCTCCAAATCCGGACGTAAACGCTGCACGTCACTGCCCGACGGACTTTGGAACACCCGCAATCCGAACTCCGGAATCACCGCCAAAACATGGTCAAACACATCAGACTGCACCCGTTCGTAAGCTGTCCATTCCACCCTGTTCGAAAAGAAATAGAGTTGAATCGGTATTCCGGTCGGAGTCGGCTGCAAATGACGTATCATCAACATCATATCGGTATTGACCGTTGCCTGCTCCCGTAGATAACGTTCAAGATATGCCCGAAACACACCTAAATTGGTTTGTCGTCGTCCATTGACGGGTTCCCCGTCATCCAACACATCGTGTTCCGTGTTATACGCGACTAATTCCTGCTCCTTGCTGTCGATATAATCGCGCAACAAATGAATTTTACGGAACCGGTCGATCATCTCCGGTGTACAGAACCGGACGCTGGTCATGTCGATATTAATCGAACGCATCACCCGGCGTCCTCCGGAATCCTGCATAGGACGCCAGTTCTGGAACGAATCGCTGATCAGTTGATAGGGAGGAATCGTTACGATCGTGTTGTCCCAATTTCGCACCTTGACCGTATTGAGCGTCACCTCAACCACACGACCATTCACTCCATGTTTTTCGACCGAGATCCAGTCGCCCACATGTAACATATTGTTTACCGTAAGCTGAATCCCCGACACCAATCCCATGATGCTATCCTTGAAAACCAACATCAGAACAGCTGCCGAGGCTCCAAGTCCTGCTAACAGCCGAGCCGGTGACTTATCGATCAGAATCGAAACAATCAGTATCAACCCTACACACAACGCAACGATCTGGCCGGTCTGCATCAATCCTTTCAAAGGCTTGCCCTGCAGCTCCTCTTTCGCATTGGCCACATCATAGAGGGCACGCAAGAACGCGTTGACAAACCTTAAAACCACTGCAATAATGTAGATCAGAATGATTTTCAACCACAACGAAATCGTCTCCGGAGCATCGGGGAAAGCGTAGGGTAGCAGAAAATAGATCAGCACAGGAGGAACGATATGACACAAACGGTGCAACACCCTGTCTTCAAACAGAATATCGTCCCATTTGGCCCGAGTCGATGCTACAACCTTTTTTACGACACGCAGCAATAGGACACGGCATATTACATCGGCTGCAAAGGCGACAATCAGGATAAGCAACAACAACACCCACTGATCCCATGCTGCCGCTCCCTTTTCAGAGAGTCCCAATGCCCGTAATGTCTGATAAACCCATCCGTTCACCTCCTCCATAGTGATCCGCCCCCTCTATTCCATTATACATTAAACAGGAAATGCATGATATCGCCATCCTGAACGACGTACTCTTTTCCTTCGATCGCAATTTTACCGGCCTCACGACACGCTTTTTCCGAGCCGAGCGCCACATAATCATCGTATTTGATCACCTCGGCACGAATAAAGCCTCGTTCGAAATCGGTATGAATAATTCCAGCCGCCTGCGGAGCCTTAGTTCCTTTCGTGTAGGTCCACGCACGGGTCTCATCGGGTCCGGTCGTAAAATAGGTCTCCAGATTCAGCAGGCTGTACGCCGACCGGATCAACCGGTTCACTCCTGACTCCTTGAGTCCGACCTCCTCCAGAAACATCTGACGCTCCTCGTAGGTATCCAGTTCGGCAATGTCGGCCTCCGTTGCCGCAGCGACAATCAGCAACTCTGCCTGCTCCTCGCGAATCGCCTCACGAACCGCTTCAACATATTTATTCCCATTTACCGCACTCGCCTCATCCACGTTGCACACATACAACACCGGCTTGTTGGTCAACAGGTGCAGGTCGTAAACCAGTTTCTGATCCTCCTTGTCTATTTCAACGGTCCGGGCACTTTTACCCTGTTCCAATGCCGCCTTGTAACGAGAGAGTATATCGAACAGCCGACGAGCCGTTTTATCGCCCGTCGTCGCCTGCTTCTGCACCTTGTTGATCCGGCTATCGACCGTCTCCAGATCCTTTAACTGAAGCTCCATGTCGATCACCTCCTTATCGCGGACAGGATCCACACTTCCGTCCACGTGCGTAATATTGGCGTCATCAAAACAACGCAACACATGTATAATGGCATCCGTCTCACGGATATTGGCCAAAAATTTATTACCGAGTCCTTCGCCCCGGGACGCCCCTTTGACCAGACCGGCAATGTCGACGATCTCGATGGTCGTCGGTATGATTTTTTTCGGATTGTCGATCCGTGCGAGCGCAATAATCCGGTCGTCCGGAACGGTAATCACCCCTACGTTGGGTTCGATCGTACAGAAAGGAAAGTTTGCCGACTGTGCTTTCGCATTCGACAGACAGTTGAACAGGGTCGATTTCCCCACATTGGGCAACCCCACGATACCGCATTGTAATGCCATTTTATAATATTGTTTATGTTATCGTTTATTCTTTATCCGGCAAAGATACAACAATAAATAATGAAATCGAGTCGAACCGTCCGGAACTTTCGGCTGGTTTCCGAAATATCTTTCGTTCACACATTTGGACGATCCGTTTAATCGCCGTACATTTGTCTGAAAGATTTAAATAACCAGATAACGAAACCGGACGAATATGATCCCGAAAATCATTCACTACTGCTGGTTCGGACGAGGACAGATGCCCGAACTTGGTGTCAAATGCATCGAATCGTGGAAAAAATTCCTGCCCGATTACCAATTGATGCTGTGGAATGAGGATAGCTTCGATGTAAACCAGCTCCGTTTCACCCGCGAAGCCTATGCCCAGAAACGATACGCCTTCGTAACGGATTACGTCCGGCTGTGGGCCCTCAACACCTACGGAGGAGTCTACATGGATACGGATGTGGAGATCATCCGCAACATCGATTCATTTCTCGAACTTCCTGCCTTCAGCGGTTTCGAGTCCAACGACCTGATCCCGACGGGAATTATGGCCAGTGTTCCTCAAGCCCGCTGGCTCCAACCCCTGCTGGCCTACTACGACAAGAAGCCTTTCGTACGTTGGAACGGACGTTTGAACCGGACACCCAACACGCTGATCATCTCCCGTATCTTCAACAAACGGGGTATCCGGTTGGACAACAGCTATCAGGTTTGGGAAAACGAACTGCACCTATTCCCACAGGACTATTTCTGCCCCAAGTCGTACCGTACGGGCAAGATCGAGTGTACAGACAACACCTATTGCATCCACCACTTCGCAGGTTCATGGACCGAAGCTGCACAACAAAACCGACAGCGATTCGGAGCGATCCGGCGATGTTTCAAACGGATGTTCTCCTGACCGGCTATAAAAAAGCGGTAGAAAAACTTGTAATAAATCCAAAAAAGTTGCACCTTTGCAATCTCATTCAGAGGCTGCCCCTGTAGTTCAATGGATAGAATGGCAGATTCCGGTTCTGGTGATATGGGTTCGATTCCCGTCGGGGGTACAAAAGAGAGCGGTCGACAATCAACATCGACCGCTCTCTTTTTATTTTACAGGTGCAGGAAATTCGTCCTGTATGGTTTACTTTAAACCGTACGCACCCTTCATTCATCAAAAATTCCAAACAAAACGATTTTCGTTGTTTCTGATTTCGGGAGTTTCTCACACATTCTACCGGGCTTCACGCTTCAGCTCCTCACACCGGGTCCGGTAAGCTGCCAACACATCGGCATAGGCAGGATCGGATGCCAGATTGTGTATCTCGTGCGGATCCTTGCGCATATCATACAACTCCTCATAAGCGGGTTGCTGCGTAAAGTAAACCACATATTTGTAATCCGACGAGACAACACCCTCCGACTGTGGAATCGCCGGATGAGGCAACCGATGCTCGTAGTAAAAATCATGGCGCCATAATTGTCTGGCCTCCTTATCCTGCAACGCCAGCAAGTTCCGTCCCTGCATACCCTCCGGTGCCGAAACTCCGGCCAAAGCCAAAATAGTGGGGGCAATATCTACATTGAGGGCCATATGGCTTTCTCGAACGCCCCGCTGAGAACGAGGTGCCCGAGGATCGTAAATGAACATCGGAACCCGAACCGACTCCTCATAGATGAACCACTTGCCCGCCAATCCGTGCTCGCCGAGCAACATCCCGTTGTCGCCCATGAAGATGATCACCGTATTGTCATCGATGCCCAACCGTTCGAGCTGGTGGACCATATCGCCGATCACATCGTCGACCTGTGTAATCAACCGGTAATAGTTTTTAACGTTGTGCTGATACTTCTCGGGGGTCTCGAACCGGGAACGCCAACGATTGCGGGCTTCGCTCGGTTCACGGAAAAACTCCGGAAACAGATTCCAGTACTCATCGCTTCCGACCGCCGGTTCGGGAATCTCCACATCCGCATAATATTCATCGTAACGGGGATGCGTAATGAATTCCCGGGGATCTCCATCCTGTGTATGCGGTGCCTTAAAGCTGACCGACAGGCAAAACGGCTCCTCTTTTCCCGCAAAGTTGTCGAGGAATCCGGCAATCTCCCGACTCACACCATCCGTATGGTGATAATAGTTCCCATAGCGGTCTTTATTCTCGTAGTCGGGCTGATGTTTGGGTTCGCACGCCCAGTAGTCGAACTGATCTTTCGGCTGGTTCGGCAAACCGATCCCGAACTTTCCGACAAAGCCTGTCTTGTATCCCGCTTTGCGCAACAAAACGGGATAGGTCTCGGCGAACCGGTCCGGTGCAATGTCAGTCACAAAATCACAAACCCCGTGTCGCGACACATACTGTCCCGTCAGTATGGAAGCCCGGCTGCTGCACGAAATCGAGGTCGTAACGTAGGCATTCGTATAGAGTACCCCATCGTGAGCCAGTGCGTCCAGATTCGGCGTCCGAATGATCGGATTCCCCATGACGCCCAGTGCATCATAGCGATGGTCATCCGTCAGAATAAAAATAATATTGGGTCGCTTCTCCTGATCTTGTTCGACGTTCCGGTGCGGCGTTACTGCCTGCAACGGTCCTGCGGCAGACAGGGTCAGCAATCCGGCCGACGAAAAGGAAGAGAGTGCTCTCCCGTTTCCTGTTTTCTTCATGTTTATCGATTAACGTTTATAACAAATTTACATATTTAACTACAAAATCCATCGCTTCGATTATCGGATAACGAGTTGCGACATATCCGGAATCGTGGCCGCCTCGACAACATCTCCGCCGGAACGCCACACCTCGATCAGATCGACATACGGTGTCTCCTTTCGAGACTCCTTGCTCTTGTCGTAATCGGGATTCTTCACCGGCAGATAACGGGCTTCGACATTGCGATCGAGCCACTGCACCAGAATACCGAACAACCGACGCGTATCCTTCGCCCGCCGGGCGGCAAGGTTATGCGTCTCATACGGATCCTTCGCCATATCGAACAGATAGAGCCGGCCGTGCCAATCGTAGATCAACTTCATATCGCCGACCCGGACCGCCGAATGGGGCGTAAGCGGAAGGCCATCCACCGGATTGTTGTATATCACGTTAAACGGATAGTGCCAATAGAGCGTATCGCGTGAAAAGGTCTCTCTTTTCCTGCCCTTTTGCTGTTGGAAAAGTGAATAAAAACTGCGTCCGTCGATCTGCTGCTCGGTGTAATAGGGTGTCGGATCGATTCCTGCAAACTCCAGCAATGTCGGGAAGAGATCACTGGCATCGATCAGCGAACGGTCATCCCACGTTCCGCCCTCGATGTGCCCTTTCCAACGGAAAACCAACGGCGATTTCACCCCGCCTTCGAACAGCGTCGCTTTTCCTCCTATATAAGGCGAATTGTTGGTGATCAGATCGTGCGGCGTGATCTTTCCGTCGATTCCCCCGTTATCCGACAAAAAGACCACAAGCGTATTCTCCTCGATACCGGCCTCTTCGAGCTTGTCGAGAATCTTTCCTACCGAATTGTCGAGTCCGCGCACCAGACCGGCATAGACCGGATCGCTCTGCCGGTTCCATCCCCGCGTTGGCTTGTTCGAGAAATATTCGATATCCTCCGGCTTGGCCTGTATCGGCGTATGAACTGCAAACTCACAGAAATAGAGAAAAAACGGCCCGTCATCGGCGGCAACCCTCCGGTCGATATAATCAAGCGCCTTCTGGGTCAAATCATCGGTCAGGTAACTCTCCCCGCTCTCCGCACCGGCATCCCCCATCTTCCACTCCTGCTGCGGCATCTTCGGGTAGCGCCGTTTTGACCGGTCATTCCAGCCTCCCCTCCAGCCGAAATGAGCCGAACCTCCGGCATCGAAATAGGCCGGCACCTCATCGAAACCCCGATCGCCCGGCTGATACCCCTCCGCACCGAATCCGCCCACATGCCACTTCCCGATAAACGCAGTATGGTAGCCCTCCATCGCCTCCGGAAGCACCACCTCCTTGCGACCTTCGTCCCACGCCAATCCGGCAGGAATGGCAGAATTGGACTTCCCGTTGATCAACGCCTGCTCGATACGGATATCGTCCTCGTGCGAGATCGCATCATGCGCATAGCCCGGATGGGGTGGTTTTTCATTCAGCATGTACCACGTATCCCGGGCCGGCATGGCGGTCGTAAACCCAAGCCGTGCCGCATACTTTCCCGTCAACAGACTCGAACGCGTCGGCGAACTCAACGGACACACATAGGCATTCGAAAAAGCCATACCCTCCTCCACCAACCGATCGATATGAGGCGTCTCAAAGAACATGCTGTCAACCGGCGTTCCTGTTACATGATGCGCAAAAGAACAGACATCCATATACCCCAGGTCATCGGCCAGAATAAAAATGATGTTAGGGCGTTGCGCATCGGGAGATACACCCGCGGCTTCCGCCGCAGGCAAAGCGCACGTAAGTGCAGAACAAAGAATCGATGTATTTTTTAATGTACGCATCCCAAAAAAAATTAATGTTTCATACCCTCGAGCAGCTGACGTTTTGCAGCCGATGGATTTCCCGCCGCCGCATCCTTTCGTTTCACAAGATCCTCGTACAGCACCTTACGCAACCGTGCCACTTCCGGTGCATACGCAGGATTCGCGATCTGGTTGGTCATTTCATAGGGATCCTCCTGCAGGTCGTAGAACTCATCGGTATCGGTCGGATTCCACACATATTTATACCGCTCATCACGAACCATACGTTGTACGAACAGGCCGAACTGCTGCCCGTTGTAGTTACTGAAAGCATAGTCGCGGCAAGTCGTATCGCTCTGTCCCGTAAGCAGAGGCATCAACGAAGCTCCCGCAGAGGCAAACTCAAAACCTGCAATCTCGGGAATCGTCGCAGCCAGATCGAGCGCATGACAGACAAAGGCATCACATCGACTGCCCGCCTCAACCACTCCATCCCAACGCACGATCAACGGCACATGGACCTCCTCTTCATACATGACATAATGTTTGTCCAACATGCCATGACTTCCAGCCGCATCGCCATGATCGGCCGTATAAACGATCATCGTATGGTCGGTCAACCCCTCTTTTTCAAGCTCCTCGATCAGGATACCGATTGCATCGTCGACCTGCTCCACGACCGCATAATAGGAGCGCATGTAGCGTTCCCAATCGACCCACGTATAATCTTCCAACGTCCAATTCAAAATCTGCTGCCGCTGGATATAGGGTTTATTCTTCAAATCGTCTGGGAAATTCGGCCACTGAGGGATAGACCGTGAAGCATACCGGTCATAGAACTCCTTCACCGGATAACAGGGCAGATGCGGCTCGACATAATCCAACCGCAGATGCCAAGGTTTTCCCTCGCTTTCGTATTTGCGGATCAACTCGATCGCCTGCCGGACGAACCAATGAACCGAAGCTGTCTCCTTATCGATGCTGTCATAACCACCCATCATTGTGGTCTTTCCGGTGTTGACCCGATGCAGGCATTTTCCCTCGCTTTTAAGCCATGCCGCATACTGTGCCTCGTTGACATAGTCGTCGAATCCGAAATCGAGCGGTGTTTTGGTCGGATGTACGTGCCATTTGCCTACATACCCCGTCCGATACCCTTCGTCATGCAGCCTTTGGGTCCATGTATCCGAATCAAACAACCTGACTGGCAACGTAATGTCATAATTCCAGAGACCGCCGTGCTGTTCGGGCCACTGTCCCGACAACAGACACTGTCGGGCCGGACAACTGGTCGGAATCGGCGTGTAGGCCCGCGTGAACTGCATCCCCTGAGCCGCCAACCGGTCGATATTCGGCGTCTTCACGATCGGATTTCCCGTATATCCGAGACAGTCATAGCGCTGCTGGTCACACTGGATAATCAATATATTGGGCCTCTTTGTCTCCGACGGAGCCGCCGCATTCACTTTCGTTGCCGGCAAAACGCATGTGAGCGCAGAACAAAAGGCCGACGTATTCTTAAGCACTTGCCAATTTTTCATTTTCAAATATCAATTAACCATTCTACTTTTAACAAACCAATATCACCTATTGATATTGTACATATTTGGGAGGCATCCGTTTAAGCGTTTTCAAATGAGCCAGCAACTCCTGCTTCATCCGTGCGATTGTCGTTTCGTACGATTTGTCGTGATACTTATTATTCCACTCTTGGGGATCCTGCTGCAAATCGTAAAACTCACCGTCGATGATATCCGACTCCGTGTACGCCGAGGCATCCGCCTTCCGTTTCATACAGAGAATCAACTTATACTCTGGCGTTCTCCACATAAAAGCTGCCTCCGTGGGACGTTCATGCAGAGCACAGAAATTGGCCGGACGCGTCTCGTCACTCAATAAATCGATTCCGGGCAACTCATTGGGTACCTGTTCCCCCACAAAGTGCATCAGTGTCGTATATATGTCTACCAGTTCGACCGGACGGGAGTCTACCGTACGCTTCATGTCATCCGGCAACGCCGACCCCGAAAAGATAATGGGAACCCGTACACTGCTTTCGTAAAGGCAATATTTGTTGAACCGGTAATAACGTTCTCCGAGCATCTCGCCGTGATCCGAGAGATAGATGATCAGGGCATTGTCCAACAATCCCTTCTTTTTCAACTCATCGAGTACCCGGCCAAACATATCGTCGAGCCACGTACAGTTCGCCCGATAACGCAACGTCATCTGTTTCCATTGGGTATCGGTTGCATTTTTCCAGAAATCGATGTACATATCCCTTCGATTGACCTGCTCGGCATGCGGAGAGTCATCCCTGTCCCAGTCGGGCTGCTCGGCATACCGCGTTTTCTCCAATGAATACATCCGTTCAAACTTTTCCGGAACATTATGGCCCGCATGCGGCTTATAAAACGAGAGGTAGAGAAAAAGTGGACGTTCATCGTCACGTGACTCCAAATATTCGAGACACTTCTCCGTAAGCCATCCGTCACGATGCTCATTCTCTTGTAATTGACTGGTACATCCTATATATCCGAGATTGTTCTCCTCTCCGGGACCAAAATCCGCAATCTCTTCATTGTAGCGCTTGTATTTTTCGGGATCTACATCCGCCATCATGATGGCTCCGTTCTCACGGCACTCCGCCTCATAACGGGTTTCGAATCCCCGAGTACCGACCGTAATTCCCCAATGGGCTTTCCCGAAACCGGCTGTTTCATAACCGGCATCACGAATAACCTCAACCAACGGTCGGCTCGGCAACTTCTCGTCAGGTAGTCCCGGTTCATTTCTCAAAGTTCCGATCTGATTGGGATAAAGTCCCAACATCAGCGAATTGCGGCTCGCCACACTCATCGGAGCCTGACAAACTGCCTGATTGAACAACACGCCTTGCCTTGCCAATCGGTCGAGATTTGGCGTTTTAACCTGTCTATCAACTATTCCCAGTGCATCCCAGCGATGCTGATCGTCCATCAAAAAGATAATATTCGGCAACTTTGGAGTTTGTGCCTGTATTACGGCATGTGATCCCACTGCCAACGCTCCCATTACAAATGTCGATAGCCTCATTTTTTATCCGTCTTATTGGTTTTACTTTTTTCCCCTGTTGTACTTTACTATTATATCACCAATAGTTTGATCGGTTCAATTTTCATTCTACTGATCGTCCGTAGCAGCTTGCATAAAATCGCTGTAATTCCAAAACCGATCTCCTTACCTTTTTATTCTTTTACGGGTCAACTCCGTTCTCTTCTCAGACTTTACTTCTCATACCGATGTTTCAGATATTCCGGCATGGCCCGCGGCACATAAAGTTTTCCCGAACCCCAATCTCCCTGAGGAGCGTAGTGCTGGTGATTTTGAGTAGAGATCGGCTTGTATTCTGATTGACCCGTCTGGTCATACCACCATTGCCGCCACATCTCCTCCAATCGGGTAACTACTTCGGGATAGCGGTCCGCAAGATTGCAACACTCCAACGGATCTTTCCGAACATCAAAGAGCTGCCAACCGGCACCATCAACTTCGACCAAGCTCCACTTTCCGGTCCGCACGGCCCGATTGTCCACGAACTGGAAAAACATCGGTTCCTCCCGAGACCACGACTTTCCTTCCAACAATGGCAAGAACGATTCCCCATTCTCCTCTTCATCCGTTTTGCAACCTGCAATCTGAGCCAAGGTCGGAGCCACATCAACAAAATGAACCGCCGTATAACACAAATCTCCTTCCTTTTTTATCACTCCGGGATAACGGACTATTGCTCCGGACGTTATTCCGCCACCGTGCTGACTGATCTTATACAATCTCCACGGCGTTACCGATGCGTAGGCCCAACCGGTTCCCAACTGCCAGTTGGACATCGTATCTCCCGGCAGTTTACCTGCCCTCAACATCGCATCGTCCGTATTCGAAAAGGGATCTGCTCCATTATCGCTGACAAAAAGCACGATCGTCTGATCCGCAACCCCACACGCATCCAAAGCATCCAGCACCTTCGCAATACCGCAATCCATCCGCTCTACCATCGCAGTATACACCGACATCCTCAAATCCTCCAAATCCTGCTGCTGTGGCGAAAGCGACTCCCACGCAGGCAAATTTTGCGGACAGGAAGGCATCTCGGCATTTTTTGGGAGTATACCCATCTCTTTCTGTCGCCGGATACGTTCGTCGTGGATCTTCTGCCACCCTTGCAGATATTTCCCGCGATTGCGCATCACATCCTCATAGGGCGCATGCAGCGGATTGTGAGGGGTCTGATAACTCAGATAGATAAAAAACGGAACGCCTCCATCTTCGCTTGTCGTCTGTCGAATAAACTCTACAGCCCGCTCAGAAAAGGCATCCGCACTATAATAATCCTCACCGAACTGATCATATGGTTCGTTATCCAGCCGATAATCGGACGATCCCACAAAATGGTTCGAGAATCCACCCAGGAAACCGAAGAAGTGATCGAATCCCCGGTCCATCGGATTTCCGGGCAGATGCCACTTCCCGATCAAGGCCGTCTTGTATCCTACCTCATGCAACCGCTCCGACAAGAGAGGGGTCTGCGAAAAATGTTTTTCAGCCTGAGGCCACCATTTTCCCGTCAACAACGACAGCCGCGAACAAACCGACATCCCACAATTACGGAATTGAGTCAACCGCATCCCCTCGTCCGCCAATCGATCCAGAGCCGCATTTGAAATATTAAATATCAACAAATGGGAACAACTCTAACTTAATAGCAATATAACCGCTATATCATTATATTTCAATGTTCTATAAATAGCAATAAACGAAATTAAATTTAATGAGATTGAAATTATTTCGGGATAAACGGGAACATTTTGGGAACAATTCGCTATCTTTGCAGTGTTCAATCCAGAAATAAAATCGAAGCCCATGAAAGTAACTGCATTCATACGGAAGACTGCCAAAAAGAACGACATAGATACGAAGGCTACCATCTATTTTCGTTTGCGTGATGGAAAGAAAGACATCAAGGCAGCAAGTGAACTTGTCATCAATCCCAATCATTGGAGTGTTGAACGACAAGGTTATAAAGACCGTGTAGCTTTGGTGTCGGAAAACGAAAAGATGGACTTGAACCATAAAGTGCAGGCATTGACCCGAATGATTGAGAAGGAATACAAGGAGGATGCCGGAAGTGAATGGCTCGGGGAAGTCATAGATAAATTTCATCATCCCGAAAAGTATAAAACAGAAGAAGAACTGGCAATAGAGAATCCGCCTACTTTTGCCGAACTTTTTGATGAGTTTTTGGAGAAGCATAGTCTTTCGGAAGTACGGAAGAAGAACTTTCGTGTAGTAAAAAGGGCACTCATGCGCTATGAATTATTTGTCAGAAAAACAAGACGTGGAATGAAGCACTTTTCCCTTGACATCCATACCATAACTAAAGAAACACTTGCCGATATGTGGGACTTTATGGAGAACGAATACGCTTATGCGGAAGAATACCCTGATATATACGAGACCATTCCCGAAAAGCGGACTCCTCAGCCGAGAGGCAAGAACACTCTTATAGATAGTTTCTCACGCATACGAACCTTTTTTATATGGTGCTATAATCAAGGAAAGACCACCAATCGTCCGTTTGACAAATTCCCCTTAGAAGAATGTCTTTATGGAACACCTATTTATATTACACTTCAAGAACGTGACAAATTGTTTGAGGCTGATTTGTCTGCTCGTCCACAACTTGCTATTCAACGAGACATCTTTGTGTTTCAGTCCGTTGTGGGTTGTCGTGTAGGCGACCTTTATAAGCTCACAAAGAAAAACATTGTGAATGGAGCATTAGAATACATACAAGAAAAGACGCGCAGTCATAATCCCAGGACAATAAGAGTGCCGCTGAATAGTGTTGCGAAAACCATACTTGAACGCTACAAAGATTATACAGGAACAACTCTCCTTCCCTTTATATCAGAGCAGAAATATAATCAAGCCATTAAAGAAGCGTTCCAGTTGGCAGGACTTGACAGGGTGGTCACAGTGCTTAACCCACTCACTCGCAATCCTGAGCAGAAGTATTTGTATGAAGTCGCAACCACACATACTGCCCGAAAGACATTCATTGGCAATATGTATAAGAAAGTAAAAGACCCAGACCTCGTTTCTTCGGTATCGGGACACAAGGAAGGCAGCAAGGCATTCCGCCGATATAGGGAGATAGACGAGGAAATGAAACAAGAGCTTGTTCATCTGTTAGACTAATAAGGCGAAAGACTATGGCAAAGCAAGATTTCGAACAATTCAAACAGGATATTAAAGAATGGCTCAACAACCATCCGAAAGAATATGACAGATTCGTTGCCGAAGTGAACAACAAATCGGCAACAGGTTTACAAAAGATTTTCAAATTAGGATGGAAGCTCGCTCCTCAAATGATGCGTAAGTATCACGGTGAGTGTCATGGAGACCTTGCCAACGAATATCGTCTGCAAAGTTATTCGGCAGATGCCGATGCTGCAAGATTATTGGTTGAGGAGTTTCACAATCTGCAAAACGATTCAATAGTTCCTGCAATGTTGGCATGGCTTTATTACGGTAAGTGCTATGAAACTTTGGTCGCCCAATTGGAAGCTGAAACACATAACCCTGCGAACAACTATTTTGAGAAGAGGATAGCCGCTTTAATGATTAAAGTAGTCATCAACAGTAGTATTCGTAATAAAATGCGGACAAGAGAAGATTGGCAGGATTTTCATCGGGAGAAACAGGCTATTGAGGATGATTGTGTGGTAGAAACAACTATTAAGGGGTTGTCCGTTAATGATAAACCAATAGAAGAAAAATCGCCAACAGGTGAGCAGGCATCACGCACATTGAAAGACTATCTTCATGGAAATCAAGAAATGATTTTGGAGAAGATAAAATTGAGAGTTTCAACGCAGCATACAGGCACTGATTTGGCACGATTATATTTTGCCCTCCAAGAGGAAGGCCTTCTGACAGGCTGTGATGTGACGACATTTCATAAACTGCTTGCCAATGAACTTCCTAATTGCGACTTGAAAACCGTGCGTAACCTTCAAATTTCTATCAAGAAGTTGAATGACAGTACGAGCAGAGGGAAAATAAAAGACAATGGTATTGAACGGTCGCTTATCAATGAGTGGAAGGCTTACCTCGCAGAAGTAAATAACTAAAAGTATGAACTCATTTAATTTAATGATATGGATAAAGATATCATCACCCAAGAAATCAATGCCGAATATCTGAAAGGCTATATATACAACATCAGAGGTGTCCGTGTAATGCTGGATATGGATTTAGCCAACATCTATGGCTATAGCACCAAAGATTTTAATCGCCAAGTGAAGAACAACATTGAAAAGTTTGAGCAAGACTTCATGTTTCAGTTGTCCGATGAAGAGTGTGAAATCTTGAGGTGCAAAAATTCCACCTCAAGTTGGGGCGGTCGTAGATACAACCCTTATGCTTTCACCGAACAAGGAATATATATGCTTATGACTGTGCTGAGAGGAGATTTAGCAACCAAACAAAGCAAAGCTTTGATTCGTATCTTCAAGCAGATGAAAGACTATATCGTAGATAATCAGCCATTATTAGGACAAAGGGAATATCTGCAACTGTCTTTGCAGACAACCCAAAACACACAAGACCTGCTTGACTTGCGTAAATCTCTATCTGCTGTTGATGACAAGGTTGCCAATATTATAGATACACTTGGTAATGTAGTGACAAAGTCGGAATTGGCAAATGTCATGCTTGATTTTGGCAATCCTTCAGTAAGGAGAGGTTGGATGATACTCAACGGTCAGCCAGTTGAATCGGATTTGGCTTACCAACATATTTATGCCACCGCCAAGAAAACGATTTTTGTGGTTGATAATTACATCGGATTGAAGACACTGGTACTTCTCAAAGATATTCCAGCTAATGTGAATGTTGTGGTATTCTCTGACAATATCGGTAATCGGTTGCACCAAACCGAGTTTAACGATTTCTGTCGGGAATATCCCAATGTCACCATTTCGTTGCAAACGTCTGGGGGTATATTCCACGACAGATATATAGTCATTGATTATCAAACTCCAGAAGAACAGATTTACCATTGCGGTGCTTCATCGAAGGATGGAGGTAATAAAGTCACGACAATCACAGCGGTTACAGATGGAGCTATTTACCATCCTGTTATAGACCAACTTATTCAAAATCCAGTGTTGACATTGAGATAAAACCATTTTCAGATGAACCCAATTAATTGCTTTACATTTCGTTTCTTTCGTTCTGTATTTCGGCGAAAATAGCGAAATGCAAATTACTAAATTATAGCGAATTACGTTTATACTTTTGTGCCATCGTTCCAATGTCGGAGCGGTGGCACAATCATTTATAATGCTGCCAAAGTGATTGTGTCGGACTATGGGCAGTACATATATGCTATGACAGATTTAATGCAAATCATCTCCAACAGCACGGCTAATATCAAATTGGAGATTACGAGTGAAGACTTACGTTACTTCTCTAATGAGCTTATTAACCGTGCGGTGAATGAGGTGGCAATTGCACTCAAAGCCACCAATGAAGATAAGCTACTGACACGTGAGGAAGTCAAGGAAATGTGTGGTGTATGCGACACCACCTTATGGCTTTGGAACAAGCGCAATTACCTTAAAGCAATCAAGGTAGGCAACAAAGTAAGATACCGCCTCTCAGACGTGAAGCGCATCTTGGGGGAAACTAATAGAATATCTGATTATGGAAAAGATTGACAATGTTCCTGTGGCTCCTACAAATGAAGAAGTTGAGAATATCGGAGAAGAGTATGTCCGTATAGGCACAACCTTGTTTCGTATTATCAATCAGCCAATGATGAATGGTTCTTTCCGCAAAATGCGGGTTGAATGGAAAATGAGCGTATTCCGATTAGACCACGGCAAGGATGAAGCGGCACTCATTCCGAAATATGACGGATTCTGCACGATACCCAGTCATACAGAGTACCGTTTGAACGTGAATAACTTTTATAATCTCTATGAGCCAATAACCCATATTCCTAAAGAAGGTGAGTTTGGACATATACATTCATTGATTGAACACATCTTTAGTGAGCAATATGAATTGGGAATGGATTATCTTCAACTGTTGTACCTAAAACCAACACAGAAGTTACCAATACTTCTATTAGTGTCGGAAGAACGAAACACGGGTAAGAGTACATTCCTGAATTTTCTGAAAGCGTTATTTCAAGAGAATGTGACATTCAACACCAATGAGGACTTCCGTAGTCAGTTTAATGCTGACTGGGCAGGCAAACTGATGATTGTTGTGGATGAGGTGTTACTCAACCGCAGGGAAGATAGCGAGCGATTGAAGAACCTTAGTACGGCGCACTCGTACAAGATGGAGGCTAAGGGCAAAGATCGTTATGAAGTGCAGTTCTTCGCTAAATTCGTATTGTGTTCCAATAATGAAAATTTCCCTGTTTACATTGAGCCAGAAGAAACACGCTATTGGGTAAGAAAGATTAGTAGATTGGTAGCGGACGACACCTCCTTTCTTCAGAAATTGAAAGATGAGATACCCGCATTTCTGTACTATCTACAACATCGGCATCTGACTACCAAAGAAGAAAGCCGTATGTGGTTTGCTCCATCACTTATCCGCACGGAAGCATTGGAGAAAATCATCCGCTGTAACCGTAGCCGCATTGAGCTTGATATGGCAGAACTGTTACTTGACATCATGGACACAATGCAGGTGAATGTGGTGGATTTCTGTATCAACGACCTATTGGCATCGTTCAATTATTCCATGGTAAAGGTGGAACGCCATCAGGTGAGGAATGTTCTGCAGCAGTGCTGGAAATTGGAGCCTGCACCCAATGCACTGTCTTACTCCACCTATCAAATATCCGTGCTGCCAGGACAGAAGTATTCTGTATCGCACAAAAAGGTGGGACGCTTTTATACCGTTACCCGTGAAAAATTAAAAAACTACCGTTGAGATTGTTGAATATGATGAAATATAAGGGAAGGCATATAAATAAGGGGTTACCATTCAACAACACCATCAACAAAATTCAACAAAGAATTTTGCCTGCCAAAAAAGAAAAAGATTGTGTACAGCATCTCTATTTTTCTTTTTCCCTCTTTTTGAAATCATCTTCAACAAAGTCAACAAAATCAACTATGGAATGAATAATCGTAAAACCTGACTTAAATGATATTCGTATGAAAGAAATAGAGTTGATACAATCTATCACACAGCGAGACCCGATATTGGCTAATGCGGTCAGTCGGATGATTAACTACATCCAAGACAGATGGGCAGCACCTTATCCGTCCAAAGAACAGACGGAAGCGGTCAATGCCTACCTCCGTTCCGTTCATGCGGACGGTGACGGAGCAATGAACGAAACGAACATCGAACACCGCAGGATAGCCACACAGCGCATAACGATAAACGCCATCCGTGTGCTTGACAGTGAACAGCTCGACCGCCTGCAGGACGTGCTGAACCGCATAGCGGCAGACAGGGAGTATTATATGCCTGAGCGTGGATATGGCTTGGGAAGGTAGATGACCATAGTAACATCATAATATCATAGACCATGTGCAAAGAGAAACAGACCATACACTACTGCACCATTCTTTCGGCCGGGCAGTGGGATTTTCTTTTGGAAGGCAAATCTTCCGCTTTCAGGCAGAAGTGCCTGTATCGGCTGATGACCGGTGCGGTACGGGAAAGAACCGCTTATAAAATCAAAGGCGTTGAGATTGTTTTGGAGGTGGGACAGGTGGCAGCTTCCGATGTGGAGCTGGCAGAGTTTTTGGGCTGCAACCGCAAGACCATCGGCAAGCTAATCGACAGCCTTAACAGGCTCGGTATGCTGACCACCCGAACCAACAACCGTACTTCCGTCCATTCCCTGCATTTCCTCACAGGCTGGTATGCCGGAGGTGTCCTCATAACCAATCCCCATTATGTCAGACCTTCGGCAACCGCCAAAGGACAGACGGGCAATGTGCGGACACCTGTTTCCTATGGCTCACCGTCAGAAAACGGGCAGGATGCCGCACTGGATGAAAGTCAGTCCAGAGGGCAGGAAGCGGACAGCATGGCGGCAGGCGCAGCAGTCCTTTCTTCTTCCCTTTGTTCGTCTGAAATTTCCAACCCGTCAGCCGACAGACCGGATGATGACAGTCATTATCCACCGTCTGATATGTGGGAGGCTGACGAAGCCGGGAATCCCCCAATCATAGACAGTGGGGACGGAGCAACTGACGAAAACGGTACGGAAAGCCCCAAAGAGGCGCAGGACGGAACGATTGGCGGCGAGGATGCCCCGGAGTAAGATGCAGGGGAGTGAAAGGCGCAGAACGCAGATTTGGACGTTGCTCCGCTTGCGGAGTGTGAGCTACCGGACTTGTCCCGGTATAGCCCACTATAACTACACGCTTCGCTTCCGTAGTTGTGGGCTCTCCCGAGGGGCTGGGCGTTGCCCCGTCCCACTTAGGACGCTGCCCTAAGAACCCGGTCGGAGACTGTCAGCCCCCAACACCCCTGACCAAAGAGTGACCCTCTCTTTGGAAACTCCGCTCAGAGGTCTCGACCCCTGAGAACCCCGAGCAGGAAGTGACCCTCTCCCTGCACCCTCCGATTAAGGCTCCGCCCTAATAACCCTTTCCCTATTGTAAATCTGTAAACATCATCATGCCTATGGCACAGAAGACATCAGTCAACATCAAACCCTGCAACATCGGAAGCAGCGAGGCGCACAACAGGCGGACAGCGGAATACCTCGCACATATCGGCAAGGAAAAGTTCTATGTCCGCACTGACCTCATGGCGGCAAACGAGACATGGGTAGCACCTGATTTCGGCGGCACTTCGCTGTCGGAACGCTACAATCAGATAGCCGCGATGGTAAAGGAAAAGACAGGTCGGGCGATGCAGACCAAAGAACGAGAGCGTGTGAACAAGAAGACCGGGAAGGTGACCGTCGTGCGTGGCAGCACTCCGCTCAAGGAGGGTGTCGTGGTAATCAAGGATGATACCACGTTGGAGCAGTTGCGCCGTTTCTGCGAGGTGTGCAAGGAGCGGTGGGGAATCACAGCACTGCAAATCTTCATCCACCGTGACGAGGGGCATTACAGTGTACCGAATGACACCGCCACATGGAAGCCCAATCTTCACGCCCATATCGTATGGGACTGGATGAACCACGACACTGGGAAATCCTGCAAGCTGGACGAGAAAGCCATGAGCGACATGCAGACGCTCTTGGCTGAGTGTCTTGACATGGAAAGGGGCAGCTCAAAGGAGCAGACGGGAAAGGAGCATCTTGAACGCGCTGACTTCATCATCGCCAAGCAGAAACAGGAAGCGGAACAAGCAA
>CALURC010000003.1 GCA_944323075.1 uncultured Alistipes sp. | reverse complement strand
GCTGGACAAGATACTGTTTGGCAGGATCAATCTCACCCCTGACATGCAGGCGGTAGCGTCCCAATGGATATAGTCGTTTAGGTCTTCCCATAGTGGAGGATATTTGAATTGGAAATACAGCTTGCGTCAATACTCACAAACCTCTGTAAAGGTAATGAATTTTGTCCAAACAAATCCCGATTTCTCCTCCAAAAATTGTATTTTGTCCAAACAAACCGCGCCATCTGAGGCGGTCAAACGTTGTTGTCCAAATAAATTAAACCCCCGCTAATCTATCTGATTAACAGGGATTTAACGATTATTCTGCGCTTAAAAACGCATTAATATTCTTCCTCGTTGAAGAAAAAGTCGTCTTTGCTCGGGTAGTCGGGCCAAATATCCTCTATGCTCTCGTAAATATCTCCTTCATCCTCGATCTCATTCAGATTTTCAATCACCTCCAATGGTGCTCCCGAACGAACCGCATAATCAATCAACTCTTCCTTTGTCGCAGGCCAAGGCGCATCTTCCAACTTCGACGCCAATTCCAATGTCCAGTACATAACAGTAAAGTTTAGTTTAGTTCTATTTTAGTGTGCAAAAATAAAAATTTTTTTATTCATTGTACTGCCACAGAACCTCTTTTACATGAAATTCTTGCGACAATTTCCTGCCCAACACATAAAAATAATCAGAAAGTCGGTTCACATACTCCGTTACACTCTCATTTACAGCATATTGTTCTGTCAGCGCACAGATTCTTCGTTCGCTTCTCCGACATATAGTTCTACATACATGACATAACGAAACCACAGTATCTCCACCAGGCAAGGTAAAATACCGAATTTCAGGCAACGATGCCTGCATCTGATCAATCTCTTTTTCAAGAAACTCAACAGCGTGTTTATCAAAAACGGGCAGATATTTCACCGAATCACTCTCTGCTGCCAAATGCGAGGCAATACGCATCAGGTGATCCAATATGGCAATCAGAGCCTCTCGATACGGGACTGACTGGTCTGTCTGAGGTAAACTATCTTTCAAGAGCGCTGTAAAAGCCATCAATTCATCGATCGTTCCGTATGCCTCGATCCGGGGGTGTGTTTTTGCTACCCGTTCGCCGCCGATCAACGACGTGGTACCCCGATCTCCGGTTTTCGTATAAACTTTCATCTCCGTACGATTTAGATTCGGTAATGTTGTGGTTGAAATTTCGAACTGAAAAAATAGAGCACCATCACCCGACGGTCAACACTGACGCAAGGGTAATGTCGCCAAATTTGTTGTGCAAAACGCCAACAGCGAGCATTGCGATGAGGCGAAAGCAGAATTAGCGTTGCATGGCTTTCTGATACCTGACGGGCAATCGTTGCTATCGTTTCCAACGACACCCCGGGCAAAAGAATACATAACTGATCCGGTGCAATATGTTCCAATCTCTCTCCTGAAGCTATTGTCAAAAAGCCCTTCATGCGGCAATGAGTATACAGGTTCTGAATCTTGACAGCTTGTTTCTGTTCGATTCCGTTATGACGCAAAATATCATAAAGATGCTTATCGGCTCCGACGATGCGGCTTTTCATAAAAACATTCCGAACAATGCTGTACATGAATGGCGAATGAATCCCATGTCCACGCCAATGGTGCACATGGATATTGGACCTTAAACGGAAATAGCCACGAAACAAACGTTGCCTGATTTTACCTACGACTTTCATAATCAAACTTTCAGAGTTCCGGCCAGATATCCGGTCGAATAAGCCAGCTGCAAATTATATCCTCCCGTATCTGCATCTATATCGATCACTTCACCCGCAAAATACAATCCGCCTACACATCGGGACTGCATCGTAAGCGGATCTATCTCATCAGTCGAGATTCCACCTGCCGTAACGATCGCCTCTTCAAACGGACGGTAATCGTCTATAGGCAATACGAACTCTTTCAGCAGACGGATAATTTGGCTGCACTCTTGTTCATCACACAAGAATCTCCGGTCGGACCGAACCGGCAATCGCGACTCAAATACCGGCAATAACTGAGCCGGTAACAGTTTTCGCAACAAACTCTTTCTATCGACATTTCGACCTAAAGCATTCCACTCCCGGACAAGACGATTCTGCAGCTGTTTTTCGGAGAGAGCCGGTTTCAGATCGATCACAATGTCGACCCGTCTTTCATCGATGAGGGCATCCACCGCAATTCGACTCATACGCAAGATAATAGGTCCGGCGACATAAGGCGTGAACTCCATCTCCCCAAATTCACGAGAAACGATCTTACCATCGACACGCAATGACGCGGCAATATTCCGCAACGACAACCCTTTCAATGCCCGCACTCCGGACATATTCGTCACCAGTGGAGTCAACGAAGGACGGACCTCCACGATCGTATGCCCAAGACGGTGAGCCAACATATAACCATCACCCGTAGAACCTGTTGCAGGATATGACACACCTCCTGTCGCCAAAATAACCCGTGCCGCAATGATCCGTTCCGACTCCCCTCGCCTATTTTCGACGACGACACCCGTAACATGACCGTGCTCGGCACAAATCTCCACTACCCTAACACCGCATTCGATCACAGCACCCCGATCCCGACACCAGCGGATATGCGCTTCAGCTACATCCCATGCCTTTCCGCTCACAGGAAAAACCCGATCACCCCGTTCAACGGCCAATGGGACACCGATCCGTTCAAAAAAGGCATAAGCATCTTTATTGGAAAAGGAGCGCAATGCCGCTGCAACAAACTCAGGAGATTCGTGAACGTGGTTTAAGAATTCCGTACCGGAACGCATGTTGGTCAGATTACAGCGACCTTTGCCGGTAATGCGTACTTTACGCTGCGGCTTCTCCATCTTCTCACACAACAAGACGCTATACCCTGCTCCAGCCGCAACACCGGCAGCCATCACTCCCGCGGCACCGCCGCCAATTACGATTGCATCGAAACGTCTCATCTCCGTAAAATTTCATACAAAGGTAAAAAATTCAGCGTGTTTCTTTTCGTTTCACTAAAAATTGAGTAGTTTTGCGTCCCGAAACAGTTCACAAAGAGATGTTAAGCAGAAGATTATTAAGAATTAAGGTAGTAAAGGCATTATACGCACATTTCAAATCAGAGTCCGATTCTCTGATCGTTTCTGAAAAAAATCTGCTGTTCAGCATCGACAAAACATACGAGCTGTACCACCAGATGCTGTGGTTGATCGTCGATGTAGCACAATATGCCGAAAAAAGAATCGAATTGGGTCGAAAAAAGAAACTCCCGACCCCGGAAGAACTGAATCCCAACACCCGCTTCATCGACAATCCGGTTATCGCCATGATCCGCGATAACGAAGAGCTCGTCGATTTTCTGGAACGCAAAAAACTAGGCTGGAGTAACTATCCCGAGTTAATCAAACATTTATATCTGGCTCTGATCGAGAGCGACTTCTACACTGCATACATGAACAGCAGCACCCCTTCATTCAAGGAAGAGGTCGATGTCGTGGGTAAATTTTACAGTCAGATCGTCTGTGATGACACAATGACCGAAGAGGTACTCGAAGAACAATCCATCCTTTGGAACGACGATACGGATTTTGCAGGCATCATGGTTCTCCGGACCCTCGACAACCTGAAAAACGAGCACGATCACATTGAGCTGTTGCCTCAATACAAAAATGAAGACGACCTTGCTTATGCACGTGAATTGTTCCGCTATACGCTTGTTCATTTCAAAGAGCACATCGAATACATCGGCAAATACACCAGCAACTGGGAGGTCGACCGTATTGCATTTATGGACAATGTAATTATGGCAACAGCAATGTCCGAGCTGGTAGATTTTCCGTCGATTCCGGTCAAAGTAACGCTCGACGAATTTATCGAGATAGCCAAGTATTACAGTACACCGGGTAGTAGTACATTTATCAACGGTGTATTGGATAAAATTGTCGAGACTCTGACCGCCGAAAACCGTATTCAAAAAAGCGGTCGTGGGCTGCTCGATAAATAGAGGGATCGACTGATTCACGGGCATCATTCTTGCAGACCAACAAGCCGAACCATAATTTCCGCCACATGAGGCATATTATATCGCTCATAGTTTTCGGCAGTCTCTTCGTTTCGTGCATAAGCGGACGACAGGAAAAAGACACTGTAAAAGCAAGCAAAGAACGTCCCGTATGGACTTTAAGCCCATACGACAGTGTACGCTCTGACACCATTAATTTTGGACGCATCCATCAGGGTGAAGTCATCCGACAAGAGTTTTACCTACACAACGCAAGCGACAAGCCGCTGCTTATTCTTTCAGCCTCGGCAAACTGTGGCTGCACGGCAGTCGATTTCACCCGAGAGCCGATCAAACCCGGGGAAAACGGCACTTTCAGCTTCGAATTCGACAGCAAAGGATTTACCGGATACCAACTCAAACAGATCAAACTGCGCACTTCCCTTTCATCTGCTCCCTACATTATGGTCATCACAGGAGAGGTCGAATCAAGCGAATAAACCGGCAAACACTGAATTTCTTTGTCGATCGAGTTGTTATATTCCACATTTCCGTTAACTTTGCGTGAAGTATTACTAAATCAATAACAAATTACTATGCTGACAACATTTTTGCTTCAGAGCGGCGCGCCTGCCGGAGCTCAAAGCGGCGGAGGTTCCATGATGCTAATCATGATGGTACTCATTTTCGCCGTGATGTATTTTTTCATGATCCGTCCGCAACAAAAACGGCAGAAAGAGCTTGTTAAATTCCGCAACGCACTTGAAAAAGGACAAAAAATCATTACAGCCGGCGGAATATATGGAACCGTCAAAGAGGTTAAAGATGCCTATGTATTGATGGAGGTTGACAACAACGTTTCCATTCGTGTCGACAAAAACATGATTATGAAAGATCCTGCCGATTTGGCACAACAAGGCAAATAAAACAACAATCTTTAAGTTAACGAAAGGGAATCCTAATAGAAAGGGTTCCCTTTTGCTTTACATCCGATCCATCTACAGAATCGCTTGAATCCAGAGTCTCGTTATACAATATTTGTGTCATCTTTTCACCAGAAAGCCCCGTAATCAAAAAAAAGACCGGAGGGCATAAAATAATATACCCTCCGGTCATACACATAGGCATTCCGACTATTACTCCATCTCGATCATCAGTGCGTGATTCGGAATATTATCTCCTTCTTTCACGTCGATTTTCTTAATCTTTCCGTCGAAAGCCGCCTTTATATTGTTGTTCATCTTCATAGCCCGATACACGATCAACAGATCACCGGCTTTTACCTCTTGTCCTTCGGCAACGCAAATCTTAACAATCGTTCCGGGAATCGATGATTTGATGTGTTTCGGATTGTTCGGAATCCACGGTTTACGTGCCAGATGTTTTTGTGTCAACGTAGTCTGGAACGTTCCATGCATGGTTTCCAGCGTATCGTAATGTGTCTTCTTTTCCATTTCCATAACCGCAAATAATTTTAGAATGGAGGATTTCCGTGTTTTTTCTGCGGCTGCGAACGATTCTTATGGGCCGAAACTTTCAATGCATGCTCGATGAACATTCTCGTCTCCGATGGGGCGATCACCGAATCGATGTATCCTTTTGCTGCCGCTACATACGGATTGGCAAATTTGTCTTTGTACTCCTGGATCTTGATTTTCCGCATTTCAGCCGGATTCTCGGCGCTGACAATATCTTTTTTAAAGATGATGTTTGCCGCACCTTCAGGACCCATCACAGCAATCTCGGCCAACGGCCATGCAAATACGAAGTCGGCACGCAAGTGGCGCGATCCCATAGCAATGTATCCACCACCGTAGGCTTTACGCAATACGACGGTAATCGACGGAACGGTGGCCTCGCTGTATGCATACAACATTTTTGCGCCGTGACGAATCACACCGGCATGTTCCTGATCGACACCCGGCAGATAACCCGGAAGGTCTTCGAGCGTTACGATCGGAATATTGAAACAGTCACAGAAGCGGATGAAGCGGGCTGCCTTATCCGACGAGTCACAATCGAGTACACCGGCCATCACCATCGGCTGGTTGGCGATAAATCCGACTGTTTCTCCGGCAATACGACCGAATCCGATTACGATATTCGCAGCGAACATCTCCATTACTTCGAGGAATTCACTCTCATCGACCAATGCCTTGATCACATCGCGCACATCATATGGTACGGTCGGATCGCTCGGCACGATCTTCGTAATGTCGTATTCGGGAAGCGGCATCGCCGGAGCAATTTTTTCTGCCTTGGTCGTATTGTTCATCGGGATCATCGAGATCAGCTTACGAATCTGAACAAAGCATTCATCCTCACTCGTAGCGTAGAAATGAGCATTTCCGGTCAATTCACTATGTACCTTTGCACCACCCAGCTCTTCCATCGAGATCTCCTCGCCGAGCACGGTTTTGATTACTTCCGGACCCGTGATGAACATCTTCGAGATGTTCTCAACTACAAATACGAAATCGGTCAACGCCGGAGAGTAAACGGCACCTCCCGCACACGGTCCGAGAATGACCGAGATCTGCGGAATCACACCGCTCGAAAGTGTGTTCCGGAAAAATATTTCGCCGTAACCGGCCAATGCATTCACACCTTCTTGAATACGGGCTCCACCCGAGTCGTTGATACCGATCAACGGAATACGCATATTCAGTGCATAGTCCATGATTTTGGTGATCTTGCGGGCGTGCATGAAACCGAGCGAACCGCCGGCGACCGTAAAGTCCTGTGCAAAGATTGCAACCGGTTGTCCGCAAATCATTCCGGTACCGATAATTACTCCATCTCCCGGGAGCGATTTGTCCTGCATACCGAAATCACGGCCATCATGTTCCACGAAAATATCATACTCATGGAACGAGTCTTTATCCAACAAAGCGATGATACGCTCACGGGCCGTGAGTTTTCCCATCGCTTTTTGTTTTTCTATGGCCTTTGTTCCGCCTCCAAAATAGATTTTTTCTTTTCGATGCTGAAGTTCGAGAACTTTTTCATCCTCTACCGTCATTGTTCAATACAGTTTAGTTAGTAATAGATTGGGTCTCCGGAGTCGAAAAACCGGACGACGGCTGCGAATTTACAAAAAAAATTCCAAACTTGTCTCTTTTCTCCGGATTTAACCCGTGCCATTCGATAACTTACTCACAGAAGAGCGGACGGCGTACCGACAGACGGCTACTCGAGCACCTCGTGGTGAACAAACATATCCTGAAAACAAGAGAGATCGACGTTTTCCGCACGATCAAAGATACCGAATACAGTCGATCCCGATCCGGACATCGAGGCATAAACGGCCCCCAGACGATACAAATCGGATTTAATCCGGGCGATGACCGGATAACGGGCAAAAACCGACGGTTCGAAATCATTCACCACACGCTCCCGCCACTGTTCGATCGGGATACGATAGAGGATATCGGTCAACAGATTCTCCGACCGATATGGAGTCACCCCTGCATAAGCTTCGGCCGTACCGACCGAAATCGGGGGTTTGACCAACACCAGTTGCCAACCTGCGAGCAGCCGATCAACGGGTTCGAGTCTCTCGCCCCTTCCCGTAGCCAAAGCGGGCCGGTTCGCGACAAAGAAAGGCACGTCACTCCCCACTTCGGACGCCATGCGTTCCATCTGAGACTGGTCTATTCCCAAACCGAACAGATCGGACAGTTCGCGAATGACATAAGCTGCATCGGAAGAACCGCCGCCCAATCCTGCCCCCATCGGGATCGCTTTGTGCAGATGCATATACACGCCTCTGACCTGAGGATACTCCCTCTGGACCACGCGATAAGCCTTCAGGCATATATTCTTCTCTACGGCTCCGTCGATCCGCATTCCCGAAACGGAGAATTCAATATCTTCACAATCGTAGCGAAGAATCTCCAATACGTCACATAAATTTTTCACGGGATACATCACGGTTTCGATATCGTGGTATCCGTCCGGACGTTTCGAAACGATCCGAAGGCCGAGATTTATCTTACAATTCGGAAATAACAACATAGCGCACCGATAAGTTTGTCGACAAAAGTATAAAATCCATCCGGATTGTCTTTATCAAAGATGTGTTTTTTCCACTCATTTCCCTATCTTTGTATCGCTTTAACCGAAATATGCAGTTCAGAACGCCCATACAGATACCTCAGTCCCAACACCCGATCGGCTACTCGGAAAGAGGGCTGCTGCTCGGCTCGTGTTTTACCGAAAACATCGGAGCCCGCATGACCCGATACAAGTTGCCCGTAACGGTCAATCCCTCGGGCATTCTGTTCAATCCAGCCTCCATATTCCATACGCTGGAGCGATATGCTTCCGGCAAGCTCTACCGGGCCGAGGACCTGTCTTGCGACAACGGCCTATGGTTCAGCTTCGACCACCACTCCACTTTCTCGTCGACCGACCGGCAAAAGACACTCGACCGCATCAATCGGGCTACCGAAACCGGCGCCCGGGCTCTTCAATCGGCCGACTATCTGATTCTTACGTTGGGAACAGCATGGATCTACCGATTGAAATCCGACGGGAAAATCGTCTGCAACTGCCACAAACAACCCGCAGCGCATTTCATTCGGGAGAGGCTTTCGGCAGAAACGATCGTCGAACAGTTTGCACCACTGGCTGAAGGGTGTCTCTGCGACAAACGGATCCTATGGAGCGTTAGTCCGGTCCGACACATCGGAGACGGCCTGATCGACAACGCATGGAGCAAGGCCATACTGCTCGACGCCATACACCGGATCGTCGAGCGTTTCCCGAACAACGAATATTTCCCTTCGTTTGAAATCGTCAACGACGACCTGCGAGACTACCGTTTCTACGACAAGGACATGGTTCATCCGTCGGAGTTGGCCATCGATTATATCTGGGAACAATTTCAGGAGAGCCACATCAGCCACGATGCACGCATGTTGTTCAAACGCATCGAAGCCGTTCACCGAGCCATGGAACACCGTCCGTTCAACCCCGACTCTCCGGCACACGACCGATTCCGACAACGCTATGCCGATGAAACACGTCGCCTTATACAGGAATATCCCGATCTGGATTTTACCACCGAGATAAACTTTTTTGAATCATGAGCCGTTCGTCCCGTATCATCAAATGTCCGCAATGCGGAAACGAAGTCCGGATACCCTGGTTTTGGATCTTGGGTCTCGAAGGCATATTCCGTTGCAGCGCCTGCAAAACTCCGTTCAAAACCGGATATAAGGCCGGAGCCATCCTTTCGGCACTCGGACTATCGTTCAGCGTGGCAATCGTCCAATTGATCGTATATCTGTTCAGTATCTATTCTATGGTCATTGCTGTAATCTTGATGATTCCGCTATGGCTCTACTTCTCTTTCCACATGCGCAAACGTTACATGATCCGAAAAACGACACGTCGTGTGCGCCGCCAGCAAAAAAATGATGCCATCCCCGAAAATACTACCGAATAAATAGTCGGCCGCAAACCGGACGGATATGAAACTTTTTTATAATTTTGTCCGTTCAATCATTTGTTTTGCAAACATGAAATCGAAAAATCTTTTCATCACAGCATTTCTGCTGTCCATACTGCATACCGCAGCATTCGCGCAGACAGCCACACCTCCCAAGCTGATCGTACAAATTGTCATCAGCCAGATGCGTTACGACTATCTGGAGCGTTTCCGTGACAATTTTTCAGAAAAAGGCTTTCGATTTCTCATGGACAACGGGGCAAATTTCACGAATGCTCGCTACAACTACATGGGTACCAATACCGTTGCCGGATTGGCAACCCTCTCGACAGGAACGGAACCCGCAGGACACGGTGTTATCGCCCCAAGCTGGTACAACTACACAAATAGCGACAGTGTCAATCTGATTACAGATGATCAGGCAAGAGGATTGGAATGCGAAGCGGGACAAAATGGATATTCCCCGATCAATCTGGTTGCCTCGACATTGGGTGACCGGCTTCATGAATCAGACTCACTTGCCAAAGTGATCTCCATTGCCTCAAATCCCTATTCGGCCATCGTATGTGGAGGATCGACCGGCCAGGCCTTTTGGGTCGACCCAAAATTGGGTGACTGGGTGTCGAGCAGTTACTATTTCAGTACTTTCCCCGATTGGGTTCGGCAATACAACGCAACAAACTACTCCGACGCCCTGCTCGAGCGCGACTGGACTCCGGAACGAGCCTATGCGGTCTACAAAAATCGCGACACGACCCTACTGAGTTTTGCAGAACAACCCTCGAAAACCAAACTCTTTTTCCGAAACATATTCAGTATCTTTAAGAAAAAAGACCAAACCGTACAGGAAAACGAAACAGAAGAGGGATTTGAGCCGCTGTTCTATACTCCGTACGGCAACACCCTGGTAACGGACTTTGCCAAAGAGACCATCATCAAAGAGAAGCTCGGAGAAGACGACCAGACAGATTTGTTGACTATTTGCTATGACACTCCTCGGCTGATTTGTGAATATTTCGGTCCCCGATCTGTCGAATTGGAAGATATGTACTACAAACTCGACTGGGAACTCGGCGATCTGCTCGGTATGCTTCAGGCTCGCTATAAACCGGAAGAATTCATTATCGTTCTTTCGTCGGACCACGGAAGCAGCAACGTCTACAAAGAGAACAGCCGTACTCCCGGAGGTCGATTTAACACCAGTCAGTTCAAAATGATCCTAAACGGTTTTCTGAGCGCTCAGTATGAACCTGCCAACTGGATTCTCGGATATTCCGAACGTCAAATCTATCTGAATCGGGAAATGATCTATAAATACGGATTCGACCTGGAAGAGGTACAATCCCGTGCTGCGACTTTCGCTTTGCAGTTCAGAGGGGTATCCGGAGCACTCACTGCATCAGACATGCAAAGCGGATATTTCGGCAAAGGATACGGCGAAAAGATGCAAAACAGCTTCTATCCCAAACGCTCGGGCGATATCACCATCAATCTGATGCCAGGATGGATCGAAGACCGGCCGAATACCGTTTCTCTTTCCGGTTCTCTGTTCACTTACGACACGCACGTTCCTTTGATCTTTGTCGGAGGAGGAATTCCCTCCGGCAAAATCGAACGAAATGTTAACCCCACGGCTGTTGTTCCCACATTAGCTCGGATTTTGCAGATTCCCCTGCCCGATGCAGCAACCGGAGAAGTGCTCGACGAAGTAGTCGGCCCGACGGCACAATAAATCACGGCCCGACAGAGTTATATTGTGATACACAAAACGAATACAGATAAAAACTATTATATAGTATGACCATCAACGAAGTGCAGGATGAAATCATCGAAGAGTTCGAGGTGTTCGACGAGTGGCTCGACAAGTACGAATACCTGATCGAACTGAGCCGCGAACTTCCTGCCATCGACGAAAAACACAGAAAAGAAGAGTATCTGATCAAAGGGTGTCAGTCCCGGGTATGGATAGACGCCCGGTTGGACGACGAAGGAAAAATTCTCTTTTCGGCAGACAGCGACGCTATCATTACCAAAGGAATCATCGCTTTGCTGATCCGGGTCATGAATCGTCGCACACCCGATGAAATCATCGATGCCGACCTCTATTTCATCGACCGTATAGGACTCAAGGAGAACCTCTCGCCTACCCGTGCCAACGGACTGTTGGCCATGATCAAACAGATGAAACTGTATGCCCTTGCATACAAAAGCAAAACACTATGACAACACCGCAGGAGATCATCCGCATAGAACAGGACATTGTCCTGACCTTAAAAAACATATACGATCCGGAGATTCCCGTCAACATTTATGATTTGGGACTTGTTTACGAAATCGATGTAGAACCTGACGGGACAGCCAATATCCGGATGACACTTACCGCGCCGAACTGTCCGATGGCAGACCAACTGCTCGAACAGGTCAACGACATGGTCGGTAAGGTGAAAGGGGTTACATCGGTAAATGTCATATTGACTTTCGATCCGCCTTGGGACAAGAGTATGATGTCGGAAGAGACGCTGCTCGATTTGGGCCTGTTGTAAACTTCTGCATCGAAAAACGCCGTATGTCATCCGTTCCCACAGAAAAGACCGAAGAGTTTCTCCGTTTCGTATGGAGTAATCGTTTATACTCTTCTCTGTCACCCGAATCGATCCGGATCGTCGGACACGGAACCGAAAACTTCGACTCGGGAGCGGAACTGGTCAACGTCCAATACGAACGGGACGGAAAATCGTTCTGTGGACCAGCTGCCGTACATCACCACGCATCGGACTGGCACAAACATCTGCACCACATCGACCCGAAATACGACGACTGCGTATTGAACATCGTTTTCGATGACGATGCGGTGATTTGCAGGACCGACGGTTCGATTGTTCCCTCACTAACCGTAACCTGCCCGGACGAACTGGTCGACCGATATAACCGCTTGATCGAAGGGAGTAGGTCGTATCGTTGTGGAAAGACACTCCGAGAACTGCCCGAAGTCAAACGCCACGCACTGCTTACTTGGCTTACCATCGAACGACTCGAACGAAAATACAACGATTTCGTCCAACGATACAGAAGAGGAGGCAACAACTGGAATGAAGCATTTTACATCACGCTGTTCCGGACACTGGGTGCCGGTTCCAATCGCGAACCCTACGAGAAGCTCGCACAAACTGTTACATACACACAAATCTGCCGCATAAAAGAATCGCTGCCAGCCGTCGAAGCACTGTTACTCGGTGGTGCGGGACTTCTCGATACGGAATACCCGGATGAATACACCTACGGGCTACAGCAGGAGTTCAGGCATCTTCAAAGGCGTTTCAATATCCTTCCAATGAGGAGAAACGAATGGGAAACAACCCGCCACCATCCGAACCACTCTCCGATCATCCGCATCGTTGAACTTGCAGCACTGTTGGCATCAAAGGATTTTTTATTTTCCCGACTGATCGAATGTAAATCCTACGAAGAGGTCAGGAAGATCCTCGACATACAGACTTCAGAATATTGGGCAACCCATTACCGTCCGAGTCAAAGCAGCCGGTACAGCGTCAAAGGATTCGGACACATGATGATATGTAACATGTGTATCAATCTGGTGGCTCCGATGATCTTCACCTACGGCAAGATCTCCCAAAACGAAGAGATGAAAGAGCGGGCTATCGATCTGCTCGAACAGATACCCGCAGAGAACAACACCTACATCCGAAACTGGCAGTACAAAGGGATCGGTACCGAAAATGCATTTTTCACACAGGGGTTGTTGCAACTCTCAAAGGAATATTGCGAGAAAAAACGATGTACGGAATGCAATATCGGGAAATCGGTCATGTGTTCTCGATAAAAAACACTAAATTTACGCGATTTATTTACGAATAAAATTAATACGAATCAAAAATATGAGTAATGTAGTATCCGGCTTGATCAAGCTATTTTTCGGAACAAAAAGTGAAAAAGACCGCAAGTTAATACAACCCTATGTAGATAAAATCAAAGCCATATATCCCTCCATCGAGCAACTTTCCAATGACGAACTCCGTGCACGGAGTCTTGCCCTGAAAAACTCGATCGCAGAGTACATCAGTGGAGAGGAGAAGCAGATCGAAGAGTTGAAGACACAACTCGAAGACCTGAACACATCGCTCAATGACAAAGAGAGTATTTCGCGTCAAATCGACAATCTGACCGAAGAGATCGACCGCAAGATCGAAGAAAAGCTCGAAGAAATTCTGCCCGAGGCCTTCGCCATCGTAAAGGATACGGCCCGTCGGTTCAAGGAGAACGAAGAGGTCACGGTAACCGCTACCGATTTCGACCGTCAACTCGCCGCCACGAAAGACTTCGTCCGGATCGAGGACGACAAAGCCATCTATAAAAACTCTTGGGTGGCTGGAGGAAATACCATAAAATGGGACATGGTCCACTACGACTGCCAGCTCTTCGGCGGAGTCGTGCTCCACAAAGGGAACATCGCGGAGATGGCTACCGGTGAAGGTAAGACGTTGGTCGCTACGCTTCCCGTATTCCTCAATGCATTGGCAGGAAAGGGTGTTCATGTGGTTACCGTCAACGACTATCTGGCTCGCCGTGACTCGGAATGGATGGGCCCGCTGTATGAGTTCCATGGCCTGTCGGTCGACTGCATCGACAAGCACAAGCCCAACTCGAAGGAGCGCCGCCAAGCCTATATGGCCGATATTACGTTCGGCACCAACAACGAATTCGGCTTCGACTACCTGCGAGACAACATGGCCTTTTCTCCGGACGATCTGGTGCAACGGAAACACCACTATGCAATCGTCGATGAGGTCGATTCGGTCCTGATTGACGATGCCCGTACGCCGTTGATCATTTCGGGTCCGGTTCCGAAGGGCGACGACCAAATGTTCGAACAGTATCGCGGGTACGTCGAGAATCTGTTCAACCTGCAACGGAACTTGGTATCGCAGCTCGTAGCCGATGCGAAAAAGCTGATCGCAGAGGGTAAAACCGAAGAAGGAGGCGTACTGCTCTACCGTGCACACAAAGGTCTGCCGAAATACAAACCGCTGATCAAATTCCTCAGCGAACAGGGGATCAAGGCCCTGATGCAAAAGACCGAAAACATCTACATGCAAGACAACAACCGACGCATGCCGGAGATTGTGGACGATCTCTATTTCGTCATCGACGAAAAGCTGAATTCGGTCGAGTTACAAGACAAGGGTCAGGAAATTTTGTCGAAAAGTGTCAACGAAGACAAATTCTTCGTCCTTCCCGACATGGGATCGATCATGGCCGATATCGAAAAGAGCGACATGACCCCCGAACAAAAGGCAGCCAAGAAAGACGAGGTACTGAATGACTACGCGATTCGTTCGGAACGACTCCATACGGTCAACCAGCTGCTCAAGGCGTACAGTATGTTCGAGAAAGACGTAGAATATGTCGTTATCGACAACAAGGTGAAAATCGTCGACGAGCAAACCGGCCGAATCATGGAGGGCCGACGCTACTCCGACGGTCTGCATCAGGCAATCGAGGCCAAGGAGCGGGTGAAAGTCGAAGCTGCCACGCAGACATTCGCTACAGTCACCCTGCAGAACTACTTCCGTATGTACCACAAGCTGGCCGGTATGACCGGTACGGCCGAGACGGAGGCCAGCGAGTTCTGGAACATCTACAAATTGGACGTGATTGTCATCCCGACCAACCGGCCGGTTATCCGCGAGGATAAGGACGATGTGATCTATAAAACCAAACGGGAAAAATATGCGGCCGTAATTGAAGAGATTGCCCGTATGGTCGAGGCAGGACGTCCTGTATTGGTGGGTACGACTTCGGTCGAAATCTCTGAATTGCTGAGCCGAATGCTCAAACTGCGGGGTATCAAACACAACGTTTTGAACGCTAAACAACACCAACTCGAGGCACAAATCGTAGCTGAAGCCGGTCGAAAAGGTCAGGTAACCATCGCAACCAATATGGCCGGTCGTGGTACCGATATCAAGCTGACGGACGAGGTAAAGGCGGCCGGAGGTTTGGCGATTATCGGTACAGAGCGTCACGAGTCACGTCGTGTCGATCGCCAGTTGAGAGGTCGTGCAGGACGTCAGGGAGACCCGGGATCTTCATTATTCTTTGTCTCACTGGAAGACAATCTGATGCGGCTGTTCGGATCGGAGCGCATCGCAAGTTTGATGGACCGGATGGGACTGAAAGAGGGTGAAGTGATACAGGCCGGCATGATGTCAAGAGCCATCGAACGGGCGCAACGCAAAGTGGAAGAGAATAACTTCGGTATCCGTAAACACCTGCTCGAATACGACGACGTGATGAATGCGCAACGTGAGGTAATCTATACTCGCCGTCGCCACGCACTGTTCGGAGAACGGATCGAAGTGGACCTGAACAACATCATGGCCGACTTTGCCGAAAGTTTCGTCGACGCATACGGAGAAGATGATTACGAAACCTTCAAATTGGAATTGATCCGCCAGGTAGCCGTACAGCCTTCGTTTACGGAAGATGAATTCGAAAACGCGAAAAAGAAGCGGGAAATACTTACAGGCATGTTAGCCAAAGATTTTCAGGATGCCTACGTACGCCGTATGTCTGCCATCGCCTCGATCACCTATCCGGTCATCAAAAACGTTTACGAACAGAACGGTTCACGATATGAAAACATCTTTGTTCCCGTATCGGATGGCAAACGGGTCTTCAATGTTCCGGTCAATCTGAAAAAAGCCTATGAAAGTGAAGGTAAAGAGGTGTTTAAACACTTCAGCAAGGTAGCCATGCTGCTGATCATCGATGAGGACTGGAAAGAGCATTTGCGCGAAATGGACGATTTGCGTCAAAGCGTCCGCAACGCATCGTACGAGCAGAAAGATCCGCTGTTGATCTATAAGTTCGAATCGTACAATCTGTTCAGCAAGATGCTCGAACGAGGAAACCGAGAGATTCTCGCAACGCTGTTCAAGGCATTCGTTCCAGTCCGGGAGAATCAGGATGTAACCAAACAGCAGGCACCGGAGCGTCCGAAAACTGACCTGTCGCAGTTACAAACTTCGCGTCGGGAGGCTGCCGCAGCAGCCGGCTCGGGCGAAAAGAGCAAACCGGCTCCGGTTCATGTCGAGAAGAAGGTGGGCCGGAACGATCCCTGCCCCTGCGGAAGCGGCAAGAAATACAAACATTGCCACGGCCGTATGAACGGATAGGACCGATAAAATGGTCTCTAAACAAGAGTCTATCTAACATTCTTCATACCAAGCAAGTGGGGTGGATCTCCGATTGGAAATCCACCCCACTCTTTTTTGGATAAGCTTCCTTATAGCGCTTGTGCTGTTCTATCGTTTCATCAGATAGGATTTAAAATCTCCAAAATCTGAAGAGAGTTCAATCGAAAGTTTTTTACCCTTCATAAACTCGGCCAGACGCGCAGGCACCTCTACCTCACGGCCGATTATCGGCTCAACGCGATCCTTGAACTTGGCAGGATGGGCCGTTTCGAGGAAAATACCCGCCTCATTGTCAGAAATTCCTTGCCGCAACGCCTCGTAACCGCAAGCACCGTGCGGGTCGAGCAGATAACCGGTACGCTGCAACGTATCGTCAATAATCTGACGGATCTGATCATCACTGAAACGTGCGCCGCTGATATCGGCCCGAATCGCATCGATCTGATGTTCATACAGGTCGAGAATCCGGACAAAGTTACTCGGATCGCCCACATCCATCGCATTGGCCAACGTCTGTATCGACGGACGCGGCGTATAAACTCCTGTCGTGAGATATTGCAAAAAGATATCGTTGCTGTTATTCGCTGCAATGAAACGTTTGATGGGCAATCCCATCCGTTTTGCAAAAAGACCGGCTGTAATGTTACCGAAGTTTCCGCTGGGTACGCAGACTACGACATCCCGTTGCTCCCCTGCCCTACGCAGTTGCGCATACGCATTGAAATAGTAGAATGCTTGCGGAAGGAAACGGGCCACATTGATCGAATTGGCCGATGTCAGACGGAATTTCCGGTTCAGCTCCTCGTCTAAAAAGGCACTTTTGACCAACCGCTGGCAATCATCGAACGTACCGTCGATCTCGAGAGCCGTGATGTTCCGGCCCAGTGTGGTAAACTGTTTTTCCTGAATCTCGCTGACCTTTCCTTTGGGATAGAGCACCACCACATTGATTCCCTCGACACCAAGGAAACCGTTCGCAACGGCACTTCCCGTATCGCCCGACGTGGCGACCAGCACCGTTACCCGCTCTTTACCCCGACCAATAAAATAGGAAAGCATCCGGGCCATAAAGCGAGCTCCGACATCCTTAAAGGCCAGGGTCGGTCCGTGGAAAAGTTCCAGAGACCAGATATTCGGATCGACCTGCACGATCGGCGTCTCGAAATTCAACGTATCGCATACGATCCGTTCGAGCGCATCGTGCTCCACATCCTCACCGAAAAAGGCTTCGGCTACGCGGCATGCGATCTGTTGGAAAGACATCGTGGCAATCTGCCGGTAAAAATCTTCGGGCAGCCGTTCGATCCGCTCCGGCATGAAAAGTCCTTTGTCGGGCGCCAGTCCGTGTACGACCGCCTCACGCAGATCTACATCCGGTGTATTATGATTCGTGCTGTAATATTTCATGACTCTTTTCGCTGTTATTTTTCTCGTTGAATAAAACATTCCATAAACTGATCGCCCGACAGGTTGCCATAGCTTCCCTTACGTGCGGCAAATTCATCGAAGACCTGGACATCATCACCCGACTCATTGGTCCGGTAGATTACGAACGGGATCGGAGCCGAAGTATGGGTTCTGAGCTTACACGGTGTGGGATGATCCGGCAATACGGCAATCGAAACCGGTTCGGCCCATTTCGACACTTCCTCCAGAATCGGACGCACCACCCGATGATCCAGATATTCAATCGTACGAACCTTCAGGGCAACATCTCCTTCGTGCCCGGCCTCGTCGCTCGCCTCGATGTGCAGAAACACGAAATCGTGCGTCTTCAATGCATCGGTCGCCGCCTGAGCCTTACCTTCATAATTCGTATCGTACAGGCCTGTCGCTCCCTCTACTTCAATCGGAGTAAGACCTGCATAGACACCGATTCCCTTGATCAGATCGACCGCTGAGATCACCACACCGTTCTTGATTCCATAACGGCTCATGAGGGTCTCCATTTGCGGTCTGTAACCGGGCGACCAAGGCCAAATGCTGTTCGCAGGATCCTTACCCTGCGCCTTGCGGGCCAAATTGACCGGATGATTAGCCAAAAGCTCTTGCGAACGCTCGATCAGCTCATTCAGCCGTTTCGCAGTAGCCTCTCCGCTCGCATCGGCCGGACGTACCAGCACCTCCTTGTACGGAGTTCCCGGCACATCGTGCGGTGGCGTAGTAATGATCCGTTTGCTTCCGCCCTTGAGTTTGAGCAGATGCCGATAGGATACGCCCGGAAAAAAGTTGACATCTCCGCCACCCAGTTCCTGTTGCAGAAATTCGATCAGCTGAGCAGCCTCCTCATTCGAAATGTGACCTGCCGAGTGGTTTTTGATCTTGCCATCCTCAATCGTAATCAGGTTGCAACGCATGGCCATCTCCCCCTCCTCGATGGGGATACCCATGCTGGCGGCCTCCAACGAACCGCGTCCTTCGAACACCTTGGGTACATCATAACCCAACACCGAGAGGTTCGCTATTTCGCTTCCGGGAGCAAATCCCGACGGTACCGTCGCCAGCATACCGCTACGGCCATGAGCCGCCAACCAATCGATCGCCGGTTTGTCGGCTGCCTGCAGAGGAGTCTTTCCGCCCAACATGTCGATCGGCTCATCTGCCATCCCGTCACCTAAAATGATAATGTACTTCATATAATCGATTTTTATATTTTACTCTTTCGTCTTCATAGAATCTTTCAAGAAAAAACCGGTCGAAACCGCCATCCGACGCATATCCCGAATCAGAACAAACCCGATCTCATACCCTTCGTCGGGAAGCGGACAAACAAAAAGTTTTCTTCGCGTATCGATCGCCCCCGGGATGGAAGACCACGCCCGATCTGCATTCGCCGAGAGCGTATCGTTCGAAAAATAGAACGTACCCTCCAGAGAACTCAAACGCGAATCGTACGGCACCCGAATCGAATCGGTCACCACCGCTTTGCCTACTCGTACCAACGGGCACCCGCCGTTCAAAACACCGTCAAAGAAGCAGCGGATCTCATCCGGCTCCCACCCCTCATAGTGGCCGTGCAGCATACCCGGACGGATTGAGATCGTCCGCAACGAATCGGGAACCAAAGCGCAACTTTTGCGGTAGGCATACAACTGGTAGGCCGTATCGTTGTTTCCCGTAAGAAACAGAAACGGGATCCGGGCATACCCCAAATAGACGGACGGGTCAAAAGCCTTCATCCAACGCTGTACTCCCGTTTCGGAGAGACGGTCCATCATTCCGGGTGCAAAAAACGGCAACTCGTCATAAAAACCGCAGCCATAAACCGGGGCAGCAGCTTTGAAACGATCGTCGAGGCTACCCACAATACAGGTCAAATATCCGCCCCAACTGATTCCCGTCACACAGGTGCGTTCGGGATCTACCGCAGGGAACGACAGCAGCAACGAATGGGCCTTTATGGCCGAAGCCACCGCATGATAGCTCCACATCGCCCGCAGATCGCCCGAATCGGCCAGATGGAACACGCGATAGTTATCCGACAACGAAGGGCCGCCATCGGGCAGCTTCACTCCACCCTCACCGCAACCGCAGAGATCGATCGCTAAAGCCGCATATCCCTCTGCGGCCCACTTCTCGACCCACATCCGGAAGGCTGCACCGCCTCCGCCATGCAGCAGAATGACTCCGGGATAACATTTCTCTTCCGGTTGCTCGGTTCCGGCCAACACGGACGGGTCGGAGTAGTATCCGAACACATGCGTAAGTGCTCCTTCGAAATCGACACTCCGGAAGAGCAACGACCGAACCGCGCTCGTCGAATCAACCCACTCCATCTCCGGGACCTGACTCAACTCGTCCAGATCCCAGAGTAGTGTCTCCCGATCGACCGACGGACTTGCGATAGAGGGCACAGAGCAAACCTCCGGCCCGCTACACCCGCAGCACAACCATACGGCCATGCCCAAAATGATATGTCTCACCGTCTTCACGACCGGAACCCTCTGTTTTTTATTTGTGTACCAACGTGTACTATCGGATATTGGCGATACTGATGATATCGGCAAACACACCGGCTGCAGTCACACTCGCTCCAGCGCCGTAACCCTTAATCTGCATCGGATACTCTTTGTACCGCTCTGTCGTGATCAGAATCACGTTATTGCTACCGGCCAAGTGATAGAACGGGCTCTCACTGTCGACCTCTCGCAAGGCCACCTGCGTCTTGCCTTCATCCATCCGGGCAATAAAACGCCAACGCTTGCCGCTTGCCTCCAATTTTTTCCGGCGCTCTTCGAATTCGGCATCGATCTCCGGAATCTTCTTCCAGAAATCCTCGACCGAACCTTCGAAATATTTTTCGGGAATGAACAGATGCTTCTCGACATCGCTCTGCTCCACCCGATATCCGGCCTCACGTGTGAGAATAACCAACTTGCGGATCACATCCATTCCGCTCAGGTCGATCCGGGGATCGGGTTCTGCATACCCGGCCTCTTGTGCCATCTTGATTGCCTTACTCATCGGCACGTCTGCACTCATTTCATTGAAGATATAGTTCAACGTACCGGAGACTACTGCCTCAATCCGGATGATCCGGTCGCCGCTGTTGATCAGATCGCTGATCGTATTGATAATCGGCAATCCGGCACCCACATTCGTTTCAAACAGGTATTTAACACCCCTTTTACGTGCTATCGATTTAAGTTCAAAATAGCGGTCGTACTCAGACGATGCTGCTATCTTATTGGCCGCAACTACCGATACGTTGTGTTCCAACAAATCTTTATAGATGGAAGCTACATCCGCACTCGCCGTACAATCCACAAAAACCGAATTGAATATATTCATCGACAGAATCGCATCGCGGAACTTTTCGGGTGAAGACACATTTTGCGACCGTTGCAAATCGTCGCGATAGGTTGTCAAATCGATCCCTTCCCGATCGACAATAAAATGTTTCGAATCGGTCGCTCCTACAACACGGATCTGCAACGAATTGTTCTTCATCAATGTCTCTTGCTGCAAACGGATCTGTTCGAGCAGATTGCGTCCCACAAGTCCAACGCCGGCGATAAAGATATTCAATACCTGGTATTCAGAAAGGAAGAACGAGTTATGGATCACATTCAACGATTTCCGAAGGCTTTCGAGTGAAACGACAAACGAAATATTGGTTTCTGAAGCTCCTTGTGCACAAGCAATCACATTGATACCCTCTCGTCCGAGCGTACTGAACAGCTTTCCGGCAATACCGGGCGTATGTTTCATGTTCTCACCGACGATTGCAATCGTAGCCAGATTGGGCTCCTTCTTGATCTTGTTGATCTCACCCATCTTGATCTCACCGGCAAACTCTTCCGTCAGCACCTCCATCGCGAGATCTGCATCCGCATTACGCACACCGATCGAAGTTGTATTTTCCGATGCAGCCTGAGAAACAAGGAAGACACTGATGCCCGATTTGGCCAACGTCTTAAATATTCTGTAATTGACACCGATCACCCCGACCATACCCAAACCTTGAATTGTAATCAGGCACGTATCGTTAATCGACGAAATTCCTTTGATCGCACGACTTCCGTCACGGATTTCCTCACGGGTAATCAACGTACCGGGAGAATTGAGGTTGAACGTATTACGGATTACCACCGGAATATTTTTGTGATATGCCGGGAAAATCGTCGGAGGATAGATCACCTTAGCACCGAAGTTACACAACTCCATCGCCTCTACATAACTCAAGTGTTTGATGACATAAGCATTATTAATAACCCTCGGGTCTGCCGTCATGAAACCATCCACATCAGTCCATATCTCAAGTTTTGATGCAGTTAGTGCCGAAGCGATGATCGCAGCCGTATAATCCGATCCACCACGTCCCAAATTGGTTGTATTACCGCTTGCCTGATCGGTCGATATGAAACCTGGAACCACCGTAACATGAGGGCAATCCGCAAAACGTTCGCGAATCAACCGGTCGGTCGTTTCGAAATCGACCACATGACGGTTGAACAGCGGCTTTGTCTTGATAAACTCACGTGCATCGTAACGGACTGCGTGAGCAATCGATCCGGCAATGATCGCCGATGACATACGCTCACCATAACTGAGAATAAGATCCGAAGTTTTCTGTGATAAATCGCGGATCAGACTCACCCCTTTGAAAATATTACATAATTCGTCCAAAAGGATATTCACCTGTTCCTGTACACTGTCGCGATTCTCCGGGAGAACGATTTCCGAGATCAATTCGTTGTGGCGGGTAACCATTGCGGTCCATTGAGAAACATACGAGCTATCACCTGCAGCAGCCAATTTCGAGGTAAGCTGCAATTGATCGGTTATACCCCCCAACGCCGACACTACAACAATCACGTCTTCGGCCTCTGACTCCACTATCTTTTTGACCTGCAACAATCCTTTCACGGAACCTACGGACGTTCCGCCAAACTTCAATACTTTCATCGGTTATCTATATTTCATTTAAACTGTTAGCTAATTCTCTCCCGGTAATCGGACATCCACTTTTATTCGTTTCACGCAAATCCCCACCCCATAATTCATTTCGTCCGATTTACCGCTCTTAACAACCTGCAATGTTAGAAAAAAAAACAGTAAAAACCTAATCTACCCCCATTTCAATGTTAAAAGCTCTTTTTTGCCGCCACATTCTCCCTGCAACATTTTATAAATTCACTTGGATATCCGTCGTTTTATTGTACTTTTGCGCTGCGTAAACCAAAAACTACACGTTTATTATGGATTTTAAAGACATATTGGCCATCTCTGGTCAAAGTGGATTATACAGATTCGTCGCTCAAAGCCGCAACGGCATTATCGTCGAATCCTTGGCAAACGGTACTCGTTCTTGCGCATCTGCCTCGGCACGTGTAAGCGCTCTGAGTGAAATCGCTATCTTTACCGAAGGCGAAGATATGCCGCTCGCCAAAGTTTTCCAGAGCATCTATGAAAAACAGGAAGGGAAAGAGGCGATCAGTCCGAAATCCACTCCCGATGAATTGAAACGTTTCTTTGCCGAAGTTCTTCCCGAGTACGACAGAGACCGGGTTCATGTTTCCGATATGAAGAAAGTCGTTGCATGGTACAACCTCCTGATTGCTGCAGGCATCACTCAATTCGAAACCGAAGAGAAAGCACAGGAAGAGGAGTCTCAAGAACAAAAATAACCTTTCCGAAATTGACAAATAGAAGAATCGGTAGATATTCTTCTGCTCTGAATATATTACAAAAGCGACGCTGATTTGAAATGCAGCGTCGCTTTTATTTTATTGGCATCACTTGTTTTGTTTTTGCAACTCTTCGTTATATTCACGAATCAACGCGAAAATATACTTTCCTCGATCGCTATCGGCCGTAAAACTATGTTCTATATTTCCTTTCATCGAAAAGTTCCATACCAACGATAACGGTACCCCGGTTTTTACAAAGGCATCATAGAAGAGACGGTAGTCGGACTCTGCAGGCAGCACTCCGGCAAATTCACCAACATAATAGACTTTACCGAGAGAACGAGCTACATCTTGTGCCAATGACAACTGCCCCTCAAGGGAGAGCAGGCTATCATGAGGGCCGATTTTTTTCTCTTTATCATAAACATGCTCCGAAATAGCACTCATACCCTCTGGATTAAGTATCCGGGTAATTGTTTCGTACTCTTCGGGAGTATCGGTTGTCCATGAATTTTCGGCATACTGATGATACTGCGACGGACGTAGAGCCGCATTACCCGAACAGATAAGACGTCCGGTAGTATCTACTTCCCGAACGGTCTGTACAAACATCTCATAAACATGGCGTACATCATCTGCCGTCATGCGGTTATACGGATCATCCGTTTTGTAGATTTCACGCCAATTTGGCAAGTCGGACTCCAGGTTAAACTCATTGCCAAATTCCCATGCAAACACGCTTTTATACCCACGCAACGCCTCGACCACCTGACGGGTGTACGATTTCATAAACATCATTGTCCGACTCGTGTCGCATCCCCAGCTACGATAAGGTTCTCCAAAATAACGAGGAACGGCGGCAAAGTGCCAGAAGAGACTCGGAATCAATCCGATCTGCCGTTGTTCGGCATATTCGGCAATCTTCTTTAACGTTACAAAATACTCCTCCTTATAATCAATACAGGCCGAAAGTTCCTTGTCATAATACATACCGCAATTAAACCTAACGACAGGCACTTTTTCTGCCTTCAAAAGATCCAACGCGGCAAATGCATTCGACGGATCGAACCGAAATGACGAATCCGCACGATCATAGGATATCGTACCGTTAAACAGATCATAACAGTTCACTCCTGTTGCCCGATAGGATTCCTGTCCCAGACTCAACACAGGAACCGGACCGGCTTCGTCCGCCGATCCACAAAAATCTATATACAAACCCGGTGAAACAGTGGAATCTGTCCAGTAATTTTTCTTGGTCGTCTGATCGGCACACCCAGCAATCATCAAACCAAGCACACCGACAGCATACACAGCACAAATTTTCATCATAAATTTCTCTTTTAAGAGGGTTAGTCAGACAAAAATAAAAGATCATGGTAGTTTCTGCAAAATCGATCATTGCAATAACTACCTACACACAACAGACTCGACTACGAAAGAGAGTAAAAACCCAAGCGCAACGACTCTTCAATTACTCCCCCAAATGACATTTACTCGATTACTCTCACACTGTCAGATCGTTTTCTCTATACACTTTTTCAATACAAAAGCCGTGCGACACAAGTTGTAAACACAAATCGAATAGTGCGGATTCCCCTGCGAGTCAAACTTTGTCCTGCTAAAAGCGATCACATCGGAATCGATCCGATCGTATCCACCGAACTCTTTGGCATCCGTACTCAGCAGAATCCGATAGCTTCCCGGTTCGGGAACCGGAATCTCATAATCGGGCAGACTGCGCGAGGGATGCCAGTTGAAAACAAAAACCACCGTCCCGTGACTGTACACCAACGTCTTGTTCTCCACATCCATCAGGTGATTGTAGGCATATCCGCTTTCGAGGATGTGGTTTTCCTGCACCAGACTTAACATGGCCCGATCAAAAGCTCCCAGAAAACTATACCGCAAAAAACCGTTGTCGGCCAAACTCCACTGGCGACGTGCATGCGCATAGCTCCATCCGTTTCCCTCCCGGGGAAAATCGATCCATTCGGGATGCCCAAACTCGTTACCCATAAAATTCAGCCACGCATCGCCGGCAAGCGATATGGTGAAGAGGCGGATCATCTTGTGCAGCGCCATTCCCCGATCGATCACCACACTCTCGACCGCCCGGTCCATGTCGGTATACATAGCCCGATCCATCAACCGGAAAGCCAGCGTTTTGTCGCCGACCAAAGCCTGATCGTGCGACTCACAATAGGCTACCGTATGGACATAGGGCAGACGATCGGTCATCATGTTCCACATCTGCCAGATATCCCAATCCTCGTCGGGCACCTCCTTCAGCAGTTTGATCCAGAAGTCTGGAACCGCCATACCGAGACGATAGTCAAAGCCCACGCCCCCCATCTCGGTCGGCACACACATGCCGGGCATTCCGCTGACATCTTCGGCAATGGTCACTGCCGAAGGATTCAAGTCGTGTACCAACCGGTTGGCCAGCGTCAAATAACAGAGGGCATCCTCATTAACGTCGGGACAAAAGTATTTTTCACGAGAGTCGAACTCAGTATATCCATGATGATAATACGTCATCGAGGTTACCCCGTCGAAACGGAATCCGTCAAAATGAAACTCATCCATCCAATACTTGATATTGGAGAGCAAAAAATGCCGTACCTGATCTTTCCCGTAATCGAAAAGTTTGGATCCCCAGTAGGGATGATCTCCTGCCGCTCCGGGCGGAGAATAGAGGCAATCGGTGCCGTCCAGTTCATTGATTCCCTCGTTGATATTTTTAACATAGTGGGCATGTACCAAATCCATCACCACGGCAAGGCCCATTTTGTGGGCCGTTCGGATCAGCGTCTTCAGCTCTTCGGGAGTACCGAATCGCGACGAGGGAGCGAAAAAGTTACTCACGTGGTAGCCAAAACTTCCGTAGTAGGGGTGTTCAGCCACCGCCATCAGCTGTACGGTGTTGTACCCATCCTTTTTGATTCGGGGTAGCACGCGCTCGGTAAATTCGGCATAAGTCCCGATTTCGGGCTCCTCCTGTGCCATTCCCACATGGCATTCATAGATGAAAAGCGGGCCGATCTGTGCTATGTCGAACCGATCCCCCTGCCAGTCGAACGGTTCGGGCGGCGACCACAACTGTCCGCAAAAATCTTTTGTCCGCTCGTCCTGCACCACCCGACGGATGTAGGAAGGGATGCGTTCGAGCCATCCGTTCTTGCCGTGCACCAGCATCTTCACCTTCGACCGGTGCACCAGCCGTCCGGAAAACTCTTCATCGGGGAAAAATATGCTCCATACCCCATCCGCCGCATGTTTCAACCGATATTGTGTTCGTTGCCACCCATTGAAATCGCCGAACAGGTAGACATCCTGCGCACCGGGCAGCCATTCACGGAACCACCACCCTTTCTGTTGCACATCATATTGAAATCCGAAATAGAGATAGCCGTTGGCATAATCCACCAGCGAACCGCAACGATGCTCAATCTGCTCCAGACAGGAGGTATATCGACCGTAGCGTCGTTCCATATCGGCCTCATTAGGCTTCAACCACTCATCCTGCGCTACGACAGGAAGTTCGCGCAATTCATTCATACCACCCCGTGTTTTTCGAACAAATAAAGTTAAGCAAAATTAACATTACAGCCAAGTAATACGGGAAAAAACTTTATCTTTGTCAGTATTACATCATTATTATAAAATAGTCGGCGTATGTTACAAAAACACCCTAAAGGATTGCTGCCTGCTGCTGTAGCCAACATGGGGGAGCGCTTCGGTTTTTACACCATGATGGCTATCCTCGTGCTGTTTCTCACAGCCAAATTCGGTCTCAACAAGACCGATGCCGGAATCATCTATTCCGTATTCTATTTCTCGATCTATATTCTCGCCTTCATCGGAGGTTTAATTGCCGACAAGACACGTCGATATAAAACCACCATCCTGACCGGATTGATCCTTATGGCTGCAGGATATCTGATCCTCGCCATTCCCAGCCCCACTCCGACTCCAAACAAAACACTCTTTCTGAGTATCACTTGCATCGGGCTTTTCGCCATTGCCTTTGGAAACGGGCTTTTCAAAGGCAATCTACAAGCATTGGTCGGACAGATGTACGACAACGAAAAATATGCGAAAATGCGGGATTCCGGATTTTCGCTTTTTTACATGTTCATCAACATCGGCGCCATTTTCGCACCGCTCGCTGCAGTCTGGATGCGTAATGCCTGGCTCACTTCGAAAGGATTTTTATATGATTCAGACCTTCCGAATCTGTGTCACGGTTTTTTACAGGGGAATCTCTCCGACGAGGCCGCTGCACGTTATGCAGAACTGGCAGCAAAAGTATGTCATGGGGCCGCTCCAGTCGACCTCGCTCAATTTGCCAACGACTATCTGAACGCATTTACCACGGGATTCCATTTTGCATTCGGCATTGCGATCGTCGCCATGTGCTTCTCACTGTTGATTTTCCTGCTTAACCGGAAGAAGCTGCCTACCCCTGCTCCCATCGTCAAAAACGACAAAAAGTCGGACGACAAACAATCAATACAAATATCCGCACAAGAGGTCAGACAACGTATTTGGGCTTTGATTGCAGTCTATGCCGTCGTCATCTTCTTTTGGTTCTCGTTCCATCAAAACGGACTCACTCTCACCTACTTTGCACAGGAGTACACTTTGCTGAAGATCGGATCATTCGACATCACCGCCGAACTGTTCCAATCAGCCAATCCGTTCTTTGTGGTCTTCCTGACGCCAATCATACTGGCTTTGTTCGGCTGGTGGAGAGCCAAAGGCATCGAGCCCTCTACTCCAGCAAAAATAGGAATCGGCATGGGTGTCGCGGCCTTAGCCTATCTGATCATGACACTCGGATCGATCGGTTTGCCCGCAGCTGCCGAAGTCGAAAAGATGGGGGGACTCCCCGACCCGCAACGTGTCACACCGATTCTTCTGATCGCAACTTACCTGATCCTGACTGTAGCCGAACTCTTCATCAGTCCGCTCGGCATATCGTTTGTCTCGAAAGTGGCACCTCCACAATACCAAGGAATCATGCAAGGTGGTTGGCTTGCCGCCACGGGTATCGGCAACCAATTGCTATTTATCGGGGCTCTGCTTTACGAAAACGTCCCGCTATGGCTGACTTGGAGCGTTTTTGTCATCGTATGTCTCATCTCGATGACCGTAATGTTCAGCATGCTCCACTGGCTGAACCGAATCGCTCGATAAAAGAGTACACAAAATCATTTTCACCATTTACGGAGAAAAAACAGAGTAAGAACAATGACCAAACTCACCTTTCTGGGGACTGGAACATCGCAAGGCGTACCGGTAATCTCTTGTGGATGTTGGGTATGTCAATCGGATGACCCACGCGACAAGCGACTGAGAACTTCAGCCTTGATCGAAACCCAAGACGGCACTACGATTTCGATCGATGCAGGTCCTGATTTTCGGCAACAAATGTTACGCGAAAAAGTCAAGCATCTCGATGCCATTTTGTTGACCCACGAGCACAAGGACCACATCGGGGGGATCGACGACGTCCGGGCATTCAACTACGTCACGAGTAAAGCCATCGACATCTATGCCGAAGAACGCGTACAGCATCGGGTCAAACACGACTTCGACTATGCTTTCTCCGAACACCCCTATCCGGGTGTTCCGGAAATCAACTTGCATACGATCCTGCCCGACCAACCGTTCCACGTACGAAACACCGAAATCATCCCCATTCGAGGGATACACTATAAATTACCGGTATTCGGATTTCGTATCGGAAAACTGGCCTATCTGACCGACATAAACCGGATCGAACCCTCTGAAATAGAAAAAATCAAAGGGGTCGACACATTAGTCATCAATGCACTGCGCAAAGAGCATCACCTGTCGCATTTCACACTGGACGAAGCACTCCACATCAGCTATCTTGTCTCCCCTAAGACGACCTACTTGACACATGTTTCACACCAGATGGGCCGGCATGCCGTCGAAGAGCCTCGATTACCCGAAGGTGTACATTTCGCATACGACGGATTGACTGTAGAAATACCCGATTAACCGTGATGGAAAAACTATTGCTGATAACCCCGCCGTTTCTTCAAATCAACTGTTCCTATCCGGCTACAGCATATCTGAAAGGATATCTTACCCGGGCCGGTTACACAGTCGAACAATGCGACCTGTCGATCGAAACCATCGAACAAATTTTTTCAGCTAAGTTTCTTCAAAAGGTTTTCGAGACATGGAACGCAGATACAGATGATGAAAATATCCGACACATCTACGCCCAAAAGGATCGCTATTGTGCTACGATCGATGCGGTTATGGCATTTCTTCGAGGGACAGATCCGACTCTGGCCCACAGGATCTGTTCGGGAACTTTCTTGCCACAGGCCGGGCGTTTCAAAAGTATCGGTGACACGGAGTCTGCATTCGGTATGCTCGGTTCCACAGAGTGTGCCCGATACATCTGCACGCTCTACCTGCAAGACCTGAGTGATTATATCCGGGCAACAATCAGCGAAAACTTCGAAATCGTCCGTTACGGAGAGCAGCTGGCCGCCGCGATTGAAACCTTCGACCAGATCGAACCCGAAATCATCGCTCCGGACAATGCAATTGAAAGGGTAATGACCGAACTGCTCGAAAAACAGTTGCAAAGATCGCAGCCTACGGTTGTCGGGTTCAACGTACCTTTTCCCGGATGTTTGCTGGCAGCCTTGCGGTGTGCACGATATATCCGGGAAACGCGTCCGGAAATACGCATTGTGCTGGGGGGTGGCTACCCCACGACCGAACTTCGCAACTTGAGCGATAAGCGCATCTTCAAATACGTCGACTACATTGTGTTGGACGACGGAGAGATCCCACTCGAACGCATCCTTTCCGGCGGCGAGTTGGTTCACACCTACACACGAGACGGATACCACAGCGCCGATGCACCGCTCTCACATGCCGAAAGGGGGTGTCCCGATTTCAGCGGATTACCCCACGACAAGTATGTGTCGCTGCTCGAGGTTACCAACCCGATGCACCGGTTGTGGACCGACGGACGCTGGAACAAGATGGTGCTGGCCCACGGCTGCTATTGGGCACGGTGTGCTTTCTGCGATACATCGCTCGACTACATCGGGCGTTATGACAGTGTCCCGGCCCCGATGTTGGTCGACTGGATGGAACAGATCATCAGTCAGACAGGTAGCCACGGATTCCACTTCACCGACGAAGCGGCCCCACCTAAAATTCTCAAAGAGCTGTCGCTCGAGATTTTACGCAGGAGGCTGAACGTTACGTGGTGGACCAACATCCGTTTCGAGAAAAGCTATACGGAGGATCTCTGTCGGCTGATGGCGGCAGCCGGTTGTATTGCGGTATCGGGCGGCCTTGAAGTTGCCTCGGACCGTCTGCTCAAACTAATGAACAAAGGTGTTACGATTCATCAGGCTGCATGTACGCTGCGCAATCTTTCTCGAGCCGGAATCCTCTCCCACACCTATCTGATGTACGGTTTCCCAACCGAAACCTTACAAGAGACTGTCGACTCGCTGGAGGTTATCCGACAGTTGTTCTCCAACGAGCTGGTTCAGTCGGCCTTCTGGCACCGGTACGCGATGACCGTACACAGCCCCAGTGGACAACACCCCGAACTGTTCGGAGTCAGACGCCGGAGCGACGCACTGCATCCGTTCGCAAACAACGAAATCCGCTTTGTTGAGAATCGGAATTACAACCTGAAAGCCGCCGGAGAGTCGCTGAACACAGCGCTGCAACACTACATGTATGGTTACGAACTGGAGCGACCGGTCCACAAATGGTTTACAGGAAAGGTTCCCGTCACTACGGTTGAACCCACACTGATCGCCGACTGCATGATCGAACCCGATACGGCCCGCCTCTACGATGAAAAGCGGCGAATTATCTGGATCGGCTCTCTGCCACAACGCGACGAGGAGGGAATCGTACTATTCGACCAAGCCGAACCGAGACATTTGAAATTCAAACCGGAGGAGGCCGATTTTCTGATGGATCTGATCCGGTCAATCGCCGACCTGTCACGGACAACAACCCTCAGCGAAGCAGCCGAACTTTTTCAGAAATACAGCGAATCTTCGTTTCTGGCGTTGTATCTTTCGAAAAAATGGGATATCTTACGCTCGTATGGGATGCTGCACATCTAAACTCACTGTTACGAATCTGTTTAATTATTTATAGTTATGAGACGTTTGATTAGTTTGATTTTCTGTTTATTGTGTGCCGGCATAATCGAATTATCGGGCGACAGCCGCCTGATTTACGTCGCACCAAACGGAAACGACAACAACGAAGGCTCAAAAGAGAGTCCGCTGGCCACACCGAACGAAGCCTGCGAACGTATCCACAGATGGAGAGCCGCAGGAGAGGCCACGGGAGACACGATACGGGTACGCATCGCCCGCGGTGACTATTTTTTGACCGAACCGCTGGTTTTTAACCCCGACAACTCCGGACTCGAAAACAGTCCCGTCATTTTTGAAGGCTACGGAGGAGCCAAACCCATCCTCTACGGGGGTATCCGTCTCAATCCTTTTCAGACGGTCAACGACACGCTCTGGAGAGTCTACATTCCTGAAGTAAAACTCTACGGATTTGATTTCGAACAGCTCTATGTTAATGGCGAGCGACGGTTCCGAGCACAGACTCCCGATCGGGGATCGTTCTACAATGTGGCAACTTCAGAACAAACCGTACTCGATACGACGGGATACCGCACACCGGCATGGGCCACCATACGCGTTGCCTCACAACAACCCCTACCGAAACTCACGAATGCCGGTGAGGCTTTGGCGTGGTTCTATCACAAATGGGACGTCTCGAAATTTCCGATCATCCATCAGGATGCGAGCGACAGCACGTTACTTTTTTCTGCCCCCGGAATGCAGCCTTGGAACCCGATCGATGCCCGTACTCGATTCATCATTGAAAATGACTGGAGTTGCCTTGACGCTCCCGGCGAATGGTTCCTCGACAAAAATGAGGGCTACTTGTACTATATACCCTGTCCGGGCGAACGGGTGGAAAATACCGTATGTATCGCCCCGATGCTGGAGAAACTGATCTCCATTCAAGGTAACGAAACGAAAAACGTTCAAAACCTTCATTTCAAAAATATCGCCTTGCATGCCGTCTCTTATAACACCCCCACGTTAGGCAATGGGCCCGAACAAGCTGCCGCATCCGTACCCGCCGCTGTTGAAGCAGACTTTGCCCGCAACATAAACTTCGAATCGTGCGAAATTGCCCACACCGGAGTGAGCGGTATTTGGTTCAAGAGAGCCTGCACGAACTGCTCAATCAAACAGAGCAAAATTTTCGACATCGGAGCCTGCGGAGTTAAAATCGGAGAAACAGTGATCCGGCCTAATGTATCCGAAATAACCAACCACATCACGGTCGACAACAACATCATCCAACACGGAGGATATACCTTCCCATGTGCCGTAGGCGTAATCATCTTCAATGCGTCGGACAACAAGATCACCCATAACGACATTGCCGATTTCCGCTATACGGGTATTTCGGTCGGTTGGGTATGGGGATACGGCAACAGTCCCTCCAAGCGCAACCGTATAGAGTACAACCACATCCACCATTTAGGATGGGGCGAACTCTCCGATATGGGAGGAATCTATACGCTCGGCCTGTCAGAGGGAACAACCCTCAGCAACAACAAGATCCACCACATCTATTCGCTCTATTACGGCGGCTGGGGACTCTATACCGACGAAGGATCAACCGGCATCATTCTGGAGCGCAACTTGGTCTATAAATGCAAGAGTGGCGGATTCCACCAACACTATGGAGCCGACAACATCGTCCGCAACAACATTTTCGGAGGCCAAATCAGAACCCAACTCGAAGCGACCCGAGAGGAAGACCACACCTCGTTCCGCTTTGCGAACAACATCGTCTGGTTCGACAGTGGTATATTGGGAGGAATCGCATGGGAAAAGGTGGGATTCAAATCCGACTACAACTGCTATTGGGACACGCGGACAACGAACATCGAAATCGTTCCGGGCCTCTCGTTCAAAGATTGGCAGGCGAAAGGTAAAGATACCCACTCGATCATCGCCGATCCGGGATTTGATCCGGCAAACGGAGACTTTACCGTAAAGGACAAACAACTGTGCCGCAAAATCCGCTTCATTCCATTCGACTACAACAAAGCCGGTGTTTACGGTTCTGACGAATGGAAGAAAGAGGCTGAACTCGACCCTGCATTGACTGAAGCTTTTGACCGACAAGTCGAGGAGTACGAAAAATTAGGATTGTCAAACTTTTAAAGAGAGATCCATATCGGTCGGGGGGCAAAACCTCGACCGAGTTATTTCGACCAAGGAGAAACCTTCCCGAATCAAAAAAAACGTATAACATTCGTTCTTGACGAAAAACCTAACAAAAAACGAAACGATGCAATTCAAAAACAAAGTAGTCGTCATAACCGGAGCTTCCTCCGGAATCGGACGTGCATTGGTCTACGAGTTTGCGTCACACGGCGCACGAATCGTGATGGGAGCCCGCTCGGAAGAGAAACTGCAGCAGATCGCTGCCGATTTGAAATCCCGCAATACGGAGGTTGCCTACGCACCGACCGATGTCACCCAAGAAGCAGATTGCCGGAGACTAATTGAAACGGCCGTGACACATTTTGGCGGAGTCGACATATTGATCTGTAACGCCGGAATCTCCATGCGGGCACTGTTCGACGAAGTAGATCTGAACGTACTCCGGCGTCTGATGGATGTAAATTTCTGGGGAACGGTTTATTGCACGAAATATGCCCTACCCTACATCCAGAAAAACCGGGGATCCATCGTCGGTGTCTCATCGGTAGCCGGCATACATGGACTTCCGGGACGGACAGGATACTCAGCATCAAAATTCGCAATGACCGGATTTCTGGAGACCGTCCGGATCGAAAACCTCAAAAAGGACGTACACGTGATGATCGCCTGTCCGGGCTTCACAGCCTCGAATGTCCGGTTCTCGGCCTTGACAGCCGATGGCTCACAACAGGGGGCATCTCCAAGAAAGGAAGAGAAAATGATGAGTGCAGAGGAAGTTGCCCACCGCATTGCTCGAGGGATTTCCCGCCACAAAAGGCTGCTGTTAATGGAATTTGACGGTCGGGCTTCTGCTTGGATTAAAAAATTCGCACCGGGACTGTTGGACCGACTCTACTACAACCACATGGCCAAAGAACCAGACTCGCCGTTCAAATAGTTTTACAACAAAGAGTAACCGTACAAATATATATACTGCGGCAGGAATCATCTCTGAGAGGTGTTGAATGATTTCTGCACAGGGTCCAAGGCTACAACTTGCGAGGGGACACTTCTGGAAAGTCTTTGGAGGAAAAGTTTGAGGTTATAAACAAATAATGAAAAGGTTATAAACAGCTTTCGAGCTTTTCTGTTAACCTTATTAACAAATGGGAGGCATTTAATCAATAAGATGCCTCCCATCTACATAATATAAACAAAGTTATCAACAGAAGACTGCGCATCACAACAATCATGATACGTCGGACGGACTGTACGTCCGTCGCATAATGGCAAACATGCCAAAGCATCTCCTATTCCCGCTGCTGTAAACTTGGATTCTATTACACGAAAGCCGCCTACTACAGATGAGACTTCTCGTTGTTTTGCCGCTGCAAAATATCCTTCAAAAACTGTCCCGTGTAGCTTTCAGCCACTCCGGCAACCTTTTCCGGCGTTCCGGTGGCAATCACACGTCCCCCGGCAGCTCCACCTTCTGGACCAATATCGATCAGATAATCTGCCACCTTGATCACATCAAGATTGTGTTCGATCACAACTACCGTATTTCCCTTATCCACCAACTTGTTCAACACGTCGAGCAGCACCCGCACATCCTCGAAATGCAGTCCCGTGGTGGGCTCATCCAAGATGTAGAGCGTCCGGCCCGTATCACGTTTGGCCAACTCCGTCGAGAGTTTGATCCGCTGGCTCTCCCCGCCGGAGAGCGTCGTACAGGGCTGGCCCAACTGCAAATAGCCTAAGCCAACATCTTGAATCGCCTTCAGCTTCATGTGGATCGATGGAATTGCGCTGAAAAACTCGACAGCCTGATTAACCGTCATGTTCAACACCTCATCGATGTTTTTCCCCTTGTATTTCACTTCGAGGGTCTCCCGGTTGTAACGATGTCCGCCGCAAACATTGCAGCGCACGTAGACATCCGGCAAGAAATTCATTTCGATCGTCTGAACACCGGCTCCCCGGCATGCCTCACACCGCCCGCCCTTGACATTGAACGAAAAACGGCCAGCCTTGAATCCTCGAATCTGAGCATCCGGTGTCGCCTCGAACAGTTTGCGAATATCGGCAAACACGTTGGAATAGGTCGCCGGATTGCTGCGCGGGGTCTTGCCGATGGGCGACTGATCCACCACGATCAACTTATCAATATTTTCGATTCCGACAATCTCCTCGTAGGGCAACGGCTGTTCGTACGAGTTGTAAAAATGACGGCTCAGCGCCCGCCGCAGCGTAGCATCGACCAAAGTGGACTTACCACTACCGCTCACCCCCGTCACACAGATCAGTGTTCCTAACGGAAAATCGACCGTTATATTCTTCAAGTTGTTCCCTTTGGCTCCCCGGACCGTTAAAAACGAGCCATTCCCCTTACGGCGGTGTTCGGGAAGTTCGATCCGCCGACGCCCGGTGAGATAATCGGCCGTAATACTGTTCGACCGCATGACATCTTCCAAAACTCCACAAGCTACAATTTGACCGCCACGCACTCCGGCCAACGGTCCTACATCGACGATCCAGTCGGCATTCCGGATCATATCCTCATCGTGCTCGACAACAATCACCGAATTACCGGCATCGCGCAAGGCTTTCAGACTGCCGATCAGCTTAACGTTATCGCGTTGATGCAACCCGATGCTGGGCTCATCCAAGATATAGAGTACATTGACCAATTTCGAACCGATCTGCGTAGCCAGCCGGATCCGTTGACTCTCTCCGCCAGACAGAGAGCTGGAATTACGACTCAACGAAAGATACCCCAGTCCGACATCGAGCAAAAAACGCAGCCGTTCACGAATCTCTTTGATGATCTCACGTCCGATCTGCAACTGACGCGACGACAACCGCGACTCTAACCCCTCCATCCATCGTGCGAACTCTTCGATACTCATCGCCGAGAGCTCGGCTATATTTTTACCGTCTATTTTAAAGCAAAGCGCCTCCTCTTTCAACCGGCTTCCGCCACACACGCTACATGTCCGACGAACAACAAACTGCTCTTTCCACTTGTCTCCTCGGCTCGACGTCGCATCTTCGCGCTGTTTCTCAATGTAATCAGCTACTCCATCCCACGAAATCATGTAGTTTCCCGTTCCGCCCAGTTCGCGGACATCGACATGCAACGGTTCGCTCTCACCATAAAGTACGGCATTCAAAGCCGACTCATCGAACGATCCGATCGGATCATCGAGCGTAAACCCATACCGTTTACCAAGTGCATCGATCTCTGCAAAGAGCAGATTGTTCTTAAACTTACCCAACGGTTCGATTCCGCCTTCGCGGATCGACTTGTTCTCGTCGGGAATGATCCGTTTCATATCGAAAACTGCCTCTTCTCCCAATCCATTGCAGTGCGGACAAGCCCCCTGCGGTGAGTTGAACGAAAAGGTGTAGGGAGCCGGTTCATTGAAGGCGATTCCGCTGGTCGGGCACATCAGGTGGCGACTATAATAGCGGACTGTTTCGGTCTCATAATCATAAACCATCATCGTTCCCTTACCCCGATGCATCGTCTCTTTCAGGCTTTGCAGCAACCGTCCCCGCACATCCGGGCGGATGCTCAAACGATCGATCACCAACTCGACATAGTGAATTTTGTACCGGTCGAGCTTCAGCCCCGCATAGATCTCCTGAATCTGACCATCGATCCGTGCATAGAGATAACCCTTCTTGGCCCAGTTTTCGAACAGATCGCGATAGTGACCTTTACGCCCTTTGACCAACGGAGCAAGCAGTGCGATCTTTTTCCCGTCCATTTCGTTCAGAATCAGATCAGCGATCCGGTCATCGGTATAATGGACCATTTTCTCGCCGGTTACAGGCGAAAACGCCTCAGAAGCACGGGCGAACAACAATCGCAAAAAGTCATTGATCTCGGTAACCGTTCCTACGGTCGAACGCGGATTTTTGTTGGTCGTTTTCTGTTCAATCGAAATCACCGGACTCAGCCCGGTGATCTTATCCACTTCTGGACGCTCCATAGAACCGACGAACTGACGGGCATAAGTCGACAGGGTCTCCATATAACGACGCTGTCCCTCGGCATATATCGTATCGAACGCCAACGACGATTTACCCGATCCGGAGAGTCCGGTTATCACGGTCAGCGTATTACGGGGGATCTCTACGTCTACATTCTTAAGATTATGCTCACGGGCCCCGTAAACTTTTATACTGCGATCTTCAGCCATATATCACTCCCTGTTATCTGCTGTTATTTTCCGGAACGGAAATCGGCATTAGGTATCCGGAGAACGAAACTCCGCTGTGCCTTATTGTTGTAGTCGTAGTCACGAATCCAGTGGTTCAGCTGTCGGAGCATTTTATAGGTTGTGCCGTTTTCACGGGCCACAGCCGACCAATCGATCTCCGCATCGTCCACTGTAATCTCGCGATAATCGGTCAACGGAGCATAATAATCTTCCGAAGCTATCTCAAATCCATATTGTGACGGATCGGGAGTGATCAGTTTGAATGCCAAAACCCGAAAAACATAACGCATCGTCTCCTCCGGCAAATAGAGATCGTAGTAGGATTTCACTCCCTGTTTCTGGAGACGCCGCGACACTCCCGCCACACCGACATTGTACGACGCAGCGGCAAGAGTCCAACTACCCAGCCGCTCTTTGGCATCGAGCAGATACTTACAGGCCGCCTCGGTCGCCTTTTCGATGTGATATCTCTCGTCAACACCTGTTCCGATAAACAGGCCTACCGATTTAGCGAACGGTGGCATAAGCTGCCACAGTCCGGCTGCGCCTGCGGAAGAGCGCACATTCGGATCCAATCCGCTCTCGGCCATGCATAAATACTTAAAATCATCCGGAATACCGTATTTTTTCATAATAGGTTCGATCACCGGAAAGTATCGTGTCGTGGCAAGCAACGTCAACATAGTCCGCGAATGAAGGTACATATTGGTCATCACCTCACGCAACAAGCTCTCCCGCGTATCGAAATTTCCCAATGGAACTGCCTCTCCTGCGAAATCGAGCTGTTCGGGCAACTCGGGAATAACCACCGGCGCCAACCGCATCGTATCGGGTTTCGAAAAAGTTCCGGTCCAAGAGGAGGTCTGAGCACATCCTGTAACGCAAAAAATCAAAAACAGAAAAGAAAAACAATACTTCATCGCGTTAAAAATAATAAACATGCAAAGATAGTGAATTTCTCCACAACTATATCTGCAGATGATCGTTTTGCCTGCAGTTCCTCAAAACGAGACGACAGACGACATTTATTCGAAAAATTAACGTACTTTTACCCAAAATTCTTACACACCATGATATCAGCCGGACACTACCACACGCTCAAGGTCAACCGCATCTCCGAACACGGCATCTATCTCGCCGACGACGAAGGAGCCGAAGTGTTGCTACCCAACCGTTATGCCTCATTGCAACACAAGGTCGATGATACGATAGAAGTATTCGTCTACCATGATTCAGAAAACCGTCTGGTCGCTACTACCGAGCACCCGTTGGCCACAGCAGGAGAAGTCGCCTATCTGAAGGTTGTGGACAAAACGATCCACGGCGTATTCCTCGATTGGGGATTAAAGGCCAAAGACCTTTTCCTTCCGAACAGCAATCAGATGTATCGCTTGGAAATAGGCAAAAAGTATCCGGTGTATGTTTATGAAGACAGGGTGTCGGGACGAGTCGTTGCAACAACATACCTGAAAAGTTATATAAACAACACGGAGATCACCGTATCCCCACGCGACGAGGTTGACATCCTGGTTGTAGCCGAGACATCTATCGGATTCCGCGTTGCAATCAACAACCGACATTGGGGGATGATCTATCACAACCAGATCTTTCAGCCCGTCCAAATAGGCGATCATTTGAAAGGATATGTGGTTCGGATCACCGACGACAACCGGATCGACGTTAGCCTCCAACAACAAGGATACGATGAGGTCAAACACACAGCTGACCGTCTTCTGGAATTGTTGCGCAACAACGGAGGCCGGCTTCCGCTCTGTGACGCCAGTACTCCGGAACAGATACAACAACTGATCCGGATGAGTAAAAAGAGTTTCAAACGCTGTGCCGGTCATCTGATGAAACAACACAAGATCACGATGGACGATCGGGGCATTACCCTTATCGAAAAAACGGATCACGAGCAACCGGATGAGCCCGCCAAACCCTCCAGAGCCCCACGTCGATAGCTTTTAATTTGTACCGTTCACAGACCCATGTAACCCGAGCGATTCTCCTGGCAACATGGAGATTCTACTCCTGTGACGTAAAAATCAGTTTGTCGACATCGTATCCCCGTGTACGAATCCGATCAAGCAAGAAATCGAGCACCTCTTTCGACAACCTCTTTTCCCGACTCAAAATCCAAAGATACCGGTCGGTACTACTACCCACAACGGCATATTGATAGTTCTCCCGGTCCAACTCCAACACATAATAATCGGCATAGAACCAGAGAAAAAAAGCAACTTTCAACGCACCGGGATATTTCGGGTCGGGTAATTTTCCCCGCCCCACGATACGCTTTTGCCGACCGGCCCGCCATCCCGAATTCTCCACTCGAACTTTACCATCCGGCAGTAACGTATAGTGTGTCATAACACGGTCCATTCCCTTTTCAAACCGGACGTCATAACGAGCAATTTCATACCACTGTCCCATATACCGTTGCAGATCGAATGCCGCCACGGTACCGTGATCCGTCACCCCCAGCAGCTTCTCCACTGTCGGATATAGATAGCCAAAACCTGTTTTCAACAATTTAAGAGGGAAAACCCGCTGTCCGGCCAACAAAACATCGGCACGCTCCCCGAGCAACAAGCGAAACACGGCGGCCGGAAGCGTCACCACAAAACCGCGGCAGGCCCTTTTTACGGTTTGCACCAAGCGTTTTTGAGTGACCGATTCAGGTGTCGTCATATTCACCACACCATGCAACTCCTTATGCCCGATAATCCATTCGAAGGCACGGCATAAATCCGCCAAACTAATCCACGATATAGAACGATCCGTCCCTCCAACAACTGCCCCCAAACGGCATCTCCGTTGCATACGAATCAGACGTCCGAGTGCACCGCCGTCTTTTGACAAAACGACTCCAAACCTACTTATCACCAATCGAATGTTCGGAGGAGTCCGGCGGGCCTCGCTTTCCCACGCCTCACACAGTCGGGCCAAAAAATCATTACCCTTATGAGCATGCTCCTCATCGCTATCTTTCCCTGCCGCATAATATCCGACCGCAGAGGCCGAAATAAAGAGTTCAGGAGGCGTATCGAGTTTTGCCAGCGTTTCAACCAAAGTTCGTGTAACCCGCACCCGACTTTCAATAAGTTCCTGCTTATAACGTTTGGACCACCGTTTATCAATAGATGCACCGGCAAGATTCACCACTACACGACACCCTTGTAACTCACGGCAAAGTCCTTCGCCTTGATCCGTTCCCCTGAACAGTTCTCGACCCAACGATACGACTCGATGTCCCCGCGTTTCAAAATAGGAGGCAAGATGAGATCCAATATATCCTGTTGCTCCTGCAATCGCAATCTTCATAACCGACAATGATTTATTCTCAAATATAGTTCAAATAATCAGTATTATGATACAACGTTCGGGACGAATTATCGTCCAATCGTTTTTTTACATAACCGAAACGATCGCTTTCTCAAAACATCCTGCCTTTAATGATCTTCAAACATAAAAAAAGAGAAACACATCCGAACACGGACGCATTTCCCCCTTTTTATACAATCTTATCCTCTTTATTCTTGCGAAACGACCGTTCCCTCTGTCACACCTGCCTCATTATAAGCATCGACGCGATAATAATAATCCTGATCGCGCCGCAAAGTATGCAACGTTAACCGACAGGGCAGTCCGGCTTTCACCTGTATGGTCTGATTCAGGAAATCGGGTTGATAGCCAAAATGAATCAGATAACCGTCCGCATCCGGGATCGAATCCCAAACTACCGTTGCAAAACGGGCATCCGTCTTGCTTCGAGACACCTCGACGCCAGTCGGAGCATTGCACAGCTTCTGGTCCGACCGACCGAATACCCGAAAACCGGACAATGCAAAATTTCCGTTTTTAGGTGTATGGACATTTTCTATCTTCAAATAACGGCTCTTACAGGGACGCTCGAGTACAATATAATCATGCGGAACAGCCGTCCTGTTTTGGGATTTATCGACCAACAATTTCCACTGCTCTCCATCGTTCGAGGAATAAATCTTATAAGCATGATAATCGCTCTCTCTTCCCGACTTGGAATCAATGTTCTGTTCGGCAAAATTGACCTGAATGGCCCGAATCTCCTTTTTATCATCCAGGTCGACTTCAAGCCACTCCCCTGAATTTCCGGTGCTCGCCGCCCACCAGCTTCGAATATCCTCATCCACGGCCAGCTCGGGAGTATGTTCCGGAAGTGACGAAGAGCTGCGGACCGGTTTCCTGTACGAAAGCATTTGCCACCCTACCGTTGGAATGGACTCCGGTGAAAAACGTTCCCGAGGCATCGGCATCGGATAATCCCCCATTACGGTATGGGTACGCATACGGCCCTGTTCGTCAAAAGTAACGGGGAAGAGTCCGATGCGGCGTTCGAACGGATTATGAATTCCGATCCACATGGTCGTAGCTTTCCACCAATTTCCGTATCGATCCTGAAATATACAGCTATGCCCTGCACTGCTGATGAAACCACCCACCTTCATCGAAACCGGATTATACGGCATTTCCGTAAATGGTCCGGTCGGAGAGTCGCCCTCCATAACGACGTCGGAATACCAGAGACTGATCGTACCCGGCGTAGCATATTGCAGATAATATTTTCCATTATGACGGGTGACCCAAGGCCCCTCGGGACAAGGTACCCCCTGACACTTCCCTTCGAATCCGGCAGCATCCAACTCTGCATTGAAACCCTTTTCTGTCAAATTATACCCACCGGGCAATTCATCGACATGCTTGAATGAAGGTCGGAGTTGCAGTTCGGACCCTTCGATTTTTTCAAAGGTTTTAGGATCAAGCTCAAACACAGACGTCAGATTATTGGCTCCTAATCCTTGATAAACATACACTTTCCCATTGTCAAACAACAAACATGGATCAGCGGCCCTTCCATAGAAACGTCCACACACTTCCCATTTTCCCGAAGCCGGATCACTACTGCGGATCACGGGAGTTCCTGCATCCAGATTCGTATGGTTATAATCGATAAAATAGACATAATTACTGTCGGCAGCAACTGCCGGAGCCGTATAGATTTTTCCACCTGCCGTAAATGCAATTTTACGAATCTCTTCAGGGAAATAGACTCGTTCCCATATCAGCAAATCATCCGACACGCGGTACCCATCGAAATCCCAGGTCGTAAAGAGATAATATTTGTCTTTAAAAAGAACAACGACCGGATCGGCTGCATGCCGACACACTCCGGGACCGAAATCATAGTCAATATTGATCGGATTGCAATAGGTTTGAACAGGACGACGCCCCATCGTCTCTCCACTGGTAAACAGAAAGACAAAAACGACAAAACATAAAATTTTTTTCATAGATATAGATGCTTTTACATATTCCTAAATACATTTTGCGGACAAAACTGCATTTTAACACGCTTAATTCAAAAATAAGCAAAAGACACCTGATTAACAACAAATTAACACAGATCACATTTTATCTTACCGTTTCGTTTTTACATTAACCCCCATGTGTTTTTCTGAGAAACAGACTATTAAAATATTGCGAGGTGAGATTTTATACCGTTACTAAAATCTTTTTCAATTCCAATCTTAACGTTCTGAAGGCTATAATCAACATAAAAAAGAGTTAGCACTCTTCCACCCCGACAATATTTATAAATTATTATTGTTATCTTTATTTTTTGGAAGGAACTTTCCTTTGTAAAGACAAGACTAACCCACAAAATACATTAACCTATGAAATACCTATTGAGTACGATTTTGGGAACGATATTTCTAACAGGATGCAACATATCGGAAAAGGTCCCAGATACTTCGTTACGAGATTACAATGACCTGAAACAGCACTTCGAAAGTCCCGAGCAAATCTATGGTGTGAATTGCTGGTGGTGGTGGCTGAACGGGAATGTCACAAAAGCCGCTATCACCAAAGATCTTGAGGCCATGAAAGAGAAATCGTTCCAGGGAGCGATGATTTTCGACGCCGGAGGACACAATCAACGTGGCAACCGGGACATTCCAGCCGGCCCTCTCTTCGGAAGTCCGGAATGGAACGATCTGTTCGTATTCGCCTTGGACGAGGCCAAACGTCTCGGATTAGAGATTGGATTCAACATTCAGAGCGGATGGAACCTCGGCGGGCCATGCGTCACGCCCCGTTACGCAGCCAAACAGCTGACCTATTCTGAAACCTCGATCGACGGAGGCACGGAACTCCGCACACAGCTACCCCAGCCGGAAAGCCGCGATGATTTTTACCGGGACATCGCCGTACTCGCCTTCCCTGCCGATGCGGATCGACAGACCGACAGCATCATCGAAAATTTAGATTTCAAATTAGGATTTCACGAATTGGGCGGATCAGCCCCCGACTGCCGGTTTTTGTTAACAAACGAACCGAATCCGAACCGCCCCAAACAGACCTCCAGAGAAAAGCACACCTCATTACTAATCGAGCCGGAAAGTATCATCGACCTGACCCGATCGATGGACTCGACCGGAGTACTCACATGGAACGCACCTTCCGGGAAATGGTGTATTTTCCGCGTCGGGTACACCTGCACCCGCTCACAGGTCTCCACCTCGAGCAACACATGGCAGGGACGTGTATTGGACTACATGAGCACCGAAGCCTTCGATTATTACTGGCAAACTGTCGTCGACCCGATCCTGACCGCTGCGGGCGATCACGTAGGCACCACGCTCAAATTCATGGAAACCGACAGCTGGGAGTGTGGAGGCATGAATTGGACCGACTCCTTCGCCAATGATTTCAAAACATACTGCGGATATGATCCGATACGATACCTTCCGCTGGTTGCCGGTCATATTGTAGGAAGCGTCGAAGAATCCGATGCTTTCATGGCCGACTTCCGAAAAACCCTTGCCCACCTCGTGGCCGTAAACCACTACGCCCGTTTTGCCAACCATGCCCATCGGCACGGAATGGGCATACAACCCGAATCGGCCGGTCCGCATGCCGGTCCGCTGGACGGAATCAAAAACTACGGATACAGCGATATCGTGATGAGCGAATTTTGGTCGCCTTCTCCCCACCGACCACGCCCACAGGATCGTTTCTTCCTGAAACAGGCCTCATCTGCCGCACATATCTACGGCAAAAAAATCATCGGCGCAGAGTCGTTCACCACCATCGGCCCGCATTGGAACGACGCTTTGTGGCGCGACCAGAAATCCGCTTTCGACCATGAAATCTGCGCCGGTCTGAACCGCACCTACTTCCACACCTTCACCTGCTCACCCGAGGAACAGGGTCTTCCCGGACAGGAGTATTTTGCCGGCACGCACGTAAACCCACAGGTAACGTGGTGGAACGACGCCGATCCCTTCGCCGACTATATGCACCGGGTGCAGATGATCGCTCAAGAGGGCAAATTCGTGGCCGACGTGCTCTATTATTACGGAGACCACGTTCCGAATGTCTTCCCGTTCAAGCACTCCGATCCGGCAGGAGCGATGCCCGGATTTGACTACGACGTCACTGACGAAACAATCTTTCTGCAATTGGATGTCGACGACGGTGAAATCATTGTACCGAGCGGCCTCCGATACCGCATCCTTGTTTTGCCGGATCATCAGGTTCTATCGCTTGCCGTTCTCGAAAAACTGGAAAAACTGGTCCGCAAGGGGGCCCATGTACTCGGACAGAAACCGTTGAAAGCCGTTTCGTTAGTAGGAGGTCCGGATGCTGACAAGAAATTTCAGAAACTGGCTGACAAAATTTGGGGCTCCGCCTCAGAACCACAAGGGTCACACGATTACGGCACAGGCCGCGTCTCGTGGGGTGTAACGGCGCAGGAATACCTGACATCGAACGGTATTCCTACAGATTTTTCGATCGAAGGTAACGACAGCAAGACCGATTTCGACTACATCCACTACAAAAACGGAACGGCCCATTTCTATTTTGTCAGCAACCAAACCGAACATCCACAACACATCACCGCCCGATTCCGAATTACGGGACAGCAGCCGGAGCTTTGGGACGCCCTCTCGGGTAAAATCCGTCGGGCCGAAGCATTTTCCCAAAGCGACAGTTTGACTTCCGTTCCGCTGACATTGGAACCATATGGATCGATCTTCGTTGTCTTTAGCGAAACGATCACTCCCGAAACTCAAGGTACCAGATCCAGCAACGATCCCCGATATGATTCCCTTCAAACACTTACCGGCTCGTGGACCGTTCGGTTCGACCCGGCATGGGGTGGTCCCGACTCGGTGATATTCCCCGAGTTAATCGACTGGACGACTCACTCCGATGCCGGCATCCGTTACTATTCTGGAACAGCCCGCTACCACAAGACTTTCGAGCTGACCTTTCCCAAGGAGGATTCTGCCGCCTACTTTCTGCAACTCGAGGATGTCCGCGACGTAGGAATCGCACGGATTCGGATCAACGGTGTCGACAAAGGCATCGTCTGGACAAAACCATTCCGTATCGAAGTGACGGACGAGCTGAAAGAAGGAGCGAATGACTTGGAGATTTCAGTCACCAACTCTTGGCACAACCGAGTGGCAGGAGACGAGCTTTCTGCCTCCTCGAAAAAATATACCCAAACCAACATCGTTCTGGGACACGACTTTGTCGGACGTCCTCTTGCCGACGGTATAATTTTGGAACCTTCGGGACTGTTAGGTCCAGTTACGATACGAAAGGCCGTTGAGATACAATAACACAACGGCCACACATCGTCCTGAGTCAAAATGACGTACACGGCTCGAAAAAAGATCGGGAAAGATTGTGCACTAATTAATAACACAATCTTTCCCGCTTTTTTATGTAAAAATTTCAAATCCGTCTCATCTTCCTCCACACCTCAGACAGAAACTGAAACCTGCTATTTTATCCGTTTGTCTCGGAGTATCGATCTATATCACTCCTTTTCCCAACAGGACGAATCGCTTCTAATGATGTCTTTTCACTCTCTTTTTGTCCGGCGAAAAGATCAGATACCCAATCGAAACCCCTATCTTGTTAGGAAGAAACTCTGCCGATCCGTTGAATGGATCCGGTTTTTCGGGTTCGGTAGGACGGTGCGGATGCATGTCTATATTTCCATCGAGATCGTAACCGTTGTACCAGCTCAACATGTAGGACCAACCAAAATAGGCATCAACCAACCAGCGCTCCGCAAAACGGTGCTCATAACCGCCACAAATTCCCAACATAAACCCATATCCTTTGCTGTATCGGTTTTCCAAATGGAGCGAACCATTCTCAATGATCGGTTTAGACATTTTGAATCCTTGCATACCCATGTTAGCCCCGAGATACCACCCCGAATTGTGCTTTTTAAAATACCTACGGTACTCATTCATGAAAATAGCGAAGTGCATGGGCTTGTTGACACCACGGTCCCGAACATACTGCCACGGCGAATAGACAATCTCAGTCTGAAATGTCGACTTCGGCGAAAGAGTAAACTCCACAGCCGGATTGATCACTCCGACAAGTGCATACAGGCCATTCAATTTAACATAAATCTGCGCCGAAGCGGATTGTCCCCCGATCAAAGAACCGAACAAAATCAGAGCTAATATGATTTTTCGAATCCGTGCTGCCATATATACGGTTTGAGATTAAATTTTGGGGGCAAATGTACAAACGAAAGTGCGCATTGCCAAACCCGTACAGGATAAAAACGCTCTTCGAGAAGCAGTGTAAATTTCAGGTAGATCTATCTGTCAGCGAGCAGACTCTTCGCAAAGGCATACAGCGATTCGAACGAGGGTTCCGTACGATCCTGTCCACAACCGATCCATACACACTCCGCCCCGATTCTATGTCCGAATTCCATATCGGTCGCACTGTCCCCTACCATAATCGAACGTGTAAAATCTATATCGGGGAAATCCGCCCGAGCCTTCAGCGCCATACCGATATTGGGTTTCCGGTCCGGATCCCGATCATCAACCGCCGTACAGACGTATATCCGGTCGATCCGTCCTCCTCCCTGTCGAATTTCCTGCAACATTTTGTCATGAATCGCCTGAAGGTCCTGTTCGGTCATCACACCTCGCCCGACCCCGCGTTGGTTCGTCACCACGATGATGTACCGAAACCGAGAGGCCAACATGCTCAGTGCCTCGATACTGCCGGGTACAAATTCGAACTCCTTCCAAGTCTTGACATAATCCTTCGGACGAAGCCTATTGATCACCCCGTCGCGATCGAGAAAAAGTGTGTCGAAACGTACCGGTTCAACCATAAGAATAAGCCTTAGACGTGTTGTGTACGAAAATAAATATCGGCCTTTGCATAATCTTCCGGAATACCGATATCGACAAAATAGCCGTCATCCAGACAACCGGTCATGCGCAACTGAGCCAGTCGCTTCTCCATGACATCTGTCTCGAACGAGAACCGGCCCTCGGGCAACATATCCATCATTGCAGCCGTATCGAGCAGATAGATTCCGCCATTAATATTCCCTTTGTCTCGCGGCTGTTTTTCAAGAAACGACTCGATCCGATAATTCCTATCACAAATCACTGTTCCGTATCTCGAAAAATTCGTCATCGGTTTTAAAGCCAATGTAAGTTCGGCATGGGTCGAATTATGTAATCGCTCCATCCGATCGAGATCGACATCGAAAAAGGTATCTCCATTAAGTACAAATACCTGATGTTCATTAATCTGTTTCAGAGCCTGCTTTATAGCCCCACCGGTTCCTAACGGCGTTTGCTCTACCGAAAACTCCACCCGAAACCCCCACTCTGTCTCGGAGACCCATTGCTCCACCATCTCATGCAGATACCCCAAAGCCAAAACGACCCGTGCAAAACGTTGTCGTTGCATATACCGAAACAGATAATATAGAAACGGATGGCCGGCAACAGGAGCCATACATTTAGGAAGATTGTCTACTACACTTCTCAATCGTGTTCCCAGTCCTCCGGCCAAAACGACCCCGACCCTCTGTTCCTGAATATTTTCTGTCATCAGATCTTCCATTGTTTAAGTCCGTCCTCTACGAATTGATAATTTTGTACACATCCATTAAATCTCGACAATGCCTGCACGATCTGGCTGCGCCGAGCATCGGGACAAAAGAAAACCATAAAACCGCCACCACCGGCTCCCAATACTTTACCGCCTTCGGCTCCAGCCTCCATAGCCGCATCGTATATTTCATCGATCCATGAATTGGATATTCCTTTGGCCATCTTTTTCTTATAGACAAATCCTTCATGGAGCAACTGTCCAATACGATCGATCCGTCCGGTCAACATGGCCTCTTTCATTTCGGCCGCCTGTTGTTTGATAACATGCATCGCTTCGATAGAACTCTGGTTATTGGACTTGACATTCCGTTGCTGCTCCTCGATAATCGAAGCTGACAACCGGCTCTGCGAGGTATAGAACAACAACAACCGGCTCTCCAATTCGTTAACATACGCCTCATTGATTCGCAACGGATTGACAATCACCTTATCGTCCCGGAAAAACTCCATATAGTTGAATCCTCCAAATGTTGCTGCATACTGGTCTTGTTTTCCTCCGGCCATTCCCATCTCTTGTCGTTCGATACGATAAGCCAAATGAGCAATTTCATAGCTACCCAATGGAAGATCGAGCCACGCTGCAAAAACTCCGGTCAGAGCCACAGCCAGAGTCGACGACGAACCGAGTCCCGAACCCGGAGGTGCATCAACACTGGTATATAAACGAAACCCCTGTTTGATCCCATAGTTTTTGCTGAAATGATTGTAGACGGCTTTCAACAACTCCAGACGACCGTCTGTCGGCAACTCTTCGGCAAGGTCATATTCACATACGATATGCCTATCCAATGCCTCAAGGATAACCTTGGGTTCTGCAATGGGTTCTATCGCAGCCCGCGCATATAGCGAAACGGTAGCATTCAATACGGCCCCGCCGTATAGATCCGAGTAGGGGCTGACATCGGTACCGCCACCGGCGAAACCGATACGCAAAGGGGCTTTGCTCCGATAAATCATGTTCTCTTTCGAATTGTTTGCGTACAAATATAGGTAAAGGTGAGCGCAGAGGCAAATGGAAACGATGTTTCAAATTTTGCAATACCGAGCCGCATCCTATTATTCTACAAATATACCAAAGTAGAAAGCAAAAAAATCAAACTTGTTTAGGTTTTTGCAGGGACACCTTTTGTATCTCAATAAATATCGCGCCACTGTTTTTTCACTCTTCAAAGCACAGACTCGTGTCAATAAGCTGTAACCAGCCCATATTTCCAGCTCACGATCGGGTAAAAAAACGACAATTTTCTACAGGATGTAAAAATATTTTTGCAGATTCAAAAATGATTTTTACTTTTGTGCCCGCTGCGAGTGCATTCTCGTTGCAGGGGCGGATACCAGAGTGGCCAAATGGGGCAGACTGTAAATCTGCTGTCGTACGACTTCGGTGGTTCGAATCCATCTCCGCCCACAACAACCAAACAATGCGGAAGTAGCTCAGTTGGTAGAGCATT
>CALURC010000002.1 GCA_944323075.1 uncultured Alistipes sp. | reverse complement strand
GCCACGCAAAAAGGGGGATTAGCTCAGCTGGCTAGAGCGCTTGCATGGCATGCAAGAGGTCACGAGTTCGAATCTCGTATTCTCCACGGAATCGAAGGCTGTCTGGGGCAGCCTTTTTTGTTCATATAAGGATCGGATGGAGACAAAACCGCAGCCTACGGAGGACAAACAGTGGCTTTTCGGAAAGACTTTCGGCGAGTTGCAGGAGATCGTTGCCGAAAAGGGTATGCCTCGCTTTGCAGCGAAGCAGATCGCGACGTGGCTCTACCGTAAGGGGGTTGATTCGATCGACCGGATGACCGACCTGTCGCTGAAGAATCGGGAGGCGTTGCAGCAGGAGTTTCAAGTAGGCCGGCTGCCGTATGCGGCAGTGGAGGAGTCTTCCGACGGTACGAAAAAGTACCTCTTCCCGACGCTCGGAGGTCGCTATATCGAGTCTGCCTATATTCCCGATGCGGACCGGGCAACGTTGTGTGTCTCGTCGCAGTCGGGGTGTAAGATGGGGTGCAAGTTTTGTATGACGGCGCGTCAGGGGTTTGCCCATCATCTGACCACCGGAGAGATCCTGAATCAGATTTGTTCCATCCCCGAGAGGGAACGTTTGACCAATCTCGTCTATATGGGTATGGGTGAGCCGCTCGACAATGTGGATCAGGTGTTGCGTTCGTTGGACATTCTGACCTCCGATTGGGGGTTCGGGTGGAGTCCGACACGGATCACGCTGTCGACCATTGGGGTGATTCCGGCGATGCGTCGTTTTCTGGACGAGACCAAAGTCCATCTGGCGGTCAGTCTGCACAATCCGATCGGCAGTGAGCGGGCGCTGATGATGCCTGTGCAGAACCGTTATCCGATCGAGGAAGTCGTGTCTGTGCTGAAAAAATACGATTTCAGCGGGCAGCGGCGGGTGAGTTTCGAGTACATTGTGTTCCGGGGCTATAACGATTCGCCGGCCCATGTGAATGCGTTGAGCCGTTTGCTCTCCGGATTGAAGTGCCGGATCAATCTGATCCGCTTTCATGCAATTCCGAATGCCCCGATGGAGGGAGTCGACGATGTGGCGATGGTGCGGTTCCGCGATGCGTTGAATCGAAAAGGGATCGTCACGACGATCCGGGCTTCGCGCGGAGAGGATATTCGGGCTGCTTGCGGGTTACTTTCGACATTGGGAAGAGAGCAGAAAAACGATTAATCCATCGCGAAATACAACTTTTCGGAAGAAACTGCGTTAGATTAAAAATGTCAAATGATTCCAAAGAGTGTTTCTGGTTGGGAAAATACGGAACGACTCTTGTGGCTTTTACAGAAACAATATCAATGCAAAAAGTATAATTATGAAAAAATGGATTGTAGCTACCCTGTTACTGTTCTTTACGGCAGGGGCATTTGCTCAGACGGGAGGATCTGCCCAGAGCAAAAAGTCGGAAACACCCAAAGGAACGGTATTCCGTTCGGGTACGATGAAGGAGTTGTTGGCTGCTTCGGCGAAAGAGAAAAAGTACGTCTTTATCGATGTGTATGCCACTTGGTGCGGACCGTGCAAGTATATGGCAGCGAAGATTTTCCCACAGGAGAAGATGGGAACCTATTTTAATAAGAATTTCGTGGTGGCGAAGTTTGATGCCGAGCGAGGTGAAGGAGTTTCCATTGCCGAAAAATATAATGTTCGAGCATATCCGACTTTCTTGATTCTCGATTCGACGGGAAAGGAGGTGGGTCGGATTGTCGGAGGTGCCGACCCTGACGATTTTATTGCGAAGGTGCAGGAGGTCGTCGACAATGCCCAAAAGGATAAATAGCAACAGGGACGATAAAGACCGTTGTTAAGATTAAGGAGAAACGAATCCGAAGTCGGATTCGTTTCTCCTTTTTTAATCGGAAGAGAGTCGCGATGTGTCGTAAAATCTCTACTTTTGTGAAAAATCGATTCTGATATGCTGAGACGCCTTGCGGGACAGACTGCCATTTACGGGGTAGGAACGATCGTTCCCCGTTTTCTGAACTATCTGTTGTTTCCCTATCTTACCCGATTGATGACTACCGGGGAATACGGTGTAGTGACCGATCTCTATGCCTTGATTCCGTTTGCATTGGTTGTTTTGTCGATGGGGTTGGAGACGGGGTACTTCCGGTTTGCAGGCGAGGCGACCGATCCGGCGCAGCGGAAAAATATTTTTGCCAACGTTTGGGGTATTGTCTCTTTGGCAGGGATTCTCTTTTTTGTTTTGGTGCAACTGTTCACACCGCGTCTGGCCGAGGTCATGCAGTATACAGACCATCCCTCTTATATTCGGTTGGTTGCGGGTATTGTCCTGCTGAATACGGTTATGGCGATTCCTTTTGCCCGATTGCGTCAGGAGCAGCGGGCCAAACGGTTTATGGTGCTGAAGCTGTTGTCGGTGGCGGTGAATCTGGTACTGACCTTTTTCTTCTACTCATTTCTGCCGATATTGGCCCGGAACGGAGTCTGCAGCGGGTGGTATGATCCGGAATTCGGTGCAGGGTATGTCTTGGTGGCCGATCTGATTTCGAACATCGTTGTCTTGGCTGCGATGATTCCCGACCTTAGGGGTACGGCACCTCGTATTCAGCCTTCTCATCTCCGGGCGCTGCTGATCTATTCATTCCCGTTGTTGGTGAGCGGAGTGGCCGGAACAGCCAATGAATTCATCGACAGGCAGATGATAAAATATCTGTTGCCCACGTCGGAGTCTTTGAGTTCGCTCGGGATTTATGGTGCCGTCGCGAAGCTCGGGGTGATTCTGATCCTGTTTACCCAGATGTATCGGTATGCGGCAGAACCCTACTTCCTCTCTTCGTTTAAAAAGGAAGACTTCAGACGGAGCAATGCCGAAGCGATGAAATATTTTATTATCGTCTCCATTGCGATCTTCCTGATGATTACGTTATTTGTTCAGCTGTTCGGATTGTTGATGGGACGCAGCTTCCGGGAGGGAATCACCATCTTGCCCGTAATTCTGCTTTCGAACATTTGTGCGGGAATCTGGTTGAATCTATCGTTCTGGTATAAAAAGACAGGGGAGACGAAATATGCCATACGGATTACCGGGGTAGGGCTGATCTTTACCATTGGGTTGAACTTTCTGCTGACACCGGTTTGGGGATATGCGGGAGCGGCGTGGGCCCGTTTGGGATGTGAGCTGGCTATGGTTGGCGTGAGCTATGCATTGTGCCGCAAGTACTACCCGATTCCGTACGACCTGAAACGGATTGGGCTCTACTTTTTGATCGGGGGCGCGAACTATGCGTTATCGTTTGCGACGGCCTGTCTGCCTGCGGGTTTGGAGTACTCGTTGAACTTCTTGTTGTTGTGCGGATTTCTGCTCTTTGTGATTCGTCGCGAGCGGATCGACGTTCGGGGCATGATCCGTTCGGTGCTTAAACGCTAATAGGCAAGGATCGGGATGTGATGTGCCCGGCAATACGAAATAGTTTTATCTTTGTACGGAAGTACAATTTATTATACAAGCTATGAAGATTAAAGTGATCAACCGTTCGGCATTCGATCTGCCGCAATACGAAACGGCAAATGCCGTCGGGCTCGATGTGCGGGCCAATACATCCGAAGCGATCCGGCTTGCTCCGCTGGAACGGGCTTTGGTGCCGACGGGGCTGTATGTGGAGATTCCCGAAGGGTATGAGATACAGGTGCGCCCGAGAAGCGGGTTGGCAGCCAAATACGGTATCTCGGTGGCCAATGCACCGGGAACGATCGATCCCGATTATCGGGGGGAGATCAAGGTAATTCTGGTCAATTTGTCGAACGAAGTGTTCGAACTGAAACCCGGTGAGCGGATTGCCCAGTTGGTTGTTGCGCAGTTTACCCGCATCGAGTGGGAAAGTGTGGAACAGCTGAGCGATACGGAGCGTGGAGCTGGCGGATTCGGTTCGACCGGACGCAAATAGTGTATCTGCGAAAAACTTTTATTTTTGCGTCGATCAACGGCGTCGTCTAAACTATGCAGTTCAAGGAGATCATCGGACAGGAGGAGATCATCAGACAGCTCGTTCACGGGGTGGAGGGCGGTCGGATCAGTCATGCCCAACTGTTTGTCGGAGGCGAAGGCGTCGGAGCCCTGCCGTTGGCAATTGCCTATGCGCAGTATCTGAATTGCACGAATCGGCATGATGGAGATTCGTGTGGTGTGTGTCCCTCGTGCCGTCAGTTGGCGCAGTTGGCTCATCCCGATGTGCATTTCGTTTTCCCGGTCAACACGCCGAAAGGTAAGTCGGGCGGGGAGAAGCCGATCAGCGACACTTACGTGGCGGTTTGGCGGAAGTTCGTGATTCAGACCGGAGGCTATTTCAACGAACCGATGTGGTATTCGGCGTTGGAGATCGATAACAAGCAGGGTAATATCAGTACGTTCGAAGCCGACGAGATTATCCGAAAACTCTCGTTCAAGGCCTTCGAGTCGGAGTACAAGGTGGTGATTATCTGGCTGCCCGAGCGGATGAACGTACAGGCGGCCAACAAGCTGCTCAAGATTATCGAGGAGCCGTGGAACAAAACGTTGTTTCTGATGGTATCGGAGAATCCTGAACGGTTGTTGTCGACGATTTTGTCCCGAGTGCAGTCGGTTCAGGTGTCCGGGATTGCCGAACGGACAATTGCGAGTGAACTGATCCGGCACGAGAAGGTCTCCCAGACCGTGGCGGAACAGGCGGCACGGCTCTCCTGCGGCAACTGGATCGAGGCACGTCGTATGATTCGCCACGCCGATGAACAGGACTTCTTTTTCGATCTGTTCGTTCGGTTGATGCGACTCAGCTACGAAAACCGCCACCTCGAGCTGCTCGAATGGGCCGAAACGGTTGCGGCACTCGGGCGTGAGGAGCAGAAACAGTGGCTCGAAAATTCGCTCCGACTGATTCGTGACAGCTATATGTTGACGGCAGGTGTGGCGCAAATTACGTTTTTGACCGATCGCGAGTATGAGTTTTGCAGGAAATTTGCTCCCTATATTCACAACGGGAATGTCGAACGGGTGGTCGACGAAATGGAGTTGGCCATGCGTCAGATCGTGCAGAACGGCAACCCGAGAATCGTATTCCCCCATTTTGCATTGTCGATCAGTAAATTAATCAATAAAATCTGATGGCTCAGGTCGTTTTGCTTACGGGAGGAAATCTCGGTCCGGTAGCTGAGAATTTGGAGGCGGCGAGCCGTGAGATTGCGCGGGAGGTGGGACCGGTCGTCGACCGGTCGTCGGTCCGGGAGTCTGAAGCGTGGGGATTCGAGGCCAAGGAGCGTTTCTTGAATCAGGTTCTCGTGGTCGAAACGGAGTTGGACCCTCGGGAGGTGTTGAGGCGGTGCCAACGCATCGAACAGCACTTCGGGCGTGTCCGCTACCCCGGGCAAGGTTATGCCTCGCGCACGATGGATATCGATATCCTGTTTTACGACCGTCGGATCATCGATATGCCTGATCTCCGGATTCCCCATCCACTGATCGGTGAGCGCGATTTCGTATTGGCTCCGTTGGAAGAGATTATGGGTAATTTTATTCATCCCGTGTCGGGGTGTACCATCCGTCAGATGCGTCGTTCGTTACAGGAACGTGATGCGAGAGGAGAACTCTCCCCGTCTAATGACAGAAAGTAACGAAAATTCACTACCTTTGTAAACTATTTGTACAGGGCATGTCCGTGAGAAAAAGAGATATTACGAAAACTGTCGCTCTTATTGTTGTGCTGGCTTTTTTCAGCATAGGATTATTGAGTCGGTGTGCCAGTGTGGCAGCTCCTCAGGGTGGACCGAAGGACTCGTTACCACCCAAAGTGGTGGCCATGACGCCGGCCTACGGAACGACGAATTTCAAAGGGAAGCGAATCTATATTGAGTTCGACGAATACGTACAGCTCAAGGATCAGCAGAAAGAGTTTTACACTTCGCCGTTCATGAAGAAAAAACCTTCGGTCGTATTGCGGGGCAGAGGGGTGCAGATCGATTTGCAGGAGGATCTCGATTCGAACCGTACCTATGCATTGAACTTTGGATCCAGCGTTTGTGATAATAATGAAGCGATTCCCTATACAGGTTTGCGTTATGTATTCTCTACCGGCGACCATATCGATTCGTTGGTCATGTCGGGTTATACGGTGGATGCGATGTCGGGCGATACCGTGGGAAATGTCTATCTTTTATTTTATGAGGCGGCAGTCGACTCGATTCCAGACTATGATTCGACCCTTTTCAAGGCTACACCGGTTTGTGTTGCCCGATCCTTTCCGAACGGTATATTCATAGCGGAAAATCTCAGGCCGGCCGATTACCGGATTTATGCATTGGAGGACAACAACGGAAATCAAACCTATGAGCCCGGAGCCGATCGCGTGGCTTTTTTGGATTCGGTCTATAATCCAGAGCGGCAGCAACCTTTCGAAATTTGGTATGATACGGTCCGGAAATACATGCAGGCCGATCCGCAGCTTCAGTTCCGGGTATTTATGGATAAACCCTACCGTCGTCAGACGTTTTTAGGAGCGCAGCGTCCGATGGGAAATAAGGTGTTGATCTCTTTTATGGCCCCGCAACCTGAAATTTCGGAATTGACTTTCGAAGGGTGCGATACGATTCCGATCATAACCGAATACATGAGCCCGAAACATGACAGTATTGTGTTGTGGTTCGATGCAGCGGCAGAAGCCATGCCCGATACGTTACGGGGAAGGATGATTTTTAAACAGCACGATAGTGTGATGCGGCTTGTAACCGATACTCAGAACTTCAAGTTAGGATGGCGTGTGCCTAAAAAAGAGGATGATAAGAAGAAAAAGAAAGAGGATGAATTGGAACCGAATCCGTTTAAGGTGCAGGTAGCCGGTGGAGCGACACTGAATCCTGAAAAAGATATCGTTTTCAAATTCGATTATCCGTTGAAGTCGCTCGATACGGTAGCGATTGTTCTGGAAAAGTTGCCGGGAGAAGAAGGTGGCGGTGATACTGTCCGGGTGCCGTTTACATTTGTGCAGGATACTTTGAAGATCCGGGAGTGGGCCTTTTCTGCATCGTGGGAGGTTAATCAGAAGTATAGGCTGACGATTCCGGCAGGTACGTTTGTCAATACCAACAGGGAAAGCAACGATACGTTGCGCTCGGAGTTTACGATCGAATCTCCGGATAAATATGCGACATTGGAGTTGAATATCAAGGGAAAAACTCCCGAGAGCGAATATATCGTTCAGGTATTGAACATGAACGGCGGGTTGATTAAAGAGGTGGCGCATCTGCGAAGCGGAACGCACAAACTTCAGTACATCGATGTCGGATCTGTCAAAATCCGTCTGGTCGAGGATCAGAACGGTAATGGGAAATGGGACTCCGGGTCGTTGACCGAGCGGAAACAGCCTGAGCGAGTTGAAATGTTCGTAGACGAGAATAATTCGGAAGAGATTGTGACCAAAGAGAATTGGGAGTTGGTTTTCGATGTGGATATGAATCAGATTTTTGCTCCGGTGACGATGGAACGGATGCAGAATAAGATAGCACGCGATAATTTGAAAATGTTGCAGGAACGGATGGAGAAGAGAGAAGAGGAGGCGAAAAAGAAAAACAGCAGCAACTCGGGTGGAAGTGGAGGAATCGGTATCGGAAGCGGAATGGGAAGTATGAATCAGCTGGGAGGATCATTCGGGATGTAACGTGTCGAAAGCTGTATGAGAAATGCTTGTCAGGACAAGAAGGGGAAGAAGATGCGTAAGACTTGGAGTATATTTTTGTTGTCGATGTTGATGTGCGGTACGCTGCATGCACAGCATTATCTTGGTGTGCGCGGCGGCTGGGGTGGAGGATCGGCCCGTTTTACTCCGGCGCGCGAGACTAAACTCGAGTGGGGACTGTATTCGGGCGGACTCAGTTATAAATTTTATACAGCGCAGAAATATGTCGGAGGTATTCAAATCGACCTTCAATATATGGGGCGGGGATTTGCCTATGATTTACAGAGCAAGAGCGATTCGAGCTACCATCGGACAATTAATTCGTTTGAATTGCCGTTCATGTGGCAGCCTCACATTTATGTGTTCCAACGGCATGGTCGGATTTTCTTGAATTTGGGGGTTTATTTGTCCTACATGGGCGGATCGAAATATTATTATAAATCGAAAAAGGCGGGAATTTACGAGGAAGGACCCTATCAAAGAGAGTTAACCCGGGATGCGAGGTGGGGCTATGGATTGTGTGGAGGTGCCGGAATCGGTTTTTTGATCCGGAGATTCGAGATAGCGGTAGAAGGACGTTATTACTTCGGGTATTCGGACGTATTGCGTAACGGAACGAAGTATCAGGGAAATCCGACTCACTCTCCGTTGGATAACATCAACATTTCATTGGCTCTTTATTATCGTTTGAGTAAAGAGGGTATTCGTTCGGCTCCGAGCCGGGGTGTTGCTCAAAGAATGTTGGAGGCTGAAGAGAAACGAGCAGCGCGTCGTATGGAACGGAACGGAAGCGATACGTTAGATACGTTGCCTCCGGTGGAGGACGCGGTGGATTCGTTGTCCAATACCGAATTAGAGATGACTCCGCAAACCGAGGCAGAGTCTTCCGAGATTAAGGAGAACACCGATCGGTCGGAGAGTAAAGGTGCAACGGAACAAGAAAAAAATAATAAAAAAGATCGCAGAAAGGCTTCGAAAAAGAGGTCTGCGGTCGAATCTGAAACTATAAAAACAGAAGAAGATGGGGGATCGGATCGAATCGACTCGCCAGCAGAAGATAGGCCGGCAGATTCAACGGGATATCAGTGAGATTCTTACTAAAGAGGCTGCGGCCGTACAGTGCGGAGCTATGGTGTCGGTGACTCGGGTTAGGATGAGTCCCGATTTCGAATTGGCGAAAATCTATCTTAGTATTTTCCCGTTTGATAAACACGAAGCAGTAATGGAGGCTTTGCGTGAGAATAATTGGCTTGTTCGGAAAGCGCTCGGAGTCCGGGTGCGCAATCAGTTGCGTCATGTTCCGGAGTTGGCCTTTTATGTCGATGATTCGCTCGAGTATATCGATGCAATCGATAAACTGTTGAAATAGTTTAGTGTATATCGTGCTCGCCATGTCTCGTTTACCGTTGTTTTTTGCCCGACGCTATCTGTTCTCGAAGAAATCTCATTCGGTGATAAACCTGGTGTCGATTGTTAGTGCATTTTCGGTGGCGATTCCGGTGGCGGCAATGGTGATCTTGCTCTCCGTGTTCAATGGATTCGAGCAATTGATCAAGACGTTGGATCGTTCGTTCGATCCGGACATTCGAATCATGCCGGCTCGCGGTAAGGTGTTTTGTGTTGATTCGTTACCGCGCGAGGAGATTCTTCGTATCGATGGAGTTCGTCAGGCTGCGTTTTTGCTCGAGGGACAGGCGGTTTTCGAATATCGTGATCGGCAGGCATACGGATTGGTCTGTGGAGTAGATTCCTTTTATAAAGAGGTTGTACCGCTTGAGAGCTTGACCAAGGAGGGCGTTTTCAGACTTCGTTTCGGGGAGATTCCTGAAGCCTATGTGGGGCAGGGAATGGCCTATTCGTTGGGAGTACGGGTGACGTTGAGCAGTCCGCTTTCGGTCTATGTGCCACGTCGCGGGCGGGTATCGCCGCTGCTGCCGTACAGTTATTACAACAAAATGAACATCTTTCCGTCTGGGGTGTTTAGTCTGGAGGCAGAGGTAGATGATCAATATGTATTCGTTCCGTTGGATTTTGCTCAGGAGTTGTTCGATTATCCGCACCAGGCTTCATCATTGGCCGTTTCCCTTGATGAACGGGCTTCGGCTTCTAAAGTCCAGACGCAGATCGAAACATTAATCGGAAAAGATTATAAGGTACAGACCCGTTATCAACAAAAAGAGTCGTTTTATCGGATCATGACTTACGAGAAGTGGGGCATTTATTTTATCATTCTGCTTGTGTTGGTCGTTGCTTCGTTTTCGTTGGTCGGATCGCTTGCAATGTTGATTATCGAAAAACGAAAAGATACTCAAACGTTGATGACACTCGGTGCTGACAGCCGTTTGGTTCGCCAGATATTTGCACAGGAGGGGTTGTTGATCTCATTGGGAGGGGGAATAGTCGGTTTGGTGCTGGGCTTGTTGCTGTCGTTGGCGCAGCAGTATTTTGGAATTTTGAAACTTTCGGGACAGACTTTTCTGATCGACGCCTATCCGGTTGAGGTTCGGCTTCTCGATCTTTTGTGGGTCATAATCAGCTTTATCGTTGTGGGAGGTTTGATTTCCTCGCTGACGGTAAAGGCCATGATCCCGAAACAAGAACAGGAAATAGGAAAAGTATGATACGTCGAGCGATAGTTTTATTTTTGACGGCCGTGGCGATGTGGGCATGTGACCGTCCGCGCAACATTCCCGATGCAACGCTTGTGGATATTACGCATGATCTGTTTCTGGTTAATGCCTATGCTTCCCCACAGGGCAAAGGGGTGATTCTGGATACGATCGACTATTACACGCCGGTCTTTACACGTTATGGGTATAAGCCTTCTGACTTTAGCTATACGATTGCAAATCTTTCGCGACGGAAGAGTATTCGTTTTACGGATATTCTGGATATTGTCGTGGTGCGTTTGGAGGCAGAGAACGCACGGTTGTTGGCTGAGATTGCCCTGCAGGATACGATAGATCAACGTTTGTTGGATCGCTACAAACAGATTGTGTATAGGGATTCTTTAGTTCATCTGTCGACATTGCGAACTGCGGATGATCCGGATGTGTCGTTGCCGGTTAAACACGGTCGGTATAGAGTTGATTTTGTTTATGACATGGATACATCGAGTCGTAACGGGAATCTGCGCTATACACACTATATTACAGATTCGACCACGCGATACAACTTTGAATACCGGAATTTGGGTTATGTCAAAGGACAGCATAAGAGAGAGAGTCTCGAATTTGAGGTAAATGACCAAGATTCGTTGTTCCTGAATATCTGTTTTGCAACTTCAACGGCTATCAAGGAGAAACGAATTAATTTGGATCTCGATTCGATCCGGATTACATATTATTTTCCGATTGAGGTTGCTCGGGATTCGTTGATTCGCGAGATTCGGTACAATCCGGCCTATTCATATAAAATTTCAGATGATGCCGCAGGTGGTAAGAAAGTTATCGGCCCATTTTATCCTGACACCACAAGGATGGTTGCGCGGGGGGATTCTGTCGTTCGACGATAGTGGGCGACTATTGGATATTTCTGTATCCGATGCGGTAGATCGGGAGGCAAACGTCGAATTTTTTGATGGCGTATTGATCCCTGGGATGGTTAATGCGCATTGCCATCTGGAACTCTCCTATTTACGGGGGAAAATCGGAAGGGGTTGTGGATTTGCTGGATTTGCAGATGCGATATCCCGAGTCCGTCACGAGGCGTCAGAGGTTGATCGGGTGGCGGCTGCCGGTTATTGGCAGAGCCGTATGGAGTATGACGGTGTTGTAGCGGTCGGAGACATCTGTAACGGTAATTCGACATTCGGTATCAAATCGAACAGCCGTATCCATTATTATAATTTTATTGAGGGCTTTGGTCTGAATACAAAAGACTTTCGGTTTCTCGACCGGGTGAAGTCCGAGGCAAAAGCGGCCGGATTGACCGTATCGATTACTCCTCATTCAACCTATTCTTTGCAGGATGCTTCGTTTCGGGAGCTGGCTGTTGCGGGAGAAAGGTTGTCTATTCATTTTATGGAGAGTCGTGCCGAAGCAGAACTTTTTCACGGCAGAGGAACGCTGCATGAACGAAATGTCCGGTTGGGGGCCGATGTCGATTTTATGAAGTATGGTTCACCGACGGGACGGATTCTCGCATCGGTTCCGCAGGATAAAGAGTTGATGTTGGTTCATAACACCTTTGTTACGGAACAGGAAATCTCTGCTATACAGGAGCGTTTCGGTGAACGGGTCACATGGGTCGTGTGTCCCCGGTCGAATGATTATATCGAGGGAGCGTTTCCTCCGATCGACCTTTTGAGGAGATGTGGTGTACGTATTGCCGTGGGGACGGACAGTCTCTCCTCGAACGAACGTCTGTCGCTGATCGATGAACTGAAGTGTTTCCCGTCGGTTCCCTTGGAGGAGCGGCTGCGATGGGTGACGACCGGTGGTGCACGGGCGCTTGGACTTCAGGATCGGATCGGTAGCTTTGAAGTGGGTAAGATGCCTGCTGTTGTGTTGCTCTCCGGTATTGCGTGGGGCGATATGGATTTGTTGCCTGAAGCCTCGACTCAACGGATTCTCTGAGCAAGGGGTATCTCGTCGTTCGCAAATTAAGTATTTATACGCATTCAAAATAGGTTTATCCGCTCCGTTTGTTTTTTTAATTGGTTGTAAATTTGTTACGTGAAAACAACCGATTAGAATATGGGTAAGTATTTCGATATGTTGCAGGAGGATGTACGGGTCAAAGAGGGCCTTGCTGCCTGCATGAATTGCGGAATCTGTACCGGTGTTTGTCCTGCTGCGGCCTATTATGATTATGATCCGCGTCAGATCGTTAATACGGTGCAGACCAAAGACGATGCCGCGATCGAAAAATTGTTGCGCAGCGATACGATTTGGTATTGTGGTGAATGTATGTCGTGCCGTCCGCGCTGTCCTCGAGGCAATACTCCCGGATATATTATTCAGGCCTTGCGATCTTTGTCGCAACGGTTGGGTTTTTTTGTCGATTCGGAAAAGGGACGACAGCAACTTGCACTCAAGCGTACGATCGGGCAGAATATCATGCGTACCGGATATTGTATAAGACCAGACTTGGTCGATCCCGATTTGCATCCGGAGCAGGGTCCCGTATGGCGTTGGATCCACGATAACGACAAAGACGTTTTTGAACGTTTTGGCCAGAATTATTGTAAGCCGGGGGTGGGAGCTTGTCGCAAGATCGATGACCGGAGTATGGAGGAGATTCATCGAATTTTCGAAGTGACCGGGGGAACAAAATTTTTTGAAAATATAGAAGAGTGCTCGGATAAGAAAGCACATGAAATGGGGTATGCCCAAGGGGCTGACGATACCTATTTCATGGATGTGCTGACAGTCAACAGCGGGACACATTCCGAAAAGTAGACCCCATTTGTTATTAAGCATTTTACGACCATGAAAATAGCTTGGAAAGAGTATCAGAAAGATATAGCGGACGACAACTACTTCTATGCGCGGAGTTGTATCCGGCAGAATTTTTTCCCGGGATCGGAGGCTGCATTCCTGAATATCCTACGGCAGGATTTGGGACGCGATGTATATGAAGATCCGCGTCATACCTCTTGTACCGGGATCGGTTATCACAGCGATATTGTTCCGTTAGAGACGATCATGACTGTCGTGGCCCGTCAGTTTTCGCTGATGACGGAGGCGGGGTATGAGAATTTCGTGCCTTCGTGCATCACCTCGTTCGGAATCTATTCGGAGGCGCTCGAGTTGTGGCACGATTTCCCCGAGCTTGAAGAGAAGGCACACGAATATCTCTATAAGGCTACCGGCCGTGAGTTCAAAAAGCCGAAAAATCTGGCCCATACGTCCGATGTGATTTACCACCATCGGGAAGAGATTGCCGCGAAAGCGAAACGGAAATTGGTGAATGTCGAGACCGGACGTCCGTTGCGTGGGGTTGAACATATCGGTTGCCATTATGCCAAGATATTTCCGAAGGCGGGAGTCGGCGGATCGGAATTTCCCTACGTGTTGGCCGGAATGATCGAGGCATGGGGTGGGGAGGTTGTCGACTATCCCGAGCGTCGCCACTGTTGCGGATTCGGTTTTCGGAACTATCTGGTTATGGCCAATCGGGGTTATTCGATCGCCAACTCGAAACAGAAATTCGAGTCGATGGCTCCTTATAAACCCGATTTTATCGTGGCGAATTGTCCGGGCTGTGCTATGTTTCTCGATAAATGGCAGTATGCGATTTCGGAGATGGAGGGAACGTTTTATGGCCCCGACCGGCAGGGAATTCCCGTGCTGACGTATGAGGAGTTGGCTGGATTGGTGCTCGGATACGATCCATGGGATTTGGGCATGCAGATGCATCAGGTGGCCGTAGAACCCCTGTTGGATAAATTGGGCGTAGAATACGATCCGTCGGCGAAGTATTTAGGCAAAGACGGCAAGTTTATCGGAAAGCCAGAAGAGTGCGCTATCGGAAGTTACACAAAAAATATACTGTAACGAGGTATGAGTAAAAAGGTAATTATTATCGGAGGAGGTGTGGCCGGAATGCAGGCGGCCGTAACGCTCGAAGAGTTGGGCATTCGTTCGGTGATCATAGAGAAGGAGGACGGCCTTGGCGGAAAGCTGCGCCGTTGGGACCGACTGTTCCCGACGATGACTCCGGCCGAAGAGGTACTTGATGAGTTGAAAGACCGTGTGCAACGTTCTGGAGTAGAGGTGATGACTTCGTGTGAGGTCAGCGAGATCGGTTGTGAGGGGCGTATGGTGACGTTGAAAGATGGGTCTTCATTGGAAAGCGACGCAGTAGTTGTAGCATCCGGTTTCGATCTTTTCCCTGCCGAGCTCAAGGAGGAGTACGGTTATAAGATATACGACAACGTCTTTACGACGGTGGATCTTGAACGGATGTTCCGCAACGGGGGAGTCCGTACGGTCGATGGTCGGATACCGAAAACGGTGGCTTTCTTGCATTGCGTAGGCTCGCGTGATGAAAAAGTCAATCAGCGTCACTGTTCGCGTGTATGTTGCATTACAGGGGTCAAACAGGCGATTGAGATCAAGCAGGAGCATCCGGATACAGAAGTGTACAGCTTTTATATGGATATGCGGATGTTTGGTCCGGGCTACGAGGAGCTTTACCGTCAGGCGCAGCAGGAGTTCAACATCCATTTTGTGCGGGGCCGGATCTCGGAGGCGAGCCAGACGATCGATCACCGGATACAGATCAAGGCGGAGGATACGCTGATCGGGTTGCCGTTGAAAATGACGGTCGACATGTTGGTGTTGATTGTCGGCATGAAAGCGGGAGAGAGCAACCTGCGTTGGAGCCGCTGTCAGGGGGTGGATCTCTATCCCAGCAGTTTTGTCAAACCGAAAAATCTTTTTCTGGGAGGAGTCGAGTCTGATTCGAAGCATATCTTCTACGCGGGAACGGTTACTGCTCCGAAAAATATTGGAGAGTCGATCGATGAAGGAATTGCCGCAGCTCATCGTGTGGCGCAACGATTGAAGGAGGAGTGATATCATGGTGAATTGGGGATATACGATTACTCGCGTAAGACGGGTCGATATCGATAGTAACGACATGAGTTATTCCCGAAAATTGCTTGCCGAGTTTCCCGAATTGCAGAGCTGCATTGCCTGTGGAAGCTGTACGGCGACTTGTACGGCGGGCAATCTGACTAAATTCAATGTCCGCAAGTTGCAGACTCTCGTGCGGCGGGGTGAGTATGAGGGGGTCAGAAAAGAGTTGGAAAAGTGTATGTTGTGCGGGAAGTGTCGGCTGGTATGTCCGCGTGGAATCAACATCAGGGGCTTAGTGCAGAAACTTAAAAAAGAGCTCCCTGTAAAATAAAAACTGTCGATTGGAAATAATGGAGCATTTCAGATTATTTGTATTGCCGTTCTGGTTGGGTGCTATCTTCTTGTTGGTCACCTTATTGTATAAATACATCAGCTGGTTCATCGGACTCGCTCCGGATGAACGTCGTCTGTTTTTCCGGTCGCTCTTCTCCCGGTCGGTTTTCCGTTCAGTGGGTGAAGTAATCCGGGAATCCTTGTTCCACAGGAAAATATGGCGAACCAACAAACTGTTGGGGTATATGCACACCACATTCGCACTGGGATGGTTCTTGTTGATTATGGTCGGATGGATCGAAACGTTGGTCTATTTCAAAGGCGAAAACGTTCCGTTGTATGTAGATATCTTCTTTTCATATTATGTGCATCCAATTTTCGAACACAATTTTAATTTTTCGTTGATCAAGGATGCTCTGTTGTTGCTGCTGTTGATCGGAGTATGTTTGGCTTTGTTTAAACGGATTCGGTCGCGGGCGATGGGTATGAAACGGACAACCAAACATACATGGGGAGACCGGGTAGCTCTGTCGGCCTTGTGGCTGATCTTTCCGGCCCGGTTGTTGGCCGAGAGTATGACCAGTGCTGTAATCTGGAAGTTTGGAGGAGTGGTTTGGGCATTGGGAGAGGAACATCACCTGATTTTGCCCGGTATAGGATGCGGCAGTTTCTTGACCAACACGACCGGAGAATTCCTTGCTCGTGTTCTTCCTCCAGATATTCTCCAGGCCGGAGAATTGCCGGCATGGTGGTTCTATTCTATTACATTGTGTGCCTTTTTTGTAGCATTGCCGTTCTCCCGCTACATGCATATCTTTACGGAGATTCCATTGATTTTCTTGAGGAATGCTGGATTAAAAAGTGGAGAGAAGGTTTCGAGTTACGATCAGTTTCAGACACATGCCTGCTCGCGATGTGGAATCTGTATTGACCCATGCCAGCTTCAGCGGGATGCCGGTATTGTTGGGGTGCAGTCGGTTTATTTTCTTCGGGACCGGCGCAGTGGAAAGTTGACCGATCAGGTGGCTGATAACTGCCTGATGTGCGGACGTTGCGAACAGGCTTGTCCCGTGGGAATCGAGCAGAATAAATTGCGTTTGAACAGTCGCCGGGAAAGGGCTGTGCCTGTCGGTGAAAACAGGTACGGTTATATTAACGGGATAGACCGTTCGGAAGGAACGGGTAAGGTCGGCTATTTTGCCGGTTGTATGACCTTGTTAACTCCAAAAATTCTTCGGGCAATGGAACGGATTTTTGAAGCTTCAGGTGAGCAGGTGTGGTGGGCCGACAAAGAGGGTGGTGTCTGTTGCGGTCGTCCGCTGAAGCTTTCGGGGGAGATTGATGCCGCACGGCGGATGATGGAGTACAATACTGAGTTGTTCAGAAAGCATGGAATTACGGTGTTGGTTACTTCTTGTCCAATCTGTTTGCGTGTGTTCCGAGAGGATTATGCGTTGGAAGGAATAGAAGTACTGCACCATTCGGAATATATTCAGCGGTTGATCGTTTCCGGAAAACTCTCTCCGCGATTCGGAGGTGAAAATTTTGCCTACCATGATCCTTGTGAGTTAGGTCGTGGATGTGGTATTTATGATGCTCCTCGTGAGGTGATCCGATCGATCGGTGTACTATCTGAGGCTAAGGAGAATCGAGAAAAAGCACTTTGTTGTGGGGCGAGTGTGGCAAATATTGCCATCAATGACGAGGGACAGCGTCGTATCGGAGAGCGAGTGGCGGAAGAGATGGTTGCTACAGGAGCTTCAGCGGCTGTGACTGCTTGTCCGCTTTGCAAAAAAAGTATTGCACGGAGTAATCTGATCCCTGTGTATGATTTGGCAGAGGTGGTTGCCAATGCCCTTCCTGATTAGAGAAGAGAAGGATACGTTATTGAATTTTAAAAGATTGCTGCAATTTTGATCATATTTGCGAAATAAATCGTAAATTTGTCAGCAAACTGTGTAAAAATCATAACGTATGAAGAATCTTTTACTTGCATTTTGTTGTGCAGCAGTGCTTTCGTGTGGATCTTGCGGAAAACGTATCGCAAAGGTCGATTCGATCGATATCGTTCCGAAACCAGCCTCTGTACAAAGTCTGGATGGAGTGTTCGAACTTACTTCGGGAACGAAGATCGTACTTCTTTCAGAAGATTCCACCTTGGCATATTCTGCCAATAGTTTGAATGATATGTTGCGTGATGCTTTCGGTAAGCCGTTGCGTTACGCATATGCATCGGAACCTTTGTCCGAAGCGATTAATCTGTGTCTGGGCGATCTGGCTCCAGAAGAGTATACACTGAGTATTACGCCTGAAGAGGTGAAGATAACAGGTGGTTCTCCGGCCGGAGTCTTTTATGGTGTTCAGACCTTGCGCCAGTTACTTCCTACATCTGTTTTGCAAGGCGAAAAGGCAGGAATTATCGAACTTCCGGTTGTCGAGATTGCGGATAAACCGCATTTCGCTTATCGAGGCGGTATGCTCGATGTCTGCCGTCACTTCTTTAGTGTCGATGACGTAAAGCGTTATATCGACATTTTGGCGATGCATAAGTTGAACCGTTTCCACTGGCATTTGACAGAGGATCAGGGGTGGCGGATCGAGATCAAAAAGTATCCGGAATTGACCAAAGTGGGAGCATGGCGCGATCGTTGCAGTTTGGAGCCACCTGCTGATCCGAATTTGAAAGATTCCGTTCCTTATGGAGGTTTCTATACGCAAGAGGAGATCAAAGATGTGGTTCGTTATGCAAATGAACGCTTCATTACGGTCATTCCCGAAATAGAGATGCCCGGTCATGCGATGGCAGCTTTGGCTTCATATAACTATCTTGGATGTAAAGGTGAAGGTTATGAGGTGCCCTCAATCTGGGGCGTTAAAGCAGACGTTTATTGCGCCGGAAAAGATTCGACGTTCCAATTTATCGAAGGTGTTTTGGATGAGGTGATCGAATTATTCCCGTCTGAGTATATTCATATCGGAGGTGATGAATGTCCGAAAGATCGTTGGAAAGAGTGTCAGCTTTGTCAGCAACGGATCAAAACGGAAAAACTGAAGGATGAGTTCGAACTGCAGAGTTATTTCGTTAAACGGATTGAAAAATATCTTAATGATAAGGGACGTAAGCTGATCGGTTGGGATGAGATCCTTGAAGGTGGTTTGTCTCAAACGGCTTCGGTTATGTCATGGCGTGGAGCAGCCGGAGGTATTGAAGCGGCTAAAAAAGGAAACAACGTGGTGATGACCCCTAACTCACACTGCTATTTGGACTATTATCAAACAGATAAAATCGATCAGGAGCCGAAAGCGATCGGTGGATTCTTGCCGTTGGAGAAGGTCTATTCGTTGGATCCTTATGAAGGACTGAATGCCGATGAGCAGAAATATATTCTTGGTGTGCAAGGCAATCTTTGGACAGAGTTCATTAGTACGCTCGATCATGCCGAATATATGGCTCTTCCGCGAATCGCAGCTATTGCGGAGGTGGGATGGTCCTATGATAACAAGGATGATTTCGATGGATTTAAAAAACGTGTTACTTCGTTGCGGAGATTGTATGATGCGGCTGGTTATAATTACGGGAAACATGCGTTTCCTGCCGATAGTACCGCTGTGGCGACTGTAGAAAAATAGAGATTGAACATAGTTCTAATAAAGGGCGGCATTGTAGCGAAACCTGCAGTGCCGCCCATTTTTTTGTCATGAGGCTGCAGATGAGAGAAAGTGTCTGGATATTGCGTTATTAGGTCGAAACTTGTTAAATCGGCGCATGAGGAGGGATGATCGAACCATAATTCCTGAAAATATCCCGGAAAATTGTCGTTAAGACCGTAAAAAAATGTAACTTTGTAAGGATCCGGTAAAAACGGATCGGGGAAAACTAAACTTATCAAAACTTAAAACTATGGCGAATAAGGAGCAAAAGTTGTTTGCTGAGTTCCCTCCGGTTGCGACCGAAGCATGGGAGGCGGCGATCAATAAAGACCTTAAAGGTGCCGACTATGAGAAAAAACTGGTGTGGCGGACGGCTGAAGGGTTCAATGTGCGTCCGTATTACCGTGCGGAGGATCTCAAAGGCATCGAATATCTCGATTCGCAGTGCGGAGAATTTCCGTACGTTCGCGGAACCAAAAAGGATAACGATTGGAAGATCGTGCAGACCCTCGAAGTGGATTCGCCGAAAACGGCGAATGCTCAGGCTACTGTCTTGTTGACGAAAGGTGTGGAATCTATCGGGTTTGTGATTAAGGACAAGTCTTTTGACCGGAGTGCGCTCGATACGTTGTTGGCTGGAATCTCTTTGAAAAATACGGAGCTGGTCTTCAGTGGCTGTGCCGTAAAAGAGGTAGCCGATCTGTTTATCGATAAATTGGAGCGGGAAGGCATCGATCCTGAAACTGTAAAAGCGAATTTTGTGATCGATCCGATTATCCGTAAAATGACTTTGAAGGGGAAAGCTCTGTGTAAAGAGGGTTGCAAATGTTTTGAGAATTTGGCATCGCTGATTTCGCGTGGAGCGAAATACAAACGGTTGCGGTTTGTTAATGTAAGCGGGGAGACGTTCCAAAACTGCGGGTCGACCATTGTACAGGAGCTGGCCTTTACCTTGGCGGCCGGGCACGAATATTTGGTTCGTTTGATGGATCAAGGCCTGAATATCGATCAGGCAGCTTCAACATTGCGGTTCTCGATGTCGATCGGCTCGAACTATTTCATGGAGATAGCAAAACTTCGTGCGGCGAGGATGTTGTGGGCTAACATTGTTTCGGCATATAATCCATCGCGTGGCTGTGCCGTGAAAATGAAGGTGCACGCGGTGACTTCCCAATGGAACATGACCGTTTATGATGCCTATGTCAATATGCTACGCGGAACAACCGAAGCGATGAGTGCGGCGATTGCCGGTGTATATTCGCTGGAGGTGCTCCCGTTTGATACGGCGTATGAAAAACCGACCGATTTCTCGGCACGAATTGCACGTAATGTACAGTTGCTGTTGAAAGAGGAATCGCATTTCGATCGGGTTACCGATGCGGCAGGCGGTTCTTATTATATTGAGAATCTGACTAAGACTATTGCAGAGCAGGCATGGAATCTCTTTAAACAGGTAGAGGATAAGGGCGGATACATTACAGCATTCGAAGCTGGATTCATTCAGGATCAGGTAGAGGCTTCGGCAGCCAAAAAGAATATCAATATCGCTACGCGTCGTGAGATCCTGCTCGGAACCAACCAATATCCGAACTTCAACGAGAAGGCCGGAGCGGAAATTGCCGAAGAGGTCGTTCACGAGAAAAAGGCGGCTTGCGGCTGCGGCTGTTCAAACAACGCAACTCCGGCAACGAGACCCTTGGTACCCTATCGGGGAGCTATGGCATTCGAACAGATGCGGTTGCGTGTCGATCGAAGCGGAAAGGAACCGAAAGCTTTCATGTTGACTGTTGCTTCGTTGGCCTTCGCCCGTGCCCGTGCGCAGTTCTCCTGCAACTTCTTCGCATGTGCAGGAATTCGCGTACAAGACAACACTTATTTCCACTCTTTGGAGGAGGGCGTTCATGCAGCTTTGGATTCGGGTGCGGAGATCGTCGTGATCTGTGCGTCGGATGACGATTATGCGACGCTGGCTCCAGAAGCGGCTCGGATGATTGGCGATCAGGCGATTTTTGTTGTTGCCGGAGCGCCTGCATGCAAGGAGGAGCTCGAAGCACAGGGAATCCGGAACTTCATCAGTGTCCGGAGCAACGTGCTCGAAACGCTGCAATATTATCTTAAAGAACTCGGCATTTAAACGGGCAGGATCATGAGAGCAAAATTTTCAGATTTAAAATATACGGGTGCTGCAACACAGTGTTGCGGGGCTCAGGGGGATGCTCCTGTAAAAGAGTGGGAGACTCCCGAACATATTCATGTAAAGAGTGTCTACACGGCTGCGGACCTCGAGAACATGGAGCACTTGAATTATGCAGCCGGTATCGCACCTTATCTTCGCGGACCTTACAGTACGATGTATGTGATGCGTCCGTGGACAATCCGTCAGTATGCCGGATTCTCTACGGCCGAGGAGTCCAACGCCTTTTACCGTCGTAATCTGGCCTCCGGACAGAAGGGACTTTCCGTGGCGTTCGACTTGGCGACGCACCGGGGATACGATGCCGATCATCCCCGTGTCGTGGGTGATGTCGGAAAGGCCGGCGTTTCGATCTGCTCGGTCGAGGACATGAAGGTGCTGTTCGACGGCATTCCGTTGGACAAAATGTCGGTGTCGATGACGATGAACGGTGCAGTGTTGCCGATCATGGCTTTCTATATTGTGGCCGGACTCGAGCAGGGCTGTACGCTCGAACAGCTTAGTGGAACGATCCAGAACGATATCCTGAAAGAGTTCATGGTGCGGAATACCTATATCTATCCGCCCGAGTTCTCGATGAGAATCATCGCCGATATTTTTGAATACACGTCGAAAAACATGCCGAAGTTCAATTCGATCTCAATTTCGGGTTACCACATGCAGGAAGCCGGTGCGACAGCCGATATCGAGTTGGCCTACACGCTGGCCGACGGTCTGGAGTATCTGCGTACGGGTGTGAATGCCGGTATGAGTGTCGATACGTTCGCTCCGCGTCTGTCGTTCTTCTGGGCGATCGGTATGAACCACTTCATGGAGATTGCCAAGATGCGTGCAGCTCGTCTGTTGTGGGCAAAGATCGTAAAGCAGTTCGATCCCCAGAATCCGAAATCTCTGGCGTTGCGTACCCACTCGCAGACGTCGGGTTGGTCGTTGACTGAACAGGATCCGTTCAATAACGTGGCCCGTACGGCGATCGAGGCGATGGCGGCGGCTTTGGGGCATACGCAGAGTCTGCACACCAATGCACTCGATGAAGCGATCGCTCTGCCGACTGATTTCTCGGCCCGTATTGCACGGAATACGCAGATCTATATTCAGGAGGAGACGCAGATCACGCGGGAGGTCGATCCTTGGGCCGGTTCCTATTATGTAGAGTCGTTGACCAACGAGATTGCGCATAAGGCATGGGATCTGATCCAGGAGGTTGAGAAGCTCGGCGGTATGGCCAAAGCGATCGAGACCGGCATCCCGAAGATGCGTATCGAGGAGGCAGCGGCGCGGAAGCAGGCCCGTATCGACTCCGGAAACGATACGATCGTGGGAATCAACCGGTATCGTTTGGACAAAGAGGATCCGATCGATATTCTCGCCGTTGATAATACAGCTGTGCGTGAGGCACAGATCAAACGGTTGAAAGAGCTCCGCGCCAACCGCGACGAAGCCAAAGTACGTGCGGCGCTCGATGCCATTACCGAGTGCGTCCGAACCAAGAAGGGTAATCTGCTTGAATTGGCAGTCGAAGCAGCCAAAGTGAGAGCATCGTTGGGAGAGATTTCCGATGCATGCGAAGTCGTCGTAGGACGATACAAAGCCGTTATACGTTCAATTTCAGGAGTATATTCGTCAGAGGTGAAAAACGATGAAAACTTTGCAAAAGCCAAACAGATGGCCGAGCAATTCGCGAAGAAAGAGGGACGTCAGCCCCGTATCATGATAGCCAAATTGGGGCAGGACGGACACGACCGTGGCGCGAAGGTGGTTGCTACGGGTTATGCCGATATCGGTTTCGATGTGGATATGGGCCCGTTGTTCCAGACTCCGGCCGAGGCTGCAAAGCAGGCTGTTGAGAACGATGTGCATGTGGTCGGTGTCTCCTCTCTGGCTGCCGGACACAAAACGTTGGTGCCTCAGATCGTTGCCGAGTTGGCGAAATTGGGACGTGAGGACATCGTTGTGATTGTCGGGGGTGTCATTCCGCACCAAGATTACGACGATCTGTATAAAGCGGGAGCAGCCGCTATCTTCGGTCCCGGAACTCCGATCTCAACAGCTGCGATTAAAATTCTGGAGATTCTCGAAAGCGAATAAAGTAAATTTGTCATATGCTGTAAGAGGAGTCAGTCCGATAAGTAGGACTGGCTCCTCTCATTTATTATTAGAATTCTATTGGTCGAAATATCTTGCGTAAACGAATCAAAAAGAGGAATATAACTTCTGGTTGAAAGTTATAAAGCGGGAATGATGCAACATTTCGAAGAAGAGAGGCGTCTTATCATACGAGTACTCAAAAAACGATCGAATCTCGATCAGTAAACTTTATTGTATGACATTAAATTAATCTTAACAACAATGAAAAAAATGGTTTTAAGAAATTGGCTGGCAACTTTTCTTTTTGCAGCAGTGAGCTGTGGATTTGCGGCATGTGATGACGATAAAGGGGGTACTCCTGCTCCGGATAACATTCAGGCGGTAATCGGTGCGTATTCAGGAACGATGAATGTGTTGGAGGCACAACCTTTGGAAAATGGCGAAGATACTACAGCTGGAACTGCACTGGAAGCATCGGTGTCGGAGAGTAAAATAGAATTCAATGATTTCCCGATTCGAGATTTGGTTGTGAAAATTGTGGGAGAGGAGCTCGCAGATACTATTGTCGCTACGGTGGGACCGATCGACTATGAAGTCTCCTATTCGGCAGTGATGAGTGAAGATAATTCGTCCGTGCGGATGACCCTGTCGCCTCAACCGTTGAAAATTACGATAGAAGGTAACTCAACTGAGTCAGTTGCAGAAGACGGAGATCAAGACAGTACTTCTGTGGAGATTGAGGTTGGAATCTCAGCTCTGTCAGAGGGCCTTTATGGAATAGAATCAAAAAAGCTCGGATTCAATTTGTCTGTTGACAGTGTGAAATTGAATGGCGTTGATCTGCCAGAATTCACCGCCTTTACTTTAGGGTTTGATTTTACGAAAAAGTAGAAGAAAGCACATAGAAAGAAAAGGAGGAAAATGAGTATATTCATTTTCCTCCTTTTCTCTTTTTGATGGTTAGAATTAAGATGGGTATCGTCTTTTCCGCTTGTCACTGGTTCGTAAATAATCACCAAGCGAACATTTATTGTAGGAAAAAACGAATCTTATTCGTTCCCCGATGGTTTCCCTTTGATAACAACCAATCAAGGATAAGTCACAAAAGAAGTTATTTATTATAGGGAATCGTGGACAAGATGAAATAACTGTTTTGGTGACTTTGTCTGTTGTTGGTAATAGGTCTATTTAGGGGACCAGCATGTCAGATGATTGTTTTTCGTTACAATGGCGAACTTGTAAAAACTTTGTGGATCTTCCGAAATGTCGTATGTAAATTCTTCTGTACCGGCTTTTACCTTACCGATTTTGACCCACTCGTCCGTCGATCCTTGATTGAAGTGATTCGTTTTGGAGACGTAGATTGTGGCGGTAGCCTGGTCATTCAAACTTTGCCATTTGAGAGTTATGGAGTTGTCTTTACGTGTCGTTTCTATGCCTGCAATGTCTGTTTGACCGATAAATGGAACACCGTCTTGTTCCCAGAGCGTATTGTCTGGAAGTTTAAAGCCCATGTATCGGCAGATCGTCGGATTGATGTCGACAATCGACAGGCAGGGTTCTGAGAAGTGGCTGTTCGGTTTGACGTTTGTCGATATCCAACAAGTGCGTTCACGGTCAGACTGCCCTCCATGATGATGACCGCTGTCCCCCCGGCCATGGTCGGTTGTAATGATCACCAACCACTCTTCATCGAAGTTTGCTTCTCTGTATTTGACTGCATCCCAGATGCGTTTTACCTGTTTGTCTGCTAAAAGTGTGTAGCGATCGAAAAAGTCGCTGTTGCCGTAAATATGACCCGCATCGTCCGTATACCATAAATAGACCCAACTCAGATCGGGTGCATCGTTCCTAATCCCTTCGGCTGCCGCTTCAGAAACAGCTTCGTCGATGCGGAAAATATGGAGATCATCTTTTTCTTTTGGATATTTTTCCGTGTCGAGGTCCAATCCATCGACAACATAGTCGATCGTCAGATTGTTGGTCGCAGGAAGGTTTTCTCCGAGCAAAACGGTTCTGTTGTCGGTCCAACTTGAATAGAGTGCCGTCTTGAAGTTCTTTTTCTGATCTTTTGCGATTCTGAAAATAGTTGGGTAATTGTAATTGGGTTTCGGCTCGTTATCCCACACATTATGTTTATTTGCCCATGCTGAAGTGAGAACACAAGCGTAACCGACTGCCGAAATGGTTGGCGTTTCGTCATATCTTCCTACTGTGCCGCCGCAATAAGCCCGGCAGTAGCCGCCGCAATCGGCGATTTCCCGTATGGTAGGAGGGTTAAGGCGTTCGATCATGTCGGCAGGGATGCCATCGAGGATGACGAAAACGTTTTTTTTTGTTTTGCCGTACATCTCGAAAGTAGAGAGTGTGAGTCCGGCGATGAAAAGTAAAAGCAGAAATCGTTTCATAGTTTTGAGTTAAAGTTTGTCATTCATCCCAAAGGTAGTGAAAATCGCACGGATTGTCTCATAAAAATTATCGAAGTTGAGTTTATTGCCTTTTCGATAGTTGTTCGACTTTTTCTTTGAGAAGTTCGATTTGATCTTGTTGTAAACGAATGATCGTCTCTTTGGCTTCGAGTAGCAGATCTATTGCTCTGGAGTGTTGGGAATTTTCGGAAGAGGTATGCGGGGAGCGGGTAATTTCTCCTTGTCCGAGAATCAGCCAATCGAGCGACACTTCGGGGTAGGTGGCGATAAATTTCGCCAGTGTGTCCTCGGTTATCCCCGTTTTACTCTCCAGTGTGCCTCGCGATATCCCTGTTTTGCTATAAAAATCACGTTTGCTAATTGACATATTATCAATTAGATGCAAAATCCTGCTTTTGATTGGCGAAATATTTTGTTCTTTTTCTTGCATTGTGGCGAAATATTTCGTAACATTGCGCTGCGTTAAATCCTCATTTGTCTGATTCTTGATGAACAAAAATCGGGCTTTGGGATTATGGGTATAAACCGGCTAAAGGTAATAAATTTCAGAGATTATCTAAAGTCTTTTTTGAAAGAAAAAAAGGAGTGAGAAATAGAATTTTTTGTTTCACTTTTTAAAATAATTTTTGTATGAGATGTAATTTTTTTAGGAAAATCTTGGCACTGTTCCTTATAGGAACGATGTTGAGTTATGTCGGTTGTAAAAATTATGACGACGACATTGATGCGGTTCGTAAAGATCTGACGGAGAGTACATCGGCACTAACGTCGCAACTGACGACTTTACAGAATGCTCTGCAGTCGGCTCAAGAGACAGCTGCATCGGCTCTTGAACGGGCACAGGAGGCGGAGAGTGCTGCTCAGGCTGCAAGCGATAAAGCGGAAGCAGCAGGAAAAGCTGCTGAGGCTGCGGCAGCTGCAGCAGAAAAAGCGGTAGCCGATGCAAAGGCAGAAGCCATTCAGGAGGCGATAGAAGCGTGTGAAAAACTGATTGAAGAACAAGCTGCGCTGGACGAAGAGGCTTTACAAACGAAGTATGATGAGTTGTTGACGAAAATAGAAAGCGTGGAGAAAGATTTGGGAGAGGAGTTGAAAGCCTATGCAACAATAGAAGAGACCAATAAACTGACCCAGGCTTTGGAGATACAGCAAAAAGCTTTGGAAAATTATCAGACCGAACTTGATCAGCTTGGCGTGGATTTGGAGGACTATAAAGCTGAACTTGATAAACTCGGAATAGCTTTAGGCGATAAATTGTCTGTATCTGATCTTAAAGGAGAGGTCGATAAATTGATCGAAGAGTCGCTTAATGGAGGTCTGATTGGCGAAGCGTTAGAGAAAGCCGTGAAGGATTTGAACGATGAACTTGTAAAAAAGATCAATGCTAATGTGTCTTCGCTGAGCGGTGTGTTCTCAGCTCGTTTGACGAGTGTAACGCTTGTACCGGATCTTTATGTGGATGGTATTCCTACTATCGAGTTCCTTTCTATTTCTTATAATTCGGTAGAAGGAATCAACGCTGATGGAACTCTTGATAGAGACACAAAGGCTACGATCGTTTCTGATGAATCAACCACGGCGAAATATCGTTTGAATCCGACAGGTGTTCAGAAAGGCGATATCGAGCTTCCTTCTTTTGTGTCGAATACGGCTGTTACCCGTTCTACTACGGGTGAGAATACGCCGGTCAAAGTGGTTGGTTATGACATTGAGAACGGTATTTTGGTCGTTTCCGCTGCTAAAACGGTAACCGAGTCACTGAATCTCTCTGGTAATAAGATTTATACCGTATCGTTGAAAGTGCCCATCCAAAAGGACCATCTGTTGGCGGACGAAACAGAAGCTTATGTCTATTCGGAGTATGCCGGTTTGAGTGAACAGACCATTACACCTTCAATCGCTGCTGCATATGATAAAGCTGCAGATATAACGGATTTCATGTGCGACAAGACCGGGCACTATCATTTCTACGATTCGATTGCTGTATACAACGAGGCTAATATGGGAAAATACATCTCTAAATACCTGAAGTATACGGAAAAATTCGACTTGCTGAATATGGTGACGGCATGTTATGTGAAGGATGGAGAGGTGTATGAGATGACTGCGGATAAGTTGTCGAACTATGGTCTTGCTTTCCAGTTTGATTTGGCATCTGAAGAGTATAAATTGGGAACGAACCAGACCGATCAGCAAAAATTTGCAAAAATCGATGGTTCGGTGATTTCATCGGTTGTACCGGGTGGTTACGACGATAATGCGGCAGCGGTGGATAAAGAGCCGATTGTACGCGTAACTCTGATTGATACGAACAACGGTAATGCTGTTGTCGATATGACCTATTTCAAAATCAAATGGCAAAAGATTACGGTTAATCCCGATCCGATTGATCTCGGTGAATTCGACTTCGGTGAAAAGGTACTCGGTTGTGACACAATCAAGAATATCTTTACCTGGGAAAATATGACAGAATATGTGTATGCCGTATTGAAAGAGCAAGCAGGTATTTCGAAAGAGGAGTTTGATGCCACTTATGTACTTAAGCAGAATCCGGATGGTACGTATGCAGGACCGAACGATAATGGAGAACTTATTCCGAGTCCGTCGGATCAGGCTGAGGATGCATTTGCTCTGACTTGGGTATTGGATGCGAAGTCGATCGGCACGATTGTTCCGGCTGAATCTAAAGATTACCAGTTTACCGTAACCTATGTAGATCCCGACGGTATCAATGGCGATGTGACGATTACGTTCCGCTGTACGGTAGCTATCAATATGTGGCCCAAACTCAATGGATTCTATGAGCAATATTGGGTGAATGCCGGTGTGTTGGCTAATGTATATCCGATTCAGTACAATACGCCGAATGCTCAGTTGACTTGCGTATATGACTATAATTTGATGCAGTTGTTTACTCCTGGCATGTGTCTGGTTCAGAATCTTCTTCCTTGTGGAACGTGGGATATGCAGTTTGCTGCATCGCAGCCTGTTACGGGATATGATCCGGCATTTGTCGGTGAACCGGCAGGGGCTGATGATCCAAGTGGATATCTGTTGAAGAAAGGATTGGATAGTGCAGCGACGATCACTTTCTCGACAACTCCGAACTGGTATGGACCTGAAGTGGATGATACGGATGCATTTATCTCTTTGATGAAAAACGATGCGGGTAAGGGTCTGATCGATAAGGAGGCTACTTTAAAAGTTTGGGCTGATATCAATGGATATAACCGACTCGAGGTAGGATCCTTTAACGTGAAATTCATTGCTCCGTTGAAGATCAATGCAGAGTTGACCGATGCAGAGTTCTACGATCATGTGATCAGTGGCTCGAAGATCGACTGTTCGAAAGCCTTTACGATGACAGACTTCAATAATTATATTGTTGCTGAAGTGACTACAAATACGTCGGATGAAAAACATAAGTACGCAGCAGAGTTGTGGAAGTACTATGAAGTTCAGGGTATTGAATGGGAGACCAAGACGGCCAAGATCGGTATGCGCAAGGATGGTGGAGATATCGTGATCGACGATGCATTGGAGGCTGAAGAGTCGCTTTACTTGTCTGATGTTTATGCAGAAGCCTCTGTGTCGAGTGTCGGTGATGAGTTGATCTTTACCAACAATGCAGCGGGTGCTGGTGTTGAAAAGCCTTGCAACCTCTTCATTAAAGCGAAAGTAACTTACGGATGGGGTGAAACGAGTCAATGGGTTAAGATTCGTCTGAATCCCAATAGATAGGAGGATGAAGTAGAGTAAGTGTAAAATGGTTAGCATGTTTCGGAGGGTACCTTATGGTGCCCTCCGATTTTTTTGAGATAAGGGAATGGTTGCAAGAATAAGGTCTCGCAAAAATTTTAGAAAATTTGTATTTTAACGGGTGTTCCCTGTTGATTGAAAATATGATCTTTACACGAAGAGATGTGTATAGAGGATAACTTTATACGATCAGACGTTCGAGCTTTTTGGAGATCGATTTGCGTTCCTGATTCAGAATGGTGATCTGTCGGGTGATCTCATCTTTTTCCTCCTCCGACAATGATGGATCGTCCAGGCGAGGGTAGAGTTCGGCAATAATATCGTCAATGACTTTGGACTTATAGAGAATAACCGCTCTGGGCAAAGCCGTGGGAAGCCGGTCCTGTTCGCTCTCGACCACGATGTCGAATCGTTTCCACAGCTTGCTGATCGGATAGTTTTCGTCGTAAGTCAGCAGGTCGACAACAACATTGCAAACCTCCGGATCGGGATGGTTGATAAAGTGGTTGATCTCGATCGGCTCCTGAGCTTCCCTCATGGATTTGTACTCCTCATAAATCTTGCGGAACGTCGGGTTTTTCATCGTAATGCCGTTCTGGTCCAGATTGTTGATAATCACTTCGGCAACATTCAGCTCTGTACTCTTTTTGCCTTCGGTGTATTCGAAATTCTGGGTGCCGTATTTCAGAAGATATTTGATCAACTCGTGTTCGAGCTCATCGATGCTACTCCCTGCTTCGAGTTGTAACGGCGTATAGGCGGCCTCTTCGGCCTGTTTGCGTTGGATGATCTCCTGTTTGCGGATGAACTCCTTCGCTTCGGGACCGGCCTTGTGCCCGACCCGTTTCATGGCGATCTCCCGCAACAGAATGTTCTCGTTGACCTCCATCTGTCGCGAGCATTCCCGTGCATAGACCGATCGGGTGATGGCATCCGGAATGACCGAAATGCTCTGTACGATATCGGAGATCAAGGCGGCCCGTTTGATCGGATCGCCGTCTGCCTCCTTCATCAACAATCGGATCTTGAACGAGATAAAATCCTCCTCGTGGGTGAGAATATAGTCTTGGACTTGAGAGGCGTTGTGTGAGCGAGCGAACGAATCCGGATCCTCGCCATCGGGCAGCAGTACGGTCCGGACGTTCATCCCCTCCTTGAGAACCATGTCGATACCGCGCAGGGAGGCTTTGATTCCTGCACTGTCGCCGTCATATATGATCGTGATGTTACGTGAGAATCGGGCAATCATACGGATCTGACCCTGAGTCAATGAGGTTCCCGATGAGGCGACGACGTTTTCGATTCCCGCCTGATGCATCGAGATGACATCCGTGTATCCTTCCACCAGAATACAGCAATCCTGTTGGGTAATGGCCCGTTTGGCAAAGTAGAGTCCGTACAGGACATCACTTTTATGGTAGATCTCCGATTCGGGTGAGTTGAGGTATTTGGCGGTCTTCTTGTCGGTTCGCATGGTACGGGCCCCGAAAGCGATGACCCGTCCGCTGATGCTGTGGATCGGAAAGATAACCCGTCCGCAGAAGCGGTCATAGTACCCTCCGGTCTCTCTTTTGATAGTTAGTCCCGTACTGACCAGAAACTCCTCTTTGTATCCATCGCTCAGAGCCTGTCGGGTGAATGCATCCCGGACTTCGGTACAGTATCCCAGTCCGAACCGTTTGATCGTTGCATCGGAAAATCCCCGTTCCCGGAAATAGCCGATGCCTATATTTTGTCCTTCGGGCGTTTCGTGAAGCATGCGGACGAAGTAGTCGGCAGCGTAGGACGATACGACCATCATGCTCTCCCGGTCATCGTTTCGCCGTTGTTCTTCCGGAAGAAGTTCGTGCTCGTTGACCTCGATTCCATATTTTTTCGCCACGTATTTCAAGGCTTCGGGGTAGGTCATGTTTTCGTGCTCCATCACGAAGGTGACGGCATTTCCGCCCTTGCCGCATCCGAAACATTTGAAGACGCCTTTCGAAGGGGAGACGACGAACGAGGGAGTCTTCTCGTTGTGGAATGGACAACAAGCCTGATAGTTCACGCCTTTTTTCTTGAGCGTGACGAAGTCGCTGATTACATCCACGATGTTGGCAGCGGCGTAAATCCGGTCTACGGTGGCTTTGTCGATCATTCCGTTTGAGGGCTTTATTCGGAGACCAAAGGTACGAATTTTTGGGATCAGCAGAGGTGGTCGATGACGATTTTGACGCCGATTCCGATCAAAATGATACCTCCGAAGATTTCGGCTTTCGGGCCCAGACGTGTGGAAGCGAATCGGCCTATGCGCAATCCGATGGCGGAGATCAGTGCGGCAGTGATTCCGATCAGCAGAGCGGAGATCAAAATGTTCTTGAATTGCGATCCCGAAAGGAGAGCCACCTTGATGAGCCCCAAGCTGAAACCGGAAATCAGTGCGTCGATGCTGAGGGCCAATCCCAGAAGCAGTGTATTGCGAAGGGATAGCAGATCGGAGGTCGGGGCGGAGTCTTTGGCCGGAGAGCAACCTTCCTGAATCATCTTTCCGCCGACGAATCCCAACAGCACGAAGGCGATCCAGTGGTCGTAGTCAGCGATCAATCCACTGATGCTCTCTCCGAAAGTCCATCCGGCCAGAATCATCAGAAAGTGGAACATTCCGATTGTGACTAAAAAACGTATCCGTTGACGGGATGTGATACGTTCGGAGAAACAGCCTAATGTGAGCGATACGGCAAAGGTGTCGAGACTCAGTCCCACACCGAGAAGCAGAATCGAAAGCAAGCCCATCGTAAAGTAAATTTGTGCAAAAATAGCGATTATTTCCGGCAATTCTTACCTTTGTGCTATGGATTTTAAGTTGGTATCGGAATATAGTCCTACGGGGGATCAGCCTGAGGCGATTGAGCAGTTGGTGTCGGCACTGAAGAGCGGTTGCCGGCACAATACGTTGCTTGGGGTCACAGGTTCGGGTAAGACGTTTACGATGGCAAACGTCATAGCTGCGCTAAACAAGCCGACACTTGTAATGAGCCACAACAAGACGTTGGCTGCCCAGTTGTACGGCGAGTTCAAAAACTTCTTTCCGGAGAATGCCGTCGAATATTTTGTCTCTTATTATGACTATTATCAGCCCGAAGCTTATATTCCTACGACCGATACCTATATCGAAAAAGACCTTTCGATCAATGAAGGGATTGAGAAGATGCGGCTCAGTGCAACATCGGCTCTGCTGAGCGGGCGCAACGACATTGTCGTAGTGTCGAGTGTTTCGTGTATCTATGGTATCGGTAACCCGGAGGATTTTCATGCGACCTCCGTTGAGCTCAAGGTGGGCGATATCATCAGCCGTAACAAGCTGTTGTATGCGTTGGTTGATGCACTTTACACGCGGAGTGAGGCCGATTTCCGCCCGGCGACATTCCGTGTACAGGGTGATACGGTCGATATCTTTGCTGCTTACGGGGAGAAGTGTTACCGGGTTGTCTTCTTCGATAACGAGATAGAGATGATCTATACGATTGATCCGATGACGGGACAACGGCTCGAAACCCAGGAACGGGTGATCATCTATCCGGCCAATCTGTTTGTGACGACTCGGGAACGGGTTGAACAGGCAATCCGCATGATACAGCTCGATCTGGGAAAGCAGTGTGAATATTTCGAATCGATCGGGAAACCGGTTGAGGCCCGCAGGCTCAAACAACGGGTCGAATACGATCTCGAAATGATCAAGGAGTTGGGCTATTGTCCCGGGATTGAGAACTATTCACGATACTTTGACGGCCGTTCGCCCGGAAGCCGTCCGTTCTGTCTGATCGACTATTTTCCGAAAGATTATTTGCTGATTATCGATGAGAGCCATGTGACCGTGCCGCAGATTCGCGGAATGTATGGCGGAGACCATTCGCGGAAGACCAATTTGGTTGAGTACGGGTATCGCCTTCCGGCCGCAATCGATAATAGGCCATTGAAGTTCGGGGAGTTTGAAGCGCTTGAGAATCAGGTAATCTATGTCAGTGCAACTCCGGCCGATTATGAACTGATCAAGTCCGAAGGTTCTGTCGTCGAGCAGTTTATCCGTCCGACGGGGTTGGTCGATCCGCCGATCGAAGTGCGTCCTACGCTGCATCAGATCGATGATTTGGTCGAGGAGATTGAGATTCGGGCGAAGAAGGACGAGCGGATTCTGGTAACGACTTTGACCAAGCGAATGGCCGAAGAACTCTATAAATATTTCGACCGGATGGGGATTCGTTGCCGGTATATTCACTCGGATGTTGACACTTTGGAACGGGTGCAGATTCTGGATGATTTGCGGGCCGGAATGTTCGATGTGCTGATCGGGGTAAACCTGTTGCGCGAAGGACTCGATTTACCGGAGGTTTCGTTGGTGGCGATTATGGACGCCGACAAGGAGGGCTTTTTGCGAAGTGCCCGTTCGCTGACCCAGACGGCCGGTCGGGCAGCCCGGAATGTCGAAGGACGCGTCATCATGTATGCCGACCGGATTACCGACTCGATGCGCGCAACGATTCAGGATACCAACCGACGTCGCGAAAAGCAGATCCGGTACAATAATCTTCACGGGATCGTGCCTCATCAGGCGGTCAAAAGCGGTCGGACGATTCTTTCGGGCGAACCGCTGCAGTCGAAATCCGAACCGGTAGGGGTAACCTATGATTTGAGCGGAGACAGAAAATTTGCGGTTGCAGCCGATCCGGTCGCGGCCTATATGACCGAGCACGATATAGAGTCGGCGATCCGTATGGCCCGGGAGGCGATGGAGCAGGCGGCTCGAGAGCTCGACTTCACGACGGCTGCGGCTTATCGGGACAAGATGTATGCCCTGCAGGAGCAGCAGAAAAACAGAAAGACAAAGTAATAAGGAAGGTGATGGGTGAAGCGCGGTTTTTGACTCGGTTGATTGACAGGTTCTATTTTCCCTTTCTGCGCAGATGGGTTCCGCTGCAGACGTTTCGCTATGCGGTGTGCGGCGGAACGAATATGGCATTCGATCTGTTTCTCTACTTTATTCTCTACAATTTCGTATTGGAGAAGGAGGGGGTCGTGCACTTCGGAAACCTCTTTGCGATCTCTTCCTACAATGTCGCGTGGATGATCGTCTTCCCGATTACGTTTTTTACGGGATTCTGGCTGAATCGTCATGTGGCGTTTCACAGCTCACCGTTGAAGGGGCATGTGCAGCTCTTCCGTTACCTGTTGAGCGTGTGCGGGTCGATTCTGCTCAATTACCTTTGCATGAAATTCTTTGTCGATTTGCTGGGGCTCTATCCTACTCCATCGAATGCGTTGACAAAGGGTATATCCATCGTATACAGCTACCTGATGCAGAAACATTTTTCGTTCAGAGGGTGCGCCGAACAGTAGCCGCAGTGACTCTCATTGCACGAATTGTTGCAAAGCGGAAGCCAGCTTGTCAAGCCTCCTATTTGACGCGGAGTTTCTGGTTGATTTGCAGGATCGAGGTTTTCTTTATGCCGTTCAAGGCACAGAGTTTTGAAACGGTTGTCGAGTATTTGACCGCAATGTGCGAAAGCGTCTCTCCCTTTTTGACGTAGTGATACTGTACGGAGGAGGAGCTTGCAGGTGCACTGCTCTGTCGGGTGGTTGTGGCGACGGTCGGTTTCTCATCCGGCTCCTCTTCCGGAGTATATCCCACCGACTGTCGGGTCGAGGCGGTGATTCGTCCTCCCCGGTTGTAACAGTAGATGGTCTGTCCCGTTTTCAACTGATGATTCTCCGTATCGATAAAGAGGGCCGGATTGATCGGTGTCCCGGCAATTCGGATCTCGAAATGGAGGTGTTCGGTCGTCGCGCGCCCGGTCCGTCCGGCCAGTCCGATCGGATCTCCGGCTTCGACTACGTCATTGGGCCGGACCAGGTTTTTGCATTGATGTGAATAGACCGTCTCGATTCCGTTGTAGTGGCGGATGACAACGACATTTCCGTAACCGCTGTAGAATTTCGACATGCGTACCACTCCCGGCCATGCGGCCCGAATGGTGTCGCGCGGAATGGCTTTGATATCGACTCCCGTATGTCTTCGTCCCGAAAGGCTGAATCCCCGGAGGTATTTGCCGTTGTAAGGGTAATAGAACTCTGCTTTCAGCTTGTCGAGGTCAAGCACCAGTTCGCCCGATTCCGGAAACGGATTGTTGTTTCGAGTCATGCCGACGTGAGCGGTTTCCGCTTCACTGAAGGTGATCTCTGGTCGAAGAACCGGAATCTCGGGAACTTCCAGTTTAATTGTCAGGCTGTCTTCTTCGATCGCTTCGGCTGGCAGATCCGTCATCTCGGAGTCCCCTTCGGATTGGTTCGATTGTTGCCCGGAAAAATTCGAAGAGCTTTCGGTTTGTAGTGTTTCAGTTTGTTCCTTTTTGTCTTTTTTCCCGGAAGTCTTTTTGAAAACCGAGCAACTCGACAGTAGCAGTGTCGATGATAAAATAAGAGTGCTTATTGTTTTTAGGTTCATGGGGTTCGGAATTAAGAGGGGATAAAGATACGAAATTTTGCCGAAAACTAAAGAGTCCGCTCGAGTGCGTTTGCATGGAGTGTAACGAGTTAGGGGCCTGTTCCGAAAAAAGAGAACATTTCGAAAATAACTTTATATCTTTGCGTAATAGGGTTGATTGATCTTATAAAACGAAGAAAAAACAGTTAATGATATCTATGGATACGGAAAAAGTAAAATGTTTGATCATCGGCAGTGGACCTGCCGGATATACAGCAGCCATTTATACGGCACGTGCCGGTTTGTCTCCCGTACTTTATGAGGGGCTGACGCCCGGAGGGCAGTTGACCACTACGACAAAGATCGAGAATTTTCCCGGCTTTTCAGAAGGAATCGATGCCAACGCGTTGATGGAGGAGATGAAGAAACAGGCTCAGGTTTTCGGAACCGATGTGCGGATGGGACTGGTTACTGCGGTCGATTTTTCGCAGCGGCCGTTTCGCATTACGGTCGATGGAACGAAGTCGATCGAGGCTGAAAGCGTGATTATAGCGGTGGGTGCCGAGGCGAAATATCTCGGACTGGAATCGGAAGAGCGATTCAAAGGAATGGGTGTGTCGGCTTGTGCGACGTGTGACGGATTTTTCTATCGGGGGCAGGATGTCGTTGTCGTAGGTGGTGGCGATTCGGCTTGCGAGGAGGCTACCTATTTGGCTACGCTGTGCAAAAAGGTCTATCTCATTGTACGTAAAGATTACCTGCGGGCTTCGCAGGCGATGCAGCGTCGGGTAGAGCGTACGGCTAATCTGGAGGTGCTTTTTGAGAATCAAGTGCAGGAGGTGCTTGGAGACGATACCGGGGTGACGGGTGTACGGATCCGCCATCGCGATGGAACAGAGAGAGAGATTCCGTGTACTGGATTTTTCGTTGCGGTCGGACACAAACCCAATACGGATATTTTCAAAGGTTACCTCGATCTGGACGAAGCGGGCTACATCCGGACGACTCCCGGTACGCCGTGTACCTCGGTAGAGGGCGTATTTGCGGCGGGCGACGTGCAGGATCCTCACTACCGGCAGGCGATTACCGCAGCCGGTTCGGGATGTGCGGCAGCATTGGAGTGTGAACGGTTTTTATCAGGACGCTAAGTTTTTAAGATAACACATAAAAGATTGCGGGAATGAGGAGTTGGGTGGATTCGGAAACGTTCGATCCGGAACGAATTTTTAATATCCGGAGTGATGAGGAGTTTGTTGCGACGGCGTTGGACCTGTTTCGCTTTCAGGCAAAGGCCGTACCCCCTTATGCGGAGTATGTCCGGTTGCTCGGGGTCGATCCGGAGCGGGTCTCGTTGTTGGAGGAGATTCCGTTTTTGCCGATCTCGTTTTTTAAGAGCCATAAAGTGTATGGAGGGTTGCGAGAACCCGAAAAGATATTTACCAGCAGCAGTACGACGGGGCAGACTCCGGCCAGACACTACGTTGCCGATTTGAAACTCTATGAGCGGGCGTTTACGGAGGCTTTTGAGCACTTTTACGGACCGGTTGGCGAGGTTTCGATCTTTGCGCTGCTGCCCGGATATCTGGAGCGTGAAGGGTCGTCGTTGATCTACATGGTCGACCACTTGATCCGGCAGGGGGCCGGAGGCGGTTTTTATCTCTACGACCATGAAGCGCTGTTGCGCGATATGGAGGCCTGTCGGGGAAAGAAGATTCTGCTCGGAGTCAGCTATGCCTTGTGGGATCTGGCGGAGCAGCATCCGGTTCCGCTGTCCGATACGATCGTCATGGAGACCGGCGGAATGAAAGGAAAACGGCAGGAGCTCTCCAAAAAGGAGTTTCATGCTCTGCTGTGTGAGGCGTTTTCGGTACCGGCGATCCATTCGGAGTACGGTATGGCCGAGTTGATGTCGCAGGCCTACTCTTCGGGACAGGGCATTTTCCGGACTCCCCCATGGATGCGGGTGGTTATACGCGATCTGAACGATCCGTTTTCCCGAGTGCCGGCCGAGCGGACAGGCGGTGTGAACATCATCGATTTGGCGAATGTCTGGTCGTGTGCTTTCATCCAGACCGACGATTTGGGATCGGTCGGTCGGGACGGAAGTTTCCGGATGCTCGGCCGAATTACCGGAAGCGAGATTCGGGGATGTAATTTGTTGGTACAATAAGAGATATGGTGTTGCAGAACCGACGGTGAGGATATGTATAAGAATCTGAAGGATTATATCGCAAGGCTCGAACGGGAAGGCGAGTTGGTGCGGATACGGACGGAGGTGGATCCCCGTTTGGAGATTGCCGAGCTGACCGATCGGGAGGCGAAGCGTCCCGGAGGAGGACGTGCATTGCTGTTTGAGCGGACCGGAACGGACTTTCCGGTGCTGACCAATATGATGGGGTCGGAGCGGAGGATGGCATTGGCTCTCGGTGTGACACGCTTGGATGAGTTGGCCGAACGTTTGTCGTCGCTTTTTGCGGAGTTGGTAGCCCCGAAGGAACGGCTGATGGATAAGTTGCGGATGCTGCCGCTGTTGGAGCAGATGTCGCGCTGGATGCCGCGAAACCGGAGCGGACGCGGTGCCTGTCAGGAGGTTGTGTGGACCGGAGATGAGATCCGGCTTAGCCGTCTGCCGGTGTTGCATTGCTGGCCTTTTGACGGAGGCCGGTTTGTGACGTTGCCGCTGGTCCATACGGTCGATCCCGATACGGGAATCCGCAACGTCGGGATGTATCGGATGCAGCTTTTCTCGGAAACGGAGACAGGAATGCACTGGCACCTGCACAAGACCGGAGAGCGGCACTATCGTCGATACAAGGAGTTGGGGTGGAGGATGCCGGTTGCTGTTTGTCTCGGTGGCGATCCGGCCTATACCTATGCAGCTACTGCCCCTGTACCGGATCAAGTGGATGAGTATCTTTTGGCCGGATTTCTCCGGCAGCGGCCGGTCGAACTGGTCCGCTGTCTGACATCGGAGCTTCGGGTGCCGGCCGATTGCGATTTTGTGCTCGAAGGGTACGTCGATCCGGACGAGCCGAAACGGACGGAGGGACCGTTCGGAGATCATACGGGGTTCTATTCGCTGGAGGATGAATATCCCGTGTTCCATCTTACGGCCATAACCCATCGTCAGGGAGCGGTCTATCCGGCCACCCTTGTGGGAATTCCGCCGCAGGAGGATGCCTACATCGCCCGTGCGACTGAAAAAATATTCTTTGTACCCATACAGAAAACGATGCTGCCCGAGATGGAGGATCTGTATATGCCCTATCAGGGGGTAGCGCACAATATTGCGTTGGTAAGTATCCGACGGAGCTATGCCGGGCAGGCGCTCAAAACGGCGGCGATGTTGTGGGGTGCCGGGCAGATGATGTTCAATAAGTATATGGTCGTTGCGGAGGCTTGCGACGACATACGCGATCCGGAGGTGTTGAGTCGGCTGATGCGGCGGGTGTCGGTGCCGGACGATGTGTTGATCTCTCGCGGACCGTTGGACGTGTTGGACCATGCGGCTCCGAAGATGGGTTTAGGAGGAAAGATGGTGTTGGATTTGACTGATGTCCGGGATCGCGAACCTGCTCCGGTCGTGTGTCCGGACCAGTGGACGTTTTGCGGAGGAATTCACTCTGCGGATGCTGCATGGGCCGAGCGTTGGGGCGTACTGTGGCTCTATGCCGATCGAAATGAGAAACCGGATGTCGGACACTTCCTTGTTGGGAATGGAGTTTCCGGAGTCCCTTTTGTCGTCCTGTTGGATAGGGAGGCGCAGGGCTTGTCCGGAGATGACCTGTTGTGGCTCGCCTCGTCAAATTGCGATCCCTCTCGGGACGTGCGGATAGAGGGCGATCATATCCTGTTCGATGCAAGAGCCAAGGCGGGAGGTGTCAACGGCTTCGGACGTCGTTGGCCCAATGTGGTAACCTCGTCTCCCGAAACGATAGCCCGTGTAGACGAACGTTGGGCAGAGTATGGATTGGGCGAACGGGTGGCATCCCCTTCGCTTCGGTATCTATGCTTGCAGCGGAGCGCTTCGGCCGAATATGATCCCGAAAAGGAGTGAGATGAAACGGATGTGGAAACGGGTGTGGAGCGGATTGGTCGGTACTGCTAGGGAGAATCGGCGGATACTGCTGCTGTTGCCCCTGCTCGTTTTGCTGTCGTTACTGTTCCTATGGCAGGGCAAACCCCGTTTCGAACAGAGTTTTACGCTGTATGCTGATCGGGTACTCGATTCGGAGTCGTCCGGACCCCGATATGCGAAACAGCGTGATAAGCAATCGAAAGCAGACACGGATTCTACGTATCGTCGCGATGATGCGAAGCAGAAGCGTGCGGCAAAACGCGATACCCTATTTCTTTTCGATCCGAACACGGTTTCTTTGGAGGAACTTGTGCGGCTTGGATTTACGGAGCGTCAGGCAGCCGTGATCGGAAACTACCGGAAGGCGGGTGCCGTATTTCGCAAGCCGTCCGATTTCGCCCGGTGCTATACGGTTTCGGAGGAGATGTATCGTCGTTTGGAACCCTTTATCCGGATCGACTCGACGCGATTCGAACGGAGAACGGAGCAATCCCCGAAACGCACCCCGAAAGATGATCAAACGAAACCATTGGTCGTAAACGATACGGTTCCGACGGAACGGGAATCCAGCGTCGGACCACAAAAAGATTCTGTCAGGATCGAACTGAACGGAGCTGATTCGGCTACGTTGGTCGGGATACGCGGTATCGGTCCGTTGACCGCCGGGAGGATTGTCCTGTATCGTGAACGGCTTGGCGGCTTTGTCCGCGTCGAACAACTTCTCGAAGTGCGAGGTATGCTCGAAAAGAATTATCAACAAATTTTACCACAAATTTGGGTGGATAGTAGTAAAATTCAAAAAATTGATATTAACTTTGCACTCCCGTTCGAGATAGGGAAGCATCCCTATGTGACGGAGCAGATTTTAAACCGGTTGATGAAATACCGACAATTAAAAGGAGGTTGGCGTAGTATAGGAGATTTGACAGAACAAAATATTCTATCGAAAGGTCAGGCCGAACGGCTGGCACCCTATCTCTGCTTCGAAGAGAAGTAACCGACCGGTACGTGTGTGCGGGAAGGTTCGTGACAAGCATTTAATGAACAAAATTTAAAATAGGTTTTTGCAAAATGATTATCATGCCGATCAAAGAGGGCGAAAACATCGAACGTGCTCTCAAAAAATTCAAAAGAAAATACGAAAGAACCGGTGTTCTGAAAGAACTGCGTCGTCGTCAATATTTTACTAAACCGTCTGTGGTTTCTCGCGAGAATAAACTGCATGCGATTTATGTAGAACAGATGAGACGGGACGAAGAGTAGACGTCCGGTACTACATAACCGAAATAGAAAACGACTGTCCGGATTGATCCGGACAGTCGTTCTTTTTTACAATAAGACGATGATCGAACCCTTTCTGACTTATCTGAGAACCGAGCGGCGCTATTCGGAACTGACGGTCAAGGCTTACGGAGATGATCTCCGTCAGTTTGTCCTGTTTTGTCTGCAAGGTGAGGCTGCGGATGAGGAACCGGTTTCGTCCGAGTCTGAAGAGGTCATGAAAAGTTTCGATCCGAGACGGGTGACGGCCGATGACCTGCGGGCGTGGATCGTGTCGTTGACCGGCGAAAAAAAACTTTCAGCCCGGAGTGTTAATCGAAAAATATCTGCGGTCAAATCTTATTTCCGTTATCTGCGAAAAGAGCATATTGTCGAGAAGGATCTGTTTACGCGGATTTCGGCGCTCAAGACCTCCGGACGGTTGCCCGTCTTCGTCGAGGAGAGTCGGATGCACCGGATTGTCGAATCGCTTCTGCAACCGACCGATGACTTCGAGACCGAACGTGATGCCGTCGTGGTCCTGTTGTTTTATGCAACAGGAATCCGGCTTGCGGAGCTGACAGGAATTCGACTGGATGATTTTTCTTCGGATTATTCCATTCTGAAAATCAGAGGAAAAGGGGATAAGGAGCGAGTTGTTCCGGTAATTGAACCTGTTGCGGCGCGAATTGTGCATTATAGAAAGTTGATTCTTGCACAAGATATTTGTAAAAACGAGAATAATTTCTTAATTTTAACCCATAAGGGCGAGCCGATCGGACGCAGCGAAGTGTATCGTATTGTGCATGACGTGTTGCGGGGATGCGGGGTTCAGGGAAAGTGTAGTCCGCATGTGTTGAGGCACACTTTCGCGACGCATCTGCTCGATCACGGGGCGGATATTCGTGTGATTCAGGAGCTGCTCGGGCATGCGAGTCTCGAAACGACACAGGTTTATACGCATAACAGCATCGCCAAGTTGAAAGAGGTGTACAACCAGGCCCACCCAAGGGCCAAAAAATATAAGGAGGATTAGATTATGAAAGTGGAGATTCAATCCGTAAAGTTTGATGCCGACAAGAAACTGGTCGACTTCATTCAAGCCAAGATGAACAAGATGGATCGTTTTGTAGAGAATGCGCTTTCCTCTCAGGTAACATTAAAAATTGACAAGGACGACGAACAAGGGAACAAGGTCGCAGTAGTAAAGATAGATGTTGCGGGCGGCGATTTGTTGGCCGAACGGCGATGCAAGACTTTTGAAGAAGCGATCGACCAATGTTTGGACGCAATCAAAAAACAAATTGATAAATATAAGGAAAAACGTCGTTAGAGAGATTCTTCGTCCTTTTGCATTTTAAACCGTTTCTTTGCCGTTAGCGTAAGAAACGGTTTATTTTTTTTATAAATACGAGGTTATTCTATATTTGTAATACATGGGATTATAGTGTACCAACTAACCTAAATCGATTATATGAAACGATATGTACAACACTTGATCGGGTTTACTTTACTGTTATTGATTTCCGGCGGAGGAAAACCCAGTTTTAAAAGTGATGAGGCTGCCTTCCGGAATCCGGATGTGCGTTTTCGTCCGGTTCCATTCTGGCACTTGAATGGACATCTGCAAAAAGACACCATTGTGAAACAGATCTCGGATGTGAAAAATCTTTGTGGATTCGGAGGAGTTACCGTATTGCCGGTCTCTGCAGGTCCGCAACATCCTACTGGAAAACCGTGTCCGGGTATGACTCCAGAATATTTGAGTGAGGAGTATTTCGACCGTTACACGGATATGCTGGAGGCTTCGAAAAAGCAGGGGCTGAAACTGATCATATATGACGATGTGGATTTCCCGAGTGGGACAGCGGGAGGACGGTTGCGGAAAGAGTACCCTCAATATGTTCGCAAAGTGATTTCCAAGGAGGAGCACCTTATCGTGGGACCAGCAGAATTCGCTCGTGCGTTGGCTTCTTCCGATGATCTGAAGTGCATGGCTGTTTCGGCTATGAATGTCCAGACAAAAGAGATCGTCGATCTGTCCGATGCGGTTTCGAATGGAGTCCTTTCTTGGAGTGTGCCCGAAGGCGAATGGCGTATCATGTTCTTTAATTGTCGGTACAATACAAATCCGTTGGTCGATTATATGGAACCTGAAGCTGTTGCTAAGGTGTTGACAATGACTTATGATGAGTATGGAAAACGGTTCGACAAATATTTTGGAGGAGTCGTGGATAAAGTATTTTTCGATGATGTAGGTTACGTGGCAATGGAAAAAACGTGGACGCCGGCCATTACCCGATTGTTTGAAGAAAAGTACGGAAAGAGTGCGGCATGCTATTATCCGGCGTTGTATTATGATATCGGCCCGGAAACGGAGGCTGCCCGTGTTGCTTTCTATGATTTGCGGGCTGAATTGTTGGCAGAGGGTTACCCGCGTCAGATTGCCGAATGGTGTGAAGCTCACGGTCTGGAGAGCATGGGGCATCCGCCCGGAAATTATGCTATCAATTCGACCGACATGCATGGCGATATTTTAAAATTTTATCGGCATACCCAAGTACCTTTGACCGACTATATCTTTTATTATGGGCATGGTCGATCGGGTTTCAAACAGGTGAGTTCGGCTGCAGACATGTACGATCGTCCGGTTGTAGGAGCTGAAGTCTGTGGGGCTTTCCCTGCGGATATGGATTCGTTGATGTTATTCCGTGTTGCGCTTGATCTGTTTGTGCGAGGTGTCAATTATTTGGTCCCGCACGGCATGTGGTATGATCCCGATCCGGAACATGTGCGGATTCCTCCGTTGATTTCTGCCTATAACCCGATACTGGCTCCTGCATTGAAACGATACAGTGATTTTACAGCCCGATCCTGTATGATGTTGCAGGGAGGAAGAAGGGTGGCAGACATTGCGGTAGTCTATCCGATTGCTTCGGCTCAGGCATTCTCCCGGTTGGACGAGAAACAGGAATTGGGGAAAAGAGGGGATGCAGCTCCTGCTGAAATGGATTATCATCGGCTTGGTGAACTGTTGACCACCGCATTGAGACGGGACTTTACTCTTGTTCATCCGGAATCTTTCCTAAACGATAAACTGGTTCGTGAAGGAGATTGTATGGTGTTGAATAATGAGGAAAATAGGCAGACGTATAAATTGTTGATCGTGCCCGGAGGACGAGTTCTCTCAGCGGAGACAATGGGCCGGATTCGAGATTTTTACGAGCATGGAGGACGTGTGCTGGCTACGTCGATGTTACCGGTCAAGTCAGCTGAGTTCGGGCAAGATGAGAAGTTGCGCGAACATGTAGAGGCTGTATTTGGAGATGTAAATGAACAAAAACAAGGTGTAGTTCGTACGTCTGCAGAGGGAGGAAAGGCTTTGTTTGTGTCTGAACTGAATGTGGAGTCGTTGGAAAAAGCGTTATTGGAGTTGGGGGTCTCTCCTGATGTTGCATTTGGGAAGAGCAGTTCAGGAAGTGTAACTTGTGGTGAAAAAACAGAAGAGAGTCCGATTGTCTTTGAAAGTTCTGAAATATCTATTCCAGGGGAAACGGAAGGCTCTTTCAGTTATATACATAAGCAAAAGGATGGAAAGGATATTTATCTTTTTGCAAATTCGACGGATAACCATTTTCGGACATCTGTTTTTTTACGCGGAGCTCTCTCGCTTCAGTTGAGAGATCCTTTTACGGGAGAGGTTTGCGCGGTCGAATCCCGGAAAATTGAGCGAAATGGGCAGATTTATACCTGTTTCGATCTCGATATGGAGGCTGTTTCAGGAGTATTTGTCGTAGGAATTCCCGATAACTGATGAATTGAAACGACACCGAAAAGAGATGTAAAAGTGAACAGGTGTTATAATACGTTGTTTAGGAGGTGTGGGTGACGTGCGAAATAGGCTGTTCCCTGAGCCGTTTCATTTCGATGAAAAAGAGAGGTAAAAATACTGCGAATCATTCTGTTTGTGTATCTTTGTATCGAATAAAAGAGAGAATATGACAAAGAAAAAAGAGACCTCGAAAAAGGCGAGAGGTCAGTATGCCGATCCGGCAGTGTTGATTACGGAATTGTTCCGTGCATTGCCCGATAAACGGTATTCGGTAAAGAATTTAATTGCAGCAACGGGAGCTGAGACCCGCGAACAGAAAGATTACGTTCGCGAGGTGGTTCATTCATTGGCTCGTGGAGGTGTGATCGAGCAGGTTTCTGAAGGTAAATACCGGCTTTGTGCATCACAGCGCGAGGTTGTGGAAGGTGTTGTGGATATGACCTCTTCCGGAGCTTTGTATGTGGTTGTCGAAGGTATGGACAAGGATATCTTCGTGGATGAATCGCGAGCCGGACACGCGTTGCATGGCGACCATGTCAAGGTGGCGATTACGCGTAAAGGCGGTACGGGAAATCCCGAAGGTGAAGTGGTCGGGATTGTGGAGCGCTCGCCGAAAAGATATGTGGGCGTTGTCGAGATGTCTGATAATTATGCGTTCGTACGGATCGACAACCGTAAAATGGTACACGATGTTTTTGTCCCCGAGCGTAACTTGCACGGAGCAAAGCAAGGTCAAAAAGTCCTGGTGCGGATTACAGGTTGGCCCGATACGATGAAGAGTCCTGAAGGCGAGATCGTGGACGTGTTCGGCACCCCTGGCGACAACAATACCGAGATGCATGCGATCTTGGCCGAATACGATCTGCCGTACAGCTACCCGGAAGAGGTGGAGCGTGAGGCGGATAAGATTCCCGATGATATTACTCCGGAGGAGATCGCGGCGCGGCGCGATATGCGTCAGGTGCCGACTTTTACGATCGATCCGGCCGATGCAAAGGATTTTGACGATGCGCTCTCGATTCGTCGATTACCCAACGGTAATTTCGAAGTGGGTGTGCATATTGCGGATGTGACCCATTATGTAAAGCCCGGGGATATAATCGACGCAGAGGGGCAGGCACGGGCCACGTCGGTCTATCTGGTCGACCGTACTGTGCCGATGCTTCCCGAACGGCTCTCCAATGGCTTGTGTTCCTTGAGACCGCATGAGGAAAAACTCTGTTTTTCGGCTATTTTTGAGTTGAATGAAGAGGCCGAGGTGCAGCAGGAGTGGTTTGGCCGTACGGTAATCTATTCTGACCGTCGGTTTACCTATCAGGAGGCACAGGAGGTGATCGAGACCGGCAAAGGCGATATGGCTGAAGAAATTCTGCAGTTGAATAGTTTGGCTCAGAAGCTACGGAGCGAACGGTTCCGCAACGGTTCGATCAATTTCGAACGTGAAGAGGCGAAATTCGAATTGGACGAACACGGGAAACCGTTGCGTGTCTATTTTAAGGAGATCAAGGAGTCGAATCAGCTGATCGAGGAGTTTATGCTGCTGGCCAACCGTAAGGTGGCGGAGTTTGTAGGGAAAAAGCGCAAAGGGGTTCAGAATAGTGAACGGACGTTTGTATATCGGATCCACGACAAACCGAATACGGACAAGATGGCGCAGTTCCGCAGCTTTATAGTTCGGTTTGGGTACCACATGAAGGCGCAGAGCAACAAGGCGGTTGCAAAGGAGATCAACAAGTTGATGCGGGCGATCCACGGGAAAAAGGAGGAAAATATCATTTCGACGTTGGCGATCCGTTCGATGGCCAAGGCGACCTATTCGACCGATAACATTGGACACTACGGACTGGCATTTGATTACTATACGCACTTTACCTCACCGATCCGTCGTTATCCGGATATGATGGTGCACCGCTTGCTGGCACACTATCTGGCCGGAGGAAAGTCGGAGGACAAGGATTATTACGAACGGTTGTGTGAACACTCATCGGCAATGGAGGTTCGGGCGGCGGATGCAGAACGGGCTTCGATCAAGTACAAGATGGTCGAGTTTATGCTCGACAAGGTGGGGCAGGAGTTCGACGGGCACATTTCAGGTATTACTGAATGGGGTATTTATGTAGAGCTTGAAGAGACCAAGATCGAGGGAATGGTAGCCTTGCGGGACATGACGGACGATTTCTATCTCTTCGATGAGGAGAACTATTCGGTTCGCGGGAAGGATCATGGCCGTACCTTCACCCTCGGTGATGAGGTGCGGATCCGTGTATTGCGTGCCGACCTGCACCGCAAGCAGTTGGATTTTCTCCTTGTTGCTTCCTATGATTTCGATACGAAAAAAATAGTGATGGTTAAATAACGACAGTGCTCAATTGGTTTCGAGGCAGATCTTTGGGCGGTTTGGTTTGGGGTAAAGCGAAAGCAGGTTCCCGAAAAGAACGAAAAAGATTGCTTGAAAGGGATTGATGGATGAAAAAGGGTTGCCCCGCAAGAAACAGAAGGGCAACCCTTTTTTAGTAACGTCAAATAAAGAGAGAAAACAAAGAGACGTTTTTGGTTTAGTGGGCTTCTACCCAATTCTTTCCGACACCACACTCGGCGATCAGCTTGACGTGTAGCTGTGCTGCATGTTCCATGCACTGCACAACGATTTCGCGAACCTCTGTCTCCTCACTTTTCAGCAGGTCGATGACGAGTTCGTCGTGGACCTGAAGAATCATTTTGGATTTCAGTCCTCGTTCCGTGAGCTCACGGTGTACGGCGATCATGGCCAGCTTCATGATGTCGGCCGCACTGCCTTGAATCGGTGCATTGATGGCATTGCGTTCGGCCAGTCCCCGGACCACGGCATTACCTGATTGGATGTTGGGCAACATCCGTTTTCGACCGAAAAGGGTGGTTACGTAGCCGGTTTCATGCGCTTGTGCAATGACGCGGTCCATGTATTGCTTTACGCCCGGGTAGGTGGCGAAATAGCTGTCGATGATCATTTTGGCTTCGGCGCGGGGAATGTTCAGCCGTTGGGCCAATCCGAATGCCGAGATGCCGTAGATGATACCGAAATTAGCGGTCTTGGCTCGGCGGCGTTGCTCGCGGGTGACCTCTTCGGCTGGGATGGCATAGATTTTTGCTGCAGTGGCCGTGTGGATGTCTGCATCGTGGGCAAAGGCATCGAGCAGGTTCGGATCACCGCTCAGGTGGGCCATCAGCCGCAGTTCGACCTGTGAATAGTCGGCCGAAAGCAGCAGGTGGTTGTCGTCCGATGCGACGAATGCCTTCCGTATTTCGCGTCCCTGCTCGTCCCGAACCGGAATGTTCTGTAAATTCGGATTGGTCGAGCTGAGCCGGCCTGTTGCGGTGACTGCCTGATTGAATGAAGTATGGATTCGCCCTGTGCTCCGATTGATCAATTGAGGAAGGGCCTCGATGTAAGTCGAGAGCAGCTTTTTAATTCCCCGATACTCCAGTATGGCCCCAACTACCGGGTGGCGGTCGGTGAGCATTTGCAGGTACTCTTCGTCCGTACGGAACTGTTTGGTCTTGGTCTTCTTGGGATTCGGGTCGATTTTCAGCCGGTTGAACAGGGCTTCACCAAGTTGTCGGGCCGAGTTGATGTTCAGTGAAGGGTCACCGCACATTTCACGGATGGAGTTCTCCAGTTCGACGACCCGCGCCGATAGTGTTCGGCCCGAAGCGGCCAATACCTCCGTGTCGATCTTGACGCCGGTCATCTCGATATCGGCCAGCACCCGGATCAGCGGCTCTTCAATCGTGAGGTAAAGGGTGTCGAGGCTGGCCTTCACGAGCATAGGCCACAGGTGGAGTTTCAGCCGCAGGGTTACGTCCGCATCCTCCGCTGCATATACGGCCACTTTTTCGACCGGAACGCGGTCCATTGTGATTTGGCGGGCCCCCTTCCCGATCAGCTCCTCGATCGGAATCGGCGTATAATTTAAGAATGTTATCGCCAGATGATCCATCCCATGCCGCGATTCGGGATCGAGCAGATAGTGGATGATCATCGTGTCGTAGAGCCTGCCGCGTACATCAAGGCCGGCATGGCGCAATACCATCAGATCGAACTTGATGTTCTGTCCGATTTTGGCGATCGACTCGTTCTCGAATACAGGCCGGAGCATGTCGATGATCTGTTTCGTGTTGTTGGGCTGACAAGGGATGTACCATGCTTCGTGCGGAACGATGGCGATCGATATGCCGACGAGCCGGTCGTTGAAGATATCGAATCCGGTCGTTTCGGTATCAAAACAGAATTCGGAGACATTTTCCAGCTTTCGACACAGAGCTTCGAGGTCGGCCAGAGTCTCGACTGTTCGATAGGTATGGGGAAGAGTCTCGACCGTGTCGAACATGGGTGTGCTGAAGAGTGTACCCTGCTCCGCAGATGGTTGTGTGTCTGTTTCGAGCGAGGAGAAGAGGTCCGGAGCGGTCTGCTGCTTTCCCGAGGGCGTTTCGGCGTGCGGGGAGAACAGATCGGGAGTCGTATTGCCTGGTGCAATTCCGGAATTTTCGGCGCTGTCCTGTTGTAGCTCCCGGATAAACGAGCGGAATCCCAACTCTTTATAGATTTCGATCAGTTGCGGTTTGTCGGGCACCTCCAGTACCAGCTTCTCGGGTTCGAATGCGATCGGGACGTGCTGCTCGATTGTGGCCAATCGTTTGGCCAGCAGAATCTGGTCGCTGTGAGCGGCGATATTTTCACGCTGTTTGCCCGACAGCTTGTCGATGTTTTCCAGCAACTGTTCGACGGGCCCGTATTGGCAGACCAATTTGATTGCACTCTTCTCGCCGATGCCCGGTACTCCCGGAATGTTATCGGAAGCGTCGCCCCAAAGAGCCAGAATGTCGATTACCCGTTTCGGATCGTCGATGCCGTAGTGTTCATGGATCTGGTCGCAGCCGATGATCTCTACACCGTCGCTTCCTCCTTTGCGTTGCTTGTAGATGTACACCTCCGGACGGATCAGCTGACCGTAATCCTTGTCGGGTGTTACCATGTAGACCCGGAAGTCTTGCTCGGCCGCTTCGCGTGACAGGGTGCCGATGACATCGTCGGCTTCGAATCCGGCGACCTCGAGGATCGGAATCCGCATCGCCTCCAGAATCCGTTTGATGTACGGAACCGATGCGATGATCTCTTCCGGCGTTTCGCTTCGGTTGGCCTTATATTCGGGGTAAATATCGTGTCGGAAGTTACCGCCCGGAGGGTCGAAAGCGACACCGAGACAGTCGGGCTGTTCGCGGCGGATGATGTCGTTGATGTATTTGACAAAGCCAAAGATCGCCGAGGTGTTCATCCCCTCCGCATTGCGCATCGGGCGCCCTATAAAAGCGTAGTAGAAGCGAAAGATCAGCGCGTAGGCATCTATCAGAAATAGTTTTTTCATGTTTTGTTGTACTGGCGTATGAGTTGGGCCGTCGGATACGGCCAAGTTCCGCTAATTATTGGTGAGAAAAAAACGGAGAGAATATCAGGGGCCTCTTTATGAAAAAAAAGAAAGAGCCAATAAGTATATTTTCGTCCGATGAAGCCGGGAAAACTGTTCGCGAAAGTCGGCTAATTGTCCGACCGGTACCATTCGGCGAAAGAGGTGGCGGTCTCGTGTAGTTTGATGCTGAACAGCTGGATTCCCGAGGGAAGTTCGCGTCCGATCTCCTCTGCAAAACGGGAAACCATGTTCTCGCAGGTCGGTTGGTAGTCGCATACCTCAATTTTATTATACAGCAAACGCAGTGCGTCGATCGCATTGCTGTTTTCGGCTGTCCGGCGGACCACCAATGCATGGTCGTACCGATCGACGATCAGTCGCCCTACGATACGTTTTAACTCTCCGAAATCCATAACCATGCCGTATTTTGGATTGTTTGGATCGGCATTAGGTTCCCCTTGTACCGTAACAAATAACTTGTACGAGTGGCCGTGGATTTCGCGGCATGCACCGTCGTATCCGGATAGCGAATGCGCCATCTCGAACGAAAACTCTTTGGTCAAACGAATTACGCTCATAACTCCTCCTCTATATCGGGTATTTCGACCTGTCGGTCGAACGATTGAATCAACGAAATGAATGTTTCGGTCTGAGAGACTTCTGGTAATGGAAGGATGTGGTCGAATATCGTGTGCATCAGGTGTTCGTTGTTTGTACAGTAGATTTTCATCAAAATGTTGTATTTACCCGTGATGAAATGACATTCGGTGATTTCGGGTATTTTTTTCAGGTGTTCGACCGTTTGTATGGTTTTGGTCGGATCGGATATCCGAATACCGATGATGGCACATACATCGTATCCTAACATTTTGGGGTTGACCTCAAGGCGCGAACCAAGAATGACTCCCGACTCTTCCAGTTTTTTTACACGTTGGTGAATAGCAGCGCCTGATATACCGCACTCTCGGGCAATTTCGAGGAAAGGCATCCGGGCGTTTTTGATCAGAAATCCCAGGATTTTACGATCGATTGCGTCCAATGATATTTTTGCCATAATTTTTGTAGTCGTTGGTTCCGAAACAGTTTATGCCGAAATGTATGTAGATGGTGTCTTGTTTCGTTTTTCCTGCCAAAATCGGTGCCGACGGTTGCCGTAGGCGTTAAATTATAAGCAAAGTTACGGTTTTCTCGCAAAAAATGTCGAAAAATGAGAAAAAATATAGATACATTGATTAACTTTGGGGAGTTATTAAAGATATTTAAAAAGTTTAACCAAATAATACCGATGAACTATGCAATCGATTGACAGCTATGATTTCAAAGGAAAGCGCGCGATTATTCGCGTGGATTTCAACGTGCCCTTGAACGAAAATCTCGAAATCACGGATGATACACGTATTCGTGCAGCGATTCCGACGATTAAAAAAGTTCTTGAAGAGGGTGGTTCGGCTATTTTGATGTCGCATCTGGGACGTCCTAAAAAAGGTCCGGAAGATAAATTCTCATTGAAACATATCATCCCGGGTATCGAAGCTCGTTTGGGAGTAAAGGTTGATTTTGCCGGCGACTGCCAGGGAGAAGAGGCTGCTGCAAAAGCTGCGGCTCTGAAACCGGGTCAGGTGTTGTTGCTTGAAAATCTCCGTTTCTATGCAGAAGAAGAGGGTAAACCTCGGGGATTGGCTGCGGATGCTACCGACGAAGAGAAAAGCGCTGCCAAAAAAGCATTAAAAGCTAGTCAGAAAGAGTTTACCAAACGTTTGGCTTCATATGCAGACTGTTATATTAATGATGCATTCGGTACAGCTCACCGGGCTCATGCTTCTACCGCTTTGATTGCCGAATATTTCCCGAATGACAAAATGTTCGGTTATGTAATGCTGGGTGAGTTGAAGGCAATCGATAAAGTACTCGAATCTCCTGCTCGTCCGTTTACAGCTATTCTGGGCGGATCGAAAGTTTCGACGAAAATCAGCGTGATCGAAAACTTGATGAAACGGGTCGACAACCTTATTTTGGGTGGAGGTATGACCTATACCTTCAAAGCTGCTCAAGGTGGAAAGGTTGGTGTCAGCATCTGCGAACCCGATCAATATGAGACAGCTCTCGGAATTTTGGCTAAAGCCAAAGAGATGAATGTTAAAGTATATTTGGCAGAAGATGCAGTATGCGGTAAAGAGTTCAAAAACGACACGGAAACGCAAGTTACTCCGTCAAATGATATTCCTGACGGTTGGGAAGGACTCGATGTCGGCCCGAAGGCTATTGCTGAGTTCAGCAAAGTGATCGCTGAGTCGAAAACGATTCTGTGGAACGGTCCGGTAGGTGTATTCGAAATGGATAACTTTGCTAAAGGTTCACGAGCTATTGCTGATGCGATTGTAGAAGCTACGGCAAAAGGTGCTTTCTCGTTGATCGGAGGAGGAGATTCTGTGGCATGTATCAATAAATTCGGTTTGGCAGACAAGGTAAGTTATGTGTCGACCGGTGGAGGTGCATTGCTTGAATATATGGAAGGAATCGAGCTCCCGGGCGTAGCCGCTATTCGTAAGTAATATAGAATATTAAGATCGATAAAGAGGAGCTTCCGACATAGGCGGAAGCTCCTCTTTATGTTATGAAAAGAAAAATTGTTTTGAGAAAAAACGGAAAAAATGCAGAAAAAATTTGGTGGGAGAAAAATTTTGTCTATCTTTGCACTCGCAATCGGGAAGGAGATTGCGGGATATTAAGATTGGGAGTATAGCTCAGCTGGTTCAGAGCATCTGCCTTACAAGCAGAGGGTCCGGGGTTCGAATCCCTGTGCTCCCACAGTGAAAAGCACTTACAGATTTTGTGAGTGCTTTTATTTTTTGCCTTTTGTGTTTCTGAAAATGATAATCTTGTTTTCAGAGAAGCTGGGATCCGTTATTTCTCTTAAAAAAGTTTCCCGGTTTCGTATTACAATACAAAACCGGGAAGCAGGAAGTCTGATTCTGACTTATGCTTTGTGTGTCTCGCGGGATAGTACGGCCGCAATAGAGAGTAAAACTCCGAGAATTACCCCCAGAAGCGCTGCAAATAGGACCTGGAAGGTAGGGGGTAATAGGAATGTAATTGTGTGTGCCGGAATCCAGAACAGGGGGATCGTCTTTTTGAAAACGAAACTCCATTGAGTTTGCCAGTTGAGCTCCCCGAAGATTCTGCGCATGGGGATAGGAGTGATCAAGGCTCGTAATTTTCCTCCGTTTTCAAGAATGTGTGTGTCCGTAATCTTATGGAACGTCATGAATACGGGGGCAAAGAAGGTATTCATCATTACCGAAATCGAAAAAGCCCCAAGTAACTTTTCACCGGAGAACGGCCCGGACATTGCGTCGACTACACCGTGTATTCCGAGGCTTTCCACCATTCGTGGAGCACCAGCCGAGAATACTTTCATGGCAATGGCGATCCCTACACCGAGAATCCCCCAGACTATAGCTCTTGGAGCAAGTCCAAATCCAGGATAGTTGTACATTTTGTTTTTGATACGCAGGCCTATGGATTCTCCCGCGGTTGCAAGTATGGCAAATTTCAGAAAAGCCATTGCGTAAGGATGGGTGTTGGTCGCCAATAGATAGTACTCATAAACTCGGTCCGATACAAAGAAGGGCAGAATTACGATTAGGGCTGCCAGAAGGAAAATAAGGTCGTTTTTTTTCATTATATTAAGTTTGGTTAAGGGGTAATATGTACTGTTTCGTGTGAATAAATATACAGATTTAATTTTAATATCAAAGGTTTTGACGAGGGTGATTTGCCTTTTTTTTAACGGAGTGTGTGAATTTCGAGTTGCATGTTAGTTTAAAAAGTTATAAATTGCATCGTATTTGTGACGATGTCAGAGGCTGAGAGCGAAGATTAGTGTATGTCTTATGTCGTTGCAAAAGGATAAATCAATTCAAAATTAGAGAACAAAAAGTGAATAATACATCTGTATATTTCGATCCCGAGATCGAAACCATGTCGAGAAATGAGCTCGACCATCTTCAGTTGGACCGATTCAAAGATACGGTTGCGAGAGCCATGAACGCTCCGTTCTATGGAGCGAAATATAAAAAATTAGGGTTAAGTGCTGATTCGATTCGTACACTCGATGATGTCCGCAAATTCCCGTTTACTACGAAAGCCGATCTTCGAGAACACTATCCGTTTGGGTTGGTTGCGACCGATATGCGGAAGATCATCCGTTTGCACTCATCCAGTGGAACGACCGGTAATCCTACTGTAATCGTCCATACAAAGAAAGATATCGAGCGTTGGGCACACCGTATGGCTAGGTGTATGTATATGGCCGGATTGCGTGATACAGATGTAATTCAGAATACATCCGGATATGGTATGTTTACCGGGGGGCTCGGAATTCAGTACGGAGCCGAGTGTCTGGGTGCGATGACCATTCCTGCTGCAGCGGGAAACAGTATCCGTCAGATTAAGTTTATTATGGACTTCGGGACAACGGCATTGCATGCGATCCCCAGTTATGCACTTCGTCTGGCCGAGGTTTTTGCTGAACGTGGAATCGATCCTCGTACCGATACGAAGTTGACTACCTTGTTGATCGGTGCTGAACCTCATACCGAGGAGCAGCGTCGTAAGATTGAACAACTGCTCGGGGTGAAGGCATACAACAGTTTCGGTATGTCGGAGATGAGCGGTCCGGGTGTAGCCTTTGAATGTCCCGAGCAGAATGGAATGCACCTGTGGGAAGATTCCTATTTGATTGAAATTATTGATCCGGATACATTAGAGCCTGTGCCCGATGGAGAAGTGGGTGAGATGGTGCTTACGACGTTGGATCGGGAAGCGATGCCGTTGATCCGTTATCGGACGCGTGATTTGACCCGTATTTTACCCGGTCCTTGTCCATGCGGACGAACCCATCGACGGATTGACCGGATCAAGGGTAGAACCGATGATATGTTTATCGTGAAGGGTGTGAATATCTTCCCGATGCAGATCGAAAAGATTCTGATGCAGTTCAAGGAGTTGGGCAGTAACTATCTGATTACGGTCGATATGGTCAACAGCAACGAGGAAATTCTTGTTGAGGTTGAATTGGGCGATGCCTTTACCGATGATTACAGTCAGCTGGTTCAGCTTTCGAAGTCGATTACCCGGGCGTTGAAGGATGAGATCTTGTTGACACCGAAAGTAAAATTGGTCGATAAAGGTGCGTTGCCTCAGAGTGAAGGAAAGGCAGTTCGCTTGATTGATAAGCGTCCCAAAATAAAATAGTCATATACAAAATTAAACGCAATCGTTATGGTTACCGTACAACAACTTTCAATTTTTTTGGAGAATAAATTGGGCAGACTGAACGAGGTAATGGAGATTATCGGCAAGTCGGATATCCGGATTATTGCGGCAATGGTAGCCGATACATCCGAGTACGGTATTCTGCGGCTGATCACCTCCGATACGGAAAAAGCATTTCAGGTTTTGAAGGAGCATAATATCAGCGTCAATCGGTGTGAGGTTATTGCTCTTTCGACCGGAGCTTCGGTTGGGTCGTTTTCACAAAAACTGCATCCTTTTGCACAGGAAAAAATCGGGATCGAATACATGTATTGCTTTTCGGTCCAGGACAAGGCATTTATGATTATTCGGGTGCACGATATGGAGCAAGCGGCACGGATGGTTGACCAATATGGGTTGAAAACTACTTCGGCAGAAGAGCTTTCTGAATTATAGAGGAGCGGGGGGGCGTGAAGTGTAGCCGAAAATAGAAATTGACTCTCCTGTATAAGAGATATATAAATTGAAGAGCGGGATGTTTTTTACAGAGAACATCCCGCTCTTTTGTTCTATTAAGAGTCCTGAGTTTGTTATTCTACGCAGGATTGCAATGTGTCGATATTGGGATCGTTCCAGATTTTCCACGCCAGCTCGGCCTGGCCAACGAGCATTTCATATCCATTTCGGAAGGGAGCCCCGTGTTGTTGGCCACGACGGAGAAATTCGGTCAACGGAGGATTATAGACCAGATCGAAAAGGAAATGGGATGGTTCGATCGCATCATAGGGAAGGTCAGGACATTCGTCCGTTTTCGGGAAGGTGCCTAACGGGGTACAGTTGACAATTAGTTGATGAGTCTTGATGATTTCGTCTGTCAACATTTCGTAGGTATAATCGGCCCCCTGCAATCTGCGCGAAACCGTATCGAACGGAATATGTTCTTCTGTCAAAACGAACTTGATAGCACGAGAAGCGCCTCCTGTTCCGAGTACCAAGGCCCGTTTCGGATGAACGCCGTTCAGCAATGAGTTTAATGAGTTTTGAAATCCGTAGGCATCGGTGTTGTAACCGATGAGTCCTTTGTCTGTTCTCCGAACGCAATTCACCGCACCGATCGTTTTGGCTTCACGGCTCAAATTCGACAGGTAGGGGATAATCGCCTGTTTGTAGGGGATTGTCACATTGAAACCTTGAAGATCGGGATGTCCGTGCAGGATCTCTTCTATCTTTTCGATTGTCTCAATGGGAAAGTTCGTGTAGGAACAATCTTCTATACCCTCTTTCTGAAATTTCTCGGTAAAATAGCGTTGGGAAAAGGAGTGGCCCAACGGAAAGCCGATCAATCCGTATTGTCGCATGACCTGATAGTTTATAGAACGTATTTGATGACGAAAAATCCTCCGATCAGCAGTACGGTAAAAGCCAGAGCCAACCAGTTAAAATATTTGTCGATGAAGTGTTTGATCGGTTGTCCGAATTTCCAGATCAGCCATGCGATCAGGAAGAAGCGCAATCCGCGGCTGATGATCGAGGCGATGATGAAAGTGAGAAAATGGAGGTTGAACACACCGGCAGTAATGGTGATCAGTTTGTAGGGGATCGGAGAGAATCCGGCGGTGAATACGACCCAGAAGTTGTATTGGTTATACATTTGGCTGATCTTGTCGTACTGTTCGTGGGTGAATCCGGGAATGATCCGGAAGAAGAAGTCGGCGATTGCCGTAAATTCACCCGAAGGGGTTTGCCAAAGGAAATACCCGATACCGAATCCCGCGATGGCACCCACGACTGAACCGATTGTACAGATCAAGGCATACCGGAAGGACTTGGCTGCACATCCCAAACATAGGGCGATCAGTAAGACATCGGGAGGAATAGGGAAAAAGCTTGCTTCGGCAAATGCCAAAATAAATAGGGCTGTTGCACCCCAACGGCTGTCCGCCCAACTCAGGACCCAGTTGTAGGTTTTTTTCAGAATACTCATAGAACTCGTTTCGGTTGTTTTCTTTGACGGTGCAAGTTTACGGATAATTTTTGAAAAAACTTTTTTAGAGATCGGTTTTGTATGTGAAATATTTGGGTGAAAAGAAGATAGTTTTGTGCTTTTCGAAAAAAATTAGGGGAGCGAGTGGTCGAGAATACCCCCTCCGACCACGAGATCTCCGTCATAAAATACTACGGGTTGACCGGGAGCCGGAGCCCATGCCGGTGTTTCCAGATCGATCTGTAAGAGGTGATCAACTATATGGATGTGCGCAAATCCTTCAGGATTTCGTCCGATGCCTCTGATTTTGATTCGTACGGAGGATGATTTAACCAGCCTGTTCAGACAAGGTGAGGTGTATTCTCTTACAAATAGATGATGATGAAAAAGTTCATCGGAGCTTCCGGCAACGATTCGGTTCTTTTCTGAATCGATTTGAAGGACATAAACAGGAGAGGATTGGTTGCAATGCAGGTTTCTTTTTTGGCCGACTGTATAGAATGGATAGCCGTCGTGTTGCCCGATTACGTTCCCTCGTGTGTCGATAACATCTCCTTGCGGTATGTCGGGAAGGTGTTTCTTTAACCATTCGGTGCAGGAAGATCCTTGCAGAAAACAGATACCCATACTTTCGGGGGTACGATGTGCAAGTGGAGCGTTTTGTATGATTTCAGACTTGATCCGATTGCCCATTGGAGTCAGAGTAATTTTTAGTATCTCTTGTGGAATACCCCATAAATAGTAGGACTGGTCTTTTATCGGGTCTAAAGCCTGACGAACATAGTAGATGCCTTCTTTTTGTTGGATTCGGAAGTAGTGGCCGGTCGCAATACGATCAAAACCTTCACGGAGAGCTGTTTCATACAGCTCGTGCCATTTGATATGCGTGTTGCACCGCGTGCATGGAGCAGGAGTTTCCCCACGTTGGTATCCATTCATAAAATAGTCGATGATCTCTCGCTGAAACCGATTGGTGAGCTGTTTGATTTTTAGGGGTAATCCGATACTGTTAGCTGTTTCGATTGCTCGAGAAATCGGCTCTTCCCCAAACAGATTCAGCGTCAGCAGCGATACGTCATAACCTTGCTGTAACAGAATCCGTGCAGCTGTACAACTGTCGATACCACCGCTGAATGCAAGAAGTACTTTTTGTGTGCTCATATTGTTTGGCTCCGAAACCATTCGATAATGAAAAAGACGCCTTGTCGCGAAGGCGTCTTTTTTCGTTAAAGTCGTTCTGCCTTATTGTTCGTCAGAAGTTTCGTTATCGTCCGTTGCCGAAGGGTAGCTGGAGATGGCACTTCCGTCGGGACGGAAACACTCCGGTTTATGTTCCCGAATGAAGCGAACGACCTCTTCGAATCCTTCACTGAATTTACAGAAATCCTCTTTGTAGAGATGGATTTTATGTTTCTCGAACGAAAAACGTCCATCTTTTTCGGTTTTTTTCCGGCTTTCCGTTACAGTGATGTAGTAGTCATCGTTTCGGGTGGCCTTTACGTCGAAGAAATAGGTTCTTCTTCCTGCTCTGACAACTTTCGAATAGATCTCTTCTGCACCTTCATCGAGATCTTTGTCCCGTTTGAATTCAAAATTGTTCATGCTTCGGTGTTTGTTTTAGCTATTGAGTTTAAAGTTAGGAATAAAATGGGTTTTTACCAAATTTCGAATGAAAGATAAATAATTTACAACGATTTTCATTATTCGGAGATAATACCGGAGCTGTATTCATCCCAATGATCCAGCACTTCGAGTGCTTTGGCGAATACAGGATCGTTCTCTTTGTTGACCACGCGGTAGAACTCGTTTACTGTCCAGATCTTTTGGGCGATCGAAGCTTTCAGTTGGGTGCAGATCAGAAGCCTTGAGGTTTCAAGCGCTTGTGGATCGGGTGCAATCCCGGCCGTGTCGGCTGCTGCCACGAGTTTTTCTAACATTTCGTCCGTTACGGAGAACTCCTCAATGTAGCGGTCCGGATCGGGATAACGTGTAGTAATGTCCGATCTGTTTTTGTCCAAATAGTCGATGACGAAATCTTCGATGACGCCTTTCCGGATTAGATCACCCCAATATTTTGTGTAGGCTGTCGTGTCGATAGGGACAACGATGTCGGGAGTGATTCCTCCTCCTCCGTACACCGTGCGTCCGCTGCGGAGGGTCCGATAGATTTGCGTCGAATCAGTGGGCAGGGAGTCGTTCGGTGCAGTGAATCGTTTGTTGAAATCTTCGTAATAGAGGTCGCTTCTTCCGTTTTCGTAGGGTCGTTGGATGGCTCGTCCTGAAGGTGTATGGTACCGGGATACTGTGAGCCGTACGGCCGATCCGTCGGAGAGCGGGAATTGGGTCTGGACGAGCCCTTTTCCAAAGGATCGGCGGCCGATCAGCAGACCTCGATCCCAGTCCTGTATCGCTCCTGCAACGATTTCACTGCTCGATGCGGAACTTTCATTGATCAGCACGATAACTTTCCCTTTTGTAAAAACTCCGTCGACTTTTGCGGCGTAACGGGAGGTCGGGACCTTCATCCCTTCGGTCGAGATGATCAGCGATCCTTGAGGTAGGAAAAAGTTGCTCATGGCAATGGCAGCATCCATTGTACCGCCTCCGTTGTTTCGCAGATCGAGGATCAGGGCTTCCGGTTTGTCCATCTTTTCGACCGCTTCGAAGAGCTCGCGATAGGTGTTGTCGGCAAAGCGGTTGACCCGGATGTATCCGGTTGTCGGATTCACCATATAGGCGGCATCTACCGTATTGATCGGGATGTTGTCGCGGACGATGAGGAACTCCAGCGGCTCCTGCTCACCATGCCGTGCGACAGTGAGCGAGACTTGTGTGCCTTTGGGTCCCCTGAGAAGTTTCGGTACGTCTGTCTGTTTGACCCCGATCGAAGGCTTGCCGTCGACTGCAATGATCTTGTCGTTGGGTTGCAGACCCACCTTTTCCGAAGGTCCTCCCGAGATGACGTTTACGACGATGATCGTATCGTTCAGAATGTTGAATTCGATACCTATTCCGCTAAAGCTTCCTCCGAAGGTCTCCTTGACCGAGACCATCTCTTCGGCTGTTATGTAGGTCGAGTGGGGGTCAAGTTGAGACAGTACACTACGGATGGCACTCTCGATCAGTGCCGCATTGTGGACCGTATCGATGTACATTCCGTTTAGATAGCGGTAAAATTGGCTGAATTTTTGCAGGTTGCGGGCTGGGTCGTCGTTGGGCTTAACCTGAGCGCCACACCACATGGGTATTGCAATCAAACACGCAATAATCCAATTATAAAACGTTCCTTTCATCGTCGTGTCAATATTGTCCGGTTGCTGTTATTCTCGGACCGCTAAATATTCGGGGAGCGCATCTGTCGGTATCGTTTTTTGCTCTCCCGAAACCATGTTTTTCAGGGAAACCTGTCCCGAAGCCCGTTCGTCGCTTCCGATGATGATCACATACGGAATGGCCCGACGGTTGGCATACTCCATCTGTTTCTTCATCTTGGCGTTGTCGGGGTAGATTTCACAGGGGATACCCATCGACCGGAGTTTTTTGAGCTCGATCAGCGACGCAGTTAATTCCTCTCCACCGAGATTCAAGAACAGGGCGCGTGCCGTCATGCCGCTATCGGTCGGGAACAGATTCAGACCGCACATGACGTCGTAGATACGGTCGGCTCCGAACGAGATTCCCACGCCCGAGACGTTGGGCATACCGAAGATGCCGGTAAGATCGTCGTATCGGCCTCCTCCGCAGATGCTACCGATAGCAAAGTCGCGGGCCTTCACCTCGAAGATGGCCCCCGTGTAGTAATTCAATCCCCGTGCCAGTGACAGGTCGAGATCAATATCCAGATCCGTGCCGATTTTCTCGGTTAGAGCAAAGATCGTTTCCATCTCTTCGATTCCCTTTACCCCCGTCTCGCTTCCGCCAATGATTTCGTGCAGGGCTGCGAGCTTTTCGCTGTAAGAGCCGCTGAGGGAGAGAATAGGACGGAGGGCGGCGATCGACTCTTCCGAAATGCCTTTTGTGCTCAGCTCCTCTTCGACAGCTTCCAATCCGATCTTTTCGAGCTTGTCGATGGCGACGGTGATGTCGATCATCTTGTCGGCATGTCCGATAGTCTCCGCAATGCCATACAGAATTTTCCGGTTGTTCATCTTGAGCGTAATCCGGATTCCGAGCTTGCGGAACACCTCGGCGACGATCTCGATCAGCTCCACTTCGTTGACCAGACTCCGGCTGCCGATGATGTCCACGTCGCATTGATAGAACTCCCGGTAACGACCTTTTTGCGGACGGTCGGCCCGCCATACGGGTTGAATCTGGTAACGGCGGAACGGAAAGGCGATCTCGCTCTGGTGCTGCACGACATAGCGCGCAAAGGGTACCGTCAGGTCGTAGCGCAGTCCCTTTTCACAGATCTTCGTAGCCAACAGGTTGCGTTTCTCTTCGTTGAGGTCTGCGGTGTCCACCCCCTTGAAAAAGTCGCCGGAATTGAGTACCTTGAAGAGCAGTTTGTCCCCTTCGTCTCCGTATTTGCCCAACAGCGTGGAGAGGTTCTCCATGGCCGGGGTCTCCAACGGAAGAAATCCGTAGGTGTGGAAAACACTTTTTATCGTATCGAAAATGTAGGTCCGTTTGATCATCTCCTCCGGTCCGAAATCGCGGGTGCCTTTGGGTATGGATGGTTTTTGTGCCATTTTTTATCTCTGTTACTATATAATAAGAGGTATTTATTAAAAAATGTTTTTGTCGATTTTAGTCTGCTATCAATTTTCGGTATTTTACGCGATGTGGCAGATCGTCTCCCAACCGTTTCCGCTTGTTCTCCTCGTATTCACTGTACGATCCTTCGAAAAAGACCACTTGAGAATCTCCCTCGAAGGCCAGAATATGGGTTGCAATCCGATCCAGGAACCAGCGGTCGTGTGAGATCACGACGGCACATCCCGCAAAGTTGTTCAATCCCTCTTCCAGTGCGCGGAGCGTGTTGACATCGATATCGTTGGTCGGCTCGTCGAGCAGCAGTACGTTACCTTCCTCTTTCAAGGCGAGGGCCAGATGAAGCCGGTTGCGCTCACCGCCCGAAAGAACACCGCATTTTTTCTCTTGGTCGGCTCCACTGAAATTGAATCGTGAAACGTAGGCACGGGCATTAATACTGCGACCTCCGAGTTGGATGATTTCACTGTCTTGGGAAATCACTTGGTAGACCGTTTTCTCGGGATCGATCGAGGCGTGTTGCTGGTCGACATAGGCGAGTTTGACCGTTTCTCCTACACGGAAAGAGCCGCTGAGCGGTTTTTCGAGTCCCATGATCAGTCGGAAAAGAGTTGTTTTCCCGGTTCCGTTTGCTCCGATCACACCGACGATGCCAGCAGGGGGCAATGTAAAGTTCAAGTGTTCGTATAACAACCGATCGCCGTACCCCATCGATACGTCTTGGGCTTCGATGACCACATCTCCCAGACGCGGACCGTTCGGAATGAATATTTCGAGTTTTTCCTCCTTTTGTTTCGTGTCTTCGTTCAACAGCTTGTCGTAGGCCGACAGTCGGGCTTTGCTTTTGGCATGACGTGCCGACGGGGCCATCCTGACCCATTCCAGCTCTCGTTCGAGCGTTTTGCGGCGTTTGCTCTCCTGCTTCTCCTCCATAGCGAGTCGGTTCGACTTCTGCTCGAGCCAGCTGCTGTAATTACCTTTCCACGGAATACCTTCTCCGCGATCGAGCTCGAGGATCCATCCGGCTACGTTATCGAGGAAGTAGCGGTCGTGCGTTACGGCAATGACCGTTCCTTTGTATTGGCGCAGGTGTTGTTCGAGCCAGTCGATGCTTTCTGCGTCGAGGTGGTTGGTTGGCTCGTCGAGCAGCAGTACGTCGGGTTGTTGAAGCAGCAGACGGCATAAAGCGACCCGGCGGCGTTCTCCTCCAGAAAGGTGTTTGACCGGCATGTCGGCATCCGGACAGCGTAGGGCGTCCATTGCCCGTTCGAGTGTTGCATCCAGTTCCCATCCATTTTTGTGGTCGATCTGTTCGGTCAGTTCGCCCTGCCGTTCGATCAGTCGGGTCATTTCGTCATCATCCATCGGCTCCATGAACCGGGCATTAACCTCTTCGTATTCTTTCAATAGCGCTACAACATCCGCACAACCCTCTTCGACCACCTCACGGACGGTCTTCGTGTCATCGAGCTGGGGCTCCTGTTCAAGGTAACCTACTGTATAACCGGGTGAAAAAACGACTTCACCCTGAAAATTCGAATCCAATCCGGCAATGATCTTCATCAGGGTCGATTTTCCCGATCCGTTCAATCCGATGATGCCGATTTTGGCTCCATAAAAAAACGAAAGGTAGATGTTATTTAAAACTTTTTTCTGGTTGGTAAAGGTTTTGCTGACCCCTACCATCGAGAATATAATCTTTTCGTCCGCCATAAAGTGATAGTAGTGTGTTTTCGAAATTTTGACCGGATCAACTCCGTAGGCGCAAAGATACGAAAAAAAGTTCCCGTAAAAAGGGAACTTTTGTGCTGATTTACAGAAAATGACCTTGAATAGACTATTTCAGTAAGGATGCCGGATCGAGATTTGCCGATTCGATATCTTTGAAGTATTTGTAAGTACCTACCTTCAGCTCATCGGTGGCGTCTTCGTCGCATACGATAATTCCTTTGGGGTGGATTTGCAGTGCACTGATTGTCCATTGGTGGTTGTAAGCACCCTCGACACCGGCTGCCAGTGCGCGGGCTTTGTTGTGTCCCATCGTGAGGATCATCACTTCACGGGCAGCCATAACGGTTCCTACCCCGACGGTCAATGCCGTTTTGGGAACCAGATTTACATCCCCGCCGAAGAAACGTGAGTTGGCAATGATCGTATCTTTGGTCAATGATTTGACGCGGGTTTTTGAATTAAGCGATGAGAATGGTTCGTTGAATGCCAGGTGTCCGTCAGGACCGATCCCTCCCATAAACAGGTCGATTCCTCCGACCGCTGCGATCTTTGCTTCGTAATCGGCACACTCCTTGCACAAATCAGGTGCGTTCCCGTTCAGAATATGCACGTTCTCGGGTTTGATGTCGATGTGGCTGAACAGGTTGTTCCACATAAACGAATGATAACTTTCCGGATGATCTTTCGGAATGCCGACGTATTCGTCCATGTTGAATGTAACAACATTGGCAAAGGATACTTTCCCTGCTTTGTTATATTCGATCAAAGCTTTGTAGGTGCCCAGTGGAGTGGATCCTGTGGGAAGTCCGAGTACGAATGGACGGGTTTCGCGGCTGTTGTGTTCATTGATTCTTTTTACGATATAAGCGGCGGCCCATGCTGAGACCTGTTCGCCATTGGGTTCGATAATGACTCTCATTTCTATTGTTTTTAAAGTTAAATCTGTGATTAATTGAATAGCCGCAAGCGGACAAACACTTCGATAGCTTGATATTCGGCCATGCCGAGTCGGTCGTAAAGACGGGCGGTGTTTTGTGTCCGTTCTTCAGCCCGTTGCCAGAATTCTCGTTTGTCTTCACCCGGGAAGGGCATAACGTCTTTCTGGGAAAGGTGACGGTATATGGCGTGGCGTTTTTGGATGACCTCGTCCGGACTCAACGGTACAGCCATGTCGACCATGTCGAGGTCCCACTCCTGCCAAGCGCCCCGATACAGCCAGAAACGGCACTCCTTGATCCATGCTTCATCCCGGATCTGGTTCATTGCCTCGAGGACGGCTTCGATACAAGTGCGGTGTGTACCGTGCGGGTCAGAAAGGTCGCCGGCAGCATAAATCTGATCCGGTTTGAGCTCTTGAAGAAGAGCAACAACCCGGGAGATGTCTGCGTCAGTCAATACGCCTTTTTTTACACCACCTGTTTCGTAAAACGGCAAATTCAGGAAGTGAACGTTTGTTTTGTCGTTCAGTCCCATGTGGCGACATGCTGCTTTGGCTTCACCTCGACGAATCGACCCTTTCAGTTGACGCAAAGCCAACGGTTCGGGTTCACCTTTGCGCTTCCCGTCTATGATTGCTTTGATTTCATCATATTTGTCTTCGAAACCACATTCACGAGCCGTGTCGATCGTCTGAAGAACCACGTCATCATGGACGGCGATATTGCCCGAGGTCTCGTAAGCGACATGCACGTCGTGTCCCTGAGTGATCAGCCGGCGGAATGTTCCGCCCATCGAGATGACATCGTCATCGGGGTGAGGACTGAAAATCAAAACTCGTTTTGGGAACGGATTGGCGCGTTCGGGACGGGTCGAGTCATCGGCATTGGGTTTGCCTCCCGGCCAGCCGGTAATGGTGTGCTGTAAATCGTTGAATACTTGTATGTTGATTTCGTCGTAGGCCATACCCGAAATCTCGAGCAACTGACCGAGACGGTTGTCAACATAGTCTTGGTAGGTGAGTTTCAAGATAGGTTTTTTCACTTGATCGCAAAGCCACAGAACGGCGGTCCGAATAAATCGGGGCGGCCACTGGCAACGACCTACGAGCCATGGAGTTTTGATTCGAGTCAGTTGCGATGCTGCGCCCTCATCGATGACAACTTCAACATTTTTATGTTCTTGCAGGCATGTGGCGGGGACGAGTAGCTGATGCTCTCCTTCGACAATATCGTGGATGACCTGGGATTTTTGTTCACCCCAAGCGATTAAAATGATTCGTTTAGCATCCATGATGGTTTTTAGTCCCATCGTGATGGCTTTGTGGGGAACATTTTCGATTCCGAAAAAGATGGATGCAGCTGCTTTGCGGCTCTCATTCCCGAGTGCAACCAGACGGGTGCGGGTATTCGTGTAGGTGCCCGGCTCATTGAATCCGATTTGTCCTTGCACGCCGGTTCCCAAAACCATCAGATCGATACCGTCGTACTCTTCGATCAGGTTTTCGTAGTCGCGGCAAAATGCGCTGACTTCATTGAGGGGAAGGGTTCCGTCCGGAATGTGGATGTTTTCGGGTTTGATGTCGATGAGGTCCAATAAATTTTCGTGGATCGAGTAATTACGACTCTGCAACTCTTCAGGGGCAATTGGGAAAAATTCATCCAGACTGAACAGAATTACGTTGCTGAAGCTCAATCCTTGTTTGTGCAGATCGACCATTGCGCGGAATAGTCCGACAGGAGATTTACCGGTTGTCATTCCCAATACACACATCTCGCCTTCCGATTGTTTCTCCCGGATACATGCTGCAATCTCCTGTGCAACGTATTGGGCTCCGGATGCTTCGTTTTCGAAAATATTGGTATGTATTTTTTCGAATCTACGAATGATGTCTTCAGGATCGGCGCCCGGTTCGAGTCCACCCTCACGGGACAATTTATAATTTCTCTCCATAACGTGTTGTTTATATGTTGTTTATTGTCTCTTCTGTGCAGTAAAAAGTCCCTTAAAAGTAGTAATAAACAACTATTTTACAAAATTCCAGAATGGCTCATAGGGAAAACGTCCTCGATTTTTGCTTTTGTTCTTTATATTTTTTATCTTTGTTAGCAGAGGGGGTATGAAATAGGGGTGTACGGACGATTCGATTTTGAAAACCTAAAATACTGCTTTCGTTATGGCTAAAAAACTTTTGATACGGGATTTAACTCTTCGGGATGGACAACAGTCCGCGTTCGCAACCCGAATGAGACAAGAACAGATCGATCGCGTTCTACCGTTCTACAAAGATGCGAATTTTTATGCAATGGAGGTATGGGGCGGAGCCGTTCCCGATTCGGTGATGCGGTATCTGAACGAAAATCCCTGGGATCGTCTGGAAAAAATTAAGGCGGCTGTCGGCGATGTTTCGAAGTTGACGGCTCTTTCTCGTGGCCGAAATCTGTTCGGTTATGCTCCCTATACGGATGAAATCATTGACGGGTTCTGCCGCAATGCGATCGAGTCGGGATTGGGAATCATGCGAATTTTCGATGCGTTGAACGATGTGAACAACGTGAAATCGACCATCAAATATGTGAAAAAATATGGAGGGATAGCAGATTGTGCAGTATGTTATACGATCGATCCGCGCTTCTCCGCAATGGAACGGTTTAAAGCGGCCCTAAAAGGCAAAAAATTACCTAAAGCTGTTTTTACAGACGAATATTTCCTTTCCAAAGCTCAACAAATGGCAGCTCTGGGAGCCGATATGATCACGATCAAGGATATGAGCGGTTTGATCCCGCCGAAACGTGTGGCCGGTTTGATTCGTTTGTTTAAAAAACATTTGTCGATTCCGATCGATTTCCATACGCATTGTACTCCTGGATATGGATTGGCCTCTGTTGTCGCAGCTATTGAAGCAGGTGCCGATGTTGTCGATACGAATATTTGGAATTTTGCGGGCGGTCCGGCTGCTCCTGCGATCGAGCTGATCTATATTTTCTGTAAGAAGATGGGAGTTGAGCTCGATATCAATATGGAGGCTGTGGCTAAAATTAATAAGGAGCTCTATACGATTCGTAAGGAGTTGGATGCTGTCGATGCCGTGAAAGTTTTCCCGAACCCGTTCAATCCGTTGACCGATACGGTCCCAGAATCGGTAGACAAAGAATTCGATAGGGCAATCGCTGCCGCACGTAATGGAAATGAGGTTGAATTGATCGATGCCTGCCATGCTATCGAGCGTTATTTTAACTTCCCGAAGCCGAATGAATTGGTACAGAAAGCGGAGATTCCTGGCGGTATGTACACGAATATGGTAGCTCAATTACGTCAGCTTAAATCCGAACAAATTCTTGAAAATGCAATGCAACTGATTCCTCGCGTACGCTTGGATGCAGGATTGCCGCCGTTGGTTACGCCGACGAGTCAGATTGTCGGAGCTCAGGCCGTGAACTGTGCATTGGATATCAAGAATGGGAAACCGATGTATTCGAATGTGTCGAATCAGTTCGTCAATTTGGTAAAAGGTGAATATGGCGAAACTCCGGTGCCGATCGATCCGGAATTCCGGTTCAAGATTGCCGGAGTGAGGGAGGAGACACCTTACGATACGTCGAAATACAAAATGCAGCCGAACCCTGTTCTCGAAGACGCAGGAGGGGTTAAGTTGGCAGAGAACGAAAAGGAGGAACTTTTGTTGGAGCTTTTCCCGTTGGTGGCTAAAAATTATTTGACGGGAGTTAAAAAGGCGCGTTTCCAAGCACAACAGGAGAAAAAAGCAGCAGAGAAATCTGTTGAAGCAGCCCCCGCTGCTGAGAAAGAACAGTCTGCGACGACACCGAAATCAGAAAGTGCATCAAAACCTGCTGCGGCACCGATTACAGGTCGGGTGATTGCGGCACCGATGCCAGGCCGGGTATTGAGTATATTGGTGAAAGTCGGAGATGCAGTTAAGAAAGAGCAGGATGTGTTGATTCTTGAGGCAATGAAAATGGAAAATAGTATTGCGTCTGATTATTCGGGGACAGTAAAACAGGTTCTTGTCGCAGAAGGAGATACTGTAGCTGTTGACACGCCATTGATTGAGATTGAATAATCTGTTAAGTGTTGATTTACGGAACGAGTGTCCTTGAAATTTTTCAAAGACACTCGTTCCGTTTTGTGTTTAGAAGGATAGAAAAAAAAGAAGAAGAGATGAGGTGAATACCCTTAATCCTTATAATTCGCTAAGTTTGAGACCAGAAAATAGGTGGGTCAGGGTGTTTTTTCGAGTAAAAGATAGGTTGTTCGAATAAAAAAGTCGAAAAAAACTGAAATTCTGAAAAAAAAATTATATCTTTGAACCCGATTTTGCCGCTTATACTTATTGGCGTATGCAAAGTTAAAAAGAGCTGCAAAAAACGATTTGTTGGATCGATAAGTTTTTTTTGCATGCAATATTTGTGGGTTTAGAAATTATTTGTACCTTTGCCCACCCAAAATGTAACGACTGCCGATGTAGCTCAGTTGGCCAGAGCAGCTGATTTGTAATCAGCTGGTCGGGGGTTCGAATCCCTCCATCGGCTCTAAAAAGATTCGAGGCCGTTCTTGTCCGTTGAAAAGCTTGATTAGAGGGCC
>CALURC010000001.1 GCA_944323075.1 uncultured Alistipes sp. | reverse complement strand
GACTTTGGGCTTGTGAGGTACACAGGAGGTACAAAAAATGGCGTAAAAAGGCTTAGCAACGATTATCAACGATACTTGAGCAACAAAAAAGGCGCCCGTAAAGAGCGCCATATTAATCGATTATAATCAATTTAACTATTTGATAATCAAATAGTTACTTACCGATGCAGAATTTGGCAAAGATAGAACCAAGAATATCATCCGTGGTTATTTCGCCGGTTATCATGCCGATGTAATGGAGTACTTCGCGGAGATCTTGTGCTAAGAAATCTCCCGATATGCCAGAGTCTAATCCCTCTCGGGCTCGGACGAGTGCATTACGCGCTTGGATTAATAATTCGTGGTGCCGGTTATTGAATACAACAACCTCTTCCTGTAATTTTTCGTTGTCGTAATCCTCACATAAAAAAGAAATTAACTTTTCCAATCCTTTTTGTTGTTTGGCCGAAAGCGTCAAAATCGAGTGTGAGATTTGAGTTGATAGCGTAGCCTGTTTGCTGTTTAGCTCTTGTTCTGAGATACGGTCGCATTTGTTTAAAAGCAGAGCCATACGTTGGTCATCCCGACACGGGACGGCACAGTATTGGGCATATATCTCTTCTGCACTCTCTTGTGCATCAGTCATCAATAATATGATAGATGCTTTGCCGATCCGGTCGAATGTACGTTCAATCCCCATGTGTTCCAGAGGGTCTTCCGTCTGTCGAATTCCGGCGGTGTCAATAAACCGAAAATTGATTCCTTTTAATGTAAGTGTATCTTCGATGACATCTCGGGTTGTTCCTGCAATTTCCGACACCATGGCTTTGTCTTCTTGCAGTAGTGCATTCAATAAGGTTGATTTCCCGACGTTCGGAACTCCAACTATGGCTACCGGAATTCCTGTTTTCAGAACATTTCCGAAACGGAATGAATCGATTAGCTTTTGAAGACGTTGCTCAATGATATCGATCAATTCGTACAGTTGTTTTCTGTCTGCAAATTCAACCTCTTCTTCGCTGAAATCCAATTCGAGTTCGATCAGTGAAACCAGTTCGATCAGGCGTTCTCTTAGAAGTTTAAATTCGTCGGAATATCCCCCTCGCATTTGTTGGAAAGCCAATGTGTGGGCAGCCCGATTGTCGGCAGAGATCACATCGGCAACGGCCTCGGCTTGAGAGAGGTCGACTTTCCCTGCCAGGAAGGCACGTAAGGTGAATTCTCCGGCAGTGGCGGCTCGGGCTCCCGATAGGCTTAGCAGCCTTAGAATTTCCTGACAGATGTATGGTGAAGCATGACATGAAATCTCGATCATGTTTTCTCCCGTATAGGAGTGCGGGGCGCGGAATACAGAGATCAATACTTCATCGATTGTCCGTTCTCCGTCACAAATGGTCCCGTAACGGATTGTAAAGCTTTTTGTGTCGGCGAGCGTTTTACCGTGTAGGCCATGAAAGATCTTGTCTCCGATCGTAATCGAGTCGTTTCCGCTGACACGGATCAAAGCGATGGCTCCGCCTCTACCCGAGGCGAGAGCTGCTATCGTATCGTTTTCAGATTTCATTACCGTACGATTTTAAGGGATTGACCGATTCGGATCATGGAGCTGCGGAGACCGTTCCATTGTTTCAGTTTTTCGACGCTTACATGATATTTTTTTGCTATTCCGCCCAATGTCTCGCCTTTTTTCACGCGGTGAATGATCGGATCGGGAATTGAAACTTCATGAGTATCGGAAAGTGAATTCGATGTTTGGACCGAAGAAGCAGCGATCAATCCTTTTTCGCATGCGATATAACGGGATATCTCTTCTTGGGGAAGTACCAATGGATAGCTTTTGGTCATGGCCGGAATCTCGTCTGTTTTATATTGAGGGTTCATCAATCGGATCAGTTCTATTGGAATACCTATAGAGTCGCTGACTCGATTTAGATTCAGTTTGGCATTGACCATGACTGTATCGGCGGCAAGAGGTAGAGGTGATTCGTAAGCTGCGACTCCATAATCCCAGTGATAGTAATAAAGATAGGTCAGAGCGATGAAGGCCGGAATATAGTCTCGCGTTTCACGAGGAAGATAGGGGTAGATGTCCCAAAAAGTTTTTGCATCGCCTCCTGCACGTTGGATGGCCCGATTGACGTTTCCTGGTCCGTAGTTGTATGAGGCAAGGACAAGCGTCCAATCGTGATAGATATCGTACAGGTCTTTAAGGTATTTGCATGCAGCCTCGGTTGCGAGTATCGGATCGCACCGATTATCCACCATCGAGTTGACTTCCAATCCATATTGTCGTCCCGTTTGGAGCATGAATTGCCACAATCCGACAGCCCCTCTGCGTGAGACTGCAGTAGGGTTGAGAGCCGATTCGATGACGGGGACGATCTTGAGTTCGAGAGGAAGGCCGTTCTTATCGAGTTCTTGTTCAATCATCGGGAAGTAATATTTCCCGTACGTGAGCATCCGGCGTGTAATCGATTTATGGGTTGTCGTGTAGGCGACAATGTGTTTACGGACAATGTCGTTATATGGGAGATGGATCGGGGAGGGGATGGTCCGGAGTCGGGCACGGCATATCGTGTCGCTCACAGTCGATACGGCTTGCATGTAGCGTGAAGTGTCGAGGATGATGTATTCGTCTTCGAGGAATTGTTCTGCGCTTTCGACGAGGCTATTGGCTTTCCAGCTGGCGATGATCGAGTCGTATTTTACGGGAGAGGTGTGTATGTTCAGGGTCTCCTTACTGTCGGCCTGCGGTAAGGCTGTGAGAGGGAGACAAAACAGAAGTAAAAATACGATAATCGATCGGTTCATTAGAATGCAAGTTTAAAGGCGAAGCCTACGCCGTTGACTGTTCCGCTTCGCATGGTATACATATTGACCATCGTTGGTTCGAGGTTCATCGACAGATCGTCGCTGATGTCATACTCTTTCATGTGGGCATCGACATGGGCATCGATAATGTTCAACAGATAGAGTCCTGCTGTAATGATGATACACAAATCTCGGTTTCGACGGTAGTTATCTCGAAGTTTTTTTAGATAGTCTGCAGTATAACGGCCGTTGAATTCGTCGATAGTATTCGGATCCCCGTCCGTTACCAGGTCATAGGCGAGTTTAAAGCGCTCGAGGCCTCGGTTATTGAAATTGATTACGTATCCCATCGTAGCGATACCGCCAAGAACGATCGGAACTTTCCAATAGCTTTTGTTGTATATCTGTCCTGCTCCGGGACAGATGGTCGAGAGGGTTGTGGCTTTTTTGACGTTATTGACGGGCCCCTTGTAATTGAGAGCGGCATCTCCGATGAAGTAGATGTAGGATCCGATGGCACCGATGAACAACAGGGTCCGTGCCGTGTTGTGGCGGATCATCTGTCCCTGTATCGGATCGAGTTCTTCCTGTGTGGCATTGTTGCGTTTCAATGCGTCGTATTGCCGTTTTAGATCTTTGTATTTATGATTTTGCTGAAAGGCAAAATAGGCAGATGTGCCGACTGTTCCGTAAAGAATCGGGATCTTCCATGCTTGTTTGTTGTAAAGTTGTCCGAAACCTGGGGCAACGGCAGAAATTGCGCATACACGCGATATGGGAAGCGTGTCGCGGAACAGCTTGCTGTATCGGACCGTTACAGTATCGCGTTGGAGCCGGAGCATGCGGCGGCGTTCTCGAGCCGTTGTGGTTGTGTCGGGGGCGGTGGTGACGGAGGCTGCCTGCATTGTGGTGGAGTCGTTTTGCAGACTGTCGGCTAAGACCGGGGTCGTATTGATCCGTATACCGCCTTCGACTTTATATCGAGTATTCGGATCTTGTGCCCGAACGTCGATCCATATCAGCGATATAAGCATAGCAAGCCACATCCACCGACTTCCTGTTTTTGATGAGAAGACCGTCGATGAAAGTTTTGTTCGTAATATTATCTTATTTGGCGAACTCATTGAATTTAACGATAAAAGCCTCTATGTCGGCGTCGGATTCGAAACCGATAACGATTTTCCCGCCTCCTTTATTGTTTTTCTTGATGCTGATGTTTTGATTGAAGAACCGTTCCAGCTCTTCGACCAGACGAGTGTAATTTTCGGGAAACTCTTCGTCGTTGTTTTTCGATTCCGATTCTGTGTTTTCCAGTCGCACGAGCTCTTCAGTCTGACGGACAGAGAGCCCTTTTTTGACGATTTTTTTCAACAGAGCGATTTGGCGCTCTTCCGATTCGATTCCAGCCAATGCACGGGCATGCCCCATCGAGATGAGTTCTTCCCGGATAGCCAGCTGCACTTCGACAGGCAATTTAAGCAACCGCATGTAATTGGCCACGGTCGACCGCTTTTTCCCGACCCGTTCGGCCAATGAGTCTTGTGTCAGGCGGCACTCGTCGACCAACCGTTGTAAACTCAAGGCAACCTCAATGGCGTTGAGGTCTTGTCTCTGGATGTTTTCGACGATGGCCATCTCCAATAGTGTCTGGTCGTCCGCTTCGCGGATATAGGCTGGAATAACGCTCAGTCCGGCTTTTTGCGAAGCTCTCCAACGCCGTTCTCCACTGATGATAGTATATGCCCCGTCCGTCTCTTTCTTGACGGTAATCGGCTGTATGACTCCGAGTGTACGGATAGACTCTGCCAATTCGTCGAGAGCCTCTTCTGCAAAGTGGCTACGCGGCTGTTTGGGATTGGGCTGGATGCGGTCGATTTCGATCTCTTCGAAAGCCCTGTTTTTACTCTTTTCGGGCAGGACCGTACCCTCCATATCGAAAATGGCGCCCAGTCCGCGCCCCAGACCTTTATTTTTCGGATTCATGGCTATGTCGCACTATTTGTTTCTGTTCTTTTTGATGAACTCTTTCGCAAGGTTCAGGTAGTTGATGCTTCCCGAAGAGGAGGCATCGTAAAGCAATGCCGGTTTCCCGAAACTCGGAGCTTCACTTAGCCGGATATTACGTTGGATAATCGTTTGGAAAGTGAGTTCTCCGAAATGTTTTTTGACTTCACTGGAGACTTGGTTGGCCAGTCTGAGTCTTGAATCGTACATCGTAAGCAGGAATCCTTCGATTTCGAGCGAGGGATTGAGCTTCGATTGAGTCATCTTGATGGTGTTTAGCAGTTTGCCGAGTCCCTCAAGAGCAAAGTATTCGCACTGTACGGGGATCAGCACGCTGTCCGATGCGACCAGAGCATTGAGGGTAACCAATCCAAGTGAAGGGGAGCAGTCAATAAAGATGAAATCGTATACCGATTTCAGAGGGTCGAGTATGGTTTTCAATCGTTTCTGACCGTTTTCTATTTCGAGCAGTTCGGTTTCGGCCCCAACCAAATTGATATTCGAGGGAAGAATATCCAGTTTTTTGACATCCGGACATTTGCATATGATATCGGTCGGTTCGGCTTCGCCCGTGATACATTCGTAAATTCCCATGCCGCTGATGTCCAGCCCCAGTCCGGAGGTGGCATTGGCTTGTGGATCTGCATCGACGAGTAACACTTTTTTCCCAAGTACCGCAACACTTGCTGCAAGGTTGATAGCCGTCGTGGTTTTTCCTACGCCGCCTTTCTGATTCGCCAGCGATACGATTTTTCCCATATCTTTTTTTAATTATCTGAGTTACGGGACGGGTGACCCCGGTCCGTAAGTTTTTACATGTCGTAAATCCGGTGCAAGATAGGCAAAATTTATCAAAAAAACGGAACTTTATCGGGCAATCCGCCGATCCTGCTTTCTCCGAATGTGTAGTAATTGGGCGAAAACGAACGGAGTGTACAAGAGATGCGGTGGAGAAAATAGGGATTTCCAAATTAAAGTTTTATCTTTGAGGCTGGTTTTCGGGAGATGGGAATGCGTGATGTGCCGGGGTATAAACCGATAACCGTATGAATTTGTGGAATCGCAAAAGAAGTGCCTGATATGATTGATTTAAGAAAAAGAAGTCTGCTGACGTTGCTCGATTTTTCGTCAGAGGAGATCGCATATTTGCTCGATCTTGCGGCTCGTTTGAAAGCCGATAAATACATAGGAAAAGAGAAGAAGATGCTTGAAGGGAAGAATATCGTTCTGTTGTTCGAGAAGGATTCGACACGGACACGGTGTTCATTCGAAACGGCAGCCTATGATCAGGGTGCACGGGTCACTTATTTGGGTCCTACGGGTTCGCAGATGGGTAAGAAAGAGTCTCTTAAGGATACGGCTCGGGTGCTGGGCCGCATTTACGATGGAATTGAATATCGTGGATATGGACAGCATGTGGTGCGTACGCTGGCCGATTATTCGGGGGTTCCGGTTTGGAACGGTTTGACCACTGAATTTCATCCGACACAGGCGTTGGCTGATGCATTGACGATGAAAGAGCATATTGCTAAGCCATTGTCGGAAATCAAATTCTGTTTTCTCGGAGATGCCCATAACAATGTAGCCAATTCATTGATGGTGCTTTCTGCAAAAATGGGAATGGATTTCCGTGCAATCTCGCCGCAGCAGTGTGCTCCGGACAAGACGTTGGTTTCGACCTGCCGTGCCTTGGCGGAAAAGAGCGGAGCGAAAATCACGGTGACAGATGACATTGCTGAAGGGGTAAAAGGCTGCGATTTCGTCTATACTGATGTGTGGGTTTCGATGGGCGAATCAAGTGATTTGTGGAAGGAACGGATCGATCTGCTGCAACCATATCAGGTTAATAGACAGGTTATGGAGGCTACCGGAAACGAGGATGTGAAATTTTTGCATTGTTTGCCGGCATTCCATAATCTGGAGACCTCGGTGGGTAAAGAGATCTTCGACAAGTTCGGTATTTCGGAGATGGAGGTTACGGATGAGGTGTTCGAATCGGACGCGTCTATCGTTTTCGATGAGGCCGAAAACCGACTGCATACGATAAAGGCCGTTATGGTTGCTACGTTGGGAAACAATAACTGATGAAACCCTCACGGACAAAGATATATCCCACATGGGGCGATATTGTCGCGATTATAGGAATTTATATAGCGGCATCGTTCTGTTTTGGCTGGATTGTTCAGTTATTGGGGCGCTTTGTTGTTTTGCCGCAAGGGTGCGTGCAGATGATTGTTTACGTGCTGACTTTCGTTGCAACCATTTCGTATGCCTTGTGGATCAGATGGTTGAGAACGGGGTGTCGCGGTGATCGGGAGGTGCTTTTTACCGGATGGAAACTCGATCTGACATGGATTTTCTTCGGTATGATAGCCCTTTTCGCTGCGACGATTCTGATTGAACCTGTATTGGCGCTTTTCCCAGACCGGTGGCTCGAGCTGCTCGACGAACACATGAGACTGGGGGGATGGATGATGCTTACAGTGATCGTGGCAGCCCCTATTCTGGAAGAGATACTTTTCCGTGGTATTATTCAGGGTTCGTTGGTCCGAAAATATGGACCTTGGCGTGGCGTTTTGTTCGCTTCAGTCGTCTTTGGAGTCGTCCACGGCATTCCCCAACAGGTAGTCAACGCTTTTTTTGTCGGGATGGTACTCGGTTTTGTCTATTATTGCAGCCGTTCTTTGGTTGTGGCGATGGTCATTCATGCGATCAATAATGCTGTTTCCTATTTTTCGTGGATTGTAGGTGGCGAGCAGATGAACTTTACATGGGAAATGATTGACGATCGTCGGATATATCTTATTTTATATGCGGTTGCATTGATTGTTTTGGCATTATTTTATGTTGCAGTCATTCGTCGGATACGTCGAGATCGGGTCGAGCAATCGATTGGGAAGGTGACCGATGTATCGTCCACAGAAGGAATTGTCGATCGGAATGAAGAAAATCAGGACACTCCCGAGGAAATGCATAATATAAAGTGCTAAAAATCGTTGTTTAGAGAGAATCGTTATATCTTTGTATGTTTGTTGCCTGAAAGGATGTATATGAGGCTTTTTTCAAAAATAGTGCTTTGTGGAGTCGTGGTGACGATGGTGTCGTGCCAGCGCTTTCCCAATCCTTTTTCCGACAACAAAAACAAGATATTAGCAGAAGTTGGTGATGTTAAGCTGTTTTCCTATGATGTGTCGACGATTTTTACTCCGGGAATCAGTGCGGAAGATAGTTTGAAACTGCTTGAATCGTACGTGGATCAATGGGTCAAAAAACAGTTGAAAATTGCAGAGGCGGAACAAATGTTCGAAGATAGTCAAGAGGATATCGATCATTTGGTGCAAGAGTATCGTAATTCGTTGCTGACTCATAAAGTGGACCAGTTCTATGTCGACAAATATATCGATACGCTTTTTACCGCAGATCAGATTCGTCAATATTACGAAGAGCACAAGGCCGATTTCGTTCTAGATAAGACCATGCTCAAGGCACGTATCGTCCGTATGCCGGAGCACCATCCTCAGCAGAAAAAAATAGAGGAACTGTTGATTAGTCCGCGAACGGAGAGTTTGCAGGACTTGACAGAATTGTGTATTAAAAATGACTTCGAGTTGATCGAATTGAATCGATGGACCGATATGGCAACGTTGCTTCTGCAGTTGCCCACAGATCGTACGCAGTCTTATGATTATTTGCTAGAAACTTCTAAGATTCATGAGTTTGAAGCAAATTCATACATATTTTATGTCCGAGTGTTGGATGTTCGAAAATCAGGAGATTATGCTCCTCAGGAGAGCGTAACGGAGGTTATTCGTCGTGTTTTGTTTAATCAGCGGAAAGAGAGTATCATCCGGACACATGAAGACAGCTTATATAAACAAGCGTTTGATAAGAAAGAGATAATAGTGAATGTAATGTAAACCGATAACATAGTTATGTTGAAACGTCAATTGAAAATATTGCTGGGCTGTATGATAGCGTGTTCTTTGATATACGCTAGAGCAGAGGCACAAGAACGATTTACGGCGGACAAAGTGGTTGCTGTGGTAGGAAATTCGATGGTGCTTTATTCGGATGTGGAGAAATTGAGCCAACAGTATATTCAGCAACAAAAAGAGACAGGATATACACCGGATCGAGATCCAAGGAGTCAGGCTTTGGAGCATCTGATTCTTAGCAAGGTTTTGTATAATCAAGCGTTGATCGATTCGATCAAGATCAATGAAGTGATGATTCAAGAGCGGGTAAGACAGACATTGGATGAAGAGACTCAATTACACGGTTCGTTGGGAGCACTTGAACGGTTCTATCATAAGCCTGTGTTTGAGATTGAAAAAGAGTTGAGGACTCAGGCAATGGAGGAGAATTATGCCTATGAGATGGAAAATACGGTTCGAAATAAAATAGTTGTAACACCAGGCGAGGTAGAGAAGTACTTCAAGCAACAACCCAAAGACAGTATTCCTTTGATTCCCGAACAATATGTATATGCTCAGATTGTTCGTTTCCCGGCAGCAAGAGAGGAGGCGAAAATGCGGGCTCAAAGTAAATTGCTCGAATTGAGGGAACGTATCCTGAATGGAGAAAAATTCGAAACGTTAGCACGTATCTATTCTGAGGACGGATCGGCGTCGCGAGGAGGTGATTTGGGAATGATTACCAAAGACATGGTTGTCGAGCGGTTTGCCAATGCCATGTCACAGCTTAAACCGGGCCAAGTTTCAGGAGTTGTTGAAACCGAATATGGATTCCATCTGGTGCAGCTGATCGAACAAGACGGGCCACAATATCATGTACGTCATATTGTTGTCCGGCCTCAATATTTCCAACGGGATTTGGAGGCTCCGTATAATTTGTTGGACAGTGTGCGGAATGAAATTCTTGCCGGAAATCTTACATTTGAAGAGGCTGTAGCTGAATATTCAGAAGACCGCTTTTCACAGAAAAACGGAGGTATCGCCTCAAATATGGAGCAGTTGGAGGCTTATTATCGGGGGATGGTCGATCCGTCGGATGCTTCGACTAAATTTTACAAAGAGCAGTTGAATAAAGAGGATCTCGATGCCTTGTCAGGATTGAAACCAGGTGAAATTTCGAAACCTTATGCATCCCAGAATATGACAAGTGACTTATTGTGTAAGATGGTGATGTTGAAAGAGATTATACCGGTCCATCGAGCTAATTTGAGCGAAGATTATAAGCAAATAGAGCGTTTAGCACTTGCCCAAAAGCAGGAGACGGAGATGACTAAGTGGATTCAGGAAAAAATAAAGGAGATGTACATTCGTATAGACGATGAATTCCGCGATTGTAAATTCGAACAGGAAGCACTTAATCAAATCAATAGATAAAAAATCCAGCCGGTGATCCGAAAGATCTTTATATCGCTGTTGTCACTCTTCGCTACGGTGGGCGTTTTTGTGACATTCGGTCAGAGTCCAGTTCAGCAGGATGAGAATGGAAAGGCATCGGTCGATTTTCGGGCCGATCAGATGTCGCGCATCAAAGTGGGCGATTCGACAGCACTTTGTTTGGTAGGACATGTCGTATTTTTTCATAACGGAGCGGTTATCATGTGCGATAGCGCGGTTCGTTATAGCGAACGGCTGATGGATTGCTATCAAAATGTGGTGGTCAATAAGGACAGCACGTTTATTTATGGAGATAAGGCTGACTACAACGGAATTTTGAATGAGGCGCGTATTTACTCACCGTTGATAAAGATGGTAGATAAGGATGCCACGCTTTATACCCGGAATTTCACTTTCAATACGTTGGATAATATCGGCCGTTATTATGGCGGAGGGACCCTCTCTCAGCAGGATAATCTCATGGAGTCGGATGAAGGGTATTATTACGCCGATTTGCGGGAAATAGTGGGAGTCCATAATGTCGAGATGAGTAATCCGGAATATATGATAAGTTCTGATTCCGTGTCTTATAATTTGGATTCGGAAATAGCTACGTTCGCTACGCGTTCGTATATCTGGAACGATCGGGATGAATTTTTAACGGCTAAAAAAGGAACCTATAACAGCAAGCAACAGCGTTATGTCTTTACGGATGACTCATATATCATGACTCCGGATCAGGAGGCGTGGGCCGATACGATCGTGTACGAACAACCGACGCAAAATGCCCTGATGTTAAATAGAGTACAGATGTTCGATCGAGAGCAGCGGACTTATGCATTCGGGGATTATGCCCGTTATTGGGGCGATACGGAACAAGCTTTGCTGACTCGTAATCCGGCTTTGGCTGGTTATGAAGAGGATGGTTCGGATACTGTTTTTATGCGGTCGGATACGATTTATCTCTATACGGTAAATCGGTTCAAAAACGATTCAGTTCCGGAAATACCGGAAGTCTCTCCTGTACGCGATTCGTTGGATGTCACCACGATTTCGATCGATGGAGATAGTTTGTCGGTAAGTCAGACCCTGCCTGGACGGTTAAGACCTGGTATTGCTGTAGATTCTGTAGACAATTCGGCGAGGATAGTGTCTTCAGAGGGGGTAGCTACGGAATCGACGAACCGAACGCAAGCGGATTCACTTTCACAAGAGAATAAAGTCAGTCAATCGACAGAACCAGAAAACTCAGATATTTCGGATTCGGGTCATGGAGATACATTATCTGCAGAGCCTGTTTCAGAAACAACCACAGAGTCTGATTCAATCCCAGAAAAGGTTGCGACGCCTGCGGTCACAGCTGTGGATTCAACGAAGTCTGTCGATGGAGTTTTAGCTGATTCGTCCGATATGGTTGCTATGGAAGGAGATTCTATAGATGTTGCACAGGACTCAATATCTTCGAAGAAGGCGTTTAAGATGGCGGAAAAGGAGCGAAAACAGATCGAACGCGACTCTCTCCGTAGGCAAAAGGATGAAAAGGTAATGGAGAAGATCCGAGCCTTGCGCAAAAAGGCAGAAGAGGCTGAACGGAAGGCCCTTCAGCAGGAATTGAATCGAGAACGCAAATATCTGGCGCGTAGGTTCTTGAAAGGGAAAGCTACGGCTGAAGATTCGTTGGCATTGCATCGTGTCGATTCGCTGCAGATGCTATTGACACCAGATTCAATAGCGGTGGAGGAAACCACACCTGAGACTAAAGTTCAAGAGAGCGACTCAACAGCAGTAGTCGAACAGCAGCAACCGGAGGAATGGGTGGCTCAGGTTGATTCTACGACGTTGACTCCTGCCGATTCATTGGTACGGACGATTCACGGATATAGAAATGTACGTATTTATCGAAGTGATTTTCAGGCTGTGTGCGATTCGATTGTTGGATTTACGGCTGACTCGACTATTCACATGTATATCAATCCTGTTTTGTGGAACGAGGAGAATCAGATAACTGCACAAGTCGTTGATATTTTTACGCGTAATCAAAGCCTTGAACGAGCTCTCTTTACCGGAGAACCGTTGATGAGTTCGCGAGTTGATACGGCTCATTTCAATCAGGTGGCGGGAAAAGAGATCGAATCATTTTTTGATAAAGGAAATATTTACCGGACGGATGTGAAGGGGAACGGCCGAACGTATTATTATATGGAAGAAGGGGATAGTACCGATAGACATATCAGTGGATTTCTTGTGGCGGAGTGTGCCGATATTACATTTGAATTTGCCGATCAGGAGTTGTCGACGATAATTTATCGGGGACAGCCATCCTATACAATTTTCCCAATGGATAAGATTCCCGATACACAGTCTCAGCTGATGCCCGGTTTTGTTTGGGAGGTTGACCGTCGTCCGACACGAGAGCAGGTTTTCAATAGAGTGATACGACCTTCAGAAAGGGATCGTTATGAAAAGTTGGAACGTCCGGACTATCCGATTACGCGAGCAATCGACAAGCAGCGTGAGGCATTGACGAAATCGGGATGGATTGACCGGGACGATCGTGTGCTGACTCCTGAAGCTGAAGAATTTGTTCGGTCGTTGAGCTATTAGGCGATATAGAGAGAGGACTATTGCGAAATGGAACGTTTTCGTAATGCGTGTTATGGCTGTAAATTTTAATCATAACAAACCTAAAATAAGCCCACAGATGAAGAAAAAACTATTAACCTATCTTTTTTTTGCAGCAGTTAGCGTTTCGACAATGTCAGTTGAAGCCCAGACAGTTGCTTTTGCTGATCAGCGGGCCGGATGGCTGGAGAAAGCACGTACGAATATGCCCGAATTGATCCGGACTGAGGTGAAACCGCAATGGATCGTGCGAAGCGAGAAAGATCCGGAGGCTTTTCAGGGATGGAAGATGGTTCGTACCGAGCCAATCGATTCCTTATACAATAGCTCTTTCAAGAGCCGTAAAGAGGTGATCGTCGATTTCGGGGATCATTATACCGGCTATTTTACCTTTCGGATTGATCATACCGGTTTGCCTGCCGATGCTCCGTTGCGTTTCCGGTTGACGTTTGCCGAGGTGCCGGCCGAGTTGAACACTCCGTTCGATCCCTATCCCGGAGGACTGAGCCGTGCGTGGTTACAGGATGAGGTGGTGACCGTTATGCATCTGCCCGATACCGTGACCTTAGAGCGACGTTTGGCCTGCCGTTACGTCAAAATCGAGTTGTTGGCCCAGTCGTATTACGATTTTAGAATCTCGGATATGAAGTTGGAGGCAGTCTCTTCCGCGTCGGGAGAAGGACGGCCTCTGGAGCCTACGGTCGATCCGATGATCGCCCGCATCAATGAAATCGGACTGAAGACGCTGAAAGAGTGTATGCAGACGGTTTATGAAGATGGACCCAAGCGTGACCAGCGGTTGTGGATTGGCGACCTGTATTTGGAGTCGATGGCTAATACCTATTCGTTTGAAAATCATGCACTGACCCGCCGATGCCTCTACCTGCTGGCTGCTCTTGCCGATGAAGACGGATGGTTGCACGCGACGGTGTACGAATTACCCAAACCCGAACCGCAGATCAATCAGCACACGATGGATTACAGCCTGCTGTATGGAGTTACGTTGCTGGAGTATCTGAAAGCGACCGGAGACCGGCAGACGGCCGAAGAGTTGTGGCCGGTTGTGGTGCGTCAGATCGAGTTTGCACGGACTTACCTCAAGGACGACATCTACGATATGGAGAAACAGCCTCAGTGGTGGTTGGTTTTCGACTGGAAGGACGATCTGAACCGACATGCACCGATTCAGGGGCTGATGACCTTTGCCATTGACAAGAGTTATGAATTGGCCACTATGTTGGGTCGCGAGGATGAAGTGAAGGAGTGGCCCGATGTGGTAAAGGCCATGCGTAAGGCATCGCGTAAGAATTTTTATGATAAGGCATCCGGTGTTGTGGTGTCAGGGCCCGATCGTCAGGTTTCCTATCTCAGTCAGGTGTGGATGATCCTTTCCGAGACCTTGTCGGCGAAAGAGGGAGAACGGGCTCTCAGTGCCGTGTTGGATGATCCGACAACGTGCTATCCGGGATCGCCCTATGCGTACCATTATGTGATCGAGGCGATGATCCAGTGTGGCATGAACGACCGTGCCAAGGAGCTGCTGAAGAGCTATTGGGGTGGAATGGTCGAGAAGGGTGCCGATACGTTCTGGGAGGTGTACGACCCGAACGATGACTTCAAGTCGCCTTACGGATTCTTCCCGGTCAACAGTTATTGCCATGCATGGAGCTGTACTCCGGTTTACTTTATCAATAAGTACAAGGATATTTTCCAGAAATAGCGTGTTGTAGATCTTTCGGTCGGATAGATTGAGGTCGGATCGAAAGAAGACGAAGAGCTAAGAGACCATGCGGATCGATCAGTCGATCCGCATGGTCTCTCTTTTTTGGGAGAAAAATGTGGTCGATTCGGCAGAAAGATACTCTTTTTAGTTTCGGGAAACGGTTATCCTGTTTATCTTTGTAAAGATCGGCTCGATGAAAAGGAGAGCCGGAGATGAAGTTATGTGATAGTTCAATAAACGGATTTTACGAAACGATGAAAAAAACATTATCCACGGAATTACGGTTGTTGTCGTTGACCCTGCTGACTGTATGGATGGGGCTCGGAGTATCGGCGAAGCCGGATGAGAAAGAGCCATTGAAACCGACAACCGTTTTATACGACCGGATATTGAATCGGGATAATCCCGATCCGGAGCTGATTTTCGAGGATCGGACGGCAGAATATACCGATTCCGGACTGAGTGTAACGGGGAAAGAGGGTCTTGTACGATTGGACCGGTACTACTCATTGGGCGAACGGGCCGTACGTTACCACGTGAAGCTGTCGGCGGATGCCCGTGCGGTTTTTCAAGGCGATCAGGGAGAGTTCAAGGCCTATGTGGATATGGCCGCCCGGACGATTTCGATCGGCGTGACCCCCGAGAAAATCAAGCGTTCTTCGTTGCTGAATCCGGAACATGAGTATATCGTTGAAGTCCGTCGAGAGTATCAGACCTCGACGCTGCAAATCACGGATCTCTATACGGGAGAGTCGGAGCAGATCGAGGTGACGGTCGATGGAAGCGGAGGATGTGGTGCCGGTGCCGTAAAGAGCGAGGTGTATGTGGGACGGCAGTACGACTATTACTGCTTTGGATTGGTGTCCGGGACGGAGCTTTTGGTCAAGCAGATGTGTGTAGTGGCCCCGAAGTGTGATTTGACGCTGTTGCTGTACGGCGATTCGATCACCGAACCCGACGGCTATTTCCCGAGCGAGCTGTTTCCTCAGTCGTGGGTGCAGCAGATCATCCGTCGGGTCAGGGGTGGTGCCATAGCGAGCGGACGCGGCGGTACGACCATCAACGAGGTGTTGAAACGGATCGTGAACGAGTTGCCCTATCTGAAGGCAAAATACGTGATGGTTACGATTGGTACCAACGGAGGAAATACGGAGGAGAATTTGAGCCAGCTCGTGGAGTACATTTTGTCGCAGGGGGCGATTCCGATTCTGAATAACATCCCTTGTAACGAGAGCGCCAGTCAGATCGCCGAAAATGCGTTGATTGAGCGTGTCCGGCAAAAATATGGAATCAAAGGGTGTAAGTTCGATCTGGCCACTTCAAAAAATTACGACGGCAAGGAGGTTGATCCGTCGTCCATGTGGCTCGAAGACTACGGACCGAACTCGCCGTATGTATTGTCTACCTACATGCATCATCCGAACGTATCGGGTGCCGACCGTATGGTTGCACGCACCTTGATCGATGTGCCGGAGATATACGAATAGCTAAAGATACTAACCTAAAATTGGGAAAATAGAGATTATGAACTGGAAAGGAGTTTTTTGTCAGCTTGTTCTGTTGGCAGCCGGATATTTCTGGCCGCAATCGGTTGCGGGTGAGGCGCCCGTGACGGAGAATTTAACAGTCGTGGGACTGAAATGTGAATATGCGGTCGATCCGATCGGTTTGGATGCGCGGACCCCTCAGTTTAGCTGGAAGATCGAGAGCGAAAAGCGGGGAGTCCTTCAGTCGGCCTACCGGATCGTAACCGCGGAGTCGAAAGAGAAGCTGGCTGCAGGCGAATACTTGTGGGACAGTGGAGAAGTTTCTGCATCGGCCTCGGCGGGTGTACCCTACGGTGGACCGGAGCTTCGAAGCCGGGCTCGTTACTATTGGCAGGTCAAGGTTTGGACCTCAGACGGGACGGAATCTGAATGGTCGGATCCGGCCTATTTCGAGATGGGGCTGCTGAACGAATCGGACTGGAGCTCGAACTGGATTGCCTATGTGCCCGGAATGCCCGGACGTGTGCTTTACTTTAAGGGGACGATTCCTCAACCTGCAGAGGTTGCACAGGCGCGACTTTATATTTCGGGGCTTGGGTTCTACGAGATGATGATCAACGGCCGCAAGGTGGGAAACCGGGTACTGGAACCCGCTCAGAGTACCTATAACAAGAGAATCTACTATTCGACATACGATGTGACCGAATATCTGCATACCGGGGTGAATGTTCTGTTGGCTACGGTGGCTCCTGGATGGTACGGTATGTCGAAACTGCGCCTGCAACTCGAAGTGATCGATAAAAACGGAAATTTGGCGGTGTGGACCTCGAACAACGTTCGTTCTGTGACGACCGGTCCGACGGTCTATTCGACGATCTTCGATGGAGAGTGTTATGATGCGCGGCAAGACATACCTGCACTCTATGAGCCGGGTGTTCCTGCGGGATTGATGAATCAGAGCTGGGGTTGGGCCCATGTGGCCGACGCGCCGGGTGGACGTATGGTATCGCAGATGATGGAGCCGATCGAGGTGGTCGATTCACTTGTGCCGCAGCTGATCGGGGAACCGCTTCCCGGAGTCTATGTCTTTGATACGAAGCAGAATCTGGCCGGATGGGCTTCGCTTCGGGTCGAAGGGGAACGCGGACGTCAGGTGACGATGAAGTTCGCCGAATCGCTTTATGACGACGGTACGATCAATCAGGAGAATTTGCGGAACGCCAAGGTAACCGATACCTATATTCTTAAAGGCGAGGGAATAGAGAAGTGGGAACCCCGTTTCACTTACCATGGATTCCGTTATATTCAGGTTGAAGGTTTGCCTAAGGCTCCGAAGGAAGGGGATATTGTCGTCAAAATTGTCCGCAATGCGGTGGCCAAGACGGGCGAGTTCCGGTGCAGCAACGAGCTGTTGAACCGGATCCACAAGATGGTTGTAGCTACGGAGTCGAGCAACCTGCACAGCGTTCCGACCGACTGCCCGCAGCGGGACGAGCGGATGGGATGGATGAACGATATGACGGTACGGATCGAGCAGGCCCTCTATAATTTCGATTTGTCGCGCTTCTATCCGAAATTTTTGGACGACGTGAGCGATACGCAGGATGAAGCGGGAACGATCACCTGTGTGGCGCCCTATCGTTTCGGAGAACGTCCGGCAGACCCTGTTTCGGCCAGTTATCTGCTTCTTGCGTGGAAGTGTTATGAATATTATGGTAACTTCAACGTGGTTCGCGACCATTACGACGGCATGAAGGCGTGGGTCGATTATCTGGCATCGCGGACGAAAGATGGAGTTGTCGAGTACAGCTATTACGGAGACTGGTCGCCTCCAATTGAATTTGCGATCGCTCCGGAGTCAGCCGTGTCGAAGGATACCCCCGGAATTTTGATGTCGACCGGATATCTCTACTACTGTGCATCGATGCTTTCCGAGATGGCTGCTTTGTTGGATAATGCGACCGACAGCGAATATTATCGTCAGTTGGCGGAGCGGACGGCTCGGGCGTTCAATGATACGTGGTGGAACGAGGAGAAAGGAGGGTATGCTGCAAATAATCAGGCGGCAAACTCGTTCGCTCTGTTTTTGGGAATCGTGCCGGAGGATCGGATTGCCCGTGTGGTGGATAATCTGGCGAAAGATGTTGCGGCCCACGACTATCACCTGACGACCGGTAACCTCTGTACGAAGTATCTGATGGAGATGTTGACCCGCTACGGACATGTCGAAACGGCCTACAAGATAGCTGTTCAGACGACCTATCCGAGTTGGGGCTACATGTTGGAGAACGGAGCGACAACTCTTTGGGAGCGTTGGGAGTATGCAACGGGCGATGCGATGAATTCGCACAACCACCCGATGATGGGATCGGTCGACTCATGGTTCTACAAATATATTTTGGGAATCATTCCGGATGTAGCCCATCCCGGATTCGAACGGTTCACGATTCATCCCTATATCCCGAATGATCTGGAGTTTGCCGAGGGTGAGTTCCAATCGGTGAAGGGGCCCGTCCGTAGTGCATGGAGTAAGCAGAACGGTCGGTTGACCCTCCGTATCCATGTGCCGGCTAATTCGGTGGCAACGGTCTATGTTCCCACACAGCAGGTCCGTAGCGTCAAGGAGAGTGGTCGCCGTATCGGAAAATCGGAACAGATCCGTTTTGTGAAGGAGGAGGCCGGATGTGCCGTCTATGAGGTCGGTTCTGGCGATTACAGCTTCGAGTCGGTGTGGAAGGATTGAGGCGTTCTCGAAATGTTTCGCTATCTTCGCGGCAGTGAAAAATTTGGTAGACTATGAGGTTCGATGAATTTAATTTGGATAGAGAGGTTTTGCGGGGTATAGAAGCGATGAATTTCGTGGAGATGACCCCGGTGCAGCAGGAGACGATACCGGTTATTTTAGAGGGGCGTGATCTGATCGGGTGTGCCCAGACGGGGACCGGTAAGACAGCGGCGTACACGTTGCCGTTGTTGGACCGGTTGCATCGCGAGGGGAATCCCGACAATGTGGTCAAGTCGTTGATTGTCGTGCCGACACGGGAGTTGGCCCAGCAGATTGATACGCAATTCCAAGGATTTTCCTATTTCCTTCCGATCTCGACGACGGTAGTCTACGGAGGGGGCGACGGAATCGGATGGAGCCAACAGAAGCAGGGTATGTTGATGGGGTCGGATATCGTTGTGGCGACGCCCGGACGTTTGTTGGCTCACCTGACCAACAGCGGGATCGACCTCTCTCATGTCGAATATTTCGTACTCGACGAGGCCGACCGTATGCTGGATATGGGTTTCTACGATGATATTATGAAGATCATCTCCTATTTGCCGGTCGAACGGCAGACGATCATGTTTTCGGCTACGTTGCCGCCAAAGATCCGGCAGATGGCCAAACAGATTATGCGCAGTCCGGCAGAGGTGAATATTGCGGTTTCGAAACCCAATGAGGCGATCACACAGGGGGCGTATGTCTGCTATGAGAATCAGAAGATGGAGTTGATCCGTGAGCTTTTTGCAAAACCGACCGGAGCCAAAACGATCATTTTTGCTTCGTCGAAGCAGAAGGTCAAGGAGTTGAACTATTCGTTGAAACGCATGAAGTTGCGTGTCGCGGCGATGCACTCCGATCTGGAGCAGGAGCAGCGCGAAGAGGTGATGTTGAATTTCAAAAACGGGAAGATCGACATATTGGTTGCGACGGATATTGTGGCGCGGGGTATCGATATTGAGGATATCGGTATGGTCATTAACTTCGATGTGCCGCATGACCCGGAGGATTATATACACCGGATTGGCCGCACGGCCCGGGCGAGTGCCGAAGGTTCGGCGATTACCTTTGTTAACGAGAAGGAGCAGGGAAAGTTCCATCGGATCGAGCTGTTTATTGATCGGGAAATTCCCAAATTGCCGTTGCCTGAACGTCTTGGAGCGGGACCGGTCTATGCACCGAGAGAGGATGAGGATCGTCGTCGACGTGGTCGTAGGTCGGGAAAGAGACGCAGCCCGAAACGGGATAATCGTGAACCACGTGATTCGCGTGGAATACAAGCGGCAAAGTCGAGCTCAGAAAAAAGTTTGAACTCGGAAGCTCCTGTCGGTAGCAATCCGGAGCATCGAGTGGCCGAAACGACTTCAGGGACAGAGGCCCGGAAACGGCGTTCCCATAGGCGCAGGTATTTCCGTGGGGACAAAAAAGCGAATTGCATCCAGGAGACACGGGTAGATAAATCAGGCACTTCTAATGAGTGATGTAATTGATTCTTGTCCGGATGTCCTTGGGTCGCAATAGTCAAGAGAGGTAAATGTTTTGTAAAACATATTGTTGGAGCCTGAAGTAGGAATAAACGGGGAAAAAAGTTGTTGCCGGAGATGCAAAAGGAGAGGGGTGCGGAATACCGTACCCCTCTCCTTTTGTCAGTTCGGTCAGCCCTTTGGGGGCTCCGAGTTTTATAACTGTTTATAACTGATATTCCTGCCAGCTCTTGATCTGGATGTCGGAGAGTTTTTTCTCACAGAATGCATGGATGAATGCACTTGCCAGACGGGCATTCGTGATCAACGGAATGTTGTGATCGATCGCACCCCGACGGATTTTGTATCCGTTTGTCAATTCCCTGTGTGTGTGGTTTTTCGGTATGTTGACGATCAGGTCGAATTTGTGTCCGGCGATCATGTCCATGACATTATACGGAGCATGTTCATCGGGCCAACCCACTGTCTGGGCTTTGATGTCGTGGTCGGCCAGGAAACGTTGGGTTCCTGAAGTGGCATAAATCGTATATCCGTTTGCTTGCAACATCCGGCAGGGATCGAGCAGATCCACCTTCGATTTGGTGTCACCTGAAGAGACCATCACATTCTTTTCCGGAATGTTGTATCCGACGGAGATCATCGATGAGAGCAGGGCTTCAGAGAAGTCGTCGCCCAGACATCCTACTTCGCCCGTCGAAGACATGTCGACGCTCAGGATCGGGTCGGCATTATGCAACCGTGCGAACGAGAACTGCGAGGATTTTACTCCGATCCAGTCGATGTCGTAATTCGTGTGGTCCGGTTTTTCGTACGGAGCGTCGAGCATGATGCGGATTGCCGTATCGATAAAGTTTCGTTTGAGGACTTTCGATACGAATGGGAAGCTGCGCGATGCCCTCAGGTTACATTCGATAACCTTGACCTCGTTGTTCTTCGCCAGATACTGGATGTTGAAAGGCCCGCTGATGTTGAGCTCTTTGGCGATCTTTTTGCTGATTTTCTTGATGCGCCGTGCCGTTTCAAAGTAGATTTTCTGAGCAGGGAACACGAGCGTGGCATCACCTGAGTGTACTCCGGCGAATTCGACATGTTCCGAGATGGCGTATTCGATGATTTCTCCGTTGTGAGCTACGGCGTCGAATTCGATCTCCTTAGCCTGTTGCATGAATTGCGAAACCACAACAGGGTACTCTTTCGATACTTTGGCAGCGAGCTTGAGGAATGTTTCGAGCTGTTCAGCCGTATAGCAAACGTTCATTGCAGCACCTGAAAGTACGTATGATGGGCGGACCAAGACGGGATAGCCCACTTTTTCGACGAATTCGTAGATTTCATCCATGTGTGAGAGCTCTTTCCATGCCGGTTGATCGATACCCAGCTGGTCAAGCATACTGGAGAATTTATGCCGGTTTTCGGCACGGTCGATCGAGATCGGAGAAGTTCCCAGGATAGGAATTCCTTGCCGGTGAAGTCTCATGGCCAGATTGTTCGGAATCTGTCCGCCGACCGATACGATGACCCCTTTAGGCATTTCCAGTTCAAGAACATCCAACACACGTTCGAACGACAGCTCATCGAAATAGAGTCGGTCACACATGTCGTAATCGGTAGATACCGTTTCTGGGTTGTAGTTGATCATGATCGACTTATAACCCAGTTTTCGGGCAGTTTGCACCGCATTGACCGAGCACCAGTCGAACTCTACCGAACTACCGATGCGGTAGGCTCCCGATCCGAGCACCACGACCGACCGTTCGTTCTTGAAGTAGGGAACGTCGTGTTCTTTGCCGTCGTACGTGAAGTAGAGGTAATTGGTCAGTTCGGGATCGGCCGATGCGACCGTTTCGATCCGTTTTACGGTTGGCAGCACGTTGGCTTTGTGGCGGGCCGCACGGACACGAAGCGACTCTTTTTCGAGGTTTCCTTCGGGCGATTCGACGAAACGGGCGATCTGGAAGTCTGAAAAACCGAGCCGCTTTGCCTCGAACAGCACTTCGGCCGGTATATCTTCAATTTTAGAGTACTTCTGCAATACGAGAGAGTAGTCGTATATGTTTTTCAGTCTTTCGAGGAACCACGGGTCTATTTTGGTCAGTTCATAGATACGATCGATCGTATAACCCTTTTCCAGCGCTGCTGCGATGGCGAAAATACGCAGGTCGGTCGGTTTGGAGAGCTCTTCGTCCAGATCTCCGAATTCGAGTCCTTCGTTTCCGACGAATCCGTGCATGCCTTGTCCGATCATGCGGAGGCCCTTTTGGATAATCTCTTCGAACGATTTACCGATCGACATGATCTCGCCGACCGATTTCATGCTCGATCCGATTTGACGTGAGACACCAACGAACTTACTGAGGTCCCAACGCGGGATCTTGCAGATCAGGTAGTCGAGCGAGGGAGCTACGTATGCAGAATTGGGCGTACCCATTTTGCCGATCTGATCCAAGGTATATCCCAATGCCAGTTTTGCAGCGACAAAAGCCAACGGATAACCTGTTGCTTTCGAAGCGAGGGCAGATGAACGGCTCAGACGGGCATTGACCTCGATAACGCGGTAGTCATCCGTTTCTGAATTGAAGGCATATTGGATGTTGCACTCTCCGACGATTCCGATGTGGCGGATAATCTTTTTCGAGAGTTCTTGCAGCATGGTGAGTTCCTGTTCGTCGAGTGAACAGGTGGGGGCAACGACGATACTTTCGCCGGTATGGATTCCTAGCGGGTCGAAGTTCTCCATGCTGGCGACAGTGAAGCAGTGATCGTTCTTATCGCGGATTACTTCGAATTCGATCTCTTTCCATCCTTTTAGGGATTCCTCTACTAGAATCTGTTTCGAGTAGGCGAAAGAGCTTTCACACAGGGTCTTGAACTCTTCCAGATTTTGGCTGATTCCGCTGCCGAGTCCTCCCAGTGCATAAGCTGAACGGACCATAATCGGGAATCCGATCCGGTTTGCTGCGGCAATCGCATCGTCCATCGACTCTACTGCTTGGCTGACCGGGGTTTTGACATTGATTTCGTTCAGCTTTTTGACGAACAGGTCGCGGTCTTCGGTTGCCATGATGGCCTCGACCGAGGTACCGAGCACTTCGACGCCGTAGCGTTGCAAGGTTCCGTTCAGGTACATTTCTGTTCCGCAGTTCAGAGCGGTCTGGCCCCCGAAGGCGAGCAGAATGCCGTCCGGACGCTCTTTCTTGATGATCTCTTCAACGAAATAGGGGTTGACCGGAAGGAAATATACCCGATCGGCGATACCTTCCGAAGTCTGTATCGTTGCGATGTTGGGGTTGATCAATACGGTGGAAATCCCCTCTTCGTGGAGGGCTTTGAGGGCTTGAGATCCGGAGTAGTCGAACTCTCCGGCTTGTCCGATTTTCAAAGCGCCCGATCCGAGCACGATGACTTTGTTGAGTTTTTTATTCATGGATATCGGGTAAATGTGTGAAAATTCTAATGAAAACCAATCTGTATGACAGTTTTTGTCTTATCTACAATGTTTTGTATCTGATTTTCTTTGCAGTTGTTTTATTCAGATTCAGAATAAATCTTGAATTAAAATTTGATCTTTGCACTTCTGCGGATGTCTCGTGACGAGTGACCGGCTTCGATCGTAAATTCATCCGAGTCGCGAACCCATGTTTTCTGATCCGGATTCCAGTACGAGAAAGCGTCTTTGTCCAGAACGAAAGAGATTGTGCGAGATTCACCAGCTTTCAAGAAGACTTTCTCGAAAGCTTTCAGCTCATGAACCGGTCGGGTGTATTTGCAGTTTTTCTGACCGACGTAGATTTGTACGGTTTCGGCTCCGTCTTTCGGTCCGCTGTTTTTGATCTTCATTGTTACGATACACGAGTCTCCTTGACGTGAAAGTTTCATCTTTCCGTAATCGAAAGTCGTATAACTCAATCCATATCCGAATTCATAGCGTGGAGCTATGTTTTTGGTGTCGAAATAGCGGTATCCCACCATTAGACTGTCCGTGTAGTATACGTTGTCGATGTCTTGTGTAGCGAGTTTGTAGGCGGGTGAATCCTCCAGTTTCATAGGCCAGCTGAAGGTCAGACGTCCGGAAGGCGTTGCATCGCCGAACAGCAGGTCGGCCATAGCCGTACCTCCTTCCATACCCGGGAAGAACATGTCCAACACAGCTGGCACATCATCAATCCACGGCAGATCGATCGGGGCACCGTGCATCAGGGCTACAACCATTTTGGGATTGATTGCTGCAACTTGGCGGATCAGTTCGCTCTGTCCTTGCGGAAAATCCATCGAGGTTCTGTCGCGGCCTTCGCAGTCGAGATTGTGATCGGTTCCTCCGACGAATACAACCACATCGGCAGCGGCGAGCGTATCCCGATAAGGTGCTATGGCTTCGGCAATGATGTTTTCATCGCTCGGCAGGGCCCATTCCAACCGCAACGATGGGTTCTCTTTTGCCCAGTAGTTCATCTCGGTTGCATTTTTCATTCCTTCTGGCGATTGGGAGTATTCGATTCGGATGTCGTAAGTCTTTCCTGCTTCGAAGAAACACATAGCTGTGTTTTGTTGCGGAACACCACTCTCCGTGTTACGTATGGCTTGTGCTCCCATGTCCGATACCCAGAATTCGGCGTTGTTATCGGTGATCAGCTTGAGTGTGTAGGTTCCGGTTACGGGAGCCTTGATTTTGCCCTCTACGACAACACGTATATCGCCGGGTTGAATCTTGTCAGGAACGGGAGATTGGTTGAACCAGCTGAAATCGACCGTCGGTTCGATTTTTACGGCTTGAGCCTGACCTCCTCCGCGTTTGTAGTAGGTTGCCCGGACTCCGTTACCCTCTTCCTGACCGATCCAGCACTCGGTGGGAATCGGTGTGAAAGGTGAGTCTCCTGTCAAAGGCAGGTAGGAGAGTTCGGCTTTACCTTTTAATTTGTTTTCCAGCCCTTTCAGTGGCGTGATTTCATATGCAGCTTGTGTTCCGGAACTTCCTCCGAGTCCCAGAATACAGAAGCGTTGTGCACAGTTTGGCCCGATCAGAACGACCCGTTTTGTCTTGTCGAGGTCGAGAGGGAGTAGATTGTTTTCGTTTTTCAGGAGTACCATACTCTCTTCGGCAGCCATGCGGGCTACTTCTTGGTTTTCTTTGGTGTTGATGGAAGCACCGGCTTTTATGTCTTTATGATTGAGAATTCCGGTTTTGTATTTTACCCAAAGAATTCGGCGAACCATTTCGTTCAATACGGATTCGGGAACTCTTCCTTGTTCAACAGCTTCCATTAGCGGCTTTCCAAAAAGAATCGTTTCGAAATCGCCCCATGGCATGTCGATGTCGAGACCGGCCAATGCGGCTTTTTCGGTCGAACGAGAGTGGCAGAAATCTGTGAGTACGAGACCTTTAAATCCCCACTCTTTTTTCAGTACCTCATTGAGCAGCCATTTGTTGTCGCTACAAAGTTCGCCGTTCAATCCGTTTGCGGCGGTCATGCAACCCCACGGGTCGGCCTCTTTGACGGCCATCTCATATCCGCGTAGATAGATTTCGCGTAGCGTACGTTCGTCGACACGGCTCATATACCAATTTCGGTTAAGGTCGCGGCTGTTGACTGCAAAGTGTTTGATACAGGCAGATACACCCTCTTTTTGCATTCCTTTTATTTGTGCAGCGGCGATTTTCCCGTTCAGATAAGGGTCTTCGGTAAAATATTCAAAGAAACGACCTCCCAGCGGATCTCGGTTGATATTGAATGCAGGTCCGAAGATCATACCGATTCCACGAGCACGACTTTCGGTTCCGATGACTTGTCCGGTTTGTTCGACTAATTGTGGATTCCATGTGGCAGCGAGACCTATGCCAGAAGGAAAGACCGTGACATCACCCGCACGTACACCCCGTGGGCCGTCAGTGGCATAAATCGGATTGATGTCCAAGCGGGGAACACCTGGTAAAATCACCTCTCCAAAACGCTCTCCTCCGAAACAGAGTCTGACTTTCTCTTCGAGAGTCATCTGATCGATTGCGTTTTGTATCCGTTCTTCAATGGGACGTGTTGTGTCAGCAATAATTTCAGGTTGGGCTTGGGTCTTGATGGAGATGCAACTCAAAAGCCCGATGCAAAATAGAAATATACGCATTTTCTCGATTTTATAAATACTTGGGTTAACTCGTCTGCAAAGGTAACAAATTATGAGGAAATCGGACGTGATTCATTGCCCGATTGTTTCGAGAAAAGGCGATTTGTATGTTAAATGATATTGCTGTTTTAAAATTGGAGGTTTACTCCGCCGCCTAAAGAAAGAATGTGTGATGTCTTTCCGTGAGGGACGAGCAACGAAGGGGTGAAAGTGTAATCGGAGAAGACGCGCATGCCGAAATTGTGGTGGGCGAGGAAGGTCAGCGAAAGGCCGGTGCTCATTCCGAAAAGATTTCTGTTCCCTATAGAACGTTCGTGTAGATGGAATACGCCTGTATGGTTATATCCGGCGAGTAATTTAGATCCAATGTGCCATTTGCAGGTCAACGGGAGAGAATAGTATGCACCTATATAACAACAGATTAGTTCGATCTGTTTTTTGCAGGCTGTACCGTCAACGACCGGACTCAGATTCATGGCAGTCAGTCGGCCACCAAATCCGAGGTGATTGTTGATGAACCAAGCTCCTTCGAGTCCGGCATTTCCACCAGAAGAAAATGATATTTTTGTTCCGTCGATCCGTTCAGTTCGGTTCAGGAACAGGTTGTAGCCCAAATAAAGACCAAAAAATGAAGGATGGTGAGAGAGGTCATATGTCGGTTCGGGAAGCTCATCGCGGAGCAGTCCGCGATCCTTGAATATCAGGTCGGCCAGATAGTATCCTAATTCGCCGCACAGGATGCCTATGCCGGCTCCTGCCAGAGCATCGCTCAGCCAATGTTTGTTGTTGATCATGCGGGAGAGTCCGGTTGCCGTAGCGCAGACATATCCTCCGACGCTGTACCACGGGCTTCGTGTTCGTCCGTACTCTTTGTGAAGTAGGGTTGCGGTAAGGAAAGCGGTGGCAGTATGTCCGGACGGGAATGAATGTCGGTCAGTGTTGTCGGGGCGTGTTACCTGACCGGCTGATTTTAGAGACCGTACCATGGCTGTAAGTAGTACGGCGGAAAAAGCATCTGAAACGAGCATCCGCCCCCATGAACTGCGTCCTTCGACTCCTCCGACTTTCAGACCGAGTAACAATCCTGCAGGAGCATATTGCAGGTAGTCGTCATATCGGTGGTAAAAAGAAAGCAGATAAGTATTGCGCAGACTACGGAATTGATGGTCATTGTGTTGTGTGATAAGACCCGATACGATCAGCGGAATAGCGATATGGGTCATTTGATAAGCACGGGTTGACGACACTTGGTTCATAAAGCGGCCGAATCCGGTGTTGTTGATTTTGAGTGAGTCGCAGGGTGTTAAGTTGCGTTGATGTTGTGCTACAGTATGTTGAGGGAAGATAAGGATCGAAATGAGTGTAATGAGCAGAATGAAATATCTCATTAGGGCACTTGGGGATTGCATGGAATGTCTGTATGAAATTTTTGGCAAATTTAGTTCTAATTTACCGTAAAAGTGTTGTTTTGGGTGGATATTTTTAATTTTGGAAAATAGAATCGGGGTAGGAAATTATCTGTAAAAGGCCTATTTTTGTTCAGATAGGTTTGAGTAAAGACTGTATACGGTATGATGCGAAAAAGTTTTATAGTATGTAGTATGTTTATCTGGGCCATGTATTTTGTTTCATGCGGAGATAGGGCAAAAACAAAAAACGAGGCACAGGGTGTTATCCCGGTGTACAATGTGAAAGATTTCGGAGTCAAGGGCGATGGCGTGACGGATGATGGTCCGGCGATTCAAGCGTTGTTGGATTCGGTGATGGATCGGGGAGGGGGTACAGTCTATTTTCCGAAAGGACGCTATCGGTTGGTAACTCTTCAAGAGGCTTATAATGTCAAAGCACATCTGATTCTTAAACCAAAAACGCGTACTCCCGGCAAGCGCGATTACGGAATGATCCGCATACAGGGAGAGGGTTGTGCGGTGACCCCATGTTCTTATGCCAATCATACGGTGGAGGATACTTCAGAGGTATGGGATGAGGGAACCATTCTCTTTTCCGATACGTTGGGTGAGATTCAGACCGATCCTTCCGAATGTCCGGTTGCGGTCTTTGCCGTTGGTGCCGGAGCAAACGGTTATGGGCTTAATCAGGCGGTCGTTCGCCTACAGGATATCGCGTTTCAGGCGAAAGCCGAACCGGGGAGTTATCCTCGTCTGTCGGGAGTGAATGTTGCCTACGCGGCGACTGTATATACGGATAATGTGTTGATTTTTTCCTCGATACGAAGTACGGCCTTGAAAGCGCCTTCCGCTGAAGGACACTATTCGGCAGGGTTCATTGGACCCCGTTTGTGGTGTAATCCCGAGCAGGAGTTCCGGAATTTATATGTCAAAAGCGCTTTCCGATATGGATTTGTCTTTTCCGAACATGCGAATGGCAATAATCTTTCGGCGTGGAATTGTGAGCAGGCGTTTGTCTTCTCGCGGATGGACCATTCCAGTTGGTTCGGGAGAATCCATGCGCAGAACTGTTCGAATATTTTGACTTCACTCGAAGTCCCTTTTGCCGGACATGTTCCCGGTGCATCGTTCGTCAAGATCGAACAGGTGGGGATCGAGGTCAATTCAGGGCAAGTCCCGACCGATTTCAACTATCGGAGCTTTGTTGTCGATCCGGGCAATATGATACATGGATCGATGTTTTATCATATCGTACGTTCGAACGTGGGGGCAGATAACTCTTGTTATAAAGCAGATGGAGGAGTAAATCTGAGGACCGAGGCGTCGTTTTAATCCTGCCTATGTATCGTTTTTTTGGAGAGAGGTTCTGTGAATTTCTTGATAATTTATAAATTTGGGGCACAAAAATAAAAACGAGCAGATTGTCAAAAAAACAGGTGGCGTGTAAATCGGGAGTGAAGTTTTTGAGGCGAAGGAAGTACGCTGGATACAGATGAAAAAATTACCGTTGTATGTTACAATTCTGATCGGGATGGCGATCGGAATTCTGATTGGCTTTATTGCTGTGTCTACCGGGACCGAACAAGTGGTTACGGATTGGGTAAAACCCTGGGGAACGGTGTTTATCCGTATGTTGCGGTTGGTTGCAGTTCCGTTGGTTGTGGTGTCGCTCATTAGCGGGATTACCAACATGAGTGATATGAAGCATCTTTCTCGGTTGGGACTCAAGACGTTGTTTATCTATTTGATAACAACTGTATTTGCTATATTTATCGGATTGGTTGCTGTAAATGTGATTCGTCCCGGTTTCGTGTTCCCCAGAGAAAAAGCCGAAGAGTTCAGGGTCCATTACGAACAGTCTGTTGCTGAAAAGCAGGAGGCGGCACAAGTGGTTCAGGAGCAGGGACCTCTCCATTTTATTGAAGATTTGGTTCCAGAGAATGTCGTGCAGGCTGCAGGTGATAACTCGGCTATGCTGCAGTTGATCCTGTTGTCGATCGTGTTTGCGGTAGCGATGGTGGCGGTAGGACGGGAGCGGTCGGCTCCGGTTAAAAAGATCGTCGAGTCGTTGAACGCGATTATATTGAAGATCATCGGTTATGTGATGAAAATTGCCCCGTTGGGGGTGATGGCCCTGATGGCCGACCTGATGGTCAGCTTTGCCGGTGATGTCGATCTGTTGTTGGCATTGGGTTATTATGCTTTGACTGTAGTGGTCGGGTTATGTTTCATATTGTTCGTATGTTATCCACTGATTGTCCGGTTCCTTAGTCGCGTTCCGCTGAAATCCTATATGCGGGCAGTGTTCCCTGTGCAGCTGTTGGCCTTTACATCGTGTTCCAGTGCGGCTTGCCTGCCGTTGAACGTTGAACAGATGCGGAAACTCGGACTGCCCCGCAATGTGATCTCTTTCGTGTTGCCTACGGGGATTACCATCAACATGAACGGGACAAGCTGTTATCATGCCATTGCGACGGTGTTTGTGGCACAGGTGATGGGGGTTGACCTGTCGCTGGCACAGATGCTTTCGATTGTGGTGCTGACTACTGTTTCGTCTATCGGGACTCCCGGTATTCCGAGCGGAGGGATGGCTATTCTGATGTTGGTGTTGGTAGCTGTGGGGATTCCAGCCGAAGGTATTGCCATGATCATAGCTATGGATCGTCCGTTGGATATGCTGATTACGGCGGTGAACGTATCGGGGGATGCTATGGCGGCCTGTGTCGTTAGCCGTAACGAAAAGAAGGATCCGGCAGAAGAGGCAGAGATCGAAACAGAAGTCCCTGTTTCTTGCTGAAGCGATCATTCTGAAAAAAAACTGAAAAATTATTAATCTCAAAATTTGCTTTCATGAAAGAGCAGGGTATCGGACATCGGACTTTACGGGTTGGCAGCTCGATTTTGCTGATGATTGTCGTGTTGGCGATCGTTGTCGTCGTGCGGGCTTTGTATCCCGATCAGGTGGCTTATGTTCGAGTCGACGCAGAAAACGTTTCGTCTCCGCTGTTGACCGAACAATCTTTGACGGAGGAGATTGCTCTTTCGAATGAGTTGTTTTATGCCATGGTCGATGCAAATGCGATGGGATATACGATTCAGAGTGCTGAACAGGAGGAGGCTTTGCACCGTTGGACCTCCGAAATTGGATATACCTTGCGGAGCGGTCGTTTAGCCCGATTGGAGCGAAGTTTGCGTCGTTGGTTTGGAGGTGATTTTTGGGATGTCTGCCTGGAGGCTTCTCAGAGCGATTCGTTGCGGATCCGCTATTGTGTGACGGATCGGATCGATACGCTTGACAGCGGAGGGTACACGCTTGTGGGTGATTCGTTGCAGCAAACGATGACTTCGATCTATTGGGCGGTAGGTCTGACGTTGGCCCAAGCTACCGATCCGTTGGTTGGAATATTTACGAGTGAAGAGCCTCGTCAGTGGAGTGAGACAGCGGAGTCTAAGTATTCATATTTGCAAACCCTTAGATTCAGAGAATTGGCCGAAGAGCGTATGGAAGAGATCGATCGCTATCTGGAAGAGGGAAGTGCTTCCCGACGAGCATGGGGAAATCTGATGTTGGGAACGATATACGAGCGTCTGGGTTGCCTGTGGAACGGTGATACGGTAGCACTTCGGAGTGCGGAGGAGTGTTATCGACAGACGCTCAAGGGGGCTCCTGCGGATTTAAAAACACCGATCGAAGAACGGATTGTGTGGATCGGAAATTATATTGAGGAGTACCGCAAAACGAACGATACGGATGCTTTTATTGCAAGTTTTCAGGATGAGCAGATTCGGTTGCCGGATAGTTGCCGGCAGTTGATATTGGTTTATAACGACCGGCCAGACCGGGTGCTGTGTCAGTTCCGTCGTTATGAAAAGGACGAAAACGGACGGTGGTTCGAAGTGGCTCCGGTGATTCATTCGAATGTCGGACGGGCCGGGATCGCTCCATTCGGAGAGAAACGCGAAGGTGATATGCGAACACCTTCAGGTGCTTATCCGATGGGTTTTGCTTTTGGTTATGAGGCCGATATTGAGTTGCGATGGCCTTATGTAGTGGTGACTCCCGAACACTATTGGATCAGTGATTCCGAAGATCCGCACTACAATCAGATGACGACAGAGAAGCCCAAAACCGATAATTTCGAGTACCTGCGGCGCGACGACGATGCATACAAATATGCAGCAGTGGTTGAATACAATATGCGTCCGATTGAAAAATATAAGGGAAGCGCCATATTTTTCCATGTTGAGAGCGGATATGACAAAGGAAGTGCGGGGTGTATTACGGTTCCCGAAGAGGATGTGGTCGAGGTGTTGCAATGGCTTGATCCCGAAAAATCGCCCTATATGCTGATCCGGACGCAGTGAGACTGGGGGCGGTGAAGCGTATCAGTTACACTCTTTCTCTTAAGGAAATATACAGCAGCCGGACGGCGTAAACCTCGAAATTTTCGAGTCCGCCGTCCGGCTGTGTGTATGACAGAGCGTGTTGTTAAATGTTTAGAGCGGATAACTGTCGAAAGCGTACAGCTCGGTCGAAAGGTATCGCTCTCCGGTATCGGGCAGCAGGGCGACGATTGTTTTGCCCCGATTTTCCGGCCGTTTGGCGATTTGTGTGGCAGCGGCAATGGCGGCTCCGGCCGAAATACCGACCAGCAGACCCTCTGCGGAAGCCAGTTCCCTGCTACTGCGTATGGCATCATTGTTATCAACGGGGATGACCTCGTCGACAACAGAAGCGTCGTAAATAGCGGGAACGAAACCGGCTCCAATACCTTGAATCTTATGCGGACCGGCTTTGCCACCCGACAAAACCGCGGAAGATGCTGGTTCGGCAGCGATGATGCGGATGTTCGGATTGTGCTTTTTGAGGGCTTTCCCGACTCCCGTCACGGTTCCGCCCGTTCCGACTCCTGCCACGAAGATGTCGATCTTCCCTTCCGTATCGCGCCAGATCTCTTCACCTGTGGTGGCAATGTGGGCTGCCGGGTTGGCCGGATTTTCAAACTGCTGCAAAATAACTGAACCCGGATTCTCCTGTTTCAGGGCTTCAGCTTTGGCTATGGCTCCCTTCATGCCTTCAGCTCCAGGCGTCAGGACAATCTTTGCGCCGAGTGCCTTGAGCAGGTTTCTGCGTTCGAGGCTCATCGTTTCGGGCATAGTCAGAATCAGTGTATATCCCCGTACGGCAGCGACTAATGCTAAGCCGACTCCGGTATTTCCGCTGGTCGGTTCGATGATCATCGCGCCGGGACGCAACAACCCTTTCCGTTCGGCGTCGTCGATCATCGAAAGAGCTACACGGTCTTTTACACTTCCTCCCGGATTAAAATATTCGAGTTTCCCGATCAGACGTGCTTCGAGTTTATGTTTACGGTTGTATCGTTCCAGTTCGAGCAACGGAGTGTTGCCGATCAGATCCGTCAGTTTTTTTGCGATTTTTTCCATAGATGTTTCATTGTTTATTGGGCTTCGATACAAATATAACGTGTTTTTGGTCGTAATGTTATCGATCCCCTTCCGATTGTTGCGGTTTGGTGAAATATTTGTTTGTAGGTAGAGAACGGGATAAAATAGGATTATCGTATGGGAAGAATCGGAATACGCAATGCGGACAATGCATTTTTTCGGCAACTGCTGTTTATCGGCATACTGTTGTTTATCGGTTTGTTGATCGTTTATCGGTTGAAGTTCTTTATCGGGGCGTTTCTAGGGGCCGTCACCCTCTATGTCGTTTTGCGGCAAGTGATGTTCTACTTGACCGAACGGTGGCATTGGCGATCGTGGCTTGCGGCATCGGTTTTGGTGCTGGCGATGACCGTTTTGCTTTCGGGTTTGGGTTTTTTTACGTTCCGGATGATTGCGACGGAGGTATCGGCGGTCGATACGGTACAGGTGAAAAAGATGTTCAACCTGTTGTTGGAAAAGGCGAATGATCTGCTCGGATTTCGAATCGTGCCCGAAAAGGTGTTGCAGGATTCGGGGGGTGTGGTGACGCGAGTGGCGTCGTCATTGTTCGATACGACGTACAGCTTTACGGTCAATGTATTGCTGATGTTGGTCGTGCTGTTTTTTATGTTGCAGCGGGGACGGGAGATGGAGCGTCGGGTAATTATGTATTTGCCTTTTCGGGGAACGAGCCTTACGAGTATCAAACAGGCCGTCAAGGGAATCATCTTTAGCAATGCTGTCGGAATACCGCTGGTAATGCTTTGTCAGGGGATAGCGTCAGTTGCGGTGTATTGGCTTTTGGGTGTTCCCGATTTTGTTTTCTGGGCTTTTCTGACGGCGGTGTGCGGTCTGATTCCGATGGTCGGTACGGCAGTCGTGACGGTACCGATGGGGATATACTTGTGGGTCGAAGTGGCGCCTTGGCAGGGGATAGTTATGTGGTTATGCGCTTTTTTGGTGATTGCCAATGTGGATAGTCTGTGCCGTATCGTATTGATGCGTCAGATAACGAATACCCATCCGTTAATTGTCGTTTTCGGCGTGATACTCGGGATTCCATTATTCGGATTTTGGGGGATTATTTTCGGCCCGCTGCTCCTTTCGGGATTCTTGCTGTTGATTCGGATCTACTATTGGGAATACGGTCTGATTCCTTCCGATACACTCTCTCCGGAGAGTAAGGAACAGAACGGTAAGCCTGTCCCTTAAATAATTTGTTTGTTGTGATATTTCTTCTGTTCCCAGTTTTTCTTTGCTTTTCCTCTTTCCCATATATTTCGTTTCCCATTGTCTCTAAAAATTTTTGTAACGGGAACGATGGGGCTTGTTGTGTTTGATATGGCGGTCGATTAACGTCGATTTGATTCCCGTTTCTATCGATTTCCACAAGTAATTGAATTGCGAACGATAGGGATTGCGCAAAGTGGTTCCGGTACCGATGCGTGTTTTCCCAAGATGGGGATTGTCGGGAATGAGAATAAAATCGTCCAGAACGGTCGAAAGTAACTTGCGTTCGCGAACTATTCCGCTTTTACGATGAATCAGTTCGATCTTCAGACTGTCGTAAAGCATGGTGAGTTCGGTTTCGGCTTGTGTCGAATCGCCCGTTATGCGAAACGAAAGCTGGTGAACTTTGCCTCTGTCGATTTGTAGATCGGCAATCGGTATGGTGATGCTGTTCATCAGTGGAAGATTCATCGATTCCATTTTCCCTGTGGCAACAAATTGCGGTTGAGAGGCCCCTGCAGGCCATACAAGATTAAGTTGCATGGAAACAGTGTTTTGTAGCAAGCCGTTAGCCTGGATAACGATGTTTTGTCCTGAATTTTCCGGCCGGTTGGTTATACCGTTGCACGATCCCGATATGTTATTGAAAGAGATAGTTCCCGGTGTGTTTTTTCCTGGAACAAGTTCGGAATAAAAGGCGTCTATATTTCGGAATCCGACGGATTGGATATCTATCGGATTGGGAATTTTATTTAGCAGTTGGAAAAATAATGGTTTGATCCGTTGCTCCTGAGTGATATTTCGGTTTTTATAGCTTTCGATATGTGCGGTTCCGATATCAATACTGTCTGCTGTGAAATTTTTATGAAGTATCCATTCGAGCAGATTAATTCCATATCCACTAATGTTCCGGGAGGATATTTGTATCCAATCCGCATGCTCTGGAGCCAGTTCGGCGAACTCCTCCCGAGTGTATAGGGGTAATAGTCGCAGAGCTGTGAGGTGAATCGAATCCCGGCTAACGATAAGTGTATCGGCCTCGAATTGCAGAGCGTTTTGGTCGAATTGATATTGAATTTGTTGTATGGATAGTTGGAAATCTGTTTCGGTAGATATAAGGGATTGACCGGAAGCTATACCGGTTTGAGGACCGGTAGAAAAAGAAACGTGTTGAAAGGAGTGGATAATTGGCTTGTTGTTTTTATTCTCTATAATGCGTATGGAGCCATCCGTAATATGGATGGTTTTTGAAAGGATCTTTTCGAGCTTGGAATTCGGCTTGATGAATGTTGTCGTATCGCGGCGAGTCGAGTCCAATAAACTTTCCGATGAATGTCTCGATAGCGTTAATATGGGCGTATGCAGATCAATGGCTTCGAATGTAATGCCGTTCCCTCTCTGTAATCGTATTTCTTCGATGACCAGATGATCTATTTTCAGATTTATATCTGAAGCTGTTGAAGGAAATTCAATATGGAAGAGTAAATTGTTCAGTCGGACCCTCCGTTTCAGCGGGTTGATTGATATACTGCCTATGTCTACTTTATTTGGAATCCCGCCTTGATTGCGGATGGCCTGTTCTGCTGTGGTTTCAATTTTCCTGATGACCCAGATTTCGGAACCAGCAAGTAGAAATAAAAGGACAAGTATGCTGATTGCCGTTATCCGAATGATTCTTTTTTGTTTGAGGTTCATGTTATTTGATCTGTAGAATGGAACTCAGTAAAGATATACAAATCTGCGGCCGATCTGGTCCGTTGAAAAATAAAAGACGGGAAAACTGATTTCCCGTCTTTTATGCAAAGTGTATTTGTAATAACAAATTCTATTCGCTGATGACGTCTTGGACAATATCCCAGTTGCTGATACCGATGATGTCGAGATAGGGTTCGAATACAACATCTTCCTGATCGGTTCCAGCTGCTTGGTAAGCATACCATACATGTTTCTTGCCCAGTGGGTCTTCTTCGTCATCGGGATATCGACGTAATCCGATTTTCAAGCCGTATTCGCTTCGGTTGTCGATCCAGTTGTGCCATTGGATACCGTCAATACCGTCGAGAACTTTGATTTTTTTCCATGCATATGCAAATCCAGCTGCCTGTTCGTTGAGGTCTTGTTCGCTGTATGTGGGCGAATTTGTTCCATTTTCCGAAAGCCAAAGCGTCCGTTTCGTGGTACCCATATACAAGTTCTCGCTATCCAAGATCCATTTGTTGATAACCTCAAGATTTTTGAAAGTTACTTTAGCTGTACTCATTGAGAAAGTAGCACTCTTGTCTAACCATGTTTTCGGCTCGTTCAAATCTTCCGGATATGGGTGATGAGCTACGCCCCATTTGAAGTCACCTTCGAGTTTGCTGTATTTTACGATCAATTCGAGCATGTCTTTCGTCGGATGGTTTGCTCCTGAGGATTGAGCCCAGTGGTGTGTGAATGAACCGAGAACCTCTGCATTCGGATCGTATTGACGAGCAATGTTGTAACACATTCTCATAGACTTGATATACGTATCCGTGTAGATCCAAATGGTCTTTTCACCCATGTTGGTCCAGTCGAGTCCCATATCGACCTCGTTGTGCATGATCCAATAGTTGATACGGCCGTATTGATTGTCTGCTCGACAATATCTGCTGGCAAGGAAGTCGAGAGCAGCAGCATAGCAATGAACACTTTCCGGATTGGTCATATTGGGCATAGTGTAGATACCCTGCGAAGTATAACTGGGGTGTTGTAGCATGCGTCCGATTTCGGGATCGGGACAACTTGCTGCCGGTTGAATCAAAAGAATGGCAGAGACGACGATGTTCCGTTTTGTTGTGGCGCGTAAGGTTGCATCGAGGGACTCGATACCACCCCGATCGAAATAGAAGGTTTTACCTCCATAAATGTGAGGAATACAGTTGCCTCTATCCGAAGTAAACATATATGCGGTAATCGGAATATTTACGGTTACACTACCTATACCCAGGTCATCGAGGTCACTTTCAATGGCATTGAGGAAGAATCCGCCCAATCCTTTTTTCGTTGTGAGCTGCATGGGTGAAAGAGATTGTGATGCCTGGATGTCATCTGCATAATGGGCATGTGAATCGATGGATTCTTTCCCGTCTACAGTTTTTACAATCACCCATTTGGAGAGAGCCCGGTCATATTCTATTCCATCCCGTTCTGCAGTTCGGCTAAGGCTTAATGAGAACGAAGGGTCAGTAATCGGTGTTTTATATTCGAATTCTTTGACTTGGGTTACGTCCAAATAGGGAGGAATTTCGCAAAGACTGAACTCACCGTCACCTGCACAGTTTCCTTTGATGTCGATTAAAAACGGCTTGACCTCGACACTTGTGATTTCAGAACGGTAGCTGGCTTGAAGATATTTTTGAAGATTCGTATTTAACTCTGCCTCATATTGTGCCTGATCTTCGTCACCTTCTATTTCTTCTTTCTCTTCGTCGGTCATTGCTCTAAAGTACATCTTCCGGATTTGGATCGTGACACCTGATTTTTGTCCGAAATCCAATCGCAGGTAGTCGCCTGCTTTACCCCATGAGAATTGATCGATCTGATTTTTCAGAACGACCGAGAAAGTTTTCCATTGGGCACGAGCAGATTCGATCTTTTCGACCTTTATCGATCGTTCTTCTGAAACAGGATCGGCAAAAAAGATTTGGAAATTTTCGATCGATGAGTACGCTTTGTATTCAAAGGTCAAAACGACAGAATCAGCCGGATTGCTCTTTGTCAAAGGATTCGTACTGATATAAGGATCTTCTCCTGTTGTAGAGATTTTGTAAGATGTATCGGTTTGGAGTGTGATTTCAAGATCGTGAGCCGAAGAGGTTTTGAAGGTCATGTACTCGATCTGAGGCTTAGAAGTTGAATCCCCCTGTTCTATATCGGGAGGATTAGGATCTCCTCCGTCGGGGGGTGTTTCCGGATCTTCACTACATGCAAAAAGAAGAGCCGTAGTGGCAAGCATAACACTGCATGCGATTCTTGTTTTGGTCAGGAGCGGACGTAATTGTCCAAACTTCCATGCGCTTTTAAATGAAAATGACATAACTAAAAATTATATTATTATTTGTCTGATTTGAATATCTGTGATATAAATCCTCTATAGACAAAGAAAAGAAAACTTTGACGATTATCCAAACGGAACGAGCGTGTTTTCATGCTTTGGAAACGACTTTTCGTTTGTATTTTGTTTGTTTCGAGCATGTGTGTTTGGATAGTAACAATTTGCATATTAGAGGAAATGTTGGTATTTTTAGCTGCGTTTTAATAAAAATAAGGAGACATATTTCTTTGCCGTATTTACGATAAGTGGAGTGTGTCGGTGTAGTTAGAATTTTAACCTAAACCTATATCTGATGAAGAAATCGATCATTTGGAAACGGACTGTGTCCGTATCGATGTCGGCGATATCTGTCGCTTTGTTGATCTCCTGTCAAAGTGCGGGAAATCCTGAAATTACGAATATGCGTTGCGAGTATAGCGTATCGCCGATCGGATTGGATGCCGGTACGCAACCCCGATTCACGTGGGAATATACGGGAGACGATGCATTCGAACAGACGCGTTGCCGGGTGCGGATCGCTTCGTCGGCAGCATTGCTGGCTGACTCTTTGTCCGACGGAGATATTTGGAACTCTCCGGAGATGGAATCGGATAACAGCTTTACGGCGTGTACACCGGATGTTTCTTTAAAACCGTTCACTCGTTATTATTGGCGGGCGACGGCATGGGACGATGATGGACGTATTGTCGTCTCTCCTGTCGATAGTTTCGAGACGGCCTTCGGAGATGCTTCGGATTGGACTGGTCGTTGGATTACGGACAAGCACGACAAACAGTTCGCTCCGGCGCCGATGTTGCGGAAATCGTTTGTGGCTGGGGCGGATATCGATTATGCCCGGTTGTATGTGAGTGCAGCAGCCTACGGTAAACTGACGTTGAACGGAAAGCCCGTAACGCAGAATCGGCTTGAACCGGGGTACACCCATTACGACAAGCGGAATCTCTATTGCACCTATGATGTGACGGATCTGCTCGTGGCCGGAGAGGAGAACGTTTTGGCGGCTGTTCTTGGAAACGGGTTTTATAACGAGGATCCGCGCGTGGCGACGTGGGATTTCGAAAAGGCGCGGTGGCGCAACCGGGCACGGATGATCTGTGAACTGCACATCGTGGCAGCCGACGGGTCGAAACAGGTGATCGTTTCGGACGGCAGCTGGAAGTGCAACACCGGCCCATACGTACAGAACAATATTTACAGTGGCGATACGTACGATGCACGGCTGGAGTTTCCGGGATGGGACAAGCCCGGGTTCGATGACCGGGGTTGGAATTCGGCGGTGGAGACCGACGCCCCCTCACCGAAACTCGTGGCTCAGGTTATGCCCGGAATCGGTTCGCGTGAAATAGCGGCAGTCGATGTCCGTTCGTTCGGCGATACGGTACATGTGTTCGACTTTGGTGAAAACATGGCGGGGGTAGCCCGGCTGCACATACAGGGTGAACGCGGTACGGTCGTATCGATGCAATACGGGGAGCTACTCAAGGAGTCCGGACGTCTCGAACCCGGTAATATCGATATTTATTTCTATCCGAAACCCGGCCATGAGTTCCAGACCGATGTCTATATTCTTCGGGGCGGAGAGCCAGAAACGTTTGTGCCCGATTTCAATTATCATGGGTTCCAATATGTTGAGGTGCGTACCGATCGCCCGGTGAAACTTGGTAAGGAGAACCTGACGGCTCTCTGCATGCATACGGCTGTCGAACCGGTCGGTAAGTTTAGTTGTTCGAACGAACTGTTGAACAAGATATGGGCGGCAACCAATCGCTCCTATCTGTCGAACCTGATGAGTATTCCGACCGATTGTCCGCAACGCGAGAAGAACGGTTGGACGGCTGACGCTCATGTGTCGGTCGATCTGGGACTGCTCAACTTCGATGGACTCCGTTTTTACGAAAAATGGTTGGCCGATTTCGAAGACAATCAGTTGGAGAACGGACAGATTGCGGGAATCATTCCGAGTTCGGGTTGGGGGTACAGCGATTGGATCGGTCCGGTTTGGGATGCGGCGATGTTTATTATTCCGAATGCGCTTTACAACTATTACGGAGATACCCGGGCGATCGAACGGATCTTCCCGGTTTGTGAAAAATATATGGCCTTTCTGGGGGCTCGTGAGGATCAGGACGGATTGGTAACCTACGGTATTGGCGATTGGGTACCCTATAAGACGCAGACTCCGACGCAGTTCACCTCTCCGTGTTTCTACTATTTGGACTATGTGCTGATGGCGCGTTTTGCGGAGTTGACCGGTCGGGATGCGGCACCTTATCGCCAAAAGGCCGAGACGTTGCGTAACAAGATCAACGAGAAATACTATCGTGCCGATTCGGCTCTCTATGCCAACGGATCGCAGGCTGCACTGGCTACGGCTCTTGCACTGGGAATTGTTCCCGAAGGCGATGAACAGAAGGTGGCCGACAACCTCTATAAATCGGTTCAACAGAACGACTATCACCTCGATTTCGGTATGTTGGGCAGTAAATTTGTGCCGCGTATGCTGACCAAGTACGGTTATGTCGATGCCGTGTACAAAATGGCGACGCAGGAGGATGCGCCCTCGTGGGGGTGGTGGATCACGCAAGGCTTTACGACGTTGGGCGAGACGTGGGTGCTTTCGCCCGAATTCCGCGACGCATCGATCAATCACGTCTTTTTGGGCGACATTAGTGCGTGGATGTATAACGTGCTGGCAGGGATCAATTACGACGAGGCACAGCCCGGATTCCGCCATATCCTTATTACACCCCATTTTGTAGAAGGGCTCGACTGGGTGAAAGGCGAGTATCGTTCGGTACAGGGAATGATCCGTTCCGAATGGAGTCGTGAGGGTAACCGTGTGACGCTGAAGGTGGAGATTCCGGACAATACGACGGCGACCGTGATCGCATGCGGTAAGGAGCAGCAGCTGGGGGCCGGTGTGCACGAACTTCGGTTCCGACAAGATTAACGAAATATCTGCCGAAAACGGAATATTTAATAACGAATAACTATCGGGCTATGAATATAAAAAAGTGCGTTGGTTTTCTTTTGTCGCTGTTCACTTTATGGGGAATAAGCGGTTTTGAGGCGCTGGGTGAGACGATTTCCCTGAATGGGACATGGAAGCTTTCCTACTGGCCTCAACCCGATCCGGCGGTTGTCGATCCGGCCGATTTCGAACGGGTACAGGATTGCATGGAGCAGGTGTCTGCACAGGTACCGGGTAACGTGGAACTCGACCTCTTTGCGGCGGGTGTGATTCCCGATCCGATGATCGGCAGCAACGTGAACGGATTGCGTCGCTTTGAAGGGTACCAATGGTGTTACAGCCGGACTTTCCCATCTCCGAAGCTCGAAGCCGGACAGCGAGCCGAGCTCTTTTTCGGGGGAATCGACTGCATTGCCGAGATCTGGGTGAACGGAAAACATGTCGGCTCTTCGGCAAATATGTTGATCGAGCGTAGGTTCGATGTGACGGATTTTTTGAACGAGACGGAAGAGAATACGTTGCAGGTCATTCTGCGTTCGGCGGTTCTGGAGGGGCAGAATCATCTGTTGGGAACGTTCAGTATCGGTAATTTCCCGTCGGAGGAGTCGGTGTTTGTGCGTAAGGCACCCCATATGTATGGGTGGGACATTATGCCCCGTTTGGTCAGTGCCGGTCTGTGGCGCAGCGTGGAGCTGCGGACGGTGAATCCGGCACGTATCGTTGATGTGCATTGGATGACGGCCGAAGTGGATACCGATCACAATCGGGCTCGGGTGTTCGTTGATTTCCAGACCCGGTTGCCGTTTGAAAAGCTGGATAAGGCGAAGATCGTCTTTACGATGAGCCGCGACGGCAAGGAGGTCTATCGGGGCGAACAGCTGCTTTCCGCACATGCGGGCCGGTATATCATCGCATTGGACAGCGTGGCGCTCTGGTGGCCGCGGGGGTATGGTGATCCGGCGTTGTATGAAGCCACGGCCCAACTGTTGGATGCCGACGGCTCGCTGCTCGATACGGATACCAAGCGAATCGGCATCCGGACTGTCAAACTTGAGCTGTCGGATATTCATCTGGAGGAGGAGCCCGGAAAGTTCTGTTTTATCATCAATGGAGAGAGAATCTTCGTGCGTGGAACGAATTGGGTGCCGCTCGATGCACTGCACAGCCGCGATGCCTCGTTGGTCGACGATGCGATGCGGTTGGTGGTCGATGCGAACTGCAATATGGTCCGTTGTTGGGGCGGCAACGTGTATGAGGATCATCACTTTTTCGACCTGTGCGACGAAAACGGAATCATGGTGTGGCAAGATTTTACGATGGGGTGTACCTTTTATCCCCAACGGGAGGAGTTTACCCGGGCCATAGAGGAGGAGGTTACGTCTGTTGTGGTGAAACTCCGCAGCCATCCTTCGCTGGTGCTTTGGGCCGGGAACAACGAGGACGATGCAGCGTTGCGCTGGTCGTTGGCTCCGTTCAACATCAATCCCAATCGGGATGTGGTGACACGGCAAGTGATCCCTTCCGTGTTGTATGAGTTCGATCCGACACGACCCTATCTGCCCAGTTCGCCCTATTACAGTCAGGCGGTTTGGGAGCACGGGAGTGCCGATCAGTATCTGCCCGAGAACCATCTGTGGGGGCCACGTGGTTACTACAAAGACCCGTTCTACACGGCGGCGACCTGTACCTTTGTCAGCGAGATTGGATACCACGGATGTCCCAACCGGAGCTCGTTGGAACGGATGATGCCCCCGGATGCAGTATACCCGTGGAGCGAAGGGCGCCAGTGGAACGACGAGTGGCTGACCAAGTCGACCCGACGTTTCGAAGTGTGGGGACAGACCAATGACCGGAACAATCTGATGCTGAATCAAGTGACGTTGCTTTTTGGATCGGTGCCCGAGGAGTTGGACGATTTTATCTTCGCGTCGCAGGTCGTACAGGCCGAAGCCATGAAGTTCTTTGTTGAGATGTGGCGGGGCAACAAGTTCGACGGGAAGACAGGGATTATCTGGTGGAACGTGCGTGACGGATGGCCGATCATTTCGGATGCAGTCGCCGATTACTATAACTCGCCCAAGTTGGCCTATCGGTTTATTTCCAACGTGCAGTCGAACGTCTGTGTGCTGATCAATGATCCGATGGAGGGGAAATATCCGCTTCGGGCTGTGAACGATACGCGTCGTCCGGTGTCGGGGCATGTTGTCGTTACGGATGTCGCGACGGGTCGTCAGCTCTACGATGGAGACTATTCTGTCGGGGCGAATGGAAAATCCGAAGTGGCTCAACTTCCGGAGATGGAGGGGCAGGGTATTTTACAGATCCGTTATGAGACCGAAGAGGGTGTACGGCAGAATCATTATTTGTACGGTAAGGCGCCTTTCGATCTCGGGGAGTATCGTAAATTGTTGTCGAAGACGGGAATCTATCCTGTGAAAAAATAGTTTTTGTATGGCAGAATATAATATATTGGGAGTTGACATCGGAGGAACGAAGTGTGCCGTGATCTATGGTCGGGAATCGGACGGTGCGTTGACGATTGTCGAAAAGGTGAAATTTCCGACCACGCGGGTGGATGAGACGATCGCCCGAATTGTTGCGGAGACCGAGAGCCTGATGTTGAGGCACGGGTTGACGGCCGATAATACCGCATCGATCGGAATTAGCTGTGGTGGTCCGCTCGACAGCCGGACGGGGGTGGTTATGTCACCGCCGAATTTGCCGGGCTGGGACGGGATTCCGATTGTGAAGATACTGAGCGACCGGTTCTGTATTCGGGCCGGCCTTCATAACGATGCCAATGCGTGTGCATTGGCCGAGTGGCGTTTTGGAGCGGGACGCGGGTTGCGTAATATGGTCTTTCTGACCTTCGGGACCGGTCTGGGAGCCGGATTGATCCTCGATGGCAAACTCTACGCCGGAACGAACGACAATGCAGGAGAGTTGGGCCACATCCGTTTGTCCCCGTTCGGACCAGTCGGATATGGCAAATGCGGCTCGTTCGAGGGGTTCGCTTCGGGCGGAGGCATTGCTCAGTTGGCCCGGTTCAAGGTAAGCGAGCGGTTGCAGATGGGAGAGCGTGTGCCGTGGTGTGCGGCAGAGGAGCTCGACGGGATTACCGCACAGAAGGTGGCGGTGGCGGCATCGGAGGGTGATGAACTGGCACGGGAGATCTATCGGATTTCGGCGACCTATCTTGGGCGCGGCCTTGCCATGGTCATCGATCTGTTGAATCCGGAAGCGATTGTAATAGGGAGTATTTATGCCCGCAACCGGGAGATGATGGAACCGTACGTTTTGCAGGAAATAGAACGCGAGGCCTTGCCGCATGCCCGTCGCGTGTGTCGGATACTGCCGGCGGCGCTGGGGGAACAGATCGGAGACTATGCGGCGTTGTCCGTTGCGGCATGTCTGGTAAACGAGTAATTTTTATGAAGACAATTATAGAGAATAGTTTACACGAAGCGGAACGTATCCTTAATGCGTTTGTTTCGGATCCGCAGACCATAGGGTCGATGGAACGTGCAGTTGAAATTTTTGCAGAAGCCCTGTTGTCGGGTGGAAAGATTATCAGTTGTGGCAACGGCGGATCGCTCTGCGATGCGACCCATTTTGCCGAAGAGCTTACCGGACGGTTCCGTTGCGATCGTCGTCCCTATCCGGCGATGGCGATCAACGATCCGGCCTACATGACCTGTGTGGGTAACGATTTCAGTTTTGACGATATTTTTGCAAGATGGGTCGAGGCATTTGGTCGCAAGGGAGATGTGCTGCTGGCGATCAGTACGAGCGGCAACTCGGAAAATGTAGTACGAGCGGCACAACGGGCCAGAGCGTGTGGTATGCGGGTGGTGGTGTTGACGGTGAAAGGGTCGAATCGGCTCTCCGAATTGGCAGATGTGGCAATATGTGCTCCGGTAGCACCACATTCGGACCGTATTCAGGAAATACATATTAAGGCGATTCATATCATGATAGAAGCATTGGAGGCGGCTGTCGGACAAAACGGAGTGGATCATTAGCCTGTCTGATAATTTACGGTGATAAGTGTATCGTCGCTGTTATGTTTTGATTAATTAACGAAAAAATATTACATGAAAAAAGAGTTTTCTTTAGTCCGGTTGTTTCCCATTATGTTCGGTTTTTTTGTGATGGGATTTGTCGACATCATCGGGGTAGGAACTAATAATGTCAAGGCTGATTTTTCTTACTTGAACGATACGCAGGCGAATTTGCTTTCGTTGTCTTGTTTTTTCTGGTTTCTGGTTCTTGCTGTTCCGACAGGAATGCTGATGAATCGGATCGGGCGTAAAAATACCGTGTTGTTAAGTTTCCTATTGCATGTAGTGGCGATGATCGTACCGTTGGTCGTCTATGATTTTGCATCGGTTATGGTTGCATTCGGACTGCTCGGTATGGCCAATACGCTGTTGCAGGTATCGCTTAATCCGCTGGTAACCGACGTGGTCGGCAGTGGCAAGGTGACCGGAACGCTTACGCTCGGACAGTTTGTCAAAGCAATCAGCTCATTCGTCGGACCGTTTATCGTGGCGTGGGCTTCGGGAACGGTGTTCGGGTGGAAATTGGTGTTCCCGATCTATGCGGGCATGTCGTTGCTGGCACTGATTTGGCTGTGGCTGACATCAGTTGAAGAAGTGCGTCAGGAACGTACCGAAATTTCGTTCCGTGACACGTTTGAGCTGTTCCGTGACCGTCGTATTCTTCTCTATTTCATCGGGATTTTGGTTCTTGTAGGGGCTGATGTGGGTATTAATGTTACTTTCCCAAAGTTTTTGATGGAGCGTTGCGAACTCACGCGGGCTGATGCCGGGTTGGGTAACAGTGTCTACTTTTTTGCCCGTATGCTCGGTGCCTTTTGTGGGGGTATCCTGCTGATGAAGTATCCCGAACGGAAATTCTTTGCCTACAGCGTTTACATCGCCTTGGCCGGATTGATTTTGGTCCTTTTGACGGGGAATTTGTGGTTTATCCTGTTCAGTGTCGTTGTGTTCGGAATCGGGTATGCGAACCTCTTTTCGATCATATTCTCGCTGTCGTTGCAACGGCGCCCCGATCGGGCGAATGAGGTTTCGGCCTTGTTGATTGCCGGGATTGCCGGAGGAGCGGTACTTCCTCCAATTTTGGGTATGGTAACCGGGTGGTTTGGGACCCAGAGTGCTGCTATGGCAGTGTTGGTTCTGGTTTGGCTATACATGGTTTGGCTGATCCGCGAGGTGAAACGGTCTAATTAATTCTACAAGAAAGGAAAATTCGAGTTTCCTGAAATATGTGGTATGAATCAAGGTTGTGCGTTCTGTGAGGTTTTATACTCATGGATTGGGTTTGTTGCGTAAGAGTGTATGGATGGAAAATTGGAAATGTTCCAAAAAGTATTTTGTGGTGACCTATTGTTGGTTAACGACGAATAGAAATACAAAGCTTATAAGTTCCACCGGTACGTTGCTGAATCATGTAGTGGAAGTAAATGTCAAGTCTCGTATTTGTTGCTTGAAGATAAGAGAAAGGGGGGCATTTAATAATGCCCCCCTTTCTCTACAGTTTAAGTATTATTGATTTAGTATCTGACAACAGGATAACTCCATGTTGTTTTGTAGGTTTCACCGATGCTGTAAGAGTTGAAAATGATCTCCTTGACAGCTGTTGTTTGTTCATCGAGGGTGTACGAAGCCACATCCGTTCCATTGATGGAGTGGGTGATTGTTCCGTTGTTGAAAGTTATTTTGATTTCATATTCACCGGCTGTTGTCGGGATATTTGCATCGGCAGGAATATCCAACCATTCGCCGTCTCCCGTACTGTCCCAATATTTCCATGTACGTGTACCGTCCGTATCCTGTTTGAACAGAACGATCGGCCAATCGATACCTATATTCAGCCAGATACTCTTGTTGACGGAACGATTTTCTCCTGTAAGGGTGAGGGTGGCAGTAACCTCCCAAGAGGATTGTTCGTCCATATTTACGGCAGCTTTGCGACCTTGCCATGCATACCATTGGTTTGCCGGAGCCGTCAGGGTCTCGAATTCGATCACATCGTTTGAGATAGCGAAATTCTTGGGTTCTGTACGGTCTGTAATCCATTTTTGGTCGATTGCAGAGTTGTAATTTACATATACAGCACCGAAAGAGTTCGGAATGTTTGAACCCGGAGCCGATTTCCAATAAACGCCATCTGTCGGGAACGAATTGCCTTCCAGATTAAAGATACCGTAGGAGGCCCTGACTACTGGAATGTCGTTGGTTGCTCCGAGCGGTTCCACGTTAGTGAACGTGTTGTTTTTGATGTTTACAACCATATTGGACTTATTCAGTTCTTTACCATTGCCCCAATACGAGCAGGTGAACGTCGGGTATAGTGTATCCTCCCATTGGTTGAATTTATCGAATGTATTACCTTCAATGGTGAATGTGCCGTCCATGATACCATCGAAAGCGATATTTCCATATTCGAATTTGTTGTTTTTGATGGTTCCGTTCGTAACGTCTTCTGCAAAGTATACGGATGCAGCATCGGTGAGACAGGCTCCAGCGACTTTTGAATTGGGAACAACGATACAGTCGCTCAATTCGAATCCGTTAGCCCGAATTTCGATCAGCTTGTTGGTTTCCTGTTTAGGCATCAGGGTCAAGTTGCTGATCTTGACGTTCTCTGCAAAAATAATCAATGTCGTTTGGGTTCCCCAACTACCGTTCGGAGTTATTTCTGATCCATAAACAACCGTTTTTTCAGCACTTCCCTTTCCTTTGAGCGTCAGTCCTTGAGTTTCGATCGGAAGATAGAATTTTTGATTGTTCCCTGATGTGCTGGTAATTTCTTGATTCAATGCATATTCTCCTTCGGCAATCAAAATCACGTCATTCTCCTGAGCGGCGGCCAGAACGTCTGCAAACGTATCATAACCTGTACCGGTTCTTTCGATTTTAAGGAATCCTTTTTCGGTTACGTCAGCTTCGTTTGATCCGTAATTACGTTCTCCGTCGATATTGACGACTTGTACCCTGAGTTTATAGTTGTCGCAGTTCTCGAAGCTGTTTCCGTCCAGATTCAGATCTCCAGATACATTGTCGAATTGAGCGGCGGAGTGTGTAAAGTTCTTGAATACATTATTTTTAAAAGTAGCACTGGCTACTCCCCATATTCTGAAACCGCAAGAATTGGTTGCACCCAGTCCTTCCCCGTCTATCAAGTTGTTTTCGACAACAATCTCTCCCATAGTATAGCTGGTTCCGTAGGTGTATGGAGTCGCGAAGAATGCGTTGTTCGCATCAGCTGTACGGGTCTGGTCTTTTACGATGTTGTTTGTGAACGTAAGGTTTGCTCCACTCTCTTTTCCGACAGAAATCTGTCCTTGTTCGGCGAAAGTCAAACCATCAAAGGTAAAGTCAGCTGTCGTTTCCGTGCTATGGGCATAAACAAACGGTATAGTAATGATTGTTTCTTCTCCTCTCGTTCCGGTATTAGGATCGATTCCAGCATTGGCTCCACGTATAATGAGGCTCTTGTCTGTAGGTAGTTGGAAATAGCTTTGTGTCGATTGTGCAGAGGTGAATGCTCCGTAGCTTCCGGGAGCTATGATGATGATATCACCGTCGGCAGCGGCATCGATGGCATTTTGAAGAGCGGTAGATGAGTTAACCGTAATGCTCTCCGGAACATCTACATTTTCTTCGTTATCGAAAGGATCTTCTACGATAACGTCCATCGCACCTTCATAGGTGTAAAAGTTTCCGATAACTGTCGTGAGTTTATTTTCGGCAACCGGAATATTCGACAGCTCTCTATAACCGATCTGTCCGCTTTCGCTTTTTACGGTTACATTGAAAGCATAGGAAGGAACTTCATCGGAGGAGAAAATATAGTCGTATCCGAGAATATAACCTGTCTTATTTTGCGAAGAGCCATTCAGGACATACTCTTCCGTTTGGGGGGTAAAAATGTATGATCCGGCAGCGGCAGACCCAGAAGTCTCTTTGGTAAGGGCATTGAACGTCGTCGGGACATTGTAATTGCCGTATGCAACTTCAGTAGACGATGGTCTTTCTGTTTGTAAATTGCCGCTTAATTGATCCGTTGCGATCAGACGGATCTTACCGAATGGACGTTTGAGTGTCACTTTGTTCATAGTCTGGCCAGCAGTGGTCAGATCAACCGGGACTACTGCATAATAGGCGTCGGCAAGATCCTGACCGGCACGTCTATCGGTCAAGTCAGCATAGGTGATTGCCGTAAGTTCGTCTGCATTGTATACCAAGTTGTCATTTCCGCCTTCATTGACGAAGTCTGCCCAGAAAACGAAATTATATTTTTTCGCTAATAGACGGGCCTTGAAGGTTACACCTCCGAAGTTGTCTTCTGTAATGATTTCTTTGTAGGCGAGTTTCGGTGTCGCTTCGTCGGTCCATACTTCGAGGATGTAGCGCAAATCGTATACCTCTTTGTCAAGGTTATTTGCACCGCCCAGATGCGACTGTAAATCCGGTTGAGCATAAGTTGTTAGTCCGGACGGAATACCGGCAGAGATCGAGAAGTCAACCTCGCCATTCACGTTGGTTGCCGGTTCATCTTTTTGGCATGAACTAAAGATGAATCCTGTCGTTGCCAACGATAAGATCAATAGATAGTACTTTCTCATAATAGTTTGGTATTAAAATGATTAGTGTTATGTGCAGATATGAAATAAAGACAGCTATACCTTTTACGGAAAGGCTTTATTCTTTTTAGATTTTCTGATGTTACAATTCAATCCGAAATTTTCATGTCAAATTATCGGTCGGATTTGCAGAGTCCGATCAATGTTGATCAACGGTGATATCGGGACTTTCGAATGGGTCTTCAACGACGATCGCCAACTTACCCTCATTGGAGTAGAAGTTCCCGATAACTGTAGTAAGTTTGTTTTTTACAACCGGTATTTGAGATAGACTACGCATACCGATCGTATTGTTGTCCGTGTTTTTGATTGTTATGTCCATGGCATATGCCGTATGGGCGTCTGAAGCAAAGATGTAATTCGTAATCAGGGTATAGGCGTCAGTATAAGTGGTACCGTTCACTGTTGCGTCTTCTTGCTGTACGGAAGCTTCCATCATGGATACCGACCGATTGCCTGAAGCTTTTCCGGTAAGTGCATTGAAAACATCCGGAATCGTTGTTCCATCTGCATATCTTAATTCGGTCGATGCAGGTGATTCGTCATTTTGAAGGGAACCGGAAAGTTCGTCGGTTGCAATCAGACGGAGTTTGCCGAATGGCCTTTGGAGTTTTACGTCTTGAATATTTGTATTTTGTGATGATAAATCTACGGCAACGACTTTACTGTATGCATCCATCGCATCATCTGTCAAGTCTGGATCTTTGGCATACGTGATGTGGGTCAGATCGGAAGTACTGTAATAGTTATCTGTAGTAGTTCCTTCGGGGACAAAATCTGCCCAGAATACAAAATTGTAGTTTTTTGCAACCAGACGAACGTTGAATAGTACAGATTGCGTGGTAAAATTGTCCGGAACATACTTCGTTTCTTGATAGGCAAGTTGTGGGGTTTGTTCGTTTGTCCATACTTCGAGAACATAGCGAAGATCGTAGTCTTTAGGATCGAGCAGTACGGCACCTCCGTTATGGGAGCCGGTTCCTTCCGGACCATATGTTGTGATTTCGTTGGGTATTCCTGCTGCAATACTGAATTCCACCTCTCCGTTGGTCAATCCGTTTTCGGATTCTGCTTTTTGGCATGACCAAAGCATTGAGGACAGTGTGGCTGCTGCAATAATCAAAGATAGATTTTTCATGGATAATAACTGTTTCAGGCCTGTTCTTTATAATGATGATCTGTATGTGTGCAGAGAAAAGCTCCTTTCCAGAAAGTGGTTAAGGAAGGGTAGATAATGATACGGGGATTTCTGTTTCGGGGTCTTCAAACGGAGCTTCTACAACGATTCTTAATGTTCCTTCATTGGTGTAGAAGTTTCCTATTACTGTAGTGAGTCTGTTTTTCTGTACAGGAATTGGAGAGAGACTGCGGGTACATATCTCTTTGCCGTTTTGATCGTAAGCGGTTACGTCTATTTCGTATGCAGTCGATGCATCGGTTGCAAAAATGTAGTGATACCCGAGCAGATAAGCTCCACTGTATATATTACCGCTTACTAATACATCTTCGTTGATACTCGGCAATGTAATATCACCGATTTTCAGGGTAGATTCGAGTGGCTTTTCGTTGAGGGCATCGAAGGATGCGGGGACTTCTACTTGTTTATAGTCAATCTTTACCGTAGCAGGGTATTCGCTCTGGGTTGCTCCCCCGGACAACATGTCGGTTGCAATGAGTCGAACTTTTCCGAGAGGACGATGAAGTACAATACCTTCGATATTCTGGGATTCGGTGAGGTCGACCTCTTCTACATGATAATATGCATCAATAATATCGGTTGTCATATTATCAAGCGATACACTCTCTTTGTATGAAATCTGAGTCAGAGGATCGGTTTGGTAATGAAGACCTTCAGTACTACCTTCTTCGACAAAGTCGGCCCAAAAAACGAATTTGTATTTTTTAGCTACGAGACGAGATGAGAACGTGACTTCTGAAGAAAAATCATCGGAAACAATGGCTGTTTTTCGGTAGACCCTGACAGGATTTTTATCCTGGGTGTAGACTTCGAGAATATATCTTAGATCATATTTCGTAGGGTCAACGTTTATTGCTCCTCCTTGATGCGAAAAGGCATCTTCAGTATACGTGGTGATACCGACAGGAATTCCGGCCTTTACTGAAAAATCAACCTCACGGTTTTGGGTCGTATTCAAATCTTCGCGTTGGCATGAACCCAAAAACAACGTTGTTGTCATCCATGACAAAACGAGTAAACTGTATCTTTTCATAACTCGAATGATAAAAAGTGTTACGACTGTTATTCCCTAATATGTGTTTCCCTTAAAAACATTTTAGACATAGACCGTTTATGGAATTGTTCGTTTTTTAGATGCGTCCAAAAACGTGTGATGGGTATTGGACGAAAAAGAGTTGTCTTTAATTGAAAAAATTCCCTGTTACGGTCGTGAGTTTGTTCCTCTTTACAGGAATGTCTAGTGTATGTTCTCCTATTTTTATCTCTCTATTGTCATCGGCATATGTGGTGATGTTTGTTTGATATATCTCTTCCTGCATATCGGCGAAGACATAGATATTTCCCAAAAGATATCCCTCATTGTCGGAACCGTTCACTGTCGATGTCTCATGAATAGCTTCGAAGTACATTTCATTTGAAACTAAAGAGCCGGAACAGTTACCTGTCAATACATTATAGGTAGTAGGTATATCTCTTCCGGAGAGAGATATTTTAGAAACGACCGGTGTTAATGTATTTGATGCATCGGGTGTCCAAAAGCGGATTTTTCCGAGGGGGCGTTGCATGACTATGTTTTTCATACTTATGCCAGAAGAACTGAGATCTAATTCTTCGACATGGCAATAGGCATCAGCGTTATCCATAGAAAGCATCTTGAGAGTTGTACCTTCTCTATAAGTTACTTGGTGGAGCCCGTCGGCTGTATTGTAAAGATTATCTTCTTTACTGCCGTTAGGAGTAAAGTCTGCCCATAGAGCGAGTGTATATTTTTTTGCAAGCAATCTTACATCGAATGAGATCGATTCTCCGATTTCGCAATTCTGCACTTGACGGTAGATTCGGTCCTGACCGTCGTATATTTCCAGAATATATCGTTGGTCATATATATTTTTGTCGACGTTGACCGTTCCTCCTTTGTCAGACGCGTAAGTCGATATTTCGTTTTGTGTTCCGGCAACGATGCGGAACTCCAATTTATTATCACTATTCGTGTCGACCGGTTCCATCTTTTGGCACGAACAGATAAGTGTAGCCATAATGGCCATAAAAAATGAGTTGTAATGACAGCGTATCATGGTTTGGGCATAAAATCAGTTAAAGGTAACTTGTTCTGTCGATGTGCTTTTTACGATTTGTAGACATATTTTTATAATTCTGAAATGTATGATGTTTTGCATTGAAAGTTCTGGGCTTATTTTTGATTGAATCGAATTTCGCTCGGGGTTTTACCCCAATTATTTTTACAGAATATTGTAAAATAGGCAGATGAAGAAAAATTGTATTTAAAAGCTAATTCTGTGAAACTTAGATCGGTAAGCATAATATCTCTTTTGATTTCCTCTTTACGTCGCTCTCTGATCCAGTTTGAGGCCGAGACCCCAAATGCACGGATGAAATGTCTGTTGAAAGTTACCGTTGTCATGCTTTTTTGTTTGGCAAGTTCTTTGACATTGTTGACTTTCCGGTAATTAGCGTATATGAAACTTCTGAAATCAGAATCTTGTCCGAGTATCGGACTGAATAGCGAGGAGAGTTCTTTTCTGGAATAAAATTCATTGAGATAGATGATTATCTCTTCAATCATCATATCGTAGTAGTGTGAACAGTATTTTTTTGATTTCAATAGTTGTGTCAGCGACTTTAGATACTCGAATAGAGAGTCGTTTAGATACAATACACCGAGGTTTTGTGTCGGAAATTTATTGCTGAGGCTGCCGAGTTGACAAAGGAAATGTCGGACGCAATAAAAAGCATCCTGATTAAATTTATATATCAGTAATTTGCTTTCGTCGGAGAGAGTTGTGATTACACTTTCCTCTCCCAATGGCGATAAGAAAAACTGCCGTTTTTCAATGATTTTATTTTCATAGCTATAAGGTGACGATATAGATAGACTTATATCTCCATATAGAACAAATACAAGCATAGACATATCCTCAGAATAAAGTCTAAGGACTTCATCTGTTTTCCCCTCATGAGTAACTACGAAAGACGGGAATAAAGACTTGCAGACATAACATTCTCTACCCATTTTCGGATTCATAAGCTACAATGAGATATGACGAATGGGGGTAGGAATGGGGTATAGACAGTGGATTGAATCAAGACATGACCCAACAATTTTGCTTTTCATGATGCTACTGTTTTTGCGCAAACTATTGTCGGGATTGCGGCGGGTTCCTAGAACAAAACAAAGCGCAGGCGAAACTAAATCTACGCCTCGGGTCCTAGGAAAACCCACCAATACAGACAAGTTTCACCTGCGCAAAACGCAGGCATTCACTCGCTTATTCGTGTATTGGTTATTGAAATTTCCTAGGTTTCAGGCCATCCGAATAATAGCAAACGCTGGTTAAAAACAAATATTATTTAAAAAAACTAAATGTTACATTTTATTGTCAAAATTTATATGATGACAAAGATAAGCTTTATTTACTGACAAAAGATTGTTTTTGAATCGAGGTAGAGAGTCGTCACATTTCAATCTCCTGATTGTCAAATTTATCGTCTACAATTATTTTTATGTTGCCATGGCTTGAATAGAAATTTCCTATAACAGTCGTCAATTTGTTTTCGACGACAGGAATTCCTGAAAGCTTTTTGGTTGCCAATGGGAATGTTTTGGCTTTGTCTCCATATACGGTAACGTCAAGTGCATAAGATGGGTTTTGATCGGTTACGAAAAAATAATCATAACCTAACAGATATACATCTTCATAGGCCACATCATTCACTAACGCGTCTTCCTGTATGATGTTGAAATCGAATCTATTTGTAAAATTCTTACTTCTATCAGTTGTCGCTTTGCCGGTTAACGCATTGTATGTATTGGCAAAAGGTTCATCCTTAAAATCGATTGATGCGATGACCGGTTTTAGTCCTTCTATTTCGCCACCATCCACTTTGTCTGTAGCTAATAGCCGAATTTTCCCGAAGGGTCTTTTAAGCACGACATTGTGCTCTTGGTCGTTAGATATGGATTCAATAGGAACTACAGCATAATATGCATCCATGTCGTCTGTAGCCAGATTGCCTACAGAAGTAATATCGTCGGCATAGCATATGTTTTGAAGATTATCATCGGTGATGTAGTGTAAATCTTCGGAATGGCCTTGTTTTACAAAATCTGCCCAAAATACAAGGTGACACGGTAGAGATTGTGCCGGTATTTTGAATAACACTGATGTGGTGGTGAAGTTATCGTCTACACATTGGGTGTCTCTATATTGCAATTTTGGGGTTTCTTCGTTTGACCATACTTCGACGATGTAACGTAAGTCGAATGCCGAGGGGTCAACGATCATAGCTCCTCCGAGATGGGAGAACGCATCTGATGCAAGCGGAGCTTTGGTGTATGTATCTATAGGGTTAGGAATAGCTACCGTTATGGAAATTTCCGAATTGTTTCCTGTCTCCATTTCGGAACGGCACGATACCGTCGTCAATGCAACCGCCATTATTGTCAGAAAAGTGCTTAAGTTTTTCATGCAGCTGATGTTTTTCATTAAACTTTCCGATTTATCTGATTGGTATGACGATTTCTTCTCCGTCAAAACCGGGATCTATTCCGATCTCACCGTCGTCGATGTCTTTTGTTAGGAACTCTCCTTTTATTATGGTCAGTCTATTCTTCTGAAGATTGATCTTTATATCTTTTACGGTAGATATGAGATTGTTTTCCGCGTTGTTTATGTTGAGGCTCAAATAGTAGAAAGTATCCTTGTTATCAACGAAAACATAGTCGGACGCAATTATGGCTTCTTCGCCTTCTACCGTTTCTACGACATCATGATCGAAAGATACGTTGGCTCTGAAATCGTCCGGGACTCCATAATAGACGTTATATCCCATAGGAAAATACAATCCGTATACAGCATTCGTAAGAGACGGTCTGATCGAAGAATAGGGTTTCGATGAGTATTCCTCCTTGTATTTGGCAATGTCTGTTGTTATGACCTGATATACGGCAAACGGGCGTTCAACAGGAATCTCCATGTTGTATTGTACGAAACGATCGTTTGCATACGGGATGAGGTCCATATTCTTTTGGGCAGCAAAAGCATCTTTAGTGACATCATATCCGTTGTATTTGCCATCGATCAGGTTGACCCGGATTTCATGAAGGTTGGATGTGTTGTAATAATAATCCTTGTTTGAGCCTTTTTTTATGAAGTCGACCCAGACCATCACGCTGTAAACGCCGGCATGCAGGTGAATGTCTTCATCGATTTGATAAATGCCGTTTTCGATGATGGTCTGTTCGATCTTTTCGATTCTTTTAACCAGATTACCTACGGTTTCAGCATAGGAATCCGAAACCTTATATATTTCGACGATGTATCGGATATCATAATCGTCACCTAACATACTTCTGTATGTCTGGGTAATCGGGTCTTCATCATTGAGCTTCATATCTATTGCCACAGAGAGATTCACATCGATAAAAGATGGATCCACACCGGGCTCTTCCGGAAATTCATGAACCGATTCGCAGGCTGGACAGAGCAGCACCAAGGTTATGATTATGAATAATATCTTTTTCATGTCTGCAACTTCTATCGTTTAGAATCTAAAATATAAACAATACTGATGCCGGCTTTGGTCAGACCCCAATAGTTTTTGACGCCGGAATTATACTGTACGCCGTTGGGAATATTGTAGAAAACGTCGTAATGGATATTAGCATAACCAGCGCCTGCTGTGAATTCGAGTGCGAGCGATGGTCGGATTTTCCATGAGTACCCATAGCTGATACCGACACCCATCAACGGGCGGTTTCCCGTATCCTGATAGCGATTGTCATTGGACATGGATACATTAAACCATGCAAAATTTCCAGTTATACCGAAAAAATGACCTTCAGTAAAGTTTTTCAGCCAAAATCTGAACTCAGGTTGGAATCCCAATAACCTTAATCTGTAGTCGTTTTTAATGGTATAAGGACTATAGATAACAGGAAAATCCAAAGAAAAATTGTCGGCGAGTCGTACTTCTGCACCTATGTTTGCTACGCCGGCTCCCAATAGTAGGGCATTGGTTTTGAATGCCAAGAACGGAGAGGAGACGACTGTCGATTCTTTATCGGATTCAAGAGATTGTTGTATTGTTGCGTTGTCTGATTCACTTGGTGTTATCTTTTCTTCAATTTCCGATATCTTTTGTTGTTGAATATTTTTCAATGAATCGGAAACTTTCTGGCTCTCTGCAAAATCAGTCGAATCTCTTTCTATTTCGATGACAAGGGATGATGCATTTGTTTCTCCGTCATGCAGAACAGTATTTTTAATGACATTGTTCTGTGCCGTTTCTTGATTCCCATCATAGCTTAACTCTCCAGTGTATACTATTTTTATTTTCGTATATCTGAAAAAAGGGAAAAAGGCTTTACTCATATATCTGTAAGGATTTCCGCTACGGAGATCCATGAGGTGTTTGTTGCGACTGTCAACAAGTGTCCCGTTTTCCCATGTCTCTTCGGGTTGGTTGTCAATGATATAAAGGACTTCCTCTTTGTATTGCATGTGCGATGTGTCGACCATGGCTCTTAATTCGTTCCAAGCAATACCTTTATCTATGCAGACAATCAGTGAGTCTGCAATGCCCGACATATGCATCAGAATGTTTTTTACCGTCTCATTACGCCGGTGATTGAGCCGTTTGTTGCTGATAACGTCTCCTTCCATGGAGGCAGATGAGGAAATTTCGACTTTTTTTATGGAGATGTCTGTCGAGTTTTTAATCTCATCGAAGAAGCTTTTCAGATTTCTTGCCGATACAAGATTGTTGAATAACGATGTATCAATGTTACTTTTCCCTATCTCATAGCGGAACAGATCGTTTTTGTTTTGTGTCTGCGCAGATAATGGTAGAAGGAGCATTGACAAGGACAAGGAAATCAAATATTTGAATACTCTATGCATAGTAATGATATTATAATTTCTATAATTCACACCGATGCTCAAAATTACATATACACACTCAAACCGTATTTATGATTTCAGTTCTTTTTCTTATGATAAATAGACATGAATAACACATTCAATTTAAGTTATCTTTATAAAAATCGGTCTTTTGGTACGCTTCGTTAAGCGATTCCAGTTCGGGTTGCATGATGTAAATGGTAATCCCGCTGTGCTTGTCTATTTTGAAAGAGTAGGGATATCCTGTCATAAAGTATGGGGTAGCATTTTCATACATGACGACATCATCCATCAATGTCTCGAAGTAGGTCAGTTTGGACTGGTCACCTCCTGTCATGGCCAAAAGATATTCTCTCAGATCGAAAAACATATGGATAAGATTTCTGTCGAAATGTTGAATGTTTTCAGGTTGGGATATCAAGTATTTGCTTTGTTTGATGATGCGTCCTACCTCTGAAGCCAACAACTGGAAATTTTCGAGGTTCATGACGGTCACCGTAGCAGAACGTCTCGCTCCGGACTGACTGTTCCAGTGATCGAAAAAGGATGATGCAAAACAACATACATCAGCATCGGGAGCAAAGAGCTTGTCGAGGTTGTTTTTATAAGTGTCCAGGAATCCTGGAGATACGATCTCTGCAGAGGAGGCTATCATGCGAGAAGCTATGTTACGCAGGCTGTAAGCAACTTCGATACCCGCCATATGACAGGTTTCGAAAAGTATGAAATCATATTTTGATCCATCGGGTAATTTAACAGCTTCTGTAAAATCTTCGATTGACATCTCTTGGTCATTGTCCATGATTAGCGACTTCGAGCGGAACGTACTTTCATATTCCGACGGATCGGAAAAGGCTCCTTGTGGCAACCATCCTGAAGCATGTGAAAAACAGATTATTCCGTATGATTCAGAGGGGTATGTAGAGTAGACTCTCGTGATGACTTTTTTGAGAGTAGCTGGATCTGCTGCATTGAGGTTTTCGAAAGTGTCCAGGAGGATTACTCCCGAATTCGATATTTCCAACAGTTGTGAATTGTTGTTTCTGTAGTCAGCAAAAACGATGAGTTTGTTTGTCTTTCCGTCTACGTTCCGAAATCCTGACGATAATGCTTCGATCTTCGAGTCGACCTCTGAAGAGAGATTGTTGTCTCCGGCCAGATATACGATGACGGTTTTTCCGTATTTGCTTGGATAGGTGGGGTCGGTAGAGTCTGTTTTGTGGCACGAAACCAAAAGGAGAACCCAAATGGCATATCGAACAAATTGGAATTTCATGTAGCACAGGCAAGTTTGTGAGCAAATATATGTTTTATTGATAAAAGGCATTTTTATATAATGATACTTTTGTTTGTGCTTTTTGTACATTTGGTATCGGGGGGGAAAAGATTGACTCGAATATTTTCTCTTGTAGTTTGCATATCTATTTGTCTTATTAGTGTAGTAGAGAGTCGGTAATCCTATAAAACAAACAGAGATCAGTCGGGAAAACGAGAAAACAGCCACTGAAAGGCAATCTGCAGTCAGTGGCTGTTTGGGTGAAAAGACCTGTTTTTTCAGGTCAAGGTATATTGATTATTCGTTGCTTTGTGACCCCTCAATCAGTGTTCCTTCGTTTTTACCATAGATGGGGCCGTCCGTGTCGTCAGCGCTGGTTATTGTTCCGGTATTTGTATTGCCGGAGAGCATGAGGTTACCTCCTGTTGAAGCATGGCGTCCAATGATACCACCGACGTTTGTGTTCCCTGAGATATTACCTTCGTTCACACAGTTAACGATACATCTGGAATAGCCATAGCCGTGCGTCTGTCCGACAATACCTCCTACGTCTTTGCTGCCGTTTGCAATGATCTCTCCGTAGTTCTTGCAGTTCTGTACGGAAGCAGCGTAGGGTGCCAATATGTCGGGATAGGTACCGTCGCAGGCACTTCCTCCATAGAGCTGAGCTGTTATACCTCCGATTACAGAGCTGTTACCATTGACCGTGATGGTTCCGTAGTTCTCGCAATCGAGAACAAGGCCCGTTCCTCTGGTTCCGGAAATGATTCCGGCAACGAAGTATGCGTCACCTTCAGCGGTTATATCGGCATAGTTTTTCACGTTGATGATGTATCCGGTGTTTTGGCCGCAACCCAGAGGTGATACAGCTCCATCCGCATTTGAGTAGATCGAACCTTCTATTACCAGATCGCGGATACAACCTCCTTTGATGATGTATTTTTTACCGTTGAGCTCGTAGGCTTTGGGGTCGTTGAGCTCTTCGGGGGTCGTGGCTTCGTAGATGTAGCTGTTTCCTTTTCCATTGAATCCGGCAAAAAGACCCACATTGTTTCCATAACCTTCACCGCTTTCTGAGGTCAGGTTGACGGTCAGCTTATGGCCGTTTCCGTCGAAAAGGAAGCCCATAACGCCAAGGTTCTTTATAGAAGTATCGGAGATGTCGATGTCTTCAGTCATCTCGAATGAAGCATTGTATATTTCTTCGTAATATCCGGCTTTATACAACTTGCCGATCATCAGGATATCTTCGGGAGTCGAAACTTTATAAGGCTCTTCATAGGTACCTTCACCGCCAGAGAACGAATAGGTTCCGTTGATGAGGATGATGCCGTTGTCGTGACTTGTCCAGTAAACGTTGTCGCTCGGGAAGTTGCAATTCACCAGATCGATAAAACCGTCTCCTAATGCGGTTACGACAGAAGAAGCATATGCTCCGTCACAATTTGTAAAGCCACATTCGGTGACAATAGCTTTGCCGCGTACGCTCAAGCTTGTATTCCATCCTTCAGTTTCTCTGATGCCATCGAATGTACATCCAGTGACTGTCGCGGAGGTGTTAGGCCGTACACTAATGCCGGCGTTGACAAATGTACAGTTTTCAACGGTTGCTGTCAGAGTTGGTTCTCCGTCGCTGCCGATGTACAGACTTCCGGCATCTTTCTTGCCATCGGCATCAGCCAACGTACAATTTTTGATTGTGAAATTGTTTCCTTCGTTAGCGTAGACTTCGATGATTTTGTTAGGGCCTTGGAAATATTCATTGTAGTTGGCATAGAAAGTTATATTATCAAGAGTAACATTCTCGGCCTTTACGGTGACAAGATTCTGGAGACTCCACGTACCTCCGATATTTGCTCCAGCCTGGTGGGAGGTGAACACCTTAACATCACCTTCACCTTTAAGTATCAATCCAGCTTTGTCGATTTTGAGGTAGTATCCGTTGGGACCCTTTTCATCAGCCTGTCCCGGCTCTCCGAGATCGTATTCGCCTTCGCTGAGGATAATCACGTTGCCCTCTTCAGCAGCGACAACGGCATCCCGGAGGCTCATGTAGTCATGTCCCGTAGTCTCGTTGTAGACAGGTCCAACCGGAATTTTTTCGGTAAGTTCGATTGTAGCCTTGTCTGGATCGTAGGGAAGCGGAGTGATGACAACCTTTACCTGGTCTGCATCAGCGAATGAGTTCTCATCGATCATTTCGTTGATGAAAAGTTTTACGTCACGGGAGAGGTTGACTGCTTCGCTTTGAGCGGTAATGTCAGATACTCCTATGTGTGAAGCCGCGCTGAAAGTATTGCCCTTGATTACCGGATATGCGGCAGAGCTTGTGTTGTCTACTTGGTATTCTGCGGCTAAATGACCGTCCATGAATTCGCTGTTTGTCACTTGGATAACTCCGCTTTTGGCTGCAGGGTTAAGGTAAGAGTCGGTTCGGCCATTGTTATAGATTACACATCCATCGACAATAAAAGAACCAGATAAAGACATGGTTGTTTCTATCGGGCGGCCAGCGGTTCCTTCCGGAGCATTGATCGTACAATTTTGCAATGCTACCTTGGCGTCATTGCCGACGTGTATGGTAGCGTAAGCTCCTGTTCCATTGAATTCGATATTTTTCAACGTGATATTTCCTGCATAAATAGATGCTCCTTGTACAAAGCTGCCTTTTTGTCCAACGATGGTAAGAGAAGCTGGAGCCGTAACACTGGCACGAGTAACGGCATTGTTGATGTCGATCAGTTCATCGAATTGTTGTGCGGCAAGGGTCAAAACTGCATTGTCTTGGGCATCTGCAATAGCAGCAGCAATGGTTTCGTACGTTACACCGGTAGTGGTGTTCAATACACCTTCATTCGGGTATGACAAATCTTCCACATCGATGGTTTCCGTGTTGCCGAACTCATCCTCAACGATGACATCAATATCACCTTCGTTGGTGAAGAAATTTCCCACGACAGTTGTAAGTTTGTTTTCTGCAACGGGAATGTTGGATAGATTTCTGATGCCGATTTGTGCAGTTGCAGCCTCGTCGCTATATACGGTTACATCTATTTCATGAGCAGAAGCCGGTTCGGTAGCAAAGAGGTATGCATATCCGAGGATGTATGCATTTTCTTTGGTTACACCACCGACATTGGCATCTTCCTGTACGGGTTTGAAGGCTAACTCTTCGATAGTCATGGCTCCATTGGATTCACCGGTAAGGGCGTTGAAAGAAGAAGGTACGGAAGCTCCTTTGAAATCGATTTTCACACTGGCTGGGATTTCCGTTTGATTAACCCCTTCGGATAGAGCGTCGGTAGCGACGAAACGAATTTTACCGAATGGTCTTTGAAGCTGAATACCCGAGAGTTTTTTGCCACCTGTCGTGAGGTCGACGTCAACAACCTTATAATATGCATCGATAGCGTCGTCGGTTAATTTCGCTGCATTGACGTTGTTGGTGTAACTGATGTTACGGAGATCATCGGTGTTATAGTATAAGTCATCTGTCGCTCCATTTGCGATGAAGTCAGCCCAGAGGACGAATTTGTATTTTTTAGCGAGAAGTCTGGCCGAGAAGCTGGCGTTGGAGGTCGAAAAATCGGCGGGGACCAATGAGGTGGCTTCATAGACCATATTGTCCCCATCATAGACTTCGAGTGTATATCGAAGGTCATATTCGTCGGGATCGACGTTAGTTGCGCCACCCAGATGCGAAGGGCCGTAGGTGGCCAGACCGGATGGAAGACCCGCAGACAGGGTGACATCTACTTCACCTCCAACTGCGGTTGAATCGGGCTCATCTTGTTGGCATGAGCCGAAAACCAATGTCATTGTGGCCAATGACAAAATGGATAAATAGGATTTTTTCATAAAGCAGATAGTAAAATGATTAGTAATGAGACAAAAGTATCTATTATCTATATCTGGCTTTTTATGAAAAATCGACAGTTTTTTTTATAAAGTGATCAAACAGTATAAAATGTGTTTCGCTTTACGCGGAGCAGTCGGTTGTGTTCGATCATTGAAAAAACAGGGAGGATGGAATTAAAATTGAAACGGGACATACCCTCTTCGGTATATCCCGTCCTATTTTCGATAAGTGTATGCTTTAGAGAGGCATATTGCCGTGTTTTTTCGGCGGATTGCTCCGTATTTTGTTGTGGGTCATGTCGAGAGCCTGAATCAGTTTGGCACGAGTTTGTCTCGGCAGAATGATCTCGTCGATATATCCCAATTCGGCAGCTTTGTACGGATTGGCGAAGTTCGTACGGTACTCTTCGATCGCCTTTTTCTTTTCCTCTTCGCTCATGTTGCGGTAGAGAATGTTGACGGCACCTTCTGCTCCCATCACGGCAATTTCGGCCGAAGGGTAGGAAAGATTGACGTCCGAGCCGGTCTGTTTACTTGACATGACGATGTAAGCACCACCGTAGGCTTTACGCAGAATGAGCGTAATCTTCGGAACGGTCGCTTCGACATAGGCGTAGACGATTTTTGCTCCGTGACGGATGATTCCGTTGTGCTCCTGCGTACATCCGGGAAGGAAACCCGGAACGTCCTCCAGCGTAATGAGCGGGATGTTGAAGCAGTCGCAGAAGCGGATGAACCGGGCTGCTTTGTCCGAAGCGTCGATGTCCAGTACGCCGGCCAAGAAGGCGGGTTGGTTGGCTACAATACCAACAGTACGTCCCGCCAACCGTGCGAATCCGATCACCACGTTTTGTGCGAAGTGGGGCATGATTTCGAAGAAGTAGTGGTCGTCCACAACCGATTCGATGATCTCTTTCACATCGTAAGGTACATTGGGATCGGCCGGAATGATCGTGTCAAGCCGTTCGTCTTCGCGGTGGATGTCATCGGAGGTGGGAACACTCGGGGTATCTTCCATATTGTTCGAGGGCAGGAAGCTGAACAGTTCGCGGATGCCCATCAGCACCTCCTCTTCGCTGTTGCCCATGAAGTGGGCCACGCCGCTTTTGCTGCTGTGGGTATAGGCACCGCCGAGCTCCTCTTTGGTGACTACTTCGTGGGTTACGGTTTTCACTACGTCCGGACCGGTGACGAACATGTGGCTCTTTTCGTTAACCATGAAGATGAAGTCGGTCAGGGCGGGGGAGTAGCAGGCTCCTCCGGCACAAGGACCCAGAATGGCCGAGATCTGAGGAATTACTCCCGATGCGATGGTATTCTGGAAAAATATGTTGGCATATCCGGTCAGGCTTTCGACCCCTTCCTGAATTCGGGCTCCGCCCGAGTCGTTCAATGCGATTACGGGGGCTCCGTTCTTGAGAGCCATCGTTTGGATCTTTACGATCTTTGCGGCGTTGGCACTGCTGAGCGATCCGCCGTATACCGTGAAATCGTATGCATAGACGAATACCTGCCGTCCGTCGATCTTCCCGTAACCGGAAACCACACCATCGCCCGGAATTTTATGTTTGTCCATTCCGAAGTTCGTACAGCGGTGCGTAACGAATTTGTCGATCTCGACGAAAGTGCCCTTGTCGAGGAGCATTTCGATCCGTTCACGTGCCGTCATTTTACCGGCATCGTGCTGTTTTTGCAGTTTGTCGCTGCCACCGCCCAGCTCGGCAGCCTTGTTCCGTTGTTCGAAATCCTGATATGTCTGTTCTTTTTCCATAGTTTACTCCTCCGTGTTTTTCAAAATATCCAATTTCATCAGCAGTTGTCCGCTGGCGGCCGAATCGCCTTCCGAGACGAGGATCTCCTTTACGATACAATCTTCCGTTACCTTCAGATAACTTTGCATTTTCATCGCTTCGAAGACAATGACCGTATTACCTGCTTCTACCGTGTCCCCTGCATTTACCTCGATTTTGACGACTTTCCCGGGCATCGGTGCACACAGGTTGTTGTCCTGTCGGGCATCATTGCTGCGGCGGCTTTGCAGGTATTTTGCCTGTGCATCGACCACGCTTACGTCGAATGAGCTGAAAAGCCAGTTGACTTTATAGTTTTTTCCGTTTTCGGACCGAAGAACCTCCATGTTGTACGATTTGCCGTTGTGCAGAATCGAGCAGCTTCCGTTGTCGGTCATGGTCATGTCGACGTTGAAAATCTCTCCGTCGATCGATACTTGTACGTTATTTCCGTTCTTTTCCAACAATTCGATGTCGGCGATACGGTCTCCTATATGAACTTCCATCTCTGTTTGTCTAAGTTATGTTAAAAGCTTTTGACCCCTTTGCGTTTCCCGTATTCGCGCCAGCGGCTGGTTACGGTCTGTTGCGGGGCGGCCGCAGAAGCTCCTGAATCCTCCATGAATACCATATAATTGACGAAGGCGGCGATCAGTGTCATGTCTTCGGCCTCTTTGTCTTGTGGCGTGTGGGCGGCAACGAGTTCTTCCGCGTGTTTCTCGATGAACGAGGTATTATAGTCGCCGCGAACGAAATCGTCGACCTGCATGATCGAATGCAGATAGGTGATGTTGTTTTTGATACCGGTGATTTTGTATTCGTCCAATGCCCGGCACATCCGTTCGATGGCAAACTGCCGGTTCGTGGCCCAGACGATCAGTTTGCCGATCATCGGGTCATAATGGATCGGAATTTCGTATTTTTCATAGACGTAGCTGTCCAACCGGATGCCGATTCCGCTCGGTTCGACGAGCAGTCGGATCTGTCCGGGTGAAGGCATGAAGTTGGCCTCGGTATCTTCCGCGCAGATCCGGCATTCGATGGCGTGTCCGCGCTGCCGGATATCGGATTGTTTGTAGCGGAGCGGCTGGCCGTCGGCGATGAAGATCTGTTCTTTGACCAGATCGACACCTACGACCTCTTCCGTGATGGGGTGTTCGACCTGAAGTCGGGTGTTCATCTCGAGGAAGAAGTAATTTTTATCCTTGTCGACAAGGAATTCAATGGTTCCGGCTCCGACATACCCTACGGCCGTGGCAGCAGCGACGGCATCGCGCCCCATCCGTTCGCGCAGTTCGGGCGTGACGAATGGCGATGGACTCTCCTCAACGATTTTCTGGTGGCGCCGTTGTACGGAGCACTCCCGATCACAAAGGTGAATGACGTTTCCGTAAGTGTCTCCTAAAATCTGGAATTCGATGTGGTGGGGCTCCTCGACGAAACGCTCTACATATACCGTGTCGTCACCGAATGAAGAGAGCGCTTCGGATTTGGCGGCAAGATAGGCCTCTTCGACTTCACTTTCGTTACGAATGAGTCTCATACCTTTTCCTCCACCGCCTTGTGAGGCTTTGATCATGATCGGGAATCCGACTTTGCGGCATACCTCTCGTGCATCTTCGACCGATTCAAGATTTTCGCGGGTTCCGGGGACTACCGGGACTCCTGCGTCGATCATCTTTTGACGAGCAGAGATTTTATCGCCCATCGTTTTGATCGTTTCGGGTCTCGGACCGATGAAGATGATACCGGCTTCTTGACAACGGCGGGCAAACTCGGCATTTTCCGACAGGAATCCGTATCCCGGGTGGATCGCATCGGCGCCGCACTGACGGGCTGTCTCCAGAATTCGGTCGATGTTCAGGTAACTTTCGCTCGAAGCTGCACCGCCGATGCAATAGGCTTCGTCGGCATAAAAAACATGTTTTGAAGTCCGGTCGGCCTCCGAAAAGACGGCTACCGTCCGGATGTTCATCTCACGGCATGATCGCATGATTCGGATAGCGATTTCGCCGCGATTGGCGATTAATATTTTTCCAATCATATTGTTTTCTGAGTTACGTTCTTAATCGGGTTATCTATTTTGGTCGGTTGAAATTCTTGTTCAGGGGAGAGCCGACTCATTGCGTTCAGACATTCGGCACAAAGACAGTCGATATATTTTTCGTGAAGCCACTCTCTTTGGGCGGGAGTGAGAGATACAGCCGTACAGTGACACTTTTCTATGTCGTCGTGACGACAGACAAAAAGGGCTCCGCAGCGAGGACATTTTTTTGTTGTTGCTGCGTTTCGTATCGTTTTTTCATCATTCATAAGGAATGAATCCGTGCCGATCGTTTGATTCATTATAATTACATTTCGGTACTCTTCGATCTGACCCTCGAGACTCTGGAGCAAAAAAACGGAAGCGGCAGGTCTTCTGACTCGTTCCCGTTCCGATGCCTTCCCGGATGTTACGACCAGTGGCGATGATGTTCGAAACGTTGACGGAACAATACAGCTGCGGGGCAGTCCGGGAATTCCACCCGAGTTCCCTTTTTCATCTTTTTCCTCTGAGTGCAGGTCAAGAACCGATCCGCCGCAAAGATAGGTAAAAATTGGTATTGTTCGAATTTGAGACCGGATTAATGATGCCTGGACAGGTCGTACGGTATGTTAAATTTATGTGTTTTTTTTATGAAAGCTGTTGATTGGGTGAAGTTTATTTTCTACTTTTACACGTGCCTGATAAATGTTTTTTTATGAAAAAAATATTCGGATACTTTTTTGTCGTGGTTTTGTTGACCTGTTGTTGGAATGAAAGCCGTGGAGAGGGAAGAGAAAACGCACGCGCCAAGTTTACCGATGGATATACGGAGCAGATCGGAAAGAGTGACGGTACTCATAATAAAAAACGGGAAAAGCCGCACGGAAATGAATTGACGTTTTTCCAATTGAATGTATGGCAAGAGTGTAGGAATGTTCCAGGGGCATTCGAAGCACTGGTTGCTCAAATTGTAGCGTTGGAACCGGATTTTGCCACATTTTGTGAATTATATAATAGGGAGAATGCTATCATGCCCCGCTTGGTCGATACTTTGAAGAAGATAGGTCTGGACTACTATTTGAAGAGTGTAGACGGGCGGGCTTTGCTTTCCAAATACGTGATCGATGAGGCACAACGGATCAATTCCTTTATGTTCAAGGCAGTCTGTCGGGTCGGGAAGAGACGGTTGGTGATTTATCCCGCTCATGCCCAGTATACATATTATTCATGTTATTATCCCCGAGGTTATAATGATGGGGGCGAAGGCAGCGGTTGGAGTAAAATACCGGAAGGACCCAAAACGGATGTGGCAGAAATTCTGTCACGGAATGAACTATCGGGACGTCCAGAGTCAGTCCGGCAGATGATTGCCGATGCACGTAGTGAGATCGAGAGTGGAGCATTGGTCTTTTTTGCCGGAGATTTGAATGAACCGTCTCATTTGGATTGGCGTGAGGATACGAAAGATTTATGGGATCATAACGGATGTGTCGTGTCGTGGCACTCATCATTGGAGTTGTATGCAGCCGGTTTTATCGATGCCTTTCGAGAGAAATACCCGGATCCGATAGCCAATCCCGGTTTTACGTGGCCGGCGGACAATAAAGATGCCCCGCTTAAGAGTTTGGCATGGGCCGTAGATGCGGATGAAAGAGATAGGATCGATTTCGTATATTATTATCCACATAAAGATTTGCGGTTGCAAGAAGTTAAGATAGTGGGACCAACTGGGACAATTCTCCGTGGACAACGGGTCGAACAAGATACGACAGACCCTATTCTTTTGCCGGCAGGAGAGTGCTGGCCGAGCGATCATAAAGGCCTTTTTGTTACTTTCCGATTGAAAAAGCATTGATTAACGACATACTACTACAATAAAACACTTCACCTAAAAACTAATAGTTATGAGAAAACTTGTATTATGGAGTTTGACGATGATTATGGCGGGCTTGTTTTGGGCCTGTGAAAAAGATGATGCGTCATCGTCGTATGAATTTTCGTTGACTACATCCGATCAGGAGGTAGTGACTGTATGGGACATTTTGGTCTCAGGCGGAAATAAAAGCTTTAAATTAGAGGCACCCGGCGAGTGGACATTGAAAGTCGATTATCTCTCAGGAGGAGAGGGCTGGTTGAGTACAAATCCTACAAGCGGGAAAGCTGGGATTACTACATTAAACATGTCTGTCGGCAAAAATACCTCTTATGCCGAAGAGCGTAAGGCGACAGTAACGATTACATGCGGTACGCAGACGAAAACTTTGTCAGTAACACAAAAAACGCAAGAGGGTATTATTATCGAACAACTGGAGCATCAGCTGAACTATACTGATACGGTTATCATGGTCCATGTAGCGGCGAATATCGGTTATGAATATGAAATTACACAGTCGGGAGATCCATGGATTGCAGAAGCGACAGATACCGAGAGTAAAGCGGTAATGGAAGAATCCGATTTGTCGTTTGCAGTTGCGGCCAATGGTCGAAGCAAAAAACGTTCAGCAACGATTGAGTTCATTGCGGATAATGGAGAAACCGTAGAGGTGACGGTGACTCAGGAAGGACGTCCGGTTTCTGATATTGAGTATTATGCCATGTATGAAGGATCGGATGTAGTGGGTAATGTTCAATACATACAGCGTGATGCAGAGACGGTCGATGCGATATTTGTGAAATCGACTCCAACCAAGGTACAAAGCGAGACTCACATGTATAACGGAACAGGATGGTGGTATGCCATTTTGGATAACACGGATAATCGGCATTGGGGTTCGGAAAAATATGACTTTGCCGAAGGTACGTGGGGAATGAGATTCAAAGCGACGATCGCTTATGCTGAGTTGTGCCTCAGAGGTTTCGGAGGAGGTGCCATGACTGCAACTCTGTATCCCTGGGATACCGATTATAAAACGACCATAGCCAAAAAACCGATTATGACTGTTCCTTATACGGGTGATGGGTCGGATGATTGGTGGTTTTACGTGACAGACAATGCTACTCATATTCCGGCGGGTGACTATCTTGTTTTGTTTGAAGGAGATGCAGGAACGGGAATTTGGGGTACACCCGAAGAATCGGATGATATTGCGGAAGGATTTTTGAATGGAGAATCAACAGAACGCTTTATTTCATTGTCCTATAACGGAGTGTATGCCGAACATACGAATGGATTTGCTAATTATGTTGCACAGGATTATACCAACGTAGTTTGGTCTCGTTCTACGGATGGTGGAAAAACCTGGAGTGCGCCGACCGGATTCTATTCGTTGAATAAGGCGAAATTCGATGCGACGTATGGACTTCAGTGGGCAAAGAATATTGTGGTTACCCAGGCTTCAAATGGAACGTATTATGCAGCATTGTCTGCCGATGGCGATAATCAAAAAATCGCACTTGCATCGTCAACAGCTTATGATGAAGATTGGGCGATTGTGGCCGACAATATTGTGACCAATGCATCCGTGTCATCATTAATTGAAGTGGACGGAACGCTCTATCTGTATTACATCAAGGATCATGGCGTATATGTAGCCACTTCTTCAGTCGAAGAGGTTAATTTCGTAGAACAAGGGTTGGCTTATGAGGTTAACGAATGGGTTAAGAATGTTTCGGTAGCCTATGATGCTGCTGCGAAGCAATTTGTTATGATTTATTCTTTGGACGATCAACTATATAGCTGTACGTCGGCAGATGGTGTTCAAACATTCTCGGAAGGGAAAATTATAGTTGAAGAGTTGGTGCATACGGGTGTAACTTATGTGGATTATTTTGCAGATATTCATCGGAATATTCCGTCTTCTGGTATTTGGGTCGGATATGCATGTGGATCGGGTGTCTATGCCATGCCTGCATTTTAATCAACAGATATGATGTAATTTGAATCTACAAGCTAAAACAAGGGAAGGAAACCAGACGGTTTCCTTCCCTTGTTTTAGCTATAAAACTTTATTTTTCGATTGAGCCTCGTTGCAAATGGGGATTAGGATTCAGAGTCGTTCATAATTTGTTTTAAGTGAAATTTTGAGGAAAAAACCGACTTGTCTTTGTCCCTTGCAAATTGTAAACTTTCTGCTGTTGCACAATAGAAGAATATGCGTTCGTGGAGACTCTATTTTGTCAGTATTGTTCTTTTTCGTTCGGAAAATCACCGCTTTTAACGTCCTCGATATACTGGCTGACCCCTTGTGTGATCGTTGTGTACAGATCGGCATAACGGCGTAAGAATCGAGGGGAAAATTCGTTGTTGATTCCCAACATGTCGTGGATCACCAGCACCTGTCCGTCGGTTCCGTTTCCGGCCCCGATGCCGATCGTTGGGATGGTCAGTTCTGAACTTACCTGTTTGCCAAGTTCGGCCGGAATTTTTTCGAGAACCACACCGAAACAACCGGCTTCTTCGAGCAGGTGTGCATCACGTATCAACTTGTCGGCCTCCTCTTTCTCTTTGGCCCGGACGCTGTATGTCCCGTATTTGTGGATCGATTGCGGAGTGAGGCCCAGATGTCCCATGACGGGAATACCGGCTGTCAGGATCCGTTGAACCGATTCGAGTATCTCTTCGCCTCCTTCTAATTTGATGGCGTCTGCCTCCGACTCCTTCATAATGCGTATGGCGGAGGCCAAAGCCTCTTTGGAGTTGCCTTGATAGGTTCCGAACGGCATGTCGACAACCACGAGGGCGCGTTTTACGGCGCGGGTGACGCTTCGTGCATGGTAGATCATGTATTCGAGCGACATGGGGACGGTCGTTTCGTATCCGGCCATGACGTTGGCGGCCGAATCGCCGACCAGAATGACGTCGATTCCTGCTGCATCGATGATGCGGGCCATTGAATAGTCGTAGGCGGTCAGCATGGAGATCTTTTCACCCCGGGATTTCATCTCCTGGAGGCGATAAGTGGTAACCACTCGGGTTTTGTTATCGGTTGACATGATAGGTAAACGTTTGGTAGGACAAATGTAGGATTATAATTGACAAAGGGCAACGATTTTTTGAATTTTTATGCAGGGCGGTTATCGATCCGGATTGGGGCGATCGATGCGAGCCGCAGTGTATTTTGCTACCCATCGATGGAGCAGGACAAGGTTGATTCCTGCGAAAAACGATCCAACTACGGTGTATAGGACTATCGTTCCTATGGCGTAGATGTCGGCTATCCGGATTATGACGAAAATGCAGAACGGTACGGCGAGCAGCGTCGACACGATTCCGGGTATGTATCGACCGATGATCAGACATTGGACGATATGCACGACAAGATGGAGGGCAAAAGCCAGAAAAAGGCAGACCCATATTACTGATATGTCCCATTGACTAGCGATCCACGTTGCTCCGACCAGTAAGAAAAACTCTTCGGCAGCGATCAGAGCAAAACCGGCAGTGGATAGGTTTCTGGTATGGCGAACGAACCGTTGCGAGAAAGGAAATCGACGGGAGAGTTCGGCTCCATTCCGTTGCATCCATCGCCGGAACGTGAAGATCTCTTCACATTCGTGGAACGCAAAGATGAACAGGAATAGAAGAAGTAGAGATGTTTCAGCGGCAGGCATCTGTCTACTTCTTTGTCTGTATCCAGTGACGGAAGGCTTCCCAAAGTACCGCACCTCCGGAAACCGATACGTTCAGTGAGTGTTTGGTCCCCATTTGGGGAATTTCGATCGCCTCGTCACACAGATCGACAACAGCTTGCTGTACACCTTCCACTTCGTTGCCGAATATCAAGGCAATGCGGAAATCGGGCCCGGGCTCCCACTGATCGAGCGATACGGCACCCTCGACCTGCTCCACGGCCAGCAGCGTGTAATTTTCGGCCTTGAGCTGCTCTACGGCATCGAGAGTCGACTTTTGGTACTCCCACGGGACGGTGAGTTCGGCACCGAGTGCTGTTTTGTGAATTTCTCGGTTCGGAGGGGTTCCGGTGATGCCGCAAAGGATGATCCGTTCGATGGCGAAAGCGTCGCCCGTCCGGAAAAACGATCCTACGTTGTTCATGCTCCGTATGTTGTCCAGTACGACGACTACCGGGCAGCGCTCCATGCGGATAAACTCTTCGGGCGAGATGCGGCCCAATGCGTCATTCGGAATTTTTTTCATAATTTTTAATTTAAGAAATATTTATAATGCAAAGATAGGTTTATCGTACAATAATTTGTAACTTTACGATCTATAATTTTCGATTGGAGAGGGCGATGTTTTTTTGAAGGGGTGGGGCGGTCGAGCTGCTGTATGTTGGAATAACCTTAAAACTATAACTTAATCTTTTGTCGTTATGAGTAACATTCCGCTTATTTTTTGGCTGGTTCCGGTTGCTGCCGTGGTGGCGCTGGGATTCGCGTGGTACTTCTTCCGCGCCATGATGCGCGAGAGCGAAGGAACTCCGCGCATGCAGGAGATCGCTTCGCATGTACGAAAAGGGGCGATGGCCTACCTGAAACAACAGTATCGAGTCGTGGCAATCGTGTTTGCCATTTTAGTCCTGTTTTTTGCCTTTTTGGCCTACGGATTGGGCGTGCAGAATCCTTGGGTGCCTTTTGCATTCCTGACGGGAGGTGTTTTCTCCGGATTGGCCGGTTTTATCGGAATGCGTACGGCGACCTTTGCTTCAGCCCGGACAGCCCATGCTGCCAGCAAATCCCTCAATAAGGGGTTGAAAGTCGCTTTCCGAAGTGGTGCGGTGATGGGACTTGTTGTGGTTGGTCTTGGTCTGCTCGATATTTCGGTTTGGTATCTGATCCTTGATCACTTTATCGATGCTACTGGTGATCAGAAACTGATGATTATCACCACTACGATGTTGACCTTCGGAATGGGGGCTTCGACGCAGGCGCTCTTTGCCCGTGTAGGTGGTGGTATCTATACGAAGGCTGCCGATGTGGGAGCCGATCTGGTCGGTAAGGTCGAAGCCGGTATTCCGGAGGATGACCCGCGTAACCCGGCAACGATTGCCGATAACGTGGGCGACAACGTCGGTGACGTGGCCGGTATGGGTGCCGACCTGTATGAAAGTTATTGCGGTTCGATTCTGGCAACGGCGGCACTCGGTGCTGCGGCCTATGCCGGAGGTATGCAGATGGAGGCGGTTCTCGCTCCGATGTTGATCGCTGCGGTGGGAATCCTGCTCTCCGTACTCGGAATCTTTTTCGTGCGGACCCAAGAGGGGGCAACGATGAAGCAGCTGCTCGGTGCACTCGGTGTAGGGGTCAACGGCAGTTCTGTCCTGATCGCGATCTTCACGTTCGTGATCATGTATGCGCTTCAGATCGATAACTGGTTGGGTATTTCGTTCTCGGTGATCGTCGGATTGGTTGCCGGAATCATTATCGGACAGTCGACCGAATACTATACCTCTCACTCCTACAAACCGACCCGAAAAATCGCACAGAGTGCCGAAACCGGACCTGCAACGGTGATCATTTCGGGAATCGGTATGGGTATGATCTCGACTGCCATTCCGGTGGTGACGATCGCCGTAGCGATCATTCTCTCTTATCTGTGTGCGACAGGATTCGATGTGGAGAATATGATCTCGGCAGGCAACATCAGCAAGGGACTCTATGGAATCGGTATCGCAGCGGTCGGCATGTTGTCGACGTTGGGTATTACGTTGGCAACGGATGCTTACGGACCGATCGCCGATAATGCCGGTGGAAATGCCGAGATGAGCGGGCTCAATCCGGAAGTACGTAAACGTACCGATGCTCTCGATGCGCTGGGTAATACGACGGCTGCGACGGGTAAGGGATTTGCTATCGGTTCGGCGGCGTTGACGGCGTTGGCGCTGTTGGCTTCGTATATCGAGGAGGTGAAGATCGGAATGCAGCATATCGGGCAGACGACGATGGAGCTGGCCGATGGAACAGTAAAGGCGGTTGAGCAGGCTAATATTCTGGATATGATGGATTACTTCCAGGTAACGCTGATGAATCCGAATGTTCTGGTCGGGGCGTTTATCGGGGCCATGATGGCCTTCCTGTTCTGCGGATTGACGATGAATGCCGTGGGACGTGCTGCTCAGAGCATGGTGAACGAGGTGCGCCGTCAGTTCCGTGAGATCAAAGGAATCCTGCAAGGGGAGGCGACACCCGATTATGCACGTTGCGTGGAGATCTCGACGAAAGGGGCTCAACGGGAGATGTTGTTCCCGTCGCTGTTGGCGATTGTGGTTCCGATTGCAGTCGGTTTCATTTTCGGTGTTGCCGGTGTGATGGGACTGTTGATCGGTAGTTTGAGTGCAGGTTTCGTTTTGGCAGTCTTTATGGCCAACTCGGGCGGAGCTTGGGATAATGCCAAGAAGTATATCGAAGAGGGTAACTTCGGTGGAAAAGGGTCTGACAACCACAAGGCGACCGTCGTGGGCGACACGGTAGGTGATCCGTTCAAGGATACCTCCGGACCTTCACTGAATATTTTGATCAAACTGATGAGTATGGTTTCGATCGTCGTAGCCGGACTGACCGTTTGGGGAAGTCTGTTCTAACGAACGGTCGGATGAGGGCAGCGGGTCGAAAGGCTCGGTTTGCTTGAAACCAAAATAAGAAAGAGGCGGAACACTCGATTGGGAGTTTCCGCCTCTTCTTGTTTTTATTCTAAAAGATCGTGTTGCCGACGAATCTGCGGGTGGGCTTCTTTCTGGTAAATCAGCAGTTGGATCGGGAATGTGGCAATTAGTTTCCGATCCAACACGGCGCTTTACTCAAAAAGTTCGAGCCGATCGTTCGTTTCGAGCCATGCTGTGTCGGGATGGAAAGTTTTCAAGTACATTTTCAGGTATTCGCGAGTATCTTCGGTTATGGGGCCATCCTTTTCGGGGTAGAGGTTGTAGACAACGGCAGCGACCTCGATGTCCCGGGTGCGACAGGCTTCCAGACTGAGTATCGTGTGGTTGATACTTCCCAATCGGGGGGTGGTAACTAAAATAACCGGCAGACGGTGCTCGGCAATGTAGTCGATCGTGTTGTAGAGCCCGTCGATGGGAACGAACAATCCACCGGCCCCTTCGAGCAGGACCGTATCGTAGTGTTGCAGCAGCTTTTCGGTACTTTTTCCGACGAGCGAGAGGTCGATCGTCCGATGATCGATCCGTGCGGCTAAATGGGGCGATGCCGGATAGGTAAACAAAATCGGACAGGTCGTTCCGTCGAGGTCTTCGGGCAACAAACCGCATCCCATGATTCTGCGGTGTACTTCGATGTCCTCGGAGCGTTCGGTACAGCCGGTCTGGATGAATTTCTGGGTGATGGTCCGGTTTCCGCGAGCATTCCACTCGCGGGCCAGAATTCCGGTAACGACGCTTTTACCGGCATCGGTGTCGATTCCGGTGACGAAATATACTTTTTTCATAGTGGATCGGAAAAACAATTCGTGTCAAAAGTAGTACCTTTGTGGAGAACAAACAAAAGAAATTCATATGGAATCCGTTTCCGGTTTGGAAAAGAAAATAGAGGAGGGTTATCGTCCCGATTATGACGAGGCCCTGAGTCTGATGCGGTCGTTGTCGTTGGAGGATTTGTGTGCGTTGGCCCACACTTTGCGGCTCCGGTATCAGGGAAAGCGCGTCGACATGTGTTCGATCATGAACGCCCGCAGCGGGAAATGCGGCGAGGATTGCAAGTGGTGCTCGCAGTCGCGCTTTCATCATACCGACATTGAGGTCTATCCGTTGGTGGATGCTGAGGCGGCATTGCGCGAGGCGGTGCATAATGCCTCGAAAGGGGTATCCCGTTTTTCATTGGTGACCAGTGGACGAACCTTGTCTCCGGCCGATACCGAACGGATCTGCGCCATCTATCGCCGCATCGGGTCGGAGTGTCCGATCAAACTGTGCGCGTCGCTCGGCCTGCTGAACCGTGAGCAGCTGTTTCAGCTGAAAGAGAGTGGGGTAACCCGATACCACTGCAATCTGGAGACGGCTCCATCCTATTTTCCGCAAGTGTGTACGACACATACGATCGAGGAGAAGTTGCAGACGATCGAGTGGGCGCGCGAAGCGGGTCTGGAGATCTGCAGCGGAGGAATTATCGGTATGGGCGAGAGTGAGGAGCAGCGGGTCGAGTTTGCCCTTGCGATTCGTCAGACCGGAGCGGTGTCTATTCCGGTCAATATTTTGAATCCGATTCCCGGAACGCGCCTTGCAGGGACACCTCCATTGAAAGATGAAGAGGTGATCCGGGCCGTTGCCATGATCCGTATCCTCAATCCCGAGGCGTCCGTACGCTTGGCCGGTGGACGGAGTCGGATCAAAGCGGTCGAGCCGGAGCTGTTCCGGTGTGGCATCAGCGGATCGATCGTGGGCGACCTGTTGACGACTACGGGGTCGGATATCGATACGGACAAGGCGATGTTTCTCCGTCTGGGCTTCGAATTGTAGCGGTTGTCCGATAAGGAAATGGAAAGTTATGATAAAATGATTAACTTTGCGGTCCAATAAACGAGAGATGAAAAGGTTCTGGATTTTTGTCGTCGGATTGTTTTTGCTGTTCGATACGGTTACGGCCGCTTCGCAGAAGAGTGTTCTGCAATTCTCGCAGATGGTGTGGAATTTCGGAACGATTCAGGAGAAGGACGGTCCGGTGTCGTGTCGGTTCGATTTTGTCAATACGGGCAAGACCCCGATTGTGATCGAAAAGGTGACGGTCGGATGCGGATGTACGACTCCGAAGTTCAGCAAGGAGCCGGTGCGTCCCGGGGCCAAAGGTAGCATTACGGTGACTTATAATCCCAAGGATCGTCCCGGAGCTTTCCGAAAAGAGATTACGGTTCGGAGTACCGGAGGGGGAGAGGATGTGCTGAGCGTTACGGGCGATGTGGTTCCGAGCCCGAAAACAACGGCTGACCGCTATCCCGTATCGGTTGGAGCGTTGTCGTTGAGTACGACTTCGGTCAATCTGGGATATGTCGCACGGGGCAAGTCCAAGTCTCGTGCCATCGAATATTTCAATGGTACGAACAGTCCGGTTGAGGTGCAGTTGGTGAGCAGGACTCCCCGTCCAAGTTTTACGACCCTTCCGGCATCGGTACGGATTGCTGCAGGAGATCAGGGAGCTGTAACGCTCCGATATGATTTTACCGCCTCGGACGTTTGGGGCATGCAGAGCGATACGGTCGACTTATGGATCGACGGTAAATTGATAGATACCTATTTGGTCGCATCAGCAGTGGCAACGGAGGATTTTTCCGAAATGACGGCCGCTGAGATTGCAGATGCTCCGAAAGCGGTTTTTTCGTCGCAATACTATAACTTCGGGAATTTGAAGGAAGGAAATGAGCTGCACCGGAGTTTTACTTTGAAGAATGAAGGGAAACAACCGTTGATTATTCGTGATATGAAGTTGGGCCCGAGGATGTCGACGACACTCGACCCCGATAAAGAGATTGCTGCGGGTGAGACGTTGACATTTGAAGTGATGTTGGATACGAAAAATGCTGGTGCCGGGAAAATGATGGACCGTATCGTGCTGATTGTGAACGATCCGACACGGCCGTTGCGGGAGCTTCGTTTGGCTGCGACCATAGTGAATTGACCTGACTGGATTTACGATAATTAAGAGAACTAAGACCTAAACAATATAGATAAAACATGTACAAGATTCTGAGAAAGGAGCTTTTGGCCCCTAATATTTATCGGATGGATATCGAGGCTCCTCGTGTGGCCCATTCAGCCAAACCTGGACAGTTTATCATCGTGCGTCTTGATGAAGCAGGCGAACGGATTCCGTTGACGATCGCAGATTACGATGCGACGGAGGGCTGGGTTACGATTGTGACGCAGACGGTAGGATTTTCAACGACAAAACTGTGTTCGATGAACGTTGGCGATCAACTGGCGGATTTTGCCGGCCCGTTGGGACGTCCTTCGGATTTCGTAAAAGAAGATCCCGAAGTCTTGCGGAACAAGAAAATCCTGTTCGTAGCGGGAGGTGTGGGTACAGCACCGGTTTATCCTCAGGTGAAGTGGTTGTCTGAACACGGAGTCAAGGCCGACGTGATTATAGGAGCGAAAAATAAGGATACGCTGATCTTTGTCGACAAGATGAAATCGGTAGCCGGAAACGTATATATCGCGACCGATGACGGAAGCGAAGGATTTCATGGAATGGTGACTGACCTGATGCGTCATTTGATCGATAAAGAGGGTAAAAAGTATGATGAAGTGATTGCGATTGGTCCGATGATCATGATGAAGTTCGTTTGCAAAACGACGTTGGAGTATGGTTTGAAGACGATCGTCAGCCTGAATACGTTGATGGTGGACGGAACGGGAATGTGTGGTGCCTGTCGGGTTACGGTGGGTGGCAAAACCCGTTTTACTTGTGTCGATGGTCCAGAATTCGACGGTCATCAGGTCGATTTTGATGAGGCGATGCGCCGTCAGGGAATGTACAAGACGATCGAGAGTCGCAAAGCAAAAATCGAACGGGAACGGGCTGAAGGGCACGTTTGCAAGATCGGACTCGACCGGTAGTGTATAGGTAAAATTTTCAACGGATAAGATTACAGAATTTTAAGATGGCAAATAAGATACCGAGAGTTCCCGTTCGGGAACAGGACCCAAAGGTGCGGGTCACCAATTTCGAAGAGGTTTGTTATGGATATAATGTTCAGGAGGCACAGCTTGAGGCAACTCGTTGTTTAGGTTGTAAAAAACCGCGTTGTGTGGAGAGTTGTCCGGTGTCGCTCCAGATTCCGCAATTCATCGAGCAAGTTCGTTTGGGCAATTTTGCTGAGGCTGCTCGGGTGATTGCGAAAGATAGTTCGTTGCCGTCGGTTTGCGGTCGTGTTTGTCCGCAGGAGACACAATGCGAAGGCTCTTGTATATTAGGAATTAAGGGAGAACCGGTTTCGATTGGAAAACTGGAGCGCTTTGTCGGTGACTGGAGTATCGAAAACGGAGGTGAAGCGGTTACTCCGGCTCCTGCTAATGGATATAAAGTAGCTGTGATCGGTAGTGGTCCTGCCGGTTTGGCATGTGCATCCGATTTGGCAAAAATGGGGTATAGTGTTAAAATTTTCGAAGCGTTGCATAAGGCGGGAGGTGTTTTACAGTATGGCATTCCCGAATTCCGCTTACCGAAAGACAAAGTTGTGGCCAAAGAGATTGAGAATGTGCTGAAGTTAGGAGTTGAGATCGAAACGGATGTGATTGTCGGCCGTACGGTAACCGTAGACTCTTTGCTTGACGAGGAGGGGTATTCGGCCGTATTTATCGGATCGGGTGCCGGTCTGCCTCGTTTTATGGGTATCCCGGGCGAGAACCTGAACGGCGTGGTTTCGGCAAATGAGTTCTTGACCCGTGCCAATTTGATGAAGGCCTATGATGATCGTTATGATACGCCGATTTATGTCGGACAGCGTGTGGTGGTTGTCGGAGGTGGTAATGTAGCGATGGATGCGGTTCGGACGGCGGCCCGTCTGGGTGCCGATGCACATATCGTTTATCGTCGGAGCGAAGCTGAACTTCCTGCCCGGGCTGAAGAAGTACACCATGCAAAAGAGGAGGGAATTGAATTCCAGATGTTGACCAATCCGATCGAGGTACTTGGCGATGAGAAAGGTTGGGTGCGCGGTATTCGTTGCGTACGGATGGAGCTTGGCGAACCTGATGAATCAGGGCGTCGTTCACCGATCGAGGTTAAGGGTTCTGAATTCGACATTGCCTGCGACGTGGTGATCATGGCTTTGGGTACATCTCCGAATCCGCTGATTGCATCGACTACCAAAGGATTGGATACCACCAAACGGGGATGTATCGTTGCTGACGAGGCAGCGGGACAGACTTCTCGTGAGGGTATCTTTGCCGGAGGTGATGCAGTGACAGGAGCTGCGACGGTTATTCTGGCGATGGGTGCTGGCCGTCGTGCCGCAAAGGCGATTGATGCCTACTTGCAGACTAAGGCATAGCGCAGAATCGTTGTGTCGATGAGATTTCGTGTGCGAGGATGTGCACGAGTTAAAAGACAAGGATTATTTTTTAATATTTGATGTGCGGATCGGAGAGAAAAACTTCGGTCCGCATTTTTTAGGAAAAGAGTCAAAAGATCAATAGGAATATTTCTATTAAAGGGAGGGGGATCAATAGAATATGATACGGGTGCTCAGGAGGGTATCCATGAAGCTGAAAAAATAAACTGCATACAATGGGGGAGAAGAAATGCCTGATCCGGAATGTGAAACATTGATGAGATCAAGTGGAGTAGAAAACCTTATCTTTGTAGATAAGACACGATAGCGGTCGAATATTGAATATCGAATTTGTATGAAACAGTTGTTGGAAGATTTGAAGACGGTACGACTTGATGCCGAATCGAATCGAGTGGTGATCCTCGATCAAACGTACCTTCCCGGATCGATCGTTTACCGTTCGTTGGGAACCCCGGAGGAGATCTATGAAGCGATCTATCGGTTACGGGTTCGCGGAGCTCCGGCCATCGGAGTAACAGCGGCTTATGGTATTTATGTCTGTTGTAGAGCATTAGAACATGAGTCGTTTACCGATTTTTATGATGCGTTTTCTCAGATCCGCGACTATCTTGCCTCGTCGCGTCCGACAGCGGTTAATCTGACGGCAGCATTGGAGCGTATGGAACGTTGTGTGTTGGAATATCGTGATTGTTCGATCGGTGATATATTGGACCGGATGAAGGAAGAAGCACACAATATACGCAACGAGGATGCGGTATCGTGCCGTCGCATCGGAGAGTACGCGTTGTCGTTGTTGCGTCCGGGAATGGGTCTGTTGACCCATTGTAATGCCGGCCATTTGGCGACATCGGAGTACGGTACGGCATTGGCTCCGGTCTATTTGGGACAGGAGCGGGGATATGCGTTTCAGGTTTTTGCAGACGAGACCCGACCGTTGTTACAAGGTGCACGTTTGACAGCATTTGAACTGCAACATGCGGGTGTCGATGTGACGCTGATCTGTGATAATATGGCCTCGATGGTGATGCATAACGGATGGGTACAGGCGGTAGTCGTTGGTTGTGATCGGATTGCGACTAATGGGGATGCAGCCAATAAAATCGGTACGTCAGGTGTGGCGATTTTGGCACGTCATTACGGTATACCCTTTTATGTGCTGGGGCCGACATCGACGATCGATATGCGGTGCCCCAGCGGCGATGCGATTACAATCGAAGAGCGCTCTTCGGAAGAGATAACTGAAATGTGGTATACCGAACGGATGGCACCTGCTGAAGTAAAGGTGTTTAATCCTGCTTTTGACGTGACTCCTGCCGAATTGATTACGGCAATAATTACCGAGAAGGGAATTGCACGTGCTCCTTACAGGAAGACGTTTGAGAGTTGGGGCCTTTAAAAAGGAGAGATAAATTTGTGGGGGTATTGAAAGTGTGGATTGTTTTTTGTATCTTTAGCCATATATTGAACCTCTAAATGTTTTGTATTATGGAGAATATGAATACCCAAGAGCGTCCCGAAACGCAAAATCAGGTTTATCAATCCATGGAAGAGAAAGTTCCCGTGATGTCTGTAGGGGAGTGGATGGTGACACTTCTTATACTGATTATTCCTATTGTCAACATCATTATGTTGTTCGTATGGGGATTTGGCGGTGGCGTGAACAAAACGAAAGCAAACTATTGCAAAGCCTCTTTGATTTGGGTGGCGATAGGTTTGATTTTGTGGTTTACGGTACTTTCCAGTATTATGGGAGGTATGTTGGCTGCTATGAGTTAATATTAAAGAAGAAGGCCGGAGTACAGATAAACATTTAATTGGTGTATTATAGCTCTGGTCGGAAACAATAGATGGGGGGCGGACCGAAATTTCGGTCCGCCCCCCATCTGTGTTTTGTTAAAGAAGAAGTAGGGCAAGTTTATACTTCGACCTGTTCCTCTTCTGATTTTTTTAAGGAAACGAGAACTTTGTCGATCCGTGCAGCATCCATATCGACGATCTCAAAATCGAAGTTACGCCACGACAGTTTTTCTCCGGTGTGTGGAATATGTTCCAACTCTTCGAGAATCAAACCACTGAGTGTATTGTAGTTGAATTCATTGTAGAGATCTTCCATGTCGAAGTGGGCCAGAAAGTCATAAAAAGGAATTTGTCCGTCGATCAGAAAACTTCCATCTTCGCGAGCGACGATCTCCTGTTCTTCCCCGATTTCTGGCATTGATCCGATCAGTGCCCGGACGATATCTTTTAGTGTGACGATTCCTTCGATGCTGCCGAACTCATCGGTCACGATACCGTATCTTCCTCCGGTTGTCCGCATCAGTTCCAATGCATTGTATACACTCAGGTTTTCGGGAATGTATTGCGGAGCTCGAAGCACCTTGGAGAGTTTGAAGCCCTCTTCGTCGAGCCGTCCGAAAAGGTCTTTCAGATGTACGACTCCGACGATTGAGTCGAGGTTTTGATCGGCTACCGGATAGGTGTTGAAAAGGTTGTTTTTAACGATCTCTTCGATCTGTTCTTTTGTATAGTTTACATTCAACCAGACCATTTCGCTGCGGTGCGTCATGATCGACCCCACGTTGCGGTCGCCCAGATTGAAAACGCGTTCGACGATGTCTTGTTCAACCTCTCGGATTTCACCGCCGTCAGTTCCTTCTTGGATGATTGCCTTGATTTCGTCTTCGGTTACTTTGTTGTTTTCTTGAGTGTTGATACCAAGTAGTTTAAGTGTTGCAGATGTGCTTTTAGAAAGTAACCATACAAAGGGTAAGGCGATTTTTGACAGAAAATTCATTGGGCGAGCGACCAATTTGGCCACGCGTTCCGATGCACTCATACCGATTCGTTTCGGTACAAGTTCTCCGATAATCAGCGTAAGATAGGTTACGATGATGACGATGAGGGTTTGAGCAATGGCAACAGCATGAGTTTCGAGGGGTTTGATCATAGCGATAACTTTCCCGAAGTTTTGAGCCAGAACTTCACCCGAATAGAGACCCGTCAGAATACCGATTAACGTGATACCGATTTGAATGGTGGATAGGAAGGTGTCCGGAGCATTGGCTAATTTAAGTGCGGTTTTGGCGGATTTACTTCCTTTTTTGACATCTGCTTCGAGACGCGATTTCCGGGCTGATACCATGGCTATTTCGGACATAGACAGGACGCCATTTAATAGGATCAGCCCGATAATTATGACAATTTCCATTAAAAATTATAGGTTGTTGATTGGACCAAGATAGTTAAATTTCTGTTTATTGCCAAATGCGAGGGAAAATCACCTGTTTCTGAAGAGCGAAAGGAGCGGTGGAATATCCACCGCTCCTTTCGCAAAGGATGAGCGAGATGCTCTATTTTTCCATCATTTGGCTCAATCGTTCGGTAAGCAGAGGAACGATTTTCTGGACATCGGCAACAATTCCGACATCGGCCGTATTGAAAATCGGCGCATATTTGTCTTTATTGATGGCGATGATGAACTCTGACTCTTCCATTCCGGCCAAGTGCTGGATTGCACCCGAGATACCGCAGGCGATGTATAGGTCGGGACGGACCGTCTTTCCGGTTTGTCCTACTTGTCGTACGTGGTCGACAATACCTGCATCCACCATGGCTCGAGAAGAAGAAACCTCGGCACCGAGTACCCCGGCCAGTTCATGAAGTCGTTCGAAGCCCTCTTTTGTCCCGACACCACGGCCTCCCGATACGAGGACCTTAGCTTCGGTAATGTCGATTTTGTTTTTCTGCTCCTTGACGGTTTCGACAACACGTACGCGGAATTTCGATTTGTCGAATTGCGGTACAACGGACTCGATCTCACCGGTATGACCGTCGATCTTTCCTTTTGCGCGCATGACACCCGGACGTACGGTTGACATTTGGGGACGATGCTTTTTGCAGACGATCGTCGCCATCAGGTTACCGCCGAATGCAGGACGGGTCATCAGTAGATTCCGCTCCTCCGAAATAGCCAGACCCGTACAGTCAGCTGTCAGACCGGTTTCGAGCCGGGCCGAAAGACGTGGACCCAAATCGCGCCCGATCGTCGTAGCTCCAATCAGAACGATCGACGGTTTACGTTCCACGATTATCTGCGTGATGGCTTGAGCATAGGGCTCCGTCTCATAAACAGCCAATTCTGGAGCTTCGATGCAGACAACTCGGTCGGCACCGTATTCGATCAATTCATGAGCTTTTTCTTTGATGTGATCGCCCAACAGAAGCGCTACAACTTTTTCGTTCAGGGCGTCGGCCAATTCGCGGGCTTTTCCGATCAGTTCGATCGCTACGTTCTGAATCACTCCTTCGCGCTGCTCGGCGAACACATAGACGTCTTTATATTCAGTTATATCCATCTTCTGAGGTGTTAAATGATAAATTTTTCTTTCATTTTTTCGATGATGATCTCTACCGCCTCTTCTGCCGAGTCGGGTTCAAAAAGTGTACCGGCAGCTTTAACGCCTTTGGTAAACGATTTGAACACTTTGGTCGGAGAGCCGGCCAGCCCGAGTTTCGATTCATCGACCGAAATGTTGTCATAGTTCCAAAGTTCTACTTCGCGATCGAAAGCAGTCATGATGCCGTTTACGGTCATGTAGCGGGCTTTGTTAGCCGAAGCGAGAACGGTAATGACGCAGGGGGTATCCACTTCTACGATCTGATACCCGTCTTCGGTTGCCTTACGGATCGTCAGACGCTTTTTGCCGTCGTATTCGAGGTTTTCGACGTAAGTTACCTGAGGCAGGTCGAGGTGCTCGGCGATCTGTGGACCAACCTGAGCCGTATCGCCGTCGATGGCTTGCCGTCCGGTGATGATCAGATCGTACTCCAACATTCTCAGTGCACCGGCGAGTGCGTTCGAGGTAGCCAGCGTGTCGGCACCGGCGAATTTGCGGTCAGAGAGCAGGATTGCCCGGTCGGCACCCATGGCCAAAGCTTCACGCAACATGTTGTCGGCCTGCATGGGTCCCATCGAGATAACGGTCACGTGAGCCCCGAAACGGTCTTTCAGTTGCAGAGCCATTTCAAGGCCGCCCTTGTCGTCGGGATTCATGATACTCGCCACTCCGTCGCGGATGAGCGTTCCCGTTTCCGGATTCAACCGAATTTCGGTCGTATTGGGAACCTGTTTGATACAAACTACTATTTTCATAACAATCGTGATTCGGTTTATTTGAACAATTTGGCGGCGATCACCATCCGTTGAACTTCTGAAGTACCTTCGTATATTTCGGTGATTTTGGCATCCCGCATCATCCGTTCGATCGGATATTCACGGGTGTACCCGTATCCTCCGTGGAACTGTACGGCTTTGGTCGTCACTTCCATTGCGGTTTCGGCGGCGAACAGCTTTGCCATTGCGGCATCAGCCGAGTAGTTTTCCTTCTGGTCTTTCTTGAATGAGGCCGAGCGGACAAGTAACCGGGCAGCCTGCACTTTTGTTTCCAGATCGGCCATTCCGAACTGTGTGTTCTGGAATTGGCTCAGTGACCGACCGAACTGTTTACGCTCCTTGACATACTTGATGGTTTCGTCCATAGCTCCTTGTGCGATACCCAAAGCCTGGGAAGCGATTCCGATCCGTCCGCCGTCGAGCGTTTTCATGGCGATCTTGAAGCCGTTGCCGATTTTACCCAACAGATTCTCTTTCGGGACGATACAGTTTTCGAAGATCAGTTCACAAGTGGCCGAACCGCGGATACCCATTTTTTTCTCTTTCTTACCGATCGAGAAACCGGGGAAATCCTTCTCAACGATGAAGGCCGAAATGCCACGGGTGCCCTGAGACTTGTCGGTCATGGCCATGACGATGTAGACATGAGCGTATCCGGCATTGGTGATAAAGATCTTCGAACCGTTCAGGACATAGTGGTCGTCCTCTTCGACAGCCGTAGTCTGTTGTGCCGAAGCATCGGTTCCTGCATTCGGTTCCGTCAGACCGAAGGCTCCGATCCATGTTCCCGAACACAACTTGGGCAGGTATTTCTGTTTTTGTTCTTCAGTTCCGAATTCGTAGATCGGTGCGGCACACAAAGAAGTGTGTGCCGACACGATCACGCCGGTAGTTGCACATACTCGCGATAACTCTTCGACAGCCATTGAGTAGAGCATATTGTTCCCTCCGGCACCTCCGTATTCGGTTGGGAAAGGGATACCCATGATCCCCAACTTGCCCATTTTGGCGACGCTTTCAGCAGGGAAGCGTTCCTCTTCGTCGATCTCGGCGGCAAGCGGTTTAATCTCTTTTTCCGCAAATTCGCGGATCATCTGGAGAAACAGTTTCTCTTGTTTTGTTTGATTGAAATCCATATGCTTTGCTCTTGGTTTATCGGATTAGTTCGCCCAAATTTCTTCGTCGGTCGGAACCTGTATACGTGCCGAGATCGGCGCAATACGGGTGATATTGAGCAGGTGTTTGTAAGTGAAGTTTTCCGAGATGGAGTTGTTACCCCAGCTACCGCATCCCAGAGTATTGGTTACAGGCAGACCGTTCTGGATCGAACCACCGGCTGTCGTAGCGCAGGGAGCGTTGACGATCAGACGCGATACGGAGAGTTCGGTACCGGCTTTGATGATGTTCGCCTGGTTGTTGGAGTGGATACCGGCCGTATGTCCGTTACCTTCCATCTTGAGGTTTGTTTCAGCGATCTTGATGGCCTGATCGAAATATTCGTAAGAGAGGTAAGCCATAACGGGGAACATCTTTTCCTTGCAGATCAAGTCTTCACGTCCGGGTCCGGCTGCTTCTACGGCAAGAATGCGAGTCTTTTCAGGAACGGTGATTCCTGCAGCTGCCGCAATTTTGGCTACGGATTGACCTACCAGATCGCGGTTGATCTTGCCTTCGGGGAAGAGCGTTTTTACGACCTGTTCTTTCTCTTCTGGTTTAACGAAGTATGCACCGTGTTCGGTGAAAGCTTTGATTACGTCTTCCCGGTCATCTTTATGGAAGATAAAGCACTGTTCTCCCGAGCAGATGATACCGTTGTCGAACGAACGTCCGGTGATCACCTTCTCGGCTGCATCTTGGAAGTCGATGTTGCGGTCGAGGATCACCTGTACGTTTCCGGCACCTACACCGAACGAAGGCTTTCCTGAAGAGTAGGCTGACTTAACCATTGGCATACCTCCGGTAGCAACTACTACGTCGCACTGTTCCATAAGGCTTTTCGTCTTTTCGATAGATGGCTCCTCGATTACCTGAACCAGATTTTCGGGCACGCCGAACGGAGCGATCGCCTCTTTGATGAGTTTGACGGCGAGAGAGGAGCATACCTTTGCTTTCGGGTGAGGAGCGATGATGATGGCATTTTTGGTTTTCAGTGCGAAGATGATCTTTGACATCGGGGTAACTACCGGGTTGGTCATAGGGGTGATACCGGCTACCACACCGATCGGTTTGGCGATCTCGATCAAACCGGTACGGTCGTCGATACCGATGATACCCATCGATTTTTTGCCCCGAAGGTTATACCATACGCCTTTTGATTTATTGCGGTTTTTTGCCACTTTGTCTTCGTAAACACCCATCTCGGTCTCTTCAACGGTGATTTTGGCCAACATCTCGGCATTATCATAGATTACGTGTGCTGCTGCTCTGATGATTTCGTCTACTTGATCTTGACCGAAGTGTTGTTCGTATTCTGCTTGAGCGATACGTGCTGCGGCAATCATTTCTTGAATTTCCATATTCGTTCTATTATTTTAGGTATTGATTAGGTATTGAAAATTTGTTATTTGTACAGTTTTGTGTAAATCTGATAAATTTCGTCACGAGAGAGAGGTACATAGTTGTTTGCCAAGAGTCGCTGTTGCGTGGCAATTACGTTGTCGGCGAATGCGGCGGTGTCACCCTCGGTCATGCCGTAAGAGGAGAGGGCCGGACGCGGCAGAATCTTGTCAAGCAGCTGTTCCATGGCAGCATAGGGGTCGGATTCGGTTCCCAGCATCTGTTGCAGCAAGGCATTCAGTTCACGGATACGGCCGTTCGGATCTTTTTCGTTGTACACCTTGAATACTGCCGTGAAGAACTGGTAGTTTGCTTCGCCGTGCGGCACGTGATAGGTTCCTCCTAACGGATAGGAGAGTGCGTGTACGGCACCTACCCCTGTATTTCCGAAAGCGATGCCGGCGAAGTTGCTGGCCATCAGCATGTCGTCCAGACGTTCGAAACGGTAGGCTTCACCTTTTTCGGCAATACCCCGGAATACGTCGAGAATAATCTCGATTGCTGCTTTGCAATAGAGTTGAGTATATGGGTTCGACTTCGGTGAAACGTACGATTCGACAGCATGAATCAAGGCATCGATGGCACTGCATGCATAGAACTTAAAGGGCAGACCTTTGACCAATTCGGCGACCAGAACGGCGTCGTCCGCTACGATGGCGTCGTCGGCCAAGCCCATCTTAGTGTGTTTCGATTTGATTTCGGCGATCGATATGTTGGTGACCTCGCTGCCGGTTCCGCATGTGGTCGGCAGGATAATCAGTTGTTTCGATTTTACGATCGGAATTTTCCGTTCAAAAGCGTCGGTTACGTTAGCGACATCCTTCAGAACGAAAATTTTGGAGATGTCGATGACTGTACCGCCGCCAATGGCGATCACGCGATCGAAGTCGCATCCTCGTACGTCGTTCAGAATGCGGTTCATCATTTCGTCCGAAGGCTCTCCCAAACCGTATTGCTCCTGCATGATGAAACGGCAGGGCAGATTCAGCCGTTCCATGAACGGTTTGTATAAAAAGTCATTTGTGATGACCAGATCTCTCTCGTTCAGTGCGAACTCTGCGGCGAAGCCGGCAAAATCGTCGAACCGGTGGATCCGGGTTTTCAGTTTGAATAGCTGCATGATATTATCGTTTTTAATTTTTGTTTTTTGTTTGTGACCGATTCGATTCTCTTTTAATCGCGGAATCTTCTGTGGTACTCTTCAAGAAGCGATTCGCGGAAGTCTGGATGAGCAATTTCGATCAGCGCTTTGGCGCGTTGTTTTGTAGTTTTGCCTTTCAGTTTGGCGACGCCGTATTCTGTAACTACGTAATCCACTTCGTTGCGCGAAGTCGTTACAGCTGCACCTTGTGCCAAGAAAGGAACGATACGAGAAACTTTTCCCGAAGCAGCGGTCGAAGGGATCGCGATGATCGATTTTCCGTTTTTCGACCATGCGGCACCGCGTACGTAATCGACTTGTCCGCCAGTTCCGCTGAATTGTTTCAGACCGATGGTCTCCGAAGCAACTTGACCCATCAGATCCACTTCGATGCACGAATTGATTGAAACCATATTGTCGTTTTGAGCGATAACCCGCGGGTCGTTCACATAGTCTACCGGGTACATCTCGACATCGGGATTGTGGTCGACGAAATCGTACAGCTTTTTTGAACCCATGAGGAACGTAGCTACTAGTTTCCCTTTGTGAAGGGTCTTGCTGTTCCCCGTGACGACTCCGGCCCGAACCAAATCGACCACTCCGTCAGAGAACATTTCGGTATGGATTCCGAGGTTCTTTTTTTCCGTCAAGAAAAGAAGAACGGCATCGGGAATTGCTCCGATGCCGAGTTGCAACGTATCACCGTCCTCGATGATCGAGGCGCAGTTGCGGCCGATGCCTTTTTCGACATCGGTGATTTTCGGCGCAGGCAATTCGTACAAGGGTGCGGAGTTCAATACGATCCGGTCAATTTTCGAGATGTGGATCAAGTTGTCTCCGCCTTTGATATAGGGCATTTGGTCGTTGACTTCGGCGATGACGATTTTGGCCTTTTCTGCGGCAGGTTTGGTGTAGTCGCACGATACGCCGAAACTGCAGAAACCCTCTTCATCTGGAGCCGAAACCTGTATCACGGCTACATCTACAGGATAAACTTCATCGAAAATTTGTGGTATTTCGTAGAAAAAGCAGGGCAGGAATTCCCCTCTGTCCTCGGCAACGGCGCGGCGTGAATTTCCGGCTACAAAATTTGTGAAGTGGCGGAAGTGTCCGTCTCCTTCGGGTGCCATGTATTTTCCATCGTTCAACGTGAACATGTGGTAAACCCACACATCGTGCAGCCGTTCTCTTTGAGCCATCATCTCATCAGGAATGACCTGGGGTACGCCGGCTGCGTGACCCAGTACGACTCGGTCGCCGCTTTTGATGGCTTTTACGGCTTCGGAAGCGGAAACGATCCGTTCCTTGTATTGATCCATCCAATTCATAGGTTATCGTTTAGTCAGTCTTGTTGTGTCTCAGTAATTTTTTCGCGAAATCGAATATCTCCTCATCGATCTCATTGATCAGATAGACCCGATCGATTTCATCGTTCAAAGCTGATCGTAATGTTTTTTCGATGGTCTCTTCCATCGTAATCTGTGCGGCAGGACAGCCGGAACAGTTGCCCGTAAGCACCACTCCGACCTCACGGCCGAGAATTTTTCGTATAACGATATCTCCGCCGTGAGTTTGGATGTGTGGTCTGATCTGTGAGTCGACGATCTCTGCGACGCGTTGTACAAACGCTTCGTCCGAGAGGGTTTTATTGCCGGTTTTGGCTTTCATCTATCTTGGCGATGACTTTAGCCAACTCTTTCTTTGCAGCGAGATTACCCTGACGAGAGATCATGATTCGCTGTGCTTGCGGTGAACCTGCGCCATGCATTGATTCGGTACGATATCCCACGGCAGCGGTTCCGAGCGTGATGTTTTCGATCAGTCGGAGAATCCGCAGGCGGTTCTCGGTCGAAACACCGACAGCACCTTTCAAATATTTTTTAACGTACGGCCCGATCTTTTCGTCTTTGAAGTCCTGTTCCGATGGCATGGTGACCATCAGACCTCCGGCGATATCTTCAGCCAGACGAGCGATTTCATAGGGCATGCGCGTTACGTTTTGTTTACATACGTTGGCGAGCAACAGGTTGATCTGGTAGTTACCGGCCGGCATCTTTTCACCTTCAGATGAGCAAGCGATTCCGCACGCATAGAGCGTTTCGTTCAGGTGCATCATTTCGATCAGTTTGTCTTTGATGTGGCTGGCTTTCGGTACACCGTTGTAGTCGGCGGCCAGAGCTGCAGCTCCGATCAGCACGTCGCCCACACCGACTTTACATCCACCGTAAGATTGACGGTGGTAACCTGCAAAACGCTCTACCATCATACCTGCGAATTGGTACTCCTTGCACATGAATACACGTTCGTTCGGGATAAATACGTTGTCGAAAACGACCAGTGCTTCGTGGCCTCCGAATTGCGAGTTACCCAGATCAATGTCGGCTCCCGGTTCGAGTTTCCGTGTGTCACAGGATTGGCGGCCGTAAACCATGAAGATACCTTCTGCATCAGACGGGCAGGCGAACGATACGGCGTAATCCTTATCGTCTTCTTTCATGGCAACAGTCGGCATGATCAGATGTTCGTGTGAGTTGATAGCACCGGTCTGGTGTGCTTTGGCACCACGTACGACGATACCGTCGGGGCGAACTTCTACGATATGCAGATACATATCCGGATCTTCCTGTTTTGAGGGAGCGAGTCCACGATCGCCTTTAGGATCGGTCATGGCACCGTCTACCGTCAGGTCGTTGTCCTGTACATATTTCATGTATTCGACGAAACGTTTGTGGTATTCGGTTCCCAGAGCCTGATCCATTTCATACGTCGTGGAGTAGATGGCATTGAAGGCATCCATTCCGACACAACGTTGGAAGCAGGCTGCGGTTTGTTGCCCCATAAGACGTTGCATTTTTACTTTTTTGACCAAATCGTCCGTACTTTGATGCAGGTGGCAGAAACGGTTGATCCGTTTTCCGGTAAGGTTCGATATGGCGGTCATTATATCGCGGTATTCTTCTTTTTCGGCCAATTCATAGGTTTTGGCTACCGAGTTCATCGAAGGGCGAATCATTGGGTGATCTACTGGGTTTTCGATCAATTCACCTTTGAAATAGACTTTCAGTTTCAGCTTCCGTAAGCTTTCGATGTACTCATTTTTTGTCATCATAACAGTAAAGTTTTAAGTTTCGATTATATTAGGTTAACAAACAAGATTTTGCTTTAGGGTTTTAGTGGTTTTCGTTTTACGGGGTTTAATCCGTTTTTTTCCGAAGACGAACAAAGATAAATGATTCGATTAGATTACGCAAGTTTTTTGTTATTTTTCTAACAAGAATTTGTTATTTTCATAACAGCGAAAACCCCGTGCCTGAGTCGACACGGGGTATGATCGAATTTTTTTTGACTATTGTAATGGTGCTGGTGGGCCTTTTTTCTCGGAAAACCGATGATCGAAGAATCGATTTATAAAGAGATTTCAGATCCGAGTAGAGAGTTATTTTTGAGCGGTTCCCTCGAACGAGAGTGGGAACGAGCCGCACTTCATCGAGAAACGGATGGCGCCCTCATTGGTGATCTCTCCGCTCATGTCAGTAATCGTGTATGCCGGGAACTCGCCGCCCATGGCTGTAGGGATGATATTGTCTCCGCTGATAAGACTTTTCGTTTCCGAACGGGTGTAGGCGATTCCTGAGACAGTCATGTCAAGGGTCAATGGCATCTCTTCGGCGAATTTGACCTTCATCATCTTCATTTCGATCGTTTGATCGCTCGTCTTGGTTACCGTGAGCGATACGTTTTCTTGACTGAAGAATGTACCGTCGGTTTGGTCGACCGTTACGGTTCCTACGTAAGTACCCTCTTTGACATCGGGTTCTGGTGTTTCAGATTCGCTCTTTTCGCATCCGAACAACACGGAGCAGAACAACAGCGAGAGTAAGGCAAATTTTTTCATAATGTATTGATATTGATTTGTAATGACACACCGAGTTGACGGGGTTTCCCGTGCTGTACGAACGAATTGCCGATCGACATGAAATAGAATACGTCGTAATCGGTTCCGGTCAGGTTGCTGCCCCAGAAGGAGAGGGTCCAGTTCTGTTTCTGGATGCTGACAGAGGCACCGAGCAGGCTGTAAAACGGTTGACGCAGCGAGTTCTCCTCGTTCCAATAGAAGGGGCCGGCGCCGCGCAGATCGCAGTGCAGCAGAATGCGGTCGATCCATTTGCCTACGTTGATCGAGTAGTCTCCGCTCAGAGCAAAGGTGTGAGTCGGAGCGTAGGGAATATAGTTTCCCGCATAGGAGGTCGTGCCGCTGTTGTAGCTCAGAAAACGGGCATTCGTGTATCCGTAACTTCCGTTGAGGGTGAAATCTGCGATCGAATAAGAAATGGCTGTTTCAGCGCCGAAACTTCGCGTTCGTCCTGCATTCGACATCATGCGGCCCGTACTTTTTCCGGGAGGGAACACGGTGAGCTGTTGGTTCCGGCAGTCTATATAAAAAAGGGCGAGATCGGCCTTGAGCGACCCATCGAACAACAGAAAATGGCCGCCGATCTCATAATTCCAGTTGTGTTCGGGTTTGTAGGTGGTGGCGGATGCGTTGTCGTAGGAGGCAGACGGCGATCCTTCGGGATAGACGCCCAAGTCCTCCATCATGTCGTTCATCATCCGGCTTTGGAGGATGTCGGAGAAGATCTGGGTATTGAAACCGCCGGCTTTGTATCCTTTGGCTACGGAGGCGTACAAGTTGCCGGACTGGAATCGGTAGGAGGCCGAAAGACGCGGCAGGAATTCGTAGAACGAGAGGCGTTCCTTACCGCTCATCGTTGTTACCAGCGGGCGATATTCGGGCATGGTCATCGTAAAGCGGTAGTTCAGTTCGGCACTGTTGTCGTGTCGCATGGCCGCATGTTCGTAGTCGAACCGGATGCCGGCGGTTACGGTCCAGCGGTTCAGGTGCAGGGTCGACTGGTGGTAGAGGGCGGCGCCCCATGTCGGCAGTTTGAAGTTGTCCGTGATGACGAATTGGTTTTCCCGGATCAGAATATCTTCGTCGGGAAAGATATGGTGGATTCCGGCATTGATGTTTTCGAGGATCAGTTCGTCGATACCGGCACGTTTGAAGGTCACGGGGGCCCGCATGTCGTTATATTTGAAAAAACCGAAGAGCCCGCACAGGGTTTGCCAGCGTTTGGCGCGGTTGCGGGTCCGGAAGACGAAGTCTTGCGTTACGGCGTGTTCGTTCTGGCTCTGGATGAGGGTGAAGATCGGCCGGGGCTGGAAGTCCTGATCGAGGACCATCTCGTCGTTCGTATATTGGTAACTCGTGATGCTCGAAAACTCCATCTCACTGCCGGTGTGGCGTATCGAGATGCCCTCGCTCAGCGTGAATCGGTCGTAGCTGCACGGGTCGTCGTGGCAGACCGGAAGCGTTCCTTTGCCGGTCGAATCGACTTGGGCATAGGGAAAGCCGCCTTGTCTCACGTTGTTGATGGATAGCGTGTTGTCGATGCTCCATGAGTTGCGGAGCAGCCAGACGATCCGGTTGCGGAAGCCGAACTCGTGGCTCCAGTCGCAGTTCCGGTTGTCGTAAGCGTTTTTGAAGAATCCGTCGCTGCGGTCGTAGTAGGCGGCAACGGAGTATCCGAAGGAGTCGTTCGGCTTTTCGTAGACCGAAACCCGCCCGTTGAATGTGTTGGCACTGCCGTACTCGACACCGATTCGGACCCCTTGATAGTCGAGCGGCGAAAGGGTGTAGAGGTTTATGACACCGCCTATCGTATTTCGACCGTAGAGTGAGCTTTGCGGACCGCGCAGCACCTCTACCTGCCGGATGTCATAAAATCCGAAATCGTAATTGTTTTTGTTGAGGTAGGGAATGTTGTCCACATAGAGTCCGATGGCCGGTTGGTCGATGCGGGCGCCGATCCCCCTGATGTAGATCGAGGAGGTCATCTTCGATCCGTAGTCGGGAATGTAGAGGTTGGGCGTGATAAGCGACAGGTCGCGGACGGCTTCGATCCGTTCGCTGCGTATCCGTGCCATACCGACCGATGTCGTGGAGATGGCTTGCGAGGCATCCTGTTTAGGGGAGGTGTTGACGACGACTTCGGGAATTTCGTAGGTCGAGAGGGTGTCTGTCCGGTTCGCGGGAGTCTTAATTAATGTATGGGCATCGGTGTTTTCTGCACTTTTCGGAAGGCGAGCTTGTTCGGTCTCGGTCGTGTGCCATGCTTCGGCTACGGTGGTCAGAGCGACCAGCATATAGAGGGTTAAGAGAATTCTTGCCACGACACGTTCATTTTGTCGCAAAGATATTCTCTTTAGACCATACAATAGTAGGATGATCTTCGCCGGCTTTAGGATTTTTCTGACCTGTTGCGGAAGACGGAGGGTGAAACACCGACGTGTTTTTTGAACAGCCGGGCGAAGTACGACGGATCGAGAATGCCGACGCGCGTGGCGACTTCGCCGATCGGGGTGTCGGTCTGGCTGAGCAGGTTTTTTGCCTCCATAATGACGGCCTCCTCGATCCACGCCAAAGGGGTGCGGCCCGTGTGTTTTTTGATGACGCGGTGGAGGTGTGCAGTGCTTACGTTGAGCTTTTCGGCGTAGGTACTGATTGAATCGCCCTGGCCGAAATGGTCGAAAACCAGATCGATGAAGCGGTTACAGAGGGAGTTTTTCCGTCCTGCGTTCCATTCGGCCGCAAGGGGGTGCTGGTTGGCGGCATCCATTTCGGTCAGCAGGGCAACCATATAGGCACGGATGATCTCCCGATTTCGGTTTCCCGCATTCTCGGCAGCGAGCCGTTCGAAGAGGTGGGCGATGTGTACGGCAGTCTCCGCGTCGAATGAGATTTTGGGCGGATGGATCTTTTTCAGCAGGCTAAACTCTTTGGACTTATCTCCTGTGGGATTCTCCTCGATCAGACTGATATGGAACCCTCCCATATATCCCGAACAGTTGTTGTAGTAGCGGACTGAGAAAGATTGTCCGGCCGGAACGATGCAGCTGTCGCCTTTCCGGAAGAGTAGCGTCTGATCGCCGAGAGAGATGAGTGCTTCACCGTCGGTCAGAAAAATGAAGCTGTGGAGGGCAGCCCGGATGAGGGGAGTCGGACTCTCCATCCGCGACGATGTGCCGTTCAGCCGCTTGATCGTAAAGGGAGCTGAAGCATGTGTGAGCATGTGCTCCATGCGTTCGATCATGACCGAAGGGCTATGCAGGTCGTGTGGAGGAAAGTGATGGTCCATATGTTTTTGCTGTTATACGGACAAATGTAGCGAATTTTTGAAATTTTTGATGGGTTCATCGGACTCTTCCGTGTCGCTGTTTCCTGTTAGAAACTCTTTTGCAAGCAAGATGTGCGTGTCGCAGATTATCCGTGTCACACCCGACATGAATAGACAGAAATTACACTCTTTCGCTTCGAACGAAATCGATAGTCCGATTGAGGAGAGCATTAAAAGGTTGAGCCGTCCGGAATAGTTCCAGAGTACGGGCCAGCAGTCGCTCCTCCTTCATACACATGAACCGTTCATTGACATAGCGCTCCAGAAAGAAGTCCTTTAATTTAAAGTATTCGGCATAGGGTGAGTCGGCCGGGAATCCATTGGGAATTTTCTTAAGCGTATTGTCGTGGCAGATTGAAAATCCGGAGGCATGTTCGAGGGCCTCTACGAAATCTTGGCCGTTGTCTCGAATCACTTCCCGCACGCCGCGCAGGATCTCTGTTGTGGGACGGTACAGTCCGGCCGAGAGCAGATGTCCGCCGACAAATCCGCTTCCAGCAGGTTCAACGTGAAAATAGTATCCTGCATAACCTGATCTTTTTCCATGCGGACAGATGTAGGCTCCCATGTGGGTTTTGTATGGTGATTTGTCGAGAGAAAAGCGTGTGTCCCGATAGATGCGGTAGGTGCAGTCGGCTGCGGAAAGGTTCCGGATCGTTGGGTCGAATCCGGCGATACCGACGATCAGCCGTTCGACGAAAGCGGTGAATTGCTCAGCCGCTTCGCGATAGCGCGTACGATTCGCCTCGAACCAGATGCGGTTGTTGTTGCGTTGCAGCTCTTTCAAAAATTCGATTACGGTTTTCATGTGGCAGTTCTTGTTTATATATAAGGTGTTGTTTTGTCGGGGACAGAAGATGGTTGTATAGAATGAGGTAGGGTAAGGGTGTTAAGTTAGATGGATTGTTTGGTTCCGATGATTTTCGAATAAAAAATGCCCTGTTCACGTGGACCAGAGCATTTTTGTTTCCTGTCGGAAAAGATAGTTGTCGCACCTCTCCCTACTATCTATAGTGTATATAGGACGGAAGGGTGTGGGCTTATTTCTTGTCCGATTTGATGATTCCCTCGCGCATGTGCGTATCGGCTTGGATGTTCTGCAACTTGTAGTAATCCATAATACCGAGATTGCCTTTCCTGAAAGCTTCGGCAATAGCCATAGGAATTTCCGCTTCGGCCAGAATCACTTTTGCGCGGGCCTCTTGTGCTTTGGCTTTCTGCTCCTGCTCTTCGGCAATGGCCATGGCTCGTTTCTCTTCAGCTTTGGCCTGAGCGATGTTCTTGTCAGCATTGGCCTGGTCCATCTGCAGTACGGCTCCGATGTTCTTTCCTACATCGATGTCGGCGATGTCGATCGAAAGGATTTCAAATGCGGTACCGGCATCGAGTCCCTTTTCGAGTACGACCCGGGAGATGAAGTCCGGATTTTCGAGTACGGATTTGTGCGTGATCGAAGAGCCGATCGACGAAACGATCCCTTCACCGACACGGGCCAGAACGGTATCTTCACCGGCACCACCAACCAGTTGTTTGATGTTTGCACGCACCGTAACGCGGGCTTTGGCTATTAGCTGGATTCCGTCTTTGGCCACGGCTGCAACCGGCGGTGTATTGATGACTTTCGGATTTACCGACATCTGAACGGCTTCAGCTACATTTCGACCGGCCAAATCGATTGCTGCTGCCATGCGGAAATCGAGAGCGATGTTGGCTTTTTGGGCCGATATCAGGGCGGTTACGACGTTGGGCACGTTACCTCCGGCCAAGAAGTGTGCTTCCAGATCGTTGGCCGAGAGTTGCAGTCCGGCTTTCGTACCGGCGATCATCTGGTTGACGATCATCGCGGGCGGCACTTTCCGGAAACGCATCAGTACCAGTTGCAGCAGACTGATCCGTACGCCCGATACCAGAGCCGAAAACCACAATCCGATCGGGATGAAGTAGAGGATGAACCACAAAACAATTAGGGCAATGACCCCTACAATCCAGATGCCTAAATTTTCGATCATAATTTTCAGTTTTTAGTAGTTTATATTATTATTTGTAGTTATTCGTTTTATGTGACAACAAGATCCGTAACTAAGAGATGTTCGATTCATTGGAAAGAAATTCGAGAGGCGATGAAGTTTTCGAGCTTTTTTCCTCTGAGCCACCCGAATGAATCGGGTCAGGACCTCCGATCTCCCGAACGACCGCAGCCGTGTTGTCGTAACCGATTACTTCGACGGTCTGGTGCGGATCGAGAAACCTGTCGATGCTTTTTGCTTCGATGGTTAGGTTTCCAAAACGGACTTTACCCATCGGTGCAAGTCGCGTAACGGTTTCTCCCCGTTGTCCGATACGGATATTTTGCTGTTGCGGAGTAGGCGTGGAAGTACTTTCGATCGTCGTTTTCAGCGAGAGTCTTTTCCATGTATTGGCACGTAGCGAAATGACTACGGCGATGATTGATAGAATGACAATACTGGCGACGATGATCGATCCGCCCAAGACACCGAAATGCAGAAAGCCGTAGAAAATAGCTACGGCGAACGATACAAATGCAGCGATTCCTGCGACGCTGATACCCGGCAAAAGAACGAGTTCGGCGACCAGTAAAACGATTCCGATGACAATCAGGGCGATAATCAATCCCATGAATATCTTGATTTATTTAGAGACTTAGCGTTTTGTTAATTTTCGATCGTCAGTACGGTAGCACTGCCCTGAACGATTTCATTAATGGCATTGCAGAGTGCATCGGCTTCCTCTTTTGAAGTGAAATTCCCGACTGAATAGAGGTGAGTTCCATCTTCCTTGACCGTACGGGTCAACTCTTTGCCGGGGGCTGATTTGTCGGTCAACTCTTTGATCGATGCACTCAGGTTTTCACCTTGTCCTGCAATTTCGACTCGATATAGAGTTTCAGCCGGTTCATCTGATGTCTCTTCCCCTTCCGCATTGGGGACACCGATCATTCGATAAAGTCCATCTTCCCACACGACGATTTCCGGTTTACGGAATCCCATTTTCTTCAGCTGTTCGTATGCACTTTCCGCCTCGGAAGCCTCTTTGAATGCTCCTGCATAATAAATAAAACGTCCTTCGTCGTTTTCTTCATAACACAACGGTGACACCCCTTTAAATAGTGAGACCGGTTGTTTTTGGAGAAATGATCCTAACCGGATACGATATACTGTTCCCTGTTTGTAGAGTTCCATCTCCGGAATCGGATTCGAAGCATTGTATTTTGCGGGAGAGCTCCGTTCAATGTTTCCGTATTCGATGAAAATGCGTTCTTGAGGATCGATCTTTCTCAGATTGTAATTTAATTTTTCGAAAGCTGCAGCCTGTTTGGCGATAGAGTCCTGTGCTGCTGTATATCCGAGTATGGAAGATAACGATTTTTCGTAATCGAGTAGCAGTCGCTTGTCGAGGGGGTATCGGTAGACCGTGCTGGAAACGACCGAATCCGCGACCGATGCGACCACTTGTCTGTTTTCTTGGAAACGGGTGTCGAAATCTTTCAGTATCTCCGTTTTACCCATTTTGTCCAACAGATAGTTGTAGGCAAAAGTTTTGTTATCGTAGATGTAATTCCATGCCTGAGCCAACGAATCGTCGATGATTTGGTTGCATCGTTTCAATGAGTCTATCTGGATATAGCATGTTTCTGCTATTTGTTTGTTGTTCGTAGTATCGTAAATGACGGCCAGAGAATCGATAGTTCTGTAAGTGCTTGTATATCTACTGAGCAGATCGATCGGGACTTTTTCGAGCTCTTGTGATCGGCAAAGAGCCTTGTAGTCTTCGTCAGATAGATTCTCTTTAAAGTAGGTGTTGTAGATTAAGTTTGCAACCTGTTTGGCTGCGGGTTTGACTGTTGGCTCGTTTGTGGCGGTATTGTTTCCACTTGTGCCGTTGAGGCCTTTGAGTACAAAATCCTGTTCGATTACACTGATTTCGTTCGATGTGACCCCTTGCTGATTGCGGACCTCGAAAAGCTCTTTTTCCAGTTGAAGGATCTTCGTGGCGTGTTGTTCCTTTTCATTTTCGGGAATATCGGATGTGAAAAGCTGTCGCGTCGCATTGATTGTTTGAACAATAGAGTCTTCCGTTTGGCGGAGTTGTTGTTCTTTTTTCAGTAGCGACATGTATGTCGAGTCATTTTCGAGTCCGGCGACCCGGGCTGTGACATCCTGTCCGTTTCCGAACAGGGGAATGGCTGCAACGAGCAGGGAGAATATAATTTTGATTTGATTGCGCATAATTCCACAATATGATTACAAAAATACATTTTTGAATCGAAAAAACGAATATTGCGAAGCTTAAAAACGCGAAGAAATGTCGTTTTATGTTCTATTTCCACCTGTTTATAAGAAAGAGCTGCAGGAAACCGAAAATTTCCAGACGACCCAACAGCATAAAAACGGTACAAAGCCACTTGGCTAATGCCGGAACGTTGTGGTAGTTGTCCATAGAGCCGACCTCACCGAAACCGGATCCTGCGTTGGCCATACTGGCTATGGTCATGCTGAAACTGGTCTCCAGATCGATGTTGAAAGCGCTGAAAATAACAGTTCCTGCGCCGACCAATAGCAGATATACGATGATGAAGAGCACGGCCATATTGACTGTATGGTTTTCCTGGATTACACCGTTCATCTTTACGCGGATGATTGCATTGGGGTGTTGTCTTTGAATCATCATGGCTTTGATAGCTTTGAATGAAAGAAGCATCCGGTCGCATTTGATACCTCCGGCCGTCGATCCGGCACATCCGCACTGAAAGGTGAAAAGCATCAGTAAGATAATGGCCAGTGGTGACCATATGGAGGTGTCGGCGGTAGCGAATCCGGTGGTCGAGGAGACGGAGATCGTTTCAAACAAACCGTAACGCAGCGAGGTCCAGAAATTGGGATAATATCCGTTGATCCACAGGTCGGCAGCAATGACGCAACCTCCGATCAGGATAGACAGCGCATAGTAGCGGCTGATTTCGGATCGGAAAATGTTGTTGTTTTTTCCGGTCAGCGTTCCGAAGATAAGACCGAAATGCAGGCCTGAAATCATCATGAAAAACATGATTATGATTTCGATGGAGGCACTGTTGTATGCGGCGATGCTTGCGTTTTTCGTACAGAAACCTCCGGTTGCGATTGTCGAAAATGAGTTGCATACAGCATCAAACCATCCCATTCCGGCGATCTTCAGCAGAAGAGTTTCGGCAGCTGTAAGTCCGACATAGACAACGAGCAGTATCTGCAATATCTTTTTTGTCTGATATCTGAAATTGTCTTTGGCCATCGATGAGAGTTCCACATTGGATAGTCTCATCTTGGTCGAACCCATGGAGGGTAGAACGAGCAGTACGAACATGACGACTCCCACACCGCCCAACCAATGGGTGGAGGCTCTCCAGAACAGAAGTCCTTTTGGAAGAGCTTCGACGTCGTTCAGAATGGTCGATCCGGTTGTCGTAAAGCCGGACACGCTTTCGAACCAAGCGTTTATCAGGGTAAACTCACCGCCCCAAAGGTCGTAGGGCAACATTCCGACCAGGCAGGCCATCAGCCACGAACCTACGACGATCCCATATCCCTCTGTGTTGGAAATCTGTTGGCTTTTCGGAACGAAGATTAGTGGGAACAGGCCGAGTATGGCGGTGAGAACGAAGCTTTGGAGCAGGGGATAGAATGCGGAATCCATGCCGTTGAGCAGCGAGACACCGGCCGAAAGCAGCATGAAGATCGCGTTCAAGGCGAGGATTAAACCGATATATCTTAGTACGATGTATAATCGCATGGGTGGAAGGTATTATTCGTTGCGTTTGCTTTTGATCTCTCCGGTCAATTTTTCGATCTGTTCTTTGAGTCGGAATACTTCGTCTTTACCTTCGATGTTGACTTTAAAGGGGACGCGTGAATCGAGAAAGGCTTGCAGTGCGTCCGATATTTTCAGTACAGGAATTATGTAATAGAGGTTGACGAAATAGAAAAAGATCATAACGATAATGATGGCGATCAGCAGTGCGATCAGTCCGGGCATTGTAGCCCGATAGGCGCTGTCTTCGAGCCGGACGGCTTTTGTGTCCATGATGCGCTGGGTCGAGATCATGACGTTTTTGATCGATGCAGTGAGGTTGGCATAGGAGTCCTGATAGACGGTGGCATACCAGTTTACTTTGTTTTGAGACAGACTGTCCTTCAGAAATTCGTTGATCGTGTAATTGTAGGCGAGGTTGGCCCTGTAAATCGAGTCGAAACCTTGCAGGTCACGGACCGTGATTTGTGCCTGGTTAAATGCCGAGTCGAATTTGGTACGTCCGTCCAGCAGCAGTGAGTCGTACTTCCGGTCTTGGGTGACTATCATCTGCAACAGAGCCGTATTTTGTTCTTGCACGGCATCGAGTAGTTTTTTTGCCAATTCAGTGTTTTTGAAGCTGGCTTCGAGCATGCTGTGCGACGAATAGCTCAGCTTATTGAGTTGGAAAAACGAGATGACGCCCGAAAAAAAGAGCAGCATACCCAACGCTACGAAACCGGTCAGGATTTTTCCTTTGATGCCCATATTGAATTTCATGGTCTTTATAGTTTAGCCGAATAACAAAGATACGTAAAGGGGAGCGTAATGACAAATGAAAACCGTGTTTTCAAGTTTGACTGAGCAGAACTTCCTGTTGTCTATTCAAATTTTAACAGATGAATGCGATAGTTTTATCGGATTGTGTCGATAATTTTTGCCTCCATAGTCAGGTCGTCGGCCAGACCGGTGAGTTCGACTTGTGTGATTGAGTTGATCCGTCCCCGGTCGAAAGGTATTCGGACTTTGATGTAGTTACCCGTATATCCGTACATGTAACCGTTGTGGCGGGTGCTTTCCCACAGAACGGAGGTTTTCGCTCCGATATGTCGGGCGTAGAAGTCGCGATGCAGTTTGTCGGATAGTTTTCCGAGAGCTTCGGCTCTGTGGTTAATCGTGTCGGGCGGAACGTGGCCGTCCATAGTGGCAGCCGGTGTCCCGGGACGGGTCGAGTAAGGGAAGACGTGCAGAAAGGCGGGAGCGAGCCGTTCGAGAAATGTATAAGTTTGCTCGAAGTCTGCATCTGTTTCTCCCGGAAATCCGACGATGACGTCGATGCCGATGAAGACGTCGGGAACCGCTTTGCGGAGCGTTTCGATCCGCGCGGCGAATTGTCGGGTATTGTATCGGCGACGCATCAGGGCCAGAATACGGTCGCAGCCGCTCTGTATCGGAATGTGGAAGTGGGGCTGGAATCGTTCCGAACGGGCGGTAAACGCAATGATGTCGTCGGTCAGCAGATTGGGTTCGATCGACGATATGCGATAACGGTCGATCCCTTTCACCCGGTCCAGTGCCCGCAACAGGTCGAGGAATGTTTCGCCGGTCGATTTACCGAAATCTCCTGTGTTGATTCCGGTGAGTACGATTTCCCGTTGTCCGGCGGCCGCGATCTTTTCCGCCTCGGCGACCAGATCGGCAATCGGAATGTTGCGGCTTGCCCCACGTGCATCAGGAATGGTGCAGTAGCTGCATCGATAGTCGCAGCCGTCCTGTACTTTCAGGAACGAGCGGGTCCGGTCACCGGACGAGAAAGAGGCGAAGAAATGGGTCAGCTCTTCGGTGTCGCAGGTGTACACGGCGGGTTTACCCTTGGCGCTCAGTGCGGCGACACGATCGAAGACGGAGCCCTTGTCGTTATTGCCGATGACCAGATCTACTCCGTCGATGGCAGCCAGCTCTAGAGGACGTAACTGGGCATAACAGCCCGTTACGGCGACGATAGCTTGTGGGTTTTTGCGGATCAATCGGCGGACGATGTTGCGGCACTTCTTTTCCGCGTGTTCGGTCACTGTACAGCTGTTGATTACATAAATGTCGGCCGTTTCGTTCGGTGCGACACGGGTGAAGCCCCCGGCTTCAAACTCCCGGGCGATGGTCGAGGTTTCGGAGAAGTTGAGCTTGCAGCCCAACGTGTAGAATCCGACTTTCTTGACGTGGTCAGCCATAACGAATGATTTGTTTTCGGAGTGCAAAGGTACAAAACCGTACCCGAATTTCTGCCGTTCTGTTTTTTTTGTTGCGTAAATCCCGAAAAAACGGTTAGTTTTGTGGTTGAAATGCAACCGGCGTAATGGAATTTTTACAAGAGGTAATTCAATATAAATTCTTGATTCATGCGGTGCTGGCATCTATCCTTTGTGGTGTTGCCTGCGGAATAGTCGGAACGTATGTGGTTTGTCGTCGGCTGGTGTTTCTGAGCGGAGGGATCACCCATTCGTCGTTCGGAGGGATCGGCATCGCATACTATTTAGGATTGAATCCTCTGCTCGGGGCCTTCTGTTTTGCGGTTCTGTCGGCTATCGGTATTGAAGCGTGTGCTGCTGATAAACGCATCCGAGAGGATTCTGCGATCGGATTGATCTGGTCGTTGGGTATGGCCGTAGGTATTATTTTTGTTTACATGACGCCGGGTTATGCCCCGAACCTGATGAGTTTCCTGTTTGGTAATATATTGAGTGTTACGGTATCCGATCTGATCGGGATGGCGATTGTCGTCGTTGCGGTTGTTTTGGTGTTCGCTCTGTTCTACCGACCTGTAATGTACGTGGCTTTTGACCGCGAATATGCGGCCAGCCAGAATGTTCCTACACGGTGGATGGGTTATCTGTTGGCGGTTCTGATTGCCGTGACGATTGTTATCTCGATCCGTGTCGTGGGAATCGTCCTGCTGATTTCGCTGTTGACGATGCCGGCCGTGATTGCCAATCAAATGACCCGTTCGTTCGGTCGAATGATGGTCGGTGCTTCCGTCGTGGCCGTCGCGGGTACACTGATCGGCCTCTATGCAAGTTATCTGCTCGATATTCCTTCGGGGGCTGCTACAATATTTGTACTCACCGTTGCGCTTATAATAGTAAAACTATTACCTTTGCGTAAATTTATCCGAAAGCAAAATGAAAACGGTGCATAAGCTTATTCTGAAGTCGTACGTCGGGCCGATGGTTCTTTCGTTTTTCATCGTCCTGTTCGTTTTCGTTTTGCAGTTTATCTGGCGGTATATCGATGAACTGGTCGGAAAGGGACTCGGTATGAGTGTCATCATGGAGCTGATGATGTATGCTTCGTTGACACTGATTCCGACAGTTCTGCCGCTGGCCACGCTGTTTGCTGCGGTGATGACCATGGGAAATATGGGCGAGAACTACGAGCTGCTGGCCCTGAAGTCTGCCGGAATTTCCCTACCGAAAATCATGCGGCCGTTGTTGATCCTGATATTTTTCGTTTCGATCGGGAGTTTTTTTCTTGCGAATGATATTACTCCGTTGGCATTCAAGAAGATGTCGGCCTTGATTTACGATATTCGACGGCAACAGCAGGTGATCGAGTTCAAGGACGGGCTGTTTTTCAATCTGGACAACGACATGAGTATCCGGGTCGAGCATCAGGATCCGAAGACCAAATTGTTGACCGGCGTGTTGATTTATGATGCGCGAGAAGCGATGACGAGCGGAAAGATGCGCACGATCGTTGCCGATTCGGGGTATATTTCGTTGTCGGATGACAAAAAATATCTGTTGGCTACGCTGTATAACGGCGAAATGCACGAAGACTTGCGAAACTATCAGTGGATGAAGGACCAGACACTTGACCGACGTTATTTCGATGTCTACAACATGGCGATCTCGATGACCGGTTTCGACTTTGCGCGGACGGATGTTTCGTTGTTCAGCGGCAGCCAGACCAAAAATATACAGGACCTTTCGGTCGGGATCGATTCGTTGCGGAAGATCAGTATCGATGCCTCCAGTGCTTCGTATCGTCCGTTGATATCGAGCTTTTTGTTTACGAATGATCCCGGGCTCGGCGGAGATACCGTTGCGATTAAGGGAGGTCCTTTGGTCGATTTTAACGGAGCGATCGACAGTCTGGATCTGAAAACAAAACAAAAAGTGTATAAGGAGGCGGCCTCAAAAGCGCGTAGTTCATTGAGTTTTTACTCTTTTGATGAATCGACCTCGAAGGATGCACTTTCGCAACTCTATAAATATGAGGTGGAGTGGCACAAGAAGATTTCACTTCCGGTGTCGATCCTGATCTTCTTTTTGATCGGGGCTCCGTTGGGAGCTATTATCCGGAAAGGAGGATTGGGTATGCCGGTGGTGGTGTCGGTAGGCTTTTTTGTCGTCTATTATATCATTATGATCACTGGCGAGAAGATGGCCAAGGAGGGAACTTGGAATGCTTTTATCGGAACGTGGATCGCTACGTTCATCCTGTTCCCCATCTCGTTCTACCTTACTTATAAGGCGACGAGCGATTCGAACCTGTTTAACGCCGAGTGGTATCAGATCCGCATGCAGCGGTTGCGCGGACATATTGTCCGACTGTTTCATAAAGAGAAAAAATAAAAAATAAAAACAAAATAAAAGGTTATGTCAGAGGAACAAAATCGAGAAAGAGTACTCAGTACGGTCGATGAGGTATTGGAGGATATCCGTGCCGGAAAGATCGTAATCGTTGTAGATGATGAAGATCGCGAAAATGAGGGCGATTTTATTGTGGCGGGCGAGAAAATCACACCCGAGATCGTCAATTTCATGTTGCATAACGGACGGGGCGTATTGTGTGCACCGCTTACTGAGGATCGTTGCCGTGAGCTCGACCTGGATATGCAGGTGGCGACCAATACGTCGCTGCTGGGAACTCCTTTTACGGTGTCGGTCGACCTGTTGGGACACGGTTGTACGACAGGAGTTGCTGCAACTGACCGTGCAGCTACGATCCGTGCGTTGATCGATCCTGCTACGCGGGCATCCGATCTGGGACGTCCTGGACACATCTTCCCGCTTCGGGCTCGCAATCGGGGCGTGTTGCGCCGTCCGGGACATACCGAAGCCGTGATCGATCTGACACGTATGGCCGGTCTGCAACCCGGAGGGGCGTTGATCGAGATCATGAATGAGGATGGGACGATGGCCCGTATGCCGGATTTGGTGAAAATAGCCCAGAAGTACGGAATGAAGATCATCTCGATTGCGGATATCATTGCCTATCGTCTGCGGTCGGAGTCGATTGTCGAACGAGGAGAGATGGTGGATATGCCGACCGAGTGGGGACACTTCAAGTTGATTCCGTTCCGTCAGTCGAGCAACGGTTTGGATCATGTCGCTCTGATCAAAGGGGAGTGGAAGCCCGATGAGCCGGTTTTGGTTCGGGTGCATTCGTCGTGTATGACGGGCGATATTTTCGGGTCGTGCCGGTGCGATTGCGGGGCACAGCTCCACGAATCGATGAAGATGATCGAGAAGGAGGGAAAAGGTGCGGTCGTTTACCTCAATCAGGAGGGACGCGGAATTGGCCTTTTCAATAAGATGTGTGCCTATAAGTTGCAGGAACAGGGTTACGATACGGCAGAGGCGAACATCAAGTTGGGCTTCAAGGTGGATGAGCGTGATTATGGCGTCGGGGCGAGCATCCTGCGCGAAATCGGTATCCGCAACATGCGCCTGCTGACCAACAATCCGCAGAAACGGGCCGGATTGGAGGGATACGGTCTTCGGATCGTCGAGAATGTGCCGATCGTGATTCCGCCCAATACCTACAACGAAAAGTACCTGAAAACGAAAGAGACCGTAATGGGACACAAGCTCGGTCTGTTTAAATAGCAGGGCCGAACGGACGGAGCCCGATAGTGAGCAGGAGCTGCTGTCGGTAGCTGTGCGGTTGTTACGGGTGAATCATTGCGTGAAGTGTCCGAGGGCTCGGAGGTTTCTGTGTCGCAACTTGAACAACACGGCCGGGAAGAGCTGTTTAAATAGAATAAGGGTAACAAGGGGTAAATAGAGCAAAGCGAAGAGAAAAGTTTATGGAGACGAAGAGACTACGGATCGTATATATGGGTACACCGGATTTTGCGGTGGCTCCGCTTCGGCGATTGGTCGAGGAGGGGTACAATATCGTTGGGGTCGTTACGATGCCCGACAAGCCGGCGGGACGTGGACTGCACATGCAGGCTTCGGCCGTCAAACACTATGCCGTAGAGACAGGGTTGCCCGTCTATCAGCCCGAAAAGCTGAAGGATCCCCAGTTTGTCGAGACGTTGCGGTCGTTGGCACCCGATCTGGGAATCGTCATAGCTTTCCGGATGTTGCCCGAAATCGTGTGGGCCATGCCCCGTTTGGGAACATTCAATCTGCATGCTTCGCTGTTGCCGCAATATCGGGGAGCCGCTCCGATCAATTGGGCGATAATCAACGGGGAGAAGGAGAGCGGTGTTACGACCTTTCTGCTGAACCATGAAATTGACAAAGGGGCTATCTTGTGCCAACAACGCGTGGCGATCGACGAGGGTGATGATGCGGGAACGCTTCACGATAAGTTGATGGATGCGGGAACCGACCTGGTGGTTGAGACGATCGAACGGATTGCATCGGGGGCAATCGCTCCGGTGGATCAGCAGACGATCGAACCGCAGGTGATTCGTGATGCACCGAAGATATTTAAAGAGACGTGTCGGATCGATTGGAGTGTGTCTTGCGATACGATTCGTAATTTGGTGCGGGGATTGAGTCCCTATCCGGCGGCGTGGAGCGAACTGCACAAAGAGGGTGCCTCTCCGATCGGGGTGAAAATCTTTCGGGTTCATGTGGAAAATTGCCCGGCGGATCGGTCGACGGCTCCGGGAACGTTGGTTACGGATGGACGGACCTTTATGAAGGTGGCCTGTGCGGACGGATACCTCTTTTTGGACGAGCTCCAACTGGCCGGAAAGAAGCGGATGGCCGTTGCCGATCTGTTGCGGGGATTCAAGGAGACGGCTTCGTACTCTTTTAGGTAAGGGTTCAGGCTGTATTTCGCATCGGTACAGGGTCGGACAAAAAGCGAAGGATAAATCTCGGATTAATACCTCTTCGGACTTCAGCGAAAACGGTTCGTTCTACGTTAACGAAATGGTCGCTATGAACCTGCGGACCGTTCAACTGCAAAGCCCTAATCGCGAACTGTCGCGGGAGGGAGAAAACATGAAGTTCATCCACATCGGTTGTAGGCTTTTGAATATTGCGAACAAATCCGGGGCGCGAGACGAAATAAGTCAGATCAGATTAGATCAATCTCGGTCTTTTGTCGCATGTGGAGCGTAAGTAGAAATAAGCAAAAGGCTCTATCTTTCTCAAATCGAGTCAGGTAGAGTCTTTTTTTGTGCAGTCCAATGGAATTTATTTCCGAATTGTAGATGTTTTGCCGACAGTTTACGGTGGGGATCCACACGTCGATCCATACTCCCTATGATGAATAGTCTGTCGGCCGAAGTCTGGGTCAGGGTCTGGTTGGAACTCCGACGTTCCGAAGCCTTTACTCCGTTGCATCCGGATCGTCGGTTCCGTTCGTTTTGATATACCTTTCTGCCTCTTCGAGCGCATGGAAAAACTCTTCGCCGAAACGACGGACAATCGCACTGCGTAACGACCGGTAGACAGGAATCCCCAAGCGTTTCCCGTTTTGACAGGCACTGGAGCAGATGCTCCACCGGTGGTAGTTCAGCCCGATGCTGCCGTTGCTGAACCGGGTCAGCCGGATCGGGTAGAGGTGGCACGAGATCGGTTTGATGAAGTCGGTTTTCCCCAGCTGATAGGCTCGCTCGATGGCGCAAAGCGTTATGCCGTTCTCTTCGAACGAGAAGGCACATTCGGCCCGGCCGATCAAGGGGGTGGTGTAGTCGCCGTCGCTGTCGACAACGATGAACCCCTGTTTGCGGACGGCCTCGATACCTTCGGGTTTCATAAAGGGTTTGTAGGTCTCGAACTCCTGTTCGAGCTGTTCGGCCTCTTCGATTTCGAGCGGAGCTCCCGCATCGCCCTCGACACAGCACATCCCTTTGCAGCGTGCCGGATCGCAACAAAACGGTTCGGTCAGCAGCTCCGTGCTGACGATTTTATCCTCGATCTCGATCATTTTGCACACTGATAGGTATCCTCGATGATGATGTCGTATAGTTCCGAAACCGACATGCCGATCTGTCGGGCCTGTTGTGGAATGATGCTGTGTGCACTCATACCCGGGATGGAGTTGATCTCGATCAGGTAGGGATCTTCGCCTTTTACGATGAAGTCGATCCGCACGACACCCCGGCAATTCAACGCCTTGTAGGCATCTAAGGTCATACGGTTGATCTTCTTGACCAGTTCGGGAGCCAGCTGTGCCGGGGTAACCTCTTTGGCGAGCCCTTTGTATTTGGCGTCGTAATCGAAGAATTCGTTCTCGCTGATCAGCTCCGTGATCGGGAAGATGTACTCTTTGCCGCCGGCGATCATGACACCGCAACTGATCTCGCGTCCGGCGATGTACTCTTCGATCAGTACACGGTCGCTCTCTTTAAAAGCCTCTTCGATGGCGGGGAGCAGCTCTTCGGTCCGTTTGACCTTGGTGACCCCGAAGCTACTGCCGCTGGCGTTCGGTTTGACAAAGAGTGGAAGGCCCAGAGTGGCGGCGATCTGTTCGGGATCGGGACGGTCGTGGCGGTTCAACACGATCTCGCGGGCTAAGTTGATACCGGTTCCGTACAGGGCATGTTTACAAGCTGATTTGTCGAATGTCAATACGGAGGAGACGAATCCGCACGAAGAGTAGGGAACGTGCATCATGTCCAGATAACCTTGCAGCCGTCCGTCTTCGCCCGGTGTACCGTGAATCAGAATCAAGGCGTAATCCGGCCGGATTTTTACTCCTTTTACGGTTAGTGTGAAGTCGTTCCGGTCCAGCTCCGAAACGTTTCCTTCGTCGTCCGTATAGCGCCAATGTCCGTCGTGCAAGACGATTTTGTACACGTTGTATTTCGACGGGTCGAGGCTTTTTTCGACCAGTTCGGCTCCTTCCAGTGCGATTTTCCATTCGGAGGACTCTCCGCCGGTAATCAGTGCGATATTTTTCATAGCTCAATCAATCAAAATGTGCGGACGTATCTGCCGCAAAACGCTTTTTCGGTCGTCGGGTATTCCCGATTGTCCCGTTTCCGCTGCAAAGGTAAAATCAAATCGCAGAGATTGGTCACGGTTAGCCCGATTTGCCTCCGATTTTTTCAGAGTATGGGTTGCTCCCGATATTTTCTCTATTTCGCAATGTGATTTTTGAACTGATTTCTGAGCAGACGAGTGAATCTGAAAATATTTCCCGTCCGGTAAATTAAGGGTTGTACAGATCGAAATGCCGGAAAGCAAAAATCTCTTGCAACAGGACGATATACTCTTCGGCTTCGGGATGGGAACCGGCAATCTGTTTTACGTGCAGAAAGTCGTTCATGGCCTTGTCGTACGCTCCGCAGCGGAAATAGAGGTGTCCCCGTTTCATCAACAGTTCGGTATGTTGCGGTTGTGATTCGAGGTCGCGGGTTAGGGCTTCGATCTGTTCGGTTGTGTTAGTCATGGTATCCATACAGGTGATGTTCGCGAATGAAGGTTCCGATGCCTTCGGGCAGTTCGTTTTCGGGAATTATGCCGTGTGCGATCGACGAACGGAGGTTCGTAGCTGCTTGTGGCATCAGCGGAACGTTATTGAGCAGGGTGAGTTTTCCAGTCCATGCAAGTTGAGGCATGGTGTACCCCTCACGCGGATAGACCCAAATCGGATATTCGTTTATTATCTTTTCGAAACCGTACCATGCGGAAAATCCGGCGATATTGTCGCTACCGAGCAGCAGTCCGAATCGGGTCTGTGGAAATTGAACTTTCAGCGTTTCGAGCGTATGCAGGGTGCGCGACGGTTTTTCGAGCTGAAATTCGATGTCCGAAGCGAGCATTCTGTCCGCGTGTCGGGCGCTGCGGATGGCTATGCGAACCATCTCGATCCGTAACGTTTCTGGCGCCAGTTCGTCGTACCGTTTGAACGGATTTTGCGGCGATACGACAAACCACAAGGCATTTGCACCGATTGCTTCGAGTGCTGCATCGGCTACGGTCAAATGTCCCCGATGGATCGGGTTGAACGAGCCGAAATAGAGTACAACAGTTTGAGACATGCAGTTATCCGATGAAGGATTCGGTAATGCGTGTGGCATCGGCAATGGCGGTTTCCAGTGAATCGTTTACGACGATCTTGTCGAACAGAGGGGCGTACGTGATCTCCTCTTCGGCCTTGGCGACCCTTTTTGCGATGGTTTCCGGTGTGTCGGTACCCCGTTTTTCGAGTCTCCTGCGCAACTCCTCCACCGACGGCGGCATGATGAAGATCGAAAGCGCATCGTCGCCGAATATCTTTTTCAGGTTGACACCTCCTTTGACATCGACATCGAAGACAATCACATGTCCTTTGTCCCAGATACGTTTCAGTTCGGAGCGGAGTGTGCCATAGCAGGTGCCGGCATAGACCTCTTCCCATTCGACGAACTCTCCGGCAGCCACTTTATTTTTAAACTCCTCGTTGCTGAGGAAATAGTACTCTTTTCCGTTGACCTCACTGCCTCTCGGAGCACGGCTGGTAGCCGAAATTGAAAATTCGAGCTGCGGGAAACGTTTCAGCAGGTGTCCGATCAGTGTCGACTTTCCGGATCCCGAGGGGGCGGAGAAAATGATGATTTTTCCGTTTTTCATGATGTTTCGGTAGTAACAGTTCTTCGATAAGCTGATGTTATAAAATGTTGAGTACTTGTTCTTTGATCTTTTCAAGCTCGTCTTTCATTTCGACAACCTTTTTCTGGATAGTCGCCTCGTTGGCCTTTGATCCCAGTGTGTTGATCTCGCGTCCGAGCTCCTGTGCGATGAAGCCGAGCTTGCGTCCGACTCCCTCTTCGGTGTGGGCGACTTCCCGGAAGTAGCGGCAGTGATTCTGAAGCCTGATCTTTTCTTCAGTGATGTCGAGTTTCTCGATATAGTAGATCATCTCTTGTTCCAATCGGTTCGTATCGTATGGTATGCCGAGCGATTCAATGTTCTCGCGGATACGGGTTTTGATGGTTTCGGTACGTGCCTTCTCGAAAGGTATGATCTCCTCCTTGAGCTGCTCGATCTTTGAAATACGGTGTAACAGATCGGCGATCAGCGTGGCTCCCTCCTGCAGTCGGAATGCGTCGATGCGGTCGAGAGCCTGATCGAGGCTGTTCATGATGGCATCAGTCTCTTCGTCCGTGAGGTCTTGCGAATCGTTTTGGATTACATCGGGAAGTCGCAGTACTGCTGTCATGGCGGCTGCGTTCATCTCAGCAGAATTCCATGCGATGCCGTTATCCTCGGCGATTTTGCGTAGTTGGGCATAATATTCGTTGAAAACCGCGGGATCGATGTTAACCGGAGTCGAAGGACCCACATTTTCGTAACAGATGAAAGCGTCGATTTTACCTCTGAGCATACGTTTTCCGATGCGGTTTCGGATGTCGTATTCAAGTGCTCTGTAAATGGCCGGTAGTTTGACGGACAGGTCGAGTTGTTTGCTGTTGAGTGATCGGATCTCGACGGTTATCTTTTTATGTTCGAGCAAGGTTTCTCCTTTGCCGAACCCTGTCATGGATTTAATCATGTAAAAGCTCGTTAGAAGTATTTCACAAAAATAGGTTAAAAAGCTGTCCGAAAAAAATAAAAAGTGCATATCGGGGTATAAAACGAAGCAAAAACTTTCGTGTTTTGGAAATAATTTAATAACTTTGAAGCGCTCTTGATGTCGAAGCAGTACCCAAAAAGAGAGTCGGAGCGTCTATTTTTAATGTGAATTCGAATTTTAAATATCGTTTGTTACAGCTATGAAAAAACACAATTTTAACGCAGGTCCTTCCATCCTACCCCGAGTAGCCATTGAAAATGCAGCGAAAGCTATCCTCGATTTCGAAGGTAGCGGTTTGTCGCTGTTGGAAATCTCACACCGTACGAAAGATTTCGAAGCGGTGAATGATGAGGCGGAATCCCTGTTTCGCGAGTTGCTGAATATTCCTGATAACTATAAAGTTTTGTTTTTGGGTGGCGGTGCCAGTACGCAGTTTTTTCACATCCCATACAATTTGCTCGAAAAGAAAGCAGGATATATCAATACCGGTGTGTGGGCAAAAAAAGCAATTAAAGAGGCTAAACTGTTCGGTGAAGTAGAAGTGCTTGCTTCTTCAGAAGATAAGAATTTTACCTATATTCCGAAAAATTATACGATCCCTACGGATTTGGATTATCTCCACATTACGACCAATAATACGATTTACGGTACAGAGTACCAGACCGACATCGACTCTCCGGTGCCTTTGGTAGCCGATATGAGTTCCGATATTTTGAGCCGTCCGGTGGATGTTTCGAAATATGGTCTGATCTATGGTGGCGCCCAGAAAAATATGGGACCTGCCGGTGTGACGTTCGTCATCGTTCGCGAAGATATTCTCGGCAAGGTGTCTCGCCCGTTGCCTTCGATGGTTGACTACCGCAACCACATCGCCAGCAAATCGATGTTCAATACGCCACCCGTATTTGCGATTTATGTGGTGAAAGAGACACTGAAGTGGTTGAAATCGATTGGTGGAGTAGCCGAAATTCAACGGCGTAACAAAGCTAAATCGGAGTTGCTTTACAACGAAATCGACCGCAATGCGTTGTTCGTTGGTACTGCTGTTAAAGAGGACCGTTCGAAGATGAACGTATGTTTCGTGATGCAGGAACAATATGCAGATTTGGCTCCTGAATTCTTGGAATTTGCCAAGGGTAAAGGCATGGTGGGCATCAAAGGACACCGTTCGGTGGGCGGTTTCCGTGCTTCGATCTACAATGCGCTGCCGATCGAAAGCGTACAGGCTTTGGTTGACTGCATGCAGGAGTTTGAAAAATTGCACGTTAAGTAGTCAGATATATTCCGATGGGATTGATTCGGACAATATGGCCGTCGCCGTTTGAAGTAGACAAGACGGCCTATTTTGAAACTTTAGAAAATGCGTTGTTTATGAAAATATTGGTAGCAACCGAAAAACCGTTTGCAAAGGCAGCGGTGGACGGAATTCGAAAGATCGTTGAGGATGCAGGGTATGAATTTGCCCTGTTGGAAAAATATACGGACAAGGCCGATCTGTTGGCTGCGGTGAAAGATGTTGATGGATTGATTATCCGTAGTGATAAGGTGACCGCTGAAGTGGTCGATGCGGCTGAAAAATTGAAAATCGTTGTACGTGCTGGTGCCGGATACGATAATGTCGATTTGGCAGCTTGTACGGCAAAGGGTATTGTCGTGATGAACACTCCGGGCCAGAATTCCAATGCAGTGGCTGAGTTGGTGGTCTGCATGATGATTTACATGTCGCGGAATCAGTTGACTCCGGAGGCAGGGAAAGAGGTCAGCGGCAAACGTCTCGGTATCCAGGCTTACGGAAACGTGGGACGTATCGTTGCCCGCTACGGAAAGGGTCTGGGTATGAAAGTCGCAGCTTACGATCCGTTCGTGGCTCCGGCTGTTTTTGAGGCCGATGGCGTAGAGATGGTCGATTCGTTGGATAAACTGTATGAAACTTCCGACTTCCTGTCGTTGCACATCCCTGCAACCGATCAGACACGTAAATCGATCGGTTATGATCTGTTGACCAAGATGCCTAAAGGTGCGGTCCTGGTAAATACGGCCCGTAAGGAGGTGATCGACGAAGAAGGGCTGATTAAAGCGATGGAAGAACGTCCTGATTTGAAATATATTACCGATATTGCAGCGGATTCTCAGGCGCTAATGAACGAGAAGTTCGGTAAACGCGTGTTCGCGACGTCGAAAAAGATGGGAGCACAGACGGCAGAAGCCAATATCAATGCCGGTTTGGCGGCGGCCAATCAGATCGTGGACTTCTTTAAGACCGGAAACCGTAAATTCCAAGTCAACAAGTAGTATTTAATCTGAAAAGATAAGCCTAAGCCTCCGTATTCCGAGATGTCTACGGGGGCTTAATTTTAATTAAGAAGAGAAGGAGAAAAGAGTTATGGTAAGGATAAAACCATTTAAAGGAATACGTCCTCCGAAAGCCTATGCAGCGGAGGTGGCTTCGCGTCCGTACGATGTGTTGAGTTCGGAAGAGGCCAAACGGGAAGCGACCGAAAAGTCGCTGTTGCATATCATCAAGCCCGAGATCGATTTCGATCCGATTGCCGACGAGCACTCCGAAGAGGTCTATCGCAAGGCGGTGGAGAACTTCAAGCTCTGGAGAGAGAAGGGTTGGTTGGTGCAGGATGATACGGAGAAGTATTACGTCTATGCACAGACGATGGATGGACGGACCCAGTATGGTCTGGTCGCAGCATGCCATTTTGAAGATTATTTGACTGGAAAGATCAAGAAACATGAGCTGACCCGTCCGGATAAGGAGGAAGACCGTATGATCCACGTCCGGAATCAGCAGGCCAACATCGAGCCGGTTTTCTTTTCCTATCCGGCAGTTGAGGAGATGGACCGTATCGTGCGGGACATCGTGGAAAATCAGGAGGCTGAGTACGATTTCACGGCAGCAGACGGGTTCCGTCATCAGTTTTGGGTGATCAACGACAAGGCGGTCATCGATCGGATTACGCAGATTTTTGCAGAGGTTCCGGCGTTGTATGTGGCCGACGGGCACCACCGGACGGCTGCTGCGGCTCGTGTCGGACAGGAGATGATGCAGAAGAATCCGGCCCATACGGGTAATGAGGAGTACTGCTTCTTCCTGGCTGTTATCTTTCCGGACAGCCAGCTGAAGATTATAGATTACAATCGTGTAGTGCGTGATCTGAACGGATTGACGCCGGAGGCACTGCTCAAGGCTTTGGAGAAGAACTTCGAAGTGGAGGACAAGGGAACAGAGATATACCGTCCGGCTGCACTGCACAATTTCTCCATGTATCTCGGTGGTCGCTGGTATAGCTTGACGGCACGCAAGGGAACCTATAACGACAATGATCCGATCGGGGTGCTCGATGTGACGATTCTTTCGAATCTGGTGTTGGACGAACTGCTCGGCATCAAGGACCTTCGGACCGACAAGCGGATCGATTTTGTGGGGGGGATACGCGGACTCGGCGAGTTGAAGAACCGGGTCGACAGCGGAGAAATGCAGGTAGCATTTGCTCTTTATCCGGTTTCGATGAAACAGCTGATCGACATAGCTGACACGGGCAACATCATGCCGCCGAAAACCACATGGTTCGAACCTAAGTTACGGTCCGGTCTGGTGATTCATTCATTGAAGTAGATCTATAAATTTACCGATAAAACGGAGTGCCAAAAAGCACTCCGTTTTGTTTTTGTACTGGCTTGGAAATAAGTTGAGAAGAGGGAAAAATGAAGAATTAGATGTCGTAATTCCGGTTGAAAAATCATATGGTTGTTGGATGTGTCGTTTTACATTTGAAAGACAAAAAGAGTGATTTATGGCAAAAATCAGAGGAATCGTAACGATCGAGCAGGAGCGGTGCAAGGGTTGCGGCGTGTGTGTCGAAGCTTGTCCGAGTCAGGTGCTTGAGTTGGCTTTCGAAGTGAACGGCAAGGGGTATCATTACGCAAAAATGGCGAATCCCGATGCGTGTACGGGCTGTACGTCGTGTGCGCTGGTTTGTCCGGACAGTTGTATTACGGTGTATCGCCAGAAAGATTCGGACGATTAAAAAGAAAAGAAAATTATGGAAGAGATCAGATTGATGAAGGGCAACGAAGTGATTGCCGAAGCGGCCGTTCGTTGCGGATGCGACGGATATTTCGGATATCCGATCACCCCTCAATCGGAGATATTGGAAACGTTGACAATGATGCGGCCCTGGGAGACGACGGGGATGGTCGTGGTACAGGCCGAAAGTGAAGTGGCTGCCATCAATATGGCATATGGAGGAGCTTCGTGCGGTAAACGGGTCATGGTGTCGTCGTCGAGTCCGGGAATCAGCCTGATGTGTGAAGGGTTGAGCTATCTGGCCGGCGCCGAATTGCCCTGTCTGGTGGTGAATGTTTCGCGGGGAGGCCCGGGGTTAGGAACGATACAACCCTCGCAGGCCGATTATTTCCAGGCGGTCAAGGGTGGGGGACATGGAGATTACCACCTGATCGTCTTGGCACCGGGTTCGGTACAGGAGATGTACGATTTTGTCTCTTGGGGATTCGATCTGGCATTCCGATATCGGAATCCAGTGATGATTCTCTCCGACGGAGTGATCGGACAGATGATGGAGAAAGTCGTGTTGTCAGCCCCGAAACCTCGCTGGAGCGACGAACAGATTGCCGAAATGTGGGGTTCGTGGGCCGTGACGGGAAAACCGGCCTCGCGGACACGGAACATCGTCACCTCGGTTGAGCTCGACCCGTTGCGTCAGGAGCGGTTCAACCACAAGTTGACGGATAAGTATCGGACGATTTGCGAACGGGAGGCTCGTTGCGAAATGGTTGGCTGTGATGATGCCGATTATGTGATCGTTGCCTATGGATCGTCGGCCCGGATTTCGCAGAAGGTGGTCGAATTGGCCGCCGAGGATGGGTTGAAAGTGGGGTTGTTGCGACCCATTACGCTCTATCCGTTTCCTGAGCGGGAGATCGAACGGTTGTCCCATCGGGTGAAGGGTTTCCTGTCGGTCGAGATGAGCATGGGCCAGATGATCGAAGATGTAAAGCTCGCATCGCGGTGTCGGGTTCCGGTCTATCATTTCGGTCGGACGGGCGGTGTGATCCACACGCCCACGGAGGTGTATGAAGCATTGAAGTCTAATTTTTTACAGAAATAGAGAGATATGGCAGCGAGAGAAGTAGCTCGGACTCCTGAAAACAAGGTCTATTCGAAGCCCCGTTTGTTGACCGATGCGGTCATGCATTTCTGTCCGGGATGCAGCCACGGGACGATACATAAATTGATTGCCGAGGTGATCGATGAGATGGGAATGGAGCACGAGGCGATCGGCATCTCGCCCGTAGGGTGCGGGGTGCTGGCCTACGATTATATCGACATTGACTGGGTCGAAGCGGCTCACGGACGTGCGGCAGCGGTCGGAACGGCGATCAAGCGGTTGAATCCCTCCAAGTTGGTTTTTACCTATCAGGGAGATGGTGACTTGGCCGCAATCGGAACCGGAGAGACGATACATGCCTGCAATCGGGGCGAGAACATAACGATTATCTATATCAATAACGCTATCTACGGTATGACCGGAGGACAGATGGCCCCGACGACCCTGCTGGGGCAGCGGACGGCGACGACGCCTCAGGGCCGCGATGCCGCACAGCACGGATATCCGTTCAAGGTGGGTGATATGTTGGCTCAACTAGATGGGGTTTGCTATGTGACCCGTCAGAGCGTACATACTCCGGCCTCGGTACGCCGGGCCAAAAAGGCGCTTCGCAAGGCTTTCGAGAATTCGATGCAGCAGAAGGGGCTGTCTTTTGTCGAGTTTGTGTCGACATGTAGCTCGGGTTGGAAGATGACACCGGTCGAGGCGAACCGTTGGTTGGCCGAACATATGTTGCCGGTCTATCCGCTGGGTGATATAAAGGGTTAATCATTAAAACGAGAAGCAAAAGATGAAAGAGGAGATAATCATAGCCGGCTTCGGCGGACAGGGTGTCCTGTCGATGGGAAAGATTCTGGCCTATTCGGGAGTGATGCAGGGACAGGAGGTGAGTTGGATGCCCTCTTACGGCCCCGAGATGCGGGGAGGAACGGCTAACGTCACGGTGATTCTGAGCGATGAGCGGATCAGTTCTCCGATCGTGCAGGATTACGATACGGCGATCGTGCTCAATCAGCAGAGTATGGATAAATTCGAGTCACGGGTCAAACCTGGAGGAGTGTTGATTTACGATCCGAACGGAATCGTCCGGCTGCCCGAACGGAAGGATATTCGCATTTATGAAATTTCGGCGACCGAAGAGGCGGCACGCAGCGGTAATATTCGTGTGTTCAATACAATGATTCTTGGCGGTTATCTGAAAGTATGTCCTGTGGTTTCGTTCGAGAACGCCTGTCTCGGTTTGAAAAAATCATTGCCCGAACGGATGGCATCGCTGATTCCGGCCAATACGGCGGCTTTGCAGCGAGGTATGGAGATCATTCGGCAAATCAGTTGAGAAATTGAAAAAAAATCTTAAATTTGTTGTGTGTCATTAAACAGATGAGGTTATGATTAGAATAAATGTATTTATGCGGGTTGCAGCAGAGCATCGCGCAGAGGTATTGGAAGCAGCCAAAGAGTTGGTTGCACAATCGTTGAACGACGCCGGATGTATAGCTTATGATATTTTTGAGAGCTCGACCCGGCCGGATGTCCTGATGATTTGCGAGACATGGAAAGATGCCGCGTCGCTTGCTGCCCACGAAAAAGCACCCCATTTTGTGGCTTTGGTTCCCAAAATTCAGGCTTTGGCTCCGATGAAGATCGAAAAATTCGACTTTTAGATTTTTAGTCTGAGTCAGCGATTTTACGAAATAATCGTTAACTTTGTACGCTACCGCATTTCCGAAGGATGAGTACAAAGAAGATTATTTCGTTTTTTATTTTTTGTGTCGTAATCTCTACGACTGTGTGGGGACAATCAAGAAGACGGAGTTCATCCGTGCCGGCACAGTTGAGTCTCGAGGCATTGCCTTGCCGGCCGGTTGACACCTTGTCGACAGATGATCCCGAGACACAAATCATCCTTTTCAGCAATAATACGTGGAGCTATTACCGGCCGACTTTGGTTGTTCAGGATTCATTGCCCGTTTATACACAACATTGGGATACCTCGCAGGTATTTGCATACAAAAGTATCGCATACGAGGATTTGCCGCAGGTTACCGAGTTGAATCTGGTGCAGGAATTGGCCGATTTTCGAGCCCCGATTGTGGGGGATATTTTTTCGAAATACGGACCTCGTGGCCGACGTAACCATAACGGGGTTGATATCCCGTTGAAAATCGGGGAGCCGATTTATGCGACTTTTGATGGAAAGGTGCGCTATGCGAAATACAATACGGGCGGATTTGGTAATTTGGTTATCATCCGTCACGAGAACGGACTGGAGACATGGTATGCCCACCTTTCGCGGATTAATGTGGCAGTGAATGATTACGTTAAAAGTGCTCAGGTAATCGGATTCGGAGGCTCTACAGGCCGAAGTCGTGGTCCACATTTGCATTTTGAGATGCGTTATTGCGATCAGACATTTGACCCGGAGTTTATTATCGATTTTCAAACGGGACTACTTCGTTACCAAACATTTGCATTGGAGAAAAAGTTCTTCAATATCCATTCCCGTGCGTCAGAAATTCTTGAGGAAGACGATGATGACTTCATGATGCTTACCGGTTTGGATTCAACCGTTACTTCGAAAGATATATTGGAACATATCGCCGAGGCACAACAAAAAGAGGAACATAAAAGCAAGCAAACGACCATTTCGCAGGGTACGGCTGTATATCATACTATTCGTCAGGGTGATATGTTGAGTAAATTGGCCGTAAAATATGGAGTGAGTGTACGTCAGATCTGTCGGTTGAATAACATCAACGAAAATACGATCTTGCGTCTCGGACGGAAATTACGGATTAAATAGAGGGAAAGAGTTAAGTTGTGTTTACTCTGTACGATATAGAGTGTGTATAAGTACCCAAATAGATTAATAATACATTTCGGGAGAGATTGCTGAAAAATGAATAAAGTAGGTGCTATATATTTTTTATAGAAAAATCTGTAAGTATATGATATGTGTAACATACAGATTTTTGACTCGAATGGATTGTTATATATATGATTCAGTGTTTTTAATGTAGATTTTCATTAAATCATTTTGTTGTTGTAGATTGATGTATGGTTAGGCTTATCATTTTTATGATAACTTCAATCTTTTAGTCAATTAGTGGAAGAAGTTATTGGGGGGATTAATGTTGGTGAATTATCTGAATGGTTTTTTGAGATGATTAAGGTGCTCGATACAAAGCGTAAATATTTTTTGTTGTAATATAACAATCCGAAGTTTATATGAAGTCAAAATATACTTTTTATTCATAAGTAGGAGTAGGGTAGATCCGTGCGGCAAAACCTCCGCCCGGTGTCATTCTCAGTGTTATTTTCCGGTTCGATGGTAGAGGTGCAACGACCTTTTTGTAGTCTCGGGCGCATGGTCGGCATTGATTCCGTCCGTGAAGTATTCGATCTTGTAAGCACCTTCACCGATGAATGACAAGTCCACCTCCAATTCTCGGGCAGCCCAATCTGTCATGGCTCCGAGATACCATTCCGAACCCTTTTTGCGGACCGTAATGATATATTCAGCTACTTTGTCCTGCAGGATTTTCGTCTCATCCCAGACTGTCGGTACACTGGCAATGAATGCAGTACATTCGCTCTCTTGTCGATAGGGGGATGGCGAGTCGCTCAGCATGTTGAGTGGGGCATCGAAGACGACATACATGGCCAGTTGGCGGCAGCGTGTACCCTGACTCATCGGCTCGGAGTTGACTGGACGGTAGTTCGATTTGCCGGCATTGCGCATGGCGCCCGGAGTGTAGTCCAGCGGACCGGCAAGCATTCGTCCTTCGAAATTAAGCACGTTGGGGTAGGTTCTGTTCAGTCCGGTGGGCATGTAGACGCCGTGGAAATCGACGATCATGTGGTAATCGGCGCAAGTTTTTGCCGCACGGTACAGAAAATCGACCATCCATTGGTCGTCACGGTTCATGTAGTCGATCTTGAACCCTTTGATACCCATTTCGGCATAGTGGCGGACCGCCTTTTCCATGTCCTTCTCGAAGGCATTGCAGCCGGCCCAAAGGATCAGTCCGACATTTTTCGAGTTGCCGTAGGCTACCAGCTCCTCGAGGTTGATCTCCGGAACCACCTGCATCAGGTCACCGGTTCCGTACACCGACCATCCGGTATACTCCAGACCGTATTCTGCCGTAAAGTCGATGAAGTATTTGTAGGTGTCGTTGTTGACTCCGGCGCGAAAGTCAACCCCATACAGATTCCAGTTGTTCCACCAGTCCCATGCCACCTTGCCGGGCTTGATCCACGACGGGTCTTCGATGCGGCAGGGGGAGGCCAGTCGGTAGACCATGTCGTTGTTGGCCAACTCTTCGTCCCGGTCGACGACGATGAAGGCCCGCCACGGAAACAACCGCGAGACGGAGGTTCGGGCGATGTACTCCTCCCGTTCCCGGACATAAATGTAGAGTCGTTTTTTCGTATCGACTTCACAGCGGGACGGATAGCGGGCGTGGATAGCTTCAAGGGTGGGACGACCCGGATCGTTGTTGAGCATCATGCCCGGATAGTCCTCAAGGTCCGACTCCGTGATGCAGAGTTTGCCCTTCTCCTCTAAATCGATCAGCAGAGGCAACATCTTCAGCCGGTTGGGATCCAGCTCGGTCAGCGTCTTTGTTGTATAGGTGTTTTCGAACGAGGCGTAGAACTGGTTTTCGAGCTTCTTGTCCGCATTGTTGACGTAGGCCGTGTAGGTTTTGTAGTCTTTCGGGAAACGGTAGGCTGCTGTCTCCTGCTCGATAATTGTTGCGCCCTTGCGGCCCAACCCGAACCGGTAGGCCATGCCGTCGTCATACATGCGGAAGGTTACGCTGTAATCGCCTTTGAATTTCAGTGTCAGTTCGTTGTATCGATCCGTGACGGTGTCTTTTCTATAATAGAGGGTAGGGATGGGGGTGTCGACCGATGTGCGGACGGTTTTTGCGACTTTCGCACCGACAAACAGCTGTTCGCTCTCTTGCAGGGTCTTTAGCGTTAGGCCGATTTTCGACGGAGAGACGATCTCCATTCCATCTTTATATACTGAGAACAGGATGGAGTCATTTACAGAAATCTGTAAGACAGGCGGCTGTTCGGGGAGTCAAGTGCGTAGCTTTTTTGGGCTTTTGTGGGTGCCCAAAACCATAAGCTCAGAATAAAACAAATGAGGGTTCGGTATAGTTTCATAGGGTTAGTTTATTGAAGTTTTATAGGTTTGGATCGGATGGTAAGAGGGGACGGTTGAACGTACCGGTCAGGTCTCGGATGACGACCGAGGCACAGTAGCAGCCAAATAGAGCCGGCATGTAGGAGATGGTGCCGACGTTCGACTTTTTGTTGGTCTCTTCGCAGGGAACGATGGCCTCCTTGCAAGGCGGTTCGGGTGAAAAGACAACGCGGAATCCGGTTCGTATACCCTCTTTGTGAAGTCTTTTGCGCAGCATGTGGGCCAATGGGCAGTGGTGCGAACGGGAAATGTCCTGAATCTCGATCTGTGTCGGATCGACTTTGGCTCCGGCTCCCATCGAACTGATGATCGGGATACGCCGATGCAGTGCGTCGAGGATCAGGTTCAGCTTCGGAGAGAGGGTGTCGATGGCATCGACAACGTATGAGTAGGGTGCCCGATCGAGTAGGCGGTCGGTCCCTTCGTCGCGTACATATTCTTGTAATACGGTCAGTTGGATCTCCGGATTAATGTCTTTGAGGCGGGCGGCCAGAATGTCTGCCTTGGGGTGTCCGATGGTGCTGTGGAGCGCGATCAGTTGTCGGTTGATGTTCGATTCCGACACCCGGTCCGCATCCACCAACGTCAGGGTCCCGACACCGCTTCGGGCCAGCATCTCGGCGGCATAGGCCCCGACGCCTCCCAGTCCTACTATCAAAACGTGAGCCTCATGCAGGCGTTGCATCCGTTCGTCACCCAATAGTAACTGGGTCCTCTTTTGCCATGAATCGTTCATCCGAATAGAGTTTTATAGTTTGTATATATCGATTGTTTTAATATCTCGATTGGAGTATTGCGGAGTGTAGCAGCTTCTCGGTATATCTCCTCTATGGTTGTGTCTGCTTCGTCTGTCTCGAGAAAGAGGTGGTTGTCGGGTGTTGTACGGAGGGCTTCTTGTGTCTTCGGAGAGCGGAACAAAGCTATTCCGAACGAAAGGAAATATCCTTTCCGGATAAGTTGTCCGGCTAACTGGGGTGATCCGGTAAAACCGTGAAAAATGATAGGAACCGTGTATCGGCCCATCAGAGAGAGAAGCTTTTCGTAGGCTTTAACACAATGCAGGACGATGGGCAGGCGTCGTTTCTCGGCAAGGTCGGCTTGCGCAGTCAACAGTCGAAGTTGCTCGGTGCGGTCGATCGGTTTGCAGAAATCGAGTCCGATCTCTCCGATAGCGGCAACGGGCAGCGTTTCCAGCGAATCGAGCCACTCCGAACCTACGACCTCACAATCCCACGGATGTATTCCGGCTGAGAACGGTTCGCCGGATGTCGGTACACTCTCTTTCCCGAGTCGGACTGATCGGATCGTCACAATATCCTGTCGAGGTTCATAGTTGTGTGTATGTATGTCGACAAAAGGAATATTCATGTAATAGCACGATTCATAGAGAGGATTCACAAAAGTAGTTCAATATTGCGTATATTTGCGAATAGGGTTGGCGAATTTTTTGGGTAGCCGGGCGGAAATCGAATCTTTACGGTTAAGATTACGCTTCGGGGGATACCCGTTTTTCGGTAAAATCCAACGGTTACGGTTTATGGAATTTAAGAGAGGTATATGGCGATATGTTGTTTTGCCCGAGCTCGTTTGTTCGGGAATCGTACTGGGATTTGCGATCGGCTTTCTTCTGTTCGAGCCATTAATGTCGGCGCGTGAGGAAAACCGAGTTGAAGTAGCCGTTTCGGATGAGCTGCCGGAGTGGCAACATTTGACGCTGATCTTTACCGGGGATCTGATGCAGCACTTGCCTCAGGTCTATGCAGCACAGCAACAGAACGACAGTATGGATTATACTTCATGTTTTTCTCGCCTGAAAGGATATTTTTCGAGTGCGGATTTTGTTGTGGCCAATCTTGAAACAACGCTTGGTGAACCTCCTTATTCGGGTTATCCTCAGTTTCGATCACCGACCGTATTGGCTGGAGCAATGCGTCAAGCCGGGATCGATGTGGCTGCACTGGCTAATAACCATATCTGTGATCGGGGAGGAAATGGTATCCGGTCGACACTCGATGCTTTGGATCGTGCCGGAATCCGGCATACCGGAGCTTGGGCCGATACGGTACCTGCCGACAACCATCCGCTATGGCTCGAAAAGGGTCCATTTCGTGTAGCGTTGTTCAACTACACCTATGGGACCAATGGAATTCCTGTCCCCCGAGGTTGTTTTGTCAACGGAATCGATACGATTCGTATGGGACATGATATTGTAGAAGCTCGACAGAACGGTGCTTCTCATGTGATCGTGTTCCTACATTGGGGTAATGAGTATGAAGCGGTTCCCAATCGGGTACAACGTTCCTTGTCCGATTTTTGTCGTCGGGCCGGAGCCGAGATCGTGATCGGATCGCATCCGCATGTAGTGCAATCGCTTGAAACGGTCAAGGATTCATCAGGAAGAATCGTAGGAATGACAGCATATTCGTTAGGTAATTTTGTTTCCAATCAGCGCCAACCCGGAACCGATGGGGGTATCTCTGTTCGGATTGGATTGACGTTGTCGGAGGAGACGAACAAAACCGAATACATCCCCGAATATTTGATTCATTGGACAGCAATTATGAAGGATCATAAGAGCCGTTCAGGACATCGCTATGAGATTATTCCAGCTTATGCCGAAGAGACCTTGCCCGAAAACCTTCGTCCGGGTCTGAATCGTTTTGTAGAACGTACGCGCCGTTATATGTCGCGATATAATTCAGGTTTCCGTGAAATAACCTGCGGATTTTGAGGCTATCGTTTCACTTTTTTGTTTATTTTTGTGACAAATTGCAAAAATTTACGGATCGTGAAGAAAGGATCTTGGCAAATCGCAACTTTAGTGATTTGCGGAATTTGTATTTTAAGCTTTTCTCGTGGTGTGGCGGCCGGGGTTAACCCCGATTCGTCAAAAGATGGGGAAGAAGTTGGGATAGCTGTAATTATGTTCGATGCCGAGTCTCGGGGTAGTGAACCGGATTCGGAAAAAGCCTCATTTGTTTTCTCGGATGAAAAGCTCCTTCCTGTTACGCCGGTAAAGAATCAGGCCCAATCCGGAACTTGTTGGTGCTTTTCGGGGATAGGGATGTTTGAATGTGAACTGTTGCGGGATGGCAAAGGAGAGCATGACCTCTCGGAGATGTGGATCGTCCGCAATATCTATAAGGAAAAAGTGGCCAAATATGTGCGGATGCACGGAAACTCTTCGCTCTCGCCCGGTGGCGTTCCTGACGATGTGGCCTATATTATCTCTCGCTATGGAATTGTTCCGGAAGAGGTTTATTCCGGGCTGAACGGTGCGGAAAACCATAACCATAAGGAGCTGGACGAGACGATCCGGACCTTTGCACAGAAGTTGGTGAAAAACGATTCCGCCGTACTCGCTACGGAGTGGGAACTGCAGTTGGATTCCATTCTTAATAGCTATTTGGGTGTATGTCCCGATACCTTTATATATAGAGGTAAAGAGTATACGCCGAAAAGTTTGGCCGCAGAGCTCGATATTGATACGGAGGAGTATATCAATCTGACCTCATTCTCGCATCATCCCCTTTATGCAACATTTCCTCTCGAGATTCCAGACAACTGGAACTGGTCGCGCTTTGGCAACGTGACGATCGAGGAGCTCGAAGCGATTGTCGAGGCATCGCTCGAGGCCGGACATGCGATCAACTGGGCTTCGGACGTTAGTGAACCCGGATTCCGATACAAGGATGGTTATGCTGTCATTCTGGAAGATGAAAACGGGAAACAGGTGTTGTCCGCAGAGGATATGGCGAAAGGGGTAGTACACGAGGTGATGATTACACCTGCCATGCGTCAGGAGGCATTCGACGAATATAGGACGACCGACGACCACGGAATGCTGATCATGGGGACGGCGACGGATCAGAACGGGAATCGCTTCTATAAGGTGAAAAATTCGTGGGGCGAGACCGGAAAGTACAAGGGATTCTTCTATGTATCGAAACCTTATCTGCTTTACAAGACGACCGCACTGTCGGTTCATCGGGATGCCGTGCCGCACGAAGTCCTCAAAAAGCTGGAAGCCAACGAACAGAATAGATACGAATAAAACGTGTTGGAATAAACATAAATAATTAATAGTCAGAATATGTCGCAAGTCATCAAGTTGAAAAAAGGACTCGATATTCTCCTGAAGGGTGAAGCGAAGCGAGAGTTGACGCAGTTGCCGTTAGTTCACGCTTATGCGCTGAAACCAGAGGATTTTCCGGGAGTGACGCCTAAACTGCTGGTGCGTGTGGACGATGAGGTGAAGGTCGGAACACCGCTGTTTTTCGACAAGTATCGCCCGCAGATTCTGTTTACCTCGCCCGTGAGCGGAAAGGTATCGGATATTGTTAGGGGTGAAAAACGGAAAATTCTGGAGGTTGTCATTACTCCAGAGGCAGAACAGGTGTACGAGACGTTCGAGGTGCCCGCTGTTGAAACTGCCGATCGGGAGCAGATCAAATCGCTGTTGCTGAATGCCGGTTTATGGCCGATGATCATTCAGCGTCCGTATGGGATCATAGCCAATCCGCAGGATACGCCAAAGTCGATTTTCGTTTCGGGTTTTGATTCGGCACCGCTTGCTCCCGATATGAATTTTATGTTAGAAAACGAGGCGGAAAATCTGGAAACGGGTTTCGCCCTGCTCGGTAAGTTGACCGACGGAAAGGTTTACCTGGGTCTGAAAAACGGAACCTCCGGTGTGCTGAATAAGGTGAAAAATGCTGAAATCCGGTTGTTCGAGGGTCCGCATCCGGCAGGTAATGTCGGGGTGCAGATTCACCATATCGATCCGATCAATAAAGGAGATGTGGTATGGACGGTCGACGTGCAGCATGTGGCCATGATCGGCCGATTCTTCCGGACCGGACGGGTCGACATGAGTAAGATTGTTGCACTGACCGGATCGGAAACGGCTCAGCCACGCTATTTCAGTGTGATCACGGGGCTGCCGATCAACAGCATCGTGCGCCAGAAAGAGCTTCGGTCGCAGACGGAAAAGGTTCGGATCATCAGCGGTAATGTTCTGACGGGACGTCGTGTGGAACCCGAAGGCTACTTGGGCTTTTACAGCAATCAGGTGACCGTGATACCGGAAGGCGATACCTATGAATTCTTGGGGTGGGGCATGCCGCGGCTCAACAAGTTTTCCGTTTCGAGGAGCTATTTCTCGTGGCTCAGTCCCAAGAAACATTATCGCTTGGATACCAACATGAACGGAGGTGTCCGAGCCTATGTGGTAACCGGTCTGTATGACAAGTATCTGCCTATGGATATCTATCCTCTCTACCTGTTGAAGGCCATTCTCGCGGGCGATATCGATAAGATGGAGAATCTGGGAATTTACGAGGTGATCGAGGAGGATTTTGCGCTGTGCGAGTTTGTCGATCCTTCGAAAACCGAGATGCAGGCGATTATCCGTCAGGGAATCGACCTTATGATTAAAGAGCTTAACTAATCCGGACGAAGATGAAAAGATTAAGAGAACTGATCGATAAAATAAAACCGAACTTCGAGAAGGGGGGCAAGTTCGAAAAGCTCCACTCGACGTTCGATGCATTCGAAACATTTTTGTTCGTACCGAATCGTGTGACCCGCAGCGGTAGCCATATCCGTGACTGCCTCGATCTGAAACGGGTCATGATCGTAGTCGTGGTTGCGTTGCTGCCGGCTCTGCTGTTCGGTATGTACAACACGGGACTCCAACACTTCCGTGCAATGGGCGTGGCCGACGCTTCGGTATGGACCTGCTTCTGGTTCGGCTTCCTGAAAGTATTGCCGATCATTATCGTGTCGTATGTGGTGGGTTTGGGTATCGAGTTTATCTCGGCTCAGATTCGCGGACATGAGGTCAACGAAGGTTTTCTGGTCAGCGGAATGCTGATCCCGATGGTCATGCCGGTCGACATCCCGTTGTGGATGGTAGCCGTTGCGACGGCATTTGCGGTGATCATTGGGAAAGAGGTTTTCGGCGGTACAGGTATGAATGTCTTTAATCCCGCTTTGCTGGCCCGGGCGTTTGTCTTCTTTGGTTATACACCTTATATCTCTGGAGAGAAAGTTTGGGTAGCTGGTTTATCCAACGGGACGGGGGTGGTTGACGGCTTTTCCGGTGCAACTCCTTTGACCGATGCGGCTTCTGCTGTACTGACAAAGGCCGATCAGGTTCAGTGGACGCACGGAGCCCCGATCGACTGGTTTTTGGGGACAATCCCCGGTTGTATCGGTGAAACCTCGACGTTGGCTATTCTGATTGGTGCGGTGATCCTGTTGTGGACCGGAATCGCCAGCTGGAGAATCATGTTGAGCGTATTTGCCGGAGGTTATCTGACCGGTCTGTTGTTCAATCTGATCGGGGCCAATGCCTATATGGATATTCCGGCCTACTATCATCTGATTATCGGCGGATTCGCGTTCGGTGCCGTATTTATGGCGACCGATCCGGTGACGGCGAGTCAGACCAATACCGGAAAGTTTATCTATGGATTCCTGATCGGTTTCCTGGCGGTGATGATTCGGGTACTCAATCCGGGTTATCCCGAAGGTATGATGCTTGCCATCCTGTTTATGAATGCGGTGGCTCCGCTGATCGATTACTATGTGGTTCAGGCCAATATCCGTCGCAGAAACCGTCGTTTGAAATTAGCTAAATAGATAGGGATATGAACAAGAACAGTAATACATATATCATTATCTATGCTTCGGTCATGGTGGTGATCGTGGCTGCGGTCCTTTCGTTCGCTTCGTTGTCGTTGAAAAACATTCAGGAGGAGAACGTGAAGATCGAAAAGAAGGGCGACATCCTGCGTTCAGTGGGTGAAGGCGGTGAAGCCGATCAGGTAGCCGACAAGAATGCCTATATCAATGAGATGTACGCCAAATACATAGTAGACAGCTATGCGGTGAATGTTGCAGGAGACAAAGTGGACGGAGTAGATGCATTCGCATTGTTGTCTGACCTGAAGGCTCAGTATGACAAACCCGAAAAAGAACGGACGCTTCCCGTTTTTGTCAGCAAGAACGATGAGGGCAACATCAGTTATGTCATTCCAGTATGGGGCGCCGGCTTGTGGGGCCCGGTGTGGGGATACATTGCACTGGCCGACGATTGGGATACGGTCGACGGTGTGGTTTTCGGACATAAGAGCGAGACGCCCGGTTTGGGAGCCGAAATAGCAACGCCTGCTTTTCAGGCTCAGTTCAAAGGAAAAAAGATTTTGCAGGATGGGAAAGTCGTTGCGATCAAGCTGCAAAAGGGTGGTGCTCCAGATGACGATCCCTATGCGGTAGATGCCGTCTCTGGAGGTACGTTGACGAGTGTCGGCGTAGAGAATATGTTGAAAGACTGTTTGAAAGATTACGATGCTTTTATTCAGAAGCAACTGTCGGCGTCTTCCGGAACAGCCGCAAATGTTGTTAACCAATAATTCGGAAAGCCATGAGTAAACAAGAAAAAGAACCGCTCTTTTCGGCTAAAAATATGAAGTTGCTGACCGCACCGTTCGGTCAGAACAATCCGATTACCGTTCAGATTCTGGGTATTTGTTCGGCGCTGGCCGTAACGGCCAAGCTTAAACCGGCGTTTGTGATGGCCCTGTCGGTGATTGTTGTAACCGGATTTTCGAGTATGATCATCTCGCTGATTCGTAAGGGGATTCCCAATCGGATCCGAATTATCGTACAGCTGGTTGTTGTGGCCGCACTGGTGATCCTTGTCGATCAGGTGCTCAAGGCCTTTGTGTATGATGTCAGCAAACAGCTTTCGGTCTTTGTCGGATTGATTATTACGAACTGTATCATCATGGGACGTATCGAAGCCTTCGCGTTGGGTAACAAGCCTTGGCCCGCTTTCCTGGATGGTGTAGGCAACGGTATGGGATACGGAATGATTCTGATTATTCTGGGCTTTTTCCGTGAGTTGCTGGGTTCAGGGACGCTGTGGGGATACCCTGTGCTGGAAAAAATAGGCCTCTATAACATCGGATACGTAAACAACGGTTTGATGATCCTGCCTCCTATGGCGCTGATTTGTGTCGGTCTGATCATCTGGTTCCAACGCAGTCGGAATAAAAACTTGATCGAGAAATAGTTAAAGCCTCTGAAGTATGGAAAATATTATCAGCATATTCGTTCGGTCTATCTTTATAGACAACATGGTATTTGCGTTCTTCTTCGGCATGTGTTCATACATTGCCGTCAGCAAGAGCGTCAAAACGGCTATGGGGCTCGGTATCGCGGTGATTTTTGTCATGGTGATGACCGTTCCGATCAACTATCTGCTCAATGAATATGTCCTCTCTCCGGGAGCTTTGGGGTGGATCAATCCCGAGTATGGTCCAGGGGGCGCACATGAAATCGACCTGAGCTTTTTGAGTTTTATAGTCTTTATCGCAGTTATCGCTTCGTTCGTGCAATTGGTAGAAATGGTGGTCGAGAAGTTTACTCCTGCGTTGTATAACCAGTTGGGTATCTTTTTGCCGTTGATCGCTGTGAACTGTGCCATTATGGGTGGGTCGCTCTTCATGCAGGAACGTGATTATGCCTCACTTGGCGAAGCGACTGCTTTTGCAGCCGGTTCAGGAATCGGTTGGTGGCTGGCCATTATCCTGATGGCGGCTATCCGTGAAAAGATCACCTACTCGAATGTCCCCGCTCCGTTGCGTGGTGCCGGTATCACCTTCATATTGACCGGTTTGATGGGAATCGCTTTTATGATATTCATGGGTGTTCAGTTGTAGTACGAATAATTCGATAAAAAGATATGGGACTATCAATTATCATAGCAATCGTAGCCTTTCTGGTGGTAACGCTGATTCTTGTGGTGTTGCTGCTCTATGCTAAGGCGAAATTGACTCCGTCGGGTCAGGTAACGATCGATATTAATGACGGAGAGAAAAAATTGACTGTCGAACCCGGCAATTCACTGCTTTCTACGCTGGGAAACAATGGCGTGTTTCTACCGTCGGCTTGCGGTGGAGGTGGTTCGTGTGGTATGTGCAAGTGTCAGGTGCTGGAAGGTGGCGGTGATATTCTGCCGACAGAGACCGGTTTCATCTCACGAAAGATGGCCAAAGACCATTGGCGGCTGGGGTGTCAAGTGAAGGTCAAGGAAAACATGAAAATTAAGGTTTCGGAGGCAGTTTTAGGTGTGAAGAAATGGGAGTGTACGGTGGTTTCGAACCGGAACATCTCTACGTTCCTTAAAGAGTTCGTCGTGAAGCTGCCTGAGGGTGAAACGCTGAACTTCCGAAGCGGAGGATACATCCAGATCGATATTCCGAAATATGATGAGATTAAGTTCAGTGATTTCGATGTCGATGAGAAATACCGTGCTGACTGGGATAAGTTTAAAATGTGGGATCTGGTGACCAAGAATCCCGAACCTACCTTCCGTGCCTATTCGATGGCCAACCATCCGGCCGAAGGTAACATCATCATGTTGAATATCCGTATTGCGACGCCTCCGTTCGATAAGGCTACGGGCGGCTTCATGAAGGTTAATCCGGGTATTTGCTCGTCGTACATCTTCTCGCGCAAACCGGGTGACAAGGTGACGATATCGGGACCTTATGGAGAATTCTTCTTGCCCGACAATCTGCCCGATACGCAGGAGCTGATCTTTATAGGCGGTGGTGCGGGTATGGCTCCGATGCGCAGCCACATCATGCACATGTTCAAGACGGAGAAGACGAAACGTCCGGTCTCGTTCTGGTATGGAGCACGTGCATTGAAAGAGGCTCCGTATATGGAAGATTTCGCGGAAATCCAGAAAGAGTTCCCGAATTTCAGTTTCAATCTTGCGCTTGATCGACCGGATCCGGAAGCTGATGCGGCAGGTGTTAAGTATACACCCGGTTTCGTTCATAACGTTTTGTATGAAAACTATCTGAAGAACCATGAGGCTCCCGAAGATTGTATCTATTTGATGTGTGGACCTCCTATGATGATTTCTTCTGTCGTGAAGATGCTCGACTCACTGGGGGTTCCTCCCGAAAATATTTTGTACGACAACTTTGGATCGTAAGGTCTTTGAACATAGAAAAGCCGCCTCGACAGGCGGCTTTTTTGTACCTATTGTGATGTCCTGTTAGGATTGAGGTAGAAAAAGTCGGGGAAAAATGGATCAAAGAGAGAAAATAGTCAGGAAAATGAGCTTATTTATAACTCGATCTGAAACTTTTTCAACTCTTTGATAAATAGATCATATCCTTGAAAATGAATGGCGGATATGCCGAGTTTACGAGCTGCATCTACATTGGATAAATTGTCGTCGATGAACAACGACTCTTGGACCGAAATTTGGTAACGATCGAGCAGTAGCCGATAGATACGCAGGTCGGGTTTACAGATGTTCTCGACTCCAGAGACGACAATTCCATCGAACAGTTCGAAAAGCGGGTATTTGTTGCGGGCGATCGGGAAAGTTTCGTTAGACCAGTTGGTTAGTCCGTAGAGTTTGTATCCGTTTGTCTTTGCCCGGCCGAGCAGTTCGCTCATCCCGGGAATGGGGCCTTTGATCGTCTTTTCCCACTGCTCCTGGAACATGCGGATCGGTTCGTCGTATTCCGGAAATTTTCGACACAATTCGGTAATTCCCTCATGGAAAGGATATCCGCTGTCGAATGTTGCATTCCATTGATCGATAGGTACTTGTTGTAAAAAAAGCTCCATCTCTTCCGAAGTCCTGAAATAGGAGGAGTAGAGATGTCGGAGGTTCCAGTCGACCAGAACTCCGCCGAAGTCGAAAATGAGGTTTCGGATCATTGGGATACTTTGCGTTTATCGGATACAAAGATAACCTAAGCGAAGCGGTTCCGGCAGTTTTTTGAGATTTCGGCAAAAATTTTTATTTTTAATGTGGTTTGCTGATTAGTTACAGTCTTTATTATATGGAAAAATGAGGTTTTGTCTCGAATGTGGTTGGTTGGGGTGTAAGGCGAAAAGAGAATGAGAGATACCTGCCCGCTCTCTTGCGTGTTGCGGCAGTAGGAATGAGTAGAATAGATAAGAAAAAACATGAAAATACTGACAGGTAAAGATATACGTGAGGCAGATCGGTACACGATGGAGCATGAACCGATCAGTAGTCTCGATCTGATGGAGCGGGCTTCCCGGTCGATTGCCCGATGGATGGAAGAAAATATCGGACGTGAGGCACCCTTACTGTTTGTTGTCGGAAAGGGGAACAACGGAGGAGACGGTTTGGCCGTAGCGCGTATGTTGAGTGAGGTGGGATACCGTTGTGTGGTGTGTGGGGTGTATGCGCCGGAACAGATGACACCCGAATGTCGGACAAATTGGGAGTGTCTTCCAGAAGGTGTAGAACGGTGTACGATAGATAGCTTGCCGTTAACGGAAAGTACGGTTGTCGTAGATGCCTTGTTGGGAACCGGAGTCCGGGGGGAGGTGAAAGAACCGGTAAGAAGTGCTATTGTTAAGATCAATTCTTTGAAAAACAGGGTGGTGTCGATCGATATGCCTTCCGGAATGGGAACGGAATTCGATAATGCGGGAAGAACGATGGTCCGTGCATGGGTGACCCTGACGCTGGAGTTTCCGAAGTTGGCCCTGTTGTTGCCCGAAGCGGGCAATGCTGCGGGGAGGTTCGTAGTTCTACCCATAGGTCTCGATCAACAATATATGGCTGAAACGCCCTCTTTCTATTTCTATACGGAGAGGTCAGAAGCTCAGCGGTTGATTGTGCCGCGCCATCGTTTTGCCCACAAGGGAACGCATGGACATGCCTTGTTGATTTGCGGGTCGAGGGGAATGGTCGGAGCTGCCGTTATGGCTACGCGAGCGGCATTGCGTTCGGGGTGCGGATTGGTGACGACCCACCTGCCCGAATCGGAACGTATGGTCGTGCAAGTGGCTTGTCCGTCGGCGATGGTCAGTTGCGATCCGGAGAGCGTCTTTTCTTGTGTCCCGAAACATTTGGAACGCTACCGTGCCATAGGGGTTGGTTGTGGAGTAGGGCAGGATCCCCGCTCTGTGCAAGCTTTTAGAGATTTGCTGGCAGCGGTAACAACGGGTGTGAGATTGGTGATCGATGCGGATGCCCTGAACATATTGGCGGCGCATCCCGAGTGTATGGACCTTGTACCTGCTGAAGCGATTCTGACTCCGCATCTTGGCGAACTGAAACGTCTGGTTGGGCCGTGGAGCAGTGAGGAGGAGAAGATCGAGCGGGTCCATAGTCTGGCGGCGCGGTTACAGGCTTATATCGTGGTAAAAGGGGCCAATACGATGATCTGTACGCCTGACGGTCGTTGTCTGTTCAATGCAACGGGAAATCCGGGTATGGCCAAAGGGGGCAGTGGCGATGTGTTGACTGGCTATATAACCGGATTGCTGGCCCGCGGTTATGATCCGTGTCGGGCTGCGGTCCTTGGAGTCTATTTGCACGGCTTGGCTGGAGATATGGCGGCTGAGAAGTATGGCGAAGAGGGAATGAACGCCAGCGATATAATTGATTTTTTGGGAACGGCGCAGACCGAAACGATGAACGTATCGGAATAGTATTTTGCAAGTTGTATGATACGTTTTTCGGAAGAGACAGGGGAGGATAAGAGCGAGTTTCAGTAAGGATACAAAGGATACAGGTGCCTGCAAAAAAACGTTTTATCGAGATGGACCGGATGGAGAATTATCAGATTGGACACACTCCGGCGAAAGGGGAAGAGTTCAAGATCGAGCGTAATGTGTGTCATGATGCACATGTGGAGGTCGCTTTTTCCCATCGTCATACATTTTATGCGCTCTACTGGATCCATTGGGGCGAGGGGGAACACATGATCGATTTTGAACATTACGCCATCCTGCCCAACCGAATGTTCTTCGTTAAGCCCGAACAGGTCCATCTGCTGAAGGTCGGATCGAAAGTGTGTTACTCGGCACTGCAATTTACAAAAGAGTTTATGTGGCCGTTTTATGCAGAGAAAGGCAGTATGGTGCTTCGGGAGGAGTCGGGTGTGTACCGAGATTTGGACCGGTCCGAACAGGAGCGGATGCGGGTGCTGTTTGATCTTGTGTCTGCGGAATCGGCCGGAAACCTGCCCGATTCCGAGACCCTGCTGCGGGCGGAGATCGATCTGCTGATGTTGGAGTGGAGGCGTATGGGTCGAGCGGAAGCGTCGAGGCAGAGACTCCCCGATATTTTGATTAGATATCGGAAATTGATCAACGAAAAATTTCTCGATTGCCGTCAAGTCAGCGAATATGCCCGGATGCTCGGAGTGACCCCAAACTACTTGAATGTGCTGAGCCAAAGGTGTGTCGGCGTGTCTGCACTGTCGCTGATCCATAGGCGAATCATGCTTGAAATCAAACGGTTGTTGCTTCGTACGGACCTCAGTGTGTCGGAAATTGCCTATGCCATGCGTTTCAATGAATTGTCCTATTTTTCCCGATTCTTTAAACGCAATGCAGGAGTAACCCCGAATGAGTTTCGTCGGTCAATGAATAAAATGTACCAAAAGTGAAAGGGTTTGTGTAACCTTTTTCGGGGAGTGATTTCATAATTTTGCACCATCAGCTTGTTGATAGGGTTGATAGGGAAAAAGAGGTTGCATTATTATGGAAACACGGGTTTCGAAAAGTAAGAATGAAAAACAGACGGCCTTCGTCGTGCTGTTTTCAGCGGTGACAATGGTTTTGGAGATCGTTTTCGGGCTGTTCACCCATTCTATGGCACTGCTCGCCGACGGGATACACATGGGTTCGCATGTATTAGCCATAGGATTGAGCTGGGGCGCCTATGTATTTGTTCGCCGGTTGCAGAAAAGACAGATCCACACGGTCGATTCAGAAAAGATACTCTCTTTATCCGCCTATACGAGCGGTATCTTATTGCTCGTTTTTGCCTTGCTGATTCTTGTCGAGGCGGTTGAGCGTTTCTTTATGCCAAGCGTGGAGATTCAATATACGGAAGCGATGATCGTAGCTGTAATCGGCATGGTAGTCAATGTTATATGTGCGTTTGTCCTACACGATCATCAGGACTACAACAGTCGGTCGGCCTATCTGCACGTCTTGGCCGATGCCCTGACCAGCCTTGGAGCTATATTCGGTCTGGTGTGTGCCATGATATGGAACATCGTTTGGATTGATGCGGCAGTTGCGTTGGTTTGCTCGCTGGTCATCGTACGTTGGGCGAGAAAATTGCTTTGGGATACGGGAAAACAGTTGATCTCGAAACGAGACGTCGAGAAAGTGTAGATTTAGAGGAAACCTGCGGAAAATCAGGGTGTCAGACTGCTAAAGGGCGAATATTTGTACGGTCGAGCGATGAATTTTTGAGATAAATTCGCTACTTTTGTCGAAGTAATCATTAAAACGTCTTATTATGGCAAGTCTCAGATGTATTAAAAAAGATATCAATTATCTTGTAAACGAAGTGGTTTCGGATTGCTATACGGCTCTCTATTTCAAAGATCAAAGCAAACGCGAGGATATCATTGCAATTATGGAAGAAGCAGTTGATTTCCGTAACCAGATGATCGATCGGGCGAACCATCCGGCCGAGAAGAAGAGCAGAAGTCTGGTGCGCAAGCACTATCAACAGATGCGTCGCGATATGATGCAGCAGATCGATGCCTTGTTCGAAAAATTGAGTGCGATTTGCAAATAAAGCCGGACGAAGATAGTTTTCCGATGATGCAGCAGCGTTTTCGTCGGAAACAGATTAATTAAAACGGGAATACCGAAAGCGGTGTTCCCGTTTTTGTATGGAGATATCAAGTGTGAAATTTTTACAATGTGGCTATATTTGTTAAAAAAAACGGGAGACATAGCCTTTTAATAGATCGTATGGGTTTTTGTTACAAATAAACGTTTATCTTTGATAAACCTGACTAAACCCAAACTTTTTATGACAACGAAGATAGTCCCGAAAAAAAGAATCGAGATTATCGATGCTTTGCGCGGCTTTGCATTGATGGGAATTTTGATTCTCCATTCGATGGAGCATTTTGAGCTCTATATTCATCCTGTCGCCAATTCTCCAGTGCTGGCTTGGTTCGATGAAAAATTACAGTCTATCGTATGGTTCCTGTTTGCCGGGAAGTCATACGCCATCTTCTCTTTGCTGTTCGGATTGAGCTTCTTCATTCAGATGAAGAACCAACAGGAGCGGGGAATCGATTTCCGTGGACGTTTCCTGTGGCGGATGGTACTCTTATATGCTTTAGGATATGTCAATGGGCTGATGTATTTAGGCGAAATCTTTGCGGTTTATGCCCTATTGGGCATGTTGCTCGTGCCTTTGTATCGGGTCAAAGATAAATGGCTGATGTTTTTGAGCCTGTTTCTCATTTTCCAGATTCCTTATCTCGGATTATTCGTTTATAATCTGTTTGTTCCGGATAGTCCGTTTATCCCTTTCCCTGAGTACGAACGGTTTATCGGGGAGGCCTATGCAACGTCCAATCAGATTTACCAATACGGATCGTTTCTCGATGTGCTCGATTACAACCTGTGGAGCGCTCATTTCCAAAAATGGGCATGGTTTGTCGGGGGAACGCGGATATGGCAGTTGGTGGGATTGTTCATCGTCGGGTTGCTGATCGGTCGGCATGGAATCCATAGAGATCGACGCAAGATGATCCGTTACAGCCGTTATGCTCTCGCCCTCGGGGCCCTGCTCTTTGTTGTGTTTTCCAGCCTGTCGGCCGTTTTGCCCGTTATGGGTGTCAATCCCGAAAATGCAAAAATGGGATGTATGATTTTTGACCATTATGTCGAGATGGGGATGATGTTGCTGATTATCGGCCTGTTAGTACAAGCCTATTTCCTGTTGGGTGCCAAACGAGTGTTGGATCATCTCGCTCCGTTCGGCCGGATGAGCGTGACGAATTATATGAGCCAGTCGGTGATCGGTGCAGTGATGTATTATGGTTACGGTTTCGGATTAGCCGCAACGTGGGGATTTACGTATTGCTTTTTGGCTGGGGTTATTCTGTTCCTTATTCAGGTGTCATGGAGTAAGTGGTGGCTCAAACGTTATTATTATGGACCGATGGAGTGGGTATGGCGTTGTCTGACATGGGGCTCGTTCAAATCGGTCCCATTCAAAAGAAGAACCATTTAGGAATCATCTATTTGCGGGTTTTAAGCGTGCCAGAGAAGATCAAGATTTCGGGCTTTTAATCTTTATACCTCCTATTCGTGTCTCTCCAGAACGGTGTGGGGAACTACTCCGTGCGTGACGAGCTGTATCGGGCAATCGTAGTTATGCAGCTGTTCGGGGGTGATGATGTTCGAATCGTGCCGATGGACGTGACCGTTGACGCAAACGATCGAGCGGACGTATGACGAAATCGTTCCGAGATCGTGTGAAACCATGACGATCGCCATCTTTTCATTGAACTGTTTCAGCAGTGCGTAGAGCTCCTGTTCGAATTTGTTGTCTACAAAGTTTGTAGGTTCGTCGAGAATCAACAAAAGCGGATCGGAAATCAATGCCCGGCACAGCAGCATTCGTTGCATCTGTCCTCCCGACAAAGTCCCGATTGGGCGGTTCTTCAAATCTGCGATACCGCAGGTGTCGAGGAGTTCAACCGCTCGTTCGCGATCTTGCGCAGTATATCGACCCCAAAGTTTTTTTCGTGCTTGTAATCCAGAGAGTACGACTTCTGAAACTGAAATCGGGAACGATCGGTCGATATGCGCCGTTTGAGGCATATAGCCGATTCTTCTATACCCTTTATTTTCGATCTCAGGAGCGTAGGTAACCTTTCCGGAGTAGGGTATCGATTTGAGGATGGTCTTGACCAACGTAGTTTTTCCTCCTCCGTTCGGCCCGATTACACCGATAAAATCCCGGTCGTAGATGGTTAGATTGACATCTGTGAGGACCGGTTTCTCGTGATCATAAACGACCGAAATGTGTTGTAACGTTACTATTGGCTGCATGAGTCGGCTATTAGTCGGGCTAAAAATTCGATATTCTCAAGGACATTTTCTTCCAAAGGGTCTATGACTACCGGGGTCAGATGTAATTCTGCAGCAATGGCCTCTATTGTACTTTTATCAAATTGCTTTTGATAGAGAATTTTGGTAATTTTCAATGTCTTGGCAGTGTCGATTAAACGGCTTAAGTAGGCGGCCGAAGGTTCTTTGCCTTCCACTTCTACCGATATCTGGTTTTGTCCGTAATCGGCTGATAAATAGGTTAATGCTGGATGGTAAATTAAGAATCCCTTTTCCTGAGACGTCAGCAAACTATTGAGCGTGCTATCCAGAGAATCGATTTTTCTGCACAAAGCGTCAAAATTGGTTTTGTATTGTATGGAATCGGGATAAATGGTTGATAATCCGTTATATATATTCTCTGCAATGATTTTAAGTCGAGTGGGGGATAGCCATATATGAGGATCAATCCCGTGTGCTTGTTCATCGTCGAGATGAGTATGACCACAATGCCCTGCGAGTAAAGGAACCCGGTCTGAACTTTTGATTAGTGCTACTTGGGGCATGTTTTTCCGAATGGCTTGTTCCAGATTTGCTTCAAAATCAAGAAGTCCAATATCTATAAATACTTTTGAACGAGCAGTTTGAAGCATTTGTGCAGAGGTGGGTTCGTAGGTCTCAGGACTTGATCCCGGAGGAACCAATACCTGTATTTGAAAATCGTTTCCAACGATCTGTTCTGTAATGAATCGTAGAGGTTCGATACTTACCGAAATCGTGTCCACATTTTTATTTTGTCGGTGGCATGAGGTCGACGACAGACTAATGAGCAAGATAAAAACAAGAGGTGCAAAGAGTCGAGTTTTGTACATGGCACAATCTACGGTCATTTATTACGACGTTTCGCAAAAATAGAGAAAATTCGGATAAACGCGAAGTGTAGATTTATGAAGAGAGGTAAAAGTTCTCGTTGAGCACAAAAAGCTCAAGAAGGAAGATTATGTATAGATATTTTAGTAATTCTACATATTATTTAACATAATATATATTATAATTCAAAAAAAACAGATTCGATATCACTCGCTTTTGTTTAACATAATTATATGGTTGCTAACGGGGCTTGTACGAAATACATGTTCCGTTTTTAAGAAAAATTACGATTCGCTCGATATCCGAATCTTGTATTTGTGTAGTGTTGGTTCGTGTAGAGGGCTCAGTGTCGGAGAATTCGTTTTTCGATTTTGTAGAATTTTTTTCAGAATTTGAGCGATTATTTTGGTCATCAAATAAAAGTTGTTCGTTTTTATTTGATGATTGAGGGGAATTCTGCGGTGTCTCTGTAAAAAGGTCTTTAGGCAGCGTAGAAAACGATGCAGAGCTTTCAGATGTTGTTGTATTGTTGAGCGATTGAACGGAAGAAATAAGCTCATCTCGTGAACGAGGCGTATAGGGATTTTGCAGTTCGGGGCGATATATATTGCCTTTACCCAAGATGAGCCAATCGGGGTTCATTTTGGGAAATCGTTGCAGTAACTTTTCAATGAATTCGAAACTTGGGCGATTCCTTCCGTTCAGAATATGGGATATGGTAGCAGGTTGGACACCTAATATTTCAGCCAAACGAGAGGCTTGTAGGTGTTCAGCTTCCATGAATTTAAGCAGTCTGTCGCGCATGATTATATTTTTTACAAATATAAAAAATAAAATTTACATTTGACACCTCGTGTTACCAATGGAAATTTAAATGTTGTACCAAAACCGTGTTACAAATGTAAACAGAAAAGTATTCAGTTTACATTGTTTTTCATCTCATATATTTTACTTAAATATATAAATTATAAAACATGTATTAAAATACTTATTTTCAACAGTTTTATTTTAGATTTATAGTGTTTGATTTTGGCTTTTTTACTAGTGTGACAATGTTTTTACCTTTTAGTATGAACTTTATATTCATATAAATAGTACCAATGTGTTGATAATCAGTATTAAAAATATTTTTGTTCAATGTTTTTATAACTTAGTTTTAGGGTTTATTCGAGGTGTTTACCAAATAGTTACAAATGTAAATAACCGCAATAATTTTTGGGATTTACAATTGTAATTTGTCCTAATGTAAATAGAATTAAGTGTTGATAAATTGTTAATTTACATATGTTAATACATTTGTAAAAAGTAGTTCTTTGTTTTCATCCCCCCTTCCCTATTCTCCTTTGAGGATGAAAAACAACTTTTACTTTTGATCTGTCCATTGTTTTCTTGTTTTGCCCATAACTTATAAAAGTATGATTAACATTGAACTCTAATAATGTATAATTATGTTAAATGTATGTGATAGAAATAAAAAAAGAGATGCTGTTCAGCATCCCTTTTTGTCTCGTAAAGCAGATATGACTTTATAGGCTTATTGCTTGAGCTATTGCTTTAAACTCTTCTTCCGATAATTTCAGTTTTTCGCGTTTGAAATCGACATCAGCCTCATTGTTCATAGGGATCAGGTGAATGTGTGCATGTGGGACTTCAAGGCCTAATACAACCATTGCGACTTTCTTGCATTGAGTGTAATCTTGAATTTTCCGGGCTATTTGTTTCGCAAAAAGTGTCAGTCCGGCCAAAGTGTCGTCATTAAGATCAAACAGGTTGTCGATTTCAACCTTAGGAATGACTAAAGTATGTCCTTTAGCTACCGGATTGATATCCAGAAAAGCAAAATATTTATCATCCTCAGCCACTTTGTAGCAAGGGATCTCTCCTTGAATGATTCGTGTGAATATCGATGCCATGACTCTATGTCTATTTGATTAAACCTAATTCTTTTTTGATTGATTCGATTTTTTGATCCAGGATTTTTTCTGTTTCGGCGTATTGATCAACACGGTTTAATGTCGTGTGAACACTGAAATAGAATTTGATCTTGGGCTCAGTGCCAGATGGACGAACCGAAACGGTTGTCGAATCTGCTGTAATGAATTGAAGTACGTTGGAACGCTCCATGTCGATCGGGGTTTTCGTTCCGCTGGTAATATCGGTAGTTTCTCCCTTTTGGTAGTCTTTGATCGTAACTACAGGAGAACCTCCGATTGTGGCGGGTGGGTTGTTCCTGAAGTCCGTCATCATTTGAGCAATCTCCTCTACTCCTTCTTTGCCTTTGCGGACGATGGATACGAGTGATTCACGGAAGAAGCCGTGATGGGTATACATCTCTTTAAGCAGATCGAGGAGTGTCATACCTTGTGTTTTAGCCCAGGCTGCCGCTTCTGCAGCCAATGAGCAGGCGCTGACTGCATCTTTGTCGCGGACGAAATCTTCGGCAAGAAAACCGTAACTCTCCTCTCCACCGCAGATATATCGCATCTTACCTTCAAGGTTACGCATGATCGTGGCAATGTATTTGAAACCGGTCAGGCATTCGAAATGTTTAACACCAAACGATTCTGCGATTCGAGAGACCAGTTCTGTGGTTACGATCGTACGGATGACGTATTCGTTTCCTTTGAGGCGTCCGGTTTCGCTCCACCTCTTTACTATATAATAGACGAGCAGCGAGCAGGTCTGGTTGCCGTTTAAGAGAATGTAGTTACCCTCTTTATCTCGTAATGCAACGCCGATTCGGTCAGCATCAGGATCTGTAGCTAGGACCAGTTCGGCTTGCTCTTTGGCAGCCAATTCGATTGCCATATTCATTGTGGCTCGTTCTTCGGGGTTGGGTGATGCTACGGTAGGAAAATTGCCGTCCGGAATATTTTGCTCCTTGACAGTGATAATCTGTTTGAATCCGAATTTGTGGAGCGATTTCGGAACCAAAATCACTCCTGTGCCGTGTATCGGAGTGTAAACAATCTTCATGTCGCTGTATTGCTCGATGGCTTCGGGTGACAATGAAAGGGAGTGGATTGCGTCCAAATAGATCTCATCGAAAGCTTCGTCCAATATGGTGATGTTACCTTTGTCTCCACCAGTCAAGACTTGATCGGGAGTGGTGATTTTTTGGACTTCGGCGATGATGTTCTTGTCATGTGGTGCGACAACTTGGGCACCGTCGTTCCAATAGGCTTTGTATCCGTTATACTCTTTGGGGTTGTGTGAAGCAGTGATAACAACGCCGCTGTCGCACTCCAGTTTCCGGATGGCAAAGCTCAATTCGGGAGTTGGACGTAACGAGTCGAACAGAAAAACCTTAAAACCATTGGCCGCAAAGATATCCGCCACGTGTTCCGAAAACAGACGGCTGTTGTTGCGGCTGTCGTGTCCGATGGCAACGCGTATCTGTTTGTTTGGAAAGGCTTTTTTCAGGTAATTGGCCAAGCCCTGTGTGGCCATTCCTACGGTATAGATATTCATGCGGTTCGTTCCGACGCCCATGATGCCTCTCAGGCCGCCCGTACCAAATTCGAGGTCTTTGTAAAAGCTTTCGGTTAACTCTTTTATATCGTTGTCTAATAAGTATTTAACTTGTTTTTTTGTCTCCTCGTCATAGTTTCCTGTGAGCCATTTTTCGGCTTTTTCTTTGATAAGTTGATCCATGTTTTCGCTCATTGTACTATTAGTTTTACTTATAAAAATAAATCATTCCCTGTGAAAAAAGTTATAAACAAAGATAAGTATAATTTTTTGAATACTCTATATCAAACGGTTAAATTTTGACCGTCGGAAAAGCCTTATTTTTCTATATAAATATTTGCCAAAGAAACAATAGCGTGTCGCTGTTTTTTTTATGAATTTATTTACAATTTTGTATTCCGAAACAAACCAAATCATGATTGATAATAATCAGACATACAGCGATGTATGGCAAAATTGCCTAATGCGTATTAAGGAGCATACGTCGAATGAAGAGTTTGTGAAGTGGTTTCAACCCATTGTTCCGCTCGACTTCGATGGAGTGACCCTTAAATTAAAAGTACCCAACGAAAGTTACGTGTATCACATCGAGAAACATTTTATCCCGGTGTTGAGACCGATCATCCATCAGATGTTCGGAATGAAAACCAAACTACGTTATGCCGTACCGAAAGTCGAGCAGCATACCCCTGTTGTAACGGGTGAAGCCGACATGACCGCAATCAATAAATTCGTGACTCAGTCCGATACGGCAAATATAAAGAATCCGTTCATTATTCCCGGAATTCGCCGGGTGATGATCGATCCCCAGCTGAATCCGAACTATACGTTCGATTCGTTTGTTGTCGGAGAGTGTAATCAGTTGTGCCGTTCAGCAGGATTGGCCGTAGCGCTTAATCCGGGAAAAACGGCGTTCAATCCGCTCTATATTTTTGGAGATTCGGGTCTGGGTAAAACTCATATTGCACAGGCGATCGGTATGGAAGTAAAACAACGCTATCCTCAGATGCAGGTGTTGTATGTCCCGATGAACCGCTTCCAGGCACAGTTTCAGAATGCTGTGTTGAAAAAGGAGCTGCCCGATTTTATCCATTTCTATCAGATGTTGGATGTGTTGATTATTGATGATATTCAGGAGTTGGCTGGAAAACCGGGGACACAGAATGCCTTTTTCAATATCTTCAATCACCTGCATTTGTCGAACAAGCAGTTGATCATGACTTCCGATAAGTCGCCTGTCGAGCTGAAGGATATAGAACAGCGATTGCTTACGCGTTTCAAATGGGGATTTTCTCCTCAGTTGTTATTGCCTGACTACAAAACAAAAGTACAGATTATCAAGACCAAAGCCAATAAGTTGGGAATTGATGTTCCGGAGGAGGTTGTGGAATTTTTGGCAGATCACATTACGGCCAACGTTCGGGAGATTGAAGGGGCGCTCTCTTCATTGGTAGCTAACGCTTCATTCCTGGGTAAGAAGATTTCGGTTTCGTTGGCAAAAGAGATCGTTAAGGTTTATGTGCAGTACAACCAGCGGGAGATTACGATCGATCGTATCAAAAGTGTGGTGTGTGAATATATGAACCTTAGTCCTGAAGTATTTGAGTCTCCGAAGCGTACACGGGAGATTGCCCAGGCCCGTCAGATTGCCATGTATTTGAGTAAGCAACATACGAAGGCGCCGTTGACGAGTATTGGTGCGGCAATTGGAGGGAAAAACCATGCGACGGTACTCCATGCATGTAAGGCGATTTCGAATCTGATGGAGACCGACAAAGTGTTCCGGCATCAAGTCGAAGAGATCGAAAAACGCGTATTGTCACAATCCTAACTCCCTACCCTTTTGACGTTTATTTTGAAGAGTGTAACTTGCGCGATTCTAAAAATAGAACGGTTTAGTCGATTAAAAGTTTTTTCGATCAAATATTAGATCGGAAAAACTTTTTACTTTATAAGAAGATATGTATCTTTACAGACATAAATTACTAAATTCGTGAAATATTTTTCATTGAATCGGGAAGCTAAAAGATCGAGAGAATACTATGGCAACTCATTTGAAAATCGGAGATAAGGCACCGGCTTTTGAAGCGCCGGACCAAAACGGAGAGACGAAACGTTTGTCCGATTATACGGGAAAGAAGTTGATCCTCTATTTCTATCCGAAAGATAATACGCCAGGGTGTACGGCTGAAGCATGTAGTTTGCGTGACGGACGGACTGTTCTGCAAGAGAAAGGTTTCGAGATCGTAGGGGTCAGTCCCGATACGGTTCAATCCCATCAGCGGTTTATTGAGAAGAAGGAGTTGAATTTTACTCTGTTGTCGGATCCCGAGCATCATTTAGCTGAGGCGTACGGCGTATGGGGCGAGAAGAAATTTATGGGACGTGTTTCGATGGGTATACTTCGCACGACTTTTGTCATAGGTGCAGATGGCGTGATCGAAAAGATTTTCGAGAAGGTTCGGACGGCCGATCATTTCGAACAGATTCTTGAAGCATATCAATAGCCCCCAAAAGTGTTCTCTGGAAATATAGACATTGTGTAGACGAAATTTTAATCAAGATAAATAAGAAAACAGAAAATATGGCGGAGAAAGTACAAGTCAATCCGGAAAAACTCAAAGTGCTGAGTGCCGTAATGGATAAGATTGAGAAGGACTTTGGTAAAGGAGCCATCATGAAGATGAGTGACAAGGCAGTCGATAAGGTGCCGGTCATTCCTTCAGGGTCGATCGCATTGGATCAGGCTTTGGGAATCGGAGGTTACCCCAAAGGACGGGTAATTGAGATTTTTGGTCCCGAGTCCTCTGGTAAAACCACTTTGGCGATTCATGCGATTGCAGAGGCGCAGAAAGCGGGCGGTATAGCGGCTTTCATCGACGCAGAACATGCGTTTGACAGTACGTATGCTCAGAAGTTGGGTGTCGATATCGATGAACTGCTCATTTCACAGCCCGACAACGGAGAACAGGCGCTCGAAATAGCCGACAATTTGATTCGTTCGAGTGCGATCGATATTGTGGTGATCGATTCAGTGGCAGCACTGACCCCAAAGGCCGAGATCGAAGGAGAAATGGGGGAAGCGAAGATGGGTTTGCAGGCCCGTTTGATGTCTCAGGCGCTGCGCAAGCTGACGGCAAGCATCAGCAAAACGGGAACGGTTTGTATCTTTATCAACCAGCTTCGGGATAAAATAGGGGTTGTTTATGGAAATCCTGAAACGACTACGGGTGGAAATGCGTTGAAGTTTTATGCCAGTGTCCGTATCGATATCCGCAAGGCATCGGTGATCAAGGATGGTGAAGAGCAGCTTGGGGCACGGGCTCGTGTCAAAATTGTCAAGAATAAGCTTGCTCCCCCATTCCGTAAGGCTGAATTCGATATTTTATACGGTGAAGGAATCTCGAAGATCGGTGAGATCATCGATATGGGGGTAGATTTGGGTATCCTCAAAAAGAGCGGATCGTGGTTCTCGTATGGCGATCGTAAGATCGGACAAGGTAGAGATGCTGTCAAGGAGCTGTTACAGAGCGATTCCGAATTTTTGAACGAGGTGGAAACCAAGGTTCGGGAAGCATTGGCAGCCGAATAGGTCGATACCGGATGGTGATATAATTGGATTACGGAAATGGGATATTCGCAAGAAGACGAACGGATTATCGGAGAACAATTCGAACGGTTGATGGCCAGTTGCGCCAAGATTTGTAAGAATGAGTACGATAAAGATTTGATTCAAAGGGCCTTCTTTCTGGCAAAAGAGGCTCATGAAGGTGTACGCCGTCGTTCGGGCGAACCCTATATTCTGCATCCGATAGCCGTAGCTCAGATCGTTGTCGATGAGATCGGCTTGGGGGTGAAATCAGTGGTTGCTGCACTGCTTCACGATGTGGTCGAAGATACGGATTATACGGTCGAGGATATCGAGAGCCGTTTCGGTCCGAAAATCGCTTTGATGGTTGACGGCTTGACCAAAATGTCGGGAGTCTTCAAAACCAGTGCATCGGAGCAGGCTGAAAACTTCCGGAAAATGTTGCTGACCTTGTCGGATGATGTTCGGGTGATCTTGATCAAGATTGCCGACCGGTTGCACAATATGCGGACGTTGCAGTTCATGCCTCCCCACAAGCAGATGAAAATCACCAGCGAAACGATTTATCTGTTTGCCCCTTTGGCCTATCGGCTGGGACTTTTTGCCATTAAAAGCGAATTGGAGGATCTGTCGCTGAAGTACCGGTTTCCGGAGGATTACAAACAGATCGAGGCCAAAATCGCAGAGACCGAAGCCGATCGGTCCCGGTTTATCGAAAAATTCAATGCCCCGATTATCGAAAAGCTCAAGAGCAATGATATCGATTTCGAGATATCGGGACGGGTCAAGTCGATCTATTCGATTTGGGCAAAGATGCAGCGTAAGCATGTCTCGTTCGAAGAGATCTACGATATTTTTGCCGTGCGGATCGTTTTCCGCCCCTCTCCGCTGATTCCTGAGAAGTCTCAGTGTTGGCATATCTATTCACTGATTACCGATATTTACAAGCCGAAGCCCGATCGGATCCGGGATTGGGTCAATATACCCAAAGCGAACGGTTATGAGGCGCTCCATTCGACGGTTATGGGACCCGACGGAGTATGGGTCGAGGTGCAGATCCGATCGGAGCGCATGGAGGAGATTGCAGAGCGGGGATTTGCTGCACATTGGAAATACAAATCCGAGAAACTTTCCAAAGAGGAAGGAGAGTTCGATCGCTGGATGAAACAGGTCCGTGAGGCGTTGAACAGCTCACCTGAGAATGCAGTTGAGTTTTTGGACAATTTCAAGTTGAGTCTTTATACTTCGGAAATAGTCGTTTTTACGCCCAAAGGAGACTCTCGTACCCTGCCGCAAGGTGCTACGGCGCTCGATTTTGCCTATGAGATCCATACGAAGATCGGAAATAGCGCCATGGGAGCCAAAATCAACCGGAAGATCGAATCGATTTTTGCGCCGATCAGTAGCGGAGATCAGGTGGAGATTATTACCTCCAAAAACGTAAAACCGAAAGCCGAATGGCTCGAGCATGTGATTACGACCAAGGCCAAACAGTCGATCATGAATTTCCTGAAAAAGGAGAATCTCAACAATATCGCAAACGGGATCGTACTGTTCGAGGGAAAGTTGAAAGAGTATGGGGTGCCGCCAAGCGCTCGTGTTTTCCGTAAAATTCTGCCAGCGTATGAATGTGCGACAAAAGATGAGTTTTACAGCAAATTGGGGGCGGGAATTCTGAAACTGGACGGTATCGAGAAGATTTTGCGGGATAATCCGGCAAATAAGATCTTGAAGTTTTGGACGTTGCAGATTCCAAATCCTTTCCGTTTCCTTGGAGTGGACGAAAAGAAAAAGAACAAAAAGTTGGTTGTCGATTCGTCAGAGGATACGGAGGAGTCTCAATTTATTATAGCACCGTGTTGTAATCCGATTCCGGGCGATGAAGTGGTCGGTTATAAGAATGAAGTGACTCACAAAATAGATGTCCATAAGAAGAACTGTAACGAACTGATCAAATTAGCAGCTCAGCATGGAAATAACCTGACCCCGGTTACATGGTCCAGTCATAAGGCGATGTCTTATCTTTCTGTGTTGGAAATGCGGGGAATCGACCGTATCGGGATTTTGATGGAGCTTTCGCAAGTTATAACGGGCGAATTGAATATTAATATTCGAGAGTTGCATATTCAGAGTCATGACGGGATTTTCGAGGGGCGTATCAGTTTGTATGTAAAGAATATAAAAGATTTGCGGATGATTATGGAAAAAGTGCGTCGAATCAAGGGCGTAGAACAGGTCAATCGGGTCGAAAATAAAATAGAATAGAGTTTTATGGACAGTTTGTTACCCTTTATACTTTTGATTGCACTTTCGGTGATTCTCTCTCAAAAAAAGAAAAAAAATCAGGAGGAAGAGTCGCCTGATTCCTATCCACAAGAGTCTCCATGGGATGATTTCTTTCCAGAAAAGAAAGAGCCGGAACCACCCCACTCTTCTCCGGTCCAGCCTCCCGTGTCCTCTTCAGAAGTAACAACTCCTGTGTCCGTAGAGTTGCCTGCTCCTCAGCCATCTTATTCTTATGAGGAAGAGTCGCAGTCTGATATTTCAATCTTAGATGAAGCGGAAGAGTCTTCTTCTTTGGAGTCTATTCTGTTATCGACAAATGATTTGGATTCGAATCTATCTTCTGAGTTTTTTGATAAGAATCGCGTACAATTGTCAGAAACGTCAGATGGATATGCAGTAGATTCATCAGAGGATTCTCTGTCGACGGAAGAAGATAAAGGTGTGTTTCCAACGGGTTTCGATCTACGACAAGCAGTTTTATATTCAGAAATTATGAAACCGCGGTATACTCGAGATTGCCTTGATTAACAGTTATATATTTAAGTAAGGATAAGTGTTGAAGGGATATTAGGACGTTTTAAACGGATTAAAATGGCATAATCTTTTTGAGTATAAAAAAATTGTACTATATTTGCACACCGAAAAGGTCTGATGGCCGAGTGGCTAGGCAGAGGTCTGCAAAACCTCGTACAGCGGTTCGAATCCGCTTCAGACCTCTAAAAACAGCGTTGTAATTCTTTTACAACGCTGTTTTTGTTTGAACGAATTTCAGACGCTAATTGTCCGCCAAAGGTAGATGGACGTCCAAAACGCCGGTAGTCAACATCGACAGTCAACACCGGGTTTTTCATAAAGATTGCAAAGTTGTGTACTTGTTCCCCCATATGTTCTGTATATCCATATCATGGATTGGCATGGACGAACTCGTCTTAAGGAAAGAATAAACAAAGCCAAAGTTGCTTGGGCTGGTTAAACAGATACAGATATTGGGTTTCAAGATGAATAATTCTATAACAGTTGCTTATAGAATCTAATTAAGACATGAGCTTTTATTGTTTTCGATGATGACTGTAAAACAAATATCCCCTTTGATTTTCATCAAAGGGGATATTTGTTAGGGACGATTTTCTGTAATTTTATTTTCCGGAGATGTATGAGATTTCACTAATCCATGGGTCATAATCTTCGTCAGAAGAGGAAAGCTGAGGTTGGGTCTGAATAGCTTTGATGACATATCCATTCTCATCTATTTCGTATTCCATGTCGAAGTCATCTTTGTATGCCCATTGGCTTTCACCTCGTTCTTTTTGGAGCATATTGTGACAAGGAATACCAGTTAGGCCGGCCATTACTAATTCTTCATCCCAAGAGATACGATCAAAGAAAAGATCAATATTCATCCGATTCTCCAACTCAGCATAATAGGTGTAATTGGTAATTTCGGTTTCTCCTTGACCGTCACCATATTTGATTTTCACGATGTTTCCGTCTTCCCAAACATATTCCTGCCACTCGTCGGCTTGTGTCATACGAATCAATCGGTTTTCTGAATCATATTCGAAGCTTGAAATTTCTTGATCTGTGTTTTCGGTACGGATGACAAAACCGGCATCATTCAAGTAAGCTGTATAGGTGTTAGGGTCGTCAGGGTCATCCGTTGAAGCTATAGAGGTAATATATACAATATTTTGGTCATATTCGAATGTGATTATCTGATTTTCGATAGATCCTTCATCTTTACCCTCTTCTTCCCATTTCGTAAGTCTGTTCTTATCGTCATAAGTCAGTTTTATGTTACTATATGAAAGTGTGGGATTCGTTTTTGAGTAAGATTTTATTTCCGAAATCAATAGTTTGTCGGGACCAATAGGGTCTTCTTTACCTACTATTACTTTACAAGATGCCGATACTTCCTTATTGGATGAAGAGGTAGCTGTAACGGTTACTGTACCATTGGCCATTGCGGTCATTTCACCAGTAACAGGATTGACTTTTACGATATCTGAATTACTACTTGACCATATAACTGATTTGATTGTAGCGTCGGTAGGTTCTATTGTGGCGGTTAATGTCGCTTTAGAACCAATTTCCAGTGCAAGTTCGGTTTTATCGAGGGTAATTTTGGTTACTTTAACAGGTGCATCGTTTGTACTGCCATCTTGTTTAGTTCCTTCCTGGACAACAGTTACGGTAAAAGTATTATTTCCCGAACGAATGGTAATTGTTGCTTCACGCCGTTCGCCTGTATAATTTTGGTCAATCTCAATACGAAGGGTAATTGTACCTGCATTTCCACTATAAGCCTCATCGTTACCGTTATAGAGTTTTAACCATACAACGTTATTACCTTCGGTTGAACGTGTCGTGGATTTTGCTTGCAGAGACATCTGAGTTGGACTTTGCGATAGTACTTCGTTTACCGTAGCCGTCCACGGAGCATCGGTTGTAAATGAAAATCCGTTGCCCGTATTCTCGTTATCGGCATAAGCGTTTTGCGTGAGTTGTTCTTGTGATGGTGGCGTAAACGAATCTTCTTTTTCAGTCTCTTCTTTACTACAACCTGCAAGAATAACAGCAACTGATAGCATTACAAGAATCAGATGTTTTTTCATGTTATTAAGATTACTTCGGACCATGTCCCTAAGGGTTCGATTAATAATATATAAATAAAAAGATGTGGGACGACATCTTTTTTGTTATACTCTGATATATTCCAATACGTTATCGGTTAAATAACGATAATACCGTCCGGTCGCGAATATATAATTATATTTATAACAAAAAAAGTATAGTGGTGATTTTGTTTATGTTAAACTGGTTTTAGTCTTTGTGTCTTCTGCTTTTTTGCAGATCTTATTATTGAATATCGCTGAGTAGATTTAATTCAGTGATTATTTATGTAGTATTTTCCGAATACGGTTTTTCAATTTGTGTCTGTAATAGCGGCGTAATTCGTAAGTTAATCGTGTATAAGCGCCTTTGAGTTGTAAATATTCTGGATCGATGTGTGCAATTCGCGCGTATTGCTCGAGAATATAAAGATAGGCTACAGTTGGACAGGAAAGTCGTTGTAAGTTAGTCATTCGTTGCTGCTTGGTCATGTAAACCCCAAATTTCATCCGGTTTGTATCGATAATCTGGAAATCGTATCCGCCCGAACCGTTCTCTTTGTAGAGGATATTGCCGATGTGGAGATCTTTGTGGTGGATTCCTGCCTGATGTATTTTATAAAGAAATCCTGCCAATAGGTCGAGTATGGGTTGAGTTTCAGATTCAAGGGTGAAGGTATCGGTTACGGGACGGACCGGATAGTAGTCGGAATAGGCCGAAACAAAATAACACTCTTTCAGGATACCCTGTTTCCGAATTTCGATGAAAGCGATCTCTTCGGGTGTATTGATGTCTAACTGACGTAATCGTGCGGCATGTTGAAAGGCTCGTTCAGCTTTGCTTTTTCGTATAAATAAACTGTATATCAATAGATTGAAAATCGTTGGCGCTCCAAAGTGTTTTATGACGATCCGTGTACCGTTCACCTCGAACAATTTGACAGTGTTGCGTTTGTCATATAGTACCTCTCCGCCTTCGTCGAATTTCCCGTCGTGTGTAAACTGGCGTAAAAAGGGCTCTAAATAGTTGTATTTGGGATTTATTTTTATACGTATCATGTTTATTATTAATCTTTTATTTGGGATAATTCGACTGTGATTTCCTGATGAATATGGATAAAAAACATCTCCAAACGACATAAATCGTTTGTTATACGTTATGGAGCTATGGGTTTGGACGAGGATAGGGTTTATTCTAATTTTCCTGTCGCTCGTAAATAGTCGGTTTCGTAAATCTTGTACTGTGTTTGTGCTTCGATCAGGTTGCTTGACGCCTGCTGCCACTGCGACTGGGCATCGAGCAGATCGGTTAGTGGAGCCATCGATGCTGCATAACGGTTCTGCATGACGCGAAGGTTCTCTTCGGCTTGGCGGAACGCGAGATCGGCTGCCTCGATCAGCCGGAAACCGTCCTCTACATTACGAATGGCCTGTTGCACTTCGAGGTCGAGCAGACGGGAGTTTTTTTGCATCTCGAGGTGTGCGTTGTCGAGATCGAACTGGGCTTTTCGTACTTTGTTGCGTCCTTCGTTCCAGTGAAAAATAGGGATCTTGACGGCAATCATCGCTACCCCTATTCCATCACGAAACTGTTGGGTAAAAGGGATCATGGTCCCGTTCCCGATGTCGGCTGTACCTTTCAGTTTGATGTTGCCGTAATAGGTGTAACCGGCACTGAAGCCTACGGTAGGAAGCATATCGGCTCGGTTCATACGAATCTGTTGTTCGTTAGCCTCGATCTGTTTTTCGAGCAGGCGTAATTCGGGGCGGGAATTGAAGTCTGCATTCAGATGGCCAGGAGTTGTTACAGTTATCAAGGTGTCTGTCGGAATAAATTCTGTGTCGGAGTCTACCCCGATAAGGCGGCATAGTGATAACCGACACAGGTCGGCTCCGTTACGGACCCGTTGAAGCTGGTACAGGATTTCGCTGCGGCGGGCTTCGATGCGAAGCAGGTCGTTGTCTGTTGCCATACCGGCCTTCAGGGCTGTTTCAGTTTGGTGAAACAGGGTGTCCATGAGGGTTTTATACTGCTCTGTCATTTTGACCTTCCGCTCGACGGCGATGTAACTCCAGTAGGCGTTGTCGGCCTCGGCAATCACCTCCATGCGGGTCATTCGCCGTTGTTCGGAGGCAACCGCTTCACCGATTTTTGCCAGACGCCGCCCGGAGGAGATTTTCCCTCCCGTATAGATGGGCTGAGTCAGTGAGATACCGGCCATGTAGGTTCCCCGCATGCGAAGCTCGCTGCCCATCATGTCGATGTCGGGGAGCATATAGGCGCCGAGGGCAGAACCTTCGAAGTTGGGAAGGGAGGCCGAATTGGCGATTTTGCGGTCAAGACCCGCTTGTTGGAGTGCGTTTTCGGCCTGCTGTACCTCTTCGCTGTGAGCCAGAGCCCGTTCGCGGCACTCGGCCTGAGTCAGGGTGAGTTGTTCTTGTGCAGGTAATGAAGCAGGTAGGACCAGAAGGACTATACCCAAAAATATGATCGATCGTTTCATGACTATTGCATTTGAATGGGGGTCGTTGTTTTTTTGATGTGGAACAAGGCTGTGTAGAAGAGCGGAAGCAGAATTAGGGTAATGATCGTACCTACCGTGAGTCCGCCCATGATCGTAATGGCCATGGGGCCGTACATCGGATCGCTTACCAACGGTATCATACCGACGATTGTGGTAAGAGAGGCCATGAGTACAGGGCGAACACGAGATACGGTTGCTTCAACGACAGCACGATATGGAGTTGCTTTCTCTTCGGTTTGCAGCCGGTTGATTTCGTCGACCAGCACGATGGCGTTTTTGACCATCATACCGATCAGACCCATCATACCGATGAGGGCCATGAATGTGAAGGGTTGTCCGGTCAGCAGCAGAGCGGGTGTGATGCCGCAGAAGACGAATGGGAAGCAGAATATGATCAGCAGCACCTTCTTCCAGCTATTGAAAAGCAGCAGCAGGATCGCCAATACGATGAAGATGGTGATCGGCATGTATTTCATCAGGTTTCCGATCGCTTCGCCCTGTAATTCGCCTTCGCCGACCCAGCGCATCGAGTAGCCTTCGGGCAGCGCAATCGACTCAATGTCATCCTTGATCATGGATACGACCTTAGCGGGGGTGGCTTCGTCGATGTCGGGATTGGGGTCACATTCGGCTTCGATGGCTCGCCGTCCGTTCAACCGGAGCACGACGGGTTCATCCCAGTCGAGATGGATGTCGTTCACGACATTTCCCAACGGAACTGATTGGAAAATGCGATCCTGCAGTTCGCTCATGCCCTTCCCTGAGGTGAGCATAGCTTGCATCTCCTCGTTCGTCATGCGGACGTTCATGGTGCTCCAAACGGGAATCTCCTTGAGGTCGGTTATGCGGCTGCCATCTTCGTTACGGACCTGCAGGTTGACCTTGACCATGCGGTCGTGGTCGTTCAACAGACCGACGGGCAGACCATCCGTTGCGGCCAGCAGTGCGTTCCCGATATCGCTCCGCCCGATACCGGATCTCAGAGCGTCTTGTTGTACGTATTCGGCGACAAACGCTTTCCCTGTGGGTTTCCAGTTATTCTCTACGGAATAGGCGTCCACATATGGGCAGCGGCGCATGATTGCTTCGGCCTGAGCACTCAGGTTGCGCAATACCGCCGGATCGGGCCCCGTGAATTCGACCTCGACGGTGTGTGACGAGGAGATCGAGAAGTTGTATTTTCGGATACGGATGTAGGCATCGGGGTATTTTTCCCGCAGTTCGCGCCGTACGATGGGGATCTGTTTCATGACGGTTTTATAGTCCTTGCAGTCGACCATCAATTCTCCGTAGCAGTCACCCCCGGCGGTCATCGGACGGACCAGACAATAGTGGGCCGGAGCGCTGCCCATGCTCACCGCAACCCGTTCAATGTTCGGATTTTTCTGGAGCAGATCGCTCATCTCCAGCAGGTCGTGCTGGACTTTATCGGAGGAGGTTTGAGCCGGATAGAAACACTCGACGATGAACTGTTTGTAATCGAAATCGGGGAAAAACAGGTTTTTGACCCGGGTCATTCCAGCGATGCAGACAATCAGTACGAGAATGGCGACAGAGATCGTAAGACGTTTATGGTCGATAAGGAATGAAATTGAACGACGAACGAAACGATGTACCGGAGAGTTCATGACACCCGAATCGGCCGTATTTTTCTGTCGGTTTCGTGCGGGGAGCCAGCTCTTGGCGCACACCGGTACTTGTATCAAAGCCAATACCCAGCTGGCCAGAAGGCTTACGCAGAGTACGAGGAACAGATCGCGGGCATATTCACCGGCCGAATCGGGCGACAGGTAGACGCAGAGGAACGTTGAGGCGGCGATGACCGTAGCGCCTAACAGAGGTAGGGCCGTATTGCGACCGATGCGGTAGAGGTAGGTTTTGGGTCCGAGACCGCGCTGCTTGTCGACCAGAATGCCATCCATGATGACGACCGCGTTGTCGACCAACATACCCATCGCTACGATAAAGGCACCGAGAGAGATCCGTTGTAGCGTTGTTCCACACTCCAACAGAATGGGGAACGAAATAGCGACGGTCAAAATGAGCCCGAATCCGATAATCAGTCCGCTTCGTATACCCATGGTGAAGATAAGCACAAGGATTACGATGAGGACCGACTCGAGCAGATTCCACATGAACGACGAGATGGCATCGCTGACCTTGTCGGGTTGGAAGAATATCTTTTGCACCTCCAATCCGGCGGGGACTTGCTGCATCACTTCCTCGAGTCGTTGGTCGACGGCTTTCCCTACGTCAGGGACGATTGCATCGTTCTCCATGGCCAGACAGATGGCCAGTGCGGGTTTTCCGTCGACGAAGAATCCATTTTGTTGGGGTTCGGCGTATCCGCGCCGGATTTCGGCGATGTCGCTCAGTCGGATCTGACGTCCGTCCATCGTCGAGATCAGCAGATCGCGTATATCCTGTTCATCTTCGATGGCCGAATCGACATGCATCGCGATCCGGTCGTCCCCACTGCGGTATTTTCCCGCTTCAACGGTCTTCCCCGCCCCCTGCAGTGCCGCCATAATCTGTGTGGGAATGATTCCGTTGCGAGCGATCTGCTCTTTCGACAGGATGATGTCGATCACTTCGTCCCGATTGCCGGAGATGTTGATTCGTTTGACTCCCGAGACATCCAACAGTTCCCGACGGATGAACTTTGCGTATTCATACATTTCGGGATAGTCGTAGCCGTCGCTGGTCAGTGCATAGAAGATTCCGTACACATCGACCATGTCGTCGATGACGATGGGATCGTAGCACCCTTGCGGCAGGCGTATTGCGGCATCGTTCACTTTGCGTCGCAGCAGGTCGAAATGTTGTTCGAGTTCGTCGCTGAGAACGGTCATGCGGAACTCTACGGTCAGGGTAGCCGATCCGTCCTGACACTCGGTTTTGACTTTTTTGACATTGGGTAGTGCTCTCAGTTCGTCTTCCATCAGCTGGGCAGCCTCCAATTCGATTTCGTGAGCCGTGGCTCCGGGCCAAGGGATTACGACCATGGCCTGTTTTATCGAAACGGCGGGATCTTCCAGTTTCGGCATTTGTATGAAAGAGAGGACACCGGCGATCAGGATACCCGTCATTAAGGACCAGAAGAGTATGGGTCGCCGCATGAAGAATTCGGTCGCTTTCATTTTCATTACAACACTCCTCCTACATTGGTTTTACTCGGTTGTTCGATGATGCGGATTTTTTCGCCCTCCTGCAAGGAGTTAACGCCGGCCCGGACGATTGTCTCATCGCCCGAGAGTCCGGATGCGACGACTGCATCTCCTTCAGAATCTATACCGTGGAGGACAACGTTGCGTTTGTGGACGGTCGAGTCATCGCCGATCACCCATACGAACGAGTCATCGTTTTCATGAAAAATGGAACACAACGGGAGTGTATATCCTGTACTGTCGACTCTCGAAAGGATTCGCACCTCGATATTCATTCCTGCTGTCAGCTGTTTCGAAGGCTGTTCGGCGAAAGCGAGCCGCATACGGTAGAGCTGGTTTCCGTCGGCTTTGGGCGTAAGGCTGAGCAGGGTCATCGGAAGGTCTTGGTCTGAATATGGAGTTTTGCATGCGAAACGAGAGAAGTGCTCTCTTCCCGAATACGCTTTTGCCGGGATGTCGAGAGCGACTTCGAGGCGGGATACATCCATCAGACGGAAAACGGCCGTTCCTGCGTCTACCATTTCAGCCGGAGAGAAGTTCATGCTCCGAATGTAGCCGTCAGTTGGTGCGTAAAGCTTGGTATATTTTACTTTGTTTTTATTTGCCTCTAATTGAATTGCCAATTGGCGCAATCCGGCAGTCGCCTTTTCGTAGTCGTTCGACGAGATACTTCGTTGTTCGAAGAGTTGGGTCGTACGGTCGACTTCATCCTTCAGTTGATCGTATTGGATTTGCAGGGCATCGACGGCCAACTGATAATCGACATCGTCCAGTTCGGCCAGCAGCTCTCCTTTCCGGACGAAATCGCCCTCTTCGACAAGGATGTTTTTCAGTTGGCCCGCCGTCTTGAATCCGAGTCCGACGTCATGAGACTCTTCGACGATGCCGGAGTAGATACTTGAGGACTCCTCTCCCCGAGTGGATGGATGTGTGGTATAGACGCTGCGGAGGAACGGGGTCGATTGCTGTTCGCCCGCGCAGGATCCCAACAGACATACGGTTGTGGTGGCTACAATCCAATGTGATGCTTTCATGGTGTTGTATGCAAAGTTTTATGATTTTATTGAGCACAAAGTTCGATTTTTTTGATGCATTTTGAATGTCTTTGTAAGTGGTAGAATTGTTCAAAAGGATGACTATGTAGCTTTTCCAAACAATTATCAAGGCTATTTTTATTTAAATTAGTATATTTGTGCTGAAAAACGTTATTGACCTATGCAGCAATCAGAACGAATTCGTACATTGAGTCTGTTGATGATACCGCTCGATGAACGCGCGTGTATTCTTGGAGATGAATTTATCATGGCTGATAATTTCAATATGTCGGAAAAACAGGATGATTTTTTATCCAGTCCTAAGGTCAAGTCTTTTGTTGCTTCACCTTATCCGTTTAAAATTGAGTTTACAATGCTTCTGTTTTGTCTTGGTGGATCTGCACGGATTAGATTGAATTTAACGGAGTATGAATTGCAGAAAAACGATATCATTTGTCTTCAACAGGGTTCTATCGGGCAATGTCTTGGCATCTCTTCAGATTGTAAATTGGTTTTCATTGCTTTTTCAAAAGGATACTTTATTATGGATCCTGGCTCTCAGGAATTGATTGTATTAAGGAAATTTTTGGTGCGCCAGTCATTATTTCGGGTTAATGACGAGGAAATGGAGGAGCAAATACAGATATACAAGGCTCTGAGAAAAAAATTAAAACAACCCGATTATATATATAAGAAAGAGGTTATCATGGGGTATCTTCGGGTTTTGGTCTGCAACCTATGTCAATTAGTGACACCCTATGTGGATGTACAGGATACGTATGTCGGTAATAGGAAAAAGAAAATTTATGATGATTTCATGGAGTTGGTCCATGAATATTATACCGAAGAGCGCAATATCGGTTTCTATGCCGACAAACTGTGTCTGACTCCCAAATATCTTTCTCAGATGGTGTATGCAGCCAGTGGCCGTCATGCGGGGGATTGGATTCGGGATTATGTCATTCTGGAAGCTAAAGCATTGTTGAAAAGTGGAAAGTACACGGTCCAACAGGTTAGCGATATGTTGAATTTTGCCAACCAGTCTTTTTTCGGGGTCTATTTCAAGAAGGAGGTCGGATGTTCGCCGAAAGCTTATCAGAATGCAAAATAAAACTCTCCGATCTCCGAGTTTTTTGCATCGGATTGTCGAAGAGTTATAAAGTTGATATGATTTCTCGGTATCAACCGTCTCCGGTAATGACAGCAGTTGAGTACGATTAATCTTTTAATTTTCAGTTAGAACTATACTTTGCTCGTCGAAAAGAGGGGCGTCTTGACCGATTTCGAGGAATATTGCTTTGTCGGGATGGTTATCGTGGATTTCGAAATACCGGATCCCGCTGTTCCCCATACCCCAGCCGTTACATGTTGAGGGGATTGGTTCCTGTGAAGAGAGGTCCTGTATCTTTTTTGCATAGTCGCCTGTGGGGACGAGGTCGTAGCGTTTGACACCTTTCCTGTTGCTTTTTCCCTCTTTGAATGTACAAGTCTGGGTTGTATCCCATTCGGGTGATTGTTGTAATTGACGGAGTACGTCGTCGATGTTTTTATCTTTCAATGTAAAGACCTTTATGACCATCCAACGACTTGGTTGCTCACCTCCGCGTTCGACAAACGCACTTTGTGAATTATCATCTAAAACGATATGTATATTGGGGTTGCGTTGAGCCCATAGTTGGATGCCTGCCCCGCTGACTTTCTCCCAAGTAAAACCTTCGTATGCGGTTCGGGACGGTTCTTCAGGAAATAAGGGGTATGTTTCGGTCTGCTTTTCGTTACAGCAAGCTACCGCCATAGCGATCAAAAGAAACGATACAACGTGCTGGATTTTCATACTCTCAGTATTTTTGATACGTCGAATACGAAGTTAAGAAATTTTCTTACAAATTGTATCATAAAAGATCTTGTAGCGATCGGAAAAGTATGATAAGCAAAAATCATCGGGCGATCAGGCGTGTTTTTTCAGAGTGAAAATAAACTCTAATCCACCTTCTTTTCTGTTGTGAACCGATATGGTGCCTCCATGGAACAGTACGGCGTGTTTTACAATAGCAAGTCCTAACCCCGTGCCACCCATCTTGCGAGAACGTCCTTTATCGACCCGGTAGAAACGTTCGAAAAGATGGGACAAGTGCTCCTCTCCTACTCCCACTCCGTTGTCGGCAAACGAGATACGGTACTCTTCTGACGTGTCTTCGAGTAATCGGATATATATGTCGCTTCCTCCGGAGTATGCAGAGGCATTGTCTGCCAGGTTTCGGAATATCGATCCGATCAGTGACGGATTGCCTTCAATTTCGACATGCGGAGGAAAATCGCAGTGGACACGCAATTGTCGTTCTTGCGGACGCAACTCCATTTCGGTGTCGATCTCTTCGATGAATTCGTTCAGCGAAGTGGGTTCCTTGCGGATCTGTGCACTTCCTTCGTCCATGCGGACCACGGTCGAAACGTCGTTGAGCAACCGCCGCAGGCGTTCACTCTGAGCATAACTGTTTTTCAAAAACTCGGTCCGTTTCTCTTCGGGTAGTTCCGGATGGGCCAATAGGGTTTCGAGGTATCCACGAATGGCAGCCACGGGCGTTTTCAATTCATGGTTGATGTTGTTGGTCAACTGCCGTTTGATTCGGATCTTCTCCTGCTCTTCATGAAGAGCAAGGGCATGTTCGCGGTCACGGTCTTCCTTGGTTTTTTGCAGGCGGGCATAAAGCCGGATCAGGTGGTTGGAGATGTTACCCAATTCATCGTGGGGAAACGGTTCACACTCATCAATACGTTCACCGCGTTCGGCACGTTCGGCAAATTCGTTGAGACGGGTGATGTTGTGTCCCAGCCGACGGGTAGCGAAATAACCGGCAATACTCATCAGTAGCGTGATACCCAGCATAAACCACAGAAATTCACGGTCGGCAGCCAACACCTCGCGTAAGGAAACCGAGTATGGAACGGCCGACCGGACGATCAACGAGTCGTTTTTCGTAGCCGAGTAGAAGTAATTGAGGTGGGTACTTTCCGAGTGGCGGCGGATGACATATCCTGTTCCGTTTTCGAGGGCCTGCATGACTTCGGGACGATTGAGGTGATTCGTCATGGAGGTTGTATCGGACGAGCTGTCGAACAGTACTTTCCCGGAAAGGTCTATTACCGTGATACGTTGTTCCTCGAACGGTTTTGGGGTTTGTAGGATAAGAGAATCGGGGGACGCACCTTCGATCAGGGCATCCAGAAACTGGACGTTGAAAAGTTGCAACTCTCCGTTGAGCTGTTCGGCTTTGAAGTGTTTTTCACGTCCGTATTGAAAGATGATAAAACAAGCGACCAATACCCATGAGGATATCAACAGTAACAGCAGCAACCGTCTGTGGTATGGCAATTTACTCTTCAAACCCATATCCGTATCCTTGTCGCGTGACGATATGTTCGCTGTAAGGGCTTATTTTCCGGCGAAGACGGGTGATGTTGACATCGATGGTACGGTCGAGAACGATCACTTCATCGCTCCATACACGGCTCAGGATCTCTTCCCTGGAAAAAATCGTGCCTTTGTGGGAGAGCAGCAGGAAGAGGATCTCGAATTCTTTTTTCGTCAATTTCAACTCTTCCCTGTTGAGTGTACACCGTTTGCTGGTGAGGTCCATTTGCAGGCCTTCGTAACTTGCGGTTTCGATGTTTTCCGGAGTTCCGTACGTACGGCGGAGTACACTACGCACCCGCGCCAATACCTCCCGTACTGAAAAAGGTTTGGTGACATAATCGTCGGCACCAAGATTGAACCCGGCGATCGTATCGTCTTCCGTATCTTTTGCCGTGCAGAAGATGATGGGAATCTGAGCTGTTTTGGGATTCGCTTTGAGTTGGCGGGCCATACTGAAGCCGCTCATCTCTCCCATCATCACGTCGAGCAGAATCAATGAATAGCGTTCGGGATTCATCGTCAGGGCCTGTTCGGCACTGTTCGCCGTATCTGCTTCATAGCCTTCCGCTTCGAGGTTGAATTGAAGAATCTCGCACAGCGAGTCTTCGTCATCGACTACAAGAATTTTGTACTTTGCCATGATCGGAGCTTTAATACAGGTACAAAATTACAGAATAATCGCTTTAGCCTGTGTTTACAAGACCGGATTTTAACAGGATTGTAATACGCAGCCGGTCGGAACGGACTGCGTATAATCTGTCATTGTGATGCAGAACCCCACTTCTCTATTGTGAGACGACTTTCCAGAGTTCGGTGCGGAGCATTGATGAGTTGAGTCGGTTGTTCAGGCGGGTCGGGTGGACGGCGTTGGAGAGGAATACCATATAGATGCCGCTATCTGCATCCATCCAGAAGATCGTTCCGGTGAATCCGGTATGTCCGAAGCAGTTTTTACCGCCCAATCCACTGTTTACAGGATCCCGTTTGTCGAAACCGAGTCCGCGCCAAATGCCCTTGTCCTCAAGAGGCGAAGCGGTGAAGAGCCCGACGGTATTTTCCGACAGAATACGCTTGCCGTTGTAAACTCCTCCGTTGAGGATCATTTCACAGAAACGTGACATATCTTCCGCCGTCGTGAAGAGCCCGGCATTCCCCCCTACTCCTCCGGCCAAAGCAGCCAGTTCGTCATGTACATATCCGTTGACCGTGTCGCGTTTCAAGATGTGGTCGACTTCCGTCGGCATACACCGTTCCTTGCTTCTGTATCTCAATGGATTGTAATAGGTGTTTTCACACCCCATTTCGGAGAACAGCTCGAGGGTCATCCGGTCGAGTGTTTCTCCCGAGATGCGTTCGACAATCTGTTTCAAAATCCAGAAATTGGAGTCACTGTATGCATACGAGCCTCGTTTTTCCGGTTTGAAACTCTCAGATATTTGGGCATAGAGCACCGTGTCGATAGCCGGATTGATGAAGAGCCGGTCGCACCCTTGTCGCCAGCCGTCGCGGGGAGTTTCCGAAAAATATGTGGTATCGAAAGCGACGTTGCGGCATACGTAGTAGTTTTTCCCGACTTGGTAGGGATATTGATCTGATTTTTTGCTGGAGAACATTTTGCCTCCGTCGGCATTATGTACGAAAGGCGAATAGAGCACTTGTGCCGGCATTCCGGAAGTGTGGGTCAACAACTCCTCGAGGGTAATGCCGGAAATGGGCGATCCGACCAGTTCGGGCAGGTAGTGTCCGATAGAGTCCTCGATCCGGAATCGTCCCTGGTCGAACAAACGCATGGTTGCGAAGGTGGTCGAGAGTACTTTGGAACAGGAGGCAACATCGAACACATCGTCATCACGTACTGGTAGCCGTTTCGAGTAATCGTGGTATCCGTAACTTTTCAGATAGAAAATGCCGTCGCGCGTTCCGATGGCGATTGATGCGCCGGGAAAAGCTCCGTTCTCGAGTTCTTCCGTGATCATTGCATCCACTTTGGCCTTCAAGGATTCGGGAAGTTCTTGACTCCGTACGCTAAGCGTCCAACAACATAGAGTTACGACGAGAGGTAGAAAAAATCGGATCATGGTTTTGGGGTATTTCGTTTATATTTCATCACATTTTGGAATGATACGCAGGTCCTGCCAGCAGAGAGAAGTCTCACCATTGCTGTCCCGGATGAAAATCCGGATGGCTTTTACCGGATGTTCGGGCCGGATGAAAGCGAGCCCGTCGTCGTCCAGCGGAACCTCTTCCGTGAAGTCCCGTCCGTTGTATGACCACGATACGGTTCCGTCCGTGACGCTGTATCGGGTAATGTCGGGCAGTCCCGTGCGGATGTCGATCGCTTCGCAAGCTACAGGAGTTTCGAACGTGTATAAAATGTAATCGTTTGCTTTGCATGGCCGTGAGCTGCGTGCGTACGAGCTGAATTTATAATCGGCTGCACGGGATATGGGATATTTCGACAGACATTCGATCGAACTGGTGACACGGACCGGAGGTTCGATATAACACGACGGTCTAAGATGAAGTTGTAATTCATCGGTTTCTTCACCGTCGTTTTTCAGTGTCAGAGACATTGTTGCATGGCGGTTAAGAGAGTCGATGTAGAGACGGATGTCGTTGAACGGATTGACCTTTTGTCCGTTTCGTATGATGACATAAGCTGTGTCCGGACCATTGATTTCGAGTCGCGTTATTTTTGACTGATTGTTTGTCTGAGTAAATGAAAGCAGCCATATACCGTCACGGTTGATGTATTCGTTGAGCGGCAGGGTGACGGTTTTTTGTGTGCCGGCCGGAAGCTCGATCTGTGCGGCATGAACGGTTGGCGTTATAGCCGTGCTCCATCCTCCGTCAGAGAAAGCACGGAACAGATAGCGTTCCGGATGGTTGGTGCGGATTGGTTCGGTGTAGAGAGGCGATCCTTCGCCGGGACGTTGCATGTTGGTGGTGTATCGCACCTCTTCTGCATTCGATGAGACGGTGATGACACCATGCTCATATTTAACTTCCGGAGGAGTCATTCTGAATCGGATACCCATTGCTCCGAGACGTGACATGTGAGTTCGGTGTAATCTTCGGTCGAAATCCCTCCAGTTGCGTCGTTCGGCCGGTGTCCAGCCGATTTCGGCCAGTGCACAGATGCGTGGGTAACCCTGATACTCCAGAAAATAGTCGGGGTGCATCATCAGTTCGGCCCATTGAGCCGCCTCGACACCTTTGATCCGGTCGCGACATTCGGCAGGAATGAACTTTTCGGGGTGAAAGTCATATAAACGTCGCGTATCGACCAATCCGGCCCACGTGTGTCCCCGGTCTTGGGCATGTTGTTTCATATCGATGTAGCAGTACGATCCGGGCATCATAACAAGCGAACGACCTGCAGCAGCGACCTTTTCACAGGCTTCGGTATTTTCCCATCCAAAGATCAGGGTGTTGTCGTTCAGTCCGGGACACGATAAAGCCTCGTTCCATACGGCGCACTTTTTGCCGAGCGAATCGATGATCTTTTCTACGCGTCGGGTAAAATAGTACTGTAATTCACGAGCGGACCGCATCTGTCGTTTTTTCATCAGTGCCTGACAACGGGAGCAGTTTCTCCAATATTTCAGACTGACCTCGTCACCGCCGATATGGATGTATTCCGATGGGAAAAGGTTGGCAATCTCACTAAAAATGTCACGCAGCAGTTCGTAATTTTCCTCTCGTGCCGTGCAGATAACGTTTTTCATCTCCTCTTCGGGGTAGGAGGTCTCCGACAGACAGAAGGTTTCCGGATAGACCGATGTGAGCGTTTGGCTGTGTCCCGGCAGGTCGATTTCAGGTATGATCTCGATGTTGCGAAAGGCGGCGTAACGAACGATTTCGCGAATTTCCTCCTGCGAGTAATATCCGCCGTACCGTTTGTTGCCCGACCCGTATGACGGGGGCAGGACCTCTCCCGGTCCGCGCCAGGCACCCTTTTCGGTCAGTTCCGGGTGTTTTTTTATCTCGATACGCCAACCGTTGTCGTCGGAGAGGTGCCAGTGTAACGTATTGATTTTGTGACGCGACAGCCAGTCGATATACCGGAGTACCGTATTTTTATCGAAAAAGGTACGTGAAACGTCCAGCATTACTCCGCGATAGGAGAATCGGGGGGCATCTTCGATTGAATAGCAAGGGATGCCGCACTCTTCACGAACCGTTGTCGATTCATCGGTTCGATAGACATCATCCGGCATCAGTTGGAAAAGGGTTTGCAGGGCGTAGAACGCTCCTCCCCGGTCATTTCCCCGAATGGTGATCCGTTGTGGGGTTACGGTAAGCGCATATCCCTCGGAGGGTCCTTCCCCTTTTTCGAAAACGATGCGACTCTGTTCCGGGACCTCTCTCGATGGAAGCCGGTAACGGCAGAGCTGTTCGATGTGGTCGTTCAGATAGTCTGTCAGCTCCGGGAAATCGGGGTTGTATATCGCCGTGTTCCGGTCGATCAGAAATTGTCCTTCGGTACGTTCCGCGCGGACCGGCAGCGGAATCAGGTTTTGTCCGTTCGCGATCATGACCCATCCGAGCAAACATAGGGTTAAAAGACTACTCTTCATACAGCAGATAGGGTTTGCGACGGACTTTGAACTTCTCTACATCCTCTTTCCAGCAAGCCTTGATCTCTTCGGCATCGGCTCCATCGAGAATCATGCGGCGCACGTAATCTACCCCGATGAGTTTCTCGAACATCGGTGTGAAGAATTGCTCGCCGAGCCCCGTTTGGTTATAGCAGTCGATGATGTAGCTCAGATCCACGCCGCGTTTCCAGATTAGCTCATTGGAGGGTTCGGTACGGAGATCTACTCCGTAACACACCTGATCTTTCAACGGAGGTTTTTTTGCTCCTGCATTGCTGTGTGGCGTGAATTGGAAACCGTCCGGATCCATTTTGGGGTGTCCGTACACCTGAAACGGGAAATCGGTGCCGCGTCCGAGGCTCGCCGGTGTGCCTTCGAAAAAGCAGAGCGACGGATAGAGGTAGATCGAGCGCATGTTGGGCAGATTCGGAGAGGGCTTTTCCGGTAGGACATATCGAGTCTGGTGGGTATAGTTCGCACACGGGATAACGGTCAGCCGGCAGGTGTCGCCGTTCTCCAGCCAACCCTCTCCGTTGATCATGCGGGCCAGTTCACCCAGTGTCATACCGTGTACGGTCGGTATGGGATGCATGCCGACGAACGACCGGTATTTCGGATCGAGGATCGGTCCGTCGACATAGAAACCGTTCGGATTGGGACGGTCGAGCACGATCATCTCCACGTCGTTGTCTGCGCAGGCCTGCATCATGTAGTGCATCGAGGAGAGGTACGTATAGTAACGTAATCCGACATCCTGGATGTCGAATACGACCACATCCAGCTGATCCATATACTCGGCCGAAGGAGCCTTGTTCGCTCCGTAGACCGAAACGATCCGGATGCCGGTACGCGGATCCTTACCGTTGTCGATATGTTCACCGGCATCGGCATCTCCCCGGAATCCGTGTTCGGGAGCGAAAACCATCCGGATGTCAACTCCCGTATCGTACAATGAGTCGACTAAATGCGTCGACCCGATCCGGCCGGTGTTGTTGGTCAGGATTCCGACACGTTTGTTCTCGAGTAAAGGTAGGTATAACTCGGTGCGTTCAGCTCCGACGATGACTTGCTCTTGTCCTTGAGCAACGGTACTGCCGCTCAATGCGATGAGTGATAGAGTTAAGGCTAATAGCTGTTTCATGGGTTATCGTTAGATTTTCTATTCTACGGTTACGGATTTGGCGAGGTTGCGGGGTTGGTCGACGTCCCGACCTTTGTTGACGGCGATATAGTAGGCCAGCAACTGCAACGGGATCGCTGCGATCAGCGGAGCCAGACGTTCGTCCGTTTCGGGAAGTTCGATGACCGAGTCAGCGAATCGGGCCACCTCATGATTGCCTCGGGTTACCAGTGCAATGATGCGGCCTTTTCGGGCCTTGATCTCTTGGATGTTGCTGATAGTTTTTTCATAGATGCTGTCGGTCGTGGCGATGGCGACGACCGGCATCTCCTCGTCGATCAGGGCAATGGGCCCGTGCTTCATCTCGGCGGCAGGATACCCTTCTGCATGAATGTAGGAGATCTCCTTGAGTTTCAAGGCACCTTCCAAAGCAACAGGATAGTTATATCCCCGTCCCAGGTAGATGAAATTGCGGGCATAGGTAAATATCTTCGAGAGCTCGCGGATCGGGGCATCGAGCTTGAGCGTCTCCTCCATGCGTTGGGGAATGGATCGCAACTCGCCGAGCAATTTTCGGTAAAGCTGTGGGTCGATGCTGTTTTTCAGTTTGGCGATTGTCAGGGCCAACATCGAGAGTACGGTTACCTGTCCGGTGAACGCTTTGGTCGAAGCCACACCGATCTCCGGACCTACGTGGATGTATGATCCGCTGTCCGTAGCACGGGGAATGGACGATCCGATGACGTTACAGATTCCATAAATGAAGGCGCCCTGTTTTTTTGCGATCTCAACAGCAGCCAGCGTATCGGCGGTTTCGCCGGACTGGGAGATGGCGATCACGACGTCGTCCGGATAGATGACCGGATTGCGGTACCGGAACTCCGAAGCGTATTCCACTTCGACCGGGATGCGGCAGAGCTCTTCGATCAGATGTTCCCCGATCAAGGCGGCATGCCACGATGTTCCGCAGGCTGCAATGATGATTCGTCGTGCATTCAGAAAACGCTCCTTGTTGTCCATGACGCCTGACAGGATGACGTCGGTTCCCTCCGGATTGATTCGTCCCCGGATACAATCGATCAGCGTCTGGGGTTGTTCATAGATCTCCTTCAACATGAAATGAGGGTATCCTCCTTTTTCCAGTTGACTGATATCCATATCGATGTGCTTGATTTGGTGGGGATGTTCGATATTTTCGAAATTGACGATCTTGAGCGGCTCGCCCCGGCGGATCACGACGATCTCTTCATCGTTCGGATAGATGACCTGTTGGGTGTGTTCGACGATCGGAGTTGCATCGGAAGCGATGAAAAACTCACCCTCTCCGATTCCGATTACCAACGGGCTGCTTTTCCGGGCCGCAATGATCTGATCTGGATTCCCCTTTTCGATCACGGCGATGGCGTAGGCTCCGACCACTTCGCGCAGAGCCTGCTGTACGGCAGTACACAAATCACAGTTGTTGGTTTGTTGGAGGTATCCGATCAACTGTACCAGAACTTCGGTGTCGGTTTCGCTTCGGAATACGACTCCACGATCCTGCAGGTATTTTTTAAGTACGGCATAATTCTCGATGATTCCGTTGTGGATCAGAGCCAGCGAGCCGGTTTGCGAGACATGTGGATGGGCGTTCGTGTCGTTCGGTTCACCGTGGGTTGCCCATCTCGTATGGGCGATTCCGATTGTCCCCGATATGTTTTTCGAATCGGCAAAATGTTCCAGATTCGCTACTTTCCCTTTGGCTTTATAGATGTTCAGTTCGTTGTTCGAATCGATTAATGCGATACCGGCACTGTCGTAACCTCTGTATTCCAGACGATGAAGTCCTTTGATAAGAATTGGATAGGCCTGTTGGCAGCCCATGTATCCTACTATTCCACACATAAATTTATCGGTTTGATTTATCGTTTGCAAAGTTAACGTTTTACTCCAAATCGTATTATCTTTGTAGAATCGATAAATCTAAAAGTTATGGATAAAAGACTGGAAGCGGTAGGACGTTTGCTCGATGTGATGGATGAATTGAGGGAGAAATGTCCGTGGGACCGGAAGCAGACGTTCGATACGTTGCGCATGAATACGATCGAAGAGACCTATGAATTGGCCGATGCGATACTTGAACATGATCTGAATGAGATCAAAAAGGAGTTGGGCGATCTGTTGCTGCACATCGTATTTTACTCCAAAATCGGTTCGGAGCAGAATGCATTCGATTTGGCGGATGTGGCCAACGGGATTTGTGACAAGCTGATTTTTCGGCATCCGCACGTATTCGGAAATGTTCAGGCCGACAACGCCGAGCAGGTGAAACAGAATTGGGAGGATATCAAACTTCAGGAAAAGGCGCGTGATCACAAGAAAAAGCGTGTCTTGTCGGGTGTACCGCAGAGTTTGCCGGCGATGGTCAAGGCTTACCGGATCGGAGAAAAGGCGGCTTCAGCAGGCTTTGATTGGGAGAAACGGGAAGATGTTTGGAATAAGGTCAAGGAAGAGGTCTCGGAGGTGCAAATGGAGCTCGACCGTCAGGATCAAGAGCGGATCGAGTCGGAGTTCGGAGACCTGTTTTTCTCGTTGATCAATGCGTCGCGTCTGTACGGAGTCGATCCCGAAGCAGCTCTTGAGCGTTGCAACAAAAAATTTATTGAACGGTTCAATCATATCGAGGATCGGGCCGAAGAGCAAGGCGTTGCCTTGAGGGATATGACCCTTGAACAGATGGATGCCTTTTGGAACGAGGCGAAAGAAAACGAATCATAACAGATTAGACTATCTTAAGGATGAAACAATATTTGAGTTTGTTTTTTCTGGGTGTGGGGGCTATCATGTTTTCCGGGGATGCGATTGCACAACATGCCGTAGCCACCTATCGGATGCCTATTGAAGATTGTGGTATACTGATCTCTCCGAGTCAACCGGACGATCCGTATTATGAATCGGATGGAGGGGGAATGCGTGAACCTAATATCTATAAAGTCGGTAACACTTATTATCTGTTTTATGACGGAGCGGCAACACATGCCGGACACCGTCCAGAAGATGCCGATCCCGAAAATCACCTGTGGCGAACCCATTTGGCCAAAAGTAAGGATTTGAAACACTGGGAACGTTTGGGTCCTAAACTTCGGTGTGGAATTGATGATGATCCGCAAGGAATGGCGAAAGGATATAAAGATTTTTGGAGTGCGTCGAGCGCATGGCTGTATTTTGACAAGGAGGAGAAATATTGGTATGCATTTTATTTGGGAGCTGACGGAGCTGCTCCATCTGGGCCTGATATTGGTACTCCGAGTACCTATTATTCGAGTTGTCTGGCAAAAGCCCGTACAAAAGGACTGAAAGGGATTGAGGGAGAGTGGATCCAATACAATCGGTTTCCCGGTAAGGAGAAATCTGTACTTTTTTATAAGGGGAAGAATGGTTCATATACACAGGGTATAACCGTGCCCGGACCGGTTATCATAAACCCTCATTGGAAAGGAGAAAAAGATACGGTGAATTTTAAATATATGATGTTTGCGACATGCGGAGCGAATATTGCGATTGTCCGTTCCAATCACTTGGATGCGGTGCAGGATTGGGATGGTGACCCGAACCCGGAAGGTTGGAGGGTCGAGAAACCCATTGTCGGTCCACTGACCGAAGCCCCGGGCGGTTTTGCCGGTGTTACGGAGAGTTGGGAAACGAAACCGAACGACCGACAGAACAAAACGGCACCCGAAAATGCCAACTATTATTATGATCCGATATCAGGCTATCATTTCCTGTTTACGAATCAATTTAATCAAGATTATACGGCTACGGACTGTAATGTGGTGTATTGGACAAAGGATATTGAACATTGGGACGATAGGCACAGTGCGGTGGTTGTAGATGCGAAATGTACCCGGGATGGATGGGCGACAGGAGCGATCGGTTTTCCATCGGTGGTACGGGTTGACGACAAAACCCTTTTGCTGGTATATGATGCGATTGCGGGGGATTCATGGGGACACACGTCTCGTCATATTGGATATGGATATTGGAAAATTCCAGAATTTGATGAAAACGGAGATCCTGTTAACCCGGTGTTAAATAAATAATGTTTATAGTATTATGGGAATAATAAAATCAGTACGAGGATTTACTCCGGTTATCGGAGAAGGAACTTTCATCGCTGAAACTGCCGCTATTATCGGAGAAGTGACGGTCGGCAAGGATTGCAGTATATGGTTTGGTACGGTGTTGCGTGGTGATGTCAACCGGATTACAATCGGAGATCGCGTTAATCTTCAGGATGGGGTTGTTGTTCATACGCTTTATCAGCGTTCGGTAACGGAGATTGGTAATGATGTTTCTATTGGGCACAACGCCAATATTCACGGAGCGAAGATCGAGGATAAATGTCTGATCGGTATGGGGGCGACGATTTTGGATCATGCCGTTGTAGGTACCGGCTCCATTGTTGCGGCCAATTCGCTCGTGTTGTCGAAGACCGTAATCGAACCGGGTAGTATTTATGCCGGTGTTCCGGCTCGGAAAGTCAAGGATGTATCGCCCGAGCAGGTCCGTGATATCATCGAACGGACGGCGAGAGATTATGTCATGTATGCTTCTTGGTATAAATAAATTTGTGGAATACTACAGGTAAAACATCGCCATGATCAAAAAGACCGGACGATATCACGTGATTGTAATCAATCTGCTGGTGGCTCTAGCATTAACCTTGCTAGTCAACTTTTCATATTTTGTAACCGGCAATGAGATGAGAGGGGGACATCGCCCTCCTCCATTTATTACTGTCGAACCCAGTTTCGTAATTTTCCGGTTGTTCTATTTTTATGTGATGGTGGCGGTTTTGGTCATGCTGAATACGGTCAAGGGTCTTCCGATATGGCGGAAAATTTTATTGAGCCTGATCATCGCGATTGTTTTTTATCTGTTTGTTCCGACATTGAGCTTTAAGGGACACTGGAATATGCCCACGTTTATGGGACGGCTCTATAATCCGTTACAGATTATGAAGGTGTCGTTTATACTGGTTGTTTCGGTGTTGTATGGGGTGATTTTTCAGCTGCTCTATCAGAAACAGCATATAAGTATTGAAAATGAGAGGCTGAAAAACGAGAACCTGCAGACCCGGTATAATATGCTGGCCAATCAGATCAGTCCCCATTTCCTGTTCAATTCGCTCAACTCGCTGTCGATGCTTGTTCGTGAGAAGAGCAACGAAAAGGCTCTGCTATATATTGATCGTTTGGCTGATACGTTCCGTTATATGCTTCGTTCCGGACAAGGCGAATTGACCACATTGACCGAGGAGTTGCGTTTTACGGAAGCCTATATTTATCTGTTGACAATCCGCTACGAAAATAAGCTGTTTTGCGACATTCGGGTCGAGGATCGGTATATGAATTGGCGATTGCCGGTCCTCTCGCTCCAACCGTTGATCGAAAATGCGGTAAAGCACAATAGTATTACATTGACCAAACCGTTTCATATAGAGATCTATACCGAACAGGATAAACTATTTGTCATTAATCCGTTAATTCCTAAGATAGAGCCTACGACCGGAACCGGAATCGGTTTGAAAAATCTGGCATCGAGATATGAATTGCTTACCTCCCGCGAGGTTGAAATTACCGATACGGACGGGATGTTTCGTGTTGGGTTGCCGTTGCTCGAACCCGATACTTTTGAAAATAACTGATAAATACACCCAATAGCCTGAAATTATGAAAAATCTGAAGAAGCCGATTTTTGTATGGTGTGCGATTGCACTATTTTGTCTGACATCAGTTGGAATCGGAGCTCCTTCATCAGAGTCGATATTGCCTGATGAACAAGGAACAACACCGGCTGTCGAATACCCCTATTTCCCAAGCCGGCAGTATGCTTTCGTTTGGCGGAACTGGACGGTCGTGCCCGAAAAACGGTTAGCTGAAGTTCTGGGAACCGATGTGGAGCATGTCCGGAGATTGGCCTCTTCGATGGGTTTGCCTCCACAACAAAAAATTGAGCCACAATGGAGTACGTCATGGGGGTATATTACGGTGTTGCGGCGGAATTGGCATCTGCTGCCTTACGAGCAGTTGTTGACGTTACTTGATATTTCGGAAGAGGAGTTGGCATGGCGGCTGATCGAGGACGATTTTCTGTTTGTAAAACTTGGATACAAGAAACCCTATTGTCAGCCTTTGCGTTATGAGGAGCCGACGGACGAGATGGTACATCAGGCTGCCGAGCTGAAAAAAATCGTGCGTAAAGCGTTCGGGAAAGGGAATGAAGTGCCTCGCTTTGCCTTTATGGAGGAGTTTTCCGAGCCGATCGTCGAGGTGACTTCAACTACGGATGACACACAGAGTGACGACTTCGCTTTGCGATTGATTTATCCCTATTGTGCGGCATTCGGCGATCCTCTGATGGATCCGGAGCTCTCCTCCTACCCCGAAGGATTGTTGCAGCGTCTTGCTGCAAAGGGGGTTAACGGGATATGGATGCACTCCGTACTGAATAAACTTGTGCCCCCCGACGGAATTTTTCCCGGAGCGAAAGATGCTTCTCAACGAATTGCAGGACTGAAACGGCTGGTCGACCGAGCTGCCAAATACGGGATCGGGATTTATCTTTATATGAACGAGCCGCGGGCCATGCCGCGTACGTTTTTTGACGATTCGCTCCGTCAACAGCTCGTAGGTGCACCCGAGGGGGAGCAACGGGCTTTGTGTACATCGGCACCCGGCGTTTTGCCGTGGGTGGAACGTTCCGTCGAACGGGTTTTCCGTGAGGTTCCCGGTTTGGGGGGTGTTTTTACGATTACGGCTTCGGAGAATTTGACAAACTGTGCCTCGCGGGGCGGACAGCAGAGTTGCGAACGGTGCCGGAACCGGTCGTATGCCGATCTGATTGTCGGGGTCAATCAGGCGATAACCGCCGGAGTCAAACGGGCCGCTCCCGATGCTAAAGTGCTGGTGTGGGATTGGGGATGGAACGACGCTTATGCCGAGGAGATTATTTCGAGGCTGCCGAAATCATGTTGGTTGATGTCGGTGAGCGAATGGTCGTTGCCGATTGAGCGTGGAGGAGTGTCGACAGCTGTGGGCGAATATGCGTTGTCGGCCGTAGGCCCCGGACCCAGGGCTTTGAGCCATTGGGAAATGGCTAAAAAAGCCGGGCTGAAAACCGTGGCAAAAGTACAAGTCAATGCATCGTGGGAGATGGCGGTCGTTCCGTCAATGCCCGTACTCGATTTGGTGGCCCGCCATGCGAAAAATCTGGCGGCCGTATCGACCGACGGAGTGATGTTGAGCTGGAGTCTCGGCGGTTATCCGTCGGTGTCTCTGGAGCTTTTTGAGTCGAGTATGGCCAACGGTGAAGAGCAGGCGTTGTCGCATCTTGCCGAGAAATATTACGGAGCGGAAGCTGCTCCACTTGTCCGTGAGGCATGGAAGCTCTTTTCGGAGGCTTTTGAAGAGTTCCCCTATCACGGTTTGACTTTATATTCAGGGCCACAGCACATGGGTCCGGCCAATCCGTTCTATACGGAGCCAACCGGATGGCCGGCCAGTATGGTAGGGATTCCGTACGACGCTTTGGATAATTGGCGGTCGGTCTTTCCTGCAGAGGTTTTTATCGGTCAGATGGAGTGTGTGGCCGAAGGTTTCGAGCAGGGGTGTGAGTTGTTGGAGCAGGCGCTACTCAAGGCTCGTGGAGAACAAAGAAAGCAGTTGACGATCGATCTCGGACGGGCTCGAGCGGTTGCCATTCATTGTGCTTCTTCGGCCAATCAGGCCCGTTTTGTGGATGCGCGAAACCGGATGGAGGCAGCGAAGAGTCCGCAAGAGCGAAATGAGTGTCTCGCAACGATGCGGCAGGCTGTTCAGCAGGAACGGGAGGTGACCGAACGGTTGCTGCCGATTGTCCGGAATGATGCGACGATCGGTTATGAGTCATCGAACCACTATTTTTATATTCCGCAGGATTTGGTCGAGAAGTTGATCAACCTGCATGATGTGGATCGGTGGCTCAATGATCAGGAAGAAAAGACAGATCAGATATAATTTTATGAAAGCGCTAATTATTGAGGATGAAACGGCAGCAGCGACCAATCTGAAAGCCCTTTTGCGGGAAATAGACCCGACGATTGAGGTTTTGACGGTGATCGATACGGTGGTGGATACGATCCAGTGGATACGCAGTAATCCGTTGCCCGACATCGTTTTTATGGATATTCATTTGGCCGACGGCGAGGCATTCAAGATTTTCGAGCAGGTCGATGTAGCTTGTCCGATCGTATTTACGACGGCTTACGACCGTTACGCACTGGCTGCTTTTAAGGTCAACAGCATTGACTATATTCTCAAACCGATCAAACGCGAGGAGTTGCAACGAGCCATAGAGAAATTAAAGCGGTTTTCGGGGCACGAAAAAGCAGAGTATGTCGAACAGACCCAGCGCTTTCTGACGGCTCGGGCCCATAGCTTTTTGATTCCGGTTCGGGATAAACTCGTTCCGCTGATGACGGAGGATATTGCCTATTTTTATACGGCAGATGAGAAGGTGTCGGCTTATACGTTCGACGGCCGGAATTTCCCGATGGACCGTTCGCTCGATACGCTGATGGGCCAGTTGTCGGATACGGAGTTTTATCGGGCTAATCGACAGTTTATCATTTCTCGGAAGGCCGTTAGCGATTTGTCGGTATGGTTCGGAAGCCGTTTGCAGCTGAACCTCTGTGTCAAGACTCCAGAGAGGATCGTGATTAGCAAAGCCCGTGTTCCGGATTTTAAGAAGTGGTTTGTTGGAATCTGATACATGGAGAGAAAAGTGAACTCCGGAGAAATAAAAAAGGACCGATAACCTAAATGGAAGAGTATGAAAAGATTATTTGTCGGATTGTTGATTTTGACGGCGGCATTTGTTACGGAAGTGTCGGCCAAAGGGAAAAAGTGTCAGGCTCAAAAGGCACGGTACGTTGTTTTGATTGGAAGCGACGGTTTTAGCTCGGCGGTTGTCCGTGCCCATCCCGGAGCCTTCCCGAATATTGAAAAGCTGATGCGTGAGGGAAGTTATACGCTTGAGAGACGGAGCGTGTTGCCATCGTCGAGTGCGGTCAACTGGGCTTCCATGTTGATGGGGGCGGGTCCCGAGTTGCACGGATACACGACATGGGGCAGCGAGGTTCCCGACCTGCCGTCGCGTGTGATCGGAAAATACGGTCTGTTTCCCGGAATTTGCGGGGCTATTCATGAGGTGCGTCCCGATGCCGTTATGGCCTGTGGATATAACTGGTCGACGATCGGTCGTTTGTACGAACAGCAAGTGGTCGATATCAATTACGATGCTTCGGATGATGCGGCTCTGGTTGACAGTATGTGCTATTATCTCGCAACCCGTAAGCCCGATTTTACGTTCATTGCTTTCAATGAGCCTGATGGGGTCGGTCACAGCATAGGATGGGAAAGCGACGAGTATTTCGAGATGTGTAAGGTGATCGATAGTTATGTGGGGCGTGTATTGAAAACACTCGAAGAGAACGGTATGATCGATGAGGCGATAGTTTTCTTTACGGCGGATCATGGCGGAATCGGTAAAGGTCACGGCAGCATTTCGATGGCCGAAATGGAGACGCCGTTTGTGGTTTGGGGCAAGGGAATTGCCCGGGGGCACGAGATACAGGAGAGTGTTATGGTGTTCGACACAGCCCCGACGGTCGGATATATCTTCTCGATCGAGCAGCCGCAGGTGTGGATCGGGCGTCCGGTCATGTCGGTGTTCGAATAGCGGGGAAAAGGATCGTGGTAACCGAACTTATGGATGCAAGGGCCGTCGAATAGACGGCCCTTGGTCGTTTCACCCGTTACATTTTCCGTTTGACCGGAGATATTCATAGGAATTGGAACAAGAGATTTATTTTTGTCTTGTAATCTTTTGAAAAATCACAATGAAGAACACATTTGTACTGAAGTCTTTTTTGATTGCCTGTGTATGGATACTTGGAAGCGTTTCCGTATTCGCTCAGAGCAAATTTGATGTGAAGGGTAAAGTGATCGATGGATCGACGGGTGATCCTGTTATTGGAGCCATTGTGGAGTATGTGTCGAGTAATGGAGGTCAAAAACGTTATGTTTCGTCCGATAAAACAGGCGTTTTTACGTTACCGGCACTTACTGCGGGGGCTTATGACCTTCGGATTACCTATCTCGGATTGAAACCATACACGGCAAATGTCGAGGTTTCGAAGAAAAATTCGGATCTGGGGACCATAACGATGCAGATTGATGTGAAACAGATTGATGAGGTCGTAGTCGAAGGTATTACCATGCGGACGACACAAAAAGGCGATACATTGGTCTATAATGCAGGAGCTTTCAAGGTGGCACAGGACGCAACGACCGAACAGCTGCTCTCGAAAATGCCGGGCATAAAGGTCGATGGAGGTGCTGTAGAGGCCCAAGGCGAGGAGGTGAAGAAATTGTTGATAGACGGAAAGGAGTTTTTTGGAGATGATGTGACGACGGCGATTCGGAACCTTCCGGCCGAAGTGATCGATAAGGTTGAGGTTTTGGATAAACAGAGCGATCAAGCCGAGTTCAGCGGGGTTGATGATGGAGAGAGCTACAAAGCAATCAATGTGGTGACACACGGAGGAATTGACCACGCTCAGTTTGGCCGTTTTTATGCCGGTTACGGATTCAATGACCTGTATAACGTCAGTGCGAGTTTGAACCTTTTTAAGGAGAACCGTCGTTTGACGTTGCTCGGAATGGCCAATAATGTCAATCAGCAGAATTTCGGTATCGATGACCTGATGGGGGTGATCGGTTCCGGCGGGCGACGTAGAGGTGGTGTCGGCGGAATGATGGTTGGTAACCAGAGTGGAGTCTCGACGGTACAATCCTTTGGCATCAACTATGCCAATCAGTGGCTTGATGAGAAGATTCGCGTTGAGGCCAGCTATCTGTTCAATTCCTCCCAGAATATTACTGAATCTTTGACTGAAAGGGAGTATTTCTCGCAACAGTTTTACGAAGATCGGGCCCGGGATGACTCAAAGAACTTTAACCACAGAATCAACGGACGGATCGAATATAAAATCGACAGCAACAATACGATCATGTTCCGCCCGACGCTTCGTTTTCAGACGAACAATGCGTTCAGTTCCGATACATCATCCACTTCAACGACGAGTGGAGTAGAAAATGCATTGCTGAATGTGTTCAGGAGTACAAACGATGCGGATGCTTTCGGATACAATCTTTCGGGAAGTTTGATCTATATGCACAAATTCGGGGGCCGCGACGGTCGGGTCTTGATGATGTCTGTCGATGGAGGTCTTTCGAAGAACGATCAGGACAATACACAGTACTCCCTGACTCGGTATTTGAATCCTGATTCGACCTCACTGTTGAATCAGTATATCATGAACCATTCGAGTGGCTACAACGTGAGCGGTAGAATCTCTTACTCGGAACCGATTTCGGATCGTGTACAGTTATTGGCCAATTACCAGATCTCGTACAACTATTCCGATCGCGACAAACGCTCTTATGAACTGCCGGGCGATCTCTTTCTGGATAGTCTGTCCAATACGTACAACAGCGGTTATTTGATCCATCGAGTGGGACCAGGGTTGAGGTACCATACCGATAAGACTATGTTCGTTACGAATATCAACTATCAACGTTCGACATTGACCGGAGATCAGGTCTTCCCCACTTCGGCTAAGGACCAGATGGATGCTTCGTTCAACAATGTGGTCTATATGGCGATGCTTCAGTTGCGGTTCAATCCGAGCAATATGTTGCGGATCCGGATGAATTCGAAAACGAGCAATCCGTCGGTAACTCAGTTGCAGAATGTTCTGGATGTTTCCAATCCGTTGTTCATTTCGCAGGGTAACCCTCACTTGCAACCGGTCTATTCGAACAACATGAATATACACTATCGACGTGTAGATGTACAAAAAGGACGTACGTTCATGGTGATGTTGAACGGTTCGACCCAAAGTAATTATATAGCCAACTCCGTGGAACGGGCATCTGCCAACGGTTACGAGGTGAAAGACGATGCCGGAAATACGATTGTCACGTTGGATCAGGGAGCACAATACTCACGCCCGGTCAATCTGGATGGATATTGGAACGTATCGGGAGGAGTAAGCTATGGACTTCCGGTCAAATGGTTGATGAGTAACCTGAATTTCGATGCACGTGTATCTTACAATGCCACTCCAACGATTTATAATTTGGTGCGGAGTACGACTACGACAACTTCGTATACCGGAGGAATTACGATCGGCAGCAACATCGATAAACTCGATTTTTCGTTCTCCTATAACGCGGGGTACAACATAGCCCATTCGACCTCCAACAACGAGTATTTCAACGGAGTGGGAACCGGCCGTATCGTTTGGGAGACGTGGAAAGGGATCACGCTTCGGGCCAACGGCAGTTATATGAAATACCGCGGTGTGACCGACAAGTTTACCGAAGAGTATTTCCTGCTCAATGCCAGCATCGGAAAAAAACTTTTTAAGAATCAGCGGGGTGAGATAAATGTTCAGATTAACGATATCTTGAATCAGAATAAAAGTTTTTCCCGGATTGTTAGCGAAAACTATATTCAGAACGTGACTTCCAATGTCTTGGGCCGTTACGTTTGTATCAGCTTTGTGTACAATCTGAAAAACTTCAAAGGTAAAGATGGCCGGAGATATGGTCAACCGGCTGAAGGTGGCGATTTCCGGTCTAGACCGCCTCATGAGGGTGGTCGGCCTATGGGACCGCCTCCGGGTGGAGGACCGATGCCGTTGTTCTAATTAGAACAGAGATAAGAGCATTTTTTTATAATGTAGTTTTTAGTAGTGTGTGGAACGACCGCCGAAGCATAGTGTCTCGGCGGTCGTTTTTTGTGGAATATTTCTTTCCGACCGATTGGTATATGAAGGTATGTATTAGAAGGAGATCGTCATTCCGGTCCGATCGCTCTCGAAGATGGCGTCGAGAATTCGGATGTCGTTCATCATTTCGGTGTGGGTGATTTCAGCTGGTTTCCCCTTGCGAATGACGTCGTAAATGTTGTCGTAGAAATGCATGTAGTTTCCGGCTACGGATGGATAGGGAGCTCTCCCCGATTCAGTGTTCAGAATTCCCCACTCCGATTCTTGCTCAGTGCACCATACGGAACAGGACGGAGTGGCTTTTTCGTACCGCAACAGATGTTCCTGCGGGTCGGTTCCGAATTTGACATACGAGCCCTTTGTTCCATGTACGGCGAATCGCGGGGCCTCTTCGCGGACCAGCATGCTGGCTCGCAACATGACTTTCAGTTGGGGGTACAGCAAAACGGCTAAACTGTAATCGTCGATTCGGCTTCCGTCACGCAGATGACCTAATGTCGCCCATAGCTTCTGAGGCATCCCGAACAGAACTACGGCTTGGTCGCAGAGGTGTGAGACTAAATTTCTGGTGATCCCTACCCGACTTGGTCCGGGCTCCTCTTTCCATGCTGACTGGGCCAATGCAGAGCGAAAACGCTGAAAGGACGACTGAAATTCGACGACACGTCCGAGTTCGCCGCTGTCGATTATTTTGCGGACGGTCAGAAAATCGTTATCCCAGCGGCGGTTCTGATAAACAGTAAGCAACAGGCCACGTTTTTCGGCTATTTCGATCAAGGTTTCGGCTTCGGATGTGGAGGCGACAAACGGTTTTTCGACGATGACGTGTTTTCCGGCCTCGAGTGCTCGTCGGCACATGTCGAAGTGGGTAGCGTCTGGCGTATTGACGACGATCAGTTCGATTTCGTCCATTCGTAGCATCTCCTCGAACGATTCGACCGAGCGGACTCCGGGGTAATCGGTTTCGATGCGTTTGTTGTGGCGTTCTACGGCTGCGGTCAGCTCGAACCCAGGATGGGCAGATATAAACGGTGCATGAAAGACCTGTCCCGACAGGCCGTATGCGGCAATTCCTGTTTTGATGGGCATAAGTATCTGTTTTTTGTTATAGTTGTTCAATGAAATGTCAGACAAAATTATCCTAAATATACGTTAATTCTGATTTCTACAAGTTTATGGTTGCTGTTTTTTACAGCTATAGTCTGTTCTTTAGTTGTGTTTTTTGTAATTTTAATATTTTGTGTAAAATGACAATTTGTGTTTTTTGGATTTATTTGAAGAAAGAATTTGTTTTTATGTAATAAAAAAATTAAATTTGTAATAAATGTAAATCAAATAAGAGTGCTGCTTATGGATACAGTTAAAATAAAGTTCTTTTTTAGAACAGCAGGGAAATTTTTATTATGTACAAGTACATTCTTGTTTTTTTGTTTGTTTTCTAAAGGTGCGTCTCAGGATTCTATTGGAAAGGTGTTTTCAGACTATTTTGAGGAAGTGGGAAAAACACCTCAGGAGAAACTCTATTTGCATTTGGATAAATCTTATTATGGAGCAGGAGAAAATATCTGGTTCAAAGGTTATCTGTTAAATGCTATTACCCATCGAGACAATAGTCCAAGCAATTATATCTATCTGGAGCTGGTAGATCGAGGAGATTCGGTATTGTATCGGTATAAATATAAACGTGATACGATTGTCGGATTTCGGGGCGTCTTTCCATTACCAGCAACACTTCCTGCTGGAGACTATTATCTGAGGGGGTACTCTTCTTGGATGAAAAATTGGGATCCGGATTTTTTCTATTATAGAAATATCAAAATTGGAAATTCAATAGCGAACGATATTCTATCTGAAGTAATTGAACGACCCGATGCGAATGAAAACGGGACGATGAAAGTCCGTTTCTATCAAGGTGGAGGTACTCCTTATGACGAAACAAAGATTGTCTATACGATTCATTCTGGTGATAGAGTTATTGAAGGACAAGGGGTTACTGACGCTGAGGGCGTATTGGAAGTGGCTAATCGCGATTTTTCGGGCGATCTTGTGCGGGTCGATGTAAAATTTGATGACGAAAGCATGGAGTATGAAACCTCATTCTATTTCGATAATGTTTCGAAAGATGAATATTCGGTTTCGTTCTTTCCCGAGGGCGGTGATTTGTTGTCGGGAGTTTTTCAGCAGGTCGCATTTAAAGCTCAAGCAGCTACCGGTTTCTCATTACCTGTAAGTGGCGTGTTGATGAATAATATGGGAGATACGGTATCGACATTTGCAACGGAACACGATGGTATGGGGGTATTTTCTTTTACTCCGGAAATGGGTGTAAGTTATACGGCGGAGACTCGATCAGAAAAGGGTGTCGTTAAACGATTTTCACTACCCGAAGTCAAGGAAGGAATAGGTTTGAGTATGAAATTTCGTGATGGTTCGATATTTTATCAGGTTCAAACATCTCCTTCAGTTGTGTGGCCAGACACACTCTATTTAGTGGCTCATTTACGCGGTGATCTTCGTTTTTTTGTGCCGCTGAGTCAAGATAAAGCGGCCGGGAAAATCAATGCTGAAATATTGCCTGATGGTGTTTCTCATTTTTTACTTGTCAGCGGAACAGGTATTCCTGTTAGTGAGAGATTATTGTTTATTCGGCATCCGGAAGCAATACAAATGAAGGTCGAAACGGATCGTTTGAATTATACGAGACGAGATCCAGTCAAAATGCGGATATCGTTGGCTGATGTCGGAGGTAATCCGATCGGAGGCACTTTTTCTATGAGTGTAACCGATAATCGAGTCGTTGAGATAGATTCTACGGTTGAGCATATTGTATCTTCACTGCTGTTAACTTCAGACTTGAAGGGTTATATCGAAAATCCGAATTATTATTTCGGAGATCCGTCAGATCTTTTGCTGCAACATCGGGCAGACTTGGTTATGTTGACACATGGGTGGCGGAGGTTCCGAATAGAGAATTTTAGACAACTGCCCCAGTTCGAAGGACAGCATTACCTTGAGGTGGGCCAAACAGTATCGGGTGAAGTGCAAAATGGTTTTGGAAAAGGAGTTGAAGGAGCATCGGTGACTGTTTACTCTCCTGAATGTTTTACTATGTGTACGACGGATCAGAACGGCCGTTTTTTGGCAGAAGGAATTCAGTTCAGCGATAGTGTTACTCAAATCATTGTGCAGGCACAAAATGCACGGGGTAAATCGAATGTGACGGTAGAAGTGGATGATGAGACTTTTCCAGAATCGTTCAATTTGAGGCCATATTCAGAATTTATGCCCCAAAAATTAAATGATTATTTATCAGACGTGCGCGATCAATATTACATTGAAGGGGGAATGCAGGTCTATAGATTGAAAGAGGTTGTGGTTAAAGGTGTACAAGAGAAACAGAAAAATGTATACCGTTCGATGGCTGATGTGACAATCGATCGTGAAAATATGCCTACTTTCGCTATGGGGTATTCTGTTTTCGACTATGTGCGGACCTTGAATGGAATAACATTGCGTTTTAAAGATGGGAAATCGTATTTGAGCATTCGTGGAAGTGACGCTGAGCCTTTGACTTTGATTGATGAAGTTCCCTATACGAGTAATGAAGCGTTAAAACAGGTTCATATGAGAGATGTTGCTTCTATAAGTCTTATAAAAGGAGCTCAAGCGGCATTTTTCGGTACACGTGGAGGCGGTGGCGTAATATGTGTTACACGTATAGATGGAACTAATCAACCTATACTGGATATGCCGACACCGGGAGTCGTTTCTGTTAATCGTCTCGGGTATCATATTGTGAAGGATTTTTATGCGCCGACTTATGAAACTCCCGAAAAGAAAAACGCTGCGACTGCTGATAGAAGAACCACCATATATTGGAATCCTGCGTTGCAAATCGATTCTACGGGTGTGGCGCAGACAGAATTTTATATGCCGGATGATCCTCGCTCATGTCGGGTTACGATAGAGGGTGTGACACAAGAAGGGTATCCGATTCACTATTCGGAAGATATCAACAAGTAGAATCGAGATTCTGTTATCGGGTAAGAATATGTGAGTTTGGAGCGAGTGCTTCGGAAGCCAAGTCGGAGAGAACCGAAACGTCTATTCCTGCTTGTCGAAGTCGGTCGGCTCCGCAACACTGAACGAAACGGTCGGGTTCGTATGCTGCGAACACGACCCGTTTCATTTTATGGCGGATGATCAGCTCTGAACAGGACAGCGGTTTGGATTTCCGTGTGGAACATGGTTCCATCGAACTGTATAACACGGCATCTTGTAAAGAGACTCCGGCCTTTTCTGCTTTGAGAATCGCTTCCTCTTCAGCGTGGTTGTTTGGAGCAGTTTCTCTACTGAAACCGGTATATATATTCCCGTTCGAGGCAATAATTACTGCTCCGACCGAATATGCAGAATCGGATTGTGGACATTTTGCAGCTTCGTGGATAGCTTGTCGCAATCGAAAATAATCGATACCTGTTTGGCTTAGGGCATAGTCGGTTACACTCATATCCCCTACTTGTCGGACTTGAAGTACGTTCATGCGTCTGTTTTTGTCGAACAGGAAACCTCCTGTTGAACCATAGGTCAAACGGGGAGCTTGCGATTCTCCGACAAAAAAGGGTGCGACGGCGATCCGCAGCAGATCGGCTTCTCCGTTTTTTAGAAAAAAGGTCAACGTCCGACTTCCTCCTTCAACAAATAGAGAGTTGATACCTTTTTGTGTAAGAATACTCGTTACAGAATGTACGGTAACAGGAGGTTCTATGACATATACGGAGGCTACACTTTTTAGCGATGCGATATATTGAGGATTTGCTCCACTTTCGACAATAACAATTTTATCTCCAGATCCTGTTGTAAAAAAACGGCTCTTCGGATCCAGGTTTCCACTTCGGCTGAGAACGATTTTTGTCGGTTCGGGTGTCTTTCCTTGCTGGATACGGTGTTGTTGTAAGGTCTCGTCCTTGAGACGGAGCGACGGATTATCACGACGGACTGTCTCAGCTCCGACCAATATCGCATCGTATTCGGCCCGTAATCGGTATACCTCGCTCCAATCGTCCGGATGGGACAGTACTAAACGTTCGCTGGAACAATCGTCCAGGTATCCATCTGCAGATACGGCTGCCGAAAGTTGGGTCAGCATGATAAACTGTGTTTTATCGGGTTAAACGGAGAACAAATATGTAATTAATTTTTTTAAATAACAAATGCGTGTAACTTTGCAGAACCGAATGGTAAAATGTCGGAAAAATGGAAAATAAAGTATTGGAAAATACGTTATTCATGCAACGAAATCCCCTCTTCGTACATCTATAATAGTGTTCGGAGCATCATAAGCCAGTAAATAGGTGACCGAGAAAGAGTTAATAAAACGCTGCTGTAAGAATGATCCGCGAGCACAGCAAGAGTTGTATGAGAAATACGCACCGAAAATGTATGGTGTGTGTTTCCGATACGTGTGCAATCGAGAGGTGGCTCAGGATCTGTTGCATGACGGATTCATTACGGTCTTTATGAAGATCGGGGGATTCCGTCATGAAGGATCATTCGAAGGTTGGATGCGACGTATTTTTGTCAATACGGTTTTAGCCTATTTGCGGAAAAACGATGTTTTACAAGATTCCGAACCGATGGACGGTTTGTTTCGTCTGGGAAATGACGAAGCATCGGCTATCGATAAAATGGCTGAGGCCGAATTGTTACATTGTATAGGGCAACTTCCAGAAGGCTATCGGGCTGTATTGAACCTTTTTGCTATTGAGGGTTATTCGCACAAAGAGATTGCCGAAATGTTGCATATCAGTGAAGGAACTTCTCGGTCGCAGTATTTGAGGGCTAAACAATATTTGAAGAATTTACTTCAAAAACAAGAGGGCTGATCCGGTTCAAACTATGAGAGAGGATTCGTTTGAGGAAATATTAAAAAGAAAATTACAGAATTATCAACCGTCTGAAGGTGTGCCGTCGTGGCAGCAAATGCAGCGGAGGATGGAGCTGTATGCTAATGCACATCCTGAACTTAAACCTCGAAATCCGCTTCGTAAACGAATCATGTATGCAGCAGCTGCAGTTTTGTTATTTGCCGCAGTTGGTCTGGGAGGATATAAGTTGAGTCATAGTTCGGTCTTTTATTCTGAGCCGAGCGAAACGGCACTTTTACCCTCTGCAGATCATTCGGATAAGTTGCAGAGTACGTTACAAACAGCAATGAAAAGCCGTTCCGAGAATTCGGCTTTGACAGATGTGTTGCGTGCTGCAAAAAAGGTTGAAGTAATAGATCCTCAATCAGTACAGCGACCCGAAACATTGTGGACTGAAAATGAGAAAAACGAATCAGCAGATGCCTATTCGAGTCCGAGTCAGGCAGCAAATAGTCAGGAAATGCCATCTGCGGATAGCCCTACTGTAGTTTCCGCTTCTTCGGGACACGAACAAGAAAATTCGGTTCCGGATCAGAAAAAATCGGAGAAAACAAATTTGCCGGCGGAAGTTAGAACATATGACTCTGAAATTTACAATCGGTATTTTGAAAGCCGGAAGAAGCCATACAAGGGACGACCTGTACGTAAGTGGATGGTAGGAGCTTTTGCCGACGCATCTACTTTCTCTTCTGTTTCTCCCAGTGGTGGAACAGTACCGCGACTCTCTTCGTTTTTGATGTCGTCTCATATTATGGATATGACAGCGACAAAAGGTGATTATCCGATTGATTTTACAGCCGGGGCAATGGATCATCGGTTGCCTGTTTCTGTCGGATTGAATGTCAGAAAATACCTGACTCCTCGTTTGGGAATTGAGACAGGTTTGGTTTATTCTTACTTACGATCTCAGTCGCAGTTAGAAGGTGCGTTCGGATATAAATATACGCAGAAGGTTCATTATTTGGGTATTCCGTTGTCTCTTACCTACTCTATATTGGATAGAAAGCGTCTCGATATTTATTTTATAGGGGGCGGAATGATAGAGAAAGCTATTTCAGCCACAGGACAAGTGGATGTTTTCAATGGTTCATCACAAGTCTCCTCTGCAACACATCGGTTGTCTGCAAATGGAATATTAGGATCCGTACATGTGGGAACAGGTTTTGGGTATAATTTTATCGATCGAATGGGACTTTATGTCGAACCCAGTGTGAATTATTATTTCCGCAACGATGATCAGCCAATAACCTATCGTACTGCAAATCGATGGAATATTAATATCCGAATGGGGTTGCGATATAATTTTTAATCAAAATAATACTTTTTGCGGTGCCTATACGCGCAACGTTTTGCTTTCACCTCGCATCTTTCATGTGTAGGTGAATTTCATTCTTTGGATGAGATCGATTAAAAAGTATAAAATCTAAAAATTATTAGCAATTATGAGTCGAATTTCAAGATTTGCATTGTTTGCAGTGTTGTTATCGGTTGTCGGTTTGACTTCATGTCTGGATGACGATAAACATGAATGGCTCCATATGAAGGAGTGTTGGGGTACAGTAATCGGAACTCAAGATGAGTTTAAGATCGTTACGGATTTGGGTAATACGTTGTTGGTTGTTGAAAATGACAATCCGTCTTTTCAGGTCAAAGATAGTATGCGAGTTGTAGCTACGTTTACTGAATTAGGACAAAAAGATGAGAATGTGTATGACATACGAATTAATGCCATACGTGAATTGTTGACTAAAGATCCGTTGTATGCATCACAGTTGGACGAACAACAGGTTGATAGTGTGGGACGTGATCCGATTGAAGCTTTATATGCATGGTTTGGGAACGGTCAATATTTAAATATTGAGTTTGGAATCTATTTTTCTGATTTGCAGAAAGCTCATATGTTGAATCTAGTGGTTGATGATGAGCGTTCAACAGATGAACGAGTGTATGTGAAGTTGACACATAATGCATTTGGTGATAATGAGAGAATGTATGAGGGGTATGGACGTGTAAGCTTCGATATTGCAGATTTGATTCCCGAAGGAAAAGATCAGATTGTAGTTGTTATGGAGTGGACAAATTATGCTCAACTACCTCAGACTATTTCGGGTATCTTCCGACAGGTTAAAGCAGATGATACGACGCCGATTACTTATACTTTGTTACGTAAGGGTACGATAAATGATGCGAAGACTTCAGTTTCGGTGGAATAGCTTTTATTTATTAGAGTATCAGATTCTCTAAAATAAGTTATTTGGTTAAATTGGGAACAATTCTCGACCCAATGCAGACAAAGGACAGGAAAATTCCTGTCCTTTGTCTATGTATTGTAGTCAGTCTGTTATTCCAGTTGAAAATTTATTGACCAACAGATTGAAACAAAGCAGGAATCGAGTAATATATGCAACGGGCTATCATTATTTACTCTTTTTCAAATGTTCTACAGACACAATGCGTCCTTTGGAAAAGGTTACTTTGATGGTCGGGGCGTTATTGATAGCGAGTCTATATCCGGTAGTCAGCTCCGGTTCAAGAATGACAGGTATCTTCGTTTCGTTTTTTTTCAACAAAAAAGAACCGTTGACCCATACTGCAGGAATGACACCCTGAGGTTTAATGGGCCATGCGGTATGTATCCGGTCTTTCTGAAACTTGATACCGGTGAACTGTTCCATGATTTTGTATTTTGCTCCGTTCGGAAAGAAAGCGTCGTCCGTATATTTTCTCATCTCTTTCGTGTCTTTGGTAGGGAGGTCAATCTCTCCCCATCCTCTTAAAACATCAAAGACTATATCACATAAATATAGCTGTTTGTCAATAATTTCCCATGTGATACTATATGGTTTCTCCGGCGAGGGAATCAAGTCTGGCGGGCAAAATGTTGGTGTAGCTTTCTTGTACAACGTATCATAACCCGGTATAGTTTTGAGTGGGGTCTGGTCGACAGCATAGAATGCGTCCGGTTTTCGGCTTTTCCAATAAATCACATCGCATGAGATGAATATGTCATAATCCTCCTTTTTCTGTTCTGGCGTATCAGAAAGTGATTGTTGTCCATATGCAGGAAGTACATAACAGAGTGTAATAGTAAGAATAAGTACTGAAAAACAGTATTGAGATACCTTTTTTATTTTCATAATCATAACTTAGTTAATAAGGTTGTTATTATTGTGTCAATTATTGTGTATATTGTGAAAGAGTGCATAAAATAGAAAAATTATACATTCCAGTCAAAACACGGAAATCTTATTGATAACTGAGCAATAAAGGGATATATATATGCTTTAAGGCGGCTTGCTACGTGGTTTATTCCTTTCTTACAGACGATTCACAGAGACGATACGACCCTTCGAAAAAGTTATTTTGAAGGTCGGTGCATTGTTGAATGCACGGATATATTCCTTCGGAGTGCCCAGATTGGATGGATCGGGTTTGATATGTATCGTTTTTTTGTCTACGTTTTTTTTCAATAAAAAAGTACCATCGACCCAGACAGCAGGAATGGCACCCTGCGGTTTCGGGGGCCATGCCGTATTTTCCCGATTTTTTTGAAATTTTTCTCCGGTAAACTGCTCCATGATTCTGTATTTCTGTCCGTCCGGATAGTATTCGTCTTCCATCTTTTCATAGGCTGCTTTAAGCTCTTCGTTTTCTATTTCCAAAGAGCCGGAACTTCCCCATCCTCTCAAAATATTAAAATCTATATTACATAGGTACAGTTGGCTGTCAACGATTTCCCATGTGACTGCATAACCCTTTTCCGTCGGGAGGGTTGAAGATACACTTTGTGGATACAACGTATCGTATCCCGGTAGGTTTTTGAGTGGAGTTTGGTTGATGACGTAATAATCGACAGGTTTTTGACTCTCCCAATAGATCCAATCGTTCGAGAGAAAGGGGGTCGATCGAGATACGGGAAGTTCCTCATCCGGTTTTTGCATGCCGGGGCGTGATTGTTGTCCATATAACGGAGATACACAGTTGAATACGAACGCAAAAATGAGTCCGTAGAAACAATACAGAGATGTTTTTTGAGTTTTCATAATCACAAATCAATTAATAAATAAACGTTCGGCTATGTATACTACTTTGTGTATTGTATATTGAAAAATGAGTGTGTGTGATAATGATGATGGTTTATTTTTGTTAAATATAGTTATACTTTTCTTATTTTCAAAATATATTTATTCGTGTATTGTAGTTTTTTTTGTCAAGCGGACTTTTATCTGAGTGTATTGTAAATGTGGCTTATCGTAATAAGTGCATCTCCTTGTGTTAATGTTCCGGACAGGTTTTGTGTTATAGTAGCTCTTTTGCTCCTTATCATATGATGATCTTCAAACGAACTTCAGAACGAATAAGTTTGTAAGACGTTATAAAAAAACAGGTTAGAAATTTATCTAACCTGTTTTTATCAGATTCGGCGACGTTTATTTAAGAAATACGTCGAAGGATTTATCTACTTCTTTTTTTGTTCACTCTTTTCCTGCGTAGAAGGCTGTGCAATTTTCTGAGCTTTTTCGGCTTCGGCCTGTTGGCTTTGAGCCCGATTGTTCAGGAAGCGAACAACGGCATGTTTTGCAGCAGCGATGGTCTCGCGGTTGACCTTCTCGATAACGTTTCCGCGAACGATGTCGTCGCTGTTGATATAGCCCTCCAGAATCAACAACTGAACGATCATGTTGTTGATGTTGGTCTCCTCGCTGTATCCTTCGGCAATGTAGAGCTTGTCGATCTTGGCGGCGAACTCCTCGGCAAAATCCGGATAGTTCGGGAAGCTCATCAGCTCTTCGTACGTTTCGCTGAAGCTCGACAGCTCGATGTTCAGGTTCGGATTGACGAGTAGCGGACTGAACTCTTTGTCGCGGTCGATCGGATGGAAATCAACCAAATTGCTGATATCCACCTTCTTGTTCTTGTTGTCCATCCGGCGGAGGTCGGCCTTACGCATATTCTCCAACTGGTAGAGGTAGAAGTTGTAGCGCCACAGTTCGGAACTGTTCATCTCTCCTCCGAAGATGTGGTAATACTTCTCGTTGATCAAACGTTTTACCTTGATCTTACCCTCGTTGATTTCGGGTTTGTTGACGCGAACCTCCTGAATCAACTGCTTCAATGCGGCTGCGGCTTTCTGAGGACCGGTGATTTCGCGTCCTTTCTTGCCGATCTCAGTCGAGAGAACACCGCATTGGATGTTCCGAGCCTTACCCTTACCGTCTTTACCGCCACGCATGCAGCAGATCAGATGTTCGACGCAGTCGACCTGATTCTCTTCGGCGATGAACGGCTGTCCGCCCGGTGTACTGGCCAGAGAGTCGAATATCGAGCTGAAAATCTTGCGGTCGATCAATATATCGGAGTAAACCTTTTCATGATCTTCCTCGTATACTGCAGCAGCGATGAAACGGTTCTGGATCATGTCGAACGTTACGTTTTCGATCGTATAACGGATGCCGTCACGCTCGAAGGTCTTGTTGACGAAGATCTTATTGACGATCTCGGTGATGTCGATCTTGTCGAGCAGTTTATACGACGAAGCCAGATAATATTGTTTGTCGGCAGGGTTGTATTCCCAGTCGAGAATGTCGTCCAGATAGTTACCGTGACGTGAGATCACGTCGACAATGTTCTTATCTGCCGTGTAACGTTTCAGCGTACGTTGGAAGTTCGGACCGTCGCTGCTGGTCGCTTTCTCTTTTCGTTCGCCATGGGCGTCGGTGTAGAGCAAGAACGTTTCCGGATTGTCGGCACGCGTGATACCACCCTCCTCTTTCGAATAGTTGCTGGCACTCAGCATGATGTCGATCTTGAACGGCATGGTGATGTCGCACATACCGCCTACCGTACTGCGGGCATTGCGGTCGTCGACGTTGCTGTCGGCACTGCTTTCGAAGAGGTATTTGTAGTAACGGATGTAGTCCGGGTCGAAGTCGGTTGTTCGTGAGAAGTCACCTACCTCCGTACCGATTCCGTACAGGTTTCCTTCCGCATCCTGGAATTCATGGAACATGTCACCGGCGATCATCTTGATCGAACGGATTCCTTCGAGGTTGTTTCTGAGCCACTTCAACAGGAAGGCTGCAATCATTTCGCTCTTGCCCACTCCACTGTCGCCGTCGATCTCGACTACGAATACACTACCGTCGTTCTCTTCGACCATAAACAGAGAACCGTGACGAGGAACACCTCCGATCTCTTTGACCTTTTCGTTGATAACCGTCAGACGAGGTTTCTTGACATCGCCAAAGTAGTCGGCTTCCGACTTGAGTGGCGTAACGATCGTCTTGATGTTACCCGACGGACCTTTGATATCGAAATATCCGATCTGCGGGAATGAGATCAACTTTTCGGGGGCACCCAAGAGCGAGATCACATCAGGTACGAAGTTCCTGATATCCTTCAGGCTGATATCTTCCGTATAGTTCAACCGATAGTTATCGGTCAGGTATTTCATATATCCTTTCTGGAAGATAACCAGCTCTTTGACCACACCGTGTTTTACGATCTTACACCGGTAGTCGTCCGAATCCATGTTCGCAACGAAACGGGCCAGACGATTGGTAAAGAACGAAGAGTCAGGACGCGTATCGATATGTTTGATATATTCCATCGGGTTTTCCGATTGGTTTTCAGCAGGACGTTCTTTCCCTGCGTCGACACGATCGACCTTGTGGAATGGATATTCTCGTTTTTTTGCATCCGTTACGATACGAGTGTGTTCCTGAACAGGTTGTTCAGACGAGATGACTCCACATTTGATCATGAAATCGTTGATCCAGCTGATCTTGCCGTTTTCAAAGGTTTCGAGGGCCTTGTTCTCCATCGTAAATCCTTTGTAGAGCGAGATTCCGTGTTGAACCATCTCGTTGACACTCGAGTTCTGTTTCTTGAATGCAGTTTCGACGATGCGGACCATCGTGTGCGCATAACGGCTGTAATAATCCGTACCGCGGGTCCGTTTGATCATGCTGATGTAGAAGCGAACCACACGACGAGACACGGCATAAATTTCGCTTTCGGCGATCTTGATGTCTTTTTTGCGCATGATGTAGTTGCTCAGCTCTTCGAGCTCCATCGGCAGAATATTCGAGACGAACTCTTCGGTAAACATTCTGATTTCCGAGTCGTCGCAATTCTTGATTTTATCGTCGAAGTAGCCCAACTTCTTACATACCAGTTTGTAGAACGAATTGTCGTTGTTGAGCAGATAGAGGTAAAGGATCTTGTCCGTAATTTCAGGCGAGCGGGCAATGCCATCTGCTACACAATCGCTGATATATCCGATACATTTCTGTGAAATCGACAGTGATTTGAATTCAGGCAGATCTCTCAAATTTCGCATGAATTCGTCTACCCAGATGTTGAGATTCAGGCTTTCGAGTTTCAGACCCGTGATTGATTCGAAACACTCTCCTGCCACACGGACGATCTCCTTGCGGCTCGGTTCGAGGCTCTCCTTTTCGAACGGCAGATTGAAGTGTAACAGAATCTCGCGGATGTACTTTTTAATAATAGCGTTCAGTCCTTCGAGTTTGGCCTTGTCCAGTTCCGGATTGCCTGTTGCGTTGATGGCCAGAATCTTCATCTTGCTGTCCGAGAAGAGCAGGTTTTCCATCTCGATCAATACCTCACGCATCACGTTCATCTCTTCCGGATTATCCAACACGTGGTGGTTGGGCTGGAAGGTACGTTTGTTGGTGATATACTTCAGAATCACAGCTTTGCTGTAGCGAGCGCTTACCGTATTGAAGTCCATATCGGCCAATGCCGGAACCCGTTTGTATACTTGGGCCAGCAAGTTTTCATAGACTTTGGTAAAGGCTGAACTTTCGATGAATTCGAAAACGTTCTTGCAACTTCCGACGATATCGCCGTGCAATTCGATCACCGAGTTGGCCGAACGTCCGATTGTCGTAATAGTCACACCGCTCTTTTCCGGTGAGGTGTGGTACAGTGAACGGACATCGCGGATCTGCAATGACGGAGCTTTATCTTTTTTATATTTACCTGACAGTTTGTAATCTTCAATGATACAGTCGATAAAGTCCTGATCTTTGGCAAAGCCGAAAATCTGGTCGAGCAAATCTTTTGTTTCGACTCCCTTGTTTTCAGGGTTGTTACGTGCTTCGGCAAAACGGAGCCAATATTTGATGAAAATCGAAAATGCATCTTCTATCTCAGCAGAGAAGGTCTTCATGCCCTCTTTTGTTGCGGAGATATAACCGCCCAGCGAAAAACGTACCACTCCCGTCGGATAGGGAACGGTAGCAATACCCCGATAACGAGCCAAGGCTTGACAGAAGAGCAGAATATCGGCATAGGCAAAACCACCGCGAATTCGGAAGTTGAACAGATAAGATCCGTCAGACTTGATGTAACCGATCTGTTCTCCGGCAGGAGTGCCGTCCAATAATCGCGATGCGATCGAAGTGGCCATTTTCAGTCGGGTCAGTGACTCTTTGCGGAAATTCTTGTTGACTCTGAATTTGTTCAGGTTTTCGACCAGCCGTGTCTGATAATATGTAAAGAAGGGTTCGTCCTTGTATTTGAAGTCATCCGGCAAGCCCAATACATCCAGTTTGTCGAGTGATACCAGTTCATTCAATAGGAACAGATACAGCGGAGATCCTTCGAATCCGGCTGTTTTGTGGAGTTGGCGGTTGGTCTTGCTGATCTCATTGTTTTGAGCCGTTTTCCCGATCTGATCGATGATGAACTGTTCAAGAGCCTTTTTGATCTTCGAACGAGAAGCATTCTTGGGCAGTTCCGACTCGATCCGGTCTTTGATGCTTTTGGCAACCTGAGCTGTCTCGAGTGTATTGTTCAGCATCAGCAACGACATGTTGTTACCGTGTACCGCACTGTTGCAGCTGCGGGCATATTTTGCGAAATCGGCAGCCTGTGGCGTGAGGGCTACAGCTCCGAGACGCTCACCTGTCGCAGCAAGATTTTTCGTTGTCGACAACGACGATACGGCCTTGATCCGCGACTGAGAACCGATGTTGTTCATGATGTAGCGCGAAATCGTTCTCCATTTGGGCATCGATTGGTCTTCGATCTTGACACTTTCTGCATAAGCTTCATCCAGGAACAACGTGATTTTGCAACTGTTCAGGAAGCGGAGGAAATTATTGACGCTCTCCGAATTGAAGTCCGTATAACCGGTCGGGTTGTTCGGGTCATTGATGATGATAGTCGTATTTTCGCAGAACAGATCCCAGAGGCTGCCGCTGTCGTCGAACAGTGCCAATGTCGATTTGATGCGTTGTAATTTATCGATCAAACGGTCGTAAGCAAGTCTTCCGTTTTCGTCGTTTTCGATTTCAAGATCGAACGGATTGACGTCGAAACAATCATCGGGCAGCAGGTCTTTGTACTCCCATGCCTGGACTCCATTATAGATAATATAAGGTTTGGGCCGGCCGTTCGGGTTGAACAATAGGTCGCGAATGATCATCTGTACCGAATCCGAAACAGAGGTTTGATCCAGATTGCCCAATGCCGAGAGGAAGTTCTTTACAATATCTTTGTCCTCATCGTTCAGTGCAAAATATTTGTCGCGGATGCCGAGGTCGATCAGGAATTTTTCGAACCGGCCTTTGTTATCAGCATCTTTGCCCACTTTGGTCAGGAACTCCTGATATTTCTCGAGGAACAGATTGATACCGAAGTTTTTGTGGAAGTGATTCTTCAGTGTCCGTTCGTAGCAGCTCGGGATGATGTCCAGAATTAACTGGCAGGCATAGCGAATTTTGCTGTTCAAGTTGTTGAACGTACGGCTGCGCAGGTAGTCGCCGAACGTTTTGATCTGGTGACGTCCTCCGCCCTCAAGGATCGTGATGACGTCGATCAGCTTGTTGCCTGCATAGAAGTAGTTCCGTATGCGGTTTTCGAACTCGTCGATCAGCTCTTGGGTCTGGATCTTCTTGTTCTCCTGCTTGTGGCAGTTCTCGAGGAAGAAGATGAAGTCACGCAGCTTTTCGAGAGAATATTTGTCCTGAACCACTTGGCGCGAGAAGGCATCCAACTTGAAGAGTGTGATCCGTTTTTTGATATCCGTGTCGTCGCCAGTCTGTTCGATCAGCAGCGATTTGATTTCGCGGGCATACTCTTCGATCTGAATTTCGAGTTTTTCGCGGAACTCTTTCAGGTAGGTCGGATTGACGTTTTCGAGAATCAGCCGGAGATTTAACTGCGTATTGGCCGGAGAACCCAACTTCTTCGTATGTACCTTATTCAAGGTATTGATGATTCCGTTGTGGAAACAGAATACCAATGAAGTGTTCGAGCTGCGGGATTCTTTTGAATCGTCGACGATCACCAGACGGGTCAGCAACGGGAACCATTTGGCACCCGAGTAGTGGTTGATCCGGGCATGTTTTACCTTAACTACAAAGATAGAGGTAGTATCGGTGGTCATCTGTTCGTAGAGGTCTTCCGGAGTCGGGCTTTCGAGAACGACTACGGCATCCTTGTTGAACACGTCGCCCTTGAGCAACGATACGGCCTTGTCTGCATTGCCCGAAACGACTGTACGGATCATACCGTTCATTCCCTTGAAGTTGACGGCCCACTGGCTGCGGTGCAGGAAGTCGTTGGTTTCTGCCTTTGTAGTGTAGTGCGTACTCTGGCTGATCATCTGTTCGAGCGTATCCATCAGGTAGTTCCAGTGGGCTTCGTTGATGTCGCCGGTTACACCGATCACGTCGCGGTATTTACGCAGGTCGCGGATGTGTCCGCCTAACTGTACCTGAGCCATGAAATCGATGTGGAAACTGTTGATTGGAGGCGTTCCCACCGAAACATCGTGCGTGTCGCGTATATTTTGCAAGATGTTTTTTACGTCGGTTGTAGTACCGTCGGTATCGAGCAGTGCGTTGATCTTTTTGACGAATTTACTCCTGCGGTTGCTGAGTTCAAACGCTTTGGAGTTGCTGTGCGGGATCAGCATCAGGGATACATCGGTGTATCCCGGAATGTCTTCCCGGAATTTCAGCAAATAACGGTTGATTTCGGCTTGTTGTTTAGCCGGATCGTCGGGTTCCTCCATGCAGAGGGTTACGAAATTCGTCAGGTTGTCGAAGATGTGGCGCGGCAAGAAGATTTCCGCTCTCGGTCCCAGCGATTCGTACAGATTCAGAAGCTGCAGAGCCTCGTTGCTCAAAAATGCTTTCGGTTCGCCTACAATTTTCATTCTTTCAGAGTCTATTTTTGTTATTTCCGGTTGTCCGGACGAACTGCAATCATTTGATTATAAATAAAATGTGCGATTGATGTATCTGTTTTTACACACTTTGATTCATGCAAAGATAGGTATTTTAATTTACATTTGGAATATGTGTTAAAAAAATATTTTTTATGTGTAAAAATACACATCGGTTGGTAAAATAAAACAAGTTCGGAATCTTCTCCGAACTTGTCTATAAATAGGAAAACACGATTTGTTATAATTCGTAACGGAACAACTGTGCAGCTGCTGCGTGATAATCGCGTTCCATTTGGAATAGACGCTCTTTGCTTTGTAAGATCACCTCGTTTTCAGTAATATAGTCGACGATATTGATTTGTCCTGCTTCTAAAGCTTTGTCCAATGTGTCGAGGACCTTTTGATTGGCAATGAGTTCACGGATCGCTTCGATCGATTGTTGTAGCGAAAGGGTCTGGTCGTAGAGTCGCCGGACTTCCGATGTGAGGTTTTTGCGCGTACTTTCCAGTTGAACGTTTGATGAAGCAACCTTTGCCTTGGCCGCTTTCACCGTATTTTTGTTTTCGAACAACGGAATCGACATGCCGAACAGGAACCCTTTGTACCGTCCTTCGCCTCCGAAATCGTGGCGGTAGCCTACTTCGAATTGCGGTAGGGATAGACCCCGATTCAACGTGACGGTTTGTTGGTTGATATCAATCTCGTTTTTCAATCCTGCAATTTGAGGATTATCTTCCAAATAATTCCGACTGATCTGTTCGAAATCGGTCAAGCTTTCGCGTTGCGGGTATTGTAAGTCAGCAAAAGTGTCGTCCGGATTACCCGTAAGGGTCCCCAGTTGTCGGCGTTTGGCTTGCAGTTCCGCTGCGTTCATGTCGAATTGGGTCTGCGCGTCGATCAGTTCGAGTTTCGTTTTGTTATACTCCAGCACACTGGCTCCGCCCGACTCCATCTTTTTACGGTAGATCTCGTCCATTTGTAGAGCACGGTCCAGCCGATGGCGATAGAGTTCGTCCAAACGGGTCAGGTGTATGATGTCGATACATAACAGTTCGGCATCGAGTAGAAACTGCTGGCGGAATGTAGCCTCTTGTTTGTCATAAAGTGAGGACTGCATGCGGGCAATCTTGTTGCGCGAAGCGTAAACCGTCGGAAAATCGAAAGCCTGAGCTACGGTTAGTTCCGCATTGTGGACTTTGTCCGCCCCTCCCCACATGTTTTCCATTTCGACCGTCGGATTAGATAGAAACTTACCTGTCTTCGTTTCGGTTTTCAATGCAGTAGTCAGCTCTCGTTGGGCTTGCATTTCGGGGCTTGCACTTTCGATCTGATGCAAGATATCGTCAATGCTGCGTTGTGCGGTTCCTGTCGTCGCGATCGATGCGGCACACAGGAGTGTGATTGCTATCTGTTTCATGCGTTGCTCTTGTTTCGGTTGATAATCATATAGACTGAAGGGATGATGAATCCGTTCAGTAGCGTGGAACTCAGCAGACCGCCCAAAATGACTTTGGCCATAGGGCTCTGAATTTCATTGCCGGGCAGGTCGCCTCCGACCGCCAGTGGAATGAGGGCCAGAGCCGAAGTGAGTGCAGTCATCAGGATCGGATTCAGTCGGTCGAGCGATCCGTAGACGACGCTGTCGTGTAGCGACATTCCCGTACTGCGCAGCTGGTTGTAGTGCGAAACCAGCAGGATGCCGTTTCGGGTGGCAATACCGAAGAGCGAAATGAATCCGATGATGGCCGGAATACTGATCTCTCCGGAGGTGAGCCAGATGCTGATCACTCCACCGATCAGGGCCAGCGGCAGGTTGAGCATGATGACTCCCGATACCGAAAGATTTTTGAACTCATGGAACAGCAGCATGAAGATGATCAGCAGCGAAATGATCGAGGTCAGCAGCAGAATCCGCGATGCGGCCTGTTCGCTTTCGAATTGACCGCCGTATTCGACGTGGTACTCTTCGGGCAGGTCGACCTGTGTTTTGATGTTTTGCTGGATGTCGTTTATTACGCTGTGCAGATCACGTCCTGCGACGTTGGCCGAAATGACGATCTTGCGTTGGGCATTTTCGCGGCTGATGGTGTTCGGTCCGGAAGTGGAGACCACATCGGCGACATAGCTGAGCGGAATTTTACCGTTTGCGCCGTCGATCATCAGGTTTTCGATCGCCTTCATTCCCTCCCGGTCCTTATCGTCGATCTTGACCGTTACGTCGAACGAACGCCCCCGATCGTAGACTTGGGAGACGACCGTACCGCCCAATCCGGTTTCGACGAATCGGGAGAATTCGGGCAGCGAGATTCCGTATTTGGCGAGCATCTCACGTTTGGGCCGAATCTGAAGTTGCGGCCGTTCGATCTGTTGTTCGAGGTTCAGGTCGGCGATGCCTTCGATCGGTGCCACGGCATTTTTGATTTGTGTACCGAGCGAGAAAAGTCGGTTAAGATCGGGTCCGAAGAGCTTGATCGCGATGTTGGCCTGTGTCCCGGAGAGCATGGCGTCGATTCGGTGAGCAATAGGCTGTCCGATTTCGATGTTGACTCCTCTGAGTACACTGAGGCGGGTCCGGACGTCGGCCATGAACTCATCGCGCGAACGGTCGGTCAGTTCGAACGGAGCTTCGAGCTCGGAGACGTTGACCCCCAGCGCGTGTTCGTCCAGTTCGGCACGGCCAGTTTTCCGGGCGACGGTCTGTATCTCGGGAATTTCCATCAGGATTCGTTCCACTTCCCGACCGATTTTGTCCGACTCTTCGAGCGAGATGCCCGGCATGGTCGATGCGTTGATTGTCAGTGAACCTTCGTTGAACGGCGGCAGGAAGTTACGCCCCAAGCTGAAAAATACGACAAGAGCCCCAACCAACAGCACGAAGGTCGATCCCAATATGAGCCGTTTATGGACAAGTACCCATTCCAATGCCCGGCGATAGACCTTTTTCAGCGAACGGGAGACGACAGGCTCTTTTTCGTTGCGTTTCAGGATTTTGTCTCCGGTCAGCAGGTAACTGCATAAAACGGGGGTCAGTGTAACGGCTACTACCATCGAGGCGAACAGGGCGACGATGAACGATATACCCAGCGGACGCAACATCCGACCCTCCATACCGTCGAGGAAGAAGAGCGGAATGAAGGCGACGATCGTGATGATGGTTGCGTTGACGACCGACGTACGGATCTCTTTCGAAGCTTCGAACACGACCTTCAGTGCCGGCAGACGTTCTTCGGGTAGTTTGGCGTGGTTCTCGCGAAGCCGTTTGAATACATTTTCGACGTCGATGATGGCGTCATCCACCAGCGAACCGATGGCGATGGCCATACCTCCGAGGCTCATCGTGTTAATTGTCAGTCCCAATGCCTCGAGCACCAAAACGGAAACGAGGAGCGACAACGGGAGTGCGATCAGTGAGATGACCGTCGTGCGGAAGTTCATCAGGAAGATGAACAGAATGATGATGACGAATATCGCCCCTTCGATCAGCGATTTCTGGATGTTGTCGATCGAGCTCTCGATGAACCGCGATTGGCGGAAGATGTCGGTCGAGACGTGGATGTCCGACGGAAGGCTCTCCCGGATTTCATCGAGTGTTTTGTCGAGGTTTTCGGTGAGTTCCAGCGAATTCGTGTTGGGCTGCTTGGTCACGGTCATCAGTACGGCGGCCTTTCCCCGTTCGGAGGCGATTCCCAAGCGCGGGAATTTGGCCCCGATGCGGACCTCGGCCACATCCTCGAGCAGGACGGGAATACCTTCGGGCGATGTACGGATGACGGCCTTACCCATCTGTTTCGGATCGGTGGTCGAGAGGATACCCCGTACGATGTATTCGTTGCCGTATTGGTTCAGGATTCCGCCGTTCGCATTGCGGCTCATCTCCTCTACAACCGTCATGATTTCATCTAATGAAACATTGTAGTGGCGCATTCGGGCCGGGTCGATCAGAATCTGATACTCCTTGATGTCGCCGCCGATAACGGTTACCTGAGCGACACCTCCGGTCGACAGCAGTCGGGGACGGATCGTCCAGTCAGCCAGTGTCCGCAATTCTTGCAGGGAGGTGCTGTCGGCCGTCAGCCCGACGATCAGCAGCTCGCCGAGGATGGAGGATTGAGGGCCTAGAGTCGGGGTCCCGACGTTTTGGGGAAGCGTCTCGTTCAGCGTTGCCAGCTTCTCGGATACGATCTGACGGGCCCGGTAGATGTCCGTTCCCCAGTCGAATTCGACCCAGACGACTGAAAATCCCGTCGTCGAGGAGGAGCGGACACGCCGGACATCGGTCGCGCCGTTGACGGCCGTTTCGATCGGGAAGGTAACCGTACGTTCCACCTCTTCGGCGGCCATGCCGCTGGCTTCGGTCATGACGACGACTGTCGGGGCGTTCAGGTCGGGAAAGACGTCAACTTCCGCGTTGCGGGCCGTAAAGGCGCCTACCACCATGACGACCACGCCTATGATCACTATCAACAGCCTGTTGCGTAGTGAAAAGTCGATAATTTTATTCAACATGGCTGCAACGGATTAGTGGGCGTGTGAATGACCGTGAGGAATGGCTCCGGAGAAAGAGGCCATTTTGACCTGTACAGCTCCCCTACTGACGATGGTCTCTCCGGCAGAGAGTCCCGTCAGGATGCGGATGTTCTTTCCGTCCGATGCTCCGATCTCTACTTCTCGTTTCACGTAGCCCTCTTCATCGAGCTGTACGAAAACGTAGTATATGCCTTGATCCTCCGTAACGGCACTGATCGGAACGGTCAGTACGTTTTGCTGTGGAGTGGAGAGCAGGTAAATCTCCGCGAATGAGCCCGGTATTACGTTACCGCTGTTGTCGAACTCGAAGACGACCGGAAGATATGTAGCATTTGCATCGGTACTGCGGCCGATCGAGAGCAGCCGGCCGTTCATTTCGCTCAGAGAGTAAAGTCGGTCGTCGTACGGGAGTTTGAAGTTGGCATCCGTGACGGTTTGTAATGCGTTCAGGTATTTTTGAGAGACTTCAGCCCGGAGTTGCAGTTTCCGGTTTTGCGAAACAGTAGCCAGTGGTTGACCCGTCTCGACGAAAGCGCCCTCGGTGACTGTCGTGTTTTTGATGAAACCTCGGATCGGAGAGGAAACCTGTACCCCACGGTCCGACGATTTGTCTTTCACGGCCTCATAGGCGGTTTTGGCCTGTTCGTAGGCTGTCTTGGCCTGTTCGTATTCCGATTGTGTTACGATTTTGTCCGCAACGAGTTTCTCGGCTCGTTCGTAGGCGGTTTTGGCTTGTTCGTAGGTGGTACGCACTCGGGTAATGTAATCTCCGTCGGCGATCTCTTTCGAGGAGATCGTAAAGAGAGTTTCTCCTTTCTGGACAGTTGCACCGTCCGAGAGTTTTTTCCCGGAAAATGAGACGATGCCGCTTACCGGTGCCGATACCGTAGCTTCGTCTCCTTGTGCCGGCATGATACGTCCACTCGTAGCGATCACTTCGTGAAATGCCGACGGTTCGACCTTGTAGAGCTCGAAATCGGTGCGGGCCGCCTGTTCTTTAGTAAAAATGATCTCCCCGCTGTGATCGGGACTTTCCGCGGCATGCTCCTCTTCGCTGTGTTCGTCGTGGTCGTGCAGATCATGTGCATCGGCCTCGGCCGATGGGTCTTCATGCTCGGCTGCATGAATGTGTTCCTCCTCTTCGGGATGGGAGTGTGTATGCGGATTGTTACAACCGACAGCAATAGCCGCTGTCAGCAGACTGATAATAAATGTTTTTTTCATTGCTTGATGATTTGTTAGGTACCATAATATAGCGCTTCCGTCATCAGGAAGTGTCTAAATGTTAGGTTCCCGAGTGGTGAAACTCAGGGTATCAGGCAATGAATGCGGGTGGCGCCCGGAGGGATCGAACGATATGGATTTCGGGAAGCGTATATCGTTCGTTGTATGGGGGGTAGATGGATTGAGCCTCTGTATCGTGACGCTCCACAACGATAGTCGATATATACAGGGCATAGATGGAAAGATGGAAATCGTTATCTCCAACAGGATCGGCATCGGTCGTATGATCTTCACGCGATGAGGTGACGAAAAGATGACTCAGTTCACAATAGGCGACAGATGTTCCATCGTGTTCATGGGTCGAGCACGGATCGTCAGATGTCTGTTCTTCTTCGATGCATTCGGTTCGACAGAAACAGACGCATCCGTGATGGTGATGGTGCGGCAATACGGAGAGCAGCAGAAGTGTAAACCCTGCAAGTAGAACGAATGTATATGAAATTCGTTTTTTCATTGTTTGGGCCGTTTGCCGTCTGCCAAAAGTACGGAATTTTTTATAAAAATAGTATCCCAAAAAAATTTTATATAGTTTTGGGGCGTAAAATATAACCTAAATTTATAAGAAGAGAATGGCTTGGTTCTATCTAATATTGGGTGGAATTTTTGAAATGGGTTGGGCTGTCGGATTGAAGTTGTCGCAACTCATGTCTGTAAAAATATGGGGAATATTGATGGCTGTCGTTTCGATGTCATTGAGTATGTTTTTGTTGTACTTGGCACAACGTACGATTGCGATCGGAACGGCTTATGTCATTTGGACAGGTATAGGAGCAGTCGGCACCCTTTTGGTCGGGATCTTCTTCTTTGGTGACTCTGCCGGTTTTTGGCGTCTGTTTTCAGCGGCTTTGATTATAACAGGTGTGATAGGATTGAAAATTACGGCTTGACGGTAGAGCGTAAAGTAAATACCGTGATCGACGGATAGGTCCCGATACGCATCGGATACATGACGTATCCCAATCCATCGTTGATGAACAGTTTTTTTCCCTCTTCTTCGTATAGTCCGCTCCATCGGGTGTACATCCATCGTGCCGGCGACCATGCCCAATTACCGATACGGATTTTGAACTGCATGGCGTGTACATGTCCTGAAAGCGTCAGATCGGCCGGACCGGAGGCCCGAGCCGCATCCCATACCTCGGGGGTGTGCGCGATCAGTACGTTGAACAGCGAATCGGGAACTCCTTGATAGGCCGTTGCGAAATCGCATCGGGCAAAATCGGCCGTGTGGCGGTTGTTGAGTTTATGGTTTGCCGGAAAATTGACCCCGGTGACCGAGATGCTGTTATTTCCCCTTTGTATAAAGACCGTTTCGTTGTCCAATACGGTCCATCCCATCTCACGTTGTTTTTCAGCCAGCTGGCGGGTATTTTCTGCAGGCGTCAGGCTGCTGTGGCGGTTCATGTAGATCCCCAGATCGTGGTTGCCGAAGACCGAACAGACCCTATCGGTTGCCTGTATGGAACCTAATATTGAGGTGACGCTGTCGTTCAACTCGTTGACTTGTACATTGATCAAATCTCCTGCGTTTACGACCAAATCGGGCTGTTCGTTGTTGATTCGTTCAACCAGATGGCGGATAAACCGGTTATTGGCCGGTTCGTTACCGATATGCAGGTCGGTAAACAGAGCTATTTTATATCCGTCGAAAGCGGCCGGTATTTTGTCTGATGCGATGGTCACATGTTCGGTGACAATCCGGTTGCGGCCGACGGTGGCACTCCAGAGCATAAGACAGAACAGGGCGAGAGCGGCGACTATACCGATACGGGAAAAGATCTTCGTCCTCGTTCGTCGGATCAGATTGAAAAGCTGTCCTAATACGACAAAAATCAGATAGACGAACTTCGGGAAAAAGCTGATGAAGAATAGAAAGAAAGCCCAGAGAATGGTGCGCATAGAGCCCTCGCTGCCTGCATCGGATGATTCGCGATAGAGCGAAATGGCTGTGACGATAATCAGGTCGATGATCAGAAAATGGGCCAAATAGAGCCATCCGATCCAAGGTAGTCCGGAATATGTTTTTCGTACTTTGCGTAGCAGAATCAGGTCGACGGCTATCGAAAGCAGGCTTAACAGGGCAATGAAAGCGAGGATCATGGCAATCGAAATTTATTCTTTTTTGGTAACGATGATGGCGTTGCAAACCTTTCTCTCTTTCCGGGAGAACAGTCCCCTGTCGCACGGGGAATTGACCACTCCTTTTTGTCTGCTCCAGAGGGCGGAGGAACCTCCCCCATCCAGATTCAGTGCCTGTGTCATTCCCATCCAGCGGGCAACTCGTGCCAGTTCGCACAGCGCCATACCATCTGCATCCTTTTGTCGTCCATCGACCACGAGCAATATTATACTCCCGTCGGTTCGGGAGCCGATGCAGGAGCGAGGATGTCGGGGTTCCGTCTCATCCCATTTCGGCAGGACGTGACCTTGATCGATCAACAGCGGTCCGGCGGTCAGAATGTCGGGAAACAGATCCACGTAAGCGGGATCGGTTTTCATTTTTTTGTTCCACGGAATGACCGAAATCCGACCCTCCGTATCAATCGCTACGGCTCCGTTGTAGTTCCCGGCCAGCTGGGGCACACTGTCGCAATCGATCTGGATATAACCGACGGCAATGGCCAACGGGGTACGTACCTTGAAAAAACCTCCGTTGATCGCCGCATCGGCCTCGTATTTCTTAGCTAATTTTGACACTTTTTCGCGTAACGAATCCTGTACAACGTCAAACCGATAGAGCTGCGGGTCGATCTCCATGCAGACGATCTGCTGGTCGGAGTTGAACAGCCGGACAGCACATTTGCGGACGGTTATGCCCTCTTCCCGAAATACTTCGTTCCATCGGCTGTGCGCAAACGTGACCGAGTCTTCCGGCGATTGGGCTGAAACAGTACCGACAAGAAGACCGAACGCAGCGGTTAACAGGATTCTGCGAAATGAGTTCATTGCTTTGCTATTTTGAGTAGAGTTTGTTCAGGTTCTCCTGCACGCGTTCGTCGAACAGGTAATCGTCGTATTCCATATACTTGTCGATCATGCCGTTCGGGGTGATCTCGATGATACGGTTGGCAACGGTGCTGATGAACTCGTGGTCGTGAGAGGTCAACAGCACGATTCCCTTGAACGCAGTCAGGGCGTTGTTGAAGGCTTGGATCGACTCCAGATCGAGGTGGTTGGTCGGAGAGTCGAGAATCAGCGTATTGGCTTGTCGGATCATCATGCGGGCGATCATGCAACGCATCTTTTCGCCTCCCGAGAGAACGTTGACCTGTTTGTTGATCTCCTCCCCACTGAACAGCATCTTTCCTAAATAGCCTCTGAGGTAGAGTTCGCTGGTGTCGGAGGAGTATTGGGCCAGCCAGTCGATGATGGAGAGTTGGTTGTTGAAAAACGGCGCATTGTTCAGCGGCAGGTAGGCGGAATTGATCGTGACACCCCACTCCACCATACCTTTGTCTGGTTTGTCGTTTCCGGTTATGATTTCAAACAAAGCCGTGACAGCTCTTGGTTCACGAGATAGAAAAACCACCTTGTCGCCTTTTTCGATCGTAAACGAGATGTTGTCGAACAGGGTTTCACCGTTGACCGTTTTGCTGAGTCCGTCAACGGCCAGAATCTTCGTTCCCGGTTCCCGTTCGGGCTGGAAAATGATACCGGGATATTTGCGCATGGAGGGCTTGATCTCCTCGATGTTCAGCTTTTCGAGCATCTTCTTGCGGCTGGTGGTCTGTTTCGATTTGGCTACGTTGGCACTGAACCGTTGGATGAACTCCAACAGCTCTTTGCGCTTCTCTTCGGCCTTCTTGTTCTGGTTAGCCTGTTGGCGGGCGGCCAGCTGGCTCGATTCATACCAGAAGCTGTAATTTCCCGAGAACAAATTGATGTCACTGTAATCGATATCGATGATGTGGGTACTTACGGCATCCAGAAAGTGACGGTCGTGAGAAACGACCAGAACCGTGTTTTCGTAGTTGGAAAGATAGTTTTCCAGCCACATGACGGTGTTGACGTCCAAGTCGTTAGTCGGTTCGTCGAGCAGCAGGTTGTCGGGTTTGCCGAACAGGGCTTGAGCCAGCAGTACGCGGACCTTCTCTTTGGCGTTCAGGTGCCCCATCAGTTCGTGGTGCAGGTGCTCCTTGATACCCAATCCGCTCAGCAGGTTGGCCGCGTCGCTTTCGGCGTTCCAACCGTCCATTTCGGCAAATTTCTCTTCCAATTCTCCGGCCCGGATACCGTCCTCTTCCGAAAAATCGGCTTTTGCATAGAGGGCGTCTTTCTCCTGCATCAGGTTCCAGAGGGGCTGGTGTCCCATCAGTACCGTGTTCAGCACCGTACAGTCATCGAACTCGAAGTGGTCCTGTTTCAGTACGGAGAGCCGTTCGTTCGGGCCGAATGCGACCGAACCGCGTGTCGGAGTCACCTCGCCGCTCAGAACCTTCAGAAAGGTCGATTTTCCAGCGCCGTTTGCCCCGATCACTCCGTAGCAGTTGCCGGGCGTGAATTTGAGGTTGATATCTTTGAACAGGACTCGTTTCCCGTATTGTACTTCCAGATTTGAAACCGTAATCATCTTTAATAGTTATTGTTTTCCGTTTAAATAAAATTCGTGCAAAGGTACGATTTCCGCAGAGTTATTCCAATAATTACACCACCGTTAGGGCGTTTAATAAAACAACGAAAGGATGCTAAGATTTATTTCTTGCATCCTTTGGGACTCATTTGGGGGGTAAAATCTATTTTAACGGAGTTAACGTTACATTCCGGAATTCGATGGGTCCGCCTTCGCTTTGCAGACCGATGTAACCGCTTTTGTTTGAGATTCCTGTAATCTGGTTTTGTTCCGTTCCGTTGATCGATACGGTTACAGTGCTGTCCGTACAGATGATTTCGGCGGCATTCCATTCGGAAACAGGTTTTTCGTTTGACGAAACTCTCTTCGGAACAACCATTAGGGATGTGTCGTTGCGGTATTCGGCACAGTCACTGCCTCCCGAATTGATCAGATCCCCTGCTCTACCCGTCCAAAGTTGACACTCATAACAATCCGGCCATATGCCGTCTTCGGCGATCTGTACGAAAATTCCGCTGTTGGTTGCCGAATCGGGCCAACGCCATTCGACGTTCAGTTTGTAGTTGCTGTATGTGGAATCGGTCCGGATGTAGCCGAATGTTCCCGAAAGGGCGATAACGCTGTCGCGAACGACAAACTCCTCTTGCGGATTCTTCGTCGAATCTTCAATATAGTAGGTCCATCCGTTCAGGTCTGTTCCGTTGAACAGTCGGATGGGTTCGGGTTGTTGTTGCTGAGGCCCTTGGGTACAGGCTACAACGGAGCATGCGGCAGCCGTGATTAAAAGCGTGTTGAAAATTCTCATAGCATTATGTTTTTTAAAAATGATAGGTTACTGTTCTTTCCACTGAAAAGATGCACGGCATACGGAGAGTTCGTCCGATGCCCGTCGGATTTCGAAACGTTCCTCTGTGGCAAGCGTATTGTGGTAGATTCGCAGATGTTCTCCGTAGCGGGTTTCGTGTATGAAGTTGATGTCCATCCTGTGGATGGAGGTGTCTTGCAGCCGGGAGAGCGGTAGTGTGTCCATCATCCATTGGATGTATTTCATCGTATTGGTGTGTTGGTTGAAATCGATTTCACTATACCGGACGTATCGGTCGTCTGCCATTTCTCCTGTAAAACCGGCTATACGTCGGGGGGCCTCGATCGGACACTCGTGGATCGGCGTTTCCGAGTAGGAAGATACGTTTGCCCGCAGATCGAGTGGCCGGCGGCTCTGCATGTCGATGATCGCCCAGTTGGTCGATGCGGCTGCAATACGGTTACCGTTGTTGTCCCGGACGATAAAGTTCCGGGTGGTCATCATACGTCCGATTTCACTGATCCATGTTCCGATTTCGTAGTGCTCGTATTCGTCGGGATAGCGCTCTATTTCGATGGCCATGCGGGAGAGGACCCATGTCGTGTTGTGTTGTTGTAAGTTTCTGACACCGAATCCTGTGCGGTCGGCATCCTCTCCGGCTGTGTGGAGAATGCTGTCGCCGAGAGAAAAAAGGGTGGCCCGTTTGGTGAAATCCACCTCACGCGGATGAACCTGATATGGATAGAAAGTGATGGAATCGTGCGACATAGACATTAAAGATGAAGTTCGGTTCGATAATCTGCCTACGAAGGTAGAAATTCTCGTTCGGTTCTGAAAATTATTTTTAACTTTGCCCATATAGGTCCGTTTGTTTTGTTCCCGGACGGACTGTATGGATAGAAGAAAAATAGGTTTATATAAAAGGCTTGTCTTATGAAACGGAAGATTGGATTTGTGGTAGCTTTATGCGCAGTGGCATTGGTAGCTGTGGCTTGGACCTCTTCGCCCTGCGGATTGAGACAAAAGTGTGCACAGGCTCGTTGTGCAGCTGTGTGTGAAGAGGCGCAGAAGTGTCCTTATGCAGCAGATCGGTCTTGTGATACGACTTGTTGCAAGAGACAATGTGTGAAACCCTGCAAGGCGAAACAATGTGACCTGCAGGTTTGTCCGGCATGTCCGGACAGCTGTCGTAAGGCTTGTGTCGGAGAGCGGCAGCAGGAGCGGTGTGGTAAAGGCAGACCGGATGGATGTTGTCGCAGATAGAGAGACTGTATTACATAAAAGAGGCCGGGATTCTTGGATATGTAGAATCCCGGCCTCTTTGAATGTCGTGACAGATCAAATGATCAATTGTTTTAGTCGAGCGGAATGATCGTCTCTTCGCAGAGGGTCAGTTGTTCGAGTCCGTTGTCCGTAACCAGAAAACTGTTTTCCACACCGACGGCTCCAACCTCTGGAATGACAAACTTGGGTTCCAGGGCAAATACCATACCCGCTTTCAGTACCTCTTTTGAACGTGGGGCGAGTACGGGCGATTCGTTGATCTCGATACCGATTCCGTGTCCTACGAATCCGGCCTGTTGGCGGTGTCCCATGAAATAGGCCGAGAGTCCGGCCTCTTCGGCCATCCGGGCTGCCAGATTGTAGAGCTCGGCAGCGGGAACTCCGGGATGAGCCGTACGGATGATCTCCTGTTGGATCTTCAGGGAGGTGTCGTGGGCCTTAAGGGCAAGGTCAGGCAGTTTCCCGACCGAAAAGACGCGGCTCATGTCGGTTGTATAACCGGTAAAGTTTCCACCCATATCGACCATGATACTGATGTTTCCTTTCAGTGGCGTTCCGTTACTGCCGATGGGTAATGAGAGGTCTTGTCCTGCACCGCCCAATGCAAAGTCGTATGGTGAAGGAGCGTCTGCATTGTCTCCGGCTAAAAGGCTTCCCATGAAGATCTCCATGCTCTGTCCGAAAATGCGGAACAGTCCGAGTGATCCGAGCCGGCGGCATTCGCGTTCAATTTCGATTGACAGGTCCAGATCGGTCATGCCCGGACGGAACAGGGACGGAATCCGTTCATAGAGTTGTGCATGCAGCACTCCTGAGCGCATGATGCGGCCGATTTCGTAGATGGTTTTGATGCTGCGAGCTTCTCTTAAGAGACGCGAGCCATTGCCGATTCGTTCGGGCGAGAAGGTCTTTTCGTAGCGTACATACTCGTTGTACGATAGCGAATCGCTCTCCATGAACAAGTATTTGGGCAATGGTAGTCCTCGTTCTTGAAGATGGCCGGGAATCTCTTCCGGCTTGCGGATATAGATGATGTTTTCGCCCTTCAGGCCGGTCGGTCGGCGGACGAAGAAGAGGGATTCCTGGTCGGGAACGATATAAGCCGTTCCGCTGAAAATGCGTCCGGAGACATAAAACAGGTTTACATTGCTTGTAACCAATAGCGCGTCACCGTTTTCACGTTGCAATGCAGTTTGGAGGGTGTTCCAACGTTTGCTTAATTCGTGTTTCAGCTGTTCGTTATACATGACTTGCATTTATTGTTTCGGTTGTCTGTCAAAGAAAGGATTTTTAGAAGAAGCACTGAGAGGAATGGCATAAATCGAATGGCATTCGGGCATAAGCTCCATCCGTTTGGCGGCCAGACCGGCTGAAAACATTACCCGGCAGTCGATTCTCAGATCAGCGGCTTTTGCTGTCATCGAGCCGATTGCGATGCCTAAATCGACCATATTGATCGCACATGGGGCTTCTGGGTGTTTCTGTTTTTCTACACAGGTCGGGAAACCGCAGTAGCCACAATTCAAGGCCATCTCTTTGATACGAGAACCGACCAGAATGACGGCTTTGGCTTGCAGGATGTTCTCTGCATCGCGCTGGAAGAAGTGCATCTCGGTCTCTTGGGCGATGTGTTGCATGGTTTGCGACAAGGCTTCGATTTTTTCGTCTGTTATTGTGACGATTTCAATCAGGTCGATGCCCTTCCCTTTCGGAGCAGTACGTCCGGCGGTCATGATTTGACGGGCGCATTCGATTAACGTCTCTTTGCGACTGGTTCTTTCGTCGATAATCATATCCAGTATCGTTTAATGTGTTTGTTGTGCTGCATTGAGGATTCGGAGATGCTCTTCGTCGAGCCGGAAGGTACTCCATTCGCTCATGCGAACGGCCCCCAGCGATTCATAGAAAGCGATAGCCGGGCGGTTCCAGTTCAGTGCGGTCCACTCCATCCGTCGGCATCGACGCTCCATGGCAATCGCTACCAGTTTCAGGAAAAGGGCTTTCCCGTAGCCTCGTCCCCGAAATTCCTGATCGACATAAATGTCTTCCAAGTATAAGCCATGTTGGCCTTTAAACGTGGAAAAGTTATGAAAAAAGAGTGCGAAACCGACGGTTTTTCCTTCGGCTTCGCACAGAATTACTTCGGCTTGTTTTTCGAGAAAGATAGCTCGGTGTAGAGCCTCTTCTGAGGTGTCGACTTCGTTTTCCAGCTTTTCGTATCGGGCCATCTTCAGGATGAACCCGTATATGAGCGGAATGTCTGACTCGGTGGCGAAACGAATGTGTGCCATGTGCTTACCTTTGTTTTAGTCCGGAGCATGTCGGATACCTTCTACTCTTTCCTATCAAAGAGTTTGCCGTATCCCGAGTTTCCTGCAAACAAATGTTTCTTTTGTGTGCTGAAAACTCTGCGTGCTCGGAGTCGATCAAACCGTGCCCTTTTTCTTCCGAGTTTCGGAATTAAGAGCAACAGACGCCGCAAAGGTATATAAAATTAATCGAAAAATAGTGCGCACAACGCAGCGTTCGTTCCTCTGACCTGGTTGATTCTCAACCGTACCGGTCGGTCGACCGAGAAAACAACGTATTTCCCCTCTTGGTAGTCCCTCACGATCTCGACAGGCATGAGCAGTTGTTTGCTTGCCAGATCGAACACTTCGATGGCCGAGCGACGCCCCTCTTTCTCCCAGTCGACAAAATAGAGGGCGATGCGGTACGGCGCATTTTTCGAGTTGGGCAGGTCAATGGTAAAGGTCTGGTTACAGGGAATCGGGTCGAGTGTAATGACCGAGCCCATGTTACGTTTGGTATTTCCGTCTGCTGGCATCGGGGCGCGAGAATCGTTCGTTCCTGAAACGATGTGCAGATCGCCGGTTTTGGCAAAATGGATTGAGTCGATGTAGTCGGGCAGTTCGATGCGGTGTCCTCCGACGGAGTCGTAGTTGAACAGAACATATCCGTTACTGCCGTAGTGCTCTTTCCAGTTACCCTGTGTCGTAGTGTCCTGTTCAACGACCTGCATGTTTGCGTACTCGAAAGCCTCTTTTTGAACGGCGGGGATATTTCCCGTATAATCGACCTGTATCGAGTAGGTTCCGGGACGGAGGTCGCGGTAGTAGACGAATTTGGTGTTTTCGGCTGACTTCGCAGCGAACCGTGAGGCCGCTTGTCCGTTGATCAGAACCTCTTTTAGTGTACGGCCGGCTTTGGGAATTCCGATTGTCGCGTATGCCCCTTCGGGTACGACAAGAGAGCCTTTCCCGCTTTTCAGATCGAAGGCAAAATGAATCGTGCCGAGCGGAGTGGGAACGCTGCCGTCTACGGAATAGATGTTTGCATCAAGGTGTGGAACGACTTGGAAACGTGTAAATCCCGGTTCGGTCGGTTTGATTCCGAGAACCTCTTCCGACAGCCATTTGGTCACTCCCCCGCTCCACGGATGGGTCATACTCGTGTAGCCGCACTGGTTGTTGACCGGAGCTCCGTTCGGGGCCAGTTCGGGTACCCACGAGGGACGGAATACCTCGAAAAAGGTTGTACCGCCGTATCGGAGCTGTCCGCCCCAGCAGTCGTCGATGGTCTGCAGGGCTTCGCTGTATCGGCCCATCCGGGCCATCGCCTGAATGATGAAGTATTGGTTGAACGGTGAGTAGGACAATCTTTGTATCCGGTCGGAAAAGGCGCTCTCCCACAACCGGTCGTTTTCGGAGGCGGAAGTGAAACCGGCATTCACGGCATCGGATGCTGCAAAGATTCCGAACCCGTCGAACGGGGCGGTCGAGGCCCGCAGCTCATCGCTCTTTTCGGAGACATAGCCGGCATATTTCTCGGCAGCGTCGAGTCGGCCTGCATGATGGGCAGCCTGACTGAACTCGTTCCATGCCCGGATCGACAGCATTTTGTAAGTGTTTTGGGCCTCCGTGCAGTTTGGATTCTCGAAACCGGCCCCCAAACGTTCGTCCCAGCCGTGGAATTGCAGGTCGGGATTTTTTCCGTAATGGGCATAAGCGACATCCAGTTTCTGGCAGGCGTTGTCGAAGAGCTCGTCGAAGGTCTTCTGATCGCCCGTATAGTTGTAGTAATCAATCAGACTGAGGACCCAGTAGAGTGAATAACTCGCAATGCCGTTGAATTGGGTCGAGGTATAGAACAGGTTTTTCTTGACGAAATCGAAGTTGCCGAAGGCGACCATCGATGTGGCCTGCGAGGGGTGGGCGTCTCCGGTCCATGAGTGCCGGTCGCTGCGTTCCATGAGTATGGCACCGAAATAGTCCTTCAACAGGTTCATTTTGACGGTGTAGGCACCGGTGTACCAGATGCGGGTCAGTTCGGGATCGTTGCAGGAGAAACTACCTTCGTAGTTGGTCGGTTTGATCTGGCAGACGAGCCGCACTTCGTCGATCGTAAAGGGGTGTTCTACTGATGTAACATGAATCCATCCGTAGCGCACACCTTCGTACAGATCCTTATTCAGTTCCAGCCGATAGGTGTCTCCGTAGCGGACGGGTTCGGCCGTTTTGACCGGATGCTGGGCTCCCGCATTGAGGATGGCCGGTTCGGTGTATTCGCTGATACTCATTGTCACCTTTCCCGCCAGATCTTTCGAATCGAATTCGAGCCATCCGGCATTGACCTGCCCGAAATCGAACCGCAGCGATACGGGTTCGGTAATTTTGATCGCTCCGTGGGCATTTTTCGAAACTTTTCCGGTGGCTTCATGGGTTACGGTTTCGGGATAGAGGATATAGGTTTGCATATCGTCGTCCGCTTGTGGATTTTCCCATCGGTAGGCTACCAGCGGGTCGGGAGACTCATCGACCGTTTTACCCGAAAACGAACCGCTGATCGGCGGATAGGGTTCTTGGATTTTGAGCTCCGTAGATATTTTTTTTGACGGATTTCCGGATGCAGTTAAAAGCAGAAAAAGAGCTGTTCCTAAAAGCGGAAAATAAGGTTTCATTTCAGATTGAATTATGGTTTACGCAAATATAAAAGTGACACTCCGTTTTTGCAATAACTGTTATGTCTTGCGGTTGGATAAATGTCAAAAAAAAGGGGGTAAATGTCAAAAAGTGGTCATGTAGCTTTCTCATAACGTATTATATTTGTCTGATACAAACCTAAATAAACTTTGATATAATGAGGAGAAATACGTTGTTTTATCGAATTGGCGGGTTGCTTATGGGATCGGCTCTCATTTCCGGTTGCGGAACTACGGCCGGTGCCGGTAATCCTGAGGATGAACTGCCCGTTCAATGTCGGGTAGAGTCGGCAGCCGATCCGGTTCAGTTGTCGAAAGGTTTTCTTACGCCCCCGGAGAGTGCACGGGCTTGGGTTTATTGGTTCGTCATGGATGGGAACTTAACCCGAGAAGGAATCAAAGCCGATCTTGAGGCTATGAAACGGGCCGGAATCGGTGGTGCCATTTTCCTGGAAGTGAATGTCGGGGTCCCAAGAGGCAATGTGGACTTCATGAGCGACGAATGGATCGAAATGTTTAAGTATGCTTCGCAAGAGGCGGAACGTCTGGGAATAGAGTTGACATTGATCTCTGGCCCGGGATGGACCGGAAGTGGTGGACCATGGGTGAAACCCGAAGATGCCATGCATTTTGTTGTAACGGACTCCATATCGGTGAGCGGAGGACAGAAGGTAACGGTACAGTTGCCGCGTCCCAAGCCTCGTCCACCCTATTTTGGAGAGGGTAATTTCACTCCTGAAATGAAACAGCAGTACGATGCATTTTATTCGGACCTTTTTGTGTTGGCCTATCCGCGTCCGCAGCAGCTGGCACAGATTCCCGATATCGACGAAAAAGCTTTGTACATCCGTCATCCCTATACTTCTCGGCCAAATACGATGCCGTCCGTAGAGATGCCGGTCGACTTTCCTGTTGTTTCCTCCGATCATGCGCTTGATCCGAAACAGTGTATTGATTTGACCGAGTATGTCGATGAAAATGGCGTGTTGCAATGGGATGCTCCTGAAGGGGATTGGATTGTCTATCGTTTTGGACGTACACTAACGGGATCCAATACCCGTCCAGCTCCTCTGCCCGGAGTGGGATTTGAGTGCAGCAAGATGGATACGACGGCATTCAACCACCATTTGGAGGCTTTTGTCGGACGTTTGGCCGATGCCGTTGGTCTGAAGCCTGGTGAGCGTAAAGCCGGTTGGAACATGCTTCATATCGACAGTTGGGAGATGGGACCTCAGAATTGGTGCGATGATTTCAGAGAGCAGTTCGAAAAACGCAGGGGATACGACCCGCTACCCTATATGGCTGTGATATCCGGGGGAGTTGTCGGCAATCGGGAAATTTCGGAGCGTTTTCTGTGGGATTACCGGATGACGGCACAGGAGTTGGTGCTCGAAAATCACGCCCGACACCTGAAACGGGTGGCTCACCGATACGGTATGGGACTTTCGATCGAGCCCTACGATATGAGCCCAAACAACGACATCGCTTTGGGATCGATTGCCGATGTGCCGATGTGTGAATTCTGGGAGAAGGACGACGTATTCAATTCGGCGTTCAGCTGCATCGAGGCTACCTCTGCGGCTCACATCAACAACCGTCCGATCGTCGGAGCCGAGGCGTTTACCAGCGGAATCGGGACTACACCCAACGATAACAAGTCGTGGCGGATGAATCCGGGCAACATGAAGGATCAGGCCGATTGGGCCTACTGTATCGGAATCAACCGTTTCGTTTTCCACCGTTATGCACATCAGCCGTGGCTGGATCGTTTTCCGGGCATGACGATGGGCCCGTACGGTGTACATTATGAACGGACCCAGACGTGGTGGAAACTATCCGGTGCTTGGCATACCTATTTGGCCCGCTGCCAATATATGCTTCGACAGGGTGTTCCCGTTGCGGACATTCTCTATTTGACACCCGAGGAGGCTCCTTTTGCCTTTGCAGCCCCGACTACGGCACTCGACGGAACCCAACGGATGCCGTTTAAACGCGGATACGGATTTGACGGATGCGATCCGGAAACCCTGATCGAGAAGGCTTCGGTCCGTGATGGAAAGATAGTCTTCCCGGGCGGTGTTGAGTACAGTGTACTGGTGTTGCCGAATACGCGGGCGATGACACTCCGTCTGTTGGAAAAGGTGGAATCGTTGATCGAGGCGGGGGCGGTCGTACTGGGTTATGCACCGGTCAAATCACTCGGATTGACGGATTATCCGGCTTGTGACGAACGGATTGCGGCGAAAGCCGATAAATTGTGGGGCGAACTGAAAAATACTTCCGGAGAGAAAGCCATCGGCAAAGGGCGTCTGTTCGCTCCGGCCGCCGAGGATTCGGTTAATCTCGAGCCTTCCGATCGTGGATACATTCCACCCTATGTACGTTACGGTGTAGCTACGAATGTACTGAAGCAGCTTGGTGTACGACCCGACTTCGAGAGTTCCGTACCGTTGCGCTACATCCACCGGAAGAGCGGCGGAATGGATATTTACATGATCTCCAATCCGACCGGAGATTCCATCGCTCCGTCATGTACGTTCCGTGTTTCCGGAAAACAGGTGACACTTTGGGATGCCGTTCAGGGAAAGATCGCGCCTGCTGTTGCAGATCAGTCGGATGAGGTTACCACTACGTTGAATCTGAATTTGGAGCCTCACGGTTCGTTGTTTGTTATTTTTGCCGACGAGCCGATGGATTCGATCTGCAATACCGAGACGTTGCAACCCGATCTGGAACCGGCAGTTGAGGTACAAGGTCCGTGGAAGGTGGCTTTCCAGGAGCACCGCGGAGCTCCCGACTCCGCCCGGTTCGATCGTTTGATCGACTGGAGCAAGCACACGGATCCCAGAATCCGGTATTTCAGCGGAATCGCCGATTACGACACTTCGTTTGAACTTCCGGCTGCGGAGAATGCACAGACGAAGTGGTATATCGATTTGGGAGATGTATCGGTTATGGCGCGTGTGGTCGTAAACGGAGAGACGGTGACCGAGTTGTGGAAAGCGCCCTATCGGTGCGATATCACGCCGTATGTGAAAGCCGGTGAGAACAGGCTTCAGATCTCAGTGGCGAACGAATGGCCGAATCGTATGGCCGGCGATCTGCTTGTCGATGAATCCGAGCGGGTTACTTTCTCGACCTACAACAATCTGAAGGCCGGAGATAAACTGAAAGCCGATTTCGAGTTTTTGCCTTCTGGTCTGATGGGACCGGTTCGGATTTTACGTTCCAAGTAGAACCGGACCCGAAGGTATAGAAAAGAGGGGGACTGTTTATTTTCAGTCCCCTCTTTCTTTTGTCTGTTTTTGTATGGATTTATTTGTGTTTTAGCTGATCTTAAAACCGAATGTAATGGTATGTCATCTCAATGAATTCGAGTCGTGTTTGATAGGGGTTCCTGTTTTCAGAGAAGAAGAATCTATAAATGGTTGGATTTTATTTGAGATTTGTGGTAATCTCCCGAAAAGCAGTGAGTCGGAAGGCTTGTTTTTCACTATAATTCGGTATTGTCGACGTGAGGTTTTAGCCGCATCTTTGCATCAGAAACAAACAAGGTTTCGATCCCCATTTTTGTAAGCCAACAAGTAAAGTGAGAGAGTCCTCGCGTACCCCTATCGCGAGGACTTTTTAGTTTTTTTACGTCGCTCGACAGCCGTGAAGTGTGTTTCGGATTTGTTGACTTGTTCCATTTGCCGGAAGACGCCAAACGTATGAGGCATGTGCGGATTATTGACGGAATTTTAGATCGACAACGACTGGATTGTGGTCGCTCCACCGGGGTTGTTCGGCATTGTAGTGTAGGGTAACCAAATCATCGGAAAGGAAAAGATAGTCGATTCTGAATACACCGAGTAATCCCCGATATGTGGCGATTACTCCGCGTCCTTTTTCGCAGAAAGAGTCATCGAAGTTTCCTCGCATTTTCCGGTAGGTGTACGACATGGGGGTGTCGTTGAAGTCGCCGCAAACAACGACACGAGGGGTTCCGTCGTGGATAATTTGTGAAATGGAGTCCACTTGATCGGCCCGAATTTTAAAATTGCGTCCCAATTTACCCAATATGTCTCGAAAACGTTCTTCCCGGGTCGAATCGGAAAGAAGTTGTCCTGTTCCCAGATAGGCTTTATCCTGTTCGTTGACTTGTGTGGTTTGCAAATGGTTGTTGTAGATACGGAGGGTGTCCCGATGGACTGCAATATCTGCCCACATCGAAGCATTGCTTGATTCAGGATAATGAATACCTCCCCTTTTAAAGATTCGGTATTTGCTGAATATGGCCAAACCGTGTCCTGAAGGATTTCCATCGCCGACAGAGAAAAAGAAGATGTTGTGGGGCCACGAACCGAATAGTGAATCGACACGGATCCGTGAATTGATTTTATTCAACTCAAACTCTTGCAGGCAGATGATGTCAGGATCTATTTCCTGGATAAACGCAGCGATTTCGTCGAGTTGGTTGTCTCTCTTTCCGAGCGAATCGCGGCCGAAAAAACCTTCGACATTATAACTCAAGATTCGAATTGACCCCGGCGTACGGGTATGTTCGTATACCCTTTCGATCGGGGGCTTGAAAAATTTGGATACGTGGCCGATGCCAAGTAAGGCAACGATACCGAGTCCGATAGCGGTTCTGCGCCAACGAATGGCCCAATAAAGAAATAGAACCAGATTGGTAATGTACAGAAATGGAGCACCCAAGCCGATATAGGCAAACCACAGCGACTGGTTCGGATTGATGTGCGGAGCAATATAAGCCATCAGCAGGAGTATGGCGACAACGATCGATGCCACGAAAACAACAATATCGACAACGCTCCATGCGATTCTGCCTATTCCACCAATTTTCCGATTTTCCGATTCCATCAGGTCCGTATTAATTTTTCCAGTTAACGGTTAATAGTAGATGTCTCCTTTTTTCTTCCAGTATCGGAGCAGGAAAAATCCCCACAGCATACCTCCCAAATGGGCGAAATGGGCGACTCCGCTTTGCAGTCCGGTCGTTCCCAGAAAGAGTTCGAGTACACCGTATCCGATCACGATGTACTTTGCCTTGATCGGAATCGGAGGGAACAACAGCATCAATATGGCATTGGGATGCATCATGCCGAAAGCCAGCAATACACCGAAGACGGCACCTGAAGCACCGATCATAGGTGCATAAATGAGGCTTTGAAGTTTGGCTTGATCGACGAATATAGCACTGCTCATCGAGTCGACTTGTAGCCATGTAACGCCTAACTGGATCAGGGCGGCACCCACTCCGGTTACCATATAGTAGATCAGAAAACGTTTGCTCCCCAATTCGTATTCCAACGTGCGGCCGAACATCCACAGTGCAAACATATTCATGAACAGGTGAGTCAGATTGGCGTGCATGAACATGTGTGTCACCAGTTGGTGGAGATGAAAGTTTCCGCTCTCCCAGAAATAGAGTCCGAGATTTGTGAACATCCAATCTCCCATACGTGCCGGAAGGATAGTCTCAGCCATGAAGAACAGGACATTCAGAATAATTATGTTTTGGACCACAGGGGGTGTTGAAATTGCTCCTTGAAATCTCATTTTGTGCGTGTGTTAGAAGTGTTTTTAAGGGTTGAAACGGCGGTCCATTTCGTCATCAGACAGAAAGATCGAAATCGGTTTTCCGTTCGGTGTGTAGTTGCAGTTGTCACATTCGGACAGTTCGTTCAGTAATCGTCGTATACTTTTTTCGTCGTTTGCAGTTGCCGCTCCATTGTGTGCCATGATTGCAGCCATCCGTTCCTGTTGCTGTTGCAGCGGTAGTTTCCCTGTCTCGAGAAATGTATCGGTCAGTTCGTGCAAGGTTTTTTCCAGCGAACCGGCAGGCAGTGTACCCGGTATACCGGAGATGTCGGCACAGTCTTCACCGACTGTCAATTCAAAGCCGGCTGCTTCGAGTTCCGGAAGTATCTCTTTTAATGCCGTCGCTTCTTCGCGGCTCAGGTCGATATGTTCCGGGAAGAGCATCTGTTGGCTTGCCGAAGAACCGTTATGCATCATTCGCATATATTGTTCGTAAAGCACCTGTTCGCGCGCTCTTCTCAGATCGATCAACGCGAGTCCGTGCTCTACCGGTACGGCACAATAACGCTCACCGAACGGTACGAATGTTCGATGAAGTGTGTTTTCGTCGTTCCATTCGATGCGGCTCTGGACAGGCTCTTCGTCGCCGTCGATAAACTCTTTGACCGAGCTGTCGAATTCATCGAATTCGTTGACCGCATTATGGACTGCTGAGGAATCGATGATTTTTTCAGTCGGAATTTCGTATAGTCGTTCCCAATATTGGGGAGCTGATGCTTGTTTGTGTGTACTTGTTGGCGCCCATTCGCTTCCTTTGGAGGGATTGAAGCTGCGAGCCTCTTCTTCGAATGGATTGAAATCGGGTCGGAAATCGGGATCGGGAATACGCAGATTGCCGTTATCCCGATATACGGGAATCTCGATCGACTGGTCCATATCGAAGTCCATCAACGGAACAACCCCCTGTTTCCCCAAAGTTTCCCGTACCGCTGCGTTGATGAATTGCCATATTGCACTTTCGTTTTCGAATTTCACCTCTGTTTTTTGCGGATGTACGTTTACGTCGATCCGCTGGGGATCTATCGTAAGGTATAAAAAATAGGAGGGTTGCGTTTCTGGTGCAATTAGTTTTTCATAGGCCTGGAGGATTGCTTTCCGCAGATAGTTCGACCGGAAAAAGCGCCCGTTAACAAACAGATATTGTTCCGGGTTGTTCTTCTTTGCATAATTGGGTTGTCCGACGAATCCTTCGATGCGGACGAGTGATGTATCGACTGATACCTCCAATAGATTTTGGGCGATTTTTTTTCCTCCGATGGCCGAAACGATCCGTTGACGCAGGTTGGTTGCCGGCAGATTGGCAATCAACACATCATTGTCATAAAGCGAGAATGCGATGTCTGGATTACATAAGGCAACTCGAAGGAATTCGTCGCGGATTCTCTTGCTTTCCGTTGAGGTCTCTTTTAAAAAATTCCTTCGGGCGGGCGTGTTGTAAAACAGATTTTTTATCAAAAATTGGGTTCCGAACGGAGTTTGGACGGGTTCCTGCGAAAGAAAATGTCCACCGTGTATAATGACTTGTGTACCCAAATCCTGATCGTGCATACGAGTCCGCACCTCGACTTCTGCGATCGAAGCGATCGAAGGTAACGCCTCGCCACGAAATCCGAACGAGACGAGGTGATATATATCCTCCAATGCACGGATTTTCGATGTAGCGTGACGTTCGAATGCCAAGCGGGCATCCGTTTCGCTCATGCCACATCCGTCGTCCGCCACCTGAATCAGGGTTTTGCCTCCGTCACGGTAGTTGACTGTAATCGAATGGCTTCCTGCGTCGACCGCATTCTCCATTAACTCCTTGACTACCGATGCGGGACGTTCGACGACCTCACCGGCGGCAATCTGATTGGCGACTCTATCGGGTAGTATGTTGATACGGTCCAATTCCATCGTGTCGTCTGCAGTCTATCGATTAGCGGAAAAAGCTGCGCATCCGGTCGAAAATATTGGCGTCACGGTTCTGTTCGGCCTGTTTGAAATGTTCGTTTCCGGCCAGTTGTTCGAGCAACTGTTTTTCCGTTGAGTTCACCGATGTCGGTACGTGGATGTTAACTACAACCAGCAGATCTCCGCGACCGTGTCCGTTTACTTCGGGGATTCCCTTACCCCGCAGGCGTAACACCTTTCCGGCTTGTGTTCCGGGTTCGATCTTGATCTTCGCTTTCGCATCTACGGTCGGTATTTCCACCGAAGCACCTAATACGGCTTGTGGAATCGTAATATTCAGGTTGTATATCAAATCGTTCCCGTCCCGGATCAGGTTTTTGTCGGGTTCCTCTTCGATCAATACGAGCAGGTCGCCGTTGATGCCTCCATGACGGGCTGCATTTCCTTTTCCGCTGACGGTGAGTTGCATGCCCTCGCCTACTCCGGCCGGAATCCGGATTTCGATCACCTCTTCACCGCGTACAATACCTTCTCCATTACACTTTGGGCATGGAGATGTAATAACCTTTCCTTCGCCGTGACAGGTTGGACAAGGCTGTGTGGTCTGGGTTCTGCCGAAGAATGTGTTGACCACCTGGGTAACATATCCTGATCCATGGCAGGTCGAGCAAGTCGTATAGGCATTTTTGTCTTTGGCTCCTGTTCCACCGCATTGGTCACATGCGATTTGCTTGTTGATCTTTAACTTCTTAGTCGTGCCATTGACTACCTCTTTCAGCGTCAACTTGACTTTGATCCTCAGATCCGAACCTCGGTTGACCCGGGCTCGTCCGCTTCCGCCGCCTCCGAAGCCACTGAAACCACCACCGAAATGACCTCCGAAGATATCTCCGAAATTGCTGAAAATATCCTCCATAGAGAAACCGCCGCTGAAACCGCCGCCGCTGCCTCCGAAACCTCCGGCATTCATTCCTTCGTGTCCGAACTGATCGTACCGGGCTTTTTTGTCCGGATTGCTCAATACGTCGTATGCTTCGGCTGCCTCTTTGAATTTCTCTTCAGCCTCTTTGTTTCCCGGATTTTTGTCTGGGTGGTACTTCAGTGCAGCCTTCCGATAAGCCTTTTTGATCTCATCGGCACTGGCGTTTTTATCCACACCGAGTACTTCGTAGTAATCTCTCTTTGCCATCGTATTATTCTCCCACTACAACTTTTGCGAATCGAACCACTTTGTCCTTGAGCTTGTAGCCTTTCTGGACCACATCGATTACTTTGCCTTTTTTCTCCTCTTCCGCTACGGGGAATTTGGCTACGGCTTCATGCAGATCCGTGTCGAGCTCTTGTCCGATTGCTGAAATCTCTTCCACGCCTTTGGCATGTAGGGTGTCTATCAGTTTTTGGTGGATCAGCACGATACCCTGACGGATCGCTTCGATGTCATCCGATTTGGTCATGGCATCGAGTGCACGATCGATGTCGTCCATGATTGCCAGTAAGGATTTGATCACATCTTCGCCTCCGGAAGCGATCAAATCCATCTTTTCTCTTAGCGTACGTTTGCGGTAGTTGTCGAATTCGGCAACCAGACGCAAATATTTGTCTTTCCATTCGCTTGCTTCGTCTGTCATATCTGACGATTTGGCATCCTCGTCGGAATTTTCTTCTGACATATTGTCAGCGGTCGATTCGTTTCCTTGTTCTTCAATGTTCTCGTTTTGAATCTTTTGTTCTTCTTTAACAGATTCTTTATCAGTGTTTTTTTCTTTCATTTTCGTATGTGTCATTCGTTTAGACTTTTTTATCCTCCGATAGGTATCACAAATAGTATACCAACGAAGCGAACGGAACAAAACACAAAGTAAATCAAAATATCCCAACAAATGAATTCGGAATACGATATATTTCCGGAGGATCTCTCGAAATGTTTGGACAATCTTTTGCTATGGATTTTGAACGGAAGCAAATAGTGCTATCTTTGTACATAAGTCGAATTTAAAAACAGAGGAGGATTGGTATGAATATACTGGGTAATATTATTTGGATTTTGTTCGGCGGGTTACTCGTCTCTATAGAGTATATCGTTGGAGGAATTATGTTATGTATTACGATTATAGGTATTCCTTTCGGCATTCAGGCTTTTAAATTGGGGGTGCTTGCGTTATTCCCTTTTGGACAGCGTACTGTTGTCACCGAACAGGGATCGGGATGTCTGTCGACTATTATGAATCTTCTGTGGCTGATTTTTGGAGGAATATGGATTGCACTTACCCATCTGGTATTCGGCGTATTGTTGTGTATTACGATTATCGGGATTCCATTTGGCCGACAACACTTCAAGTTGATGTCGCTGGCGTTTACTCCCTTTGGCAGGGATATTATCAGCTGTTGAACTTAACTTAACCATAAAAATAGTGCGGGATGAAAATTGAATGTTTATTGACAGTGGCGTGTCTGCTGTGTGGATGTGCCGGAAATTCGGGAAAAAACGAAACGAAAACGGGAAACGACCGTGATGAGCACGGGTGTATCGCTTCGGCCGGATATCAGTGGTCGGAGGTGAGGCAGGACTGTATACGACCTTTTGAGCAAGGGGTTAAATTGATGTCTGTTGAACCGGCCGATAGCGGAGCGGTATATGCGGCTTATATGGTTTTTAGTTCCGACTCTTCACGGGTTGAACTTTTTTTGCCCGGTCAGGAAAAAAACGATGTGCTGGACCGTAGAGCTTTGCCTGGCGGAGGAAGTGCATGGAATATAGAGGATGACGATACGAAGAATGTGCGAATGGTCGATGGTAAATGGATTGTTGAACAACGGGGAAAGACACTTTATATCGAAGACATATACCCGATAGAGGTGAGTTTCGTCGGGTCGGATGGTAAGACCGAACAGGCATATCGTGTCGAGGTCGTTTTCGAACGGGGGTTGGCTCGTGTAACATTTGACGGTACGACCTTTGATCTGCCCCAGTATGTAACAGGAAGCGGTTATGGTTACGGTAATCAGATGATGGATTTACGGGGTAAAGGATCGGAGGCGGTTCTGACTGTTACGGACGGACCGACGTTGACATTGGTCGAAGAGTGATTGACAGCGGACTGAATAAATTTAAATAATGATTGTTATAAATCAAAAAGACAGGGAATTATGATAAACTTTGAATATTATAACCCGGCCCGGATTATTTTTGGTAAGGGTGTAGAGAATAGTGTGGGGAAAGAGGTTGCTCGATACGGAAAGCGGATTTTACTGCATTATGGCGGAGGATCGATCAAACGTAACGGATTATATGATCGCGTGGTGGCTTCGTTACAGGCCGAAGGTCTTTTCTTTGTTGAATTGGGTGGTGTGCAACCCAATCCGCGTTTGTCTCTCGTGCGTAAAGGGATAGAGTTGTGCAAGGAGAATGATTTAGATTTTATTCTGGCTGTCGGAGGTGGCAGTACGATCGATTCGTCGAAAGCGATTGCAGCCGGTGTATGTTGTAAGGACGATATTTGGGAATACTATCTTTATGATGACAAGCCGATTGAAGGTGCGCTTCCCGTGGGGGTCGTGTTGACGATTCCGGCGGCCGGTTCCGAGTCGTCCGACAGTTCTGTAATTACCAATGAGGAGGGGAATTACAAACGGTATATCGGAAGTGAATGTCTGACTCCGAAATTTGCTTTCATGAATCCAGAAGTGACTTTTTCGATGCCGGCTAACCAGATTGCCAACGGTTGTTCGGACATTGTGGCTCACCTGATGGAGCGTTATTTCACGACGGTGAAACATGTTGATTTTACAGACCGGTTGATCGAAGGATCGATTCGTACGATTCTTTATTACGGTCCGATGGCTTTGGCCCACCCGACCGATTACGACATTCGGGCTGAGATTATGTGGACCGGAACCGTTGCTCACAACAATCTGCTCAATATGGGGCGGATCGGCGATTGGGCCAGCCACGATATTGAGCATGAATTGAGTGCTCAGTACGACATTGCACACGGTGCCGGATTGTCGATTGTTTTCCCGGCGTGGATGAAGTATGTCTATAAAACGGATATTGATAAGTTTGTGCAGTTTGCTGTACGGGTATTCGACGTGTCGCTGGCATTCGATGACAAGGAACGGATTGTTTTCGAAATGATCGACCGGCTCGAGGGTTGGTACAAAAAAATGGGATTGCCGACTCGGTTGAGTGACGTGGGAATCGGTGAAGAACATTTGCGTCTGATGGCGGAAAGGTGTTTGGCTGAACGCGATGGACGGAATGGTTTGGGTAATTTCCAGCACCTTCAGGTTGAAGATATATATAACATCTACAGACTGGCGTTGTAATATGGTAAACTAAATAGGGAATTATCGGTAAATCTCTCGCGTTGTTTGGTTTACCGATAATTTTTTTGTATATTCGCCACAAGAGCTTGCGTGCATTGCCGTGGTAGAGAAAAGTGTGCGTAAGTATCGTTTTCGATCGACCTAAAACTTATCCGAAATGAACCAGAAAGAACGAATTTCACGTGCCGAATTCTTGAAAAGATCTTCACTCGGGTTGTGTGCCCTGTTTGTAGGCTTGAATAAAAATCTCTTTGCTGAGAGTACCGCAAATACAGATGTGAAGAGTGCGTGTGACCCTTTGTATAACTGGGGCCGTGCATGGCATCCGGAATCTCCCCGAAGATTGAGCGACATTACCCACCACTTGGCCCAAATCGGTCTTTCCGGAGAGCATGGACGGAATCTGAGTTATGCCAACTGGGACTTTCCCGAAGGAGGGGATGCCTCTCTGTCGAACAACATGAAGTATGGGTATGCAGCGATGAGTATTGCTCAAAATGCTCCGTTGCGGATTCTGCCCGGAGAGCTGATCGTGGGTTCGGCTACACTCCGCGAGGGGGCTCAACACATAACTCCTCTGCTCAAGATGAGCTCGATCAGCCATACGACCGTTGGTTTCGAAAAGGTGTTGAACACGGGGTACAAAGGCCTGCGGGCAGAGATAGACGAACGGCTGAACCGGGGCGGACTGGATGATCACGGGACCGACCTGCTGCAATCGATGTTGCTGACATTGGATGCGGCTGCTGTTTGGCAGAAACGGAATGTTGAGTTGCTCAAGGAGATGCAGCAAAAGGCATCGGCCGAGGAGCAAAAGTTCTATGGAAATATCATCGAGACGTTGGAACATGTGCCGGAGAATCCGCCGCGTAATTTCCGGGAGGCAATTCAATCGTTGTGGTCGATGTATGCCTTTTTCCGGTTGATGGGCAACTGGTCGGGAATCGGACGTTTTGACCGGATGCTCTATCCCTATCTGGAACGGGATTTGAATGACGGAACGCTTACGATGGACGAAGCCCGTGAATTGGTGGCCCATTTCTGGATCAAGGGAACCGAATGGATTGGGGAACACAACGCTACGGGAGACGCTCAGTTCTATCAGAATATCATACTCGGCGGAATTGACCGAAACGGGAAAGAGGTGACCAATGCACTGACCTATTTGGTGTTGGATGTGGTTGAGGAGTTGCATATCAGCGACTACCCCATTGCCGTACGTATTGGCGACAAGACACCGGAAAAGCTCTATCGGCGGATTGCCGAGGTGCAGCGTTTCGGAGGAGGAATCGTGTCGGTGTACAACGAAAATGTGGTGATCGACGGTTTGATTAAGTTCGGATACCCCGAAGAGGAGGCTCGCGAATTTACCAACGACGGATGTTGGGAGGCAATCATTCCCGGAAAAACGGCGTTTATCTACTCCCCGACCGATATGATGCAACCCCTGTTCCGGGCCTTGAAGCTCGATCGGAACGAACCGTTGGCCTATACCGATTTCGAATCGCTCTACAAATCTTTCGTGGTCGAATTGGATAAGGATGTCAATAATCTGCAGACGGCTCTCGATAATAGCTGGCAGGATCATGTGACGCCGAATCCGCTGGTCTCGATGTTTGTCGAAGGGTGTATTGAAAAAGGGTTGGGGTATGCCGAACGCGGACCGAAGTATACGGTGAACGGCATTCACTACGGAGGAGTCAGCGATACGGCCAATAGCCTTCAGGTCCTTAAAAAGTTGGTGTTCGAGGAGCGGTACATTGAGTTGAACGATTTTATCGATATTCTTCGGAAAAATTGGGAGGGCAACGAAGGTTTGCGCCGTTTGGTGCAAAACCGGTTCGAATTTTATGGCAACGACAACGCCGAGAGCGACGAGATGATGGTTCGGGTATTCAATGATTATTCGAATATCGTTGCACAAGTAAAAGAGCGTAATGGAGTGAAACGTCCTTGTGGAATCAGCACGTTCGGACGTGAAATAGACTGGCGTATGATGCGTCGGGCTACACCGGAAGGCAGTCGTGTGGGAGACATTCTGGCGACGAACTGCTCCCCTACTCCCGGAAGCGACCGAAAAGGACCGACTGCGGTGCTGAACTCATACTGCAAGTTGGATTTCACGCGCTGTCCGAACGGAGCGACGATCGAGCTGAAGGTGTTGCCGGATTCGGTGAAAGATGAGAACGGCGTGGTGGCTTTAGTTGGATTGATGAAGACGTTCCGCGACAAGGGAGGCTTCTATATGCATGTGGATGTGGTGGATACGGCGACGTTGATCGATGCGCAGATGCATCCGGACCGTTATCCGAATTTACCGGTTCGTGTAGCGGGTTGGTCAGCACGCTTTACGACGTTGTGTAAGGAGTGGCAGGATATGGTGATCCAGCGGACGCAGCAAGTGGTGTAAATATTTCGAAAAATATCAGTTTAAATTTTGCAGGAAACATTTTTTGTTCTACATTTGTACTGCTTTAGAGCTCGGGGTGTAGCTCAGCCCGGTTAGAGTATACGTCTGGGGGGCGTGTGGTCGCTGGTTCGAATCCAGTCACCCCGACACCAAGAAAGTCTTATCAATCAAACGATTGATGAGGCTTTTTCTTTGTTGGGGATTTTAGAATCGAACTATCACCATCCCCTCTCAGAAGGCGTTTTAAACGAGGTGTGTAAACCGTGGTGTAAACCAAAACAGCTATGGATGCCACCATTTCAGTCATCTGCTTTAAGAGCAAAACCCTCGCAAACGGAGAACATCCTTTAATGTTACGCATCACCAAAGACCGCAAATAGACCATAAAAGTCTGGGCATAGCGGTTCTTCCCGACTACTGGGACTTTGATTGAAACGAACCTAAAAACAAATGCCCAAATCGAAAATACATCCAATATTAAAACGCCCCGAATTTATCTGGACTCATTCGAGAACAGTCAGATCAATTAGGTAATGAAACATTTGTTATAAGATTAGTCCACGGGTTATCTTTTTTTGCCGTTTGTTTTTATTTTTGTAACGAATATTGTAAAATGCTTGTTAAAAATGACAGGATTTATTCTGATTTTAGAGCCGATAAGTCTAGACAATCAGTATTACTAAAATAAAATGATTCTACAAAAAAGAGGATAGTAAAATAGTCCCTCGTCATAATGTTCGATATGTGTTTACGTAATATTCAATTGTGTAGGAGATAATGTGTGTTTGATTGCTATCTGTAACCCTAAAATATTGGTATAACTAATAAATCAGTCATTGAAATGAAGAGGTTTTTTTTATCGGGATTGCTTATGTGTTTTTCTCTTTCTTTATTGGCTCAATCCGAGTTTCCCTATTCTAAAATGCTAAGTATGACGCAAGAAGAGTTGAAGGAGGCAAAGTTTAAGTATGATCATGAATGGAATCAATATGTCCTAAGAAAATCAAATGGGCTTAAGGTGGCAGAAAACGTTTTAAATGCTTTGAGTGGGACAACAGCCGATATCAAGCCCCATGAAGACGATTATACAGTGGTTATCCAATATGGAGATGAAGGGATAGCCAAGGTTATTGTAAAATTCTATAAAGACGCGACTTATCATGATTTGATGACTTTTGCACGGGATAATGGTGTCGATATCTTGGAAACCAATTTAGGAAAGCTTAACAAGTTGCAATATAATTATGGTGGATATAGTTTTGAGTTGAATATGCAGGCCAATATTATACAAACAACGACTACCAACACGTCTGCATTAGCCAAAACAAAAGATGAATCATATAATACATATACATACATCATTTACACAGGCAAAAAGCCTAATTCGCCCGGACTTAGGAAAAAGATGGAGAAGCAAGAGAAACGCGACCAAAAAGGACGTAAGAAACAGAGTATATCGGATTTGATGTAATAAATCAACTTGACAAACGCTTTGTCGATCGATCAATAGGCATCTGTTATCATTCCAATCGTTCAGGGAGATATTAATAATCGCTATCGATGTAGTATAAATCTTTGTTGTCTGTTTCAGATTTTGTAATAGTGTTTTTTTTCTTGCCTTGAGTTCTTTTGGCGTATACTTCTTCGTAGTCTCGTATGTGATCGGACGACGGGACTACGTTTACATCGAATTCAAGTAACATCACATTGCTTGACTCAAAATTTCCGTATAACCTGATCTGATGACAGACATACCCTGTATTTTTGAAGCTGTCGTATTTGAAGAGTAAATGTTCTTTATTTCCGGGCGGGATGATCCGTTTTGAATCATCGTACAAAATGCATCCGCAGGAAGTTTGGATTTCGCTTATAATCAGAGGATCTTTTCCTGTATTGGTGAGTTCGTATGAAATCCATAGCTCATCTCCCGATAAAATAGGATAATAGTGCCGTATGGGATCTTCTATGACAACCGATGTGGGATTGACTTTCCCGGAACATGCAGCAAATATGAGAAGACTGCTCATATATAGCAGCTTAGATAGGTTATTTTTTTTCATATACTTCGATTTCATCGCAAGCAACAAATGAGTTAGATGTTTCGCGTGGTTTTACAACTATTTTTAAACGATCTCTAGATGCAACCTTTGTTTCGAAGCGTACGTATTGCTTCGTATATGGAGCTGGGTCTGAAGGAATTTCAATTTCGTGGTATGGCGTATCATTAATCAGGATAGAGACACGTTCCGGTAAATCTATTTTCCATTTTGGAGCGTACAGAAAACCTCCGTCGATTACGACAATACAATTTCTATCGATCACACTCTCTGCCGATATCTCCGTATCTTTAAATTGGTACCATCCGGTATGGTAATCCGAAGGTAATCCATAGAAACAGTCAGAAAGCATTTTTATTTCTCGGGACTCATTACCCTTTTGATAAAACTTGAAGTCATAACGGTTTGAATTATTTTTGTTTACAGCAGAATGGACTCCATATTTGTTCCATAACTCTATATACGTATCGATTGCTCCGTTTGCTTCTTTATAGTTTTTCATTTCGGGAAAAGCATCGTGTCCTTGCAGATTGTACAGCCAATCTCCGATCCTTGATGTGTCGTATGGAATGCCTTGAGGAATCCTTGAAAGTTCCAACATGGTAAAATTAAGAGCGGTTAATAATTTATTGAGCCTGAGTCGTTCTTCCCCGGAAATGTTTTTTGATTTTGCATCCAGGTCTTTATAGAAAGATTCGAACTCAACGGGATTAAGATAAGAGTCGACAGCATCAGTTATTCCGCCGTAGTACTCGAGTTTCGAGTGATTTTGAATAACTTTCTGTTCTATTCCTCCATAGTATTTGTATATGATATCTCCCGACTGGGGATAGAATTTATGGAGATATCTTTTTGTTAATGAGTCCGGATCGATATTGTCCATTTTTAGCATGGATGCAAGAACGTATGTTTGCACATCATCCAAAGAAGCATAATCGTAACCGCTTCCGTTATAAAAGACACCTGTTACTCCCAGACGTTTGAAGAGAGCCAACCGTTCTTTGAGAATACCCATTACAGGGAATGGTGTTAGATAATCATCGAAGTTTCTCATGTAATCCCACACATATATGTGTGGTGTTATACTTTTCCATTTGTCTATTTTTTTCTCAAATTTTTCCGCTGCATCGCCCGCATTGAATCCATCTGCTGCCAATGGCATATCTATGGCGCTTATTATGACACCGCTATTGGTGGGCATAGGCGATGAAGGAGGGTTTTCGGTTGTACGATAGGCAGTGGTATAAAAAAGATGATTCGGAAAACGTTGGGCAATCTTTTTTAATAGATTCATCACGGATGGTGTTGCAGATTGACTGTTGTTGCCGGCTTGCCGACACAGTTCGCATAGGCAGACAACATCATTATCGTCCGGCATGATACAAAATCTGATAACCTCGTTTCCCCTTTCGGCTGTCGTCTTGCCTTCCCCATAATTATCGGTAATGTACCTAACAATACATTCATACAGTGTTTTCGATGAAAAGCAAAGTTGTTGTTGATCTCTTTTGCCTTCATGCCATGCAAATATGCTGTCGTCATTAGTCTCTTTAACAACTTTTCTCAAATTGTGTCCCCATAATCCCCAGTCGTAGTCGACATTATGGGAGGCATTAACTGCCATGAAATCGGGGTCGCAATTAGTGGGAGAATAAATACCTCTGTAATCGAACGTGAATGATCCTTCACAGGTTTGGCTCATGTCCAATAACGGAGGGGTAAGATCGGAGGCATCTACTCGATCATCATACTGCGAAATCCACGAAATGAATTGGTATAATATCCATAGCATGGAATTCTCGTTTTTTGCGCATAGTGTCAGATGTTCATTGTCTCTTAGTACAGCGTAATCGTGTTGTAACGAAGGATTTAGGTCTATTGCAATTTGAAGAATATGTTGGTTTGGGGTGGAATTTTGTTGGTTCTGGACAACGATACCTCTGTTGTTCAGTTGTGTACGAAGATATTCAGCCCATTTCGTATCGTGAGCATCTTCGTCTGTGGCGGCTATTTCGTATGCATCATATCTCTGTTTCTGCGGTTGAGCATGACAAAAACAGGTCGTTAAAAAGACGCAAAGCAAAACAACGGCTATATGTTTATGTTTTTTCATACATGTTATTTTTGGGGTGAATCGACGATACTTTGGGTAATCATCCTATAAGCTCAATAATTAAAAATAGAAGCTGATATACGTGTAGACATTAAACATGTTTTTGTATTTTGTCTGGATGTCGTTGATATAATCGTCGTAGGTCCCTATACGTTTGCTGCTTTGGGTATACAGCGTGCTGTATGAAAAATCCAGGCCTATCAACATGTGTTTGCCGATCATGTATCCTCCTCCTAATCCGGCAAAAACATTAATTTTGCTGAAGCTTCCGGGCATTGCACAGTCTATTACGTCCAGCTCGGGGGCTGAGCCAATCCCAAACGTTCCTCGGACAAACGACGTTCCGTCGCTACCGGGTATATATTTAAGTTGTGCAGAACTATTGAAATATGGGCTGCCTCCCATGATGAAAAAATCGCCTTTTAAGGTTAAGACCAGATATTCAAAAGATTTGGTTGCAGTCAGACCGGCATTGAGCAGAGACTCTTTGGTACGGACATATTTTTCGGGTTTCCATACGCCTTCGGTTACACCCGATTCTGCATCGGTCGTTTCCACCCAGCTGTAATCTATCAGATCTCTATTTAAACTTCTGTATCCTATGTTTAGACTCAGACTCCAATCTTTGTTGAAGTCGTATGCAACGGCTGCATTGGCAGAAAGCTTTGGGAAAAAATCATTTGCCCACCCTACAGATATGGAAGAAGACCATCTTGGCGAGAATCGATGTTCCCATCCTGTTGTAAGTCTTATGGCCTGCCCTCCCAGAACATTTATACCATCGTCATCTGTCACGTCTTCCCGTGCCGTGTATGCCGGACTAAAGAAAAATCGGTTTTTCTTATGGGTGTATGCATAAGAAATATCCATTACAGGAGCAATCGATCTGCCGTTCATATATCCACCGAAGATCACGCCCATGGAGAGTTCGTTTCTCATATTGCGGCGTTCCAAGTTTGCCAGATGGCGTTTGAATTCTCTCGCGTCGCTTGCATCCGGTTTGTAAAGTACTTGATATACATATGCGGAATCATATTGACCTAATTTTTCGTATATCATACCTTTTGTGTAGTTCAGCCTTTGGTTGTTGTTGTCGAATGCGAGAGTCGTGTCGATAATTGCCATGGCCTTATCATATTGTTTCGATTTTATGAGTTCGTATGCACTGGCTTCGCCACTGGCAGATAATGACGCGATGATGGAGCTGTTTCCAGGTAAGGAGTCGACAACGGGAAGTAACAAAGCGATGGCTTCATCGTACTTTTTGTCGGCGTATAATAGAGATGCTTTTTTCTCTATAAAAGACGTATTTCCAGGAAAGGTCTGCAGTCCGTATTCTATATATTTTTCAGACTCTTCTTTGTCGCCAGCCAGAGAGAAACATGAAATAGCATACTGTATGCCCTGCTCAGAGTACGGACATATCTCGATAAGTCTGTTGCTTTCGCTGCAGGCTCGTTTTAAATCGCCCGATTCAATGAGTTTTTTGATGTGAGGTAGAGCATATTCTTCATACAGGTCAGGTATATAAGTCGTATTCGATTCTGAGTTCGTATTTTTGAAATAATCGTACAGGTATTCGAGTGCAGATTCTACCTCCCCTTTTTTGTTCATTATTTCAGCTTCCCGTCCTACGTATTCTTCCGGATCGATATGTTCCCGCAATGATTCAAGAACCTTTTCGGCTGCGTCGTATTGCTTTGAATATATATAGACCGAATATAGTTTTTGTAATGCAGATGTTCTTAAATCAATATCTTGGGTTGTTCCCGCGACAAAATCAAATAGTCTGGCTGCCTCTTTGTACGCACCGTCTTCACGCAATGTTTCGGCTTGTGTATATTTCAAGGCGCATACATCTTCAGCGATATCATAATTATTAGGATATTGTTTATACAATTCATCGAGCAAAACAATAGCCTTCGGACTTCCCTGTCGTTTATAGAATTCATACTCTTTATATCTTAATTCAGGGGTATCGCCATAGGTTTTCCGTGCTTCATCGATATATTTTTTCATGTCTTCTTCCCGTGCACTTCTTATTGATTCGTCGATCAGGTAATTCAGTACATCTTTATCTCTTCTGAGGGTATACAGTTTGCCATATATCCGGTAGGGGTCGGATTCCTGTTGTGATCTGGCATACTCTTCCAGGACCGAATTGTATAGGGGTTGTAGAGAATCTGTGTTTTTACAAAAATTCATTCGGTCTTCCAGGAAAGCCAATGATTCCGGATAGCGGCGCAGTCCGGACAATATTTCGGCTTTTTTAGAGATCAAGGAGATCGAACTGGGAAACGAAATAACCCCTTCGGAAACGGTTTCTAATGCAGACTCTGGGGTACCTTGCTGTAAAAACAAATTTGCCAGATCCAGGTAGTACACTTCTTGCGATTTATCTTTTTCCAATAATTCGCGGAGTGCTTGTATTGCGGCAACTTTATCACCCTTTTTCCGCTCTTTCAAATAGTTCTCTTCGAGGCGGGAGATATAATCTTGTCTGACAGCCGTGTCATTGGGGTATATTTGAAACAATCGTTTCAATAACCGATCGGCTTCGATATCGTTGCCCTGAAGTCTGTACAGAGCTATTTTTTTCTTCCATAGACCTTGCCAATAAGGGGTGATTTCCAAAAGTTCGTTGACGTAACAGATCGCACTGGAATAGTTGCCGGTCTCTTCTTCAACATTTATCAAGAGATTTTTGGCTGTTACGTTGTCGGGTGTCTCTTTGACGGCTCTGACGAGGAAATATCTGGCGTTGTCATAATCTTTTAACTGGTAGTAGTAGCTTCCGGCCAGTTCGTTCAGTTCAGAAGATTCGGGATATAGCTTCAATCCTTCCATTAGGATGGCTCTACCCTCTTCCCATTTGTCATCTACAAAAAGATCCTTAACGGACTTTTCGTAATATTCAACTTTTTCTTTTTTGCCAATTCCATAGCCGGTGTTGGCACAGAACATACAGGTCAACAATAGCGACCACGCAATATATTTGTTCCGTGTCCACATTTTGCGGAAAGGCATATTTGTCTTTTTTTTCATAATCAGGCATTTTTAGTTTCAGGTGAAAAGCCTTTGCGGGTCATCTCTCCCCATACGGCTTTCTTATTGATAAAATAGTTCCAATAACCTTTCAAAGAGAAGAATACGACCATTGGATGATATATAAATGGTTCTAACATGGCTGCCAACAATATCCATAGATAGTCCTTGATTTTTTTGTACGATCCGCCAAGCGTATAATCGTAGAAAATGACCACAACGGATAGTGTAATGCAGAAGGCATAGATGGCGAGAAAAATAACCAGAGCTGTGTTCCAGTTGACAGCTCCTGTAACGGCAAGGAAGATAAGCGTCACCACTCCGATGAATTCGATCACAGGTGCGATAAACTCGAAGATCAGCAGATAGGGTAAGGTGACAAGTCCCAGCTGTTTGTATTTTTTATTGAATATAAAACGTTTGTGTTGTGAGAAGGTTTGTATGAGTCCCCTTCCCCACCTGATTCGTTGACGAGCGAGGACTTTGATATTCGGCGGACCTTCCGTCCAGCAGCAGGTTTGAGGGATCTGTATAACTTTATATTTTTGAGAAAAATCGCAGCAATACCCTACCATCCGAATCAACATATCCATGTCTTCTGCAAAGGAATCCGAACTATATCCTCCGGCAGCAATAACGATTTTCCGATTAAACAGGCCGTATCCTCCCGATACATTGGGCATGGAGTTGATGGCGGACCAACCCATTTTACCGATGAGGAATGATCTCATGTATTCAAGTGTCTGGAAAAGGGGGACTAATGAATGAGGCGGAAAGGCTTCTTCAATTTGTCCATTACTCATTTTGCATCCGTTGGACATAGCCATAGCACCGCTTACAGCGATTACATGGTCCTTATCCAAGACCGGTAATATACACTGGTAAATAGCATCTTTTGTCAGGATGCAGTCTACATCCGTATTGACAAAATAGGGATAGGAGGCAACATTTAACCCGGCATTGACAGCATCGGCTTTTGTTCCTCCGTTGACTTTGTCTACTACGATTAACTTTTCAAATTTTGGATCGGTGGATTTGAATAGTCGTTTGAAGGGTTTTGTTTTGATTAGTTCTACATAATCGTACGGGACCTCTACCAGCTTAAAGTTGTCGATCAGCTTTTCTAACGTTGAATCTTTACTTCCGTCGTTTACAATGACCACTTCGAATTTAGGATAGTCTTGTCCTAAAAGAGAAGTGACATTATCTACAATAGTCCGCTCTTCATTATAGGCAGGGGCGACAATAGATACTCCGGGTGTATATGGGCTTTTGTCGATAACTTTCTTTGCGTACGATTCGACGAAAGAGGTTTTGCTCCGTATGATAGATATCTCAGCCAACCACATCAGGATGACGTACGAGATGATCAATGCGATGGAATAGGCGAATATGGTAAATCCATAAAATTCTATAAAGTATTCATTCATACAGGTCGGAGTGGGTTTACAAATTATTGAATATTGGTTTTGTCAATCTGATCGAACAGCACAAGTTCATCTGGAGATGCAAGTTTCTTCATCTCCGTAAATATCGTTTGTCCATGTTTGTTGTAATGCCAAAGACAATACAAAGCCGTACGTTTGGTGAATCTGGAGGCAGATGTATAAAAAGCCTCCTTTATGAAGTCAATCGAATTGCCTGATTTAATAGCGAGAAGACTCTCCAGTATGACCCTTTTCAACGATTCCGATTGGTTGAAAAAACACTCTTTCATTTTTTCTTCGGCTTGGGCGAATCGACGTAATCCCATACCTTCGAATGCAGCTCTTCTAAAACTTTGATTTGGAGAATCGAAATACTCTTCCAAATATCCGACTTCGATATCGTTGCCCCAATATGCAGTCTCTTTGATGAAAAAGGCAGCGATTTTCGGATTGGATAATTGACGGATAAGGGGAATGAATGAAGGTAGTTTTTTACCTGCTTCATGACAATCGGCAAACAGTTGATGCAGTTCCAGTTTGTCCCACACCGAGAATTGATCGTTCATTTTGTCATTTTCGAAAAACAGGTATGGGTCATCCTTGTTGATTAGCATATAATAGAATCGAGCGGCTTTGTGTAATCTGATGTCGCGATTGTTTACGATACCGGTCATGACGCTGTCCGATAGCTGCATATCCAGTAATCTGGCGGCCTGGATAACCCTTAGTTTCTCTTTGTCTTTACCGTAAATCAATCTGTTTTCCATGAACTCACTCAATCCGAGTATTTCCATTGTATTGCGAATATTGGTGATTGAGGGCTCCTTCAGATCGGTATCTGCTCGTAATAGGATAAATAATTCGATCCATCTCATTCGGTATGTGTAACTCGATTCCGTGATACGGTCCGGCATAATCATAGAGTATATTTCCGAGCGAGCCAATATTCTATCCTGTTTTGCTATTTCACTCAAAGTTCCATAGTATTTCTGTTTGATTTCATTGAACATTCTTGCGTTTTTCTTTCGTACGTATATATCCCATGCCATGATAATGGACACGATAAAAACCAATAATATGCATAAAAGTACGATTATATAGGAGATTTGCACTACCCAGGGATATTTGGCATAGGCACCTTTGACCGTATTGTAAAAATAACGGATGTAGTCAGTTCCTTCTAGGTTTATATGGTTTTCCCAAGGCATAATTTTGTCATTTTTTTCTCCATGCATGGTTCCGGAGCGATAGGTAATGTTTAGCCCTGCCACAATAAAAATGACCAATAGAGGAATCGATATTCCCAGGATTATGCGTTTGTTGATTTTTAGTTTCATCTAAATATTTGTCAAGGATAAAAAATTCAATTTCGGAAACTCAATCTTCTTTTTTTTAGTTCGAGATTATTTTATCAAATATAGTGAAAAATATTCAATATCAGTACAATTTATAACAGCTTTTAGAGTCCTTTATTTACGATGTTTAGTCTTTGTTTTTTGTTTTCTCTCGTTTAGAGTTGTATGAGATATTAGCGCTTTTGTTGTAAAATGTGAGTGTTAGTATTGTAAAATAAAAACCGCATTATAAATAGAATGCGGTTTTTATTATTAAATCCATTCTTGAATTCTATTTTTATGTACACAAAATATTTTTAGGGTTTATATTCTTTTAGTTCTACATATTTCGTAATCTTGGGTTAGGCAATCACCTAAAATGTTCGTCTGGGGACATCCGCAGCTATATGCACAAGTATCGTTACATGTGTCATTGCAAGTATTTGCACAAGTATTTGCACATGTGAGTTCGCATGTGTTTAAAGCGCATGTGTTGTCCATTGTTATGTACGTGTCTGATGTGTAATTACCACCACCTCTTAAGCTATTCATTGCATCATGAGTTAGACGTGTTACGATTTCTTTTTTTAGCACTAATTTTTTCATAACTGATAAAAACTAAATTGATTAACCCCTACTCTGTTATATGGATTTTTGGGAACCTCCTTTTGTATAATTGCTTAGTCTGTGTTTTATGTATAAAATGTAGTCATTAGTTTAATGAATAACTACCTACTGTCATGTATGTTTATGAGAATTAAATTTTGTGGATTTATAGTAAGAAAAGCTCCATCCATTTGCTTCTTTGTTTTATATCTAACAGGGATAAAAGGTTTAATCCGATACCTGAAATTCCTTCTAAGAGAGTGTATGATGTTTTCCATGGTGGGGTAACTTCTAAAGTGAATTTTTTATATCCAGCAAGTCCGTCTTGGTGATATGCCAAATCAAGGGTGACATCAGTCCAATATTGGGCTGTTTCTGCAAAACGCTCGTCTTCGGTTTCGTTGTACATATATTTAAATATCATGGCTACGCCTGAACTTCCATGGCACAGACCTGCATCAATAATATTGTTGTCTTTTGGGTCTCGGCGTTGAGTAGTGAATAACATGATGTCTACTGCTTTGTCTTGCCAATCTTGACGATTGAAAATTTTTCCTGCCTGCCATAAAGCAACAGCTATTCCTAGATCACCGTAACACCAACCTAGTCGACTTTTATAAATTTCGTCGCCATTTTCTGTTGATTGCGAAGGAAAACAACATCCATAAATTGAACGATTTAGTTCTTGTGATAAAATATAGTCGATTGTGCTAGAAACAAGTTTTTTGATTTGTTTTTGTTGGATGCCCGATTTGTATAAACGATTTAAAACAAGAATGATACTTGACATTCCATGAGAAAGAGCAATATTGTATCCAATTTTACCTTTGTCGTTTAGGATAGATGGCCATTTTGTGAATCCTTTGTCTCGATTTGCGTTCTCATTTAACCATGTAACAAGTGTTTCTATGAAATCAGGGTCTGTTTTGTAATGTAATGCAATACCTAATGCACCGTGCATAAAGTCGTAATTCCCAGGATTTTTATGCAGGAATATTTTCATTTGTTGCAGCATGATTGGTTTGTATTGGATTTCTATTTCTGACATATCAAGATCAATCAGTGAATTTTCGTTCATGAGCCGAAGGGAACTCATTGCTCCTGCCAATCCGGAACAAAAAGTATGCATATATATCACGTCGTTACAGAGGTTGTTGCAACACTCTTCCAGACATTGATTGAGTATTTGATGGTTTTGTTTGGTTGGAAAATATTTTGCATAATGGGCCAAAAACAATAAAATACCTAACTTGCCGGTGTATAATCCAATGCCGGAGTTCTTAATGTCTGGTGTTTCTAAATTTGTTGCTAATATTTGGGCAATCTCGTGCACTTTTGCTTCTTTATCAATATTGGTCATGATTTATAAAGTTTGGTATAGTGATTTCATTCGTTGATTAAAGAGTCGAATTGCGTAATGAGATAAATATTTTTTTCGTGCATTTTTACCTAAATGGATTCTTAGTTGTGGAGATTCAGATAATCGTACTAAAGCTGAAGATAATTCTTTTGCAGATTTGAGTAGATTTTGTTTCCCTCTTTTCAGCATTACGTGTAACCCATTTTTTTCGTGATCGATAATTTCAGCTAGACTTGTTGTGGCGTTGACAATAACAGGAAGACGATGCATCATCATTTCAATTGCAACGTAGCCGAATTCTTCGTGAAGAGAGGGGACTACACCTATGTCTGCAATGGAATAAAGTTCATATAATGTTTTTTGCTTAATGTAGCCAGTAAATGTTACTTTGCTCCAATCTTTGAAAGCTAGAGGGAATAGAATTTGATAATCACCTTCTCCAGCAATGATCAGCCGTGAATTCGGGTGTCGTTCCAATAATATCCGGAAAGCGCGGATTAATATGGCAATACCTTTTACCTCATCCAGCCTACCTGCAAAAATTATGATATTCTCTGTAGGGGATATTTTGTATTGAGTTCTTAATTCATTTCGCTCTTGTTCTGAAAGATGTTTGTATTTGTCGGGTAAGGCATTGTTTATCAGAGTGACTTTATCTGGAGGGACATTATACATTTTGGTGATATCCATATAAGAGTGTTTGGCTATGGCAATTATGTGATCTGCATATTCATTCAAAACTTGTTGATCTCTGATAAAGCTTTTGTAAATGAAATTTTCTTTTGCATTCATTTTTTGGGGAGATGTGTGTAGAATTCTTTTTAATTCTTTTTTGTCTCCTAATAGTTCGAAACTCCAATCTGTGTAATGAAGTGTTATGACAAATTTTCCATTGAATTGTTTTTTTATTCTGGAGATTAATGCATCCTGTCTTGTAATGTTGAAATGGAATATATTGTTTTTGTTATCTGTAATATACTCTTTTAATAAGTAAGCGAGACTCTGTTCGGTTTTAGTCAGTGCATTCATAGTGTTCCCATAATGATTTAAGGGGACTTTAAATTGCCAAATACTCTTCTTCTTAATAATTTCAAGTTCTTTGATTTCATCTGAGATTAATATATAATGCACCATAAATCCTGCATGCTGAGCACATCGAATTAGATGTTGGATATAAGTTCCAATGCCATAGCGAATACTTCGGGATGTAATGTTGAAAATATAAATATTTTTCATGATAGAATTGATTTGAATGCAAAACCTGTTAAACCTTGATAAATACCTATTGGAGAGGAGTGTAGATTTTGAAAATTAGAAGGGAGAGTTCCATAGAATTCATTTGTTATTTCTAATGAATAGTCAGGGGCTGTTTTGTTGTTGGTTCTGGAGGTGAAATAGTTAGCTATGTTATTGAATTCAGCGGATGTTTCAACATTGGTAGATGCGAGTATAGAGGTTATATGTTTATTTACACGCTGGAGATATTCATCTGGGAAAGGTTGGTAATTATTAGTACGAAAATGGGATAAACGAGCATTAATGTACATTAGTATACCTTGTAATCCAGTATATAAAGATAGGTCGTTTATATACATTGGATCACGTTCAATGATTTTTTTATCGATGTCTTCGAGGACTTCGTCTGCATCACCGTCCATAAGCGAATGTTGGATTAAGTATTCGATACCCCAACCAATACCGCAGAGACCATCGATAAAGTTAATCGGTATATTTTCGTGTACTCTATCAAATATGTCATCCAATAATTCTTCTGCGTATTCACGGAAATAGGTCTTTCCTGTATATTGGGCGTAATATCCAAAAAAAATAACGCCTCCCATTTTCCCGTTGAGTAGGCCTTCATTGGGTGCAAAATGGAAATTTAAGAGTAAGTGTGGAATTAATCGATTTAACAATGGATTCATATTGTTAATATATTTATGGTATTCAAAATTAGTTTGAGGTATTAGTGTGTTATTTTGTGTAATTTAAAATACAGGTGTATGGTCTGTGTTTTGGTGCAATAAAATTAAATATAATTTATAAATAAAACAAAGTTTGCTTATTTTGTTTCTTGGTAAATAAATTTTAAATATAGTGGCGCGTTTATAAGTGTGAGGTGTAGGGCGTATTTTGAAACAATAAATTTACGGAATGTGAATTTTAGTTTTAACTATATTTATTAGTTGCTTGTGGTGTCTAAGTGTTGTAATCAAAAAGTAGAGTTTTTTATTAAAAAATAAAGTGTAAAAGAGTTTTATGTTGAGTGTTTTATTTAGGGTAAATTTTATACTGTTTGGAAATGTTCAATAATTCTGTTCTATGTAATACTGGCATGCCATCATATCTAACACCTTCAATTGAGATCTCAAGTTCGGTATCTTCCCGATCATCGGTATAGAACTCTACAAAACCTTTACCGGTCGTGTCGGTTTGTACGTATGGATTCCAGTACAGGGTTGTTCTGTGATCCGGGTGGGGATTGTCTGCTCGTTCCGGAGTATCGTATATCGGCGAGTAGAACTCTATACCATCCGAGTACCCCAACATTTTACAAATCGCAAAATCTCTTCCTCCTGGTTCTACTCCCGGCTTCAGATATACTTCTACTTGATAAGGTATTGTCGTCCTATTAAGGTTTATATACTCAACATCTTTAACGGTATAGGCATTCAACACTTTCAAATCAGAACAAGCTCGACCGTTAACAGTAACACCAGCAGGGGCATAACCTCTTTGAAACATGTTTTTTATATAAAGTCCTCGTTTAAGGGGAGCTTGTGCATCACCTGGTCGAGGTTTTAAGTCAGCAATAGTTGTTACCTCGAGCATGTAATATCCGATGTACCTACCTAACGGGAGAGGTTTGAACTCTGCGAGTCTTGTCGTATCGTAGAGGATGTCGACTCCGGTGGTTTTCGGCTTCCTTGGATTAATGGCTTTCACCGTTACCTCGTTCAGTTCGTATCCGGTCATACCCGAATAGCGGTCGATCGGAACCCTCATACAGGAGTCCATCGCCGCCTGCTCCGTCTCATTATACACCGGATAGGGAGCAAGTTTCTTGAAGGCAGGTTTAGGGTAGAGCTTGTCTACCTCGACCGACTGTACCGGCCTGTTCCTCTTGCTCCGGGCCGAGACCAGAAAGACTACCGTATCCTTATAGTCCAACCCCTCCAAAAGGTACCGTCCCGAACGGTCCGTCTCGGTAAATCCCGACACACCCTCCTGATTTAACGATATGGCGGTTACAGTTGCTGATTTGGCATCGCGTCCCAACATGCTCTTCACCCGTCCGGAGATATATTGTCCCCGTTCGATAAAGTGCTTGGGGGTGAATGGTGCGGGACGGAACAGGTTGTCGGAGGGGAACCGTCTCCATCCGTGTGTCATCATCACCAGATCCAGATGATAGCGGC